>CAWDAU010000006.1:0-25925 GCA_963800385.1 uncultured Gammaproteobacteria bacterium
CGCTAAAGCGGGGAGGCTCCCGAAGTCCGATATCGTCCTTGCGCCCAGGGCACTGTAGCTTTTCCTTTTTTTAAAATAACGAGTTCACGCGCTACTGCGCGTAGCTTCTCGTCTGAAGAACGGGTGCGGCTCCTCGATTCCAAACTACGCGCGCCGACAGCGCTGCCAGTTTTATCTACCGTTCCGATGCCGTAGGGCTTCAAATCTCGTAAGTAATTGATTAATAAACCGCGTCAGTTGCTCTTCGGTGCGCTGACATCCTTCACCGGGCGCGGCGCAAATCGCAGCCGCATGGACGCGTTCCAACCCGCGGAGGCATCTGTGCTCAGCGCCCTCCGCCGTTGTGCGTCTTATGTTCATAAGCACTACTCATCGACGTTTGCGGTCTTGGCTCGCCTCCGGTCAATAAAAGGAAACCGAAAATGAAACGCGTGTGGATTCTCTCAATGGCGAGCCTCCTGGGCGCGCAACTCGCCAACGCTGCAGACCTGTCGCCGGGAAAATGGCCGAAAGCCGAGCGGGAGAGGCTCGAACTGTTGGAGAGCCAAACCTGGTCGCCTTTACAGGCCGGGAGCGTTGCGGGGAATTCCGGATTGGTATCCGCAACGGTCTCTCCCATCGCGGTGCATGCGGGCCTTGAAGCGTTGCGGCAGGGAGGAACTGCCGCCGATGCGGCCGCGACCGTCGCGTTGACGCAGGTGACGACGCAGCTCGGTTCCGTCGTCTCGTACGCCGGCGTATTTACGATGCTGTACTACGATGCCAAGAGCCGCAAAGTCTATTCGCTCGACGCAGGCTACAACTCGTACCTGAACGAAACCGACCCCAGTACGATTCCCGTCGCCGATTTCGGAGCAGTCCTGCCCGGCCTCAAACCGACCGTGGGAGGCGCCAAAGGACGCGAAACGCTCGTCCCCGGATTCATGGCCGGCGTCGAAGCGATGCACCGTCGATTCGGGCATCTGTCGTTCAAGCAGCTGTTTGCCCCGGCCTTGTGGTACGACACGCACGGGGTAATCGTGTCGCCGCATTTGCAGGGATTTTTTACCATGCGCGCGAAACTCCTGTCGCGCACGCCGGAGGGCCGGGCGTTTCTCACGCAAGCCGGCGGCGACTTTCCGAAGAAAGGCGAGCTGTTCTACCAGCGCGAGTTGGCGAAGACACTGCAAGCGGTCGCGGAACATGGCGCCCGCTACATGTACACGGGGGCATGGGCCGATCATTTCGTTCGCACGGTGCAAGGCGAGGGCGGCAAGGTGACGGCGGAGGACCTGTCGCGCTATCGGCCGATTTGGAGCGAGCCCTACCAAGACAAGGTGTTCGATCACACGGTGTACGTGAATGGAGCGCCGAATTATGGTGCGTACGACTTATTTGCGGGTCTGAACCTCGCCGAAGCATTGAAGCTCGAGCGCCGCGGTCCCTATTGGAGCGATCCTGAGACTCTGCGGCAGCTCTCGCGTATCAGCGAGGTGGTGAGCGGCGCCCCGGTGCTCAACGCAAAGGTCGCAGCGTTTTTGAAGGACAAAGGCGTCGACGTCTCGGCCTCGGACCAGCTGACCAAAGCCTATGCGTCGCGCGTGGCTCCGCTGCTGGATGAAATGTTCGCGGTCCCGGCGGACGAGGGTCCGCATCACTCCAACGGCATTGTGGTGATCGACAAGGCCGGAAACATCGCGGCCATCACCCACACGATCAACACCTTGGTGTGGGGCGACACGGGAATCATCGTCGATGGAATTCCAATTCCGGATTCTGCCGCGTTTCAGCAAACGCGCCTGGCTTCGATCAAACCCGGCGACCGGCTGCCGCACGAGATCATAGACACCATCGCATTCGCGGGCGATCGGCCGGTCCTCGCTACCGGCAGCATCGGATCCTCATTGGTGCCGGAGTCATTGCGTGTGTTGTTGGGCATGCTCGGTCAGCACCAGGACCTCGCGACGGTGATGGCTGCGCCGCCGCTGCTCGCAAATCTAGATTTCGGCAACGTCGATCAAGCGCCGGCGTTGCGTCCCGTGCCATTGGTGCAGGGCGCGTATTCCCCCGACTTCCTGGCTCGAGTCAAAGCGCTTCACATCAATGTCAGCGAAATACCCGCCGCCACCGCAGCGGGATTGCGCGGCACGCTGGCCGCCATCGCAGTCGACCCGCAAACGGGCAAACGATCGGCCGCGAATCAGCCGGGGATGATGGTCTTCAGTGAAATCCAGTAGAGATTGGCTCGACTCGATCGATACTGAGGGACGTCAAATCCGGTGCGTCCTAGCAATAGGGATGTTCGGACCTTCCGGCGATTTTTATCAAGGGGATGCCGCATGCGTGGCTATTTTCAAAGTCGATATGTGATGACGACGGGCGTCTTCGCGGGACTCCTTGGGTTGGCGTGTACGCAGGCCGCGGCGCAATCCGCCGCCGGCAGCGGCGATCGCAGCGATGTGCTTGCGGAGATCACGGTCACAGCCACGAAACGCTCGGAAAGCCTCCAGGCTGTGCCGACCGCGATTACTGCGTTGACCGGCGATGAGATTGCGCGTCAGGGCCTGGTCCAATTCACCGACTATATGGACTTGGTGCCGGGTCTGGCGCAAAACAATACCGGCGCGGAGGCGCACGGTTTGGTCATTCTGCGCGGCCTGAGTACCGGCGCGCAGCAGACCGCATCGACCGTGAGCTTTATGATCGACGATGTCCCGTTTACCGCGAACGAAAGCCTCGCGATCGGCAGTCTGTTGACGCCGGATCCGGACCTCACGGACATTCAAAGAATCGAGATTCTGAAGGGCCCGCAGGGCACGCTGTATGGGGCGAGCGCATTGGGCGGTCTGATCAAAATTGTCTCGAATGAACCAACCGCAGATTCCTTTTATGGCGACGTGCACGCCGGCTATTCCTCGGTGGATCACGGCGGCAACGGTTATTCCGTGCGGACCACTTTGAATATTCCCATTGTCCAAGACATGGTATCGCTGCGGGTGTCGGCCTACCACCGCGATGATCCGGGCTTCATGACGAATGTGACCCTGAATCAGGACGACACCAACCGAACCGAGACCTCGGGCGGCAAGGCCATTTTGCGCATTCAGCCCGCGGAGAATCTGGACATCCGCTTTACTGGGCTCGTTCAAAATCTGCAGGCCAATGGCAGCACGCAGGTGGACGTCGATCCGACTACGCTTAAACCCGTTTACTGCAGTTACTGCTACGCGGCCGCGTTCAATCCGGTATTCGATACCAAGTATCGCCTCGCCGGCATGACGGTCAACTGGACCTTGCCCGCGGGAACTCTGACGAACTCTTTGAGCTACGGCCGATACACCGATTTCGAGGCATTCGATTACACCCGCGAGTACGGAATTTACAATGCCATACTGGGTTTGCCGGTTCCCGCAAATACCGCGGTAGCGGGTCAGTTGCTGCCCGCCATGGAGAAAACCACCGAAGAGTTGCGCTTCGCGACAGTGCGCTTCGGCAACTTCGAGGCGCTCGGGGGTCTGTTCTTCACCAACGAGCAAAACAGATACAACGTCAGCCTGACCAATGCCGTGCCGCCGACGCTCGCGCCGGCCCCGGCGCCGTTCGGAAATTTCTTGATCTCCGATAGCGACCCGGATTACAAGGAGTACGCGGCGTTCGGTAATTTGACCTATTACTTTCTGACCAACCTGGACCTGACCGTCGGTGCCCGTTTCTCGCATAACAAGCAAACCGATGCGGGCGAGGCGAGCGGAGTATTGAACGGTCTGGTGACGACCACCTCGGTGTTTTCATCGTCCGAAAACGCGACCACCTATTTGGCGACGCTGCGCTACCGGCCCACGGAGGAATTGGACACTTATGCGCGGATTGCAACGGGCTATCGGCCGGGAGGGCCGCAGCTCACCCAAGGCGCGAATGTACCCTTGGCATTTAAAAAGGACACCACCACGAACTACGAACTCGGTGCCAAGGGCCGTTGGTTCGACGGACACTTCACTTCGAATGTCGCCCTCTACTACATCGATTGGAAGGACATCCAGCTCAACGAGCTCATCGGCGGGTTGCAATTCCAGGGCAATGGCGGCAAGGCAACCAGTAAAGGGCTCGAGATCGAGTTGGCGTTCATACCCGTGTCGGGTCTGACGACTCAATTGACGGGCTCCTTCAATCGCGCGACGACCGATGTGGCGGTGCCTGCGGTCGGCGCACTGGCGGGCGATACTTTGCCCTATGCGGCGAAATTCAACGGTGCGGCGGTGGTCGATTATGACTTCGCCCTCGGCGGTGCGACCAAGGGCAATGTCGGCGCGACTTATAGCTATCAGGGCAGCAGGCCCACGTCCTGGTCGCAGGATCCGCTGAATCTCAACTTCATTTTGCCTGCGTACGAGACGCTGGACCTGCGGGGCGGCGTCAACTGGAAGCAATACACGGTGGAATTGCGCGCCGCTAACGTCACCGACAAGCGTGCATTTTCAACGAGCTACGTCGGCAATATATTCCCCGGCCAGGGTGTGCTTGGACAGGCAATCCTCATTCAACCACGAACCCTGTCGATTGATCTCGGCATAAAGTTTTGAGAGCTTAGGCGGGTGCACGCCCGCGCAGTCGTTTTGCTGGCTATGACTGAACTGTGGGAACGGTTCACGTACTATGGGCTGCGCGCCTTGTTGGTGCTGTTCCTCGTCGCGCCTATCGCAAGCGGCGGTTTGGGACTCGGGGATGCGCGCGCGGCCTCCATTTACGGGCTGTTCGCCGCCAGCGTCTATCTGTGTGCGTTGCCCGGAGGCTGGCTGGCTGATCGCTATCTGGGTGCCGTCGGCGCAATCTGGTTCGGCGGCGGTTTCATCGTGGCGGGCAATGTGACTCTCGTCTTTGCGCAGCTGCTCGCCCCCTTCTGCACCGGGCTTGCGCTGATCGCCTTTGGCGTCGGTCTGCTCAAACCCAACGTCACGGCGCTCGTTTCGCTTGCGAGCGCCCGAGAGTCCATGCCGCCGGACAGCGCCTTTACACTGTTCTACATTGGAATCAATATCGGTGCGGTCGGCGGCCCATTGGTGTCGGCGGTGTTGGCGGCTACGACGGGTTGGCGCGGCGGTTTTGCCGCGGCGGCTTGCGGCATGCTGCTGGGTTTGGCGGCGTTCTCGCGAGTGGCCACGCAGTTCGGGGGACGCGGGCCGCGTAGGCCGATGGGGCGGCCGCTCTGGGCGGGAATCTTGGTCCTGGTCGGGTTCGTGGTCCTGGCGTGCTGGTCGATCCCGGTCACTTTGTTGCTGCGGGCTGCCCTCGTGCTCGTGGTTTTGATGGCGGTTATGGGGTTTACCGTGCTCAGTCGCGCAGCACAGCCGGGGCTCGAGCGGCGCCGGGTGTTCCTGATGCTGCTGCTGTTCTGCGGCGCCACGGTCTTTTGGTGCGCGGAAGAACAGGCCGGCGTTTCGTTGACCTTGTTTGCCGAGCGCTTCACTGATCGCCGGATATTTGCCCGAAACTTCCCGGCCGCGTGGTTCCAATCGATCTATCCTCTGTACGTGGTGGTATTCGCGCCATTTTTTGTTTGGGCCTGGCAACGATTGGCGCTGCTTGGGCGCGAACCGAGCAACATTTTGAAGTTCAGCGCGGGACTGCTCATTGCCGCGATCGCCTTGGGAGTTGCCACGCTTGCGGCCATCCGCTCCGAGTCGACCCCGGCTATGGTGGGACCCGGCTGGCTTGCCATCACCTATTTGTTGATGGCGCTCGGGGAGATCCTGATCAGCCCCGTGGGCCTGGCGGCAGGCACCCGGCTTTCACCGGCGGGCCACCGGGGCTTCTCGACGGGGCTGTGGTATCTGTCCTTGTCTCTTGGCGGCTTGGCCGCCGGTCTTTTCGGCGGCGTGTTTGATTTTGGGAGCGCAAGCGGACTCGCGTCCGCGTTTGGCGGCCTCGGACTGGCGCTGGCAATTGCCGCCGGTGGATTCCTCGTGCTCGGCTCCAGGTCGAGCATCGGCGTGCACGAGTGACCAAGGGGCGGCTTCGGAATGTGTCGGTGCCGGCCGCTGTCTACGCGCGAGCGGAGGGGCTGCTCGGCCCCAATCTAGAGCGAAGCGTTTTGAACGCATTCGTGGTGCCGCATTGGCTCGATGGCCGCGACCAATTCTGGTACCGGCGCGAATTGATCGATGGCGTGGAGTTCGTGAGGGTCGATGCCGGGACCGGAGGAAAACGCGCCGCGTTCGATCACGCTTTGGTGGCACTGGGCCTGAGCGCCGTACTGGGCGCAACCCAGGATCCGAAGCGACTCCCCTTCGATGACTTGAGCTTCAGCGCCGACGGCAAGCGGATGACCGTCACCATCGTCGCGCGGACTTTTGCCTGCGAACTCGCTTCGGGCGCTTGCTCTGAAATTACCGCGAGCATCGCGCACAAGGAGTGGTTGAAGTCGCCCGATGGCCGCGCCGGCGTTTGCACCCGTTCAGGCAATCTATGGCTGTCGAACGCCCTGTCGGAAGATGTACGGCAGATCACGGTCGACGGCATGGCGGATGCGGGATACGGAATATGGCCCGACGGTTGGTCGGCGAATTTCGTTTCTCGTCAGCCGCCGGCAAGCGCGGCGCCGCCGCTCGGGGCGCAATGGTCGCCGGATTCCCGCACGCTGCTGGTTCCCTTCGTGGATCAACGCGCCGTCGCGGTCTATCCCTTCATGGAATCCACACCGCTCGACGGCAGTTTCCGGCCTCGCGTGCATTCAATTCGAATTCCACTGGTCGGCGAGCGCAGCGCGATCTACGAGTTGATGCTCATCGACGTCGATTCGGGGCAACGGCGGCAGATCGAGCTGCCGTATCAAAAGCTGCTCGCGTTGCAGCAGGACATGACGGCATTTCGCGAAGTCGTGTGGCGCAACGATTCCAAGCGCCTGTATCTGGTGGCGCACGGCGATAACATGGAATCGGCCTATGTGTTTGAGGTCGAAGTGTCGAGCGGCCAGGCGCGAGTGGTCCTCGAAGAACATTTGGCGCCGCGAACCGATCTGAACTCGACCTCGTACAATCCCGTCAACGTGCGGCTGGTGCGCGATTGCCGAGAATTGATCTGGTTCTCGCAGCGGGATGGCTGGGGCCACTTGTATCGCTATGACGTTTTGAGCGGCAAACTCCTGAACCGCATCACCTCCGGTGAGTGGCTGGTGCGCGACATCATCGATATCGACGATGAAGGCGGGGTGATCTATTTCACCGCAGGAGGCCGCGAGCCCGGAAATCCGTATTTCCGCCATCTGTATCGCGTGCACTCCGACGGTTCCAATTTAAAATTGCTCTCGCCGGAGGATGCGGATCACCTGCTGTTGCCGAACAGACCCTTTGTGCTGTCCTTGGATGGCATCAAGGCTTACGCGCCGCTCTCCCCCAGCGGGCGCTATGTAGTCTACAACTACTCTCGTATCGATCTGCCTACCAAGTTCGTGATTCGCAACGCCATGGACGCGAGTTTGGTGGCCGAAGTAGAAACGGCGGATGCAACGCGGCTTTTTGCCGCCGGTTGGCGGCCCCCACAAAGCTTCTCGGTCAAGGCCGCCGACGCAGAAACAGACCTGTGGGGCGTGATCTACCAGCCGAGCGATTTCGACTCGCAGCGATGCTACCCCGTCATTGATGCGCAATACGCCAGCCCTCTGACGGCCGTCGTGCCGCACAACTTCTACCAGGCCTATCGCGGCAAGCAGCCCCTCGCTCCATCGTCGTACGCGGAACTGGGTTTCATCGTGATATGCGTGGATGCTCGCGGCACGACCTATCGTTCAGCGCAGTTTCTGCATACTGGTTACGGTGAACTGAATCGGATCGGCTTGGACGATCATATCGCAGCGATTCGCTCCCTCGCGGCGACCCGGCCGTATTTGGATCTCGCACGGGTGGGAATCATCGGCCACTCTTACGGTGGATACGCCGCGCTGCGCGCAATGCTGGAATTCCCCGAATTCTTCAAGGTCGGTATTTCCAGCGCCGCCATGATCAACACGCAGGGAATGTATTCAGATTATCACTGGAGCGCATTTCACGGCCGCCCGCGCTACAGTGATGGGACGGAGTGGCGCGGGAGCGCGACGGAGGTGGCGCGAAACTGGGAGTCGCTCAACGCTTCGGCGCTGGCTGGACAACTGCGGGGGAAATTGATGTTGCAAATGGGCGAGCTCGATGAAAACGTGCCGCCCGGCCAAATCATGCAGTTCATCAGCACCCTGATCAAGGCAAACAAGGACTTCGAATTCCTGTACTTACCCTCGCGCGATCATCAATTCATCGGCGATGCCTATGTGATGCGGCGCGACTGGGATTTCATGGTGCGAAACCTGCTCGAACGGCAGCCGCCTCCGGGATACCGCATCGAAGTCGACCGTCGATGAGCGCGCCGCGACCGCAAATCAGGCCTGCCTGGTCATCCGGGTTCGCGTTTTACCTGGCAACCGTCGGAGCGTCGGTAGGTCTCGGCAGCATCTGGCGCTTCCCCTACCTCGTCGGCAGCGGCGGAGGCAGCGCCTTCATTTTTGCCTTTGTCATCGCCTGTTTGTTGATCGCAACGCCGCTGCTCGCGGCCGAGTTCATCATAGGACGTCATTCGCGCGCCAGTCCGCCGCGCGCCGCCGGTGTCCTCGCCGCGCAATCCGGTTTATCGCAGCGCTGGAATCTCATCGGTGTTCTGGGCACGGCCGCAGGCTTCATGATCGTGTCCTACTACGCCGTGATCGCCGGCTGGGTGACAGCATACACGTGGAAATGCGCCAGCGGCGCGCTTTCAGGACGCTCGCATGCCGCCGTGGCGTCGATGTGGCAAGCCTTCCTCGCCGATCCCTGGGCCTTGGGCAGCTGGCATCTGGCCTTCGTCGCGCTGGTTGGTGTCATTTCCGCACGCGGAGTCACCCGCGGTTTGGAATGGGCCAACAAGATTCGAGCGCCGGTGTTTTTGCTCTTGATGGCGATTTTGGTGGCGTACGCGCTTGACACAGGCGACGTGCGGCATGGACTCGCGTTTGCCTTCGCGCCCAACTTCAAGGCGCTCACGCCGGCCGTCATCCTGGCGGCAATTGGCCAGGCGTTCTACGCCACGGGCGTCGGCATGGGCATGATGCTGGCCTACGGCTCGTACCAGAGCCGCGGCACCTCGCTGGTGCGCTCCGCGCTCATCATCAGCGCAGCGATCCTGCTGGTCTCGCTGCTGGCAACGCTCATCGTATTTCCGCTGGTATTCCGCTACCGGATGGATCCTGCGCAGGGAGTCGCGCTGGTGTTCGACGTGTTGGCAACGGTGTTTGCCGAGATGCCGGGCGGACGGCTGATCGGCACACTGTTCTTTCTACTGCTGGTATTCGCAGCGCTGACACCGAGCCTCGCTGCCATCGAACCGATGGTCGCCTGGCTGCAGCAACGGCACAGGCTCTCGCGCCGCGCGGCGGTGTTCGTGACCGCAATCGCCGCGTGGCTGGCCGGCATCGTGGCAATGCTCTCCTTCAATCGCTGGGCCGATGTGCGGCCGCTGCGCTGGCTGCCGGGTTTTCAGCACAAATCGCTGTTCGACAGCATCGATTACGTCTCCTCGAATCTACTGCTGCCCATTGGAGCCCTGGCCACGAGTCTGTTCATCGGATGGTTTGTTGCGCGGGCAATCGTCAACGACGAACTCGGCGAATCCACGCGGATGGCGCGCGGATTGTGCATCACGCTGCTGCGCTATCTATGCCCGCTCGCGATACTCGCGGTGTTCGCGGCAAACATATATTGAAGGGGCCGATGCGCTGGCGCAATCAATGAACACAAACTACCTGTTGTCATCTGCGGGACGCGAGGAATCGGAACGTGTCCGACTTGAACTTTTGCAACAAATCTTCGATCCGGCATCGTGCGACCGCCTGGAATTAGTCAGGCAGGGATGGCGATGTCTGGACGTTGGAGCCGGGCGAGGCTCGATCGCCGCATGGCTCTCGCAACGCGTGGGAGAATCCGGACGAGTTGTGGCTACCGACATCGATACCGCAGGTTTGCAGCATCTACCACCCTCCTGCGAAGTAATTAAGCATAATTTTCTCGAGGATCCGCTTGACGGCCTGGGGCCCGGTTCCTTTGACCTGGTGTTTTCGCGGTTCGTGTTGGTGCACTTGGCGGGAAAACAGGAAGCCGTGGTTCGCCGCATGATCGAATGTTTGCGTCCCGGCGGCTGGCTCGTCGTGGAAGACCTCGACATGTCGACATTTGGATCCGCCGATCCCTGGCATCCGCTCGCGGCGCAGTTCGACAAAATATTGCAAGCCATGCAAGAGGGCTATCGAAACCGGGGAATGCTCGACCATAACTACGGCCGCACGCTCGGGGCGCTGTTCAGACGCCTTGATCTCATCAATGTCAGTCAGGAGGTGACTGCAAAAATACACGCCGGCGCCAGCCCGGTTGCGCGCTGGCACGTTGAATCTATGAAGGCGATTACGGCCTCGGTGCTTAAACGCGAGATGCCTGTCAAGCACGCGAGGCGGCCTTGGCCTCAACACGCACACTCATTCAAGCGCTCGAGGATCCGGAGTTTTCATTCCTCGATCAACTGTATCACTCGGCACGAGGCCAGCTGGCGCCGGCATGATGCGCTGCGCGGGCAGGGCTAGGATGGTAGAGTCGCCGCCGAGTCGATGTCGGCCGCAACAGTGCGGCTCGCAAGCAGAAAAATCACGGCGCCGGCGCCGCAGGTCATGGTCACCGTGCACAGGCTGACAGCCAGTGCCGACTCGCCGAACCGAAGAACGAGGCTGTCGCTCAACAGTCCGGTGACATAAGGGCCAAGACCCAAACCAATGATGTTGATGATCATCATGAAGATGGCTGCGGCGATGGCGCGCATGTAAGGACCGGCCAGATCTTGCACCAGGGCATACGAGGGCGCCACCCAGAGACTGCCCACGATGGTGCTCACCAACGTCATGGCCATGGCCAGCGGAAAACTGTGCACCAGGAAAAAAACGAGGCTGACCGGGACGTTGATGGCGAAACTGGCGGCCAGGATCCAAAGCGACCAACGCCGGTCGCGCTTCATCAGCCAGTCATTCAAGGCGCCGCCCACGAACACCGCGACCAGGCTTGCGGGTCCCACGGCCGCCGAATAGTAGCCCCCGACCTGTCCGGCGCTCATGTGGTAGCTGCGCATGAGAAACGCCGGAGTCCACGCTTGCTGGCCATATGCGCCAATCGCCGCCATGCCGAGACCGACGCACAGAAGTACATATGAGCGTCTCGACCAGAGCGCTGCAAATACCGCGCGCAGCCTGATCGTTGCCGGCGGCGATTGCGGCGTACCGGACAGGACCCCCCATGGCTTGTCCCGGACCGTCAACAACAATACCGCCGACAGTGCCAGCCCAGGCACGCCGCCGACATAAAATGCGACTCGCCAACCGCGCCAGTCGCTGATGTAGCCGCCGGCCGCCAGCGACACAGCGATTCCCAGCGCTCCGCAGATCCCGATCACCGACAGCGCTTTGCCGCGGCTTCCCGGCGAGAAATAGTCAGCGATGAGCGCGTGACTGGCAGGCAGACCCGCGGCTTCCCCGCCGACGCCGACGCGGGCCCAGCATGGTGGTGAAGTTTACGGCGCGGCCGGAAAGAACGGTCATCAGCGACCATACGGCAAGCGTGACCGCAAGCAGCCGCGCGCGGCCGTAGCGATCCGCTAGCCGCGCCATGGGAATCCCGAGGATGCTGTACATGAGGGCGAAACCGATGCCGGACAGCAACCCGATGTCGGCATCGGTCAGGTGCAAATCGCGTTTCATCGGCTCAACCAAGATCGCAATCAAATTCCGATCGTAGTAGTTGAGCACCGACACCAGCCCCAGCACGGCAAGCACGTAACCTGGGTACCAAGTGCGGGTCATATCGGACTCGTTTGCCACCACCACCTCGGTAACCTGTACTTACTGGGACGCAGCAAGGTAGCAAGCCCTCAGCCGGATTGCAGAATCCCCGGATTCCCACGCCCAGGGTCCAAGCTCTCCGCGCGTCTGTCCTAATGACCCTGGGCATTCAGCCCATCCAAGGTCTAACAATGTCGAATCTCTTGGTGCGAACCAGTGGCTTCTTAGGGGCCGGTTTGATTGGCTTTGTGGTCGCCGTCGCTCCGCTCGATGCGCAGCAGGCAAATGCAACCGTGACCAACCGTCTCGACCGCCCGACCCGCGGCAGCGTATCCGTAACACTGGACAAAGATCTCGCTCCAGGCCCCGAATCGGGACGCGTCTTTGTCTTGTTGACGGATCACTTTGAGGTCGAACCACGACTGGTCACCTCCTTCACCGGCGCCTACTATTTCGACTATCTGCGCTTCGACTACGTGCTATTTTTCGGTCAGGATGTCAGCCGCTTGAATCCCGGTGCAACCATCACGCTGTCGGGGCACGAGATGGGATTTCCTTTTGCTGACCTCGCGAAGCTTCCTCCGGGAGAATATTCGATCCAGGCGGTGTTTAACCGCTATGAGCAGGTTACGCCCGGGCAACGCAAGGCAATTTGGCTGCTGATGGACAATTGGTGGCCCGGAGCGCAATTCCATGGCGACGCCGATAACTATTACAGCGACGTCAAGCGCATCAAAGTTCAACAGGGCAAGGGCTTCGAACTCTCTCTGACCTTGACGAAGAGGATCCCGCCGGTCGAGCAGCCCAAGGACACGGCCTTTCTGAAATTTCGCAAGTTCCGCAGCGAACTTGCCTCCAAATTCTGGGGCCGCGATATTCCGGTCGGGATCAACGTTTTGCTCCCCAAAGGATATGACGAACACCCGAACTCGCATTATCCCGTCGTCTTTCACATGGGGCACATGCTGGAATTTACGCCGTTTCATTTTCCTGCCAAGGAACCGCCGCAGACAGAGGGAGCGGCGCCCGAGCAGTCGGCACGCTGGCTGTGGGAGCACTGGCAGGACCCGGACACACCGCGCGTCATTGTGGTGACGCTGCTGCATCCTACGCCGTACTACGACGATTCCTATTTCGTCAACTCGGCAAATACCGGACCATGGCAAGAAGTGCTGATCAAGGAGTTGCTGCCGTACATCAAACGTGAGTTTCGCACCATCGATCAACCGTGGGCGAGAGTCATGACCGGCGGATCCACAGGCGGCTGGATATCTCTCTACACGCAGGTGACTCGGCCGCAGGACTTCGGAGGCGCGTGGGTTATTGCCCCGATATGGTTGATTATCGTTCGCTGGTTCAACCGACATGTACAAGGAGGCGAACTATTTCACCCCCGATGGCTACAAGTGGCTCAAGCCGGAGCGTCCGTATTCACGAACCGTATCCGGCAAATGGGCGGTCTCCGCGCGGCAGTTCGCGCAATTGTCAGCGCCCTGGGCACGCATTCACGGGGCGGTGAATGGATTGACGCCTATGCCGCGATGTTCGGACCGGTCGGTCCGGACGGCTATCCCGTTCCGCTGATTGATTGGAAGACCGGCGCCATCGATCATCACGTCGCTCAGAGGTGGCGCGACAACGGTTTCGATTTGCGTTATTTCATGGAAACTCATTGGAAGACGCTCGGCCCAAAGGTCAAAGGACAACTTTTCTTCCTTTGCGGCGACATGGACCAGTTCTACACCAACAATGCGCTATATCTTCTCGAGGACTTCCTCCAGAAGACGCACGATCCCGAATATGGCGGATCATTTCGCTACGGCCGTCCGATGATTGGACACACCTTTTCTGGCATCGGCCTGGATCCATGGCCCTTTGCGCTGTTGCGGGAGATGGCCGCGCATATGCGCGAGCATCAACCCCAGGGCTTCGATAACAGCCAATGGAACTATCAGTAGACTATATCTTTGTATCTTTGCGACCGTGCAGGTTCCGGCTCGCGTGTGCCGCATACCACACTCGACCCCAGTAATCATCTTTTGAGCCGTGGCAGTGCCAGGTCTGACGCGACGCCCGGCCGGAATTGCACCTTCGTGATTTAGTTTTGCGCACTTAGGCGCTGGATCTCGCGGTCGATATGCCAGGCCAGCTCGGGCATCGGCAATGCGCCGGGTTCGAGGACGGCGGCGTGAAAATCCTTGATGTTGAATCGCGGACCCAACGCGCGCCGCATCCGCTCGCGCAGCCCCATGATTTCCGTGTCCCCGAGTTTGTACGCCAGCGATTGGCCGGGAATGTCGCACGAATAGCGCAGCGTCTCGGTGAGAACTCAGTCTCCGCCATGCCGGAGTGGGCGCGCATGTAATCGCGGGCACGCTCCAGAGACCACCCGAGAACGTTCATGCCGGTATCAACCACCAGGCGGCAAGTCAGAAACGCATCCATGACCAGTCGTCCATACTTCTCTTCCGGCGCTTCATACATGCCCACTTCGCCGGCGAAGGTCGCCGCATATTCCGCCCAGCCCTCGTTGAAGGCATTCACGAAGCTGTGCGTACGGAAGGGATGCAGCCGTTGGTTCTCTTGTTGCGTCGACAAGTGCAGGTGATGTCCCGGGACCAACTCGTGATAGGTCAATGCGCCGACATTGAATAGGGCCTGCCGGGTCAGGTTCGCTGCATTGAACAGATAGATGCCCTGTTTTCGGCCTGGCCGGGGAGCATCGTAGTAACCGAAGGTCATCGATCCTTGCAATGCTTCCGGCAATGGCGCGATCGTGTAGGCCGCCGCCGGTGCCATGGGAAAATAATCTGCGAAGTGCGGCGCGAGCCGGTCGATGTAGCGCTGAAAAACGGCCGTGACACCTTCAACCGTGGCGGCGCGCCAGCGAGGATCTGCATTCAAGTGCTTGACGAACGCAGCGCCGTCACCCTGGAATCCTAGTTGCGCGCGGACGTCGCGCATCGATGCTTCGATATTCACCATGCGCTCGAGTCCGCGTGCATGCACCTGCTCGGGTGTCAGGTCGAGCGTGGTATGGAGTTTCACGAGATGGGCGTATATTTCGCCGCCGCCCGGATATTGCGCGAGCCCGACGCTCTCGGAGGCCAGTTCAAGATAGCGGTCCGACATCACCGCCAGGAGCCGGTCGAAGGCGGGTTCGACCTCATGCCCAATCCGGGAGTCGAGCTCGCGAAGGAACGATTCCGCCGGCAAACTCCCCAGGCGTTTCGGATCGATGTCAGCGCCCGTCGGCAGCCGGCCCATAGGTTTCAAATAGCGTTCTCGCCTGCGCCACCTGCACCTTGGGCATATGCATGCCGCGCAGGGCCTGGCTTTCGGTTCGCGCCGTCATCTGGTCGTCAGCCGCCCATAGTCGGCGATCAACCCGAGATAGCGATCGAGGTCCCCGGCCTCGCCGAAGCGAAACGCGGCGAGCTGACCATGAACGAAGGACAACAAGAATCCGCCGCAATAAGCGGTTGGCAGGAACATTCCGAAAAAGCCCACGCCGATAGGATCGCTGACCGTCCAGTACCAGTCGGCCTCGCGCGCCCAGGTGCCTGCGCGGAATCTCACCAGACGCACCGAAAGCGCAATATCGGGCGGCAGCGCATCGATGTCAGATTTGCGATCCGCTGCACGAGCGAGCGGCCGACTGCGCTCTTGCGCTGCGCCTCCGCGAGAGACAAGTTCGCAGGCCGGCGAGCGGCAGGCCCATCTGCGTCTGCACGAACACGCTGCGGCGCAGCTCCTCCCACGCGTCATCGATGATGCGAAGCGCCGCGCTTAGCGCCGCCGCCGCCGAGTCAGGTGCCGATACCGTCATGACAATTGGTCTTTGACGAGTTCGCCGCCGCGCATGATCATTTTCAAGTGCTTGCCGTCTGCTGCGAGCAGGCCGATATCCTTGAGAGGATCGCCATCGACCACCAGAAGATCTGCGTGGGCACCGGCTTTGATGCACCCGAGCGAGTCCTTTTGCAGCAAGATCTCGGCATTGACCGAGGTCGCTTGGCGCAGAATTTCGACCGGTGAGAAAACTTCGCGGCGGATCTTGAATTCGCGGCACTCGTGCCGGTACGTCTCGCCGAGCAAATCGGTGCCGAAGCCGACTTTCACTCCTGCCTTGCGCATCGACTCCATGCCGACAATCGCCTGCTTGAACGCAAACTCGGCCTTCTCCTGGCTTTGCGGCGGAAACCCGAGCTTTTTTCCGAGCTCGACCAGCGCAAAAATAATGGCCATGGTCGGAATGATGAAGGCGCCTTGCTCGGCAACGAACCGGGATGTTTCATCGTCGATGAGCGTGCCGTGCTCGATGCAGCGCACGCCGAACTCCACGCTGCGCCGCACCGCGCCGGCCGGGTGACAATGCGCGGAGGTGTAGGTGCGCCGCTCCGTGATCTCGTTGACGATGGCGCGGATTTCATCCTCCCGATATTGATGCATCCAAATCGGATCGGTGGGCGAAGCCACGCCCCCCGAGCCCATGATCTTGATGCAGTGCGCACCACGCCTCAGTTCTTCCCGCACCGCCTTGATGCACTCGTCGACGCCGTCGGCAATGACGCTGACGGTGTTGAAGTCGCCGCACGAGCAATAGCCATGATTGTGCCGCGACTCGCCCATTTGCCGGAAATCGCCGTGGCCGCCGGTCATCGATATGATCTTGCCTGCGTAGAAAAACCGTGGAGCGCGGATCAGCCGGTCCTCGATTGCACGCCACAGGCTCCAGTCACCGCCGCCGATGTCCCGCACCGTCGTAAAGCCGCAATCGAGCGCGAAGCCCAGCATGCGAATCGCGTGCGCAGTTCGGTAAGGATCGCCCGCAAGATCGACTTTTTGGACGCTGACGTCCGAAGCATAGGCATGAATGTGCGCGTCGATCAGTCCCAGCATCAGGGTTCGGCCGCCGACATCGAGAACCTTCGCGTCGGACGACTTGATCGGCTTGCTGGAGATCTCGCGGATCATGCCACTCTCGATGAGAAGGTGTTGACCCTCCGCGCAGTCCTCGCTCTTGCCGTCAAAGACGCGGGCGTTTTTCAACAAAATGGCAGGCATACTTTTCTACCCCGGGGAGATTTAAGGTGCGGGTGATATTCAGACGCAGGCAACGGCCCAGCCCTCAGTTTGCAATGGATAAACGCGAACTGCAAAATCGCCGGCGAGGCGCCGGCGCCGCGGCCATTGAGGCGGGCCCCAGCCGCTGCGTCCTTACCCCCATGGGGCAAGAATTGATGGCCAACGGCATCGCCGCCGGCATACCGCTGTTTGCGCCCGCCGTCGCGCCGCGGCCTGCGTGGCTGCTTTTCAGCGAGCGCCGGCGCTGGGGCTTATTGGCGATCTTGTTCCTGGTGTTGACATCCAATTATGTCGACCGCAACGTCATTGCCGTGCTGCTCGAGCCCATCAAGCAAGAGTTTCGCGTCTCCGATACGGCCCTGGGATTATTGGGCGGCTTCTGCTTCGCCGCCTTCTACGTCGCATTCGGGATGCCGGTGCCCGCTGGGCCGACCGCGGCAACCGGCGCACCATCATTACGCTGGCGCTGACGCTTTGGAGCCTCATGACGCTGTGCTGCGGTCTTGCGCAGTCGTTCGTGCAGCTCGCGGCGGCGCGCATCGGTGTGGGCGCCGGCGAATCCGGAGCGATACCCCCGGCGCAATCGCTCATCGCGGACTATTTTCCGCCGGCGCAACGCGCACGAGCGATCGCGATTTTCACCGCTGCGGCGATTTCAGGCTATCTGCTGGGCTTCGGCGTCGGAGGCTACATAGCCGCGACGCATGGCTGGCGCATGGCGTTTTTGGCTGCGGCAGTCCCCAGTTGGTGCTTGCCGTCATTACCCGTGTTTTTCTCGCCGAACCGCGGGCGACGCTGCATTATCAGGTGAAATCGAGCGAACATGAAACGACGCGGCAATCCCTGGCGCAGCTCTTGCACAAGCGCAGCTATGTCTACGCATTGCTCGGCTGTCTGATTTATTTCTTCGTGGCGTATGGCGCTCTGATTTTCGTACCTTCCTATCTCATTCGCACTTTGCATGTTCCGCTGGCGCGCGTCAGCGTGAACTATGGTGCGGTCTCGGCCTTGGCCAGCGCCGTCGGCACCCTCGGCGGCGGCTGGGTCGCGGACCGGCTCGCGCAGCGCGACGTACGCTGGCTGGCACGGCTCCCCGCTTTCTCCTTGCTCTGACGGCGCCGCTGGAAATCGCAGGTCTATTGGTGGGGTCGTTTCCGGCCTTTCTTTCCCTCGGCTTCCTGGCCTCGCTGCTATCCGCCGGGTTGCCGCCGGTGTTCGCCGCGATTCACGCGGTGTGCGGCAACCGCCGCCGCGCCCGCCATTGCAATCGTGCTCTTTTCTGCCACGCTCTTCGGCGGCGGATTCGGGCCGTTGGTAACCGGCGTCGTGAGCGATTTTTTCACGCAGCGCTTTGGCGCCGACGGCCTGCGCTATTCATTGATCGTCATGATGCCCCTGTTGATGGCGAGCGGCGGATGCTTTTCCGGCTTTGCGCGCACCATGCCTCCGGACATCGAAGCTAAAGCATTAAACCTAAGATCTTAGAGGAGGAATTTCATGACGACGGATTCTTGCGCTACATCGTCAATCCCGGTCCCAAAAAGCCGGTAACCGGGCTGAAAGCTGCGGTGACCACCGATTCGTCGATCGTCACGGAGACCATGGTCAAAGTGCTCAAGAGCGGCGGCAATGCCGCGGATGCGGAATCGCGGGGGCTTTGGTGCAACCGCGGTGGAACCGTCGTCACGAACCATGCCGGGCTCGTCACGTCCTCTATTACGAGGCCAAGACCGGTCAAGTCCATCAGCTCGACAGCTCGATTGCCGATCCGAGCGGCTTGCCGCCCTTAGGCCGGTGCCGCCCAGCATGGGCAGGTACCCGGCCTATCCGCCATCGGCCATCATCCCCGGATTCATCCCGGGCTTAAGGAAATCCAGTAAATTTGCTACGCGTCAATGGAGCGAATCTGCGCGGACGCCGTGGACTGGGCGGAGCACGGGCATCCGGTATCGACGTTCGAGTACGGCGTGAACCTTTTCGGCGAAAAATTCATTACCTATTTTCCGGAAGGCCGGGATTTCTTTCGGCCCAAGGGCAGCTTCCCCAATGTCGGCGAAATATTCGTTCCGCCGGGCCTCGCCGCCAGCTTCGCGGCGTCGCGAGCAGCGGTCCGGATTATATGATCACCGGCCCGTGGGCCGAGAAATTCGTCGCCAAGGCGAATGAGATGGGCTGGAAAATAACTTTGGATCACATGACGGAGACGCCGCCGAGGTGGGTGGAACCCATTCGCTATCGTCATCATGAGTACGAGGTCGTGAGCTTGGGACCGCCGCAAGCTCAAGGCATCTATATCGCGATCGTGCTCGGAGTGTTGAAACACCTCGGCCTGCGCGACATGAAACCCGGGTCCGCGGATCACTGGTGGGCCATGGGCCAGGCGCTGCGCCAAGGAGCGCGGCATTGGGAGTACGTCCAGGACGATGCCATCTATGGCGTGCCGCGCGCGGAGCTGCTCGACGATTCCTATCATGCGCATCTGGCGAAGCTCGTCCGAATTCGCGGCCCAAGGTCGACTCGAGCGAGCACATCCGATTGGCCGGCGACGCCGGCGGCGGGGCCGATGTCATGTCGGCATTTCTTGGCGCAGCCGGCAGGCCGCGGGTCGCCAAGACAAACACGAAGCAGCCGTCGGGTTCCTGCGAGCTTGCGGTCGTTGACGCTCAAGGCAACTGGGTGCAGATGATGGATACGCTGCAGGGTTCGGGGATACCGGGCATCGTGATCGATGGCGTGCCCATGGTGGGCAGCCACGCGACTTCGGGGGCTGCAAAGTCCCATGGATGCGACGCTGGTAAAAGGGGCAAAGGGCTGTGCTTCATCGGCAACACCTTGGTATTCAAAAGCGGCCGTCCGGTCCTGTCGGCCGGTTCACCCGGCAATGTTCATTGCACGGTTCCTCAGGTGCTGGCTTATGCGCTCGATTTCAAAATGGAGCCTTACGCCGCGGTCGATTCGCCACGCATGCTGCCGATGAACGAAGCTCGCGGCATCGTCGTGGAAGACGGGCTGGGCGCCGGGGTGGTCGAAGATCTATACAAACTTCGCGTGCGCGTGGCGGTAACCCCGGGCTATGACTATCACATGGGGTCCTTCTTCGTCATCGCGCGCGAGCAGGACACGGATAAATACACCCGCCGTAGCCGACCCGCGCCGCTGTGCCGTCGCGGATGGTATCCGCTGAAAGCAGGAGTTACCGGCCTGGGGCCTCGGAACTGAAGCGATAGTCCTTCGGTGGCTCGGCGCCCAGCAAATTGCGCACGAAGAAGTCCCAGGTGCGCCGGATGAATACGGCTCGGCGCTGAAGGCATGAGATCGATTAGGCATGTCGATCAGGTCGAATTCCTTATTCGCGGCAATCAACGAGTTCACCATCTGCGCCGATATGGCCGGAAACGCGTTTTCATCGAGATCGGCGTACCATCAGCATTTTACCCTCAGCCGATCCGCCTGGCGAGTGAGGTCCACATTGCCCCAATTGATCGGAAAAGCCGCGCCTTGTCCCGCGCCCTTTTCGGCGAATTGCGGCAGGGCAAAAAAAGCGTCCAGCGGATACATGCCATACATATTGTCGAGCCCGGCCCTGGCCACTGCGGCCTTGTAGAAGTCCGGAAACCTAAGATGGCCTTCATGGCGGTGAAGCCGCCAAATGAGTGTCCGATCACGCCCAACCGGGAGAGATCCAGATCCGGCCGCTCATTGGCAAGGTGTTTGAGAAACGCGACGTGATCTTCCAAGGCGAACTCTCCATGTTGTTGTACATGTAGTCTTGGAATGCCTTGGAGCGCATCGGCGTGCCGCGCCCATCCATGACGAACGCTACGAACCCCAATTGCGCGAAGCTTTGCGCGCAGTCCGTCATCCAGTTCGACAGTGCCCCGACGTAGTCGTGCGGAGTGGTGACGACCTGGGGACCGTTATCGATGCACTCAACTACCGGATAGCGATGCGACGCGTCGAAATCGCGCGGCTTGATGAGCAGGCCATAAATCTCGCTCCTGCCGTCGGCCGCTTTCAAGTTGACCAACTCGGGCGTGAGCCAACCCGCTTTGGTTACGGCGCTGACATCGGCTCTGGCGAGCTCCATGACGATGCGGCCGTCTGCGCTGCGCAGCACCGACCGGGGCGGCGCATCGAACGTCGACCACGTGTCCACGAAATACCGGCCGCTCGGCGCGACCAGCTGCGGCAACGGCAGCAGCACCAGGCCCGAGCGCGGTCAATGCCTCGCGCAATGCGGGATTGGAATTCGCGGGGAAATTATGATCCGCGGCCTCGGGCGTCAGCAACTGAGGGAGCGGCCATCGAACCGTACGACATAGAGGTGCCGGGGATCGGGATCTTGGCGCGCCTCGCGTCCGGCCGCGGTAAAGTAAAGCAGGCGCCTGGCTTGATCGACGTACACGATATTTTGCACCGACCAGGGGCCGTCGCCGAGTTTTGCCTTGATGGCGCCGGTGCGGGGGCTCACCACGTACAGATGATTCCAGCCGTCGCGTTGTGAAAACCAGATGAATTCGCCCGACCTGTCAAGATAGCGAACTGCCGGTTCGTCATACTCGAGGGGACTGATTTGCAAGAACGTATCGCTTCGCTCCTGGAGTACCGGGCGCATATCGCCGCTGCTCGCGTTGACATCGAACAGCGTTTCGCTGCGGCTGTAATCACCACCTTGAATCGCAAAGAAATGCGATTCATCGCGCGACCACCAGAGAGTACTGCCGAGCCCGTCGGCAGCGGATTTGAGCGCGACCTGCGCGCCGCTTTTGACATCGATTATGGATACCTGGGCCGTGGCCTTATTGCTTTCTCCCCCGACAACGCCGTGCGAATGCTGATGACTTTGGGCCGCAACGTGCCATCGTAGGGTACCGACTGCAAGAAGATATAGTCCGGCAACGTCCGCTCATCGACCCGCGTCACGATGATCCGCCGGCTGTCGGGCGACCACTGCACGCGAAGGGGAGGAACTTTATGCCGCTCGACTTCTGAAGCACGACCAGCAAGCTCGAGCCCGGCATGGTGCCATAGGAAAAATGCGGCTCGCCGTCATGCGTCAATTGCCGCTCGGCGCCGGATGGCGACGTGCGCAGCCAAAGGTTGTCGTCCTTTGCAAAGATCGCCATGGTTCCGTCGGGCGACGCCACGCTCAAGCGGTCGTGAACCGGTTTGCGAACGGCCGTGCAATTGTAGGAAGTCAAATCGCAGTCGAGCCTATCATCAGCGAGTCAAAACTTCAAGCGCTGCTGCGCCTGGTCAATCCGCGGATCATCGAACATCAGGTGCTTGTCATCGGCCGCCCGCCCGGTGGCGTGCGATATCGCTGCGGCAAGCCGGGCATGGTCGAACACCAAGTGCCGCTCGCGGCGTTGCGGATCGACCGCCAGGTATTGCCAGCCATCGGGGCTTTGCAGGCGCATCCAAAAGCGGTCGCTGTTCGCCGCCCAGATCGGCGCGATCGACAGGTTGAGGGCCAGCGGCAATATCTTGTCGGCGCGGGTGCGTTCGGCGCTTTGATACATCGCCACGGGTTCGTTCGGCGCGGCCGCCTTGAGGATTGCAGCCGAACAAATGCAAATCACCACCAACAGCAAATACCGGCCTTATGGTGGGTTTCGTCAATGGGCGCGGCGCGGCGCGCAACCCTCAAGGCTGTACGCCGAAATCGGCTGAGGCATTTCACCATGCGCCTCGTCCTGTTTGTTTACAGGATCGTCAGCCCCGAGGCTGGCGACCGTGCTTGGAGTTGAGTATGGTTGTGCACCGTTGTTCAAGGATCGCCCGGATATCATGGACGTCGCCTCCAAATCGAGTATCGCCGTGCGGCAGCCGAAGGGCCGCAGAACGCCCTTGGGGCGCGAAGCTTGGCTGACAGCAGCACGCGCTGCGCTGATCCGCGAGGGCATCGGCGGCGTGGAAGTGGGTAAACTCGCCCGCAAGCTGCATGCCACACGCGGCGGTTTTTATTGGTTTTTCAAGAGCCGGAAGCAGCTGCTCGACAATCTCTTGTCGGATTGGGAGGAGACGAATTCGGCCGGTGTGAAGGCAATCATCCGCGACCGAGGTTCAAACGGCATAGCCGAATTCGACGCGCTGTGCGACCTTTGGATCAACGAGAAGGGCTACGATCCGCAGTGGGACGCCGCCATCCGCGAATGGGCGCGAATCTCGCCGGCAGTTGCCAAGATTGTGCGTCGAGTCGATGACGCACGCATCGAGATAATCCAGCGGATCTTCGTCGATTTGGGCTTCGATGAGACCGAATCCTTTGTGCGCGCGCGCACCACTTATTTCCATCAGGTGGGCTATTACACCCTCGGGGTACGGGAAACGCGCGAGCAGCGTCTCCAATTACTACCCTTGTACGTGCGCATTTTGACGGGTCATTCCAAGTAGACAAACGCGCCGCTCGCGCCTCGTGCTTGACAGTGCGTCTCACTTGCCTTAAAACGTCCATACACATGTGTACGTACACATGTGTATTGAACGAAAAACGGCAGGCGCGGGTGGCACACTCCATGGCAGCAGTCCTCGGTTTTCCTTCGCGCAGCGACTCCCTCGGTGCGCTGCACGCCCGCTTCTGCGCACCCCTGCGAAGATTCTTCCGCGGCTATCGGCTCAACTCCGCGGATGTGGAGGACCTGACCCAGGACGTATTTGTCCGCCTGGCGGGGCCCGGCGCCCAGAAGGACCTGCTAAAGCCTGATGCCTTCGTGTTCACCCTGGCGCGCAATCTGGTGCGCGATAGGGCGCGGCGACTGCATACGCGCGCTATGGCAATATCGGTGGATGTGGGAGACATCGATGAATTGCGATGCGAGCGGCCGACTCGGGAGCAGGAGCTCGATGTGTCTCAGCGCCTGCAGCGCGTGGAGCAAACCTTGGCCGGATTGAAGCCCATCACGCGTGAGGCCTTCGAACAGCATCGCGTCGACGGTGATAGCTCGCCGAGATCGCGCTGCGCATGGGTATTTCGATCAGCATGGTGGAAAAGCACATCATGGCTGCCATCGCCGCGCTGCGCGCCATCGACGCGTGACGCCGCCCAAGGTGGATCATTCGAGCGCCGCCGATATTCGACATACCGGTCTTTACAAGCAGGTAGAGGAATTCTTCACCGCACTCCATGCCCCGGGCGAGGGCAGGGTGACGGATGCATCCGACCTGTCGGTTGCGCCGGACGGCGCCACCGCCGCATTCACCGGCACCGTGTTTCTCGATATGGCGCAAGCACCGGTGACGCGCATCTGTTGTCTGACCCTCGACACCGCTGAGCTGCAACTGTGCACTTCTGGAGCCGGCAGCGACCGGCATGTCCGGCACGCTCCCAACGGGAAAAGCTTGGCGTTTCTATCCGACCGAGCGCAAAGCGGCGCGTACCAGCTCTTCTTCGCGGACGCGGCGGGAAAAAATGTAACGGCTGCCCCGCGTCTCGATGGCGTGATCGAGTACTTGAGTTGGTCGCCGGCCGGGACGAGCTTGCTGTTGGGCGTCGCCGGTTTCGGCGCCGACATCGCAGGCGCGCAAGGCGGCGCGACGACCGTCAAAAAGGCCGGCGCGTCACCCGCGTGGCTGCCTGCTGTCGACACGGGCGATGCGGAAAATCTGTGGCGCGCAGCTTACATATTTGATCTCGCGACGCAACGCCACCGGCGCGTCAGTCCGCAGGGCTTGAATATCTGGGAGTGCGCCTGGCAAAACCCACGCGAGTTGATCGCGATCGTCTCTGATTCTCACAGTGAGGGGTCGTGGTACGAGTCGCGCCTGGTGGTCATCGAAATCGATGGCGGGGTGCGCAATTTGTATCGACCGACCTATCAACTTGGAGGGCCCGCGGCGAGCCCCGATGGCCGCTATGTGGCGGTGATCGAGGCGCTGTGCAGCGATCGATTGATCGTCTGCGGCGAGGTGCGGCTCATCGAGGTGTCCAGCGGAAACGTGCGCCTGCTGGACGCGGGGGGCGTGGATGTCACACAGTTGAGCTGGCGCGGCAACACGACACTGGCTTTCGTCGGCCACCGCGGTCTCGAGACGGTGCTCGGCGAGATCAATATCGCGAACGGCAGCGCGCGTGTTTCTTGGACGAGCCTGCGATACACCTTTGGGGCGTGGTATCCGAACGTGGCGTTGCTGCCGCAAGGCGGCGTGCTCGCCGTGTCCGAATCGTATGCACTCCCGCCGGAGATCGTGAAAATACAGGGCGGCCGCTATCAGCGTGTCTGTTCGCTCGCGACACCGAGCAGCGCCGCAGCGGATTTCAACGACGCCGACACCGAGCCGGTTGCTTGGAGCGCAAGTGACGGGCTGGAGCTGCAAGGATGGTTGGTCAAGCCGCGCGGTACCGGGCCTTTCCCGCTCGTCATGGACATCCACGGTGGACCGGTGTGGGCCTGCCGCAATCGCTGGCAAGGCCGCCTGCGCGGCGCAAAACTCTTGGCGGATCACGGCATCGCGTCGCTGTATCCCAATCCACGCGGCAGCAGCGGCCGGGGTACCGCTTTCGCCGCTTTGGTTCGCGGCGATATGGGAGGCGCCGATACCTACGACTACTTGAGCGGCCTCGACGCGCTGGTCGAACGCGGAATCGCGGACCCGAAGCGTCTCGGCGTAACCGGAATCAGCTATGGAGGCTACATCTCGGCCTGGTTGGTGACGCAGGACGCGCGCTTTGCGGCGGCCGTGCCGATTTCGCCGGTGACGAACTGGTACAGCCAGCATCGCACCTCGCAGATTCCCTTTTTCGATGCGCTATTTCTGGACGGCAAGCCCAGTGCCGCAAACGGTCAATTCTTCGCACGCAGTCCCGTGATGTTTGCCGACCGCGTCAAAACGCCGGTGCTGCAGCTGACCGGCGCCTTGGACCAAAACACCCCCCCGACCCAGGCGTTGGAGTTCCATCGCTCGCTCCTCGAGTTCGGTGTGCGTTCCGTGCTGGCAACGTATCCGACCTCAGGACACGGAATCCGCGGCTTCCCCGAGGTGATCG
>CAWDAU010000007.1:0-12923 GCA_963800385.1 uncultured Gammaproteobacteria bacterium
TCAATCCGGCGACAGCGGGTCGCCGTCGCGACCGGCCGAGTCCGTTAGATTACGGATTTTTAATGTTGGAGTCGTGCATCCGCTCACCCCGGCCACACGAAAAGCTTCTTGGGGCGGGCCGCCTGGGCCGCAAAGGGTTGCGCAAACTTCGGTTACCTGCCGGCGTTACAGCTGGCTCCGTTGCAACTGCCGTTTTGCAGCGCGTCTTTTTGGTATTGAGCTTGCTCGAGCAGCACCAGAAGCTGGCTTTCATGCACACAGCGTCGGGTCGTGAAGCGTGACCCGATAATGGGATCGTCACGGCAATAAACCGTTTCTCCCTTTTGAGCTTCTGGATGCCAGCCCGCTTCCCGCGCCCTCTTGGACACCGAGGCGTCGCCGGTGGTCTTCGTAGAGGCGGACGATGCCGCTTTTGCCGCGGCGGCGTTGGCTTTTGCGATTATCGCGGCAGCCGCGGCTGCGTCATCCGCGTCCGCCGACGAAGTGCTGGCCGCGGTTGAATTCTCGGTCTGCGCGGCCGGCGGCTTTGCGGCGTCGGTCGCTTGCTGTGCAAGAACCGGGGCTGCGGCAACGGCGATTGCGCTCACGAGAACCATTGACCAGAGTTTTGTCTTCATAACCACACCTCTTCCGTCCAACGGCTGCCAGCGGGCCCTGCGGGACCAAACCACCAGCCGGATTATACCCGCCGCGCCGGGCGGCCACTATCGGCAAGCAGCACCGCTTCGCGCACCGCAGCGAAGCGCGCCGCCGCTCGATCGAGCCACGCCAGTCCGCGCCGGATCTCCTCGCCATGCATGGCGCGCGCCTGATCGAGGACGTCGCGGCGCAGCGCCGCATCGTAGGCATGTTCAGGCGCCTTGGAATAGCGCCGCAGATGAGGGCCGTGCAGAATGGCATGCACCTCGCGCGGGCCGGCATCGATGCCGAAATGCTGCAGGACCGTCGAGAGCAGGAATGGTTCTGCGAGAAACCGATCGAAATCAAGCCGCAGCACGCGAGCGCCGGCCGCCTCCGCGGCCTTGGTCAGCGCCGTCATTTCGCACGCCCATGCAAGGGCCAGTACTTCTCCTTCTCCGAGGCGCTCGAGCTGCCATATCTCATGGTCCAGCCGCCGGTGCAGGCGCCGCAAACGGCTCGGCGCGAGCGCTTGCGCTTCCTGGCGCGAATTCGGCCCTCCCAAGATGGTGGCCATGTAGCTTTCAGGGGAGACGAACATCATCAGGGCGCTTGGCCTCGAGGGGCGCGACAGCAGCGCGGCTGCGATCTCGGACACGAAGCTGCTCGCCTTGATCACCGCTATTTGGCGGGCGTCGAAGGTGCGGGACAGGAGTTTCAGGCAACCGCTGAGCCGCTCGTTCAACTCCGCATCGCCAAACGCGCGCGGCGTGGCCTCGGCTTTCTCGCTGAGCTGCGCAAAGGTACGCAGAATCGCAGGCTCGCGCAGTGCGAATGCGCCAGGGTGCGCGCCCACGAGTCGCGACAATAGGGTCGAGCCCACATGGCCGATATGGAATATGTATCCACAGCCCTCCGCGAGCCGCAAGGCTCCAATGGCGGCGTCCACCCGACGCCACGATATGGCGTGGGGCTGCCTCGCCGGGGTCAGGATGCGGGCATCGAGAAAGCTGGCCGTTTCATAGGCCTCCCGGTCGAGGCGCACGAATTCGACGCTGTCATCGCGCACATTGAGCGCATACGGGAACTGTTCCGGGGAACGCCCCAAGTTTTCCTGAAAGTTGTCCATCGTGAGCGAGTTTCGCACCGGCGCGTTCCTTTCGCGAGCCGGCGTTTATACTGGGCGTCCGTAAAGGCCGATAGGAAGAACGATGTTCCTGCAAATCGAAAACTATCTCACGCCCGCCGAAGTGCAGGAGATAGCCGACTTGGCGCGCCAGGCAAAATTCATCGAAGGCAGACGCTCCAACCCGCACAATCATACGAAAGACAACGTCATCGGCGATCCCGGCGATCCGACGGCGCAGAAGGCCTCGCAGATCGCGCTCGCCGCGCTTCAGCGCAACGAACAGTCGCGCAACTTCGCCTTTCCGCAGCGCATGGCGGTGCCATCGCTGGCCCGCTATGACGTCGGCATGAAATACGGCGCACATATCGACGCCGCGTTCCTGCCATTGGGGCCTCAGCCGCTGCGATCGGACGTTTCCTGCACCATGTTCATCGCCAACCCCGCCGACTACGAAGGCGGCGAACTGGTCATCTATCTGGGCTCGGAAATCGTGCACATCAAGGGCGCCGCGGGTTCGGCAGTGTTTTATCCATCGACCCATGTACATCAGGTGGAGCCGGTGAGGTCGGGATCGCGCCTCGTCATGATTACCTTTATCGAGAGCCAAATCCCCGACCCGCTGCAGCGCGACATGCTGTATTCGCTCAACGAAGTGCGGGCGTACGAAGCGGCCAAGATGGACTGGCGCACCCGGACGCAGCTTGACTACGTGCTCGCAAATCTTTATCGGATGTGGTCGAGGTAGCGATGATCGGCCGCGACGACGATCGGCGCATTCGGCATTTGATCGAATCGGCAAATCAAGCTGCCGCGAACGGCAGCGTGCAGGAGGCCGATCGGCTGGTGCGCCAAGCGCAGACTGAGGCACCGCGCCATCCCTTGGTGCTGAACGAAGCCGCGCGCAGGTTGCTGATGGCCGGCGATGCCGCCGGCGCCGAAGTATTGCTCAACCAAGCCGTCGCCGATGATGCTTCGCATGCGTCGATCTGGCTCAATCTGGCCGCCGCGCTGCGCGGGCTCAAAAGACCCGAAGAGGAGATGGCGGCGATCGACAAAACGCTCAGCCTGGAGCCGCGCAATTACCGGGCGATGTTGCAGAAAGCTTCGCTGCAGGAACTGCAGGGCAAGGTGCGCGCCGCGGCGATGACGTATCGACAGGTGCTGCAGAGCATTCCGGCGGGATCCTTGCCGCCGCCCTCAATGCGTCCGGTGTTCCAGCACGCGCTGCAATTCGTGGCGGCAAATGACCGGGAGCTCGAAGCGTTTCTGGAACAGCGGCTGCAAAGCGTTCGGGCACGATTCGCGGGCCAACCGCTGGACCGGTTCGAGCGCTGCTTGCAGACACTGCTGCGCAAGCAGCCGATCTACCGGCCGCAGCCGAGCTTCATGTACTTCCCGCGTCTGCCCGCCCTGGAATTCCACGAGCGCGGCGCTTTCCCGTGGCTGGAT
The DNA here is from genome assembly GCA_963800385.1 of uncultured Gammaproteobacteria bacterium. Lineage (GTDB taxonomy): Bacteria > Pseudomonadota > Gammaproteobacteria > Steroidobacterales > Steroidobacteraceae > Bog-1198. The sequence continues at coordinate 3,197 of CAWDAU010000007.1, forward strand.
TCGATCGAGGCCGCGAGCGACGACATTCGGGCCGAGCTCATGAATGTGCTGCAGGAAGGCTCCTCCGCGCTCATCCCTTACGTCGACATACCGGCCGGCGTGCCGCTGGAACAATGGCGCGAACTCAATCATTCGCGCCGCTGGGGCGTGTACTACCTGTGGCGCGAGGGCGTTGCAATTTCGGACCATATCGCGCGCTTTCCGCGCACCGTCGCCGCCCTCGAAGCGTGGCCCCGCTGCGAAGTGCCGGGGTGCAGTCCGACGGCCGTTTTCTCCATTCTCGAGGCCAAGACTCGAATTCCACCGCATACCGGCGTCTCGAACACCCGGCTCATCGTGCACCTGCCGCTGATCGTCCCGCCGGACTGCTGGTTTCGGGTGGGCGCGGAGCGGCGCGAGTGGCAGCCGGGGAAAGCGTTCGTTTTCGACGATACCTTCGAGCACGAGGCCTGGAACGGCAGTGATGTACCGCGCGCGGTACTGATCCTGGATATCTGGAGTCCGTCATTGAGCGAGGCGGAGCGCGAGCTGGTGCGCACGGCAACCGCCGAGGTGAATGAGTTCTACGGCATGGCCGCCTATCACGAAGGCGGCTCGTGAGCCGCCCGATGGTACGTAACCCCGAGGCCGATAACACGACTTTGACGGCGGTCCACGCGGCCGCCCAGCGCGGCGCGCACGCGGAAGCCGCGGCACTGGCGGCGCGGGCGCTGGCGGACGGCCTGGAGCATCCGCTGCTGTTCAATTTGGCGGCGCTCAATCTCGATATGCAGGGCCGCGTATCCGAAGCGGAGGCGCTTCTGCAACGCGCCATCCTCATCGGTCCCAACGACTTGAGTTCGCGCAACGCTCTGGGGTTGTGCCTGCTGCGCCTCGAGCGGCCGGCCGAAGCGCTGCGCCAGTTCGATGAGCTGCTGCGCCTCGATTCCTCGCTGCCCTTCGCTCATGCGAGCCGCGGCAACGCCTTGTTTGCGCTCGGCGCCATCGATGAAGCTCAAGCCAGCTATGCGCGCGCAATCGAAATCGACGCCAATCAGGGTGTGGCGCTCGCGGGGCTGGCACGCATCGCCGGCAGCCGCGGCGCGCACGCCGATGCCAGGGCGTGGGCGGAAAGATCCCTGGCGGCGCTGCCGGGTTATCCGGATGCCGTGATGAGCCTGGCCGCAGCGGAGTTGGGCGAACGCAGTCCCAACCGCGCCGAGCTGCGCCTGCGGGCGCTGCTCACCGAACCGCGGCTTACGCCGCTCGAGCGCGCTTACGCCACCGGCCTGCTTGGCGACTCGTTGGACGCCAAGAGCCTCCCCGCGGAAGCTTTTGCCGCCTATACGTCCTGCAATCAGCAGTTGCGGGAGGCTTACGCGGCGCGATTTTCCGAAGGCCCGAGCGCGCTTGAATATGCGCGTTCCCTGTCGCGCTTCTTCGAAGAAAGTCCGCGAAATTGGCAGGCTGCGGACGCCGCAGACGAACATTCCGGAGGTGCCGCGCAACACGTATTTTTGCTGGGGTTCCCGCGTTCCGGGACGACCCTGCTCGAGGTCGTGCTCGAGGGCCACCCGGATGTGGTGAGCCTCGAAGAACAGGAGCTGCTCATCGATTCGGTGCGCGAATTCATGCGTCGTCCGTCGGACCTCGCGCGGCTAATGAAGGCGGATGCCGGCGCGCTCGCGCCGCTGCGCGCGGGGTACTGGCGCTTGGTTGCCGCCGCCGGCATCGATGTGTCCGGCAAGACCTTCGTGGACAAACACCCGCTCAACACCCTGAAATTGCCGCTGATCGCGCGCTTGTTTCCGCGCGCCAAGATCTTGTTCGCCTGCCGCGATCCGCGCGACATTGTCTTGAGCTGCTTCCGTCACCGGTTTCAAATGAGCGCGCCGATTTACGAACTGTTGACGCTGCAGGGTGCGGCGCGTTATTACGACGCGGTCATGCAGCTTGCCGTTTGCCTCACCGGTGCTCTCGGGCTCGATATGTGCCTGGTGCGGCACGAGGATGTCGTGACTGAATTCATGCGCGAGATGCGGCGCATCTGCGCGTACTTGGGCTTGGAATGGGTGGATGCCATGGGGGATTTCGCCAAGCGCAGCAGCACACGTGCGGCGCTGACGCCGAGCACTGCTCAACTGGTGCGCGGTTTGAGCACCGAAGGGCTTGGCCACTGGCGCCGCTATCAAGCTCAGCTGGCTCCCGTACTGCCGCTGCTCGAACCTTGGGTGAAGCGCTTCTACTACGATGCGTGAATCTTCAGGCGAGATCCGGCAGGTTGAACCAGCAGTTGAACGCGATGGTGATGCGCTCGCCCTCGCCTTCATAGGGCTTGACATCGTGCAGCACCCAGGACGGAAAGATGCACGAGTTCGCCCGGCGCCATGCGCAAGCTGGCGATTTGGTTGCCGAACGGAGGCTGTAATTTTTGCAATCCCCGCATCGATGTGCATGGAGCCCATGATCGTGGGATTCACGAAGCTCAGCGCGCCGCTGCTGGTCTTGTCCGGGTCGTGCCGTCCCGGATCGACGCAGTAGACCCCGCTCCACGAAGCATTCGGGTGATTGTGAAGCCCGAAAAATCCGCCGCGGCGGCGTGATGTGGAACCAACAGTCGTTGTAGATCTCCAGCCGCTTGATCGTCGCGACGTCGTAGCTGTTCAGCTGGCCGACCAGATTGAGCAATTGATCCCAACAGAACGCCTTCAATTCCTGAATCGCCGGGTCGCTTCGCGAAACAGATTGAAGTGGCTTTCGAACACCGCTTTGTTGCGCTGGGTGAGGGGTCGCGGATTGCCCGCGGAGCCGCTTCTTTCCAGCGAGAACAGCACGCGCTTCAGAGCTGCGTTAAGCTGCACGTGTCCAGGATACGGCCGAACGCGAACGGCACGGCAAACATGTTGACGATTTTGGGCGCGGGCATACGCTGCAATTGTAGCGCTATACTTTGCCCATGATGCCAACAGAAGCGGGGCGCGACGCGAATGAGCTGCATGAGCGCGCACGCCGGCTCCTGGCGGCGGGCGACGCCTCGGCGGCCAGCGCGCTGCTCGAGCAGGCCGTTGTCATCGCGCCGCGAAACCTGCAACTTTTGGCTGAGTCTGGCCGCGGCGCTGCGCGCGCTGAACGTCCGGAAGCGGAGTTCGATGCGCTGGAGCGGGCGCTCGCGCTGGATCCCACGCATCTGGTCGTACTGCTGCAGAAAGGCGCGCTGCTCGATCTCATGCGAAAGCCGCGCTCGGCCGGAGTGGTGTACGGCCACGCCCTGCGGACATTGGCGCCCGGCACGGCGTTGCCGCCGCAGATCCAGGCCCATGTCCAGCATGCCGAGAAGCGGGTGCGGGAAAACGCCGCGGCGTTGAGTGACTTGATCGATCACGCGGCTCGCCTCGGTGCGCCAGGCCGACCGAGCCGACGACCAAATGCGCTTCGACCGCTGCCTCGACCGGCTGCTCGGCCGCCGGCGCATTTACACCCCGATCCCGACCTTCATGCTGTTTCCTTTCTTGAGAAATTACGAGTTTTTTCGCGCGTTCTGCCGCGCCCTGGCTGGAGGAGCTCGAATCGGCGACTGAAGCGATCCGCGACGAATTGCTCGGCGTGCTCGCCGACGACCAAGAGGGCATCGAACCCTACATAGCCTTCGCCGAGGGACTGCCGCTGCGGCAGTGGAAGGATCTCAATCATTCGCGCCGCTGGAGCGCATATTTTCTCTTGAATCAAGGGCGGCGCGAAGAGGGGCACTTGGCGCGCTGCCCACGTACTGCCGCAGCGCTCGAGAAAGCGCCGCAAGTGGACATCGCCGGGCGGGGACCCACGGCATTTTTCTCGATCCTGGACGCCCGCACAAAAATTCCGCCGCATACCGGCATCACCAACACGAGAGTCACCGTTCATCTTCCTCTGATGGTGCCGCCTGGGTGCGGCTTTCGGGTCGGTGGAGAAACCCGCGAGTGGCGGGTCGGTACCGCTTGGGTGTTCGACGATACAATTGAGCACGAGGCCTGGAACGATTCAGATGCACCGCGCGCGATTTTGATTTTCGATGTGTGGAATCCGGAACTTACGCCGCTCGAGCGCGATCTGGTGCGTGAAACCACGATAGCGATGTCGCAGTACGTGGAAGTGGAGGGCTCGGTCCCGGGGGTGGTGATTTGAGGCGGAGTGGTGAATTGAAGGGCTTGATCCTGCTGTGCATCGTGGGCGCGGCGCCGTGCCTGGCGGCCGAGCCGCTGGCGGGTGTGCTCGCCTGTCGCGAAATGACCGACGCGGCAGCGAGGCTCGCGTGTTTCGATCGGGAGACGGCGTCGCTGGCGCGCGCGTCCGCAGCTCCCGTTGCCGAATCGAAAGCCGAAGCGCCGCCCACCGCTGCGGCGCCGATCGCTGCCGCTGCGACTCCACCACGGCGGCGGCACCCGCGCCGCCGCTCGCCCGAACAGAAATTCGGTTTATCCGCGAGTGCCATCGTGGCAAAAGAGCAGGGAGCGGCAACGCATGCGGCAAAGGAGACGAAGTTGCAGGCGCGCATTACGGCATTGGCGCTCGCCGGCAATGGCCGCACACTCTTTACACTGGACAATTCCCAGATCTGGCGGCAGCTGGAAGCGGATGGCACCGACATGATGGCGAGGCTCGGCGATGCAGTGACGATTTCGCGCGGGTTGCTGGGTTCTTACTGGCTGCAGCTGAAAGCGGGCCGCGGTTGCAAGGTGACGCGGCTGCGCTGACTGAGCGCGGCGAAATCTCTACTCGATTGGAATGCCCGCCGCCTCGAAGCGTTTGCGCAGGGGCGCCAGTTCCGCGGCGTAGTTCTGCCACTGCTGCAGCGAGGAGTCGTACAGCGGTTGCCGCACCTGAACCGAGCTCGCCGTCATCGTCGCTGCGGGGTTGCGGTGAAACTCCAGGCACGCGCTCTCGAAGGGCACGCCCACGAAATCCAGCAGCCGTCGTGTCGAGGGCTCGATGGCATTGACCACATCCTCGTATGCCATATCGAGGATTCGGCCTGGGAGAACCTTGTGCCAGTGTTGCCATCAGGCCCCGATAGCCGATGTAAAAATCCCCGAGATCATCCAAATCGTTGCCGAAAGGGAAGGTACCCCAGAAGCGCGTCTTGTAGATCGCATAGCAGGCGGCCAGCGGATGTCGCGTGACATGCACGATGCGCGCCTGGGGGAAAGCGCGCAATATCAGCGCGCAGTAAAAGAAATTCGCGGTTTGCTTGTCCGAAAATCGCGCTCGATCGCCGCGGCGCGCGCGCACGCGCGCCAGGTATTCGCGGGCGATCGACGGCAGCGTCGGTCTGCCCCAGCGCAGCGGCGTAGTCCAGCCAGCTTCCGGGCAACTCCTGTGCATGCGCCTCGACCGCCACTCGAATGGCTTCGGACAGTGCCTGCAACTCACCCGCGGAATGAATCTGCGAATGACTCCCCAAAATGCGCTCGATCAGGGTCGTGCCGGTGCGCGGCAGGCCCACGATAAATATCGGCTGCTCCCCCGTGGTATCGGCGGCCGAAGGTTCGAGGTCGGGAAAACTTGCGATGATCCGTTCGATGACGGCGCGCTCGTGCGCCGGATCATACGGGATAGCGCGCGCGCTGCAGGCGATTGGCGGCGCTCAAATGCCGCCAGCTTGCCGCATACTCGCCCAGGTCTTCGTACGACTTCGCCAGGCCGAAGTGCAGCACCGAGATGTCCTCGGCGCCGGCCGGCGCCGCGGCGAGCGCCGCCTCCATCGCGGCAACCGAATTGCGTTCCGCCGATTGATGGTGCAGGCCGGCCAAGCCTTTCAAGGCTTCCGCATCGTGCGGCGCGATCGCGAGCACCGCCCGGTAATCCAGGGCGGAGAGCTCAAAGTTGCCGAGAAAGCGCTGCACTTCCGCGCGTTTCCCCAGAAGGGCGGCATTTTTCGGTGCAATCGCGACGGCACGATCGTAAGCCGCCAGGGCGCGCGCGTGCTCCGCGGCATACACGAAAAAAGTGCCCAGAGCATCCAATGCATCGGGATCATTGGACGTCCTCAACACGGCGGCGTCGGCGACCTGCAAGGCCTCAGCGCGGCGCCCCAGCGCCAGCAAGCACTCGGCTTCTTGCAGGGCGCATCGCACGTCGTCAGGATCGATGGCGAGGCCCTCTTGGGCGAGTTGCAAGGCCATTTCCTTTTTGTCCGCGAACAGCGCGGCGATGCTGCCCAGCAGCCAGCCCGCCGAGTCGGCCGGCCACGCCGCCCGGCATCCTGCTGCCGCCGCTGCCGCGGCCGACCAGTCGCCGCGTGCCATGCGGGCGCCAATCTCATATTGAAAGTCATTGATCGAGGGAGAGCTCATCGGATCCTTAATGCTACGCGATGGAATGATGCAATCGTGGGGAGCGCCCCCGTCCAGCGGCCCTTTTTCGTTGTTATTGTGCAACAGAAGGGCGCGAAGCGCGTGTTGTGCTGTTCCGACACTGTGTTATATTTCGCCATCGGTGACGAATACTAGAGATAGAACCGTCGGGGAATCAACAGCGAGAGCTCTTGAGAGCGCGGCCCGCAGCCGCCGCTCGTCGTTGTATGTCTGCTCTCGGCTGCGCCTTTTCGTCTAATTCGCTCTAGGTATGCGCGCCACATATTCATTCGATTTTTCTGGCCACGAATCCATTACCGGAGAGCCGCTCAATGCTAAATGAAAATCTCGGGAATCCTCGACTTCGGATGGCGGTACGCCTCGCGCTCACCGGCGGCTCGCTGGCCGCCTCCTTCGGTGTTGCAAACGCGCAAACTGCGACGCCCCCCGCTGCCGCAGGGGCCGACGCGTCGTTACAAGAGGTGGTGGTCACCGGTTCGCGCATCTCGGTGCCCAATCAGGTGTCCATCAGCCCGGTTACCTTCGTTTCTGCGCTCGACATCCAGCAAACCGGCGTGACACGCGTCGAAGATCTTTTGAACGAGCTGCCCCAGGTATTCGCTTCGCAGGGTTCGATGCTTGCCAATGGCGCGGACGGCACCGCAACCGTCGACCTGCGCGGCTTGGGCGCTAAGCGCACCCTGGTGCTGGTCAACGGCAATCGCTTGGGACCCGGCGATCCTCTGACCGGCGCGGCCGCCGACATCAACATGATTCCGGTGGAAATGATCGAAAGCGTCGAAGTGCTGACCGGCGGCGCGTCCTCGACCTACGGCGCAGACGCCGTCGGCGGCGTGGTGAACTTCAAACTGAACGATCATTTTGAAGGCGTGAAATTGGTCGCCACGGGTGGCGTCTACAATCACACCAACAAGGACACTCAAGGCGTCGAAGAAGCAATCTCGTCTCATGGCTTCCTCGAGGCTCCCTCGACCGTCAATCCCGGCGCGCAGAAAGAACTCGCCTTCATCGCGGGTATCAATTCGGAAGACGGCAAGGGCAACGCCACCGTTTACGCCACCTACCGCAATGTGAACGCGGTGCTGCAATCGAAGTATTCCTACAGCGCCTGTACCTTGGGCTCGGGCTATGTGACCTCGAATTCCGGCAAGTTCTCCTGCGGCGGATCATCCACCGGTTTCCCCGGCCGCTTCGCCACGATCGGACCGGGCATCGTGGGCCCGAGCAACAACACCATCGGCCCGAACGGTTCGCTGGTTCCCTATACGGCCGCCGACGCCTATAACTACGGTGCGCTCAATTTCTACCAGCGTCCCGACGAGCGCTACACCGCGGGCGCCTTCCTGCACTATGACTTCAATGATCACGCCAGCGGTGTATGCGAACACCATGTTCATGCAAGACACTTCACTGGCGCAGATCGCGGCCTCGGGCGCGTTCTTCTCGAAGTTCAACATCAATTGCGCGAATCCCTTCCTCTCGACGCAAGAGGTGACGACTTGGTGCGGCGGCAACACGGCGCTCGAGACCAACAATCTGTACATCGGCCGGCGCAACGTCGAAGGCGGCGGACGCGTGCAGGATATCCAGCACACCGATTGGCATGTGGTGCTCGGCGTCAAGGGCAAGATAGTCGACGGCTGGGATTACGATGTCAGCTGGCAAAATAGCATCGTGAGTCTCATCTCGCAGGCACAAAACTATTTTTCCACCGCGAAAATCGACAATGCGCTGAACGTCGTCAGTGGCCCCAACGGTCCCCAGTGCGTCAGCGGGCCGCCTTGCGTGCCTTACAACATCTTTCAGCCTGGTCAGGTTACGCCGGCAGCCCTCGCCTACCTGGAGGTTCCCGGGCAGTTGAACGGATCGATCAACCAAATGACGGGAAACGCCAACATCACCGGCGACCTGGGCAAATACGGCGTGCAACTGCCGACGGCCGCCTCGGGCCTGAAACTCAACATGGGCCTGGAATGGCGCGACGTGCGCTCGCAATCGAATCCCGACGAGGAGCTGCAGCTGGGCGATTTGGCTGGCTCGGGCGGTGTCACCAACCCGGTGAGCGGCGGCATCGTTTCCCGCGAGGCGTTCGCCGAAGGCCGATTGCCGTTGGTCGACGATAAGTTCCTGGCGCAATCGCTGGCGCTCGAAGCCGGCTATCGCTACTCCGATTACAACCTGGGGTTCAAAACCAACACCTATAAATCGGCCTCGAGTGGTCGCCCATTTCGGAATTGCGCTTGCGCGGCAGCTTCCAGCGAGCGGTACGTGCGCCCAACGTCATCGAGTTGTTCTCGCCCCAATCCGTGGCTCTGGATGGGAACACCGACCCTTGCGCCGGTACGGCCGCGCAACTTGCCGCCAGGGGCATCACGGTGGCGCAATGCGTCGCGGCGGGTGTTCCGGCGACAGCATTCGGCACCGTTACGCCGAATTCGGCCGCTCAATACAACGGCTTGATCGGCGGTAATCCTGCCCTGAAGCCCGAGACGGCATTGACCACCTCGTTCGGCCTCGGCTGGACGCCGGCGTACGTGCCGAATCTGCGGATACAGGTCGACTACTTCGACATCAAGATTGAAAACGTGATCTCGACCATCGGCGCGAGCGCGATTCTCAATGAATGTATCAACCAAGGTAATTTCTGCTCGGACATTCATCGCGATCCCGCTTCCAACTACTCGTTGTGGCTGTCGAATGCCGGTTTTGTGACCGACTCGCTCGCCAATGTCGGAGAACTCGAGACACGCGGCGTGGATATCGATATGTCCTACGGCTTCGATGTGGGACCCGCGGGTAAGATTCGCATGAACCTGATCGGCACCTACGTCGATGAGTACAACGTGACCCCCATCGCGAATTCGCCCAGCACGGCCTACAACTGCGCGGGACTGTATGGCGTTACCTGCAGTTCCGGCGGCGCAACCCTGGATCCGGTATTCCGCTGGCGCCATACGCTGCGCGCGACCTGGTCGACGCCCTGGCAGGGGCTGGACGTGACGGCTTCGTGGCGCTACTTCTCGGCGATGAAGCTCGATTCGCTCAGCTCGAATGCAAACCTCAGCGGAGCGCCCGGCACCATCGCCAACGGTGGAATCTCCAACACCGATGCGGCGATCAAGGCGTATAACTATTTGGATCTGACCGCCGCGATCAAGGTGGCGGACAAGATCACGTTCCGCATTGGCGTCAACAATGTATTCGACAAGGATCCGCCGGTCATCGGCACCACCAACCTGCCGAGCACGGCAGGCAACGGCAACACCTTCCCTCAGGTGTACGATGCCTTGGGCCGATACATATTCGGCGAGATCACCGCGCAGTTCTAAGGCGGCGAGTTGAGAGGATTCGACGGCGGGCTTCCAAGCCCGCCGTTTTTTTTGGTGCGGCTCCGCAAA
>CAWDAU010000008.1:0-194754 GCA_963800385.1 uncultured Gammaproteobacteria bacterium
TAGGTGGGCTGGATGCTTTTGACGGCTATGTTTCGTATCGGCTTCTCGATGAAACAGTGTTGGCCGATCAAATCGCCGACATGCGCTTGCTCATTGAGCAGTCCGCTCCTGATTTGTATATCACCCAAGATCTGGGCCTCGGCATGATGTTGTGGATGACGCAATTCTTTCCCGAAGAAAGCTGGGCGGTGACGCAAAAGGCGCGTTGCTTGGCCATGCTTGATCACATGTGGGTCGGCGAGGGCTACTTCAGCCGCGAGCCGGACGCCCGAGATGTGAGGTTTGCCTTCACCAACTATGGCGTATCAGTGGGGCTACAGGCGGTGAACGCAATGTCGCAGCGGGTACGAAGCATCAACGCCTATTTCGAGAATTATCGATCCGCGGACGAATACGATCGCAATGCGATCACCCACGTCATGGCGTGCAATTCGCACTTTCCTGGTTATCTCTTGCAAAGTTTTGGCCGATGAGTTGCAGGCCGATGGTTGACAGGTCTTTCGGCATTAGCGATCGCACCCCGGTTTTCCACTATATGAAAGGAGCCTTCCAATCCGCACACTGGTCAGGAAATCATGAGTGACGGAGGGCGATATGCAAAGCAGCACTGCTCGAATACTGCGCGATCTTAACGTCCTTGCGGCGGACGTCGAGGAATTGATCAAATCGACCGCAGGTAACGCGATCGAGGAAATCGCCGAATCCCGAGCGCGGATCGAGGTCTCCTTACGAAACGCGAAGCAGATTCTAAAGAATGCTCGCCCATGCGCACTAGAGCAGACAAACGATGCCGGGGAAGCGAAGCCAGCATACTTTCGCGTGAACGCTTGGAAGGCGATCGGCGTCGCCGGCACAATCGGATTGTTGCTTGGGGTGATAACGGGCCTGACGGGTGGGTTATCGAGTTCGCGGCGCCATGGATCGAAATGAGATTCATGGCTCCGCACAAAACGCGTAGACATTCTGGGCGGCCATGGCGGACAGTTCGTTCTGGGCGGCCATGGCGGACAGTTCGTTGTCCGTCGGCTGGACTGCGCACGGTCGCGATACGGAGAAACCGCCACCTTACCCTCGGCAAGTACGTATCGCGCCGGATACGTCGCGGTATGAGAATGGTCATGAACGGTAGTTCGCTTTGTTACGCGGTGCGCTCGGCTCCGGGCGGGATGATCCCGAATTGACCAGCGCGTTTCACCTGTCAGCTTGGCATTAGGAGTTCATAAGCCGATCCTCCGCCAGGGCGCAGCGCGATGACCGGGTGCTTGCTGATCAGCAATTCAGTGGGCAGGCGCTTGTCGCCAGTCCTCTGAACTTCAAGGAACGCATTTATGGAACGCGATACATTACGTCAGCTGCTGCGTGACATGCTGTTGTCGCGCGTGCTCGAAGAACGCGCGGCCGAGGAATACAGCAAAGGCAATATTGTCGGGTTTTTGCACTTGTACCCTGGGGAAGAAGCGGTTGGAGCGGGTGTCATCAACGCCGCCGGACCTGCCGACTATATCGTCAGTACCTACCGCGAGCACGCGCACGCGGTGGTGCGCGGCACGCCGGCGCGCAATGTCATGGCCGAACTCTTCGGACGCGCGGACGGCATGAGCGGCGGGATGGGCGGCTCCATGCACATGTTCGATGCCAAGCGGCGTTTCATGGGAGGATATGCGATCGTGGGCGAGAGCTGCCCGATCGCACTCGGCGTGGCTTATGCTGTGGCCATGCGCCGGGGCCCTGAAGCGGTTATCTGCTTTATGGGCGATGGTGCCGTCAACCAGGGCACGTTCCACGAGTCGCTCAACATGGCGGCGCTCTGGCGGCTGCCGCTGCTCTTCGTTTGCGAGAACAATCACTATGCCATCGGCACGGAAATACACCGCCACTCGGCCGTGGTTGAAGTCTACAAACGCGCTGCCGCGTACAACATTCCCGCCGAGAAAATCGACGGCATGGATGTTGTGAAGGTGTACGAAGCGGCGCATCGCGCCCTCGAGCGCATTCGCAGCGGCGGCGGGCCGCAGTTCATCGAATGCGAGACATACCGGTTCCGCGGTCATTCGATGGCGGATCCCGGAACCTATCGGCCCGCCGTCGAGCTCAAGGCTCATGAGGCCCGCGATCCCATTTCGGTCGCGATTCGCGATATCGAGTATCGCTATCCCACGTCCGCCGAGCTTGCCGCAGCCGGACCTGACAACATCGCGCGTCTCAGCGCGCACATGGTCAATGCCGGCCACGTCGCCGATGCGGAGCTCGAAGACCTTAAAAAAGAAGTGCGCGCGATCGTGGAGGATGCGGTGCAATTCGCGTTGCAAAGCCCGCAGCCGACCATGGATGCGGCCTGGGCTCATTTGAACTGCAACCGCCGCCACGAAGTGCTGATCTAGGAGTCGGCAATGTCACAGGAACTACTCTATTGGCAGGCGCTGAATCGGGCGATGGATATCGAAATGGCGGCCGATGAATCGGTCTTTACTTTGGGCGAGGATATCGGACTCTTCGGCGGCAGCTACCGTGTGACTGAAGGCCTGTTCGCCAAGTATGGTGAGTGGCGCGTCCGCGATACGCCGATCTCCGAGAATAGCTTCACCGGGCTTGGTGTGGGCGCAGCGCTCTTGGGTATGCGGCCGGTGGTCGAGATCATGACCATCAACTTTATGCTACTGGCGCTCGACTCGATTATTAACGGCGCTGCCAAGATCCCGTTCATGTCAGGCGGACAGTTCAAAATGCCGCTGGTTGTTCGCGTGCCCGGCGGTGTGGCGCGGCAGTTGGGAGCGCAGCATGCGCAAAGACTGGAGCACACGTTGATGAACGTTCCCGGCTTGCGCATCGCCGTCCCCTCCACGCCGCAGGATGCGTATTGGCAGCTTCGCCAGGCTATCGTCAGCGACGAGCCCATCATTCTCCTGGAGCACGAGCTTCTCTACTTCAGCAAGGGTTGCGTGGACCTGATTGCGGATCCGCCGCCGATGCATCGGGCCGCCATGCGGCGCGAGGGCCGCGATCTGACGATCGTGAGCTATTCGCGTCACTCGCTGCTGTCCCTGGAAGCGGCTGCGGAACTTGCCAAGGAAGGAATCGAGGCGGAGGTCATCGATTTGCGCAGCCTGAAGCCCATCGATTGGGATACTTGCGCCAACTCGCTCGAGAAGACGCATCGATTGCTGGTGGTTGAGGAGGACTGCCGCTTCGCCGGCGCCGGCGCCGAAATTGCATCGACGCTTGGTGAACGCTGCTTCTACTCGCTCGACGCGCCCGTCAAACGCTTGGCCGGCCTTGATATCCCGACCCCATACAACGGCAAATTGGAAGCTGCAACGATCCCGCAAATACCCGATATCGTCGCGGCGGCACGCACGCTGTGTCGACCCGAGAAGGGCGCCAAGGCTGCATAGTCATGAATGAGCCCATCGCCATGCCTGCGCTGTCCGACACCATGAATAACGGTCGGCTGGTGAGATGGGTCAAGAAAATCGGCGATCCTGTCAAGAAGGGCGAATCGGTTGCCGATGTCGAGACTGACAAGGCCGTGATGGACGTTGAAGCGTTTCACGATGGCTATCTGGCGGGACCGCTTGCTGCAGAAGGCAGCGAAATGCCGGTAGGCACCACAATTGGCTACATTACAGACAGCCTCGACGCGACCGCGCAGTCGGCCCCGGAAGCCAGAGCGGTGCCGAGTGCGGTGATCCCGCCAACGCCGGGTGTCACTGCGGCACGGCAGAGCGGTACGTCGGCGCCGACAGCACCGCCGGCCCCGCAGAGGGTACGAGCCTCGCCGTACGCTCGACGGCTTGCGCAGCAGCGCGGTATCGATGTCAGGCAAGTGATCTCGGAGCGGGGCGTGGCCGAGGCAGGCAAGACCGTTGCTCAGGTGCCGAGTCGCCCGGATCCAGCGGGTAAGTCGCCGGTCCGCATGGAGCGCGTATCGCCCGTGCGCGAGGCGCTGGCGCGCAACATGACCGCCAGCTTATCCACTCCCACATTCCGCGTAACCGCGCGTCTGTCATTGGGGCCTCTGCGAGCAGCTTCCAAGGCGATGTCGATGTCGCTCACCTTGCTGCTGGCTCGTGCCTGCGCGTTTACAGTCAAGACGCACCGTTGGTTCAATGCGCTGTATACCAGCGAGGGATTCGCATTTCGGGAGCGGGTCGACGTCGCAATCGCGATTGATACGCCCGATGGACTGGTCGCCCCGGTCATTCGCGACGTTGCCAGGCGGGGACTTGCAGAGCTGGCTGACGATTGGCATGAGCTGCGGGAGAAGGCTGTCAGTCGCCGCCTGAGCCTCCGGGATTATCAGGGCGCCACTCTCTATCTCTCCAATCTCGGCATGTTTTCTGTAGTGCACAGCTTCGATGCCGTGTTGCCGCTGGGTGCAGCCGCCGTTCTGTGCGTCGCGGCAGCGGACGGCGAGCGTACGTCCTTTACTCTGAGCTGCGATCATCGCGTCTTGGCAGGCGCCGACGCGGCGCGCTTTCTGCAGACATTCGCGGAATATCTCGCAAATCCCGCGCGGCTCGCCGAAACGACGCAACCCGGATCATAAACTCGACATTTGCCCTCGATGGCCGACGACACCCAAAGCGAAACTGCGATGCGCTTCTATGAAAATAGGACCTTCGATGAACTGCACATAGGAGATACCGCACAAATAACCCGCATGCTCCGCGCGGAAGATGTGGAAGTCGAAGCGGTCTCGGATGACGGTAACCGCGGAACATACGGCCCTTGGAGCGCTGCCCTCATCCAGGAATTGCTGTCCACCCAACTTCCGGGTCCCGGCACGATCTACCTCGACCTAGCGCTGAATTTTCGGTGCCCCGCCATGCCCGGCGATACCGTAACAGCTCGAGTCCGCGTTCGCGACATGGTGTCGGAGACGAGGCAAGTGACCTTCGGCTGTGAGTGTGTCAGATTATCGGGGGAGATTTTGACCGATGGTCAAGTACGCGTCATCGCTCCCGGCCTGAAACTGCGGCGCGCGCGCGAGCTGAAGTCCGCCGGGACCGACTTTCCTCCGGGCGGTCGATATAAGCAATTGCTCGACGCGGCGCGCAAATTGATACCCATACGAACCGCCATCGTGCATCCGTGCGACGCCCTGTCGCTCGCAAGCGCGATGGAGGCCCGGGACGCTGGACTGATCGTACCAGTGCTAATCGGGCCGCTCGCCAAGATTCGCAGGGCGGCGTCCGAAGTGGGACGCGGCATCGACGATGTGGAGATGATCGATGTGCCGCACAGCCATGCGGCAGCCGAGCGCGCGGTGGCTTTGGCTCATGAGCATAAGGTCGAAGCTCTCATGAAAGGTGCGTTGCATACCGATGAATTGATGGCCGCGGTAGTCGAGAAGACCGGAGGCTTGCGCACGGAGCGCCGCATGAGTCATGTATTCGCGCTGGACGTGCCGCACTACCCGAAGGCGCTGTTCATTACGGATGCAGCGATCAACATTACGCCGGACCTCGATACCAAGCGGGACATCGTGCAAAACGCCATCGACCTGGTGCACTGCCTTGGCATTGAATGTCCGAAAGTCGCGATTTTATCAGCGGTTGAAACCGTCAACAGCCGAATTCCATCGACAATCGACGCCGCGGCGCTGTGCAAGATGGCCGAGAGGCAGCAAATCACTGGCGCGATCCTCGACGGCCCGCTGGCCTTCGACAACGCCATTTCGAGCGCCGCCGCGCACGTCAAGGGAATCTCGAGTCGGGTCGCCGGTCAGGTCGATATTCTCGTGGTACCCGATCTTGAGGCGGGCAACATGTTGGTCAAGCAGCTCGTCTATCTCGCGGGCGCGCAGGCGGCCGGAATAGTGCTGGGCGCGCGTGTTCCAATTATGCTCACGAGCCGAGCGGACGACGATGCGGCGCGTCTCGCCTCCTGTGCGCTCGCGCAACTTTGGACGCGCTGGCGGCACCCTCGCGCGGAGCTGCCCGTTGCCGGCTAGCGCATCGGGTGAATCGTTCTTACCAAAATCTAACTCTGCCCGTATCGATGTGAACGAAGTCGGAACTGGCATAAAACCCCACGCCGCCGCGGGACAATGAACGGGCGTGTTCACCTAGGGAGCGTGTCGAATAGCCATTCAAACGCACATCGATCGCTTTGCCCAACAAGTGTTGGCTGTGCTCCGCCACACCACTGGAATGCGCGTGCAACATCGCATTGGTCTTCGGTGACCGGTAGCCCGAGATGACCTCGAAAGGCGCGTCATGGTTGGCGAGCTTTTGCATCTCATAAAGGATGTCGAGTAACGAGGGGTCAATTTGATGGCTCTCGCCGGTGCGAAAATCCCGCAGCAAATAATTGACCTGGTTCAGGCAGGTATTGCTGTACAGGCCGCTCTCAAAGTACGGAGCGCTGAGTGTCTCGCCCGTGTGCGTATGCACAAATCTCAAGCTGCGCGCCGGCGGAAGAGTAGCCGCCGCTAGCACGGGCAAGCTCGTCGCGGACCCCAACACGCCGCATAGGGCAGCGGTACGCGCAATGAATTGACGCCGGTTCGTGCGATCGGCGTCCGGAGGGGGAGGTTGTGATTGAGACATAATTGGGCTCCGGCTAAAACTATACGCTAGCGCGACGCCGCTGGACCGTTAACTGGTCGAAGGCTTAACAATGTCTCGAGCCTGCGATCGTGCCCGTAGATATCGTCGAAGAATTGCACCTGACCGTCCTCGGTGGCCATTGCCGTCCCATAGAGTATGAGGACCGGTATGGATTCGCGAAGTTCCACGCGCAGGGACTTCTCGCCGTGCATGGCCGCCACGATCGAGGGTTCATCCCACGGCGTGGGAGCCCTTTGCAGCACATAGTTCGCCAGGGCTACCGGATCGCTAACGCGGATGCAGCCGTGGCTGAAGGCACGTCTTGAGGCCAGGAAAAGCTGGCGGGCGGGGGTTGAATGCATGTACACGTTATGCGAGTTCGGGAACAAGAACTTGATCAATCCCAACGCATTATCGTCCCCCGGTCGCTGACGCACGCGCAGTTGTCCGGCGGCCAGCGCCGCCAAAGCTTCCGGCGACGGCTTGACGATGGGAGAATCGTTGCCCTCCCCGCGGACGATTTCAAAGTTATTGCGCTGCAAATAGTCCGGGTGGATGCGCAGCGCCGGCAGAATTTCATGCAGCGTGATGCTTCGCGGCACATCCCAATACGGTCTGAAGACCACGTACGTCAAGTTGCCGACAAAGATCGGTGTCCGCTTGCTCGCATAGCTTTGGCCGACGATCACGTCCATTTGCAGGATGCTCGACACCCGATCAGCGGTCGTATTGAACGCGAACAACCTGAACTCGGGGATGTTGACGATGATCGGAGGCGCCGTGAACGCGGGCAGCCACCGCCAGCGCTCGAGGGTCAGTTCGATTTGGCGCACACGCTGCGTCAGGGGTGTGGTGAGCGCGGCAAATGTCGTGGCTCCGAGAGACCCGTCCGGGTCTAAACCGTGCCGTTGCTGATAATGCTTCAGCGCTCCAACCAGCACGGCATCAAGTGTTTGACCGGCGGTCGCTGAATCAGTGCTGTTGCCCAAGTCGTGTTCGGCGATCAACAAATCGCGCAATGCCGCCGCGCCCCGGTAGGGATCGCCGAGATGAAGGGTGCGCTTGCCGCCGGGTGTCAACTTCGTCAAGCCTGGCGTGGTTGCCAGATGCCGATAGAAGCGCAGCGCGTCTTTGAGCAAGGAGTAATGGTAGAAACGAGGCTCGGCGGCTGCCACCAGCTCGCCCGGATTGGCGCTGGAGGCGAGCGCGGCGACGGTCGCGGCCACATCCAGATCGTTGCGCGATTCGGCGAGCTCGAAGCCCGTCTCACGGGGATCGATACGGCCGTAATGCACATCGCTGATGAACCGCAGCGCAGCGCGGGTGAGCAAAAGATCGAATTGGCTGCTTTGCGTCTGCGAGGGCATGCCGTTCGATAGGGAGGCTGACGCGTTGAGAACACCCGCTGCATAATCGTCCGGCTGGAGTCCAAACGTATCGGCAGCACTTAGGATTCCAATGACTGCGCGGGCTTGCGGGGTCGGTTGACCTTTCAAGCTCCATAGAAAAGTCGAATTTGCCTGAGCGTAAACGTCGCGAAGCAACTCTGCCTCGGCGCCTTCAAGGGGAGCCGGCAGGGGGCTTCGAACGCGCAGGGGTCCCGATGCCGCGCGAAGCAACGGGGCCGTGTCCTTGGTTGCCGCGCCGGTTCTCGCGCCGTAACTGCTCATGCTGCCAAGCCCCAGCATCATAAAGCCAAGGAACCGTGTCACCGCTGAGCCTCTGGAGAAGCCAACCGGGGTTACGTTCACACCGCCCCTTTGGACCGGGAACTGAGAGGCGTGACGACGAGAACGTCGCATGGCAGTGATTCCAGCACCGAGGATGCCGTACTGCCGACGAATAGACGGTGCCAGCGGCCATGCAGCGAGGCCCCGATGGCGATCACGTCGGCGTGATACTCCACGACCGAATCCGGCAAACAGCGCTCGGGCGTTCCCATTTCAAGGTGCAGACGCTCAGGCGTTACGCCATATGCGCTCGCGGATCCTTCGATTTGACCGCGCTCATAGGCGTGCTCGACTTCAAGTTCAGTCGCGAATTCGGCGCCCGCATTGCGTGCACGCGCGAGGGCCACCGGAACAAAGGTGTGGACCACGTGCAAATCGCCTTGCAAACCACCAGCCAGCGCGGCGGCACATTGCAGAATCTGCCGATCCAATTCAGTTGAACATGCGCGCACGCTTTTGGGGCCAAGCGCCGCCATGATCGTCGGCTGCGAGGCCCACCTCTTGGGCTTTGTGAACAAAACCGGCGCGGGGCAACGGTGCGCCAAGTGCCAATCCGTGTTCCGCAGCAGTGTGCGCTTCGCCAGAGAGTGGTGATGGGTATCCTTGACGATCAAATCCACAGGTTCTTTGCAGAGGTAGGACAGCAGAGATTCATGCAGAGACTTGCCATAAATCGTCCGTTCTTTGATCTTGATTCCGAGCGCGCGCAGAGGGGCCGCCAACTGGTCGAGCAAATCGAAGAACTCAGTGCTGTTCAGCGCCCGGCGATGCGAAGTTGCCCTGAGCAGATCGTTCTCGTGCGCGGTTTCAACGTCGCATATGAGCAATTCCACCGAGGCATCGAGCCGGCGTGCCAAAATCGAAGCCTTGTCGACCGCCCCCTGCGGAACGCCCGCCGAGGGATCGACCACGACGATAATGTGGCCGATTCGATTCTTATCCGTTTCCATGGTGGCCAAACCCCGCGATACTCGTTGCGTTTGATGAGTCTGATCCCTTTGAATTAGCTCGCAAATAAGGGGAAGCGCGTAGCCGAACTCGGCCGCTACCGGGTTGTGCAGTCCGTAGTCGCAACATCTGCATCCGTAGAATTCCGGATATCGCGCACGGAATCCCCGGGCAATACTCTGGCAGCACATTTGCCCGCAGACAGGTGTAAGCGCCGCGATACGGCAATTGTCAGCATTCGATGCATTCTCGAGGGAAATGCCATGTCCGCCATCCGTCGAATATTAGTGGCCATCAAGGATCTTGACGGCAAACATTTGCCCGCAGTGCTCAAGGCGGCGCAGCTTGCACGGGCATACGGCGCGCAATTGGAACTCTTTCAGGCTTTGACCGCACCTCTCTACACCGACGGCATTGCGCTGCGCGAGGGATTGGGGTCCTTCGCGTTGGATATGCGGCAAGAGTCGCTTCGCCGGCTGGAGGGAATCGCCGATCGGCTGAGACTCCACAGTCTCAAGGTAACCGTCTCTGCAGAATGGGACTACCCTGGCCATGAGGCGATTATCCGCCGCGCCTGCGCCGTCAAGGCCGACCTCATCGTGGCTTCGCTGCATCCAGGACGACATCGCCTGCCCTGGCTTCTGCGTCTGACGGATTGGGAACTGGTTCGATCGAGCCCCGTGCCCGTGCTGCTTGTCAAGAACCCCCACCCCTACCGGCATCCGGCCGTGCTGACGGCCATCGATCCGGGCCACGCGCATGCAAAGCCATTGAAACTGGATCGGACGATTCTAAAATTCGGCAAAACTCTCTCCAAGGCGCTGCGAGGAACGTTGCATGCGGTGCATGCCTACGCTCGCTTTCCCCTGGGCGGCTATCCTGAAGGGATGTCGGGGCAAGCGGTGCAAGGGCTGGCGGAGGAAGCTGAGCGCCAGGCATCGCTGCGCTTTCGGCGCGCTCTCAGGCCGATGCGAATCGCTCGGGCGCGTCAATTTCTCATTGCGCGCCAACCGATCGACGCGATTGCAGAGGCGGCACGCAAGAGCCGCAGCGCAATCGTAGTCATGGGCGCCATGTCGCGTTCCGGATATAAGCGCTTGCTGATCGGCAACACTGCGGAAAGAATATTGGACGAATTGAGCTGCGACATTCTGATTTTGAAGCCTGCTGATTTTGCAAGCAAGGTGCCGCAAGCATCGCGCGGCGCGCGCCTGCGCATCGGCGTTCCCGCAGGCGCCTTGGGATATACCTTTGGTCGCTACTGAGCGCGAGGCAGTGATTGTGGCTAAAGAATTCCGCAAACGCGGCGTACGTATCATCGCAGCGGTAATGACGCTTTTTATCCTGCAGTTCAGTGGGGCATATGCCTCCGAAGAGGCCGTGGATCGAGCCACCCAAAAGGCACTCGCGCTCGATGTGCACCCGGATCGAGGCGGCGCGCTGTTTTCAAAGTATTGCGCTCAGTGTCATGGTCCCGAAGCTCAAGGCAATGCAAGCAGGACGATTCCATCATTGGCTTCTCAGCGCTTCAATTACCTGGTGCGTCAATTGGCGGATTTTGCCGGGTTGGAACGCGACAGCAATACGATGCATGCGGTCTTGTCGCAGATCGATTTACGAGCGCCGCAGGCTTGGGTGGACATCGCCGCGTTTTTGAACAGGACGCCCGCCCTCAAGCCTGCGCAGCGCGGCGAGGGCAACTACTTGACGCTCGGAGCGGCGATCTTTCGCGAGCAATGTGCCAGTTGTCACCAAGCCGATGGACACGGCGACGCCGATGGATTCGTTCCCTCGCTTCGCAATCAGCACTACAGCTACTTGGTTGGGCAGTTGCACAAATTGGGCGAGTGGCGCCGTCATAACGTTGATGAGGATCTGGTGCGATTCTTGCGCGGTTTTGACGACGAGGAAATGAGCGCGACGGCCGATTACCTGTCGCGTCTGCGAGGGCCTGGAGCAGTTCACAAAGTCATGCGCAGCAACGGCGTCGTGGTTGATTGAATTGAATCGGTGGGGGAACGGGAGGATGCTGCCGTGAATCGCATTTGTAATATTTTGGTCGTCGTCAACCCGCTCGTAATGGAACAGCCGGCCATCGCGAAAGCGGCAATATTGGCGAAGTGTCTCGGCGCGAGCGTCGAGTTGCTGATCTGCGATACGAAGTCGTCGCGTGAATCGCAAACCGAGGGACAGCTTCCGCCGATCAGCAACGCCCTGCTGACCGATAACTTGGATTCGCTCCTCGATCTATTGGCGAAGCCGCTGCGCGATACCGGCATCGAAGTCTCCACGGAAGTGATCGGCGGCGATCCGCTGCATGAAATGATCATCTCCTGGCTGCGCAGCTCGCCGGCCGACCTCCTCGTCAAAGACACTCACCATCATTCCTTCGCCGCTCGCGTATTTACCACCAACACGGATTGGCATTTGATACGCAGCTGCCCGGTGCCGTTGCTGTTGACCAAACCGAAAGCATGGCCGCAGATGCCGGTGCTGCTCGCCGCGGTCGATCCGGGTCATCGAAACGATCCGGAGGCAATTCTTGATCATCGCATTTTGGACGTTGCGGCCGCCCTAGGAAAGGCGCTTCACGGGCGGGTGCATGCAGTGCATGCCTATCTTCCGAGCGTGGCCACGGCCGCGATGGGCGGCATGCCGCCCATGATGGGTGTTTCGGCCGAGGTACTGGCTGCGGAAGCCGATTTGCAGCATTCACGCCTCAAGGCGCTCACCGATGAGTTCGCAATCGCGGATACCGACCTTCATCTCGTTCCGGCGACGGCGTCGGAGTGCCTGCCGCGCGCGGCGCTCGAATGTTGCGCAGACCTGATGGTCATGGGAGTAATTTCGCGCAGTAGTTTGCAACGTCTTGCCATCGGCAGCACCGCCGAACGCGTGCTTGAACCGCTGTCTTGCGACGTGCTGCTCGTCAAATCGCCGGATTTCGCGCGCGATTTGCCGTTTTGAGCGGTCTCACGTAGGCCGCCTTGATGGCACGCCGTGCCATTGTCTTGCAATGAGGCCCTGCACCAGGACTGCCAGCACTCCGTTGATCAGCAACGCCTCTCCCGAACTCCCAGCCAGCTCACCGACAGTCCGGTCGCAAGGCTGCCCAGCGCCACGCTGCCGCGCATCGCAAGCATGTACAGGCTGACGGCTTGACCTCGCAGTTGCACACTCGCGGCGGACTGCACGATCGTCTTGGTCGAGGTATTGGCGACGCTCATCGCGATACCGGCCACCACCAACAGGACGACGAGCGCCCAAAACCAGGGAACCAGAGCGGCCAGGACGAGCGTCAGACCGAAACAGGCCGCGAACCAGGAATTGCGCCGAATCGGCGTGTCCACAGCAGAGCCATGGATGTGTGCAAGGCGATGTCGGGCATCGAGATACTGATCCCGGGAGTATTTTCATGGTTGCACTTGCGCCACAATGCAAGCCGTGCAGATCATACACCCTGTGCAACACCGAGAATAACGTATGGGCGTTTCCTCTGATGACCTCAACCGACCGCGGCGTCGAGCGGCGCTGGGAACATTGTGGAGTCGTTTAAAGGAACACCCGCTGGCGCGGGTCGGACCAGGGCTCATCACGGGAGTCGCGGACGACGACCCGAGCGGCATCGCCACCTACTCGCAGGCGGGCGCGCAATTTGGTCTCGATATGTTGTGGACGATGCCCCTCGCTTTACCGCTGATGGCGGCCATCCAGTACATGTGCGGCTCGATCGGTCGAGTCAGCGGCAAAGGCCTCGCGGCCAACATCAAAGATGCATTCCCGCCCATCGTCGTCAAGTCCGTCGTGTTCTTGCTGCTGATTGCCAACACGCTGAACATCGCCGCGGATGTCGCCGCCATGGGGGAAGTCGCAGAGTTGGTCACCGGTTTCAATCGTCACTTGATGACGGCGGTGTTCGTGATAGGCACGCTGCTGCTGCAGGTATTCATTCCTTATCACCGTTATGTTCGATTTTTGAAGTGGTTGACGCTGTGTTTGCTTGCCTACGCAGCCGTCTTGTTCATCGTTCATGTCCCATGGGGGCAGGTAGCGCTTCGCACCGTGTGGCCGCACTTTACGCCCAATGCGGGCGCCGCTACCGTGATAGTCGGTGTATTCGGCACCACCATCAGCCCGTATTTGTTCTTTTGGCAGGCGTCCGAAGAGGTCGAGGATATGCAGGCGGGCCGCAATGCCGCGCTCATCCGCGATCCGAAGGCGGCAAAGACCGAGTTGCGCCGCATCCGCTGGGATACCTGGAGCGGCATGTTCTACTCCAATCTAACGGCCTACTTCATTATTTTGGCAACGGCGGTTACCTTGCACGCGGCGGGAATCACCGACATCAATACGGCAGCCGATGCGGCAAGCGCACTTCGCCCGCTGGCGGGTGACTTCGCGTTCATCCTGTTCGCATTGGGGATTCTTGGCGTCGGTCTGATCGGCGTGCCCGTGCTCGCGGGTTCCGGCGCTTATGCGCTATCCGACGCCATGGGTTGGAGATCGGGTCTGGAGCGCAAGGCGAGTGACGCCCGCGGCTTCTACGGCATCATCTGCATCAGCGTGCTCGCCGGATTGTTCATCCAATACCTGCCGATCAGTCCGATGAAGGCGTTGTTCTGGAGTGCCGTGATCAATGGCGTCGTCGCCGTGCCCCTCATGGCGGTCATCATCCTGCTGGTCTCGAAGAAGTCCGTGATGGGAGCATTTACCGTCGGCCGGGCATTCATTATTTTAGGGTGGATTGCCACCGCGGTCATGGGCGCCGCGGCGCTGTGGATGTTCATCCCCTCTTAGCTTTCTCACGGGCCTTTTGGCACCGCGGCGATCTTGCTTGGGCCGATGTTCCACCAGCCGCCACCGAGGGCGGCGAATAGCGCCACCGTATCCTGGTAACGGACCGCCGCGGTGGCCGTACGCAATAGCCGCAGCTCGAAGTGGAAACTCCGATCTATCGAACGTTGAAACGATGGGTGAAACTAGCTCTCGGAATGCAATGTCGCCGCCGAAAAGGCCGGCTTTCAGCGTCAAAATCAAATCGGGAGCGGATTATGTACGGCAAGATCTTAGTTCCGGTCGACGGCAGTGAAACCTCCGCGCGAGGGCTCAGCGAAGCGATCAAGATTGCGAAGGTCCAAGGCAGTCAGTTACTTCTGGTACACATCGTCAATGAGTACATTCTCGACATCACCTATAGCGGGGGTATTTTCCCTCAGAATCTGATTGAGTCATTGGTCAGGACCGGCAGATCTGTTCTGGATGCTGCGGTGTCGGCGGCCAAGAAGGAAGGCGTGCAGGTGGATTCGGTGTTGATCGAATCAATCGGTGGAGTTGCCGCGGACCTCATCCTCGCGCAAGCCAAAAAATGGAAGCCCGATCTCATCGTCATGGGAACGCATGGGCGTCGCGGTCTGGCCCGAGTCGCCCTAGGCAGCGATGCGGAGAACGTGGTGCGCGAAGCGACCGTGCCTGTGCTGTTGGTGCGGGGCCCGGCGAAGGGCAAAAAGGAACCGGTGGTGACGCTGATTCAGACGACGGCGGCTGCATAGACCTTCCAAGCCCGTCAACTCGACTCCGTGCATGTTGAGTGCGGGTTCTTCGTCGAATGCCGCGGGTGTGCGCACATTTACGCTCGTCGCCCTGCTTGGGGCGATGTCCGCGCTCCTCCATTCTGATGTGCTCCTTGCGCTCGCCGGTGCGGGTGTGGTCATTCTGAGCGCAGTTGCTTATCGGGCCAGTCAAGTTCAGTACCCGGGTCTCACGACAGAGTTTGCATTGCTCGCGACCTTTGCCATCGGATTCATGGCCGTTGGGCAGATCGAACTCGCCGCGGCGCTCGGCGTGATCGTGACGTTGCTGATCAGCTCAAAATCAAATTTGCATCGATTTGCGATTTCGCAGCTTTCCGAGCAGGAACTGCACGATGCCACGCTGTTGGCCGGAGCCGCGCTCATCGTTCTGCCCTTGCTGCCGGACCGCGCGATTGATTCCTTCGGTGTGGTCAATTTGCGCGTGTGAAAGGCATTCATACACCGGCGAAACCCGACGGCAGGAGCTTCGCGCTGCGGCTTTGTCCGAGTCACTTGGCAATGATTGCCGCATTATGGCTGCCCTGGTTGCTGCTACGCTAGGCTGCGGGCAGAGCGATGCTCAGCGACGCCAGGCGGTCCTTGATGGCGATGAAGGCCTTTTGACACGCCTGTGGAGTTGTCGTCGTGTCCACTGTCAGTGTGCGTATCCGCTCCGACGCACTGAGGGGCTCGGCGGTGCTCAGCTGCTCGGCCAGCACAGTAGAATCGGCATCCGACGCATCCATCCGTTGTCGGGATCGCTGCTCGACGCGCTGCGCGAGAACAGCCACGTCAGCTTCGCATGCCAAAATGACGAAGTGAAATCCGCCTGCCGCGGCCAAAGCCGCGAACAAACGGCGATCCGCGCCGTGCAGGAAGGCGGCATCGACAATGGTATCAAAACCGCCTTTCAGACAGCTATCCGCGCATTCGAGCAGGCGCGCATAGGTACGATGACTCAGCGCAGGCGTGTATAGGCCTTTTTCGAATCCGGCACGAGCTTTCGGCAGCGAGCCTATGGTACCCCCTAAGCGTTTGCGCTCGACGTCGGATCGAATGCGGATCGCCCCCAGCTGCGTTACCAGCCTTTCGCTCATCCAGGATTTGCCCGAACCCGACACTCCGTGCATGATGAACAGCGTCGGCACGGCTTGATTGATGAACGCACTGGCGCTTGCTATCCGCATGCGCAATCGCTTCTGATACTCGTCTCGACGCTTCAGGTCCATTTCGACCCCGAGACTGTCGACCATGGCCCGTACCAGAGAGCGGTATACCGCATAGAACGTCAAGTGCTGAACGCCCTCGTAGTCGCCAGTATGCTCGAGATAGGCATTTAGAAACGCAAAGGCAAAATCCTTGCGATGGTGAGCCATTAAATCCATCACCAAGAACGCGACATCGTTCATGACGTCGATCCAACGAAGCTTGGCATCGAATTCCAACCCGTCGAAAGGTATCAATTGCCCGCACCATCGAACGATATTGCGCGCGTGCAGATCGCCATGACACTCGCGGACCGCGCCGCACTGTTCGCGCTCGCGCAATCGAGCCAAAGAATCATGTAAATAGTCATGCGTCCAATCAACGATACGGCCCATCTCGGGCAGGGGCGTCTCCGCGTCCAGGTGCGAGAGCAAAGTCGCCAAGTTGCCTAGCACGGAATCGCGCAAGTCGGTGGTGTGAGAATAATCCTTGCTGCATGTCGCCTTTGGCGCCGTTTCGTGAAATCGCGCCAAGCGCCGGGCAAGATCGACGAATTCCTGCTCATCCAACGAGTCGCCTGCGAGCAAAGTCGATAATTCTTGCGAGGCATCGAATTGTTTCATGCGCACGGCGTATTCCACGATCGGGCCGTGACCGTTGACGCGCAGCCCTCCGGCTTCCCGTGTGATCGCTACCATGTCCAAATAAAGACCCAGCGCCAAGCGCCGATTGAGCCGCAACTCCTCTTCGCACAGGAAGCGTCTTTTCTCCAGGGTCGAAGCGTCGAGGAATTCCAGTTGGACGCTCTTTTTGACTTTGTAGGCATAAAGGCCGGTAAGAATCACCCACGAGATGTGCGTTTCACGAACCTCGAATCGACTGACGGGATGCGCAAATGCCGTAGGTGTCAGAAGGTCTTGCGGATTGAAACGATTGCCGCCGCTTTTTTGCGTCAACTCTACCGTGACTCTGTCGAGCATTTCCGCCACTCCGTTCACCAAATCACCCAGCCTTGATGCAACGTTACTGGCCGCCGGCAGGTTGCGGTATTCGCAGATGCCCTCATTCAGTAGGGAATATCCTTTAAGCTGCATGCTGACGCTGTGACAGAGGATCCAAATTGAAAGGCGATCTCGTTCGCATAGCGCAAGCATTGGGGGGCGCGGAGTCCAGTTGATTGGGGCCGAATTTGTTGGTCGCCAAAGCGTTAAGCTAAGGGCCCGATCCCATCCGTCGCAATGAAACCCTGTGCTCGCGTCCCACTTTCTTGAAATCCGCGCACTTCATGTGGGTTGCGTGGCGCTTTCCGGCAGCCTGTTTACGCTGCGGGGCGTGCTGCGAATAAATGGCGCTGTGGTTGCCAATCACCTTGCGCTCCGCATCGCATCGATCGTCATCGATACGGTGCTGCTGACGGCGGCGGTTTTGCTGACGCTCATTGTGCACCAATACCCCTTCCTCAATGGTTGGCTGACCGCCAAGGTGTTGCTGCTGGTGCTGTATGTAGTTCTGGGGTCGATAGCCTTGAGGCGGGCGAAGAGCCGAATGGGTCAAATCGCGGCTTTTGGGGCCGCGCTTTTGACTTTCGCCGCCATCGTCGGCGTAGCAATTACTCACCAGCCGCTGGGCTGGTTGACGCTGCTGCACTGAGACGGTGGGCCAGTGCGAGGAATGTTGGGTGGCGGCGAACCTGCCAGAATCCAGAATGAAGCATCAATCAGCCGGGTTTACCGTCGGCCCGCGGCGCCCACAGAATCGGAGCGTATTCGAATAAGAAGCATGCAAAGGCTGCCGTAAAGAGCGACCCACTCAGCGCGATCACCAGCGGGTAAGAAAGACCCGCGCTCAGCCCGAAGACACGCGCAATCGCCGCGAGAAAGAGCACACAGTAGCCGGATATGGTCAGAGGCGCGACCTCGAGCGGCCGCCCCGTATGACCCAAGGCTGCGCGCGTCATCACGCCCATGATCATGGTCGCGAGCACACCGACGGTGAGTGCGTGCAGCCAGAAGGCAGAAATGGCAGGCCCTGTCAGCAACGCGGCGCTCTTGAGCGCAAGCCCGACGGGCAGCCAGGCGTAGCCCACATGCAGGATCCACACGATAGGAAGCTTCAGCGTCGCGCTGCTGCGCCACTGCGCCAGGCGTATTAATTGGGCGACCGCAGCCATGCCGGCGACGATCCCGGCCGCTCGACTGCCCGGCCAGCGCAAGTCCACCAGCGCGATGACGATCATCAAGGTGATCGTGATGGGCGTGATCGGCGGCCACGAGCGCAAGGAAATCGCGCTGCCGCTCGCGCGCAGGCCGCTCGAGGTGAACGCCGGCAGAATACGGCCGCCGATCACCGTAACCATCAGCAATAGCATATCGATGGCAATCAGGAGAGCGTGCGATGCGCCATCGGCATCACGCTGCATCAGCGACCAATGGAAGGCGCCGTTGCATCCGGCCAGCAACGCGAGAACGAGGAGCAGCGGCGTGTTGCGGCTACGGGTTCGCAACAGCGGCGGCGCCAAAAGAGCACCTAGACCGAGCAAAAACCCCTCGTCGACCGCGAAAACAAGGCCGGCGGGCCAAAAAGCCCCAGTCGCGACCACGATTCGACCGCCCAGCCAGAGACTGACCAGGATGAGGAGTGGCAGGCCCGCGAAACCGCGCTCGCCCGTCCAACTCGGTACGGCGGTTAAAAGAAAGCCGGCGAGGGCGGCGCTGACGAAGCCGAAGACCATTTCATGGGCGTGCCACAGCGTCGGTGGCCAGGTGTTGCCGAGCGGCGCGCCGAACAGCCAGACCGCGATCCAGGCGGGCATGAGTACCAACCCGGCCAAACCCGCCAAGAAAAACGCGGGTCTGAATCCGCTGGCGAAAATCCGAGATGCCATTCCCGGCGGCTACCTGACGCGGCGATTGACCCGCTTGCTCACGCTTTCTTAGCCCAAACCGAGCACCAGCCGGCAGCTGCGACGGTTTTTCCGGCGAAAATTGCACATCCGCCGCGCGAATCGCCGGCTTTGCCTTGAAACTGCATGCAGTTAGCGCATTTCTGATCGGGTTTCGCAGACGCTTCGGTGTAAGCCAGCGCTTTTGCCGTCGGGTCCGAGGGATCGAGCGGGATTGCTGCCGCGCCGAGCGCCTGGCGGGTCAGAACCAGTCCAGGGATCAGAGCTGCGGCCGTAATCGCCTGGCTGAGCAATACCCGTCGAGAAAGTTTTTCATTGTGCATTTCATACTCCGGATTAAAAATTGAAGGTCGAGTCTAAGCGCTTAGTTCAGGCGAAGTGTATGAATCACTTCGGTTGCATCATGGGGATTCACGTCGCTGCAAAATCCGAGCGTCTTGGCAAAGCCGTTCATGGGGCCGTTTTCGCTCGCGTCGACCGAATATAAAGCATTTAAGCCCCGCCGGCGTGCGGCTTCAATCACCTGCTTGGTCAGCAAAGTGCCCAATCCTTTGTGCTGCCAGTCGTCCCGAACGGTCACTGCAAACTCCGCGCGGCCATCTCCGACCGCACTCATGCGCGCCACGCCCACCTCGCGCTCGACACCGGACTCGACGGCGAGTGCGACGAACGCAGCCTCGGTGGCATCATCGAGTTGGGTGAGCCGCTCGAGCAGCTGCTCACCGGGTAAGGCGATGCTGCTAAGAAAGCGGTAGCGCCGGGATTGCGGCGAAAGCCGCATG
Organism: uncultured Gammaproteobacteria bacterium; assembly: GCA_963800385.1. Lineage (GTDB taxonomy): Bacteria > Pseudomonadota > Gammaproteobacteria > Steroidobacterales > Steroidobacteraceae > Bog-1198. The sequence goes on from CAWDAU010000008.1 coordinate 19,690, forward strand.
ATGAATTCGCGCTCGATGGCGGTGTCTTGCGGCTGAAGCGGCCGAATGGTCACTTTCCTGCCATCTTTGAGAATTCCGCTGGATGCCGTTGCTTGAGTATGCATAAATGCTCCGAAAGCCGGTATTTAGGTGTCCATCGGCGACACGATTGCGGTCCCCACATACGGATCGAGAACCAAAAGCTGATCTTTGATTTCGCGTGCGCCGGAAATATTCTCGATCAGAACCCGCAGCGCGTCGCGCTGCTCGAATCCCGAGACCGCGCCGCTGAGGATGACCGTTCCATTCTCGACCTCCACGCAAATGTTCTGACTGGGATTCCATGGCTGCGCAGCCAGTTCCCGTTCGATCTGTCGCTGAATGCTTGCATCGCTTGCGCAGCCTGCGAGCGGCGGGTCGACCAGCGAAGAGAGCGGCTGCAGGATGTCTCGGCGGCTCACGATCCCGATGACCTTGCCGTCCTTCGTTACCGGCAGCCTCTTGACATGTCCTTCCTCCATGATTCGAACGATCGTCGGTAACGGCGTGTCTTCGGCAATGCAAAGAATCTCCCGGGTCATGACCGAACCCACTGATCGGGCGTGTGTGCGCACGTATTCCTTTGCGGCAAACCATGATCCAAAAAGATTTTTCCACCGGGCTATTTGCCGCCCTGTCGCCAGTTCGGCGCGGCGCAGCAGGTCTCCTTCAGTGATGATGCCTACGAGCCTATCTTCGTTGTCCACCACCGGCAAACCGCTGATTGCTTTGCCGAGCATCAAGCGCAGTGCCTCGGCAACCGAGGCGTGCTCCTTGATCGTAATGACAGTCCGGGTCATGACATCCGAGGCCTTCAAGATTTTTCTCCTGGCGCGAATGATTGCGATTTGCATTCGGTGCGCCCGCCCGTTTGCTCATCGAGCCGCATGAGTAATCATGCGAATTACGCGCGGCATCCGCTATGCGTAAATCTGCCAAGCAGCTACGGGTTTCTACTGACACTGATGGGTGGTGCCTGTGGGAACTACGGATAGCCGCAGACGTGCTTTGGCGCGATGCTGGCGCTATGTGAATCCATCGATGCGCGAACGAATGAGTGAAAGGAGAATGCCATGAACGTGGACACCGACATTCGCGATGACGTGCAAAACGAGCTGCAATGGGACCCCAGTTTGGACTCCCGCGGCATCGGCGTGAATGTTCAAGAAGGCATCGTGACGCTATTCGGCGCCGTGCCGCATTTCTCCGACAAATACTCTGCGGAAAAGATCGCCAAGCGAGTTAACGGTGTTCGCGCGATCGCCAACGACATCGTCGTGGATATTCCCCTGCCGGGAAAGCGCAACGATACCGATATCGCGCTCGCCGCGGCGAATGCGCTGAAGTGGAATGCGTCGCTCGGCGGGTGCGACATCAAAGTTGTGGTTTCGGATGGCTGCATTAGTCTCAGCGGCTACGTCATCTATGGCTTTCAAGTCAATGTGGCCGAAGCCGCGGTTCGTTATCTGATGGGGGTTACCGGAATCCTCAATGACCTCACCATCAAGCCCCCCATCAAAATGGCGGACATCAAACAGAAGATCGAAGCCGCGTTGCATCGCCAAGCAAACCTGGATGCAAACGACATCGACGTCGGACTCGACGACAGCAAGGTGACCTTGAAGGGATTCGTATCCTCATGGCGCGAAAAGGACGACGCATCGCGGGCCGCGTGGGCGGCGCCGGGGGTCAGCAGCGTGGATAATCAACTGCTGGTGGCCTATTAGCCGACTGATGAATAATCCCATTGAACTCGATGCGCAGCTGATCAGGCGGTACGGCGGCGAGGGTCCTCGATACACCTCCTATCCGACCGCCATGCAGTTCCATGAGGCACTGGCGCCTGACGCCTATGAAATGGCCGTGCGCGGCAGCGCGGGCGCTGCAAGCAACCAGCCCCTCTCGGTCTACGTGCACATTCCTTTTTGCATCAGTCCGTGCCTGTATTGCGCCTGCAATAAAATCATCACGCACAAATTGGACCGCATCGAATCGTACGTGCAGCGAGTACTGAAGGAGATCGCGCTGCGTGCCGGCCACTTTAGCCGATCGCGCGCGATCGATCAGATGCATTTTGGCGGCGGCACCCCTTCCTATCTTCCGATAACAAGCCTTGCTGCGATTGTCGAGGCTCTCGACTCTCAGTTCGGCCTGTCGCGCGACGGCGCGCGCGACTTCTCGATCGAGGTTGACCCGCGCGGAGTCGACTTCGAAAAACTGCATGCGATGACGCAGGCGGGCTTCAACCGCATCAGCTTCGGTGTTCAGGATTTTGATCTCGGCGTGCAGCAGGCGATCAATCGCGTGCAGCCGTTCAGCCTGGTCAAGGGCGTATATGAAAGCGCGCGGCGCGCGGGGTTCGAGTCGATCAACCTCGATTTGATCTATGGCCTGCCGCGGCAAACCGCGCAGACCTTCGCAGCCACCTTGAAACACGTCATCGAGCTGCGGCCCGATCGGCTGGCCGTGTACGGCTATGCGCATATGCCCAGCATTTTCAAGGCGCAGAAACGAATCGTCCCGGACGAGTTGCCGGCCGCCGCAGAGCGCATCGAGCTGCTGCGGCTCGCCATCGAGAGGCTTACCGCCGCCGGCTACGTGTATATCGGCATGGACCACTTCGCATTGCCCACCGACGGGCTCTCGCTCGCGAAGCAGAACGGCACGCTGCACCGCTCTTTCCAGGGCTATACCACCCACGCAAAGCGCGACTTGGTGGCGCTCGGCGTCAGCGCGATCGGCCAGATCGGCGACTTGTACCTGCAGAATCGCAAGACGCTGAAAGACTACAATGGCGCGCTCGATCGCGGGGCGCTGCCGACGCAGCGAGGTGTATACGTCAACGCGGAGGATCGCGTGCGCGCGCAGATCATCCAGCAAATCATGTGTCTCGGATACATCGATGTTCCCGGCATCGAAAATCGGTTCGATTTGGTGTTTCGCGAGCATTTCGCGGCCGAGCTGAGCCGCTTGCAATCCATGGCGGCGGACGGGCTGGTGAACTTTGCGCCCGGGCGCGTGGAACTGACCGCTACCGGGCGCTTCTTGATGCGAAATGTCGCCATGGTCTTCGATGAGTACCTTACCGCTCGAAGTCAGGATCGGCCGCTTTCGCGCGTCGTGTAAGGGGTTGATCGACGCCGGCCGCGAATGCCGACCGTGCCAGCAGCCCGGCACGGTAGCTCTCAATAATTGGCAATCATGAACGCGCCGTTCGCAAGAATGAAGGCTCGCTGGGTAGTCGCACCCTGACGGCTATGGGGGTCCGAGCGACTGCAAATAGACGGCGACTTCATTCATTTCTTCGGATTTTAGCCCTTGCGCGACACCGTGCATGACCGCCACGTCCCGCAAATTGCTCTGAAAGGAATTTAATTGCTTGATCAGATAGGTCACGTGCTGTCCCGCCAATCGTGGAAAGGCATCGGTCCCTTCGGCGTTCGCGCCATGACACGCCGCGCATGCCGGGATGCCTTCGGCGGCATTGCCGTGCGAATACAATTCCTTGCCGCGCTCGATCGCGGCGCCGGCGATTCTCGCGCCTGCCTGCCGGGGCTGGCGGCTGTAATAGTCGGCAAGCGCCGTGATCGTGGCATCGTCAAGATTCGACGCCATTCCCCACATGTACCCCAAGGCGTCGGGATCGCCGCGCTTCTGGTCCTTGAATGCATGCATTTGCGCTGCCAGATAATTTGCATGCTGTCCGGCCAGAACCGGGAACTTCGGGGAAATGCTTTGCCCGTGCGGTCCGTGGCAGTTTGCGCACGTGCCGATGGCGATTCGTTTCGCCGCCAGAGCATCGCTCGCAGTGATGCCTTCCGAGTGGGCGATGGCGATGTTCAGCGAGCAGGCAACAATCAGAGTTAAATGACGATACATGGCGCTCTCCGGTTAGAACACGAGCCAAAGCAATACATAAAGGGTGTTATTGTCGGAGGCACTGCGTCCGAAGCCATCGTAATTGGTACTGCCGCCGTTGAACTTGGTGTAGCCGGTATACTGCGCCGACAGCTTGGTGTTGAGCCATGGCAAGTAATTGAACTCGGCGATCCAGCCTTTGGTATTCGGGCTTCCATTCGCACTCGTGACTACGCCAGGCGCCGAGCCGGCAGAATAGAGCAGACTGTCGACGCTGCCGGTGGTTGAAAACAGACTCAACGTACCGCCGTACTTGCGGCGGTAGTAGTAGTTGGCGTTGAAACGCACGGTGGTCAGGTCATTGTTCGGGTTCGCACTGGCTCCGGCCGCAAAGCTCGCATCGAGCTGCATGGATTCATGGATTCGCGTGCCGCTCAAGGAGAATAGGTTCTCGTCCGCGATGAATTGATACTGGAAATCTTCAGCCACGTCGCGGAATCTATTGACCGGACCGTTGAGAGGCGCCGGCGTACCCGCCGAGCCCCCGCCCGGGAAAAGTTGAAAAGTAGCGCCGTAAACACCCACTTCGATCGAATTCCTGGACCATTGATGCTCGTAGGCCACGCGAAAGTAGGGCGCAGTATTCTTGATGACATTGGAGACCGTGCCATCCAGCGGTCCGGCCGCCCCGGTAATGGGGTTGGTCGTTCCCTGCTTGGCCGAACGGTAGATGCCCATTTCTGCGTACAACGCTTCATTCAACATGGCGTAGGCCGTGATGCCCGCGATATCTTGCGCCAGAGCGCCGTCGATTTGAGTGCCCGCCAATGGCGAGACGCCGGCATTGGTACCGGCATAGGGAAAGCCAAATGCCGGCGTGCTGTTCCAGAGATCCTGCACGGTAGGGTTATTGTTGAGCGTCAACCCGTAGATCAGACTGTTGTCGTTGCCGAACAGCGTGCTGTTCGAGAAACGCAAGTCGGTGTTGTCGATGCCGAGGGTTCCCGCATCATTGGAATAGGTGAGCTGCATGAATGCGCCGATATGCGGCGCGATCTTGCCGGCATAAAACAGGCTCAGCTGTTGCGGGAAACCTGCCGTGCCGCTTTGCGAGCGTGAATTCGCGTCGGTTCCATCGGGCAGAGGCTTGGCGAGCTGAGTCTCGGACACCTGCACCATTGCGGAAATCGGCGGCAAACCGCTCAGATCCAACATTTCTTCCTTTTTGGCCGTGATGCCACGAACCTGACGCAAATTGTCGAGCGTGTAGCCATTGGCCTTGAACATCCGGCCGAAGTGATTCAATTCCGGATATACGGTATGGCATGCTTCGCAAGTCATGCCGGTTTGCCGGGCAAAGCTCGGCACCGCCCGTGCGTAAGGTGCCAGCGATACCCCGAGAAGGAATATCAGGATTCCAAGTGGTCGTTCTATGTGGCTCATCGCGTCCCGCTCCCTTTTTTGGCACGAAGCGAGAAGTTAGCGGCCGTGCGGATTTCGCGGTATTAGGAGTTCTACGCAGTCGCTACGGGGTCTACCTAGCATCACGGTGTGCCGGATGTCTGCGCCATGTGAACGTGGGGGTGGACACCGAAGAGACTGGCGATTGGCATGGACGCGGTCCACAGGCCGCAGGCGACGATGACCGATCCCAACAAACGGGCCAAGGTGGCGCGCGGCGGTGCAAATCTGCCGCCCGCGTAGCTCAACCCCAGCATGGCCGGCAGCGTGCCGAGTCCGAATGCGAGCATCGTGGCGCCGCCTGCGATGGCGCCGCCGGCAAACGCGGCGGCCAACAGCACCGAGTACACCAGACCGCAAGGCAACCAGCCCCACAGCATCCCCAAAGTCAGCGCGCGCAGTGCAGGCTGTGCTGGCAGCCTTGATGCAAGAGGTGCGATACGCCGCCAAACCCGGCCGCCCCAGCGCTCGGGGGCGCGCAGCCAGGGTCCGCGAGAACGCGGGCCGAGCGCCATGTTGAGGCCGATCAGCACGACGACGAGCGCCGTGCCCAAGCGCAGAATTTCGCTCCATCGCGAAGCCTCGAACGCAAAACCGGCTGCGGCGCCGAACGAGCCGACCACGGCACCGGCCGTGCCGTAACTGGCAATGCGGCCGAGTTGATAGAGCAGCGGCCCGCTGCGATCCGTCCCTTGCCGCTGAGTTCCCAACGCGGTGGCAAGACCTCCGCACATCGCCACGCAATGCGTACTGCCGAGTGCTCCGGCAACGAAAGCGCTGCCGAGCGCCAGCTCATGCATCGCGCACCTGTTTGCGCGGCATGGGCTGCGAATCATCGTCGAGCAGAATCTGCATTGCCGGTGTCTGCAGATCGTCGAACTGTCCGGCCTTCGCGGCCCAGAAGAACGCCGCGACCATGAGCACCACCAAAACCAGTCCCAAGGGGATCAAGAGGTACAGAATATTCATGCCGGAGAAACCTTTCGCGGACGATAAGACAGGTCCTGCTTCGTGCCGCTCGAACTCCGCGGACGCAATAGGCGCACGGCGTTGAGCGCCACCAGCAAAGAACTGGCCGACATGCCGATTGCCGCCATCCAAGGCTGTAGCCAACCGCTCGCCGCCAGCGGAATCGCGGCGGCGTTATAGATCACCGCCCATGCAATGTTTTGCCGGATGATGCGCATGCAGCGGCGCGCGGTCCTAATGCCTTGCGCGAGGGGCGCCAGACCTTCACCCAGCATCACGATGTCGGCGCTGACTTTCGCCAAGTCGGTGCCCCCGCCGATGGCGACCGACACATCGGCTCCGGCCAGGACCGGTGCGTCATTCACGCCATCACCCACCATGGCGACGATGTGTCCGTGCCTTTGCAGCGATTGCACAAAAGTCAGCTTGTCGGCAGGCCTGAGGTCTCCGAGACTTCTCGGTTCATCCACTTGCTGTGCGATAGCGGCGACGGTAGCCGCCCGGTCGCCGCTCGCGATCAGCGGCTCGATTCCCAAACTGCGCAATTGCTGCACGGTGGCGCGTGCATCGGCGCGCACCGCGTCGCATAGCACGAACTCTGCCAGCAACCCCGCACTGTCGCCAAGAACGACGCTGCTGCCCCTCTCGGTGGCTTCCGGCGCAACGGTACCCGCGGCCGATAGCGCCAGGACGAATTCTGGCCGCCCGATCCGATAGATCTCCTCTCCCACGCAGCCCTCGATACCCAGGCCTGCAGAAGATCTCACCTCACCAACACCCAGTGCCGGTGAATCCTTGGCAAATGCACGGGCGATGGGGTGCCCGGAGTGACGCTCGAGCGCGGCGGCGATGGCGAGACAGTGCTCTCGATCGGCGTTGGCGCGCAGCAGACGCAGTTCGGTCAATACCGGTTGCCCAAAGGTGAGGGTGCCGGTTTTGTCAAAGACCACGCGATCGGCGCGCGCCAGAGTCTCCAGAGCGCGGCTACGCGCGACGATGAGTCCGGTCCTTGCCAATTGAGTGGTGGCCGCGGCCAGCGCCGCCGGGGTGGCCAGCGACAGTGCGCAGGGGCAGGTGACCACGAGCACGGCAAGCACCGCAGGAAAAGCGCGGGCCGCATCCGCGTGCAGCCAATAAAAAGCGGTGATCGCCGCAAGCACGAGTACGCCGCCGACGAACCAAGTAGCGACCGCGTCCGCCGCCTCCGCGATATGCGGCCGGCTCGCCCGCGCGCGCTCCAGTAGGCGCGATACGGCCGCGAGCGTCGAGTCCTGACCGATATGAGTGATTTCCATGTCGACGGCATTCGACAAGTTGAGCGTTCCTGCGATCAGGGTTTCTCCCGCTTCGCGCGCCCGCGGCCGCGATTCGCCGGTCAGCATGGATTCGTCGACTTCGGTTCGACCGCAGAGAATTTCACCGTCTGCCGGGACACGTTCGCCCGGCAGGATGCGTACTCGATCGCCGGCGCAGAGTTCATCGGGAATGACGCGCTCTTCGCCGGTCGCGGTGACCCGCAAGATACTCTCGGGCAGCAAGCGCGCGATCGCATCTTGTTGCAGCCCGTAGCCATTGCGCAGCGACATTTCGATGAAACGCCCCAACAGCAGGAAGAACGTGAACATGACCGCCGAATCGAAATAGACGGCTCCGTGCCCGCGCAGCGTTGCCCACACGCTCCAGAGATACGCCGCGGCGATGGACAGCGCCACCGGCAGATCCATGCCCAAGGTGCGCATGCGCAAAGCGCGCCACGCGGCGACGAAAAACGGCTGTGCGGCGTACAACACCACGGGAGTGGAAACCAACAGGCTGACGAATCGCAGCAACTGCTCCAGATCCGGTGCGATTCCATCCATCGCTCCGGCGTACAAGGACACGGCATAGGTCATGACTTGCATCATTCCGAAACCGGCCACGGCGAGACGCTTCAAGGCGTTACGCCGCTCGGTCAGCCACGCGGGACCGCCCGGCGTGAAACTCAACGGGCGCGGTTCGTATCCCAGCGCGTAAATGCTCTCGAGCACGCGGCTCAACGACACGAGGGTCGGATCGAAGCGAATCTCGGCACGAGCGCTGCCGGCATTCACCTGAACGTCTCGGACTCCGGCCAGCCGACGCACACTGTTGTCGAGCAGCCATGCACAGGCGGCGCAGTGCATGCCCTCGATCTGCAGGCTCAATTCGCGCTCACCGTCCTCGCGTAGGTGCGTGTAACTGCGCAACGCGCGGTTCCGATCGTAGATCGCCCAATTGCGTCGCTCGTAGCGGGGCGCTTGCTCGGCTGCGGTGCGGAATGTGTAGTAGCGACCGAGCCCCTGCGCCAGAATCAGGTCGGTGGCCGCCGCGCAGCCGGAACAACAAAAGGGCCGTTCCACCCCGTCGACGGCAATGTGCCTCACGCAGCTCGATGCGGCATTGCCGCAATGAAAACATGATTCGAGCGCGGTCACGATACCGCCGCCTAGTCGGACGAATCGCTGTGCTCGAGTACCACGTCGTTCGTGTGCACGGCGAGGTAGGCGCTGACGCAGCTGCCGATGACCGCGCTCGACAACAGTCCGATGATGATCCAAGGCCAGATTTGCCGATACCACGCGACGCTGTTGCTTGTCATCACTGCGGTCCAATGAAGCGGGTTTTTTCGGTACGGGCGATACCCGGGGCATCCTGTGCGTCGATTCGCAGCGTAATCGCATGCACGCCCTGCGCGTTGACTGCCGGAGCTTGCAGGCGGACCGGGACATTGGCCACGCTGCCCGCAGCAACGTCGATGTTGCCCACAGGTGCCACCAGTTCCAGTTGTGCGATGCCTTGCGCTTGCAGCCGGTAGCGGTGAGGCTTGTCGTCTTCGTTGACGATTTTGATGCTGTACGCGTTTTCCACCCAATCGCCGCGCACCTCGCGGTACAAGGCATTGCGGTCCCGAATGACATCCAGAATCAAGGGCGTGCGCACCAGGAGCGAATAACCGATGGCTGCGGCGGCGAGCGTCAGCAGCGTGCCGTACACGAACAGCCGCGGCCGCACGATGTGCGTTGCCTTGCCGGACATGGCATGTTCCGTGGTGTAGCGGATCAGCCCGCGCGCAGAACCGACCTTGTCCATGACTTCGTCACAGGCATCGATGCAGGCTGCACAGGCGATGCACTCGTATTGCAAGCCCTTGCGGATATCGATGCCGGTGGGGCAGACCTGCACGCACAGCGTGCAATCGATGCAGTCGCCCTGGGGCTTGGGGGGCGCCACTCCGCGGCGGCGTGCGCCGCGCGGCTCGCCGCGCTGCTCGTCGTAGGAGATGATGAGCGTGTCCTTGTCGAACATCGCGCTCTGGAACCGGGCATAGGGGCACATGTACTTGCACACTTGCTCGCGCAGGAACCCGGCGTTGCCGTAGGTCGCCAGCGAGTACAAGAAAATCCAGAACGCGGCCCAGGGACCTAGGGAGAAGCTCACAAGCTCCGCGCCGATCGAGCGGATCGGCATGAAGTAGCCGACGAACGTGAAGCCGGTAAAGCCTGCGAGCGAGAGCCACAGCAGCTGTTTGCTCCCCTTGCGCAATAGTTTTTGCATCGTCCAGGGACTGTGATCGAGTTTCTGGCGCTGCGAGCGGCTGCCTTCGGTCCAGCGTTCGATCCAGAGGAACACCTCCGTCCAGACCGTTTGCGGGCACGCGTAGCCGCAGAATACCCGTCCCGCCAGGGCGGTGATAAAGAACAGCGACAATGCTGCAATGATGAGCAGCAGTGCCATGTACACGAAATCTTGCGGCCACAGCGTCAAGCCGAACACGTGAAACTTGCGCGCCGGCAGATCGAACAGCAGTACTTGCTGGCCGTTCCAGCTGATCCAGGCAACGCTATAGAACAGGCCCAGCAGCAGTGCTACGGTCCAGCGGCGCTTGGTGGCGAATCGCCCGTGCGCCTCGCGCGGATAGATCTTCTGCGCAGCTTCGTAGAAGCTCGATGCGGCGGGCAGCGGCGGCGTCGCCGCCGTGAGCTTGGTTTGCATCAGGGCAGCTCGCGCTGCGTGCCGCCGGCCGAGCGGTCATCGGATCGTCCGAGGCTGCGGACCATGTAGACGCTGAGTGCTGCGGCGCTCGCCGCGAGCGCCCAGAAGAAGAAAAATCCCACGGCGTAGCCGGCTTCGCGACTCAAGGTTTCAAATCGTTGCGGACCCGCGTCGCGCAGGATGAGGGGGTCCACAGCGGCGAAGAACAGCATGCCCGCCAGCCCGGCCGCAAGGAACGAAGACCACAATACCAAGCCGACGTCCATCCAAAACTGTCGATCGTTGCGGTATTCCTTAGAGCCGGGGGTTGCCATGGATCCTCACGGCGTGTGCGAGAGGCTGTAGACATAGGCGGCCAGCAGCTTGACCTTATCTTCTCCCAGCCATGCATGAGCGGGCATCTTGCCGTGCCGTCCGTCTTTGATCGATTTGCGAACCGCGGCGTCCGTGCCGCCGTAGAGCCAAATGTCGTCGGTTAGGTTGGGTGCGCCGATGGCTTGATTGCCCTTGCCGTCGGCTCCGTGGCACGCGGCACAGAGCGCGAAGCGGGCCTCGCCGCCGGCGATCAGTTGCGGCGGCTCCTTGCGGCCGCTCAAGCTCAGCACATAGGCCGCCACTTCGTCGACGCCCCGATCGCCCAGCGCGGTGCCGAGCGCGGGCATGACGCCTTCGCGGCCATGGGTGATGGTCTCGATGATTTGCGCCGGGGTTCCGCCGTGCAGCCAGTCATTGTCGGTGAGATTGGGAAAGCCGGGAGCGCCGCGCGCATCCGACCCGTGGCATGCGATGCAGTTATTGGCAAAGAGGCTGCGGCCGAGTGCCAGCGCCTTGGGATCTTTGGCGAGATCCTCGGTTTCGCGGCCGGCAAATGCCGCATACATGGGCGCGTATTGCTTCTTGGCCGCGGCCATTTCCTGCTCGTACTGGGACGCCTTGCTCCAGCCCAACAGGTTGCCGAAAGTACCGAGCGCGGGGTACAGCAGAAAGTAGAGAAAGCAAAACATGATCGACAGGAAAAACAGAATCAGCCACCAGCGCGGCATGGGATTGTTGCGTTCCTGCAGATCGCCATCCCACACATGATCGATGACTTCGCCTTTGCTGACCTCGTCGGGACGGCTGCGCGCCGTCCACCAGATCAACCAGCCGCAGCCGAGAACATTCAAGCTGGCGACGATGGCGATCACGACGCTGATCGTATGCGTCAACATCAACCTTTCTCCCCGCCCGCCGACTTGCGCTCGTCAGCCGTGCGGTCGTTTTCATCAAAAACCAGATTCGCCGCCTCGGTGAATTGTTTGTGCCGCTTCGGGCTCCAAGCCCAGAAGATCAGAACGATAAACAGCACAAACAGCGATAACGTGATCGCCGCGCGCAGACACATGAGTATTAATTCGTTCACCGGCATGTCCTCAAGAACCGCGTGGGCGCGCGAGACCCAGGGATTGCAGGTACGAAATGAGCGCGTCCAATTCGGTCTGGTCCTTGACCGCTGCCGCGGCGCCTGCAATATCTGCATCCGCATAGGGCGTGCCCAAGAAACGCAGTACGCGTAACTTTCTCTCGGTGAGCGTCGAGTCGATCTTGTTGGTCGCGAGCCAAGGATAGCCGGGCATATTGGACTCGGGCACCACGTCCCTTGGGTTGTGCAAGTGCACCCGATGCCAGTCATCGCTGTAGCGGCCTCCGACACGCGCGAGATCCGGGCCGGTACGCTTGGAGCCGAATTCGAACGGGTGATCGTATTGGGATTCGGCAGCTACGGAGTAGGGACCGTAACGTTCAGTTTCGCTGCGGAAGGGGCGAATCTGCTGCGAGTGGCAGAGATAACAGCCCTCGCGCACATAGATGTCGAAACCTTCCTGTTGCAATGCCGTACGCGGCACGACTTGCGTGATCCCCTGCTTCTTCGCCGCGCTCAACATCAGCGGCACGATTTCGATGAGGCCGCCGACACTGATGACCAACAGGATCAGCACCGTCAGCAGGCCGACATTCTTTTCGACCGTCTCGTGGCTCATGTCAGACTCCCGCGGCCGCGGGGGCTACCGCAACCGCCAACGGCTTCTCGTCGCGAACGGTCATCCAGACGTTGTAGGCCATGATCAACATTCCCAAGAAGAACAACAAACCTCCGCCCAAACGCACCAGATAGAATGGGTAGGTCGCCTTGACGCTTTCGACGAAACTGTACGTCAGGGTGCCGTCGTCGTTCATGGCGCGCCACATCAGCCCCTGCATCACGCCGGCGCTCCACATGGCTGCAATGTAGAGCACAACGCCGATCGTCGAGGTCCAGAAATGCACGTCGATGAGCTTGACGCTGTACATTTGAGTGCGATTGAAGAGGCGCGGTATCAAGTAGTACATCGAGCCGATGGTCATCATGGCCACCCAACCGAGCGCGCCCGAATGAACGTGTGCGATGCCCCAATCGGTGTAGTGCGACATCGCATTCACCGTCTTGATGGACATCATGGGGCCTTCAAAGGTCGACATGCCGTAGAACGACAGCGATACGATCATGAACTTCAGGATCGGGTCGGTGCGCAGTTTGTGCCATGCACCCGATAGCGTCATCATGCCGTTGATCATGCCGCCCCAGGAGGGCGCCAGCAGCAAAATCGAGAATGCCATGCCGATCGACTGCACCCAATCGGGCAGCGAGGTGTAGTGCAGGTGGTGCGGGCCCGCCCACATGTAGACGGAAATCAATGCCCAAAAATGCACTACCGAGAGACGGTAGGAGTAGATCGGACGCTGCGCCTGCTTCGGCACGAAGTAGTACATCATGCCCAAGAAACCGGCGGTCAAGAAGAAGCCGACGGCGTTGTGGCCGTACCACCATTCCATCATGGCATCGACGACTCCCGAGTAAATCCCGTAGGACTTGGTCGCGCTGATGGGGATGGCCAGGTTATTGAAGATGTGCAGAACCGCGATGGTGACGATGAAGGCGCCGTAGAACCAATTCGCCACATAGATATGTTTGACCCGCCGCACGGCCATGGTGCCGAAAAAAACCACCGCGTAGGCAACCCACACGAAGGTGATGAGGATATCGATGGGCCATTCGAGTTCCGCATACTCCTTGCCCTGAGTGAACCCCAGGGGCAATGAAATTGCGGCGGCAACGATCACGGCTTGCCAACCCCAGAAGACGAAGGCCGCCAATTTGTCGCCATAGAGCCGGACATGGCAGGTGCGTTGCACGACGTAGAAAGAGGTGCCGATGAGCGCGCAGCCGCCAAAGGCGAAAATCACGGCGTTGGTGTGCAGGGGCCGCAAGCGGCCATAGGTCAGCCACGGAATGTCGAAGTTCAGCGCGGGCCAGTAAAGCTGCGCGGCGATGATGACGCCGACCAACATGCCGACAATGCCCCAGACCACCGTCATGATCGCGAATTGCCGCACGACCTTGTCGTTATAGCTTTCGCTCGTCGCCGTCTTGGAGATCATAGGTTGCGCGTATCCCTGGGAGTGCAAGCTCTTCGGTAGCGATCGTACATTTCCATTGGTTCGGCGGCCTTACGTACATGCCGCAGCCGACAACGGGATTTACCGAATGGGTACAGCGCGAACCTTGGGTGCGTATTGCTTGTGATTCTCGGAAGTGCTTCGTATAGTTGAGTTGAGTTTGCCTACGCATGGGTGCGAAAGGATGACAGCGCCATGAACGGTTCATTTTTGAGATTTTACGTACACGAGGGTCATCGCCATCACCACCAACTCGTATGGGAATGGTTGATGCAGCAGGCGAACAAACTGGGTATCCGCGGCGGCTCGGCATTCAAGGCCATGGCAGGCTTCGGACGCCATCATGTCTTGCACGAAGCGACTTTTTTCGAGCTGGCCGGCACGCTGGCGGTGGAAGTCGAGTTCATCGTGACCGACGATGAAGCGCAACGGCTTCTGGCGCTGATGGAAAAGGAGCATATCCGGCTCTTTTATGCCCAAATCCCGGCGCGTTTCGGCGTGATCAATCCGAATGCCGACGATCCCGCACCGCCGGGGTGAACGTTTCATTGACGAACCGCAGTGCATCTGCGCACCGCCGACCCCCAGCGCTTCGCGAGAAATACTGCCGGCCCGACACGTTATTGAAGCCGACGCTTCCTGGCGCGCTCGCTAGCGCGATCAGCAGCCTGCCTTGTGCGGCGCAACGGCCGCTCCCGGGTCGTCGGCGCAGCCGGAGCTAGTACCGCAATCCAGATGCGCTCCCGCCATTTTTGGCGTTCCGCTCAAGTCTGGAGCTGTCGAGCCGATGGAAGTCTAAGCGCGGTTGCCGTTCACCGGCCGCGGTGGGCCCGTTGCGCCATCTAGGTGTGCTCCAGATACAAGTGAGCGACTGGTGCTCTCAAAAACAGCCCTTCACCGCGCGTTTAGCGCTCTCGCCGACCCAGCCGTGCTATTCCCCGCCATTGCCCTGCTGCTGCTCGGCGTCATCTGGACGGCCACAGAGGAACTCGTCAAGGTGAAGTACGCTGACGCACAGCGCGCGGCGGTCGTGTCGAATCGCGAGCTGTTGGGTACCTATGAGGCGCAGGTGGTGCGCGCTCTGCGCGAGATTGATCAGAGTCTGAATCTAATCAAGTATTGGCACGAAACGGACGGTGGCCACCGATCACTGGCTGAACTCAAGGAAAGAGGATTGCTGCTGCCGGATCTGCTCTTCACCGTGAGCATCGCCAATTCCCAGGGGACAATTGTCGACAGCACCGCGACCATGCCGCAACGCAGCGTTGCCGAGGAAGACTATTTTCGCACGCAGCGCGACAGCGACGGGTTTTTTGTCGGTCGACCGCCGGGAGGCCCTGCAAATGAGACCAGTCTGCGGTTCAGCAGGCGGCTGAACGCATCCGATGGCTCGTTTGGCGGCGCGGTAGTCATCATGGTGGCAGCCGCTTATTTTGTCAGCGGCTACGAGACTGCAAGGTTCGGCGAGAACGGCGTGCTCGCCATCATCGGCACCGACGGCATCGTGCGCGTGAGGCGCAGCGGCGAATCGGCGTTCGCGGGCGACACGGTCAACTATGACAGCGCTATCACGAAGGTTGCCGCCATCGACACGGACGCGACTATCGTGGCTAACAGCTGGGACGGCGTCAGTCGCTGGACCGGCGCGCATGAACTCTACGGATTTCCGCTGGCGGTGGTTGTTGGACTTTCGGTGGACGAACAACTGGCGGGTACGCGCCGCGAGGCGCGCAGCTACTGGTGGCGCGCCGGCGCCGGAAGCTTGGTGGTCATCGTACTGACCGTGCTGTTGGGGCGGATGAGTTGGCAGCTGACACAGAGCCGCCTGCGCGAGGGTGAGATCAAGCTCGAACACGCAAAGCGGGTCGAGTACCTCGCATATCACGATGCACTCACGGGCCTGCCCAACCGCAGCATGTTCAGCAAACTGTTGAGCCAAAGCCTGAGCGAGGCTCACCGGTATGGCCGCCAGCTAGCCGTGGCATTTCTCGATCTCGATCGCTTCAAGCAAATCAACGACACGCTGGGGCACGAGGCAGGAGATCAGTTGCTCCGGGATGTTGCGAAGCGCCTGCGGCTTTGCGTGCGGGAAAGCGACTCCGTGGCGCGCCTGGGAGGGGACGAGTTTGTCGTGCTTCTTCCGGAGTTGAGCGATCTCAAGGATGCCGGGGTGATTGCGGAGAAAATACTGGCGGCGATTGCGAAACCGTTCACCTTGATCGGTCACGAATTTCGCGTCACGGCGAGCATCGGCATCAGCGCCTACCCCATTGACGGCCAAGATGAGCAGACCTTGACCAAAAATGCCGATGTCGCCATGTATCAAGCCAAGTCCGAGGGCAAGAACAACTTTCAATTCTACGCCGAAAGCCTCAACGCCAATTCTCTCGAACGGTTGACTCTGGAATCCAGTTTGCGCCGTGCTCTCGAGCAGCAGGAATTTCGGCTTCGCTACCAGGCAAAGCGCGATTTGCATAGCGGGCGCATCACCGGGATGGAGGCGCTGCTGCGTTGGGAACATCCGGACCTGGGATTGGTCGCGCCCATGCAATTCATTCCGGTGGCGGAGGAAAGCAGCTTGATGCTGCCGATTGGCAGGTGGGTGCTGCGTACAGCCTGTGCGCAAAATGTGGCATGGCAAAAAGCCGGCGCGCCGCGCTTGAAAATCGCCGTGAATCTCACCGGGCGGCAATTCTTCGATGAGCACCTCATCGAAGATGTCACCGGGATTCTGGAGAGCACGGGAATGGATGCGCATCTTCTGGAGTTCGAGATCAGCGAGAGGCTGTTGATCCGCGATGTCGAGGCGACGATGCAGGTCTTGACGCGACTGAAGCGTTTGGGTGTCGGCATCGCCATCGATGATTTTGGGACAGGGTATTCGTCGCTCGCGACTCTGCAGCGCTTCCCGCTCAACACTATCAAGATCGATCGTTCCCTCGTAGCGGGCC
This sequence comes from uncultured Gammaproteobacteria bacterium, assembly GCA_963800385.1. Lineage (GTDB taxonomy): Bacteria > Pseudomonadota > Gammaproteobacteria > Steroidobacterales > Steroidobacteraceae > Bog-1198. The sequence goes on from CAWDAU010000008.1 coordinate 36,435, forward strand.
TCTGTGCAGGCGCTGAAAACATGGAATTTGCCGAATCAGTCATTGCGATGGGCAAGAACCTGAGCCTGACTGTGGTCGCCCAGGGAGTCGAGACCCGCGCGCAGGCCGATTTTTTGCGCGCGCACGCCTGCGATGAACTGCAGGGATTTTATCTCAACCGCCCGCTGCCGCCGGACGAGTTCTCGGTCCTGCTGCTCGCCAGTGCGGCCGTGGGCCGCGCCGAATCAGAATCGAGATCCGCATGAGCAAGAGAACAGGTTCAGCCGCCGCTTGCGTACTCGTGCTCTGCGGGTTCGCGCGGCCGGCGGCCGCGGCGATGGACGACTATGTGACGTTCAGCGGCTTCGGCACGCTGGGGATGGTGCATTCGGATTACACGCAAGCAGATTTCATTGCGACGGTGAGCCAACCGCGCGGCGTGGGCTACAGCCACAGCTGGAGCGTCACTCCCGACAGCGACTTGGGCGGGCAGGCGAACATTAGGCTGTCGGACGATCTTAGCGGGGTGGTCCAGGTGCTTTCTCGCGATACGGCGGACGGCAATTTCAAGCCGACGGTGGAATGGGCCAATCTCAAATTCGACGTGACCCCGGACCTCTCGGTAAGAGCAGGACGCATTCTATTGCCAACTTATGAACACGCGGACACCCGCAACGTGGGCTATTCGCTGCCATGGGTGCGGGTCCCGATCGAGATTACCTACGCGAGCACTGCAACGCATAGCGATGGCGTCGATGTGCTGTACCGGCTGCGCACCGATTCGGTGACCCAGGAGATGCAGCTACAATGGGGGACGACGCAGCTGGACTTGCCGGGTCTTGCGTTCACCTTGAACAGGGCGCACGTCGCATTGTTCAGCGACACCGTGCAGTACCGCAACTTAAGCTTGCACCTTGTGTATCAGCAGACGGACCCTTCGCAAAATCCTCCGGGCCGTCTGCGTATGGAGGGAGTGGGGGCCGCCTATGAGCCGGGCCCATGGTTCGTGAGCGTGGACAGCAATCGCACTCACAATGGATATTTTGGCGACCTGCTTGCTTGGTACGTCAGTGCCGGCATGCGCTTCGGGCATTTCGAGCCATACGCTTTCTATTCCGCGATGCATCAGGAAACCCTTGGTACATCAACGTTAAGACTGCTGGGCAATCAGCACACGGTGGCCGCGGGCGCTCGCTGGGACTTCGCCAGGAATTTTGACTTGAAGCTTCAGCTCGAGCAAGTAACCATCGAGTCGCTCGACGATCCGGTTTCGTTTTCCAATCTGCAGGCCGGCGCCCGGGCGGGCGACAAGGCTCACGTCCTCAGCCTCGCGTTGGACTTTTTGTTCTGATTTATGCGGTCCTCATTTCACATGAAATTTTCGGTACTGTCCGCCCTGATTCTAGCGCTGTTCCTCGCAGCGAATGCGCGTGCGGAGGATATCGTGGTGATCGTCAATCCGGCCGCTGCGCCGCTCAGCAAGGAGCAGATTGCCGACATCTATCTTGCAAGAAACAATGCATGGACGCCGATCGATCAGGCCGCAGGATCCCCGATTTATTCCGAGTTCTACAAGAAGGCGACAGGCCGTGACGCTGCGCAGGTCAAGGCGATCTGGTCGAAGGTCTTGTTCACCGGCCGCGGAGTTCCGCCCAAGCAGTTGCTCGACTCGACTGCGGTAAAGAAGGCGGTGGCAGCCAATCCAAAAGCAGTCGGCTACATTGAAAAGTCCGCCGTCGACGGGTCGGTAAAAGTCGTATTGCCGCTCTCGTGAACCGCGGCTGCCTTCAATGAATGCCGATCGGTTGTTTTTCCGTTCGGTTCGAGGCCGCTCGCACGTGCTCATGCCGCGCGAGGGCAGTCGCAGACGACCCGGGTGCCGCTCGGCCGAATGGATTCGATTTCGAAATGCGCGCCGATGATGGAGGCACGATACTGCATGGTGCGCAGTCCGAGTCCCGATGATTTTCGAGGGGCCTCGCTTACTCCCCGGCCGTCGTCGCAGACTTCCAGCCTGACGTGCTGCTGCTCGATGGTGAGCGCAATCTTGATCGAGTTTGCGTGTGCATGTTTGAGCGCGTTCGAGACCGCTTCCTGGGCGATCCGGTAGAGATGATCACTGACCGACGGGCTTAGGTCGAATCGCGCAACTTCACTGACCGAGATTTCCACATGGGGCCCCGGTTGGCCTTTGAGCCTGGAGACGAGATCGCGCAGCGCGCCGGCCAATCCACCTTCGGTCGGTCCGAATGGCGACAATCCCTGGGCAATCGTGCGGCAGGACTGCAGTGCATGCTGCGTGACTTCGTGAGCTTGCTCGAGGTCTGTGGCGTAAGGACTGTGCGCCGAGCGTGCAGTCGTCGCGAGAGCTGCAAGCAGCAGCGACAAGCCGGTGAGCTCCTGTCCGAGGCCATCATGCAGGTCCGCTCCAAATCGACGCTGTTCGCGACCCACGGCGTCAAGAACCGTCGATTCCAATTTGCGCCGTTCCGAGACGTCGTGCACAACACCGACGAACAGCGGCTGAACGGGATGGCGCGCCTCGCCCACCGATATTTCGGCAGGAAACGTCGAACCATCGCGGCGCCTGCAGGTTGTCGCGCGCGCTTTGACCACCAACCGCCGAGCGTTCTTTGAGCCGTCAAAATGCGGCCTTCGGCCGAAGGCCGTCGACAGAGGCGAAAGCAGAAAAGCATCTATGTTGAGCCCGGTCATCTCTCCCGATGCGTAACCGAACAATTGTTCGCATGCCGGATTGAGCATCAATATTGCACCCGATGCGTCCAGCATAAGCACTCCATCGACCGCCGTATCGATGACGGCACGCAATTGCTGCGCCATTGCCCTAAGATCCGATTCAGCTTGGCGCACGTGCGTCACGTCGCGAAGAGTGATGGTGGCGCCGACAACGCGGCCCAATCCGTCCAAGACGCATGCGGATCCGACGTCAACCGGCACCTTGCTTCCGTCGCGGCTGACGATAAATGCGTCACCGCTAAGATTCGCCGCAGCCCGGGAGCTAAGTGCTGCCGCGATCAAGTCCGTTGCAATCGGCTCACCATCGCGATCGACCGTACGCAGGACGGTGCGCCACTGCTGTTGCTCGACATCGCGCGACACGACACCGGTGAGCCGCTCGGCGACGCGATTCATGAACCGTACCCCGCCCGCGGTGTCAACGGCAATCACACCGTCCGCGATGCTGCTGAGGATGGTCGCGTAGGTCAGTTGACTGTCCTCCAATCGCCGCTCCATCTCGAATCGATCAACGGCGACCTCGATCGCAACGACAAGATTTTTGATATGGAATGGTTTGAGTACGTAGCCGTACGCCGATGCCGTCTTGGCGCGGGCGAGGGTCTTCCGATCCGAATCTCCCGTAAGGTAAACCACCGGCACGCGCATCTTTTCGTTGATCAATTCGGAAGCGCGGATACCATCCATTTCGCCTTTGAGGCGAACGTCCATGAGAATCAAGTCAGGACGCAGCGTCAGGGCGGCTTCCACCGCTCCTGAACCGCTGTCGGGTCGGGCTACGACTTCGTACCCGGTGTCGGTCAGCCGTTCGCAGATTGCCTCGGCAATCATGCCGTCGTCCTCGGCAACCAGGATACGGAGCCCCGCGCGCATTGGGCTGGACACTCGATAACTCCCTGTGCAACACGCCGCGGCCGCAATGGGCCCGGAAATGGATCCACACGCTGCACGGTGCGACTCGTTGCGCCAGATGTCAATCAGTGCGTCGCTTGCAGGGATGCTAGCGAAGTCCCGCGAACACAAGGTTTACTTGCGTCGGTTCGATCGAGGAATGAAAGGCACCGAGAACGGCTTCGACGGCGAATGAAGCTTTTTGTACAGTTCGCGAATTTCTCGCATCGCTCGGTGATCCGCGTCTTTCACCGATCGCCAGGATAAGCACTCGGCGAGGATATAAAAACAGGTCAGGGCGAATCCAGCTATCAAAACGCCCATCAACACGTATGCGGTCCTCATCCGATTATCGTAGCCCCATTTGCGGCGCTACACAGCGGTTTCGTGGCACTATTCGTACTGCAACGCGATAGGGGTCACATGCCGCGGCCGCATCGCAGTCGTCTCGCGAGGGTCGCCCGCGAGAGCAGGCCTCTTGCTTCGAATGAGGCATCGCCCTGGGTTTCGATCACCAGAAGATGCGTCAGCCCCGTTCCCTGAAACATCTTGTACACATCGATTGCGGCGAGTGATTGCAAAGATTCGAAATGCACCAGCGACAGTTCCTCGGCGGGAGTCATCACCTCGCCGACGCTGGCGTGTCTCGGCTTGACGAATACCGAGTTTTTGTCATACCGATGGGGGCGTTCTCGCTGGATATCGTATTCGGTGATCAGGCCGATGATTTGCGGGCATTCCTCGAATGAAGACTCCTTGGTCACCAGCAACGCGCCCACACTCCGTCGATTCATTTCGGCAAGCGCGGCATCAATGGAGGCATGTGTCTCAATGGTTCTGGGACTTATGCGCCGAAAGTCCGTGAGTGCGTAGAACGCCGAATCGCCAGGCTCCAGATAAGTATCGTCGTCGGCCACACGCCGCTCGACAAATCCGGCTGTCGCCCTAACCCGCGGCAGCGCGACCAGGGTGGTATCCATGTGCAATTTCCTCATTTATTCAAGCGCAGTGCTGCTCTCCCATAGACTCACTGTAACGCCCGTCGGTTCCCAAGGCACCCCTTCACGGGTACTCGCGAGCGCGCACTTCTAATCTGGCACTCATGGCCTTTTAATCTCGCTCCGTTACGTTCTATTGCTTGGCGCATGACCGGCAGTGCATCGCTTTCATAATCCAGGCTTGGGAGTGCCCGATTGAGTTCACCCAAATTCATTGAGGCAAGAGCGCGCAGAAATTTCAGAATCGCCGCTGCATTGGCTTTTCTCCTTGGGATCGGGCTGCTTGCGGCACGTTCGACAGCGGTGCGCACCATCCGCCAAGACAGCGCTTCTGCCAAAGGCTTTGCCTTGCGTCCGCCCGTGACGCCGCATGACTGATACCCCGGCTGAGCGAGGCTAAACGCAGCGGAGCACTCTCATCGCGCCGCTCGGCGCTGGCACTCCAATTTTTGCTGCCAGTCATCCCGTAGTATCGCCCAGCAGACAATATCCTCCACCAATCCGCCCTTGTGGACGCGCTTGCGCACCAACCCTTCCCGCTGCATGCCGATTCCGGACAGAACACGGGCAGCCAGCGGATGACGCTCGAGCTGCAGAGCATAGACGCGGTTCAAATCGAGTTTCGTCAATGCAAAATCCACGACCGCTTCGGACCACTCGGCGCCGTTGTCATGACGCTTTACGCCATAGCCTACCCAAAAGCGCAATTCCGCTTGTCTTCTTTGTAGATCGATGTTGTGCAGACCCGCGTAGCCTACGATGCGCTCCTCGCCGGCCTGGACTGCCGCCCAATGCAGCGCTCGGCGGGCCCTCCAGGCTTCCCAGTGCGAGAATATCCATGTTCGTGCAAATTCCGCCGTGTAAGGATGCGGGACGCCGATGGTGGTGTCCGCGATCCGGTGCTCGCCCGCGAGAGCGGTGAATGCAGCGATATCCGCCGGCGCGAAAGGCCGAAAGTGAAACCTTGGGGTTTGCAACCTGGGATAAGAATCTGGTGATATGTCAGTCGAGGCGCGCTCGCTTGAGAAATGTTGCAAGGCTGCGGCGTGCGCCGATTGACTTGAAGCGGATGTTTGCATGGCAACTCCAGAGTTCGTTCCAATCGCGCAGCGTTCGCCCTAAAGACTCGCTGATCAGCGGCTGGCAATCTTGGCGGGTTCGGCGGCGACGCTGCCGGTATTTAGGATGACGGGTAAGCCATTTTTGCCCGATCCTACGATGATCACTTTCGAGTTGGGAGATTCCGCCAGCTTCTCGGTGGCCTCAATGCCCTTCCACTCGATGACCCGATCATTCAGCCCCTTGCTGATGATTTCCTGATAATCGGCAATACCCAGCGCCTCGATATGTTTTCGCACGGCTTCTTGCTTCGTGCGCTCGAGTACGAATTGCATTTGCAGCGCTTTTTGCTCCTCTTCGAGCTTGGTTTGGATCGCAGCCTGCACCGCCTGCGGGAGATGCACTTCGCGTATCAAAACGGCGTTGACTTGCACATGTTTTCCGATCAACTTGAGCGCGACTTCTTCGCGAATCTCTCGTTCGATTTGCTCGCGCTTGGAGGAATAGATTTCCTCCGGCGAGTAACGGCCGACGACCTTGCGGGCGCTGGAACGGACGTACGGGGAAACCAGCGTGCCATAGTAGTCCCCACCCGTCTGCGTTATGAGCTGGTAGACATCCGCTTGGATCGGTTGATACAAGATCGAACTCGTGAGCTTGATATCGAGCCCATTGTTTGCCAGGACATCCAAGGAATCTTCGCGTTCTTGCTCGCGCAAATCGACTTGGTACACGTGCGCGAAAGGAGACACGGCATGAATCCCCTCAGTCAGGGTTTTCTCACGGGTTCCCGTCAGAGGGGTCCATTCCACGCCAACGCGCCCGGTCGGGACGCTTGCACAACCCGCCAATGACGCACCAATGACAATGGAGAACACTGGATAACGCAAAGCCATGTTGAGTCTCCTGATTCCGTGGCGCCAGCCACATCGCAGTCCGGAACAATTCGCGCTGAATCAAAGTCTGCGCCGCAAAGATTAAAGCAGTGTTAGCGTGTAATTAGAAAATTGGCAGCGGCGGCCGACGACGGCGGGATATCAGGTTCGAGGCCTTGACGGTACAATATTTCCGCCAGCGCCAGCGCCAGCGCCGGCGCAGCGGCAGCGGCGTGCCGGGGCCCAAACAAGAATCGCAAGATCCGGCCAAACGAAGGGAGAAAACGAGGCATGCGGTATCTGAAGATCGGCGCTTCCGCGCTGTTGGCATTGGTGCTGGTCGGCCTGATCGCGGTCATCGCTCACGATCGGTGGAGTCAGCCGCCCACGCCGGACAGCGCGGCGCTGATCGCCGAGGCGGCGCACTATCATGCCCGCATTCAGCGCGACCGCTTCGGCGTGCCGCACATCAGCGGAGCGAGCGATCCGGACGTCGCGTTTGGCTTGGGTTTTGCCCATTCGGAGGACGATTTCGCCACCATTCGGGACGCGGCGCTCATTTCGCGGGGTCAGCTGGCAAGCGTCCAGGGCGCCAGAGCTGCGGTGACGGATTATCTCGTGCGGCTGCTCAAGGTGCGCGAGACCGTGGCATTGCAATACGACACGGCACTGCCGGCCGATGCTCGCGCGGTACTCAAGGCTTATGCCGATGGGGTGAATTACTACGCGGCACTGCATCCGGAGAAGGTCGAGCATGGCCTTTTGCCGATGACCGGCCAGGATGTGGCCGCTGGGTTCGTGTTCCGCACGCCCTTTTTCTACGGGCTCGATCACGTGTTAGGGAAGATCATGGCGCCGGTGCCGAAGCCGGCTCAGGTCGCCACGACCATCACCCAATCCCTGCCCATCGGCTCGAATGGCATCGCCGTCGCGGCCTCGAAGTCGGCGGATGGCGCGACGCGTCTGCTGGTCAATTCGCACCAGCCCTACACCGGGTTCGTGGCGTGGTACGAGGCGGTGCTCGATTCCGGCGAGGGCTGGCACGTGGCGGGCGGCTTCTTCCCGGGTTCGCCCTTCATGCTGCACGGTCATAACGCCCATTTGGGTTGGGCCAACACGGTGAACGCGCCCAATGTGTCGACGGTTTATCGACTGGACGTGAATCCTGCCAATCCGGACCAGTACCGGCTGGACGGGCAGTGGAAGAACTTCGAGAAGGGCGATGCGGCTATTCGCGTAAAGATTTGGGGGCCGCTCATCTGGACGGTGCACCGCCCGCTTGTGTGGTCGGTGCACGGCCCGGTGCTCAAGACCGATCACGGAACCTTTGCAGTGCGCTACGCCGGCATGGGCGAAGTGCGCCAGTCGTTGCAGTACTATCGCCTCAATAAAGCGGCCAACCGCGACGAATGGCTGGCGGCGATGCGCCTGCAGGCGCTGCCCAGCATCAACTACATCTATGCCGACGAGAAAGGCAACATCGGCTATGTCTACAACGGCCAGTTCCCCATTCGCGCCGAAGGGCGGGATTGGACCCAGATCCAGCCCGGGGATCGGTCCGACCTGATCTGGCATGGCTATCTGCCGTTCGAGCGCGTGCCGCAGATCTGGAACCCCAAGTCCGGCTACGTATTCAACTCCAACAACACTCCGTTCCAGGCCACGGGGCCCGAGGACGCGCTGAAGCCGGAGGACTTCAGCCCCACCATGGGCATCCAAACCGACATGACCAACAGAGCCTATCGTGCCCAGGAGACATTCGGCGCGGACCCCGCCATGACCGCCGACGCGTTCCGCGCCTACAAGTTCGATCTTGCCTATAGCGAGCGATCCGACTTTGCAAAAAAAATCGCCGTGGCCGTCAGCGCCGATCCAGGATCGGACGCCGATCTGCGCGCCGCGCAGGCGCTGCTGAAGGGTTGGGACCGGCGCACCAATGTTGCCAGCCGGGCAGCGGCGTTGGCAGTGCTGATGGGCGCTGAAGCTGCTCATTCGGACAGCCATCCTGACGTGCCGCCCATCGATGCCCTGCGCCACGCCATCGCGGCGCTCAAGACCCACTTTGGCCGCATCGATCCGGAGTGGGGCGAGATCAACCGCATCCGCCGAGGTAAGCTTGACCTCGCGATAGACGGCGGCCCGGACATTTATCGCGCCGTCTATGGTGTTGCGCAGGCGGATGGCACGCTGACCGCATCGGCGGGCGACACCTTCATCATGTTCGTCACCTGGGACAAATCGGGCGCTCTATCCTCGGAAAGCATCAACCAGTTCGGCTCGGCCACATTGGATTCTCATTCGCGCCACTACGCCGACCAGACGCCGCTGTTCGTGGCGATGAGAACCAAGCCGGTACTGTTCACCCAAAGCCAGCTCGCCGGAAACGTCGAGGCGGACTACCAGCCCGGCAACAAATAAGAGAGCTGCGCTTCATCCCGCATGCCGATCGACGCCGAGCTCATGCAGGATGGCAACGCGCAGCTCCTGCACCTCGGGACTGGTCGGTAGGCGGGGATGCGGTAGATCCACGTTGAAGGTCGCCTGGATCCTCGTGGGCCGTGGCGACAACACCATGATTCGGTCAGCCAGGTGAATGGCTTCCTCCACGTCATGGGTAATCAACATGACCGTGTGGCGCTCCTCTTCGAGGATGCGCAGCAACTCGTTGCGCATGCGCAGATTGGTCAGAGCATCGAGCGCCGAAAAGGGCTCGTCCATGTACAGAATCTCGGGCTTGACGGCGAAGGCGCGCGCGAGCTCGGCCCGTTTGAGCATGCCGCCCGAGAGCTCGTGGGCATAGCTGCCCTCAAAACCTTTCAATCCCACCATGGCGGCGTAATGATCGGCTACTCCGCTTTTTGTGCCCTCCGGATGATCATTCAAGCCGAACATCAAATTCTGCTGCACCGTGAGCCAGGGGAAGATCGAACCCTGCTGTGAGATGAGTATGCCCTTGGCATTGGGTTGCGCGCGCGGCAGTCCATCGATGAGGATCGAACCCGAATCCGGTTGCTCGAAGCCGACGACCATGTTCATCAATGTCGTCTTGCCGCACCCTGAGGGTCCGACGATTGCGACGAACTCGCCGTCTCCCACGGTGAGGCTGACGTCGTCGACCACCCGCAGTTCTCCACCGTTCGACGCGAAGCCTTTGCGGATGGCGTTCAGTTTGATCTTAGTGCCCATAGCGCCACCTGACCGATTTGAGTCCCTCGAGCAACCGCATCGCGCCATCCAGCATCAATCCAATCAGTCCGATGATGATCATTCCGGCGATCACCAGATCATATCGATTGCCGGCATTGCGGGAATCGATGATGAGATATCCGAGTCCCGAGCGCAGGGCGATCATTTCCGCCGCGACCACCACCAACCACGCCACTCCGAGACCAATCCGCATGCCGACGATGATCTGCGGCAACACCGCAGGGATCACCACTCGACGGAACAGGGTGTAGCGCGACACGCCGAAATTTTGCGCGGCACGCAGATAGCGCCGCTCGATGGTGTGCACTCCCGCCGTCGTTTGCACGATCATGGGAAACACCGATGATATAAAGATGAGAAAGATCGGCGAGGCGTTGCCGACGCCGAACCAAAGGATGGCAATCGGAATCCACGCGATCGGCGAAATGGGCCGCAATATTTGAAACAGCGGATTGAGCGTGGAAAAGGCGCCCCTGACCCACCCCAGCCAAAGCCCGAGCGGCACGGCCACGAGTGCCGCCAGTGAAAATCCAACGCCGACTCGCATCAACGAAGCGCCGATGTGCGTGAACAGGGTGCCATCCTTGATCAGCTCAGCGGTGCCGGTAACCACCTGCCACGGCGTGGGGAAAATAACGCTGTGGGTGCCCGCGACGATCGCCCACCACGCAGCCAGCAGAAGTGCGATGACTGCAATCGCCGGCAAACTTTCCTTGATTCTGTTCATTTACGCGACAACTCTGAAGATTCTTCGCGTTCTCCATACCAGGCGCCGCCAAGGCGTGTCCGGCTGCCGGTCCACAACCACGGTCATTTGACCGCTGGCATGTGCCGTGCAAGCAAATTGATAGCTACTGGCCACCTCGAACGGCAAGCGGAAGCTTTGACCCGGCATCATCAGGGTCGGGCCGAATATCTGCGGTACGTCATCCATATTCTTCAGCAGCAATACGTCTTTGATGCCGAGCGTCAGGAAAATCCGGGAAGGCAGAATCTCCACTTTGTTCCCCGCCATGCGCCGCGCCCAGGTTCCCCGGGGGATTTCGAAGGTTTCTTCGCGTGAAGCAAAAGTGACGGGGGTGAATGCCGCCCAAGCTACCGCGGCCAAAATGGCCGCGGTTATGGCCATGGACACGACAACGCCCAAACGCTTGATAAATGAGCGCACGATCATTCGATTAGTTCAACAACATGGAAATATCGTGGACGTAGTCGTCTGCCTTGTGCCCGAAGGGCATCAACGCGCGCAGCTTGCCGTCCCGCGTGATGAGATAGATAAAAGACGAATGCGCGACGCCGTAGTCGCTTCCGCTGCCGACTTTCTGCGCCGTGACTCCATAGCTTGCGCGCACCGCGGCCATTTGCGCGGCGGTTCCGGTGCCGCCGACGAAAGTGGGGTCGAACGCTGCAAGGTATTGCTTCAAGCGCGCGGCGTCGTCGCGCTCGGGATCAACCGTGAGATAGATTATTTGCACCTGCGGTGCCAAGGGTCCCAGTTTCCGATGCGCCTGCGCGAGAACCGCGAGAGTCACCGGACACACGTTGGGGCAATGAGTGTATCCAAATCCGAGCAACACGACCTTGCCGCGATATCGGCTGAGAGTGAGAGGGGTTCCGTCGGAACCGCGCACGGAAAAATCCGGCGCCTCGCGTGCCGGATTGAAGACCCCGGCTTTGAGCCCTTCGGGTTCGGCTGCGTGCCCCACCACGAATGACAGCATGCACGCCAACGGCGCTGCAAGACGAGTCGCGAGGCTCATGAGGACTTACAAGGCAATGGCTGCCGCATGTGCCTTCTTCGCAAAGCTTTCATCCACGTAGGTTTCGTAGGCGATCGGATGTTTGATGGTGCCCGCGGCGACCGACAGCTGCATGAGGTCATCGAACTCGGCGCGGATCATTCTCAGGTCGCCGTAAGTCACCCGATCCGCCGGGTTCTCCATCACGAACTGCAGGATCTTCGGATCTTGATTGAAGAAATCCCGGCCGGCGGCAATCGCGACGGCCTTGTTGCGGTTCTCCCGCTCTTGATCGAGCCAGATTCCCGCTCCGAGTATTTGATCGACGAGATCCTGAACCATGGCCGGCCTTGCCAGGATCAGCTCTTCGCGAACCGTCAACACACAGCAGATGTAGTTGCGCCATTCGTCGCGGGTCATGCGCAGCGGTCGCGCGTAACCGGCTTGTTGCGCGGCGGCGCCGAAAGGTTCGCCGGTGCAGTACGCATCGACGGCCCGCGCATACAGCGCCGCCGGCATATCGGGGGGCGCCATCTCCACGATTTGGATGTCGTCCGGCGTCATGTTCTCCCGGGCCAGCATCTTTCTCAAGAACAAAAAATCCACGGCGAAACGGCTGGGAATCGCGATCTGCTTCCCCGTGAGTTGTTTGAAGGTCTGGTACGGCGAATCGGTCCTTACCATGATGACGGCGCCGGAGCGATGTCCGAGCGAGACGATTTTTACCGGGATCTTCTTATCCGCCAGGTCCATGACGAGCGGGGCGAGCATGTAGGCCGCCTGAATGCGGCCGGCCATCAAGGATTCCTTGACCTCCGGCCATCCGCTGTACTTGCTGTACGTGTACTCGAAGCGCGGCTCACTCGCTGCGAGTGCACCGTTGCTGCGCCTCTTGGAGACACAGGCCACCGGAAGCGTGAGATTGCAGGTCACCGGCAGACCGCCGATCACCAGCGGTTCGCCCTTGACTAGTCCGCCCGACCCTCGCTCGCAGGACAGCGTGCTGAGGGGCAGCGCGCTTGCGACGATCCCTTGCAATACTCGTCTGCGATTCAAAGCTTACTGCCCCAGACGTGTGCCATTGGCGCTCGCTAACAAGAATGATCAAAAACAAGTACTTACATGGTCACCGAAGGCCGAAGACCCGTGTATCGGCCGCAAGCCGCTAATTATGCCGCTTGACCGCTGCTCCGGCCGACTACATTAATATAGCTATTCGGTCCTGGGGGTTTATGTTCTATCGCTCCTGGTCCGGCAACCTGCTCATAGTTCGCGGCGGGCGGGGCGCAGTCGATGACCACGCGAAAGATAACGACCGACGGTAAGCCGACGGCGCTCAAGCTCAACGGTTATGCCGCTACGTGCTCGGCGATTTGGGATGGCAAGGACATCGTCGGGGGACGTGATGATCGTGTTCGACCGTCAGTAGCCTCGCGACAATCAACCCGCGCTGTCGATTGCTCCCTCGGGAGCACCGCGCTTCAATACGTCGGGTAAGGCCTTGCCGTTCTCGGTAAAGGTCAGCGACACCGAGTTGAGACAATGCCGCTCGCCGGTCGGAGGCGGCCCGTCGGGAAACACGTGGCCGAGGTGGCTGCCGCAGCGGGCGCAGACTTCTTCCACCCTGACCATTCCGTAGCTGTTGTCGCGAATGCGCTTGATGTGCGTCTCGTCGTAGGGCTTGAAGAAACTGGGCCAACCGGTGCCCGAGTCGAATTTGGTGTTCGAGCGGAATAAGGGCAGGCCGCAGAAGCGGCAGCAGTAGGTGCCGTCTTTTTTGTTGTCGAGGAAAACGCCGCAATAGGCTGCTTCAGTCCCATGCTGCAGAAGAACGCGCCGCTCATCCGAGTCAAGACCGGCGGTGGTGTCGCGGCGCTGCGACTCAGTCGGGGGGGTCAGGTCAAATGCAGTCACGTTGCCTCCTGTCGGACATGTTAGTCGATTGGCCAGGACATGGCCTGTGGCAGCGTTGCCGGGTCTTCGGGCAATGGCGGCAGCGGCAACGCCTGCGTGTCCACGCCGCGCCACCAGGCCTCTGCGCGCGCGGCATGCCGAGGTTCGACCGCTTCACCGAGTCGCGGCATCACGAGTTGCGCGGCGGACTTCTCGCCAAAACTCAGCAATTCCTCGGCAGGCTGATCCCAGGCATGCATGGCCAGGCTAAAGGTGCCCCAATGTACCGGTAGGAATGTGCCGCCGCCGAGCAGTGCCAGCGCTTTGAGGGCGTTTTGCGGTCCCAGATGAATATCGCCCCAAGCCGGATGAAAGGCGCCGACTTCCAACATCACCAAGTCAAATGGACCGAGCCGGTCGCGAATCTGTTGATACTCGTTGGTGAGCCCGGTATCGCCGCTGAAGAACACGGCGTGTTGCTCGGAGCGGATGACGAAGGAGGACCACAGAGTCGCATTGCGGTCCTTGAGTCCCCGGCCTGAAAAATGCTGCGACGGCGCGGCTGTGACGGTAAGACCCGCGCCCGCCGGGCGGTGAGATTCCCACCAGTCCAATTCAGTGATGAGCGCGGGATTTACGCCCCACGCCTCCAAATGCGCGCCGACCCCCAGCGAGGTCACAAAGGGGATGCTGCGCTTCGCCAGTTCGCGGATGGTCGGGTAGTCCAGGTGGTCATAGTGGTCGTGTGAGACGACCACAAGATCAAGCGGCGGCATCTCTCGCAGGCTCACGGGAACGGGCTGGAAACGCTTGGGGCCTGCGAGACGGGATGGCGACGCGCGCGGGCCCCACACCGGGTCGGTCAGGACGCGCATGCCATCGATCTCGATCAGCACGGTCGAGTGGCCCAACCAGGTGGCGCGAAGGCCGCTGGAGGGCCGCTTTCGCCACGCTTCGAGCGGGTTGTCTGAAGGCAGCGGCCCACGCGGTACTCGCCGCTCGCCGCCGCAGAGAAAATCGCTCAACGAAGGCATCCTCGCGTGGGGATCGCGCAGCCCGGCCGCGATGGGATGCACGTTGCGAAACCGCTCGGCCATCCAGCGGGGCGATGCTCGCATGCGTTCGAGTCGTGCGCCCTCCGGCTTTTTCCCAAGAGATCTCATAGCGGGCAATCATACCGCGATGAGCTACCCGCTCCCGGAAATGTCTTCCCAACCGCGCGGCGTGGACCCGGCAGAGACCGGCTACTTCTGCTCGGCGTAGATTTTCACCAACCGATACAGAAACTCCCGGCCCTCGAGCAGCGACTTGACACCCACGTACTCGTTGAGACCGTGGATATTTCCCAGATCCGGGCTCAGGAAGACCGGCTCAACGCCGAAGGTCGGAATGCCGACGGCATTGGTGAATTCGCCGTCCGTCGCGCCCGCCTGCAGCACCGGCAGCACCGGGATACCGGGCCAGAATTCGGCGGTCAGCTTCTCGATCGGGTTCATGACCGCGGGCGTCAATGGCGGCGGTGAGGCGGTCGGACCGCGCGTCTCGGGCGAGGAGATTTTCACCGCCGGGTCCGCTACCAATTCCTCGAGCTTGGCGCGCACGGTTTCCGCGGTCACACCCGGAAAAATGCGGCAATTGACATTGGCCCGCGCCCGCTGCGGCAGTGCGTTGGTGGCATGCCCGGCCTCGAGCATGGTGGCAACACAGGTGGTACGCAGCGTCGCGTTCCAACTGGGATCTTTTGCCGACACCAGCGCCAGGGCGCGAGTGTCGCCGGGGTCCTTTAAAAACGCGTTCATGGCGTTGGCCGTTTCGGTATCGCCCTTGGCGGCGAGGATCTTGGCCATGCCGGTGAAGTAGGCCCGATTGCCGTCGGTGAATTGCGCCGGGAATTCATAGGCGCTGATTCGCATGAGCGCCGCGGCGAGATGATAGATCGCATTGTCCTTCACCGGCCGCGAGCTGTGGCCGCCCTTGTTCGTCACTTCCAGCCGATAGTTCTGGGGAAACTTCTCGCCGGCCTCGACCTCGAGAGCGACCCGGTTGCCGCCGGCATCCAATTCGCCGGCGGCTCCTTCGTTGAGCGCGAATGCGGCATCGATCAGTTCACGGCGATTGCGAGTCAACCAATCCGCGCCGTTAAATGCGCCCGCCGTTTCTTCGCCGCAAGTGAGCGCGAGCTTCAGCGTGCGCCGCGGTTGATATTTCTCGGTTTTGTATCGGATCAGCGTATCCACCCAGATCGCCGCCTCAGCCTTGTCGTCGACCGCGCCGCGCGCATAGAAATTGCCGTTTTCTTCGACGAGTTTGAACGGGTCGCGCGTCCAGTCCTCGCGCTTCGCCTCCACCACGTCGATGTGCGCCAGCAAAAGAATCGCCTTCAGTTTCGGGTCTTTGCCGGGGAAGATGGCGACCAAGCCGCCTTCCTTCGGATGGTCGGGCGCTGCGAAGGGGTGCAAATCGCTGTCCGCGAATCCCGCCGCCTTGAGGCGCGCGGCCATGCGTGCCGCCGCAAGCGTGCAGCTGCCCGCCGACAAGGTGGTGTTGGTCTCCACCAACTCCTTATAGAGCTCACGGAAGCGCTGTTGGCCGGCAGGCGTGTCCTGGGGAGGCGCGGCAAAAACTGAAAAGGCGGCGAGGGCGCCGGCGGCGGCAAAAAGACGTTTCATAGGGACTCCATGTGGGATGCGCGAACCACCCGTGAACCTAACGCGCCTGATGGGCTTTGACTTTTTCAACATACCGATCCCGCAACTCGGTCTGGCGGGATTTCATTTCGACCGGCCGTCCGGCAATCCACACTTGATCCGCGAGCGTCGACAGCTCCAGCGGATCGCCGCTCCAGAGCACGAGGTCGGCCACTTGCCCGACGGCGATCCGGCCGCGCGTTGCGCCCACACCGAAGATATCGGCAGGCGTGGAGGTGATGGCCTCGAGTGCCGACTCCCAGGGCAAGCCATGAGCAACGGCGTTGCCGGCGAGCTGGCGCACCAGCCGCGCTTGCGGCGTGTCGCCGCTGGAGAAGGCGATGCGTACTCCCGCGCGCTGTAGGCGCGCAGCGTTTTCGAGAGTCGAGGCGAGACGATCGAAGCTTTCCGGCAGATCGTCGAGCGGGTCGAGAATCACCGGAACGTTGGCCTTGGCAAGATCCTTTGCGACCAGCCACGCTTCGTCGGCGCCGAGAATCACCGGTTTGATGCCGTTGCGCTCCGCGAATGACACGACTTCCCGGATGTCGGATGCACGCTCGACCTGAAATACGACCCGGCCGCCCATGAGGTAGCGGTTCAGCGCCTCGCGCCCGGCCGTGTGCAGCAATGCCCCTTGGCCCACAGGGCCGGTGGCGCGAGCCTCGTGAATCGCCTGCTCGAGCAGCATGTACTCCGCGGCGCGCGTGCCGCCTGCCACTCGGGCGCCGGCACTCCCCATTTGCACGAACAACGAACGGCTGCCCGGCAACGCGGCATCGTAGCGGCCATCCAGCGTGACCGCCGAACCCTGACCCGCGATGATGGTGTCGCCGGCATTAGGCGCCAACACGGTCCAGGTCACTCCTTCAACGCGCGTCACGGGCACGACGAACGAACGCGGATTGAACGCCACCGTGACATCGAGTTCCGGACGCCACTGCTGTTCCCAGGCCGGAGATTTTTCGTTCAGGGTCGCATCGACGGTCTGAGCTTCGCCGCCGATTTCCTCGATACCGATATCGTTCAGGCCGCCGAACAGGCCCGGCGTGAGTTCTCGGCCTTTGGCCTCGATGACGGTCGCGTTCGGTGCCGCTATTTCCGCGCCGATGGCGGCGATGACGCCGCCGCGAACCAAGACATCGCTGTTCTTGAGCGTCCCTTTGGCGGATGCGGTGTGCACCGTCGCGCCTCGAATGACAAATTCCTGAGCCGCCGCCGCCTGGGCGCCGATTACGCAAGCGGCTAAAACAACAAGATGAAGGGGCTTCATAGTGGCGACTCCGCAATGTGCCGGCCCAGAAGGAAATCCGATCTTGGCGAAGGTTTGGGGTGCGCTCGATCGAAGCTGAGTGCGCCGTCGATGAACACTTGCTCGGCCAGCGCGTAGTCGCTGAAGGGATTGCCGTTCCAGATGACCACATCGGCCCCCTTGCCGGCCTCGAGCGTGCCGATGCGGTCCTCGAGGCCGAGAGACTTCGCCGGGTTGAGGGTTAACCAGCGGATGGCGCGTTCCGGCGGCACCGCCAATCCAACGCGTGCGCCGTGGGCCATCGCCTTGGCTGCTTCCTGGTTCAGGCGCTGAATGCCGTCGCCGGAATCCGAGTGCACGATGGCGCAACTGTGTTCAGGATAATCGACGATGGAGAGATTTTCCTGAATCCCATCATAGGCCTCCATCTTGAAGCCCCACCAGTCGGCCCACATGGCGGCACAGACGTTTTTCTCGGCGAGAAGGTCCGCAATCTTGTAGGCCTCCACGGCGTGATGGAATGCGGTGATCTTGAAGCCAAATTCGTCGGCCACATCGAGCATCGTCGCCATTTCATCGGCACGATAGCAATGCATGTGCACGCGAATGTCGCCCTTCAGCACTTCAGCCAGCGTCTCGAGCTTCAAATCGCGCTTCGGAGGGCTTGGCGGCATCAGCTCCTTGTCCCCCGCGCCGTCCTTGTCTTTGTCCTTGTTTTTCTTGGCGGTCCCATCCGCCTGCTCGGCCTTTTTCTTGTTGTACGCCGCAAGTTCGCGATGATATTTGTCCCACTGATTTTGATAATCCTGCGCATCGGCAAATGCCTGGCGGTATCCGGCCACGTTGCCCATGCGCGTCGAAGGCGCCTGACTTCGTCCGCCGTAAACGCGCTTCGGATTCTCGCCGCACGCCATCTTGAGGCCGTAAGCGGCGCCGGGAAACTTCATGCCTTGATAGCTCGCGGACTGCACATTCTTCAAGACCACGGAACGTCCGCCAATGAGGTTTGCCGAACCGGGAAGGATCTGCAGGGTCGTAACGCCGCCCTCGAGCGCCGTCTCGAATCCAGGATCCTGCGGCCAGACCGAATGTTCGGCCCAAACATTGGCGGTGACCGGATTGGTTGCTTCGTTGCCATCGTCAAGGCCTTTTACGGCAGGACTTGCGTAAACGCCCAGGTGCGAATGGATATCGATGATGCCCGGTGTGACCCATTTGCCGTGGGCATTGATGATGCGCGCATCCGCGGGAGCCGTCAGGCCTTTGCCGACCGATTGGATTTTTCCGTTGCTGATCAATACGTCTGCGCCGTCGAGGCGCTCGCCGGTGCCGGTGAGAACGGTCGCACCTTGGATCAGGACGGGTGCGTTCAGCGGCACTTGATAAGTCGATGGGAAGGTCTCGGCGGCCAAGACGCCGGAAACGGCAAAAGCGGTGGAAAAGACGAGCGCTGCGCGCGATTTTGCGTTCATTGTGCCGATCACCCCGAAATTAGGACGCCGAACTTCTTACTCGGAAGCGCGGGTCCGCGATTATAGTGGAATAGTTTCGTCGGACAACTTATCGAGCTGTGAGGCCTGCACGAGCAGGTTCGCTGCCGCGGCCAGCCCGTCTCGGTCCTCGTGATCGAACCGGGATAGATTCGGACTGTCGAGGTCCAGCACGCCGAGCAACCGCCCTCTCTGGACCAAGGGCACGACGATCTCCGAGCGCGACGCTCCATCGCAGGCAATGTGTCCAGGAAATTCATTGACGTCCGCCACCACCAAGATCTCTTTGCGTGCGGCGGCGGTGCCGCAGACGCCGCGGCCCAGCGGTATGCGCACGCAGGCCACTTTGCCTTGGAACGGGCCCAGCACCAGTTCGCCGCCCTGCAGAAAATAGAATCCCACCCAATTCACATCCGGCAGCATTTGATACAGCAGAGCGCACATGTTGGCGCAGTTGGCCAAGCCGTTGCGCTCGCCGGAGAAAAGCCCCGACAACTGCGCGGCGATCTCGCGGTAGGTTCCGGCCTTCGAAAGGGTGGGATCCGATTTGATGACATGCATGGCGGGCTCTAGATTTTCAGCCGATAGACGCGCTGCGCCGTGCCGCTGAACAGCGCGGCTTTCTCATCCTTTGAATATTGCTTGGCTAGGATTTTGAACGCGTTCCACAGCACGGGATAGGTGCAGCTGCCCAAGTCCACGGGGAAATTGCTTTCGAACATGCAGCGCTGCGCGCCGAATCGTTCGATGCAGGTTTCTATGTAGGGGCGCCATTCCGCCGCAAGCTGCGCCGAGGACGCGGCCGGAGACTGCAAAAACGAGGGGAAATTGCAAAATGCCATGGCGAGACCGCCGAGTTTGACGTTCACGTTCGGCAACGCAGCGAGCTGGGTGATGTTGTCGCGCCAGGTCGAGAACCGCTGCTCGCGCTTGCCCTGATAGCTGGCAAGTCCTAAGGGCGTGCCGACGTGATCCAGGATCACGGGCGTGCCGGGAAAGGATCGCGCGAGATCGATCAAATCGGGGAGCTGCGGTTCCAGCAACCATGCATCGAAGGACAGGTTGAATTTGCCCAACTGCGCGTAGCCTGCGCGAAATTCATTCTGTGCAAACAAGCCGGGGCCGACGCGCACCAGCGGGCCGAGCACCTGAGAGTCCGCGTCGTACGAAGCGCTGTGGCGAATTCCGCGAAAGCGCTCACCCGCGGTCTTCAGGTGCGCTTCCAGCACCTCGCGCACCGCTGCGCCGGCGGTCAGATCTGCGTGGCCAACGATACCGGCACAGGCTCGAACCGGGCCGTAGGTGCCGCTGGCGCACATTGCCGCCACGCCGTTCACGAACTCGGTTTCGCCAATCGGCTTGAACGCCTCGGGCCCGTCGGCGCGGAGCATGGCGCCGCATTGAACGAAGACCGTCGCGCGGATGTTGTGCCCGGTATTGAGGTCGGCGAGCAGCTCAGGCAGTAGATAACGCATCGCGCGGCGCACGACGGTGGTAAAGCCGTGGTCCGGCGCGGGCCGGGCAGCCAACAGAGCAGCCGGCCAATCCCATAGGTGATGGTGCGGATCGATGATCGGCAGATCCGGTTCCAGAATGGCTTCGGTGGGTGCGCTGCTCGTCATGCGGATCTCCGGTGCGGATCAGCATATTTTTGCACGAATCCCACGGTGAGGCGCGGCAATTCCGCGCCGCGACAGATCGCGCTCCAGACGAGTCAATCCCAGCGAGCCGGGAGGCGCGCCGGATTGATCGACGCGCACATAGGCGTATTCCGTGAGCGCGATGAATTCGAGCCGCCAGCGGCACCCAATACCACAAAAATCTACAAGAACTTTATATCGCCGCCCGTAGCATCGACTCCGCGGCAAACGCTTAGGTTTTCTTCCTGCTGCGGATGCCCACCCGCGCTACGGGTATTTCCTGAGCGATTGTCTTGCAGGCTGGGTTTAGGGTGACGGGGTTCGGCCCAGGAATTTTTTGGGGAGAGTGTGACCATGGATGCCATTTATTTACTGATCCTGGCCGGTCTATACGTCGCCACCCATGCCCTGGTGCGCGCGTTCGGCCGCCTGGGGAAGCTGCCATGACCATGATGTATGGACTCGCAGCGCTGCTGGCGCTGTTTTTGTTCGGCTATCTGTTGTACGCACTGCTGCGCGCCGAGCGATTCTGATGGACGCCAATACCATGTTCGGCGTGATGCTGACGGCATTCCTTGCCATTGTCGTGCTGTGCGTGAAGCCACTGGGCAGTTACATCGCCGCCGTCATGCAGCTCGCGGGCGACAAGCATGGCGCAGACAAGCAGCGCCGGCCGAATGCCGTTATGCGTGCCGGCGCCCGCTTCGAAACGCTGGTGTATCGTCTGTGCGGCATCGATGCCGGTGAAGAAATGTCCTGGATGCACTACGCGATTGCTTTGCTGGCATTCAACGTGCTTGGCGCGGTCGTGGTTTATGGATTGCAGCGCCTGCAGCTGTTCCTGCCGCTCAATCCGCAGAAGTTCGCCGCCGTGAGTCCCGACTCGTCTTTCAACACCGCCATCAGCTTCATCACCAATACCAATTGGCAGGGATATTCGGGCGAGTCGACCATGAGCTATCTGGTGCAAATGGCAGGGCTCGCCGTGCAGAACTTCCTGTCGGCCGCTACGGGCATTGCCGTGGCGATCGCTTTGATCCGCGGTTTCGCGCGACACACTGCCGCGACCATCGGCAACTTCTGGGTCGACCTGACGCGCTGCACCGTCTACGTGCTAGTGCCGCTCTCCGTGCTGCTCGCGCTGGTGCTCGCGAGCCAAGGAGTCATTCAGAATTTCGATGGCTACAAGGAAGCGACGACTGTCGAGAAAATCACTTACCAGAATCCCAAGGCCGACGCGGCAGGCAATCCCATCAAGGACGCAGCGGGAAATGCCGTGACTGAAACGGCCACCACCCAGACGCAGACGCTGCCCATGGGACCGATCGCCTCTCAAGAAGCCATCAAGGAGCTGGGCACCAATGGCGGAGGCTTCTACAACGCGAATTCGGCGCATCCGTACGAGAATCCCACCGCCCTGACGAACTGGCTGGAGATGCTGGCGATATTCGCCATTCCCTTCGCTCTCACATACACCTTTGGAAAAATGGTCGGCGATACCCGCCAGGGCTGGGTGGTCCTGACCGCCATGCTGATTCTGTTCGTGCCGCTGGTGATACTGGCGTTCCACAGCGAGCAGCAGGGCAACCCTCTCATCGCCAAGCAGGGCATCGATCAGGTCGCGAGCACCCTGCAGGCCGGCGGCAACATGGAGGGTAAGGAAGCCCGCTTCGGTATCGCCGCCTCGGCTCTCTTCGCGGCCGTCACCACCGCGACCTCCTGTGGTGCGGTCGACACCATGCACGACTCGATGACGCCGCTCGGCGGTTTTGTACCGCTGTTGCTGATCCAGCTCGGCGAGGTTGCGCCGGGAGGCGTCGGAACCGGCGTGTACTCGATATTGATGTTCGCCATTCTCGGGGTGTTCATTGCCGGATTGATGATCGGCAGAACGCCTGAGTACCTGGGCAAGAAAATCGAGGCCTTCGAGATGAAAATGGCCTCGGTCTTCATTCTGACGACGCCGTTTGCCGTGCTCATCGGCACGGCGGTTGCCGTGATGAGCGCTGCCGGCAAGGCCGGCGTCGCCAATCCGGGTCCCCACGGCTTTACCGAGATCTTGTATGCGTTCTCCTCGGCGGCCAACAACAACGGCAGCGCCTTCGCCGGACTTTCCGCAAACACGGTTTTCTACAACGTGGCCACCGGCCTCACCATGTTCATCGGGCGTTTCTGGCCCATCATGGCAGCGCTTGCAATCGCCGGGTCGCTCGCGGCGAAGAAGCGGGTCCCGGTCACCGACGGCACGATGCCGACTCACGGGCCCTTGTTCGCGGCCCTTCTCATCGGCTCGATTCTATTGATCGGTGTCCTAACCTACGTCCCGGCGCTGGCGCTGGGACCGGTCGTCGAGCACTTCATGCTCGCGGCCGCCAAGTAACGAGTTCCCTATGTCGCGGCAACAACTCTCGCTCTACGATCGCAAGCTCTTGGGACCCGCGCTGCTCGAGTCTTTCAAAAAGCTCGATCCGCGCATTCAGTGGCGCAATCCCGTGATGTTCGTGGTCTATATCGGAACGATAGTAACGGCCATCCTTTACGGCCAGGCGCTCGCCGGACACGGAGAGGCGCCGGCGGGATTCATTTTGGCCATCACGATTTGGCTGCTGTTCACCGTCATTTTCGCCAACTTCGCCGAAGCGCTTGCCGAGGGCCGCAGCCGCGCACAGGCTTCGGCACTTCGCAACATGCGCCAAACCGTCATGGCCAAACGCGTCGTCCAGAATAGTCCGGGCGGCCGCCAGACGACGCTCGTCAAGGCGGAGGATTTGAGAAAAGGGGATGTCGTGCGGGTGGAGACTCATGACACCATTCCGGCCGACGGCGAGGTCATCGAAGGTGTCGCCTCGGTCGACGAGAGCGCCATCACCGGCGAATCGGCGCCGGTCATTCGCGAATCGGGCGGCGACTTCGCCTCCGTCACCGGCGGCACCCGAGTGCTGTCGGACTGGCTGCTGGTGCGGGTGACGGTCAATCCAGGCGAGACCTTTCTCGATCGGATGATCTCGATGGTCGAGGCGGCAAAGCGGCAAAAAACGCCGAACGAGATTGCGCTGACGATTCTGCTGGTGGCGTTGACGCTGGTCTTTCTCATCGTGATCGTCACGCTCCTGCCGTTCTCGCTGTTCGCGGTGGAAGCGAGCAAAGTCGGCAGCCCGATCACCATCACCGCGCTGGTGGCGCTGCTGGTGTGCCTCATTCCGACGACCATCGGCGGCCTTCTGTCCGCCATCGGTGTGGCCGGCATGAGCCGCATGATGCAGGCCAATGTGATTGCGACCTCCGGCCGCGCCGTGGAAGCGGCCGGAGATGTCGATGTGCTGCTCCTCGACAAGACCGGCACGATTACCCTCGGCAATCGACAGGCGACCACTTTTTTGCCCGCTCCCGGCGTGACGGAGCAGGAACTGGCCGATGCCGCGCAACTGGCCTCGCTCGCGGACGAGACACCGGAGGGGCGCAGCATCGTCGTGCTCGCCAAGCAGCGCTTCAATCTGCGCGAGCGCGACTTAGGTCAGCTCGGCGCAACTTTCGTGCCCTTCTCGGCGCACACCCGCATGAGCGGCGTCGATTTGGGCGAACGCAAGATCCGCAAGGGTGCTCCCAATACCATTCTCAAATATATCGAAGCCCTCGGTAAAAAAGGCTCCGCTCAAGTCGAAGAAACCGTGCAGAACGTCGCGCGGCAGGGCAGCACCCCGCTGGTCGTCACCGATGGAGACCGCGTGCTTGGGGTCATTGAACTCAAAGACATCATCAAGGGCGGCATCAAGGAACGCTTCGCCGACCTGCGGCACATGGGCATCAAGACCATCATGATCACCGGTGACAATCGTCTCACCGCTGCGGCGATCGCCGCTGAGGCCGGGGTCGACGACTTTCTGGCGGAAGCGACGCCGGAGGCGAAACTCAAGCTGATTCGCGAGCATCAGGCTCAAGGGCGCCTCGTAGCAATGACCGGCGATGGGACGAATGACGCGCCGGCGCTGGCGCAGTCGGACGTTGCGGTGGCGATGAATACCGGCACGCAGGCAGCCAAGGAAGCCGGCAACATGGTCGATCTCGACTCGAATCCGACCAAGCTCATCGAGATCGTCGAGACGGGCAAGCAAATGCTGATGACCCGCGGCGCCTTGACGACATTTTCGATTGCCAATGACGTCGCGAAATACTTTGCCATCATTCCTGCCGCCTTTGCCATGACCTACCCCGAGCTGGGCGCGCTCAACATCATGCATCTCGCGACACCCAACTCCGCGATCCTGTCCGCGGTGATTTTCAACGCCCTCATCATCGTCGTCCTGATTCCGCTGGCCATCAAGGGCGTGAAGTACCGGCCGCTCGGCGCCGGCCCTTTGCTGCGGCGAAATCTGCTCGTCTACGGGCTGGGCGGCATCATCGTGCCGTTCCCGGGCATCAAGCTGATCGACATGATTTTGTCGGCTGCCGGCTGGGCTTGAGGAGAAAAGACATGTTCTCAAAATTTTTTCGGCCCGCGGTCAGCCTTCTTGCCCTCATGACCCTGCTGCTCGGGATCGTGTATCCGCTGGTTATCGCGGGCGCGGCAAGAGTGGCGTTCCCGCATCAAGCCGACGGTAGTTTGACCTATCGGGATGGCAAACTGATCGGATCGGCGCTGATCGGCCAAAGCTTCTCGGACCCCAAGTATTTCTGGGGCCGCCCTTCCGCCACCACCCCTCAGCCCTATAACGGCGCGGCCTCGACGGGCTCGAACTTGGGACCGCTCAATCCCGCTCTGATCGAGGCGGTGAACGCGAATGCCAAAGCGCTGCGCGCTGCAGACCCGGACAACCGGCGGCCGATCCCGGTCGATCTGGTGACCGCATCGGCCAGCGGCCTCGATCCCGACGTGAGCCCGGCCGCCGTGGAATACCAGGCTGCGCGCGTCGCGCGCGCACGCCATCTCGAACCCACTCAGGTTGAAGCGTTGATCAATGCGCACGTGCGGGAGCGCTTGTTCGGCATCATCGGTGAACGTCGGGTCAATGTACTCGAACTCAATCTTGCGCTCGATCGGGTGCACTGAACGCAACGGATCGACGAGGAAGCTCAAGGATAGCTGTATGAAAACTCAAAACTCTTGGCAAAGAATTCTGATATCGATGGCGGCCATCGGGCTCACGGCGGCGGTGAGCCATGCCGCTGAACCTTCGGCAGCGACGCTCAAAGCGTCGCCCGGAGCAATCGTCGGCATCGTCAGAAATTCCGACAAGGTTCCAGTGACCGGTGCGACCATCACCGCGGTCCGAGCCGGCGGCGGCGCCATTCGCGCAACGCTGTCGAGCAACGATGGCGTGTACTCCTTCGCAGACCTTCCGCCGGGCGCGTGGTCGCTTGCTTTGCAGCTCGACGGTTACCCGCCTGTCACGGTGCCGTCCTTGCAGGTCGTCGCGGGCAGGGCCACGCGCTACGACGTGGTGATGTCCATTCCGAGCGCGGCAGCTGCGGCCCTCGGTTCCGCGCCTGCACTGCCTGCGGCCGCACCCGCGCAGCCGGCCGCTCCGCGCGCCGGTTGCGCCGACGGCCGCCGCTGCGACGGCCGCGGCGACCGTGCCCGAAGCTCTTCAGGCGCCGGAGGCCGGCCCCGAAGTCGACACCAAGACTCCCTGGGCGCAGGTTGGCTACGTCGGCTGGATGAACGGCACCCCGCGCGAAAAGGCGCCGATCTTCGATACGAAGTTCTTCACGCCGGAAATCCGCTTCGACATGAACTATCTGCAAAGTCTCAACCACCCGCAGGACCACACGATCGTGGGATCTACCGAGGAGTTCCGCTCCGGGGAATTCCAGATCGAACAAGTAAGCTTCGGCGGGGATTTCCATTGGGATAACGTCAAAGCCCGATTTCTGTCGATGTTCGGCATGTTCGCCACGACCACGCCGCGCAACGACGCGAGTTCCGCGGTCGGTCAATGGGACCTGCAGAATGCTTACCGATATTTCTCGGAGGCCAATGCCGGGTATCACTTCGACGTGAACCACGGCCTGAATGTGGATGTGGGCGTGTTCGTCTCCTACATCGGACTGTTCAGCTATTACAACTATGACAACTGGACCTACCAGCCCTCGTTCGTCTCGTCCAACACGCCCTGGTTTTTCAACGGACTGCGCGTGCAGTGGTGGCCGACGCAGAATTTGAAAATCGAGCCGTGGCTGATCAATGGCTGGCAATCCTATGCCAAGTTCAACAGCAAACCGGGATTCGGCGGCCAGATATCTGTGGATCCCGAACGACTCCTTAAGCTGGTCTTCAACAGCTATTCCATCGGACAGGACAATTTGAACTGCCAGGCCACAGGGCAACGCGGCCCGCGGTACCACCGACACGCTCTGCCAGCCGCAAAACGGCGGCGGTCCCAATGCTCCGGCCGGCTCCTTGGTGGGAGCAGGACCGCCGATCGATTATTCTCGGGTGAAGCGCATCCACGAAGACGACAGCGTCTTGGTGAAGTACTACGACGCGCACGGCAACGGCGGTGCGGGTGTCTCGAAAATGGCCTTTAGCTACACGGTGGATATTGGATGTCAGTACGGCGGCGGTATCAGTTGTACGGGCGGCCCGAACAAGGACAATTTCTTTGGCATGATGCTCTACGATCGGACCTGGTTCCGAAATGATCTGTATGCCGTGACGATCGGCGGCGGCTTCATGAACAACCCGGGCCGCTACCTAGCGCTGACGCCGCCCATCAACGGCGCAACCGCCGCCAGCGGTTCGCCCTACTTCACCCAGCAGCCGGGCCAGAAGCTCTATCAATGGGACACGCAGCTCAATCTGCAGTACATGCCCAAGGATTGGATTACCTGGTGGACCGAGGCGACCTTTCGGCATTCCAGCGTGCCGTACTGGTCGGGTTCGGGCGGCGTGACGCCTCCCGGGGGCAACACCGGAACGCCGGGCAGCTGTGTCGGCGGTGGCGCGGATCCCAACACAGGTAACTGCACTGCGAATGATTGGTTTCCGGATCTGCGTACGCGGGAAGTCGTGGTCGGCGCCGGTGTCATGGTCAAATTTTAAAGGGCAGACGCCAAGGGCGGTCAATCGCGCGGCAGATCGCGCAGAATAGCGTTCGATGGCAACACCGACCGACCAACGCCCCGATCCGGACCTGCTGCTCGCGAAGGTCAACCGCCAGGAACTGGCGGCGCGGCGCGGCAAGCTGCGGATCTATTTCGGCTCGTCGGCCGGCGTGGGCAAAACTTACGCGATGTTGATCGCGGCGCGCAAGCTGGCGAGCGAGGGTCGCGCGGTGCTGGTCGGCGTCGGTCGAAACCCACGGCCGCGCGGAGACTGCCGCGCTGCTCGAGGGGTTGGAAGTTTTGCCGCCTAAAGCCATTGAGTATCGCGGCAACACGCTGTTCGAATTCGATCTTGGACGCGGCGCTCGCACGCCACCCGCAATTGATTCTGGTCGACGAATTGGCGCATTCCAACGTAACCGGGACGCGTCATCCGAAGCGCTGGCAGGATGTCGACGAATTGCTCGCGGCGGGCATCGACGTGTTCAGCACGCTGAACGTGCAGCATCTGGAAAGTCTCAACGACGTGATCGGTGGGATTACCAATGTCCGCGTTTGGGAAACCGTTCCTGACAAGGTATTCGACGCCGCCGATGAGGTCGTGCTGGTCGATATCCCCGCGGATGAGCTGCTGGCGCGGCTGAAAGCCGGAAAGGTGTATGTCGCGCAGCAAGCCGAGCATGCGGCGCAGAATTTTTTCCGCAAAGGCAATTTGATGGCCTTGCGTGAACTCGCCCTGCGGCGCACCGCGGATCGTATCGAGGGCGACGTCCAGGCCTATCGGGTCGATCGATCGATCGAATCTGTTTGGAAGACCGGAACCGCACTGTTGACCTGCGTGGGTCCGGATGCCGACGCGGAGCGCGTGGTTCGCGCCGCGGCGCGCTTGGCGGGCCAGTTGAGCGCCGAGTGGCACGCCATCTATGTCGAAACGCCGACCCTGCAGCGCTTGGCGCCGGCGAAGCGCGAGAAAATCCTCGCCAACTTGAATTTGGCGCAGCAATTGGGCGCGACCACGGCGGTCATTGCGAATGCACAGATTGCCGAAAGCATCGTGGGCTATGCGCGCAAGAATAATCTGTCCAAGCTGGTGATCGGACGCGATCCCATCAGGCGATTGTGGCCGTGGCAGCGATCGAGCGGCCAGAAGCTCGCGATGCTCGCGCCCGACATCGATTTGATCGAAATCGGCCGCACGGAGAATTCCGCCAGGGAAAGCATCCGCGAGCGTGCGCCGTTGCCGCCCGCGGCCGACCTGGAGTCCAGCCGCCGCAGCAAGTTCAAGCGTCTGCGCTATTTGTGGGCTGCGATCACCTGTGTGGCGGTGACGCTGCTGTCGATACCGCTGGCGGAGCACTTCGACAATTCCAATATCGTGGCCATATTCATTCTGGCGGTGGTGTTGGTGGGGATGCGCCTCGGACGGGGTCCGGCCGCGTTCGCGGCGGTTTTGAGCGTCTGCGCCTTCGACTTTTTCTTCGTGCCGCCGCGGCTCTCGTTCGCCGTGAGCGATGTGCAGTACTTGCTGACGTTTTTTATCATGCTGACGGTGGGTCTCATCACCGGCCAGCTGACCGCGGGCTTGCGTTTCCAGGCGCGCGTGGCGGCACACCGTGAGGAGCGCGCCGGCTCGCTCTATGAATTCGCGCGCGAATTGTCCGGGGCCGTGCAGGTCGAGCAGGTCGTCAAGATCAGCGATGAATCCATTCAGCGCACCTTCAGAGCCAACGCCGCACTGCTGCTGCCGGACGCCAGCGACCGACTGAGCGCCACGCTGTCGAACGCGGCGGGATTGGCGGTCGAGTTCGGTACCGCTCAATGGGCGTTCGATCGCGGCCAACCGGCAGGGTTCGGCACCGACACGCTGCCGGGCAGCGACGTGCTGTACATTCCGCTGCGCGCGCCGACCAAGGCGCGCGGCGTGTTGGCGGTGAGGGCGCACAACCGGCGCTTGCTGCGAATCCCGGAGCAGCGGCAATTGCTCGACACCTTCGCCGCATTGATCGCCATCGCCCTGGAGCGCGTCCATTACGTCGGCGTCGCGCAGGATGCGCTGCTCAAGATGGAATCCGAGCGGCTGCGCAATTCGCTGCTGGCGGCGCTGTCGCACGATCTGCGCACGCCTTTGACCGTGCTGGTGGGGCTGGCGGAGTCCTTGTCGCTCACCGCGCCCCCGCTGTCGGGCGAGCAAATGGAAACCGCGCGCGCGATCCAGGATGAGGCGCGCCGCATGAGCACCATGGTCGGCAATTTGCTCGACATGGCGCGGATCGAGAGCGGTGAGGTCAAGTTGAATCTGCAGTGGCAGCCGCTGGAGGAAGTGGTGGGCGCGGCGTTGGTGGCGGCGCGCGCCATGCTGCAGCGGCATAGCGTGCTGGTGCAACTGCCGCACGATTTGCCCCTGGTCAAGTTCGATGCGGTGGCAATCGAACGCGTGCTGGTGAATTTGCTTGAAAATGTATCCAAGTACACGCCGCCCGGCAGCACTGTGACCCTGTCCGCGCAGGTGATCGGCGATCAGCTCAGCGTATCGGTCGCCGACAACGGTCCGGGATTGCCGATCGGACGCGAGGAGGCGGTATTCCAAAAATTCACGCGTGGCGAGCGCGAATCAGCGACGCCGGGCGTCGGCTTGGGGCTCGCCATTTGCCGCGCGATTGTCGAGTCGCACCACGGCAAGATCACCGCCTCGTCGCGTCCCGGCGGCGGCGCGACTTTCACCTTTACGCTGCCGCTCGGCGAACCGCCGCCGGCGATCGAATCTGAAACGCAGGCAAGCGATGACTGAGCCGCTGCCGGTCGCGATTCTCATCGAGGATGAGCGGCAAATCCGCCGCTTTGTGCGCACCGCGTTGGAAACCGAGGGCTGGAGCGTCCATGAGGCTGAAACGATGCGTCAGGGGTTGACGGATGCGCGGACGCGCAGGCCGGATCTGGTCATTCTCGACTTGGGGTTGCCGGATGGCGACGGCGTCCAATTTCTGCACGACTTTCGCCGCTGGTCGAAGGTGCCGGTCATCGTTTTGTCGGCCAGGGTCGACGAGCAGGACAAAATCGCGGCTTTGGACGCCGGCGCGGACGACTATCTGACCAAACCCTTTGGCGTCGGAGAATTGCTTGCCCGGGTACGCGCTACCTCGCGGCGGCACCTCGAAGCAGGGACCGGCGCGGATGGGGTGTTCTCCTTCGGCGACGTCAAAGTCGATCTGAACCTGCGGACCGTGCACAAGGCCGATGCGTCGATTCATCTCACACCGATCGAGTTTCGGCTGCTGAGCCTGCTCATCGCCAATGCCGGCAAAGTGCTCACTCATCGGCAAATCTTGCGCGAAGTGTGGGGACCCGCGCACTCCGAGGACGGCCACTACGTGCGGGTTTACATGGGGCATCTGCGGCAAAAGCTCGAGGTCGACCCGGCTCAGCCCCGGCACATCCTGACCGAGACGGCGGTGGGCTATCGACTGGTGCGAGACACGCGGCCTTAGCACGCGGCCTTAGCGCACTCGGCACTGGGTAGGGCCAGCAAAGTCCTACACGCTTAAGGGGTTGAGCGACGACATTATCGGGTCAGAGCAACGCCTACGCTGCTTTACGCGGCGCCTTGATCAGCGTGGCGACACTGAGGTGAATATGCTGCATCAAGAGAGCCGGCATCCGTGCTGACCGACCAAGACATTTATTTGTTTCGCGAAGGCACGCACGGGCGGCTGTACGCCGAGCTCGGCGCGCATGCGAACGCCGACGGCGGCAGCGTGCGTTTTGCCGTGTGGGCCCCCAACGCGGCGGAAGTCTCGGTGATCGGCGATTGGAACGGCTGGAATGCGGGCAGCAACCGGCTCGCGCCGCGCGGCGACCAATCCGGGATCTGGGAAGGAACCGTGCCGGGGGTGCAGCACGGCCAGGCGTACAAGTACCGAATCATCTCTCATGTGGGCGGCTACCGCGTCGAGAAGGCAGACCCCTTCGCCACTTTCTGCGAGCTGCCGCCGGCGACCGCATCGCGTGTGTGGAACCTGGATTACGCCTGGCACGATGCAGCGTGGATGTCATCGCGCGCCGCGCGAAACGGTTTGGGCGCCCCCATGTCGATTTATGAACTGCACGTGGGTTCCTGGCGACGCAAGGACGGCAAATTCCTCAACTATCGGGAATTGGCGCATGAGCTGGCCGCGTATCTCCAAGAAACCGGATTTACGCATGTGGAACTCATGCCGATTACCGAGCACCCCTTCTACGGCTCCTGGGGGTACCAGACCACGGGATATTTCGCGCCCACGGCGCGCTACGGAACGCCCCAGGACTTGATGTACTTCGTGGACCACCTGCATGCCCACGGAATCGGCGTCATTCTCGACTGGGTGCCGTCGCATTTCCCGACCGATCAGCACGGGTTGGTGTATTTCGACGGGACTCACCTCTATGAGCACGCGGATGCGCGCCAGGGATTTCATCCGGAATGGAACTCGGCGATTTTCAATTTCGGCCGCAATGAGGTGCGCAGTTTCCTGGTTTCCTCGGCGCTTTTCTGGTTCGAGAAGTATCACATCGACGGGCTGCGCGTGGATGCCGTGGCTTCCATGCTGTATTTGGATTATGCGCGCAAAGAAGGCGAGTGGATCCCGAACCAATTCGGCGGGCGCGAGAATCTCCAAGCCATCGATTTCCTGCGCATCCTGAACCAAGCCGTGTATCGGGACCATCCGGACACGACCATGATTGCCGAGGAGTCGACCGCATGGCCGCTGGTGTCGAGACCGACGCATATAGGCGGGCTCGGCTTCGGCTTGAAATGGAACATGGGCTGGATGCACGACACCCTCGCTTACATGCAAGAGGATCCGGTCTACCGCAAGTATCATCATGGCGAACTGACTTTCTCCTTGATCTATGCGTTCCACGAAAACTTCGTTCTTCCCCTCTCGCACGACGAAGTGGTGTACGGCAAGGGCTCGCTCATCGGCAAAATGCCGGGCGACGATTGGCAAAAGTTTGCGAATCTGCGCGCGCTGTATGGCTACATGTGGGGACATCCGGGCAAAAAACTGCTGTTCATGGGCGGAGAGTTCGGACAGCGCCGCGAATGGACGCACGAAGGCGAACTCGAGTGGTGGGTGTCGGGCCTGCCGGAACACGCCGGCGTCAAGCGGCTCATCGGCGATTTGAACCGCGTGTACCGCAGCGAAGCGGCGCTGCATGAGGTGGACTTTTCGCCGGCTGGGTTCGAATGGGTGGATGTCGGCAATGCCGAGATGAGCATCATCGCGTTCCTGCGCAAGCCGGCGGCCGAGGGCGCGACGCTCCTGGTGGTGTGCAATTTCACCCCGGTGCCGCGCGCCAACTTTCTGCTGGGCGTACCCGAACGCGGATTTTGGCGCGAACTCATCAATACCGACTCGCGCGACTACGGCGGCGCCGGCTGGGGCAACCTGGGCGGGGTCGAGTCCGTACCCGTGGGCTCTCACGGCCGCGTCGAATCCTTGAGCCTCGTGCTGCCGCCGCTCTCGACCCTCATCCTGCGCTGGGAAGGCCGTGGCTAGCGCCCGGCGCAAGGCGGCCGCCAAGCAACTCGAGGCTTCGACCCCGGCCGGCGATGCCACGGCATCCATCAACGAGGGCAGGGTGCGTGCCGTCATCGATGCGGTGATGCCGATCGTCGATGGCGGGCGGTTTCCTGCGAAACGCATCGCCGGGGAAGTTGTCGGGATCGAAGCCCATTGCTTCACCGACGGTCACGACAAACTGCGCGTGGTGCTGCGCTGGAAACTCCGCGACTCTGCCCAGGCCGAATTCGAAATCCACATGACCGCGCTCACTAACGATGTGTGGACGGCGCAAATTGCGCCCCCTCAGCCGGGCCTTTATCGATGCACCGTCGTCGCGTGGGTGGATCATTTCGAGTCCTGGCGCCGCGAATTCGAAAGGCGCGAAGAAACGGCCGATATTCGCGCGGCTGTGGAAGCCGGCGTTCTGCTCATCGACCAGGGCGCGGCGCGAGCCGCTGGCAGCGATGCTGCCATTCTCACCGAGTGGTCTGCGCAGCTGCGCGGCAGTCTCAAGGAAACGCCGGCCGATGTCATGGCGCTGCGCGCGCTGGCGCTGGATCCGGCACGCGCGCAAGTGCTGGCGAGGTACGCGGATCGGAGTCTGGCCGCGAGCGCCACGTTGGATTTGTTGGTCGATCGCAAGCGCGCGGCGTTCAGCAGCTGGTATGAATTGTTTCCGCGTTCGGCCGCGGCGCAAAGCGGGCTGCACGGAAAATTCAGCGATGTCGAGGCACGGCTGCCGTACCTGGCTGAAATGGGGTTCGACGTACTGTACTTTCCGCCCATTCATCCGATCGGCCGCGTCAACCGCAAGGGCACGAACAATGCGCTGCGCGCCAAGCCGGGCGATGTCGGCAGTCCCTGGGCCATCGGCGCCGCCGAAGGCGGCCATAAGGACATACTGCCGCAGCTCGGCACGTTCGATGACTTCGACCGCCTGCTGAACGTTGCGCGGGCTCTCGGCATCGAAATCGCCATGGACATTGCGTTTCAATGCGCTCCCGACCACCCCTATGTGGCGCAGCACCCGCAATGGTTCAAGCATCGGCCCGACGGCAGCGTGCAATATGCCGAGAATCCGCCGAAGAAATACCAGGACATCTATCCGTTCGATTTCGAAACGAGCGATTGGCGCGCCTTGTGGACCGAACTGAAAAGCGTCGTCGACTTCTGGATTGGCCGCGGCGTCAAGATATTCCGCGTCGACAACCCGCATACCAAGGCTTTCGCCTTCTGGGAGTGGCTCATCGGCGCCACCAAACGCGATCATCCGGATGTCATTTATCTGGCCGAGGCCTTTACCCGGCCAAAAGTCATGCACCGCCTGGCCAAGTTGGGGTTCTCCCAGTCGTATACCTATTTTACGTGGCGCAATACCAAACAGGAGCTGACCGATTATTTCAACGATCTAAGTCTGGGTCCGGGCCGGCAGTACTACCGCCCCAATGTATGGCCGAATACCCCCGACATCCTGCCCGAGACGCTGCAGTCGGGCTTGCGCCCGATGTATGCCGCAAGACTGATTCTTGCCGCGACTCTGTCCTCGAATTACGGCATTTATGGACCGACTTACGAACTGATGGAAAGCACGCCGCGTGAACCCGGCAGCGAGGAGTATCGCGATTCGGAGAAGTATCAGCTGCGGCATTGGACTTTGCAGCAGCCCGACAGCTTGTGGTCGTTGATCGCGCGCATGAACCGTATTCGGCGGGAAAATAGCGCGCTGCAATCCGACAACGGGCTGAATTTTTGCAAAATCGACAATGATCAGTTGATCGCCTATTTGAAAGCGGATGCGGACAGTTCGAATGTGATTCTCACCGTCGTCAACCTCGATCCGCACCATCCGCAGTCGGGCTGGGTCGACCTGGATGTCGGCGCCCTGAAGTTCGATCCCGATCAGCCCTACCAGGTGCATGATTTGTTGAGCGATCAGCGCTATATATGGCGGGGCCGGTACAACTATGTGCTGTTGGACCCGCAGCGCACGCCGGCTCACGTCTTTAGATTGCGCCGGCGGGTACGCAGCGAGCGGGATTTCGACTATTACCTATGATGCGCCATAGCCAACGCAGCTCACGCGGAATATTCGGACAGGCCCCTCGATGAACGACGTCCAAGTTCCGGTTCTGGAATCAACGCCGCCGACCGGCATCAGCGCCGATGATGCGCTTTGGTACAAAGATGCCGTCATCTATCAGGTCAACGTCAAGTCGTTTTTCGATTCCAATGCCGACGGCATTGGCGACTTCAAGGGCCTGACTTCCAAGCTGGACTACATCCGCGACCTGGGCGTCAATACCATCTGGTTGATGCCCTTCTACCCCTCGCCTCTGAAGGACGACGGCTATGACATTGCCGACTACCAAAACGTGCATCCGCAATTCGGCACCCTCGATGACTTTCGCGACATGCTCGAGGAAGCGCACCGCCTCGGCCTCAAGGTGATCACCGAACTGATCATCAACCACACCTCCGATCAGCACCCGTGGTTTCAGGCCGCGCGCCGCGCGCCCGCGGGCTCGGCGCTGCGCGATTTCTACGTGTGGAGCGAGACGGATCAGAAATATCTCGGCACGCGCATCATCTTCACCGATACGGAAGTATCGAATTGGACCTGGGATCCGCAGGCGAAAGCGTACTACTGGCACCGCTTCTTCAGCCATCAGCCGGATCTGAACTTCGACAATCCGCAGGTCCTGGAGGCGGTTCTCAAAATCATGCGGTTTTGGCTCGACATGGGAGTCGATGGGTTTCGGCTCGATGCGATTCCCTATCTGGTGGAGCGCGAGGGCACCAACAACGAGAATCTGCGCGAAACCCATGCGGTCATCAAGCAGCTGCGCGCGGCCATCGACTCCTCGTATCGGAATCGCTTCCTGCTGGCCGAGGCCAATCAATGGCCTGAAGATGTGCGCGAATACTTCGGCGACGGCGATGAGTGCCACATGGCCTATCACTTCCCGTTGATGCCGCGCATTTACATGGCGATCGCGCAGGAGGATCGCTATCCGATCATCGAAATCATGCAGCAGACGCCGGACATTCCGGACAGCTGCCAGTGGGCAATTTTCCTGCGCAATCACGATGAGCTGACCTTGGAGATGGTGACCAGCAAGGAACGCGATTACATGTACACGACGTACGCCGCGGATCATCAGGCGCGCATCAATTTGGGGATTCGCCGGCGTCTTGCGCCCTTGATGGAGAACGATATGGACCGGATCAAGCTGATGAACAGCCTGCTCTTGTCCATGCCGGGTTCGCCGATTCTCTACTACGGCGACGAGATCGGCATGGGCGACAACTTCTTCATCGGCGACCGCAACGGCGTGCGCACGCCGATGCAATGGAGCCCGGACCGCAATGCCGGATTCTCGCGCGCCGATCCGCAGCGGCTGTACCTGCCGCCCATCATGGACGCGGTGTATGGGTACGAATCGACCAATGTCGAAGCGCAGTCGCGCGATCCCAGTTCGTTATTGAGCTGGACCAAGCGCATGCTGGCGGTGCGCAAAACCACCCAATCGTTCGGACGCGGGTCGCGCCGCTTCCTTCGTCCCGGCAACCGCAAGATCTTGGCGTACCTGCGCGAGTTCGGCGAGGACACGGTCCTGTGCGTTGCAAATCTGTCGCGCTCCGCGCAACCGGTCGAATTGAATCTCGTCCCATTCAAGGGCCGCGTGCCGGTGGAAATGCTCGGCCGAACCGCGTTTCCGCCGATCGGCGAGTTGCCCTACCTGCTGACCATTTCAGGCTATGGGTTCTATTGGTTCCGGCTGGCCACCGACGCGGCGGTTCCTTCCTGGCATGAGCAGATCGTCCCGGTGGATGAGAGGCCGGTGCTGGTGCTGTTCGACGGATGGTTGAGCTTGTTTCGCGAACGCGTCGTGCCCTGGCGCATCGGCATGGCCGAGAAGACCCGGTTGCAATTCGAAACCGACACGCTGCCGCGCTTCATCGAAACGCAGCGCTGGTACGCGGCGAAGGGCACGCCGATCGAACGGGCACGGGTTACGGAACAAGTGCTGTGGCAGGAAGGCAAGGTGTCCTGGCTCATGGCGCTGGTCGAACTCGATGGGACGGAGCCGCGCGCCAACTACTTTTTGCCCTTGGGGTTGGCCTGGGAAGAGCGCGAGGATGAGCGCGTAAAAAATCTCTCGACCTCCGCCGTGGCGAAGGTTCGTCAGCAGTCCAATGTGGGGGTGATGGGCGACGCCTTTGCGGACGAGTTGTTCTGCCGCGCGGTGGTCGCGGCGATGGCGGCGAGCCGCGAAATTCCGATGTCCGCCGGCAAACTGCGGTTCAGGCCCACGCTTAAGTTTGCCGCGATTGCGGGCCCGGACTTCGAAGCTTTACCGGTCGAGAGGCCGCGCGGGTCCAGCTCCAACACCATCGTCGACCTGCGCGAGCGGCTGATGCTCAAAGGCTATCGCCGGCTGCACGTCGGGATGAATCCGGAACTCGAAATGGGCCTGTATCTCACCGAGGTGGTTCACTTTGCGAATTGCGCGCCCTTGGCCGGCGTGCTCGAGTACGTTGCCAACGATGGGCAGGCGAGATTGCTGGCGATGCTGCAGGCCTATGTGGCCAATCAAGGCGACGGCTGGACTTACTCGCTTGAATATCTGCGCCGCCATCTCGAGCAATACCGCACCACCCCGGCCAGCGACCCGCCTCCGCCCAACGCGCACGAGGCTTACCTCGCGCTCATTCGCGTCTTGGCGCTGCGTACCGCGGAGTTGCACCGCGCGCTCGCAGGCCCGAGCAGCGACCCGGCATTTTCGCCCCAGGCGCTGCTGCAAGCGGACATCGACGCCTACCGCCAGCGGGCCCAGGAGGAAGCGCGCGGCGTGCTGGACCTGCTGGCGGCGAGGGATGCGGTGCCCGCGGCCGACCGCGAGCGCGCTCAGGCGGTGCTCGCGCTGCGCGCACAAATCATGAAGCGCATCGAGGAGTGCGCCGCGGCGGCGACGCCGTCCGGCAAAAAAATCCGCATCCATGGCGATTATCACCTGGGGCAGGTTCTGGTCACCCGCAATGATTTCATCATCATCGATTTCGAGGGCGAGCCGGGCCACAGCCTGGAGCTGCGGCGCGCGAAACATTCGCCGCTGCGCGACGTTGCCGGGATGATGCGTTCTTTCGGCTACGTGCAGCAAAGCGCCCTGCGCAGCGTCGCGCACAACGAAGCGGAGGCGGCGAGACTGACGCCGCTCGCCAGAAGTTGGGAGCTCGAAGCGCGCAGCGCGTTCCTGGCGGCCTACGATTCGGCCGCGCGCGAGACGGCCGCATACGACGCACTGCAACCCGGACAGGGTTTGCTGGGCTTGTTCGAAATTGAAAAGGCACTTTACGAATTGCGCTACGAAATCGGCAACCGGCCGACCTGGGTCGGCATCCCGTTGCAAGGCGTTCTGGACTGGGGCAGCTGATACTGGAGGGCTCTCATGCAAAGCATTGA
This sequence comes from uncultured Gammaproteobacteria bacterium, assembly GCA_963800385.1. Lineage (GTDB taxonomy): Bacteria > Pseudomonadota > Gammaproteobacteria > Steroidobacterales > Steroidobacteraceae > Bog-1198. Next base: position 74,950 of record CAWDAU010000008.1, read on the forward strand.
TATGTTGGTGGATGCAAGTAGGGAGTTTTTGCACCAGACTGCCGCTTTCTTGCCGAAACTGCTGCTGGCGCTGCTCGTCGTGGTCATCGGCTGGCTGTTGGCCAAAGTCGTGCGCTTTGCGGTCGAGCGCGCGCTGCGCGCCATCAATTTCAACGTTTTGACCGAACGGGCGGGCACCGACCATTTCTTGAGGCAAGCCGGCATGCAAGGCGACACCACGGTATTGTTCGGCGTGGTGGTCTTTTGGCTGGTGGTCGTCGCCGCACTGATCATGGCATTCAACGGCATGGGACTGACCTACCTGCCGGATCTGCTGGGCCGCGTGGTGCTGTTCGCTCCCAAGCTGTTCATCGCCATGCTGATCATGGTGTTCGGCTCGTATTGCGCGAGCGTCGTGTGCAATGCGGTGCAAAATTACTGCCTCGACGCCCGCATCGCGGACGCCGACGTGCTGGGCCGCTTGGTGCGATACGTGATCATGCTGTTCGTCATCATGATCGCCCTGAGCCAGATTGAAGTCGGCGGCGACATCGTGCAGCGGACCTTTCTCATCATTCTCGCCGGTCTCATGCTGGCGATCGCCCTGGCGTTCGGACTGGGCGGCAAGGATTGGGCGGCGTCGCTGCTGCAGCGCTGGTGGCCGCAGCCGCGAAAGGACAAGGAGCTCTGATCGATCGGTTCCATCACAGGATGCCCTTCGGCTGCGCGCTCGAGCGCGGGGCCGGTGCCCGCTTCCGTTTGTGGGCGCCATCGAGCGCAACGGCGACGCTCGAGCTGACGCGACCGGATGGCGATGCGCCGAGCCGGCATGCCATGCGAAAACTTCACGGCTGGCATGAGATCGAGGTCGCCGATGCCTGCGCGGGCGCGAGCTATCGATATCTGGTGCAGACCCGCCAAGGCGGTGCACTCGCTGTGCCGGATCCCGCTTCGCGCTGCAACCCCGAGGGCGTTCACGGGGCCAGCACCATCGTCGATCCGGAGTCTTACGTCTGGCAGTCCTGCGAGTGGCGCGGGCGTGCGTGGGCGGATGCGGTGCTCTATGAGCTGCACATCGGTACTTTCACGCCGGAAGGCACTTTTGCCGCGGCGCGCGCGCATCTGCCGGATTTGAAACTTCTCGGCGTCAGCGGGCTGCAGATCATGCCGCTGGCGGCGTTCGCCGGGGCCCGCAATTGGGGTTATGACGGAGTGTTGCCCTTCGCGCCGGCGCCATGCTACGGCTCGCCTGCGGACCTGAAGGCCCTGATCGATCGCGCGCATGAGCTCGGAATGATGGTATTGCTTGACGTCGTTTACAACCATTTTGGCCCGGAAGGAAACTATCTTCACGCCTACTGCCCCGAGTTCTTCAACTCCGCGCACCGCACGCCCTGGGGTGGCGCGATCAACTTCGACGGCGAGGACAACCGCACGGTGCGCGACTTCTTCGTGCACAACGCGCTGTATTGGATCGAAGAGTTCCGCTTCGACGGCCTGCGGCTCGACGCCGTCCACGCCATGCGAGATCAATCGAGCCGGCACATCGTGGCCGAGATTTCCGCCGCTATTCGCGCGGGGCCGGGACTGACGCGCCAGGTGCACTTGATTCTCGAAAACAATGCCAATCAAGCGCGCTATCTGCAGCGCGACGCGCAAGGCGTGCCGTGCATCGCAACCGCGCAATGGGACGACGATGTTCATCACGCACTGCACGTGTTGCTGAGCGGCGAGGCGGATGGTTACTACGCCGACTACAAGGCGCAGCCGCTCGCGCTGTTGGGACGCGCGCTGGCGGAAGGTTTCGCTTATCAAGGCGAGTATTCCAGTTTCCGCGAACGGGCGCGCGGCGAGCCGAGCGCCCGGCTGCCGCCCGCGGCATTCGTGGGCTATTTGCAAAATCACGATATGGTCGGAAACCGCGCTTTCGGCACCCGCATCCAAGCGTTTGCCGATGCGCGGCTGATTACCGCCGCTTACGCGTGTTTGTTGCTCGCGCCGCAGATTCCGATGCTGTTCATGGGAGAAGAATTTGCCGCCTCGACGCCGTTCCTCTATTTCTGCGACTTCGGCCCCGAACTGGCGCTATCGGTATCGAGCGGGCGGCGGCGTGAATTCAAGCGCTTTGCGGCCTTTGCAAGCGGCGCTGCCGTGCAGCATATCCCCGACCCCAACGCTAAATCCTCCTTCGCCGCCAGCAAGTTGCGCTGGGCGGAGCGGCTCGCATCGCCGCATCGAGAGCGGCTGGATTTCATCCGCGAGTTGTTGGCGCTGCGGCGGCATTACTTGGCGCCGCACCTCTCGGAGCGCATGCAGTCGGGGAGATTCGAGATCGCGGACCAGGTACTGCGCGTGGAATGGCCGCTTGCGAACGGCAGGCGTTGGTGCCTCATGGCGCATTTCGGCGCACACGCGCTGTACGCCGCGCTCCCGGAAACCGGAACCCGCGTGTTTTCCTTGAGGTGCGAAGCCGCCGCAGCACCGCAAGCCCGGTTGGAACCGGGAGCGGTGATCGCGATTCTGACTTAGGCGGCGGCCCGCTGGGCGCTCGCGCCCTCGAGCGCTCGGGCGAGCACGTCCTCGATCCTTTCTGCCCAAACGAATTCAAGAGCGGTGCGCACACTGTCCGGAATATCTTCAAGATCGCGGCGATTTCGCGCCGGCAGTATCACGGTGCGAATGCCGGCGCGCGCGGCAGCCACGCATTTTTCCTTGATGCCGCCCACCGGCATCACCACGCCGCGCAGGCTGATTTCGCCCGTCATGGCGATGTCGGCGCGGACCGTGCGCTGAGTCAGCAGCGAGGCCAGGGAGGTGGCGATGGCGACCCCGGCGCTGGGCCCATCCTTCGGAATCGCACCCGCCGGCACGTGAATGTGCAAATCGCTGTTGTCGAGCACGGCGGGATCGACTCCTAACCGGTCGGCTTGCGACTTGATCAAGGTGACCGCGGCTTGGGCGCTCTCTTTCATGACCTCGCCGAGCTGCCCCGTCAAGATCAGCTTGCCGCTGCCGCGCACGCGGCTGGTTTCGATAAACAGAATATCGCCGCCCGCCGGCGTCCAGGCGAGGCCGGTCGCGACGCCGGGCACGCTGGTGCGCAGAGCCACGTCGCTCTCGAAGCGCGCCGCGCCCAGGATGCGCTGCACCGCCGCCGCGTCGATCGAGACACTGGCTGCGTCCCCCGACGCGATGGTCACCGCGGCATTGCGCAATAGTGCGCCGATCTGCCGTTCCAAGTTGCGAACACCGGCCTCGCGGGTGTACTCGGCAATGACACGCCGCAGGGCATCGTCGGACAGCTGCAACTGACCTTCCGACAACCCATTGGCCTTCAGCTGACGCGTGAGCAGGTAGCGGCGTGCGATCTGCAGCTTCTCCTCTTCCGTGTAGCCGGTGAGCTCGATGATTTCCATGCGATCGCGCAACGGCGCCGGAATCGAATCGAGCACATTGGCGGTGGCGATGAACAATACCTTCGATAAGTCGAAGGGCACGCCCAGGTAATTGTCGCGGAAAGTATTGTTCTGCTCGGGATCCAGCACTTCGAGCAGCGCCGAGAACGGGTCCCCCTGATAGCTCGCCGAGAGCTTATCGACCTCATCGAGCATCAGAACCGGATTGCGTCGACCGGCCTTGCGCACGGCCTGCACGATGTTGCCGGGCAGCGAGCCGATGTAGGTGCGCCGATGGCCGCGAATTTCCGCTTCATCGTGCACGCCGCCCAAACTGACCCGGCCAAATTTAAGGCCGATGGCTTTGGCAATGCTCTGGCCCAGGGAGGTCTTGCCCACGCCCGGCGGTCCCACGAAACAGAGAATGGGGCTGCGGCCCTCGGGATTGAGCTTGCGCACGGCGAGAAATTCGAGAATCCTGCGCTTGATCTTGGCCAGGCCATAATGATCGTCGTCGAGTATTTTTTGCGCCTGCTCGATATCGACCTGCTCGGGATCGAGCTTGGCCCAGGGCATGGCGAGCAGCCATTCCAGGTAGGTGCGGGTCATCGAGTATTCGGCCGCCTGTTCCGGCATCCTCTCCAGCCGATTGAGTTCGCGCTGCGCTTGCTCTTCGACATCCGGCGGCATGCCCGCATCTTTGATCGCTTGCTGGAGGTCCGCCAACTCGGACTTGGACCCCTCGGTTTCGCCCAGTTCCTTCTGAATCTGGTGCAGCCGTTCGCGCAACACGGCCTCCTTCTGCCGGTCATCGAAAGCCTCGCGGGTTTTTTCGTCGATTTGACGCGAGACTTTCAACACCTCGATGCGCCGCCCGAGCAGCGTCAGAACCCGATCCAGCCGGGCCTTCAGATCAAAGGTCGCGAGAATGTCCTGTTTGTCGGCGGCCTTCAGGTCCATGAAGCTCGCGATCATGTCGGCGAGCGCAGGGACGGATTCGATGTTGCGAATGGCGTTGATCAATTCCCCAGGCGCCTGCGGCAGAAGCTGCACGGCTTCGATCGCCATCTCGCGCAGATTGACGCCGCGAGCTTCAATTTCCTGATCGAAGGGGGTGGTTTCCTTGTGCCGGTCGATGCGCGCAACCAGAAAAGGCTCGCGGCTCACATAGTCGAGCAGCGTGAAGCGCTCCTCGCCCTGGGCTATGAGGTGATGCGAGCCATCAGCCGCGGTGATGAATCGCACGATCGAGGCCGAGGTACCGACGCGATGCAGCAATTCCGGCGTGGCATCCTCGGCTTTCGCGTCCGTTTGCAGCAGCAGACCGACGCGGCGCTGAGTGCGCACCGCCTCTTGCGCCGCAGCGAGGGAGGCCTTGCCCGAAATCGCAATCGGCAGCACGACACCGGGGAACAACACGGCCTCGCGCACGGGCAGGATAATCAAGACGTCTTCGCCGGTGCTCATACGGGTTGCCTCGTCAGGTGCAACTGCAAATAGCCGTGATTCAAACTGCGCTCGGTCAGCGTGTAGCGGCCCGGCGGCAATTCAATGCGCCGGTGCATGCGGCCATAAGGGATTTCCAGCCGCACGATGTTCACGGCAGCGCTCAAAGCAGGAGACGATACGGTCGCGTCGATTTGCAAGCCGGCCGGGTTCAGCTGCACGGTCACCTCATCGATCCGCGCCCCAGGCAGCGCCACCACGACATGCACGTGCGCGCCGTCCATGAAAATATCGGCCGGGGGTTCCCAAACAGGCCGTGTAGGGGCGCCGGTCAGGTCGAAGAAATGCCGATGCTTGCGCTCGGCCTGTTCGAGCAGCGCGCAAGCCTCCGCCCACATCCAGGAGTTTCGACGGGTAATATTCATTGAAGTCTAATGCGGGCGCCCGCATCAACTTCAAGGGCGGCTCGGCGCCCGCGGCTTTTAATCCAGAGCCTGGCGCATGCCGGGCCGGTCGACGATCTGCACCGTGTAGCCGCCGGACTTCTCATCCGGCCTCAAGTGCAGCAATCCGCGCTTTTCCGCATCGCTCAGCATGTCGTTGAACGATCTGAAGCCATAGAAGCGTTCGTTGAAACCGGGTTGCCGCCGCTTGATCGCCTGTTTGATCATCGAACCCCAGATAGGTTCGCTGCCGCCGCGTTCTTCCGTCAAAGCCTCCAGCGTGTCGACGATCAACTCCATGGCCTCGCTCAGGGCAGGTCCCTTCTTTTCGGGCGGCGCGCTATCGGCGGCGGAGTGGGCCGGCGCCGCAGCCGCGCCGCGCCGGCGCGCTTTCGGCTCCTTGCGCACCAGGTCATCGTAATAGATGAATTCATCGCAATTGTTGATGAACAGATCCGAAGTGGAATTCTTGACGCCGACGCCAATGACGGTTTTGGCGTTCTCGCGCAGCTTGCTGACCAAGGGGGAGAAATCCGAGTCGCCGCTCAAGATGACGAAGGTATCGACGTGGCCCTTGGTGTAGCACAGATCCAAGGCATCGACGACCATGCGGATGTCCGCGGAATTCTTGCCCGACTGCCTTACATGCGGAATCTCGATCAGTTCGAAGGCCGCTTCGTGCAAGCCGCGCTTGAAGTCCTTGTAGCGCTCGAAATCGCAATAGGCCTTTTTTACCACGATGTGCCCTTTGAGCAAGAGACGCTCGAGCACTTTTTCGATGTCGAAACTTGGATATTTTGCGTCGCGCGCACCGAGCGCGATGTTCTCGAGGTCCAGAAAAACCGCCATGGTCGCATCCGAAGCTTTTGCCGACATTCAATAATCCTTCGCGTTCAGAACCAGTTGTAATTGAAGCTTACGCTGATTCGCTCGGCCTTGACGGCGTTGGGCGGCACTTCGTGCCGCAGCCAGCTCTCGAACAACAGCAGTCTTCCCGCAGCCGCTTGATATGTGACCCAGGGACGCGATCCGCGCCGCGCGCGCGCCGAGCGCCGCGGCGCCGCCATGAATCGATCCAGGCGCGGATCCTCGAACTTGATGCCGGAAGATCCCTTCGGCACCTGTACGTAGTAGGTGCCGCTCAAGGTCGAGTGAGGATGCAGGTGCAGGGTGTGCACCGTGCCGTGCGGCATGATATTGACCCAGCAGTCGGTCATCTCCAGCTTGCGGCCCCGCAAATCCCACTCGACCGCCCGGACGAAGGCGTCGACGTGGCGCGCCAGTTTTCTGCGCAGCGCCTCGAAGGTCGGAGACACCGTCTGCAGACGGTGCGCCGATCCGTAAGAAGTGTAGCCGCCCGGATAATTTTGCCGGGACCAGCGCCGGCCGGCCGCATCGTCCAGGCGCAGCTGCCGGCATTCCTTCAACAGCTGACGGTTGAAGCCGGCCGAATCGCCGCGCTGCAAGGAGGACGAATAGACCAGGGTCGGAAATAAGGCGTCGATGCTCACGGCGAATTCAGGGTGCCGCGGCGGAGCCCGCCGGCGCGCGCGAGTCGTTCGCGCCGTAAAAGAGCGCGGGGCGCGGAAACTGCAGCGCCTTGGCGGCTGCGGCAGCCGCGGGCGCAATGCCGATGGCCTCAACCGCGTTGCCTGACCCCCAATTTTCCAGCGGCACGATCTTGTAACCCATGGCGCCGAGCGCCTCGACCGTGTCGGCGGAAAGAGCAAAGGGCTCCGCCCCGAGCGTGTCCGGCAGCCATTGATGATGGATGCGGGGAGCATCGATCGCTTCTTGCAGCGTCATGCCGTGATCGATCACGTTGACGATGACTTCGAGCACCGTGGTAATGATTCTCGAGCCGCCCGGCGTTCCGAGCACAAGAACCGGTTTGCCATCCTTGAACACCAGCGTCGGCGTCATGGAACTCAACGGCCGCTTGCCCGGCGCGACTGCATTGGCCTTGCCCTGAACCAGTCCGAACACATTCGGCACGCCAGGCTTGGCGGTGAAGTCGTCCATTTCGTCGTTCAAAAAGAATCCCGTATCGCCCGCGATCACCTTGGCCCCGAAGGAGTCATTGATGGTATAGGTGACCGCGACCGCGTTGCCCAGGCGATCGATGACCGAATAGTGCGTGGTGGTGGCGTGCTCGTCGCCTGCTGCGAGTCCCTGCAGGGCGGCGGAGGGCGTGGCGCGCTTCGGTTGAATCTGCGCGCGGATCGATTGCGCATATTGCGCCGATAACAGGCGCGCGCTTGGATTGTCGACGAACGCCGGATCGCCCAGGTAGGTATTTCGGTCGCGATAGGCATGGCGCATCGCCTCAGTCATGACGTGAACGGCGCTGCTGGAGTGAAAACCCATCGCCTTGAGCGGGTAGCCTTCCAGCACCTGCAGCATCTCGCACAAGGTGATGCCGCCGGAACTCGGCGGCGGCGCGGAAACGATCGCGTAACCGCGGTACGAGCAATCGATGGGCGCCGATTCGGTCACGCTGTACGCTGCAAAGTCCTCGGCCGTCAATAAACCGCCGTGCGCACGCGACGCCGCGGCAACTGCCGCGGGTATGGCGCCGTGGTAGAAAGCTTCGGCCCCGCCGCTGCTGATTGCGCGCAGCGTGGCCGCGAGGTCATTTTGCTTCAGTCGATCCCCGGGCGCGTAGGGTTCGCCGTGGTTCAAGAATATCGCAGCAACGTTGGGCTGATCGCGGAAGTCCTGGGTTCCTTCGGCCAGCACGTCGACATCGCCCCGGGTCAGCACGAACCCTTGCGCCGCGAGCTCGATGGCCGGCGCGATCAAGACTTCCCGCGCGAGCGTCCCGTATTTCTGCCGCGCCGTCTCCAGGCCCATGACCGTTCCGGGAACGCCCGCCGCCAAATAACCGTTCAGACTGCGGTTGCCGACAATTTTGCCGTGTGCGTCGAGGAACATGTCGGCGCGCGCGGCCAGCGGCGCGCGTTCACGAAAATTGATGAAGGTGTTTTTGCCGTCGGCGAAATGAATGAGCATGAATCCGCCGCCGCCGAGATTGCCGCAACAGGGATGCGCGACCGCCAGCGCATAACCGACCGCCACCGCGGCATCGACTGCGTTGCCTCCCTGGCGCAAGATTGCCGCGCCGATATCCGAAGCCAGGTGCTCGGAAGTCACCACCATTCCATGGTCGGATTCGAGTGCAAGGGGTGCGGCCGCATGCGCCAGCAGGCAGGGCGCAAGCAGGAAAGCCGGCGGTATTCGCTTGAACATGATGCAAGAGTAGCGCAATGAGCCGCGGGCGGCACGCACTCCGATCGGCGCCGGCACCGATTTGGAATCTCTGGTGCTCGATGAGTTGACGGTCCATCGCCTCCACCGTTCGGGAATCGGCGTCGACGGTCCGGCAATCCGCCTCAAGGGTGCGGATGCCGCCGGCGCAGCGGCGCAAGCCGGGCTGCGGTTCGCAGATCCTGAAGCGCTTGATCGCGAGCGAGTTGCGCGGGGAGGGCGACTTGCTATATTTGAGCCACGGGATACTTTGCGCAGTAGAGTTGCCCATCGGCGAGGTGCTGCTTCAACATGAATAACCCATTGCTGCGTAAACTTGCAAACTTCACCCATTTGTCCGAGGAAGAAGCCAACCTGGTCGAGGCGAGCACGCTCGACGTGCGCGAATTCGCCGCCCGCGAAGATGTCATCTCGCAGGGCGATCGCACCGGCGGCGTCAAATTGCTGCTGGAAGGCTTTGCCTGCCGCTACAAGGTGCTGGAAGACGGACGGCGCCAGATCGTTGCCTATTTCGTGCCCGGCGATCTGTGCGATTTGCGGGTGTTCATTTTGAAGCGCATGGACCACTCCATCGGCGCGGTGGTTGCCTCGAAGGTTGCGACGATATCTCCGGAGAACATCTTGAAAATGACCCACAATTATCCGACTTTGACGCGGGCATTGTGGTGGTCGACGCTGGTGGAGGAAGCGATCGCGCGCGAATGGATCGTCAATGTGGGGCAGCGCAATGCGCTCGAGCGGATGGCGCATCTTTTTTGCGAACTGCTGTACCGCTTCCGGGCCGTGGGCTTGAACGAGGGCAACTCCTGTACTCTGCCCCTCACGCAAGTCGAACTGGCGGAGACGCTGGGATTGTCTTCGGTTCACGTCAATCGGACGCTGCAGGAATTGAGGCGCCAGAAGCTGATCACTCTCGAGGCCGGGATGCTGACGATTCAAGACCTCGAAGCGCTGAAAGAGCTGTCGTTCTTCAATCCAGACTACCTGCACTTGGATTACAGCGATCAAAGTCCTCGCGGCGATGAGCGGGAAGGCGCGTAAAACTGCTTTATGTTAGCGCGCTCGAACATTCGATCGCATAAGCTTCACCGCAAGAAAAGCCAAAACGCATTTCAACATGCAGTACAACGAACACCAATTGGCGCAACTCGCCGCGACCGTGGCCGCGGGGCTCGCGCAAGGTTCCGATCTGCTGCTGCAGAACGCAGACAAGGAAAGGGCGCGCGCCGCGGCGCGCGACCTCGCGCGGATCAGCCTGCTGGTCGCACGGCATATTCTGGCCGGCGCACATAGCGCCGCGCTCAAAGTCGACGAACTGGAATTGCTGTACGACGACGCGGACTTTCTCTAGCGTTTATTTCGGCGCGCAGCGCTTTACTTCGGCTCGCGCACGCAGCAGCGCGAGTACGCATCAGCGCGCATACGAAATACGATAGATCATGTTGCCGCCGTCCTCGCTCATCAGTAGCGAGCCATCGGCGAGTTGCGCGGTTGCGACCGGGCGGCCCCACACATGCGCGTCGTCCACCACGAAGCCCGTTAAGAAGTCCTCGTAGCCGCCGGTCGGCTCGCCGTTCTTCATGTGAACGCGCACCAGTTTGTATCCGGTACGCAAGCTGCGGTTCCAGGAGCCGTGAAATCCGACGATGGCATCGCCGACAAACGCCTCGGGGAATGCGGATTTTCCGTTGTTGGCGCTATAAAAAGTCATGCTGAGCGCCGCCGAGTGGGACTGGTACAGCACGTCGGGGACCGATACCTTGCCCGCCAAATCGGGCCGCTCGCCCTTCAAGCGCGGATCTTCGTTCGAGCCGATGTAGTACCACGGCCAGCCGTAAAAGCTGCCGCGCTTCACCCGCGCCGAATAATCGGGTACGAGATCATCCCCCAGCGCATCGCGTTCATTGGTGGTGCACCACAGGGCACCGTTGGCCGGCTGCACCGTGAGGCTCACGCAGTTGCGAATGCCGCTGGCGTAGATGCCCGGCGCCGCAGGGGTCGCGGCGTCGAATTCCAGGACCGCCGCGCGATCGGTCTCTGCATCCCAGGCAGCGCCGAGTCCGTGAGCCGCTTCCCACGACTCGATTTCCGCGGCCGTCTTTTTCGACATCGTCTCCGCGACATTTGAACCCGAGCCCACCGAAACGAACAGACGCTTGCCGTCCGGCGAAAACGCGATATCGCGGGTGGAGTGGCCGACGCCGCTGGGCAGTTTCGCCACCACGATTTGCGCCGCGCCGCGCGGCTTTACGTCGCCCACTTGGTAGGGGTAGCGCGTCACGCGGTTGGTCTCCGCGACATACAGCCACTGCGGATGCTGCGCGTTCGGATAAAACGCGAGGCCGAAGGGCAGCTTCAGCCCTTGCAAATACACGTCAGTGCCGGCGACGCGGCTGTCGTCCGACGCGGGATGCAGCACCGTGACCCGTCCCGCCCGCATCTCGCTGACCAGGATGTCGCCGTTGGGCGCAACCAGCATTTTGCGGGGGCCGCTCAGAGTCGAGATGAAGGTATCGACGTGAAACCCCGGCGGCACCGATAAAGCTGCTCCCGGAGGCTTCGGCACGACCGATGAGCTATTGCGGGACGAAGGGGTGGCCAAGGGCGGCGGCAGCGAGTTCGCGCTGATGCGATGCGCCCGGCCGGGGGCGTCCAGGCGCCAATCGGCGGATTGCACGCTGCTCTCGGGTATCGCGATGGATGATGCCGCGGGCGCCGCTTGATTGGCGACACTCTGGAAATAGGCGATGAGATTGTCGCGATCGGATGCGTCAGGCACCGCGAGCACCATCGAGGTGCCCGGCACCACGGCGCCGGGCGCGGCGAGGAAGCGTTGCAAAGTCGCGCCGTCCCAGGTCAGTTTCGAATCGCGCAGCGCCGAGGTGTATGAAAACTGAGCTGCGCTCGCGGCTGCGCGTCCCATGACTCCGATCAATGAGGGCCCCTGCGCGCCGCCGTTGTCGCCAGACTCAGCCGTGTGACAGACGCTGCAGCGCTCCTTGAAGAGGAATTTGCCGGCGTTGGCATCGGCCGCGAGCGCGGGTGCGGCGCTCAAAACCCACGCGGTCGCGGCGCAAAAGATCATTGATCGTGAGGACATGGCTTTGACTCCGTGGCTTAAGGCGGCCATGGAAATATAGCTTTCCCGCGCAATCTTTGCAGGGTTGCAGGTGGCTGCCATCACCAAGATCCGATGAACGGCTGGAAATAGGCGGGTTAGCCGTTGAGCGTCGCGATAACACGACGCTTCAGCCTAATTCGCATTCTGCTGATACCATTGGGCGCAAACTTTTGACCGGCGAACCTGTCTTTAGGGTCGAAACATAATCGTGGCAAGTCAAGGGAGACCACGGATGTCTTTACGTATCTTTGCAATCGTGACCGTGAGCGCACTCACGGCCCTCTCGGCAGTCTCGGCTGTCGGTCCCACGCAACCCATGCACTTGCGACCGAATGCACCCGGCACCGCGGTGCTGCATGTTGCCGGCGGCCGCAGCGCACAGCAACGCGACAGCGCGAGCGGCTCGAAATTCGATGCCTCGCTGGCGCAGATTGCGCGCCATGTGGGGAGCCTGAGGCCCGAGTCGGCGCTTCAGGTTTTGCACGCCTTGAACCCCGCCGCGAGGTTCAGCCGTCCGGCCGACAGTTCATCTCCTCTGGTGCTCATCGATGCCATCACCAAGGCCGATCCGCAGAAATTGAAAGCGGCGCTCGTGGGATTGGGTCTGCAGCGCGCCGCGCAGTATTCCAATGATGTCGGCGGCTGGCTGCCGGTCGATCAACTGGACGCCGCCTCCGCCTTGACCGAGGTGCATGCGATGCGCGCGGCAATGATGCGCACGCGTAGCGGCGCGGTCACATCGCAGGGCGACTATGCGCAGAACAGCGACATTGTGCGCTCGGATAACTCGCTCAGCGGCGCGGGAATCACCGTGGGCGTGCTTTCCGACAGCTACGACTGCTATCAGGTGTATGCCGCCAACGGCCTGAACGCCAACGGCCTCAACGGGTATGCCAACAACGGATTCAATACCACCGCCACGAATGATACGGCGAGCGGCGATTTGCCTGCCTCGGTCAATGTGATCGAAGAGGCGAGCTGCATGAACTACGGTGCGCCCATTCAGTTGCCCTTCGGCGATGAAGGCCGTGCGATGATGCAGATCATTCATGATGTGGCGCCGGGTGCGGGTCTGGCTTTTTACACCGCCGAAAATAGCGAGGCGGATTTCGCCAACGGCATCGCCAAGCTGGCAGCGCCCGTTGCCAGCGGCGGCGCCGGCGCGAAGGTGATCGTCGATGACGTCGGCTATTTCGACGAGCCGTTCTTTCAGGACGGACTGGTGGCGCAAGCCATCAATAGCGTGGAAGCCAACGGTGTGGCGTATTTCTCCTCGGCCGGCAACAACGGCACGTTGGCGTACGACAACAATAGTCCGGATTTTACTTTCGTTTCGAGTTCGGCTCCCAACTCGGGCGAGCACTTGCTGAACTTCGCCCCGTCCGGATCGCCGACGGCAACGACCACCATGCTGCCGGTGACCATCCCGCCGATGGTTCCGGGCCAGTTCGTGGTGATCGTCGTGGAATGGGATCAACCTTACGTGACCGGTGCTCCGAACAGCGGCGGTTCCACCAGCGCAATCGACCTGTGCATCACCGGCGCCAGCGGCAATGACATCATCGACAACGGCAGCCTTGGAGCTGCGACCTGCAGCGGTGCCAGCACGGTGGGCCACGATCCCGTGCAGATCATGATCATCGACAATCCCGCCAATGCGAAAGCCAACAGTTCGCAAGAAACTTTGAATATCGAGGTCGGCTTGGTCAGCGGCGCGGCGCCGAAACGCATCAAAGTGGTGGTTGAAGACGATGGTGCAGGGAGCCAAATCACGAGCTACGCCAACAACGGCGGCACTCTGCAGGGCCACCCGAGCGCTTTGGGTGCCGCCGCAGTAGGCGCTGTATTTTTCCCGAACACCATTTCCTGCGGAGCCACGACACCCACTCTAGAAGCTTTCTCGTCTGCCGGCGGCGATCCGATTCTGTTTGACGTGAATGGCAACCGCCTCTTGACACCCGAGATTCGGCAAAAGCCCGATTTTGTGGGTCCGGACGGCGGCAACGATACTTTCCTGGGGTTTAAGATTGCTGGCACTGGCTTCATGGACAACAGCGCGGTCCCTCAGTGCGCGAACGACGCCGGCTTCCCCAATTTCTTAGGCACCTCGGCGGCAGTGCCGCATGTGGCCAGCATCGCCGCGCTGCTGTTGCAGGCAGATCCAGCGCTGACACCCGCGCAGATTTATTCATTCATGCAACAAAGCGCCGCGCCGATGGGTGCTACGCCGATACCCGGCTCAGGCACGTTCAATTTTGCTGCGGGCTACGGCTTTGTCCAGGCGAATTTGGCTGCGCAAATGGTTCCCGCGATCATGCCGGCCGCCCCTGCGCTCACTCTGGCCTCTTCCTCCATTGTGACGGGAAGCTCGACGACGCTTACCTGGTCATCGGTCAATACCACCGGCTGCACCGCGTCCGGATCGTGGACAGGTGCGATGGCGAGCAACGGCACAATGACGGTCAACCCAACGGTAGTGGGGGCGGACACGTACACCCTGGTTTGCGCAAACGCTGCTGGAACTTCGCCGGCGACGTCGGTTACGCTTTCCGTAACCGCTGCGGCATCGGGCGGAGGAGGCGGAGGCGGAGCGCTCGGCCTTGCGGCGCTGCTCGCACTGCTCGGGCTGAGCGCGGCGCGCGGGCGCCAACTGCTGCGCACCTAGTTTAGTTAGGCGTTGCAGCTCGAATCGGCGTGCACATGCACGGCGGAATCATTGCGTAAGCCCAAATTGTCGGCGTGTCCGCACTTGGCCGAATTCGGGTCGACGGTGGTCGCCGTCCACGCGAGATTCGCCCGGCCCTTGGCATCCGCGGTGGCGGACAATGGCAGCGACGTAAAGCCGTTGATCCGTGCGTTTTGCAGCAATACCGCGCGAGGCTGGGCGTTCATGTCGTACACTGTAACGATAATGTCCTGCGTTCCGTCGTTGGTAATCTTGACCTGGACACCCTCGCCGGCGAGTGCCGTCCCGGTCATCAGCAGCGGCAGCGAAAGCATCGCCGCCTTGATTCTACCCCTCATGTTGGACCCTCCCGGTCATATGAGATAGGAAATTGCCTACGCTCAGCCTAGTCAACGAACTCTGAAAAAGGCAGCGGCAGCGCTCCACTCTCGGTGTGGGAGAGGCCCTACGAAATTAATGTTGCAAACGGGATAAACGGCGGCGTCATGGCAATCAATCGGGTCAATGAAGCGCCTCATGCGCAGCCGCGGGTTCCGGCTAAGGCGAAGTCCTGGGCTGCCTTCGGGGCACTGGGTGTGGTATTCGGCGATTTGGGCACGAGCCCCCTGTACACCTTGCAGACGGTGGTGCAGACCATGGGCGGCCAATTCACGGCGCAAACCGCGCTCGGTGTGCTTTCGTTGGTCTTTTGGACCTTGATCGTAACCATTTCGATCAAGTACTGCCTGTTTGTCATGCGCGCCGACAATCGCGGCGAAGGCGGCATCTTGGCGCTCATGTCCTTGATCGGCGCCAACGGCTTCACGCCGGGAGTGCGGCTGCTGACCGGCATGGGTTTGCTCGGGGCGGCTCTGATTTATGGGGACGGCGTGATCACGCCGGCGATTTCGGTGCTGAGCGCGCTCGAAGGAGTCAATGTCGTCACTGAAATATTCAAGCCTTACGTGATGCCCATGGCGGTGGTCATTCTGTTGGTGTTGTTCGCGGCGCAGCGCTTCGGTACCGAAAAGATCGGCCGCGCGTTCGGACCGATCATGCTGCTGTGGTTCATCGTGATTGCATTGCTGGGCATTGCGTCGATCATGAAGCACCCCGGCGTCGTCGCAGCGGTGGACCCACGGTATGCCATCCGCTTCATGTCGGCTTCGGGGCGCGTAGGTTTTCTGGTTCTCGGCGGGGTTTTCTTGTGCATCACCGGCGGCGAAGCGCTCTATGCGGACATGGGGCATTTTGGCAAGAGCCCGATTCGGCGTTCGTGGTACTTCGTGGTTTTGCCTGCGCTGCTCTTGAGTTACGCCGGACAAACGGCCTTTTTGATCGACAAGGGAACGGTGGCGGGCAATCCTTTTTTTCAAATTGCACCCGCCTGGTCCGTCTATCCTCTGGTGGTCTTGGCGACGGCCGCCACCATCATCGCGAGCCAGGCCATCATCACCGGCTCGTTCTCGATGACGCGGCAGGCCATGCAGCTTGGGTGGCTGCCCGGAGTTGCAATTCGACAAACCTCGGATCGGGTGTACGGTCAGATCTACATCCCGGTGGTCAACTGGCTGTTGATGGCGGCAACCATCGCCACCACCATCGCCTTCGGCGCCTCGGATCGGCTGGCCGGCGCGTACGGTACCGCCGTGTCGACCACCATGCTGCTCACCACCTTTCTGCTGTTCCGCGCGATGCGCGATCTGTGGAAATGGCCGATGGCCGTGGCGGTCCCGGTTGTCGTTGTCTTTATCGTGGTTGATACCGCGTTCTTCACCGCAAATCTCCTGAAAATCGCCGAGGGCGGCTGGCTACCGCTGACGTTTGCGGCCATTTTGTTCCTCATCATGACCACTTGGCGGCGGGGCATCGAGGCCATCCGCAAGACCCTGATACAAGCGCCGCAGACGGCGGAGAAATTTCTGGCGGATTTGCGCAGCGGAGCGATTCCGCGCATGCAGGGAACGACGGTATTTTTGACTCGCAGCACGCAGAAGGTTTCGCGGCTGATCATGGATCATGCGCATTTCGTCGGTGTCTTGCCGCGCAATGCCATCGCCTTGAGCGTTGTATTCGAGAGCACCCCGCGCATCGCCGGTCCCACCTGCACGGTGGTCGAGAATGTCGGCGAAGGATTATGGCACCTGGTCGCGCGTTTCGGATTCCTCGAAATTCCGGATCTGCGTCAGGCGCTGCTCAAGACCCGCGGTCTGCCTGCTGATATCGATTTCGACCATGCGATGTTCGTCGGCACCCGCGATCTGGTGGTCTCCAGACGCGAAGGCGCGAGCCTGCGAGGCTGGCGTATGGCGTTGTTTGCGTTTCTCTATCGCAATTCGGTCAAGATCGTGGACCGATTCAATCTGGAGCCTTCGAATGCGATCGAGATTGCCAGGCAAATTGAGATCTAGCCCCTAGCTGCTCAGCGCTGTGGTCGTGAAAAATCGGCCCCGGTTGGCGAAATGTCGGCTCGTCGTGGGCGGATTTGTCGCTGAGACTCTGCATCACGCTGATCAAACCCCACGCCAACATCAAGCATAGGCACGTCACCAACAGCACCGCTAGCGCAATCGTCATGGCATTCACCGAAGCAGCCGATTTTTCTAGGCCCGATTATAAAATGCGAGGTATTTCAGGGCTGTAGGAACAACGCTGATAAAAATGTCAGCGCGGCATCGAGCCCAAAGCCTTGCGAGCCGCAGTCTTTAGGCAACCGCAGGGGGCAACACCTGCCCGTAAAGTTCGCCGAATCCGATGCTTACTGCGCCGGGACGCTCGCACCAGCCGCGAAAAATAACGACATCGCCGTCTTCTAGAAACGTCCGATGTTCATCGCTGCCGACGGCCAGCGGCTGGGTGCCGCCTTTGCTCAGTTCCACCAAGGAGCCTGCTTCCCCTGGCGTCGGACCGGATTGCGTGCCGCTGCCGAAGAGATCCCCCGGGCGCAAATTGCAGCCATTGACCGTGTGGTGCGCCACCAGTTGCGCGATGCTCCAATAGGAGTGGCGAAAACTGGTCTCCGAGAGCCGTTGCGGCGCCTCGCCGCGTTCACGCATTTTCTCCGTTTGAAGCAGCGCTTCCAGCCGTATGTCGATGGCGCCCGCTTCTCGGTTCGCCGCGGAGTCCAAATACGCCAAAGGCTGGGGGTCCGACTCAGGACGATTGAATGGCACGCGAAACGGGGCGAGGGCGGGCAGAGTCACGATCCAGGGTGAAATGGTGGTGGCGAAATTTTTCGCGAGAAACGGACCCAGCGGCTGATACTCCCAGGCCTGCAAATCCCGCGCCGACCAATCATTGAGCAGGCACAGGCCGAAGATGTGATTCTCCGCGTCGGCCATTGGAATGGGCGTACCCAGCGCATTGCCCGAGCCGATGAAAACGCCCATCTCGAGTTCGTAGTCCAAGCGCGTACTGGGGCCGACCGCGGGATTGCCGCCGCCGGCGGATCGTTGGCCTTGCGGCCGCCGAAAGCTCTGCCCCGACACGCCGATCGATGAACTGCGGCCGTGGTAGCCGATCGGGATCCATTTGTAATTGGGCAGCAGCGGATTGTCCGGCCGAAACAGCCGGCCGATCGCCGTCGCATGATGTATCGAAATATAGAAATCGGTGAAGTCGCCGATGTGCGCGGGCACCGAAAATGCCGCCTCGTTCTGCGGCACCAGGCACTTTTTCAGCAGCGCTGCGTGCGCGGAGCCTTGCACCATGGCGAGAAACAGTGCGCGACGCAGCGCGCTCGAGACGCGGGGACCGAGACGCATCAGCGCATTCAATGAATCGAGGCTGCCGGCAGAGACCCCTTCGGCGGCATCTCCGGTAAAAAGTTGCGCATCCGCGAGCGCACGAAGATCGATGATCTGGTCGCCAATCGCCACACCGCCGCGAAAGCTTTCGGCGGAGCGGTCGCGCCGGAACACGCTGAATGGCAGGTTTTGCAGCGGGAATGCGCAGCCGTCCGCGTTGGCGGACGCCAGCCAGCTGCGAGCCTTGGGATCGTGCGTGATGTCCAGCGGCGGCAATGTCACGGTTTGGCCGGATCGAAGTGTTTTTTCAATCCGAGCCAGTGGCTCAAGTAATCCGCTTGCAACGGCGGCGTCCCTCGCAGCGCATTGCGGCTGGGTTTCAGGACGCTGCGGGTTTCGAACATGAACGCCATGGTGTCGCCGATGTGGACGGGAACCGAGGTGTCGGCGGCGCTCGCTTTATCGAACGTGGCGGCGTCGGGCCCATGTCCGCTCATGCAGTTGTGCAACGAGGAGCCGCCGGGCACGAAACCGGCGCTCTTCGCGTCATAGACCCCGCAGATCAAACCCATGAATTCATTGGCGACATTGCGATGAAACCATGGCGGCCGAAAGGTGTTTTCCATCGCCAGCCAGCGCGGCGCAAAAACGGCGAAGTCGATATTGCTGGTGCCGGCGGTATCGCTCGGCGAATGCAGCACCAGGAAAATCGACGGATCGGGGTGATCGTAGGAAATCGAACCCATGACGTTGAAGCGCCGCAGATCGTACTTGTAGGGCGCGTTGTTGCCGTGCCAGGCCACCACATCGAGAGGCGAATGGTCCATTTTTGCGGCCCACAAGCGGCCGCCGAATTTTCCGATCAATTCGCAGCCGGTGTCGATATCCTCGTAGCGGGCGACCGGGGTAAGAAAGTCGCGCGCATTGGCAAGGCCATTGGACCCGATGGGTCCGAGGTCCGGCAATTTGAAGGGCGCCCCGAAATTTTCGCAGATGTAGCCGCGGGCGGCGCCGTCCGGCAGCTCGGCGCGAAAGCGCAGGCCGCGCGGAATGACGGCGATCTCCTGGGGTTGCACTTCCAAGCGCCCGAGCTCGGTGTCGAGCACCAGCGAGCCTTGCTGCGGCACCAGCAGCATCTCGCCGTCGGCGTCGTAAAAGAACCGCCGCTGCATTGCGCGGTTGGCGGCGTATAAATAAATGCCGCAACCGGCATGAGCGTCCGGCGATCCGTTGCCCGCAATAGGTACAAGACCCTCGATCAAATCGGTGGCTGCCGCGGGAATCGGCACAGGATCCCAGCGCAGCTGGTTCGGCGTCGCACCCTCTTCGCGCTGTTCATCCAACAGCGCATGACTGAGGCGCTCGAATGCGTGGTGCATGACGGCCGGGCGGATCCGATACAACCAAGAGCGCCGATTGGCGGCCCGCGGTGCGGTAAAGGCCGTGCCCGAAAATTGTTCCGCGTACAATCCGAAAGGACAGCGCTGCGGGGAGTTGCGGCCTCGCGGCAGCGCCCCCGCCAGCGCTTCGCTGGCGAATTCGTTGCCGAAGCCGCTCATGTATCCATCGATGCCGGGTGGTGTGTTCACCGTGTCATTCTATGACACAGCGGGCGCAAGTTTCACGCCAAAGGCCGAGCCGGGCTTAGAGAGCGGGCGGCGGCGTTCCGCGCTCGCGAAGCGCGGCGCTCAGGGACACGTCCGATTCCATGAGGTCTGCGCCGGTGAACTCGCCCTGGTGCGGGCTCAAGAAATCCAGCAACTGCTCACCATTGGCAGCATTGGCAGCGACCACTTTCAGCGCTGCCAGCGTCGGCGTTGCCAAAATGATGCCCGCGACTCCCCAGAAGCAGCCGCCGAGCCACAATGCGAGGAATACCAACATCGGATTCAATTCCAGGCGCCGCCCCACCAGCAGCGGCTGCACGAACTGTCCCTCGATCGTGGCGATGGCCAAGTACGAACCCGCCACCGCCACCGCATGACCCAAGCCGTCGAAGGAAATGATTGCCACGATGGTCAAGACGATCAAAGTCGTGGTCGCGCCGGCATAGGGGATGAAGTTGAGAAGCGCCGCCAGGGTGCCCCAGAGGAATGGGTTCGGCATTCCGCACAACATCATGACGAATCCGGTGACCAGACCGACTCCGACATTGATGAGAGCGGTGGTCGCATAGAACCGGCCGACTTCGCGGCGCACCTTTTCGATCAGCGCCAGGATATGCGCGGAATTCAAGTCGCTGGCGAATGCGGAAGTCATTTTCGCCAACATGGGCGGTCCGCCCGACAACAGGAAGAGCGTCAGAATGATGATGCTCACGCCGGAAAGCACCACGCTGCGCGCGCCATCCAGCAGAATCGCCGGCGAGCTGCCTTGCGCGGCCGGGACCGGCGCGGGGCCGGGCGCAGCTGGGGGGGCCTGCGGCGCCGTTCCTAAGTTTCCCGCGGAATTGCGCAGTTCGCCGACCTTCGCCATGAACTGTTCAAAGGGTCTGATCTTGCGCTCGATCAAGCGGAAAGTGTGCGGGGCGGCTGCGAACCACTTCTGCGCCGGCTCCGACATGAAATTGACCAGAACGATCATGATGTACCGACGTGACCCGAGACTTGGTTTTTTTGTACTCCAGCGGTCCCCCCGCTCAGCGCGGGCTGACGAGCGTCAGCCCGCCTGAAGAAACTTTTTTAGATGTCTTTGCGGTTCGGGTTCGATTTGTCGCCCCCGGTTTGCTGGCCGCCGCTGTGGCTGTTGTCGCGTTGCCCTTGGTTTTGTTGACCGCCTTGTCCGGGTTTGCTGCCCTGGTTCTGCTGGCCGCTTTGACCGGGATTCTTGCCGGGCTGGCCTTGGTTCTTATCGGAACCCTGATTCATGTTGGACATTTGAAAAACTCCTTAGGTGGATATCACCGAACAAGACTAAAACCGGCGGCGCCGCAGCAATGTAGGTCTAAATCGGCCACGCCCCCGCGAGCGCAGAACTTACGTGTGTAGGATGCCGCCGACAGCCCGGCCCGGGCCGCCGGGCGACCTTCTGAGCGCCTGATTTGTCGTTTGACGGGTGTTGGGCGTGCCGAGCTGCGGATTGTGTGCGATCCTTCGCGGGGACAAGAAAACCGGGATTTAACAGGCATGGCACGCGAACAATTTCATTGGGATGATCCGCTGTTGCTCGATGCGCAGCTGACGCAAGAGGAGAAAATGATTCGCGACGCGGCGCGCGATTATGCGCACGGCCAACTGGCGCCGCGCGTGCTCGAAGCCTTCCGCCGCGAGCACACCGACCCCGGCATATTCAAGGAAATGGGCGCGGTCGGCCTGCTGGGCGCCACGATTCCCGAGGCTTACGGCGGCGGCGGCATGAACTACGTCAGCTATGGCCTCATCGCGCGCGAAGTCGAGAGAATCGACTCGGGATTCCGCTCGATGATGAGCGTCCAGTCCTCGCTGGTCATGCTGCCGATATTCAAGTTCGGCACCGAAGAGCAGAAGCAAAAACACCTTCCTTCCATGGCGCGAGGCGAGAGCATCGGCTGCTTCGGGTTGACCGAGCCGGATCACGGCTCCGATCCGGGCAGCATGATTACGCGCGCGCGCAAGGCCGCCGGCGGCTATCGGTTGTCGGGCGCCAAGACTTGGATCACCAACAGCCCGATCGCGGATGTCTTCGTCGTCTGGGCCAAGACCGATGACGGCATCATTCGCGGCTTCATTCTCGAGAAAGGATGGAAGGGACTTACCACGCCCGTGCTCCATGGCAAGGTCGGCCTGCGCACATCGACCACGGGGCAGATTCTCATGGAGGACGTGTTCGTCCCGGAGGAAAACCTGCTCCCCGGCGTCGCGGGTCTGAAAGGTCCGTTCACCTGCCTCGATTCCGCGCGCTATGGCATCGCGTGGGGCGCGCTCGGCGCTGCGGAGAGTTGTTGGCACACGGCAAGGCAGTATGTGCTCGATCGCAAGCAGTTCGGCCGGCCGCTTGCCGCGAATCAGCTCATTCAGAAAAAACTGGTGGACATGCAAACCGAGATTACGCTCGGCCTGCAAGGCTGCTTGCGTCTCGGCCGCATGAAGGACGATGGAACCGCTTCGGTGGAGATCACTTCGATCATGAAGCGCAACTCCTGCGGCAAGTCGCTCGATGTCGCGCGCACCGCGCGCGACATGTTGGGCGGCAACGGAATCTCCGACGAATACGGCGTGATTCGTCATGTCGTGAACCTGGAAGTCGTGAACACCTATGAGGGCACCCATGACATTCATGCCCTGATCCTGGGCCGGGCGCAGACCGGGATTCAGGCGTTTTCCTGAAGGAGCGCAACGTCGGCGCCGGCGGCCCGATTGATCGACAATCGCATCGCAAACTGCGCCGGGATGCGGACCGCTAGGCTCGTTTGTGCTCGATGTTGGGCAAGAATGCCGCCACCATCCCGAGCAGCGGAAGATAGGCGCAGATTCGATACACGAATTCGATGCCATGCCGATCCGCAAGGCTGCCCAAGACGGCGGCGCCGATGCCGCCGATGCCGAATGCGAAACCAAAGAACAGTCCCGACACGGCCCCGACGTTGCCGGGCATCAACTCCTGCGCGAATACCACGATGGCCGAGAAGGCGGAGGAGAGGATAAAGCCGATGACGAACGTCAAGATTCCCACCCACATCAAATCGACGTAGGGCAGGATCAGGCTGAACGGTGCGATTCCCAGAATCGAAACCCAGATCACGCGTTTGCGTCCGATTCGATCGCCCATCGGGCCCCCCAGCAGCGTGCCGAGCGCCATCGCCAGCAAAAAAACCGACAGGTGGATTTGCGCCGAGCGCACCGAGATATGAAATTTCGCGATCAGATAGAAACTGAAGTAACTGGTGATGCTGGCAACGTAGAAGTATTTGGAGAAGATCAACAGCACGAGCACCGCAATGGACCAACGCACCCTGGCCTTCGGTACCGGACCGGCGGCGGCGGCTTGCGCGGTCCTGGGGCGGTCGATGTGCTGCCGCTTGTACCAGCCGCCGACGCGCGCCAGCACCACAATGGCGATCAGCGCCGCGATTGCGAACCAGGCGAGGCTGGGTTGCCCCTGTGGAAGGATGATCCACGCGGCGAGCAGCGGTCCCATGGCGGAGCCGGCATTGCCGCCGACCTGAAAAATCGATTGCGCCAGCCCGTGGCGTCCGCCCGAGGCCAGGCGCGCAATGCGCGAAGACTCCGGATGAAAGATCGCGGAGCCGGCGCCGATCAGTGCCGCCGCCGCCAACACGCTGGTGTAATTCGGCGCAAAGCCCAGAGTGACGATGCCGACCAGCGTCAAGCACATGCCGGCGCTCAGCGAATACGGCTGCGGATGCTTGTCGGTATAAACGCCGATGATCGGTTGCAAAAGCGACGCGCAAGCCTGGTAGGTGAGCGTGATGGCGCCGATCTGCACGAAACTCAGGTGAAATTCCCCCTTGAGCAAGGGGTAGATTGCGACGATCAACGACTGCATCATGTCGTTGAGGAAGTGCGAGAAGCTCAGCGCACCGAGCAAATTGAAGCGGGTCGCCGCCGCTGCAGCGATGGGCGAATCCGCCGCGAAACTTTTTGCCATGCTTGAACTCGTCCAAAGTGCAAATTATCTGCACGCCGTAGCGCCTACCCTACTAGCTACTACGTTGTCTGTCCTGAGAGAATGCGCGCATGAACCGCTTCGAACTGCCCGCCTTTCTGCGCGATGTCGTCACACGCTGGGATGTGCTGGCTTTCATCGTCGTGATCGGGCTGGTGGTGTTCCTGGGCGAGACCTCGCGGGGCCTGTTCGCGCCGCTCACCCAGCTGGAGCTGTCGCCGATTTCGCTGGATCCCCGGCACTTGCCGGAATATGCCGCGCGCACGACCTTTCGCATGTTCGCGGCCCTTGCGCTGTCGCTGCTGTTCACCCTGACATACGCGACCTGGGCGGCGAAGAGCGAACGCGCGGGCAAGTTGCTGGTCCCGATTCTGGACATCCTGCAGTCGGTGCCTATTTTGGGTTTCATTTCCATTACAGTCGTGTTTTTCATGTCGCTCGCGCCCGGGCGGGTGCTGGGCGCCGAATTCGCGGCAATTTTCGCCATCTTCACCAGCCAAGCCTGGAACATGGCGTTCAGTTTTTATCAGTCCCTGCGCACCATTCCGATCGAGTTGGCCGAGGCCGCGGAATCCTTCCGGCTCTCGCCCTGGATGCGCTTCTGGCAGCTCGAGGTTCCTTTCGCGATGCCGGCGCTCATCTGGAACATGATGATGTCCATGTCCGGCGGCTGGTTCTTCGTGGTGGCTTCCGAGTCGATCAGCGTCGGGCACACGACGGTGACCCTGCCGGGCATCGGCTCGTACATAGCGCTCGCGATCGAACAGAAGAATCTGACCGCCATCGGCTGGGCGATCGCCACCATGTTGATCGTGATCCTCTTGTACGACCAGCTGATATTTCGGCCGCTGGTCGCGTGGGTCGACCGATTCCGCGTGGAGCAGGAGCCTGGAGCGCGGGTTCCGGACTCGTGGGCTCTGACCATGATGCGCCGCTCGCGGATCATTCAGGCGGCCACGCTGTTCTTCCATTCCACCGTCATGTTGACCAGCCGCGCCATCAAGCGCCGCGACGATGAACCGCCGGCGCCGACATCGAACAAGCCGAAGCGCTCGCTCGATCTGCTGTGGGTGTCGCTGATCGTCGCGGCGGTGGTGCTCGGGCTTTGGCATATCGTCGTGGTGCTCATCAAGAACACGCCGCTGCGGGAAGCGCTGCAGGTCTGCGGCTTGGCGAGCATCACGATGCTGCGCGTGTTCGTTCTGATCGCGCTTGCCAGTTTGATCTGGGTACCGATCGGCGTGTGGGTGGGAATGCGGCCGCGCGCCACGCAAATCGTGCAGCCCATCGCGCAGTTCATGGCGGCGTTTCCGGCGAATTTGCTGTTCCCGATCGCGGTGTTCGGAATCGTGCGCTGGAGACTCAATCCCGATATTTACTTGAGTCCGCTCATGATTTTGGGAACTCAGTGGTACATTCTGTTCAACGTGATCGCCGGCGCCTCCTCCATACCGGCGGAGATGCGTTATGTCGCGGACAATTTTCGGATCAAGGGTTGGTTGTGGTGGCGCAAGGTCGCGTTGCCGGCGGTGCTGCCGTTCTATGTGACCGGGGCGATTACTGCATCGGGCGGTTCGTGGAACGCGGCCATCGTGGCCGAATTGGCCAACTGGGGCAACACGCAGATCGAGGCGCGAGGCTTGGGTTCTTACATCGCCCAGGCCACGACCTCGGGAGACTTCCATAAGATCGTGTTGGGAATCGGCACCATGAGCCTCTTCGTGGTCGTGATCAACCGGCTTTTCTGGCGGCCGTTGTACTACTACGCTGAGCGCAAGTATCGCCTTACTTAGGGGTCCGCAATGGCTAACGCTCCGCTGCTGCAATGCACCGATGTTCGCAAGGCATTTCCCAAGCCGGACGGCGCGGAGCTGTTGGTCTTGCAGGGAATGAATCTCGAACTGCGCGAAGGGCAGATCGTCGGCCTCTTGGGCCGATCCGGGTCCGGCAAATCCACCTTATTGCGCTTGATCGCGGGACTCTCCGAACCGAGCGCCGGCGACCTGCAATACCTCGGCAAGCCGATTTCGGGTCCTGCTCCCGGCATCGCCATGGTGTTTCAGAGTTTTGCCTTGTTTCCCTGGCTCACAGTTTTCGAGAACGTGGCGCTGGGTCTCGAGGCGCAGCGCATGTCGCGGGCGGAAATCCGCAAGCGCTCCTTGGCGGCCATCGATCTTATCGGCTTGGACGGTTTCGAGTCCGCGTATCCGCGCGAATTGTCCGGCGGCATGCGTCAGCGGGTGGGGTTTGCCAGAGCCTTGGTGGTACATCCCAACATCCTGTTGATGGACGAACCGTTTTCAGCGTTGGACGTGCTGACGGCGGAGACGCTGCGCACCGACTTCCTCGATTTATGGGCCGAAGGCCGCATGCCGATCAAGGGTGTCATCTTGGTCACGCACAACATCGAAGAAGCCGTGCTGATGTGCGACCGCGTGCTGGTATTCGGCAGCAATCCAGGCCGCATCTTGAGCGAGATCAAGGTGACGCTGCCCCAGCCCCGCAACCGCTTGGATCCGAGTTTTCGCGAATTGGTGGAACGCATCTACGTGGAAATGACCGCGCGCCCGGCGAGCGCGGCACCCGGGCGCAAGGAGAATTTCCCCGGGTTGGGCATCGGCAGCGTCCTGCCGCACGTCTCTTCCAACTTACTCGCCGGATTGATGGAGGCGGTGGCCGCCGCGCCCTTCAACGGCAAGGCGGATCTGCCGGAAATCGCTTCGGACCTGACCATGGAGATCGATGAGCTGTTTCCCGTGGCGGAAACCCTGCAGATGCTGCGTTTTGCCGAGCTGGAGGGCGGCGACTTGAAGCTCACCGAAGACGGCTTGGCATTTGCCCACGGCGCGCTCGATGAGCGCAAGCGCATATTCCTGCGCCACTTGCTGAGCTACGTTCCGCTCGCGGCTCATATCCGGCGGGTATTGGACGAACGGGCCTCGCATTCCGCGCGCAAAAGCCGCTTTATCGATGAATTGGAGGACTTTATGGATGAGGACGCGGCGGAACAAAGCCTGCGTGCGGCAGTGAGCTGGGGCAGATACGCGGAAGCCTTCGCGTATGATGACGAGAATGCCATGTTCAGCCTGGAGAATCCGACTTAAAATGAGCGTATGAGCGAGATCGCGCCCTATTTGACGCTGAATGTTCCGCCGGACGAAATGGTGAAATACATTCAGGATTTGATGACCTTGCCGCATGGGGAAATCGCGGCCGGTTCGGCCATGGCGCTGGCGCAGCGGCATTGGGGCGGCGACACCCCCCTGGCGCGCGCCGCGCTGCTGCGTTGGGGTGCACTCAACCTCGCGTTTCAAGACAAACGCTTGGAAACCTGGACCGTCGCGCGCGAACGCGATCGCATCCAAGTACCCGCCGCATTGGTGGCGGCGGCGGGGATCGCCCCCTTGGTTCTGGACAACGAGCGGGCGGTTTTCGACATTCCCGCGCTTCTGGATGCCACGCTGGATTTCCAACCCCCAGCGGGTCAGGCTTAAGGCTTTAAGCGCTCCATGACAGTCCCCGTCGAGCAAGCGCCCAGGCAGCGCTTTGGCGTGCTGCGCACCATCGCGCTTTACAAGCTGGTGAAGGTGATTCTGCTGCTTCTGGTCGCTTATGGCGAACTGCGCCTGCGCGATGCGTCGCTTGCAGCGAAGCTGCTCTCCTGGGCGCAGGCGCGGCCCTATGGACTGGAGCACCGCGTCGTCGCTCAATTGCTGGAGTGGTTCAGCGGCCTCAGTCTGTCGCGCATTTACCTGTTTCGCATCGTCACTTTGGTTTATGCGGCGATTTTCGCGGTCGAGGGCATCGGCTTGTGGATGGAAAAGCGCTGGGCCGAGTGGCTGACGACCATCATCACGGCCTCCCTGATACCGCTCGAGGCCTGGGAGATAGCCTTCCGGCCGACCATCGGTAAGATTCTGATCCTGCTGGCGAATGTGGCCGTGGTCGGCTACCTGGTATGGCATGTGCGTAAAACGCAGGCATCCCGGGATCTTGCCATTGTGAAATGATCTTCATCTCGGCTCAATTGGCCGATTCCGTCGTATTCTCGCAGCGCTTTAGCCCCCCATCACGTTTGGAGATCTCATGAAGAAGTCTGCGACTCTGATTACCACCGCCTTGTTGACCTTTGGCCTCGCCGCCGCCTCGATGGCCGCCGATGCGCCGAAGAGCGGTACGCCGGCGGCTGCCGCCAGCACCGCGCCTGCGCCGAAGGCCAAGTCCCATAAGACCAGCAGCAAGAAGCACAAGAAATCGACCACTGCTTCTTCGGCAACCAAGTAATATTATTGATATAACGCCCCGACCGCTTCACGGCGGCCGGGGCTTTTTTTTTGGGCGAGATATGGCGGACACATGGATTTCATAATTGCGGTCAAGGCCTTGATATTGGGTGTCGTGGAGGGATTGACGGAATTTCTGCCCGTTTCGAGCACCGGGCATTTGATCGTGGTCGGCAGCCTCCTCAACTGGAACGATGAGAAGGGCGAGATTTTCGAGATCGTGATTCAATTTGCCGCGATTTTGGCGATTTGCTGGTTGTACCGTCGGCGCCTTTGGACCGTGATTGCGACGCTGCCGCGCGAGCGCCGGTCGCAGCTTTTCACCTGGAACCTGCTGCTGGCATTTTTGCCCGCCGCCGTCATCGGCGTCATATTCATCGGCACGATCAAAAAGTATTTGTTCGCGCCGGTGCCGGTCGCCACGGCGTTCATCGTCGGCGGCATCCTCATTTTGCTGATCGAAAGCCGCAAACGCACAGCGCGCGTCGAAACTGTCGACGCCATCAAACCGCCGGATGCGCTCTGGATCGGCGTCGCCCAGACCCTGTCGATGATTCCGGGCACTTCCCGTTCGGGAGCGACCATCATGGGGGGCTTGCTGCGCGGCCTGTCGCGTCCGGCCGCCACCGAATTCT
This sequence comes from uncultured Gammaproteobacteria bacterium, assembly GCA_963800385.1. Classification (GTDB taxonomy): domain Bacteria; phylum Pseudomonadota; class Gammaproteobacteria; order Steroidobacterales; family Steroidobacteraceae; genus Bog-1198. The sequence goes on from CAWDAU010000008.1 coordinate 103,534, forward strand.
CGTTTTTTCTGGCCATTCCCACGATTTTGGGCGCGACCGTGCTGGAGCTCTACAAGGCGCGTCACCTGCTGAATGTCGATGATCTGGCGGTGATCGGCGTCGGCTCGGTTGCCTCGTTCATCAGCGCGATGATTGCGGTGCGTGCCTTGGTCCGCTATGTCAGCGGGCATAACTTCAAGGTCTTCGCCTGGTATCGAATCGCCTTTGGATTCGTCATCCTGGGCACGTGGTATTTCGGCGCGGTGAAGTGGTGAACACGTTTTTCCCGCAGGCAGGCGACGTAGCGCATCTCATTCAGGTCGCATTGACGCCGATTTTTTTGATTTCGGCGATTGGGGTGACGCTCAACGTACTGACCAGCCGGCTGGCGCGCATCGTCGATCGGGCGCGGGCCATGGAGAACGAGTTGTCCCGCCCCGATTATCAGGCTGGGGGACGAGACTTGCATGCGGCGTTGGGCGTGCTGGCGCGCCGCGCGCACTACATCAATGCGGCCATTACCTTGATCACGCTGTCGGCGCTGTTCATCGCCCTGGTGGTGGTGATGCTGTTCGTCAACGCCTTCGCGCATTGGGAACTGTCGGCGTTCATCGCCATTATGTTCATATTGTCGATGCTGTCGTTCGCGGCGGCACTGAGCTCGTTTCTGATCGAGGTGCGTATCGCCACGACCACGCTGCGCATCGGCATCGAGGCCGCCTCGCGCAATAGTTAGCGAAGCCATGGGCTCCCGCCGGACGCTAGCGAGCGCTGCGCTCCCGCACCGGAATCGGCACATTGCACAGATCGATTCGGCCGGCCGGCACTTTGAAAAACTCTTCGGGACGGTTGCGGCGCGATTCGATGAGAGCCGTAAATGTGGGCGTATCGGTGCGGATCACTTCCAGGTTCGAGCGTTCGGCGGCGGGCACGTCCGCCGCGACGCGAATCGACTTGATAGGCAAGGGCTTTTCGCCCTTGGTATAGAAGCCCATGTCGGCGCTGCCGCGCGGTAGTCCGGACAGCAACTCGACGCCCTTGAGCACTCTTCCCACCAGCGCGACGTTTCGGTCCAAATGCCGCGGCGCGTGCCCGATCACCACGTACATTTCCGCGCCGCTGCCGCTTTCGGCGTCCAAATCGCGCCCCACGCCCACCATGCCGTAGCAGTGCGCCAGCCACACCTTATGCAATGCGGCGGAGCGCGCTACCGGCAGACCGTTGGAAAAACCCACTTCAGGCGCATACACATCGCCGTCCGGCAGGCGGGTGAAAGCCATGTGCGCCGGGAATGCCGAATCGAATTCCGGCGCCACCTTGCCGATGCCGGCGGGCAGCGGATGGCGGTTCTCGGGGTCGCCCCATTGAGCGACGTAGTTGTCCTGCTCGCGGATCACGGCCAGGCCGTTGAAGTAGCCTGCGCGGGCCAAGGTTTTGATATGGGCAACATGCAGCGGGGCGAATGCCGGGGCCAATTCGATGACCACTCGCCCGGTGGGCAGTTCGACGTACAAGGTGTTGTCAGGATCCAACGGACGCCAGTCCGACGGGCTGGAAGCCGCCAAAACCTCCGGCATGCTGGGCTGTTTGGCCGCCAGTGCCGGGTGCGAAAGAATTATCAGCGCGCCGGGAATTAAGAATCTAAAATTGCGGTTCATGCATCAGTATTGCATAAAACTCTCACCGGCTGCCTTGGGGGGCGAAATGCGCCGCATTCTATTGTTTTGCCTCGTGTTGCTCATGGCCGAACTGCCTTTGACGCCGGTTCAAGCGCAAGGCTACCCCGGCGGCGGCATCCCGCCCATCACGGGCAGCGGCGGCAGAACGCCGCAGCAGGAAGAGATTCCTTCCGCACCGGCGGAAATCAAACCGGATAAGGCGGCGGCCAAGGCCTATGCGGCCGGCATGAAGAGCATGCAAAAAGCGCATGAGCTGGAAGAAACCATCGCCAAAGCAACCGACCCGGACAAGAAAGCCAAAGCCCAGTCGAAATTAGAGGACACGTATGGCAATGCCTTGGAGCAATTCACGGAAGTCCTGCGCAACAAGGACGACATGTACGATGCCTGGAACAAGATCGGATTCATCCATCTGCACTTCGGCGCCTACCGCGAAGCCGTCGATGACTACAACCACGCGCTGGCGCTGAAGCCCGATTTGCAGGAGGCGATCGAGCATCGCGGCGAGGCATATATGGGTACGGACCATTTGGACGAAGCCAAGGCCGCTTATATGGATCTGTTTTTCCACGCGCGCCCGCTCGCGGATCAAATGATGGCCACCATGCAGTCCTGGCTGCAAAGTCACCGCGTGGCGGCGAACGGCATGCGCGCGGAGGACATCGATGCGTTCGGCAAATGGCTGCAGGAACGCGAGACGATCGCGAAAACCACGGCCGCGAACTAGCGGCGCGCCGCGGAAACAGCCGGCGCGTCCCCTATGCGCCGCGGGTCAGCGCATCGATTCTGGCGCGCAATTCCGCCACCGTTTGCTCCAGCGCGCTGACCCGCTGACTCAAGGTGGCAGCCGCCGGTTCGCCCGGTTCGCCCGGCGCGCCCGCAGGCCCAAGGGTCTCGGGCTCGGCGGCGGATGGCATCGCGCCCGAGAATAAATGCGCATAGCGCGATTCGCGGGCGCCCGGCGCGCGCGCCAGCCGCGCAATGAACGGTCCGTCCTCGCGCGACATCAAGCCCCTTAAGGCGGCTTCCACCTGTTCGGCATCCGCGAATTCGCACAATCGATTGGTGCGCGAGCGCAGCTCGCCCGGCGTCTGCGGGCCGCGCAGCAGCATGACGCAAATGATGCCGAGTTCCTGCTTGTTGAATTTCAAGGAGCCGAATTCGGTATTGCAGAAGCGGTGCTTGTATTTCGTGACCCGGCCGCCGTAGCCCGCGGATTTGTCGCTGACCATGTACTTTTTCATGAGCGAGTCGACCGATTGCTGCACTTCAGATTCGCTCAATTCGAGCACCGGCTCGCGATTGGTTTTTTGATTGCAGGCATTGGTCAGTGCATTCAACGAGAGCGGATACTGGTCGGGGGTGGTGATTTCCTTCTCGATCAGGCAACCGATGACGCGCGCCTCGGTCGGCGTAAATACGATGTTCATGACAGCTTCCAACTCGGCGCCGGTTGATCTACCGTAGCGCTCTGGTCTCCAAAAGAACGACAGGATATCCGCAAATGAAAACCAAAGCCGCAGTCGCCACCGCCGCCCGCAAGCCGCTTGAAATCATCACGGTGGACTTGGACGGGCCGAAAGCCGGCGAAGTGTTGGTGGAAATCAAGGCCAGCGGCGTCTGTCACACCGATGAGTTTACCCGTTCGGGGGCGGATCCCGAGGGGTTATTTCCCGCGATTCTGGGCCATGAAGGCGCCGGCATCGTGGTGGATGTCGGCCCCGGCGTATCCTCGGTTCGCAAGGGCGATCATGTGATACCTCTCTACACGCCCGAATGCCGGCAGTGCAAGTCCTGCACCTCGCGCAAAACCAATCTGTGCACCGCGATCCGCGCGACCCAGGGCAAAGGCCTGATGCCGGACGGGACCAGCCGGTTTTCGATCGGCAAAGACCTGGTGCATCACTACATGGGCTGTTCGACCTTCGCGAATTTCACCGTTCTGCCCGAAATTGCGGTCGCGAAAATCCGCGAGGACGCGCCCTTCGACAAGGTGTGCTACATCGGTTGCGGTGTGACGACGGGCATCGGCGCGGTGATCAACACCGCGAAGGTGGAGGCGGGCGCCAATGTGGTGGTGTTTGGCCTGGGCGGCATCGGCTTGAATGTGGTGCAGGGTGCGCGCATGGTCGGCGCGAATAAAATTATCGGGGTCGACTTGAACCCTAAGCGCAAGGCGCTGGCCGAGAAGTTCGGTCTCACGCACTTCGTCAATCCCGCCGAGGTCGGCGGCGATCTGGTGGCGCATTTGGTCGCGCTCACCGACGGCGGCGCGGATTACAGTTTCGAATGCGTCGGCAATGTCGATCTGATGCGCCAGGCGCTGGAATGCTGCCATCGAGGTTGGGGCGTATCGGTCATCATCGGCGTCGCCGGGGCGGGCAAGGAGATTGCGACGCGGCCGTTTCAACTGGTGACAGGAAGAGTGTGGAAAGGCAGCGCATTTGGCGGCGCGCGCGGGCGCACCGATGTCCCCAGGATCGTCGATTGGTACATGGACGGCAAGATCAACATCGACGATCTCATCACGCACAAGATGCCCCTGAACGACATCAACCGGGCTTTCGATCTGATGCATTCGGGAGAATCGATCCGCAGCGTCGTGCTGTTCTCGTGAGCGAATTGACGCTGGTTTCGGAGCACGCCTGCTACGGCGGCGTGCAGCGCTTCTATCGCCATGAGTCGCGCGAGACCCGCGGCCCCATGAAGTTTTCGGTCTATCTGCCGCCGCGGGCGCGATCGGCCGCGGTGCCGGCGCTGTATTTTCTGTCGGGCCTGACCTGCACGGAAGAAACGTTCTGCATCAAATCGCATGCGCAAAAGTACGCCGCGGAACTGGGGCTCATGCTCATTTCCCCCGATACCAGTCCGCGCGAGCCGCGCATTCCGGGGGACGCCGATCACTGGGACTTCGGCTACTCGGCCGGGTTCTATCTGGACGCGACCCAGGCGCCGTGGTCGCAAAACTATCGCATGTATAGTTACGTCGTGCGGGAATTGCCGCAGATCGTGGCGGCGCACTTGCCCGCGGCCCCCGACGCAACGGGTATTTTTGGGCACTCCATGGGCGGCCATGGTGCCTTGACGCTGGCCCTGCGCAATCCTTCGCTGTACAAGTCGGTGTCGGCGTTTTCTCCGATCGCCGCACCCATGCAATCACCCTGGGGCAAGAAAGCGTTCGCCAATTACCTGGGACCGGACATCGAGGCCTGGCGCGCGCACGACGCCACGGAGTTGGTGGGACGACAGCCGTATCCCGGCCCCATCCTCATCGATCAAGGAAGCGCGGATCAATATCTGGACGCGGAACTCAAGCCGGAGAAATTCGCGGCGGCGGCGCACAAGTCCGGACAGCGCTTAACGTTGCGCATGCAGCCGGGCTACGATCACGGCTACTATTTCATCCAAACATTCATGGCGGATCATTTGCAGCACCATGCCCAGCAGCTTGCGAGAGCGCGCTGACGGGGACGCCCGGAGCGCTGCTAGCGGACCAAAACTCGCGGTTCAGAGGTGATGCGGCCGTCGAAATCCATCCACACGTGCTGCGCAAAGTCGTACAGCTTGCAGCGGCGCACGGTGTTCCAATAGTAGCGCCAGGTGAAAACTTCGGAGTTGAGCCTTTCATCCAGGGTCGCGGCGAGTTTCGCTTGGGCTTCCTTGAGACGATAAAGTGGAATTCCCATGTTCACGTGGTGCGCGCCGTGCTCGAGAATGTAATGGATCAGGCCGTCGAGGGGGCGCATGAGCTTGATGTGAACGGTGGTCGTCGCGTACCCGGCATTGGCGGTCCATTGGTCGCGCCGTTCATACCAGGCCACCCGCGGATGGGTATGCTGCACGTAGATCACGAACCCCATCAAGCAGTTCCAAATGAAGAACGGGATGACGAAGCCGAATATCAGCAGCGACCAGACCGACTTCCCGCTATAGACGCCCCACAGCACCAAGCCGCCGACCCACAGGGCGCCGAAGCCGGCCACCAGCAAGCTGTCCCAGGTGTAGCTGAGGCGGCGCGTGGCGACGTGCTTGCGCCCGGGAAAAAATAACTTCTTCCACCACATTTCGATCATGTAGTAGACGCCTTGGCCGAAGCCGCTGCGATAGATGCGTTCCAACCAGCGGCGGATCCCCGACAACTTGGCGAATTCGGCCGGCGAATAGGGGGTCCAAACGTAGTCGCGCCCCTTCAAATTGGTGAAGCCATGGTGGGCGAGGTTGTGGCCGATCTCCCAAAGACTGAACGGGGTCAGCGAGGGCAGGAAAGCGATTCGCCCAATCCACTTGTTCAGCGTCTTGTTCGGCGTGTAGGAACCATGGCAGGCATCGTGACCGATGACGAACAGACGCGCGATCCACAGGGCCGCCACCAAGGAGGCAAAAACTTTGATCCACAAAGACTCGACCACCAACAAGCTGGCAATCGCAACGCCCAGCACCAGCCAGTCGAGAAAGAACCAAATGATCGGCGTGGCGACGCTCGGCTTGACCGCGAACGGCTGCAGCAATTTCTGAAAGCGGAACCGCGATTTGTCGGGAGGCAGCGGCGTCGCCGACTGCACCTCGGGGGCGGATTCGTCTGATTCAGGAAGCGGAGATGTTTGCACTCGAAGTCCCGTCTGCGTATGGAAAGCCTAATCCTCTTATTATACGCCGAGAAAGCCGCTGCGCACGATCATGCGTTAAGCGGTTTCCGCATCCGGCCACAGTAAAACCCCTAAATGCTCGCAGGCTTCGATCAGGGCGGTCGCCGCTTCCCGGGTGCTGGCATCCAGCCGCCTATCATGGGTTAGCAGCCAAGTCAGCCTCGCGCGGCGTGAGCGAGCCGAGGGTTCGCTGTCAAAGAGTGCGGGAAACAGGCCCAATGCATCGACAAATTCGCGCATTGCCGCCGTGGATGGGGCATTTGGCGCGGGCGTGAGCAGCAATTTCAGCCAAGTCACGCAGCGCTTGGCGAGGCCGGCGCGTGTCAGACCGAGTCCCGTGCGGCGCCGCGATTCACCGTCCGCCAGCGAATCGGCCAGGTTGCGATAACGCTCGACGGCCGACTCCTCCGCGGCCACCGACGGGCTGGCGTCGGAGAGAATGGCACGCAGCACATCGCCCAGCAGCAAAGAAAGCGATTCGGCCAGGAATCGCTGGCACTGTTCTGCATCCGGACGCGAAAGCTGATCCCAGGAAAGCGGTCCGCCTATTCGTCGGGCATTCGGCGACTTAGACATGACTCCCAGTGTAGCGGCTCTATTGCCCATCGCAACTATCTCAAAGTGCGACGAACATCACTGACTCGCGAATACCTGCGCAAAATGCCTCCGCTGTGCCTTCCTCGCGCGAGGCGCGGCAAAAATTTAATGATTGCGGATGTATGATGGGCGTGATTGCACGCCAGATCTCAACTTGCTCCCGGTAAAGTCCACTCCCTGGCGCGAGGAGTCCGCCGCATCGTGGCCGGCAATGCCGGCATGATGACAGGTCCGGGAACCAACACCTATTTGCTCGGCGAGAAAGAGATCGCGGTTCTCGACCCGGGACCCGAAGAGGCGGCGCACCTTCAAGCCATCATCGAGGCAGCGGGCGCTCCGATTCGCTGGGTCGTCGTCACCCACACCCATCGCGATCATTCGCCGCTGGCCAAGGAGCTTGCCCGGCGCACCGGTGCCACCCTCATCGGCTTGCCGCCGCCCCTCGATGGGCGGCAGGACGAGAGCTTTGTGCCGCAGCGACGGCCTGCCGATGACGAACGTCTGGCCTTGGGCGAAGTGGAATTGACCGCCATCCATACGCCGGGCCATGCATCGAATTGCGTCTGTTACTTTCTGGCGCGTGAGCGTCTCTTGATCACCGGGGATCACGTGCTCGAAGGGGTCTCTCCCGTGATTCTACCGCCCGACGGCAACATGGCCGATTACCTCAACTCGATCGATAAGCTGTTCGCGTATGACTTCGAGAGAATCGCTCCCGGTCACGGCGATCTCATGGATCAGGGCAAGCAAGTACTCGAGGCGTTGCGCGCACATCGCCTGGCACGCGAGGACAAGGTCCTGCGCAACCTGGAGAGGCTGCAAGCGGCGAGCCTGGATGCGCTGATTCCGGAGGTTTACGACGATGTGCCGGCAGACCGCCATGCATGGGCGCGGCTGACGTTGCAGGCCCACTTGATCAAGTTGGCGCAACAAGGTCGCGTCAGCGAGCTGAACGGAATCTGGCGTCCGCGTCCATGAATCCGCGCATGGCCGTCACGCTGCGCGCCGCGGGCGTGCGGCGCGGCGATACCTGGGTATTGCGCGGCATCAACTGGCAACTCGAGCCCGGCGAATGCTGGGCGCTGCTGGGTGAGAATGGCGCCGGCAAGACCCAGTTGCTCAAACTGTTGAGCGGCGACATTTGGCCTACGCGACACCGACACCGACACCGACACGCGCGGGCGCGGCGCCGCGTTGCTATCGCGCCGGGGGGCGCCTGCTCGATTTGATCGATGCGAAACCCCGCATCGCTTATCTCGGCGGCGAGCTTCAGGACAAGTACGCGCGCTACGAGTGGAATCTGCGCGTGCGCGATGTGGTGGCCACCGGCCTGCACCGGACCGATTTGCTGCTCGCTCCCGTGACGCGTGCTCAAGCCCGACAAGTCTCGGGCATGCTGCGCGCCTGCGGCATGGAACGGCTGGCTGCCCGTGAATTTCTGTCCCTGTCGTACGGAGAGAAACGCCTGGCTTTGCTGGCGCGCGCGTTGGTGCAACGGCCGGACTGGCTGTTGCTCGACGAAGTGTACAACGGCTTGGACCGCGAGTACCGGGGGCGCATCGACTCGGTGCTCGCGGCGGCGCGCGCGCAGGGCCAGTCATGGGTTGCCACGGCGCATCGCGCCATGGATGTGCCGCCGGGAACGCGCTCGCTGATCGAGCTGTCCGAAGGCCGGATCCGGCGGATGAGACGGCTGTCTGCCGCTGACTTCGAGCGCCTGCGCGCGCGCGCGCGGGAATCTTCGCCCCGCGCATCGCGCCGGCGGCAGGCACCCGTCAAGGCGCGGGCGGCGCGGGGGCGGGTGCTGCTGCGGCTGATCGATGCCGATCTTTATGTCGGACGCCGGGCGGTGCTGCGCGCGGTGAATTGGCAGTTGCGGCAAGGCGAGCATTGGGCAATTTTCGGCGCGAACGGCGCCGGAAAAACCAGTTTTCTGAAACTGCTGTACGGCGATTTGTCCCCCGCGCTGGGTGGAAAAATCGAGCGGGCGGGCTGTCCCGCCGGCACCTCCATCGTCGAGTGGAAGCGGCGCGCGGGCTACGTCTCGCCCGAATTGCAAAGCCAATATGCCGTGGATGTTGGGCTGACGGAATTGGTCGCGAGCGGGCGTCATTCGAGCATCGGTCTTGCGGCGCCGATGACGGCCGCCGACTTGAAGAGCGCGCGCGAGTGGCTGGCGTTCTTCAAATTGCGCCATGTTGCGCGGCGCCGGCCGCGTGAACTGTCCTACGGGCAATTGCGCCGCGCGCTCATCGCGCGAGCCATGGCGGGGGAGCCGAAGATTTTGTTGCTGGACGAACCGTTCACCGGTCTCGATCCCGTCCAGCGAGCGGCGATGAAGCGCATGCTCGAACGCCTGATGCAGCGCCACGTGACGATAGTCGCCGCCGTGCACCATGCTGAAGACCTGCCGCGCGGCATGATGCGGGGCTTGCATTTACATAAGCGGCACGCACGGGTGGAAGATTCGTATTTTGCGACGTGAGCGGAGGCGAAGCGCGGCGCGCGCGGGCGAGACTGCAAGCCCTCATCGCTTGGCACGGGAAAGATTATGTTGCGTCTCACCACGGCAGCTTGGCTTTGCGGGGCCGTCGCACTCGCCGCTTGCAGCGGATCGGGTTACGCGGTACGTCCCGTGCCGCGAATTGCGGCCGATACGGTGGGTAAACCCGTCAGCGTATTGCAAGAGGCCTTGGGCGAGCCGCGCAAGGTCGACAAAACTTCCACCAAGATGGTGTATGTCTGGTTTCTCCCGCAAAAGCCCAAGCAAGGCGCACCGTCCGGGTTTCAGGGATGCGAGATGGAAGTCACCGTCGACGCACGCTCGCAGCGCATCCTGGGCTATTCGTTGTCGAATATCGGATTCTCGACCTGCGGCGACGTGCAGCGGCGCATCCGGATAGCGCAGCGCTAACACCGGAGCGGTTTCTCGCTACAATAGGCGGTTCAAGCCTGCCGGCGTTTGCTATCCCAGGGTTCCTCGCCTTTGTTGTCCGTTTCCATCCTCTCGCTGCTGATTCAAGCCGCCCTCATCATCCATGTGATCAGGACCGGACGAAACACCCTCTGGATCCTGGCGATCGGGCTATTGCCGGGAATCGGCTCGCTCGCGTATCTCGTCGCCGAGGTTTTACCGGAGCTGTTCCGCGGCCGCGCCGCGCGCCGGGCAAGAACCGGCATCGGCCGCATGATCGACCCGAACCGCGACTTGCGCCGCGCCGCGGCCGAAGTGCAAATTTCCGGCAATGTCGATGCCCGCCGCCGGCTGGGGGAAGAACTGTTCGAACGCGATCAGTTTGACGAAGCGATCGAGGTATACCGCGCCGGTTTGAAGGGCATTTTCGAATACGATCCGACGCTGCTGTTGGGCTTGGCGAAGGCGCAATTCAGCAAGGAGGATTTTGCAGGCGCGCGCACGACGCTGGAACTCCTCGCGCAGCAGAATCCGGATTTCAAATCGGCAGACGCCCAGCTCTTGTATGCCCGGACGCTGGAGGCGCGAAATGCGCTCGAGGAGGCTGAGCGCGAATACGCGCGCATTGCGCCGGGGTATCCTGGCGCGGAAGCGCGCCTGCGCTACGGGTTGCTGCTCAAGAAACTCGGCAAGCCGCAGGACGCACAGCGGGTCCTGAAGGATCTGTTGGACGGCGCCAAATTGGGTCCGGCGCATTATCGCAGGGCGCAAGCCGAATGGCTGGATCGCGCACGCAGAGAATTGAGCTAGAATCCCCCCATTCCTCGAGCCGGAGTTTCCATGCAACGAAGCAATCGCATCGGCGTCTTGAGCGTTCTGTCGCTGATGGCCCTCATCCTCGCGGCGTGCGCCGGGCAAAAGCAGCCGGCGGAGAAACTGATCGGGGAGATTCAGGCGAGCGTCACGGCCGCCTCCACGGAGGCCGAGAAATATATTCCGGAGCAACTGATGAGTGTGCAAACCCAGTTGAACGCACTCGAGGCCTCCTTCGCCAAGCAGGACTACGCCGCGGTCATCAGCGGCGCGCCGGCCGTGCTCGCGGCCGCCCGGTCGCTGGCGACCGCCGCCGCCGAAAAAAAAGATGATGCACTGAAGGCGCTCAACGACAAATGGACGGCGCTCGCCGACAGTGTCCCGGCGGACCTGACCGCGATCCAAAACCGCATGGATTTTCTCGGCAAGAAAGCCCACAAAAAGGCCGCCGCCGGAGTCGATCTGGATGGCGTGAAATCCGCCCTGGGCGATGCGATGTCCCTGTGGTCCAAGGCACAAGCGGCCTTTGCGGCCGGCAACCTCGAGGAAGCGGTAAAGACTGCGCAGGACGTGAAGTCCAAGGCTGGGACGCTCGCGGCCGGCCTGAAGCTCGAGCTTTCCGCGCCGCCCGCCAAGTCTTAAGGGCTTACAGCGCCAAAGTACCCTCGCTGATGATGATCGCCGTGCCTGCGATGTGCGCGGCAACCATGTTGCCTCTGTCGATTTCAAGGCGGACTCTAACCTGTCCAGGCCGCTTCATCTGGTAGCCCTGGCGGCCGATGAAGGTGGTGGATTTCTTGCCAAACTGGCCCAAATCCCACAGATACGCCGCCAGCATGGCGTGCGCATTGCCGCTGACGGGATCCTCCGGAATCCCCAGTGCCGGGCAGAACATGCGCGCTTCGGTCCATATCTCATCGGAATCGCGATTCACGGCGAACAAGAAAAACCCGTCGGCGTCGAGCTCGCTGCCAAGAGCCATGAGGGTCTCGAAATTCGGCGCAAGTTGCTCCAGAGGGCGGGGATCCGCTATCGGCACCAGCAGGCGGCTGCTGCCCTTGCGGGCAACGCGCGCCGGCATGACGTCGTGCAATTGTGTTGCCGGCAGCTTGAGTGCCTCGGCAACGCGCAGCGTGGTCTTGAATGGCAGCGGTGCGTCGAGCTCCGGCGCCGTCTGCCGGAATTCGATCACCGAGTCGGCGCCGGAGGCCCGCTGTTCGATTTGCGCGCTGACCTCGATGATGCCGATTCCGCACTGTTGCCGGCAAACGCCGGGCGTGCGCCTGCCCAGGGCCAAAAGCACCGCATGGGCTGCCACCGTGGCGTGCCCCACGAAGGGCGCTTCCTTGCGCGAATTGAAGAACCGCAGCCGCACATCGTGATCCGCGGCGTTCGCGGCGAACACGAACGCCACCTCGGCGTGCGAGAATTCACGCGCAACGGCAAAGAAGGTGGCTTCATTCTGTCCGTCCGCGTCGAGGATCACGATCGCTGGATTTCCCGTGAAACGGGTCGCGGTGAAGGCGTCTACCTGAAAAATGCGCAAGGCCGTCTCCAAAATCGATTGAGGAGTTTTGCACGCATCGGGCCGCCAGGCTACACTTCCGTGAAACCTTGGGGTGGCTTGAAGAAAGCCTGAGACGCGGAACATCGAATTCTCGATGCAGCCCGCGAACCCGTTGAACCTGACCCGGTTAGTACCGGCGTAGGGAGCAGGTAGAGCATATGCGCGCAGCCGTCGAAATCAGCATGTATCCCTTGACCGGCGAGTATCGTCCGCCGATTCAAGCCTTTATCGATCGCCTCAATACGCATCCCGGCTTGATCGTGAAGACCAATGATCTGGCCACCCAGATTTGGGGCCCGCTGGATCGGATCATGAGCATTCTCACCGAGGAAATGACCCGTTCCGCCGGCAATCCGGTGCAACTGGTGTTCGTGATGAAGGTGCTGCCGGGCTTGGCCCCCGGCTCGTGATCCACGAACTGTCGATGCAGCTCGTGGGTGCCTGGCACGATACGAGCTGGATCGAGCTCCTGGCGGCCGCGCTTGCCGTCGCCTATCTGCTGCTCGCGATCGGCCAGCACCTGAGCTGTTGGCTGGCGGCATTCTTGAGCTCGGTGCTCTATGTCTGGGTCCTGTTCAGCGCGCGCCTGTACATGGAGTCGGTGTTGAATGCGTTCTATGCCGCAATGGCGCTGTATGGTTTTTGGCAGTGGCGGCACGGCAAGGGCGGCGGTGCGCTGGGCGTGAGCCGTTGGCCGATCGCGCGCCACGCGCTCGCCGCGCTCATCATCGTCGCCTTGTCGCTCGCGACCGCTGCCTTCCTGCGGCGCTACACGCCGGCGGCATTGCCGTTCCCCGACTCGATGGTGACTTGGGCAAGTGTCTTCGCCACCTTCCTGGTGGCTCGCAAGGTCTATGAGAACTGGCATTGGTGGCTGCTGATCGATTCGGTCAGCGTGTATCTGTACTACACGCGGCATTTGTACGCGACCATGCTGCTGTTTGGTCTGTATCTGATTCTGATCGTGATCGGCATGCGCGAGTGGCGCCGTAGTCTGCAGTTGCCGGCCAATGCGTTTGCCTGAAATCGACCGCCTGTGCCGCGCAGTGGTGCCCGGTTCCGGAGACATCGACCTGCAGGCGCTGGGTGCAGGGCTGATCAGCGAGACCTATCGCGTTGCGCGGGACGGCGCCGCCTACACCTTGAAAGTTGCGCTGGAACATCGTCCCGATCTGCGGGCGGATCCGGCGTGGGAAATGCGCGTGCTGGAGCGCGCCGCCGGCGCCGGACTTGCGCCGCCCTTGGTGTTCGGCGATCTCGATGCGGGGGTTGTGCTTTTGCGCTGGGCCGAGGGGCGATCGTGGGTTTCGCGAGAGGTTGCGGCGCCGGCAAATCTTGAAAAAATTGCCGGGCTATTGCGCCAAGTCCACGCACTCGCGGCGCCGCTGCCGCCGCGGCGGATAACGCCGCTGCGCTGGATCGAGATTTACGATGCGGCGTTGTCGCGGCGCGGTTGCAGCTCGAGCGATCCGTTATTGCGAGCGCAGGCCCTGGCGCGCATCGAATCGCTCGCCGACCTGCCGCCCGCGGTCGGCGCCGTGTGCCACAGCGATCTGCACGCGATGAATCTGATCCAACAGGATCATTCCTTGGTGCTGCTCGATTGGGAGTACGCCCATGTCACGGACCCGCTGTGGGATCTCGCCGGCTGGTGCGCCAACAACGATTTCGATGCGGAGGCGCAGCGCCGCCTGCTGGCGCGCTATCTCGAGCAAGCGCCCGATCCCTGCCGGTGGCAACGCTTCAAAATGCTGCTGGCGCTCTACGACTATGTCTGCCTGCTGTGGAGTCAACTTTACCTGAGCGTGCGCGACGCAGCGGAAAATCGCGTCGCTGAGCGCGCGAGATTGCTCGACGCGCGCCTGCGCCTTCCGGCAAACTACGCCGCTTGAAGAGCCCCGCGGGGGCGGCAACGGAGGTTTTTTGATGGCGCGGATGATTGTGGTGGACCGTGATGGCAAGGAACACGAGATCGAAGCCCAACCCGGCTTGAAGATCATGGAGGTCCTGCGAGAGCTCGACTATGGGGTCGCGGCGATTTGCGGCGGCCTATGCTCCTGCGCCACCTGCCACATTTACGTCGACGAAAAGTGGGTTGCGCTGTTGCCGAAGCGGCAGAGCGATGAGCTCGAATTGCTGAATGAGCTGCCGGACTTTCGCGAAGCGACCTCGCGCCTCTCCTGCCAAGTGGATTTCACCGAAGCGCTGTCGGGCATCAAGGTGACGGTGGCCGCCGACTCCTGAGGTGCGCGCGCCGTCGCGGGCCGCTAAGTCTTTTTTTCCGCCTGACGTTTCACGGCGTCCTGCGCCGCGGCGATCGCCGCGGGATCGCCGAGAAAGCGCCGCGAGACCGGCTGCATCTGCTCATCAAGTTCGTAGAGGAGCGGAATGCCGGTCGGAATATTGAATTCCACGATGTCCGCCTCGGACATCATGTCGAGCATTTTGACCAGGGCGCGCAGAGAATTGCCGTGCGCCACGATGAGTACGTTTTTATTCGCCCGCAGTTCCGGAACGATGCGCGATTCCCAATAAGGCAGTACGCGCGACAGGGTATCCTTGAGCGATTCGGCCGCCGGGAGCCAAGCCGGGTCGACGCCGGCGTAGCGCGGATCGAAGCGCGGATGCCGCGGATCGTCCAGCGCGAGGGGAGGCGGCGGGATATCGTAGCTGCGGCGCCACAGCTTCACTTGCGCATCGCCGTGCTGTTCGACGGTTTGCGCCTTGTCGAGTCCTTGCAGCGCTCCGTAGTGGCGCTCGTTCAGGCGCCAGCTGCCTTCGACGGGGAGCCACATGCGGTCGGTGGTGTCGAGGATGATCCAAAGGGTGCGGATTGCGCGTTTCAAAACGGAGGTAAACGCAACAGCCGGCACGAATTTCTCGGCCTGCAGTTCGCGCCCCGCTTGCACGGCCTCCGCCCGGCCCAAATCGCTCAAGTCGACATCGTGCCAGCCGGTGAACAGGTTCTCGACATTCCATGTGCTTTGGCCGTGTCGAACCAACATCAATTTTCCGGGCATTTCTTCACTCCCCGCCTAACGGCGCATGGCCGCGGCAAACAAGCCGTCGAAAACCGTCGCCAACGCGGCACCCTCGTGCATC
Source organism: uncultured Gammaproteobacteria bacterium (assembly GCA_963800385.1). Lineage (GTDB taxonomy): Bacteria > Pseudomonadota > Gammaproteobacteria > Steroidobacterales > Steroidobacteraceae > Bog-1198. The sequence goes on from CAWDAU010000008.1 coordinate 118,831, forward strand.
TTCACCTGCAAACGGATCCGTCCGCGATCGGCGCGTACCAGCATCTTTTGAAACTTGTCGACCTCGGCATCGCCGGGAATCTGCAGGCAGGCGCGCATCTCGCCATGAACCGGCTTCAAAAACCGCATGCTCGACTCTTGGATGACCGCTTCGGCGTCGAGCTTGCGCGTCGCGAGAAAGCGCGTGAGCCAGGCCCAGCCGGTCAAAACCGCCAGCGAATAGAGGCTCCCGCCAAATGCCGTGCCCTTGTGATTCGCATTGGGCGCGAGCGGCGCGCGCAGCACCAGGCTCGCGTCATTCGCCGCTTCCACGATGATCCCCATGGGCTTTGCCAGCATGATTTCCCGATCGATCCGCTCCTGCAAATACTGCGCGCCGAATGCACCGACCTCGAGCATGCTAGTGCGCGAGCCGTCTGACCGCTTGCAGCGCCACTGAGATCGTCGCGAAGTCCGGCGGCGAGCCGGTGCGCAGGTCCGCGACCAGGCGCTTCAGGGCATCGACCGGCGCGGAATGGCGCGCGAGCCAGTGGTCCACGCGCGCGGTCGGTTCGCGGCCTTTGGACTTCAGCGCCGACAACGTGATCCTGCCCTGCAGCGCGTATAGATTCTCGCGCAGCGTGCCGCGCGCGACCCCCTGCCAGTGTCCGTCCGCGGGCAGCGATTCGATCTGCTCTTTGATCCAGGTCAGCCCGACGCGCTCGCCGAGATCGAAATAGGCCCGGGCCGCATAGCCTATCCGTACCCGCGCGGCTCTCGCGACTTCGACCAAGTCCAACGCACTGTGCAGCTCTTCGAGCGATGCGATCCGCGCGGCGAGCTGCTCCGGCACGCGCTGTTCGACCAATTGCGAGCGCAGCGCGCTCATGCGCGCCTTTTGCGTAACGCCGAGCACCTCTCCCAATTCATGGAACAGCTCGCTCACTTTGCCCGCATAGCGCGAGACCGCGCGTTTGATGTCCAGATCGTTGCGCCGGTTCTCCAGCAGCCAGTAGCTCATGTGCCGCAACAGGCGCGTCGTTTGAATCATCGCCGTATATTGCACCGAGGCGGCGATTTTGGTGTCCAAAGCTTCGATTTGCGCCCAAATGTTGCGCACCGCGAACACCTCGCGCGCAATGCTGTAAGCGCGCGCCACCGCGGCCGGATCCGCACCGGTGTCATCCTGCGCGCGCACCGGAAACACCGGCCCCATGCGATTGATCAGGCTGTTGGTGATCGCGGTCGCGATGATCTCGCGGCGCAGGCGATGCCGCCGGATGCGCTGCGCAAAGCGCTTTTGAACGGGCGTCGGAAAGTAGCGGTTGAGCTCCGTGGATAAATACGGGTCCTCGGGGACGTCGGAATGTATCAGCGCCCGGTGGAACCAGATTTTTCCGTAGCTCAGGATGATGGCGAGCTCTGGACGGGTCAGTCCTTCGCCGGCCTGGCGCCGCTCGGCGATGTCTTCATCGCTCGGCAAATATTCCAGGCTGCGGTTCAGGTCCCCGGAACGCTCCAGGGCGCGGATCACATAGGCGTTTTCAGCCAGAAGCTGCCGGGTCTGGAATTCACCCATGCTGATGGCCTGCCCCTGCAAATAGTTGTTGCGCAACACCAGGCCGGCCACCTCGTCGGTCATCTGCGCCAGCAACCGGTTGCGCGCGGCTTGCGTGATTTCGCGGGCGCGCACCGCGCCATTGAGAAGAATCTTCAAATTGACTTCGACATCCGAGGTGTTCACGCCCGCGGAATTGTCGATGAAATCGGTGTTGAGACGGCCGCCGCGGCGCGCATATTCGATGCGCCCGAGCTGCGATACGCCGAGGTTGCCGCCCTCGCCGATCACCTTGCAATTCAATTCCCGCGCATCGATGCGTACGGCATCGTTGCTGCGGTCGCCGACGTCGCTGTGGCTTTCGCTGCTCGCCTTGACATATGTGCCGATGCCGCCGTTCCAGAGCAGGTCGACATGCGCTTTCAGTATCGCTTTGATCACCTCGTTCGGCGTCACCTGCGCCGGCAGCTCCAGCAAAGTTTGCGCCTCGCGCGACAGCGAGAGATTCTTGGCGGATCTCAGGTACACGCCGCCGCCCTTGGAGATGGCCTTGCGTGAATAATCGTCCCAGGAAGAGCGCGGCAAATTGAACATGCGCACGCGCTCGGCAAAGGAACTTGCCGCATCCGGCGCGGGGTCGATGAAAATATGCTGGTGGTTGAACGCGGCGATCAGCCGTATGTGCGGCGACTGCAGCATGCCATTGCCGAATACGTCGCCGGCCATGTCGCCGATGCCGCAGACCGAGAAATTTTGCGCCTGCGTGTCCATGCCCATCTCGCGAAAGTGGCGCTTGACGCATTCCCACGCGCCGCGCGCCGTGATCGCCATCTTCTTGTGGTCATAGCCGGCCGAACCGCCGGAGGCAAATGCATCGCCGAGCCAGAACGAATATTCCTGCGAAATTGCATTGGCGAGGTCGGAAAAAGTCGCGGTGCCCTTGTCGGCCGCCACCACCAGATAGGCATCATCCTTGTCGTGCCGCACCACCATCCGCGGGGGGATGATTTTTTCATCGACGATATTGTCGGTGACATCCAGCAGTCCGCGGATCAGCGTCTGGTAGCATGCGATGACTTCGGCCTGCTGCGCCTCGCGCTCCAGCGGCAAGCGCTTCACGACGAAGCCGCCCTTGGCGCCGACCGGGACGATCACGGTGTTCTTGACCTGCTGCGCCTTCATCAACCCCAATATTTCGGTGCGGAAATCCTCGCGCCGATCCGACCAGCGAATGCCGCCGCGGGCCACATACCCCATGCGCAGGTGCACGCCTTCCATGCGCGGCGAGAACACGAATATCTCGAACAGCGGCTTCGGCAGCGGCAACTCGCGCAGCTGCTGACTCTCGATTTTGAAGGACAAGTAATCTTTGAGCTGCCCGGAGGGATAGGGCTGGTAGGCGTTGGTTCGCACGGTCGCGGAGAGCGCATTCCACAGGGCGCGCAGGATTCGATCCTCGTCCGAACGCGTGACTTCTTCCAGTGCGGAGAGGATGTCGCGGCCGAGGCGAGCCAGGGAGCGGGTGCGCACCGCCGCCGGCAGTTGCGGATCGAGCCGCGCCGTGAACAGCTCGGCGAGCAGCCTGGATATCGGCGCATTGTTTCCCAGCACCTGAGCGATGTAGCCCTGGCTGAAGGGCAGGCCGGTTTGCAGCAAATAGCGGCAATAGGCGCGCAGTATCGTAACCATGCGCCACGGAATTCCCGCCGCAAGCGTCAGTTGATTGAAGCTGTCGTTGTCCATGCGGCCGGTCCACACGGCGAGGAACGTGCTCTTGATCTCGCGGTCGAGCGCCTCGAAGGCGATCGCGGGAGAGGCCTGCATGACCAGCTCCAAATCCTGAATCCAGCCGCGGCGCCCCGCGGAGAATTCCAGCAGATAAGGCCGCTCGGCGATGACCTTGAGACCCATGTTTTCGAGCATGGGCAGGAGATCCGAAATCGGAATGGCATCCTGGCCGCGGAAAATTTTCAGGAAGAATTTTTCCTTGCGCTTCGGATCCGGCCGGTAGATGTCCAAGTGCAGGCGCGCCGGTTCCTTGTCCATCGCTTCGAGAAAGGAAACATCCAGGGCCGCAGCCTCGCCGCTGAAATCCTCGGTATACGCCGCCGGGAAGCCTTGCGCATACTTGTCGAACAGCTGCAGGGCGTATGCCTCGTCGAAGCGCGCGAGCAACGCGGCCTTGAAGGAATCCTGCCAGGAGCGCACCGCCGCGGCGACGCGGCGCTCCAACGCGTCCGCATCGACGTGCGCGCCCTCGGCCGGCGCGGTGCGAGCGACGATGTGGATACGGGCGAGATTCGACTCCGCGATCTGCACCTGGGATTCCATGCTGAACGCGGAAAACGCGTCGCGAATCACCCGTTCGATGCGCTGGCGGACTTGAGTGTTGTATTTCTCGCGCGGCACGAACACCAGGCATGAATAGAAGCGGCGGAATAAATCGCGGCGCAACAACACGCGCACGCGCGGCCGCTCCTGCAATCCGAATATCCCGGTGACGATGCGAATGAGTTCGCGAACGCTCGCTTGAAACAACTCGTCGCGCGGAAACGATTCCAGAACGTGCTGCAACGCCTTGCCGTCGTGGCTGTCGGGCGCCAAGGCAAAGTGTTCGGATACTTGCGCGATTTTCTGGCGCAACACCGGGATCTCGCGCGGATTGGCGTTGTATGCGGCGGAGGTCCAAAGACCCAGGAAACGCCGCTCGCCGATCAAGCGCCCGCGGCCGTCGAATTGCTTGATGCCGACGTAGTCCAAATAGCCGGCGCGGTGCACGGTGGACAAGGAATTGGCCTTGGTCACCAAACTCAAATTGCGCGAGCGGCTTTGTCGCCGGATATCGCTATGCAGCACCCGCGTGCTGCTGTCCGGTTTTCTGTGGCCTGGCCGCAGGATGCCGAGTCCGCTCGATTCGACCGCCTGCAGCCGCTCGCGGCCCTTGCCGCCCTTCAGCCGATATTCACGATAGCCGAGAAAGGTGAAATGCCGATTCTCCATCCAGTCGAGCAGCGCACAGGTCTCGCTGAGTTCGGTCGCATCGACGCGCGCGCTCATCGCGCCCAAGTCCTGCACCGCCGTTCGCGCGGCGGCGCGCATGCGGCTCCAATCCGCGCACGCCACGCGCACATCGCGCAGGCTGCGCTCGATCTGGCTTGCCAGGGATTTCAAAGCCGCCGGATCGACGATTCGATCGACCTCGAGATGCTGAAATGACTCCAGGTGCTGTTTCGCGCCCGCGGACGCCTCCGTGCGACTTTGCAGCGCGTCCAAGGTTCCGGCACGGTCGCGGGTCACCGCGAAAATCGGATGCGCGAGCAAATGCAGCGTGAGCGCGCGTTCGGTCAGAGCGAGATTGATGGAATCCACCAGGAACGGCATGTCGTCGTTGACGACGTCGATGATGGTGTGCGGCGAGACGAAGCCATGCTCGCGCAACGTGGGATTGAATACCCGCACCAGCGCCGCGCGGCCGCGTTGCCGCGCGAAGGTGAGATGCGAGAGCGCCGCGGCGGCCAGATCCTTCGGATCGCGATCGGCGAGATCCTTGGCGTCCACATTGGCGAAGTAAGTCTGCAGAAAGCCGCGCCAGTCCAAGCCGCGCATGGATTTTGGCGGACGCACCGGGCCGCGTAAAATCGCCGAAACGATGTTGCGATGTTGTTCCGAGGAAACCTGGTACATGTTCTGATCCTTAGCTGCCGCGCCGCGCGCAGGCGCGAATTATGCCAGTCCGCGCAGCTTTCAGGGACGGTGTTGGCCTGCCAGATACTGCTGCGTCTGCATTTCGACGAGCCGGCTCGCCGCGCGCGAAAATTCCAGCTGCAGGCGCTCGCCGTGATACAGCGATCCGGGAGGGGCGGCGGCCGATACCACGACATTGACATTGCGATCATAGAACTCGTCGACCAGCATGATGAAGCGCCGTGCAGCGTTGTCGTTGCCGCGTGCGAATTCGGGAATATTCGAAATGAATACGGTGTGATAGAGCCGCGCCAGCTCGATGTAGTCGTTTTGACTGCGCGGCCCCTCGCAAATGTCCTTGAACTCGAACCAAACCATTCCCGGGGCCGTCGCCAGCGCTCTCATGTGCCGATTCTCCACCGAGAGGGTGGTGGCTCCGCCGACCTTGCCGCCCGCCAACGCCGCGAAGCGCTGCTTCAGCTGCGCCGCGGTGCCGGGCGATTTCGAATCCAGGTAGGTGGGCGCCTGCTCCAGTTGCCGCAATCGATAATCGATGCCCCCGGCCAGGTGCATGACATCGACATGGCTCTCGATCAGTTCGATCGCCGGTAAAAACCGCTGCCGTTGCAGGCCGTCCTTGTACAGTTCCTGCGGCGCGAGGTTCGAGGTTGCGACCAACGTCACGCCGCGCCGGAACAAACCGTCGAACAGTCCCGCCAGGATCATTGCATCCGCGATATCCGCGACAAAGAATTCATCCAGGCACAGCACGCGCACGCGCGCCGCCAGGCGCTCTGCCACGGTGTCGAGCGGTTCGGCGCGGCTCTTGATCTTGCGCAATTCCGCATGAATTTGCCGCATGAAGCGATAGAAATGCGTGCGTTCGCCGAGCTGCGGCGGCAGCGAATCGTAGAACCAGTCCATCAGCATCGTCTTGCCCCGGCCGACGCCGCCCCACAGGTACAGTCCCCGCAGCGGCGTCTCGAGCGGCTGCACCGACAGGCGCCGCAGTTGCGTGCGCAGCTTGTGGCTCAAGGAGCGCGATTCCCGCAGAAGGCGGGCGCTCAAATCATCGAGGCGGGCGGCGGCGCTCTGCTGACACGGATCGACCTCGAGCCGTAGGGCGGCGGTCTCTTGCCGCAGGCGCGACGCGATCGAGTGACGCTCTTTAGACAATCGAAGCTTTTTTTAGAGGCTCTGATAGTTCGGGCCGGAGCCGCCTTCCGGCGCGACCCAGGTAATTTGCCCGGGGTAGGGCTCTTTGATGTCGCAGGCCTTGCAATGCACGCAATTCGAGGCATTGATCTGCAGCTTTTGGCCGCCTTTGCCGTCCGCGATCATTTCGTACACATTGGCGGGACAGAAATTGGTACAGGGATTGCCGTAGTCCGTGATGCAGCGCGTTGCGCACAATGCGGTGTCGGCCACGTGCAAGTGCACGGGTTGATTTTCATCGTGCGTGGTTGCGGCAAAGAATACGAACGCCACCCGATCGCGCGGCGGCAGCTCGCGATCGCGCCAGCCGCGGTCCGGCGAAACGTATTCATCGAGACGTTTGAGCGAAGTGTCGTCGGCATGATTCGCCAGGGTCCACGGCAGTTTGCCCATGGTGATGGTTTCCAGGCCAAAGTTCGCCGTGCCGAGCCACAGGCCGCGCCGAAAGCCCGGCCGGATGTTGCGCACCTTGTAGAGTTCGCGGCCGCCCGGCGATGCGCGCCAGCGTTGATCGAAGCCGCGGCTCGCGCCGGTTTCGACATAGTGGGCCGCGGCGGTCATGCCGGAGCGAATCGCCTGGTGAATCCCCTTGATCTTCGGCATGTTGAGCGTACCGCCGGCGTCGCCGACAAGCATGGCGCCGGGCATTTCGAGCGTCGGCATCGATTGATAGCCGCCTTCGATCACGGTGCGCGCCCCGCCGGCGATGATCTCGCCGCCGCCCAGCAGCCGCTTGATATCCGGATGATTCTTCCATTGCTGGAAGGCTTCGAACGGCTTGAAACGCGGATCCGCATAATCCAGACCGACCACGAAGCCGACATACACCCGATCCTTGTTCAAGTGATACAGAAAGCTGCCGCCGTAAATGCTGCTGTCGAGCGGCCAGCCGGCACTGTGCTGGATGAGGCCGGGCTGCACCCGGCCGGGCGGCAATTGCCACATTTCCTTGATTCCCAAACCATAGGTTTGCGGCGACTTGCCGGCATCCAGCTTGTATCGAGCGATCAGCTGCTTGGAGATGTTGCCGCGGCAACCCTCGCAGAACATGGTGACCTTGGCGTGGATTTCCGGTCCCAACGCAAAATTCGGACCGCGCTCGCCGTTCTTCTCGATTCCCATGTCGCCGATACGCACCCCGGAGACGGCACCGCTCGCATCGAACAGCGCCTCGGCGCCCGCAAATCCGGGAAACACGTCGACGCCGAGCTTCTCCGCCTCGGCCCCAAGAATCGGCACCAGTTGACCCAGTGAGATGATCAAATTGCCGTGATTGTTCATCTGCGGCGGTGTAACCGGCGAGCGATACCGCTTGCGGCGGGTCATGAACAGGAATTCATCGCGGGTCGCCGGAACACAGATATCGGGTGGGTTTTCGCGCCACTGCGGCAGCAATTCATCCAGGGCCTTAGGTTCCATGACGGCGCCGGACAGCGAATGCGCGCCCAGGCTCGCGGCTTTTTCCAGCACACAGACGCTGAGGTCGGGCTTGAGTTGTTTGAGGCGGATCGCGCAGGCCAAACCCGCGGGACCGGCCCCCACGATGGCGACCTCATATTCCATAACGTCACGGACTTCGCTCATCGAACTGACACCCAAAACCGCCATAAGCGCCTGAAAATCGGCGGCTTAGTAGATCACAAACTCCTCAAAAGCGGGGAGCCGTCCACCAGGTGGACAGACGATGAGGGTATTTCCTTCGCGCTGTCGCATTACTCAGTGGGGACTACCATGTTGACAGGCCACGGACGCCGTCTTCCAGGATGGCCAAGGGATTTGGGCATGGCACGGGCAAGGACGCCCACCCCTTATGTTTTGTACGGCGGCCTAGTCCTGCCGCCAGTTCGCTTTGCGCTTGGCAAAGAATGCCGCAAATCCTTCTTGAGCTTCCGCCTGCACTCTCAAGTGGGCGAGTCGGGCTGCCATCTCCAAAGAGGCAGCGCTGCGCCCGCCTGCCGGCGCTTTGGCGTCCCGGATCAGGGCTTTGGCCGCCGTTTGCGCGCCCGGCGCACCTTTCAAAACAGCCTCGATGATGGCGCCGCACGCGGCGTCGAGTCCCTCGGCCGGAACCGTCTCGTGCGCCAAGCCGATCTCCTTCAAGGTCGCCGCGCTCATCGTTTCCGCGCTGAGGAAATAGCGCCGCGCCGCGCTTTCTCCGATCTTGCCCAGCACAAAGGGGGAAACGACGGCAGGGATGATGCCCAAGCGCACTTCGGTGAAAGCGAACTTCGCGCTTTGCACCGCGACGACGATGTCGCAAGCCGCGATCAAACCGAGCGCCCCGCCGTAGCCATCCCCGTTCACCCGCGCCAGCGTGGGCTTTGGGAACGAATTCAAAGCGCCCAAAACTTGCGCCAAATTCTGTGCATTCGCCAGGTTCTCAGCCTCGGAGGCATGCGCCTGCGCCTGCATCTCGGCGAGGTCCGCGCCCGCGCAGAACACGTTCCCGGCGCCCGTCAGCTGCACCATCCGCACGCCGGTATCGGCGGCGCACTGCGCGAGCGCCGCGCTCAACGCGCCGATCGTCGCACGGTCGAGGGCGTTGCGCTTGTCCGGACGATTGAGCGCGACATGGGCGACGCCGCCGGAAACCGCGGTCGTGACCGGCGAGACGTTCGGCGGGCCGCTATTCACATGAGTTCAACGGCGATGGCGGTCGCTTCGCCGCCGCCGATGCACAGGCTGGCGATGCCGCGCTTCTTGCCGCGGGCTTTCAAGGCATGGATCAGCGTGGTCAGAATGCGCGCTCCGGTCGCGCCGATCGGGTGACCGAGCGCGCACGCGCCGCCGTTCACGTTGACCTTGGCGTGCTCCAAAGACAGATCTTTCATTGCCGCCATCGTCACGGCGGCAAACGCTTCGTTGATTTCGTACAAGTCGACGTCGTTCGGCTGCCAATGCAACTGCTTGAGCAATTTTTGAATCGCGCCGACCGGCGCCAAGGTGAACCATTCCGGCTCGCGCGCAAAACTGGCGTATCCCAGAATCCGCGCCAGGGGCTTCAAGTTCTTGGCCGCGGCGTACGATTCGCGCACCAACACCACCGCTGCGGCGCCGTCGGAGATCGATGAGGAACTCGCCGCCGTCACGGTGCCGTCCTTTTTGAAGGCGGGCTTGAGCGTGGGAATTTTCGCGACATCGAGGGTGAAGGGCGTTTCGTCCTTGTCCACGACCACCTCGCCCTTGCGCGTCTTGGTTGTCACCGGGGCAATCTCGGCTTTGAAATCGCCCTGATTGACGGCGGCGAGCGCGCGGCGTACCGATTCGGCCGCGAACTCATCTTGCGCTTGCCGCGTAAATGCATATTTTTCGGACGTCGCATCCGCGAAGCAGCCCATGAGCTGCCCGTCCCAGGGACTCTGCAGGCCATCGAAGAACATGTGATCGAGCACCTCTTGGTGACCCATGCGATAGCCCGCGCGCGCTTTGGGAAGCAGATACGGTGCATTGGTCATGGATTCGATGCCGCCGGCCACGACCACCTGGGCATTCCCGGCAAGAATCTGATCGGCTCCCTGCATGACGGCGCGCATGGCCGAGCCGCACATTTTGTTTACCGTGGTGCTCGGCGTGCTGGTGGGCAGTCCGGCCGCCAACGCCGCTTGGCGCGCAGGTGCCTGGCCAAGGCCGGCCGACAGGACGCAGCCCATGACCACCTCGTCGATTTCCGCCGGCTTCACGCCCGCGTCCGCGACGGCTGCTTTGATCGCGGCGGCCCCGAGTTGCGGCGCGCTGACCGAGGCGAAAGCGCCTTGAAAGGCGCCCACCGGCGTGCGCCGGGCGCTCAAAATGACGACAGGATCCGATTTCATGGTAGGGGTCCGTTGAGATGTGAATTAAATATTATAGCCGCCCAGGGCTTCTTCAAGGCGCCAACGGGTCCCCGACCGCCTGGGCGATCAGTTCGCGGCTCTTGAGCCGCGCCTCGTCGGCCGGCATCACGGCGAGAACTTCCACCCTGATGGGCAGGCGGTATACGGACAGGCCCCCGGGAGGCATGACGGCGCGGGTGCCGTGAATGGCCACCGCCACCACCGGCATCGCGGCGCGTGCAGCGGTGGTGAAGGCTCCGCCGAGAAATTTGCCGATTTGGCGGGTTTCGTCAAAGGTGCCCTCGGGGAAGAACATCAAGGATTGACCGGTGGCGGCCAGTTTCAACACGCGCCGGGCATCCGTGGCGCCCTTGTGGCGATCGAATCGCTCGACGAACTGCGAGCCGAGGCGCCGCAACAACAGGCCGGCCAAGGGTACCCGCACCATCTCCTTCTTGATGACAAAGGCAAAATCCGGGGGCAATGCCGCGACGATGGCGATGGCATCGATGTAGCTGGCATGATTCGCCACGACCACGCAGGGCGTCTTTGGCAGCCGTTCCAAGCCTTCCACGCTAAAGGGAATGGCGGTGAGGCGCAGAAAGGTGCGCGCGACCGTGCCGGCGACCAAGCGGCGGCGGCGCAGGCTCGGGAGAAACAAGTTGATCGAAAGGACGGCCAGCCCCAGGACCGTGAAAGACACCAGGGAGTAGGCGAGATAGGGCAGATTTACCACCGCAGACGCCCTGGATTGCTGTACTTCTGTGATCTGGTTCTCCTTATGTTAATACTTAACCGTACTGTGATTCTGGTCACGCCGACACCCAAGCACCCCTCGCATACTGATGACTGATAGCGCGGACAGCACTATTTCGTGCGTAACCTTCGCGAGCAACTATGGCGACGGCTCTTAAACGGACGGTTTATACACGCACCTCAGGCGCAGCGGTACCCGCTGTGCGCGAGGCGGCGGATCCCGCCCTGCAACGCTTCCTCGATGCCGTGTGGATGGAACGCGGCCTCTCAGCCAACACGTTGGCGGCTTACCGCGCCGACCTCACCGCCTTGGCGCGCTGGCTCGAGGAGCGCGATAGCGCGCTGCTCAAAGCCACACGCATCGAATTATTGGGCTTCATCGCCGCCAGAGTCGAGGGCGGCTCGCGGCCTCGTTCGACCGCCCGGCAGTTGTCGAGTTTCCGCCGCTTCTTTCGCTTCATGATGCGCGAGGGATTGATTTCGCAAGATCCCACGGCGCAGATTGCGATGCCGAAAATCGGCCGCTCGCTGCCCAAATCCCTGACCGAGGCCGAGGTGGATTCGCTGCTCGAGGCGCCCACGGTATCGGAGCCTCTGGGGCATCGCGACCGGACCATGCTCGAAGTGCTGTACGCCACGGGCCTGCGGGTCTCCGAGCTCGTCAGCCTCAAGCACAATCAAGTGAACTTGAATCAAGGTGTGATGCGGGTTGTCGGCAAGGGCAACCGCGAGCGCTTGATACCGCTCGGCGAGGAAGCCGTGAAATGGCTGCAGCAGTTCATGCAGGGCCCGCGCGTCGAAATTCTGCTGGAACGCCAGACCGACTATCTGTTCCCCACGCGCCGCGGCGACCGCATGACGCGCCAGGCGTTTTGGCACATCATCAAACGCTATTCCAAGAAGGCCGGCGTCGAGAAGGAACTGTCGCCGCACACCCTGCGCCATGCCTTCGCCACGCATCTGCTGAATCATGGCGCGGATCTGCGCGTCGTGCAGATGCTGCTGGGCCATAGCGATTTGTCGACGACCCAGATCTATACGCACGTCGCCCGCGAACGCCTCAAGGACCTGCACACCCAGCATCATCCGCGCGGCTGATTCTGAAATCCTCGGGGTTTGGTCTGGTAGAATTTACCTGAACCTCCTTGCCCGCGAGCGGTCCTACCAGTTTCAGTCCGTGGAGCCTTAGCATGCTGCGATACGCCGCTGTTTTGACCTTGCTGTTTTGCGCCGCAGCCGCGAGCGTGCACGCGGCTCCCGCTCCCGTCGAACAGCCGGCGGCGCCCGACCCGCGTGTGGCGTTGCTCAAGCTGCTGCCGGCCGGATCCAAGCTCGAGGACCTGCGGCCTTCGCCGATCGCGGGCATTTACGAATTCACGCAAGGCGCCGAGGTCAGCTACCTGACCGCGGACGGCAGGTATTTCATCGACGGCAATCTCTACGACATGAAGTCGCGCGACAACCTGACCGAGGAGCTGCGCACGCATGCGCGCCTTGCGTTGATCGGTGCCGTGCCGGAATCCGAGATGCTGATCTTCTCGCCGCCGAATCCGAAGTACACCATCACGGTATTTACCGACGTCGATTGCGCCTACTGCCGCAAACTGCACAGCCAAATGGCCGAGCTCAATCGCTTGGGGATTCGCGTCCGCTACATGTTCTTTCCACGAACCGGGCCGGGAACCGAAAGCTGGAAGAAAGCCGAAGTGGTTTGGTGCTCAGCCAACCGCAACGAAGCGCTGACCCGCGCCAAAGCCGGCGCCACGCTGGACATGAACAAGATCTGCGCGCCGACGCCGGTGAAGCGCGAATATGAACTGGGTGAAAGCATCGGAGTTCGCGGCACCCCGGCGATCATCACGGAAAGCGGCGAGTATATTTCCGGCTACATGGAGCCGCGCGAGTTGCTCGATCAGCTCAAAGAGTCGCAAGTCGCGAAGCGCTGAAGCGCGCCTACCACAGCGTGACGCGCTGCTCCGGCGCCAGATACATTTTATCCCCCGGCAGCACCGAGAACGCGCCGTAGAAACTCGGCATGTGCACCACCACCCCGTTGGTGCGGTATTTCTCGGGCGAATGCGGATCGGATTTGAGATCCGCGATCGTCGCTTCGTCGCGGCGCTTGCCCAGCCAGCTTTGCGCGTAACCGATGTAGAAGCGCTGCTCCGCCGTCATGCCGTCGATGACGGGCGGCGCGCGGCCGTTGAGCGATGCGAGGTAAGCCTTGTGGGCGATTTCGATGCCGGCGATGTCCGCGATGTTTTCGCCGAGCGTCAGTGCCCCGTTGACATGGAAGCCGGGCACCGGCTCGAAGGCGTCGTACTCCTTGATCAGCAGCAGCGTTTGAGCCTTGAACTTGGCGTGATCCGCGCTCGTCCACCAGTCGCGTAGATTGCCGTCGCTGTCGTATTGGCTGCCCTGGTCGTCGAAGCCATGGCTGATTTCGTGCCCGATGGTGGCGCCGGCCGACCCGTAGTTGAAGGCGTCGTCCGCGGCGGGATCGAACGCCGGCGGCTGCAAGATGCCGGCCGGAAAGACGATCTCATTCCCCGACGGGTTGTAATAGGCATTGACGGTCGGCGCGCTCATGCGCCACTCGCTGCGGTCGACCGGGCCGCTCAATTGCGCCAGCTTGCGGTTGCGTTCGAACTCTTGCGCACGTCTGATATTGCCGAGCAGGTCATCCGGCAGGATCTGCAACGCGCCGTAATCGCGCCAGTGATCCGGATAGCCGATTTTCACGTTGAGCTTGCGCAGCTTTGCCTGCGCCTCCACCTTGGAGGCGGCGCTCATCCACGGCAATTGATCGATGCTGGCCGCATAAGCCTTGAGCAGGTTGCGCACCAGTTCATCGATGCGGGCTTTGCTCGCCGGAGGGAAGTACTTCGCCACGTACATTTTTCCGGAGGCCTCCCCCATCAACCGGTCGACCAGCCGCGTCCCGCGCTTCCAGCGGTCGGGAGCTTGTTGCGTGCCTTGCAGCACCCCCTGGTTGAATGCGAAGTCTTCCTCGACAAAGGCGCGCGGCAGATAGGGCGCGCGGCTCGAAAGTATGCGGAAGCGAAAGTATGCGCTCCACGTTGCTATCGGTATGGAGGCGATCAGACCCGACATGCCTTGCACGTAATCGGGCTGACGTACCACCAGGGTCGGCATGGCGCCGGTCAGGCCGGCCGCGTTGAAATAGCCGTCCCAGTCGATCGCCGGCGCATCTTTTGCGAGCTGCGCCGGAGTTTTCGGGTTGTAGGTTTTTTGCGCGTCGCGATTCGCCACGCGTGTCCACTGCAGCTTGGCCAGCGCCGTCTCGAGGGCGAGGATGTTGTCGGCTTCTTTCCCAGGCGCTGAGGCGCCCAGTAAGTGCAGCATCTTCTCGACGTGCTCGCGGTACTTGGCGCGAAATCCTGCGAGACGCGCATCGTCGCTCAAATAGTAGTCGCGGTCCGGCAAGCCCAAGCCGCTTTGCGCGATCCAAAAGGCATATTGCGCGGAATGCGTGGAATCCGGCCGCACCGACCCGGCGAGAGGCGAGGCGATGCCGATGCGGTCAAGGTGCCCCATGAGAGGCCCGATGTCGCGCGCATGCTTGAGGCCCGCGGCGAGCCTAAGTTCCGCGTCCAGCGGTTTGATTCCGAGCCGCTCGACCCGCGCCTCGTTCATGTAGCTCGAGTAGAGGTCGCTGATTTTGCGTTCTTCGGCATCCTGGGAGATTTGCGCCGCCTCGATCAGATCGCGCTGCTGAAGCAGCGAGCGCTCGGCCATCATGGAATCGACGCCGTAGGAAGCGCGGTCCGCCGGGATCGCGACACTTTTGAGCCAGGTGCCGTTGGCGTACTGGAAAAGATCGTCCTGCGGCCGCACCGTCTTGTCCATGTCGGCGCTCTGAATCCCCGAGAGCGGCCCCGTCTGCGCTCGAAGCACCGATGCGCCGATCGAAAGCGCCGCCACGGCAAGAGTCAGGAATGGCGATTTCACAACGAACTCCGCATTGACGGCAGTATGGCGCAGGCGGTTGAATGCGCAAAGTTCGTGGGAGAGGGAGTGGGAATGCTTCATGCCGCCAAATTCGGCCAAGCGCTGGCGCTCGGCGCCGTTTTTTTAGGCCTGGTCCTGGTATTCGCGGATCGCGCCGCGGCGGACGCGCCCGAGGTTCGGCCCGCGCCCGCGCCGCACGCTCTGGTCAAGGAAGACCTCGAGGCATTCTTTGACGGAATCATTCCTCTGCAGCTCGAGCGCAGCGATGTCGCCGGCGCAACCGTGCTCGTCATGCACGGCGCCGAGACCTTGCTGCAGAAAGGCTATGGCTTCAGCGATCTGAAGTCGCGGCGGGCCGTCGATCCTGAATCCACGATGTTCCGGCTCGCCTCCATTTCAAAACTATTTACCTGGACAGCGGCGATGCAATTGGTCGAGCAGGGCAAACTCGATCTCGACGCCGACGTGGGCCGCTACCTTGATTTCGCCCTGCGCGGCGGCGGGTCCATTACGCTGCGCAACTTGATGACGCACACCACCGGTTTCGAAGAAACCGTGCGCGACATCATCGTCACCGACCCGAAAAAATACCTGGCCTTGCGCGAATTTCTGCTCCAAAACCAGCCGAAGCGGTTGTTCGCGCCCGGCACCGTTCCGGAATATTCGAACTATGCGGTCGGACTCGGCAGCTACATCGTGCAGCGCGTGAGCGGCGAGCGCTTCGAGGACTATGTGGCGGCGCATATCTTTGCGCCGCTCGGCATGACGCATTCCACTTTTTATCAGCCTGCGCCGCAGGCGCTGCGCGAGCTGCCGTCGCAGGGCTATCCGAGCAGCACCCGCGATGCGGCGATCGGCTTCGAAATCTTCAGCCCGGCGGGTGCGGGCGGGATCTCCTCGACCGCGGCGGACATGGGACGCTTCGGGCAGATGCTGCTCAATGGCGGCGAACTCGACGGGCGGCGCATCCTGCAGCAGCAAAGTTTGACGGAAATGTGGAAGCCGCAATTTCGCGCCAACGAGCAGTTGCCGCCGATTGGCTTGGGGTTCTACCAAGTGTGGAGAAACGGCCTCAAGTGGATCGGCCATCAGGGCGATCTGGTGGCGTTTCACAGCTTGTTTTTCGTCGAACCGCAGCAGCAGCTGGTCTTGTTCGTTTCCTATAACTCCGCCGGGTCGGCGGCGAAGACCCGGCCCGAGTTGCTGAACGCGTTTTCCGACCGGTATTTTCCCGCGGAACTGCGCCAGCCGTTTGTCGCGCTCCCGGCGGGCCGCTTGAAGGATATCGAGGGCACCTATCAGGCCACGCGCCGCGCGGATTCAACCATACTCAAGCTGTTCGCGCTCGTGGGGCAGGCGCATGCGAAGCTCGACAAGGAAGGCGTGCTGCATGTCGACAAGTCGAAGGACCTGCGTGGCCATCCTTTCGGCTGGAGGCCGATCGGCCCGGACCTTTGGCAGCAGATCGACGAGCAGGGAAAAATGTTCGCCATCCGCGCCGCGGATGGCCGCATCGAGCGGCTCGCCGGCTCGTTTGCCGCCGCGCAATTGCAGCGGGTCCCCTGGTATGAGCGCGACCGCTTGGTCTACTTGGCGCTTGGCCTCAGCGCATTTTGCGGGATCTGCGTTTTGTTCAACCTCGGATTGAGGCTGGCGCGGCGTTATGTCTGGCGCAGCACCGAGCCGGTTGCCGCCCCCGCGCCGCTGGCGGCGCGGATCGCCTTGAGCGCACCGCTCAAGGCGTCGATCATTTATTGGCTGGCGCTGCTGATTGCGCTCGCGGCGCTGTTCAGCCGCTTCGATCAGGATTCCCTGCCGCCCAGTTCATCGTGGGACACGGTGTTCCTCATCGGCGATGTGCTATGCGTGATCGCGGTGATATTGAGCGTGTTCGCCGCGTTGTCGGCGGCGCGCATTTGGCGGCGGCCCAGAACCAGCAGATTCAGCCAAATCAAATTCACGCTGGTCGCGCTCGCGTGCGCCTACTTTTCGTGGTTCGCCATCCATTGGCACCTGATCACGCCGATCCACCGGTTCTAGCCGCCGAGCGCCAGTTTCAGCGCTCCAGCAGCTTGACCTTGTCCTTCACGCCTTCCCACTGCTTGGCATCCGCCGGCGCATCCTTCTTTTCGCTGATGACCGGCCATTTCTTGGCGAGTTCCGCATTGAGTTCTTTGAAGTTCTCCTGACCGGTCGGAATTTCTTCCTCGGAGTAGATGGCCTCGACCGGACATTCGGGCTCGCACAGCGTGCAATCGATGCACTCGTCCGGATCGATGACCAGAAAGTTCGGACCCTCGTGGAAACAGTCGACGGGACAAACCTCGACACAGTCCATGTACTTGCACTTGATGCAGCTTTCGGTGACCACGAACGCCATGACTTACCCTTCTCCTGCGCGGTTGATTACCAGTCCTATTCTGCCCGATTCATGGGGCGGAGCGGCTGTTCAGTTCGGTGAAATGATGATCTTCGCGGCCCGCGCTGCGGTCGGCGAAGTACTGCCGCAATGCATATTCACCGCTTGCAAAGGCCAATTCCCTCCAGGGGACCTGCGCTTCTTCGTACAGGCCGACTTCCAGGCTCTCCAACCCCGCCGCGAATTTCGGTACGCGCAGTTTCGCGCGAAACATCACGTGCACTTGATGGGCGCGCGTCACATTGACGATCGCCAGCAGCGAGCCTACCTCGACCTCGGCCAGCGCTTCCTCGCGGCACTCGCGCGCCGCCGCCTGCTGCATGGTTTCGCCGTTCTCCATGAATCCGGCCGGCACGGTCCAAAACCCGAGACGCGGCTCGATGGCCCGGCGGCACAACAGAATTTTGTTCTGCCACTCGGGCACGCAGCCCAGTACCAGCAGCGGATTCTTGTAGTGCACCATGCGGCAACCGGTGCACACGAAACGCGGCAGGTGATCCCCGGCGGGGATCTTGGATTCGACCGGTGAGCCGCAATTGCTGCAGAAATTCAAGATTCACACTCTAAAAAAATCTGGTGCCCGAAGAGGGAATCGAACCCACACGGTGTCACCACCACCGGATTTTGAGTCCGGCGCGTCTACCAGTTCCGCCATTCGGGCATGCCAGGCCGCGCAGTATATGCGATTGCCGCTCTTGGTAGAATCCTTAAGACCATGCTGCGTACGGACTTTCACTTCGAACTGCCCCAGGAACTCATTGCGCAGAGGCCCGCCGAAATCCGCTCCGGCAGCCGCTTGTTGACCCTCGATGGCGCGAGCGGCGCGTTCGCGGACCGCCAGTTTCGCGACCTTCCCAGCTTGCTCGATTCCCGGGATCTGCTGGTGTTCAACGACACCCGGGTCATTCCGGCACGCGCCTTCGGCGTGAAGGATAGCGGCGGCAGGGTCGAATTGCTGCTGGAGCGCGCCCTCACGGCCGATACCGCGCTCGTGCACGTTCGCGCCAGCAAGGGCTTGCGAGAGGGCGCCGCGGTGCAACTCGCGGCGGAGCAGCGCGCGCTCATGATCGGGCGGCAGGGCGAGTTGTTCGTGCTGCGCTTCTCCTGCGATGTGCTCGAGTTTTTCCAGGCGCACGGAGAAATCCCGCTGCCGCCTTATATCGATCGCAGCGCGGAGAGCGAGGACCGCGAACGCTATCAAACCGTTTATGCGCGCTTGCCCGGCGCCGTGGCGGCGCCCACCGCGGGACTGCACTTCGATGCAGCGATATTTGCAGATCTGAAAAGCCGTGGGGTCGGGCACGCGTTCGTGACGCTGCACGTCGGCGCGGGCACCTTCGCGCCGATGCGCACCGAGGAGCTCGATCGACACCAGATGCACACGGAATACCTGGAGGTGCCGCTCTGCACCTGCGAGGCGATCGACGCTGCGCGGGCGGCGGGCGGCCGGGTGATCGCGGTGGGCACGACCGTGGTCAGAAGCTTGGAGACCGCGGCCGCCGCGGCGGATCGCCGCGAAATCGCGCCCTTCCGCGGCGACACCCGCATATTCATCAAGCCCGGTTATCGCTTTCGCACGGTCGACGCCATGATCACCAATTTCCATTTGCCGGAGTCGACTCTGTTGATGCTGTGCTCGGCCTTTGTCGGGCGCGAGCCGTTGCTGGCCGCCTACGCGCACGCGGTGCGCGCGCGTTACCGGTTTTTCAGCTACGGTGACGCGATGTTTCTCACCCCCGCGAGCGCCGCGAGCGCCGCCGCATGAGTTCGATGCAGTTCCATTTGCTCGCGCAGGACGGCGCGGCGCGGCGCGGCCGCCTGACTTTCGCGCGCGGCACGGTCGAGACACCGGCCTTCATGCCGGTCGGGACCTATGGAACCGTCAAGGCGATGACGCCGGAAGACCTCGAAGCCATTGGCGCGGAAATCGTGCTCGGCAATACCTTTCACTTGTTCTTGAGGCCGGGGCTCGAGGTGATCGAGGCCCACGACGGGCTGCACCGCTTCATGCATTGGCACCGGCCCATCCTGACCGACTCCGGCGGTTTTCAAGTGTGGAGCTTGGCGCAGATGCGCAAAATCACCGAGGAGGGTGCGCACTTTAGATCCCCGGTCGATGGCGCAGCGGTGTTTTTGTCCCCCGAAGAGTCCATGCGCATTCAGCGCGGCCTGGGCTCCGATGTGGCCATGAGTTTCGATGAGTGCACGCCGTATCCCGCGACGGAAGACGAGGCGCGGGTCTCCATGCAACTGTCCATGCGCTGGGCACTGCGCGGCTTTCGCGCCTACTACGCCAGCGAGCCTCCGGGAACCTTGTTCGGCATCGTTCAGGGCGGCGTGCATGCCGGCTTGCGCAGCGAATCCTTGGCGGCGCTGGAGCAGATCGGTTTCGCCGGACTCGCCATCGGCGGCCTCGCCGTCGGCGAAACGCAGGCGGAACGCGAGCATGTGCTCGAGGCGCTCCTGCCGCAGATGCCTTTGCTCAAGCCGCGCTACCTCATGGGTGTGGGGCGGCCCGAAGACATCGTCGAAGCGGTGCAGCGCGGCATCGACATGTTCGATTGTGTGATGCCGACCCGGCATGCGCGCAATGCGCATTTGTTCACCCGCCAGGGGGTCATCAACATTCGAAACGCCGCCTACCAGCAGGACACCGCGCCGATCGAGGAGGGATGCGGCTGCTATACCTGTCTCAATTACAGCCGCAGTTATTTGCGGCATTTGGACAAGTGCGGCGAGATTCTCGGCTCGCACCTCAACACCGTCCACAATCTGTTTTTCTATCAACGCTTGATGCGCGAACTTCGAACCGCGATCGCCGCGGGTACCTTCGAGAGTTACCGGCGCGAATTCCATGCCCTGCGTGGCTAAGCCATTGGGTTAAGTTTGCGCTTGGCTGCTGTATACTACGCCGCTTTGTGCAGCGGCGTCCGTCGCTTGAAAAGAGTGTAACACTATGGATTTCCTCATTAATTCAGCATACGCGCAGGCAGCCGGCGGCGCTCCCGGCAGTCCCAGCTTGATAAGCACCCTGGCGCTGCCGGCGCTGCTTTTGGTGGTGTTCTATTTCCTGCTCATTCGTCCGCAGAGCAAGCGCGCCAAGGAGCAGCAGGAAATGCTCTCCAAAGTGGCGGTGGGCGATGAAATCGCGACCGCCGGCGGCATTCTCGGCAAAGTGACCGAGGTGGGAGATCAATTCCTGAGCGTGGATATCGCCGAGGGCGTGAACATCAAGCTGCAGAAATTTCAGGTCGCCAAGGTGCTGCCGAAGGGCACGGTCAAGAGCGCATGATCGGCTATCCGCGCTGGAAGATCGTGCTGGTCGCGGTCGTGATGATCATCGGCATCTTCCTGGCGCTGCCCAATGTGTTCGGCGAGCAAAGCGCGCTGCAGTTGGCGGCCGATCGCGCGGCGGTCACCGAGGCCGATACCAAGGCGCTCGTGCAGTTGCTCAAGGACAAGGGTGTCGAACCCGCGGGCGAGTTTTTGGAGCAGGGGCGATTCACGCTGCGCTTTGCCAGCACCACGGATCAATTGAAGGCGCGCGATATCATCGCCGAGGCGCGCCCCAATCAATACACCATCGCACTCTCGCAAGCTTCGCGCGTTCCTGCGTGGATGCGCGCCATGGGCTTGGGTCCCGTCAAACTGGGGCTGGACCTGCGCGGCGGCGTGTACCTGGTCTATCAGGTGGACATCCAGGGCGCCGTGAAGCAGCTGCTCGATCGGCACGAGCAGGACTTTCGCGCCGCGTTGCGCAACGCCAAGGTGGCCTACCAAGACGTGGTCGTGGACTACCCCGACAACAAGGTGCGCGTGCTGTTTCGCGACGCGGACAGCTTCGCCAAGGGCAAGGCCGCGATTCTCGCCGACAGCCGCAACTTGAACTTCACCGACGTGACGGTGAGCGGCGAGCCGGCGCTGGAATTGCAGCTCACGCCGCAGGAGATCAAGGAACGCCAGACCTACGCCATTCAGCAAAACATCGTCATCCTGCGCAATCGCCTCAACAGTCCGGAACTCGCCGTCTCCGAACCGCAGGTCGCGCAGGAGGGCGTCGACCGCATCGCCATCCAGCTGCCGGGACTGCAAAATTCCGCCGAAGTGAAAAAGATTCTCGGCAAAACGGCGACCTTGGAATTTCGCATGGTCGATGAGACCGACAACCCGCTCGAAGCGGCGGCCACCGGGCGCGTGCCCTTGGGCGCGAAGCTGTACTACACGCGGGACAAGCAGCCGGTGCTGCTCAAGCGCGATGTGGTGGTGACGGGCGATGAGCTCACCGACGCGACCTTCCAGCCGAATTCCCAGGACGGCCCGGCGGTGTCGGTCGGCTTGGATGCGCGCGGCGCGGCGAAGATGCTGAAGAACACCCAGGAGAATATCGGCCACTTGATGGCGGTGGTGTTCATCGATCGTTCGCGCGAAAAGAATGCGCAGGGCGTGGAGGTCGACCGCACCACCGAGGAAGTCATCAACCGCGCCACCATCCGCGGCGTGTTCAGCAACAATTTTTCGATTACCGGCGTCAATCCCATCGAAGGCCGCGAGCTCGCCTTGCTGCTGCGTGCCGGCGGACTGGCGGCGCCGCTGACGCCGGTGGAAGAGCGGGCGATCGGACCGAGCCTGGGTCAGGACAACATCGACAAGGGCGTCAAGGCGATGGTGTTCGGCATGCTGGCCGCCTTCGTGTTCATGGCGGTTTATTACAAGATATTCGGCCTGATCGCCGATGCGACTCTCGCCGCCAACGTGATTTTGTTGACCGCTCTGCTGTCGTGGTTCGGCGCGGCGCTCACGCTGCCCGGTATTGCCGCGGTGGTGCTGACCGTGGGCATGGCGGTGGACGCCAATATCCTGATTTACGAGCGCATCCGCGAAGAGCTGCGCAACGGCGTCACGCCGCGCGCCGCGATCGCCGCCGGATTCGAGCGCGCCTGGTCGGCGATCGGCGACTCGAACGTGACGGCGTTGATCGCCGGGGTGGTGTTGTGGTCTTTCGGCGCCGGCGCGATCCGCGGCTTCGCGGTGGTGCTGGTGCTCGGAATTTTCACCTCGGTGTTCACGGCGGTGATGGGCAGCCACGCCTTGGTGCAGATCATTTACGGCGGCAAGCGCAAGCTCGAACGCTTGTCGATCTAGAGGATCAACCATGGAATTTTTTCACAAGGTCACCCGCTTTCCGTTCATGCACACCCGCAAGGTGTGGTACGGGTTGTCGGCCTTTTTGATCCTCGCCTCGCTTGCCTTGGTGTTGATCCGCGGCTTGAATTTGGGCGTGGATTTCACCGGCGGCGTGGTGATCGAGACCAACTTTCCGCAGGCGCCGAATATCGAATCGCTGCGCTCGGCGCTCGCGGCGGCCGGGGTCGCGGACGCCCAAGTGCAAGCCTTCGGCAGCTCGCGCGACATCCTGGTGCGTCTGCCGCCCGATCCGAACGCAAAAGGCGACCAGATCGGCGCCCATATATCGCAGATTTTCGGCAAAATCGACGCCGGCGTGAAGCTGCAGCGTACCGAAGTCGTCGGTCCGCAAGTCGGCCAGGAACTATTCGTCAAGGGCGGCGTGGCGCTGGCCGCGACCTTGGCGCTGATCTTGATCTATGTCTTGTTCCGCTTCACGCCGAAACTCGCGTTGGGCGCGATATTCGCCGTATTGCACGATCCGATCTGCGTCGTGGGCTTTTTCGCGCTGAGTCAGATGACCTTCGATTTGACCGCCATTTCGGCGATCTTGGCGGTGATCGGCTATTCGCTGAACGACACCGTCATCGTGTTCGATCGAATTCGCGAGCGCGCCCGGACCTCGCGCAAGCTGTCGATCGCGCAGGTCATCGACGAATCGATCAATCAAACCTTGTCGCGGACCTTGATGACCAAGCTGGTGACCTTGTTGGTGGTCGTTGCGCTGTTGATTTTCGGCGGCGAGACCTTGCGGGGATTTTCTGCCGCCTTGGTCATCGGCATCATCGCCGGCACCTATTCTTCGATCTACATATCCTCCGCCTTGTCGCTCGACCTGGGATTGCGGGTGGACGATCTGCTCGAACGCAAGGCGACCAGGCCGGAAGAGATCGACGGCCTGCCCTAGGACGGGGTATTTAGCCTGATGGATCTGCTCGCCGAGCCGCAAGTTTGGGTGTCATTCCTGACGTTGGTGGCGCTCGAGATCGTCCTCGGCATCGACAACATCATTTTCCTGTCGCTGCTGGTTGAACGGCTGCCGAAGAATCAGCGCGGCAACGCGCGCATCCTCGGCCTCGGCTTCGCGATGCTCACGCGCATCGCACTGCTCTTCTCGATCACCTGGTTGGCGACGCTGCGCAATCCGCTGTTTCGTGCGTTCGGCAGCGGCGTCTCCGGGCGCGACCTGATTCTGTTCGCGGGCGGTCTGTTCCTGATCGTGAAGAGCGTCATGGAACTGCGCGACCTGCTGCAGGGCAGGGTGCGAAGCCGCAAACCCGGGGTGATGAACAGTTTTCTGATGATCATCGTTCAGATCGGCGTCATCGACATCGTATTCTCCCTCGATTCGGTGTTCACCGCGGTGGGATTGGCGAAGCACGTCGAGGTCATGGTGGCCGCGATCGTCATCTCGGTGCTGGTGATGATGGCGGTTTCCGCGACGGTCAGCCGCTTCATCGACCGCTACCCGACGATCAAAGTATTGGCGCTGGCATTCTTGGTGTTGATCGGGGCCGCGCTGATCGCCGAGTCGTTGGAGCTGGAAATACCGCAGGGGTATCTGTATTTCGCGATGGCCTTCGCGGCGGCCGTGGAATGGATGAATATAAGATTGCGCCGGCGCATTAAGTAATAGTTTGCTTGCAGCGAGGGAAAGCCGCTAAAGTCCGCCGCAGTATTCCAAAACGGGAGATGACATGAATTGGCGCATCAAACCGCTTGACGCAATTTTGGCGAGTGCCGAGAAGCGATCCCTGACCCGCTCGCTGGGGGCTTTCCAGCTCACGATGCTGGGGGTGGGCGCCATCATCGGCACCGGCATTTTCGTGTTGACGGCCGAGGCGGCGCAAAAGGCCGGTCCGGGAATGATGGCCTCCTTCGTGATTGCCGGCTTCGTGTGCGCGGTGACCGCATTGTGTTATGCCGAACTGGCCGCGATGGTGCCGGTATCCGGTTCCGCTTACACCTATTCCTATGCCGTCTTGGGTGAACTGATCGCCTGGATCGTCGGCTGGGCGCTGATCCTGGAATACACCATCGCCGCCAGCGCCGTCTCGGTGGGATGGTCGAATTACTTCGTACCCCTGATATCGCATAGCTTCGACATTCATATTCCGTTGTATTTGTCCAAGGGCTACTTCGCGGGCGGCTTGATCAATGTGCCCGCCATGTTCATCGCGGCGCTCGTCACCACCCTGCTGGCACTCGGAACGCGCGAGAGCGCGACCGTGAATGCGGTATTGGTTTGCATCAAGGTTGCGGCTTTGGTGCTGTTCTGCGCGCTGACGCTGCCGGTCATCAAGACGGAAAATTTCGAACCGTTCGCACCCTTGGGTTGGCTCGGCATCGGCGGCGCAGCCGCTTCGATCTTCTTTGCGTACGTCGGCTTCGACGCCGTATCGACCGCCGCGGAAGAGACCAGAAATCCCCAACGCAACATGCCGATCGGCCTGATCGGCAGCCTGGTGATTTGCACGATTTTCTATCTGCTGGTCGCGAGCGGCGCGATCGGTTCCATCGGCGCGCAGCCGGTCATGGATGCGGCCGGACATGGCATCAATCCCGGCGGTCCGGAGATGCTGCATGCCTGCATGGACCCGGCCAAACTCTCGACCTTGGTCTGCAGCGATGAGCCGCTGGCTCATGTGCTGCGCCAGATCGGCTGGCCCAAAGTGGCGCGGCTCATCGGTTTGGCGGCCTTCCTCGCCTTGCCGTCGGTGATTCTCATGATGATGTTCGGGCAGACGCGCGTCTTCTTCAGCATGGCGCGCGATCGTCTTTTGCCGGACGTGCTGACGAAAATTCATCCTCGATTCCACACGCCCCATGTTGTGACGCTGATCACCGGCACGGTGGTGATGTGTGCCGCGGCGTTTTTCCCGGTCGGCAATCTCGCCGACACCTCTAACGGCGGCACGTTGGCCGCATTTTTCTCGGTGGCCTTGGGCGTGATGATCTTGCGGCGCACTCAGCGTGACCGGAAACGGCCGTTTCGAACCCCGGCCATCTGGCTCGTGGGCCCTCTGGCGCTGATCGGGTGTCTGGCGCTTTTCTTGCTGCTGTCGTTCTTCGCCAAGATGGTGTTCTTCGGCTGGGCGGCGCTGGGTTTGGTGTTCTATGCCTCCTACGGCCGCAAGCGCAGCACCTTGCACCCGGACTATGTCGAACCGATCGAACCGAAGGTCGAGCCTTTAAACGCGAAGTGAGGGCGGCGTCAGGGGTCCGATGACCTCGAGCAGCGCCTGATAGACCTTCGGGTTGCCGGCGACAATATTCGCGCCCAGCGAATACTCGGCGCCGGCGGCGGTGCCGACGCGTCCGCCCGCTTCTTGGATGAGCAAGGTGCCGGCGGCCGTATCCCAGGGCGACAGCCCGAATTCCCAGAATCCGTCGATCCTGCCGGCCGCCACGTAGGCCAGATCCAAGGCCGCCGCGCCCGGGCGGCGAATGCCCGCGGCGCTTGCCATCACCACTTTGAGCATGGCCAAGTACTCATCGACATAGGTCGCGCCCGCGCGAAACGGGAAGCCGGTGCCGATGAGCGCGCCTTCCAAGGCGCGCTGCCCGCTCACGCGGATTTTTTTGCCTTCGAGCTGCGCGCCGTCGCCGCGCGAGGCCGTAAAGAACTCCTGGCGCATCGGGTCATAGACCACGGCGTGCTGCAGACGGCCCTTTTGCTGCAGCGCTATCGAGACCGCAAAGGTGGGAAAACCGTGCAAGAAATTGGTGGTGCCGTCGAGCGGATCGATGATCCACACGAATTCGCTCTCGCCGCTGCGGCCCGACTCTTCGGCCAGCACGGCGTGCTGCGGGTAGCTGCGGCGGATTGTCGCGATGATGTCCGCTTCGGCTTTGCGGTCGATATCGGTGACGAAATCATTGCGGCCCTTGGTGTCGATCTTCAGCGAATCGAGGCGCGAGAGGCTTTTTACGATTAGATCGCCGGCACGCCGCGCGGCGCGCATCGCGATATTGAGGAGGGGTTGCATACGGTGGCGCTAGAATATCATCGATGACCACCCTGGTTCGCATAGTACTCATCGACCCCAGCCATCCGGGCAACATCGGCTCGGTGGCGCGCGCCATGAAGAACATGGCGCTTTCGGACCTGGTTCTGGTCCGGCCGCGCTCGTTTCCGCATGCGGAATCCACGGCGTTGGCGGCGGGTGCCGATGATATTTTGGCCGGCGCCCGCGTCGTCGAGAGCGTCGAGCAAGCGGTCGCCGATTGTGCCTTCATCGCCGGCACCACATCCCGGCCGCGCTCGTATTATTGGGAGTTCACCACGCCGCGCGACGTTGCCGGGCGCATCGTCGCGTTGGGGCAAGAGAATCGCGCCGCGCTGTTGTTCGGCTCGGAGCGCTACGGACTGGCGACCGAGGATTTGAACCTGTGCAATGTGCTGGTGCGTATTCCCGCCAATCCGCAATATTGCTCTTTGAATCTCGCGATGTCGGTCCAATTGGCGGCGTACGAGATCTTCATGGCGCGTGAACGGCCGCAAACGCATACGCAATTGGAAATGGCGCTGGCGCCCTCGGCCGACGTGGAGCACTTTTATGCGCACCTGCATGAGGTGCTCAACGAGATCGATTTCGAGGACCGGACCGGGCACTTGATGGAGCGCCTGCGGCGCCTGTTCAACCGCGCACAACTCGACCGCAATGAACTCAACATCCTGCGCGGAATCTTGAGCGCCGTCCAAGGCCGGCGCGGCCAGTCCGCGCAGCGCTCGCGCAAATGAGCGCGTCGCGCATGCCGGTGTACTTGGATCATGCCGCGACCACTCCGGTCGATCCCCGGGTCGCGGCGCGCATGGCCGAAATCTTGAGCTCCGCGACGCTGTACGGCAATCCCGCGTCGACGAGCCATGACTACGGCGATGCCGCCGCCGCGCTGGTCGAAGCGGCCCGGGCGCAGGTGGCCGCGGCGGTGGGGGCCGCTTCACGCGAAATCATCTTCACCTCGGGTGCCACCGAGGCCAACAATCTGGCGATTTTCGGGGTCGCGCAGTACTACCGCGAGCGCGGCCGTCACATCGTCACCTCGCGGACCGAACACAAGGCGGTGCTCGATCCCTGCCGGGAACTGGAGCGGCGCGGCTGGCAGATTTCCTACCTGGTTCCGGATCAACAAGGTCTGCTGGATCCCAACCAGGTCGCCGCCGTGCTGCGGCCGGACACCGTGCTGGTGTCGCTCATGCACGTCAACAATGAGATCGGCGTGGTGCAAGACATCGCCGCGATCGGCGCGCTCTGTGCGCGGCATGGCGGCGCCTGGCTGCATGTCGATGCCGCGCAAAGCGTTGGAAAATGCCCGCTGCATTTTGCCAGCCTCGGTGCGGATCTGATGTCGCTCTCGGCGCACAAGGCCTACGGACCGAAAGGGGTGGGCGCCCTGGTGGTTTCGCAGCGTGGCGAGTGGGGCGGCCGGGGCCGGGTGCAACTCACCGCCCTGCAATTCGGCGGCGGTCAGGAGCGGTCCTTGAGGGCGGGGACCTTGGCGACCCACCAAGTGGCGGGTATGGGCCTGGCATTCGAGTTGGCCGCGAAGTTCTCTTCGGTCGAAACCGCGCGAATCGCGCGGCTGCAGCAGCGCCTGTGGCGCGGACTGGCCTCGATCGGCGGCGTGTTGCGCAACGGCAGCGCCTTGCGCTCGGTGCCGCACTTGCTCAACGTGTCGTTCGAAGGCGTCGAAGGCGAGAGCCTGCTGGCGGCGATTCGCCCGCATGTGGCCGTGTCGACCGGATCGGCGTGCACCTCGGCCTTGGCCGAGCCTTCATACGTGTTGCGCGCCTTGGGGCGCGGCGATCGCTTGAGCGAAAGCAGCCTGCGTTTTGGCTTAGGAAGCAGTACCACGGAGGAGGACATCGACACCGCGGTGGCTGCATTGACGCGAGAGGTTGGCCGGCTTCGGAGGCTGTCCGGCGCGCTGCCGGTCTCATGAACTACAACGAATTGACGCGCCGCTATTTCGAGTCGACCGAGGGCGTGGGTGAGCTGCAAGGGCCTGGCGTTTTTCGGGGCGCTGCCGGAAACGCGAGCCAAGGCACCTGGGTGCAATTCGATCTTCAGGTCGAAGCGGGAGTGATCGCGGCGGCGAAGTTTTTGGCGTTTGCCTGCCCGCATACCACCGCGGTATCCGCGTGGCTGGCGGAGCAGGCGCGCGGAATGCCGGTGAGCCCGCGGCTTCCCGAGAACGTGCCGGCGCTGCGTGAGCGATTCGCGGTGCCGATCGAGAAAACGGGGCGCCTGCTGATCGTCGAAGATGCCTGGCACGCCGCTGTTCGCCGGGCCATTGACTATCGCCAATGCCCACCCACATCTGTGAAGGAGGATTAATAAAAAACGCGCTTTGGTTCCGTGCGAACGGTGCGGTGGCGTGTTATGTATGGTGCCCTCTAGCTGAACTTTGTGAGGTACAGCGCAGCATGGCAATACTACTGACGGAATCGGCGGCCAACCGGGTAAAGACCCACTTGGCGCAGCGCGGAATTGGCGTCGGTTTGCGAGTTGGAATCAAGAAAACAGGGTGTTCGGGCTTCGCCTACGTGGTGAATTACGCCGATCAAATCAACCCGGAAGACGCCGTTTTCGAGGCGCGGGGCGTCAAGGTGGTGGTTGATCCTCAGAGCCTGCCGCTCATCGATGGAACCTTGGTCGATTTCGTCAAGCAGGGCCTGAATGAGGCGTTTAAGTTCCAAAACCCCAAAGCCAAGGGCGAATGCGGGTGCGGCGAGAGTTTCAACGTGTGATTTAGGCGTTGCGCGAGCACCCGAACCCCGGGCCGGTTTTTCCAAGCAATACAGGGACTTCGGTCCACATCGCGATTGCTTGGGCGGCCCCTCTCCAGTACACTTCGCGGTCTTTGTCAGCCTGCATCGTAGGGCTGATTTGTCGCCATCAGCGGGGTTTAAATGTCCATCGAGCGAACTCTTTCAATCGTCAAGCCGGACGGTGTCGGCCGTAACCTGATCGGCGAGGTTTATCGCCGTTTTGAACAAGCGGGATTGAAAGTCATCGCCGCGCGCATGATGCGGCTGTCGCAATCGGAGGCCGAGGGTTTTTACGCCGTGCATCGCGAGCGGCCATTCTTCAAGGATCTGGTCCGCTTCATGACTTCCGGTCCCGTGATGGTGCAAGTGCTCGAGGGTGATAACGCGATCGCAAAAAATCGCGCGGTGATGGGCGCCACCGATCCAAAGAAGGCCGACCAGGGAACCATTCGCGCGGATCTTGCCTCCAGCATCGATGAGAATATCGTTCATGGCTCCGATGCGGCGGATACCGCGGCGCGCGAGATCAGCTACTTCTTTCGCGAAATTGAGATCTGCCCGCGTACGCGCTAGCGTAGCGGCGGCAAGGAAGGGGAGTTCTTAAGTGCCGAGCGAACGCGTGAACCTGCTGGGTCTGCCCCGCGCGCAACTCGAAGCGTTCGTTGCGGCGCGTCTCGGCGCCAAGCCGTTTCGCGCCCGGCAGCTCATGAAATGGATCTATCGGCGCGGCGCGGCGGATTTTGCCAGCATGACGGATTTGGCGCAGGATTTTCGCGCGCAGCTGGCGCAGATCGCCGAGATTGCCGTTCCGCAAATCGTGACCGAGCAACGCTCCAAAGACGGCACCCACAAGTGGATGCTGCGCATGGACCAGGTTCAAGGCATCGAGACGGTTTATATCCCGGAGCCCGACCGGGGCACGCTGTGCATTTCGAGCCAGGTGGGCTGCGCGATGGATTGCACTTTTTGCGCCACCGCGCAGCAAGGCTTCAACCGCAACTTGAGCGCGGCGGAGATCGTCGGCCAGGTCTGGCTGGCGCAGCGCGAACTGGCGCTGGCAAGCGGCACCGCGGTCGGCGCGGGCGACCGCAAGATCACCAACATCGTGTTCATGGGCATGGGCGAGCCGCTCGCCAATTACCGCAATGTGCTGCCGGCCATGCGGATCTTCCTGGACGATTTGGGCTACGATTTGTCGCGCCGCCGGGTGACCTTGAGCACCTCCGGGTTGGTGCCGCAGATCTACAAGCTCGCGCAAGAATGCAATGTCGCACTGGCGGTCTCCCTGCACGCGCCGAACGATGAATTGCGCGATGAGCTGGTGCCGATCAACCGCAAGCACAAAATCGCCGAATTGCTCGAGGCCTGCTGGCACTATATCGATCAACAAAACGGACGCAGCGTCACGTTCGAATACGTGATGCTCGACGGCGTCAACGACAAGCCTGAACACGCGCGGCAGCTTGCGCGATTGCTGCACGGCCGGCCCGCAAAGCTCAATCTGATTCCTTTCAACGTGTTTCCCGGCACGCGTTACCGCCGTTCGGCGAGCGCGGCGATTCTCAGGTTCCGCGACATCTTGAATGAGCACGGCGTGATTGCGACGGTGCGCAGAACCCGCGGCGACGACATCGACGCGGCATGCGGGCAACTGGCGGGCAGGGTCAAGGATCGAACCCTGGTGCGCCTCGGTAGCAAACTCGGAGTGCCCGCGCGCACTCCGGCGGAGATTCAATGATGATGAATCCAAAACAGCTGTGCATCGTTGCTCCGCTGGCATTGACGGCCTCTTGGGTTTTGAGCGCCTGCAGCCACAATCCGCCCGCATACCAGCAACCGGTTCGAACCTATAAGAAGCAGCCTGCGCAGGCGGCGGTGGCGAACATGCAGCTGGCGCTCGAATACATGAGGCTCGGCAAGCTGGCAACCGCGCGAGAATGCATAGAAAAGGCGCTGACCGAAGATTCCGGCAACCCCTCCGTTCAGGAAACCGCCGGCCTGGTGTATGAGCGCGTCAATGAAATGAGCAAGGCGGAGCGCGCGTACGAAAACGCAGTTCGCCTGGGCAAAAACGATCCGAATATTTCGAACGCTTTTGCCGGATTTCTATGCCGCACCGGAAAGACTGCGGCCGGGGAGAAAATGTTCAACGCAGTCGCGACCAACCCCTTGTACCAGACCCCGGAAGTGGCGCTGGTCAATGCCGGCGTATGCGCGCGCAGCGCCGGAAACGCCGCCCAGGCCGACCAGTATTTCAACCGCGCGCTGGCGATTCGCCCGAACATGCCGGAAGCGCTGTTGCAATCGGGAAATACCGCTTTCGACCGCGGCGACGCGGCGCAGGCGCTGGATATCGTGCAGCGCTATCTGGCCGTCAACGCACCGACGCCGGAAGTGCTGTGGCTGGGCTTCCGTGCGCAGCGCAAGCTGGGCCATGCGGTCGAGGCCGCTGTCTTCGCGCGGCGCGTGCAAACCGAATTTCCAGACTCGGTGCAGGCGCAGAATATGCGCAATGGCATCGATCGATGACCCAGCCCGCGGCACTACCGGGATCCAAGCTCAAGGCGGAACGCGAACGCCGTGGTTTGAGCGCCCAAAAGGCCGCCGACGAAATGCATTTGGATCGATGGGTGATCGATGCGCTCGAAGCGGACGATTACCAGCGCATCGGCCCCACGGTTTACGCCAAGGGCCATCTGAAAAAATACGCGGCCATGCTGGGTCTACCCGCATCTGAGATCCTGGCCGGATTCGAGTCGCAAACACCGGCGCGGGCCGACTCCCCGGCGGCCGGTCCCAGCATGCTATTGAGCACGCGCGACCCTTCGCCGTCGTCCGGCCGAAGGTCGTTCGTCCAGATCGGCGGCATCGTTGCCGGTGCGGTGCTGCTCGCGATCTTGTGGTGGCGGCCCTGGCATCCGCGCGCCAAGACAGCGGGCACTGCGCCGACTGCGGCATCGGGGCGGCAGGCGCAAGCGCCGGCGCCTGGGCCGGCAGAGAAACCAGCGCAATCCGCCATCGTCTCGAGCGCCGCTGCCGCGCCGGTTGCGCCGGCTCCCGCGACCTCCGCGCCGGCCACCGTGGCCGATACGGGTGCCGCGGCGGGGGGTGCGGAGGCGCCCACGGCGCCCGTGCCGGGTGCCGGCCGCGCGCGATTGCGCATGAGCTTTTCGGCCGATTCGTGGGTGGATGTCCATGATGCAACCGGGAAGCGCACCTTTGCGGGCAACGGGCTTGCCAACAGCGTGAAAACCATCGCCGGCGTTGCGCCGCTGCGCGTGTATTTAGGCGCAGGCAACGGTGTACAGCTGGAAATCAACGATCGTGCCGTGGCGATCGGACCGCAGTTTTTTTCCGGTGACGTGGCGCGCTTCGAGGCCGGCGCCGACGGCGTCCTGCGGCGCGATTCGCGCCCCGATCAATCGCGCGGTGCGCCGCCGCGCAGCCCGCGTCCGCCCGGCTGAGAAGACTCTTGAGCAAGATCATCGAGCCCTTACGCGGTGTGCATGACGTATTGCCCGCGCAAATTGCAGCCTGGCAGCACCTTGAGAGGATCACGCGCCAAGTTTTCGCGGGCTACGGCTACGAGGAATTCCGTGTTCCGGTGATCGAGCAGACGCAGCTGTTCAAGCGCTCGATCGGCGATTTTACCGACATCGTCGAAAAGGAAATGTTCAGCTTCGTCGATCAGGGCGAGGATCAGATTACGCTGCGGCCCGAGGCGACCGCCGGCATCGTGCGCGCGGTCATCTCCAACGGACTGCTGCGCGAGGGACGCCTGCGGGTGTGGTGCATGGGGCCGATGTTCCGGCGCGAGCGTCCGCAGGCGGGCCGCTTTCGGCAATTCCATCAAATCGATGCCGAAGCGTTCGGATTCGAAGGACCGGATGTCGATGCGGAGATCATTCTCCTGTCCGCCCGGCTGCTGCGGCTTTTGGGTCTCGGCGGCGTGAAGCTGCAGATCAACTCATTGGGGACGCCGGCATCGCGCGCGGCTTATCGCGACAAACTCACGGCCTATTTCAGCGGTCATGCGGCGTCCCTGGATGAGGACAGTCGACGCCGCTTGAGCGGCAATCCGCTGCGAATACTCGACAGTAAGAATCCGGAAATGCGGCGAATCATCGCCGGTGCGCCGCTGTTGCTGGAATCGCTCGATTCGGAGTCCCGGCGCCACTTCGAATCCCTCTGCGCGCGGTTACGCAGCGCCGGCATCGATTATCATGTCGAGCCGCATCTGGTGCGCGGGTTGGACTACTACACCCGCACGGTGTTCGAATGGACCACCGACGCCCTAGGCTCGCAAAGTACGGTCTGCGCCGGCGGCCGCTACGATGGATTGGTGGCCCAATTAGGCGGCGCGGATACCCCGGGCATCGGTTGGGCCATGGGGCAGGAGCGCATCGTCATGCTTCTGCAGAAGCAGAGCTTGGGGCTCGCCCAAGACCGCCCGCGGATTTATCTGGTACTGGCCGGGGAGCAAGCCGAGATCCCTGGATTCAAACTGGCGGAGCAATTGCGCGACGCATGGCCCGATCTGGCCGTCCAGGTCAACTTGGGCGGGGGGAGCTTTAAAACGCAGTTCAAGCGCGCGGACAAGAGCGGCGCAGAGTTCGCCTTGGTGTTGGGGGATGATGAGCTTGCCCGCGGGGTCGCTGCCGTCAAGGCGCTGCGCCGCGACCTGCCGCAGGAAGACTGCCCCCTCGAGCGAATCAGTGAACGGATCGGCATCTTACTGGGTCTTACAGGCGGGAGTGCAAGTAGCCATGGCTGAAGAGTATCTAACCGACGACGAACAACTGGAGGCGGTAAAGCGCGCCTTCAGTGAATACGCCCCTTGGATATTGGGCGGTGTCGTGATCGGCGTGGGCGGTTGGTTCGGGATCCAGTACTACCGCTCACATCAAAATGCGCTGGCGATGCAGGCGGCGGAGCAATTCACGCAAATGACCACGGCGCTGCAAATGAACGATGGGCAGAAATCCCTGCAGATCGCGAACGGGCTCATCAAGAATTATCCCAGTTCGCCGTATGCCGACCAGGCGCAGCTGACGATTGCGCGTATCGACGTCGACAGCGGCAAGGCCGCCGATGCCATCGCCCCGCTGACTGAGGTCATGAACAACTCCAAGGATTCGGAGCTGAAGCAAATCGCGCGCCTGCGCCTTGCCCGAGTCTTGATCGATCAAGGCAAGCCTGACGATGCCATCAAGACTCTGGCGCAAGGCACGCCCGGAAGCTTCGCGGGCCGTTATCACGAAGTGCACGGCGATGCGCTGTATGCCAAGAAGGACATTGCCGGCGCCATTGCCGAATACAACCAGGCATTGGCCAGCAGCGACGGCGGCGCGGATTCCGCGCTGTTGCAGTTGAAGCTTGCCGACCTCGCCTCGCACGAAAAGGCCAAACCCTGATGCGCTTGTTGCTTCCATTGAGTTTCGTGGCCTTGCTGATCGCGACCGGTTGCAGCAAGGACAAAGATGTCGAGCCGCCCGCCGCGCTGGTGAATTTTCCGGAGACCTTGCCGGTCAAACGGCTGTGGGATGAGGGCGTCGGCGGCGGCAAGCCGCAAACCAAGCTGCGTTTGGGGCTGGGGCCTGCAATCGACAACGGGGTGGTATTCGCCGCGAATCACAAAGGCGAGATGCTGGCGGTATCGCTCGAGACCGGCCGCGATATTTGGGTCAAGAAGCTCAAGGTACCGATTTCCGCGGGACCCGCGGCGGGTTTTGGCATGGTCGTGGCCGGTACCAGCAAGGGTTCGGTGATTGCGCTCGACGGCGCAACCGGGCACCAGTTGTGGCGCTCGCATGTAAATTCCGAGCTGCTGTCCTCGCCGGCGATCACCGCGAACGTCATCGTGATGCGATCGGTCGACGGCCGCCTGCACGGCCTCGATACGCACACCGGCAAGGTGCTGTGGTCGGTCGAGCAGCAGGTGCCGCGTCTCAGCTTGCGCGGCACGGCCACTCCCACGGTAGCCAAGGAGATCGCGATCAGCGGTTTTGACAACGGCAAAGTGATGGCGGTGTCGCTGACCACCGGCGACACGATTTGGGATACGGCCCTTGCCTCGCCTCACGGCCGCACGGAACTGGACCGGTTGGTCGACATCGACTCCGCCGTTCGCGTGGTTGGGGACAACGTGTTCGCCGCGGGTTTCCAGGGACGCACCGCGATGCTCGCGCTCGACTCCGGCCAGC
Source organism: uncultured Gammaproteobacteria bacterium (assembly GCA_963800385.1). GTDB lineage: Bacteria > Pseudomonadota > Gammaproteobacteria > Steroidobacterales > Steroidobacteraceae > Bog-1198. The sequence goes on from CAWDAU010000008.1 coordinate 154,387, forward strand.
TGTGGTGGTCTCATGATATGTCGAGCTATCGCGGCCTGTCGGTCGATGCGGACAATTTATACGTGACCGAATCGGACGGTACCGTGGTGGCGATGCGTCAGCGTGACGGCGCGGAAATTTGGCGCAATGAGAAACTCAAGCGGCGCGGCTTGAGCACCCCCGTAGTGACCAGCACGGCGATCGCCGTCGCCGACTTTCAGGGCTATTTGCACTGGTTGGACAAGAACACCGGCGAACTCGTGGCCCGCCAGCGAATCGCGAAGAAGCAGCGTGTTTCCAATCCACCCGCCGGAGTGGGCGACACCGTCGTGGTCTTGACCGACGCAGGCACCCTGGCGGCCTATCGAGCGACTCCAAGAGCGGTGAGCGCCACGCCCGCGGCGACGCAAACCCCGCCGCCGGGCGAAAAACCCGCTGTGGACACGACGGCGCCTGCCGAAAAACCCGCTGCCGCCACGACGCAGCCTGCCGCGGCAGCGGCGCCTCCCGCCGCGACGCCGCCTCCGGTACCGCCGCCTCCCGCTACGCCGCCGCCTTCCGCTGTACCGCCGCCTTCCGCCGTACCGCCGCCTTAAAGACCCCAGGCAATGTTGCCGGTAGTCGCATTGATCGGCCGCCCGAATGTGGGCAAGTCGACCTTGTTCAACGCCATGACCGGCACTCGCGATGCGCTGGTTGCCGATCTGCCCGGGCTGACGCGCGATCGCCAATACGGCTTCGCCCGGCGCACCGAGGTGCCGTGCATCGTGGTCGATACCGGCGGCCTGGTCGAGCAGGCGGACGTGATCGAGAGCCTGATGATTGCCCAGACCGAGCGGGCCATCAGCGAAGCGGATCGCCTGATCGTGCTGGTCGACGGCCGCGCCGGCGTCACGCCCCAGGATCAGTTCGTGGCGCAGCTGGCTCGGCGCAGCGGCAAGGCGGTGTTCCTGGCGGTGAACAAAACCGAAGGTTTCGACAGCGACATGGCGGTCGCCGATTTTTTTCAATTGGGCTTGGGCGAGCCGCTGCCCATTTCTGCCGCGCATGATCAGGGCGTCATTTCACTGTTGGAAACGGCGCTCGCCGGGCTGACGCCGGATCCGCAGGATGGCCCCGAAATGCAGGGCATCAAGGTCGCGGTGATCGGCCGGCCAAATGTGGGCAAGAGCACGCTGATCAACCGGCTGCTCGGCGAGGATCGCATGGTGGCTTTCGATCAGCCCGGCACCACGCGCGATGCGGTGCTGGTGCCCTTCGAGCGCGACGGCGAGCGCTATACCTTGATCGACACCGCCGGCGTGCGGCGCCGCTCGCGGGTTGACGAAGCGGTCGAAAAATTCAGCGTCATCAAAACGCTGCAGGCGATCGAAAGTGCGCACGTGGTGGTGGTCGTCATGGATGCGCACGACACCGTCGCGGAGCAGGACGCGAGCCTGCTGGGCACGGTGATCGAACAGGGCCGTGCTTTGGTTCTTGCCGTCAACAAATGGGACAACATCCCGGCGGAGCAGCGCGACCTGATTCGCCAGCAGCTCGAGCAACGTCTGCAATTCGCCGCTTTCGCGCCGCTGCATTTCATCTCCGCGCGCCATGGCAGCGGGGTTGGCGAATTGTTCGCCTCGGTGCGAAAAGTCTATGCCGCCGCGATGCGCGACATGAGCACGCCGGAGTTGACGCGGGTGCTGGAGGCGGCGATTGCGAGCCATCAGCCGCCGCTGGTCAGCGGGCGCCGCATCAAGCTGCGCTATGCGCATCAAGGCGGCCGCAATCCGCCGGTCATCGTCATCCATGGCAACCAGACCGACCATGTCCCCGATGCCTACCGCCGCTATCTGGTCAATGTCTACCGCAAGGCGTTTGACTTGATGGGTACGCCGGTAAGGGTGGCCTTTCGCGGCGATGAGAATCCGTACGCCGGAAAACGCAACCCCCTGACGCCCCGGCAGGTTCGCAAACGCAAACGGTTGATTCAACGCAATAAGCGGTAATATCGAACTGCGGTACCTCAGGGGATGGTTCTTTGCAGTTCATCAAGACCAGGACTTTCCGGATCGCAGCGGTCGTCGCGCTTCTGCTCGGCCTGTACGCGATAGGCGGATTTTGGTTGGCTCCAAGGCTGGCGCGCAGCGCCCTGATGAGCGAAATTCCGAAGACGCTGCTGGGGGTCACGCCGAGCGTCGGCGATATTCACATCAACCCATTTCTGCTGCAGGTGGAGGTCAGAGACTTCGATTTGACGGGCCCTCAAGGTACGAAGCTGGTCGGCTTCGCACGCTTGTTCGTCGACTTCGAAGCTTCTTCACTCTGGCACCGTGCCTATACCTTCCGCAATATCGACATCGACTCGCCTTTCGCAAACGCCGTGATCTTCAAGGACGGCCGCTTGAATCTCGCGCAGCTGAGCCCTCGCCCAAGCGACAAGCCTCAACCCAAGAGCAATGAACCCATCCCGGCGCTGCGCATCGGTTCCTTCAAGGTGACCGGAGGATTTCTCTCCTTCGACGATCGGCGACGGCCCTCCGATTTCGCCGCACGCTTGCAGCCGATCAATTTTGAGCTGCAGAATTTCACCACCGGAATTGACGGCGGCCGCTTCACCTTCACCGGCATGTCCAAGCTCGGCGAGCGCATCGAGTGGCACGGGCATCTCGCGGTACAGCCGATCGAATCCGACGGCGAATTCCAGATTGCGGGGCTGCAGGCGCGCACCATTTGGGAATACCTGGAAGACCAGCTGAACTTCCAGGTCCATTCCGGAAAAATCGACCTGAATGCGAGCTATCGGTTCTCGCTGAAGGACGACCCCGATCTGCAGGTCGACGTCTCCAAAGTCTCTTTGACCGACCTTGCCGTGCGGCCGAAGGATTCGGACCTCGATTGGATCGAGGTGCCGGAGCTGAGCTTGAACGGCACGAGTTTGGACCTCAAGCCGCGCCGGGCGCACAGCGATTCGTTGATCATCGCCGGCGTAAAACTTCTGACCTGGCTGGAACCGGACGGATCGGTGAATTTGCTGAAACTCGCGGCGACGCCGGCGCCCGTCGCCTCGGCGGCGAGCCCGCCTGCCATGCCGAGCTCGTCCGCGGCCGCGCCGCCGGTCACGCCGGCGCCGCGCCGCCGGCCGCTTCTCCTGCCCACGGCGCGGCCCCCGCCTGGCAGTTTGAGCTCGGCGAATTTGCGCTGCGCGATGCCAGCATTTCGGCGGAGGATCGGCGCACCAAGCCGGCGGCGAAAGTGCTGATCGCGCCGCTGTCTCTGAAGGTGACCGGCGTCAGTCTTGATCTCGCCAAGGCTGTGAACGTGGCGCTCGATGCCAAAATCGACGGCACCGGCACCTTGAATGTCGCGGGAGAAATTACCCCACAACCCGTGGCGGCGAACCTGAAGCTGAAGCTCGGCGGCATCGAGCTCGCCGCCGTTCAGCCCTACGTCGCGCAGTACACTTCGATGACTTTGCTCTCCGGCAGGCTGGGAGGCGAGGCCCAGGTACGCTACGGCGCGCAGCAACCCGCGCTGCAATTCAGCGGAAATTTGAGCGTCGCCAATCTGCACACGGTCGACAATGCATTGCATCAGGATTTCGTCAACTGGGACCGCCTCGATCTGCAGGGCCTGAACTTCCAGCATGATCCCGATCGCCTCAACATCGATCAGATCGTCGCGCGCAAGCTGTACGCGCGGGTGATCATCGAGCCGGATGAGACTATGAATGTGAAGCGCATCTTGGCGGCGCCCGGTGCCACGGTCGTGGCTCCGAGCGGCGATGCGGGACCGCCGCTCGCCGCCACCGCAGCGCCTGCGCCCGCGCCACCCTTGCCGCACAGGCGCCGCAAGCGCACGGTAAGCGCCGCGGCACCCGCGGTCGCCGCTCCCGCGGCTGCCGGGCCTGCCATGCCGATGTCGATCAAAAAAATCCTGCTGCGGGCCAGCCGGGCCGATTTCGCCGACTTGTCGGTCATGCCCAACTTCGCCACCGGCATCCAAAAGCTCGAAGGAAGCGTGCTGGGGCTCTCTTCAAAGGAAAATTCCCGCGCGAAGATCGATCTTCATGGGTCGGTGGATGAGTACGCGCCCGTGAGCATCACCGGCGAGGTCAATGTGTTGAGCGCGGCGCTGTACACCGATTTGTCGATGAGTTTTCGCAATATCGAGCTGAGCACGTTCAATCCCTATTCGGGCAAGTTCGCCGGCTACAACATCAGCAAGGGTAAATTGACCACCGAACTGCACTACAAGGTCGATGGCCGCAAGCTCGATGCACAGCATCACATCATTGTTGAGCAACTGGAATTCGGCGACAAAACCGACAGCAAGGACGCAGTCTCGTTGCCGGTCAAGCTGGCAGTGGCGCTGCTCAAAGATCGCAACGGCGTTATCGATCTCGATCTTCCGGTTACCGGCTCCCTCGACGATCCGAAATTCAAGCTGGGTCCGATCATTTGGAAGGTTTTCGTGAATATCCTGGAGAAGGCAGTGACGGCGCCGTTCGCACTCCTGGGATCCTTGTTTGGCGGCGGACCCGATCTGCAGTTTGTCGACTTTCAACCCGGCGACCCCAAGTTGGATCCGGCCGGGGCCGCAAAAGCTCAAAGTCTCGTCAAGGCGTTGGACGCGCGGCCCCAACTGAAGATCGAGATTCCGATTGCCGCGGTCGGCGACTTGGACCGCCCCGGTCTCATCGAGGCAAAATATCAGGCGCAACTCCAGGACGCGCTGGCTGCCGCGGCCGCCCACAAAAAATCCGCCGCTGCCGCGGGCAGCTTCGACCAATTGGATCCCGCGGCACAGCTTGAGCTGCTGACGAAGCTGTACGTCAGCAGTTTCGGCGCGCCGCCAAAGTTCCCCGATTCGATCGAGGCCATCAAGCCCAAAGCGGATAAGACGGCTGCGCGGAGTGATTTTCTGGTGCACGAGCTTCACCGGCGCATCGCGGTCAGCGACGCCGACCTCAGCGCCCTGGGCCAACAACGCGCCATGAGTTTGCAGCAGGCCTTGCTGGCGGGGACGCAGATCGCACCCGAGCGTGTTTTCTTGGTGGCCAACGAAAAGGCCAGGAATCAGGACGGCCGGGTTCGCTTGGAATTGTCGCTGCGCTGAACGGGGTGCGGAGCGCCATGCACCGCCATGAGACGCAGCCCCTCAATTGACGCCCTCATATGGTGCATGAAAGCGCGCGTTCCTGGCTCACCATGTCCTTAAGTGGCTGATCGCGCTCAATACTTCTTTGCTGGCACAAGGGGTGCTTTCCGCCACGCAGCAGTCGGTTGTCCAAGGACCTCCATTGGAATGAAGCTCATTACCGCGATCATCAAACCGTTCAAGCTCGACGAGGTTCGGGGGGCGGTCAGCGATGCCGGGGTTCGCGGACTGACCGTCACGGAGGTTCGAGGCTTCGGCAGACAGCGGGGCCACACCGAGATTTACCGCGGCGCGGAGTATGTCGTCGAGTTCGTGCCGAAAACAAAAATCGAGATTGCGGTCGACGATGGACTCGTGGATATCGTGATCGAAGCGATCATGAGGACGGCCAAAACCGGCAAGGTTGGGGACGGAAAAATATTTGTTTTTGATCTCGAACAAGTCGTGCGCATCCGAACCGGCGAACGCGACTCAAGCGCCATCTGAAGTACAGGGGATATATGAAAAAATTGCCGATGTTGGCGTTTCTCGCCGTATTGACCTTTGCAATGCCGGCCGCCTGGGGCGACAGCGCCCCGACCGCGCCCATGCTCGTCGGCGCCGACAAGATCAGCGCCGGCGACACCGCCTGGATGCTGACCTCGACCGCCCTGGTGCTGATGATGTCGATTCCAGGACTGGCGCTCTTCTATGGCGGCATGGTGCGCAAGAAGAACGTCCTGGCCACGCTGATGCAGACCTTTGCGATCGTCTGCGTCGTGACCATTCTGTGGTGGCTGGTCGGCTACACCTGGGCATTTACGCCCGGCAGCAAATTCTTGGGCGGCTTCAGCCGCGCATTGTTCGGCGGAATGACCTTCATGCACGACCCCGTCAATCAGCTGTCGGTGTCGCATTTGGCGTTGACGATTCCCGAAACCGTTTATGCCATGTTTCAACTCACCTTCGCGATCATCACGCCGGCGCTGATCGCCGGCGCGTTTGCCGATCGCATGAAGTTTTCGGCGATGCTGGTATTCATGGCGGCCTGGTCGCTGCTCGTCTACGCGCCGATCGCGCATATGGTTTGGGAGCCGAGCGGATGGTTGAATGCCGCCGGGATTCTCGACTACGCCGGCGGCACGGTCGTGCATATCAACGCGGGCATGGCGGGACTGGCCAGCTGCCTGGTACTCGGCAAGCGCCTGGGATACGGGCGGGAACGCATGCCGCCCCACAATTTGACGTTGACATTGATCGGCGCGTCGCTGCTCTGGGTGGGCTGGTTCGGCTTCAATGCCGGCTCGGCAGGCGCCGCCGACGGGCGCGCCGGCATGGCGATGCTGGTCACGCAAATGGCCACGGCGGCGGCCGCCCTGAGCTGGATGTTCGCGGAATGGGCCAGCAAGGGTAAACCGAGCGTTCTCGGCATCGCCTCCGGGGCCGTGGCGGGATTGGTTGCCATCACGCCGGCTTCCGGGTTCGTCGGCCCCTCGTCCGCCGTGGTGATCGGCCTGGCGGCCGGCGTGATCTGCTTCGCCGCCGCGACCTCGCTCAAGCATGCGCTGGGATACGATGATTCCCTGGATGCATTCGGCGTGCACGGGATTGGCGGGATCGTCGGCGCGCTGTTGACCGGGATCTTCTTTAGTAAAGAAATCAGCGGTGTGGACAGCGGCGTCATGCGGCAGTTTCTGGTTCAGCTGCAGGGAGTGGCTGTCACCGTCGTTTATGGATTCGCTGCCAGCTACATCATCCTGAAAGTCATCGACATGAGCATTGGTTTGCGCGTGTCCGAAGAGCAGGAACGCGAAGGGTTGGATATCACGCTGCATGGAGAAAGCATCGAGTAATCGGCGTAAACTCGAGGATGACGACACCCTTTAGGAGCGCCGATGCCCGCCCTCGACATCCTGTTGATCGCGCTGGTTGCGATTGTCTTGTCCGGATTTCGTGTCGCGCAACAATACGAACGCGGCGTCGTATTCAGATTGGGGCGCTACATCGCCCTGAAGGGCCCGGGACTGTATTGGATCATCCCGCTCGGAATCGAGCGCTCGGTGCGCGTCGACATCCGCACGCGTACCGTGTCGGCGGAACAGCAGGAAACCATCACCCGCGACAGCGTCACCATCAAGGTCAACGCCGTGCTCTGGTACCGGGTCGTCGATGCGGCAAAGGCCGTCATCGAAGTGGCCGATGCGCCCGCCGCCGTATACCAGCTGGCCCTGACGGGCTTGCGAAATATCATCGGCCAGCACGATCTGGATGAGATCCTGCAGGGGCGCAACAAGATCAACACGTTGTTGGGCGACAACATTTCCGGCTCGACCGAGGCCTGGGGGCTCGAGGTCCAGCGCTTCGAAATGAAGGACGTGGAATTGCCCAAGGCCATGCAGCAAGTGATGGCGATGCAGGCGGAAGCCATCCGCGAAAAACGCGCGCGCATCATCAAGGCCGAAGCGGAACTCGAGGCGTCGGTGAAGCTATCGGCCGCGGCGGCGCAAATCACCCAGAATCCCGCTGCGCTGGAGCTGCGGCGCATGCAGATGATTTCCGAAGTGGGCGCGGAGAACAACAGCACCACGGTGATCATGATTCCTTCCGACTTCGTATCTCTGGCGCATAATTTGAGCGATTATCTGTCGCGGCAAAGACCCCTGAAATCGCCGGAGCAGCCGGCACAGGGCTAAGCTCGGCGGGCCGGCGCCCGCAGTAGCGCCGCACACTCCTCGTAAGAGTTCACCTGAATTGCGCGCCGCGCGCCGTCCGCTTTTTGCGACAATTTTCGTTACACCCCGTTTGCAGCGAAACGTTTCGTGATCGGGGTCTCATTTTCCAATCGATTATGCCAGGTACTCTCTGCGTGCCTCGTAAGACCTATCAAGACCTTGGGAGACCACCGCATGAGCAATCCCTATAACAGCGCCACCGAGCGAGCTTCGATCTTGGGTCCGACGCTGTATTTCAAGGGCGATCTGACCGCCGAGGAGGATTTGTTGATCCAGGGCCGCGTGGAAGGTTCGATCACTCATACGCAGCGTTTAACCGTCGGTCCACAGGGCACCGTCAAGGCCAATATCAAAGCGCAACTCATCATTGTGGAAGGGACCGTGGACGGCGATCTGCAGGCCGAGAAATCCGTATTCGTGAAGGAAACGGCGAAAGTTTGCGGCAACATTTACTCGCCGACCGTGAGCATCACCGAAGGTGCGAATTTCAGCGGCAGCATCGACATGGACGGCAAGAAAGCCGGCCAGCAAGCGAAATTCGATCCGGTTCGTCCCCATAAATCCGCCGGTGGCGCCGCCTAACAATGTCGTGGTTCAAAAAACCTCTCGATGGAGATGATCAAATGATGCATGCCAACCCCAGCCGCCCCGGCGCCGAACCTTCATTGACGCGCCCCGAACCGCGCGTACCCGGCGGCGAAATGCGATCGAACGCGCGCACGCCTGAGCCAGCACGAACCGCCGATCCTAAGCCGGCGGAGACGGCCTCGCGGGCCTCGGTGCTGGGCGCGACGCTGCGATTTCGCGGCGAACTCTCGGCGCAGGAAGATCTGATCGTACAGGGCAGCGTCGAGGGGTCGATCACGCACACTCAGAGCCTCACCATCGGCACCGACGGCACTATGAAGGGCGATATCCGCGCCCGTGTCATCGTCATCGACGGCAAGGTGGAAGGCGATCTCTACGCCACCGAGTCGGTGAATATCCGTGCCACCGCCAAGGTCAAAGGCAATGTCTTTGCTCCGCGGGTCGGCATCAGCGAGGGCGCCTTCTTCCAAGGACAAATCGAAATGCAGCCTTCGGGTGCGGCGGTCCAGGAACATAGCGCGCGCCTGCGTCAGGCCGCACTGTCGCCGCCGATCGAAGCTGCTGCGGTCGATCAGATGCTGAGCGGGGCGAAGGGCTGAGGGCAGCGGGATGGCGCCGCGGACCAGCGCCCCAGCCTAGTTTGCGACAAACAATTCGGGATCGATCCAGGCGCGATTGAGGCTCAGGCCCCAATGCAGATGCGGCCCGGTCACACGGCCGGTCATGCCCACTTTGCCGAGCGTGGTGCCCGCAGCCACGTGCTCTCCGGGCTTCACATCGATTGCGCTCAAGTGGCAAAACATGCTGATCATGCCGCGGCCGTGATCCACGAAAACCGTATTGCCGTTGAAAAAATAATGGCCGGTGTCAATGACGGTGCCCGCGAGCGGCGCAAGCACCGGCGTGCCGAGCGGTGCGGCGATGTCCATGCCGCTGTGCGGATTGCGCGATTCGCCGTTGAAAATTCGACGCATGCCGAATGAACTGCTGCGCACCCCAGGAACTGGCTGCGGCATGCGCAGAGTGGTCGGCGGCGCCTCGCTCCAGCGGCTCATCGCATGCTCGATGATTTCCCGCTCCCGGCTCACCCGTTCCAAATCGGCCTTCGACAGATTGACCTGGCCCGGAGCCACCTTGAGCGACTGGCTCGCATACTGCTTGTCCGCGATCGTGAATTGGATCTCTTGCCGGGTGTCGCCGCTGTGGACGATGACCGTCCGCGGCGCGAGCGGCGCCGACAAAGGAATCCCAATAATCGCGAACCAACCCGCATCGTCCTGAACCACCAGGGCGCGGTGACCATCGGCGTCGACATAGGGCACGGAATTGCCGTGCACGTCGAGTTTGAGGATTTTGACGCCGCCCGGTACCGCGCTCTCCCGCGGCAGCGCGTATGAAGAAGCAAGCATGGGAGCCGCACCGAGCAGCAACGCGGCGCAGCGAATCGAGGCTGCGCGAATCGACTCATGGCGGATCAACGTAGGGGGAATCAAGGTACGGCGAATCAAAGTACGGCGAATCAAGGCTACTCCACTTTGGCGCGAATTTTCCCGACCGCGAGGCGGGCTTCGATCAGCGTGCCGGACGCCACGTCCGCGGCGCTGCGCACGATGCCGCCGCCGGCGCGGCTGACGATGGCGTAGCCTCGATCCAAGGTGGCGAGCGGGCTCACGGCATTCAATGTGCGAACCAGGGGCGAGAGCCGCTCGCGCGCGAGGTGCAGGCGGGCGAGGGCGGCGGCGCGCAATCTTGCGTACAGCGCCGCCTGCCGGGCCACGGTGCTCCGCAGCCGCGCCGCCGGACTCAATTGCCACAGGCGGCCGCGCCGTTCAGCCAACGCCGAGCGGCGGTCCGCGAGGATTTGGCGCAGCGACCGAAACATGCGCTGCTCCAGGTCGTCCAGGCGCTGCGACCGCTCCGCCAGGCGCGCGCTGGGACTCACCAGCGCCGCGCGTCCGATCAGCCAGCTTAATCGCTCGCGCTGCGCCTCGACCCGGCGCGCGAGGCCCCGACGCAAGCGCTGCGCGAGGCGTGCCAGGGAGGCGAGCCATTCCTCGCCGTCGGGCACCGCAATTTCGGCCGCGGCGGATGGGGTCGGTGCGCGCACATCCGCGGCGAAATCGGCAATGGTGAAGTCGATTTCATGGCCGACTCCGCTGACGATGGGTATCGGCGAGGCGACGATGGCCCGAGCCAGCGCTTCATCGTTGAAGGCCCAAAGATCCTCGAGCGAGCCGCCGCCGCGGGCCAAAATCAGCACGTCGCAATCGCCCCGGCGGCCGGCCAAACGCACGGCGGCAGCGATTTCCGCCGCGGCGGCCGCGCCTTGCACGGCCACGGGATAAATCAGCACCGGTACGGCGGAAAAACGCCGCGCCAGCACATGCAGGATGTCGCGAATCGCGGCGCCGGTAGGTGAGGTGATCACTCCGATTCTCTTGGGGATCATGGGCAGCGCGCGCTTGCGCTCCGGCGCAAACAGACCTTCCGCCGCGAGTTTCGCGGATAATTCCTCGAACTGACGCTTCAGGGCGCCGAGCCCGGAGTCTTCCATGTGATCGATGACCAGTTGGTATTCGCCGCGCGGCTCATAGAGGCCAATCCGCGCCCGAACCAGCACCTTTTGGCCGTCCTTGACCGCGAAGGCACACAACATATTTCGTTGCCGGAACATGCAGCAGCGCACCTGCGCAGCCATGTCTTTCAGCGAAAAATACCAATGCCCGGAGCTGGGCTTGGCGAGGTTGGAGATTTCCGCCTCGAGCCAAACACTGCCGAAACCGCGCTCGAGCAGCACGCGCACCTCGCGGTTGAGGCGCGAAACGCTGTAAATGTCGCGATTTGCGGCGATTTGCATGGAGGCATGATACTGCGGTTTACCGCGCCGCACCTGCAAGGTACAATGCGCCGCCTCTTAGACGAACGTAGACCGCGAACTTACTATGCGCATTCTTGAAGAGGCACTCACATTCGATGACGTGTTGCTGGTGCCGGCCTATTCCGAGGTGCTGCCCCGCGACGTATCCCTTGCCAGCAAGCTGACCCGCGAGATCCAGGTCAATCTCCCGGTCGTGTCGGCCGCCATGGACACGGTGACCGAGGCGCGTCTCGCCATCACCATCGCCCAAGAGGGCGGCATCGGCATCATTCACAAGAACATGTCGATCGATGCGCAAGCGCGCCAGGTCGACCGGGTGAAGAAGTTCGAAAGCGGCGTGATCAGCGATCCGATTACCGTGGCTCCGGACATGACCATTCGCCAGGTGCTGGAGCTCACGCGCGCGAAAAACATCTCCGGCGTGCCGGTGGTGCTCGGCACCAAGGTGGTCGGCATCGTTACGCATCGCGATCTTCGTTTCGAGACCAAACTCGACGCGCCGGTCTCTTCGGTGATGACGCCGAAGGATCGGCTGATCACCGTGCGCGAGAATGCCCCCAAGGATCAAGTCTTGGCGCTGCTGCACAAGCACCGTATCGAAAAGGTGCTGGTGGTCGCGGGCGATCACGAATTGAAGGGAATGATTACCGTCAAGGATTTCCAGAAGGCGACGGAATTTCCCAACGCCTGCAAGGACAGCGTCGGAAGTTTGCGGGTCGGCGCCGCGGTCGGCACCTCGCCCGACACCCTCGATCGGGTGGGCGCACTGCGCGAAGCCGGAGTCGATGTCGTGGTGGTGGACACCTCGCACGGTCATTCGCGCGGCGTGCTGGAAACGGTATCGAGGATAAAAGCGAAATATCCGGACATCCAGGTGATCGGCGGCAATATCGTCACCGCAGAGGCCGCGCTCGACCTGGTCAAGCACGGCGCCGATGCCGTCAAGGTGGGCATCGGCCCCGGTTCGATCTGCACGACGCGGGTCATCGCGGGTGTCGGTGTACCGCAAATCAGCGCCATTGCCCGCGTGGCGAAGGCGCTGGAGGGAACCGGTGTTCCGGTCATCGGCGACGGCGGAATTCGCTATTCCGGCGACATCGCCAAGGCGCTCGCCGCCGGCGCGCACTGCGTGATGATCGGCGGCATGTTCGCGGGAACCGAGGAATCTCCGGGCGAGGTCGAGCTCTATCAGGGCGGCTCATACAAGGCGTATCGCGGCATGGGTTCCCTGGGTGCGATGGCGCAGACGCACGGCTCGAGCGACCGCTACTTCCAGGACACCACCTCGGAACTCGAAAAGCTCGTGCCCGAAGGCATCGAAGGGCGGGTGCCGTACAAGGGCAGCCTGGTCGCGATCCTGCACCAGCTCTCCGGCGGATTGCGCGCGGCCATGGGTTATACCGGCAGCGGCAGCATCGAGGAGATGCGCACGCGGCCCCAGTTCGTGCGCATCACCAGTGCCGGCGTGCGCGAGAGTCACGTTCACGACGTGACCATCACCAAAGAAGCACCCAACTACCGGATTGGTTGATGCCCGACATTCATGCGGACCGGGTTCTGATTCTCGATTTCGGCGCTCAGTACACGCAGTTGATCGCCCGCCGCATCCGCGAGTTCGGAGTTTATTCCGAAATCTACGCCTGCGATGCGCCGATTGCCGATATCAAGAAATTCGCGCCGCGCGCCATCGTGCTGTCGGGCGGTCCTGAATCCGTGTACGACTCCAAAGGCCTCGAAGCGCCGCGCGAAGTGTATTCGCTCGGGGTCCCGGTGCTGGGAATTTGCTACGGCATGCAAACCATGGCCGCGCAGCTCGGCGGCCAGGTCGAGGGATCTTCGCATCGGGAATTCGGCGCAGCCCAAGTGAGGCCGACGGATGCCTCGCCGCTGCTCGATGGTCTCGAGGACAATCGCGACGCGCAGGGACGGCGTTTGCTCGATGTTTGGATGAGCCACGGCGATCGCGTGACCGCAATGCCGCCGGGATTCAAGGCCATCGCCGCCAGCGATAATGCGCCGTTCGCCGCCATGGCCGATGAATCGCGGCGCCTGTACGGGCTGCAATTTCATCCCGAAGTCACCCACAGCTTGCAGGGCGGCGAAATCCTGAGGCGCTTCGTGCGCGAGATCGCCGGTTGCAGCGCCGGCTGGGCCACCCGCAATATCATCGAGGACAGCATGGCCCGCATCCGCGCTCAGGTGGGCAAGGACCGCGTATTGCTCGGTTTGTCGGGAGGCGTCGATTCTTCGGTGCTTGCCGCGCTGCTGCATCAGGCCATCGGTGCTCAACTGACCTGTGTCTTCGTCGATCATGGCTTGCTGCGCTTGGGAGAAGGCGACCAGGTCATGGCGACATTCGCCGAGCACATGGGCGTCCATGTGATTCGAGTCGATGCCGAACAGCGATTCTTGCGGGCGTTGGACGGCGAAGCGGATCCCGAAAAGAAGCGCAAAATCATCGGCCGCGTCTTTGTCGAGGTCTTCGACGAAGAGGCGGCGAAACTCGAGGACGTGAAGTGGCTGGCGCAGGGCACGATTTATCCGGACGTGATCGAATCGGCGGGCGCGAAGACCGGTAAGGCACACGTCATCAAGTCGCACCACAACGTCGGCGGCTTGCCGAAACACATGAAATTGAAATTGCTGGAGCCGTTGCGCGAGCTGTTCAAGGACGAGGTCAGAAAGCTCGGCGTCGAATTGGGGTTGCCGCGAGAGATGGTGCATCGTCATCCGTTCCCGGGTCCCGGACTCGGCGTGCGCATCCTCGGCGAGATTCATAAATCGCACGCCGATTTGCTGCGCCGCGCGGATGCGATTTTCATCGAAGAGCTGCGTACGCAGGATCTGTACGACAAGGTAAGCCAAGCCTTCGCGGTCTTCTTGCCGGTGAGATCGGTCGGCGTGATGGGCGACGGGCGGCGCTATGACTATGTGATCGCCTTGCGCGCCGTGGAAACCATTGATTTCATGACTGCCCGCTGGGCACGCTTGCCGTATGAATTCCTCGATCGCGTTGCACACCGCATTATCAACGAGGTCGCTGGAATTTCACGCGTGGTCTACGACATTTCCGGGAAGCCGCCGGCGACGATCGAGTGGGAGTGACCAGGGCGTCCCGTTTGATGTTGCCACGGTTCGCGGTCAGTCCGGAAGCCCGTAAATGGGGGCAAAACTGGCAAAAACTCCGGGATAATGCGGCCCTTGATAGATCTCCCAAAATGGGAGATACTGCTGATCGATGAGGGTGATCGCCAAGAGCAGCCTGAAGAAGTTCTGGGAGCGACCCGGTTGCGCTGATGCGCGAGGCCCGCTCCACAGCTGGTACGAGGAGGCACTGAGGGCGAAGTGGCGCAGGCCGCAGGACATCAAGGATCAGTTCGCGAGCGCGAGCATCTGCGGTAACAACCGCGTCGTATTCAACGTGGGCGGCAACAAGTACCGGCTCGTCGTCGAGGTGCAGTATCAGGCGGGAATCGTCTGGGTGAAGTTCGTCGGAACACATGTGCAATACGACCGCGTCGATGTGGAGACCGTGAATGACTATTAAGCCGATCCGAAACGAAGATGACCTGAAACGGGCTTTTCGCCGCCTCGAGAAGATCTTCCAGGCCGGGGAGGGCAGTGCACAGGCTGACGAGCGCGATGTCCTGGTGACGCTCATCGAGGCCTACGAGAACAAGCACTACGACTTCGGACTCGCCGACCCGGTGGAAGCCATCAAGTTCCGCATGGAGCAAGACGGACTTACGCCTCGTGACCTGGAGCCTTTCATCGGTCCGAGTGGGAGGGTGTCCGAGGTGCTGAACCGCAAGCGGCCGCTCAGCCTGCGCATGGTCAAGCGTCTGCACGACGGACTGAAGATTCCCTATGAGAGTCTGCTGACTGAGGTGACCTGAGCCTCCGTGAGCTCTCGATGTCCGCCTTTTCCCGTTACATCGGCATTGACTATTCTGGCGCCGAGACGCCGGAAGCGAGTCTCAAGGGCCTGCGTGTCTACTGCGCCGTCGGTGAAGCCGCGGCGAACGAGGCGCCTCCGCCGCCAAGTCCTGGCAAATACTGGACGCGACGCGGCATCGCGCACTGGTTAGCCGCTCGGCTCGCCGAAGACGTCCCGACAATTGTCGGCATCGATCACGGATTCTCGTTTCCGCTGCGCTACTTTGAAGCGCACCAGTTGGCGCCGGACTGGCCTACCTTCCTCGAGGATTTTCAGCGCCACTGGCCGACAGATGCGGAACATACCTACGTCGATTTCGTCCGCGACGGTGCAGCCGGCAATGGCGCTGCACGTACCGGTAACGCCCGCTGGCGCCGGGTGACCGAACAACGCGCTGGCTCGGCCAAGTCAGTGTTCCATTTCGATGTCCAGGGCTCGGTGGCCAAGTCAACCCATGCCGGAATACCCTGGCTGCTGCATCTGCGCAGGCAGTTCGGCGCCCGCCATCACTTCTGGCCATTCGACGGTTGGTCGATCCCCGCGGGAATGTCTGCGGTCGTCGAGGTCTACCCATCGCTTTGGAAGCACACATTTCCGGCGCATAACCGGACACCCGACCAGCATGACGCCTACACGGTGGCGTCGTGGCTCAGAGAGGCCGA
Organism: uncultured Gammaproteobacteria bacterium; assembly: GCA_963800385.1. Classification (GTDB taxonomy): domain Bacteria; phylum Pseudomonadota; class Gammaproteobacteria; order Steroidobacterales; family Steroidobacteraceae; genus Bog-1198. The sequence goes on from CAWDAU010000008.1 coordinate 170,284, forward strand.
CCGCTCCGGGCAGCTTGCGAGGTTCCTGCAGCCGAGCCTGACGCCCTCCGAGCGCGCGGTAGCCGATGTCGAGGGCTGGATACTTGGCGTCGCATGAGCGAAGCAGGCAGCTCTCTTCCAGGTGGAGTGGCAGCGCGAACCATTCGGCATCTATCGCCGTCTATCGCCCCCAAGCGGAATTATTTGGCGGTAGATCTGACGGTAAGTCTGTTGTGCGCTTCGGAAAAGCCTCGCAGTTTCAATCTCTTGGAAGTGCCGGAGACAATCGAGTGGGAGTGACGAGCGCGTCCCGTTTGATCTTGCCACGGTTCGCGGTCAGTGCGTAAGCCCGCAAATGGGGGCGATACTGGCAAAAACTCTCCTTTAGTTCGCGCGCGATCGGTGTATTCGAAGGCCGCCCTGTTTGGCGCAGGAAAGTCATCGTGCGAACCGGGGCTGCAAAGAACTTAGTGTGCGGAACCTTCGTCATAGTCGACATAGATGTCGACACCAAGCCCCAAGTCCCGGTCGGACAGCATTCGCAACAGACCGGGCGAGATTTCAAGGCCTCTATTCCAAGTTCGAATCCACGCCCCAACGACAAATCCAACCCTGAAGCGCTTCGCCAAGGACCTCCACACGGACAGCTCGGCGGTCATACTCGCGAGCAGATCAGTGATCTGTGGTTCGAGCGGTTCCCCCGGAGTTTCACGCGCACTTAGAATCCACTTGCCGGTTTTTTCGATACGAGTGCGATCGTTCTTGCGGACAATATCGCCCTTCAGACTTGATGAGGTCGGTTTCCTACCGAGGAGAGCAGATAGCTCATCTGGATTGAGTTCATCGCCGTAGTAGCCGAGGCAGATGTGGTACTCATCAACCTCACCACCAGCAATCAGAATGGCGTCTTCGAAAACGGCCGGCGGCTGCCTCACGAATTTGGACATCTACGGGAGCAGTCCCATCTGTAAATTACTCAAACGTGAGACGCGCCCGCCCACTAGGTCGGCGCCGACGAGAGTGCGTCAGCCGAAAGGGGCTTGATCTTGGGCCGTCTCTTTTTGGCGGCGTGCCATAGATCAAACGCGGCTTGCATGGTGAGCCACGATTCCGCTGACCCTCCAAGCGCTGTCGCAAGGCGAATCGCCAATTCGGCGCTAACGGCTGCGCGGCCGTTGACTACACGCGAGAGTGCTACGCGCGAAACCCCTAGCCGCTTTGAAAACGCTGTCACAGTCATTCCGCCGTCTGATCGTAGAACGGTATCCTGCAGTATTTCCCCGGGGTGCGGTGGGTTGTGCATGCGCGTCATTTGGAAAAATCCCTCAATCAGTGATAATCCTGATAATCAACTAAAATTGCATCGACGCCTTCGAACATGAACGTCAGGCGCCAGTTCTCATCTACCCACACTGACCAGTGACCCTCAAGATCACTCTTGAGCGGGTGCAGACGCCACCCCGGGCGGTTCATATCCTCTGGGCCGAGTGCAGCGTCCAACTGCCCCAGTTGCAGCCGCAATCGCTTCGCGTGCTTCGGTTGAATACCGGCCTTTGAACCGGTACGAAAAAAACGTTCCAGCCCGCGATGGCGGAAGCCTTTGATCATGAAGCAGTGTATCTCATAGCGATACAGCGTGCAATTTTCCCGGCGTCAACCGCGAGGTGCGGGACATCGTCTCCCGAACACTCTCGCCATCTATCGCCGTCTATCGCCGTCTATCGCCGTCTATCGCCCTCAAGCGGAATTTTCTGGCGGTAGAATTGACGGTAAGTCCGGCGTACCTTGAAAAGAAGTCTCACAATTTCAGTTGCTTATACGTGCCGGAGACAATTGAGTGGGAGTGATTTCTTTTGTTCGCCTAAAAATATTGCTTATAGATCAATAAGTTGTGAGCGCTCGGAGACTATTGATATTCAATCGTCGCAGGCCGCTTTAGGCGTCGCTAAGTCATTGAGTCATCAGGTAGTTTGTGATTTGCCCTGCACATCTCGGCGCAATTCAAGCAAACATGTTTGACGGTAAATCTGACGGTAAAAGTTTTCTGAGCATTTTGATCGTGAGATTTACCGTCAGACGAAGTGCCAGGCGACGCCAAAGGCTATAAATAAAGGCGTATTTGCAATGGTGTCTCACGGCCCTTCGGGAATCCTCGTGTTACATCGCCGACTCCCCCACACGATGATCCGTTCGTTGCTTGTTAATAGGTAACGTAAACGTTACTATAGCCCGATGAAAATCCGGGTAGAAGAATACATTCGCCCGGATGGGTTAAGTCCGTACGCCGAATGGTTTGACAGCCTAGACGCGCAGGCAGCGGCGAAAGTGACAACCGCGAAACTGCGCATGGAACTCGGCAACACGTCCAATGTGAAGTGGTTTGCGGGTATCGGTGAATACGTAATCGATTGGGGTCCGGGTTATCGGATTTATCTGGCGAAAGACGGCGAATCGCTGATCGTGTTGTTTGGCGGTGGAACCAAGCGCCGACAACAATCAGATATCGATCGGGCGAAAGCGCTGTTCGCTGAGTACAAGGCTCGAAAGGCGCTATCGCCGATCGACCGCAATGCCAAGAAGCGAAAGAGGTAACGGCAATGGCGCTTACTCGTGATTTCAAGAAGACAGTCGTCGCTCGCGTCGAGCGGGATCCCGCGTTTGCGAAGGCGCTCCTGGATGAGGCGGCAACGCTGTTTCTGAGTGGCGAGCCGGAGACGGCGCGCCTCATTCTGCGCGATCTCGTGAATGCAACTCTCGGCTTTGAACGCTTGGCCAAGGTAACGACCACGCCGAGCAAGAGTCTCCATAGGATGCTGTCGCCCAAAGGCAATCCAAGCATGGATAACCTGGCGGCAATTTTTGACGCAATAAGGAAGTGTCTCAAAGTTAGCCTCAAGGCCCATACGGTGAACCTGCAGAAAGTGGCGTAGCGGTCGTGGCGCTCGCTGAGATTGAACTGGCGCGGGTGTACAGAGTGATGGATTCATTCATGCAACGTCGTCGACCGCCGGCACATATCCGTCCGTCCGTAGATCTTGCATTCCGCATAACGGGTCAGAGCGTTGAGATATTTGAAATCCGACCTGCCTGGCAGGGCCCGGTCAACGAGAAGCACGAATCGCCGGTAGCGAAGGCGACCTACGTCAGATCTCGTGGTGTGTGGCGCGTGTTCTGGCAGCGTCGCGATTTGAAATGGCACAGCTACGATCCGACGCCAGAGGTGAAATCCGTCGAGGAGTTTGCATCACTGGTAGGCGAGGATGCGCATGCTTGCTTCTTCGGTTGAGCATGGACCCCGTGACTGCTCACGCAATTCCGTTCGAGCCATTCGCGATCTATCGCCGTCTATCGCGCGCAAGCGGAAGTTTTTGGCGGTAGATTTGACGGTAAGTCCGGCGTGCCCTGACAAGAAGTCTGGCAATGTCAGGCGCTTATACGTGCCGGAGACAATTGAGTGGGAGTGAGCCGATATTCCAGTGAATTAAATATCTTAATAAAACAGTGTCTTGCATCTCGCCGGAGACAATTGATATTCAATCGTCGCAGGCCGCTTGAGCACTCGCTAAGTCATTGAGTGATCAGGTGGCTTTTGATTTCAGCTGCATATCTCGGCAGGTTTCAAGCAGGCTTTTTTGACGGTAAATCTGACGGTAAAAGTTTTCTGAGCACTTTGCTTCTGAGAATTACCGTCAGAAGAAGTGGCGGGTGACGCGAAAGTCTACAAATATCGACATATGCGCAATTTGGAATTGCCTGGCTTGGGGATTTCTAGAGTTCTATCGCCGACCTTCTCCCATGCCGCGACCGCAGGCCGTGCAAGGCAGGCTATCGTCCGGTCCGGCGCAGTTCAGTGCGATTAGGTGTTTTGGCCTACCGAACCGTTTTGAGAAAAACCTGCTGCGAAGGGCAGCTTCGGAGCCGGGTATCCGGCAGCAGGCGGCCACAGGCATAGATCAACCTAGAATGGGCGGCGCAAAGCGGCCATTCAGGGTTTAATCGCAGCTGTTTGCGTTTATGCTGTGTATGATTTCTGCTTCCACGTTTCCCGCCAAGCCGAACCTGTGCCGCCAGGAATCGTTAGTTCGGCGCCACCTCGCAGCTCGTTAGGAGCGGGTTGAAATAAGGAAATAAAAATGAGAGACCGGGAAGTACCAACAAAAATGTCAACGTGGCTCCGACCAACCTCATCTTTATCGAATGCGCCGAAGACCGTCGCGGCCTGGCTCGGTTTGGCAGTGCTGACAGTTGCGTTTCCGTGGATTGCCGACACGCAGGCCGCCGCATCCAGTGGACAGTCGCGCCATATCAATGCGCAACGATTACAAGGCAACCTCGAGAAATTGAGCGAGTTTGGTCGCAATCCCGAGGGAGGCGTCACTCGCCTCGGGTTTTCACAGACCGAGATGGATGCGCGAACCTACATGATGGGCCTGATGAAGGAGGCAGGGCTCGAGGTTCGGGTTGACGCAGCCGGCAATATTTTTGGGCGCCGTGCGGGCACCGCACAGTTGCCGACGTTGTTGTTTGGCTCACATATCGATTCAGTTCCCCACGGCGGCAACTTCGATGGAACCATCGGGAGTCTGGGCGCCATCGAAGTCATTCGCGCCCTCAATGATGGTCACGTCACCACGCGGCATCCACTCGAGGTGGTTATTTGGACCAATGAAGAAGGCCCCCATTTCGGGATCAGTGCACTGGGCTCCGGTGTTGCGGCGGGGGTGTTAGGGCCTGAAATCCTCGACCGCAAGGATGAGGAGGGACTGACGCTGGCCGACTGGCTCCGACGCTACGGACTAGACCCGTCGCACCTGACGAATGCGCGAATTCCGCGCGGTGCGCTGGCCGCAATCGTGGAACTACATATCGAGCAAGGTCCACAACTCTATGAGACCAAGGTTCAGATCGGCGTCGTACAGGGAATCGTGGGTCTCAAGCGGTGGAAGTGCGTTGCCACGGGTGTCGCGAACCACGCCGGTACGACGCCCATGAACCGCCGCAAGGACGCACTCGCTGCGGCCGCGAAAGACTTGCTGGCTGTCCGCGACGTCGTGCGCGCGGAAACTGGCCGCCAGGTAGGTACCGTCGGCTATATGAAGGCGGAGCCCGGTGCGCCGAACGTCATCCCCGGCCGCGTGGAGTTCCCGGTCGAGCTGCGTGATCTCGATTCTGCCACGATAGAGCGCATGTGGGAGCACATTCAGCAGAGGTTTGCGCAGACGGACAAAGAGGAGGGCGTCGAGACGCGCTGCGCCGTGATCAATGATACTGCGCCCGCAATCAGTGACCCTTCCGTGCAGAGCGTCATACGTGAGGCGGCGCACTCTGCTGGCCTGTCCACCGCAGATTTGCCAAGCGGCGCGGTACACGACGCCGGAGAGATATCCAGGCTTGCTCCGATGGGCATGATCTTCGTAGCGAGTCGCGACGGGATCAGCCATGCGCCGCAGGAATTCTCGACCTGGGACGATGTCGCTAACGGCACCGAGGTCCTCTATCGGTCGGTCCTGAGTCTTGACAAACAGATGAACGCACGCTGATTTGCGTGGTCATTACGTGTCGCGCTCAATCGTCAACAACACATTGCGCCGGTTGCTATAGAGCGAATCCCCTGCTCTCGGGAATAAGCGCGATAACATCCGGCGGGTGTGCTCGACAGAGAGGTATTCGGTCATGTCGCGGGCCGCGATACACCATGCATCCACGGTCTGCGTGCCTGGCGTCTTCACGAGCCTCACCACGTGTCCCGCCTTGACGAACACGGCCACAGACCCACCGCCTGGAATTTCCGAGAGCGTTCCCAAGTGCATCTCCCCCGTTCCCGTCGGCAAATCGATTGTCGAAATGTACAGCGTGAGAGAATATTCCACGTCGTAACCTATTTCCAATTGCTTTGGATCGCCATTACGACGACGCCCCCGGCACGACTCGGAGAGTTGCGTCTTGCGCCTTCGGGAGTCGCTGCCACCGATCAACAAGACGGCCTTTTCAGCTCTCCGGCGAAGTCCAACTGTCCGTGACGAGAATACGGACCACGGCACACTTCGTGGGGTTTAGCCTCGTGGGCGTCGGCTTCGTGAGGAAGCGCCAGTCGAAGTGAGCGCGACGCTCGATTCGTGCACAGGAACCCGGTCATGCGCCCGGTTTCTGCTATTTGGCTGCCGCGATGCCCACGTTTGCAAGCGGCAGCAAGGGGTCACGAAGGGACTATTCCATGTCGGCCTGCTTGGCCGGTTGGTAACCAGCCAGAGATGGTGCGCCATCCACGTGGAGGCGTGGCATTGAAGCGCGCCCCCCGTAGACTCGACAGCCAGCTGATTGCCCGGCCGGCTGCCATCGGCGACCATACCAGTTGGCTCACGGCGGGGGCGGCGACATGCTGGATATCCATATTACTAGAAGGGACGTGCTAATGGCCGGGCTCGCGCTGGGCGCTGCTCCAAGTGCCGGCACGAACGGCGCCAACCGCGCACCAAGAGTTACCGATCATTCTGATCAGTCACCAAACCTGCGGTAAAACCAACTCTTGATCAACTGCGTCAGAACCACGTAACACACCAATATGATCGCCAACAGCAACCAGTACAGTGGCGGAAGTGAGACAAACCCGAGCGCGTCGGCGAGGGGCGAAATTGTCAGCAAGGCGCCCACGGTGACGATTACTATCGAAGTGACGATGAGTGGCCGACTGGCCCAGCTCTGGAGAAACGGGATCTTGTTGGTGCGGATGACGTGAATGATCAGTGTCTGGGTGAAGAGCGACTCGACGAACCAGCCAGTGTGGAACAGGGCCGGATTGTCCCAGCAACTGAACACGTACAGCATCATGAAGAATGTCAGGTAATCGAAGATCGAGCTGATCGGCCCGATAAACAAAATGAAACGCAGAATCCCGCCGATCTCCCACTTGCGCGGTCGAGTCAGCCAGTCGGCATCCACCTCGTCGGTGGGGATGGTGGTCTGCGAGAAGTCGTAGAGAAGGTTGTTGGTCAGCACCTGGATCGGCAGCATGGGCAGGAAGGGCAGGAACGCGCTCGCCCCCACCACACTGAACATGTTTCCGAAATTGGAGCTGGCGGCCATCTTGATGTACTTGACGATGTTGCCGAACACTCGCCTGCCTTCCAGCACACCCTGCTCCAATATCAGCAAGCTGTTTTCCAACAGGATGATGTCGGATGACTCCTTGGCGATGTCCACCGCGCTGTCCACCGAGATGCCTATGTCGGCGGCCTTCAGGGCCGGGGCGTCGTTGATGCCGTCGCCCATGAATCCCAGCACATGGCCCTTGCTCTGGAGCGCGCGGATGATACGTTCCTTGTGGGCCGGGGCAAGCCGGGCAAAAACGCTGGTCGCGCTGGTGGCTTCGGCAAGTTCAGCGTCGCTCATCGCCTCAATTTGCGAGCCGAGCAAGAGATTTTCTACCGGCAGGCCCACTTCCTTGCAGATGAATGCGGTGATGATCTCGTTGTCGCCGGTCAGGATCTTTACGTCCACGCTTAAGTGCTGGAGCTGCTTCAACGCCTCCGCAGCCGTGTCCTTGGGCGGGTCGAGGAAGGCCAGGAAGCCAAGCAGGATCAGGTCGGACTCATCCTTGACCGCGTAGGTAGGTTCATCCGTCGCCCCCGGCATTTGCTTGTAGGCCAGAGCAATCACCCGGAAGCCCTGGCCGTTCAGGTCGTCCGCTATCTGCCGACGTTTGGCATCGTGCTCGGGCAGTACCTCGATGACCTCTCCCTTGACTTCCACCCTCGTGCACAGGCCAAGCACTTCTTCGACGGCGCCCTTGCAGATTAGAGTATTCAATCCGGTCGTATCTTCGACGACTACCGACATCCGGCGTCGCACGAAATCGAATGGGATCTCGTCAATCTTGCGGTACTTCTCGTTGGCTCTTAGGCGTTCCTCCAGCTCCTCATGGGCGAGGATCGCCTCGTCTAGCAGGTTCTTCAGCCCGGTATGGTGGTAACTATTCAGGTAGCCGTATTGCAGTACCTTTTCGCTGGGATCGCCGTGGGCGTCCAGGTGCTTTTCCAAAACGATCTTGCCTTGGGTGAGCGTGCCGGTCTTGTCGGTGCACAGCACGTCCATCGCCCCAAAGTTCTGGATGGCATTCAGACGCTTGACGATCACCTTCTTGCGCGCCATTGCCAGGGCGCCTTTGGAAAGGTTGACCGTCACGATCATGGGCAGCATCTCGGGCGTCAGTCCGACGGCCACTGCCATCGCAAACAGGAAGGCTTCCAACCAGTTGTGTTTGCTTAGTCCGTTGATCAGGAACACCGCCGGAACCATCACGGCAATGAACCAGATCATCAGCCAGGTGAACTTGTTGACGCCCTTATCGAAGCTCGTAAGCTGGCGCTGCCCGACAATGCTGGCAGCCAGCGATCCAAAGTAGGTCTTGCTTCCGGTGTGGATGACTACGGCGGTCGCAGAGCCGCTCTCCACGTTGGATCCCAGGAAACAGATATTGGGCAACTCCAGCGGGTTTTGACCGTCGGCGGAGGCCGTATCGGCTTTTCTCTCCACGGGCAATGATTCGCCGGTGAGAGTCGACTGATTCAGGAACAGGTCCTTCGCGGCAAGTACCCGTACGTCGGCTGGGACCATATCGCCGGCGGCCAGCCGGATGATGTCGCCCGGCACCAACATCTTGAGGGGCAATTCAGCTTCTTTGCCATCGCGCACCAGCGTCGCCGTGTTACTGACCATCGCTTTGAGTTTTTCAGCGGCGTTATCGGCGCGTATCTCCTGGTAGAAGCGCAGCACCACGCCCAGGATCACCATCACGAAGATGACCACTGTCGCCCGTACGTCACCGGTCAAATAGGACAGCACGCCGAGCGCCGTGAGCAGGAGGATCAATGGATTCTTGATGTTGCTCAAGAGGCGCATCAGGGCCGATTGACGCCTCTCTCGCGTAATCTCGTTCAGCCCGTACTGCTTCAAGCGCGAATCAGCTTCCGCCTGGGTCAAACCATCCAATCGCGATTCAAGCTCGCGCAGGACGGTCTCGGTATTGGCGCGCGCCTTTTCCAGTAATTCATCGGAAACATGCGCCACGCTCTCCCCGGTGAGATGACCTGGGTGCGCTGCTGGACTCATCGTCGTCATTGGCAATCCCCATTCACAGCTCTTCTGTCTTTTGCGCCGATACGCGCGCGGACAACGCACAAGGCGGCGCAGGGAAAAATTGCGCCTTGCGATGTTCGCCTGACCGCCATTGCCGCCAGAACGCAAACTGGCTCGACTCGGGCATGCAGAGCGCGGCACGGAGCCTCCGCACGGCGCAACGCTGCCGCAATCTGGACGGCGGCTTCCCGAGTTTCCAACGGCCGGCTTGGAGCACGGTGGCCGTCAGGTTGGGGTCGCGATTGCCCATTGACGGACTTGGGTCCTCAACCGCCAAGCAGTCGTCGCGCCAGTAAAGTCTGCATATCTCGCCGCCCGTCAGCGATGAGATAGACAACGACCTGTTGTTCCACGACGCGATAAATCAGCCGATAGGGTTTGAAGAAGATCTGCCGATACTCTTGATTGCCCAGTGCACGGAGTTCCTTGGGTGACGAGCCGCGCGTCGGCTCTATTGCTAGGCTATCGGCGATATCAAGGATTCGACTCAGAACATGCTCAGCGCTGCGTCGCGAATCGTGTTTCGCAATATAGTTAACAATATTTTCCAGGTCGCGTTCCGCGTCTTCGGTGATGACGACCTGAAACGCCATCAGTCCTCCGTCGGCATCGCAGCACGAATCCTTTTGGCAACATCAACCAGCGGCTTTACGCGGCCTTCAGCGAACTGCTTGTTGCCGAGCGCCAGGATCTTCAGCAACGCCAATGTCTCTTGGGTCTGCTCGTACGAGGCGACATCCTGAAGCACGGCTCTCGCCTCACCATTTTGAGTAATAACCATGGGCTGACGCTGATCGGCCAATTCTTGCAGCACTTCCGCTGCGTTGGCCTTTAGATAGCTAATTGGTCGGATTTGAGTTGAGTAACGCATACTGCCCCGCAGTTGTTTGTTAGGACCGAATATAGTCCTTTAAACGTCTCATGACAAGGGATCGCGCTTTGGTCAAATTAGCTTTCCGGATAGCGACCATTAGCGACGGTCGGCAATGGGCAGCTTTGACCGCTCGCCGGCCCGGGTAAAAAGAGCGCCGCTGTTAAATAGCGGATTGTGAACGGCAGGTCAGCACCCGCGGCCTGCAGGCAGTCGCCATTCTCTTGTATATTACTGTAATATACATGGATGATCGACCTGTCGAAAGTCATTGGCTTCGAATGGGATGAGGGCAACTCGAGGAAGAATGAGCAGCATGGCGTCTCGATGGCTGAGGCGGAGCAGGTGTTTTTTAATTCGCCGTTGCTTGTTCTACCCGACCCGAGGCATAGCGAGGCGGAGCTGCGCTTTCATGCCCTCGGCAAGACCAATGAAGGGCGGCGACTGCACATTACTTTTACGCTGAGAGGCGCCGGGCAGTTCATCCGGGTGATATCGGCCAGAGACATGCATCGGAAGGAGCGCGTGATTTATGAACAAGCGTCTTAAGCCCATCCCGAAATTTGCTAGTGAGGCCGCGGAAAGAGCGTTCTGGGAAAAGAACGACTCAACGGTGTATATGGATTGGAAAAATGCACAGGTGTCTGTACTGCCTAATCTAAAGCCGTCTACCCAGACGATCTCATTGCGGCTTCCTCAGCATCTTCTTGACTCTATAAAGGCAGCTGCCAACGCGCGAGATGTGCCATATCAATCTCTGATCAAGGTGTGGCTGCAAGAGAAGCTGCAGGATTCGTAATTCCTTTCGGCATCTATCGCCGTTGCAGCGTGAGGGTCCCGGGAGCGATGTTCTTCCTTCTCCAGGGTGTCGGCGATGAGCTGCTCGGCGAGTTCCGCGGACTCGCGATGAGCGAGCAGCCAGCCGACGACGTAGCGGCTGTAGATGTCGAGGATCACGTAGAGATGGAAGCAGGTCCATTTGGCCGGGCCCTTCAACTTGGTGATATCCCAGGACCACACTTCGTTGGGCCGGATCGCCAGGAGCTCGGGCTTGGCATAGACGCGGATGGATTCGCTGACGGCGGCGCTCGCCGGTTTGGCTCTGGGCGGCCAGGAGCCGATACATGGTGCGGATCGGAGCCGTGATAGCGGCCTTCATCGAGCAACGTGGCGAAGACCGCGGCCGGCGCCACGTCCGCGAAGCGCTCGCTGTCGAGAAGGCCGAGCAGCAGATCCTGCTCGGCGATCGAGAGCGCCAACGGGGGCCGCGGCCGCGCACGCGGTACGATGCCGTGGACGCGGTCATGCGACGCCGGGCGCGATCGCGGCTATCGGCTTCGAGCGAGATTGTTTGACGGCAAATCTGACGGTAAATTGTGGCGGACAGAAAAAATCAATCAACTGAAACAACAACTTAGGAGTCTCGGAGACAATTGAGTGGGAGTGACCAGACCACGCCGCTACCCTATTTTTGCACGGTCCTTCGCTACAGTGAACCCTGAGTTTCTGGGCAAAACTGGCAAAAACCCGCTTTGAGTTCCCGCCTGATAGCCGCTATGCGAGGCAGGCCCTGTTTGGCGCAGGAAGCAAACGTTTCTTCCCGGTTTGCTTCATGTGCATCAGCACCGTCAGGCAGAACGCTGCCGGTCGAGCCGCCAAGCGCGACCAGCACAGAGTCCGAGCTGTATGGGCGTGTAAAAGAAACTTCGGAAATCACACACCGAGGGGCGTTGCGTTAGCTGGCACACCGACCATGTCGTTCGCGATCTCGACGTGCGTATTCCCAACCACCAGCTTCGATAGCTCGGCAAACCCGATCGGCGGGAGAGTCAGCCAAGGAACCGTGAAGATGCGTTTCGCCAGTCCTTCGGACATCCGTTCCAGTTGTTTGCGTTCGCCGGCCAGTCGCGCCGCCAGCAAGGGGTCGTGTGTGCCAGCCGCCAGAACACTCTTATTGAGCACCCAAGCATAGGGTTCGATGTTGGCGCGGCGAAGATCGGCCTGCAGTGCGGCGGCCTGCGTAACCGGGGTCATTTCCGGCAAGGTCACCAGAATGATCTTCGTGTACGCAGCGTCCTGCAGCCTCATCAAAGGGGTGACGATGCGCCCGGCACCGTGGCCTTCGAACTCCCGCATCATTTGCCGGTGGTAGGCGCCGGTCGCATCCATCAGAAGAAGTGAGTGTCCGGTGGGCGCGGTATCCAGCACCACGAAGGCGCTGCGCCCTTCGCTGACGATGCGCGAGAAAGCGTGGAACACGGCGACTTCCTCGGTACACGGAGAGCGCAGGTCTTCCAGCAATAGAGCTTGTTCCTGCGCGTCAAGACCAGGTGATTTGGCCGCCATGATCTTGTCAACGTAGCGTTGTGTCTCAACCTTGGGGTCGATGCGGCTCACACTCAGACCCGTCACTTCACCAGCCAGCGTTTCCGCAAGATGTGCTGCCGGGTCAGTGGTGCTCAGGTGCACAGTTTTGCCGCGCCGGATCAGTCCAAGGGCCAAGGCGGCTGCTACCGTCGTCTTGCCGACGCCGCCCTTGCCCATCACCATGATGAGCCCATGACCGGCGGTGGCCAGTTCGTCGGCTAACGCGTCCAAGCCATGCAGGTTCCCGAGGCTGTCGACGGCTGCCGCTTCGCCTGATGCGATAGGGTCCACGCCGTCGGCCAGCAGCGCACGCAAGGCGGGCAGGCCGACCGTGTCGAACGCCCGCAGCGGCACGCGGTCCTGCGGCAAGGCGCGTAGTGCCTGGGGCATGTCGGCCAGAGCTTGCTGGCCCAAGGCCTCAATGGCACCAGCCACTGCGTCCGTACGATCGCTGGCCTGAAACACGCCGTTGATCGCGAGGCGCTGGTTGTTCAAGCCCAGCGTGTGCAACTCTTCCGATGTACGTGCCGCTTCCGCGATCGCGCCTTTGTCCGGCCGCGTCACGAGGATCACAGTGGTCTGGGTCGGATCGGTTAGGGCGCCGAGCGCGGTCTTGAAGCGCTCCTCCTGCATCTTTAGTCCGGAATGCGGCCCGAGGCACGAGGCTCCCCGATCGTTGCCATTCAGAAACCCACTCCATGCCTTGGGCAGACTGAGCAGGCGCAAGGTGTGCCCCGTCGGTGCCGTGTCAAAGACGATGTGATCGTAGTGTTCGGCATTGTTGGACAACAGGGAAGCGAACTCGTCGAAGGAGGCGATCTCCGTGGTGCAGGCCCCCGATAATTGCTCGCGCACGGTGGCGAGTTCGGCTTCACTGGCGCCGGCTCCCATCTGCGCGAGGACGCGCTGCCGATAAGACTCGGCCGCCGTGTCAGGGTCGATGTTCAGCACGGATAGGCCAGGGGCGCCAGGTACCGGCGTGGGCGTGTTGCGAAGTTCGATCCCCAGCATCTCATCCAGGTTCGACGCCGCGTCGGTGCTGACCAGCAGAACCTTCTTGCCTGCGTCCGCCAGAGTCAGGGCCGCCGCGGTCGACAGCGACGTTTTTCCGACGCCGCCTTTGCCGGTGAAGAACAGATGCCGGGTGGGCTTGCTCAGAAATCCGATGTGGGCGGGCTTTAACCATCCTCGAATTTCGTCATGTGATGGTAGGCCGCCGCTGTGCACGATCTTGCTGTCGATGATTACGGCAGGCGTCGCGTGGACACCGAGCCGTTGTATCTCTTCGGGGCTCTGAATCTTGGTAATCTCAACTGTGATACCCAAGTCGTGGGCGACCCGTTCGATCATGCCGATCGTGACGCGGCACTTGCTGCAACCCGATCCCAAAACTTGAATGTCCATATTACGGCCTCACACTCGACATCCGTCGGAAGCGCACTTGCAGGATGTGCGAGCGGGCGCGGACTCACAAATATGCCGACGAACCCAATCCATTCTACGCGTGAGCAACCCGACGAAGCATTGGACGAGCCTATCCAATGTCTCGTTTCACTCTAGTGGCTTTCGGCATCTATCGCCGTCTATCGCTGCTAAGCGGAATGTTTTGGCGGTAGATCTGACGGTAAGCTAATTGTACGCTGGACTAAAAGCTTGCAGTTTGAGGGGCTTATAAGTGCCGGAGACAATTGAGTGGAGTGACCGGGGCGCTTCCCTAGTTTGGCACGGTCAGCCGCGGCAGTGAACCCCGAGATTGGGGGCAAAAGTGGCAGAAACTTGCCTCCCGGCGCGCTGTGGCGGAATGCTAGTGTCCCCAGTTCCTTGGCCCTCATTTGCAATTCCAATACAGAATTCTGTATGATGGACCCATGAAGACAACGCTCGACATCAACGACCAGTTGCTTGCCGATGCCAAGGCGCTGGCCGCGCAGCAGCGCACCAGCCTGACCCGTGTGATCGAGGAGGGGCTCCAGCTCCGACTTAGAAGCCATGCGGCGCCCCAACGCGGCAAGCTGCGCCTTCCCGTATTTAAGGGACGCGGCGGATTGGCGGCTGGCGTCGATCCGCTGAGTAACAAGGCAATGTTGGCAGCATTGGGCGATGACGCCTGACGTCAATGTCCTCGTTGCCGCTTCGCGCAGCGACCATCCGCACCATCGTATCGCTCGCAGCTGGCTTGAAGACGCCGCCTCAGCTGCCGCTTCGGGCGGCACGCTAATTCTTATGCCAATGGTGCTGGCCAGCTTCCTGCGGCTGGTAAGCAGTCCCAAGATTTTCCAGGACCCTACGCCGGTCGACGACGCCCTTGCGTTTGTCGATGCGCTGCTTGCCGCTCAAGGTGTCCACCTTGCGTCGCTGGGCCCTGAGTGGCCGCGCCTGCGGCAACTTTGCATCGAGAAGCAGCTCAAAGGAAATGCCGTGCCGGATGCATGGCTTGCCGCTGCGACGATCCACCTCGGTGAGCACTTGGTCAGTTTTGATCGTGACTTCAGGAAGTTGATTGGAAGGTCGCAGTTTACGTTGCTCGAAGCGGATGCCGATTGATTGCGCTCGTGCGCAGCGATGACGGTCACCGATGCGCCTCAGCGAATCGATCATTTGGCGCACTGGGCAAGGAACGAAGGCCGCAATCGCACTTGTTGGATTGCTATGCGGCGGGGCGGCCGTGTATTTGGGAGCTACGGTGTACAAGTCGTTCCCGGACTCGATCGTTGTGGTGATTGCGCAGCTGGGTGGCGCACTGGTTTGGCTCGGAGCCATGTTCTTTGCATGCAGATCGATTGGCTGTCCTGGCTGCAGGACTCGCTGGATCTGGGACTCGATGTCTAAAGAACTGGCAAGCCGTTGGATGTTCTCATTGCTGGATTCCAAGACCTGCCCTAAATGCGGCCACCCGTACGATGTCGCGGCAAGTGGAAGCCCAACTCCGCCGAGAGGTTCGTGATGCCTGGTTGGCGCGTCGCTGCACGCAAATCTTTGGCGTCACACAGGCGACCAATCTCGGCGATCGTCCTCCTGGCCATTCTGGCGTTCGTGGCGAATGAGATCTTTGAGTGGGGTCTCCTTGGCCTCTATGGGCGAAAATCCGAGGCGGTGGCGCTGCTGATCGGGATATTGGCTTATGTCTTCGTCTTGCCAACCTATGATGAAATCAGAGGAATTCAGGACAAGGATCCTTCTGGCAGCGATCGTCCTAGATAAACGCCCGCGAGGGTTTCGGCATCTATCGCCGTCTATCGTCCCCAAGCGGAATTATTTGGCGGTAGATCTGACGGTAAGTTCGTTGAACGCTTGGAAAAAGACTAGCAACGTCAGGTGCTTATAAGTGCCGGCGACGATCGAGTGGGAGTGAGGGGGCTACCTACAGAGTTTGCCACGTTTGGGAGTAAATCCGTAAGGCTGGAAACTAGGGCAAAACTGGCAAAAACCCGGCGCACGAATGCGCGACATTGCCGACCTAGCGTCCATTCGGCATATGGCTATAAGCGGTGGCCCGGGGAGTTCGGACAGAATTCTTCGTTCGGTAAGTGGAAGGATCTGCTGATTGATTGAACCTGAGCCTGGCGTTCTTCGTCAAGTCTTCGTCTCTGATTTTTTTCTATCCCTCCTGACCCAGCGCAGTCTGATGCCGCAGGCAGCAGAAGCTCTTGGTTTTTCTCTGGGCCGAAAAAATTCAATCGAATAGGAAGCCGCAGGAGCGGCGATCTCGAGAAGCCCGCTACCCAAGCATCCCCTGATTGTCGATCTTTGCGGCTGCGCTCGTTCATCGTGATCCGTCAGGCCGCGATGGCCAGCGGCTCGCCGGCGCTGGCGGCGTAGTAGATTTCATCGGGAGTTTGATACTCGTGCGACTGATGGATCCGGCGACGATTGTAAAAATCGAAGTACCGAGTCAGTCCGGCCTGCAGCTCTCGTCCGTTTTCGTAGGCGCGCAGGTAAATGTCCTCGTACTTCACGCTGCGCCACAACCGCTCGATAAAAACGTTGTCGATCCATCGACCCTTGCCATCCATGCTGATACGAGCCCCGGCGGCGTCGACCACGTCGGTCCATGCTTTGCTGGTGAACTGGGAGCCCTGATCGGTGTTGACGATCTCGGGCGCGCCATACCGGGCGATTGCTTCGCTCAGCGCATCGACGCAGAAGTCCGGCGTCATCGTGTTCGAGATCCGAAAGGAGAGCACTTTGCGACTCGCCACATCCAGGATCGCCACCAGGTACAAAAAGCCGTGCGCCATCGGCAAATACGTCAGATCGGACGACCACACCTGATTGGGTCGCTCGATCGCCAAGCCATCGAGCAGGTACGGATAGATCTTCGCATCCCGCGCCGGAATGCTGGTTCGTGGCCGCCGATACAGCGCCTCGATGCCCATGCGGCGCATCAAAGTCGTCACGTGGAGCCGACCGACGTCGAAGCCCTCCCGCTCGAGTTGCTTGGCGAGCCGCCGCGCGCCGTAGAACGGGTGCTCCAGGTGCAGCTCGTCGATCCGGCGCATCAGCCGCAAATCCTCCTCGGAAACCGGACGCGGCGAGTAGTACACGCCGGTCCGGTTCAGATCGAGAAGTTCACACTGGCGCGTGATGCTCAACTTCGCCCCTTGGTCAATCATCGTCGTCCGCTCGGTCCGGGGAAGCGACCGAGCGCGGAGTCTAAAAAATCTCGCTCGACAGTAAGTTCGCCAATTTTTGCATGCAACTCGCGGATCCGTTCGCGATCGGTCGCGCTCTCCAGGACGCCGGCGCCAAAAATCCCCGCGGCGTTCTCCAATAGCTGCGTCTTCCAGCTGGTAATCTGGTTCGCGTGCACGTCATAATGCGCAGCAAGCTGAGCGATCGTCTTCTCGCCTTTCAAGGCTTCCAAAGCCACTTTCGCCTTGAAGGCCGGTGAGTGGTTGCGTCTCGGTCGTTTCATCGGGAATACTCCTGCTATCGTTGAAAAATATAGCAGTCATTCCACTTTCAGACCTGTCCGAAAAACCTAGGCCACCTCTATACGATCGTAACGCTACCGTAGGGGAAGGCCTTCAGACATGATGCACTGGATACACCGCGGATTGGCTCTGTGTGTGGTCGCCACGCTTATGCTCGGCGAGTCTGCCCATGCTTCGAGCGACTACATTTTTGTCTGGGCCATGGAGGCACAGCACTACCACGACAGCATGCCGATGTTGGAGAACGGTGAGCCGCATCTAGCTCCCTGGCGCGAGCAGAGCGGGCTCGGCAAGGACTTCCTCGCTGTATTCGATGTCCGTCCCGGGCGCTCGTTCGGCAGGCTCGTGAGCATGCTGCCAGTCGGTGACGCCGTGATGGCCCACCATACGAATTACGATGAACCGTCGGACCACCTGCTCTACGCCAATGACTGGCTGGGCAATCGCACGTACGTGTTCGATCTGAAGGATGCGACACAACCGCGACTTGCCCGCGATTTCCGGAGCGTTGGGACCTATTCCTATCCGCACTCGTTCGTTCATCTGAAGAACGGCCACACGCTTGCCACCTTCCAGTACGCTGGCGGCTACAACAAGGGGCCCGGCGGTCTGGTGGAGTTCGACCGCGACGGCCGGGTGGTGCGCCAAGCCTCCGCCGCCGATCCTGCCGACCCGAACATCCGCCCTTACAGTCTCGCCGTTGCCGAGTCGCTCGACCGCGTCGTTACCGGCAGTGCCGATATGATGGGAGCGCAGAGGAGTCATGTTGCGCAGGTGTGGCGGCTATCGGATCTGAAGCTCCTCAAGACGATCCCGCTCCCGGCGGCGCCCGATTGGTTCGACGACACTGCCGAGGAATCCTCGGAACCGCGAGTGCTCGACGATGGCAAGTCGGTCGTCGTCTCCACCTTCAATTGCGGCTTGTTTTTAGTGAAGGATCTCGCAGGCAATATGCCGACATTGGCCCATGTTTACGACTTCGGCTATCGCACCTGCGAGGTACCGGTGGTTGTCGGTCGCTACTGGGTGCAAACCATGCAGAGTGGACACGCTGTCGTTAGTATCGACATGCATGATCCGGAACACCCGCGAGAAGTGAGCCGATTGTTGATGGCTCCGGACGAATACCCGCACTGGCTGGGGCTCGAGCCGGCCGGTGATCGACTGGCCATTACTGGTTACGGAGCGCTCGCCACCCATCTGCGCTTTGCGCGCATTGACCGCGACACCGGCACGCTCAGCCTAGACTCGGCGTCCATTGATTTCAATCGCGCGTGGCCCGATGGCTGGCAGGGCAGCGCGATTCCGCATGGAGTCGTCTTCCAGCATCCCTGACGGTCCCGGGGTTGGCGTCATTTCCATCACGAGCCCCGGTGCTGGCCGCACTCGGGCAGACGGCTTTCACGGCCAATCTTTGCATGGTTCGCGGCTAACGCGTGAGAGCGGAATTGGCGGGGAAACCGGCAATAACTCGACGCACCGCGCGAGCGATGTGAAGCAACTGCAGGGCCTTATTGTATCCCGGGGCAGATCAGGCCGCCGTGATTGGACGCTGGATGATAGGGCGCACCTTGCCGCGGAACTTCTTCTTGGCCTGCCATAGGTCGAAGTTGACCTGCATGCCGTACCAGAATTCCGGCGAAGTGCCGAGCGCCTTGGATAGGCGCAGGGCCATCTCTGGGCTGATGCCGGTGGCACCGTTCAGCAAGCGCGAGAGCGCCACGCGGCCGACTCCCAATCGTTTGGCCGCATCGGTCACGCTGATTTCGCTCAAGGCTTCCTTGAGCACTTCCCCGGGGTGGCAAGGGTTGTGCATCTGGCTCATGTCGCCTCTCCTAGTGATAGTTTTCATAACTGAGCAGCACCACATCCGTGCCCTCAAAACTAAATGTCAGTCGCCAGTTTCCGTTGACGGTGATCGACCAGCGACCCGCCTGATCGCCCTTTAGCTCATGAAGGCGCCAGCCCGAGATCACCGCCAGGTCCTGCGCTTGTGTCGCGGCATCCAGAGCGGTCAGTTGCGTGCGCAGCTTCTTGTCATGCTTGGGCTGGATGCCAGCTTTGGAGCCAGTGCGATAAAAGCGCTCAAGCCCGGCATGACGGAATGTCTTGATCACGCTATATTGTATCCTGATAGGATACAGGATTCAGTGATGTGACGTTCCTCGGCCCTTGGGCCGCTGAGCTTCGGCGGGCGCGTACGGCAGGCTGCTAAAGCCCCCGGACCCTTTCGTCATCTATCGCCGTCTATCGTCCCCAAGCGGAATCATTTGGCGGTAGATGTGACGGTAAGTTAGTTGTACGCTTGGGAAAAAGCTAAAAGTTTCAGGCGCTTATAGGTGCCGGAGACAATTGAGTGGGAGTGATTCGATATCTCAGCGTAAGCGCTCGATCTATCTGGCCTCAGGGGTGACAACGGCGCGTGATTGTGGGAATGAATTCGAGTTCATCACGGCCGTGCGCGACGCCATACGCGAAGATCGAGGGGTCGGACCCCGGTTGTTGCTGGCCGGGGTCGTTGACGGCACCAGCCCTGAGTCGGCCGGTGTACAGCGTGTGGATACGCCAGAACAGGCGCTCTACTGGACACGTCGTTATCACGACGCCGGTTTTCAGCAAATGAAAATCTACAGCTCAGTGAAGCTCGACGAAGAAAAAGTTGTGATTGCTGAAGCCCATCGATTAGGCATGAGCGTCACCGGACACGTCCCTGAGGGGCTCGACGCCTATCAAACCATCGCCGCCGGTCAGGACCAGATCAATCACATCAGTTACGTGGCGGACATCATGCACCCCTTGCTGCCACCCAATGCGGATCGCGTCGCGCACAAGAAAGCCACGGCTGCCATCGATCTTGCGTCGCCCGAAGCTGCGAACGCTATTGAGTTCCTGAAGGCCCATAAGACGGTGCTCGATCCCACCTTGGCGACCTTCGAAATCGATGAGGCAACGACAGAGAAGCCGGTGGCGTTTATTGAACCGGGCGCCAACTTCATAGCGCCGGAGCTGGTTCAAAGTTTGACCGACGTCGAGCCACCCTCAGACGCGTCGAGGCTGCAGGAGCGGGTTGACGCCAAACATTTGGCAATTCTTGGGGCTTTGCACCGGGCGGGTATACCGATCATGACTGGGACGGATCAGACCATCCCAGGTCACAGCATTCATCGGGAAATCGAACTCTACGTGAAGGCGGGATTCACTCCAATGGAAGCGATCCAGGCTGCTACGGTCGTCCCTGCACGTGCGATGGGTCTTGAGGATTCCGGTAGTCTGGACGTTGGAAAGCGCGCCGATCTCATCGTCATTGACGGCGATCCGCTCACGGACATTCGTAACACACGCAACGTCACCGCAGTCATTGCGAACGGCAAGTTGTTTGATCCTTCGGCCTTGTGGCGAAGTGTGGGTTTCAAACCGTGGGAGAAGCAGTAGTGGCCGATCGCTTCCGGGGCCTAGCGGCCGGGACATTGCGCAGCTCAATTGCTGGCGTGTTTGCTCCTTCTACCCGTCGCGGCGAGCGGTGCGGAGCCAGATTATCTTGCGCGTGTAGAGCGAGCGCTGACGCGGACCCCACTCATCGACGGCCACAACGATCTGCCGTGGGAGATTCGGGACCGATTCGGGAGCGATCTCGGAGCCATCAACCTGCAGGCCGATACTTCACGACTGCCGAAACGCGTTGACGATGCCCCCTTGATGACGGACATCCCCCGATTGAGGGCGGGCCATGTGGGTGGGCAGTTCTGGTCTGTTTGGGTACCCACCGGCCTCCCGGGACCCGAAGCTGTCCAGACGACCATCGAACAAATTGATCTCG
Source organism: uncultured Gammaproteobacteria bacterium (assembly GCA_963800385.1). GTDB lineage: Bacteria > Pseudomonadota > Gammaproteobacteria > Steroidobacterales > Steroidobacteraceae > Bog-1198. The sequence continues at coordinate 191,387 of CAWDAU010000008.1, forward strand.
TCAAGCGCGTGGCTGCTCAGTATCCGGCGGATCCACCGCTCGGGCAAAGTAGCCTCGCTCATTGGTGTCGAAGGGGGACACCAGACCAACAACTCCATTGCGGTACTGCGCCAGTTCTACGAGCTTGGAGCGCGGTACCTGACGCTTACCAATACCTCAAATACCCCGTGGGCCGATTCGGCGACCGACACCCCCGCACAACACGGGATCACTAAAGCTGGCATAGACATCATTCATGAAATGAATCGGCTGGGAATGTTGGTAGATCTGAGCCATGTATCCCCCGAAACCATGAGAGCCGCGATTGCCACGAGCGAGGCCCCCGTCATCTTTTCGCATTCGTCGGCTCGCGCTTTGGCGGATCATCCTCGAAACGTGCCCGATGACGTGCTGCGTCTGGTGGCAGCCGGTGACGGTATCGTAATGGTGAATTTTCTCACCTTTTACGTTTCCGAAGCTCGAAACCAGTGGTTTGCGGAGCGGGCGGGCGAGCAGGCGCGCGAACAAAGCCCGCCCTACGCAGGTGTTTATGTGGGTCAGCCGGATCGAGCGAAGGCCGCCTTGGCGGATTGGGATCATGAGCATCCGAAGCCCGTCGTCACGCTCCAGCAGATAGCGGACCATATTGAACACATTCGGAACATAGCGGGAATTGATCACGTCGGGCTCGGTTCCGATTTCGACGGCATGCCGGACACGCCTGTTGGGTTGGAAGGCGTAGATTGCCATCCGGCGTTGCTGGTCGATTTGATGCGCAGGGGATGGACGGATGGTGACATTGCGAAGCTGGCTGGAGAAAACATGCTACGCGTGATGTCAGCCGCGGAGCAGGTTGGCGCTCGAATTCGGAGCAGGACGCCGATCCACTGAGCGATATCCGCAACGTCCGTAGTGTTTACACGACAGTTAAGAACGGCGTTGAATATAGATGCAGCTCATACAAGCCGCCTGCAATTCGGTGAAACAGACCATGACGGCATGGGGATCATCAGTCGATGCCTGTGGTGTGGTCTGTCTTGAACGACAAGACGGAGCCCGGTTCAAATCCCGCCAAAGTCCCATTAAGGCTCGAATTGATCCCATCGATGCCTTGTGGTCTCAAGCAGCGTATCGAAGGCGGAATCACCACGAAGCGATAGGAATGCGGGATCGTGGTGAGCCAGAAACGGATAATTGACGAAACCCCGGTCAACAGCGAGTCGCAACCACTGGATTGCCAACTCCCGCTTGCCCGCCAACGCAAAGCCTTCCGCAAGAAAGCGCGGAAAGACGTCAGTGGCGCGCGCAAGCTCCTCTATTTCCGGAGTCAGCTCTGCCTCCGCTTCGCGGAACCGACCTGTTGCAGCGTGTGCCAGAAAGAACGAGAGCCGACCTGGGAGGGAGTCACGCTGATTCGGAGGAAAAGCCTTCAGCAGCGCGCCCACGTCGTCATGTCGGCGATTGAGGATCAGGACCCAAGCGAAGAACAGGCGCGCCATCGGGTTCGACTGATCCATCTCAAACATTTGCCGGTAAGGATCAATCGCCTCTTGGAGGTGGCCCTCCATAATGTCTGCATATCCCGGCATACATCGCGTGATCGGGGTCAGGGGATCAACAGCTAACAGTCGCGTCAGCAGAGGTCGCGCCGCTGCAACGCGTCCCGAGATCAGATAGCAATTACACAGTAGCAGCAGCGTGTCGGAATTGTTTGGTTCAAGCTCTACTGCGACTTTCAGATCGCGCACGGCGTCCTGGATGTGGCCACGTGAGTAGGCGATCCAGCCGCGGAGCTGCCATCCCGAAGCTGAATGGTCCTTCAGCCAGAAGAGTTTGGACGCGCATTCGTCAGCCTCAACGAGGGGCTGCTCGCTCAGGTCGATGCCGGCTTCTCGATACTGAAGATGCACCAGACCCAGTGCGGCATAAAGCCGGGCATTCTCTCCGATGAGCCCAAGGGCCTGTCGCAGGAGTAGTACGGCGCGGTCGATTGAGTCGCGACGCCAGCGCCACATGTCGTGGCGCGCCTGGAGGTAATATTCGTAGGCGGGCAGATTGCCGATGGCGCGCTCGCTGAGGTGCTGTTTTCGGCGGCCGTTAGCCGTAGTTCGAGCGCATCCGCAATCTTGCGCGCCAGTTGCTCCTGGATCGAGAACACATCATCGATCATGCCGTCGTAGGTCCCCGCCCAGCGGTGGACGTCTTGCCGTGCATCAATAAGCTGGGCGGATACCCGCAGGCGGTTACCGACCCGGCGGACGTTACCTTCTACGAGGTAGTGCACGCCGAGTCGCTCGGCAATGGCCTTCGCCCCCGCATTCGTGTTGCGGAATACCCCTGCCGACCTGCGCGACGTGACCCGCAGGGCCTGCACTTTGGCCAGCGCGCTGGTTACCTCCTCAGTCAGGCCCTCGGCAAAGTAATCGTCTTGCGAATCCGACTTCGGACTGTTGAAGGGGAGGACTGCGATCGACCGGACGGAGGCGGGCGGCAGGGTCGAAGCAGAGGGGGAAATGTGTTCAGGGCGGCGCGCTCGGGTTTCCCGCCATGCATCGATTTCCGTCTCTAGCGCGAAAACCCGCCCGAGCTTCTGATGCACGTGACGATGCACGGGAAGCCCCTCTGTCCGTTCCCATCTGCGAACCGTGCGGACGCTGCACTCGAGGTAGGTCGCGATGGCCTTCCACGAGCTCAATCGGCCTGCCGGCAGCTCCCGCATCAGCGTTGCCCATCCCTCGAGTGAATCGTCCGGCCGTACATGATGGGCCAAAGTGGGACACGTAAGGCCATTCTATCGATCCCCATCTTGGTTGAGCATCTGCCTTCGCATAGCTTGCATCTCAGGCCTGAAATTCGCTGCTGCTGCATACGGAGGTTTTATGCACATCAATTCGCCCGCTCTTTGCTTTGCCCTGTCCACCGGCTGTATTTTACTATGCGGCGGTGCGGCCTACGCGGCCGGGACTGGCGCGTCGAAAATCCGCTCAGTCCAGGTGACCGGTACCGGGACGGACTTGCTCAATGGTGCAATCGTTCACTCGAAGAGGCAGACGCCGAATGGCATGATCCAGCAGAGCACCGAGACCGTGGAGCTAAAGGGGGACCTAAAAGGGCGCGTCCTATATCACGTGACTTCGACGTTCGATTTTGCGAATGACTCCCTGGTCAACACGGGCGATCAGGTCTTTTCGGGAACCGTCGCTGGATCTGATCCCGTCATGATCCACGACGGCCGGTTTCGCTTCCATGCAAATCTCAAGACTGGTGCAGATACCGGATCCGTCCACCTAGTCGATCATATTGCCGGCCCTCGGGTGAAGTGCACGTTGCAGGTTGTCGGAACGGGAAAAGATGCGGACGCCAACCCGACCTTCAATTACTCCGGCCAC
>CAWDAU010000009.1:0-928444 GCA_963800385.1 uncultured Gammaproteobacteria bacterium
TCTTGTACCAAAATCCGATCAGCAAATACGAAACCATGCCGACCGCTTCCCAGCCGAAAAATAACTGTAGGAAATTATTCGCCATCACCAGCATCAGCATCGAAAAGGTGAACAGCGAGATGTAGCTGAAGAAGCGTTGATAGCCATCGTCGTCCGCCATGTAGCCGATGGTGTAGATGTGCACCATCAACGAGACGAAGCTCACGACCGCCATCATCATCGCCGAGAGATGATCGATCAAAAATCCCACATTGAGCTGCAGGCCATCGCTTAGGAGCCAGGTATAGACCGTGCCGTTGAATGCGGGCATGCCCGCGAAGACTTGCTGGTAAAGCACGTAGCAGGACAGCGCACAGGAGATGGCGACGCCGAGAATGGTGACGCTCTGCGCCCCGACCCGGCCGACGGTCTTGCCGAACAGGCCCGCGATGAGACAGGCGATCAGCGGCGCCAACACGATGGTGAGATAGATTGACTGCATTGCTCTTCTTTAGCCCTGAAGCGTATCCAGATCCTCGACCTCGATGCTGCTGCGTTCGCGGAACAGCACCACCAAGATTGCCAGGCCGATCGCCGCCTCGGCCGCGGCGACCGTCAGAATGAAAAATACGAAAATCTGACCGGCGATATCGCCGCGGAAGCGCGAAAACGCCACGAAGTTGAAATTCACCGCGAGCAGCATCAATTCAATGCACATCAGCAAGACGATGATGTTCTTGCGGTTCAAGAACACGCCGGCGACGGCGATGGCAAACAAGATGCCCGACAGTGCCAGCACGTAAGTGAGGGAAATCATGATTTCTTCTCGGAAGTCATTTTCACGATTCGAATCCGATCCTTGGCGCGCACGGCAACCTGCTTGGCGATGTCTTGCGGCTTGCCGCCCTTGCGTTGCCGCAAGGTCAAGACAATGGCCGCGATGCTGGCCACCAGCAGAATCAGCGCGGCGATCTGGGCGGGATAGGCGTAGCGTGTGAACAGCTGCACGCCGAGATCGCGTGTATTCGAATAATCCGCCGCAATCGCCGGCGCGGTTTTCAAGGCCGCGCCGCCCAAATGCCTGACCACGATGACGTTGATCATCGCAAACACCACGAAGCCTGCCACCGCCACGGTCAAAGGCCAGTAGCCGACGAACTCCCTGCGCAGCCGCTCCAGATTGACATCGAGCATCATGACCACGAACAGGAACAGCACCATGACGGCGCCCACATATACCAGCACCAGAACGATGCCCAAAAACTCCGCGTCGAGCAGCAGCCAGATCACGGCGCTGTTGAAGAAGCACAGCACCAGGAGCAGCGCCGAATACACCGGGTTTCGCGACAGAATCACGCCCAAAGCCGCGCCGACCAGCACGGCGGCGAAGATGAAGAACAGGATCGTCGGGAACATCAGCGATACCGCGCATCGGCGGCGCGATCCGCCGCAATCATGGCTTCGTAGCGCTCGCCGATCCCGAGCAGCTTGTCCTTGCTCATGATGTTCTCGCCGCGCTTCTCCATGTGGTACTCGTGTATCCGCGTCTCGACGATGGCATCGACCGGACAGGCCTCCTCGCAAAAGCCGCAGTAAATGCACTTGAACAAATCGATGTCATAGCGGGTGGTGCGGCGCGTGCCGTCGCTCGCCACATCGGACTCGATCGTGATCGCGAGCGCCGGACACACCGCCTCGCACAGCTTGCAGGCGATGCAGCGTTCTTCGCCGTTCGGATAGCGTCGCAGCGCGTGCAAACCGCGGAAGCGGCTGCTTTGCGGCGCTTTTTCTTCCGGGTAGTTCAGGGTGATCTTGGTCGCGAACATGCTTTTCAGCGTGACCCAGAGGCCCTGCAACAGCTCCCAGAGCAAAAACGTTTTGATGAAACTGCGAATGCCTTGCATTACGGGTGCCCCTTCCACGGACCGAGCTGGAGGTAGGCCATGACTCCCTCGACCGTGAGCCAAATCAGAGTCACCGGGATCAGAGCCTTCCAGCCTAAACGCATGATCTGATCGTAGCGGTAACGAGGAAAGGTCGCGCGCAACCACAGAAATGCGAACATGAAGAAGAAGACCTTGGGCGCGAGCCAGAAAAAGCTCGGCTGCGCGAGCCACGAGTCCGCGGGCAGCCAACCGTCGAGCGGCGACAGCCATCCGCCGAAGAAAAAGATGGAGGTCAAAGTTGAAATCAAAATCATGTTGACGTATTCGGCGATGAAAAACAGCGCGAATGCCATCCCGGAATAGTCGACGTGGAACCCGGCCACGATTTCCGATTCGCCTTCCGCCACGTCGAACGGCGCGCGGTTGGTCTCCGCGACGCCCGAAATGAAATACACGATGAACAGCGGAAACAGCCAGGTCCAGTTCCAACCGAACATCCCCGACTGGCGGTGGATGATCTCGCCGATGTTGAGGCTGCCCGAGGCCATGAGCACGCCCACCATGGCGAATCCCATGGCAATTTCGTAGGCGACGATCTGCGCCGCGGAGCGCATCGCGCCCAGAAAGGCGTACTTGGAATTCGCCGCCCATCCCGCCAGAATGATGCCGTACACGCCCATCGAGGTGAGCGCCAACACATATAGAAGACCGGCATCGATATTCGCGAAGGCATGCTCGGGCCGCAGCGGAATGACCGCCCACAACGCGAGCGCCGGGACCAACGCCAGAAAGGGCGCGACGCGGAACAAAAATCCATTCGCGTCCGCCGGGATCATGATCTCCTTGAAAATCAGCTTGATCACGTCGGCGAACGGTTGACCCAAGCCCGGTATCCAGAACAGGTTGACGCGATTCGGGCCGCGGCGGTATTGCATCCAACCGATGACTTTGCGCTCCGCCAGCGTATAGACCGCCATGGTCAAAATGATCGCGATCATCACCATCAACGTCTGCACCGCGAGCAGCAACGGCGTCGTCCAGTACGGCGTGATGTAGCCGGAGATCCAATCGCGCAGCGGCGTCCAGTCCCACATGACTACAGCACGGCGCGGGTCAGGCGCCCGTCCTTGGTTTTCTGCAGTGGTTCGGAGCCGCGCACCAGCAGGTCGGTTTGATAGGGCGGGATTTCCAGCCAGGAACCTTTGGGAATTTCACCAGTGGGCATTGCCCCGACCGCGGCCGCGCGTCCCGGCTCGAGGCGCGCGCCGCACTGGGTTTTCAAGGCTTCGCGAATCTCATCCGAACTGTTGTAGTCGATTCCATGCAGGTTCAAAAGGTTCGCGAGCACGCGCAGCACCTTCCATCCGGGCCGGGCCTCGCCCGGCAACTTCGCGGCGCCGGCCCAGCTCTGCCAGCGCCCTTCCGCATTCACGTACGTGCCGGACGTTTCGGCGAAAGTGCCGATAGGCAGCACCACATGCACCACGTTGCGCAAAGCTTCCGGCAAATGCGAGGTCACGGCAACCACCAGGTCCGCAGACGCCAGCGCCCAAGGATCCACGGCTAAATCGTTGGCCGGGTCGATGGCGCCCAAAAGCACGTAGGCCTTGAGCGGTGAATCCAACATCTGCCGCGCCGCCAAGCCCGGCAAGCCGACGGGCGAGCCCCCGGCTTCCCGATGCGGCACGGCGCCTGCCAGATACGCGCCGGCGGCGTTGGGCCCTTCGGTGATGCATCCCAGGCTGGCTCCGCACAGCTCAGCCAGCGCCGCGCTCAAGGCCCTCAATTGAGAGTAGGCCGGATGGCGCTGGGCCAGCGTTCCCAAGATCACGGCACGGCGCGACCCGTGAGACAGGGCGGCAATCAGCGATTTGTGAGCGTCCGTCACCGTCGCAGGACCCACGCCCGCCGGCACAGGCTTGTTCGCAGTGCCAGCCGCGGCGCGAACCAGGGCACTGAGCTGCGCAACCAGATCGGGCTCGGCCACATAGCCCGCGACCGGGAACATGTACTCGAAACGGCGCGGATTCAAGAAAGCCACTTGCGCGCCGCTTTTGACCGCCGCTTTGCGAATGCGATGCGCCAGCATCGGCACTTCATGACGCAGGTCCGAGCCCACGACGAGAACGCCTTCGAGGCTCTCGACCTCCGCGAACTTCAGTCCCAGGTGAGGGTAGGCCGGCTCATTCTCTTGCGCGCGGAAATCCAGCTGCCGCAAGCGATGATCGATATTGCCGCACTTCAAGCCGCGCGCAATTTGTGCGAGCAGATATAACTCCTCGACCGTGGCCAGCGGCGAGGCCAAGTATCCGGTCGCCGCTTGGCTCACGGCGGCGGCGCGCTGCAGGCCTTCCGCGGCGGCATTCAAGGCCACCTCCCAATCCACGGCCTGTAGAGTGCCGTCGATGCGCAGCATGGGTTGAGACACCCGATCGGCGGAATACATGCCTTCGAAGCCGAACCGATCGCGATCGGCGATCCAGGTTTCGTTGATCGCCTCATTCTCGCGCGGCACCATGCGCATCAGCTTGCCGCGCAGCACGTGCGCGTACAGATTGGTGCCGAAGGCATCGTGCGGCGACACCAGCGCGGACTGGGTCATCTCCCAGGCACGCGCGTGATAGCGGAAGGGTTTGTTGTTGAGCGCGCCCACCGGGCATAAATCAATGATGTTCGCCGACAACTCGTGATCGACGCTGTGCTCGATGTAGGTGCCGATTTCCATATTCTCGCCGCGCCCCGTCGCACCCATCTGCGGATAGCCCTGGATTTCGGCGCCGAAGCGCACGCAGCGCGTGCATTGAATGCAGCGGGTCATGTCGGTGGAAACCAAGGGACCCAAGTTCTTGTCCTTGACCACGCGCTTGCCTTCGTTGAAGCGCGAGATATCGCGTCCGAATCCCAGGGCCAGATCCTGCAGCTCGCACTCGCCGCCCTGATCGCAAATCGGGCAATCGAGCGGGTGGTTGATGAGCAGAAATTCCATCGTGGCGCGCTGCGCCGCCACGGCCTTGGGCGAGCGGGTGAACACCTTCATGCCTTCGGTCACCGGCGTCGCGCAGGCCGGCAGCGGTTTGGGCGCCTTTTCCACCTCGACCAGGCACATGCGGCAGTTCGCCGCCACGGTCAATTTTTCGTGGTAGCAAAATCGCGGAATATAGATATCCGCAGGGTCGGTGACCTGCATGATCATCTGGCCCTTGCGGGCCTTCAGCGCGACGCCATTGACTTCAATGTTGACCGTATCGTCTGCCATAGCTTTAAGCCGCGACGGCCGGCCGGCCGTCCAAGTGCGTGGCGCCCTCGATGATGGAGCGACCTTTGTGCTCGATCATGTATTGAAATTCCGGCCGGAAATGCTTCAAGAAACTTTGCACCGGCCAGGCCGCCGCATCGCCCAGGGCGCAGATGGTGTGCCCTTCGATATTGTTCGCCACGTTCAGCAGCAAGCCCATATCCTCGCTTCTGCCTTCCCCGGCGATGATGCGTTTCAGCATTCGATCCAGCCACCCGGTGCCTTCACGGCAGGGTGTGCATTGACCGCAGGACTCCGACATATAGAAGCGTGCCAGCCGTTCGAGCGCCCGCACCATGCAGGTGGTTTCATCCATGACGATGACGGCGCCCGTGCCGAAGGAGGAGCCGGCCTTCTTCAGCGAGTCGTAGTCCATGTGGGTATTCCAGATGATCTCAGCGGGCAAAACCATGCAGGAAGAGCCGCCCGGAATGACGGCTTTGAGCTTGCGGCCCTTCCACACGCCGCCCACCAGATCCATCAGATCCTTGAAGGGGATCCCCATGGGCAGCTCGAAATTGCCCGGCCGTTCCACGTGCCCCGAGACCGAAAAAATCACCGTACCGCCGGAATTCACCGGTCCCAATCCAGCAAACCATGCCGCGCCCCGGCGCATGATGGTGGGAATGGAGGCAAAGCTCTGGGTATTGTTGATGGTGGTCGGTTTGCCGAACAAACCAAAATTCGCCGGGAACGGCGGCTTGAAACGCGGCTTGCCGGGCTTGCCCTCGAGGGACTCGAGCAGCGCAGTCTCTTCGCCGCAGATGTAGGCGCCGGCGCCGATGAACGTGTGCAGGTCAAAATCCACGCCGGAGCCCAAGATATTCTTGCCCAACAGACCTGCGGCATAGGCTTCCGCCAAGGCGGCCTCGAAACGCGGGATGGGCTCAGCCAAAAACTCGCCGCGGATGTAGTTGTAGCCCACGGTGGCGGTCATCGCGTAACCGCCGATGGCCATGCCTTCGATGATCGAATGCGGATTGAAGCGCAGGATCTCGCGATCGTGAGCAGTGCCGGGCTCGGATTCGTCCGAATTGCATACCACATATTTTTGCACCGGAGAGCTGCGCGGCATGAAGCTCCACTTCACACCGGTGGGAAACGCCGCGCCGCCGCGCCCGCGCAGGCCCGAGGCCTTCACCTCATCGATGATTTTCTCGCGCGGCGTCTGCTCGCGCAGGATTTTCTCCCACGCTTGGTAGCCGCCGAATTGCCGGTAAACCTCGAGCGTCCACGAGCGCTCGTATTTCAGCGCTTCGAATAACACCAGATTCTGCTCGTAGGGCATCAGCGGCTCTCTTGCTCTTAGGTCAATTCGTCCAGGATCTTGTCGACGCTCTGCGGCGTGAGGTTTTCATGATAGACATGATCGACCATCATCATCGGCGCCCCGCAGCACGCGGCGAGGCACTCCTCTTCGCGCTTAAGGTAAATGCGCCCGTCCGGCGTGCTGTCGCCGGTCTTGATGCCGAGTTTCTTCTCGACGTGATCGACGATCTCCTGGGAGCCGCGCAGCATGCAGGAAATATTGGTGCATACCGAAATGTGATGCCGCCCTACCGGCTTGGTCTCGAACATGGAATAAAAGGAAGCGACCTCGTACACCAGAATATTCGGCAACTCCAAGTATTCGGCGACCGCATCCATCAGGTCGGTGGTGAGATATCCGTGGTTCTCGTGTTGCACGGCGTGCAGGGCCGAAATTACCGCGGAACGTTTGCGATCGGGCGGAAACTTGGCCACCCAGTGATCGATTTCTTCGCGCACGTGTTCAGAGAGTCTCGAGCTCATCGGTCGATCTCGCCGAATACAATATCCTGGGTGCCGATGACGGCGACCACATCCGCCAGCATGTGGCCGCGCACCATCTCGTCGAGCGAGGCCAGGTGCGCAAAACCGGGCGGCCTCACTTTGAGCCGATAGGGTTTGTTCGCGCCGTCGGATACCAGGTACACGCCGAGTTCGCCCTTGGGGGCCTCGACCGCGGCATAGACCTCGCCGGCCGGCACGCAGTAGCCTTCGGTCATCAATTTGAAGTGATGGATCAAAGATTCCATGTCGCCCTTCATTTCCTCGCGCCGCGGCGGCCGCACTTTTCGATCATCGATCATGACGGGCCCGGGATTGGCCTTGAGCCAGGCGACGCATTGCTCGATGATGCGGTTCGCTTGACGCAATTCCTCGACCCTGACCAGGTAGCGATCGTAGCAATCGCCGTTGCGGCCGACGGGAATGTCGAAATCCATCTGATCGTAAACGTCGTAGGGCTGCTTCTTGCGCAGATCCCATTCGACCCCCGAGCCGCGCAGCATCGGTCCCGAGAACCCCAACTGCATGGCGCGCTCCGGACTCACCACGCCGATATTGACGGTGCGTTGTTTCCAAATGCGATTGTCCGTCAATAGCGTTTCGTATTGATCGACGTTGGCGGGAAATCGCCTGGTGAAATCCGCGATGAAATCGAGCAGTCCGCCGGCGCGGCGGGCATTCAAGCGGTCAACTTCCTTTTTGCTGCGCCACTGCGAATACGGGTACTGCGGCATCGATTCAGGCAGGTCGCGGTACACGCCGCCGGGACGATAATAGGTCGCATGCATGCGCGTGCCGGAGACCGCCTCGTAGCAATCCATGAGGTCTTCGCGCTCGCGGAAGCAATACAGAAATACCGTCATGGCGCCGATGTCGATGGCATGCGCGCCGAGCCACATCAAGTGATTCAAGATGCGCGTGATCTCATCGAACATCACGCGGATGTACTGCGCGCGCAGCGGCGGCTCGAGACCCAGAAGCTTCTCGATCGCCATGACGTAGGCGTGCTCGTTGCACATCATGGAAACGTAATCCAGCCGGTCCATGTAGCCGATCGACTGATTGAAGGGTTTGCTCTCCGCCAGCTTTTCGGTCGCACGGTGCAACAGGCCCACGTGCGGATCGGCCTTTTGAATCACCTCGCCGTCCAATTCCAGCACCAGGCGCAGCACCCCGTGCGCAGCCGGGTGTTGCGGTCCGAAATTCATGGTGTAGTTGCGAATCTCAGCCATCGGATTTGGCAAGGCTGGTCGTGTGTACGGGCGCGTTGGTGAGCGCGGGATCGTAGCGGTTGTCGTGGCGAATCACCTTGGGCACGAGCACCCGTGGATCGATGGTTACCGGTTGATAGACCACGCGGCCCTTTTCGGGGTCGTAGCGCACTTCGACGTTGCCCGAAAGCGGGAAATCCTTGCGGAACGGATGACCGATGAAGCCATAGTCCGTGAGCAAGCGGCGCAGGTCCGGATGACCCTTGAACAGAATGCCGAACAGGTCGAACGCCTCGCGTTCAAACCAATTCGCCCCCGCCCAAATACCGGTCACCGAGTCGACCATGGGAGCAGCATCGTCGCTGCAAAATACCCGCAATCGCAGCCGTTGGTTCAAGGAAATCGAGAGCAGGTGATAGACCACGGCAAAGCGGCGTCCGGGCGCCAGTTCGCCCACGCGCTGTCCGCCGCGCGCCACACCGCGGCTGAAACCGGAGGATGTCGCAGTTTCGGTATTCCATTCATCGCGGCCGTAGAATAGGTAATCCACGCCGCAGACGTCCACGCACATTTCAAATTTGAGCTGCGGCGAATCGCGCAGGATTTCCGCTGCCGCCAACAGTTCATTCGCCGCCACCTCATAGGTCAACTCGCCGGCGTGATTGGCGACCGGCGTGAGCTTGCCCGGCAAGGCGGCGGTGATCGCTTGGGCCAGAACTTCGAGGCGGGTCGGTGTTGCAACCGCCGCCGTGATGCCCGGGGTCGCGCTCATCGGATGATCGCCTTGTTGCGGCGAATTTTGTTCTGCAGCTGGATGATGCCGTACAGCAGTGCTTCCGCTGTCGGGGGGCATCCGGGCACGTAGACATCCACCGGAACGATGCGGTCGCAGCCGCGAACCACCGCATAGGAATAATGATAATAGCCGCCGCCATTGGCGCAGGATCCCATGGAGATCACCCAACGCGGCTCGGTCATCTGGTCGTATACTTTGCGCAGCGCCGGCGCCATCTTGTTCACCAACGTGCCGGCGACGATCATGACGTCGGACTGACGCGGGCTCGGCCTGAAAATGATGCCGAAGCGGTCTTGGTCGTAGCGAGCCGCGCCGGCGTGCATCATTTCTACCGCGCAGCACGCCAAACCGAAGGTCATCGGCCAGAGCGAACCCGTGCGAGCCCAATTGATGAGTTTATCGACGGTGGTCACTTCGAAGCCGCGCGCGGTGTTGTCGGCTTCTAATCCCATTCCAAGGCTCCCTTCTTGTAGTCGTAGGCCAGCGCCACCACCAGAATCAAGGCGAAGACAAACATGGCCAATAGGCCAAACGTTCCGGTGATCTTGAGCGAGACCGCCCAGGGGAAGAAAAACGCGATCTCCAGGTCGAACACGATGAAAATGATGGCCACGAGGTAGTAGCGGACGTCGAAACGCATGCGCGAGTCTTCGAAAGCCTCGAAGCCGCACTCATAAGGAGAGAGCTTTTCAGAATCCGGCCGCCGCGGCCCCAGGATCCAACCGACAGTAAACAGCGCCAGGCCCAAAACCGCGGCCAAACCTAGAAAGATCAAGATCGGTAAGTACTGTCGCAACATTATCGACGCCGTTGACTACACGGATTGACCATAATTGTATCAGGCGCACCTATGCTGCGTCGCGCGTAACAATCCAAAACAATGGTGCCGACGGCCGGACTCGAACCGGCACAGGTTGCCCCACTAGCCCCTCAAACTAGCGCGTCTACCAATTTCGCCACGTCGGCAATACCCATGGCCTGACGGCCAAATTTCTTCCGGGGTTCGCTACGCGAACCCCGAAAACTAACGGCGCGGAGCGCCGCGAAGAATAATTCATTCGCTGGCCGATCACTTCGGAGGCGGCGTTGGATTCGCCGGCTGCGGCGCGCTCACGGGTTGCGGCGGCGGCGTGGGCGTGAGCGCCGGTGGCGGTGACTTTGCGGGCGCAGCGGCGGCGGCTTGCGCGGCACGTTCCAGCACCGAGGTCGGCTGCACCGGCGCGTGCGTACCGAGATACGCCAACGTCAAACTGGTGACGAAGAACAGCCCCGCAAACACGGCGGTCAACTTCGAAAACAAGGTGCTCGTTCCGCGCGCGCCGAACACCGTGCCCGATGCGCCTGAACCGAATCCGGCACCCGCTTCGGCGCCCTTGCCCCGCTGCAGCAGCACCAGTCCGATAATCATCAGTGCCAGCAGTACATGCACGCCCAAAATCAAACCACGCAACATAAAAAATCTCTTTAGTGGCGAGCGGCCGCAGCCGCGCAAATCTGTCGAAACTCATCGGCGCTCAAGGAAGCGCCACCTATCAATCCACCATCGACGTCGGGCATTGCGAAAAGCTCCGCCGCGTTGCCGGCCTTGACGCTGCCGCCGTATAGAATGCGTAGGTGGCCCGCCATCTTAGCATCATGGGCTGCAATCCGACTCCGCAGAAAGGCATGTGCGTCTTGTGCCTGCTGCGGCGATGCGGTCCGTCCGGTTCCAATGGCCCAGACCGGCTCATAAGCGAGCACCGCCTGGGCAAACGCGCCAGCGCCATGCATGGCGATCACCGCATCCACCTGGCGACCCACCACCGCTTCGGTTTGCTTGGCCTCGCGTTCTTCCAGGGTTTCCCCGACGCAAAGCACCGGCGTCAGACCTCCCGCCAGGGCGGCCGCAAACTTTCGCGCCACCAAGGTGTCGTCTTCGTGATACCAGCGCCGGCGTTCGGAGTGACCCACGATGACGTAGCTGCAGCCGACGTCCTTGAGCATGGCGGCGCCCACTTGCCCGGTGAAGGCACCGCCGGATTCAGCACATACATCCTGTGCGCCAACCATGATGCGTCCGTCTTCCAGGGTGCGCACCGCATCGGCAATATAGACATAAGGCGGAAATACCACGACGTCGATCGGCCAGTCCGGCCTGATGAAGCTCTCAAGCTCGCCGAGCAACGCTCGATTCAGAGCCTGCGACCCGTGCATTTTCCAATTGCCCGCGACCATCGGACGACGCATAGCCAACCTTCGGGCATTTCGCCCTGCGGGAAAGGCGGCGAAGATTAGCCGCGCAGCCGCGTAACTGCAAGCCCCCGTTAGAAATTGGCGTTCGAGGCAGCCTCGACGGCCGCAGCGATATCCTGGGCGCCTTTCTTGACGAGAGCCGCATCCGAGCCCTCAACCATCACCCGTATAACCGGCTCGGTGCCGGAGGCGCGCAGCACAATCCGACCGCGTCCTTCGAGCCGCCCCTCCACCTCTTCGACCACACGAACCACATCGGGTTCGGCCTGCGGATCGAAGCGTTTCAGAACCTTCACATTGAGCAAGACTTGAGGATACTTTTGCATCGCCGCGGCAAGTTGCGCCAGTCCCGATCCGGTCTGCTTCATGATGGCGAGCACTTGCAAGGCGCTGACCAGGCCATCGCCGGTGGTGGTCTTATCCAGGCACAGAATGTGCCCCGAAGTCTCGCCGCCCAATGTGCCGCAAGCTTGATTCAGCATGGCGAGAACGTTGCGGTCGCCCACTTGCGCGCGCAGAAATTCGATGCGGCGCGACTCGAGCGCGTGCTGCAGTCCTAAGTTGCTCATGACGGTGCCGACCACCGGTCCCTTCAACTCCCCGGCGCTGTGGCGCGCGGTCGCCAGAATGAACAGCAACTGGTCGCCGTCCACGCAACGCCCGAGCTCATCCACCATCACCACCCGGTCGCCGTCGCCGTCGAGCGCCAATCCTACCTGGGCGCGCACACCCGGGACCGTGAGCTGCAGCAGTTCCGGCGAGGTCGAACCACAACCGTCATTGATGTTGCGGCCGTTGGGCGAGCAGCCGATCGGCACGATCTCAGCGCCGAGATCCGCCAATACCCGCGGCGCCACTTTGTAGCCCGCGCCGTTGGCACAGTCGATTACGATTTTGAAGCCGCTCAAATTCATCCCCGCCGGGATCGTGGAGGCGCAAAACTCCTGATACTGGGTGCGGCTGCGATCGATGCGCATCGCCCGGCCCAAGTGCTGCGATTCTTGCGTAATCACCGCATGGTCCAGCAAAGCTTCGATTTGCTGCTCCACGCGGTCCGACAACTTGCTGCCGGCGGCATCGAAGAATTTGATCCCGTTGTCTTCGTACGGGTTGTGAGAGGCGCTGATGACGACGCCGAAACTGCAGCCCAAGCGTTGAGTCATGTATGCGATGCCGGGCGTTGGCAAAGGTCCAATCAGCATGACATCCACGCCGGCGGCGACAAATCCCGCTTCCAACGCCGATTCGAACATGTAGCCGGACACCCGCGTATCCTTGCCGATGAGCACGCGGCCGCCGCCCGGCGCCAAGACCCGCGCGGCGGAACTCGCCAGGCGCAAGGCAAAATCCACCGTCATCGGCGCCGAGCCGACGCGGCCGCGAACACCGTCGGTACCGAAGTAGTGGCTCAAGGGGCCGATCCTTGCAGCACCGCGCCGACGCTTCGCACCGCATCCAGGGTGGGGCCGACATCGTGGGTTCGGATGACCCGGGCGCCGTTGGCCACCGCCAGCGCCGCCAACCCTAAGCCGCCATACAGCCGTTCATTCACGCTCTTCCCCAATATTTTTCCGATCACGCTCTTGCGCGACACGCCGATCAACAGCGGCGCCTGCAGCGCCGCGAAACGCGGCAATTCTCTGAGTAGCGTCAAGTTGTGCTCCAAGGTTTTCCCGAACCCAAATCCCGGATCGAGCGCAATGGCGTCGCTCGCGACACCCGCCTCGGCGCATGCGCGGCGCTCACTGGACAAGAACCCCATTACTTCGCCCACCACGTCATTATAGTGCGGTCGCTGTTGCATCGTACGCGGCTCTCCTTGCATATGCATGAGACACACACCCGCGCGCGTTTCGGCCGCCACCGCGCGCGCGCCGGGCTCGCGCAGTGCATAAACATCGTTGATGATGCAGGCGCCGGCCGCCACGGCCGCGCTCATCACACCGGGTTTGGATGTATCGATGGAAATCGCCACATTGCAGCTGGCAGCAATGCCTTCGATCACGGGAATGACCCTCGCGATCTCCACCGAGGCATCGACCGCAACAGCGCCGGGCCGGGTCGACTGACCACCCACATCGATGATGAGCGCGCCCTCCGCAACGATTTGACGCGCCCGCTCCAACGCCGCATCGAGCGCCGCATAGCGCCCGCCGTCGGAAAAAGAATCCGGGGTGACATTGAGTATGCCCATGACGACGGGCCGCGTCAGATCAATGGTGCGATTTCGGCAACGCCAAAGCATGTGAGGATTGTAAGCGACTCTTAAGGGTGGCTCTGATCGATAGTCGACAACGCCGTTGCAAACGCTGTCAATACTGGCTGCTCGCGTTGCAGAGGCGGGTTCCGGGATTTACGGGGGTCCGGGAAATGGCCCCGCAGCCCCGCCGCCGATTCCGGCCGATCTAATGTTGGCCTGCAGGATTTACCAACGGCGTCGTCGGCTTCTCTGCAGACGGCGGCCTCGGCGTCGGTGTCGGTGTATCGTCCCAGTCGCGCGGCGGTCGCGGTGCGCGGCCTTCCATGATGTCCTTGATCATTTCCTCATCGATGGTCTCGTACTTGATCAAGGCTTCCGACATGGTCTGCAGCTTGTCCATGTTGGTCTGGAGAATTTTGTAGGCCCGTTGGTAGTTGCTGTCGATCACGCGGCGCACTTCTTCGTCGATCACGTGCGCGGTGACATCCGAGACTTGCTTGTGCTGTGTGACGCTGCGCCCCAGGAACACTTCGCCGGATTCCTCGCTGTAGGTCTGCGGACCCAAGCGATCCGATAGTCCCCAGCGCGTGACCATGTTGCGCGCCAGTTCCGTGGCGCGCTCGATGTCGTTGGAGGCGCCGGTGGTGACGGCATCCGCCCCGAATACCAATTCCTCGGCGATGCGGCCGCCGAACAGCGTGGCGATGCGGCTCTCGAGTTGGCGCTTGCTGGTGCTGTAGCGATCGGCTTCCGGCAGGAACATGGTCACGCCCAAGGCGCGGCCGCGTGGAATGATGGTCACCTTGTAGACCGGATCGTGTTCTGGAACGCTCAAGCCCACGATGGCATGGCCCGATTCGTGATACGCCGTATTGCGCTTCTCTTCTTCGGTCATGACCATGGAGCGGCGCTCCGCGCCCATCATGATTTTGTCCTTGGCGCGCTCGAACTCTTCCATCGTCACCGAACGTTTATTGCCGCGCGCCGCAAACAGCGCCGCCTCGTTGACGAGATTCGCCAGATCGGCGCCCGAGAAACCGGGCGTGCCGCGCGCGATGACCGAAGGCTTGACGTTGTCGCCGAGCGGCACCTTGCGCATGTGTACTTTGAGGATTTGCTCGCGGCCGCGCACGTCGGGCAGCGGCACCACCACTTGGCGGTCGAATCGGCCCGGACGCAGCAGCGCCGGATCCAGGACATCCGGGCGGTTGGTCGCCGCGATGACAATGATGCCCTCATTGCCTTCGAAGCCGTCCATCTCGACCAGCAATTGGTTCAGGGTCTGCTCGCGTTCGTCATGACCGCCGCCCAGACCCGCGCCGCGGTGCCTGCCGACCGCGTCGATTTCATCGATGAAAATGATGCATGGAGCATGTTTCTTGGCCTGCTCGAACATGTCGCGCACGCGCGATGCCCCCACACCCACGAACATTTCCACGAAATCGGAACCCGAAATCGTGAAAAAGGGTACCTTCGCCTCGCCGGCGATGGCGCGCGCCAGGAGGGTCTTGCCGGTGCCCGGCGAGCCGACCATAAGCACACCTTTCGGGATCTTGCCGCCAAGTTTCTGGAACTTGCCGGGATCTTTCAAGAAATCGACGATTTCGACGACTTCTTGCTTGGCTTCCTCGACCCCCGCCACGTCGGCGAAGGTAATATTGACCTGATCCTCCCCTAAGAGCCGCGCCCGGCTCTTGCCAAAGGACATCGCCCCCCGGCCCCCGGAGGCGCCCTGCATTTGACGCATGAAGTAGGCCCAAAAGCCAATGAGAATCAATATTGGGAAGGCCGAGATCAATAATTGCAGGAAGACCGACTGTTGCTTGGGCGGTTCGCCTTTGAACTGCACGTGTTGCTGCTGCAACAGGTCGATCAGGGCGCCGTTGTTGGTCTCGGGATTGAATGTGACGAACTGCTCATGGGAGCGCTTCTTACCCTCGATAATCTCTCCTTTCAAGATCACCGACTCGACGGTCCCGCTCTTCACGTCGCTCAAGAACTGCGAGTAGTCGATTTGCGCCGGCTGGCCGGTGCGCATGCCGAATTGGCTGAAAATCGCGAGCAGAATGACCGCCAACGCGACCCATAAGAGAATTTGTTTCGTCAGATCGTTCAAGTTTCACCTGCAACCGTCATCACATTAGGACTGGCAAATCTGACGGGCGTTCCTCAACTTACACCATCCTAAACTGCCGCGCCAACAGATAGATCTCCGGACTGCGAGTTCGTGACGCCTTCGGCTTTTTCGTCACCACGCGGCCGTAGCGAGCGCGTGCATCCCGGATGATCTGTTCGAATCCGGCGCCTTGAAATAACTTCACCAGCAAATCGCCTCCGGGCGCCAAAACACGATCTGCGAACTCCATGGCAAGCTCCGCCAAATACATGGAGCGAGGCTGATCCACCGCATCTATACCTGCCATGTTGGGGGCCATATCCGACAATACAAGCTCGATTTTGTCCGCCCCGACACGCTCCAAGACCTGCTCGAGCACCGTCTGATCCCGAAAGTCGCCCTGGACGAATTCGACCCCCGGAATCGCGTCCATGGGCAATATGTCCGTGGCCACGATGCGGCTTTTGCCGCCCCCAATGCGCGCCGCATACTGGCTCCAGCCCCCCGGGGCGGCGCCCAAATCGACCACGCGGATCCCCGGCCGCAGCAGCCGCTCGGTTTCCTGAATTTGCGCCAGTTTGAACACGGCGCGCGAGCGCCAGCCTTCTTTCTGCGCGCGCTTCACGAACTCATCGCTGGCGTGTTCGGCCAGCCAGCGGGAACTGCTTTTGGTGCGCTTGGGCATTTTAACGTCGACTATAATCTCGCGATGACACTCTCTGAGAAACAAAAGAAACATTTACGCCGTCTCGGGCACCCGCTGCACCCCCTCGTGATGCTGGGCAATGCCGGCATGACCACCGGTGTGGTCAAGGAATTGGACCGCGCCCTTGCCGATCATGAACTGGTCAAGGTGTCCGCCCGGGTCGGAGATCGGAGCGCCCGCGACGCCGCGCTCGATGATTTGGCCCGGCAAACTTCCAGCCAAATCGTGCAACGCATCGGCAATGTCGGCCTCTTCTACCGCCGCAGCACACGGTTAGCGAAGATTCTCCTGCCCGACGCCTGAGAAAAGAACTGTAAGGTCACGCCTCAGTGCAGCGCGTGCGCCGCGGAGGCCAGGTATGCATTCGCGGCCTGGACCAGGACCGGTTTCTGCGCAACCAAGTGACGTGCGCTCTGCATGCCGCGCGCCAGGCTGCCGGCCGCACCCGGCGGAATGTTCGAGCGCGCCCACGCCTCGAGCTGATCCAGCGGTACCGCGTCGCAGAGCGTCCCACGCTAAGTGATCGGCCAGCGGCTTGATCAATTCACGCGCATACGCGGCGAAGGAAGGGAACCACATTCTTCGGCAGCCGGCCCGGCGCCGCATCGAACGAGAAGGGGGCGCCGCACCAAGCCGCGGGCGCCAGCGAGCAGCAGAGTAGCGCGAAATAGCACCGGCGGCCGTCACACATGGCGATATTCATCCTGGTAAATCAAGGCCAAGACGCACAGGCACGCGAGCAGGTAAAGTCCTGCCGAAATCCCGTGCCATGCTCCGAAGCTCATATACGCCATGCCGCCGTGCGTCTGTGCAGCGCTCATGAGCCTCTTCAGGATCCATTCGTTGATCGCGAGCAAGCCGACCGCCACAAATCCCGGCGAAAATCGCGCGCGTACCGGCAGCAGCAGCGCCAGCGCCGCGAGCGCGAGTCCCAGGTAAGTCTCGATGCTGAAAAGCCGGCCGGCGATGAGACCGGCGGCATGCCGGTCGCTTTGCAAATGAAACACTAACGCCGCGACCCACAGCAGCGACCAGAGGCTTCCCGCCCAAAGCACCATCAGCACCCGCCAGGCGCGCGCCAAAATCTTCACGATTCGCTACACGTAACGGACGGACACGATTTCGTAGCTTCGAGTTCCGCCCGGTGTGGTGACATCGACGACATCGCCCTCGGACTTGCCGATGAGCGCGCGCGCGATCGGCGAGGACACCGACAGCAGCCCTTGCTTGATATTGGCCTCATCGTCGCCGACCAGCTGATAGACCACCTTGGTGCCGCCCTCTTGATCTTCCAACTCGAGCGTCGACCCGAAGACCACGCGGCCGTTGGCGGTGAGCTTGGTGACGTCGATCACCTCGGCATTGCTCAGGCGATTCTCGATTTGGTTGATGCGGCCTTCGATAAAGCTCTGCTGCTCGCGCGCGGCGTGGTATTCGGCGTTCTCGCTCAAATCGCCGTGCGCCCGCGCCTCGGCGATGGCCTTGATGACATTCGGCCGCGCCTCGCTCTTCAGCTGCTTCAGTTCTTCGCGCAACCGCTCAGCGCCGCGCAGCGTCATGGGAGTCCGGATCACGCCATTTCCTTGTGCAAATCCTGCAGTCGATTCACTTCGATGTCGCCTAGGTGATCCAGCGCGTCGCAAGTCGCGCGGGCGCCGGCCACGGTGGTGTAATAGGTTACTCGCCTCGCGACCGCCTCGCGACGGATGGAGCGCGATTCGCGCACCGCCTGTTTGCCCTCGGTGGTATTGACGATCAACGCCACCTCGTCATTTTTTATCATATCGACCACGTGCGGGCGACCCTCGCGCACCTTGTTGACTCGCCGGCAGCCGATGCCGGCCTCTTCGAGCACCTTGGCAGTGCCGCCGGTGGCCGCGATCTCGAAGCCGCGCGCCATCAACATTTGCGCCAGAATCACCGCGCCCGGCTTATCGCGGTCGCGCACGCTGATGAAACACAGCCCCCGGGTCGGCAAAATCACCCCGGAAGCCGCCTGCGCTTTGGCGTAGGCCTCGCCAAAGGTGTTGCCCGTCCCCATGACCTCGCCGGTCGATTTCATTTCCGGCCCCAGGATGGGGTCGGCCTCGGGGAACTTGATGAACGGGAACACCGCTTCCTTGACCGAAAAATAGGGCGGGATGCGCTCCACGGTGCGGCCCTGTTGGCTCAAAGTCTTGCCGGTCATCACGCGCGCCGCCACCTTGGCCAGGGGAATGCCGGTCGCCTTGGACACAAAGGGCACCGTGCGGGAGGCCCGGGGATTGACCTCGAGAATGTAAATCACCCCGCTTTGAATCGCGAACTGAATATTCATCAGGCCGATGACACTGAGCGCCTTGGCCAGTTTTCGCGTCTGGGCCCGCAACTCATCTTGAACCTCGGGTGAAAGCCCGTTCGGCGGCAGCGAGCAACCCGAGTCGCCGGAATGCACGCCCGCCTGCTCGATGTGTTCCATGATGCCGCCGATGAGCACATCCGTGCCGTCGCTCACGGCGTCGACGTCCACCTCGATGGCCAAATCCAGAAATCGATCGAGCAGCACCGGACTGTCGTTCGACACCTTGACGGCATCGGTCATGTATTGGCGCAGATCGTCCTCATTGAACACCACTTCCATGGCGCGGCCGCCGAGAACGTAGCTCGGCCGCACGACCAGCGGGAAGCCCACGTCGCGCGCCATGACGATGGCCTGCTCCTCGGTGCGCGCCGAGGCGTTCGCCGGCTGCTTGAGCTTCAAAGCGGTGACCAGCTTCTGGAAGCGCTCGCGGTCCTCGGCGACATCGATGCTGTCGGGCGTGGTCCCGATGATGGGCGCTCCCGCGGCGGCAAGAGCGCGCGACAATTTCAGCGGTGTCTGGCCGCCATACTGCACGATGACGCCCTCGGGCTTTTCCTTCTCGATGATTTCCATCACGTCTTCAAAGGTCAGCGGCTCGAAGTAGAGCCGATCCGAGGTGTCGTAGTCGGTGGAGACCGTCTCGGGATTGCAGTTCACCATGATGGTCTCGAAGCCGTCCTCGCGCAGCGCCATCGCGGCGTGCACGCAGCAATAGTCGAATTCGATTCCCTGACCGATGCGATTCGGGCCGCCTCCCAAAATCATGATCTTGCGCTTATCCGTGGGAGCGGCCTCGCATTCCTCTTCATAGGTGGAATATAGATATGCGGTGGAGGTTGCGAATTCGGCGGCGCAGGTATCGACGCGCTTGTAGACCGGATGCAGCGAGAGCTTGCGGCGCTCGCGGCGGATGTCCGTCTCGTCGCGACCCGTGAGTTTCGCGATGCGTGCATCGGAGAAACCCTTGCGCTTCAAAGCGCGCAGGCGCGCCAGGCTCAAGCTCTCGAAACCTTCCTTGGCGAGCAGCGCTTCTTCGCGCAGCAGGTCCTCGATCTGCGACAGGAACCACGGGTCGATCTTGGTGGCGTCGAACACTTGTTGCAGGCTCCAACCGGCGCGAAACGCATCCGCCACATACAGAATCCGATCCGGTCCCGGCCAGCGGAGCTCGTACGACAGCTTTTCCGCGGCCTCTTCGGTCAGCGGCAGCGTCAACTGCTCGTTGAAGCCGTCGTAACCCGTCTCCAAGCTGCGCAGCGCCTTTTGCATGGATTCCTGAAAGGTGCGGCCGATCGCCATGGCCTCGCCCACCGACTTCATTTGAGTCGTCAAGCGGGTATTGGCGCCCGGAAACTTCTCGAAGGTGAAGCGCGGAATCTTCGTGACCACATAATCGATGGTCGGCTCGAAGGATGCCGGCGTCGCGCCGCCCGTGATCTCGTTTTTCAGCTCGCTCAAGGTATAGCCCACGGCGAGCTTGGCGGCGATCTTGGCAATCGGAAAACCCGTGGCCTTGGAGGCGAGCGCGGAGGAACGCGACACCCGCGGGTTCATTTCGATGACCAGCACCCGGCCGTCTTCCGGATTGATGGCGAACTGCACGTTGGAGCCGCCCGTGTCGACGCCGATCTTCCGCAGCACGGCAATGGAGGCGTCCCGCAGACGTTGGTACTCGCGGTCGGTCAGGGATTGCGCCGGGGCCACGGTGATGGAATCGCCGGTATGCACCCCCATCGGGTCGATGTTCTCGATGGAGCAAACGATGATGCAGTTGTCATCATGATCGCGCACCACTTCCATCTCGAACTCTTTCCAACCGAGCACCGATTCCTCGAGCAGCACCTCGTTGGTGGGGGAGGCGTCGAGTCCGCGCGCCACGATGGCTTCGAATTCCTCGCGGTTATAGGCGATGCCGCCGCCCGAGCCGCCCAGGGTAAAAGAGGGCCGGATCACCGTCGGGAAACCGATCTCCGATTGCACCGCGAGGGCCTCTTCCATGCTGTGCGCGATGCGCGCCCGGGCGGTCTCCAAGCCGATGTCCGCCATCGCGCGGCGGAACAATTCGCGATCCTCCGCCATGTCGATGGCGCGCTGCGAGGCGCCGATCATCTCGACGCTGAATTTTTCCAATATCCCTTCGCGCACCAGATCCAAGGCCGTATTCAGTGCCGTCTGGCCGCCCATGGTCGGCAGCAATGCCGTGGGCCGTTCCTTCTCGATGATGCGGGCAATGGTGCGCCAATTGATCGGCTCTATATAAATGGCGTCGGCGGTCTCCGGATCGGTCATGATCGTGGCCGGATTGGAGTTCACCAGAATGACGCGATATCCCTCTTCTTTCAGGGCCTTACACGCTTGAGCTCCAGAATAGTCGAACTCGCAGGCCTGCCCAATGATGATGGGCCCCGCGCCGATGATGAGGATGCTGTCGAGGTCGGTACGCTTCGGCACTAGCCTTCCGCCGCTTTTGGCTTGACGGGGGTGCGCCCGCGGGAATTCGCCTGCACGCGCTTCACCATCAAGTACATGAAGTGCTCGAACAGCAGCCGCACGTCGTGCGGCCCCGGGCTCGCCTCAGGATGTCCCTGAAAGCTGAAAGCCGGCCGATCGGTGCGGGTCACGCCCTGCAAGGAGCCGTCGAACAGCGATCGATGCGTGGGGCGCAAGGTGGCCGGCAGCGTCGCTTCGTCGACGGCAAATCCGTGGTTTTGGCTCGAAATCAGCACGCGGCCCGAATCGATTTCCAGCACCGGATGATTGGCGCCGTGATGGCCGAACTTCATCTTGATGGTTTTCGCGCCGCTGGCGAGCCCGAGCAATTGGTGCCCCAGGCAAATGCCGAACACCGGAATGTCGGTTTCCAAGAACCTGGCGATCGCTTGGATGGCGTAATCGCAGGGCTCAGGGTCCCCCGGTCCATTGGATAAGAAAATACCATCAGGATTCATCGCAAGTACCTGATCCGCCGGCGTTTGAGCTGGCACCACGGTCATGCGGCAGCCGTGTTCGGCCAGGATCCTCAAGATGCTGCGCTTGATGCCATAGTCGTATGCGACCACGTGCAGGCGGCTCTGCGGGCGCGGCGGTTTGGCAGCGGTCTTCCAAATCAGGCCATCATTCCACTGATAGATTTTTTTGGTTGAGACCGCCTTGGCCAGGTCCATCCCTTTCAGTCCCGGAAATTTTTTGGCGGCGCGCACCGCAGCGTTTTGATCGATGTTCTCGCCCGTCATGATGCAGCCCGATTGCGCGCCCTTGTCGCGCAGCAGCCGGGTGAGTTTGCGCGTATCGATATCGGCGATCGCCACCACCTTGCAGCGGAGCAGGAAGCTCTGCAAGGACTCGGTGGCGCGCCAGTTCGAATACAGCAGCGGCAGGTCGCGAATCACGAGGCCTGCGGCATAGACCGCGCCGGATTCGAGATCCTCCGGGGTCGCGCCGGTGTTGCCGATGTGCGGATAGGTCAGGGTGACGATCTGTCGGCAGTACGAAGGATCGGTGAGGATCTCCTGGTACCCGGTCATCGCCGTATTGAAAACTACTTCGCCTGTCGTGTTGCCTTTCGCGCCTACTGAGACGCCTCGGAACACGGTGCCATCTTCGAGAGCTAGCACTGCAGGTGTCGACACTCCGGTTCCTCGCTTTGCGCTACGGCGCGTTGACGCAGATGCGCAAAGCGGGAGGCGCTCTTGAGAACGTCCTCCCGCTTTCTGGGTTGATTCGCGATCAGTTTCCGGGCGCGAATATTAACGATGCCCGCGATCACTGTCCATGCTTCTTCTCATAGTCCCAGCACATCCTTCATGCCATAAAGCCCCGGAGGCTGCCCAAGCAGCCAGGCGGCGGCCCGCAAGGCTCCTCGGGCGAAAGTGATCCGGTCCGTGGCCCGGTGGGTGATTTCCAGCCGCTCCCCCGCTCCGGTGAATGTCACTGTGTGTTCGCCCACGATATCGCCGGCCCGCACCACCGAAAAGCCGATGCTGCCGGGGCGCCGTGGGGCACTCGCGCCTGGGTGCTCGAAAATCGCGGCTTCGCTGAAACTCACCGCGCGCGATTTGGCGATGGTCTCGCCCAAATTCAAGGCCGTGCCGGAGGGCGCATCGCGCTTCTGCCGGTGATGCGCCTCCGAAATGTCCACATCATAGGCACTGCCCAGCGCCCGGGCCGCCGCGGCAGCCAACTCATTCAAGACCGCGACGGCGAGGCTGGTATTGGGCGCGATCAGCACGGCAATCGTCTGCGCAGCGAGCTTGAGTTCGGCCTGTGCAGGCCCGTCCAACCCCGTGGCGCCGACGAGCAGCGGCACCGAGGCCCGAGCGCACGCTCGCGCATGCAAAGCGACGGCGCCGCCGACGCTGAAATCGAGCGCCACCGAGGCCCCTTCAAGGGCCGCGTAAGGATCCGCCGTGATCGCCACGCCGGTCGGCTGCCCATCCGCGGCGGCATCCGACCCCAGCCGCGCACTGCCCGCGGAGGCGAGCGCGCCGCGTAGCTGGAACTCAGGAGTCTCGCGCAGGGCCCGAATCAACGACTGTCCCATGCGGCCGGTAATGCCGAAGACGCTCAGCGGGCGCGGTTGCCCGCTCATCGAGCTTGGTTGCTCGGTTGCACCTATTCGACCGCGCGCGTAAAGAACTTCTTTACGCCCTCAAAAAACGTTTGTTCCTTGGGATGGTGGCTCCCCTGTTCCAACGACTCGGCGAACTTGCGCAACATTTCCTTTTGTTCACCGCGCAAACTCACCGGCGTTTCGACCACGACGCGGCAGAACAAATCGCCGGCGGCGCCGCCGCGCACCGGACGCACGCCCTTCTCGCGCATACGGAACACCCGGCCGGACTGGGTCTCGGCGGGAATCTTCAGAATGACCTCGCCATCGAGGGTGGGTACCTCGACCGTGCCGCCGAGCGCGGCCGTGACAAAGGTGATGGGCACTTCGCAGGACAGATGGCTGCCCTCGCGCTCGAAGATCGGATGTTCCTTCACGCGAATTTCGACATAGAGGTCGCCGGCCGGGCCGCCATTGCGGCCCGCCTCGCCCTCGCCGTTCAAGCGGATGCGATCGCCGGTATCGACGCCCGCTGGCACTTTGACCGGCAGCGTCTTTTCCTGCCGGACCCGACCCTGGCCGAAGCAGGTATCGCAGGGATTGGATATGATTTTGCCGCGGCCCTTGCAGCGCGGACAGGGCTGTTGGATGGTGAAGATGGACTGCTGCACCCGGACTTGGCCCTGGCCATTGCAGGTATCGCAGGTCTTGGGGGTGGACCCTTTGGCCGCGCCGGTCCCTTTGCAGGTCTTGCACTCGCCCATGGACGGGATGTGAATCTCGGTCTCGGTGCCGAACACCGCCTTCTCGAGATCCAATTCGAGTTCGTAGCGAAGATCTGCGCCGCGGAAAACTTGAGTTCGGCCGCGTTGGCCGCCGGAAAAGATATCGCCGAACATCTCGCCGAAGATGTCGCCGAACGCTTCCCCGGCGCTGAAGCCGCCGCCGCGGTTGCCTTCGAGGCCGGCGTGTCCGAACTGGTCGTAGACGGCGCGCTTGTGCGAGTCGCACAGCACTTCGTACGCCTCTTTGCATTCCTTGAAGCGGTGCTCGGCATCCGGATCGCCGGGATTGCGATCCGGATGAAATTTCATCGCGAGGCGGCGGTAGGCCTTTTTGATCTCGGCTTCCGACGCATTTCGCGGCAAGTCGAGGAGCTTATAGTAATCCTGCTTCGCCATTGGATACCCTTGAGGCCCGTCCCATAAAAACGAACCGCCGGCACTATGCATACCGGCGGTTTCATTCAGCAATCTATCGCATCACAATCTATCGCATCAGCAGAGCCGTCAGGCCTTTTTGCGATCGCCATCCTTCACTTCCTCGAACTCCGCGTCCAGCACATCGTCCTTGGGCGCATGCTGTCCCGAGGAGCCGGTCTCGGCGCCGGGTGCCGAGGCACCGCCGCCCGCCGCGGACTGCTCGTACATCTTCTGCATGATCGCGGCCGATGCCTGCTCCAGCGCGGTCGTCTTGCCGTCGATGTCGTCGCGGTCATCGCCGCCCATCGCGCTCTTCAGCGCCGCCACCGCATCGCTCGCCGCCTTCTTCTGATCGTCGGAGATCTTGTCGCCGGCATCCTTGAGCGCCTTTTCCACCGTGTGAATCGTGGCATCGGCCTTATTGCGCGCACCAACCAATTCACGGAAACGCTTGTCCTCCTCGGCATGGGTTTCGGCATCCGAAACCATGCGCTTGATCTCAGCCTCGGACAAACCGCTCGAGGCCTTGATGACGATGCGCTGTTCCTTGCCGGTTTTCACATCTTTCGCCGAGACGTTCAGGATGCCGTTGGCATCGATGTCGAAGGCGACTTCGATTTGCGGCATGCCGCGCGGCGCGGGGGGAATATCCGTGAGGTCAAAGCGCCCCAAAGACTTGTTGTCGCTCGAGCGCTCGCGCTCGCCCTGCAGCACGTGGATGGTGACCCCCGTCTGATTGTCGTCCGCGGTCGAGAAGGTCTGCGACGCCTTGGTGGGAATCGTGGTGTTCTTCTCGATCACCTTGGTCATGACGCCGCCCAGGGTTTCTATCCCCAAGGACAGCGGCGTCACGTCGAGCAGCAGGACATCCTTCACATCGCCCGCAAGAACGCCGCCCTGAATCGCGGCACCCACGGCCACGGCTTCATCCGGGTTCACATCCTTGCGCGGCTCCTTGCCGAACAGGTCCTTGACCGCCTTCTGCACCATGGGCATGCGGGTCTGACCGCCGACCAGGATGACTTCGCCCACATCTTTCATGGACAGCCCGGCATCCTTCAGCGCAATCCGGCACGGCTCCATGGTCTTCTGTACCAGGTCCTCGACCAGCGACTCGAGCTTGGCCCGGGTCAGCTTCATGTTCAAATGCTTGGGGCCCGCCGCGTCCGCCGTGATGTACGGCAGATTGATTTCCGTCTGTTGGCTCGAGGACAGCTCGATCTTGGCCTTTTCGGCGGTCTCTTTCAGGCGCTGCATGGCAAGGGGATCCTTGCGCACGTCGATGCCGCTTTCCTTCTTGAATTCATCGGCCAAGTAGTTGACGACGCGAAGGTCGAAGTCCTCCCCGCCCAGGAACGTATCGCCATTGGTGGAAAGCACTTCGAACTGACGCTCGCCGTCGACTTCGGCGATCTCGATCACCGACACGTCGAAAGTACCGCCGCCCAAGTCGTACACGGCGATCTTGCGATCGCCGCCATCCTTGTCCAGGCCGTAAGCCAATGCGGCCGCGGTCGGCTCGTTGATGATGCGCTTGACGTTCAAGCCTGCGATCCGCCCGGCGTCCTTGGTGGCCTGGCGCTGCGAGTCGTTAAAGTAGGCCGGCACCGTGATGACCGCCTCGGTGACAGTCTCGCCCAGATAATCCTCGGCCGTCTTTTTCATTTTCATGAGAACGCGCGCCGAGACTTCCGGGGGCGCCATTTTCTTGCCCTGCACTTCGACCCAGGCATCGCCGTTGTCGGCCTTGACGATCTTGTAGGAGACCATGCCCATGTCTTTCTTCACCACCTCGTCGGTGAATTTGCGGCCGATGAGGCGCTTCACCGCGGCGATGGTGTTCGCGGGATTGGTGACGGCCTGGCGCTTGGCGGATTGTCCGACCAATACCTCGCCGTCCTTGGTGAAGGCGACGATGGACGGCGTCGTGCGGTCGCCCTCGCTGTTCTCGATGACTTTGGGCTTGCCGCCCTCCATGATCGCGACGCAAGAATTCGTCGTGCCAAGATCGATACCAATCATTTTAGCCATTGTGAAAACCCTCTAAAAATCGAAACGTTGTGGCCCTACCTGGGGACATTCGGCGTATTTTTCAATTGGCATCCGCTGCCTTGCTGACGACTACCCGTGCCGGGCGCAGCAACCGCCCATTCAGGGAGTAGCCCTTCTGTATGACTGACAAGACAGTGTTGGCGGGCGCATCGGCACTCGCTTGAGCGATCATGGCCTCGTGCCAGGCTGGGTCGAACGGCAGACCCTCAGGGTCGATGACCTTGATCCCGGCCTTGTCGAAAGCCCGCAGCAGCTGCTTCAAGGTCGCCGTTGAGCCCTCGAGCAGAGCGGAGCCGGAATTCGCCGCGCCGGCGTTGATACCGGCCTCCAACGAATCCGCAACGCTGACCAGCTCCTGGGCAAAGCGCTCGATGGCGTACTTGCGGGCGTTGTCCAGCTCCCGGTCCATGCGTTTGCGGTAGTTCTCCAGCTCCGCGACGGCTCGCAGGTAGCTGTTCCAATTCTCGCTCGCCTTGGCCTCCGCAGCCGCCAATGCCGTACCTGCCCCGTCTGCGGCCGCCGGGCGTGCATCGGCCATATCGGCCGCCGATACCGGATTGTTGTCGTTCACTCGTTACAGCCTCGAAAACAGGCGGCGCAAGGGGCCGCTCGAAGGGTACATTTTGGGGGCTATTTGCGAGCGTTCAAGGCCGAACCCAACAGCTTGGCGGTGATATCGACAATGGGAATGACTCGCTCATAGGCCATGCGGGTCGGGCCAATGATGCCTAAGACCCCGACCACCTGGTTGTCGACCATGTAGGGCGCGGTAACCACGCTGATGTCGTCGAGAATCCGGTAGCCGGACTCCTGCCCAATGAAGATCTGAATGCCATCGGCGCGCAGGCAGCTATCCAACAGCCTCAAGATGTCGTGCTTTTCGTTGAAAGCCTCGAACAGCCGCCGCAGCCGATCGATGTTGGACAATTCGGCGAACCCCATCAGGTTGGTTTCGCCGGCGATCACATACTCCACCCGCTCTGCCGGGGCGCTGTCGAAGACCTTCTGCGCGACTTGAATGGCGTCGCGCATGAGCTGATCCATGTGTTGGCGGGTCTCCTGCAGCTGCGCCAGCAGTTGGGCGCGCACATCCGGCAGCGAACGCCCGGCGAAGGCCTCATTCAAGTAGTTGGCGGCGCGGCGCAACTCCTCGGGGGAATGATAGCGATCCAGCTGCACCACGCGGTTCTGCACCTCACGATTGCTCATGACCATGATGGCGAGGGCGCGATTTTCGGATAATGCGACAAATTCGATCTGCGTCAGCGCGATGTAATGCGGGTTCGGCAAGGTCACCAAACCGGCCATGTGCGAGACGCTGGACAGCATCTGCGACACCGTTTGCACCAAGGAGCGGCCGCTGGCCGCTTCCGACCCCAAGCGCCGCTCGATATCCTCGATTTCCTCATGATGCAAGGGCTTGAGCTTGAGAAGCGTGTCGACGAAAAACCGATACCCCTTGTCGGTCGGGATACGTCCGGCGGAGGTGTGAGGCGAAGCGACGAATCCCAGGTCTTCCAAGTCGGCCATGACATTACGAATGGTCGCCGAGGAGAGGCTGAGTCCGGAATCGCGCGAAAGGGTTCGCGATCCCACCGGCTGGCCTTCGCGAATGTAATTCTCGATCAGGGCCTTGAGCAGCAGCTGCGCGCGCTCGTTGAGTCCTTCGTCGGTACCTTCTGTCATAGTAGGTCCATATAACATGTTTGAAGCTACCTAGCGCATCCGGCCGAAGTCAAGTCCAGAGGGAGGGCTATAATCGATCATGCCTCAGGTATTTAAGTCCATCGCCTTGGTGGGCAACGCCAAAGATTTGCGCGTGGCCGAATGCATGCTGGGCCTGGCCGCGCATTTTCACGCGCGCGGCGTGCCGGTGCTGGTCGACCCCGGCGTGGGTCTGGCTTTCAAAGCGGGCAGCGTCGTGCTGTGTCCGGAACAAGCCTTCGCAACCCGTGCCGACCTCATCGTCGCCATCGGCGGCGACGGCACGCTTCTGTATGCGGCGCGGCTCGTGGCCGGCCATTCGGTGCCCCTGCTCGGCGTCAATCGCGGCCGCTTGGGTTTTCTCACCGACGTCAGCCCGGCTTCCATGCTGGAAGATGTCGACACCGTGCTGGCCGGCGATTACAGCGAAGACCGCCGCTCGCTGCTCGCGGCGCGGCTGGAGAGCCACGACGGCCGGGTCGCGCGTGCCCTGGCGTTGAACGATGTCGTGGTCAACAAATGGGAGACCGGCAGGACCATGGATTTCGAAACCTCGATCAACGGGCGCTTCGTCAATTCGCATGGAGGCGACGGCATGGTGATCGCCACCGCGACCGGCTCGACGGCCTACGCGCTCTCCTGCGGCGGACCCATCGTCGAACCGAATCTCGATGTCTGGGTATTGGCACCGATCTCGCCCCACACCTTGAGCGACCGGCCGATCGTGGTGCGTGCCGGCAGCAAAATAGCGCTGCGCATGTCGGATCGTTTCGAGTCGCGCGCGCAGGTCACCTGCGATGGCACCGCGATTGGCGATTTGGAGCAAGGCGATAATTTGTACGTCGAGGGCGCCGATGCGCAAATCACGCTGCTGCATCCGCCGGGCTATGACTACTATCGGCTGCTGCGCTCCAAGCTGCACTGGGGCCGCGGCGCACACAACGGGAGCCCCGACATCTAAGCCGTGCTGACGCATCTTCAATTGCGGGATTTGGTTCTCGTCGATCAAGCGGAGCTCGAACTCGGCGGCGGCCTGACCGCGCTGACCGGCGAGACCGGCGCGGGCAAATCCATCGTCGTCGACGCGCTGCTGCTGCTGGCCGGGGGGCGC
Organism: uncultured Gammaproteobacteria bacterium; assembly: GCA_963800385.1. Taxonomy (GTDB): domain Bacteria; phylum Pseudomonadota; class Gammaproteobacteria; order Steroidobacterales; family Steroidobacteraceae; genus Bog-1198. The sequence goes on from CAWDAU010000009.1 coordinate 29,190, forward strand.
GGTACCGGCGACATCGCGCGCCAGGGTGCCGAGCGTGCCGAGGTCACCGCGAGCTTTTCGGCGTTGCCGCAGGCCGCTCTCGCATGGCTCAAAGAGCAGTCGATCGATTGCGACGGCGAGCTCGTGGTGCGCCGGGTCATCGGCGCGGATGGCCGTTCGCGCGCCTATGTGAACGGCCAGGTGGTAGCTCTGCAAGCTCTGCGTGAACTGGCCGAATTCCTGATCGAAATCCATGGTCAACAAGAGTTCCAGCATCTGATAAGCCGCGCCGCGCAGCGCGACTTGCTCGATGAGCGCTTGAGCGCGCCGGCCTTGAAGGGCGCCGTCGCCGAAGCTTTCGAGCGCTACAGCGTCGGCCGGCGCGAATTCGAGGCGCTCAAAAGCGCCGCGGAAAACCGCGACGCGCGCTTGGATCTGCTGCGCTACCAACTGCGCGAACTCAAGGCGGAAGTATCGACCGCGGCGCACATCGAGGAGCTCTTCGCCGACCAAAAACGCGCCGCCGGCCGCGGCCGCTTGAGCGCTGCGGCCCGCACCGCGCTCACGGCGGCTTATGAAGCCGACGGCGACAGCGCTCACGATCTGCTCGGCAAGGCGACGGCGGCGCTGCGCGGCGTGTCGGACATCGACCCCAAATTGGGCGAGGCCGGCAAACTATTGGGCGAAGCGGCGATCCTGACCCAGGAGGCGGCGGAGTCGTTGCGGCGCTACGTGGAAGATCTGGACATCGATCCCGGCCGCCAGGACGAGATCGAGCGGCGCGCGGCCGCGCTCGAAGCGTTGGCGAGAAAGCATCGCGTGGCCGTGCTGGAGCTGCCCGACCAGCTCGCGCGCCTCGAGCAAGAGACGGCCACGCTGGACAATGTCGGGCTCGGCCTGACGGTTCTCGAGAAGCAAGTCAGCGCCGCCACCGTCGAGTACCGCAGTGCAGCGGAGTCCCTGAGCGGGGCGCGCCGCACCGCCGCGCAATTGTTGGGCGTTCAAGTCACCGAGCTGATGCAAACCCTAGGCATGGCGGGCGGCCAGTTCGCGGTGCAGGTAACTCACAGCGAGGTGGAATTCTCCGCTTACGGCAGCGATGAGGTGGAATTCCTGGTGAGCGCCAATCCCGGCCAGCCGCTCAAGAGCTTGGGCAAGGTGGCCTCCGGCGGCGAACTGTCGCGCATCAGTCTCGCGGTCCAAGTGGCCGGGCGCGCTGCCTCCTCGCCGCTCTGCATGGTGTTCGATGAAGTAGATGCCGGCATCGGCGGCGCGGTCGCCGAGATCGTCGGGCGGCAGCTGCGCGCATTGGGCGAGCGGGCTCAAGTGTTGTGCGTGACGCATCTCGCTCAAGTTGCCGCCCAAGCGCACAGCCAATTTCGCGTGACCAAGCTCAGCGACGGAAAGATCACGCGCACCTCCGTCAAGCCGCTGGGGTCGGCGGAGCGCACCGACGAAATCGCCCGCATGCTCGGCGGGATCGACATCACCGAGCAGGCGCGCGCGCATGCGCGCGAAATGCTGGCGCGCGCCGCGCCGGCCGAGGCGCCCAAGAAAAGAGGATCGCGCAACTCGCCGCGCTGAGACTCCTACAGGCCGCTCGCTATGGGCCGCAGCTCAGGAAGCTGACTTGGCGCGTTTCTGATTCGGGCAGTTGGCCTTGCGGCAATGCCCGTAGAGAATCAGCGCATGATCGCTGATTTCGAACCCCAGGCGTTTGGCCACCGCGTGCTGCCGCTCTTCGATGCCGCCGTCCATGAACTCTTCGACCTTGCCGCAGTCAACACACACGATGTGATCGTGATGCGCGCCCTGGTTGAGCTCGAATACGGCCATGCCGCCTTCAAAATGATGCCGGGTGACCAGCCCCGCGGCCTCGAATTGCGTAAGCACTCGATACACAGTGGCGAGGCCGATGTCCTCGTTGGAAACCAGCAGTTTCTTGTAGATGTCCTCCGCGCTCATGTGGCGCGCGGAACCGTCCGCGAGAATGTCCAAAATTTTCAGGCGCGGCAGCGTTACTTTCAGACCCGCATTGCGCAGGTCATTGCTTTCGCTGGTCGAGTCAGGTTTTAGGCGCTGCGGCATGCTGGGCCTTCCGGTATGATAGAGCTTGATTATCAATCATTTGACGGCTGTTCACCACTTTCATGAAAATAATTCAGTACCTTGTTTTGGGATCCGCGCTGTCGCTGCTGGCTTCGGGCTGTGTTTACCGCATCAACATCCAACAGGGTAATTTCCTCAATCAGAGCGCCGTCGACACCGTCAAGGAAGGCATGACGCGCAGTCAGGTCCGGTACTTGTTGGGGACTCCGATGGTGGCCGACAGTTTCGACAAGGAACGTTGGGACTATATTTACTATCTCAAGAAGGGCCGTACCCGGCACGTCGACTCGCGCCGCGTCACCGTATATTTCGACGGCGACAAGGTCGCGCGCTTGGATAAACCCACGGATGCGGAAGCCGCGGCCCAGGACGCGTCGGCCGCGAAAATCAAAAACGGCCGGATTTACTGACGCGCTTGCGGCGGGCGAGCTTGGGCTCCTCGAGCAACGGCCGGTAAATTTCGATCCGATCGCCGTCCTTGAGCGGTTGATCTCGCTGCGCCACCCTGCCGAAGATGCCGACGGTCGCATTGCTCAAATCGACGCCGTGAAAATCCGCCTGCAGCGCCGCCAATTTCAAGGCGTCGGCGATCACCGCGCCTGGCGCGACATTCAAAGACTTCGCGACGCTGCGCAGCGGCTCTGCATAGACGATATCGACGCGGATCACGGCCGGACTCAAGCGTAGATCTTTTGCGCGCGCACCGCGAAGGCATCCACGATGCTGCCGCACAGCGTTTCAAAAACGGCATTGAAGGCCGCGGAGGTGAGCCGGTTCTTGAATTCGAATTCCACTTTGAAGTGCACGCGGCAGCCGCGCTCACCGATGGCGTCGAAGCGCCAGGCGCCGGCGAGATCGCGGAACGGCCCGTGCGTCAGGCGCATGTTGATCTGCGCATCCGGAACCAGCGTGTTGCGCGTCGTGAATTCAGTCTTCAAAACCCCGTGCGCGATTTTCAGCATCGCGATGCGCTCGGTTGCCGAGACTTCCTCGACGCGCACTGCGACGCACCAGGGCAGGAACTCCGGGTAACGAGGCACATCATTCACCAGGGCAAACATTTGTGCGGGCGTAAAGGTGACAAGGGCGCTGCGCTCAACTACCTGCATGCGCGCATTGTCCGGCAAAAGCGCGGGCGCCGCCATCGGACAATCGGTAGACTTCAGCGCGTGGCAAAGGCACCCGAGAAATTACCGCCGATCGCGGTCAACCGCAAAGCGCGCTTCGATTATTTCATCGAAGAGCGTTTGGAGGCGGGCATTTCCCTGATGGGTTGGGAGGTCAAGAGCATGCGCGCCGGCAAGGCGCAGATCGCCGAGGCCTATGTCTATGTCAAAAATGGCGAGGCGTTCCTGTTCGGCGCGCACTTGAATCCTCTGACCTCGGCCTCCACCCACGTGGAGACCGATCCCACCCGCACGCGCAAGTTGCTGCTGAACCGCCGCGAGCTGGATCACCTGGTCGGCGCCGTGGAAAGGCGCGGCTATACGCTGGTGCCGCTCGAGCTCTATTGGAAGGCGGGGCGCGCCAAACTAAGCGTAGGCCTCGCCAAAGGCAAAAAGCAGCACGACAAGCGCCATACGGAGAAGGATCGCGACTGGCAGCGCGACAAGGGCCGAATCATGAAGGCGATGCGCCGCTAGCGGGGTCACTGACGCCGTGGGCGAAAAAAGCGTAAACTACGGGTTCGATGGGGCCGACCGGTTTCGACATGGGTTGCGAAACTGCAGGGGCGTACCGAGGTGCAGGTTCCTCGTAAAACTATTTGCAAACTTATAGTTGCCAATCAAGACAACTACGCTCTAGCCGCCTAATCGCGGTTGAAACTTAAGCAGCTCGTGCTGATGCGAATGTTTAAGTGTAGCGCTCATCAGATAGTGGAGCACACGTGCCTGGGGTGTGTTAAACGAAAAATTACCGGGCTGGCTGCGCGCTTTCCCTGCCCGTTGGGTAGTGTGCGGTGAGAACAATAGACGTGGCTACGTACGTAGATCTTGTAGCGTAGGACTTATGGACGGGGGTTCGATTCCCCCCGGCTCCACCATTTGACCAGTTCCGATGACATCCGACAACATCCTGGGACTTCCACAAAACCCGCTAAAACGCGGGTTTTTTTATGCTTTTTGAGCTCCTGGGAGCGCCGGAACTTGCCATTGACTTCCGGGCAACTTGGGGGCAACTTTGGGGGCAACCGGCCAGACACGAACTGGAGTTGCCCCCAAATGCCGCTCACCGACAGCATCGCGCGAAACGCCAAGCCCGCCGCGAAAACCATCCGCATCTTATAGTGGGGTTATTGGGTCAGGGGTGGACCGAAGCTGACATTCTCCGGAACTACCCCGGCATCACGCATGACGATATTGCCGCTTGCTTGCAATACGCAAGTGAGATTTTGCAATCTGAAAAGGTATATCCCATCGCGATCGCCTGACGATGCGATTCCTCGCGGATGAAAACTTTCCTGGCGATGCAGTTACTGCACATCGGGCCGCAGGCCACGAATGTTCTGTGGATTCGAACGGATGCGCGGGAACGCGGTGCACGTGCCCCGCCTGACCTGCCTCCATTTCTCGCACCGACGCCAGAAGTTCCGCGCCGATGTCGCGGGCTGCATCGCGTTTGCGCAGCGCCTTTTCACTCAATTTAGCCATTGATCGTCTCCCGAACGGTGCCCGGCCTCTCGGTTCAGTGCCAACCATGCCGGCCAACCCCTCAGCCCGCCGCCACTTTTGAGATGGGAGTCGTCTCATAAGTGCCCGATACGAGATCTACGCTCACAGTCTTCGCAATAGCCTCCGGGCGGATTTCGCGCCCCTCGCGCACCAGCCGAATCAACCGATGTTTTGCGAGCAGCTGCAGCGAGCGCGAAATGTTCGACTGTGCGCGGCCGGTGAGTGTCACTAGTTCAGTCACGTTCGCAGGGTGTTCGCGCAGTAATACACCCAAGAGATCTAGCGCTTCTCGCGATAAGGCGGCGAGCAGCGGTGCTGCCGGGAGCGGGGAGGCCCGCCGTTCGCCCCGTGCCACGGCACGCATTTCCTCTTTTAATTCAGTCATGGACTTGCGCATCATCGTCCTCCTCAGCTTCCAACTCGATCTCCTCGGCCTCAAACTCGAAGGCGCTGCCTTCTTCGGCGCAGGCCCGTTCAACCGCGGCGAAGAAGTCCATCAGCAACTCATCGGCACCCCGAAACTCATAAGCCACCAGATCCCTGGCATGCCGAAAGCGATGTCGATGATCGTACTCTTGCGCACGCGGTACACCGTGCGCGTTGTCGTACCCCAGCAACCGAGTCCCATCCACGTCATGCAATGTGAACGAGTATTTGATACCACGCGGCCGCGCCACGCTGACCTCGACTTCCGCGATCCGAAATCGGACGCTCCAACCGTTGACGAGCCAATAGCGTCGATGGTCGTAATCCAGGAGACGTCGCATCGGCTCATCAAGCATGCACAAATATATCATCTGACGATATACTTGACAACCAGCGCTATTCGGCGGAACAGGAAGGTCGCCATCGGAACCTGCTCATCCCCATTCCGGGTCAAGAATGGGGGAAGTGGTCCAGCCTACGTCTCGCCGCGAACGGCGGCCCACGCTGGTTACCACGGCTAGCGTCGACGCGAGTCGCCAACCAGTCTCGCACTTCGCTCTCCAGCCATCCCACAGCCCGCTCGCCCAGCTTGATGCGCTGCGGAAACCGTCCTTCCGCCTGCATTTGATAAATCATCGATCGACCGAGCCCAGTGAGCTGGGACACTTGTCTCAGCCTCAGCGCCCGTTCATCGGGGTCACGCCGCAGCTTTGCTGGAGACTCCAGGTTGAATGCAAATTGTTTCTTCGTTTCGCTTTTCATGGCTTAGCCTCGAATACCTACCGCGTCAGCTCCGGGTCTGCGTGACGCCCTCGCTCGGGGCCGTCCTGTTGAGTCCCACGCTGCTTTTGGACAAATCCGATGAATTGCGCCGCCAGTCTTTGCCGATCAGTAAGGACGGGCGGCAAATGCTTCACGAAGTAGCGCACGTCCGCGGCGAGGATGATCTCCCCCTGCGCGTCCAACACCTCTGCGGCCTTCATCCAGGCTGATACCAACGATTTGCGAGTTTCGATCAGCCTGTCGCGCGCCGGATCGACGATGGTTCGGGAACGTGACAGCTCATTCGCGATCCCGATTACCCGATCATGCAACGCCGTGGAAGTCCCATAGCGCTGCGCTTTGAAAGCTCTCTCCCGAGGGTATTTCTTGTTTTCGCCTCGAATGACCCGCGGCGTCGCGTTGGCCGCAATACCCTGCTCGCGCATCAACCGTGCGAAGTCCTCGCGCCATTCGCGCAGCCGTTGCTTGCCGATGCGCAGCCGCTGTCCGAGCTCGTTCTCAGCTTTCACGACCAGATGCACGTGCGGGTGCTTGTGGTCCGTATGCAAGACCATGGCGTAGCGGTGGTGCGCGAATTTCTCGCGGGCAAATTTCCGCGCGGCGGCCAAAACCTTGTCTGGAGGCGTCGGCGCCGGCATGGCGAGCACGATGTTGTGCACGAGTTTTGTGGGCCGCCGCGCTCGATCGCCTTCCTTCTGCCGGCGGTATTGCCCGGCGGTGAGCTCCAAGTGCCACGCATCAAGCAGCTGCTTTTGCTGTTCCGGGTATGCGATGAACTCACCCTCGTCGGTCTCTATTCCTAAGGCGCCTCGGCGGCTGATGTACCCGAAGTGAGCCGCAACCGCGCCCCTCCTCGTTCCTCCGCCCGTCACTTTCACCATGACCTCCGGGGTACGACTCACGGTGCGCTTGATCTGGGCAATTTGCGCGAGGCTAAATCGACCGGGCGTCACCGGACTCCCACGCCCGTGACTTGCGGCCTCGAAGAGTCCGGGTCCATCCCGCGGTACGCGAAAACCTCGTCTCTAGTCAACGCGGCTCTCCCAGCTGATCAGCGCCGCTTGGGCGAATTGATGCATGCGCCGCTCCACTTCTGATACGAGAGCTCGGGTACCCCTAAGCTCTTGCTGCAGATCTCGCGTCAGGACTCCCGTCTGCGCGGCTTCACGAGCGCTCCGCGCCAAGAGTCGACCGAACCCAGCCCAGGACCGACACGGCCGCCTTGAAGGCCGCCAGCTCGTGGGTTGGCAGCGGCGGATTGGCGCTCACATGACCCCGGACCAGGGCGGCGATATAGCCTGAGTCCTTCATGCGGCGCTCAGACGCCCGGTGCCGAATGGCAAGTCGATCTCCCGGCCGCAAACGGATCGTGATCCGGTCTAGTGCCGGACCGCTGCTCGAAGGGTTCGGCGGCAAGTCAGGCGACTGCGAGTCGAGCAATGCGCGAATAGCGATCAGTGCCAGCGCCGTCTCCGACACTTGCCGCTGAACGGCGACCGCGGCGAACAAGCGCTTCTCCTCCGGCGTCGGACGCGCCGTGATCGTTGGCGCGGTCGATTTCAAGCCGACGTTCATCGCGCGCAACTCTGAGTGGAACTTCGTGAGTCGCCAACGCCCCCGATCGAGCGAAGCACTGGTGAGCGCATAGCGCTCGAGCGCCTTTCCCTCGATGAGTATTTGACGCTATATCGAAACGTGGGCGAGCCGCTGCGCTGGGACCAGCGTCTGCAAATGCCCGCGGTGGAGCTCAGGGAGCTGCTGGCGGGTCGGTTGCTGCGCATCTACGTGCTCAGAAATCTGCAAGGCCATGCATTGGGGTTTTGCGAGTTCGATCTATGCGCGTTCCCGGAAATAGAACTGAAAAACTTCGGGTTGATCCCCGAAGCGCAGGGAGTAGGCCTCGGACCTTGGCTATTGGCGGTCGCGATTCACGAAATATGGCGGTCCAGTCCAACCCGAATATGGCTGCACACGGATAACTGGGACCACCCCGCGGCAATTCGTGTGTATGAGCGGGCCGGCTTTCGGGTGTTCGACGTACGCGACGAAGCTCCGGGGATGCTGTAGCCGAGCAGCCAGCAAGGAACTCACGTAGCGCGCGCCGCCTGTGGCAGACCGGGGCAACTGACAAGTGCGAATTTCGGATACCATAGCGGCATCGAGGGGTTTCGGGTTTTTTTGGCGGATCCCGGCCCATTATTTATGACCAGAATTGAAGTTCCCAAAAGCACTGCCCGGCGCCGTTCAGGGCGCGCCGGCCGTTGGTTCATGATTTTGCTGCTGCTGATCATCGCCGGCGGCGGTCTTTGGACCTGGCTGACTCTCGCCTGGGCGTACGCCGATGGCGAGCGCGCCGGCGTGCTGCAAAAATTCGTCCGCCGCGGCTGGATTTGCAAGACACAGGAAGGGGAAATTGCGCTGTTCTACGGCGGCGGCCCGTACTTGGGTCCCGGCTCCCCGCAGTTGTGGGATTTCAGCGTACGCGACAAGGCCGTCGCGGAGCAGTTGGCCAAGGCGGTGGGCCGTCGAGTGCAGCTGCATTACACCGAGCATCCGGGCATTCCCACCAACTGCTTCGCCGACACGCGCTACTTTGTCGACAAAGTGACCTTCACCGACAACGAGCCGGGCGGCGGGCCCGCGCTGACCTCGCCCGCCCTGCCTGCCCAGCCTGCGCCGACGACGCCGGCCGCCGGCACGAGCGGGACAACACCAACCCCGCCGCCGGCGCACTAGTTACACGCGACCGGAAAATTTTTGCATCGAGCTTAAAACTTGCTGGCCGATGCTCACCGCGGTGCGCAGGGCCAATAATCCGTCCTCGCCGCTCACCGCCGGGGGTTGGCCACCGGCAATCGCTTCCAAGAAGGCCTCGATCTCCGCTTTGAGCGCATCGCCCTGCTCATAAGTCTTCTCGTCGATCGCGACCTGCGGCATTCCGTCGGGCCCCACGCTCTCGCCCTTGCGGATCACCGTCAGAATCTTTTGCTGCAAATCGAGCGACAGATACGCGTCGTCCTGGAACAAGCGCAGCTTGCGCTCGGTTTTCAAGCTCACGCGGCTCGCGGTTGCGTTGGCGACGCAGCCATTGGCAAAGCGCAGGCGCGCGTTGGCGATATCGATTTCGTTGGAAAAAACGCTGGTGCCGATGGCATCGACCGACACCACCGGCGAGCGCACGATGCTCAAAATCAGGTCGATGTCGTGAATCATGAGATCCAGCACCACGTCCACATCCGTGCCGCGATGCTTGAAGGGCGCAAGCCGCGCCGATTCGATGAAACGCGGAACGGTCAAGGTGGGCTGCACCGCAAGAACCGCGGCGTTGAAGCGTTCCAGATGGCCCACCTGCAAAATACGCTTCGCGCGCGCCGCGATGTCGATGAGGCGCTCGCCCTCGGCGATGGTCACGGTCATGGGCTTTTCGACCAGAACGTTCGCGCCGGCTTCGAGAAAAGCCTTGGCCACTTCAAAATGCGAGGCGGTGGGCGTGACGACGCTCACGGCATCGACTTTGCCCAAAAGATCCCGGTAATCCTGGTGCGCCGCGACTTGAAGTTCCGCGGCCACGGCCGCGCGCGCCGTGGCCGACGGATCGGCAATACCGACCAGCTGAGAATTCGGCAGGCTGGCGTATTTTTGCGCGTGGAATCGGCCCAGATAGCCGACGCCGATCACTGCCGTGCGAATCAAGGCGGGGCGTCCCGCCGCCACTTGCTGTTGGCGCGGTACTCCTGACGCATCTGCAAGGTCGCGCCGCCCACGATGGCGAGAGCGACGCCGGCCAGACACATCAATCCCCGCCACAGGGTCCATTGTCCCGCCGACAGCGACCAAAGCATCGCACCGACCCCCAAAACCGCGCCCAGCACAATGCAGGCCCAAGGCTTCAAATCGTACAGGGTCTGGGGCGTCCAGGAGGGCATGCGCACGATTCTACAGCGGCGGCCGACCCGGCGGGATTGGTTTACAATTGCGCATGGCTTCAAGTCTCGCGCAGCTCGCCGAACAGCGCCCTTGGGCGGCGGAATTGCTCGTGGCCGCGGCCGGCCTGTTGCTGGGGCTGGCCCTGATGCCGGTGTTGATTTTTTACGCCGGGGTGGCGACCCTCGGCCGCTATGATGGCGCGAGCTTGGCGCGCCTGTATGCCAGCCTGTTTGCAGGCCTCCGAGAGGCGTCCATCGCCTCCTGGGTCGTCTTTCTCGGCCCCTACGGCCTGTATCTCTTGTTTCGGGCCCTGCGGGCCTGGTGGCGCGCCAGCGCCCGCCTGAACTAGATCTCAAGTTTCCTTCCGCGCGGACGCTAACTTGCCATAAGCGGGTCGATCCGCTTTTGCGCCTGGAGTTGTGTCTTGAATTCCGAGATCGAAGCCCACCTTCGCCGATCAGTGAATTTTCCGTCGCCGCCGGGAGTGGCAACGCACATCATTGAGCTGGCGCAGGATCCGGAAATTGAGATGGGAAAAGTCGCCAAGGCCCTGAGCATGGACTCGGCGCTTTCCAGCAAAGTATTGCGCATCGCCAATTCGCCGCTGTATGCGCAGCGCCGCAAAAGTGAAAACTTACGGCAGGCGCTGGTCGTGCTGGGGCTGAATGCCACCCTGACCCTCGCTTTGAGTTTCTCGCTGGTGAAATCGCTGCGCGGCGCTAAGCCCAACGGTCTGAGCTACAAATTATATTGGCGCCGTGCACTGCTCGCGGCGACGGCGGCGCGCGCGCTCGGCGATGCCATGCGCCAGACCCTGGCCGAGGAAATCTTCCTGGCGGCATTGCTGCAAGATGTCGGCATGCTGGCGCTCGACCAGGCAGTCCCCGATCTGTACCGCGACGGCGAACAGCTGCAGCGCGACCACGCGGCGCTGGCCGAGCACGAGAAGAAACGCGTGCAAGCCGATCATGCCTTCGTCGGCGGCTGGCTCATGCGCACCTGGAACTTGCCGGAGCGCCTGTGTCGCGCCATTGAACGCAGCCATCATTTGGAACTGAGTCCGAGCGATCTACCCGCGGGCATCTTTGACCGCTGCGTCGCGCTCTCGGGTCCGGTGGCGGATCTGTTCCTTCTGGATCCTGAGCAGCGTCAGTTCGCAGAGACGGCGCTCTGCGCCGAGCGCAGTTTGGGCCTGGATCGCGTGGCATTCGGCCAGGTCCTCGGAACCATCGGCTCGATGATTCCGGAAACCGAAGCGATCTTCGAATCCGAGCATCTTGCCAAGCAGCATCCGGACCTGATTCTCGAACAGGCGCGCGAGGTACTGATGCTGCGCAGCCTGCATGCGTTGCGCGAAATCAATACGCTGCGCGCCAGCGCAGAAGCCGCGCCGCCGCAATCGATCGAACTCGCGGAAGAGACGCGGCGCGATGCGTTGACCGGCGTGTACAACCGCGGCTATCTGGAGCAGTTTCTGGCGCGTGAATTCGAAAACTCGACCCGGCACAAGTGGCCCTTGAGCGTCGCCTTCGTGGATCTCGACAACTTCAAGCTGCTCAACGAAAATTTTGGGCATCAGGCGGGCGACCGCGTGTTGCAGGCGACCGCGCGCATCCTGCGCGGCAACACCCGCGAGACCGACACGATCGCGCGCTACGGCGGCGAAGAGTTCGTGGTGGTATTGCCGGCCACCGATGCCGAAACCGCACACAGCATCTGCGAGCGCATCGTAATGGCGTTTCGCAATACCGGGCACGTGGTCGGATCGCATCACGCCAAGGTCACGGTTTCCATCGGCTGCGCAACCCACGGCGCACAACTGCAATTTCCCAATTATGGCGATTTCGTCAAAGCGGCCGACCAGGCGCTTTACACCGCCAAACTGCGGGGCCGCAATCGCTCCGTGCCGTTCGACCGGCAACTCGCTGCGCCTCTCGCCAAGAGCGGTTAGCGCGCTTATAGCAAATTAAGTCTTCCAGCGCCGATCTTATGTCTGGATCGACTTGAACCGCGTCACAGTTTCGCGACCCCGTTCCATCCTGCCTGTCGCAATTTGGGAACATTCGCTCTGCGGGCATCTTGAGAACTAGAAGATTGACAAGTAGCTGGATTTTTTGAAGAGGCGTGACGATGGCGAGCGATTACAAAACATCAGGGGCTGACGATTCCGACTTCAGTTTTGCCGTGCGCGAACTGCGCAAGGCCAAGACTGCGCAAGTTTTGGCTCTGGATCCCACCCCCAAGAAGCCGTCTTACAATGATCAAGGCTCGGATCCCTACAACACGTCGGGCAGCTTCGATCGCACCAAGAACTGGACCCGGGTCGGCAAGCGCTAGGAGCGGGTCCTATTCGTCGGAAGTGCGGTTCGCGCGATGGTGCGAGGCGCGAAACTCGCTATTCGGATACCAACGCGGAAAGTGCCGGCTGGCGGCGATACGAATGCCCAGCCGATAGTCCAGCGTCAGATCGGCAACCGCGCCCTCGACGTTCCAGTCGGCGGCATATTGATCGCCGGGCTGGCGAAAGCGGTGCGCGAAGTAATCTTCGATATGCGCCTTGCCCCAGACCGGGCCGCGCGCCGCGCTATCGATGCCCGCCTGTGTATAGATCACCGGCACGCCGCGGTGCGCAAAGCTGTAGCTGTCTGAGTTGAAATACAGTCCGAATTGCGGATCCGGGTCGGGACGCGCCTCGCGGCCCTGCAACAGAGCTTCGGCGCGCACGGTGTCGTCCAAATCGCTGTTGCCAAATCCCAGAATGCTGACATCGCGGGTCGGTCCGCCGTCGATCAGCATGTCGACATTGATGACAGCCAGGGTTTGCCGCAGCGGCAGGAGGGGATTCTGCACGTAGAACTGTGAACCCAAAAGATCGGGCTCTGCGGCCGTCGTGGCCAGAAAGGCGATCGATCGTTCAGGCGCGGGATCTATGGTGCGCTTGAAGGACTGCGCCAACGCCAGCAAGCCGGCGACGCCGGTCGCATTGTCGACCGCGCCATTGAATATCTTGTGGCCGGCCCGGGCGGCGTCCACGCCCAATGAATCCCAATGCGCCGTATAGAGCACATATTCGTGCGATTTGCGCCCGGGCCAGATGGCGAGGACATTCTGCGTATTGAAGCTGCGGATCGCGTTGTGAATGGTCGCATCGAGGCTCAGCCTGAGCGGCACCGCTTTGAAACCCGGATGCGCCGCCGCAACGGCCGTTCGCGCGAAATCGATCCCCGCGGCCTTGAACAGCGTCCGCGCCGCGTCGTTTTGCAGCCAGCCTTCGATCGCGGGACGTCCGGGGTCCGTAGCCGCCGCCTGCAGTTCGAATTGCGCGCCGCTCCAGGTGGCCTGAACCGCATTCCAACCATAGCCCATGACCGCCGCGTCGTGGATCAACAAGACGCCCTGCGCGCCCTGACGTGCGGCTTCTTCGACCTTATAATCCTCGCGGCCATATCCGGTCATGGCGTTGCCTTTGAACAGCGTCGGATCTTTCGAGGCGTAGCCCGGATCGTTCGCCAACACCACCACGGTTTTGCCGTGAACATCGAGGTTCGCGTAGTCGTTCCACGAATATTCCGGCGCAACGATGCCGTAGCCGACGAATATCATTTCGCTGTGCGCTACGTTGATTTCCGGGACCGCGCGCTTGGTCCAGATGACCATATCCTTGCCGAATTCAAGGTCGCGGGTGCCGCCTGCGCCGGCGACGGTGAGCTTCGCTGCGGCGGCGGTGATCTCCACCAACGGCACTTGTTGCACGTAGCTCGTGCCGTTGCCGGGCTTGAGACCGAGCTTGCGAAAATTTTCGATCAGATAACCGACCGTTTTGTCTTCTCCCGGCGTTCCCGGTTTGCGGCCTTGAAAATCATCCGAAGCCAACACCCGGACGCGATCGCCATAGGCCGTGTCGTCGATGTCGGTGCTGGGGGGCGGCTCCTTGGGTTGGAAACTGCAGCCGGGCAGGAAGCCCGCCGCGGTCAAAAGCAGTAAAAGGCGCCTCGCTCTCATAGGGCTCATTCTGATGGCTTAGCTGCGGCGCGGCCAATACAGCAAAATCAGGCCGCCTAGGCAAATCGCGGTGGCCAGATGCGCCCAGCCGCGCCACGGCCGCCCCTTCGCCTCCCCCAGGAAACTCCCCGCACTGGCGACAGTCAAAATTGCAAAGGCAGCCAGGCTGCCGGCCACCCGAGGCAGTTCGCGCGGCAATTCTGGGTGCTGGGGCCCCAGCACCAGGAACACGACAAGGACTGTTCCGAGGCCGAAAGTGAAGGAAGCGGCGCTTCCTAGGATTATGCCGATCAAAACCGTGAACGGACGCATATCCTTCGGCTCATATACACTTGCTAGGAGGCATGAGCTTCTCTAGCCTTGAGGGAGTGGGGACGCAAAGTTTACAGGAGAATGGCGACGGTGATACTCAATCGGCTCAAGGCCACTCGTTCGCGGTGGATTACCGGCATAGCAATCTGCGCGAGCGCAGTCGGTCTAGCCGCCCTATTAGGCGCCGCCATGACGCCTCCCGCCCCGGCGCCCGCGGCGGCAGCGGTCCTCGCTCCCACTGAACAGGAAAACTACGTAGCGCGGCGCGTCGCCGACATCATCGCCCACGAGCATTACCGCCGCGCACCGCTCGATGACCATCTTTCCAGCTTGATCCTCGACCGCTATCTCGATGCCATCGACGGCGCACGCAGCTATTTCTACGCCAGCGACATCGCCGAGTTCGAGAAGTACCGCTATGAGCTCGACGATGCCATCAAAACCGGCGACGTCGAGCCGGCCTTCGTGATCTTCCGCCGCTACCAGCAGCGCAACCGCGAGCGCATGGCCTACGCCATCGAATTGCTCAACAAGAAACCGGATTTCGATGTCGACGAGTCGTTCAACTTCGACCGCGAAAAGGAACCTTGGCCGGCGAACGCGGCGGAGATGAACGAACTGTGGCGCAAGCGCGTCAAGAACGATGCGCTCTCGCTGGTAACCGCCGGCAAGCAATGGCCCGAGGTGGTCGATGTGCTGCGCAAGCGCTACGAGCATGTCGAAAAGCGCATGGATCAGAGCAAGCCCGAGGATGTGTTCGAGGCATTCATGAATGCTTTCGTGCTGTCGCTCGATCCTCACTCCAATTATTTCTCGGCGCGCAATTCCGAGGAATACAACATTCAAATGAGCTTGAGCTACGAGGGCATCGGCGCCTCGCTCAGCTTGACCGACGACTACGTCACCGTGATCGATGTCATCGCCGGCGGTCCGGCTGCGGTCAGCAAAAAGCTCGCAGCCAACGATCGCATCACCGCAGTGGGCGAGGGAAAGACCGGCGAGTTGACCGACGTGATCGGCTGGCGGCTGGACGACGTCGTGCAAAAGATACGCGGTCCGGGCGGCACGACCGTGCGGCTGCAGGTGCTGCCGGCCGGCGCGGCTCCCGGCTCGCCGCAGAAAGTGATCGACTTCACGCGCAACCGAATTTCGCTCGAAGCTCAGGCCTCTCACAAGGCCATGCGCACCGTGGTACGCAACGGCAAGGAAATCAAGATCGGCATCATCACGGTGCCGAGCTTCTATCAGGATTACGATGCCAGCCGCGCCGGTGCGAAGGACTACCGCAGCACCACGCGCGACGTGC
The DNA here is from genome assembly GCA_963800385.1 of uncultured Gammaproteobacteria bacterium. Taxonomy (GTDB): domain Bacteria; phylum Pseudomonadota; class Gammaproteobacteria; order Steroidobacterales; family Steroidobacteraceae; genus Bog-1198. The sequence continues at coordinate 44,706 of CAWDAU010000009.1, forward strand.
AGCGGCTCATCGGCGAGTTGCGCAAAGACGGCGCCGATGTATTGATCATGGATTTGCGCGCCAACGGCGGCGGCTACTTACCCGAGGCCGAGTCGCTGGTCGGCTTGTTCATCGATCGCGGGCCGGTGGTGCAATTGCGCGATACCACCGGCCACATCGAAGTCGACGATGATCCGAACCCTTCCATCTTTTACAGCGGACCGATGCTCGTGCTGGTCGACCGGTTCAGCGCCTCGGCGTCGGAGATCTTTGCCGGCGCCATCCAGGACTATGGACGCGGCCTGATCGTCGGGCAGCAAACCTACGGCAAGGGCACCGTGCAAAATGCGCATCCGCTGAACTACACGATCTTTGGACGCAAACCGGAATTGGGCCAGCTCAACGTGACCATCGGCAAGTATTACCGGATCACCGGCGAGAGCACCCAAGATCGCGGGGTCACACCGGACATCGCGCTGCCCTCGCTGATCGACACAAAAGAGGTCGGCGAAAGCACCCGCGATCGTGCGCTGCCTTGGGATCACATCGAACCGGCGAGCTTTCGCAGCGAAGGCGATTTGAAGCCGCTCGCTGCGACGCTGGAGAAGCTGCACGAGGAGCGAACCGCCGGCAGCGCGGATTTCAAGTACCTGCGCGAGGATATTGCGGCGTTGGACGCTATGCGCAGCCAGAAGACCCTGTCCTTGAATCTCAAGACGCGAGAAGCTGAACGCAAGCGCATAGACGATGCGCGGCTCGAGCGCGAAAACGCCTGGCGCGCCGCACACGACGTCAAGCCGGCCAAATCGCTGGAAGAAATCAAGGACGATGCCACCGCGGGGATCCTGCTGGATGAAGCCTCGCAAATCGCGGCGGATATGGTCGTGGTATCCGCGAAGCGCGCGGCGCCGACCCAAGCGCGCCGCAATGACATCGACAACGGCCTGACGCGCCGGCAGCCGCTAGCGCAGCAATAGCGTGTATAGATCCCAATAATCCTCCGCCAACACATTCCAGGTGTTGGCGGGGGTGGATTTGGGCTTGTCGAAATCCAATTCGGTCACCGGCGGCGAGAGCGAGTCGGCCGTCGGTACCGTATCGGCGGCGTTGCGATAATCGCAATTGGCGCGCAGCCGCTCCAGCTTGGCCTTGATGAGACTGCCGATCTGTTTCTGATTGGCCACCGCAGCCTGCGCCTTCTGTACGCGCTGCATGAAGCTCTCGCATTCGGCACGCGTGCCGAAATTCATCTCGTGAACCCGCCGGGCTACGGCTTCCTTGGCGCGCGCCGCCAGTCCATACGCATCCGCGTTCTCGCACAGCAATTCAGCGTAGCTGATGATGGCCAGGTTGATGTTGCGCCGTGCGGCGAGCGACAGGCCGGGAAACTCCGGCGCGGCCTCGTTCTCGATCGCGCTGCGCTCCGAGTGCAGATCGCCGACCACGGCATCCGCCATTACCATATGATTGCGCAGAAGGTCCAACGCCTTCAGACGGCGCCGGCGCTTGAAGTAATGCCAAAATGCGGTCAATCTGCCGATCTCTAGCTGTTCTTCGGCGAGATGGCGGCGCTGCGCGTCGGCTTCGGCGCCGGCGGCGCGCAGCCGCTGATCCGCATCGGCGAGCCGCGCGTTTTTTTCCGCATCGACATCGGCCTTGTGCTTCGCCACCTCGCGCGCTTCCTGCTGCCGGGTCAGATCCGCGGCGAAAGTCGAAAGCTGCTGATGGCACGCCTTCCACAGCGCGCGCAGCTGAAAGAACACCAATGCGCCGAAGCCGGTTTTCGGATCGCCGAGCAAATCGCCCAGCGCATCCATCTGTTCCTGTATGCGGATGGTCGCGCCTTCCTGCTGCTTGAGCCGGTCGCGCAACAGATGAAACTCGTCCTTGAGGTCGGCGTAGGCCTTCTTCAGGCCAGCACGATTCTGGAACAGCTGCATGAGCCGTTCTTCATCGGCGCTGGCTGAACCTCCTTCCGTAGCGCCTTTTAGAAACGTCAGCTTATCGATCAAAGTCCCGCCTCATCCCATGACAACCGCAGGTCACCCGATACGAAGCCAATCTTCGCGGCTAGAAGTGATGTCCCCGCTCGGCGCAATATTCCAGCCATTTATTTAGCATCATGTTCCGCGCCCAGCGCTGATCCAGTTCACGCTTGAGTCCCGACTGCAGCTTGGCCAGTTGCGGGTGGCGCTGAAAGCCTCGAAAGCTGCGCACTTCGGCCAGACGGGCATCGTGGTACACGCAAACCTCCAAATCCGGGTCGCGCAGCCGCGATGCACCGAAATCGAACTCGTAGGTCAAGCGGAACACGCTGGTGTAGCGGCAGCGCTCCAATGGGGTGAGATACAGATCACAGTCCGACGTCACCTTCGATATGCGCTGAGTCGCGACATTGCGAAGTTCATCAACAATCCAGCCCAGACGCACGAAGTTGCTTTCGTACAGCGTCATCAGACTGACGAAGCTGCCGGGCCGCGCCCGCCACGATGTCTCACACCATTGATCCGCTATCATGCGCAAACTATACCACGCACATTCGGGATTTCAGGGGCGCAGTCGACGCTCGATGCCCATGCGATCGAGAATTCTGGTGGATATTTCTTCAATCGAGACTTCGGTTGCATCGAGGACCGGCACGCCGTGCCGTTCGAACAAGGACTCGGCGGCGCGCACTTCGAACGCCACTTGCGCCGCGGATGAGTAGCGGCTGTCGGGCTTGCGCTCGTTGCGAATTTGTTGCAATCGATCCGGCCTGATGGTCAGCCCGAATAGTTTCTGCGGGTAGCCGTCGAGCGCGCGCGGCAGCTTACGCGATTCCAAATCGTCGTCGGTGAGCGGATAATTCGCGGCGAACACTCCGTATTGCATGGCCAAATACAAACAGGTCGGCGTCTTGCCGGAGCGCGACACCCCGACCAGAATGACATCGGCCCGCTCGTAATCGCGCACCACCGAGCCGTCGTCGTTCGCGAGCGCGAAATTGGTCGCATCGATGCGCGTGGCATAGGCGTGCGTGTCCGCCATGCGATGCGTCCTACCCGTGGTATGGCTGGATTGCGTCTTGAGTTCGCCCGCCAAGGGTGCTAGGAACGGATCGAAGAAATCCAAAAAAAATCCGGTGCTGCCGCGGACCACATTGCGCACGTCTTCCTGCACCAATGTACTGAAAACAACCGGCCGCATGCCCTCCTGCGCCGCCACCAAATCGATCTTGCGAACGGCTTCAATTGCCTTGTCAACGGTGGAGATAAATGGCACAGTCACCTGGCGAAATTCGATGCCGTCGAACTGCGTCATGAGACTGTGACCCATGGTTTCTGCGGTAATCCCCGTTTGGTCGGAAACGAAGAATACGGTTCGTTTAATCACGGTAACCTCACCCTAGTCGGCGCTTTCGCCGTAAAGTGTTTCATTTAAACTAGCGTCGGACAAGCAGTGCACCATGAAGCCTTACATCATTCCGTTTGAAAAGCTGAATAACAAAGACGTCGAACTGGTCGGCGGCAAGAATGCATCCCTTGGAGAAATGATCTCCGGCTTGGCGGACTTGGGGGTTTCGGTGCCGGGCGGTTTTGCCACGACCGCGCACGCCTACCGCGACTTTCTGGCGCAGGGCGGCCTCGACGAACGCATTCGCGCCGCGCTCTCGGCGCTCGATGTGGATGATGTGCAAAAATTGGCGGTGGTCGGCGCCGAAATCCGCGGCTGGGTGCTGGCCACGCCTTTTCCCGAACGCCTGCAAACCGAGGCGCTGGAGGCCTGGCGCAAGATGAAGGGCACGAGCGATCCGGCCGAGTTCGCGGTCGCGGTGCGCTCTTCGGCAACGGCGGAAGACCTCCCGGAGGCCTCCTTCGCCGGCCAGCAGGAGACGTTCCTCAACGTGCGCGGCGAGGAGCATTTGCTCAAGTCCATGCACGAAGTGTACGCCTCGTTGTTCAACGATCGCGCGATATCCTATCGAGTGCACAACAAATTCGATCACAGCGCGGTGGCGCTCTCCGTCGGCGTGCAGCACATGGTGCGCAGCGACCTGGGCGCAGCCGGCGTCATGTTCACGCTGGACACGGACTCGGGTTTCCGCGACGTGGTTTTCATCACCGCCGCGTATGGCTTGGGCGAGACGGTAGTGCAAGGCGCCGTCAATCCGGACGAGTTTTACGTTTACAAGCCGGCGCTGCGGGCGGGGCGGCGCGCTATTCTGCGAAAGAATCTCGGCGGCAAATCGATCAAGATGATTTACGCCGATCCGGGCTTGAAAACGCGCGTGCGCACCGTCGACGTTGCGGCCGCCGACCGGCACCGCTTTTCCTTGAGCGAGGCCGACATCACGGAGCTCGCGAAGCAAGCGCTCACCATTGAGGAACATTACGGTGCCCCCATGGACATCGAGTGGGGCAAGGACGGCAGCAACGGCAAAATTTACATCCTGCAAGCGCGTCCGGAGACCGTACAGAGCCGCGCCGGACGCACGATATTGCGCTACACGTTGAAATCGCGCTCCAGGGTGCTCACCAGCGGCCGCAGCATCGGACAGCGCATCGGCGCAGGCCATGCGCGCATCATCAAGGATGCGAAAGAAATGTCGCGGGTCCGTGCCGGAGACGTTCTGGTTGCCGATATGACGGATCCGGATTGGGAACCGGTCATGAAGCGCGCCTCGGCGATCGTCACGAACCGCGGCGGACGCACCTGTCATGCAGCCATCATCGCCCGCGAGCTGGGGATTCCGGCGGTCGTAGGCTGCGGCACGGCCACCAGCGACGTCAAGGAAGACCAACCGATTACGATTTCCTGCGCCGAAGGCGACACCGGCTACGTCTACGACGGCATGCTGGAATTCGACGAACGCAGCATTGAAATGGACGCGATGCCCGAGATTCCCGTCAAGATCACCATGAATGTCGGCAATCCGGACCGCGCCTTCGATTTTGCGGGCATTCCGCACCGGGGGGTGGGCCTGGCGCGTCTCGAATTCATCATCAACCGCATGATCGGCGTGCATCCGCGCGCGCTGCTGGAATACGACCGGCAGAGCGCCGAGCTGAAGGACACGATTGCCAAACAGATCGCAGGCTATGACGGACCTGTGAATTTCTACGTCGATAAACTGAGCGAAGGCATCGCGCAGATAGCGGCCGCATTTGCCCCCGAGCCGGTGATCGTGCGGCTGTCGGATTTCAAGTCGAATGAATATGCGAATTTGATCGGCGGGAAGAATTACGAACCGCACGAAGAGAATCCGATGCTCGGATTTCGCGGCGCGTCACGCTATATCGACAAAGTGTTTCGGCCCTGCTTCGAGCTCGAATGCCGCGCGCTGAAACGCGTGCGCGATGAAATGGGGCTCACCAACGTGCAAGTCATGGTGCCGTTCGTGCGCACCTTGAGCGAAGCCAAGGAAGTGACGCAGTTGCTGGCTGCGAATGGCCTAAAGCGCGGCGACAACGGCTTGAAGCACATCATGATGTGCGAACTTCCGACCAACGCGCTGCTGGCTGACAAATATCTCGAGTACTTCGACGGCTTCTCGATCGGTTCCAACGACATGACGCAGCTCGCACTGGGCCTGGACCGCGACTCCAGCGTCGTCGCCAAATCCTTCGACGAACGCGACGAGGCGGTGAAGGCCTTGATGGCCATGGCCATCAAGGCCTGCAAGGCGCAGGGGAAATACGTCGGCATTTGCGGCCAGGGTCCCTCGGATCATCCGGAACTTGCGCGCTGGCTGGTCGAACAAGGCATCGACAGCCTGTCGCTGAATCCGGATACCGTGGTCGAGACTTGGATGTTCCTGGCGAAGGACGCTCACAAGCAGCCCGGGAGTGCCTAGAACGGACGCAATAAGCGTTCGCGGTAATACTGCAGTTCGCGGATCGAGTCGCGTACATCATCGAGCGCCAGGTGAGTCGAAGTCTTGCGAAAGCCCTCGGCAACGTTCGGGGCCCATCGTTGTGCCAGCTCTTTGAGCGTGCTCACGTCGAGATTGCGGTAATGGAAGAAGGCCTCCAAGGAGGGCATGTAGCGCGCCAGAAACCGCCGGTCCTGGCAGATGCTGTTGCCGCACATCGGCGAACGTTTGGGCTCGACCCAGGCGGCGAGAAAATCCAAGGTGCGCCGCTCGGCGGTCGCAGCATCGATGTCGCTCGCGAGCACCCGCGCGGCCAATCCGGAGCGCCCATGCTGATTTCTGTTCCAATCGTCCATGGCATTCAGAACCGATTCGCTTTGGTGCACGGCGATGACCGGCCCTTCCGCGAGCACCGTGAGGTGTTTGTCGGTTACGATCGTCGCGATCTCGATGATGAGATCTGAATCGGGCTTCAGGCCCGTCATTTCCAAATCGATCCAAATGAGATTGTCGGAGGATTTCATGGTGTTGCTAGTGACTTATTCGGCATGGTAGCAGGCGGAACCGGCATCGTCCTTGCGAGTTTCGGGCGCAGCGTTTTGCTGCAGACGAGCGAGGGTCTCGTGCGCTGCGGCCTCAGGGGCCGCAAATTGCGCGTGGTGTGCGGCGATCGGGTGGTCTGGGGATACCCACCGTCGGCCGACGGCGCCTCAGTCGAGTCCGTCGATCCGCGCCGCAATTTAATCGAACGAATCGACGCCCGCGGGCGCGCTGAGCCGGTGGCGGCCAATGTGGACCGGCTGGCCATCGTCGCGGCTCCGCAACCTGAGCCGGATTGGTTTCTCGTGGATCGCTATTGGGCAGGCGCGGCGCTCAAGGATTTGCAGGCTCTGATAATCGTCAATAAAAAAGATCTCGGCAGCGGCGCAATCGAGGCGCAGCTCGATGAATATCGCCGCTTGAATCTGCGCTGCATCGAGGTGAGCTGTCAATCCGCGGAGGGCATACCTGAGCTGGCGCAAGCTTTGAGCGGTTGCGTGAACTTGTTGGTGGGCCAGTCCGGGGTCGGAAAGTCCTCGCTGGTGAATGCGCTCGCGCCCGCGGCTGAGGCGCTGACCGCGGAGTTGACGCGCGATGCCGAGGGACGGCATACCACCACCACGGCGCGTTGGTATCAGCTCACCCCGGATTCCGCCATCGTCGATGCGCCGGGCGTGCGCGATTTTGCCCCGCCGGCGCACTTGGTGCGCGCCGCGGAACGCGGCTTCGTCGAAATACATGCGCGGAGCGCCGAGTGCCGATTCAAGGATTGCCGGCATATGGAGGAGCCGGGCTGCGCGGTGCGCAGCGCCGTGATCAATCAACAGATTTCGGCGCGCCGCTACGAAAGCTATCGGCGCCTGTTTCGTCTATATCAAAAGCTGGCGTGTTGACGCGCAATCGCTCACGAGACGCTGGTGCGTCCGGCGAGCGCATGCGCCAGGGTCCCGCCATCGACGTACTCCAGCTCGCCGCCCACCGGGACGCCGTGCGCAATTCGCGACGCCTTCAACCCTGCGCGCAGTGCCAGTTCACCCAAGTAGTGCGCGGTGGCCTCGCCCTCGGCGGTCGGGTTGGTCGCAAGAATCACCTCGCGAACCTCGCCTCCTTTCAGCAACTGCTCGAACTCATCGAGACCCAGCTCCGCCGGTCCCACGCCGTCGAGCGGCGACAAATGCCCCATCAGCACGAAGTAGCGCCCACGGAAACCGCCGGATTGCTCGATGGCAACGACATCAGCCGGAGATTCGACCACGCAGAGCTGTGCGGAGTCCCGTTGAGTCGAGGCGCAGATGGAACAGAGCTCGCTCTCCGTGAGCATGCGGCAACGCTTGCAGTGGCCCACGTGTTTAAGCGCTTCGGCCAAGGCCTGGCTCAAGGTCAGGCCGCCGTCGCGATCGCGCTCCAGGAGATAGAACGCCATGCGCTGTGCCGACTTCGGGCCTACGCCGGGCAGACAGCGCAGCGAATCGATCAGGCGCGCGAGCGTCGGTGTGTACTTCATCTAGCGCATTGCCTCAAAATGGCAGCTTCATTCCGGGCGGCAGATTCATGCCCGACATCAGGCCTGCATACTTCTCCTGGGTACGGGCGGTAACCTTTCGAACCGCATCATTCATGGCGGCGGTCAGCAGGTCCTCGAGCATGTCCTTGTCCTCACCCAGCAATTTCGGTTCTATGAAGACTTTTTTGGTCTCGTGCTTGCCGTTCATGGTCACTTTGACCATGCCCGCGCCCGATTCACCCGTCACCTCGATATCGGCCAATTCGGCCTGAGCCCTCTGCATGCTTTCCTGCATTTGCTGTGCCTGGCGCATCAGGTTTCCCAATCCACCTTTCATCATGGCAGCCCCTCTTGCTAGTTCGATGGCTTTACCGACGCGGCGTCCACGTCGGCACCGAAGCGCTCCCGCAAGCCCTTCACGGCCGGATCCGATTCGAACGCGCTCGCCGCGCGTGCGACTCGCTCCTGCTCAGCCTGATTCCGTTGGCGCGCCGGTGAGTTCAAATCCGATTCAGCGGTTTCGAATGCGAGGCGGATGTCGCGGCCGAGATACTTCGACAAGCCCTGCACGAGCTTATCTTCGATCGGCCGCGTGCGTCGATCGGACGCCGCTTGATCGAGCTTCAAGGTCAGCAGGTTGTGTTCAAATCCGGCAGGAACACAATTGAGCGCCAGCTGGCGCACCATCCCGCCCAATCCCGCCGCCTCGACGATGATTGGCCAGTTTGCGGCATCTATGCTCGCCAGCCGCGCCGCATCTTCGGGCGGTCCTGCGCCGGCACTCTTGATTGTCCCCGCGGCCGCATTTACCGCAGCAGCGCTTGCACCGGCGGCCGCGGTATTGCCTGAGATGCCGGCGGGTTTTACGGGCTGGGCGGCGGCGGCATCCGGCCGAAATGCCAACATTCGCAGCAAGGTCATTTCGAAGCCGATACGCGGCTCCGGTGCCATGTTCAAGTCGCGGCGCCCCGCCAGTGCGATCTGATAATAGAGCTGGGCATCTTCGGGAGAAATTGCCTGTGCGAGCCGCGTCAGCAACGCCGCGTCGAACTCCTCATCTTGAGGAGCCGCTTCGGGAACGATCTGCACGATGGCTGTGCGCTGCAGCAGCGTGGCTAAATCGACCAGCGCGCGATCGTAGTCCGGCGCGTCGCGATCCAACTCCCGCACTTCCGCCAGCAACGCGGCGCCATCGCCGCGCGACAGCGACTCGACCAGCCGGCCGACATGGCCGCGGTCAATGGTGCCGAGCATCGATCGGGCATTGGCTTCGCTGACGGCGCCGCCGCCGAAGGCGATGAGCTGGTCCATGAGGCTCAAGGCATCGCGCATACTGCCTTCCGCCGCTCGCGACAGCAGCGCAATCGCCGCGGGTTCGAACGACAGCTTCTCCTCGGTTGCAATGAATTTCAAGCGCTCGCCGATCAGGGCCGCGGGCAGCCTTTTGAGGCTGAACTGCAGACAGCGGGACAGCACGGTAACCGGCAATTTTTGCGGATCCGTGGTCGCGAGCAGGAATTTAACGTGCGGCGGCGGTTCCTCCAACGTCTTCAGCAGCGCATTGAAAGAGTGGGTGGAGAGCATGTGCACTTCGTCGATCAGGTACACCTTGTATCGGCCACGGGTCGGCGCGTACTGCACGTTGTCGAGCATGTCGCGCGTATCATCGACTTTGGTGCGCGACGCTGCGTCCACTTCGAGGAGGTCTACGAATCGCCCCTCATCGATCTCTTTGCAAGCGGCGCAGACGCCGCAGGGATTGGAACTCACGCCATTGGTCTCGCAATTCAACGACTTCGCCAAAATGCGCGCGACCGTCGTCTTGCCGACGCCGCGAGTGCCGGTAAACAAGAAGGCGTGGTGCACTTTGCCGCTATCGAGGGCATTGCTGAGCGCGCGCAGCACGTGCTCCTGCCCCACCATTTCGGCAAAGCGCTTGGGACGCCATTTGCGCGCTAATACGACGTAGCTCATTCAGGAGCCTGCCTGAGCATTCCGCATAAGCCGCGTTGGTTCTGCAAGGGAGCGGATGCAAGGCGCGCGGCGCAGGCCGTGGTGGATTCCACGGACAAGCCGCGCAACGCCACAGACGCCCCTTCCAGAGCCAACCCTTCGGGAGCGGACGGATTTGCCTTCATTCGTCGTTGTCGTCTCCTCATTGGGATCGAACCCAACTTCGTCGCCTCCGCCTCGACTGAAGGCAAATCCGTCACGCTCGCGGCCATGCGGAATGCTCAGACAGGCTCCTTGGTATTGTCGCACGCCTTTGAGGAGGCGGCCCGCGCCAGCAGGACTTCGGCGCCCGACTTTAAGCCTCTACCGCTGCTCCCTTCCGGGCCTGACGGGGTTCGTGACCAGTCGTCGCGAAGATGCAAACGCGAGCCACCATAAACGGTAGCTCATTTTAGCGGAGAGGGTGGGATTGACTCGGGCCTTCGGCCCTCGCCCCGCGGGCGCCGTCGCAAAGCCTCCGGCGTCCAGCGCCGCTGCGGCGCTGTCGAACCTAAAGGTTCGAACCCCACCTCCCCCATCTCCATTCAAATACAGTTTAGTCGCCAAATTCCGACCGACTGCAGAAACATTCTGGCGGAGAGGGTGGGATTCGAACCCACGAACACGGTTAGGTGTTACACACTTTCCAGGCGTGCGCCTTCGACCGCTCGGCCACCTCTCCAAAGCGCAGCAAGGGTACCGGAGCGGACTCAGGTGATCAAATTCCGCACCCTCGACTAGGAGCCTAGCTGCTGCTGCCGGCCTTGTTGGCGGGAGCGGGTTTGTAGCGCGGCGGAACGTCGTAGCAAGCGTCATGAGGACCCGGCGGCGGCGGCGCGTCGGTTACGGTTGGAATCACCAAGGCGCCGGCCGTGTTCGGCGAATCGAGGCCGGCGGGTACTTTCAGGGGCGGAGCCGACAACGCGTGCTGGTATTCCTGCGGCGAGTGGCAGTCGGGATTCAGCTTGCCGAAAAGATGACAGCCGCTCAACAAAGCGCTTGCGGCAACCAACGGTAGAATTCGATCAAAACTCATGCAGCTCGGTCCTCTAGAGTAACGCCGGCGCTGCGCATCGCCCGCATCACCGTCTCGTGATACCCGGATGCCAGTTCGACCAGCGGAAGGCGAATCGCGTTCCCAATGATGCCCATTCTCGCCACCGCCCACTTCACGGGAATCGGGTTCGCCTCGACAAACAAATCCTTATGTAAAGGCTGCAAACTCGCGTCAATCACCCGTGCCGCGAGCAGATCGCCCGCGAGGGCCGCCTTGCAGGCCTCATGCATCCGGCGAGGCGCGACGTTGGCCGTCACCGAAATGACGCCGCGCGCGCCAGCCTCCATTAATTCGACTGCCGTCGCATCGTCGCCCGAAAGCAGCGCGAACTCCGGTGGACAGGCGTTCATGATCTCGCGCGCGCGGCTTAACGAGCCGGTCGCTTCCTTAATTGCCACGATGCGAGGGTGTCTTGCCAGACGTACGATGGTGCTCGGCAACAGGTCCACCGCCGTTCGGCTGGGTACATTATACAGAATAACGGGTGCGGCGGACGCATCGGCTGCGGCCGCGAAATGCCTGAACAGGCCTTCCTGCGGCGGTTTGTTGTAGTACGGCGTCACCAGCATCACCGCATCCACGCCCAGCCCGGACAAGGTGCGGGTGCGTGCCACGGTCGCGTCGGTCGAGTTGAAACCGGCGCCGACGATGACCTTGAGCTTGCCGCGGCAGCGCGCCACGGCCCGCCGTGTCAGCTCTTCGACCTCGGCGGCGGAAAGCACCGGAGATTCTCCCGTGGTGCCGGCGACAACGACTCCATCGCTGCCCTCGCGCAGGTGAAAATCCAGCAACCGGTCCCATGCGGGCCAATCCAGCGCCCCGTCGGCGGTCATCGGGGTGACGATTGCTACCATGCTTCCGGAAAACATCAAAGAGCTCCGCGGGAAATATCGCTACCTTAAGTGCCAGACAGCACCTAAGGCAAGCTTCCATCCGGTAGAATTTACCCCGATGAAACAACATATCGTCATTTCCGCGGTGGGCAGCGACCGCGTCGGGATGGTCCATGAACTGTCCAAGGCAATCGCCGATTGCGGCGGGAGCATCAGCGAAAGCCGCATGACCTCGCTCGGTAACGAATTTGCGATGCTGCTGTTGGTCAACGGCAATTGGCACACTCTCGCCAAGCTCGAAGGGGAGTTCAAGAAACTCGCCGATGCCACCGGCATGAATATTCAGCTGCGCCGCACCGAGGAGCGCTCGGCGCGCAACGATATGCTGCCCTATTCGATCGACGTCGTATGCCTGGATCAGACCGGAATCGTCGCCGGACTGTCCGGGTTTTTCGCGCAACGCGGCGTCGACATCGCCGAGCTGTCGACGCGTTCGTATGCCGCCGCGCACACCGGTGCTCCGATGTTCTCGGTGCAGATGATCGTAAATGTCCCCAGTCGCCTGCACATCGGCGTATTGCGTGAGGAATTCATGGACTTCTGCGATCACCTGAATTTGGACGCCATTTTCGAACCCGTGAAGAGTTAGCAAAGCCATGAGCAAGATTGAAATCGGCAAGAAGGCGCCGCTGTTCAGCCTGGAGGGTACCGGCGGAACCTGGTCGCTCGAGGACGGCAAGGGCGGCGCAGTGATCGTATATTTTTATCCGCGCGACAACACCTCGGGATGCACCCAGGAGGGCCTCGATTTTGCGGCGCTGAACGCTCAATTCAAAAGAGCGCATGCGGTGGTGCTCGGCATCTCGCCGGACAGCGTGGCCTCGCACGAAAAATTCAAGAGAAAAATGGATTTCCCATTTGAACTTTTGAGCGATCCGGACCAGAAGGTCTGCAACCTGTACGGGGTTTACAAGGAAAAAAGCATGTACGGCCGGAAGTACATGGGCGTCGAGCGCAGCACGTTTCTTATCGACGCCAAAGGCGTGCTGCGGCACGAGTGGCGCAAGGTGAAGGTCAAGGATCATGCCGAGGCCGTATTGGCGGCGGTGAAGGCGCTGTGACCGGCAACGTGCGGCCTTTGGGGGCCGCTGTGCTGAAGAACCGTCAAAGCAAGGCAGAGCGCCGAATATTCGTGCTGGACACCAATGTCTTGATGCACGATCCGACGGCCATCTTTCGCTTCGAAGAGCATGATATTTACATCCCGATGACCGTGCTCGAGGAGCTCGACGCGGGCAAAAAGGGACTCTCGGAGCCGGCACGCAACGTGCGCCAGGTCAGCCGCTTTCTGGATGAACTGATGCAAGGCGCGACCAAGAAGCAGATCGACCGGGGCCTCGCCCTGCCGACCGCCGTACCGATCAATCATGGCAAACGCCCTCCTGGCGGACGGCTGTTCTTTCAGACCCAGTTGCTCGAATCGGTGCTGCCGGACAGCCTGCCGGGGCACGGTGCGGACAATGCGATTCTGGCCAATACGCTTGCCCTGCAGCAGAAATTTCGCAACGCGCGCGTCACGCTGGTCTCGAAGGACATCAATTTACGCATCAAAGCGGCGATTCTCGGCGTGCACGCCGAGGACTACTCCAGCGATAAGACCATTGAAGACGCGGACTTGTTGGTCAGCGGAGTCCAGCAGCTGCCGCAGAATTTCTGGGAGAAGCACGGCAAGGGGATGGAGTCCTGGCAGCAGCAGAGCCGAACCTATTACCGGGTCCGCGGCCCGTTGGTGCGCGAGTGGAAGAGCAACCAATTCGTTTATGACCCGGGCGCCAATGGCGTGGAAGCAATCGTGCGCAAGCTCGAGTCCGATTCGGCAATTCTCGAACTCACTACCGATTATCGAACCGAACGCAACAATGTATGGGGCGTCACTGCCCGCAACCGCGAGCAGAATCTGGCATTGAACTTGTTGATGGATCCGGAGATCGACTTCGTCACGGTGTTGGGGCCGGCCGGCACCGGCAAAACTTTGCTGACGCTCGCGGCGGGTCTGGCGCAAACGCTGGATCACAATCGCTTCAGCGAAATCATCATGACGCGCGTCACCATTCCTCTCGGCGAGGACATCGGCTTTCTGCCCGGAACCGAAGAAGAGAAAATGGAGCCCTGGATGGGTGCGCTGATGGACAACCTGGAAGTTCTGACGCAGAGCCAATCCGGCGGCACCTGGGGTCGAGGCGCCACGAACGATTTGCTACGGCACCGCATCAAGATTCGATCTCTGAACTTCATGCGCGGCCGAACGTTTCTGAATCGCTTCATCATCATTGACGAAGCGCAAAATCTCACCCCGAAGCAAATGAAAGCCTTGGTCACCCGGGCGGGACCCGGCACCAAAATGGTGTGTTTAGGCAATATTGCGCAAATTGACACACCCTACCTCACTGAAACCACGACCGGCCTCACGTATGTGGTAAACCGATTTCACGGCTGGGCGTTTTCCGGACATATCACGCTGGTGCGCGGCGAACGCTCGCGTCTGGCGGACTACGCCTCCGAAGTTCTTTGATTTTGCTTCTGTTTTGAGCGAACTTTGGTATGCGCCTACACTCCAAGGTTCAAGAGATCCCATGTCAGCGCTGAAATCCACAATCGCATTTCTGGCCGCCGCCGCGCTCAGCGTGAGTGTGAGCGTGGGTTATGCGCAGGGTGTGGCCCAAGCCACCAACCGCACGAACCAGGATCTGCCGGAATTGGGCAGTCCGGCGAACGCGGCCATTTCCATCGACGATGAATATCATGCGGGCCTGGGATTCGTTAACGAGATACGCAAGGAAGGGGTGATCCTCACCGATCCCGAAGTGCAGCAATATGCGCAGGAGATTGGCCACAGCCTCTCGAGCCAGGCGGAGGAAGGCCAGCACCAGTTTTATTACTTCGTCATCCGCGAAACGGACATCAACGCCTTTGCAATCCCGGGCGGCTTCGTGGCGATTCACAGCGGACTGATACTGGCGACGCGCAACGAAAATGAATTGGCGGGCGTGCTCGCGCACGAAACCGCCCACGTCACGCAACGCCACCTCGTGCGCCAGCTCGTCGACCAAAGCCACGAGGGACTCATGGCGACCGCCGGGATGTTGGCCGCAGTGCTGCTGGGAGCCACGGCCGGCCGCGGTTCGCCCGATGCCATCGAGGGCGCCATTCTCGCGGGCCAGAGCGCCATGATTCAGCATCAGATCAATTACACCCGCAGCAGCGAGTTCGAAGCGGACCGGATCGGCATTACGACCATGGCGAACGCGGGCTACGACCCGCTGGGAATGGCGAGCTTCTTCGATTACATGGGACGAACCGGCCCCGAACCGAGCCGCGTCAATGCGGTGCAGTTCCTGATCGATCACCCGATTTTTTCCGATCGCGTCGCGGAGGCGCAGGATCGCGCCAACCAGATCGGCCGGATACATCACGAAGATTCCTTGAGCTACCTGCTCATACGCGAGCGCTTGAGGACCATTGCAGGGGATCCGCAAGCGGCGCGCCAATACTATACGCACCTGCTCAAGAACGGCGGCGGCAAGACCATCCAGGAGCGCTATGGCATGGACGTGGCGCAGATCGCAACAAAAAATCCGCTGCCGGCGATCGCGGATTTGCAAGAGTTGGTGCGGGAGTATCCCAAGGTCACGCAGTTCTACGGCGCGCTCGGCCAGGCATACCTGGCAAATAATCAATTCAAGGAGTCGGATGCCGTTCTTGAAAGAGCGATGATTTTGTTTCCACGCAACGTTCCGATCACGATCCGGCTGGCGGAGTCTTTGATGCACTCCGGCGACAACAAGCGCGCCCACCTCGTGTTGCTGGATCTGTTCAATAACGTAGAGCCGACGCCGGACCAGACACGGCTTATCGCGAAAGCCGCCAGCACCGCAGGCGATTACGCCGACTCCTACAGCTACATGGCGGAATTTTATTTGATGACCGGCAATCTCATGATGGCGATGAACCAACTGCAGCTGGCATTGACGCTGCCGGGGCTCGACGCCGTGCAGCGCGCACGCTACAGCGCGCGCCTCGAGGAGGTTCGCGCGGCGCTGCCGAAGAAGAATAAAAATACCATGGCCGACGAGCGCGGCGAAAACAGCGGCCGCTACTAACCGCGTCTGCGCTGATTCCGGCAATAGTGTATCGTTGACTCGATTATGAGCAGGGAGAAACTCGAGATGCGCACAGCAAGGCAGTCGCGCGTGACGCTTGGCGCGATACTGGCCGCCGCTGCCCTGACGGGATGTGTCGCATTGCCGCCCAACAGCAAACCCGCCCCTCAGGATCCGTGGGAATCTTGGAATCGCGGCGTCTACAAGGTCAACGACAAGCTTGATCGCGCGATCGCCAAACCCATCGCACGCACCTATGTGCGCGCCGTGCCGGCGCCCGCACGCACGGGCGTCAGCAATTTTATTTCGAATCTGCGCACCACGACCGTCATGATCAACGATGCACTGCAGGGAAAGCTCGGCGCGGCCGCCAACGACCTGGCGCGTCTGGTCGTCAATACCACCGTCGGATTCGGCGGCCTGCTGGACCCGGCGACGCAGATGGGCTTGGACAAAAACGACGAGGATTTTGGGCAGACTTTGGGCCACTGGGGCGTTGCGCCCGGACCATTTTTGGAGCTGCCTTTCTTAGGTCCTTCCGATACACGCGACGGACCGGCGCGCGTGGTCGATTTTTTCACGGGGCCCACGCATTACATTGCCAACAATTGGGTTGCGTACCCCATCTATGGAGTCGGTCTGGTCGACGCCAGGGCCGCAC
This sequence comes from uncultured Gammaproteobacteria bacterium, assembly GCA_963800385.1. Classification (GTDB taxonomy): domain Bacteria; phylum Pseudomonadota; class Gammaproteobacteria; order Steroidobacterales; family Steroidobacteraceae; genus Bog-1198. The sequence goes on from CAWDAU010000009.1 coordinate 61,283, forward strand.
TGTTGCCGCTCGATGAAACGCTGCAAAAGGTCTTCGACCCCTATGCCTTCATTCGCGACGCCTACTTGCAGCGGCGCGCATATTTGGTGTCCGACGGCAAGGTTACCGACGAAGTGCTGACCGATCCGGGAGCCGACGACACGGATACCCCCGCGCCCAAGCCTCCGCCGCCGCAAACGCCGCCCGATTCCGCCAAGAAACCTTGAGAGCGGTACGGCCGGGCGCGCTAATTGGGCGGATTATTCGCCCTGAGAGAATCCACGGTGGCCTGCAACATCTGCAAGAACATGCTCGCTGCGCGCGAATTTATGCTACCCCGCCGTCAGCAATTCTTCCACCTCGCTCAGACGCGCCAGTTGATGCAGCTGCGCAGGAATGTTTTGGTAGCGAAGACTCTTGCCCTCGGCCCGCGCAATGCTCAACCATTCAATCAACAAGGCCAGGCCCGAACTGTCGCTGTCCTTGACGCCGGACAGATCGACCACCGCGGCACGGCCGTCGGCGATGGCTTCGCTCCCCGAGCGCAGAAGCGCCGTGACCGTGGTGAAGTGCAGCACGCCATTGACTCGTGAACGCCCGCCCTCCAGCGGTTCGAAATCGGCGGCGATGCTCGCGCCGTCGTTCAATGCGCGACCGCCGCCCCGTTCGAACCGACGCGACCCTCCTTCTCCAACCGATTAATGACGTCGTCCAGCCCCTTCTGCTGGATCTCCGCCGCAAAGTCCGTGCGAAAGCTCTTGACGTAGGAGATGCCTTCGATCACCACGTCCCACGCCTTCCACCCATCGGGAGTCTTGCGCAGACTGAAATTCACCGGCACCTTGTCGCCCGAGGCTCTTTTTACCTCGGTTCGCACCGTCGCGGTGGTGTCGCCCGGATCGCCCTTGTACGGCAAAATCACGAATCGATCTGCGGTAAAATCCACCAGCGCAGCGCCATAATTTCGCAGCAGCGAGTGATAAAAGGCGTCCACGAAGCGCTTGCGCTGCTCGGGAGTCGCCGTCCGCCAGCTTTGCCCGAGGACCAGACGGGCCGCGTATTCCGTGTCGAAATTCGGCAGCAGTACATTTCCCACCAGCGCATCGAGTTTTGCGGGATCGGCTTTGTACATCGCGCGATTCGCATCCAGTTCCTGCAGCATGCGTTTGGCGGAATTTTCCACCAGCTGCTGCGGGGATAGCGTGCTCGCATTCGGCGCCGGCGCGTCCGCGGCGTGCGCGCCGACCGCGAGCGCCGTCAACAGCATTGCCGTGATGGCCAGTTTACTCATTTGGTTTTCTCCGTCGCTTTCGGTTTCGTGTCCGCAGGCGCGGGTGCCGGCGCAGGCGTTTGCGCATCCGCCTTGGACTTGGTGAAGTTGGCCAAGACCTGGCCGATCAGATTTTCCAGCACGAACGCGGACTGCGTAAAGTCTATTTGATCATGGTCCTTGAGATAAGTATCGGCGCCGCCCGCCGTGAGCCCGATGAACTTGCCGCCCAGCAGGCCCTGCGTATAAATGCTGGCATCGCTGTCGGTCGGAATCTTGTTGTAGCGCGCGTTCAAACGCAGCTGCACGACCGCCTTGTATTCGTTGGAATCGAATTCGATCTTGTCGACGCGGCCGATTTCAACGCCGGACATCGATACCGGCGCGCCGACCTTGAGATCGCCGATGTTGTCGAACTTTGCAGTCACTTCGTAGTGCGCCGGACCGAACCAGGCCAAACCACGGCTGGTGGTCTGGGTGGTGAGAAAAAACAGCGCCGCGAAGCCCAGCAAAACGAACGAGCCGGTCCCCAGATTCAACGTGCGTGACTTGCGCATTAGAACACTCCTACAGAAACGCCGCGGTGATCAAATAATCCAAGAACAGTGTCACCACGGCAGAGGTAACGACCGTGCGCGTGGTGGCTCTGCCGACGCCCTCCGCCGTGGGCGTCGCATAATAGCCTTGATAAACAGCGATGAGACTGCAGGCAACGCCGAACACCAGGCTCTTGACGATCCCCTCGGTGACGTCCTTCAGGCCGACGGCGGCGCGCATCTGCGACCAAAAGCTGCCGGCGTCGACTCCCATGATCTGCACGCCGATGAGTTGGGCGCCGTAGACGCCGATCACGCTGAAAATCGCGGCCAGCAGCGGCATCGCGATGACGCCGCCTAAGAATCGCGGTACCACGACCCGCTGGATGGGGTCGACCGCCATCATTTCCATCGCCGAAATCTGGTCGGTCGCGCGCATCAATCCAAGCTCGGAGGCCAACGCCGTGCCCGCTCGGCCAGCGAACAGCAGCGCGGTCACCACAGGTCCGAGTTCCTTCACCAAGCCGATCGCGGCGGCGGTGCCGAGGGACTCTTCCGAACCGAAGCGCTGCAAGAGTTGAAAGCCCTGCAAGCCGAGCACCATGCCGACGAATAGACCCGAGAGCATGATGATGACGAGCGAAAGTGCTCCCGAGTTGAATATCTGTTGAGAGATCAAGCTGAATCGGAGCAGCACCCGCGGAGTATTGACCAGCAGACGAAACAGGAAAGCGACGACGGACCCGAGTCCCTCCAGCGCATCGGTAAAGCTTTCCCAGAGCTCTCTGAACATGCTCAAAGAACCTCTTTGCGGGACAGGAGTTCATCGAAATAATCTGGCGCGGGGAAGTGGAACGGTACAGGGCCGTCCGCCAGGCCGCCGATGAATTGCCTGACGATCTGCGTCGGATTGGTCTTGAGCTCTTGCGGCGTACCCTGCGCGACCACCTTGCCCCCCGACAGCAGAAACACCTGATCCGCAACCGTGGAGATTTCTTGCACATCGTGCGAGACGACGATACTGGTGATGCCGAGCGTGTCGTTCAGTCGGCGGATCAGCCGCAAAATGACGCCAAGAGAAATCGGATCCAATCCGACGAAGGGTTCATCGTAGATCAGCAGTTCCGGGTCCATGACGATGGCGCGCGCGAGCGCCACCCGCCGTCCCATCCCGCCCGACAGTTCGGCCGGCATCAATTCCGCCGCGCCGCGTAACCCGACAGCCTGCAGTTTTGTCAGCACCAATTGCCGGATGAGCCGCTCGGTCAGATCGGTGTGCTCGCGCAGCGGGAAGGCGACGTTTTCGAACACACTCAAGTCCGTCAACATCGCACCGTTCTGAAACAACATTCCCATCCGCCGGCGCAACGCATACAAATCGCTGCGCGAAATGGCGCGCAGGTTTTCACCCGCGACCTCGATGGAACCCGTATCGGCCGACACTTGTCCGGTGATCAGCCGCAGCAGCGTGGTTTTTCCCGTGCCGCTCGGACCCATGACCGCGGTGATCTTGCCGCGCGGGATCTGAATATCGAGACCTGCGAACACGGGGCGTCCGTTCACCGCATAATCTAAATTGCGGATATCGACGATTGGGGCGGGTTGGTTCAATGGATTGTGACGCAGCCGCGCCGCCAGAGCGCGGTTCGTGGGTGGCGGCGCGCTTTAAGCCGCGGCTGATTCCAAAGCGGCACTGTACTGGCCCACTGCCGCCAATCCGTTGAGCTTGGCCCTCTTCGCCAACGCCTTCTGACCCCCGGCAAAGCCGCTCTCCTTACCCGCCCAAGCGTGCAGTGCGTCATCTTGCAGCGCGCGTCCATAGCTGAAGGTCAATGCCCACGGCAGCGGTCCCAGCGCATGCATGAGGTTCAAATGCAGGGTCGCATCCGTCGGACTCTGGCCGCCGGACAGAAATGCGATGCCCGGCACCGCGGAGGGCACCTGGCGCTTGAGGGTTTGCACCGTCGCCGCAGCGATGCGCTCGGAGCTGGCCTGATCCGCGCATTTCTTGCCCGGAATCACCATGTTGGGTTTCAGGATCATGCCCTCCAATACGACCCGCGCGGCGAACAGGTGACTGAACACGCTGTCGAGCACGATATTCGTGACTTCCTCGCAACGCTCCAGCGGATGCGCGCCGTCCATGAGCACTTCCGGCTCCACGATGGGGACGATCCCCGCCTCTTGGGCCAAGGCTGCGTATCGCGCCAAGCATTCGGCGTTCGCGTCGATGGCATAGCGGGAAGGAATGACCGCATCGATATTGATGACCGCGCGCCACTTGGCAAAGCGCGCGCCCAACTTATGATATTCGGCAAACCGCTCGCGCAACCCATCGAGACCTTCAGTGATGGTCTCGCCCGGAAATCCCGGCAGTGCTTTCGCTCCCAAATCGACCTTGATTCCGGGGACCATTCCCGCCTTGGCGAGATAGGTCGGAAAGGGGATCCCATCCTTGGTCTTTTGCCGCAGAGTTTCGTCGTACAGGATGACGCCGCTGATGTAGTCCTTGGCGCCCGGCGCGGTGAACAGCATCTCGCGGTAGGTCCGCCGATTCTCTTCCGTGGACTCCAATTTGATGCTGTCGAAGCGCTTTTTGATGGTGCCGCTGCTCTCATCGGCAGCCAAAATCCCTCGATTTTTCGCCACCATGGCGCGCGCAATGGCGTTCAGCTCTGCAATATTCATATCGTACGTATCTCACTGATATTGGCGGTTAACTTAAGGCAAGAATAACAAACCTAGCTTCAATCCGCCCTCCGGGTGGAACTGTAAGTCAAATAGGACTAAAATAGTCCTACATGATTTTCCAAGCCCGAGGACGCTTTCTATGCTGCGCATGGGAAAAATGACGGACTACGCGACCGTTGTATTGGCCAGTCTAGCGCAACAGCCCGCCGCACATCGCGCCGCGACCGAATTGGCCGAGCGTACACGCTTGAGCCGCCCGACGGTCAGCAAAGTCTTAAAGGGCCTGCAGCGCGCCGGCATGGTGATCTCCTCGCGGGGTGCACAAGGGGGCTATCGGCTGGCGCGCAGTCCCGAACAAATAACGGCGGCGCAGATTCTCGATGTGTTCGAGGGACCGATCGCCATCACCGAATGCAGCGGCGCCGCCAGTCAGTGCGGGATCGAGCGGCTGTGCCGTGTCGGCGGCGCATGGCAGCGCGTCAATGCCGCCATTCGCCGGGCACTCGAGGATGTGACGCTGCACCAATTGGCGGGCCTCGATTCCAGCGGCGTGCGTATCGCCGACCTCGCCTCCGAAATGCGCGTGAATACCTGATTTTCGACCCCACTATCGAGCCAACACCTGGAGTATCGTGTCTAGCAAATCCCAAGAAGTCGAAGCCCTGGTCGGCCAGAAATACCGGCACGGCTTCATCACCGACATCGAGTCCGACAGCTTGCCGCCCGGACTCGATGAGGATGTGGTGGCCGCGATTTCGCGCAAGAAACACGAGCCCGAGTTTTTGCTCAAGTGGCGGCTGAAGGCGTTTCGGCATTGGCAGACCATGCAGGAGCCGACTTGGGCGCATGTGCACTACAAGCCCATCGACTATCAGGATATCTCTTATTACTCGGCGCCGCGGGCCCCGCTCAACGCGCCGAAGAGCTTGGACGAGGTGGACCCGAAGCTGCTCGCCACCTACGAGAAACTGGGCATCCCCTTGCACGAGCGCGCCCGCTTGGCGGGCGTTGCGGTGGACGCGGTGTTCGACAGCGTTTCGGTGGCGACGACTTTCAAAGAGAAGCTCGGCAAAGCGGGCGTGATTTTCTGCTCGTTCTCCGATGCGGTGCGCAATCATCCCGAACTGGTGGAACGCTACCTAGGCACGGTCGTGCCGACCGGCGACAATTTTTTTGCGGCCTTGAATTCCGCGGTGTTCTCGGACGGCTCTTTCGTCTATGTGCCGCCCGGGGTTCGCTGCCCGATGGAATTGTCGACTTACTTTCGCATCAACGCGGCCAAGACCGGACAATTCGAACGAACCCTGATCATCGCCGCCGAGGGGGCCTCGGTCAGCTACCTCGAAGGCTGCACCGCGCCCATGCGCGATGAAAACCAATTGCACGCCGCGGTCGTGGAACTCATCGCGCTCGACGATGCGCAGATCAAGTATTCGACGGTGCAGAATTGGTATCCTGGCGATGAGAACGGCTTGGGCGGCATCTACAATTTTGTCACCAAGCGCGGCGAATGCCGCGGCCGCAATTCCAGGATCTCCTGGACGCAGGTCGAAACCGGATCCGCGATCACCTGGAAATACCCCAGCTGCGTGCTCAAGGGCGAGAACTCCATCGGAGAGTTTTATTCAGTGGCGGTGGCAAACAACTATCAGCAGGCCGACACCGGCACGAAGATGATTCACATTGGCCGAAACACCAAAAGCACGATAGTGTCCAAGGGCATTTCCGCCGGGCACGCGGAGAATACTTATCGCGGCCTGGTGAAAATTCTGCCGAGCGCGAGCGGCGCCCGCAATTTCACCCAGTGCGACTCTTTGCTCATGGGTCCCAAATGCGCGGCCCATACTTTTCCCTACATGGAAGTGAAAAATCCGACTGCAACCGTCGAGCACGAGGCCAGCACCTCCAAAATTGGCGAAGACCAGTTGTTCTATTGCCTGCAGCGGGGAATCTCGGCCGAGGATGCGGTCAACATGATCGTCAGCGGCTTCTGCAAAGTCGTGTTCAAGGAACTGCCGATGGAATTCGCGGTAGAGGCGCAAAATTTGCTCAGCGTGAGCTTGGAAGGAGCCGTCGGCTAACGCCCACGTTTGAAAGAGAGAACCACCTTGCTTGAAATCTCCGACTTGAGCGCCCGCGTCGCGGGCAAAGAAATACTCAATGGCGTCAATCTCACGGTGAAGGCCGGCGAGGTGCACGCCATCATGGGCCCGAACGGATCGGGCAAGAGCACGCTCGCCCAGGTGCTGGCCGGGCGCGAGGACTACGAAGTGACCCGCGGCTCGGTGAGCTTCGAGGGCCGTGATCTTCTCGCGATGCGCGCCGAGGAGCGCGCCCGCGCCGGCCTGTTCCTCGGCTTCCAATACCCGGTCGAAATTCCCGGGGTCAACAATGTGTACCTGTTGAAAGCCGCGCTCAATGCCAAGCGCAAGGCCGCGGGCGAGCCCGAGGTCGATGCGTACGAGTTCCTGGCGCTGATTCGCCAGAAGATGAAATTCATGCAGATGAGCGAGACATTCTTGACGCGCGGCGTGAATGAGGGCTTCTCCGGCGGCGAGAAGAAGCGCAATGAAGTCCTGCAGATGCTGGTTCTCGAACCGAAACTGGCGATTCTCGACGAAACCGATTCGGGCCTGGATATCGATGCGCTCAAGGTCGTCTCGCAAGGGGTGAACAGCTTGCGGGATCCGAAGCGCGCGGTGGTGCTCGTGACGCATTATCAACGGCTGCTGGACTATGTCATTCCGGATCAGGTGCACGTCTTGTCCGGCGGCCGCATCGTGAAGTCCGGCGACAAATCCCTCGCGCAAGAGCTCGAGCGACGCGGCTACGACTGGGTCATGGGAACTCAAGTCGCATGAGTGCCGCCCTGCGCTCCTTCGAATCGCAATGGCGCGCGCGCACGCCCGATGCGTTGCAGCCGATTCGCGAGCAAGCCATGCAGCGGTTTTTACAGCTGGGCCTACCCTCGCAGCGCGATGAAACCTGGCGCTACACGGATCTGCGCACTCTTGCCGCGCAGAGCTATGGGGAAGCCGGCAGCGCCAGCGCGGGCGCCGCGCTCGAAGGTGCGACGCTCTCGCCGCTGGACCCCGGTCAGCGCGCGGCAACCCTCACCCTAATCAACGGCCGGCCCCCGGCAAAGCGTGAGTTTCCAGACATAAATGGTCTTAAAATCAATACAATAAGTGAACTTTATGAACTAGATCCGAATAAAATGCGGCGCTTTTTCGAATCCGCCTCGGACGCCGATCAGCGCCGCTGGGTGTTGCTAAATACGGCCCTGTTCATCGACGGCTTGTATTTGCAAGTGACCGGAAGGGTCGATACACCGATTGTGATTCGCCACGTTTCCGCAGGAGGCGGCGCGCAGGCCGCTCACCCGCGGCTCATCATTGATGCAGCTGCCGGGGCGAGCGCAACCATCATCGAGCAGCATCTTTCGGCCGGGGATGCGGCGCCGCTCAGCAATTCCAACGCGCACATCGCGCTGGGCAAAGATGCACGGCTGGAGCACTACCGCGTCTATGCATCGGGTGCCGGGGCCGCCCATTTGGATGCGCTCGATATCCACCAGTCCGAGGGCAGCCGCTGCCGGCAATTCACGATAGCGCTCGGCGGCAGCCTGGTGCGCGCATCTTTGGAAGCCCGCCTGAACCAACGCGCTGCGAACTTGGAGAGCTACTCGCTGTTGGTCGGCCACCAAGCCCGGCATGTGGACTGCGTGAACATCGTCACGCACGCAGCGCCGGGGACGCGCAGCCGGCAAACTGCGCGCGCCATTGCCAGCGACGGCAGCCGGGTGATTTTCAATAGCAAGGTGATCGTCAACGCGGGCGCCAATGGTTCCGATTCGCAGCAGTCCTGCCGCGGTCTGCTGCTGTCGCCCAACGCCGAAATCGACACCCGGCCGCAACTCGAGATTCATGCCGATGAGGTAAAGTGCGCGCACGGCGCCACGATCGGCCGCCTCGATCCCGACATGCTGTTCTACTTGCTGTCGCGCGGGCTGGATCGCGAAACCGCGCAAAGCCTGCTGGTCTTTGCGTTTCTCGCGGACGTGCTCACCGGCATGTCGGTGAGCTCGGCGCGAGCCGCGATCGAGAATGTGCTGATCAGCCAATTGCCGGACGCTCAAACACTGCGGAAGTTTCGATGAACAATATCGCCTTGGCTCACACTGACCGGATCTTCGACGTCGAGGCCGCGCGGCGGCAATTCCCGATCCTGACCCGCATGATCCACGGCAAACCCTTGGCCTATTTGGACAACGGCGCCTCGGCGCAGCGCGCCCAATGCGTCATCGATGCGGTCGATGATTACGAACGCCGCCACCACGCCAACATCCATCGCGGCGTGCATACCTTGAGCCAGGAGGCCACGGCGCTGTACGAAGGCGCGCGCGATCGCGTGCAGCGCTTCATCAATGCGCGCTCGCGCAACGAAATCATCTTCGTACGGGGCACCACCGAGGCGATCAACCTGGTGGCGCAAAGCTATGCAAGACCGACCCTGCACGCCGGCGACGAGGTGTTGATCACGCATTTGGAACACCACGCCAATATCGTGCCCTGGCAAATGGCGTGCGAGCAGACCGGCGCCAAACTCGTGGTTGCGCCGATGGACGCCCGGGGCGAAGTGCATTTGGAGGCAATCGTTTCCCTGATGAGCGCGCGCACCAAGATTCTTGCCTGCGCGCATGTATCGAATGCCCTGGGAACGATTCTGCCGGTGCGCCGCATCATCGCCGCGGCCAAGGCACGCGGCATCCCCACCCTGCTGGACGGCGCGCAGGCAATCGCCCATCTGGGGGTGGATGTGCAGGAACTGGGCTGCGATTTCTATGCTTTTTCCGCTCACAAGATGTACGGTCCCACCGGCGTCGGCGTGCTTTATGGGCGCGAGCAGTTGCTCGATCGCATGCCGCCGTGGCAGGGCGGCGGCGAAATGATCTTAAAAGTGACCTTTAGCGGGACCACCTACAACGGCCTGCCGAACAAGTTCGAAGCCGGCACCCCCAACATCTCCGGCGGGATCGGTTTGGGCGCCGCCGTCGATTATCTGCTGGGTCTCGATCGGCATGGCGCGCATGCCCATGAAGAGGCACTGCTCCGGCATGCCACGGCGACGCTCAACAAAATTCCGGGGCTGCGCATCGTCGGTACGGCGCCCGACAAAGCCAGCCTCGTCTCCTTCGTGGTCGATGGCGTGCATCCGCACGATTTGGGCACGATCTTGGATGAAGACGGCATCGCGGTGCGCACCGGCCATCACTGCGCCATGCCGGTGATGGACTTTTTCAAAATACCGGCAACGGCGCGCGCCTCGTTCGCGTTCTACAACACTTTCGATGAAATCGACCGGCTTGCGACAGGCGTCGAACGCGCGCGCAAGATGTTCGTCTGAGGTCTTGCCGTGGAACTTAACGATCTGTACCGCGACGTGATCCTCGACCACAACCGCCGGCCGCGGAACTTCGGCGGCTTGGATTCGGCCGATGCCAGCGTCGAGGGATTCAATCCGATGTGCGGCGATCATCTGACGCTGCGCCTGAAAATGCGCGATGACACCATCAGCGATATCCGCTTTGAAGGCCAGGGCTGCGCCATATCGACCGCTTCCGCCTCGCTCATGACCGAGGCGGTTAAAGGCAAGAGCCGGGCGGCCGCGCTGGAACTGTTCGATCGCGTGCATCGATTGCTGACTGACGATGCCGCGCCTGCCGCAGAAGATTTGGGCAAGCTGGCGGCATTGTCCGGCGTGCGCGAGTACCCGGCGCGTGTCAAGTGCGCCAGTCTTTGCTGGCATACGCTGGCATCCGCGCTGAAGGCTGCCGATCTTAAATCCCTGCCTGCGGTTTCGACCGAGTGAGAAGCTACGAAAACGAACCCATCGTCGTGCAGCGCGACGTCAAGGCGGTGGCGATACCGGCGGGCGCCGAGGTCAACTTGAAGCTTGGACAGGTCGGCTACATCACTCAGGCCTTGGGCGGAAGCTTCACGGTCTACATCGACGGCAATCTTTTTCGCATCGCGGGGCTCGATGCCGATGCCATCGGCAAGACCGCCGCGAAACCTCCCGACGTGCCGCCGGGCGCCTCCGAGGAGGACATCAAGAAGATCATTTGGCAGCAGCTCAAGACCTGCTACGACCCGGAAATACCGGTCAACATCGTCGATTTGGGACTGGTATACGAGTGCGATGTCAGCAAGAATGAGGACTCGTCCCGCACGGTCGACATCAAGATGACGCTGACCGCTCCGGGCTGCGGCATGGGCGAGGTGTTGGTGCAAGATGTGCGCGACAAGGTGCAGATAATTCCCACGGTAACGCACGCCAACGTTGAACTGGTATTCGATCCGCCTTGGAATCAGACCATGATGTCCGATGAGGCGCGTCTGCAGACCGGAATGATGTGAGCGATGCGAGGCTTTTTCTGTGACATGGATTGATGCCGGTGTTCCTCAAGATTTGCCCGACGGGCAGGCCAAGTCGATGCCCGCCGGCCGCCGCATGATTGCGGTCGTGCGCAACGGCGAGAACTTTTACGCCATCGAGGACATCTGTACCCATGATGGGGCTCAGTTGACCGGCGGAGAAATCGAGGGCAATGAAATCATCTGTCCGCGCCATGGCGCAAGATTCTGCTTGCGGACGGGCGAAGCGCTAACGCCGCCCGCCTACGAACCGGTGCGCGTGTTCGAAACTAAAATCGAAAACGGTCATCTATGGGTACGCACAGACTGACACTGCTGCGGCATGGCAGGGCGGAGCCCGCCGACGCTTATCCGGAGGATTACGAGCGCCCGCTCACCCACCGCGGCTGTATCGAGGCGCAGGAGATGGCCTCGCGCCTGGTCAAACGCAATCTGGTGCCCGACCTCATCCTGGTGAGTCCCGCCGAGCGTGCCTGGGCGACGGCGGAAATCATCGCCACGACCTGCGAACTGGACGCGAGACAGGTGCAATGCGCGCGGGAACTGTATTTGGCGACGCCCGAGAGAACCTGGCAGCTGCTGGCGCATCGCGCGGCATCGCTGGCGCATATCATGATCTGCGGCCACAATCCCGGCTTGAGCGCGATCGCCAGCCGATTCGGACCCAAACCCGAGCCGCGCGAGATCTCGACCGCCGGCATCGCCACCGCCGTTTGGCACCATGCGGACTGGGCGACTCTGCAACCGGAGGCCGCCGACAGCTGCGAAATGGACGATCCGGAAGACATGGACGAGCTGTGGGAGTGAGCGATGCTTGGCGACAGTTACGGGGGCCGGTGAAATGAATGCCAGAAGATTTACTGCCTTGTTGGCCTGCGCCGCCATTCTGGCCGCAGCAGCGGCGGCAGCCGCGCCCGCGTCCACGGGCTACCAGGCGCCGCTGAACGCGTACGGTCAGCCCGATCTCGAGGGTACCTGGACGAACGCAACTTTGACGGCGCTCGAACGGCCCAAGGAATACGGCAGCCGCGAGGTCATGAGCCCCGCAGAAGTCGCGAAGGTCGAAGGCAGCAGCGCGAAATTGTTCGCCGCGGACAACGCGCCGCGGGATCCGAAGGTGAAAACCACAGATCTACCGCACGAGTGCGGCCTCGGTTTCAGCGGCGCAGGATGCGGCTACAACGCCGCGTGGATCGACCCCGGGACGACGGTGATGCGGGTCAACGGCGAACCACGCAGCTCTTTCATTACCGATCCGGCCGATGGACGCCTGCCCCCCTACAAGAGCGGCGTCAAGGCTCCCGGAATGGAACAGTACGCGCACCGCGGCGAAAACCCGGAGAACATGGCCGTGTCCGAACGCTGCTTGAGCTCGTTCGGCTACAGCGCCGGACCGGTGATGCTTCCTTTGCTTTACAACAACAATTACGAGATCGCGCAGTCCAAGGACACGGTGGCCATCGACGTCGAAATGGTGCACGACGTGCGTATCATCCGTATCGGCGGCAAGCATCGCACCGATGGGCTGCGGCCATGGATGGGCGATTCCATAGGCTGGTACGAGGGCCCAACGCTGGTAGTCGAGACGACCAACTTCCCGCAGGCCACGGCGCTGCACGGCGCCTGGAAAGAATTGAAAGTCACCGAACGATTTACGCGCGTCGCGCCCCGGCGGATTCTGTATCAATTCAAGGTTCAGGACCCGAGTGTTTGGGACAGCTCATGGAGCGGCGAATATGAATTCAGCCCATCCAAGGGCCGAATCTTCGAGTACGCCTGCCACGAGGGCAACTACGCGCTCGCGGACATGCTCGCCGGAGCCCGCGCCGATGAAGCGGCCGCGGCAGCCAAAAAGACGGCGGCGGCAACTCCCGCTTCCGACGCGAGGCCGGTGAAAAAGCGCTAGAGTCGGCGCCGATCGGCGCAGCCTGTTAATCCTCGAGCAGCGTGCCTTTGCCTTCGCGGATCGCCTGCTCGATGATGGGCTTCAGCTGGCGACGGACGTCTTCGATTATTTTGCGCTGCTGCTCCCCCAACAGCGCCTGTTGCTCGCCTAATTTTCCCTGCTCCTCGCCGAGCCTGCCCATCTGCTTGCCGAATTTGCCCCGCTCCGCTCCGAACTCCGACTGCAGATCTCCCAGGTGGGCCTGAATCTCGCCCAAGCGAGCTTGCAATTGATCGAGCGACCGCTCATCGAGCTTCACCGTCAGGTGCGCCAGGTCAAGCTTGTCGATCCTCCTTTGCAATTGCTCCATCTGCCGCCTGAATTCCGGCGTTTCGACCAGCTTGATGGTGCGCTCCTGTGAATGCAGCATCTGTTGCTGCGCGCCCAACTCCCTTTGCTGGGCGCCGAGCAGCCTCTGCTTCTCGCCCAACGGCTTCATCGGCGCGAGCAATTCCTGCGCTTTCGCGATGACCTGCGGATCCTGGATGAGGTAGGGCTTGCCATTGTGCTGGAAATAAATGTAATCGCCGCTCGTGAACGGCAAGCGATCGCCGCGATCGAACATCATGTTCGAATGTCCCGAATGAATCGCGAGTACGCCCTCTTTATCCTTGGCGGTATCGTCATCTTCAACCACGATGTTTCGGTCGTGGTCACCAGAGTCGGAGCCGAATTCGCTGTGGGCAAGCCGTTTCAGGATTACCGGTTTTTTCGCCGGCGGCGGAACGGCCAGCGCAGGCGCAGGAGGACTGAGGGTCGCCGGCGACGCGGGTGTGGCGAGTGATGGCGGCGTAATCGGCGACGGGGGTGTAACGGGCGACGGGGGTGTAACGGGCGACGGAGGCGCGGCGGGCATGGCGGGTGAGTTCGGCGGCGTCGGGTCCTCCGTCGGCCCGGCATGCACGCGTACCATGGAAGTCGACGCGAACATCGCCAGGGCAACCACGCCGGCGGCAATGAACGGCAGGCGCCGCGTCTTGGCAAATGATCGTTCGAAACCCCGGTCGTTCAGCAGTCTTTCAATGCGCGGCGTGAGATTGCTGGCGCTCGCCATGGCAACGCCGGCCTGCGGCCAACGGGATCGCGTGGCAAACGCCAGTAAGATTTCGGCGTACCCGGCACGGCTCTCCGCTTGTTCCACGGCCGCGCAGTCGCTCAACGCCTCGCCGAGTTCAGCGAGCTGCCGTTGCAGCCACCAACTGAACGGATTGAACCAGAACAGCGCGCAGTGCAATCCCGCGAGAGTGTGGATCAAGAAATCCTTCTGGCGCACGTGCGCGCGCTCGTGCGTTAGCACGATGCGCAGAGTCGCCCCATCCCACGATGCATAATTCTCCGGCAATAGTACGCTGGAGCCGATGGTCACCGGACTCTTGACCCTTTCACTGATGCGCGCGTCCAAAGCCGGGTCAAACGGGAAAATGACCCGCTCAGCCTGATTGCGCAGGCGCAGCGCAAAGCCCACGCCGGCGCACAGCCGCAACGTGAGCATCGCCGCCACGGCGCAGTAGCCGAACACGGCCAGAGAGAAGGCTGCACTGGCGAGCGGCGCACCGTCGCGGCTGTCGCCCATCGGCGGCGCGTAGAGCGCTGCACTGTCCTGCATGCCTCCGGTGCGGGTTTCGGCCATCGGGCCGCGATAATCTCCATAGACCGGGACGAGCGCTCGAGGCTGCGCAGAAGGCGTGGCCGGAGGCGTCACGGCATCGGAGCGCGGCGCGGCGATCGACACCTCGGGCAGCAAACGCGGTCCGATCTGTGCGCTGACCAATACGGGCATGGCCAATGCACCGGCCAGCGCCAGCAACCAAGCTGTGCGCCGCGCCCGGACTTGTTCGATGCGCATCAGGCGCAGTGCAACGAGGATGATCGCGCCCATTATGAGGGAGCGCGCGGAGGCTTCAAGCAACAGATGAGTACTCACGATTTCTTCCCCTTCTTCGATGCGGCGATGCGCTCGGCGAGGCGCTGCAGCTCCTTGCGGTCGAGTACCGCAGAATCCACCATGCCGGCAAGAAGTGTCTCTACGGATCCTTCGCAGAACCAATCGACGATGCGTTGCACGGCCCGGCCGGCGACCGCCTGCCGCGATGCCGCGGGGCGATACAAAAAAGTGCGGCTCTCGATGGAGTGGGACAAATAGCCCTTCTCCTCGAGCCGGCGCAGCACGGTGCGAATGGTGGATTCCTTGAGCGGACGGCCTTGCGCGGCGAGATGCTCCCGCACTTGGTCGGCGCTCTGCACGCCATGCTCCCAAATGAGTTCGAGAACCGCCCGCTCCAGCTCGCCGAGCTCGGCAGGGTCGTGACTTTGCGTAGTGTTACCGTTCATAGTGTTACTGACTGTAACACATAGCTTGGTTTGAGCAAGCGCCTTTTTGCCAAATCTCTTTAAGGGTGGCCGGCCCCCGCCGCCACCTCGACCGTGGCCAGCCCGTAGGGCGGCAGTGCGATCGACAGGCGGTCATCGACGATCGGCAGCTCTCGAGGCGCCGGAAGCGTCGCGGCTTTCAGCAACTGCTGTAGCTGGATCGGCGTGGGATAAGCCGGCGAGCCCATGCGGCGGTACGCGCCGCTCACATCGCCGTTGTCGGCATCGAGACGCTGCACTCGTGCCGAACGCGCGGCAAGGTGGTGCAATTGCAATGACACCGCGATCGACGCGCCGCTTGCGCCGGGAGGAACGTAGTTCCAGAGGGCGATGACAAAGGTGCCGTCCGCTCGGCGAGTGACCAAAGCATGCTCGGAATCCGCGTCGTAGCGCTCGGTACCCAGCCCATGCAGCATCTTGAAGGCGTTGAAGGCCGGCTTTGGAATGCCCCCGGCCGCAATGAGGCCGAATCCACCGTAGAAAGGCCGCTTTAATACGCCTTGCTCCTCGAACACATCGGAGAATGTCCAGTAAGACATCATGTCGGTGAGCCCGTCGCAACGGCGCACCGTGTCCGCAAGCCACGGCCCCATGAACAGTGAATCGGTGATGCGCGGCTCATTGAAGTAGGTCGCGTTGTACTCGCTCCAGATGATGGGAATGCCGCGGCGCGGCGACGAGTCGGCTTCGTCGCGGACTTTCTTCGCCGCACGGCACACCATCTCGGAACGCGGAATTTGCTCGTGCGTCCCAAAAACATCTTTGGAAGTGTCGTTGGCGTAAACATGCGTCGAGACGAAATCGAACGGGATGCCGTTGTCGGTGCAATGGCGAATGAATGCACCGACCCAGGCAGCTTGCGCAGTGGACGGTCCCCCCACACGCAGTCGGCTATCGACTCCCTTGAGCGCCCTGGCGGTGTGATCGTAAAGCGTCCAGTAGCTGCTCTGCTTGGGGACCCCGGCCCAGAAATCCAGATTGGGCTCGTTCCACACCTCGAAGTACCACCGCGCCACTTCCTCGATGCCGTAGCGCTCGACCAGGTGCTCGGCGAAGGCCGCGATCAGGGCATCCCACTTGGCGTAATCGCGCGGCGGCGCCACGATGGGATGGTACTTGAAGGAGTGCACGGCTTGGCGCGATGCGAGCTTGCCCGGCATGAACGACAGCTCGACATACGGCCGAACGCCGTTCGCCAGCAAGCCATCGTAGATCTGATCCACGTAGGAAAAGTTATATAGCGGGTTGCCGCGTCGGTCTTCGCCGTAAATTCCAACTTCGTCATGCAAGATCGCATGGAAGCGCACGTACTTGAAGTCGGTTGCACCGCTTACCAGACGAAGATCGCGCCGATAACTTTCGCGCAGCGAAAGAATTGCCCGGCCGGAGCCGAACATCTGTTCCCAGAAATGCGGGAAACTGTGATGCGCGCTGCGCGGATCGACGATGATTTCTTCGTCGCTCCAGGCGCTTGCCGCAATCAACACTAGAACAATCAATAAAATCGCTTTCATGGCAAACCGCCATGGTGTGCGCAAGCCCGCCAACTTTTCGGGACGCGCGATACGGCCGGCGTTGGCGGCCTAGATTTGGTCACGGTGCAGCCGCATGAGCCGGCGCCGCTCGCGCTTGTCCGGGCGGCTGTCCGGACGCGGACGCGACAGATTGGCGAGACGCTGCTGCTCCTTGAGCACGACGCGCCGCGCGGCGCTCGCGGGGGTTTCGGCATAATGGCTCGAAGCTTCCGCCGCAGGCCCGCGCCGCGCAGGAAGACCGAGCACCGCAAATTCCCCGACGATCCCCTGCATCGACAAACTCACTCGATCGCCGACCTGCACCCGATGCGCAGGCTTGACGCGTTCCGCATTGAGATGGACCTTGCCCCCATTGATGGCAGCCGTTGCCAGGCTGCGGGTCTTGAAGAACCTGGCATGCCAGAGCCATTTGTCGAGCCGATGATTCTCGGTTTTTTCCTCGGTTGTCATAAGTAATCGATCTTTCGGAATCCTCCTGGCGCGCGGCCGAAATCGCTATAATAGCGCGATGTACGGCAATGAATTTCGCGAGCGCCTGGTGCGCGATACCGAGGCGCTCGACGCGGCGGGACTGTTGAAACGCGAGCGGCTGATCGGCACGGCTCAGGGTCCGGTCATCAGGCTCACAGACGGCCAGGAGATGATCAATCTCTGCGCCAATAACTACCTGGGGCTCGCCAATCATCCTGCCGTGCTCAAAGCCGCCCACGAGGGCTTGACGCGCTATGGCTACGGCATGGCCTCGGTGCGCTTCATTTGCGGCACGCAAAGCGTGCACCGCGAGTTGGAACAGCGCTTGAGCGCCTATCTGTCGATGGACGACACGATTCTTTATTCCTCGTGTTTCGACGCGAACGGCGGATTGTTCGAAACGCTGCTTGACGAGAAGGACGCCGTCATCAGCGATGCGCTCAATCACGCCAGCATCATCGACGGCATCCGGCTGTGCAAGGCGCGCCGCCTGCGCTACGCCAACAACGACATGAATGAATTGGAGCAAGCCCTCAAGGACTCGCAGGACTGCAGGGTGCGTCTGATTGCAACCGACGGCGTTTTTTCCATGGACGGATCAATCGCGCGCCTCAATGATATTTGCGACCTGGCGGAGCGCTACGGCGCATTGGTCATGGTCGATGATTCGCATGCCACCGGCTTCGTCGGCCCCCGCGGCCGTGGCTCGCCCGAATATCGCGGCGTCGTGGGGCGCATCGACATCCTGACCAGCACTCTGGGCAAGGCGCTGGGCGGGGCCAGCGGCGGCTTTGTCTCGGCGCGAAAGGCGATCGTGGCATGGCTGAGGCAGCGTTCGCGGCCCTATCTGTTCTCCAACAGCATCGCACCGGTGGTCGCCGCCGCCACCATTCAAGTCTTGGACTTGCTGGAAAATTCTCCCGAATTGCGCGAGCGGCTGCACGCCAATGCCCGCCACTTTCGAGAATCGATGCAAACTTTGGGCTTCGATCTGCTTCCGGGCGAACATCCGATTATTCCAGTGATGCTGGGAGATGCGCCCCTCGCCGTGCGTCTCGCCGAGCGCATGCAGCAAGAGGGCGTGTACGTCGTCGCCTTCGCATTTCCGGTCGTCCCCCATGGAAAAGCGCGAATTCGCACCCAAATGAATGCTGCGCACACCACTGCGCAGCTCGATCAAGTCGTTGCGGCATTTGGCCGGTCGGCGCGCGAACTCGGCATCATTTCACCGGGAGCCTGCCTGACAGGTTCCTAAAGGCAAGCCATGAAAGCACTCGTCAAGGCCCGTGCGGAACCCGGCATCTGGATGCAGGACATTCCGGAACCCTCCGTCGGCCACAACGATGTCCTCATCAAGGTGCATCGTTCCGCCATCTGCGGCACCGATATGCATATCTACAATTGGGATGCCTGGGCGCAAAAGACGGTTCCCGTGCCGATGGCAGTCGGCCATGAATATTCGGGCGAAATTGTCGAAATCGGCAGCGAGGTGCGCGGCTTCAGCACCGGCGATCGCGTGTCGGGAGAAGGCCATATCACTTGCGGCCATTGCCGCAATTGCCGCGCCGGGCGGCGCCACCTGTGCCGCAATACCTCCGGCGTGGGCGTAAATCGCCCGGGCGCATTCGCCGAATATCTGACGATTCCAGCATCCAATGTGTTCAAGCTGCCCGACGCCATCGACGATGAAATCGCCTCTATTCTCGACCCGCTCGGCAATGCCACCCACACCGCGCTCGCTTTCAACGTGGTCGGCGAGGATGTGCTCATCACCGGCGCGGGTCCCATCGGCGTCATGGCCGTGGCCATCGCGCGGCACGCCGGCGCACGGCACGTGGTCATTACCGACGTGAACGATTATCGGTTGGCGTTGGCCAAGAAGATGGGCGCATCGCGCGCGCTGAATGTCTCGCGGGAATCGCTCGATGACGCCATGCGTGATTTAGGGATGGAAGAAGGCTTTGACGTCGGCTTCGAAATGTCCGGCAATCCCGCGGCGCTGCGCGAACTGCTGCGAACCATGAACAATGGCGGCAGCGTCTCCATGCTCGGCATTCCGCCCGGCGAGACAGCGATCGATTGGAATCAGGTTATTTTCAAAGGCCTGACGATCAAAGGCATCTACGGCCGGGAAATGTTCGAGACCTGGTACAAAATGTCGAGCATGCTGCAAAGCGGACTCGACATACGGCCGGTGATCACCCATCGATTGGGGATCAACGACTACCTGGAAGGCTTTCAAATCATGAATTCGGGAAAGTCCGGAAAAGTGACGCTTGACTGGAGCAGCCTGTAGAATTCGACGCTGTGATTTGGACCGGTTGGTTTGCGCGCCAGGGAGGGTAAGAAGACTCAAGGCCCGAAGACAGCAGGGCCTTGAGTCTTCTCACCCTGCCTGACGAGTACAGTGCCGAAGCACTATCTTTCGCCTGGCTCCCGGCACCAGCAATACGAGTACAGCCCGTGCGGGTCTTTGAGCCGGGCTATGACGCGGGCCTGCTCGAGCAACGGATCGACCAGACGCTCGATGTCGGTGCGCTGCGGAATCAGTCCTGCCAGTTGGCCCACGCTGACGGCCTGGGCGCGAATCTGCATCAGCAGCTGTTGCTTCAGGCTCAATTCGGTCTCGATGTAGTCCACATCGTAGTCCGAGCCCAATTCAGCCAATTTAGCCGCCGCCTCGGTTGCGTCCTTCAAGCCGCCGAGATGATCGACCAAGCCGATGCGCTGTGCATCCACGCCCGCCCAGACCCTGCCCTGCGCGATCTTGTCCACATCTTCCACGGGCTTCTTTCTGCCGTCCGCCACGCGCCGCAGGAATTGCTGATAGGCATGATCGACCGTCGCCTGCAGCACCTGCTTGGTGACTGGACCCAATGGTCGGTCGAAGCGCATGTCGCCGGCCAGCGGCGTGGTGCCGATGCCGTCGACATGGACGCCGATTTTCTCCAAGGTGCGTTGGAACGTCGGGATATAGGAAAATACGCCGATCGATCCGGTGATGGTCGTGGGGCTTGCGAAAATTTGGTTCGCGGCGGCAGCGATGTAATAGCCCCCCGAAGCCGCATAGCTGCTCATGGACACGACCACCGGTTTGCCCGCTTTGCGCAGCGCCTGCACTTCGCGCAGGATTTCCTCGGACGCGAATTCGCTGCCGCCGGGACTGTCGATGCGCAGCACCACCGCCTTCACCGCATTGTCGTAGCGCGCCTGGCGCAGCAGATCCGAGGTACTCTCGCCGCCGATCTTGCCCGGCAACTGGCGTCCATCGAAAATTTCGCCGGAGGCCACCACAATCCCGACCTTGGCATCCGATCTTGATTTCAACACACGCTTGGCGCGCACCGCCGCCAGGTATTGACTCATTCCAATCCCATTGAAGGAATGATCGCTGTCATCCTCGCCCACCAGGCCCTTCAGATCGTCGGCGACCTGCCGGCGGCTTTTGAGCGCGGTCACCAGGCCGCGCTGCAAAGCCATCTTAGCGAGATCGCCGTTGACGGCTTGGACGGACGCGGGTTGCGCGGCGATGAATTCCTTCAGCGCAGTCGGGGGCAGCGACCGGGCGCGCGTGACATCTTGGCTGTAAGCACTCCATAAGGACTCGAGCCATTGAGAAGTCTCTTCGCGCTCGCTCGGCGCCATGTCGCTGCGCGAGAACTGGTCGGTGTAGCTCTTGAAGGTCCCGGCGCGAAACACATTCGAGTCGATCTGCAGCTTATCGATCGCGTCCTTGTAGAACATGCGGTAATAGCTGAAGCCGTGCACAGACACTTCGCCCATGGGATCGAGGTACACCTCGCCGGCCTGCGCCGCCAGGTAATACTGCACCTGGCTGTAGGAGTCGCCCATCGCGATCACGCGCTTGCCGGAGGCGCGAAAATCGCGCAACGCGGCGCCGATTTCCTGCAGCTTCGAGAGGCCCGATGCATCGAGCTGATCGAGATCGAGAACGATCAGTTTGATGCGCGAATCCGTCTTGGCGGCGGCAATGGCCTCGGTCACATCCCGCAGCAGGGTCTCCGGATCCGGTCCCCCGGAGGCCTCGCCGAGCGCGCGCCGCACGGAATCGCCCGACAACTGATCCACCAGCTCGCCTTGCGGGGCGATGACCAGGGCCGCGGTGCGCGGTACGGTCGGAATCGATGTATGCAGGGCCGCGAGGACGAACCCGAAAATAATGAGCATCAGCGCCAGGTGCAGCGCCTTGCGGATCCCTTCCAGGATTCGCCAGACCAGCCCGAAGAAACCTCTAAGAGCGGATCCGGAACTCATTCAATGCTCAGACCTTCTCGTCGATGCGCGCTGCCTTGCCGGACAGCTCGCGCAAGTAGTACAGCTTGGCGCGGCGTACGTTGCCGCGGCGCTTGACGCTGACTTCGCTGATGGCGGGGCTGAAGGTCTGGAACACGCGCTCTACCCCTTCGCCGTGAGAAATCTTGCGCACGGTGAAGGAAGAATTGAGGCCGCGGTTTTTCTTCGCGATGACCACACCCTCGTATGCTTGAACGCGCTCGCGATCACCTTCCACCACTTTGACTTGCACGACGATGGTGTCGCCGGGATTGAAGTCCGGAAGCTTGCGTGTCGCCCGCTCGCCGTTGAGTTCTTGGATGATCTTATTCATAACTATTGCCTCGCACGTTCACGCTTAAATTCTTCCAACAATTCCCGCTCTGCATCGCTCATGCCGCGCCGCTCGAGCAGCTCCGGCCGGCGCAACCAGGTGCGTCCGAGCGCCTCTCGCAACCGCCAGCGACGAATCGCCGCGTGGTCGCCCGACGCCAAGACCGCGGGCACTTCCTGCCCTTCCAACGCCTGCGGCCGTGTGTAATGCGGCCAATCCACCAAACCGTCGCTGAAGGACTCCTGCAATGCCGATTCCGCACTACCCAATGTCCCCGGCATCAGCCGCGCAATCGCATCGATGATTACCAGCGCCGGCAGCTCGCCGCCCGACAACACGTAATCGCCGATGGACCACTGTTCATCGACTTCTTGCTCGATGAAGCGCTCATCGATCCCTTCATAGCGTCCGGCGACCAATATCAAACCCGGCCAAGCGCAGGCCTCGCGCGCCATGCTTTGCTCGAAGCGGCGCCCATCGGCGCCCAAATACACCCGCCGGCTCCCGGGCGGCAGAACTTTCATTGCATCGCGCACGGCGCTTCGCACCGGTTCGACTTTCATCACCATTCCCGGTCCGCCGCCGAACGGGCGGTCATCGACCGTGCGGTGAGGGTCGCTGGTGTAGGCGCGCGGGTCGAAGCAATCGACCTGAAACACGCCCCGTTCCAGCGCCCGGCCCACCACGCCGATGTTCAGCGCCTCGCGGATCATCTGCGGAAACAGCGATACCACCGCAATTCGCATACTTAATCCGTGGCTGCATCCCAATCCACTACCACGCAGCGAGCCTTCAAATCGACTCGCCGAAGGTGCTGCGGTACCGCCGGCACCCAGTATTCACGTACTCCGCGCACCACCATCAGGGCTTGCGCTGGAGTCTCGATGAAATGCTGCACTACACCCAAACCGACACCGGCCAGATTCACCACCTCGCAGCCAATCAAGTCTGCGCGGTAAAAGTCCTTATCGTCCCGCTGCGGCAATTCCGCGCGAGCCACCCGGATCTCGGCGTTCCGCAAGGCCATCGCTTGGTCCCGATCCTCGACCCCGGCCAATTTGACCGTCAGCGCACCGCCGCTGCGGCCGCTTTGCTCGATGCGATAGCTGCGCCAGGCACCCTCTCGTCCGATCTGCAGATTGCGGTGTTCCAGCAGGCGTTCGGGAGGATCCGTATGTGACCGTAGCTTGACCCACCCTCGGACGCCGAACGGGGCGCCTACAAATCCTAATTGGATGAGCGCCGATGATTCGTCGCTCATCGTGCGACCTTAAGCCTTTACGCGGCCTGTTTACGGAAGCTGGTGAGAAGAAACTTGACCCGGTCCGACATGTGAGCGCCCTTGCTCAGCCAATGCTCGATGCGGGCGACGTCCATGCGCAACTTGACTTCGCCGCCGCGCGCGATCGGATTGAAAAGACCGACGCTCTCCAGGCTGGTGCCGCCCTGACGCTTACGGCTGTCGGTTACCACGACATGATAAAAGGGCGTCTTCTTGCCGCCGCGCCGAGTCAAACGGATCGTCACCATCTTGAATTCACCTTAAGGAAGCTAGCCGCTAATTGTAATGACAATCAGGGGTTAAGAGCAACCCATCTTGGGTGAAGCGGCGAATTTAGCGTCCGAAACCGCCCGGACCGAAGCCGCCGGGGGGCATCCGGCCGGCCATCCCGCGCATCATGTTCTTCAGCATCCCGCCTTTCACCATTTTTTTCATGGTTTTCTGCATTTGGTCAAACTGCTTCAAGAGCCGATTGACCTCCGGGGAGCGGAACCCCGGCCCCATTGGCAATGCGCCGTTTGCGCGAGTTGTCGATCATGTCCGGACGCCGGCGCTCCTTGGGGGTCATGGAATCGATGATTCCCATCTGCCGCTTCAGGGTTTTGGGGTTGACCGCGCCCGCGGCGGCCGCGGCGTTGGCCTGCATTTGGGCCGGCAGTTTATCGAGCAGCGCAGCCATGCCGCCCATGTTTTGCAGCTGGCTCAGCTGGTCGCGCAGGTCGGTCAGGTCGAAAGATTTGCCTTGGGTGATTTTTTTGGCGAGCTTTTCGGCTTTTTCCTGATCGACTTGGGCGTGAACCTGCTCCACCAACGACAGCACATCGCCCATGCCGAGGATGCGCGAGGCGATGCGCTCCGGTTGAAACAACTCCAAGGCCTCCGACTTCTCGCCCGTGCCCACGAAGAGAATCGGTTTGCCGGTGACATGCCGGACCGACAGCGCCGCACCGCCGCGCGCATCGCCGTCGGCTTTGGTCAGTATGACGCCGGTCAGGCTCAGGGCGTCGTTGAACGCCTTGGCTGCATTGACCGCGTCCTGGCCGGCCATGCTGTCGACCACGAACAGGCGCTCGTGCGGTTGGATCGCCGCCTCGAGCTCGCGGACTTCCGCCATCATTTCTGCATCGACATGCAAGCGCCCGGCAGTGTCGAGCAGCAGCACGTCGTATGCCTGCAGCGTCGCCTCGGTCAGCGCGCGTTTGGCGATCGCCACGGGTGCTTCGCTCGCGTTCGCCGCCGTGAAGCCCGCGCCCACCTGCGCGGCCAGGGTCTGTAATTGCAAAATGGCCGCGGGACGGTACACATCGGTGCTGACCATCAAGACCTTCTTGTTTTGCTTCTCTTTCAGCCAGCGCGCGAGTTTGCCGGCGCTGGTGGTCTTACCGGCGCCCTGCAGACCGGCGAGCATCACCACGACCGGACGCTGGGCGCGCAGGTTGAGACCCGAGCTGGGCTCGCCCATGAGCCGGGTCAGTTCCTCGTGCACCACCTTGATGAATGCCTGCCCGGGCGTGAGGCTTTTCGTCACCTCCACGCCGACCGCGCGCGCCTTGACGGCGTCGGTGAAACTCTTGACGACCGGCAACGCGACATCCGCGTCCAGAAGCGCGAGCCGCACTTCGCGCACCGTTTCGGAGATGTTGTCCTCGGACAGCCGGCCGCGACCGGAAAGCGACTTGAGCGCCGCGGACAGACTGCTGGTCAATCGGTCAAACATAGTGCGGCTATTCTACTTGTGTCATTATCGGAAAGTCACAATTTAGGCCAGCCGTGATTCCCGCCATCATTCTGTTCCTGCTTTACGCGTCAAGCGCTTGGGCCATGTTGCGCAGTGTGAAACAGCCGCGGCTGGAACCGATCGCGTGGATCCTGGCGCTCATCGCCGTCATCGGCCACAGCGATGTGATCATGCACATGATGCGCGTGAGCGCGCACTTCTCCATCGGCCTGCTCGAAGCGATGTCGTTGCTCGGATGGACGCTCGCGGTGCTGGCCTGCTTGATTTCCATCGACAGACACAATCGCGTGCTCGGCGCCATCCTGATGTTGAGCGCGGCGCTGGGCGCTGCGCTCGGCACCGGTCTTGGCGGCGTTGGGCGCAGCTACGCCGAAGCCACGGTAGGTTGGGAACTCACGGCGCACATTCTTCTGTCCATGGGCGCGGCCGCCCTGCTGTTTGCCGCGGCAGTCACGGCCGTCATGCTGGTGATCCTGGATCGCCGGCTACGCATGCGGCGCATCGTCGATTTGCCGAGCGCATTGCCGCCGCTCGATGCGCTGGAAAAAATCATGTTCAGGCTGGTCGCGGCGGGCTTTGGATTGCTGACCCTTGCGCTCATCACCGGCTTCGTCTTTGTCACCAATCTCTTCACCCAGAACCTGGTGCAGAAGACCGTGCTGTCGCTGATCGCCTGGCTCATATTCGGCGTGTTGCTCATCGGCCGAATGCGCTTCGGTTGGCGCGGCCGGTCTGCGGTGCGCTGGACCTTGAGCGGTTTCGGAATTTTGGCGGCCGCATACTTCGGCGTGAAATTCGTCCTCGAAGATTTGTTCGGGCGTCATTGGGGTTGAACTCCGGCGCATGGAACACCCGTCCCTAGGACTCTTGTTCGCGGCGCTGGCGGGATTGTTGATTCTCGCTGCGTTCTTCGCCGGCAGTGAAACCGCTCTGATGAGCCTGAACCGCTACCGGTTGCGGCACCGGGCCAGCGAAGGCAGCCGCGGCGCGCGGCTGGCGGAAGCCTTGCTGGCGCGTCCCGACCGGCTGATCGGCCTGATTCTGCTGCTCTCCACGCTGGTGAATGTCGCGGCGCCGCTTCTGGTCGGATTTATCGCCTTGAAATTGGGCGGCGAATTCCTGGTGGCCTTCGGCGCGGCGCTGCTGGCGTTCGTGCTCTTGATATTTTGCGAGGTGGCGCCGAAAACCTTCGGGGCGTTGCACCCGGAGAGCCTGGCGCTGCCGGCCGCGTATATCTACACGCCGCTGCTGTTCGTGCTGTATCCCTTCGTTTGGTTCACCAACCTCTTGGCCAACGGCGTGCTGCGAATGTTCGGCGTCTCAAGACAGCTGGCGGCGAACTCCTTGAGCAGCGAAGAACTGCGCACGGTGGTGGCCGAGGCCGGCGCGATGATTCCGCGGCGCCACCAGCAGATGCTCGTCAGCATTCTGGACCTGGAGAATGCCACCGTCGAGGACATCATGGTGCCGAGAAATGAAATTATCGGCATCGACATCGATGACGATTGGGATCGGATCTTGGAGCAACTGCGCCAGAGTCAACACACCCGCCTGCCGGTGTATCAGGGCGAAATCGACCGCATCATCGGCCTGTTGCATATGAAGCAGGTCGTGCATGAATTGGCGCGCGGCCACCTTGACCTTGACACATTGACGGCCGCGGCCCAGGCACGCGAACCATACTTCGTCCCATCCGGAACCACCCTGAACACGCAATTGCTGAATTTCCAGCGCAATAAACGGCGCATCGCATTCGTGGTCGATGAGTACGGCGACATTCAGGGCCTGGTGACGATCGAAGACATCCTCGAAGAAATCGTCGGCGAATTCACCACCGATCCCGCCACCATGATGCACAAGGACGTGCATGCGGAAGCCGACGGCAGCTTCGTCGCCAGCGCCTCGGCTACGATCCGCGCGCTGAATCGCTCCATGCGCTGGAACCTGCCGACCGACGGACCGAAGACCCTGAATGGATTGATCGTCGAATTTCTCGAGACCATTCCGGAGCCGGGCACCACCCTGAAAATGGCCGACTATATGCTCGAGGTGCTGCAAACCGGCGATAACGCCATCAAAACCGTGCGTATCCGGCCGCCGCAGCCGGCGCCGCCATGAGCCGGCGGCTCTAGATCGCCTCGAACGCCTGATTCAGGCGCGCCACGCCGCGCACGCTCATGCCATCGGGCGGCCGCCGCGGCACATTCGCCTCAGGTACCAGCGCCGTCTTGAAGCCATGCTTTGCAGCCTCGCGCAACCGTTCCTCGCCGAACGGCACCGGGCGAATCTCGCCGGCGAGTCCCAGCTCGCCGAAGACGATGAGCGAACCCGGCACGGGCAGATTGTTGAGGGAGGAGCGCGCGGCCAGCACAATCGCCAAGTCGCCGGCGGTTTCCGCGAGACGCACGCCGCCCACCACATTCGCAAACACGTCCTGTCCATGCAGCAAAAGGCCGCCGTGCCGATGCGCGACGGCGAGCAGCATGGTCAGACGATTGCCGTCGATGCCGACCGCCACACGGCGCGGATTGGCGCTCAAGGCTTCGTCGGCCAACACCTGCACTTCAATCAGCAGCGAGCGCGTTCCCTCGCGCATCACCGTGATAACACTGCCTGGGACCGGCTCCGCATGCCGCGACAGGAAAATCGCGGAGGGGTTCGTCACCTCGCGCAGGCCGTGCTCCAGCATTGCGAAGACGCCGATTTCATTGGCGGCGCCGAATCTATTTTTCACCGAACGCAGCACCCGATAGCGGCTGCCCGTATCGCTCTCGAAATACAGCACGGTGTCGACCATGTGTTCGAGCACGCGCGGTCCGGCGATTTGACCTTCCTTGGTTACGTGTCCTACCAGGAGCACCGCGGTGCCGCTCGACTTGGCAAAGCGCACCAACTCCGCGGTGCATTCGCGCAATTGCGACACCGCGCCCGGCGCCGCCTCCACCCGATCGGTATGCATGGTCTGAATGGAATCGACTATCAGCACGTGCGCCGCGACACCGGAGGCGGCGCCGACGATGTCCTCCACGCATGTTTCGGCGAGCAGCCGTGCGGTTGCCGCCTCCAGCCCTAGGCGCCGCGCCCGCTGCGCAACTTGCTGCACCGACTCCTCGCCGGTGGCGTACAGCACCGCCCCCGAGGCGTTGAGCGCCGCGGCAGCGTGCAGCATGAGCGTGGATTTGCCGATACCCGGCTCGCCGCCGATCAGAGTCACGGATCCGGGCACCAGGCCGCCGCCGAACACACGGTCGAGTTCGCCTGAGCCCGTCGAGAGGCGCGGCGCTTCGGCCGCGGCCAGAACCGCGAGCGACGACGGGTCGCTTTGCACGCGCTTAGCCTGGGTTGATTTGCGGGGGCGTTCCGACAGCGTTTCCGCACTTAGCGTGTTCCATTCGCCGCAGGCGGCGCATTGTCCCTGCCATTTCGGCGCAGCGGTGCCGCAGTTCTGACAGACATATATCTCTTTCGACTTCGCCATGGGCTACTTAGCACCGATTTGTGAATTTAGCATTGCTGGTATTGTCTCCCGATCACCTATACTGCCGGGCTTGTCGTCTCGGATTATGTTTATTGCATGCGGAAATTTGGACTGATTGCAGCGATTGTGGGCATTGGGATCCTCGCAGCCGGCCTTTTGCTCCCATTGCTTGCAAGTCGTCCCTCGCTTAGCTGGCTGTGGATGCCCGGCGCCGCTCTTTTGGCTGCCGGGAGCGCCCTTTTCTTCTGGTCCCGCGTGGGAAAAAGCGCCCCGGTCGTTCCCATGCCCGCCGCGCGAACAGCCGTAGGAACCGATACCGCACGGCTGCTCGACAACTTCGAACAGCGATTTGCCGAGCTGAAGGGCCGAAAGCCCAACCTCACCGTCCTGCAAGACCTTTACACCCTCGGCAGCCAGATGGAACAGCGCGGGCGAATCCCCCAAGCCACCGCCGTCTACCGCCACCTCGCGCGCTTCGACAACACTTACAAAGACGTCGCCGCGCGATTGCGCCGCCTCATGGACACGGACCGGGGCAAGCCCAAGGCGGCGGCCCCCGCAACGCCGGTTTCGCAGGCCGTCATGGGCGAGACCACACCCAATCTGCGCGCGGCTCCCAAGGAACGCCCCGCTTCGGCCGCGGTTGCCGCGGTTGCCGCGGCGGCGCCCGATGTCGAGCGGCTCGGACGCTATCAGCTCGACCGCGAAATCGGCCGCGGCGCCATGGGGGTCGTCTACCTGGGACGCGATACCGCGATCAATCGCATGGTGGCGATCAAGGCGATTCCGCTCGCCGCGGAATTCAGCGACGCCGAGCTGGTGGAGGCGAGATCGCGCTTCTTTCGCGAAGCGGAAACCGCCGGAAGGCTCAATCACCCGAATATCGTCACGATCTACGATGTCGGCGAGGAACGGGGCTTGGCCTATATCGCCATGGAATATTTGAAGGGCCGCCATCTGAGCGACTATGCGAAATCCAACAATTTGCTGGAACCGCGCAAGGTGTTGGAGATCATCGGCCGCACCGCCGAGGCCTTGGGGTTTGCGCACAAGCAGCAAGTGGTACACCGCGATATCAAACCTGCCAATCTCATGTACGACCCGAGCACCGACGTATTGAAAATCACGGATTTTGGGATTGCGCGCTTGAGCGGCGCGGGCAGCACCAGAACGGGAATTGTTCTCGGAACGCCAAGCTTTATGTCGCCCGAACAGCTCGAGGGACGAACTGTGACAGGTCACTCGGACTTGTTTTCCCTGGGTGTTAGCCTATTTCAATTATTGACCGGCCAGCTTCCGTTCACCGCCGATTCGATGACCGGCCTGATGCAGCAAATCGCCGAAGCGCCGCATCCGCCGCTGCGGGCATTCCGACCGGACTTGCCCGCCTGCGTCGAGAGCATCATCGATCGAGCACTGGCCAAGAATCCAGAAGCACGGTATGACTCAGGCGCCCAAATGGCGGCAGCCTTGGATGACTGTCGAACACGAATCGCCAGCGGATCGCCTTGAGTGGATACCTACATGATACGAAAAGCGGCAAAAGGCTCATGAGTTTGAAGGGCAAAATCGCCAGCGTGGCGCTGACCGACACGGGCAAGGTCCGCGAGCACAATGAAGACATGATCGGCAGCGAGGCCGACATCGGCCTGTTCGTGCTCGCCGACGGCATGGGCGGCTACAACGCAGGCGAAGTGGCCAGCGGCATCGCCGTGAAGACCATCATCAACCTGGTACGGGACGCCTTTCTGCGCGAGGATCTGACGGTCCGGGATCCGGAATCCGGACTCACGCGGCCCAGCATCATCCTGCGTGACGCGATTCACAGAGCCAACAAGATCATCTACCACACCTCAAAAACCCAGCCGCAATGCGAGGGCATGGGCACCACCGTGGTGGCCTGTCTCTTCCACGACAACAAGGTCTCGATTGCCCACGTCGGCGATTCACGGGCGTACCGGCTGCGGGACAACCGATTCGAGCAAATGACCTTGGATCATTCGCTGCTGCAGGAGCTGGTCGACCGGGGGTTCTACTCCCAGCAAGAAGCCCAGCGGGCCACCAACAAGAATTATGTTACACGGGCGCTCGGGGTGGAGCAGAATGTCGAAGTCGAAATCCACGAGCAACCGGCGCAGAAAAGTGATTACTACGTACTGTGTTCGGACGGTCTTTCTGACATGATTGAAGATGAGGACATTCACTTAACAATCAGCACCTTTAGTGCTAATCTTGATACGGTTGCTAAGCAGTTGATTCAGCTTTCGAACGATAACGGCGGCCGGGATAATGTCTCTGTAATTATGGCGCACGTCGAGGAGCCGTTCCCGGCGCACCGGCGTATATTTGACAAAATCTTGGGATGGTTCGGCTAGCGAAATGGAGTCTGAATGGCACGCCTGATGCTCAGCCTGGACGGCAACGTCCTCGCGGAATACAACATGAACAAAGAGCGCTACACCATTGGGCGCCTCCCGGACAACGATATTCGTATCGACAATCCGGCTGTGAGCGGTCACCACTCACTCATCATCAACATTTTGAACGACTCCTTTCTGGAGGACTTGAACAGCACCAATGGCACCTACGTCAACGGCAAGCTGATCAAGAAGCACGCGATGCAGCACGGGGATGTCATCACCGTGGGGCATCACCAGCTTCGCTTCGTCGACAGCCAGGATGGCGAAGTCGAGCAGGATGAATTTGAAAAGACCATGGTCATCACGCCGAGTTCGCAGGGCGAGGACCGCATCCGCAAGGTCGCCGCCGCGGTGGATCAAGCCGCCAAGGCGGTCGCTTCCAAACGGCCGAGCGTGCCGGACAATGCCACGGCGCTGCCAAAAGCAAAGCTGCAGGTGCTGAGCGGCGCCTTCGCCGGCCGCGAACTCGAACTGACCAAGGCGCTCACCACCTTGGGCCGCCCCGGCGTTCAGGTCGCCGCGATCACGCGCCGATCGGAAGGGTATTTCATCGTGCACGTCGACAGCGGCAAGGAGAACGACTATCCGCAGGTCAACGGGGTGCCGATCGGACCGCAGGCGCGCCGCTTGAACGACAACGATGTCGTGCAATTGGCCGGCGTGAAAATGGGGTTCTTCGAAAGCTAAGCCGTTTCGAAAGCTGCGAATATTAAGGCGCCAGGCCTCGCGCGGTGAACGGCGCAGCGATATTTGGCGCAATCTTGACGGCCTCGGCCATGTCGGCCTCACCTTCCGCCGTTCTGTTTTTGCGCATTTTCGCGACGCCGCGGCCATACAGCGCGGTAGCATTTTTAGGCATTGTTTTTACCGCCGCCTCAAAATCTGCAATGGCTTTGTCATTGTTCCCTTGGCGCAATTCAAGCAAGCCGCGATCGAACAGATGTCCGTAATTCGGATTCTTCTTGTCCGCAATCTTCAGGGCCTTGTTGCAGTCGGCCAGCCCGACGGCGAGATCTTCGTTCTGGACTGCGCTGGCACGGCAACGCCCCCCCTAACGCCTCAGCCATCTTCGAATCGACCGGATGACTCTGAATCCATAGGTCATATTGCGCGATGGCCTGCGAAAACCGATTCACCGCTTCGTAGCGTTCGGCTAACACGAACCCAAGGTCAGCTTGCTTGGGAGCCAGCCGATCTACTGCATCGAGATCGGCAATGGCGCCTTCTACATCTTTATCGCGGAGCCGGATTTCCGCACGAGGCATGTAGGCGCGCAGAAAGCTCTCATCAAGCGCAAGCACATGGTCGAGATCCGCCGCCGCCCATGCCGCCTGACCGCTCTGGCGATAGATCAATGCACGTTGGAACAGGTACTCCGGATCGTAGGGCCGTATATCCACCGCCTTCGACAAGTCGGCGAGCGCATGCTCGAAGTCAAGTCTTGCGGCAGACGCTTCGCCCCGTCGCGCAAGCACGTCTGGATCGACCGGCACATCCGGCACCGCGCCCGCTTGACGGCCTCCGGGCGCCTCGGTTTTAGCCGCCTGGTCTTTCGCCACTTCGATTTTCTGTTCTTGGTCAACCTGAACTGTGATCGCCGAAGTTGGTTTCGTCAGATTAAAGACCGGGCCGCCATTGTAGGTCAGATAGCGATACCTTGAAGTCTGAGGCCATACGGGGCCGCCGTTAATTTCAAGTTGGATTCCGCGGCGGTCGCCGTACTGATCAAGCTGTAGAACGCCCCACTATCCAAGACGAATCGCGCCTCTTGGTTGTTGATTTTTGCAGTGATCAGCGGCCGATAGCCAGCCATCGTGACGGGTAACTGCGCGACCTTGCCCAATGTGCAAGTCTGGGAGGCTAGTACCCGCGGCGTCTGCCACGCCGAACTGAGCGCGAGCGCACCCAAGTGCGCAATCCAAACCGCCTTCCGTGCTGGCCAGCCCATTTTGCGAGTCTGCAGCGAAGTAGCGACTGCGTCAAAGCATCAATGATCGGCGAATTCCTGATGTGCTATATATGACTGAATATAACGATTGCTGGCAATGCGGAGGAAAGCTCGATGCAATCTTTTTGTGGGTATGCGCTGGCGGCGCTCGGTGCGACTTTTGTTATGAGTTACGCGGCGCGCGCCGCCGAAGCTGAAATTTCCGATCCGCGCACCGCGGCTCCCCCAGCGTCCTGCACGAGCTCCAAGGAATTCTTCGCCACCGATTGCCCATTGAGCTGGTACGGCATCACTCTGTACGGCGCCTATGACGTCGGCGTGAGTTGGGTCAGCCACGGCTTGCCCGAAAACGCTTACAACTATGAAGGCGAATCGTTGGTCAATCGCAATGGCAATCAGTCTCGATTCCTCATTGCGCCCAACAACTTGTCGCAGACCGGTCTCGGCATCAAGGCCAAGGAAGAGTTTATGCAGGGCTGGTCGGTCGTATTCAACGCGTCGACCGGCATCAATCCGCAGTCCGGCCAGCTTGCCAACCTGGGAGCCACCAATACTCTCAACGCCGGCCTGCCCCGTGGCAGCTACTCGTTCGCCGGCGACGGCTCGCGCGCGGGGCAAACCTTCAATGATGAATTCCTCGGAGGGGTATCGTCCGCGAGCTTGGGGACGCTGACCTTCGGCCGGCAGCGCGCGCTCGGTACCGATGCGATGCTCGCCTACGATCCGGCCGGCGGTGCCTATTCCTTTTCGTTCATCGGATACAACGGGCTCATGGCCGGCGGCGGCGACACCCAGGATGCTCGTTGGGACGACGCCATTGAATACCGCATCGCCGTCGGTTCGGTGCATTTCGCCGCGATGTATAAATTCACGGATGGCTCGGGCGGCTGTTACTCAGCATCCGCCGCCTGGACCGCCGCCACCTGTACGCCGGAACAGCCGCATAATTCGGCCTACGGATTCGACCTCGGCGGCACCTACGCGGGATTCTCCGCGGACCTCGTCGTGCAACGCGTCTATCAGGCGATCAGCGTGCTCAACCCCTTACTGGGACCGGAGAGTCCGACGCAGCCCTATCAGTCGACGCTCAACAGCATCAATACCAACCCCATCAACGGCGCCAATCTGATCGCGACCAGCAACAGCGAATACGGCATCGTGACGGACAACACTGCGGTGATGGTGGCCGCCAAATATAGCTTGGACCCGTTCAAATTCTTTGCCGGCTACGAACGCATCCGGCAGGTTAACCCGTCGAACCCCTTGGGCATTGGCGCCTCGGCTCAGGGCGGCTACCTCTTGAGCGGCGTCGAGGACAACAATCTTGATTCTCCCAAGACCGTGCAGGTCTTTTGGACGGGTGTGAAATACGCCTACGACAGCAAAACCGAGACCACCTTGTCCTTTTATCGGGAAACCCAGAACGACTTTCGGATTCCCTCGACCTGCTCACCCGCGGCCGGTTTTCGCAGTTCCTGCGCAGGCAATCTCAACGAAGTGTCGCTCTATACGGATCATCACTTCACCAAACGCTTCGATGCTTACGCCGGCATAGCTTATTCGAACGTCAGCGGCGGTCTGGCCATCGCCATTCCCCACGGTCCCGGGGTGCCCTACTTCGCCAACAGCAACCTGGCTCCGACCATGGGTGCGCGCTTCGCATTCTGAGCGCCTATCTGGAGGCGCTGAACACACGGCCCCCGTTGTACGTAAAGTAGATCTTGTGCTGCGTGCTCGACACGTAGATCCGGTGCGAAACAAAGAAATCCGTCCCCAGCAGCATATCGGTGCCTTCGCGCGTATCGCCAACACGCAGGCGCGGGTTGCGGATCTCCTCGTCCCCGACCTTGAAACTCGTGAAAGACGCCAGGTGCGTCATGATCGCCGGCCTTCCCATTCCGCGCGAATAGCCGGCCTCGACGAGGTCCGAGAGGTCCGCTTTGAGTCCGGCCTGCTGCGCCGCCTGCGGCGAGATCCTCGATGCATTGGCGCCGGTGTCAAAGAGCACACGAACTTGCGCGCCATTGAGCAGTGCGGACCCCGTCACGAACGGTTGCGCAGGCGTCATGGCATCGATGTCCACCACCGAATAGGTTTGCTTGGCGGTCGTCCAATAGGCAAGCCCCGCGTCGCCACAACCCTCCGCACGCATCAGCCGGATGATGCCGTTGGCAAAGTCGTATTCAACATCGTAGTTCTGGAAGAAGGACTGACCCACCACGCCGTCGATTCCGGCGCCGGAATCATGACCGCCGGCGAGGAACTCGATATTTTTGACGCGCAGATTGCCGCCCAAGATGAAGTCGTCCGCCACGGCGACTGAAAGCAATGCTTTGCCGTCGGCTCCCTTGCCCGCAATCCAGGCGGGGGCCGGCATCAGGCGCAGACCGGAATTCGCGGCTGCGGGCGCGCTGATGATGTTGTAGAACGAACCGCTGTCGATGGCGAACTTCGCGTCTTTGCCGTTGATGGTAACGCCGATCACCGGCGTCGTGCCGCTCATGTTGAGTTTCAGTTCGGCTATTTTCCCCAAGGTACAGGCGGCATTGGCAACGCAAGACAGCGCTTCGAGGCCGAAAAACGCGATGCAGACCATGAACCCGCGCTGAATCGAATACCGCAATGCGTTTCGTGCCATGGCGTCCGCTCCCCGATCATCGTTGAAGGGGCTATGGTTGCACGCCATCTGAGGATCGGTCAAAGGCCGGCGCCGCTCAAGGGACAAGTCCCATTTTCTTGTAGCTGTCCGCCGCGCCGGGCGCGATCGAAACGGCTCTCGCGATGTCGTCCTCTCCTCCGCTGCGATCATTATTTTTCAGTTTGGCAAGACCGCGTCCATAGAGGCTCCCGGCGTTTTTCGGCCGGATCTCGAGCGAGGCGGTGTAGTCGTTGATCGACTTGTCGAAATCCCCCAGGCGCAGTCTGACCAGCGCGCGATGGTCGAGAACAGCAGCTCGGCTTTGCGCGTCGCTGCGTCGGTACGCGGCGTTGCAGTCCTTCAGCGCGGCCGGCAGGTCCTGGCCCAGGACAGCGCGAGCTTCGCATCGAGCGCTCAACGCGATGGCGGCGCGGCTGTCGTCGCGGTGCGAAGCAAGCCACAGGTCGAGCTGCGCAATGGCGGCGGGCAATAAGCCGGCTCGCTCGTATGTCGAGGCCATTTCGTAGCGTACGTCAGCCTGTTTGGCGGCAAGCTCATCGATCGAATCGAGATCGGCGCGCGCCGCGGGGATATTTCCCATGCTGATTCGCAAGCGCGCGCGGCTCAGCAGCGCCGGAATATAGTCGGGTTTGAGGCTCAGCGTGGCGCCAAAATCGTCCAGCGCCTTGCCCGGTTCATTTCTGCGCAAAAGCACCTGTCCACGCTCGTAAAGGTAATCAGGATTTTGCGGCGCAAGTTCAACCGCGCGCGTCAAGTCTGCGATCGCGTGCTCGAGGTCGCCGCGGCCCGCGGCGGCCGTCCCTTGGCGGGCCAGCGCCCCGGCATCCTCGGGTTGACCCAAGGACGAATGGGAGTCTGGAGCAGCGTCAGGCGCTTGCGCTGAGGCATCGGGGGCGTGGTCCGGCGTCGCCCGCTGCGGGGTTGTCCTCAAATCGAAGACCGGGCCGCCGTTGTAGGTGAAATACACCTTGTCCTGGGTATTGGCGACAAAAATTCGGTGCGACAGAAAGAAATCGGCGCCCAGCAGCATGTCGGCGAATGCAATGTCGATGTCCGCGATTCGCAAGCGGGCGTTTTTGACCTCCTCACCGTCGGCAAACTTGAAGCTTGCGAAGGGCGCGATATATGACCTGACCATTTTCCGGCCTACTCCGCCGACAAGGCCTCCATCGATGACTCCGGGCGAGCCGACCTTGACGCCGGCGCGCGCCGCGGCTTTGAGCGACAGCAGCGAAGTCGACGCACCGCTGTCGAAAATCACCTTGATTTTCTCGCCGTTGATAAAGGTATGTCCCACGGCGTATGGGAATTGCGGCGTGACCTTTTCAATATCGGTGACCGTGTAGGGCTGATCGGTTTGCGGGATCCAATAGGCCAAGAACTGTTTGCCGCAATTCGTGTCTTTGAATAAACGAATGCTGCCCTTGGCTAGATCGTATTCCACGTTCCACTTCATCAGAAAATTCTGACCGAGCAGACCGGCATTGCCGCCGCCAACCTCGCTTCCGCCCACCAGAAAATCGACGTGCGGGATGTCCACATTGGCGATGGTAAAAACTTTGGCAGTCGCCACCGAGGGTTGAGTGCTGCCGCCGACTCCTTCCATCAAGAGTCCATAGGGAGCAGGGCCGATCTTCAGCATGAGTTCCCGAGCGGTCGCCTCGCTCATCATGCTGAAAAACGCACCGGTATCGACGATCAGGTGAACATCTTGACGGTTGATTTTCGCGTCCATCAGCGCCCGGGTGCCGGATATGGTCACGGGAAGTTCCAGTGTTGCGCGCTTGCACTCTGCGTGCGATGAAAATGGCAGGCACAGCGCGACCGGCAGCGCGCCCAGCGCAAGAAAGCGCGGTGTATGCGGGTTCACCGAAAGATTTTGCGCTGTCAAGTAACGGCAGGTCAAACCGACGCAACGTAGCTGTTCTGACGCAACCCTATCTAATCGCGAAAGTTCGTGGCGACTCGTCGACTGATGCCGCAGACCAGCGTGTAGGGAATCGTCTCGGCCCACAGGGCAATTTCTTCCACCGGAAGCCCATCGCCCCACAGCACCACCGGGTCGCCGAGCTTGACGGGATTTTGCACATCCGTCACGTCGATGGCCAGCATATCCATGGACACCCTTCCCGCGAGCCCCGCTCTCTCGCCGTTGACCAGCAGGGGCGTTCCCGAAGCGGCGCCGCGCGGATAGCCATCTCCATAGCCCACCGACGCGATCGCCAGGCGCGTCGGACGCGTCGCGGTCCAATCGCCTCCATAGCCGACCTGTTCCCCTGCCGCGAGATCTTTGAGGGCAATCACGCGCGAGCGCAGCGTCATCACCGGCCGCACGCCATGCTCCGCGCCGCTCGTGCCCCTGAATGGCGATATGCCATACAACACCAGCCCGGGTCTTACCCAGTCGGCCTGCGAATCCGGGAAGCCGAGAAGCCCCGCCGAGTTCACCAAGCTTCGCGCCCCGGGGAGCGAGCGCGTAGCGGCCTCGAACACCATCAACTGTTCGGCGGTCGTCGGCGACTCGGGCGCATCGGCGGACGAGAGATGGGTGCAGAGGTTGCAGGGCTGCTGCACGCAAGGCAGCGCGCACATTGCGGCGTGCGCCGCCAGAAATGCCTCGCCCTTGAATCCCAAGCGATTCATGCCGCTGTCGAGCTTGAGCCATATCTTGAAGCGAACGCCGGGCGGCGCGTCCCTTAACAGCTGCACTTGTTCAGCGCAGTGCACGACGATTTCCAGATCGGCAGCGGCCGCGGCCGCGAGTTGTTCACCATCCAGCACGCCCTCGAGCAGCAAGATGGGAGACTTGATGCCCGCCTCACGCAGGGTCAGTGCCTCCCCCAAGCGAGCGACCGCCAAGGCATCCGCGGACTGCAGCGCGCGCGCGACCGCGACGAGGCCGTGCCCGTAGGCGTTGGCCTTGACGACCGCCATCACGCGGGACGCGGGCGCGAGGCGGCGAATGGTTTCTAGATTCTTGCGCAGCGCGCCGAGATCAATCGTCACGCTCACCATCGGGGTCACGGGATGTTCACCGCGACATCACCGAAACACGCCCTCCGCGTATGACTCCGGCGCGTAATTTTCGAACTTGGTGTATTGACCCAGGAACGTCAATTGCACATCGCCCGTCGGGCCATTGCGCTGCTTGGCAACGATGATGTCGGCGATGCCCTTGCGCGTGGTGTTCACGTCGTACACTTCTTCGCGATAGATCAATAGAATCAAGTCGCTGTCCTGCTCTATCGCGCCGCTCTCACGAAGGTCCGACATCACCGGCTTCTTCTCAACGCGCTGTTCCACGCCGCGATTCAGCTGCGACAGCGCGATGACCGGCACCTTCAACTCCTTGGCGAGCGCCTTGAGCGAGCGCGAGATCTCGGAGATTTCAGTCGCGCGATTTTCCTTGGTTCCCGCCACTTGCATGAGCTGCAGGTAATCCACGACGATGAGATCCAATCCGCGCTCGCGCTTCAAACGGCGCGCCCGGGCGCGAATTTCGGTGGGCGTAAGCGCGGGAGTCTCATCGATGAAGATTTTCGCGTTGCCCAACTGCGTCATGGCGGAGTCGATGCGCGGCCAATCCTGTTCCTCGAGGCGGCCGGAGCGCAGGTTGCT
Organism: uncultured Gammaproteobacteria bacterium; assembly: GCA_963800385.1. Lineage (GTDB taxonomy): Bacteria > Pseudomonadota > Gammaproteobacteria > Steroidobacterales > Steroidobacteraceae > Bog-1198. The sequence continues at coordinate 100,287 of CAWDAU010000009.1, forward strand.
TTGATTGATTCTGCCCAGCGAGGAAATCATGCGCAGCGTGATCGATTCCGCCGACATTTCCATGCTGAAGATCGCAGCCGACTTGTTCGAGCCCAGCGCCGCATTTTCTGCAATATTCACCGCGAGCGTGGATTTGCCCATCGACGGGCGCCCGGCGATGATAATGAGATCCCCGGGCTGCAGGCCCGATGTCATCTCGTCGAGCTTTTTGAATCCGGTCGCGATGCCGGTCAGCGATCCGTCCGAGTGGTACAGCTCGTCTATGCGATTCACCACATCCGGCAGAATGCTCTTGACCGCTCTGAAGCCGACCTTGCCGCGCGAGCCTTTCTCGGCGATCTCGAACACCGCGCGCTCGGCCTCATCGACCACCTCGCGCGCTTCGCGGCCTTCCGGATCCAAAGCTGAGCTGACAATGTGGTTTCCGGCCGTGATCAACTGGCGCAACACCGAGCGCTCGCGCACGATGTCCGCATAGGCGCGAATGTTGGCGGTGGTCGGCGTGTCGCGCGCCAGACCACCGAGGTAGGACAGACCGCCGACCTGGTCCAGCAGCCCGAGACTTTCCAAATGACCGGACAGGGTGACGGCATCGCAGGGCTGGCTGCGCTCGATCAGCACGGCGACTGCTTCGAATATCAAGCGGTGATCGTTGCGGTAGAAATCCTCGGCCGTGACCCGATCGGCGACTTGATCCCAGGCCGCGGCATCGAGCATCAGGCCGCCCAGGACCGATTGCTCCGCTTCGATGGAATGCGGCGGCAGCTTGAGGCCGTCGCCGGCGCCCAAGGTTCGATTGATGACGCGAGCGGACATGCGCTTCGCGAGCCGCCCGCTACTCTTCGGCGACGATCGAGACCAGCAATGTCACATCGACGTCCGTGTGCAGATGCAGCTGAACTTGATGATCGCCGGTGACTCGAATCGGACCCGTCGGCATGCGCACTTCGCTGCGGCTGATCGGCTGGCCCGCTTTGACCGCCGCTTCGGCAATGTCCGCGGTGCCGATGGAGCCGAATAGCTTGCCTTCGGCGCCCGCCTTGGCCTTGAGTTCCAGCTTGAAGTTTTCGAACTTCAAGGCGCGGGCTTGCGCCGCGGCCAACTCTTGGCCGGCCTTGGCTTCGAGCTCATGGCGCTGTGCTTCGAACTTGGCGATGTTTTCCGCGGTCGCCATGGTGGCGCGTCCGGTGGGGACCAGGTAATTTCGCGCGTACCCGGATTTGACCTTGACGCGGTCCCCGATCTGACCGAGGTTCGCGACCTTCTGCAACAATATGATGTCCATGTGCCTGCGCCGATTTAGTGCTGATCTGTGTAGGGCAGCAAGGCAAGAAAGCGCGCGCGGCGAATCGCGAGCTGCAGCTGGCGCTGATAATGCGCGCGCGTGCCCGTGATGCGGCTCGGAACGATCTTGCCGGTTTCCGTGATGTAGCTCTTGAGCGTCGCGAGATCTTTGTAGTCGATCTGCTTGACGTCATCTGCCGTGAATCGGCAGAACTTCTTGCGGCGGAAAAAACGTGCCATGTGTGTGCTCCTTTAGCGCATGCCCATGGGCATGTCGTCCTCGTCGCCTTCATCGCCGAAATCGTCATGACGACGGGCATTTTCATCCGGGGCCCGCGCCATCGGCGAAGCCTCCGTGACCGCCTCGTCCATTTTGACCACCAGACTGCGAAGCACCGCATCGCTGAAGCGGAAAGAACCCGTCAGCTCAGCGAGAGTCTTTTGATCGCACTCGATGTTCAAGAGGATGTAGTGCGCTTTGTGCACTTTGGAGATCGGGAAGGTCAGCTGACGCCGGCCCCAATCTTCGAAGCGATGCACCGCGCCGCCGCCGGCAGCAATCATGCCTTTGTAGCGGTCGACCATCGCCGGAACTTGCTCGCTCTGGTCCGGATGCACCAGAAGCACAATTTCATAGTGTCGCATTGTATTTCCTTGTGGATTGAGCCTCCCGTTGCGAGCGGTGAGGCAAGGAATCGAAGCCGGTCACCCGGCAAAAAAGAGCGCGAAGAATACGTTTAAAGCCGGTTTTGGTCAACCAGCGCGTTGCCGCAAGACCTCAAATAGGGCTATTCCTGCCGCTACCGAGACATTCAGAGACTCCATATGGCCTGCCATGGGTATCCGCACCAGAAAATCGCAAGTTTCGCGGGTTAGACGCCGCATGCCGCTGCCCTCGCCCCCCAGGACCAAGGCCAGCGGGCGCTTGAAGTCGGCCGAATACAGCGATTGGGATGCCTCACCCTCGGTCCCCACGATCCAAATACCCCGTTGCTTGAGCGCCCCCAGCGTGCGCGCCAGATTGGTCACACTGACGACAGGGATGAATTCGGCGGCTCCTGCCGCCACTTTGCGCGCGGCGCCGTCGAGGGTGGCGGCTCGATCTTTCGGAATAATCACCGCATGGGCGCCGGCGGCATCCGCCGTCCGCATGCAGGCTCCCAGGTTGTGCGGGTCCGTAACCCCGTCGAGGATGAGCAACAGCGGATCGACCTGCAGTCGATCGAGCAAGTCGATCAGGTCATGCTCGTCCCAGCTCTTCAGAGGTCGCATTGCAGCAACGGCGCCCTGGTGCACGACCGCGCCCACGAGCTTGCCGAGGACATCGGGTGATGCCGCATGAACATGCACTCCTGCACGCTGCGCCCGCTCCTTCAGTTCGCGAACGCGTGCTTCCGATTCGCGCGGCTGCGCGATCCAGAGCTCCAATACGCGTTCGGGCGCCCGTTCGAGCGCGGCGTTCACGGCATGCAGACCATAAATATAGTTGCGCTTCGAATCAGCCACGGCCGCCGCGCTTGCCGCCGCCCTGCGCTCTTCCTCCTCGGCTTGCGCCGCGCCGGGCGCCGCGCGTTGCCCCCGTTCTCGGCGCGCGCACGGTGCCGCGGCTGGCCGAAGCATTGGCATCCACCAGTTCGAAGTCGATTTGCCGCTGAGTCAGGTCGACCCGATTGAGGCGCACCCGCACCGAGTCGCCCAACTGCCAGCGCCGGCCGGTGCGTTGTCCCACCAAGCCCATACCGCCGGCCTCGAGTTCCCAATAGTCGCCGGGAATCGCCGAGATGTGCACCAGGCCGTCTATGGGCATTTCCTTCAGCTGAACGAATAGGCCGAATTCCAGCGCGCTGGAAATCGTCGCATCGAAAGTCTCGCCGATGCGCGGCTGCATGTACAAGCACTTGAGATATCCCATGACATCGCGCGAGGCATCGTCGGCGCGCCGCTCGCGCTGCGAACTCTCCGCGCCCAGCACCTGCAATTCAGCCGCGCTGTAGGCATGTCCCGAGGACGACTGCGGCAGCACCGCGGCCTTGATGGCCCGGTGCACCAGCAGGTCCGGATAGCGGCGAATCGGCGAGGTGAAGTGCGCGTATTCCTCGAGCGCGAGGCCGAAATGTCCAATGTTGGTTTGCTGATACACGGCTTGGGCCAGAGAGCGGATGATCAAACCCTCGAGCAACAAACCGTCGGGCCGCGAGGTGAGGCGCTCCACCAACTGACGAAATTCGCGCGGCGTGGGCTTTTCCGAGAACTGCGCATTGACCTGCAGCGCGGTCAACACCTTCTGCAGCTCGGTGACGCGCTTATCCTCGGGTTGACCGTGGACACGGTACAGCCCTTTGGATTTGGAGGAACGCAGCGCCACCGCGGCTTCGACGTTGGCGGCGATCATGCATTCCTCGATCAGGCGATGCGCATCATTGCGTGTGACCGCATAGAAACCTTCGATGGTGCCTTTCGCGCCGATGCGCGCCTTGACTTCGCCGCCGCGAAAGTCCAACGCGCCGCGCGCATCGCGCGCGTGCTTGAGCGCGCCATACACCGCGTGCAACGTCTGCAGCGACGTGCCCACCGCCGGCGCCACGTCGAGCGCATGCTTCTTGGGATCCTGCAAATAGCTCCAGGCTTGGGCGTAGGTCAGGCGGGCATGCGAAATGATGACCGCCTCGTAGAATCGCGACTTGCTCAATTTACCGGACCTGCTCACATGCATGTCGCAGACGAATGCCAGGCGTTCCACGCGCGGCATCAGCGAGCAGAGATGATTCGAGAGATTTTCAGGCAACATCGGCATGACCCGATCCGGAAAATATACCGAGGTGGCTCGCGAGCGCGCCTCCAAGTCCAGCGGCGTGCCGTAACGCACGTAATTGCTGACATCCGCGATCGCCACGATCAAGCGCCATGCGCCGCCGGCTTGAGCCTCGGCATATACAGCGTCGTCGAAATCTCGCGCATCCTCACCGTCGATGGTGACCAACGGCAGCGCGCGCAAGTCCACGCGGCCCTCGATATCGGCGGGGGTTACCTCGGGAGCAAAGCGGTTCGCCTGCTGCAGCACCTCGGGCGGGAATTCCTGCGGCAGGTCATGTCTCAAGATCGCAAACCGCGCTGCGAGATCCGCGGGCCGCAAATCATTGAGCAATTCGACGATGCGCCCCTGTGCCGGGGACTCGCCCTGCGGACGCTTGGTCACCTCGACAATGACCTCATCGCCGTCGCGCGCGCCATGGCGCTCGCTCATGGGCACCTCAACAGTGTACCAATGGCCGGGATCTTCCGGCTCAACGCGCCCGCGGCTCTCACCGGCATGCCAGACTCCGCCGATCAACGCCGGCGCATCCCCGATGCGCTGGATCAGCCGCGCAATGCGCCTGCCGCGTTCATTCATACCGACCGCGAGCGCCTCCACGCGATCGCCCTGCATCAGCGTCGCCGTGTCGGCTCGCGCCAGCACCAACGGCGCCGATCCGTCATCCGGCAGCACCAGTACATCGCCGTTCGCGCGTCCGCGAACGCGCCCCGCGACCCGCTCGCCGTCGCCGGCGATCGCGAAACCATTGGGGCCTTCGATGGCCTGGCCATCGCGCACCATCGCGCCCAAGCGTTTACTCAGCGCGTGACGTTGCGCCTCGGAATTCAAGCCCAGTCGTTTGGCAAGCCGCGCCGCGCTCAAGGGTTCCGGCGCCTCGCGCAGATGCTTCAGCAGCAGTTCACGGCTCGCGATCGGGTCGGCGTAGCGCAACTTTTCAAATTCTAGATTCGGATCCTCGCCGCGCCAGTTGGCGGCGGGTTTGGCAGTGCGGGGGGTTTTGGGCCGTGACGGGCCGCTCGAGCCGCGCCGTGTCATGGGGTGTTAAAGGAATTCGGACAATGCATTCATGAGACCTGTAAGGTGGGGGCAAATCTCCGGTTTCCACTGTTGCGTGGACGGGATTTACCGCGCCAGATTATCAGTTTTGCGCTCCCGGGAGGCGCAAATTGACGCGGCGGTCGCTCGCTATGCCGGAATTCGCGGCTCCGCGGTCCCAAAAAAAGAACGGCAATGCGCTGCAAATTCCAATGCCATAGGACTCAGGCGGCGGCTGGCCAAGGTCGCGAGCACCAGCCGGCTGTTGCTCACCGCAACGCTCAAGGGGCGGGCAACCAAGGCGCGCCCATCGTAAGTCATGTTATTGGCGGGCTTGGTTGCCAAAATGCTGTAGCCGAGGCCGTGCCCGACGAAGCCGCGCACCATTTCCAGCGATTTGGTGCGAAAGCCGATCGTGGGTTCGAGGTTGCAGTTTCTGAAAAGAGACAGAAAATATTCACGGCTCGGTTCCAAATCGAGCAGCGCCATCGGCTCGCGCACCAAGTCCTCGAGTGCAATGCTTGCAGCCAGGCTCAAGGGATGGCCTTCGGGAAGGAGCACATAGGGGCTCAGCTCGGCCAACGGCGTAATATTCAAATCGCCGCTCAAGTTGAAGTCGTAGAGCAGCGCGACCTCGACATCGTTGCGGCGCAGACTGGCAATCAAGTGCTCTTGATCGGACTCGAGCAGCGTCAGCGCGATGCCGGGATGCAGCTTCGTCAGCCGTGCGACCAGGGCCGGAACCACGAAGGGCGCGAATACTTGATAGCAGCCGAGGGTGAGCGACAAATTCGCCGCGGCGCTTCTCGCCGTGCGCCGTTGATGAAAGCGGCGCGGCACGCCGTAGGCGCGATTCGCATAGATCAGCGGCGCTCCGGTGCCGGCGACGTGAATATCCTGCACGGAACCGAAAACCACGAAATGCGATCCAACGCGTTCGCTGGCGGTGACGCGGCAGTCGAATGCCACCAAGGAATCGAGAACCCGCGGCGCGCCCGTGACCTGCGTGGTCCATTCGGTGCAGTCGAATTTCGCCGCGCCGCGAGCCCCGCTGCGGCCCGCAAAATTATCGGAAATATGCGCCTGGTCGTCGCGCAGCACGTTGACGCAAAAAACGCCATTCTCGAGCACGGCGGCAGCAACCGCGCTGCGATGGTGAATGCAGACGAGCAAAGTGGGCTGCGGCGTATCGGCGGAGACCGACACCATCGCCGATACCGTGACGCCGTGGCGGCCCGCGGCGCCGTCGGTGGTAACCACGTTCACGGTGCACGCGGCGTGGCTCATGCCGTGCAAGAACCGCTGTCTCAATCCGGGATCGATCTCGGTGGGTTGCGCGCCGGCTTTCTTGTCGCTCATTCGCCCCATTTGCTCGTTCTGACACCCTGTTTTCGAGTTTAGCATGCGCTGCCATGCCTCCCCGGAGGCCGGGGCCTCATTAGATTGACAAGCACCAACCCAGTGCGTACATTTCTGCGCCTCGCGTGAGGCGGACCCATCTTGCCCAGGTGGCGGAACTGGTAGACGCGCTGGTTTCAGGTACCAGTGGAGCAATTCGTGGAGGTTCGAGTCCTCTCCTGGGCACCACCGCATGACTGACCGCAAATACGACCTCGTGCTGTATGGAGCCTCGGGATTCACCGGTAGGCAGACCGTGGAATATTGCAGGCGATTTGCTCCTGCGGGCTTATCCTGGGCCATCGCCGGACGAGACCGCTCCAAGCTCGATAGCATCAATTTTGCGGGCGCGGATGTGCTGGTTGCTGAGGCCGACGATGACGCTGCACTGGCCGAGCTGGCACGGCAGACCCGCGTCGTCGCGAGTACCGCGGGACCTTTTGGTCTTTATGGCACAAAGCTGGTTGACGCATGCGTGCGCAACCGCACCCATTACTGCGATATCACCGGCGAGACCCCGTGGATCCGGCGGCAGATCGATCGGCATCACGCGCAGGCGGCTGCCGACGGTACTCGCATCGTGCCTGGCTGCGGCTTCGATTCGATCCCGTCTGATTTCGGCGCTTGGTTGACCGACCGGTACGTGCGCGACACGCTGCACGCGCAATCCTTGAGCATATCCGCATATTTTCGCGTCGGCGGCGGCATCAATGGAGGAACGGTGGCGTCGTTGTTCCATATGCTGGACACCAACCAACTCGCTGTTTCCAGAGATCCCTTTCTGTTGGATCCGGATCCAGCCGCGCATACGGCGGAGGAACGCGGCCGCAACGCAGACCCGGCCGGCATTCGCTACGACGAACCCCTCGAGAAATGGCTGGCTCCGTTTCTCATGGGATCGATCAATACGCGCATCGTACGCCGCACTCAAGCGCTGCTCGGTACCCGTTTCGATTATCAGGAATATTCCAAGTTCGGGAGCTCCCGAGCAGCGCGCAGCGTGGTGATTGGCGGCAAGGTGTTCGAATCGATTACGGCGACGCGATTCGGACGCCGAATTCTCCAGCGGTTGCTGCCAAAACCCGGCGAGGGGCCGTCAGAGAAGGTCATGAACGAAGGCTTTTTCGAATGCGAGTTCATCGCCACCGGCAAGAACGGCGGCCGCGTGCGCGGGGTGCTAAAAGGACAAGGCGATGCGGGCAATCGCATCACGGTCAAGTGCCTGTGCGAGTCCGCATTCGTGCTGGCGAGCCTGGGGGCAGGCATCGCCACGATCAAGCCGTTCGCCGGCGGCGGGGTCCTCACGCCCGTGACCGGGTTGGGAGAAACTCTGGTCGAGCGGCTGGCAAAGGCCGGAATAACCTTCGATATCGCCGTGCACGCATGACTTCGGCGGCATTGCCTGGCCGCAGCGTCGGTCAGTTACCGCGGCAGGGGGTTACTGGCGCGTAGCGCGCCGAATGCCCGAGGTCGTCAGGAATTTCTCATCGGCGAGGCGCACCAGATCGCGCCCTTCGTTCTTCGCCAAGTAGAGCGCGGCGTCCGCCCGCGCGATGAGTTCATCCAGCGAGCGCACCTGCCTCTCGCGCACCGCCAGGCCTGCGCTCAAGCTCACGCGCAGTCCCGCGCCGGAAGGCGGCAGGTTGATGCCGAATACCAACGTTCGCAGCCGCTCGAGCGTAGCCATCGCCACATCGGCGGTTGCGTCCGGCATGATCAGCAGGAATTCTTCACCGCCCCAGCGGCCGAGTACATCGCCGGCCCGAATCGACTCCCGGCCCAGGCGCGCAAACTCCCGCAGCACATAGTCGCCGGTGGCATGCCCGCAGCGATCGTTGATGAACTTGAAGTGATCCATGTCGATGATCGCGACGGTGAGCGGCTTTTCCGCAGCTGTCGCCGCGCTGAGCGCCTCGCCCGCGAGTTCCGCCGTACGGCGGCGGTTCGGCAGCCCCGTTAGCCCGTCCAGGCTCGCCAATCGCACCAGCTGTTGGCGGAAGCGCAAGTTGCTGACCAGAAAATACATGAGCAGCGCGATCACCAGAACCGCCGAAACCGCCGCAATCGCATTCCAGCGCAATTGCTGCGCCTGGCGCTGGGATTGTTCGAGCGACAGGTCCAATTCGCGTTTCAACAGCGCGTTGCGTTCAATCTCGCGATCCGTCTCGAATCGAGCGCGCAGCGCGGCCGCTTGCTTGGTCCGGTCGGAGTCGTTGGTCGCCACGTAGCGGCGCATGTATTCCGCCAGGTCGTTGTAGGCGTCGCGGTAGTTATGCAGCGCGGCGTTGGTGCGCGCGCGCCATTGATACAGCGAGGCGACGCGATACGGCAGCACGTCGGTGCCGCTGTGATCGAGCACCTCGTTCAAGGTCGCCAGCGCCTTTTCAGGATGACCTTCCGCCAGGTCGATGCGCGCGAGCAGCGCCTCGGTCTCCTTGACCTCGTCGGAAAACCTGGATGCGATGAAGGTAAACAACGCGTTCTCGCAGGTCGAGCGCGCCTTGATGAGTTGCCCCAGTTCGATGCGGGCTTCGCAGATGCGTACGTCCGCAAACGCGACCCCCTGAGTATCATTGAGCATTGAGCTCAGCTTGCGCGCGTCCTCGAACTCATCGATGGCCTGCGAGTACTTTTGCATCAGGGTCAAGATTCTGCCGCGCAGGAATCGATCGACCGACAGCGCGAGCGGTGCATGCTGTGCCGTGTCCCAATCGATCGCTTCCTGATTGAGGGCCAGGGCTTGCGGATAATCGCCCATGCTGCGCAACACCGTGGCGAGCACGGCGGCCGCCAGCACATGCGGCTCGGCGAACGCCGGCGTGGTGCTGGAGCGATACGCCTGCGTGAGGCTGCCGATCGCCAAATCCTCGCGGTCCTGACGGTATTGCAACAGGCCGCGCCCGATCAGCAGGCAGATGTCCTCGAGCGAGCCGCGGCTTTGCACGGCTTGCGCCTCTTCCGTGACCTTGGCCGCCGCGGCGATTCCGGCCTGGTCGTACACATTCTCCGCGTACAGCGACAACAGCATGACTCGTATCGGATCGGTGTTGTCGGTCGCGAACTTCAGGCCCTTGAAGACGGCGTCGCGCGCCTTGGACTCCAGCTCGAGGATGCTGTAGGCCTGGGCTTGCACGCTGTACAGCGAGGCGAGGCGCTGCGTATTCGGGTCCGGGGCTGCGAGTTCGGCCTTCAAAAGGGCCGCGACTTTTCTGAGGGCGGCATTGGCGTCCTGGTCGACCAGCGTCTGCAGTGCGCGGATCGCCGGATCCGCATTCGGGATACAAGCGGCTGCAGCCGGCTGGAACGCCAGCGTGCAGGACAGCAGCAGCAGGGCCAGGATGCCCGCGATTCCCGCTCCGGGAACTCCCCGGCTTGCACACTGAGGTTTACGCATGATCGGCTGAGAAATTACGGGTTTCCGACGGCCGGTTCGTTAGCTGAAGTCACGGTTTTCAACTTATGCGCCCGTGGCGCACGGCGCGCACCCCATCTCACGCCCGAGTGTGACCCAGGTCGCAGGACCTGCTGCCGCGCTGCGAACGAGAAGGGTGACAAAATCGCTGGAAATGGCGCAATATTCGAACTCGCGTACACATATATCTCGCCCCGCAACAAAGCATAAAGAAGGATAGGGCCACTTATGTCATCTTTTTTCGATCGCGAGAGCACCGTCGCCGGTCCCGAGTTCAACCGCTTTTTGGTGCCGCCCGCGGCTCTCGCGGTGCATCTTTGCATCGGCCAAGCCTACGCTTTTTCTACTTTTAATCTGCCGCTGACAAGACTCATTGGCCTGACCGATTCGGCACCGGGCGATTGGAATCTGAAAGACGTGGGCTGGATTTTTTCCATCGCCATCGTGTTTCTGGGATTGTCCTCCGCCGTCTTCGGCCGCTGGGTGGAACGGGTGGGGCCGCGCAAATCCATGTTCACCGCGGCGCTGTGTTTCGGCGGCGGATTCCTGGTTTCCGCGCTTGGCATCCGGATGCATCAACTGTGGATCATTTACTTGGGCTACGGCGTGTTGGGCGGCTGCGGGCTTGGCATCGGCTACATCTCGCCGGTCTCAACTCTGATCAAGTGGTTTCCCGACCGCCCCGGCATGGCCACCGGCATGGCCATCATGGGATTCGGCGGCGGCGCTCTCATTGCAGCGCCGCTGTCGGTGCTGCTGATGAAGCATTTCGCGACGGCAACCTCCAAGGGCGTGCTGGAAACCTTCGTCACCATGGGCGTCATTTATTTCATGTTCATGATGATCGGCGTGGTAAGCGTTCGGGTTCCCGCCCCGGGCTGGAGGCCGGCCGGGTGGGTGCCGTCAGAGCATCCGAAGACCTTGGTAACGACGGAAAACGTGTCGGCAGCCGTCGCTTGGCGGACTCCGCAGTTCTGGCTGCTGTGGATGGTGTTGTGCATGAACGTAACCGCCGGGATCGGCGTCCTCGGTCAGGCGTCGCCGATGATCCAGGAAATGTTTCCGGGCCGCGTCACCGCCATCGTCGCCGCGAGCTTCGTCGGATTGATGAGCCTGTTCAACATGATCGGCCGATTTTTCTGGGCGAGCACCTCGGACTTCATCGGCCGGCGCAACACCTACATGGTGTTTTTCACGCTCGGCATCGTGCTGTATTTTCTGGTACCCACGGCCGGCCACATCGGTTCGATACCGTTATTCGTGGGCGCGTTCTGCGTCATCATCTCCATGTACGGCGGCGGCTTCGCCACCGTCCCGGCGTACTTGCGCGATGTCTTCGGCACGATGGAGGTCGGCGCAATTCACGGCGCGCTGCTGACGGCGTGGTCGGCCGCGGGCGTTTTCGGTCCGGTGTTGGTCAATTACCTTCGTGCCTACCAGATCGATCATGGGGTGCCGAAGGCGCAGGCCTATACGGTCACCATGTACATCATGTGCGCTCTGCTGCTCATCGGATTCATTTGCAACTTCGCGATGCGTCCGGTCAATTCGAAGTATCACTACAAGGCCGGAGCGCCCGCGGCGGCGCCGGCCGGGGGTAAGTAACCATGAAGGCGCGGCTTGGAATTATGTGGCTCCTGGTGGGAATTCCGTTATTGTGGGGAGCGTGGAATACGCTGCAAAATGCTTTGAAATTATTTCAATGACGCGCCGGGCGACTCCCGGCCACGGAGTACGCCATGAACATTAATCTGAGTCTCGCGCCGCTGGTCGCGCTGATCGCCGGCATCCTCATTCTGGTGATGCCAAAATTGTTGAATTACATCGTCGCGCTGTACTTGATCGTCATCGGATTACTGGGCCTGTTCGGCACGGGCGGATCGTTTCATTTCCGATGAGGTTGCGCGGCGCGGCTCAGATCACGCCGCGCAGTGCCGCGCCGTTCGGACTGCCCAATCCCGTGCAAGCATCCCAGCCCGAGGCCGCGGCAAAGTCGCCGTTATTGCCGGAGGTGATGTCGCGTAACGCCGTGGGCGTTTGGTAGAGCTTGGGATTGACGAGGCCGGCAGAACGGCCCGAGAGTTGGTTGACTCGCGCGACCAGCCCCGCCCACAACGGCGCCACCGCGCTCGTTCCGCCGATGACGCTGGCGCTGCCGTCGACCCATATTTGATAACCGCTTTCAGGATCGGCATTGCCGGCAACATCCGGCACGCCGCGCATCGCCAGGGCAGTGCGAGTTCCTCGAGTCGTCACGGCGCTCAGATTCGCCTGCCAAGCAGGCTTGGCAAAAACCGCGCTGACGCCGCCGCCGCTTGCGCCGCCGCTCGTTCCATCGTTCCAAACCACCTCACCGCCGACGGCGCCCGAGGCGGCCTTGAGCGTCGTGCCGCCGCAGCCGAGCGCAAACGGACTCGAGGCAGGGAAATCCACATGATCGCCGCCGTCCGTGACCCCGTCGCCGGAGCCGTTGTCTCCCGAGGCAATGCATACCGTGATTCCCATCGTCGCGGCCGCCTGAAAGGCATCGTCCATTGCCGTCATCGCCTGCGCAGTCCAGCTCGATTCCGCCCCGCCCCAACTGATGGAAATCACCGAGGGTTTATGGGTCGTGTCGTGAATCGCGGTGGTGATGGCATCGAGAAAGCCCGCGTCGGTGTTGGGCGCAAAGTAAACCGCGATGGTTGCTTGCGGCACGATCGCGCCGACCACCTCGATATCGAGCATCACCTCGCCATCCGGGCCGTTCGCATCGCCCGTGGGCGTGTTCTGTGCGTGGTCGACCGACACGGCCGTCACGGTGGGCGAAGCCACGCCGAGTCCCTTGAAATAGGTGCCGAGGTCCGCGGGGCGAAACCCTCCGCCCAGTTCAATCAGCGCCACGCACTGGCCAACACCGCTGCCGGCGGGAAAGCCGTATAGCGACGCGACCTGCGTCGGCGTGAAGGAGGCGGCCGTGCTCGCCGCCGGCCGGACCCGGAAATGAGCCTTGGCCTGCGGGCGGCTGTCGAGACCCAGCACCGCCTCGACCACGCCCTCGAGCGCACTTGGCAACACAATACTGCCGGTGCGGCCGCGATAGCTGCAGCTTTCGTGCTGCATGCGCTTTAGCTGAACATTGAAGGCGGCATTGAACTGCGCCACCGTGCCCGAGAGCATCACGGTACGTCGTGCCGCATGCTCGTGCACCACGGCCAATCCCCGCTCCGCGGCAAAGCCGCGCACGGCTGCCATGTCGGCGGGGTCGGCACCATGCCGTACCGCGAATTCCTCGCGGGTCAAGTAAGCCGCGCTCGGCGTACCCGCTGCGAGTTGTGCCGCTCGAGTATGCAGCGCCTCACCCGCGCGCCGGCGCACCAGCACCGTCACTTCGAGCCGTTCGGCCGGATCCGCCGGCGCCACCTCGCGCGCGCCGGGCATGGCTGCGCGCTCGCTGCCCTTCAAGCTGATATCTGCCATGACGGCCTCCTGCGAATGGGTAGGCATCAAGTCTACTCATGGCGAAATTTATCGCTATGTCGCGGCTTCGCGACCCGATCTGAACGTGGCGCTCGCCGGCAACGGCCGCCGGGCAAACCATCCAAACAGGAGAATGCCGCAATAACAGGCGGCCGGCACGGCCAGCGCGTATTTCAAGCCCCACAGATCGGCCGCGTTGCCGGTAATGAGCGGGACGATGGCGCCGCCCACGATGGCCATGCAAATCACGCCCGAGCCCTCCGCCGCCCGTTCGCCGAGACCTTCGTTGGCGAGCGTGAAGATGGTTGGAAACATGATGGAGTTGAACAGTCCAATCGCCAGCAGCGACCACGCCGACAGCGCGCCCGACGTGTTGGCGGAAATCGTCAGCAAGGCAATGACGCTGGCCGCAACACATGCCAAAACCTTGCCCGGCGAAAAAATCCGTAGCACATAGGAGCCGATGAAGCGCCCGACCATGGCGCCGCCCCAGTAAAATTGAATGTGCTTGCCCGCGGCCTCGGCGCCCAGCCCCAAGGTGTTGGGTTGCATGAGGTAGTTGACGATGAGCGATCCTATCGCCACTTCGCCGCCGACGTAGAGAAAGATGCAGAGGGTGCCGAATGCGAAGCGCGGACGCGTCAACAGGTTGAAGGCGCGCAGGATCGGCGTGTGCGAGGCTCGCGGCTCGACCAACGCCTTGCGGTACCACCAAACGGCCGCCGCGATCAGCGCCAACGCGATCGCGAGTCCGACATAAGTGTGCACGATGACGCGCGTCTCCGCGGTGCGAAAGGCATTAAGCGCTGCGCCCGACAAGCTCTTCGGATCGACCTTCGCCAAGGTTCCCAAAATCAGTATCGATCCGACGTAAGGGAATATGGTGGTGCCGAGAGAATTGAACGCCTGGGCAAAGGTCAATCGGCTGCTGGCCGTGGCAGGCTTGCCCAGCATGGAAATCAGCGGATTGGCAACCACCTGGACGGTGGTGATGCCGGCTGCCAGGACGAACAGCGCCAGGAGAAACAGCCCAAAAAGGCTTTGCGATGAGGCGGGAATGAACAATGCGCAGCCGGCGGTCATGACCAACAATCCCGTGACGGCGGATCGCATGTAGCCGATGCGGCGCACCAGCGCCGCGGCGGGGATCGAGATCAGGAAGTAGGCGGCGAAGAACGCCGACTGAATCAACATCACCTCGCCATAAGTCAGCGTGAACAATTCCTTGAGCTTCGGAATCAACACGTCGTTGAGGCTGGTGATGCCGCCGAAGGCGAAAAACAAGACAAATACGAACGCCTGCAATCCGGGTGCGTAGGTAGCTTGAACCGACTCGTTCGAATTGCCGGATGCGACGTGCATCAGGCGAAGGGATTGCGGCGAATAATGGTCTGCTCCCGTTCGGGGCCGGTTGAAATGATGGCTATCGGCACGCCCACCAGCGCTTGCAGGCGCTGCAAATAGTTTCGCGCATGCAGCGGCAGTTCCTCGTAGCTCGTTATCCCCACCGTGCTCTCCTTCCAGCCTGGCATGTCCTCATACACCGCCGCACAGGCGCCGTAGTCACCCGTGAGCAGCGGCGGTGCGGTTACGATGCCGGCGCCGGTGTCGTAGCCGACGCAGACTCGAATCGTGTCCAAGCCGTCCAGCACGTCGAGCTTGGTCACGCACAGGAGCGAGCAACTGTTATGCACGATAGATCGGCGCAACGCAACCGCATCGAACCAGCCGCAGCGCCGCCGGCGCCCGGTGACCGAGCCGAATTCATGGCCGACGCGGGACAGATACTCACCGGTATCATCGAGCAGTTCGGTCGGAAAAGGACCCGCACCGACCCGCGTGGCGTAGGCCTTGACGATGCCCAGCACCTCGTGCAGCCGCCGCGGACCGATACCGGAGCCGGATGCCGCCCCGCCCGCCGTGGTCGTCGAGGAGGTCACGTACGGATAGGTTCCAAGATCGACGTCGAGCATCGCTCCTTGCGCGCCTTCGAACAACACATTGCGGCCGTCCACGCTCAACTGCTCGATGATGCCCGCGACGTCGGCCACCAAGGGCTTGAGGCGTTCACCCAAGGCCAAATTCGATTCCAACACCTGCTGAAAATCGACCGGCGCCGTTTGGAAATAACGCTGCAGGACGAAGTTGTGATAATCGAGGATCTCGCCGAGTTTCGCTGCAAAGCGCTCGCGATGAAACAAATCGGCGACGCGCAGCGCGCGGCGCGCGACCTTATCCTCGTAGGCCGGCCCGATGCCGCGCCCGGTCGTACCGATGGCATTCTCGCCCTGCGCCTTCTCGCGCGCCCTATCGAGCGCCACGTGCGAGGACAGGATCAGCGGACACGCCGGACTCACACGCAGACGTTCGAAAACCGGCACGCCCTGCCCGATCAGCATTTCCGCTTCCTTGAAAAATGCCTCGAGCGACAGCACCACGCCGTTGCCGATGAGGCATTGCACGTGCGCGTGCAGGATCCCGGAAGGAATCAGCGATAGCACGGTTTTTTTGCCGCCGATGACCAGTGTGTGTCCGGCATTGTGGCCGCCTTGAAAGCGCACCACCGCCTGCACCTGATCGGTCAGCAGATCGACGACCTTGCCCTTGCCTTCGTCGCCCCACTGTAAACCGATCACCACCAGGTTCTTACCCATTACGCGCCACCCATAGCAATGCCAGTCCCGCCACCATGCTGATGAGTCCTCCCCAGCGCAGCTGCGCCGGCTCCGCTTTCGCCAGTTTTGACATCAAGCGCTGTGCCGCGGCCGGATTGACGAAGGGCAGTATCCCCTCGATCACCAGGTATAAAGCAAACGCACCACCCAAATAGCGCGCGAATTCAGTCCAACCGATATCCATCATGAATCGAGGGTTCAGCGCGGCGGGGGTTGCGGCTGCGACTTGTTGAAATACTTGAAGTAGGCATTGTCGGGCGCGATCACCAACATGTCGCCCGGCGTGCCGACCGCCTCGCGGTAGGACTTCATGCTGCGGTAGAAACTGTAGAACTCGGCGTTCTTTGAATAGGACTTGGCGTACACCTCGCTTGCCGACGCGTCGCCCTGTCCCCGGGTCTGCGCCGCCTGACGCGCGGCATCGGCCAGAATTTCGGTTTGCTGCTTGTCCGCCTCGGCACGGATTTTCTCGGCGGCCTCGACCCCCTCGGCGCGCAGCTTGGCCGCCTGCGCCTTGAAGGAGGAGCGCATGCGGTCGAACACCGAGTCCTGCACCTGCTGCGGCAGGTCGATCTTGGTGATGCGCACATCCACCAGTTCGATGCCGAGCTGCTCGGCGAGCGGCCGCGCGGTTTTCATCATGGCTTCCGTGAATTCCGCGCGCTCGGCGGTGATCACTTGCTGCAAGGTGCGCTGCGTGACCACGCTCTTGATGCTGTCCTTGACGGTTTCGCCCAAGCGTGCATTCGCCACATCCTCCGTGCCGCCGGTGCTCTCGTAGTAGCGGCGCAAGTTAAGGATGCGCCACTTGACGTAGAAATCCACATTGAGCTGTTCCTGCTCGCGCGTCAGAAAATGCTCCGATGGGTACATCTGCGTCAGGATCCGCGCATCGAAGCGGCTCACTTCGTTGACCAGCGGAATCTTGAAATGCAGTCCGGGCTTGTAATTCGATTCGACGATTTCGCCGCCGATCGACTTGATGGCGAGCTGCCCTTCACTCACCGTGAAGACGCTCGCGCGCACGATCAAGATCGCGGCCACGAGTGCCAGCAATAGGTAGAGCAGTCGGTTTTGCATCAGCGTCCCCCACGCGCGCGGGAGGGATCCTCCACCGGCGTCACCTGGATCTCCGGCAGCCGCGGCGCGGGCGCCACGGTCATCGTCTCGTTGGGATTGGAGCCCGACTGCGATCCGGAAATCAATTTATCCAAGGGCAGGTAGAACATGCTGTTGTTGCCGCCCTTGGTGTCGACGATGACTTTGCGCGAATTCCTGTAGACATTTTCCATGGCCTCGAGATACATGCGTTCGCGCGTCACGGCCGGCGCGCGTTCGTACTGGCTCAGGACCTGATCGAATCGGGAGGTATCGCCTTGCGCAATGGCCAACACCTGCGCCCGGTACGCCTCGGCGTCGAGGATATTCTTGGCGGCTTGGCCGCGGGCGCGCGGCACCACATCGTTGCGATAGGTTTCCGCGTCCTGCTGAAAACGCTGGCGGTCTTTGCCCGCTTTGATGGCGTCGCGCTGCGCGTCTTGCACCGGCTCGGGAACGATGACGTCGTTCAACTGGACGCTGATGATGTTGACGCCCATATCGTAGTTATCGAGCGTCTTTTGCAACAGCTTCTTGGCGTGGTCGGTGATCGAAGGATCGAAGGCCAGCGCCTTGTCGATCGAGGCCTGCCCGACCGCCTCGCGCATGGCGCTCTCGCTGACCTGCACCAGCGTCTCTTCCACATTGTTGACCTCGAACAAATACTTGCGCGGGTCGGGCTTGGTGTACTGGACGGCCGATTTGACCTCGACCAGATTCGTATCGGCGGTCAACATGCGCGCATCGTCCGTGATGCTCGACTGCTGTGAAACGTTGACGATGCGCTTCTGCTCGATCGGCCAGGGCAAATGCCAGTTGTAACCGGGCCCGGTGGTCTGCAGGTACTTGCCGAAGCGCAGGATGACGGCGCGCTCCTGCGCGTCGACCCGATACAGGCCGCTGCCCACCCACACGGCCGCAATCAGCACTAGTATACTGCTCACGCCCTTGCCGAAGGCCGGGGAACTCTGGCCGCCGCCGAGGCTGCCGCCGCCGCCGCCGCGCCCGAACAGCGTGCTCAAGCGGCGCTGGAAATTTCGCAATACATCGTCCAAATCGTTTTGCGATTGCTGCGGCCGGTTCCACGGGTTGCGCTTTTCCCCACCAGGTTCATTCCAAGCCATGAGATATGCCTTTGTTAAGGAGCCGCGTATTCTAGCAGGTGAGGAATCCTTAGTCGCAGATAGCCCGGTTGAGCACGCCCTTAGGGCTCGAATCAGCGCTCGACAAAGGGCGAAGAGAATCGCCTCAAGCAACGCGCGTTGCAAGCGCGCGCTCCGCTTCCAGCAGAACCACGCCCCGGGCACCCGTCAATTTGGCAACCTCGGCCAAATCCAGTTCGACCTCCACATCCCAGCTGCCGTCCTCGCACTGGCGCTCGGCGCGCACGGCATTGCGCTTGTACAACTCGGAGCGCACGGCGGCCGCCTGCAGCTGCAAGTGAAACGTGCGGCGCACCTGATTGGGACGCACGGCACGCGCCAGCGCGTCGCGCAGTACATCAAGGCCCGCGCCGGTCGCCGCCGACGCCCACACTTGCGTCGCCACCCCATCGGCTGCCGCGATGCTGCGCGCCTGGTCGCCGCTCAAATCGATCTTGTTGAAAACCAGCAGCTCGCGAATTTCTCCGGCGCCGATGCCCTTGAGCACATCGCGTACCTGGGCGATGCGCTCGCCACGCAAAGGATCGCTGGCATCGACGACGTGCAGCAGTAAATCGGCGTCGCGCGCCTCCTGCAAAGTTGAACGAAACGCAGCGATCAGCTCGTGCGGCAATGCTCGGACAAAACCCACCGTGTCCGCCAACACCACCTCGCCGACGCCGGCCAATTTGACCCGCCGCACCGTGGGGTCGAGCGTCGCGAACAGTTGGTCGGCGACAAAGCTGTCGGACCCGGTGAGCGCATTGAACAGTGTGGACTTGCCGGCGTTGGTATAGCCGACCAGCGCGACCGTGGGCACCGGCACCTCGCGCCGCACATGGCGGCCGGTGTCTCGCTGCCGGTCCAGCTTTTCCAAGCGCGAGCGCAAGGTGCGAATCCGTTTCGCGATCAAGCGCCGATCGGTCTCCAACTGAGTTTCGCCCGGACCGCGCAAGCCGATGCCGCCTTTTTGACGCTCGAGGTGCGTCCAGCCTTTGACAAGGCGCGTTGCCAGATGCGATAGCTGCGCAAGTTCCACTTGCAGCTTACCTTCGAAACTACGCGCGCGCTGCGCGAAGATGTCCAAAATCAAGCCATTACGATCTAAAACTCGACGTCCGGTCAGTTTCTCGAGATTGCGTTCCTGACTCGGAGTCAGGGTTTGATCGACCAGCACCAAGTCAGCGTGCTGGGCCTCGGCAAAGGCATGGATCTCTTCGGCCTTACCGGAGCCTACGAAGTACTTGGGGTCGGGACGTCCCCGCGTCGCCAGAACGGTCCCAACGGAGACAGTACCGGCCGACGCGGCCAACGCCGCAAATTCAGCGATGTCGCTCGGATCGACGGGATGGCCGATTCCCACACCGACCAAAACGGCGCGTTCGCCGCCCTGTGGGCGTTCAAATAATTGCAGAACGCCACCCGCTCATTCGACGATAGCCGGTTCCGTCACTTCGCCGTCCTCGCCGGTAGGCAAGCGCACGTTGCGCGCGGGCACAACCGTGGAGATGGCGTGTTTGTAAACCATCTGACTGACACTGTTTCTCAATAACACGACGAATTGGTCGAACGAATCGATCTGTCCTTGTAATTTAATGCCGTTCACGAGGTAGATTGAAACCGGCACCCTTTCTTTGCGCAGGGCATTCAAAAATGGATCCTGCAGAGACTGGCCACGGGCCATGAGTAAAGCTCCTTGTTTTTAGTGTCGTTTGTACTGCCGTATCACTTCCATGCGGCACGAAGGCACATACCCGATCAATGCTAGCACAGCGCAGCGGCCGCCGTTTAATGGAACCCGCTACGCAAATCCGCCCTCGGATAGTGCAGCAATAATCGTGCGTGCAGCGTCCAGCTGCATGGAATCCAACCACCGTGCATTTGCGCGCCGACGCAGCCACGTCAATTGCCGCTTGGCCAGTTGTCGCGTCGCCGCAATCGCCTGATGTTCCGCTTCATTCAACGTGCATTGTCCCGCCAAATATCGCCATACCTGCCGATATCCGACCGCTCGCATGGATGGATGTTCCGGGCTCAAATCGCCTCTTTCGTACAAGCTCCTTACTTCTTCGACGAAACCGGCTTCGAGCATCGCCTTGAACCGCAATTCGATCTTGGTGTGTAACTCGGCGCGTTCAAGGGGGGCAAGTGCAAATTCCATGACATTGACGTCGGCAAATACCGACACGCGTGTCTGTTGCAGTTTTGTGATGGTCTGCCCGGTGAGCCGATGGACCTCCAGGGCCCGCTGGATGCGTTGCGGATCATTGTTGTGGATGCGCACCGCCGCCTCAGGATCCACCGCGGCCAGCTCGCGGTGGACCGCCGCCCACCCTTGTTTCGCCGCCAGCGCGTCGATTTCGGCCCGCACGCGAAAGTTCGCCTCCGGCAGGTCCGCCATTCCGGCGGTCAAGGCATGGAAATACATCATCGTCCCGCCGACCAGCAGCGGTTGGCGGCCGCGCGCCCAGATCTCAAGCATCGCCTGCCGCGCGTCGAGCAGAAATTCACCCGCCGAATAACGCTCGGCCGCATCGCGGATATCGATCAAGTGATGCGCAATGCGCGCGCGCGTGCGCGCGGAGGGCTTCGCGGTTCCAATGTCCATGCCGCGGTACACCAGCGCCGAATCGACGCTGATGATCTCCAGCGGCAGCCGATCGGCGAGCCGCACCGCCAGGTCCGATTTGCCCGAACCGGTGGGTCCCATCAACAACACCGCCGAGCGGTTCGGCTTGAGTGTGCTCACCGTCCGCGCAGAAACAATCGATCCAACTCGCCCATCGACAGCCGGACCCAGGTAGGGCGCCCGTGGTTGCATTGATCGGCGCGCTCGGTGCCCTCCATTTCGCGCAGCAGCGCGTTCATTTCCGGCACGGTCAGAGACCGCTGGGCGCGCACGGCGGCATGGCATGCCATGGTCGCGAGAAGGTGGTTGATGGACTCCTCGACGCGGCGCGACTGGCCCGATTCCAGCAAATCCGAAAGAACGTCGCGCACGATGCCGGCAGGATCGCGGCCCGTGAGCAGGCTGGGGATGGCTCGTAAGGCCAGCCGGTCCGGGCCCAAACGCGTGACCTCGAATCCCAAGGCGGAAAACTCTGTGGCGTGCTGCTCCGCCATGTCGGCTTGCGCGGGGGTCACGTGCAGCACCTCGGGCATCAGGAGTTGCTGCTGCGAAGTATCGCCCGCCAGCAGTTTCTTCATCCCCTCGTACATGATGCGTTCGTGCGCGGCATGCATATCCACGAGCACCATGCCCTCGGCGGATTGCGCCAGGATATACACGCCATGCAGCTGCGCGATGGCAAAGCCCAAGGGCGCGGAAGTACCCTCAGCCGCCGCGCCGTTCAAGGGGCCCTGCGCTTGGGGTTTATCCCGGACCTCGGCGCTCAGCCCGCTCAGATAGGGTCGATACGCATCGGCAGAGGCGCGCCGCGGTGCCTCCGGGAGGGCAAAATGCGCTTGGGAGGGAGCGGCCGCGAAACCCCTCGCGCCCGTGAGCCAATCCGCCGGGGCGCTGCCGGCGGAGTCCGCGGATGGCCGAGTGTCGGCCAAAACCTTCTCCAAGGTACGAAACACGAAATCATGAATGCGGCGCGAATCGCGAAACCGGACCTCCAGCTTTTGCGGATGCGCGTTGACGTCGACCTGACTGGGATCCAGGTGTAGAAACAGCACGTACGCGCAAAACCGGCCGTGGAATAGCACGTCTCGATACGCCAGGCGCGCCGCGCCCACGAGCAGCTTGTCGCGCACGAAACGTCCGTTCACATACGCGAATTGCAGATCCGCCTGGCTGCGGGAAAAAGTCGGCAACGCCAACCAGCCTTCGAGCCGTAAGGACTCGGTCTCATGGCGCAGCTCGATCACATGCGCGGCGAATTCTTCGCCGCAGATCCTCGCCACCCGTTCCAAGCGCTGCGCACCGCCGGGCGCGCTGCTCAGAGCCCACACATTCCGGCCGTTGTGGGTGAGCGCAAACGCCACATCGAAGCGCGACAGTGCCATGCGCTCCAGCATGCGCACGATGTGTTGGTATTCGGTGTTCTCGGTGCGCAAGAACTTGCGCCGCGCGGGAACATTGAAGAATAGATCCCGAACTTCGACGCGCGTCCCCAAGCCGTGTGCGGCCGGCGCCGGCGCGCTGATCTGGCCGTCTCGCGCTTCCACGGCCCAGGCATGCGCGGCCTCGGCGGTGCGCGACGCCAACGACAATCGGGAAACGGAGGCGATGCTGGGCAGCGCTTCGCCGCGAAAGCCCAAGGTGGCGACGTTTTCCAGGTCCTCGAGGGAGGCAATCTTGCTGGTGGCATGGCGCGCCAGCGCCAGTGCCATGTCGGCCGCATCGATGCCGACGCCATCGTCAGAAACGCGGATCAAGCCTAAGCCGCCGCGCTCGAGTTCAACTTCGATGCGCCGCGCGCCCGCATCCAATGCGTTCTCGACCAGCTCCTTGACCACCGAAGCGGGACGCTCGATCACCTCGCCGGCGGCGATTTGATTGATGAGGGAATCGGATAGTAATTGAATGGGCAATGGCGACCTCGGGCCGCGCATTTTCGCACAAGCTCAAGGGTTTAAGGTGCGCGTTCCCGAAGTCTCGAGGCTGGGTTATTCGCCCGCGCCGCCCGCACGGGCGGCGGTCGCGAGCACCGGCCGCGAGGAGTTGGCGGCGGCGATTTGCGCGATCCGCGTGCCCATCGGCGGGTTGGCGTAAAAATAGTCGTGCACGCCCTGATGGATCGCAGCGGCGAGCTTGGCCTGATGGGCCGGAGTGCGCAGCCGCTGCTCCTCTTGAGGGTTTGAAATATAAGCCGTTTCGACCAGCATCG
This sequence comes from uncultured Gammaproteobacteria bacterium, assembly GCA_963800385.1. Classification (GTDB taxonomy): domain Bacteria; phylum Pseudomonadota; class Gammaproteobacteria; order Steroidobacterales; family Steroidobacteraceae; genus Bog-1198. The sequence goes on from CAWDAU010000009.1 coordinate 123,440, forward strand.
AAGGAATGTCGGGCGACTTCAGTACCACAAAGCGTGCCTGCTGCACCTCATGCTTGCGAACCTCGCCGGCGAGCGTCAATTCGTGCAGAACCCGCTCAGCCGCTACCTGACTCGCGTTCAATGAGGCCGATTGCGATAAATCCAGCAGCACGGAGGCCAGCACATCGCCCTTGTCATCCAAGGAAACCCCGCCGATCAAGTCCGAGGCGTTCTCACGCTCGGCGAGCCAGCGCGAGGCCTCATCGGTCGCGCCGCGCTGCGACAGAATGTACACCGAGGAGCCGTCGATGCTGCGGTCGCGGATCGAGTCGGCGTGAATCGAGACGAAAAGATCGGCTTGCTGCGCGCGGGCGCGGCGCATCCGGTCGCGCAGCGGCACGAAGTAGTCGCCGCCGCGCGTGAGAATCGCCTTCATGCCGGTCTCGGCGTTGATCTTGGCCGCCAGTTCGCGCGCGATCGCCAGCACGACGTCTTTCTCGCGCGTGCCGTTCTTGCCAATGGCGCCGGGATCCTCGCCGCCGTGACCGGCGTCGACGGCGATGATGAGATCGCGCGCATCCGACGGCGCATGTTTCACTTTGATGGGTTTGTCGACGCGGCGGGCGAGGCGATTGGCGCCTTCGAGATCAATCACCAGACGGTAGCCATAATGCGCGTTGGGCGTGCTCAAGAAACTCTTGGCCTGACTGGGCCGTGCAAGATCGAGTACCAGGCGAAAATTGCCCGACGGGCTGTGCGACATGCGCACGTCTTTTACCTCGCCCGCCCCGTGGGGCGCGCGGCGCGCGGCTTTGGCGAGGCGCGCACCCGACACGTCGAGAACGACGCGTTCAGGATCGTGCAGCAAGAGCACACTGTGCTGCGCGTTTCCCGAAAGATCCACCACGACCCGTGTGCCATCGGGTCCGGCCCACAGCCGGATGGCGCGAACATCGACGGCGCAAGCCGGCTGCAGCAACAGCGTCGCTAGGCACAATCCCCCAGCCCACTGACAGAGCAGTCGATTCATGGCGTTAGGTTAACGCCGAATCTGCTCCTTTTTCAAGTTAAATGAGAGACATAGGGAATTAAGCTAGTGTCGATTGATAGCTTTTCGAACCAGCGCTTGCCCGTTTCACTCACCGCGGCCAACGCCGCCGAGCGCGCATCGCCTCGGTAGACAAGCTGCAGTAGGAGGTCCGCTTTCGGAACTGCGACGCCGCCCTTCTCGGGCCATTCGATCAACATCAGATACCCAGGCCCGGTCATATCGCGCAGCCCGAGTTCCTCGACCTCGGAAGCTGTTTGCACTCGATACAAATCGACGTGCACACAGATCAGCTCCGCCACGCCGTAGGTATCCACCAGCGTGTAAGTGGGGCTGCGAACCGGCGCCGCGACGCCGAGTGCATGCAGCAGACTGCGCGCGCAGGTGGTCTTGCCGCTGCCCAGCTCGCCGCGCAGGTGAAGGATCCCTCCCGAGGCGGCACCGGGAAAAGATTTGGCAAGCGCCCGGCCCAAGCTTTCCGTGGCGCCGCTGTCGGGCAGGTCGAAACTCAAGGGCGCTGCGGGCATGGGTTTATTATACGGGGCGCCATGACTGCCTCCGCACTCCCTGCGCCGCCCGGACCTGCGAATCTCCTGTCGTCGGTACGCGCATGGGCGGCGGAGTTGGGATTTACCGGCCTTGGGGTGGCTGCCATCGATCTGCCGGCGGATGAAGCCCATTTTCTCGAGTGGCTGCAGGCGGGGTTCAACGGCGAGATGGAATACATGTCGCGGCATGGTGCCAAGCGTACGCGGCCCTCGGAACTGATACCCGGCACGGTCAGTTGCATCAGCGTTCGAATGGACTATTGGCCGCCCCGAGCCGCCGATGCGGCGGCCGTCTTGGCCGACCGCAGCACCGGCTACATCTCGCGCTACGCCCTGGGCCGCGACTATCACAAGCTGCTGCGGACGCGGCTGCAGAAACTGTGCGATCGAATTCAGGGTGCGCTCGGGCCGTTCGGTTACCGAGTCTTTGCCGACAGCGCCCCGGTGCTGGAGAAGGCGTTGGCGCGCAATGCCGGACTCGGCTGGATCGGCAAACATACCAACCTCATCGACCGCAACGCCGGCTCGTATTTTTTTCTCGGCGAAATTTATATTGATTTTGAATTGCCGCCCGATGAACCCAGCACGGCGCATTGCGGCTCATGCAGCGCCTGTCTGCCCGCCTGTCCCACCGGCGCCATCGTCGCGCCCTACCGGCTCGATGCGCGGCGCTGCATCTCCTATCTGACCATCGAGCTGGCGGGGAGCATTCCCGAGGAATTTCGCCGCGCGATCGGCAATCGCATCTACGGCTGCGACGACTGCCAGTTGGTGTGTCCTTGGAATAAATTCGCGCGGCCCGCGGCAGAGAAGGATTTTGCGGTCCGGCACGGATTGGACCGGGCGCAGCTGATCGATCTTTTTGCCTGGAGCGAAGCGCAGTTCGAAGCAAGGACCGGCGGCAGCGCCATCCGGCGCATCGGCTACGAACGCTGGCTGCGCAACGTGGCCATTGCACTGGGTAACGCGCCGTCCTCCCCTGCCGTGATTGCCGCCCTCGCCGCCCGCGAGCAGCACCCATCGGCGATGGTGCGCGAACACGTTCACTGGGCACTCGCCCAGCATCGGACGGCAAAAGGCGCGCCCGACTGACCGGCGTCGAGGCTCGGATCGCCCAACTAGCCGGCCGGCAGCAATGAGCTTCCGGGATTGAAGAAATGCCGGCCGCGGCGGGCTTTGGCGATTTCCGCAAACAAAAGTGCGTAGTCCTTCTCGCTGCTGACCGGATCGATGGCCGCGGAGTTGACGATCAGCAAGGGCGAGGCGTCATAACTGTGGAAGAACCGCGCATAGGCCTGGGTGAGTTTATCGAGGTAGGCCCGCTCGATATGCTGCTCGTAACGGATGCCGCGTTTATTGATGCGGTCCATCAGCACGTCCACCGGCGCCTGCAGGTAAACCACCAAATCGGGTTTGGGCGCGTCCACCACCACCCGTTCATAGACTCTTTCATAGAGCGCATATTCCGCATCGTCCAACGTCACGCGCGCGAACAGCCGATCTTTCTCCAGTAAATAGTCCGCCACCCGCACGGCGCCGAACAGGTCCTCTTGGCGAACATCTTCCAATTGCCGCGCGCGCTGAAACAGGAAGAACAGCTGGGTCTGAAAGGCAGCCGCGCGCGGATTCTTGTAGAAGCGCTCGAGGAATGGATTCTGCTCGGCTTGCTCCAGCACGAGCTGGCCGCCCAATGACTGGCTCAAGCGGCGCGCCAGGCTGGTCTTGCCGACGCCGATCGGACCCTCGACGACAATAAACCGATGCGGTATTGCAGCTGGCATTCAAGGACTCTTGTTATTCCAACACCGAAATTCCATCGCCGCCCACGCTGCGCTTCAGATCGAGCACCGTACCCATCCCAGGTATCTGGATCGTCGGGGCAATATCCGCAAGAGGATACAGGACGAAGTTGCGCGTCGACACTCCGGGGTGCGGCACTCTGAGGCCCGGCTCGTTCACGGCCGCGTCCACCATCCACAGCAGGTCCAAATCGATTACGCGAGGCCCCCAGCGTTCGCGCTGAACGCGCCCCATGCTGCGTTCGATCTCGAGCAGCTTCGCAAGAAAATCCGGCGCGGAGTCCTGGGTGAGCAGACCCGCGGCGGCGTTGACGAAATCCGGTTGGTCCTGCGGACCCATGGGGCGCGAAAGATACAGACGCGAGCGCAGCAGCGTATCCGCGCCGCCCAAGTGAGCCAGCCGCTGCATCGCCTCGAGCACGCGTTCGCGCGGGGAACTCAAGTTGCTGCCGATCGCCACGTATGCGGGGCGCCAGAGCGTATTCATCGCTAACTGCGCGCAGCTCCGCCGCGTCGGCGGCGGCGGCGCCGCCGGCCCGGCGCCGGCGCTCCTTCCGCCGCGGCTTCAGGTGGACGCGCCTGCACCAGCGCCACGCGCTCCTCCTGCGGCATCACTTGAATGTCGGTCCACCATTTCGCCAACTCCGGATCCGCGACCCCGGCTTCCGCGCGCAGCAGGAGAAAATCATAAGCCGCGCGAAAGCGCGGATGCTGCAGCAGACTCAAGGATTTGACGCCGCTGCGGCGGTTGAAGCGCGGCTGCAGCATCAACAGCTCGCGCATGGGGATGGAAAAGCGGCGCGGAATGGACACGCGCGATTGCTGGACCTTGAGTACGCTATCGCAGGCCTGCATCAGCAGCGCAAGATCCGGCGTGGGGCCCGCCTGCCGCTCGTTCAATTCCCGCAGCACCGCACTCCAGAGCAATACGGCAAACAAAAAGGTCGGTGTCACCGGCTTGTCGGCCGCGATGCGCGCATCGGTATTGACGAGGCCCAGTTTGAGCATGTCCGCGGCGTAGGCGTACGGCGGCAAGGCAAAGGCCGCGGCGGATTGCGGAAACAGGTGCTCGAACAATCCGTAGTGCTGCAAGAGTTCGAATGCCTTCGCGCCGAATCCTGAAAGAAATAATTTCAAGACTTCATCGAAGAGGCGCGCCGGCGGAACGCCGTCCAACATGTACGCAAGCCGCTTGATCGGCCCTTCGGTATCGGGCGCAATGGAGAAATCGAGCTTGGCAGCGAAGCGCACTGCTCTTAGCATGCGGACCGGATCTTCGCGGTAGCGCGTCTCGGGATCGCCGATCATCGTCAGGCGGCGCGCCTTGACATCATTGACTCCGTCGACGAAATCCCAAATCGAGAAGTCTTCGATGTTGTAGTACAGGCCGTTCGCCGCGAAGTCGCGCCGCCAGACATCTTCTTCAATGGTGCCGTAAATATTGTCGCGAAGAATCCGGCCGCGGGTATCGAAGGCGCGATGCTCGGAATCGGCGGGCGGCGAGAATTCGGCGGCTTCATCGGGCCGCGACAGCGCGCCGCTTTCCGGGCCTGATTCCCCGCCAGCGTCCGGGCCGGCTTCGGTGTCCAGATCTTCATCTTCCCGCTCGGGGGCCGCCGCGGCGCGAAAGGTCGCCACTTCGATGATCTCGTTGCCGAAGAACACGTGCGCCAAGCGAAAGCGGCGGCCGATCAGCCTGCAATTGCGAAACAACCGCCTCACCTCTTCCGGCAACGCGTTGGTCGCCACGTCGAAGTCCTTCGGCCTCAGGCCCAGCAACAGGTCGCGCACCGCTCCGCCGACCAAGAAGCCCTGATATCCGGCCTCTTTGAGCCGATACAGCACTTTCAGAGCGTTAGGCGAAATATCCGCGCGCGATATCGAATGCTCGGACCGGGGAACGGTGACGGGTGGCAGTGGCGTCGGCGATGAGTTCAAAAAGAGGGGTTCCGCTTGAGTCCAAAAAATTGGCCCGTATACTACCAGCCCTCTAACGGGTCCAGGCCCAAAGATCCGCCAGTCCGCTCCCTTCGTCTAGAGGCCTAGGACACGGCCCTCTCAAGGCTGTAACACGGGTTCGAATCCCGTAGGGAGCGCCATAAAATCAATGGCTTACGGAAGTCGGTTCCCACGGAAGTTGTCTTAGGTAAGTTTTAGGTAAGTTTCGCCCGACGTTTGATGGGCTGAACGGCAGCTTGAAGGAGATCCCATAGGCCCGCTGAAGTCGCCTTCGCAGCCGCGTCGAACCGCAGTCACTTACCGTTCGCTCCCACCGAAGATGGTGGACTAGCCAGTCGTGCCTGGAGATAACCGCGCCGAATACGATCTCGGCAAATCGCGTATCCCAGGACACGAGGGTTCTCACATCGAGACCAAGCGCATTTTAAAACGTTCTCGTCAGGAGCGTTCATCCAAGGCTCGTCGGCTAAGTCGTTAGGCACATTGTTCGAGCGAAGCCACGTCTTAAGGGAATCCAGAATCTCAAGCTGCCGTTGCTCCGTCAGAGTCTGCCCAGCGGGGATCTTCCATTTGTATGGGATAGAACGAATGATGACGCCCTTGGACCCTAGCTCCCAATAAATCTCTAATCGATAATCCCCGTCTTGGACGATTATTTGGCCGCACCGACCGCTGAAAGTGCCGTTGAATTTGCTGCCGCTGAAAATGCCGTGAAATGTTTGATTCACTTCTGATCTCTTACTTTCGAAATCGTATACGCGGCTTCCACTTAGCGGCACACGCTCGATAGGCGTCATTCGACCCACAGCCGCAGTTCGCCAACGGCAGCTTTGCAACACCAGATCCGCGCGCGATCACGTCGTCCGAGAAGCTCGCTGGTGATTGCACTTCCAACACAAGTCAAACGATGCTGGATTGGGCTGCCAGCAGTTCGAGCATATCCATTCCGGCCCCGGCTCCTCTGTGGTGGCCGGATCAAACTGCCATGCTTTGGTGCGCCCGCTTTTTCCTTCAAGGTAGGCATATTCTCTTGCACTAGGAAGCACTTCGCGAAGTTCAACGCCGGGTGGCGGCAAGCTGAGTTCAATCAGCGACTTGAGTCGCCACCGTTGCATGAAAACCGCAAACACCCCCAATCCTAATGTTGTAAGGAGCATGCCAGCGCGCGCAAGGTGACCCGTCACTATGCAGAGCATTTCCATTGCGAACACGACGGCAAAAACGATCCAGAAAGCAGCAAAACCCCTTCTCTGATGCGCGGCTAAAACCATCTTGCAGGTAGGACATCTGACGCCGCAACTCGATGGAGCCAGGCTCGACCAGCTTGAGCGACTCACTGCCAACCCAATATCAAATTGTCGCTGGCAGTTCGGGCACGCGCGCCAGATCCGAAGTGGCGTGAAAACTCTTGCGTACCTGCTTAGAAGATTCATTGAGACCAATCCTAAGCGCACTCGGAGGACGTCCGCTTTCGTGCAGTGGGTGATGGCCGGCGGCTGACCCGAAGCGGTCGTCGATCAACGTCCGCTTTGCTTCGACAATCCGCGAATCGCATGAATTGATGGTCACTCGTTTCTAGATGAGTTAAGGTTTTCTGAAACGAACCTGCCTAAATAGATCGCGGAAAAAGAACAAGAGGTAACATACTAGCAGGCATCCGATAACCAACCACATTGGCCACAGTTCAACGATGTGTCGGCGGATTACATACTGCAGGCAGAAAGAAAGAGGTACCAAGATAAGGTGTCGAATAGACCAGCCTATCCAGAATTTCGGCTCGAGCGTTGGAGCCTCTTCGGGTACAACCCACGCCATGCCGGTCCGGTTCAGGGTAAGCATGTCAAGAATCATGCAGCAACCAAACGTGACAGCTGTCCATAGTAATTCCCACATAAAAACGGCTATTCCGGACATATTACCGCCTCAGTAATCTCACTCGCCAAGTCGCCCCAGCTCATCACCTTGCATCCTACGCTCAGACGCCGAAATTTGGCTCAAGCACCAAAGATGAGCTGCGCGATAGATCGAGACACAGCATGTGGCTGCTCGACCTGCGGCAGATGGCCTGCATCTGAAACAAACTTCAAAGACAGAGTTCGGGATCTCCGCGGCTACTGCGCGGCCACGGTCAACTGGCACCAGCCGGTCGCTATCTCCCCATAGGACGAGCGTGCGTGCGGATGGCGTGATGACCTGCCGTGGCAATCAGCGCACGAGCCCCTTCCGCAGCACCACGTGAATAGACCCGTCTCGACGGTACGCCTCAAAGACGTCCGGCTGCAGGCGATCAGGATGCGCGAACATGGATTGGACCTGCGAATCGCTAAATCCGAGCCGCGAGTGGCCGCTTCAAGGCGATCATTTCGATGCGGTCACTGACCGGAGTTGTTAAGGGTTGCCCGATGTCTGCCGGTCATCGCTGAGCATGCCATACCCGGTGAGGTGTGAGGGCAGACGTCGGGCAAGCCCCAAGGGAGGAAACCGCGGGATCGTGCGGTGAGGGTCAGCGGCAGCGAGGGGCTATGGGGATTTGAACAAGGGGATGTTGAGAGTCGTTTCGATCAGGGCGAAGAATGCGACGGCCATAAACGGTGCGGCGTGAAATCTTTGGGCGGCGAGATGCGGATATTACTGCGGCGACATGCAAGAACCGAGTGTAAGGGTCCGGTCTAGGCATATGGACTATAGGTTATTGACCACGTAAGTCTCGCGCGCGGCATTTGCCGTGCAAGCGGAGATAGCGTGATGGAAGTGAGTAATCGTGGATTGGCTGCGGCGAATAAGCCTCGGCGCGGATCATGGACATTGGCGCAGAAGCGGCAGGCTGTTGCGGAGTCACACGCGGTGGGCGCTAACGTGGCGGAAGTTGCGCAGCGCCACGGTGTGCGACCGGCATTGCTGTCCTCGTGGCGTCGACAGGTAGCGCGGATGGCGGAGTCGGCGAAGAAGCCCGCGAAGTTCGCGGCGGTGCGCATGAGTGCACCGGCGGCCGAAGGTGTGATCGAGATCGATCTGACCAGTGGCTGCGTGCGGATCCGCGGCATCGTCGATGCGCGGATGTTACGCGAGGTGCTGGCGGCAACGCGATGATCGGACCACCGAGCGGAGTGCGGATTTGGCTGGCGTGCGGCGTGACCGATTTACGCAACGGCTTCGATGGCCTGGCCGCGATTGTGCAGACGAAGTTATCCGAGCATCCGTTCTCAGGCCAGCTGTTCGCCTTTCGTGGCCGGCGCGGTGACCGGATCAAATTGTTGTGGTGGGATGGTGACGGTCTTTGCTTGTTCTCGAAGCGATTAGAAAATGGCCGCTTCGTGTGGCCGCAAGCGGAGAGTGGCACGGTGCATTTATCGCCGGCGCAGTTGTCGATGTTGCTGGAAGGGATCGACTGGAGACGACCTCAACGGACCCATTCACCGCAGCTCTCCGCGTAAGCGGAAAGTACTGTATTTATAGGCATTTAGTCGAGTAATGGTGGCGGTTCGGCGTATACTGCAGCTCATGCCGAGCCGCCCACTGCCGAGCGATGTCGAGAGCTTACAACGCCTCGTCATCGAGCAGCGCGCGGCCCTGGAATCGGCCCGATCCACCTTGCTATCACGCGATGTGGAGATCGAGAAACTCAAAATCGAACTGGCGCGATTAAAGCGCATGCAGTTCGGCCGCTCCTCCGAGCAACTCGATCACACCATCGCGCAGCTTGAGCTGAGTCTCGAGGAACTCGAGGCGAGCGCGGCGCAGGTCGTGCCGATCTTTGAACCTGCCGCTGCGGAAAAAACGAAACCCGCGCGCCGTGCGTTGCCCGAGAGCTTGCCACGCGAGACGTTCGTCCACGAGGCACCCTGCGACTGCCCCGCCTGTGGCGGGGTTCTGCGGGCCTTTGGCGAGGATGTCGCTGAAGTTCTGGAATACGTGCCATCACGGTTCAAGGTGATCCGCCACGTTCGCCCGAAGTTTAGCTGCACCGCATGTCAGCAGATCGTTCAAGCCCCGGCGCCAAGCCGGCCGATCGCCCGAGGGCTCGCAGGTCCTGGCCTGTTGGCTCACGTACTGGTGTCGAAATACGTCGATCATTTGCCGCTCAATCGCCAAAGCCAGATCTATGCGCGCGATGGAATCGATCTTGATCGTTCGACGCTTGCCGACTGGGTCGGACAATCGAGTGCGTTGCTGCGCCCGCTGGTCGATGCCTTGCGTGCCCATGTGCTCGATGGCAACAAACTCCATGCCGACGACACGCCGGTGCCGGTCTTGTGTCCCGGTCGCGGCACGACGAAACAAGGGCGTCTATGGACCTATGTTCGTGATGATCGACCGTCCGGCAGCAGCGTTCCGCCGGCGGTGTGGTTCGCATACTCGCCCGATCGCAAAGGGCAGCATCCGCGGGAACACTTGAAGGACTTCCGCGGCACCCTGCAAGCCGATGGCTACGCCGGGTTCGACAAACTGTACAACGATGCGAATCCGAACCATCCAATCAAAGAAGCCGCTTGTTGGGCACACGTTCGCCGCAAGTTTTACGACATCCATGCAGCCACCGAATCGCCGCTGGCAATGGCCGCCATGCAGCGCATCGGTGAGCTTTACGGCATCGAGGAACAAATCCGCGGCCAACCACCCGATATCCGCCGCGACATCCGGCAGTCAAGATCGAGGCCGTTACTGGATGCCTTGTATCGGTGGTTCAAAGACACACTCACACAGGTCTCGGCGAAATCCGATCTTGCGATCGCAATCCGCTATGCACTGTCGCGCTGGAAAGCCCTCACACGTTTTGCCGCCGACGGTCTGATCGAAATCGATAACAACGGCGCCGAGCGCGCGCTGCGCGCGGTCGCTCTCGGACGAAAAAATTATCTCTTTGCGGGGTCTGATGCCGGCGGTGAGCGGGCTGCTGCGATCTACAGCTTGGTCGGCTCGGCAAAACTGATCGGCCTCGATCCGCAAGCGTACCTCCGGCATGTCATCGAGCGCATCGCCGATCATCCCGTTAATCGAATCGAGGAGCTTCTACCGTGGCGCGTCGAACTGCACCCAGATCTCGCAAACCGGCTCGCCGCGTAAGGAACGAGTTCAAACCGTCGTCACCTTGGCCGCACATCGAGGAGTTCCTCGAAACGGGCGGCAATATCGAAATCGGCCGTCTCTCGCCGATCGGCTATGTCGCGGTCGCATCGGATGAACACAACATGCTCGCCGCACTGACCCGCAATACCGGAGAAACCTTCATGGCACTGCTCCAGAGACTCGAGGCGGCCGTCGACCTCGCCGTGAATCACGACACCTTTACCGATGAGATCAACGGCCCATAGTCAAGGCGCCCAGACCGGACACTTACAACCGAGTTGGGACGCTGCAATGACAATGGAAGTTTGCACCAGCGTCACAGAGTAAAACGCCGGCAGGCAATTTAGGTGAGCGCTGGGTGCTCATGGCGGCCTCGCAGAGGCCGGTGGCCCGCGGATGTGCTGGGCACGGCCGAAGGTCTCGATCACGAGCATCGGGGCGCCGCAGTGTCGACACACGAAGGTTGGCCTAACGGAGCTGGTCGGGGTCGGATCTGCGGCAACGGTAGGCGCTGGTTGATGCAGAAGCTCGCGAACGGTGGGGATCTGAGTCTTGCCGTTGGCGTTGGCGAGCAATCCATAGTGGCGGATGCGGTGAAAGTCGCAGGGCAGCACGTGCAGCAGGAAGCGGCGCATGAACTCCTCGGTCATCAGAGTCATTGTTTTGTGGCGCGTGCTGCCCTGAGCGCGGTAGTCCTTCCAGCGAAGGTAACGCCACGCTCATCCGAGGCGAGGAGTCGCGAGTTGGAGATCGCCACCCGATGGGTGTATCGAGATAGATACGCAAGCACCGCCTCGGGTCCGGCGAAGGGGCGCTTGGCGTAGACCACCCACTCGCATTGGCGCAACGGCGTGAGCCAGTCGACGAACGCGGCGGGGTCGGATAAAGCGACATGCTCGCCGAAGAACTTAAGTAGTCCGTGACGATGAGCGTTCTGCAGCTCTTCGATGAAGCGACGCCGGAACAGGCGCGAGAGCACTCGCACCGCGAGGAAGAACCCGGGCTTGCAGGGAACCCAGCGATCGGCATCGAGGGCGAGTCCGCCGCCGGGCACGATGCCGTGCACATGCGGATGATGCGTCAATGCTGAGCCCCAGGTGTGTAGCACGAGGGTCACGCCGATGCGAGCGCCCAAATGCTTCGGGTCGGCGGCGATCGTGCGCAGCGTCTCAGCGGCGATATCGAACAATAAGCCATAAATAATCTCCTTGTTGGTGTAGGCGATGGCGCTGATGGGCGCGGGCAACGTGAAGACCACGTGGCAATACTCCACGGGCAAGAGGTCCGCCTGCCGTGCTTCGAGCCAGCGCTGTGCGGCGCTGCTCTGGCACTTCGGGCAGTGCCGGTTGCGGCACGAGTTATAGGAGATCTGCGCTTGCGCGCACGAAGTACAGCGCAGCGCGTGGCCGCCGAGCGCGATGCTGCGACACTGTTCGATGGCCGACATGACCTTCAGCTGGCCGAGACTTAAGTGTCCCCGCTCAGCGGCCCGCCACGCCGGCCCGTGGGCGCGGAAGATATCCGCGACCTCCAGGTCGGGGCGATCCACGCGCGGCTACGGTGTTGGGGCGGGAGTGGGCTCCAGTGGACCGATCACCTGGCGCAGGATCTCGGTGGCGACATGAGTATAGAGCGATGTCGTCTCGAGCTTCTTGTGACCGAGCAGGACGGGCGGTCAGCGGTTCGATGGGGTTCAGTCCCGGGAACAGCCAACCACCGTCGAGCATCTTGCCTTGGGCACGGGCGACGCGCCACCACGTGCGCAGCCGCTCGAGCATCACCGGGGAGAGCATGGCGTAGCGATCCTTGCCACCGTTGCCCTGTTGGATACGCAGCGGCATGCGCGTGCTGTCGACGTCTCCGACCTTCAGCGAGATGACTTCGTTGGCGCGAAGCCCAGCGCCATAGGCAATCGAGAGGACTGTCTGATGCTTCAGGTTCTTGGTCGCCGCGATGAGCGAACTGACCTCTTCCCGGCTCAACACGACCGGCAGCGTGCGTGGCAAAAAGACCGGCTTCATCTTCGACATCAACTCGCTCCGGTCGAGCGTCACGTCGAAGAAGAACTTGAGTCCGTTGATCGTGGCGTTGAGGGTGATCGGCGAAGTACCTTGATCAACCAAGTGCAGCTGAAAGTTGCGCAGATCCTCGACCGTGGCAGTATCCGGCGCTCGGCGCAGGTAGCCTGCCAGCTTCCGAACTGCACGCACATACCCCGCCTGCGTGTGGGGTGCGAGCTTGCGCAGCCGCATGTCCTCCAGCATCCGTTGACGCAGCGGGGAAATCTCTCGAGTGGAATCGTTCATGGCTCTGCTCCGGTTGCAAACGAGGCGGAATGCCTCAATCACAACTTACGAAACAGAAACCTGAAGGTCAGCTATCCCGCCAACGCGGATCGAAGACGTCCCTACCGCGCGAGCGGTTTAGTCCGTTGGCCGGAACTCGCCCGATGCGCTGCTGTCTTCGGCAAATCCCGCGCTGACGGAGAGAGTTCCGCTGAAAAAAGAGCGAAACTCTGTCCGCCAAGTCCAAGTAACAGGTGCAATGTCTTAGGTCCGTGTCGGCGGATTGGATAGGGCAAAGACTTTGGATCGAGGAGCGTTGCTAGGTCGTTGTTGGAGTGATGGCAGGATAGCGAAGTGTCCGCGTTCTGCTGCAACTCAGAGTTGTGCGCAATGAACGATGCCGGCTTGAAATCGACCGCGCCAACGATCACGGCGCGTCCGACGCCGGAGGAGAAGCGCTTGTTCGCCGCGGTCGCCGTTCAGCGGCAAGTGTCGGAGACGGCGCTGGCACTGATCGCTATTCGCGCATTGCTCGACTCGCAGTCGCCTGACTTGCCGCCGAACCCTTCGAGCAGCGGTCCGGCACTAGACCGGATCACGATCCGTTTGCGGCCGGGAGATCGACTTGCCATTCGGCACCGGGCGTCTGAGCGCCGCATGAAGGACTCAGGCTATATCGCCGCCCTGGTCCGGGGTCATGTGAGCGCCAATCCGCCGCTGCCAACCCACGAGCTGGCGGCCTTCAAGGCGGCCGTGTCGGTCCTGGGCTGGGTTCGGTCGACTCTTGGCGCGGAGCGCTCGTGAAGCCGCGCAGACGGGAGTCCTGACGCGAGATCTGCAGCAAGAGCTTAGGGGTACCCGAGCTCTCGTATCAGAAGTGGAGCGGCGCATGCATCAATTCGCCCAAGCGGCGCTGATCAGCTGGGAGAGCCGCGTTGACTAGAGACGAGGTTTTCGCGTACCGCGGGATGGACCCGGACTCTTCGAGGCCGCAAGTCACGGGCGTGGGAGTCCGGTGACGCCCGGTCGATTTAGCCTCGCGCAAATTGCCCAGATCAAGCGCACCGTGAGTCGTACCCCGGAGGTCATGGTGAAAGTGACGGGCGGAGGAACGAGGAGGGGCGCGGTTGCGGCTCACTTCGGGTACATCAGCCGCCGAGGCGCCTTAGGAATAGAAACCGACGAGGGTGAGTTCATCGCATACCCGGAACAGCAAAAGCAGCTGCTTGATGCGTGGCACTTGGAGCTCACCGCCGGGCAATACCGCCGGCAGAAGGAAGGCGATCGAGCGCGGCGGCCCACAAAACTCGTGCACAACATCGTGCTCGCCATGCCGGCGCCGACGCCTCCAGACAAGGTTTTGGCCGCCGCGCGGAAATTTGCCCGCGAGAAATTCGCGCACCACCGCTACGCCATGGTCTTGCATACGGACCACAAGCACCCGCACGTGCATCTGGTCGTGAAAGCTGAGAACGAGCTCGGACAGCGGCTGCGCATCGGCAAGCAACGGCTGCGCGAATGGCGCGAGGACTTCGCACGGTTGATGCGCGAGCAGGGTATTGCGGCCAACGCGACGCCGCGGGTCATTCGAGGCGAAAACAAGAAATACCCTCGGGAGAGAGCTTTCAAAGCGCAGCGCTATGGGACTTCCACGGCGTTGCATGATCGGGTAATCGGGATCGCGAATGAGCTGTCACGTTCCCGAACCATCGTCGATCCGGCGCGCGACAGGCTGATCGAAACTCGCAAATCGTTGGTATCAGCCTGGATGAAGGCCGCAGAGGTGTTGGACGCGCAGGGGGAGATCATCCTCGCCGCGGACGTGCGCTACTTCGTGAAGCATTTGCCGCCCGTCCTTACTGATCGGCAAAGACTGGCGGCGCAATTCATCGGATTTGTCCAAAAGCAGCGTGGGACTCAACAGGACGGTCCCGAGCGCGGGCGTCCCACGGACCCTGAGCTGACGCGGTAGGTCAACTGGGCTCGTGCTGGACCGATGTACCGGGGCTGCGCACGCTCGAATTTCAATCCAGATCTCCAGCAGACGGTGCGCGGCGCGCCATCGCCCTCCTCTGCCGTAGAAGCGTGCTCATCTCCGTAGGGGACAGTCGGAGACGACGGTGATCCAGGGAATACCCGCTCAATCAGTGGTGGGAGTCCCCGAATGCGGTGACCGTGGGCGGCGCTGCCGCAGAAGTCGCAGCGCAAGCTGATTCGGATTTCGGCGGTGGGTTGTTGATTTCGAATCAATGCTGGATTTAGTTGCGCCGGCAATGAAGTCGGCGATGGCCGTAGCCGACACAAAACGACGGCGACCAATCTCGACGCTCAACAGATCGCCGTTTCGCAACAGCTCATAGATGGTGTTGCGGGCGATGCCACCGAGAAGCTTGCGTGCCTCTTCGATACTGTAAAGGTCACGCTTATCCATGTGCGTCTGCTCCTAGATCCCAGAATACGGACCTACGATATTGCGCGAAACCCGGAGTTTTTGGGTTTGAGTTACGCTGTTTTTTCAGAGGAACTCTCCCCGTCAGCGCGAGATCTGCCCGAAACGGGGGCTGATTTCCTGGTCTACTTACCGAGAGCTAGGCAATCGGCTATGGCTTCTTCGCGACAACCCGTCCCTTTTCCCACACATACAAGGGTGTTCCGTGCATCCGCGCCGTCTTGGCCGCATCCTTCGCGGCTTTGCGCAGCGCCTGTCCGACGCCTGCAGCGAAACTTTGTACAGGACGTCTCTTCTTCGCTTTCAAGGTCCTCTCTCCAGTAGCTGAGGTTCGCGGTCCGAATTGTCGTAAATGGCCCAGGCATCTGCCAGCGGCCGGTAGACGCGCTCAAAATTATCCCAGCTCCGCACGAAGCGACGCACCACGTCCTGTTTCGGGACATCGTGACCACCTTGCCGCACTCGGGCGGCAATGCGTCGTAGCGCCAATCGTGAGCTGCGAAGCTTAAGATACACCATCTCGATTCGATAGCCGGCGCGCTTCCATGCCTGGATTCGCCGCACGTGAGACAGGCCGCTGAACGTTGTCTCGAAGCCAAAATCCCATCGTGCGGTTGCCATCCGGTCGATCTCTTCAATGACCGTGCGAGCCGCCGCGAAAGCCGCCAGCTCCGGCCTCAAGGGCGACAGCCCGCTTGCAATGAGATCGGCATTGACGAAATGAAGGACTCGCGCTTTTTCCGGAAGGTAGCGGCGCGCGAACGTCGTCTTTCCGGCGCCATTGGGTCCAGCAATGATGATGCATCGGGGCTTGCGCCGTCGTCGCGCCATTACTTAGGCCCGCTCCAGCTTGTGCACATTGCCGGGCTCGAGCCCAAATGACGGCAGCTTCTTCCTCACTGCCTTGGCAACCGTGTGGTTCAATAAATGGGCGTACGCGCGCAATGTCATCCGTAGATCAGCATGCCCCAGAAGTTCGCGGATGATCTCGGCATCGGTACCCCGATTGATGAGCAGACTCGCATAGCTGCGGCGCAAATCGTGGAACCGCAGCGGCGGCTTGATCCTTGCCGCCTCCGAGGCGCGCACCATGTAGCGTGAAGCGTCCATCCTCGACCAAGCCGCGCCGTCGTCCCGCTTGAACACCGACTCGTCTCCCGCGCGCCCCACCGTCACCTGATTGAAGAACTGCATGCCTTCATCGCTGAGCGGCACGGACCGGGGTCGCCCCGATTTAGAATGGCGAACGTGCACCTGGCCGTCGGCGAAATCCGTGACGCGCAGCGCGAGCAGCTCGCCCAAGCGCAATCCCGAATACAGCGAGCCGCGTGCGAGCTGGCGAAAATCCCGTGGTAGCGCATTCAGCAAACGCTTTGCCTCCTCCACGCTCAAAAATCGTGTGCGCGGCCGATCCACGTTGCGGAACGGCTTGATGCGGCGCCAGGCGTGATCGGAATAGACTTTGCCGCTGCCATACGCGTGATTCAGGGCTGCGCGCAAAATTGACCAGCTGCGATTCGCGGTTGCCTGTGCGCGGCGCAGCTTCTCGCGATCATCGGTTGCCCTGACCAGCCCATCCCGCCAACGCAGCAAGTCCTGCGTGGAGATCTCTGTGATCTTCTGCTCCCTGAGCCTAGGGGGGATGAACGCCTTCGCCTTCGCTCGATCGGTGTTGACGGATCCTGACGGGGATTTCGCGATACGGTGCGCGAAGTAATCTTCGAGCGCGCGGTTGATCGTATAAGACTGCGCCGCCGCTTTGAGCGTCGGCCGCTCCTCGCCGAACACTTGTTGAATTGCATCCGACCAGGACAGCACGCTCGCCCCATCCGCATCGATTTCATCGTCCGCGATGCCGAGGCGGCGCTTGGCATAGCGACCGTCTCGGTACTCCCGGAGCCACCACACGCCGCCGCCCAAGCCTTTGCGATAGCCCAAGTGCAATCCGCGACGCACCTCGTGCCAAAAAGGCTCGTGCTCGACCGGGAGCTTGCGGCGCGCATCGCGCGTCTGCAGACAGGCATCACGTTGAAGTCTTGCCAAGGAGAGCTCGTGCGAGCTGTTACAAGCTTGAGGAAATCCGCAAGGTGATAACAGGTAATTTTAGGTAAGTTTCGGTCCTGGACGATAAAATACGCCGTCGGATGACGCGCGGCAAGAATTCAGATTATCTTTTTATATTCAATAGTTTGCAGGCGAACAATGGCAGCCTTCGGCAGACGGTCTCGGCGGGCTCTCAAGGCTGTAACACGGGTTCGAATCCCGTAGGGAGCGCCATATCAAAGCAAAAGGCCCGCGCATCGTCGGCCTTTTGCTTTGATTCGACCTACGAGACTGAGAACTTTCGCGGGCCTCAGCCCGCGCGGGTTCGACAAATCGACCGTCAGGTCGATTTGAACGCCGGAGGCCTTGCCGACGGCGGCCCCGAAGGGGTGAGGCCGAAGGCCGAATAATCCCGTAGGGAGCGCCAATAATCAACGACTTACAAAAAGGGGATGCCTCCATGTCCACTTTTTGCCCACTATCTTGAGCGATGCGGCGGGCGTGTCCCAACGTCGAGGCGACCTGCTCAAACATAGCGGCTGGCAATCCGTTGCGAACTTGGGTGAGTATGTCCAAAGGGGGCTTTTCAGCTAGAACAAATACGGATTCCATAGAATCACCTTGACAAGACAATGCATCGGCGATTGCTACACAGTGGGCAGCAAAGCCTCGAACCCTGCCTGAGTGAAATGCCGGTCCGAGGTCAACGCTTGTGTAAGCTTTAGCTCGCGCATCACGATGAAACTGGTGCAATCCGTGAATGAGTAGGCATGATCTGCATGCTTGCGAAAAAAGGTCTTCGTCGCATCAAAGCGTGCCGTGCCAATCCATTCGATTCGAATTCCGGCACTCTGCTCGAGTAGGTCAAGTACTCGGATTGCGACGCGCGCACCACTGCGTGCGTTGGCGAGATTTACTGTTTCAGCAACCACGTAATCCGTGGCCAGAAGTCGTCGACCAGCGCGTACCAGTCGCTCGACTACACTGCGAGCAGCCGGATGATGCGCGTCCTTTCTGTCCACCAATGCATATAATCCCGAAGTGTCGACGAAAATCTCACGGCTTGCCATACAAAATGGTGTCAATGTCAGTATTGGTTAAAGCGCCGCCCGCACCGTCGACCGCAAAATTATCGAGGTCCAATAGCGGATCATCGGGCGACAGCGCAGCGCGCTTCACCTGTGGCGCGGGGCCGAGTTGTGCAACGGGTTTCCCGTTCCTCGCGATAATGATGCGCTCGCCCCGCTCCGCGCGCGCCACCAATTGGGACAGACGAGTTTTTGCTGCGTGGACGTTTACAAGTTTGTCTGACATCAGCTTAGATTAGCTAATCATTGTGGACTAATCAATGGGCGCGACTGGGCGACCGGCTGCGTTGCTCCAAACAATCAATGGCTTACAGCGAAGCGACTCAAATATGTCCACGATTTTTCGAGCCTTTACATGAAAATCGCATACCCCGCTGTCGAACTCGATTGAGTTCGATGCTTCGGTACATCGGTCCAGTGCTGGCGAGGCCAGCAAATCTATCGAGTCAGATCATAGCAATGGCATCCTTCGGTTTCTTCCATGAATGACTGTAACCCGCAGCAGCAACGTGGCTAGCATGAACTGCGAAGCCTAATACACCATTTCGATTCGATAGCCGGCGCGCCTCTATGCCTGGATTCGCGGCACGTGAGACCGGCCGCTGAACCTCATCTCGAAGCCGAAATCCCATCGTGCGGTTGCCATCCGGTCAATCTCATCAATGACCGTGCGCGCCGCGAAAGCTGCCAGCTCCTACCACCGGACCAAAGTGTTTCGCGATCAATCCGGCCGCAACGGTGATCAGGCCGCCGAGTCCGACAGAGACTGTTTCATCGACGGCCGAACAATCGCACCATTTCTGACGGTTTCGCCAGCCGATTCCTGCCATACATCAAGGCGTCTTCTCCTACGGGCCGGAGTTCTCGTGTGTCACTGTGCACGAACTCACCGCCGCTCCGCACTGTTGCACTGTACTGGCGATGATAAAGGAGGCCTTATGATGATCAAGAAAAGTATGGGCGTCGTCTCGTTGGGGGCGGCGCTGGCACTGAGTATGTTGTCCCTTGCGGTACAAGCGCAAAATGTGCCGGCCGGCGAAAGCTCGCAAACTGCGCAGAGCAGCAGCGACAATATGGTGACGCGTGTGAAGCAGGCGCTTCATTCGCAGCCGGCATTGAACGATAAACATATCAACGTCTCGATGAAAAACGGAAAGGTCGTAATGACCGGCTTCGTGACTTCGCAGGGAGATTTGGTGCAAGCGCTCAGGACCGCGGATAAAACAGCGGGCAGCAAGAACGTGATCAACCAGTTGAAGATCAAACGCGACGACGACATCAGCCCAGACAGCAGCCACTAGCTGCTGGATTTTGTCTGCTCGGCACGCAGCGCCTCGACGACGGACCGTCAGGCGCCTTTCTGCGGCCGTGCAGAGGCGAAGGCGTCAGCCAATCCCCACACCCGACTGCAGCGATGCCCTACCGGAAGCGGGAGACCAATCAGGCAAGCTTTTCGCGTTGAGCTCCACCATGGCTGTAGCGAGCTGCTCGAGACAAGCGATGGGTCGCTTTTGGACCAAATCGCTGAGGTGTACGAGTGGATGGACACCATCTGCGGCAGAGCGCAGAACTACCAGGCAAATGTCTGGTAACCCGAAAAGGCAGCGTGCGCCGTCGCTCTTTCCCGAGCGTGGCGCGGCACGCCGCCGTGGTCGTATCCGCGGTTTTATTGGCGAACGGCGCGGAAGCGGCAAAATTCACCTCCACTGAGCGTACGCAGATTCAAGAGCCGCGGCCGCCCGACGTGCCCAGCGATGAGGTCCTGGAGGCGCAAGGCGCGGTTATCGGCAAGATCGAACTGGATATGCGCCAGATATTCAATGAGCATGATCCACGCGAGAACAGCGGCCTGTATCATCTTGCCGATCAGCTGCATGTGCGTACCAAGCAGTCAACGATACGCGCGCAGCTGCTGTTTCGCACGGGAGACAAATACCAAGGCCGCATCCTGGCGGAAACCGAACGCAACCTGCGGGCTCAGTCTTATCTCTACGATGCGCGCGTGGTGCCGGTCAAGTATGCCGGCGGCAAAGTAACCGTCCGTGTCATCACCAAAGATGTCTGGACCTTGAGCCCCGGAGTTTCATTTTCTCGCACCGGCGGTACGAACAGTTCGGGAGCCAATATTTCCGACTCGAATCTCCTCGGATTGGGAAAATCCCTTTCCATCACTCATTCCAGCAATGTGGACCGCACGGCCAACGGCATCAGCTACGACGATCCCAATGTATGGGGCTCGCGATGGACGCTCGGAGCCGCCTATGTCAACGCCAGCGATGGCGCACAACGCACCTTCGCCCTGGCTCAGCCCTTTTATTCGCTCGAGACGCCGTGGTCGGTCACCGTCAAGGCGATAACCTTCGATCGCACCGTTTCTCGCTATAACTTGGGCGATATCGTCGACCAATTCCAGCGCGACGAGCAGTACTACGAGATCAGCGGCGCATTGTCGTCCGGACTCATCGATGGCTGGACGCATCGAATCTATGCGGGAATGCGCTACGACAAAAATTTGTTTGCGCAGGTCCCCGGCACGCCCACGCCGGCCGGTATTTTGCCGCCGGATCGCACCTTGTCTTACCCGTTCGTAGCCGCGGAACTCATGCAAGACGACTATCGGAAGATCGGCGATCAGAATCAAATTGGACGCACGGAGGACCTGTACTTCGGCACCCATCTCTACGCCGAGATCGGCTATTCCGGCACCGCGTTCGGCGCCAATCAAAATGATCTGATGTTCACCACCAGCGCGGCCAAGGGATATCAGTTAACCGATCTCACGCAGCTGTTTCTGGCCGGAACTGTCAATACCCGGCTTCAGGGCGGCAGCTTCCGCAACTTGTTCGTGGACGGCACGGCGACCTACTACTGGCGATATCGGCCCGATCAGCTGCTGTTCGTGTTCTTGAACGCAACCACGACCCACGCGCTCGACCCGGATCAGCAGTTGCTCATCGGCGGCGATACGGGTCTGCGGGGTTATCCGCTGCGCTACGAATCGGGGACTTCACGCGGCTTGCTGACCATCGAACAGCGGTTTTACACCGACTGGTATCCATTTCGCCTTGCGCGCGTTGGGGCGGCGATATTCGGGGATGTCGGTCGCACCTGGGGCAGCGGCGTGATCGGCAACAGCGATCCCGGCACGCTGGAGGATGTGGGCTTAGGTTTGAGATTCGGCAACACCCGCTCCGGCCTCGGCAATGTCCTGCATATCGATCTGGCGTTCCCCTTGAAAGGCGATCACAACATCAGCAAAGTGCAGTTCCTGGTCCAAACCAAGGCGAGCTTCTGAGCTATTGCGGGCAGACTGTCGCGGCAGCCGCCCCCGTGACCGGCGCGAACCCGATCCTCGGATGCAACTTTTCGCGCGCGAATGGGTTTTATAGGCACGCGCGAACCCCTTGGAGCGCGGATGTATCCTATTCACCTTGGCGGCACCGGAATTCAATCGGCATCATAAGGAGAGCTGTGGCATGACTCATCCAAGCGAAGGAAACATCTTGCATCGGCCGGCACTGATCGCCGTGACGTTTCTCGCAGGCTGGCTGTTTGCCGGGGGCGTGCAGGCGGACGAATACGCCAAAACCTACAGCGTTTCGAATCGCGCCAGCGTGCGCGTCGACACGAATGACGGCAGCGTCAATATCACGACCGGCGACACCAAAGAAGTGGAATTCCGCGTCGACTACCAGGGCTATGTGCTGAACAAGTCTCTGCAAATAGAATCCAGCCAGCACGGCGATGAGGTGGAGCTCACCGCGCGCATACCTGTCAAGTTCTATATCTCTCTGGGAATGAGGCGAAGATTGCATATCGAAGTGCGCATGCCGAAGGATGCGGATTTGCAAGTGAGAACGGGCGACGGCGCCATCAAAGCCAGCGCCATTTCGGGCATCATTGATCTGCATAGCGGCGATGGCGCCCTTAACGTGAGTTCTCTGAAAGGCTCGGTGCGCCTGCACACCGGCGACGGTTCCATCGAGGCCAGCGACTTGGACGGCAAATGCGATGCTTCCTCAGGCGACGGCCGCATCCGGCTCTCGGGACGGTTTGATGTGCTGAACGCCAAGAGCGGCGATGGCAGCGTCACCGTGGAGGCGCTGCACGGCTCCAAATTGGATTCAAGTTGGAGCGTCGTGTCGGGCGACGGCAGCATTGAAATGGCCGTCCCTGCCGATTTACCCGTGAATATCGAGGCGAGTTCCGGCGACGGACGCATCTCCACGGATATACCGATCACGATGGAAGGCATCATGAGCAAATCGCGGGTTCAGGGCAAAATGAACGGCGGCGGCTCGACGCTCACCATCCATACGGGCGATGGCTCCATACACCTGAAGCAGGTGTAGGAGAAATCATCGCATTCAATGAGACGGCGGCCTCTTTAGGCCCGCCGCCTTATCGTTGTAGACTGGCGCCGGATTCAATGTCTTCAATAAGGGACTACGACAACCGTATGGCAGTCACTCACATTTTCAACGATTCGGCTGAACTTTCCGGGGGCTGGTCCGATGACAATGGCAAGCCGCTTTGCACCTGGACCTGGGATCAAGCGTCAGGGCACATCCTCGTCACCTGCGGTACCAAAGCCAGGCGACTCAAGCTGCCGCACAGCGAGGCGGATTTGCGCGGAGAGCAACTGCGCAAGCATCTGGCCCGCACCGCGCTGCACCTGGCCGAAGATATCACCGCAACGAAATATCAAAGCTGAGGCTGCCGAGGTTGTGCTTCGGGTCGCTCAGCGGCACTCGGAGGCAACTTATTGATGCTGCAGACGGTCACGCATTTCCGAGCGGCGTCTTGTTCCTCGTTGACACAGGTTGCCTGAGGACGCCCGCTTTTCAGACATTCTCGGTATTGCACCTGCATATCGTGCGTGCATTTCTGGCACGGGACATCGCCGAATGCAGCGCCGGCGGCCAATGCGGCAGCGGTCAAGAATCCCAGAAACGTTTTCATTTTAGCGCCTCCCTAAGCTTCGCCACCCGAGAATAAGCTTCAGCGCTCGCGGCCGGGCTTGGGGCGATTGGGCATACCCACGTCGACCGAGATACCACAGTGCGGGCAGTGCTCAGCCAGCCGGCTCGCCCGGCCCACACTGACCCAGAAGCCGACGCGCCCCATCGATTTGCCGCAATTGGGACAGGGTATTTCAAACAGGCTCCAGAACGCGGCCACTAGAACGACGCCGATGAGAATCGCGAACACGATTCGGACCGCGAGAATTCGCGGCGCGTATCCGGCCGCGACGCCCATGGCGAGAAGAAAAGCAACGGCCAGCATGGCGTATCGATCGTTGCGCCGTACGAGATATTGGCGGATCGTCATCCATTTCCAGTGTAGCGGGATTCTGCGGAATCTGTGAGCCGGTGCGCCTTTTGGCGTCATCCATTATTTTGCTGCCGCGTTGCTCCTACGTGGACGTGCTATTTCACAGGTACGGGCGCATTTGGGTGCTGATCGGCGCTCTCGCAGCACCGCTGAGTTCGCAGGCCGACCCCGTTGCCGCGCTGCAAGTGCTGCGCGAGGGCGGCTGCGGCGGCATCTTGCCCCCGGCTCGTCCGCTTCGCCATGCTGCCTCGCTGGACCGAGCCGCCGAACGCTGGGCCAGCGGCCGCTCCCTCGCATCGGCCGTGGGCGGGTACGAAGCGGGTTCCAGCGCGGGTCTGCACATCAAGGGCCCGGAGTCGGCAACCGTGCAGTTGCTCAGGAAGTCCGACTGCCGCACCGTGACAAATCCAAACTTCCGCGATGTCGGCTTTTATCACCGTGGCGCGGATAGCTGGCTGGTCATGGTCTCAGGCAAAGCGGCGCCGGCGAGCGCATCAGGACCGCTGCAGGCAAACCGCGCCTTGCAACTGGTCAATGAAGCTCGCGCCCGCGGTGCGCGCTGCGGCGATCGCGTCTTTGGGCCCGCGCCGCCTGTGAGGCTCTCCCTGACGCTCGGCGGCGTCGCCTTGGGACACGCCGACGACATGGCCAGGCACGATTATTTCGAACACGAAGATCTTCTGGGGCGCTCGCCCGCCGATCGGGTGCGCGCCGTCGGCTATCAGGAAAAATTGGTCGGCGAAAATATCGCCTATGGACCCCAGTCGGCCGAGGAGGTCGTGCAAGGCTGGCTAGACAGCCCCGGTCACTGCGAAAACATCATGGATCCCAGGTTCGCGGAAATGGGGATTGCTTACGCGGCCGGTCAAGCCTCGAGGCGGGGTTTGTTCTGGGTGCAGCTGCTGGTCGCGCCGAAAGCCTGAAACCGACCAAGGTACTCTAGTCTTGTTTCGCCACGACGGGCGCATCGTGTTCGACCGCGGCGCGCATGTAGCCGGGATCCTGCGCAGCCACGCAGACGAAAGTCAGGTCTTCCTGTTTCGGCGACCAGGCATGCTCGCTGGTTTCGGTGGATTGACGAAACATTACGTGCTTGCCGATTTGGTCGCAGTATCGGCTGGCGACCATGAGCGCCTTGAGATTCGTATCCGCCTGCGTTTCATAGCGCGCGCCCATCGCGGTCACGTGATAGGCATCTTGCCCCGCGGGAACTACGCCGGATGTCGTCGACGCGCAACCCGCCGTACCTGCGGCTGCGATCACTCCGAACACCCACCGCGATTTGCCGCTTGCCATAAGAACTCCTAGGTTCGCACCGTTCACGATAGCGCGGCAGTCCCCGAAGCGTTCGTGATGCGAAGCACGCTTAATGAGTTGAAAATGTGACCGCCATCACGCGCAATCGAGGCAGGCCGGACTGCCTGCCCGAGCCGCACCTGTCAACGCGAATCTCCTCCCGCCGTTGATGCCTGCATCAGCGCGAACAACGCGCCAACTTTCGAAAAAAATGCTTATGGTTAAATTAGAGGAGAAGCCAGTCATGTTCTCGAATAAGTCTCGATTGTTGGCGCTGAGTCTCGCCAGCGCCGTGCTCGCCGCGTGCGGTGGCGGTTCCAACGGGGGTTCGATGAACCAGTCGCCCCCTGCGCCGCAAAGCGCGCAAGTTTCCATGCTCATCAGCGACGCCTCCAGCGAGGACTGGGCCACTATCGGCGTCAAAGTTCTTTCCATCGCCTTGGTGCCGCAGGGCGGCGGCGGCAATGTCACCGTGTACACGGCGCCCATGCCTGCGCCCGTGGTCAATCTGGCGGAGCTCGATCAAATCGCCGAAATTCTCGGCAACGTGAGCGTACCCGTCGGCACTTACACCGGCGCGGTGCTGACGATCAGCGCCAACTCCGGCGACATTGTGCTGACCACCTCGGCCAATCCGGAAGTCGGATTTGCAGCCGCCGCCTCGACCACGATCCCGGCCGCCGATATACAAATCCAGCACGCGACGGGCACGGCCGGCAGCCTCACGGTACCGGTCAATGTCGATTTCGTTTCGCCGCTGGTCGTGAGCGCGAATCAAAACACTGCTCTGGAGCTCGAATTTGACTTGGCTCATCCCGCGTTTCTCGTAGGCCACGTGCCGCCGGGCGCGGGCACGGCGCTTTGGGCGGTGAACTTCAACGGCCCCGTGCGTCATCATCCGCTGCATGAGTTGGCGCGCTTGGTGTTGCGCCACTTGTACGGCGATGTGACGGCGATCGCGGGCGACAATTCCAGCATTACGATCACCAAGGAGTTCCCGGCCGAACCGGCCGTGACGCCTGAAAGCGCCGTCGCCGGCACGCAGTCGCTGCAAATCTTGGCGGATGCGACCAACGGCACGATCTTCTACGACGTGGACGCGAAGACTCGAACCGTGATCAAGGATTTTTCTTCGGAAGCGTCAGTGAATGGCAAATTCGTGCGGGTAGCCGCTCGCTATCAGGAAGACGGCACGCTGGTCGCTACTCGCATCTGGGCGAGCAGCCAGTTCAACAACGTCTGGTTGAGTCCTGAAGGCCATGTGCTGCACGTCAATACCAACACCAATGTGATTACGGTTGAGAACGAGTCGGGCCGCGGCGTGGATCTGGTGGTCGACGCCAATACGCAGTTCTTCTTCCGCCAGCCGCAGAACGGCATCGCGGACGCGACGCCGATCGGCACCGGCACCGGTTTCCTGGCCAACAATGACCTGGTGCGCGGCTTCAAGGTGCATGCGAGCGTGGTCGATCCCTTGGCAACGCCGCTGGTCGCGCAAAGCGTGGATATCGAAGTTGCCAAATACGACGGCAAGCTCTCCGCGCCCGACATGAGCGGCTTCACCTATACCCGCGTGTTCGCGACGGCTGCGGATGACTATACGGTCACCCTGAACTACATCGACAGTGCCACCGCAAACGGCACCGACCCGATGGGCAATGCGATCAGCGGCTATCAGTGGTGGAACTTCGCTTACCCGACCGTGGTGAGCAGCGGCCCGAACGCCATCAGCGAGTTCATCGCTGCAACCAATGACAGCGTCAACTTCGGCGGCACGGTGGGCGCGGTGCCCTCCCGCGGCGTCAGCTTCGCCATCTGGGGCGACCCGGCCAATGCCGACGGCTGGTCGGCAGCCGCGACCATTCTGACACCCTCGATATTGCCGCTCGGCTTTGTCGCGAGCGGCTTGGTCAACGACGCGTTCACCATGACGATACCCGGCGGCGCCAATGCAGGCACGGTTGACGTCAGCGCCGCCTCGGGCAGTGCGACCTTGGTGTACCAGGTGGATCTCACCAACGGTATCTTGACGGTGAGCCCGATCGACATCACCACCTCGGGCGGACTCGCCACCTTGACCACCAATTTGACGGCAGGCGAACCGGTGAAGGTGTACGGAATACCTCAGCCCGACGGAACCTTGAAGGCTTACGTGATGACGTATTTCACGGGGAGCATGCCCGCCCAATAAGGACCGGTTGCGTCGATTTGATCGCCGCGCGGCGCCTCGACCGACCGCGCGGCGATTTTTCTCACACCTACGCCATACTCGAAGACATTTTTGCCGCCACGGTAGGAAGTTACGATCAGCGCCGCGCTGGCCGCGGCGCACAGCAGCAGGAAGAGCCACGAAGGTCTCGACCGCGATGCGGTACCGGCGCCGCGCCAGAGGGCGAGCAGCACCAACAGCAGCGTGGTCAACACCGCCCACTTGACGTGCACCGAGATCGCTTCGTGCACCGCGGCGCTCACATCCAGATCCAGCACGGCGCCAAGTCCGCTGCCTAAGGCAAACAAGGCGGCCGCCGCACCCAGACACAGGTTCCAAGTTCCCACAGTCGCGGCCGTGGCGGCCAGGGATTCATGGCGAAGCAAGCGCGCCGCCAGCAGCAGCGCCATCGCCGAGAGAACCAGCGCGATTGGAAAATGCACCACCAGCGGATGCCAGCCCGGCACGGGGCTCATGCAGGCACCGATTCGCCGAGTCGGCCGCGCCACCAGCCGATTGCATCGCGAATGCCCGCGGTCAAGGAAAGTTGCGGCTGCCATAGCAGCTCGTCGCGCAGGCGGCGCACATCGGGCACCAACAACGGCGGCTCATCGCTCGGCGCGCTGCGGGCGCCGAGCCGCACCAGGTCGGGTCGCCCGATTTCATGCGCGATGCGGCCGATCAAATCCGCCAGCGCGATGCGCTCCCCGGAACCGATATTCACGGGCCCTTGAATGTCGCTGTCGAGTAGTTGCGCAAACGCGGCGCCCACATCGGCCACATGCAGAAAGCTGCGGATCTGCCGTCCATGGGTACACAAAGCCTCCTCATTCGCGAGCAAGTGACGGATGACCGAGGGCACCAAACGGTCCGGATGTTCGTAGGGACCGAATTGAAAAAAAATACGCCCCCACGCGCTCGATAGTTGTTGGTCGCGGGAAAATTGTGCCAAGAACTTTTGCAACGCGATCTTGCTGGCAGCATAAGGCGTCAGTGCCGTGGCCTCATCCGCCATCGGGCTCGAAATTTCGCTGCAGACACCGGCCTTGGACCAATCGTACTCCACGCAGCTCCCTGCCATGACGGCGCGGATCCCGCCGCGCGCGCGAAAACTTCGCAATAGGTGCTGACTTGCGGCCAACCAGCGAAAATTATCGGCGCTCTGCCAATAGATGCCCGGCGTCGCGATCCAGGCGAAATGCAGCAAGTGACTCGGAGCGACCCGCCGCAATAGCTCATCCGCCTGACGCTCGCTCAGCAGGTCGGCAACGTGGGGGATTACCCCTGCGGCCGCCGCGGGATCAACTGCGCGATCGGCCCCGGAGAAAACCGCGTGTATCTCGAAACCCCGGCGTTCAAGCGGCGCGATGCTCGATCGGCCGATGAAGCCGCCTGCGCCGGTCAGCAACACGCGCTTGGGGTGGATCACCGCTTAAACCGGGAGCTGCAGCAACGGGTAGGCGGCATCACGGGCCGATATCACGCTCGGGTCCGAAGGCCACTCGATGCCGAACGCCGGATCGCTCCAGCGAAAGCCGCGGGCGTGCTCCGGCGCCTGAGGCACGGAAATCATGTAATACACCTCCGCCGCATCGCTCAAGGTCAGAAATCCGTGCGCGAATCCCGGCGGAACGAAAAGCGCGCGGCGATTGTGCGCCGAGAGCTCAGTCCCGAACCACCGCCGGTAGTGGCGCGAATGCGGCCTGATATCCACGATGACGTCAAAAATGCTGCCCGCCGTGCAGCGCACCAGCTTGTGCTCCTCGTGAGGCGCCGCCTGATAATGCAGGCCACGCAACGTGCCCTTGCGGGCGTTATAGGACACGCTGCATTGCCGCAGCGGCGTGCCCAAGCCTTGCGCGGCAAATTGCTCGGGACAATAAGCGCGCGCAAAGAATCCGCGATCATCGGCGAGCAATTCCAGATCGACGAGAAAGGCGCCGGACAATGGTGACTCGGTGAAAATCATCGGATCATTCGATCTTCGCCAAAGGCACCGGCGTGACGAATCGGCCGCCCCACTCCCCGATGCCCTTGAGCTGCTGCCGGATTTCATCGCGCAGATTCCACGGCAAGATCAAGACGTAATCGGGCTTCGCCTGCATCAATTCTTGCGGCGAAACGACCGGAATGTGGGTACCGGGCAAGAACTTGTTTTGCTTGTGCGGATTTCGATCCGCTACGAATGCGATGTCCTCAGGGGTTACGCCGCAGAAGTTGAGCAGGGTGTTGCCCTTTGCCGCGGCGCCATACGCCGCGACCCGCTTGCCCGCGCGCTTCGAATCGGCGAGAAACGCCCGCAAGGACTCCCTGCACTCCTCGACGCGTTTTGAAAATTTCAGGTACGTGGCCAGATCCTCGAGGCCTGCGGCTTTCTCCTGCGCGCGAACCTGCCTCAAGGAGGCACTGTCCTGCAAATCCGCTCGCGCCGCATGCGCCGCGAATATCCGCAACGAGCCGCCATGGGTGGGCAACCGCTCGACATCGTAGAGACGCAGGTTGTGGCGTGCGAATACTTGTTCGATCGCATGCACCGAAAAATAGGAAAAGTGCTCGTGGTAGATCGTGTCGAACTCGACATGCTCGATCAGCTCCAAAAGATGCGGAAACTCGATGGTGACGCTGCCGTCCGCAAGCAGCAGCAAGGCGATGCCGGCGACGAAATCGTTGAGTTGCGGCACGTGCGCAAGCACATTGTTGCCGATGATGAGATTCGCTCCGCGTCCTTGCCGCACCAAGTCCCGGGCCAGTTCCTGACCGAAAAATTCGACCCGTGTCGGAACGCCGATCTTTTCCGCGGCAGCAGCCACCGTGGCGGAAGGATCGATTCCCAACACCGGAATGCCCATGCTCAGGAAATTCTTGAGCAGGTAGCCGTCGTTGCTGGCCAATTCGACCACGAGGCTCGAGGGCCCGAGCGCGAAACGCCTGCGCGCCATGTCGCAATACGCCTTTGCATGCGCCAGCCAGTCGTCCGAGTACGACGAAAAATAGACGTAGTTGCCGAACAATTCCTGCGGTGCGACGTCGTAATCCAACTGCACCAATTTGCAGACTTCGCACACCCTGGCGCGCAGCGGATAACGCTTCTCCTGCTGGAACGCACCGCGGCTTTCGATGAAGGCGTTCGATGCGGGCTGCATCCCCAAATCCGCCATCGTCACCGCGAGCCGGCCGCCGCAAGCGCGGCAGGCCGAGACGAGCCCTACCATGAAGCTATCCTTCCCACAGCTTCCAGGGAGCGTCGCCGCTTTCCCAGAGCGAGTTCAAATGTTGCTTGTCGCGCAGAGTATCCATCGGCTGCCAGAAGCCCCGATGCACCCAAGCCGCCAGCTGGGCGTCGGCCGCGAGACTCTCCATCGGTTCCTTTTCCCACACTGTATCGTTGCCTTCGATCCGCTCCAGTACGGCAGGATCGAGAATGAAGAATCCTCCATTGATGAGGCCGCCCTCGGCGGTCGGCTTTTCCTCGAATGAAACCACGCGCGCATCTTGCGTGACGATTCGTCCGAAGCGCGCAGGCGGCCTCACGCAGGACACGGTGGCCTGACGGCCATGGCTTTGATGAAAGGCAATTTGCGCTTTGATGTCGATGTTCGACAGGCCGTCGCCGTAGGTCATGCAAAACGGCTCGCCCGCGTTCAGGAATTTGCCGATCTGCAGCAGCCGGCCGCCGGTCATCGTCTCCTCGCCGGTGTCGACCAGCGTCACTTTCCACGGCTCGACGCGGCAATCGTGATATTCGGCGCGGTTCTCCGCCATATCGAAGGTGACATCCGCCTGATGCAAGAAATAATTGGCGAAATATTCCTTGATCATGTAGCCCTTGTAGCCGAGACAAACGATGAATTCCTTCAAGCCAAAAGCGCCATACAACTTCATGATGTGCCACAGAATCGGCCGTGTGCCGATTTCGACCATGGGCTTGGGTCTTGTGTTCGACTCTTCGGCGATGCGCGTGCCCCTGCCGCCCGCCAGGATGACGCACTTCATGAGCGCGCCGCCGGCAACGACTGATACCGCGCAATCTGCGCTTCGGAATATTTCGTCATGTTCTCCCCCGCCGCATGGGCCCGGTACCAGTCCGCCGTCCAGGCCAACGATTCGGCCAGCGCCAATCGCGGACGCCACCCCAAAGAATTCTCCGCCAACCCCGAAGACAATGTCAGAGCGCCGGCCTCCGTAGGGTGCGCGCCGGAAGCGCGCCGCCAGCCGGGGCGGCCCGAAAACCTGGCGCTAAATGATTCAACGACCTCGCGCACGGTGCAAAAGGATGATGGGTCCGGGCCAAAATTGACAGCGCGCGGGGCCGCGGCCGGCGCCGTCGCCAAGGCCTCCGCGAGCAGCAGGTAGCCCGACAAGGGCTCCAGCACATGCTGCCACGGTCGAATCGCCTCGGGATATCGCAAGGAGACCGGCTCGCCCGCCTCGAGCGCCCGAACGCAGTCGGGGATCAGCCGATCTTTCGACCAATCGCCGCCGCCAATGACATTGCCGGCACGCGCCGTGGCGATCGGCGCCGCGCCGTCGAAGAAACAGTCGCGAAAACTTGCCGTCAACAGCTCGGCGCAAGCCTTGCTATTGCTGTAAGGATCATGACCGCCCAGGCGGTCGCCTTCGGCAAAGGGACGGCCCGCGCCGTGATTTTCGTAAACCTTGTCGCTCGTCACCACGAGTACGCATTGCAACTGCTGAAGAGCCCGGCATGCCTGCAGCACGCTGCCCGTGCCGAGCACGTTGGTCGCATAGGTTGCAAGCGGGTCGCGATACGATTCACGCACCAACGCCTGCGCCGCCATGTGAATGACGATATGCGGATCGGCCGCAATCACCGCATCGCGCACCCGGCGCTCGTCGCGGATGTCGGCGATGTGCGAGACGCAGGCAGCGCTCAGAAGCGCGAACATGCTCGGCTCGGTGTGCGGCGCGAGCGCATAGCCCGTCACCTTCGCGCCCAGCTGTTGCAGCCAAAGGTTCAGCCATGCGCCCTTGAAACCGGTGTGCCCGCTCAAGAACACGCGTTTATCCCGCCAAAACGTAGCCATGGAGCGTGCGATGATTTATCCCGCCTTCTTGTCCCAATACGACCTTAGCGATCGCAGGTAAGGGCGCGCGCCGCCGACACCCAGCGCATTGCTGCTGCGGATCTGCAAGGTCCAGAACTTCGCAAAGCGTCGCAACAGCAGAAATACGTCGAGGTATTGCCGGCGGCCTTGCGTCGAATAGGCGATTTTCAGGGCATCGCAAATAATGGCGGCCGGCAGTTTGTAGATGCGGGAGCGCGCGGCAAACGGGTCGCGCGCGCGCGCCACGAACTTCGAGTCGGTGATCAGGATCCAGGTGGCCACCCGTTCCATGAGAAAGATCTTCATCTGCACTTCGCGCCGTCCGCGGTAGCGCGTGGCCGTGCGCAGTTCCGCGCCGAGAGGGTCTTGCGCAGTTTCCGCGATCGCGAACAGCCGCTCGGTGATCTCCAACCACGCCCGCCAGAAGCGCGGTTTGGCGATGAAATAATTGGAATGCACGGTATTTCTCGAGTCCGAAACCAGGCTTCGAAGCGGCTGCGGAAATTCAAGCCGCGCGAAAAACTTCTCGGCGACGCTCATCAGCCCCGGGTGCTCGGCATCGCCATGTTCGAAAACGTTCAAATAGAAGGCGCTGTTGTGGATGCTCGGACTGAACAGCACCACATCCGTGGCCGGATCCGAGCTGCGAATGAAATCCATCACCTCCGCGGCGCCTAAATTGGTCTTCAGTTTGAACTTCGGCGACAGAAAGCCGTAGAAGGCGTCCTCGTCCAGGGACCCATTCAACAAAAATTTCCGGATCGGCCAATATTCGTACCAATCGGGACGCTCATTGGTCGAGTTGTCCAAAACATCGAAGCCAGGGTCCAAGTCTTGGCGGGATGTGTAGTGATTGAGTATCTGATATGTATGCACGGCATGCATGCTTGGAAGCATACCGGCTTAATGCCGTTGCCGCGAGATCACTGCGCCGCCAGGCGATTCAACAACGCCAGGTAATTCGCGCGGTAGCCCTTGAGCGCATAACGCTGTTCCACGTGCTGGCGCCCCCTGGCGCCGAAGCTCGCACGCAGCTCGGGCGAGACAATCAACTTCTCCAAGCTGCTTTCCCATTCCTCGACGCCGCTGGCGTGATAGCCGTTGATGCCATCCATTACCGCCTCGGTGTTGGCGCCCACCGGGGACGCGACGCAGGGCAGCGCGGCGGCCATGTACTGCAGCAGCTTGAATGCGCACTTCCCCCGCGACCACGCGTCATCGGTGAGCGGCATGACGCCCACGTGCGCGCCGGCCAGACTGTGCGCCTCGGTGGCCGAACTCCATGGCACACGTTCGACCTCTACGTCATTCCAGTCCGGAAACTCGGAACAGATCACGCGCATCTTGAGGCCGCGGTGGCGCTTGCTCAGGCGCGCCAATGCCGGGCGGATCATATCCAGGTAGATCAAGTTCTCGGGACTGCCGATCCAGGCGATGGTGGGAGGCTCGGCGGGACCGGCGAACGTGGCCTCGTAGCACGCCGTATCGATCGAGGTCGGGAGCACGACGATTTCCTTGGCCGCATCCCGCGCCACGCCCGCCAGAACCTCATTGCCCGCGGCTACCGCATCGACCCAGCGGCAGGTAGCGGCAAATTTTTGCTTGCGCCAGGCCGATTCGTCGGGAATATCCCCCAGCCGGCGCGGCTTGCGCACATAGATGGCGTCGTCCACATCGAACACGCGGCGCCGGCTGAGCGCTGCAAAGATGCGCGCCTCGATCGAGCTGAGCTTGATCTGATGCAGCACGGTGACATCGGCCCATCGCAACAGCCCGCGCCGCTCCCAGGTGCGAAGCCCGTAGCGTCCGCCCGGGAATTGCTCCGCGCGCACCTGCCATCCCGCCGCCTGCAAAGGCTCGATCAGACTGCGCATGCGGTGCCGATAGGACGGCTGCTCCAGACCATACCCCAGCAGCATGACGCTCGGCATATCGTTGCGCCTTACGCCATCTCGGCCAGGTGGGTGAGCGCGTTCAGCGCGATCTCGACGCCATTCGCCAGCTTGAGATTTGCGGCGCGCCGGCTCAAGGCCGCGCGTGCCGGTTCATCGCGCAACAGCTTGGTTGCGGCTCGCAAAATTCCGGCGGCGCTCAAGTCCGCCGCCGCCGCGACACCGGCCGCGACGCAATCCTGGATGCGCCTTGGCTGGTCCCCCGCGATGGGCGCCGCGATGCACGCGCATCCGCAGGCTATGGCCTGCAGCAGCGTGGACCCGCCGTTGGTGATCGCGAGCCGTGCGTGGCTCAGCAAATCCGCGAGGTCCGCTTGCGGCAGCGAATCGAAGCAACGCAGGCGCGCGTTCGGCAAGACGGCATTTGCCAAGCCCGGCCGCGCGCGCGTCGCGGCGTCCGCCGCTCCCGTCGGGCCGACGAACACCACCGTTTCAGTTTCCGCGAGCGCATTGGCGGCGCCCAAGAATTGCTCTGCCGCATCATCGGCGCCGGGATGTCCGGTGCCGCCGCCCGGCACGATGAGCAAGTAGCCGCCCTGCTTCAATCCCACGCGCGCCACGATCGAATCCTCCTCCGGACCGCGGCGCGACAATATGACATCCAAATAGCGAACGGTGGGCCGGCCCAGCCGCTTGAGTTTGAAGCGTTCCCACCAGGCAAGATCGCCGGCGATGAGCTGCGGATAGGCAATCCAGTGCTCATCGAGAAGCCGCATCCAGCGCCAGCGGAATGCTTTGCGCCGCTGCCGCGCCCGAGAGCTGATGAACACGATCCTTGCTCCCGAGGCGTGCGCGGCGCGCAGCTGCGCGGTGCGGCCTGCATTGTCGAAAATCACGATGGTCGGCTGGAACTCTTTGATCAGACGCGCCACGGCCCTGCTGTGAAACGTGGGCGATGAATCCAACAGCGTCGCCGCGAACGGCACCGTTGCAGCATACGGCGCCTGGCGGCTCAAGATGAAATGAATCTCTGCGTGCGGCCAACGCCGCCGCACCGCGCGCGCAATGGCCGCGCTGCGCGCATATTCACCCATGCCAAAGGCGCCGGAAACCGGCACGAACAGGATTCGCGGCTCGTTACGCAAAGGCCGTGAACCAGCGGTCCAACACGAGTAAATACCAGGCTCGCCTGAATTCGGAGCCCACTCGCCGCCGCAATACGCCGCGATCCCTGAGGCGCCGCACCGCGTCTTGCATCAGATGGGGGTTCTGCTTGAGCCATCGATGCACCGGCAGACCAAAGCCCGATTTGGGCCGATTCAGGTGATTGGGCGGCAATCTCGGTTCCATGAGACGGCGCACCAACAGCTTGCCGCGTCTTCGCCGTTCATCGACCAGGAGCTGCGGATCGACGCTCAGCATGAATTCCACCAGACGATGATCCAGCAGCGGCGGCCGCACCTCCAGCGAATGTGCCATGCTGGTCCGGTCGACCTTGGTCAGAAGGCCCTCCGCCAGGTCCGTATTGAGATCGAGCCAGCGCAGCTGCGCCAGCGGCCGCAAATCGTCGCGCCAATATTGGCGGTAGAACCATAGGTAATCGTAGTCCGGCGCGGTCCAGGCGGGTGCCAAGAGAGAATCGATTTGTTGAGCCGTCATCCCGCCCAAGGCCGCGGCATAGGCCGGCAGACCCTGATAAGCACGGCGTTGCATCGAGGAGGCCAAGCGCGACAAGGGCGGCAAATGACGGGCCAGCGACCGATTCAAAAAATTCGATCGGCCGCCGACGCGCGACCAATAACGCGGATAGCCGCAAAAAATCTCATCGCCGCCCTCGCCGCTCAACGCGACCGTGACCTCGCGGCGTGCGAATTGCGCCACCAAATAGTTCGACCAGGCCGCGCTATCGCCGAAGGGCTCGTCGAACAAGGCCGGCATGCGGTCGAGCGCCCCCGCGAAATCCGCCTGCGGCGCCGTCATTTCCAAATGTTCCGTATCCAAATGCGCAGCGACCTGCCGCGCCGCATCCGCTTCCGAGCGGCCGCCCTGTTCGAAGCCCAGCGTATAAGTGCGCGGCGCGTCCAAATAGTAGGCGGTGAGCGCGGAGTCGATGCCGCCGCTCAAGAAGACACCGACCGGAACATCCGACACGGTGTGCTGGGGAACCACCTCGCGCAGCAACGCGTCGAGCTGCGCGACGGTGTCCTCGCCGCTGCGCTCGACGATCTCCGTCGACGGGTTCCAAAAGCGCTCGATGCTCACCTTGCCGCCCCGCCATGTCAGGGTGTGCGCCGCCGGCAATTTGCAGATCCCGCGGTAGATGGACTTGGGCGAAGGAATGTAGCCGTGGAATAAAAAGTCCCGCACCGCGCTCTGATCGATCTCGGGGGCGCCGAGCAGCATGAGCGATTTGAGTTCGGATGCGAACGCAATGCCGTCCGGCAGCAGGCGGTAGTACAACGGCTTGATCCCGAGCCGATCCCGAACCAGCAGCAGCGTTTTGGAGCGGCTGTCCCAACTGGCGAAGGCGAACATGCCGACCAGGCGCGAAAGACAGGAGGCTCCCTCGCTCGCGAGAAGCCGCAGCACCACCTCGGTGTCGCCGCTCGAAGCCCATGGCCCCGGCAAGGCGGCCCGCAGCCGCTCGTGATTGTAGAGTTCGCCGTTGTAGGTCAGCACATGGGAGCCAAATACCATCGGCTGCCGGCCGGCGTCGCTCAGGTCCTGTATCGCGAGCCTGCGGTGCGACAACGCAACGCCGGGCTCGGTCCATACGCCATCGCCGTCCGGACCCCGGTGTTCAATGCGTTGCGCCATGATGAGCGCTAGCTCGGCGCTCGCTTGCGAGCCGATGATTCCGGCGATGCCACACATGGCGGCAGTCTAGCGCGGCCGCGCCGCGATGTACCGCCGGGCCTTGGCAGCCGTTGGCGCTAGCCATGAGGCAAAGGTTCGTTTAGGGTGCGCCCTGGAGCTGCGAATACATGGCAACACCCGCCGATCAACGATTGCTGGAACTGCTGGGAAGGTGGCTCGAGAGTCTCGAGCTGCACAGCAAGTATTCGTCGCTGGATGACGACAGCTATTGGAAGGTGCAGCCCTGGTCTGAGCATCAGCGCCCGACGCGCTGGATCGTCAATCTCGCCAAGCAAAAAACCCTGGCGCTGCGCGCTCAAGTCGAGCAACGCGCCAAGGCAGGGGATACCCAGTTCTCGGATGCGCTCGAGCTGATGGCATTCCTCGCCAATCTGGTGGGCGCCGAACACATCGAACGCTTCATTCCCGTCGCGGACGCGCGCAATGAACGCGACCTGTCGCCAAAAGCGGCTGACCGCGCCTCCGATAGCACGATTCAGCATGCGACCGCAACCGTTACCGCCACGCGGGAGATGCCTAAATTCTTGGCTGCCAAACGCCCACCGCCGCCCGCTGGAACCGCGCAGGTCGCCCGAAACGAGCGTAAGCTCGCAGCCGCGGTTAAACCGGCGCCGCGAGCGCCGGTCAAAACGCCGGCGAAGAAGCCGGCCGCGCAAGCCGAGCGCCCCGGGCCCTCCGAGGCTCAGAAAGACCAGGTGATCGGCGATGCGGCGCGCTTGGTACAATGGGGCCGGAAGTGGTTCGAGCTGCCGGAACTGATTGCCCGCATGGCGGACCGTCCGAGCCTGCCCGATGTGCGGCGGATTTTGAAGGAAAATAAAGTGGCGATTGAAAAGAAGGCCGGCAATTCATAGGAGCCTGCGGAGTATTCCCTGTGGCCGCGGGCATGCTGCTCGCAACATGAACAATTTTTTAGGGAACCAGCGGCAACGATCCAGGCTCCAAGGCGCGAATGATTACAATAAAAAATCTCTCCAAGCGGTACGGCGACAAGCTGGCCGTCGATGATCTGACATTCTCGGTCGTACCCGGCGAGGTGCTCGGCTTCCTCGGGGCCAACGGCGCCGGCAAGTCGACGACCATGCGCATGATCGCCGGTTTCATATCCCCCACGGCCGGACAAGTCGCGGTTTGCGGGCATGATATTGAAAAAGCGCCGGTGGCCGCCAAATCTTGCATGGGATATTTGCCCGAAGGCGCGCCGTGCTACGGCGAAATGACGGTCAGCGAATTCCTCGACTTCGTCGCGGACATCCGCGGCTTGAGCGGCGAGCGGCGGCGCGAGCGGCGCAGCGTCGTGATCGATCGGCTTGGCCTCGCGCCGGTCATCGAGCAGGTCGTCGAGACGCTCTCCAAAGGCTTTCGGCGGCGCGTCGGTCTGGCCCAGGCTTTGATCCACGACCCTCAGGTCTTGATTCTGGATGAACCCACCGATGGACTCGACCCCAATCAAAAGCACGAAGTGCGGCGCCTCATCAACGAATTGAGCAAGGACAAGCTGGTAATCGTCTCGACCCATATCTTGGAAGAGGTGCACGAGGTGTGCACCCGCGCCATCATCATCGCCAATGGCCGCATCGTCGCCGACGAGACCCCGACCGCGCTCGAGGCCCGTTCGCGCTATCACCACGCAGTGAGCTTGCGATTCGAAAAGGACGCCGAATTGACCGCGGCGATTCGCGAGATCGCAAGTTTGCCGGAGGTGTCGGCAATCGAGTCGGACGCGCGCGAGCGTCGCCTCACGGCGCTGCCGAAGTCCGGCGCCAATGTGCTCGCGGCGGTCAGCGCCATGATCGACCGCAACGATTGGGACGTGCCGGAGCTGCACTTGGAATCCGGCCGGCTCGATGAAGTGTTCCGCTCGCTGACGGATCCCAAAGGCATCGATGTGTCCTCCGCCGCGGAGCTTCCGGCATGAACAAGGTGTGGGTGGTTTTCCGGCGCGAATTTCGCAGTTATTTCGCGACTCCTTTGGCCTATGTATTCATCGTCATCTTTCTGGTGCTCGCGGCCGTTTTCACTTTTCAAGTGGGCGGCCTTTTGGAGCGCAACCAGGCCGATCTGCAAGCGTTTTTCCGCTGGCATCCGTGGCTATATCTGGTTCTCATCCCGGCGATCTCCATGCGCCTGTGGGCGGAGGAGCGCAACAGCGGCAGCATCGAATTGCTGATGACATTTCCGATTACCTTGTGGCAGGCGGTGGTCGGCAAGTTTCTCGCCGCCTGGTGCTTTGCGGGTGTGGCGCTGCTCCTGACCTTCCCCGTGTGGATCACCGTCAACTATCTGGGGTCTCCCGACAACGGCGCCATCGTCGCCGCCTACATCGGCAGCTTCCTCATGGCAGGCGGTTTCCTGGCCATCGGCATGTGCCTGTCCGCGGCCACCCGCAACCAGGTGGTGGCGTTCATCACCGCGGCATTGGTCGGCTTCGTGTTTCTGCTCGCGGGCTTTCCGCTGGTGCTCGACTTCGTACGCGGGGTGCTCCCGCAGAGCATCGTCGATGCGATCGCATCGTTGAGCTTCTTCACGCATTTCGACGCGATCTCCAAGGGCGTGATCGATCTGCGTGACCTCGTGTACTTCGCCGCGCTGATCGCCTTTTGGCTGGCCGCCACGGCCCTGGTACTCGATATGAAGAAGGCGGAATAAGTGAACGGCAACCGTTGGCAAAGATTGGGGATGGGCATCGGCGGATTGGTCTTGCTCGCCGTTTTGTTTTTGGGCGTCATCATGCTGTCGAATGTGGGCTTGCGGGGCATGCGCCTGGATTTGACCCAGAACAAGCTCTACACCTTGAGCGGCGGCACGCAGCAGGTGCTGCGGGAATTGAAAGAGCCGATCAATTTATATTTTTATTTTTCGCGCGACGTCGCCGCCAAACAGTCGCCGCTGATTCTTCCCTATGCCGCGCGCGTGCGCGAGTTTCTGGAAGAGATTGCGGCGCGCGCCGGCGGCAAGATTCATCTTCACGTGATCGATCCGCAGCCGTTCTCCGACGACGAAGACCGCGCCGCGGAATTCGGCCTGCAGGCGCTGCCGGCGGGCAATACCGGCGAGTCGCTGTATTTTGGCCTGGCGGGCACCAACTCGACCGATGGCCGCTCCGCGATTCCGGCCTTCCAACCCGATCGCGAGGAGTTTCTGGAATACGACGTGGCAAAGCTCATCCAAGACCTCGGCACCTCCAAAAAGCCGGTGATCGGATTAGTGAGTTCCATCGGCCTGCAGGGGCAATTCAATCCCCAGACCGGACAGATGGGCGAGCCCTGGCCGATCTACACCCAGCTGCAGCAATTGTTCAACATCCGCACCTTGACTTCGGACCTCGATCACATCGATAAAGATGTCGATGTACTGATGCTGGTGCATCCGAAACAACTTCCGCCCAAGACGCTCTACGCCATCGATCAATTCGTCATGCGCGGCGGCAGAGTGTTGCTGCTGGTCGATCCCGATGCCGGCGCGGACTTGAGCGGGCAGAACCCTTCCAATCCCATGGCGGCCGTCATGGCCAATCATTCCTCCGATCTGGAACCGCTGCTCCAGACCTGGGGTGTCGATTACGATCCCACTAAGGTGATCGGCGATTTAGGCCTCGGGCTGGAGGTGCGCACGAATGCATCCACCGCCCCGGTTCGTCACATCGGCATCCTGGGATTGCGCCACGCCAACATGAATCCCAAGGACGTGGTCACGGCGTCGCTGGAGTCCATCAACATGGCGACGCCGGGCTTCCTCACGCAGCGCGCCGGCGCCAAGACTAGTTTCGAACCCCTGCTGATGAGTTCCACGAGCGCCGAGCCTCTGCCCGCGCAACGATTCAAGGGACTGGTCGATCCCTCGGCACTGCGCGATGGCTTCAAGGCGACCGGCATCCGCTACACCCTTGCCGCCCGCATCACCGGCCCGGTAAATTCGGCCTATCCGAATGGACCGCCCGCGGATCAGAAGCCCGCGGCCGGTCCGCCGGTCGCGCACCTGACCAAGTCGAGCACCCCCGCCAACATCGTGGTGATTGCCGATACCGACTTTTTGATGGACTACTTGTGGGTGCAGCAACGCGAATTGTTTGGCCAGCGGATTGCGCAAGCCTTTGCCAACAACGGCGATTTGATCGCCAACATCCTCGATAACTTGAGCGGCAGCAGCGCCTTGATCAGTATTCGCGGACGCGCATCCTTTTCGCGTCCCTTCGAGCGCATCGATGCGCTGAAGCGGCAAGCCGACGAGCGCTTGCGCGCCAAGGCGCTGGAGCTGCAATCGGAGCTGCAGCAGACCGAAAGCAAATTGAGCGAATTGCAAAGCAAGCGCAACGATCAGAGCTCCATCATGCTCTCGCCCGAGCAAGAGGCGGAACTCAAACGCTTCACCGCGGAAAAGACTCGCGTTCGCAAGCAATTGCGCGAGACTCAGCGCGGCTTGGACGTTGATATCAATCGGCTGGGTGCGCGATTGAAGATCATCAATATCGGCGTCGCGCCGCTCGTCGTGGCGATTGCCGGGTTCGTCATTTTGTCGATGCGCCGCCGCCGCCGCACCGCCGCTTCGCGGTCCACTGCGAAGAATTCGCCATGAGCCGGCAGCGATTCATCGCGTTGGCTGTTGCCGCGCTTGCGGCGCTATCCGCAGCCGTGTATTTGAGCTCGCGGCGCAACGCCGCCGGCGAAGTGCATGGACTGCCGCTGTTGCCGTCGCTGTCGGGCGAGTTGAACACCGTGAACACCTTGAGCGTGCTGAAAGGCAGCCCAACCCCCTCGGTCACGATTCACAAACTGGGCGATGCGTGGACGGTTGTCGAGCGCGCCAATTACCCGGCGGACGTGTCGAAACTGCGCACTCTGCTGCTGTCCTTGAGCGACGCCAGGATCGTCGAAGAGAAGACCTCCAACCCCGCCAATTATCCGATCATCGGCGTCGAGGATCCGACCAAACCGGGCGCAACCGGCACGCAAATCGAAATACTCGCGAAAGTCGGCAAACTGGACGTCATCGTCGGCAAACCGGCCGAGCAAGGCAGCTTTGTCAGGCGTGCGGGCGAGAAGAGCAGCTACGTTGTCGAGCCGGCGATCTCCGTCGAAGCCGAACCGCGCTATTGGATCGACACGCATCTGCTCGACCTCTCCGCCGACAAGATACAAGGCATCCAATTCAAGCCGGAAACCGGACCCGGCTATACGCTGCGCCGGGTGACCGAGCCTCAGCCTGCGCCCGCGGCACCCGCTCCCTCGAAACCTGGCAACGCTGCGATGGCCAAAAGCGGCGCCCCGAACGCCGCGGCTGCTGCGCCGGCCGCGACCGCCGCAGCACCAGCCACGCCTGCCCCTCCGGCCGCGGCCGCATCCAGCAAATTTGTCCTCGATGGCGTGCCGAGCGGCAGACAGGCCGTGGACTCCAACGCGCTGGCGCCCTCCCCCAGCGCCTTCGGCAATCTGACCGACGATGATGTGGCACCGGTCGGGACCATCGATTTCAGCAAACCTGCAACCGTCGTTGTCACGCTCTCTGACGGCAGTGTGATCACCCTGACGGGCGCCGCCGCCGGCGAGAAGCGCTGGATTCAGATCGCGGCGCCAAAAGATGCCGCCTTGAGCGCCAAAACCAGCGGCCGCGCATTCGAGCTTGCCAACTACCGCTACGACCAGATATTCAAGCCTTTGGAACAGCTGCTGGTGCCGAAGCCGGCGCCGAGCCCCAAACCCGCGACGCCGAGCCGACACTCTGCGCCGGGCGCGAAATCACCGCCCAGCGCAAAGAAACCGGCAGCCGCGCCCCGCTCGTGAGCGGCGGCACGCGCGCCGGATTCGGACGCCGGCTGGCGGCGTTGGTCTACGACGCGTTTCTTCTGATTGCCCTGTTGATGACCTTTACCGCCGCCGCGCTTTTCTTCACGCACGGCGCCGCCGTGGTGCCGGCGACCGCGGGCGGCTGGGCCTACGTCTATCGCGCAGGCCTGGTGCTCGTCATCGCCGGCTATTACGCGCTCAACTGGCTGCGGAGCGGGCAGACTCTCGGCATGCGTGCGTGGCGCCTGCGCACCGTGAGCGATTGCGGCGAAACTCTCGGCCTACGCGCCGTGCTTTTGCGCGCCTGCTTTGGATTGATCGCGTGGGCGCCGGCGGCATTGGGCGTGTT
The DNA here is from genome assembly GCA_963800385.1 of uncultured Gammaproteobacteria bacterium. Taxonomy (GTDB): domain Bacteria; phylum Pseudomonadota; class Gammaproteobacteria; order Steroidobacterales; family Steroidobacteraceae; genus Bog-1198. The sequence goes on from CAWDAU010000009.1 coordinate 166,511, forward strand.
GTGGCTGTACCTCGACCCGGAACACCTGGCGCTGCATGACCGGCTGTCGAAAACGCGAGTGATTCTTCTATCGAGTTCTTGATATCGCGATCAAGGTGCAAACTCCGACCACCGCGGTCGGCAACCAACCGACCAGCACCGGATTGAGATTGAAAAGCTGTCCACCGTTCTCGACGGTGCGGGTGATGAGGAAGAACACCACGCCCAGCAGCGCGCCGACGACGGTGCGGGTTCCGGCGCCCGTGGTGCGCAGGGGCCCAAACACAAAGGGCAGCGCCAGCAAGGTCACAACGATCACGGCGAACAGTCTGGCGATGCGCGACCAATAACCAATCTGGTACGACGCGGTTTCGAGATTATTGCGCCTCAGGTGGTCGATATAGGAAGCCAGTCCGTGAAGCGTCAGCATCTGCGGATCGGTGGCGGCAAGTCCCAGAAACTCCGGGTTCACCGTCGAGCGCAACGTGAGTTCGCCAACCGTATCGCCCTCGACCTTGTCCTTCTCGAAACGCGACGTGGCCACGTTGTGCAAGCGCCAACGTCCCGGGTCGGCGACCGAGATGCGCGCCGCTCTTTGAATGGAACGCAGGCGGGTCGGTCCATCCAATTCGAACACCGAGACGCCGCCGAACGCCCGGTCCACTTCACCGGTTTGCACCCGCAAGATTCGATTGCCGTCCTTGACCCAGGCGCTGCTGGTACCTGCGAAACTGACATCGGCCAATTTGGCGGTGGTCTTCTCGCGCTTGGCGAATTGCGACATGGACGGCGCGGCATATTCGCCGATGCCGAACATGACCAGGGCGAGCGTCAAGCCGGCGAGTCCCACGGGCCACGCGATGCGCCAAACCGATACGCCCGATGCCCGCGTGACCACCAGTTCGCTGCCGGCGGCCAGATTGCCCAGCCCCATCAGTGCGCCGATCATTCCACCGATGGGCAGCAGCTCAAATGCGGTTTGCGGCAAATTCAAGAGCGTGAACAAGAACGCGTCGCCCGCGCTGTAGTTGCCGACGCCGATATCGCTTTGCTCGCTGATGAACAGGACCAGCGCAGCCAACGCCAGCAGTACCGCCATGGTCATGAGCGTGTAGAGCAACACGGTTCGATAAAGATACCGATCGAGGGTGTTCATGGCTTCCTCGCGTCGCGCATCAGCAAGTACACGCCGACACCCAAGGCCGCGGCATGCACCCACCACACGCCGATGGCGGGAGCCAGATCGCTCTTCTCCACCCAGCTCTTCGATGCGGAGAGCAAGCTCGAATAGATGACGTAGGCCACGATTGCAAAGCCGACTCGCGCATAGCGCCCCTGCCGCGGCCGCAGTTTGCTCAAAGGCAGCGCGATCAGGGTGAGCACCAGCGCCATGAGCGGCGTGGATGCCCTGAATTGCAGTTGCGCAATGTCGGACGGGTCGCGCGAGCCCAAGAGCGCAATAGTCGGCTTGGCATCGGGGTCCGCGGAGGGGCGCACGTCCTGCGGCGTGGCGATGGGAATACCGTGCTCGCGGAACTCAATGATGCGGAAATCGTCCTGCCCAGGGACGCCTTCATAGCGCCGGCCGTTGAAGAGCGTCACCAGGTGCATTCCGGCCGCATTCACCTTGGTGTAGGTGGCGGTTTCGGCCAACGCCACCTCGATTCGTCCCTGCACTTCGCGCTGCACGAACACGTTGTGCAATACACCGTCTTGGTCGACGTGTTCGGCATAGAACACGGCATCGCCGCCGCTGAAGCCGCGAAACTTTCCGGCGTCGAGCTGGCCGAATTGCGCCTCTTTTATCGCAGATTGGCGCAGCAGCTGCACCTGACTGTCGGCGCGCGGCACCTGGACGAACGTCAACCATCCTAAGCCGGCGGCGATAATGATGGCAAAACAGAACATCGGCGCGAGCAGGCGCGCCGGGCCGAATCCGCAGGCCTGCAGAGCCGCCATTTCGCTGTCGTGGTACATGCGGCCGAGTGTCAAGACCACGGCCAGCAGCAATCCGACCGGCACGATCACCGATAGATTCATGATCGCGCCCAGCGCGATGAGATCGAAGACCACGCCCCGTCCGTACTGATTCTCGGCGGCTTGGCCCAGCACCCGGGATAGCTGGTTCGACACCAGAATGGCGACCAAAACGCCCGTCACGGCAAGCCATGTCTGCACGACTTCGCGCAAGACATATCTTTGCACTGTCCATTTCATGCGGCCAGCTTAGAGCCTTACCAATAATCTAGTAAACTATTTGCATACACCTTGAGTGAACACCGAAATAAAACGGAGCTGAATGACATGGAATTCGAGGCAATAGTCGATGCCAAAGCGCGCGCGCCTTCGGGTTGCGCCGCGGTCGGCATTTATGAGAACGGCGATCTGGGCTTGGCTGCCCGCCAGGTCGACAAGCAATTGGAGGGTTTGATCACCCGCCTTTTGGGCGGCGGTGATTTTGCCGCCAAGTTGGGCGATACTCTGATGCTGCCGCTGCCTTCCGGCTCGGCTGCATCTCGACTGTTGCTGATAGGTCTCGGCACACGCGCGGCTTTTGGCCGGAAGCAATACCGCAAGGCGATGCTGTCCGGCGCCCAGGCGCTCGCCAAGACCGGCGCGGACGACGCGGCTGTCTACCTCGCCATGGAGCCGGTGCACGAGCTCGACATCCAGTACCGCGCGCGCATCGCCGCCGAAGTGTTCTCCGCCTCGGCGTACAAAATCCCCGATCTGAAGACCTCCCCGAAACCCAAAGCGCGCCGCTTGACCACCCTCAAGGTGGCGACAGCCGACGCGCGCGCCGCGAAAACGGCGGCAGCAGGCCTGCGCCAGGGTGCCGCCATTGGCAGCGGGCTCGCCTTCGCGCGCGACCTGGCGAATTTGCCGCCCAATGTATGCACGCCGGCCTACATGGGAACCCGCACACTGCAGCTGGCCAAGCAATTCCCGAGCCTCAAAGCCAAAGTCGTGGACGAGAACGGCATCAGGGCGCTGAAAATGGGTGCCTTCCTGGCCGTCGCGCAAGGCTCGGACCAGCCGCCGCGCCTCATCGTGTGCGAGTATCGCGGCACGCGCAAGCACACGGCGCCGATTTGCTTGATCGGCAAGGGCGTTACATTCGACTCCGGCGGGATCTCTCTCAAGGAGCCGCCCGGCATGGATGAGATGAAGTTCGACATGAGCGGCGGGGCCGCGGTGCTGGGAGCCGTGCGCGCAATCGCAGAATTGAAGCTGCCGATCAATGTGGTTGCGATCGTTGCGGCCGCCGAAAACATGCCCAACGGCAGCGCGGTCAAGCCGGCCGACATCGTAACCACCATGTCGGGACAGACGGTCGAAATCCTCAATACCGACGCCGAAGGCCGGTTGGTGCTGTGCGATGCCATTACCTACAGCCGGCGCTACAAACCCGCCGCCGTCGTGGATGTCGCCACGCTGACGGGCGCTTGCGTGGTGGCGCTCGGCAATCAGATCAGCGGTCTCATGAGCAACACGCCGGCTTTGGCCCAGGAGTTGGAATCCGCCGGGATTCGCGCCGACGATCGCGCTTGGCGCATGCCGATCGGCGAAGAGTATGCCGATCTACTGAAGAGCAACTTCGCCGATATCGCCAATGTCGGCGGCCGCGAGGGCGGCGCCTGTACCGCCGCCTCGTTCCTCGGCAAGTTCGCCAAGGATCTCAAATGGGCCCACCTGGACGTGGCGGGAACGGCCTGGGTGAGCGGCGCACAGAAAGGCAGCACCGGGCGGCCGGTGCCCTTGCTGGTCGATTTCCTGATTCATCGCGCCAAGGCGTCATGACGGAGCGCATCGACTTCTACGTTCTCAAAAGTGCCGCCGCCCGACAGCGCTGGAACTTTGCCTGCCGCCTGACCGAAAAAGCCTATCTTAAGGACTTGAAGATTGTCCTCGTCAGCGACACGCTGGCCGATGCGCAAGCGCTCGACGAATTGCTTTGGACGTTCAACGAGCGCTCGTTCATCCCGCACAAAGTGTGTCTCGACGAACAATCGGTGGACCCGGCGACCCCGGTTCATCTCACCGTGGAGACGGCGATGCCCGCGGCGGACCTCCTGGTCAATCTGGCGCGCCGGCTGCCGCCGCAATTTCAGCGTTATCCGCGCATCGCCGAAGTGATCGACGCGGACGAGGAGCGCAGGCGTCTCGGCCGCGAGCGCTTCAAGGCGTATCGCGATCTGAAGCTGCCCTTGGAAACGCACCAGATTGAAGACGCTGCAGATGTTTGAGCGCGCGCATCATCATGGATAAGGCCTACTCGCCCGCGGATATCGAAACGCGCATTTACGCGCAGTGGGAGTCCCGCGGCTATTTCGCGCCCTCCGGCACGGGGCCCGCGTTCTCGATCGTCATCCCTCCGCCGAATGTCACGGGCACGCTGCACATGGGGCATGCTTTTCAAGACACCATCATGGATGCCCTGACGCGCTTTCATCGCATGTGCGGCTTCGATACCTTGTGGCAACCCGGCACCGATCATGCCGGCATCGCCACGCAGATGGTGGTCGAACGCCAGCTCAATGCCGCCGGACAAAGCCGCGTCGAGCTGGGACGCGATGCCTTCGTGGCGCGCGTCTGGCAGTGGAAGGAAACCTCCGGCGGGATCATCGCCAAACAAATGCGGCGCCTGGGCGCTTCGGTCGATTGGCAGCGCGACGTCTTTACCCTGGATCCCGCCATGTCGCTCAAGGTGACCGACGTGTTCGTCCGGTTGTACGAGGACGGTCTGATCTATCGCGGCAAGCGCTTGGTGAATTGGGATCCGATTTTGAAAACGGCACTGTCGGACCTCGAAGTGGTCGCCGACGAAGAGACCGGATCGCTTTGGCATTTGCGCTATCCCTTGAGCGACGGCCCCGGCTATCTGGTCGTCGCCACCACGCGGCCGGAGACCATGCTCGGTGATGCCGCCGTTGCCGTGCATCCGGACGATGAACGCTACCGGCACTTGATCGGCCGCAGGGTTCGGCTGCCGCTGACCTCGCGCGAGCTTCCCATCATCGCCGACGCCTATGTGGATCCGACTTTCGGCAGCGGCTGCGTCAAGATCACGCCGGCTCACGACTTCAATGACTATGACTTGGGGCAGCGGCACAAGCTGCCCATGATCAATATCATGAACCTGGACGCCGCGCTCAATGACGGCGTGCCGCTCCCCTACCGGGGCCTGGACCGATTTGTAGCGCGGGAGAAAATTCTCGCCGACCTGGACGAGCTGGGACTCATCGAGCGCATCGAACCGCATAAGCTCACCGTACCGCGCGGCGACCGCAGCAACGCGATTCTCGAGCCGCTGCTGACCGATCAGTGGTTCGTCGACATCAAGCCGCTCGCCGCGCCCGCCATCCGCGCGGTGGAAGACGGCCGGGTGCGTTTCGTGCCCGAGACCTGGACCGGCGTCTATTACGATTGGATGCACAAAATCCGAGATTGGTGCATCAGCCGCCAACTCTGGTGGGGCCACCGCATTCCCGCCTGGTATGACGGGGAAGGCCGCTGCTACGTCGCGCGGAGCGAAGCTGACGCAAGGCGCTTGCACGGCATCGGCGCCGATGTGCCCTTGCGCCAGGACGATGATGTGCTCGACACCTGGTTCTCATCGGCGCTATGGCCATTCTCGACCTTGGGCTGGCCGGAAAAGACACCGGCGCTGCAGAATTATTATCCCACCTCGGTGTTGGTGACGGGTTTCGACATCATCTTCTTCTGGGTTGCCCGCATGATGATGCTGGGCCTTAAATTCATGGGCGACGTACCGTTTCGCCGGGTGTACATCCATGGCCTGATTCGCGACCAAGACGGCCAGAAGATGTCCAAATCCAAGGGCAATGTGATCGACCCGCTCGATATTGTCGACGGTATTTCCCTGGACGCGCTGCTCGAGAAGCGCACCAGCGGCCTCATGCAGCCGCAGATGAAAGCCGCCATCGAAAAGGCGACGCGCAAGCAGTTTCCGCAAGGCATCGCTGCGTATGGAACCGATGCGCTGCGCCTGTGCTTCGCCAGGCTCGCCACGCAAAGCCGCGACCTGCGCTTCGACATGGCCAAGGTCGAGGAGTATCGCAATTTCTGCAACAAGCTGTGGAATGCGGCGCGCTACGTGCTGATGAACGCCGAGAATCAGGATCTCACGGCGACGGGAGCGGAATTCAGCCTTGCGGATCGTTGGATCAGCTCGCGCCTCAAGGACATGCTCGCGCGCATCGAGGCGGGATTCAAGGACTACCGGCTGGATGCGGTCGCCAATGCCTTGTACGAATTCACCTGGCATGAATTCTGCGACTGGTACGTCGAACTCTCCAAGGCGGTGCTGCAGTCCGACTCCGCCTCGGAGGGAGCGAAGCGCGGCACGCGCAGGACACTCGTTCAGACGCTGGAGGTGCTGCTGCGCGCCATGCATCCGCTGGCGCCATTCATTTCGGAAGAAATCTGGCAGCGGGTGCGCGTTATCGCCGGCGTCGGCGGCGAGACCATCATGCGCGCGGAATTTCCCCGCGCCGAATCGATGCTCGTAGACTCCCAAGCCGAGGCGGAGATGCGCTGGGTCATGGATTTCGTCCTCGGCGTGCGTCAAATCCGCGGCGAAATGGATATCCCGTGGACGCGCAAGCTCGAGGTCCTGCTGCAGAATGCAGGCGCCCGTGATTTGGAGTATCTCGGCCGCAATCTGCACTACTTGGTGCGCTTGAGCGGAGTCGAACCGCCGCGCGCGCTAACAGGGAGCGAAGCGGCGCCGATTTCCGCCGTGGCGTTGCTCGGTAATCTCGAGATATTGGTGCCGATGAAGGGCCTGATCGAACCGGCCGCGGAACTCGAGCGCCTGGCAAAGCGGCTGCGAAAAGCCGAAGTGGAGTTGAGCAAACTGGAGGCGAAACTCGGCAACAGCCAGTTTGCCAAGAATGCACCGCCCGATATCGTCGCCAAAGACCAGCAGCGGCTTGAGGAATTGCGCACGGAAATGGGCCAGCTATCAGCCCAAACTGCCCGGGTGAGCCAGCTCAAAAGCCAATGAACGTGCTGCATTCGCAGATCGAAGCAGTGCTTGCCCAATTGAACCGGGTGATCCTGGGCAAGGACGCACAGATCAGGCTCTGTGTCGCCTGCCTGTTGGCGCGCGGCCATTTGCTCATCGAGGACATCCCCGGCGTGGGCAAGACCACCCTGGCGCATGGCATCGCCCAGACCCTCGGCCTGTCCTTCCAGCGCATCCAATTCACCAGCGACCTGCTGCCGGCGGACGTGCTCGGAGTCTCCATATTCGACCGCGAGACGGGGAAATTCCGTTTCCAGCGCGGACCGATCTTCGCGCACCTGGTGCTCGCGGATGAAATCAACCGCGCCTCGCCGAAGGCGCAAAGCGCGTTGCTGGAGGCGATGGAGGAACACCAGGTCACCCTTGACGGTCAATCGATGGCGTTGCCGGAACCGTTCTTCGTCATCGCCACGCAAAACCCTCAGGACCAGGTGGGTACGTTTCCCCTGCCGGAATCGCAATTGGATCGATTTCTGATGCGGGTTCACCTGGGGTATCCCGCCGCCGCCGCGGAGCGGGAACTGTTGAGCGGCGTCGATCGGCGCGATCTGGTGAAGGCGCTGCAAACCATTACGACTCCCGACAGCCTGCGCCAATTGCAGCAGAGCGTGCTCGAGGTCCATGTCTCCCCGGCACTCCTCGACTATGTGCAGGCGCTCGTGGCACACACCCGCCGCGCCCCCGGATTGAACGCCGGGCTGTCGCCGCGCGCGGCCATAGGATTGTTGCGTGCCGCGCGCGCCTGGGCCTTGATCCACGGCCGCAATGCCGTTATCCCGGAGCACGTGCAAGCCATATTCCCGGCCGTGGTCGAACATCGCGTTCGTCAGCGGGGCAGCGATGCCATCGCGGTCACCCGCCTGCTCGAGGCCGTGCCGGTTCCTTAAACCTTTAAGGATCGAAGACCTTGGTCACTTTGCGCCAAGCGGCGGTCAATCAGCTCCGGGCCCGGGTCATTCGTCGCCATGGACGCGACACTCTGCCGATCAGCATCAATCGACGCCGGATCTATATTCTTCCGACCCGCTTCGGCTTCATGCTGGGCGCAATCCTCGCCGCAATGCTGGTCGCGGGCCTCAACTACAACAACAATCTGGCATTGGCATTCGCGTTTCTAATGTCCAGCATGGCGCTCGTGACCATGCATCACTGCAACCGCAATATGTTGCGGCTATCCGTCGATGCAACCACCGAGGTCGACGCATTTGCCGGGCGCGAGGCGATGCTGGAGTTCGAGCTGCGCAATGGCTCGCGCATCGATCGGCGCGATATCGAAGTTCGCTGCATGGGCGGCGTCGGCATGGACAGCGTCGCGGCGGGCGAAAGCGCGACCATCGCGGTGTTCGCGCCGGCCGCGACGCGCGGCGTGACGCGCATCAGCCAGTTCGAACTGCGCAGCCGCTATCCATTTGGTTGGTTTTACTCGTGGACTTACGTGCAAGGCTCCATCGCGGTGTATGTCGCTCCGGCGCCGCTCGGCGTTCGATCGCTGCCGTCGGGGGCCGCACAGGGCGCGGGCTCCTTCTCCGAAGCGCGCGGCGACGAAGATTTTTCGGGGCTGCGGGCCTACCAGCCGGGGGTGCCCCTGAAGCATATGGCCTGGAAAGTGCTGGCGCGCGGCGGTGAGCCCGTGGTGCGCAGCTACTCGAGTTTGGCGGCGCAGCCTGAGTGGCTGGACTGGTCCATGCTGGACGGATTGGACACCGAGGCGCGGCTCTCGCAACTCTGCCTCTGGGTGCTGGAGAGCGATGCCGCGCAGCGGCCCTACGGACTGCGTATTCCCGGCAAGGAGCTCGCGCCTTCCGGGGGCGCCGCGCATCGATTCGCCTGTTTGCGAGCGCTCGCCGCTTTCGGCGCCGGTGAAACATGATTTCCGACCGGGTCACCTACGAACAACTCTTGGGGATATCGGGCTGCTTAGGCTTGGCGCTGCTCGCGCACATCGCCACGCTGCCGCTGTGGGTGCCGGCCATCGTGGTGGGCTGCGGCATCGTCCGCTTGAGTCTCGCTCGCCGCGGACGCGGCGCGGTGCCCGGCAGCATGCTCGTTTTCCTCGCGGTGCTGGCCGTGCCGCTGCTGTTGGTGCGCTTCCACACCTTCAACGGCCTGGTCGCCGGCACGGCGCTGCTGTCCGTGACCGCCGGCCTCAAATTGCTCGAAACGAAAACCCGGCGCGACATCTACATCATCACCTTGATCATCTATTTCGTCAGCTTGGCGGCGCTCCTGCAAGGCGACTCCTTCTGGCTGCTGGCTTATTTGATCGGCGTTTGCTGGCTCACCACCGCAACCTTGTTGCGCTCGACCAGCAGCGGCGCCGCGCCGGATTGGCGGCGCAGTTTGCGCTATGGCGGCGGCGTTCTGGTGCAAGCGTTGCCGTTGGCGCTGGTGTTCTGGCTGCTGTTTCCGAGATTCGCGGGGCCGCTCTGGCACATACCCGGCGATTCGCAAACGGCCGCATCGGGCTTGAGCGACACCATGAGTCCCGGCGACATCACGCAATTGGCGTTGTCCGATGAAGTGGCATTCCGCGCGCGCTTTGAAGCGGCAACACCGCCGAATCGCGAGCGCTATTGGCGCGGGCCGGTGCTCGATGTATTCGACGGCCATACCTGGTCGCGGTCGCCGTCCTCGCAGGGCGCGGCCCCCCTAAAGCCGCTGGGACCCGGCTACAAATATACGGTCATGATGGAGCCGCACCAGCATCGGTGGATATTCATGCTCGACTGGCCGAGCAGCTGGAATCTGCCGCGGGCGGAATTGAGCGGCGACTACACCTTGATGCAGTATGAACCTTTGTCGCGCCCCGTCGATGTAGTCGGCACTTCGTATACCAATGTTCAGTCCACACAGCCTCTGAGCGCCAGAACGCGCAGCCGCGATCTTAGGCTGCCCGGGGATCGCAACCCGCGCACCAGGGCATTGGCGCAGGAGCTGCGCCGCACCCACGCCGGCGATATGGAATTCGTGCAGGCGGTGCTGACGATGTTCGCGCAGCAACCTTTCTTTTACACCCTGCACCCGCCGACGTTATCCGATGACTCGGTCGATGAATTCCTGTTCGACACCAAGCGCGGATTTTGCGGCCACTATGCCTCCGCCTTTGCCGCCTTGGCGCGCGCCGCCGGCATTCCGGCCAGGGTGGTCACCGGTTATCAAGGCGGAACCCTGAATCCCTACGGCGACTATTGGATATTGCGGCAAAGCGATGCGCACGCCTGGAACGAAATTTGGATCGAAGGACGCGGCTGGGTGCGCATCGATCCGACCGCGGCGATCGCGCCGCAACGGGTCGAACGCGGCCTGCCCGATGCGGCAATCGCGGACGCATCGGCGGCGAGCCCCTGGCAAATCCGCACGCGTTGGTTTGCCGGCATGCGGCTGCGCTTCGATATGATCGAGGAATTATGGCGTGAGCGCATTTTGGACTTCGATCAGGATTCGCAACGCAAGTTGCTGCAGTTCCTGAGGATCCCCGAGCCCGACGGCCAGAAACTGGTCTTGGTGCTGGCCGCGGCCATGGCGCTGGCGTTGGCATGGCTGACCTGGCATGTGCGCCGCGAACTCGAGCTCGGCTCGAAAGACCCAACCGCGCGCGCCTATGCCCGGCTGTGCGCAAAGCTCGCTTCCGCGGGGATTGCGCGCATGCCGCACGAAGGGCCCGAAGACTATGCGCAGCGCGTGGCGCGGCAGCGGCCGGATTTGGCCGTCAGCGTCGCGAATCTGTGCCGGCAGTACTCGTTCCTGCGCTACGCAGCGCCCGCCACGAGCCTCACCTCGAACCAATTTCAGGGGGCGGTGCGCGCCTTTCGGCCGAAAGCCTCGCGCCTGAACGCGAGTCGGTAGGCGCGCCGCGCGTCGGCGGCGCGCGGGGCCTGCAGCGCTCAAGCAGCCAGATTTTCGCGTGTCTTCAGGAATTTAATTTCCGGCCAGCGCTCTTCGGTCAACCCCAGATTTACGCGCGTGGGCGCCAGGTACACCAACTCCCCGGCATGATCGATCGCCAGGTTATCGTAGGCTTTGACGCGAAATTCGGCCAAGCGCTTTTCGTCCTGGGAGCCGACCCAGCGCGCCACGGCGACGTTGATCGGCTCGAATACGCATTGCACGCCGTATTCATCCTGCAAACGAAAGGCAACGACTTCGAACTGCAGCTGGCCGATAGCACCGAGAATGAGATCGTTGTTGCGCAACGGCTTGAACAACTGCGTGGCGCCCTCCTCGCAAAGCTGCGACAAGCCCTTTTGCAGAGCCTTCATGCGCAGCGGATCCTTGAGCACGGCGCGCCTGAAAATCTCCGGCGCGAAGTTGGGGACGCCGGTGAAGGTGAGGTTCTCGCCTTCGCTGAAGCTGTCGCCGATGTTGATGCTGCCGTGATTGTGCAGGCCGATGATGTCGCCCGCATAGGCCTCTTCGGCCTGGCTGCGATCGGCGGCGAGAAAAGTCAGCGCATCCGCTATACGCACGTCCTTGTCGAGTCGCACATGATGCAGTCGCATGCCGCGGGCATAGCGCCCTGAGCAGAGGCGCATGAACGCGATTCGGTCGCGGTGGCCGGGATCCATATTGGCCTGAATCTTGAACACGAATCCGGTGAGCTTGTCCTCGTTCGCATAGACGGGCCGCTGCAGCGTCGGCCGCGGCAGCGGCGGCGGCGAATGGGCGACAAATGCGCTCAGCAGTTCGCGCACTCCAAAATTGTTGACCGCGGAACCGAAGAACACCGGAGTCTGTTTCGCCGCACGATAGCGCCCGAGGTCGAATTGGGGACTTGCGCCGCGGACCAGTTCAACCTCTTCGAGAAAGTGCTGGTAGCGGTCGCCGAGAAACTCGCGCGCCTCCTGGCTCGCGATGCCGGAGATGGTCTCGTGTGTGCCGACGCGCCCTTTCTCCACCGGCACGTACACATAAATCATATCTTCGATCAAATGATAGACGCCGAGCAGATCGCGGCCCATGCCGATGGGCCAGGTGATCGGCGCGCATTGGATCTTCAGGACGCTTTCGATCTCGTCCAGCAATTCGATCGGCGCGCGGCCATCGCGGTCGAGCTTGTTGACGAAAGTCATGATGGGCGTATCGCGCAACCGCGTCACGTCCATGAGCTTGATGGTGCGCTCCTCGACGCCCTTGGCGCAGTCGATGACCATCAAGGCCGAATCGACCGCCGTCAAGGTACGGTAGGTATCCTCGGAAAAGTCCTCGTGACCCGGCGTATCCAGCAGGTTCACGATGCAACCATCGAAGGGGAACTGCATTACCGACGAGGTCACGGAAATGCCGCGTTGCTGTTCCAGGCGCATCCAGTCGGAGGTGGCGTGACGCGTGGCCTTGCGCCCCTTGACCGTGCCGGCCATCTGGATCGCGCCGCCGAACAGCAGTAATTTTTCGGTCAACGTGGTCTTGCCCGCGTCGGGGTGGGAGATGATGGCAAAAGTTCTTCTTCTGCTGATTTCCTCGGCTAGTGAGCCACTGGGCATGATTCTTCGGCTTTCCTGTTGCGGTTACGATCTTCGGCGCGTGCGCATTGTAGAGGAAACCCATTGATGTTTAATTAGATTAATAATATTACATAACTTATTGAATTATAAAAGAATAATAACGCAGAGCGTGGCCCGATCGAGCGCCGAGCGAGTACGCGGTTTATTTCTGAGGAAGGTTGAGGAGGCGGCGCAGAACCGCGGCGTCCTCGCGTCCGACGCTCGCCTGGTAGTAACCGCGCCGGATGCCGACTTGCTCGAAGCCCAACGAATGGTACAGACGCGCGGCCGCCACGTTCGAGGGTCTCACCTCGAGAAACGCCTCGCTCATACCGGCGGTGCGCGCCCTGTCGAGCAGATACAGCATCATCTTGCGGGCGAAGCCGCGCGAACGATATTCATCGCGTATGCAGACGTTCAGAATATGCGCCTCGCCCGCCCCGACCGACATGATGCCGTAGCCGCCCACATCGCCAGCGACATCGATGATCCGGCAGACATAGCCGACGCGCAGGCAGTCGCGGAAGATCCCCTCGCTCCAGGGAAATTGATAGGCGGCCTTTTCAATGGCCGCGACCACGGGAATGTCGAGTTCGTGCATGGGCCGCACATCGACCCTCGCCAAGGCTTCGAGCTTGACGCTAGACACGTGACGCCACATCCCGTGCAAATTTCAGATCGTCCCAGGCTTTGCGCTTCTCCGTCGGCGTGCGCAAGAGATAGGCGGGGTGATAGGTGACCACGAGCGGCACATGGGAAAGGCCGAAGCGGTGCACCTGCTGGCGCAGAGCGCCCAAGGTCTTCTCGGTGCGAAGCAGGTTCTGTGCGGCGATGCGGCCCACTGCCAGCATGATCTTAGGTTTCAAGAGCGCTATCTGCCGTTCCAAGTAGGGCAAACACTCAGCGGTTTCAGTCGGATTCGGATCTCGGTTGCCGGGCGGCCGGCATTTCAAGACATTTGCAATGTATACCTGTTCGCGCGCCAATCCTATGGCGTGCAGCATGGAATCGAGGAGCTGCCCCGCTCGGCCTACGAACGGTTCGCCCCTGCGGTCTTCCTCAGCCCCCGGGGCCTCGCCCACGATCAGCCAGTCAGCATGCCGATTGCCGACGCCAAATACCGTTTGCGTCCGGGTCGCGCTCAGAGTGCATCGCGTACAGGCGGCCACGCGCGCCTGCAACTGATCCCAATCCGCTCCCGCCTCGCGCGCGGTGGACGGCTCGCGCGCGGTCGGGGACGCCGGCGGCACGGGTGCGCGCGCCGGCGCGCCGGGGATTCCGATCTTGCCGCGCGCTATCCACGCTTCCAGGCCCAGCGCGGCCAGGTATTCGCGGCGCAGCTCGTTATTCATGCGTCGCGGCCGCCGGCCTGCTTCTGCGCCGCAGCTTGCGGTAGACCCAGACGGAAGGGGCGGACAGGGCATAGAGGCCGAAAACCACCAACAAGCTGATCGGCAAATGCAGGAAAATAAAAATAAACGCCAGAGGCACCAGCACGATGTAGGTAAAGCGAATCTTCGCGCCGGGATTCACGTATTTGAAGCTGTTGAACGCAAATCGGCTGATCATCAGCGCGCCGGCGGTGGCGATCACAAAAAATGCCAGAATCAGTCCCGGCAATCCGATATTGATTTGATCGCTGACCAGCCAGACCAGAGCCGCGACAATGGCCGCTGCGGCGGGGCTCGGCAACCCTTCGAAGTAATGTTTGTCCTGGGTGGCGGTGCGCGAATTGAATCGCGCCAGGCGCAGCGCCGCTGCCGCGGCATAAAAGAAGCACACCAGCCAGCCGACTCGGCGCCAGAGCGGACCGTACTCGGCGATGCGCGCGACGCCCCATTGGTAGGTGACGATGGCTGGTGCGACGCCAAAGGACACCATATCCGAGAGACTGTCGTATTCTTTGCCGAATGCGCTGGCCGTGTTGGTCCAGCGCGCCACGCGCCCATCCAAGAAGTCGAACGTCATCGCGACGAACACCGCGATGCCGGCGTACTCGAAGCGCAGGTCGATTGCGGCCACGATGGCATAAAAACCGGCGAACAGCGCGCCGGTAGTGAGAAGATTCGGGAGCCAATACACTCCGCGCCGCCGTGCCGATGAGTCGTCGTCCTCGCCCATTGGCCGCCATAATACCAGGGGGCCTCATGTAAGATATGCGGCTATGCGCTTATCCCAATACCCCATTTCCACCCTCAAAGAGGTGCCCGGCGACGCCGAGATCGTAAGCCACCAACTCATGCTGCGCGCCGGACTGATCCGCCGCCTGGCAGCGGGCCTATACGTATGGCTGCCGATGGGGCTTCGCACCTTGAAGAAGGTCGAACAGATCGTGCGCGAAGAAATGAATCGGGCCGGTGCGCTGGAAATGTGCATGCCCACCATCCAGCCGGCCGAATTGTGGATCGAATCGGGCCGCTGGAGCAAGTACGGGCCGGAGTTGTTGCGCTTCAAGGACCGTCATGAGCGTGAGTTTCTCTACGGCCCGACGCACGAGGAAGTCATCACCGACATCGCGCGCCGCGAGCTGCGCAGCTACAAGCAATTGCCGGTCAATTTTTATCAGATTCAATCCAAATTCCGCGACGAAATTCGGCCCCGCTTCGGCGTGATGCGCGCTCGGGAATTTTTGATGAAGGACGCCTACTCGTTTCATGCCGACGCGGCGGGTCTGGCCGAGGGTTATCGGCTGATGTACGACGCGTACTCGCGCATCTTTACCCGCATGGGACTCAAGTTCCGCGCCGTGCAAGCCGACGGCGGCAGCATCGGCGGCGACACCTCGCAGGAATTTCATGTCCTCGCCGAATCCGGCGAGGACGCGATCGTGTTCTCCGACGGCGATGGCTATGCGGCCAACCTGGAAACGGCGGCCAGCGTGGCGCCAGCCGCGCCGCGTGCGGCCGCCACGCAGCCCTTCGCCAAGGTGCCGACGCCGAATGCGCGCACCATTGCCGAGGTCTGTGCGCTGCTGGGGGTGGCTCCTGCGCAATGCGTCAAGACCCTGCTGGTCGAGGGCGCCGACGGCGGCGTCGTCGCGCTCGTGATCCGCGGTGATCATGAACTGAATGCCGTGAAATCTCAGAAACTCGACGGCGTGGCCAGTCCGCTCAAAATGGCCGGCGCCGATCGGGTGCGGGCCGCCGCGGGCGCTGAACCCGGATTCATCGGCCCGGTTGGGTTCGCGGGCCGTATCTATGTGGACCATGCCGCGGCACACCTGGCGGACTTCGTGTGCGGCGCCAATGAAAAGGACATGCATTATTGCGGGGTGAATTGGGGACGCGATCTGCCGGAACAGCGGTCGGTCGATATCCGCAACGTCCAGGCGGGCGATCCCAGCCCGACGGGACGCGGCACGCTGCAAATCGCCCGCGGCATCGAGGTCGGGCACATCTTCCAGCTGGGACAGCTCTACAGCGGCGCCATGAACGCCACGGTGCTCGACGAGCAGGGCAAGGCGTTGACGATGTACATGGGCTGTTACGGCATCGGCGTGACGCGGGTGGTGGCCGCAGCAATCGAACAGAACCACGATGCCAATGGCATTTTATGGCCCGAGGCGCTCGCGCCATTTCAAGTGGTGCTGGTGCCCATCAACTATCAGAAATCGGCCAAGGTTCAGGAAACGGCCGATGCACTGTACCGCGACTTCAACGCCGCCGGCATCGATGTGCTGCTGGACGACCGCGATGCGCGGCCCGGGGTCAAATTCGCCGATTCCGAGCTTTTGGGCATACCCCACCGCATCGTGATCGGCGAGCGCTCTTTGGCCGCAGGAAATCTCGAATATCGTGGCCGGCGCGAGACCGAATCGACGGAAATCTCCGCCGCCGATCCGGTAGGCTATATCCGGCATAAGTTAAATGCTTGAGGTTGCCCCATGCGGTATCCCTGCGCGGTGCTGCTCGCGCTAATCGTCTCGTTTGCCCTGCCCGGCGCATCGCGCGCCGATCAGCAACGCGATCCGCAACTCAAGGAGCTGCTGCAAAAAATCATCGGCAGCGCGGATTGCTTCGCGGATAAGTACGAATCCGAAGTCTGGTACAAGTCGATGGAACCGCGTCTCGCGCAATTTGTGCCCACGCACGATGAACGCGTGGAGATCCTGGATCATGTGTACTGCGAGGCGAAGCGGGATCCAAGTTTGCAGATCCCTCCGGATCTGGTGCTCGCGCTCATGGAGGTGGAAAGTCGATTCGACCGCTGGGCCGTCTCGCCGGCCGGCGCAGTCGGCCTGATGCAGGTGATGCCATTCTGGCCGCACGAGTTGGGTGTTTCCAATCAATTGGTGAAAATCGCGCCGAACATTCGCATGGGCTGCGAGATTCTTCGCTACTACTTGCGCGCCGAACACCATAATTGGGCGCTCGCTCTCGCCCGCTACAACGGCAGCGTGGGCCATAACCGGTACCCGGCCCTGGTCATGCAGCGCTGGCAGCGCGCCTGGCGCTTTTAAAAGACCACGAAGCCGGCGGGTATCTCGTTTTTCCGGCCGGCGGCGTCGCTTTCATGAACGGCGTCGACGCGCGCCCGAACCGGACCTCGCTTCAACCATTCGTGCATGGCGGCCACCCCCGCAAGGCTGCCGTGCGCCAGCACCTCAACGCAACCGTCGGGAAGGTTGCGCGCCGTGCCGCGCACGCCGAGACGCTCGGCTTCGAGACGCGCGCTATGACGAAAAAACACACCCTGAACCTTGCCGCTCACCAAAAAGCGCCGGATGACCTCATCCATGCTGGACTCACTAGTGGGGAACGGGAGCGGGTGTTTCTGCGGTGTGCTGGGCGTTGGCGAGCGCGGCGGCGGCATGGTGCTTGGCCTGCAATGCCGCCAGACGAGCGCGCGCATATTCCTGCGCTTGCAAGTGCGTTTCCGCCCTGGCAATGGCGGCCTGCGCCGCGGCGTATTCCGACGAACTGCCCCGGGTCGCGCCCGCGGCCGCAGCGGCCGAGATGGCTTGCCGCGCGTCGCTCATTTCCTGCACGGGCGGCCCCATTCTGCAGCCAAGCAGACAGACGACACCGACCAGAACAACCATGAGCCGCGACATAGAGTTGCTGGACACTAGCAATAGCCGCCAAAGCCGTCAAACAAGCGCCGTTATACAATACCCGGGTTGGCCTTATTTAATGCGTTGCGCCGGCGCAGCACGCGCGCATTCCTGCATGATTTCCACGGAAGAGCATCGATGAATGAAGTACTGGTTTTGTATTATTCGCGCCAAGGAAGCACCGCCGCTCTCGCGCGGCAAATCTGCCGCGGCGTCGAGGCCATTCCCGGGATGCAGGCGCGATTGCGCACGGTCGCGCCCGTTAGCGCCACCACTCAGCGGCTTGATCCGGCCGTTCCGGAGGAGGGTCCGCCCTACGCCACGCATGAAGATCTGGTGCAATGCTGCGGCCTCATTCTCGGCAGCCCGACTCGATTTGGAAACATGGCGGCTCCCGTCAAACATTTCTTGGACGGCACCGGCGCCCTGTGGGTTTCCGGCGCCTTGGCGGGCAAGCCCGCCGGCGTCTTTACCTCGACGCAGACCCTGCACGGCGGACAGGAATCGACGCTGCTCTCGATGATGGTGCCCCTGCTTCACCACGGCATGTATCTGGTCGGATTGCCCTTCACGGAAGCGGCATTGTCCGATACCCGCGGCGGCGGCACGCCCTACGGCGCAAGCCATGTCGCGGCGCTCGCGCCGCATGGCGAACTATCCGATCACGAGAGCGCCCTCGCACGCGCATTGGGTACCCGGGTCGCTTTCCTTGCCGACCGGCTCGCGGCTCGGGCATGAGCTTGGCCTCGACCACGCGCAAGCTCACGATCTGGCTGTGGGCCGCGGTCGCCGCCAGCCTGATGGCGTGGACCCTGGTGGGTTATCCGTGGCTGCTCTGCCTGATTGCAGTGCTGCCATTGTTCGCGCCTTTAAATGGTCTGGCGCGCGGCCGGCGCTATACCTACGCCTGGGCAACCCTGTTTGCCATTCCTTACCTGGCGTTTGCCGTCACCGAACTCTTGGCCAAACCGCAGGCACGGTGGGTCGCGAGCTTGAGCCTGCTGCTGGTCTTCGCCTGGTTCTGCACTATGATTTTATTTTTGCGTGCTTCTCGAGTTCATCGCGAATAAAGGGAATCGTCAGGCGCCGCTGTTCGACCAGGGAGGCCTCATCCAGCGCGTCGAGAACATCGAATAGCGAGGGTAGATCCCGCGGCATTCTCTTCAAGAGATACTCGGAAGTTTCGTAGGGCAATTGCAGTCCACGCTGCGCCGCGCGCAATCGCAGTGCCTCGATGCGCCCCGCGTCGTCGAGTTCGTGAAGCTGGTATACGACGCAGGCCGCTGCCCGCGAGCGCCAGTCCTCCAGAACCCACGGCGGCTGACGAGGCGCCACCGAGGCCGCAAATATCAGGCGGCTGCGCAATTCCGCGGCCTCATTGAAAAGACGGAACAGCGCGCGTTCCCAATTCCGGTCGCCCGCGACCTGGTCCACGTCGTCGATGCACAACACGGGACTCCTTTCGTATCCGGCGAGCGCCTCGGGCGGCAACGAAATCGAGCGCTCCAGGGGAAAATAAGCGGCCGCCCCGCCCGCAGCCGCGCAAGCGGCTTGCAACAAATGGGTTTTGCCCGATCCTTTGGCGCCCCACAGCCACACCGGCAGCGCATCGGGCGATCGCAGCGCCGTCAGAACTTCCGCATTCCGGCCCGGCGCAAAGCTTTCGTAGACCGCGCCGGCTCGCAGCCGCACGCCCAAGGCCAGTTGTTTCATGAAGCCGCCGCCCGCCGGCCATACACCAGGACATAGTCGATGCCGCTCACGGCGACGGTCGCAAACACCAGCGCCCCCAGCCAGGTGATCGCCCATGCGGGAGGCAGCGAAAATTTTGCCCGGCTCACGACCGCCAATATGAATCCTGCCTGACACAGCGTGTTGATCTTGCTGATCAGGGACGGGTGCGCTGTCAGGGGTCCGATGATGATGCGGTAGGCGGCGGCGCCCGACACGATGATGACATCGCGCGCGACCGCCGCCACCATCAGCCACAGCGGCACCAGGCGCATAAGACTCAAGGTGACGAACACCGTGACCAAGAGCGCCTTGTCGGCGATGGGGTCCAGCACCCCGCCCAATTCGCTTTGCCAGCCAAATCGCTTGGCGAGAAACCCGTCCGCCGCATCCGATGCGGCCGCGACCGCGAACAAGAGAATGGACAGTTCCAGCCGCCGGTTGGCCAGCGAAAGCGCAATGGGCACGATCAGCAAAATTCGCAGGACACTGATGATGTTCGGTATGTGGCGCACGGACCGTTTGGAGCGGCGCCCGGCTAGCGGTGCAGTTGAAAGCGCTGAATCCCATTCTCGCCGGGGGCTGCCGGCTGCAATCGTCCATTCAACAAAAGGGCCCTCTGCAGCGAGTCCGGGCCGCCGCGCGTCGACAGCCGGAACCTCACCGTATCGCCCGAAAGCGACTCGACGCTCACATGCGCTATGAAGGTGAGCGATTCGAGATAGCTCTCGAGGCCCGCATAGTCGCGCAGATCGTTGAGTCCGCTGACTTCAATGTCCACCGGCACCAGCGCGCCGCTCGCGGCGAACATTCCCGCGTACAAATCGGCGGCGCGATTCACCCCTTCCAAGGTACCGGAATATTCACTGCTTCGATCCTGAAACAAATGCGTCCAACGCACATTGGCGTTGGCGCTGGCGCTGCTTGCCCGTCCCGCCAGCACCCCATCGCTGCCCATGCGCCGGCCGATTTCCGTCAAGGTGGATGGCGATCCGCCGCTCACCGCCGCGTAGTCGATATGAAACTTCTGCAGTTCCGCGCTGCTCGGCCACATCAGCGGCAAGCCGCGCGCCGCGGCGGCCGCGTCGATCGCCGATTTGAGCTCGGAGCTATCGTCCGTGGTCACGACGCTGCCGCTTTGCGCGCCGGCTTGCACGCCCAACAGCACCAAGGTCGTCGGCCGCTCGTGTCCCCACAAAGGCTGCCCGTTCTGCGTCAGCCACCTCTCGATGGCGGGGCCGTCGAAAGCGACCCACACTTGGGCGTCGGGCGCCGCGCGAAATTGCTGTACGTAGCGCCGCGCATTGCCCACCAACGAACTGAGCGCGGGATCCTCATCCGCGTTACGGCGGCCCGTGACGCGAATCAGCACGCTCTTCATCGCGGTTTGGAAGGCGGCCGTATACGCCGCATCGGAGCGGTCGGCGAGCGGTGCGGTCGCCTGATACATCTCGGCACGCGTCAGCGCCACGGCCGCCCCGCTCAAGGTAAGGCAGCCGATGCACAACCACACGACAGAAATGCGCCGTAAGTACTGTTCCATGGTGTTGTAAAATACCACAGCTGAAGCGCCGGCCGCTTTGGCCTAAAGCCTATATGAAGGATGCATTAATGACTGAACGAGCGCCTGTGACCTACCGCGACGCCGGGGTCGATATTGACGCCGGCGACGAACTTGTCGAGCGGATCAAGCCGCGGGTGAAGCGCTCGATGCGGCCGGAGGTGCTCGGGGGCATCGGCGGCTTTGGCGCATTGGTCGAGGTGCCGCTGGACCGCTACCGCAAGCCGGTGCTGGTATCGGGCACCGACGGCGTCGGCACCAAACTGCGCCTGGCCATCGACACCGAGCGGCACGACGGCGTGGGCATCGACCTGGTCGCCATGTGCGTCAACGACGTGATCGTGCAAGGCGCCGAGCCGCTGTTCTTCCTGGACTACTACGCCAGCGGGAAACTCGATGTCGGCATCGGCGAACGGGTCATTGCCGGCATCGTCGAGGGCTGCGTGCAGGCCGGCTGCGCCCTGGTCGGCGGAGAAACCGCCGAGATGCCCGGCATGTATCACGGCGCGGATTACGACCTCGCGGGCTTCTGCGTCGGCGTGGTCGAAAAAGACGCCATCATCGACGGCTCCAAGACGCGTGCCGGCGACGTCGTGCTGGGTCTGCCCTCCTCCGGCCCGCATTCCAACGGCTTTTCTTTGATTCGCAAGATCCTGCAGCTTAGCGATGCAGACCTGCACGCGGATTTGCAAGGCGTGAGCCTCATCGAGCGTCTCATGGCGCCGACGCGAATTTACGTCAAGCCGCTGCTTTCCCTGATGCGCGAGGTGCCGCTGCACGGCCTGTCGCACATCACCGGCGGCGGCTTGATCGACAATATTCCGCGGGTTTTGCCGGATGGCTTGGAAGTCGTGCTGGAGCGCAGCGCCTGGCCCCGCGAGCCGGTATTTGAATGGCTGCAGAGGCAGGGGAACATAGCCGATGCGGAAATGTATCGCGTGTTCAACTGTGGGATCGGCATGACCGTCCAGGTGTCTGCGAGCGATGCGCAACGCACGATCGGCCTATTGCGGGCAGCGGGTCAGGAAGCGCTTCCGATCGGCGAGGTTCGCAGCGGAACGCGCGGCGTCATCATCGCTTGAGCCAGAAAGCGCGGCAGCCGATCGTCATCCTGATATCGGGACGCGGCAGCAACATGCTGGCGCTCATCGAGCGCAGTCACGCGGCTGATGCGGCGTATACGGTGGCGTCGGTGATCTCCGACCGGGCCGACGCCGGCGGCCTCGAGATCGCGCGGCAGCGGGGTATCGAGGCACGGACGTTGCCGCGGCCGCCGGGCAGCGAGCGCGCCGGCTATGATCGCCTCCTGGCCGCGGCGATTGCGGAGTATTCGCCCTCGCTGATCGTACTGGCGGGATTCATGCGCATACTCAGCGCTGAATTCGTCGAGCGCTTTTCCGGAAGGATATTGAACATTCATCCCTCGCTGCTGCCAAAGT
The DNA here is from genome assembly GCA_963800385.1 of uncultured Gammaproteobacteria bacterium. GTDB lineage: Bacteria > Pseudomonadota > Gammaproteobacteria > Steroidobacterales > Steroidobacteraceae > Bog-1198. Next base: position 188,805 of record CAWDAU010000009.1, read on the forward strand.
ACGCAGGCCTGCATACGCATCGGCGTGTTCTGGAAGCGCACGAAGCCGAACACGGCGTCACGGTGCATTTTGTCACCGAACAACTCGACGGCGGCCCGCCGGTGCTGCAAGCGCGTGTGCCGGTATTGCCGGGCGATACGGAAGAGACTCTGAGCGAACGCGTGCTGATTCAGGAACACATCATTTATCCGCTGGCCGTCAATTGGTTCTGCCAGGGACGCTTGCGCTGCGAAGCAGGTTGTGCGCGTCTGGACGGGCGCCGATTGAGCGAACCGGTGCAAATTGACGAACTCGAGCCGGAGCAACCTCGATGAAGATTTTCGCAGGCGCGCTGTGTCTCGCCGTAATGGCTTCGGCCGATGCGGCCGCGCAAGCGGCCGCCGCATCCGGCATCCAGCCGTTTATCGCGCACTATGAAGCCTCATGGAAAGGCATCAGCGTCGGCACCAGCGAGATTCAGCTGACGCACGGCGCCGAACCCGGACAATACCTCTACACCTGGACCATCACCGCGCGGGGGATCTTTCGCATCGCCTATCGCGACGATCTGGTGCAGCGCAGCTGGTTGACCATGATCGGCGAGCACGTCCGTCCCGAAAAATACTTCGGCAAAGAAGGTTCGCAAACCGTGGAGCTGAATTTCGACTGGCATGACAGGCGTGCCACCGGCGTGTCGGAGACCAAGCCGGTGGACATCAAGCTTGCAGACGGCACCCAGGACGTCATGTCCATTCAAGTCGAAGTGATGCTCGACTTGCAGAACGGCAATTTACCCAAGGTTTTCCCGATCATCGACAAGGACCAGCTGAAGGAATTCAACTACAACCAGGAAGGCAGCGCGAAGATCCGCACCGCCCTCGGCGAACTCGACACCGTCATCGTGACCAGTCAGCGCCAGGGCAACAACCGCATCCTGCGCATGTGGTTTGCACCCTCGCTGGGTTTCGTTCCGGTGCAGGCAGAGCGCAGCCGCGACGGCAAGCTCGAAATCGCCATGCGCATCAAGAGCGTCGACCGCTTGGTTCCGATCGAGGCGCCCCCCGCCAAGCCCTGATGCCGGTGACCTAGGTCTTCGGCAGCGTCACGCCGCGCTGGCCTTGATACTTGCCGCCCCGATCCTTGTACGAAGTCTCGCAGACCTCGTCGGACTCGAAGAACAGCATCTGCGCCACGCCCTCGTTGGCATAAATTTTCGCGGGCAGCGGCGTGGTGTTGGAGAATTCCAGCGTCACGTGGCCTTCCCACTCCGGTTCCAAAGGCGTTACGTTGACTATAATTCCGCAATTTTTGACGAACACACCGCTCTGCAAGGCGAAATTGCCAGCCTCGGGAGCCGTCAGACAGTAGACATCGTGGTCGCCGGGAATCTCGCGAATCGCTGCGACTTTGTGATTGCGATATTGAGGCGTGCCTCGAAAATCGGTCACGGCCCCGGAGAAACGCCGGGTGTTGCGGCGATCGAAATCCAAATGGTGACCATGGGTGCCGGGAACTTCCGCATAAATGCCGTTTCGAATGTTCCATTCGTCCGCCAGTCGATGCGTCGCGTAGAGATACCCGTCGATCGGCTGATAAACGCCCTCATAGCCGCGAAATAAGTCTCGGTACAGCGGCATCAGCGCATCTTGCGGTCGCAAACAGTGCGCTGCCACCATGCGGCCGTCGCGACGCATGAAGAGATGATCGGGCGTGGCATGTATCGATTCACCGCTGTCCAACTCAATTTCAAGAAGCGAATCGCGGCCGATAAATCGCGGCGCATCCAAGCGACTCACTATCAGACGTCCATTCTCTCCGATGCTGTAGCCCCAAAATATTTCGCCGCGGTCGTGCCGCTTTGCCATGTCTTCAAGCGTCGGCGATGTCCCATCAACTAAGGCAACATGCGTGTCGCCGCGGAAGCAGCGTGCATAGGTGCTCTTTCCCAATGTCATGACGAGTACGTTGCGTGGAATCTTGAAATATTCCACCGTGCTCGCGAGCGCAAAGGAATTCGGCGGAATGATGCACACCGGACCTTTGAAATCGACGAACGATTTCTCGTCGAATTTTTTCGGATCCACAATCGTGGAATTGATGTTGGTAAAAATCTTGAAGTCGTCGGCGCAGCGCACGTCGTAGCCGTAGCTCGACGTGCCGTAGGAGACGATCCTGTGACCGTCTGCGACTCGCACCTGCTGTGAGGAAAACGGTTCGATCATGCCGTGCTCGGCCGCCATGCGCCGGATCCAACGATCGCTTTTTATGCTCATTAAGTTGCTTCAACCGTGATTTTGGGGAATGCCCGGCTATAGTCTTTGTTCAACGTGGCCAGGCGCGCGGCCGTGCGGCGCGCCATCAAAAAGTAGGCCCGCGCGCGTTCGCTGCCGGGCTCCGCCACCACGGTCGGCACGCCGCCGTCCGCCTCCTCGCGAATGCGGATATCCAAGGGCAGCTCGCCCAGCAACTGCACGCCGTACTGAGCCGCCATGCGCGCGCCGCCGCCGCTGCCGAACACGTGTTCCACGTGCCCGCACTGAGTGCAGATATGCACGCTCATGTTCTCCACCACCCCCAGCACGCGCACTTCGACCTTCTCGAACATTTTCAGCCCCTTGCGGGCATCCAAGAGAGCAATATCCTGAGGCGTGGTCACGATGACGGCCCCGCTGACGGGAACGCGCTGCGCCAGTGTCAGCTGAATGTCGCCGGTTCCAGGCGGCATGTCGACCACCAAGTAATCCAGATCCCCCCAGGTGGTGTCGCCGAGCAGTTGCGTGAGCGCGGAGGTCACCATGGGCCCGCGCCACGCCATCGGTTGCTCTTGATCGATCAGGAAGCCGATGGACATGACCTCGACGCCATGCGCGCGCAGCGGCGCCATATGCTTCCCATCGGTGCTGACGGGCTTGGCGCCGCTCAGTCCCATCATCAACGGCTGGCTCGGGCCGTAGATGTCCGCATCCAACAGACCCACCTTGGCGCCTTGCGCCGCCCATGCAAGTGCCAAGTTGGCCGCGGTGGTCGACTTGCCGACGCCACCCTTGCCGGAGGCAACCGCCACGACATTCTTGACATTTGTCAGCGGTTTCAGCGTGCGCTGAACCGCGTGCGCCGTGATCTGCGCGCTGAGCTTCAGCTCCAACTGCGCACCCCCGAGCGCCGGCCCCAGGTGCGCCCGCAGGGCAGACGCCAATTCCGGCCCATAATCGGCGCATGGGAACCCCAATACGAGCTCGATGACGACGAGGTTGCCGCGGATGGTCACCGAGCCGATCGCCTTGGCTTCGCCCAAAGTCTGACCCAGGTAGGGATCGGTGTAGGCGCTTAATTTTTCGCGGAGGACGCTTTCCGCGGCAGGGAGCTGATTCATAAGGATCTGGGATTGTACCGCAGGCGGCTAAATCCGTGACGTGTGGCATAATTCGAGAGTGAGAATCACGACCACGGAGGGCGCCTGAATTAAAGTAACAATGGGTAACTTTCCGGGGAATGGTTAGCTTAGGCGCCGAATGAGCTTATTCGCCAATTACCGAGCCGATCGGCTCATAGCCGAGGTTAAATCCAGCGGCAATCCGGCCAGCCCGCTGGCGCTGAAGGCATTGGAAAAATTGATCGCGCTGGGGCCCGACGCCATCGACCCCATCGTGGATGCGCTCGCGACCTCGGAAAAAAAGGAAACGACCGCCTATGTCGAGACGCTGTCCCGCCTGATCGATTCCAAAACGCTGCCGATTCTGCTGAAGAGCATGTCGGAAGCCAACGGCCGGGCCATGTCGGGAATCGCATGGGCGCTGTCCACCAGCAAGAATTATCCCGCGCACGCGCTGCTCGACGCCCTGGCCAAACCGGGGATGCCGAAGCAGGCCTTGCTGGATGTGATCACCGCGCAGAAATCGCGCTACACGGTGCGCGAATTGCTGAATGCAGCCTACACGCAAGAGCCAAGCGAAAGAAACGGGCTGTTCAAGATCATTGGCGAGATTGCGGACGAATCATCCGTCGATGACCTGCTCGCGAGGATCGAGGGCAAGGATCCGGTCGCGCGGCTGCACATCATCAATGTCCTGGCTCGCTTCAACCTGCCCAAGGTGCAGCAGGCGGTGCAAAAACAGCTCAAGGACAACAGCAAGTTCATACGCTCGGCCGCCTTGAGCGCCCTCTCGAAAATGGATGGCCAGTTCGATATGCCGCTGATCGTCGGCATGCTGCGCGATCCTGAAATCGAAGTGCAAAACAAGGCGGTGGATGTGGTGGTCAAGGCCAACCACCCGGAAACCATCAAGTATCTGGTGGACGTGCTCAAGGATGAAAACGAATATGCGCGGCGCGCGGCGGTGGAGGTGCTGAACGTCGTCGGCACCTCGAAATCCGTCAAGTACCTGCTCGAAGTGATTGCGGACAGCGATTGGTGGGTTCGCACGCGCGCGGCCGACGCCCTTGGCAAGATCGGCGGCCCACGCGTGGTCGACGCCGTGCTTAGCCTGATCAAGGATGAAAATCAGGACATTCGCCGCGCCGCAATCGAGATCTTGAATCAAACCAAGGATGAGCGCGCGGTCGCGCAGCTCATCGAAGCCACCCGCGACCCGGATTGGTGGGTGAGCGAACGCGCGGTCGATGCGCTGGCGGAGATCGGCAGCACCAAGGCGCTGCCGCGCTTCATCGACATGCTGCAGGGCGAGGCCAAGTCTCTGCCCACGGTCATCCGCGCGATCGGCAAAATCGGCGATCAACGCAGCCTCGAAAGCCTGCTGCCCATGCTGTCGCGGCCGGAAAACGAGATCAAGGTGGAGGCCATCGCGGCGCTCGCGAAGCTCGCGGATGAGCGCCGCGCCGACACCATTCGCGTGCGCCTGCAAGCGGTGACGACGAGCGCGGACGGCACTTTGAGCCAGGCGGTCGCCCGCGCCATGCAAGAACTCGACAATCGCTTCTCGACCCAGCAAATCGCGGCAAACAAGCGCGCGGAAAAGATGCAGGAACCCGCCAAGACGCTGCTCATCGACAACGCGGCGCTGGCGAACGTGGTCAAGCAGGCAGAAGAATCGGCGGCTTCGGCGAAGCTGGACATCGCCACCTTGAAGCCGGGTGACGTCATCGAGGGCCGCTACAAATTCATCGAGAAGATCGGCAAGGGCGCCTTCGGCACCGTCCTGCTCATGGAAGACACCGTCGTCGAAGAGCGCCTGATTCTCAAGTTCTTGAATCCCAACGTCTCCTCCGACGAAGAAATGATGAAGCGCTTCGTGCACGAGTTGCGCTACAGCCGCAAGATCACGCATAAGAACGTGATCCGTATTTACGACTTCTTGTACATCCGCGGCAATTACGCGATCTCGATGGAATACTTTCCGTCGCACACCTTGGGCGGTGAGATCGTCAACGAGAAGCCGGTGGCGCTCAAACGCGCCGTCAAATTCGGCATCGACATCGCCACCGGCATGGCGGTGGCGCATCAAGCCGGCATCGTGCATCGCGACTTGAAGCCGGCAAACGTGCTGATCGACAACGACTCGCTGCTGAAGATCGTCGACTTCGGCGTGGCCGCCGCCCAGAGCCAGGGCGACACCCAGCTGACCAAGACCGGCTACGTGATCGGCTCGCCCAAATACATGGCGCCCGAGCAGATCCTGGGTAAAAAGGTCGACGAGCGCGCCGATATCTACAGTTTGGGCGTCATCATGTACGAGATGTTCGCCGGCGTGCCCCCCTACTCGCGCGGCGATCACATGTCCGTGATGTACCAGCATGTCCAAGGCAAGGCGCGCCAACCCATCGAGATCAACAAGGAATTGCCCATCGAACTCAATAATCTCGTCATGAAGTGCATGTCGCTGGACAAGGCAAAACGGGCCCAAACCATGGACGAACTGCGTCTGGCTCTCGAGAAATTCCTCTAATAGCACTCGTCAGCCTTAAGTCCAACGGGCCGCCAGTTGACGCAGCTCACGTTTATGGGCGAATCACGCCCCAAACGCTCGAAAAACCAATCGCTTACGGGTAGCCTTACGCGTTATGGCAAGAGTCGACGCGTTCCTCAAGTTGGGGGTAGCCCAGGGCTGCTCGGACCTGCATCTTGCGGTTGGGGTGCCTCCCATGCTGCGCATGCACGGCGATCTGATGCCCATCAAGTTCCGCAATCTGGGCGATGCCGAGCTCGAGGCCTACATTACCGAGATCCTGACCCAATCGCAGCTCAAGGTGCTGCGCGAAGGCCACGATCTGGACTTTTCCTACGTGTCGACCGAAGGCGGGCGCTTCCGGGTCAACGTGTTTCGCAAGGAAACCGGCATAGGAGCGGCGTTTCGATCGATCCCCACCACCATGCCCAGCATCGATCAGCTCGGTTTACCGCCGATCGTGCGGAAATTGTGCGACTACCATCAGGGCATGATCCTGGTGACCGGTTCAACCGGCACCGGAAAGACCACCACGCTCGCCTCCATGATCGATCACCTCAACTCGACCCGCTCGCTCAACATCATCAGCCTCGAGGACCCCATCGAGTTCGTTCACCGCAGCAAATCCAGTCAGGTGATACAGCGCGAATTGGGCACGCACCTGCCCTCCTTTGCCGAGGGCGTGCGCGCCGCAATGCGCGAAGACCCCGACGTGATCCTGGTCGGTGAAATGCGCGATGCCGAGACCATTTCCATGGCGATGACGGCCGCTGAAACCGGACACCTGGTGCTCGGCACCCTGCATACCACCAGCGCCACCAAGACCATCGACCGCATCATCGATGCGCTGCCCAACGATGAGCGCGAGCAGACCAAGACATTCCTGGCCAACAGCCTGATCGCCGTCATTACGCAGATTCTGCTCAAGACCCCGGATCAACGCGCGCGCAAAGCGGTGTGCGAGGTCATGGTGCTGACCAAGGCCATCGGCAAGCTCATCATGACCGACCAGACGCATCAGATTCCCAGCCAGCTGCAAATGGGCAAGGAATACGGCATGCAGCTCCTCGACCAAGCGCTGCTCGCCGCGATCAACGCCAAGGACGTGGATCCGGAGCATGCCTACACCTATGCATCCGACAAGCGCCAGTTCCAGCGCTTCGTCACCGACATGTCCGGGGTGCCGCTCGCCGAGCCGGCAACGCCGCCCTAGGAGCCTGTCTGAGCATGCCCGCCATCGACGAATTCTTGAATCAGATCCTCGCGGGCAACGGCTCGGATCTGCATTTTTTGGCCGGCGACCTGCCGCGCATCCGTCAATACGGCGAACTCAAGGCATTGCAGGAAGTGCCATTGAGCGCGGACACCGTCAAGAACACCCTGTACGAAATCATGCCCAAGCTTGCGGTCGAGCGGTTCGAGGAGAAGGACGGCACCGACTTTGCTTATGCCATTCCAGGGGTTGCGCGCTTTCGCGTCAACGTCATGCGGCAACTCAATGGCATGGGCGCGGTGTTCCGCGCCATTCCCTCCAATGCCAAGACCGCGGAGGAGCTCAAACTGCCGCCCGCCGTCATGGATATGTGCAAAATCAACAGCGGCTTGATTCTCGTAACCGGCAAAACCGGCTCCGGGAAATCCACGACGCTCGCCGCCATGATCGATGACATCAACCGCCGGGAAAAGGGCCATATCCTCACCATTGAGGATCCGATCGAGTTCGTCCATGGGCGCAAGAACTGCCTCATCAGCCAGCGCGAAATCGGCGTGCATGCAGCCTCATTCGCCTCCGCTTTGCAGTCCGCATTGCGCGAGGATCCGGACGTCATTCTGGTGGGCGAGCTGCGCGATTTGGAAACCATGGGCATCGCCGTGACCGCCGCGGAAATGGGCATTCTGGTCATGGCGACGCTGCATACCAACGGCGCCGCGCCGACGGTCGATCGACTGGTGAACGCATTTCCCGCGGACAAGCAGCCGCACGTGCGCACCATGCTGTCGACCAGCCTGCGCGGCGTGGTCTCGCAGCAGCTCATCCAAAAGGCCGACAAGCAGGGCCGCGTGGCCGCCCTGGAAATCCTGGTCAACACCCCCGCGGTGGCCAATCTCATTCGTCAGGGCAAGATGGACCAGTTGGAGAACGCCATGCAGAGCGGCGCCGCCAACGGCATGAAATTGATGGATACGGCGATTCAAGCGTTGCTCGATTCGCGGCAAATCACCGGCAAAGAAGCCTTCAAGAAGGCCATCAACAAGTCCAAATTCGAGCAATTCCGCGAAGCATCTTAGCCGCTTGCGTCGGCGGTGCGCCGCGCCTGCCGCGGCCGCGACCTGAACTCGCGCCCCATGGCATAATTTGGCATGACTCAACGCCGCCGAATCCTCGTCACCAGCGCTCTGCCCTACGCCAACGGGCCTTTGCACCTGGGGCACATTCTCGAGACCATTCAAACCGACATCTGGGTCCGGTTTCAGAAGCTGCGCGGCCACGAGTGCTACTACGTCTGCGCCGACGACACGCATGGCACGCCCATCATGCTCAAGGCGCAGGCGGAAGGCATTACGCCGCAGCAGCTGATAGCGCAAATCCATACGGAACATCAGCGCGACCTCAACGACATGCTGATCGGCATGGACAATTTCGGTTCGACCCACTCGAGGGAAAACCAGCAACTCTGCGACCGCATGTATCTGATGCATCGCAAAGCGGGCTACATCGACAAGCGCAGCGTCCGCCAAGCGTACGATGAGACCGCGAAAATGTTCCTGCCCGACCGCTACGTCAAGGGCATTTGCCCGGTCTGTTCCAAGCCCGACCAGTACGGCGATTCCTGCGAGAATTGCGGCTCCACCTATACTCCCGCGGACCTCAAGAATCCCATTTCGGTGGTGAGCGGCACCGCGCCGGTGTGGCGCGAATCCGAGCATTATTTCTTCCGCTTGAGCGCCTTCGAGACGTTTTTGAGCGCCTGGGTGGGCAGCGGGGCGCTGCAGGAAAGCGTCGCGCGCAAGCTCAATGAATGGTTTTCCTCCGGCCTGCGGGACTGGGACATCTCGCGCGATGCGCCCTACTTCGGCTTTGAAATTCCCGAGGCCCCGGGCAAGTATTTTTACGTCTGGTTCGACGCTCCGATCGGCTATCTTGCGAGCTTTGCGCAGTTGTGCGCGCGCAGCGGCTTGAAGTTCGATGATTTTTTCGCGGCCGATTCGAGCGCGGAACTGCATCATTTCATCGGCAAGGACATTTTGTATTTTCACACCCTGTTCTGGCCGGCGGTGCTGCAGGCCTCGAAGATGCGCGCTCCCACCGCGGTGCATGCGCATGGTTTTCTCACCGTCAATGCTCAGAAGATGTCCAAATCGCGCGGCACCTTCATTACCGCGCGCAAATACCTGGAGCATTTCCCGGCCGAGTACCTGCGCTACTATTTCGCTGCCAAATTGGGCTCCGGCATCGACGACATGGACATGAACCTGGACGAGTTCGCCGCTCGCCTGAATTCGGAAATCGTCGGGAAGCTCGTGAACATCGCCAGCCGCTGCGCCGGATTCATCGCGCGCAGCGCGGGCGGCAAGCTGGCGGACGAACTCCCGGACCCCGATCTGTACGCGGCCTTCGTCGGCGCCGGCGACGGCATCGCGAAGAATTACGACAGCCGCGATACGGCCGCCGCGATGCGCGACATCATGGCCCTTTGCGATCGCGCCAATCAATACGTCGACTCGCGCAAGCCCTGGATGCTGGCCAAGGATCCGAACAAAGCCGTCGAGGTGCAGAGCGTCTGCACCCAAGCCTTGAATCTGTTCCGGGTGCTGATGATCTACCTCGAGCCGGTGCTGCCGGCCATGGCGGCCAGCGCGCGAGGTTTTTTCCGCGAATCCGCTTGGACTTGGACCTCTGCCGCGACGCCGCTGCTGGCCGCATCCATCAATATGTACCAGCCGTTGGCGGTTCGGCTGGATCCTAAAGCCGTGGCACGGTTGGTCGAGCCCGACGCGCCTGCCCCTGCGGCATCCGCACCTGCCCCGGAGGTGCCGCGCAACGCGGGCGCGTCGGACGCCGCGACCTTGGCGGCAGCGGCGTCGGTGGAGGGCAATCTCATTTCAATCGACGACTTTTTGCGCATCGATTTGCGCGTCGCCAAGATTCTAGCCGCCGATTTCATCGCCGGCGCGGACAAGCTCCTCAAGCTGCGCGTCGATGTGGGCGAGTTGGGCGAGCGCGAGATTTTTGCCGGCATCCGTGCCGCCTACGATCCAGCGGCCCTGGTCGGAAGACTGATCGTGGTCGTCGCCAATCTGGAACCGCGGACCATGCGCTTCGGGGTCTCGGAGGGCATGATGCTCGCCGCGGGACCCGGCGGTAAGGACATTTTCGCGCTCTCGCCCGATTCGGGAGCAGCGCCCGGTATGCGGGTGAAATGACTTGAGCGATAGCGCGCGAAAGATCGCGGCGCGCATCGACGCATTGCTGCCGCAAACCCAATGCACCCGATGCGGTTACGAGGGTTGCAGCCCCTACGCCGCCGCGATCGCCGCAGGCGAGGCGCAGATCAATCAATGCCCGCCCGGCGGAGCGGCCACGATCGCCGCCTTGGCGCGGCTGCTGAACCGCCCTGAGCTGCCGCTGAATCCGGTCAACGGCATCGAGTCTGCGCCGCGACTTGCCTGGATCGATGAAGCTCGCTGCATCGGCTGCGCTCGCTGCCTTGCGCCCTGCCCCGTGGATGCCATCGTCGGCGCGCAAAAGTTCCTGCACACCGTCCTGGCGGACCGCTGCACAGGGTGCGAGCTGTGCCTGCCGCCCTGCCCCGTCGACTGCATCGAAATGCGGGCCGCACCGGCAAGTTCCGTGAGCGATCCCTTGCTGAACAAGGAGCGCTACGCCGCACATACCGGCCGCCTGGCAACTCAGGCGGCGGAACGGCAGCGGCAACTCGACGCCAAGAAGGCGACGGCCGCGCGCCGTTCGAGCGTGCCGTGAATCCGTACAAGCGCCGGGAAATCTTTGCCCGCTTCCGCGCGGCGAACGCGCAGCCGCGGACCGAGCTGATCTATGAAAGCGCATTCGAGCTTTTGGTCGCGGTCATCCTTTCCGCGCAGGCGACCGACAAGAGCGTGAACAAGGCCACGGCAGAACTGTTCCGCGCGGCGAACACGCCTGCTGCCGTGCTGGCGCTCGGCCCCAGGCGGCTGTCGCGCTACATCAAGTCCATCGGACTCTACAATGCCAAGGCCAGGAACATCCTCGCCATGAGCCGGCTGCTCTTGGAGCGTCACGCCGGCGAGGTACCGGCGAGTCGCGAGGCGCTGGAGGACCTGCCCGGCGTCGGGCGCAAAACCGCCAATGTCATCCTCAATACGGCATTTGGCCAATCCACGATCGCGGTCGACACGCATATCTTCCGCGTCGCGAACCGCACGGCAATCGCTCCCGGCAAAACCGTGCGCGAAGTCGAGGAGAAGCTGATGAAGTTCGTGCCGCCGGAGTACCGCCAGGACGCGCATCACTGGCTGATCCTGCACGGCCGCTACGTGTGCAAGGCGCGGCGTCCCGCCTGTCCAATCTGCATCATCGCGGACCTGTGCGAATATCGTCACAAGACGCCCGCATGAGCCTGTTCGACGGCTATTCCCGCGACCAATTGCGCCGCGCCTATGCGCAAGCCTGGGCCAAGCATCTCGCCCGCTCCCCCCTCGCACCGCTCGAGGCGCAAATCGCGGATGTGATCGAAGCGCACCCGGAATACCAGCGCATCGTTGCCGATGCCGACGCCGCGGTCGGTTTTGAAGCAGCAGCCGGCCAAGCCGCGGAGAACCCATTCTTACATATGGGGCTGCATCTGGCGGTTCGCGAGCAGCTCTGCATCGACCGTCCTCCCGGAATTTGCGAGCTCAAGCGCCAGTTGCAGGCGCGCTATGGCGATGCGCATCGCGCGGAACACGCTCTGATGGAGGCCTTGGGCGAGGAGCTATGGATGGCTCAGCGCGATGGCCGGGTTCCCGACGAGGCGCAATATCTGCTATTGGCGCGGCGGCGGCTCGCACCCGCCTAGAAGGTTAACGAAGCTTCATGTGCGCTTCATCGGGGCTGCTGTAGGCCGACGCTATTCTTGTGTGTCGATCAACGGCCGTCTGAGGAAGTAGCCATGCGTCTTGCATTTGCCGCGAGCGCCTTGTGCCTCAGCGCTCTGGGTCTGAGTTTTCTGCCACAGACCGCCCAGTCGGCGCCGCCGGCCGCCGCTTCCAGTGCCGCGCCGGTTGCGAGCGACGCCGCCGCCGCAAGACATCTGAAGCGGACCGCCTGTCTCAAGCAGGCTAGAACGAAAAAGCTGATTGGGGCGGCCAAAACGGCGTTTCTCAAGAATTGCATCGAGGCGCCGCAAGAGCCCATCTCGGCAAGCAGGCAAATTCCGCCCGATCGGCCGTAAAGCTAAAACTTGCGCGCGGGCGTCGCGCTAACGGTAAGCCTGACGCTCTGCGGCGCCGCATTGCTCAACTGTAGAAAGAAAGGCCGCGTACCGAGCAAATCGAACTGAACGATTTTGTGCGGCGGCCTGCAGCCATGCTGACCTTGAAAATCGTTCGCCGCCACCAACGCGCCGTTCGACACGACGTCGATCCAGAACGGCATATCGATCGCGACGCGATAGCTGCCGCTCGCGGGAATCTTGAAAATGACCATGCCGCCGTAGGATCCCGCACGCGGGCTTTTCCTGCCGGGTGCGGCCGCGAAGCTCACCTGTTCCTGCTTGGCGAGCGCAAGCTCGTACAAGCGGTTCAATGCAATCGCCGGAGCGGACTTTGCATTCACTCCCGCGGCCAGCGGCGCCGCCGGGCCTGCGAACAACGCGCGCTCCTGGGTCACGTCCCATTTGAAATCCACGCAAGCCTCGTCCGCCAAGGCGGGAGCTGCGGCGGTCAGCGCCGCTGCGAAAACCATCGCACGATGAATGCCTCTAAGCATTTCGCTTCGGTAGGTAAAGATCCGTGAGCGTGCCATCGAAAGCCTCGGCAGCGAACGCGATGGTTTCCGACAAGGTCGGGTGGGGATGAATCGTCAAGCCGATATCGGTTGCGTCGGCGCCCATTTCGATGGCCAGCGCCACTTCGGCGATCAAATCGCCGGCGCTGGTGCCGACGATTCCGGCGCCGAGAATGCGGTGCGTCTGCTTGTCGAACAGCAGCTTGGTGAAACCATCATCGCGGTTCAGCGCCAGCGAGCGCCCGCTGGCCGCCCACGGGAAGGTTCCCTTGCCGTACTCGATGCCGCCCGCTTTCGCCTCGGTCTCGGTCAGGCCGGCCCACGCAATTTCCGGATCCGTGTAAGCAACCGAGGGAATGCAGCGCGCATCGAACGCAGTCTTGTGTCCGGCCGCGACCTCTGCCGCAACCTTGCCCTGATGGCTGGCTTTGTGCGCCAGCATGGGCTGACCCACGATATCGCCGATCGCGAAAATATGCGGCACATTGGTGCGCATCTGCTTGTCGACGTCGATGAGACCCCGGGCGCTCACCGCGACGCCCGCCCCCGCCGCGTTGATGGCATTGCCGTTGGCCGAGCGGCCCACCGCGACCAGCACGCGATCGAACAGCTGCGGCTCGGGCGAGTCCGGGCCCTCGTAGGTTGCCCTCAAGCCCTCGGCAAGCGCTTCGAGCTTCGTCACCTTGGTCTTCAACAAGATCTTTTTGTAGCGCTTTTCAATGCGTTTTTGCAGCACACGAACCAGATCGCGATCGGCTCCCGGCATCAACCCATCCAAGAGCTCCACCACGGTCACCTCGGCGCCGAGCGCATCGTAGACGCAGGCCATTTCGAGGCCGATGATTCCACCGCCGATCACCAACAGCCGTTTGCAATCCGGCGGCAGCTCCAGTGCGCCGCTTGAATCGATGATGCGCGGATCCTGGGGCAACCCTGGCAGTTGAGCCGATTCGGACCCCGCCGCGATGATGCATTGCTTGAAATCCACCCGGCGCGTTGAATCGGCGGTTTTCACATCCAGCGAATACGGCCCCGCGAACTTGGCATCGCCTTGGATCAGGGCGACTTTGCGCTGCTTCGCCAGCAGCATCAGTCCATTGGTCAACCTCGCGACGACTTTGCTCTTCCATGCGCGCAGCAAATCACGGTCGATCTTTGGAGGCGCAAACACGATCCCGTTGGCCGCCATGTCCGCGGCATCTTCGATGACCTTCGCCGCGTGCAACAACGCCTTGGAAGGGATGCATCCGACGTTCAAACACACGCCGCCGAGCACCGGCCAGCGTTCGATCAAGGTCACTTTCAGCCCTAAGTCCGCCGCGCGAAACGCGGCCGTATATCCGCCCACGCCGGCACCGAGCACGACCAAGTCGACAGCGCCGGCAGGGGCGCCACTACCCTGTTTCGATGCCGGTTTCGGGGCGGCGCTCGTCGCGGAAATCGACGCGGCCGGCGCTGCCGGCGCGGCGCTCGCGGGCGATTTGGCCGGCGCCGCCGGCGCCGCGGCGTCGGCGGCTTTGGCGAGTGCGGGTGCGGGTGCGGCTGCATCCGCTTCGACCAGCGCGATCAACGTTCCGGAGGAAACCGCATCGCCTTTTTTGATCTCGACTGAATTGATCACGCCGCTGACCGGCGAGGGCACGTCCATCGCCGCCTTGTCGGATTCGAGCGCAATCAGCGGATCTTCAACGGCAACCTTGTCGCCCGTCTTGACCAGCACGTCGAGAACAGTGACGCCTTTGACCTCGCCGAGATCGGGAACCCGCACCTCCACGGCGCTCATAGCAGCGCCTTCACGTCACCGAGCATTTTTGCGAGAAACACCACGAAACGGGCCGCTTCGGCGCCGTCGATGACGCGGTGATCGTAGGACAGCGACAGCGGCAGCATCAACCGCGGCACAAAAGCGCCGCGCTCGTAAACCGGTTTCTGGGTCGACCGCGAGACGCCGAGGATGGCCACCTCCGGAGCGTTGATGATGGGCGTGAAATAGGTGCCGCCGATTCCGCCCAGGCTCGAAATCGTAAAACTGCCGCCCTGCATTTCCCCGGCCTTCAGTTTGCCGGCGCGCGCCTTCTCGGAAAGCGCGCTCAAGGCGCGGGCGGTATCGTAGATGCTCAGCTGATCGGCGTTGGCAATGACGGGAACGACCAAGCCGTTCGGCGTGTCGGCCGCGAAACCGATATTGAAGTACTTCTTCAAGACCAGATTTTCGCCGCTCTCGTCCAGCGAGGCATTGAATCGGGGGAATTCGCGCAACGCCAATAGGCACGCCTTGATGATGAACACCAACGGAGTCAGGCGCACCTCCTCTTGGGCGGCCTTGTTCTTGAGCGCACCGCGCGCCGCCTCCAGATCGGTGATGTCGGCATCCTCGTGCTGAGTGACGTGCGGCAGGTTGAGCCAGCTTGCCTGCAATCGCGCGCCGGAAATTTTCTGGATGCGCGACAGCGGTTTGACCTCGACGGCGCCGAAATGCGCGAAATCCACCGCCGCCACCCGCGGCAGCGGCGAAACGGGTGCGGCGTTGGCGGCCGCCATGAGCAATCCTTTGACGTGAGCCTTGACGTCATCCTGCGTGATGCGGCCCTTGACGCCGGTCCCTTGGACCTTGCCCAAATCCGCGCCCAGTTCGCGCGCGAACTTGCGCACCGAGGGGCTGGCGTGAGCTCTCGAGAATGCTTGCTCGTCGACCGCGGCCGGGGCCGCATCGCGCGCCGCGGCCTTCGGCGCCGCCGCGGGCGAAGCGCTCGGTGTCGCCGCGGCAGCGGGTGGATCTTCGGCAGGCGGCGCAGCTTTCGCGCCGCTGGGTGCCGCCGCGGGCGCGGCGGCTTTTTCGGCCGGCGCGGCATCCGCCGCGGCGGGCTCGAGCAGCAGGATCACGGAACCTTCGGAAACCTTGTCGCCGGTCTTGAGCTTAACCTGCGCGATTTTTCCCGCGGCAGGAGCCGGCACATCCATCGCCGCTTTTTCGGTCTCGATGGTGACGAGCGGCGTTTCCTTGTCGATTTGCTGACCCTCCTTGACCAGCACTTCGATGACGCTGACGTCTTTGAAGCCGCCGATGTCCGGCACCCGAACTTCAATTGGGCTTGCCATGTTCGCCGCCTAGACCGACACGGGATTGGATTTATCCGGATCGATGCCGAACTGCTGCATGGCTTCGCTCACCGTTTGCGCATCGATCTTGCCCTCATCGGACAGCGCTTTGAGCGCGGCGACCACCACGTAATGGCGATCGACTTCAAAGAATCGGCGCAGCTCCGCGCGCGAATCGCTGCGGCCGAAGCCATCGGTTCCGAGCGCCGTGTAGGGCCCCGGCACCCATTGCCTTATCTGGTCCGCCACGGTCTTCATGTAGTCCGTGGCGGCTATGAATGGACCTTCCCGCTCCGCCAGTATTTCCGCGATGTAGGTTTTTCTACGCGGCTCGCCCGCGTGCAGCATGTTCCAGCGCTCCACCGCAAGAGCGCTTCTGCGCAGTTCGCTGAAGCTCGTCACCGAATAGACATCCGCGGGCACGCCGTAACTTTTCTCGAGCAGCTCCGCGGCCGCCAGCACCTCGCGCAAAATCGTTCCCGACCCGAACAGCGTCACCCGCACCTTGCCGCGGCCGCCGGTTTTCAGCAGGTACATGCCGCGCAAAATGCCCTGCGCCGCGCCGGCGGGCAGCGCCGGATGGGCGTAATTTTCGTTCATCACCGTGATGTAGTAGAAAACACTTTCCTGCTCCTGGTACATGCGGCGCAGGCCGTCATGCACGATGACCGCCAATTCGTAGGCATAGGCGGGATCATAAGCGACGCAGTTGGGCACCGTGGTAGCCACCAGCTGACTGTGTCCATCCTGATGCTGCAGCCCCTCGCCCGCCAGCGTGGTTCGCCCGGCGGTGCCTCCCACCAGGAATCCTCGTGCCTGGCTGTCGCCCGCGGCCCAGATAAAATCGCCCACCCGCTGAAAACCGAACATGGAGTAGTAAATATAAAACGGGATCATGCTGACGCCGTGGTTCGAATAGGCCGTGGCGGCAGCGATCCACGAGCACAAGCTGCCGGCCTCGTTGATGCCTTCCTCGAGTATCTGGCCCTGTTTGTCTTCGCGATAAAACATGAGCTGGTCGGCGTCCTGCGGCGTGTACAGCTGTCCCATCGAGGAATAAATGCCCACCTGCCGAAACATTCCCTCCATGCCGAAGGTCCGCGCCTCGTCCGGCACGATGGGCACGACGTGCTTGCCGATGCTCTTGTCCTTGACCAAACTGGTCATCATCCGCACCAAGGCCATGGTGGTGGAAATTTCCCGATCTCCCGTACCCTCGAGCAAGGTGCTGAACAGTTCGAGGGGCGGAACCGCCAACGGCGGCGCCAGGGAACTGCGGGCCGGCAGATAACCGCCGAGAGCGGCGCGCCGCTCCTGCAGGTAGCGCATCTCCTCGCTGTCCTCGGCCGGTTTTCTGAACGACAGCCCGGCGATTTCTTCATCGGTTATTTGAATGTTGAAGCGATCGCGCACTTCCTTGAGATTGTCGTCGGTCAGCTTTTTCTGCTGATGGGTCGAGTTCAGACCCTCCCCGGCTTTGCCCATGCCGAAGCCTTTGACGGTCTTCGCCAAAATCACCGTGGGCGCACCCACGTGCGCGACCGCGGATGCGTAGGCCGCGTACACCTTTTCAGGATCATGGCCGCCGCGATTGAGGTGCCAGATCTCCTCGTCCGACATGTTGGCGACCATTTCCTTGAGCTCCGGATACTTGCCGAAGAAATGCTCGCGCGTGTAGGCGCCGCCCTTGGATTTGAAATTCTGATACTCGCCGTCCACGCACTCTTCCATCACACGCTTCAAGAAACCCTTCTGATCGCGCGCCAGCAACGGGTCCCAACGGCCGCCCCACAAGACCTTGATGACGTTCCAGCCCGCGCCCAGGAAGGCCGCTTCGAGTTCCTGAATGATCTTTCCATTGCCGCGCACCGGTCCATCGAGCCGCTGCAGATTGCAATTGATCACAAAAATGAGATTGTCGAGTTTTTCGCGCACCGGCATGGTGAGCGCACCCATCGACTCGGGCTCGTCCATCTCTCCGTCGCCCAGAAACGCCCAGACTTTCCGGTCGCTGGGCGCGACGATGCCGCGATTCTCGAGATAACGCACGAAGCGCGCCTGAAACATCGCCATCATCGGACCCAATCCCATCGACACGGTGGGGTATTGCCAAAATTCCGGCATCAACCAGGGATGCGGATAGGATGACAGGCCGCCGCCGCGCACTTCCTGACGAAAGCGCTGCAGCTGGCTCTCGTCCAAGCGGCCCTCCAGGTAAGCACGGGCATAGATGCCGGGGCTGGAGTGACCCTGGATGTAAATCATGTCGCCGGGATGTGCCGGACTGCGGGCGCGCCAGAAATGATTGAAGCCCACCTCATACAGCGTCGCCGCCGAAGCGTAAGTCGCGATGTGGCCGCCATACTCGGAATTCGTGCGGTTCGCCTGCACCACCATGGCGAGTGCATTCCAGCGCATGTAGGCTTCGTTGCGCCGTTCCAGCGAGCGATCGCCCGGATATTCCGGTTCCTGCGCCTTGGAAATCGTATTGAGGTACGCGGTATTCGGCTTGAACGGCAGGTACGCCCCCGAGCGGCGCGTGAAATCCACCAGCTTCTCCAGCAGAAAATGCGCACGCTGCGGACCCTGAGCACGCATGACGGAGTCGATCGACTCCAGCCATTCCTGGGTTTCGGTCGGATCGATGTCTTCGAACGGCGATTGTTGCGTCATAGAAATGCACACTCACCCACGTGTCCTGTTAAGATGTCAGGCACGTTACAGCGCCCCGGCGCCAACCGCCATTACGTTGTTTACCCACGCTATCTTCGGGGTTTGATTTTTCACGGTCAAGAAGGAGCCTGCCTGAGTATTCCGCGTGAGCCGTGATATGCCGACTCGCTTGCCCTTGGACCGTCTTCTCGTGCCCGTGCGCCAAATCGGCGCAGCGGTGAGCGCATCGAACCTGGCGCGTCACGCGAGCGCGGTGCTGTTGCTGCCGCTGGCGCCATCCGCGGCGGATTGGGGGGCGCTGCCGCATGCGCCGATGCTGCGCGCGCTGCACCGGCGCAAGGTCCGCAAAGCCGGCGATATCTACCAGCTGCGAGTGGGCGCGCAAGCGCAAACCTTGTTGGTGGTCGCCTGCGTAGCCACTCGGGCATCTACCTTTGAGCGCTTGCAAGCTGCCGGCAAAATCGCACGCAATGCGCTCGAGGGCGATCCGAAAACGGTTCTGGTATGGCAGCAGGGCTGTACCACGGATGCAGCCGACGCGACCTTCCATGCCCTCATCGCGGCGCTCGAAGCCGCCGCCTTCCGCTTTGCCACGTTCAAGAGCCAGCCCAAAAAACGCGCCCAGCTCCTCGGTATCGACCTGGCGCGGCGTGGAAAGTTGCACGAGCTGGATTTGACCCTCGCAACGGCAGCCGGCAACAATCTGGCGCGGTGGCTTACCGCTTTGCCGCCCAATTCCCTGGATGCGGCCGCTTATCGACGGCTCCTGCAACAATTTGCGCAGCGTTTGAAAATCGATTTCAAATTTCATGGTGAGACGCAGCTGAAGCGCCTGGGCTGCGGCGCATTCCTCGCGGTGGCACGCGGCAATGCCATGCGCGACGCAGGCATTGCCCTGCTGTCTTATCGTCCACGTGGCACTGCAGCACCCGCGGTCAGCTTGGTGGGCAAAGGCATTTGTTTCGACACCGGCGGGACGAATTTGAAGGCCCACAAGGGCATGCTGGACATGCACACCGACATGGAGGGCAGCGCGGTCGCGCTGGGGAGCCTGTATGCCCTCAAGACACTGCGCTCGCCGCTGGCGGTCGATTGCTGGCTGGCGATCACCGAAAACCGCATCGGTCCGCTCGCCTACAAGCCGCAGGATGTGGTGCGTGCCGCGAACGGCACGACCATTCAGGTCATTCACACCGATGCCGAGGGCCGCATGGTGCTGGCTGATGCGTTGAGTCTGGCGGCAGCCAAAAGGCCGCGCGCGATCATCGACTATGCGACCCTCACCGGCGCCTGCATCTTCGCGTTGACTGAGCGCTACAGCGGTGCCTTCACCAATCGGCCGGAAGCCCGCGCCCTGATCGAGTCCGCGGGTGTCAGCAGCGGCGAGCGCGTCTGGTGCTTCCCGATGGACGTCGATTACGACACGGATTTGGAAAGCAGCGTCGCCGACGTGCTGCAGTGTTCGGCCGACTCCAAGGGCGATCACATTTTGGCGGCGCGCTTCCTGAGCCGCTTCGTGCCCAACGAGATTGCCTGGCTGCACTTGGATTTGGCCGCAGGCACCCGCCACGGCGGACTTGCGCACATAGCGACCGAGATCACCGGCTTTGGCGTGCGCTACACGCTCGATCTCCTGCGCCGCGGCTGGCCCGCAGCGTCGGCCGCGGCATGAATCGCCTGACTATCCAACGGCCGGACGACTGGCACGTACATTTGCGCGATGCCGACGCCCTCAATGCGGTCGCGCACTTCACCGCCGAACGTTTTGGGCGCGCCATCGTGATGCCGAACCTGGCGCCCGCGATCACTACCACCGCCCTCGCCGGCGCCTATCGTGAGCGCATTTTGGCGGCGCTGCCCGCGCACAGCCGGTTCGAGCCCTTGATGACCTTGTACCTGACGGACGAAACCCCGGCCGAAGAGATCGACCGCGCCAAGAATTGCGGATTCATCCATGGCGTCAAACTCTATCCGCAAGGAACTACCACGCACTCGCAGTCCGGCGTCACCGACATCAAGCATGTCTACGGCGTGCTCGCACGCATGGAAAAAATCGGGATGCCGCTTCTGGTCCACGGCGAGTCTGCGCAGATCGACGTCGATGTGTTCGATCGCGAAACGCACTTCATCGAGAGCGTGCTGGCGCCGTTGCTCGAGCGTTTCACCGCACTGCGCGTGGTATTCGAGCACATCACCACCGCCGGCGCGGTGGAATTCGTCCGCACTGCCCGCAGCGCCGTGGCGGCCACCATTACCCCGCAGCACTTGCTGCACAATCGCAATGCGCTTTTTTCCGGCGGCATACGCCCGCACTATTTTTGCCTGCCGATTCTGAAGCGCGAGGGAGACCGGCTGGCTCTGCTGGCGGCCGCGACCAGCGGCAACCCGCGCTATTTCCTGGGCACCGACAGCGCACCGCACGAGCGCAGCACCAAGGAAACGGTATGCGGCTGTGCGGGCATGTTCACGGCGCATGCGGCCATCGAGTTGTACGCCGAAGCGTTTGAATCTGCCGGAAAGCTCGATCGGCTGGAAGGATTTGCCAGCCACTTCGGCGCAGACTTCTATGGGCTGGCGCGCCACTCCGACACGATTACGCTGCTCAAGGAAAGCTGGACGGCGCCGCAGCAGTACGCATTCGGCAGCGGTACGCTGCGCCCCTATCGCGCCGGCGAGCCGATCGGCTGGCGCCTGGCTCCGACCTGAGCATGTCGCAGCTCCCGCCGATCACCTTTGCAACGCGCTTCCGGGGATTTTTACCGGTGGTCATCGACGTCGAAACCGGCGGTTTCAACTCGCACACCGACGCGCTGCTGGAAATTGCCGCGGTATTCATCGAGATGCGCAGCGACGGCACCCTGGCGCGCGGCGAGACGCATCGCTATCACGTCATCCCCTTTCCCGGTGCCAATATGGAACCGGCGTCCATGGCCGTGACCGGCATCGATCCCCATCACCCACTGCGCCCGGCGATCTCCGAAGAAGATGCGCTGCAGCGCATCTTCAAAGAAGTCAGAACGGCGATTCGAACGGCCGACTGCACCCGTGCCGTGCTGGTCGGCCACAATGCATCCTTCGACCTGAATTTCTTGAATGCCGCGGTGAGCCGCGCGCAGGTGAAGCGCAATCCCTTTCATCCATTTTCAAGTTTCGATACCGCCACGCTGGGCGGCATTGCCTTCGGACAGACCGTGCTGATGCGCGCCACCCTGGCCGCCGGTCTTGAGTGGGACAGCTCTTCGGCGCACTCCGCGGCCTATGACGCGGAACGCACCGCCGACCTCTTCTGCATCGTGTGCAATCAATTTCAAGGCGTATTCGAGGCCGGCCGCAGGCGATTGGCGGCCATGGGACCGCTCGAAGTCGAAGCTGACCCCGAGCTGCCTTAGGCGGCTACGGCGCCGGCTTCGGACAGCAGCTGCTGCAGCTCGCCGCTCTTGTACATCTCCAGCGTGATGTCGCACCCGCCCACCAGTTCGCCGTTGACATAGAGCTGCGGGAAGGTAGGCCATTTCGAATAGGTTTTGAGCGCTTCGCGGACTTCCGGGTCCTCGAAAATATTGACATGCGCAAACTTCGCCTTGCAGGCCTTCAGAGCGCCCACCGTCTGGGCGGAAAAGCCGCATTGCGGGAAATCCGGGGTGCCCTTCATGTAAAGCACCACAGGGGCGGCGGATAACTGGCTTTTGATTCGTTCGATCGCGTCCATAGTCGACATTCTCCACGTAATTCGCTTAATTGTACGATAACCGCCGGGACGGTATCGCCTGGCATCGTTGAATTATTGGGGTCACTCCCCTATTCTTCCAGGTTGCCGCAACGCACGATCCGCAGCCCCGGCTCAAGAGCCGGCGCAAAAACTTATGGAGGGGAATCGCATGAACCCATTAAATACCGTCAAATGGCCTCTGATCATAGGATTCGTGCTCGCAGTCGTGATCGCATTCCTGGTGCAGGGGAGCCTCACCTTCAACTCCATCACCCTGGCGGCATTCACGCGCTGGGCGCATATCTTTGCCGGGATTTTCTGGATCGGCCTGCTGTACTACTTCAACGCGGTACAAACCCCCGCGATGGCGGTCGCGGCCGCCGATAAAGGCGGTCCGGGCGGCGCCGGCGTCAACAAGTACATCGCGCCGCGCGCACTGCTGTGGTTTCGCTGGTCGGCGCTCGCCACCTGGCTGCTGGGGGCCTACCTGCTCTCGCAGACGCCGGGCCGTTTTGTCAGTGCCTTTACCTTGAGCCTGTTCGAACATCCTGCCTCGCGCCCCAATCTCATCATCGGCATCGGCGCTTGGCTCGGCACCATCATGCTCTTCAATGTGTGGGGACTGATCTGGCCGAATCAGAAGAAAATCCTGGGCATCGTGCCGGCAACCGATGAGCAGAAGGCCAAGGCGCGCAAGGTGGCGCTGTACGCTTCGCGCATGAACTTTTTGCTCTCTGTCCCGATGCTGATGTGCATGATCGGACCGATGCACGGTCTGCCCTTCTAACAGTGCAGCCGATGCCGGGCCTCGAGCCGACGGTGCTGGTTCCCGCCGATTTGCCGCAGCAGGTGGCGGCGGCACTTGCCGAAGATATCCGCGGCGGTGATCTCACCGCCGCGCTCATTCCCGCCGAGAAAATCGGCCGTGCCACGGTCATTACCCGGGAGGCGGCGATCCTCTGCGGCATCCCCTACGTCGAGGCAACCTTCAGGCAGTTGGATCCGCGGGTGAGCTTCGACTGGCGCGCCGCCGAGGGCGGGGCAGTGCGTGCGAATCAGGTTTTGTTCAGCGTCGATGGACCCGCGCGCGCCCTATTGACGGGCGAGCGGACCGCGCTCAATTTCCTGCAATTCTTGAGCGGCACCGCCACCGCCGCGCACCGCTACGCGCAACTGTTGCAGGGAACGCGCTGCCGCCTGCTGGACACGCGCAAGACCATCCCCGGCTTGCGGACCGCGCAAAAATACGCGGTGCGCGTGGGCGGCGGCCACAATCATCGCATGGGACTGTTCGACGGAATTCTCATCAAGGAAAATCACATTGCGGTGGCCGGCGGCATCGCCGGGGCGGTCGCGGCGGCAAAACGCAGCGCGGCGCAAGTGCCGGTGGAAGTCGAGGTCGAGAATCTGACCCAGTTGCAGGCTGCGATCGACGCAGGCGCCGATATTGCAATGCTGGACAACTTTTCGCTCGAGGCCATGCGCGACGGCGTGGCGCTCAACGCCAGGGCGACGCGTCCCTTGAAGATCGAGGCCTCCGGCGGCATCACGGCCGAGACCATTCGCGCCATCGCCGCGACCGGGGTGGATTACATTTCCGTCGGCAGCATCACCAAGCATGTGCACGCCGTGGATCTGTCCATGCGGTTTGAGTGGCTCGCCCGGTGATTTTGATCGGTTGTGGCGTTAGCCAGGCACGGTAATAAAGACTCGAGGCTCGTCGTCCAGCACGTGAGCTTGCTCGTCAAGCGTGTCAGGCCTAGGGGAATGGGAAGCTTCGAGGCACTGTCGTCTTCCGTGCCTCGAAGCTTCTCATTCCTCTGGGTCTCAATCTCACGCGCTGTTGGCGGCCTTCAGCACGCGCTGCGGCTGGGAGACGCCATAGCCCTGCGCGTAGTCGACGCCCAGGCTTTGCAGCATATTGATGATTTCTTGATTTTCGGCGAATTCGGCAATGGTCTGCTTGCCGGTCAAGTGGCCGATCTCGTTGATCGAACGCACCATCTCGCGATCGATGGGATCGTGCAGGATCTCCTTGACGAAACTGCCGTCGATCTTCAAGTAATCGACCGGGAAGTGCTTCAAGTAGCCGAATGACGACAAGCCGGTGCCGAAGTCGTCGAGCGCGAACTTGCAGCCCAATTCTTTGAGCGCCTGGATGAAGCGATTCGCCTGCGAGAAGCTGGCGATCGCGGCGGTCTCGGTGATTTCGAAGCAAATCTTCGTGGCATCCAAGCCGCTGCGATGAAACTGATCGATCACGTACGGCAGGAACTTGTCGTCGCCCAAACTCTGGCCGGACAAGTTGATCGAGCACATGGTGAGCTTTTCACGCTCGTCGGCTTCCGAGACCAGCCAGCGGAAGGCATTTTCAATCACCCAACGGTCGATGCTCGGCGTGATGCCGTAGCGCTCCGCGGCGGTCATGAAATTATCCGGTCCGACAATCTTGCCCGCCTCATCGCGCATGCGCAGCAGCAGCTCGTAGTGCGCGCCCGCCTCGGTCTTTTGCAGCGGCATGATCGTTTGCCGGAAGAGCTCGAAGCGCCCCTCCTCCAGCGCATTGTTGATGCGCGCGGCCCATTGCATCTCGCGCCGGCGGCGCATCAAATCGATGTCATTTTCCTCGAAGCTGTGCACGCGATTGCGGCCGGCTTCCTTGGCCGCCTGGCAGGCGCTGTCGGCGGCGCTCAGGACGGCCGCAACATCGGCGTTATCCGCGGAGATGGGCACGACCCCGATGCTCGCGCCGAGGCGGAAGGTGCGTTCTTCCCAGGTGAACTTGAAATTGCGCACCGCCTCGCGCAGCGCCTCCGCGGTACGCATCGCTTCATCGAGAGAACAGCTCTCCAGCAATATGCCGAATTCATCGCCGCCGAGGCGTGCCAGCGTGTCGCGCCAGCGGACTTTGGATTTGAGCAGCGCGCCGACCTGGCCGAGCAGAGCATCGCCGGCGCTGTGGCCGCAGGTATCGTTGACGATCTTGAATTGATCCAGATCCAGGACGCACAACGCGTAGGAGGTTTCGCGCGCCTTGGCGCTCTTCAATGCCCGCTCCATGCGGCTCTCGAACTCGCGCCGGTTGACCAGCCCGGTGAGCACGTCATGGCTGGCGTGATAGCTCAGGCGGCGGTTGAGTTCGCGCGCCTCGCTGACGTCGTGGAACACCAGCACGCCGCCCGAGACCGCACCGCTGCCGTCGCGGATCGGCGATGCCGTGCTCTCGACGTAGATTTCGTTGCCGTCGCGGCGGATGAGCAGCATCGGGCGCACCGATTTGATCGAGCGGGTGCGGCGAATCGCGACCGCCAGCGGATTCTCCAGAGGCTCGCAGGTTTCCTCGTGAAAAGCGCGGAAAATCTCCTCGATGGCGCGGCCTTGGCTGTCCTCGAGCCGCCACCCCGTCAGAGCCTCGGCCACCGGGTTGACGTAATCGATCACGCCCTTGGCGTCGGTGGTGATGACGCCGTCGCCGATGCTTTGCAAGGTGATTTGCGCGCTTTCCTTCTCGCGAAACAGCGCCTCTTCGTAAAGCTTGCGCTCGGTGATGTCCAGCTCGACGCCCACCAGCCGCAGCAAGCGGCCTTTGTCGTCGACCTTGGCCTTGGCCCGGCTGATGACCCAGCGCCACTCGCCGGTTGCATGACGCATGCGGTGCAGGCTCTCGAAAATCGGTGTCTTGCCCGCGACGTGATCGCGGATCGCGGCCTGCACCCGCGACATGTCGTCGGAGTGCACCAGGGTGCGCCAGTCGGGTGCTTGACCCACATCGTTCTCATCGTAGCCGAGCATGGCCTTCCAGCGCGGCGACAGATAAACCCGGTTGTTCAAAGTGTCGAAATCCCACAAGCCGTCGTTGGCGCTGTGGATGGCGAGTTCGTTGCGCTCCTCGAGGTCCTCGAGATGACGCTGGATCTCGATGCGCTCGAGACCGGTCGCGAGACTCGAACCCACCAGCTTCATGAGCAGATGCAGCTGCACGTCCCAGTTGTCGCGCGGCCGTGCATTGGCAATGCCGAGCAGGCCGGCGGGCCGGCCTTTGATCGAATAGCCGATCATGAGCACCGACCCGATTCCCAAGTGGCTCCAGACCGCGGCATCCTCGGCCTGGTCTTCGCGCGGCGCGCTGGAATCTCGCACCTCGGAGACGCGCAGCGGCGCCAATCGCGATTGCAGCCACGGCAGATCGTCGAGGGACTGGCCGCGCAACTGTTCGGGATTGCCCGTGGCCAGCATGCCGCGCGCAACTTGGACATCGCCGATGACGTTGAGCTCCGGGTCGAGCGCGAGGTGAAAAGCCGTGTCGACGCGGGTCGCCTCGCGCAGCAACTCCAGATTGACAATAATGGTGTCGAGCGCAGTGAGCGCGGTCATGGTCTGAAAGTCGACCGCGATCTTGGTGCATGTTACGTCGAGGCCTACGGTGGGCTTAGGTCCGCGCCGCGGCCAGGTTTGTGGGGACAATATGTCCGAGGCGGTCAGATCAGCATGGCGGGGATCGTTTGGAGCTATTGCCATGCGCCTTCACTGGTCCCAAGGGAGTAACGGTTGTAGATCAATAGTTTGCCACTCAATCCCGCACGAAACGCGAATGCGTCACACAGTTCCTCGGATTCGCACCCACGCAGCTACGAGCGGATTCTCGCACAAGTTATCAGGAATACAAGCTAAGCGATTGTATTAATAGGGCTTCGGGTAAAAGACCTGTCTGCGGCGCGCGGTCTCTAGTCCAGCGCCGCCTTGGCCGTCTCGAATAGCCGCCTAAGCGTCTGTTCCATATCGGCTTGCAAGCTTTCGAGCCCTGCCGCATCGAGGCCCTTCGCGACGTACACCGGCTCTCCAATCGCGATGACGATACGCGCGCCGAATTTTGGGATCACGAATCGATCCCAACTGATTTTCCAGGCGCGCGATGCACAATAGCTCAGCGGCACAATGGGCCGCTGCGAGAGTTGTGCGAGCAGCAGCGCCCCGGGTTTGAACTTCCATGCCGGTCCACGGGGTCCGTCCGGCGCAATCACCGGCGAGATGCCTTCGTGCACCAACGCCTGATAGAAATCGCGCAAGGCTCGCGCACCGGTGTGGGTCGAGGAGCCGCGAATCACCTCGCCGCCGAGACGACGCACGATCAGCGCGCCGAATTCACCATCGACCGAGGGACTGATCAAGACCCCCAATTTCAAGCCGGCGGCGCGCTGCTCGAAAAGATATTTGGCGCAGAACAACTGGTGCTGATGCCAATACACGGGAATGAACGACGGTGCGCGCGCGAGCGCCGCGCTCAGGTGATCGGCGCCGAGGATCCGCACCACCTTGCACCAACCGATGACCAGGCGCATCAACGCCAGCGCGAGCGGCGCCGCGGCCTTGTACAGCCACAGCCGGCCCTTGGTCAGCCGGCGGCCCGAGCGCGTCTGTTGATCGTAAATGGTATTGCGAAGGCCGCCGTCTTCTCGTTTCTTTTGCACGGCTGGTATTGTCGGGAAGCGCTCCGTGGGGCGCAACGCCTAAGTTACAATGCCGGCATGCAAACCATAGCAATTCCGCCGGGCCCCGCCGAGGGCTTCGATATCGGCGGTAGTGAGGAGTCGCTTGCGCGCCTGCAGGACTATTTTAGCCGGTTCGGCGATGTCTACCGGGTGTTCGCGCCCAGCCGCGGGGTATTCAACTACGTCATCAATCACCCCGATGACATCAAGCGCGTGCTGCTGACCAATCACCGCAACTACACCAAGGGCGAGGGAATCGATCGCGTCAAGATCCTGCTGGGCAACGGCATCATGACCAGCGAAGGGGCGTTCTGGCGCCGGCAACGGCGCATGATGCAGCCCGCCTTTCACCGCCGCGTCATCGATCGGTTCAGCCAACTGATCGACGAGGTCAACGAAAAATACGCCGAGCGCTGGGCGGCAATGGCGGCGCGCGGCGAGGCGGTCAACGTTTCGGGCGACACCAGCGAATTGACGCTGGAAATCGTGCTCAAGTCCATCTTCGGCGCGGATCTGGACCGGTTGGCGCAGCAAATGGGCGTCAATCCCTTCGAGGTGGTCGCCAAGCAATCCAATCGCGATTTGAAGTTCGCTTTTCAGTTCCGATCGCTGGGACGCTTGGTGGGCGAGCTCATCGAACAGCGCCGACATGCCCCGGAAGAGCATTTCGATTTCTTGAGCATGTTGATGCTGACGCGGGACCGGGAAAGCGACGCGCCCATGTCAGACAAGGAATTGATCGACGAGGTGCTGACCCTGATTGTCGCCGGCCACGAGACCACGGCCGCCGCGCTGACCTGGACCTGGTATTTGGTCAGCCGCCACGCGCAGGCCGCGGAGCAGCTGCGGGCGGAAGCCGACCAGACCAGCTCCGCAGGCGTCTTAGGATTGGGCGCGGCCGAAGCCATGTCCTTTACTCACCAGGTATTGCAGGAATCGTTGCGGCTGTATCCGCCGGGCTGGCTGATCCCGCGCCGCTCCATCGAAGCCGACGAACTCGGCGGCTTCCCGATAGCGCCGCGCACCGATGTCTTCATAAGCCCCTATATGCTGCATCGGCACCCGGCCTTTTGGAGCGATGCAGAAGAATTCAGACCGGAGCGATTCGCCGGCGCCGATGCCGCCGAGCGCCACAAATTCGCTTACATTCCCTTTGCGGTGGGGCCGCGCCACTGCATCGGCGAGAACATCGCCATGTTCGAGATGCTGGTGCACGTGCGCACCATGATGCGGCGCTTTCGCTTGACGCGCGCCACCGATGAACCCATCGAATTCGAGGCGCAGATCAATCTGCGGCCGCGCTCCAACCTCATGATGACGGTAGAAACACGATGAACGATGCCCACAGGCTGAGTCGATACACCACTTATATGGAGGTTCTCGAGGACAATCGCGACACCGTCGACCGCGGCGTGACCTATGTCGAAGGCGAAAACAACGAAAGGCACGTGCAGTACTCCGAAGTGTACGCACGCGCCATGGGCATTTTGTATCTGCTGCAGGCCGCCGGGGCGCGCCGCGGCGACAAAATGATCATCTTCCTGAGCAACAACGAACAATTTCTGGACGGCTTTTGGGCTGCCATGAGCGGCGGCATCGTTCCCGTGCCCCTTGCCGTCGGAATCAGCGACGAGCACCGCCACAAGCTGCTGCGTGTGGCGCGCAAGCTCGGCAATCCGCTGCTCTATACCGACGGAAAAAGCTTGGAGCGCCTCGGAGCCCTCGCCCAGCAGGTGGGCGAAAGCGCCCTGTTCGAGCAGCTGAAATCGCGCGCATTTTTGGTGGAATCGATCACCGACATCTCAAAGGCCGGCAAGATCGCCCGGCCGGCGCCCGCGGATCTTGCATTCATTCAGTTCTCCTCCGGATCGACCAGCGAACCGAAGGGCGTGATGCTGAGCCACGCAAACCTGATCGCCAATACCCAGGGGGCGACTGCGGTGGGCAAGTACAACAGCCACGATATTTCTTTGAGTTGGATGCCGTTGACGCACGACATGGGATTGATCGGTCTGTACCTGATGCAGTTCGCGAATCGAGTGCACATCAACCTCATGCCGACCGAATTATTCGTGCGCCGGCCATTGCTGTGGCTGCAGACTGCCGCCAAGAAACGCGTCACGCTCACCTGCTCCCCCAACTTCGGCTACCGCCACTTTTTAAAAGTCCTGGGCGAGCGGCGGCTGGAGAACACCGATCTGTCCTCGATTCGATCCATCTACAACGGCGCCGAGCCGATTTCCGCGTCTCTCTGCAACGAATTCATGAATGCGCTGGCGTATACCGGATTGAAGCGCAGCGCCATGTATCCGGTGTATGGGCTGGCCGAGGCCAGTCTGGCCGTGGCGTTTCCGCCTCAAAACACCGAGTTTCGCTGGATCCGCCTGAACCGGCATCGTTTGAGCGTGGGCTCGAAAATCGAACTCAACCCCATCGAAACGCGCGACGCCTTCGAGGTGGTGAGCGTGGGGCACATCGTGCCCAACACGGAATTGCTCATCGCCGACGCTGCGCGCGCCGCCCTGCCGGACGAGACCGTCGGGCACATTTTGATCCGTGGCGCCAGCGTCACGCGCGGTTATTTCGGCGATCCTGAGGCAACGGCGGCGGCGATCGACGCGAACGGCTGGCTCGACACCGGCGATTTGGGCGTGATCCACGAAGCGGCGCTCTACATCGTCGGCCGCGCCAAGGAGATCATCTTCGTCAACGGACAGAACTACTACCCCTATGATTTGGAGAACATCGCGCAGCGCGCGCCCGGTCTCGATTTGAACAAGGTGGTCGCCGCCGGGGTCGCCAGGCCCGGATCGCAAGGCGAGGAACTCGTGGTGTTCGTGCTCCATCGCGGCGACATCGCGGAATTTCTGCCCACGGCGAATGCCGTCAGCCGGCTCATCAACGAGCACACGGGGCTGGAAGTTGCACAGGTCATTCCGGCCAAGCGCATCCCCAAAACCACCAGCGGCAAGGTTCAGCGTCATCTCTTGGAGCAAGCCTACAGCGACGGTGAATTCGACCGCGAGCTCGCCGAACTCAAGGCGCTGCGCGAATCCCGCGGCGCTCCCGAGCGCGAAGCGGGCGCCGGCCTGGAGGCTCGTTTGCAAGCGCTGTGCGAAGCCGCGCTGCCGGGCAAGAGAATCGATGTGAACGACAACTTGTTCGAGATCGGCGCGAGTTCGCTGAAGCTGATCGAAATCCACGAAAGCGTCGATAAAGACTTTCCCGGACTCGTCGATCTAACCGAGTTGTTCGACTATCCCACCATAGCGCAGCTGGCCAAGCACCTGGAAGGCAAGCTCAAAGCGACTCCCCCGCGCTGAAGGTGTCGCAATTGTCGATTTTTCCGGAATCGAATCCGCGGCGAAACCATCTGACGCGCTGCGCGGATGTCCCGTGGGTAAAGCTGTCCGGGACGACGGTACCTTGAGTGCGTTTTTGCAAGGTGTCATCGCCCACCGCTGAGGCGGCCGCGAGCCCTTGGTCCAGGTCGCCGGGCTCGAGAATCTTGCGCGCGCGATTGGCCTGCTGTGCCCAGACGCCCGCGAAGCAATCGGCCTGCAATTCGACCCGCACCGACACTTGGTTGGCGCCGCTGCGTCCGGCGCGCCGCTCGGACTGCTCAGCGCTGGCGGTGATGCCCAGCAGATTTTGCACGTGATGTCCCACCTCGTGCGCGATGACATAGGCGCGCGCGAAATCTCCCGGAGCGCCAAACTCGGTGGCCAGTTGCCGATAGAACGTTAGGTCGATATATACTTTTTGATCGCCAGGACAGTAGAACGGTCCGGCCGCCGAACTGGCCAGCCCGCACGCCGAACCCACTTGGCCGCTGAACAGCACCAGCTTCGGCCGCGTATATACCTTGCCCATGCCCTGGAAGTAACCTCCCCACACCGCCTCGGTATCGCCGAGGATTGCGCGCACGAAGTCGACTTGGCTGTCGTTGGGGTCGATCGGCGTCGGAGCCTGGGCGGGTGCGCTGACCGTTTGCGGGTCGCCGTTCAACAGGCTCAGCAGCGTCGCTGGATTGATGCCGAGAAAATAGCCGATGACCACGATGACGATGGTGCCAATGCCGATGCCGGCGCCTCGTCCGATTCCCGAACCGCGTTCATCCTCGACATTGTCGCTGCGCGGGCTTTCATCCAGTTTCATAATCGATCTCCGCTTCGTGGGTGCCTTAAGCTCACACTACAGCACCGTATAGTGGTTTTTTCAGCCGCCAGCGTCTGTAGGACCAGAGCCAATCGGACGGACTTTTGAGCACGTCGGCTTCGCAGGCGCGTGCGTAACGCTCGGTCACCTCGTTGGCTGCCATCGTCTCGCGGCCGTCCCACAGCGGCAAGAACTCGACCTCGTAGTGGCTGCGCCGCACGCGCCGTACATGGGCATAGAGGATCGGCAGACGCATCGCGCGCGCAATCTGCTCGGCGCCGACATAGAACGCCGTGTCTTGACCCAAGAATCGGGTCCAGTAGCGCTGATCGGTCGAAACCGGTGCTTGGTCGGCGTTCATGCCCACGGCGCGCACCACGCCGCGCCTGCGGAAAAAATCGGCCAGCAAGTCCTTGGCGGGCACCATTCTTGCGCCGAAGCGCGAACGCAGCTTAAGCATCAGGCGCTCCGCCCAAGCGTCGTGCAACGGCTTGTAGGCCGCATCCACGGGATAGCCGAGTTGCAGCGTCACGCCATGCAGGAGCCACTCCCAATTGCCGAGATGCGAGGTCATGAACATGATGGATTGTCCCGCATCGAGGTAGTGCCGCGCCAACTCGCCATTGGTGACGCGCATGCGGCGGCGCATCTCATCCTCGCTCATCGACACGGACTTCAACAACTCGACCGAGACGTCGCAAAAATTGCGCAAGAATTGTTTGTGAATGGCCGCGCGCTCGGCCGCACTCAAGGCCGGAAAGACTTTTTCGAGCTGTTCGCGAATGACGTGTTCGCGGTGGCGCACCACATAGTAGGCAAGGAAGTAGAGAAACGCGGATAGCGCATAGAGCGCAGCCCAAGGCAGGCGTGAGAAAAGTTTGATCATGAAAACCCGCGAGCGGCGTCGTAGGCGCATTCTAACATACTGTTTCTAAACGCTTTCGCAGCTTGCAAAAGCGAACAGCGCTATCATGCTGGGAATGAGCAGCGCCGAATTCATCGCCCCAGGCCAAGCGCCGCCCGTTGCGGGCGGCACCATGAAAGTCGAGGTCATCCGCGCCGGCGTGGACTCGCACGTGCACAAGGAAGATCGGGTCGCGGTGGAGGCCCCGCTCGAGTACATGCTGCATCATCCGGCGCTCGGGCTCGAACCGGTGTCGTTCGGCACGACGATGCGTACGCCCGGCGACGATGAAAATCTCGCGGTGGGCTTGCTGTACGGCGAGGGCATCGTCAACCGCGTCAGCGACATCGACGCCGTCGAGTCGAGCACGCGCCGCCCGAACGTGGTGAATGTGCGCCTGCGTCCGGATGTGCAGATGGAAATGCAAACGGCGACACGGCGCTTTTCGGCCGGCTCGAGCTGCGGGGTGTGCGGCACCACCGGACTCGACGCCGCCATCGCGCGCGCGGCGGCAATTCGAATTGCCCCAACCCGCGCGATCGATTTGGCGCTGCTGTTCAGCTTGCCCGAGCGCATGCGCTCGGCTCAGTCCAAATTTGGCGACACCGGCGGTATCCATGCCGCGGCACTGTTCGATTTTTCCGGGAATTTGATCACGGTGGCGGAGGATGTGGGGCGTCACAACGCCTTCGACAAGCTGGTCGGCGAGCTGTTGCTGGCGGGACGGCTGCCGCTCAACGAGCACATCATTCT
The DNA here is from genome assembly GCA_963800385.1 of uncultured Gammaproteobacteria bacterium. Lineage (GTDB taxonomy): Bacteria > Pseudomonadota > Gammaproteobacteria > Steroidobacterales > Steroidobacteraceae > Bog-1198. The sequence continues at coordinate 222,457 of CAWDAU010000009.1, forward strand.
CTTGAGCGGCCGCGCAAGTTTCGAGCTCACTCAAAAGGCGCTGCGCACCGGTGTCGGCATACTCGCCGCCATCGGCGCGCCGTCGAGCCTGGCGGTCAATCTGGCCGTGGCTGCCGGCCTCACGCTGGTGGGTTTTTTGCGCGAGAAGCACTGCAACGTGTACTCGAGTCCGCAGCGCTTTACCGCCGCAGCCGCATGGTCGCGCTAGATAACCGGCTGCTTCGCACCGGCGGCGGCCACGCTCGGCGCCAGGGCCGCTTTTCGGTGCTTCGGCTTGGATTTAATCTTGGGCCACCACGGCAGCGCTTCGGTCATGACCAGCACCTTTCCCGGCGCCAGGGCCGGCTGATAGCCCGGTAAATTTTTCAATATGTCGCGCCAACCCGGGCCGGCCAGCGCGGCGCATAGGCGTTGCACGGCGGTGGTCCCAAGATTGCCTTTCAGGCAGGCAAGGAAATAGTTCTCCTCCACCAACGGCGCGAAGTGCAGACCGAACTCGAGTGCGGCGGCCTCGACGCCGACACCGGCATCGGCGAGACCGCTGGCCACGCACAGCGCCACGGCAACGTGGGTTTCCTCGCTCAGTCCGCCGTATCCCGGCAAATCATCGGGGTTCAACGAGTGCTCCTGCATGAAATGGTCGATGAGCATCCGTGTGCCCGAGCCGATCTGCCGGTTGACGAACCGCAACCGGTGCCGAACCACATCCGGAAAGGTGCGAATGAGCGCTGCATGCTCGCGCCGGACCATCAAGCCCTGCATGCGCCGTGAACAGCCGATCAATTTATGCCGCCCCGGCTTCAGCAGCGGCTTCAACGCCTTGGCAAACACCGGCGCGGCACCCCGTAATGCCGGCACGTGGAAACCCGCCACCAGGCATTGCCGATCGGACAATCCGCGCAGCGCATCCTGGCTCCCCTGAAACCGGATATCCAAGTGCAGATCCGCGGTGGCCGCGACGTGCTTCTGCAGCATGGACAGCGCCATGTCGTGGCTCGCCTGGACCGCGAGCAGCTGATGACGCGGATCGCGGGCTTCATCGACGACGCGCGCCAGGTCGGAGCGCAGCGCTTCGATATGCGGCTGCATGCGCGTGCGCGCACGCCGTTCAGCCCACAGCAGCCTTTCGGCAAATTGCGTCGGCCGGGCTCGTTGTCCTTGCGACCAGATGATGAGCGGTTCGCCGAGCTTCTGCTCCCATTTTCTGAGCGAGCCCCAAAGGTAACGGTAGGAACATCCCAGGGACTGCGCCGCATGCCGGATCGAGCCCAGTTCCAAAACCGCGCTGAGAAGATCGAAGAGCGGATTGCCGAGCGTCGCGCCGCGCTGTTCGCCGGGCTCGAAGGCATAGCGCAAGTGCAGCCCGAGAGAAGTCTCGGCGTTCGCTGCAAGTTTGGTGTACCGCATCCCGCGCCCCACGATTCGCCCCGGTTCTTTTGGCGCAATTGTACCAGGGCCAGGGCGGCGGGCGGGACCGGTGCGGGTCCAGGGCTCTCAGTTCTTGTGAGGCCAATTGTACCAGGGGGTGCAGAACTTGAGTTCTCCGCGGCCGTCGCGCCGCTCGAACGACAACACAGCGACGTCAACGCCATACGCGGCCGATAGCGACTCATGCGTGATCACTTCGGTCGGCGGGCCCACCGCGAGGGATCCGCCAGGCCGCATGAGCGCTGCGCGCCCCGGGAACAGAAAGGCATGGTTGGGATCATGCGTGGTCATGATCATGGTCACACCGCGCTCGGCCAAGGCGCCGATCTGCTGCAGCGCGCGCAGCTGGTTTTTGAAATCCAAGTGAGCCGTTGGCTCGTCGAGCAAAATGACGGCAGGCTGCTGTGCCAAGGTGCGCGCCAGCAGCACCAACTGGCGCTCGCCGCCGCTCAGCTCCGTGTAGGGTCTTCTCATGAGGTGGCTCATGCCGACCTGTTCGAGTGCCTGCTCGGCAATCGCGATGTCTTGCACCGATGGCGCGCCAAACGCGCTTAAGTACGCGGTGCGCCCCATGCTCACGACATCGAGCACAGGGTATGGGAATGAAGGGGTATGGTCTTGAAACAAGAGCGCGATCTTGCGGGCACGGGCCCGCACATCGAGGGTGGACAGCTCGGCATTCTCGAAACGCACCGTTCCCTGCTCGAGCGAGAGAGCCCCGCCAATGCAGCGTAACAGCGTGCTTTTGCCGCACCCGTTGGGACCCAGAATGGTCAATACCTCGCCTGAATACACGTCGAGATCCACGCCGCGGAAAACCGCTTGTCCGCCGTAGCTGAAGCCGGCGCCGCGAACCTCGATCAGCGGCGCGCTCATTGCCAAGAACCCCGGGTTTTGCGCAGCAGCACGGCAAAGAAGGGTGCGCCAATCATTGCCGTCAGAATCCCCAAAGGTATTTCTGATGCGCTCGCGGTCCTTGCGATGTCATCGATGCACAGCAGGTAGGTCGCTCCGATGCTCAGGCTGGCGGGCAAGAGGACTCGATGATCAGGTCCTACCAGCATGCGTCCAACATGAGGGATGACCAATCCCACCCAGCCGACGATGCCGCACACCGAAACCGCCGCGGCCGTGATCAGCGTGGTGCAGACTATAATTCCGCCCTTCAGCCATTCGGTGCGAACGCCCAGAGAGCGCGCCTCTTCATCGCCCATGCTCAGCACGTTGATCATCCAGCGCATGCACAGAAGTCCAATGCTGCCGGCGATGATCGGCGGCAGCGCCATCTTCAAACTATTCGCCGAGGCGCCGTTGAGGCTGCCCAGCAGCCAATAAGTTATCGCGGGGAGCTTCGACTCCGGGTCCGCAACGTACTTCGCGCCGCTCAGCAGCGCGCTGAAAAATGCGGCGACGACCACGCCCGACAGCACCAGCATCAAAACAGGGGTCGATCGATACACTCGGGCCAGCAGGTACGTGAGTCCGACGCCCGCCAGACCGAAAACGAACGCGATGATTTGCAGCGCGACGGGATTTTGCGACAAGAGCAGCGCCACAGCGGCCCCGAAACCGGATGCCGCGGTGACACCGAGGACGTCCGTACTCACCAGCGGATTACGGAACATGCCCTGATAAGCCGCGCCGCTCAGCGCGAGCCCCGCGCCGACGAACATGGCGAGGATTGCACGCGGCAGCCTGATCTGCAGCACGATCGCTTCAACCGACGGCGGCCAATCATGCGTAATCGGCAGGAACTGTCCCAACAGGATGCGCGCGACTTCGCCAGGGTGTACCGCAAAGCGGCCGATGAACAGCGACACGTACAACGCCGCCAGCGGCATGAGAATTATCAGCGCAACAGCGCGCGGCTTGATCAAGGCGGAGTCGAATTCAAAATTGATGCCACTTCGGCATCGCTAAGCTGATAGTGAAAGAATCGCGCATAGAACAATTTCGTCTCCTTTCCCACGTCGAGATCCGCAAACTCCGCGGGATGCAGCAGCTTGGCCGCCCATAGCACCTGCAACGCGGCCTCGGCGCTGTGGCGATCCCAAAGATATGCCCCGCTGGGATTGACGAAGACTTTGCCGTTCCTGACCGCGTTGATCTCGCGCCAACGCGGATCATGAAGAATCGCCTGCCGGTTCTCCGGGTTCGGAGCACTTCCAACGATGATGACGTCCGGATTCCAAACAGCGACTTGCTCCATGGTCACGGGCCGCACATAGCCCGCGACCGTAGCTGCATTGACGCCCCCGGCGATCTTGATCCAGTCATCGATGACTGTCTGCCGGCCGTCGACGCTGAGTATGCCGGCGGACGATGTGTGCAGGACCTTGGGCCGCGCATTGGCTGAAAGCCTGCCGGTGATCCGCAACGCGCGTTGAATGTTGTCGTCGAAGTAGCGCACGAAATCGCGCGCGACGCCAAGCTCCTTGCGTCCCAACACCTCCCCGGTCAGCAAGGCGGTCGTTTTGAGGCCATCGAGGGAGGTGTTCGGCATCAGCACGATCGGAATTTGATACGCGCTGTCGACCGCGGCGAACCACTTTGGCAACGCTCCGCCGTAAGCCATGAGAATCACGTCGGGACGGGCGCCGATGAGGGTTTCCATGTTCACGTCGCCGGATGCGTTGAAGGCCGCGGGGATCCGCTCGATCGGGGGATACAGCCTGCGCAGCCAAGGTTGGCCCTTTGCTTGCTCGCTGGTGGCCACCAGCTTGGCCGCACCGCCCAGCATCAGCACCATCGCATTGTTCGCATGCCAGGGATCCGCGACCCGCATGACATTTTCTGGAATCATGACATGCCGGCCCGCGGCGTCGGTGATTTCGTGCGTCGCCGGCGCCGCGGCCGCGAGGCCGTGCGCCACGGCAACGCCGAGGAGGCAGGCCGCCACGCCGCCGCGCCGCAGGTACGGCATCGGCCTCAGAAATCGATGCTCACGGCTGCCAGCAATGTGCGCGGCGTGCCGAAGTGTGCCAGCAGACTACCCGTGTTGGCGCCGGTCAAATTGCTCGGCGCGACGGTCGACCAATAGGGCCTGTCGGTGAGGTTGTCCACCGACAGACGCCAGGTCACCTGCTTGGTCAAAATGCTCGAGGTGTAGCGCGCCCCGAGGTCGAATAAATTGTAGCCGGCGACGTAGAATGAATTGGTGTCGTTGGCCGCGCGCGGACCGGAGAACTGCCAATCAAAGGTCGCCACCAGTCCCGGGACCGTCGGAATGCTGTATTCGAACAAGGTGTTGCCCTTGACCTTGGGAGCCCCGACATAGATCTTGTTGTCTGTCGATGCGAGCGGCGTTTCTTCGAGCCTGGCGTTCAGCAGAGTGACTCCGCCATAAACTCTGAGGTTCGCCGCCACTTCGCCGACCGCCGACAGTTCCAGGCCTTTGTTCACCTGCTGACCGGAGATTTCAAACACGTTGCCGATGGGGTTGATGTTGGCGAAGGGGCGTTGGATCTCAAAGAGCGCGGCGGTGAAGTCGATTTTGCTCAAAGACGCCTTGTAGCCGACCTCGTATTCTTTGCTGCGGTACGGCGCCAGACTCTCTCCTGCGTTCACCGTACCCGCGGGCGCCAAATCGCCGGGCTGCAGACTGCTGGCAAAGGTCGCGTACAGCGTCATGTTGCCCATGGGCTTGAACATCAGGCTCGCCGTCGGACTGAGGCCATGGTTCGAGTATTGCGATACACGCGCCGCCTTCGAATTGTAATTGTCGGTGCTAAACCAGTCCTGGCTCACCGCGAGGCGCGCCGCCCAGGCGTCGGTGAAGCGCAGGGTGTCTCCGACATTGGCGCCTTGCTGATAGGCGTTGGAGGAATTGTAGTTCAGCCCCACGTTCGGCAGGCCCGCGGCCGGAAAAGGGAATATCGCAGGACTGTTGATGTTCGCGGTCCCCAACAGCACGCTGGCGGGCGTCGCCGGGGTCGTCACCGAATAAGATTGCGATTTGTAGCCGGCCGTGCCGATGGTGAGGTCGTGCGCGATGCTCCCGGTCATGAAATTGCCATCGAGATAGGCCGCGTCGCTCGACATGATGAAGCGCGGCGCGAGGCCGTTGGCGAGCGACGAGGTGTAATTGCCGTTGTTGTTGGTCAGGTTGTCGACTGGCGTGTTGATGTCGCGCGAGGCATCTTGATTGAGGCCGCCGACCACGAGATGCCAATCGGAGTTGAAATCGTGTTTCACACGAACGCTGCCCATGCGCGTCAACAGGTCGACGCCGGCGTAATTCTGCCCATATCCCACGTTGGTCGGATCCGGCGCCGGCGGCAGGACCACTTTTTCGCCGTAGCTGAACCAGCCTGGATAGCCGGTGTCGATCAGGTGATAGTAGCTGTAGTTGGTTTCGATGACGGTGTCTTGCAGCGGACGCACGTCAATCGCGAGACTCCCGAGCGTCCGCTTGGCGTGACTGTGGTCGACCCAGGCGTCGCCCTCGCCGAACACGCCGTTGAACCGGTAGCTGACGATGCCGTTGCTGTCGATTTTGCCGCCCAGATCCACATGCGCCGTACCCAGGCTCTGCGTGGCGTAGCTCACCGTGACTTCGCGCAAGTCGTAATCGGTCGGCCGCTTGGAGACGAAATTGAACATGCCGGCTGGATTGGCCGGCCCGTACAGCGAAGCGGATACGCCGTTCACTACTTCAACCTGTTGAAACTGTTCCATCGCGGTTGCGACGGTGATGAACATCTGCATGCCGTCCATGCGCGTGTTTTGAAAATTCCCCCCCTGCATACCGCGGGTTTGCGGTCTCAAGATATCGGGCCCCTGCTGCTCTTGATACGCGACCAGCGGCAGATACTTCGAAACATCCTTGAAGTTGGTCGCCATGGAGTTTTGGATCAGATCCTCCGTCAGGACTCCGACAGAATAAGGCACATTCAGCAAATCTTGCGAGCCTAGGGGCCCGAGGGAGGCCGTGCTCTTGACGCGGTAGTCGTCGGACTCCTTGGTTCCCACCACTGTGACGTGCGGAGTTTCCTGCGCTGGGTCCGCCGCTGCGTCGGTTGCGGCATCCTCGGCGCCGGCAGGCATGGCGCAGGCAATAGAAGAGAGAGCAAGCAATATTGCAAATCGAATCGATTGGTTCATTGAGGTCTCGAATGGATCGAAGGCGGCGCGACGGCCGCTTGCGAGCTGTGCTCTGCAAGCAGAAATGCCGCGCGAAAAGTAGCATGGCGGGTGCGCAGCAACAATATGCACGAAGGAGCATATGTTGCGCGCCAGAGCGCATTATTCGGGGTCCAGACGCTCCTCTCCGGCGTAGCACACGAAGCGCCGATTCAGCGCGCGGCCAAACAGTGCCATGCCGAATTTTTTCGCCAGATCATAGCCCATGGCGGAGACGCCGTTGCGCGACACGAAGATCGGCACGCCGCTCTGCGCCGCCTTGATGACCATTTCTCCGGTCAGCCTTCCTGATGTGAACAGCACCTTGTCGCCGCCCTCGATGCCGTGCAACGCCATCCAGCCGCTGATCGTGTCGAGCGCATTGTGCCGGCTCACATCCTCCACGGAGACGAGCAAACGAGCGTTTTGAAACAGCGCACAGCTGTGCACGGATCTCGCGTGCCGATGGATGCTGTCATGCTGGCGCATCGCCTCCAGCAAACTGCGCAAAACACCGGCGCGGATGCGCGCCTGCGAGGCGCCGGGCAGCCTGATGGCATCGATGTGAGCGAGCAAGCGCGAATATATCGATCCTTGCCCGCTTCCCGAGGCCACCGTGCGCAGCGCCAAGGCGGAAAATTCGCCCCGCGGGCCACGGGTTCGCACGGCGGCGGTGCCCGCCTGCCAATCCACGGAAATCGATTCGATGGACGCCGCATTCTCGATCAAGCGCTGATTGAACAAGAATCCCAACACCAACAGTTCGGGCGAGGCGCCGAGCGTCATCAGCGTCACCAGCTCGCGATCATCCAACAGCACCGTCAGGGGCCGTTCGGCCGGAATATTGATCGTGCGCCGCGTCCCGAGCTCATCGACGATGCCGATCTCGCGCATCGACTCGGAGGCGGCGGCGCTAAGCTTGGGGGCGTTCGCGATCGGCTGCGCCAGGCGCGCCTCGGGCTGCACCTCGAAGGCCTCGATTCTATGGGTCTCGATGGCAGCCTCCGCCTGCACGCGCTACGATGCTCTCCTGCAGCGAGCACTCATGATCGATCAAAATACCGACATCAGCGGATTGGTTCTCGCGGGCGGGCGCGGCACCCGCATGGGTGGCGTCGACAAGGGATTGCAGCTGCATTTAGGTATACCGCTCGCGCAGCACGCGCTGAACCGCCTGAAGCCGCAGGTTGCCGCGTTGTTGCTCAATGCGAATCGCAACTTGCCCGCTTATCGAGCCATGGGCGTCGCCGTTTGGCCGGATGAAACGCCCGACTTTCCCGGGCCGCTCGCCGGCATGCTCGCGGGCCTTTCGCATTGCCGTACGCCATACCTGGCGACCGTGCCGTGCGACTCGCCGAATTTTCCCTCCGACTTGGTCGCACGCCTCGCGCAAGGGCTTGCGAACGCCGATGCGGGCTTGGCGACCGCGTACACGCGCGAAGGGGACGGGCTGCGGGCGCAGCCGGTGTTTTGCCTGATGAGAATCGCGTTGCGCGACAGGTTGCGCGCCTTTATCGAAAGCGGCGAGCGCAAAACAGGGCTGTTCGCCGCGCAGAATCAGGGGGCGAAAGTCATCTTCGATGATGCCGCGGCGTTTGCAAATGCCAACACCCTGCCTGAGTTGGCGCAACTGCAAATCAATCCTCGCCGGCCGTGACCGCTTCGAGAATCTGACCGCCGCCGAAACTCGACTGCTTAGGTTGCGTACCGCCCAGGCTCACACGCACGGCGCAATACTTGAACTCGGGAATCTTGCCGAATGGATCGAGCGCCGAATTCGTGAGTTTGTTGATCGCGGCCTCGTAGAAGCAAAACGGCACGAACACTGCGCCATGCGGCGAGCTCTCGTCTTCGCGCGCATACAGGCTGACCTTGCCGCGGCGCGACTGGATCGTGATGAGCTGTCCCGGCTTGGCGCCAAGCGCCGCCATATCCACGGGATTCAGCATCGCGACCGGATCCGGCTCCAGAGCATCGAGTACGCCCGAGCGGCGGGTCATGCTGCCGGTGTGCCAGTGTTCCAGCTGACGCCCGGTGATCAGCACCATCGGATACTCGCTGTCCGGCCGTTCGTCCGCGGGAATGATGTCGGCGGGCACGAATTTCGCTTTTCCGGTCGGCGTCGGAAAGGAATTGATGAACACCACCGAGTCGCCGGGATCGCCCTCCTTCTCGCAGGGATAGGTGACGCTGTCTTCCTGCTGCAGCCTCTCCCAGGTAATGCCGCCGATGCTCGGCATGGTGTGACGCATCTCGTCGAACACGGCCGCCACCGCCTGCTCGCCGCTGCCATAGGACCACGAGAGGCCGAGTTGGCGCGCGATGTCGATGATGATTTCCAAATCCTGGCGCGCCTTGCCGGGCGGATTGAGCGCTTGCCTGCCGAGCTGCACATATCGATCGGTGTTGGTGAAGGTGCCGGTTTTCTCGGCGAACGATGAGGCCGGCAAAATCACATCCGCAAGGTAGGCGGTTTCGGTCAGGAAAATATCCTGCACCACCAACATATCGAGCTTGGCGAGCGCATCGCGCGCGTGCTCCGCGTCCGGATCGCTCATGGCCGGATTCTCGCCCATGATGTACATGCCTTTGACGTTGCCGGCGAGAATGTTCTTGATGACCTCGACCACCGTCAGACCCGGCTTGTTGTCGAGCTTGTCGACCGGCAAGTTCCAGGCTTTCGCGAAGCGCGCGATGGCCTTCGGGTCATCGACGCGCTGATAGTCCGGATACATCATGGGAATGAGGCCCGCGTCCGAGGCGCCCTGCACGTTGTTTTGTCCGCGCAGCGGGTGCAGCCCGGTACCCGGCCGGCCTATTTGTCCCGTCATCAATGCCAGCGCGATGAGACAGCGGGCATTGTCGGTGCCGTGAATATGCTGGCTGATACCCATGCCCCAGAGAATCATGGAACCGGAGCTGGTCGCATAGAGCCGCGCGACCTCGCGGATGGTATCGGCGGGAATGCCGCAAATCGGCGCCATCAGCTCAGGATCGTAGCCCTGCACGTTTTTCGCGAGCTCCGCGTACCCCAGCGTGCGATCGGCGATGAATTTCGCATCGACCAGATTCTCCTCGATGATGACGTGCATCATGGCATTGAGCAGCGCCACATCGGTGTCGGGCTTGAATTGCAGGAAGCGGTACGCAGTGCGCGCCAAATCGCTGCGGCGCGGATCCATGACGATCACCTTGGTGCCGGTGCGCATGGCATTCTTGATGAAGGTCGCCGCGACCGGATGATTGACCGTTGGGTTGGCGCCGATCACGATGACCACCGCGGCCTGCGTGACATCCATGACCGGATTGCTGACCGCGCCGCTGCCGATCCCTTCGAGGAGCGCGGCGACGCTCGAAGCGTGGCAGAGCCGCGTGCAGTGATCGACATTGTTGCTGCCGAAGCCTACGCGCACCAATTTCTGAAACAAGTACGCTTCTTCGTTGCTGCCCTTGGCCGAGCCGAACCCGGCAAGCGACTTCGGCCCATGGGCATCGCGCAAGCGGCGCAGCGTGCCGCCGCCCAGGGCGATCGCCTCTTCCCAACTCGCCTCGCGAAACACTTGCAAGACGTTGTTCGGATCCATCACGAAGTTGCCGGATTTGGGCGCATCGGAGCGACGGATCAGCGGCACCGTGAGGCGTTGCGGATGACGCGAGTAATCGAATCCATAGCGTCCTTTGACGCACAGACGCGAGTGATTGGCCGGACCATCGCGTCCTTCCACGTAAAGAATGCTGTCGTTCTTGACGTGATAGGTCAGCTGACATCCGACGCCGCAATAAGGACACAGTGAATTGACCGATTTATCGGGCACGGACAGCGCCACTTCGCGCGCCGGCATCAACGCGCCCGTCGGACAAGCCTGCACACACTCTCCGCAGGCCACGCAAGTGGAGGCGCCCATCGGGTCGTCCATGTCGAACACGATCTTCTCGTGCTGGCCGCGGGACGCCAAACCGATGACATCGTTCGCTTGTTCGTCGCGGCAGGCGCGCACGCAGCGCGTGCATTGAATACAGGCGTCGAGATTGACCGCAATCGCCGCATGCGAGAGGTCCGCCGGCACCGCCTTACGCGGCGCGAAACGCGGCTTGCCGACTTTCAGCTTGGCGGCCCATTCATCGACTTCGTTGTGGCGGGTGTATTCCCGCTCCGGCATATCGGACTGCAGCAGCTCGATGACCAGCTGCTGCGCCTTGCGCACGCGTTCATTGTTCGTCGTCACCTGCATGCCGGCCGTGGGCGCGCGGCAACAGGAAGCGGCGAGCACTCGCTCGCCTTTGATTTCCACCATGCAGGAGCGGCAGTTGCCCACCGCCTCCATCCCTTCCTTGTAGCAAAGCCGCGGGATTTCGATGCCCTCGCGATCGGCAATCTCGAGCAGGCTTTCGCCCGGCAGCGCCGTCATTTCGCGCCCGTCCAGCTGGAAGGTCACGGTGGGGGCCTCGGTTTGCCGGCTGATATTCGGAGAGGTGACGCTCATACGGATTGCCTTTAGCTCAACTCGTTCGGGAAATACTTGATGACCGTGTCGACGGGATTGGGCGCCGCCTGCCCCAGGCCGCAAATCGATGCGTCGCGCATGACCTGGGAGAGTTCGGCCAGCAGCGGCGTGTCCCAGTTGTCCTTGGCGATGATGGTGTTGGTTTTAGCGGTTCCGACGCGGCAGGGCGTGCACTGACCGCAGGATTCGTGTTCAAAAAAACGCATCATGTTGCGCGCGGCGTCCTTGGCGGTATCTTGCGAGGACAGCACGATCACCGCCGCGGATCCGATGAAGCAACCGTAAGGCTGCAGCGTGTCGAAATCCAACGGAATATCGCCCATGGACGCCGGCAGAATGCCGCCGGAAGCGCCGCCGGGAAGGTAGCCGTAAAAAGTGTGTCCCGCTTGCATGCCGCCGCAAAACTCGTCGATCAATTGGCGCACCGTGATGCCCGCCGGCGCGAGCTTCACGCCGGGATTTTTCACGCGGCCGGACACGGAAAAGCTGCGCAAACCCTTGCGGCCATTGCGACCCTGGGAGGTAAACCACGCCGCGCCTTTTTCGAGTATCTCGCGCACCCAGAAAAGCGTTTCGAAGTTGTGCTCCAAGGTAGGCCGTCCGAACAGTCCGACTTGCGCGACATAGGGCGGGCGCAGCCGCGGCATGCCGCGCTTGCCCTCGATCGATTCGATCATCGCCGACTCTTCGCCGCAAATGTAGGCGCCCGCGCCGCGGCGCAACTCGATCTTCGGCAGCGGCACCGGCGGATTGTCCAGCAGTTTGGCGAGTTCTGTTTCGAGCAGCGCGCGGCAGCCGTGGTACTCGTCGCGCAGATAGATGTAGATCGCGGATATGCCCACCGCCCAGGAGGCGATGAGCATGCCCTCGAGAAAGCGATGCGGATCCCGCTCGAGATACACGCGATCTTTGAAGGTGCCGGGCTCGCCCTCATCGATGTTCACCGCCATCAGCCGCGGCGCCGCCTCGCCGCGCACGATGCGCCACTTGCGGCCCGCGGGAAAACCCGCGCCGCCCAAGCCGCGCAGGCCCGAATCTTCCATGGCCTTCAAAACGCCTTCCAGATCGCGGCGGTGTTCCATGCAGTCGCGCAGCAGCGAATAACCGCCCTCTTTCGTATACGCCTCGAAATCGATGTAGTTGCGCGCAGTATCGGTGAAACGTCCGGCTGCCACTTCGGCGCGCACAGCCTCCAAGGTGGCGCGCGGCACGGGATTTTGGTGCACGACAACCACGGGCGCCTGCTCACAGCGCCCGACGCAGGGCGCCGGGATCACCCGCACTTCGCGCCCGAGCAGCGCCGGCAGTTTTTCCAGCAACTGCTTGGCGCCGCCCATTTCGCAGCTGAGGCCATCGCAGACCCGCACGGTGAGCGCCGCGGCAGCCGGCAGCGAGCCGTCGGGATTTTCTTTCACCACATCGAAGTGATGATAGAAAGTGGCCACCTCGTAGACTTCGGTTTGAGCCAATCCCAGGAGTTTTGCCAGCGCCGCCATGTGCGGCGCGCCCAATTGGCGATGGCGATCGTTGATCCGGTGCAGGTACTCGATCAACAAATCGTGGCGCCAGGGTGGCGGACCGATCAGAGCCTCCACCTCGGCCAACGCCTGCGGCAGCACTTGGCGCCCTTTCGGCGCTTGCCGTTTGCGCTTTTTGGTGGCGCCTTCGAGGGCTATCGGGATCACCGGACTGGTCACTGATCAACTCCGCGAAGCTTTGGGTATTTCAGTATGGTGTTAGCTGATATATGTGTCCAATCGATTCGCTTGATCAATAAAAGGAATTTATCAATCAATAGCTTACGGTTATCGCGGCGGAGCGTCAGGCGACGGACAGGATTCCGCCCTGCTATTCGCCGCAAACTTGGGATAAAGCGCCATGAGCTTGCGCATGACACCGTTGGTCCAACCGAAGCCGTCCTGCAATGGATATTCGCCGCCGCCGCCGACCCGCCCGGTGGTCATGACATCGTATTTTTCCACCAGCTTGTTGCTCTGCGCATAAACGCGATTGACGCTCACGATCCAGCGGCAGGCCACGCTGTCGGCCAAGGGTGAAAGTGCATAATGACGCAAACCCGCGACGCCGATCCACTGCAAGGGCGGCCAACCATTCGGGGCGTCCCATTGCTGTCCCGACACCCGCGGTGTCGTGACAATGCCGCCCGCTTTGAGCAAATCTCGGGAAACCGTCGCGGCCACGGCCGCCGCCTGCTGCCGACTGGCGAGCGCCACAAACAAGGGATAGAGCGTGGCTGCGGAAAGGCGCGGCACTTGGGCTTGCTTCACGAAGCGATAGTCGCGATAGACACCCCCCGGCGCGTCCCAGAGATAGTGATCAACCGCCGCGCGCCGCGCTTTCGCGCGCCGGGTGAACTCGGTGACGCAGGCCGCATCGTGAACTCGCGCGCAGCCTGAGCGGATCGCCTCTTCAAGGCCGAACAACAGGCTGTTGAGATCGATCGGAATGATTTCGGTGGTATCGATGGTCTCGAGGGTCTTGCCGTCGGCAAACCAACGCGAGCTGAAATCCCAGCCGCTCTCGGCCGCAGCCCGCACGTCGCGGTACAACTGCGCAGGGAGACGCCCGCTGCGTTGCGCGAGCGCCGTGTCTTCGCGATACGACTCATCGCGCGGCGTGTCGGCATCGTCCCAATAGCGGTTGAGCACCGCGCCGTCGGGCATGGAAACGACGCGGCGATAGGCCGTGCCGGGACTCAAGTTTTTTTCGCCTTGCATCCAGAAGGCGTATTCGCGCCGCAATTGCGGCAAATAGCGTGCGTAGGAGGCCGCCGGATCCCGAGGTCCGAGCAGCCCGACCATGGCATAGAAAAACGGCGGCTGCGAGCGGCTCAAGTAGTAGGTGCGGGTGCCGTTCGGCACATGGCCGTACTTGTCGATCAGAGAGGCAAAGTCCTGCACCATGTGCAGGACCAGATCGTGCCGTCCGCTTTGCACCAATCCCAGCATCGTGAAGTACGAATCCCAGTAGTACAGTTCGCGGAACCGGCCGCCCGGGACCACGTAGGGTTCCGGCAACGGCAACAGCGAGGAATACGGCGGCGCCGACGTGGTGGTGCGCGTCAGCTGATCCCACAGCAAGTCGATGTGCCGAATGATGCTGACATGCTTCACGGCGGGAAGCTCCGTTCCACTCACCTGCGCCGGCAACACGAAATTCTCCGCGACAAAGGCTTGCAAGGCCTCGCGCGAGTTGACTGTAGCGGCATCGAAACGCGAGAGAATGTCGGACGGCGCCGATTTCGGCACCGCGTCGGCGAAGGTCTTGCTGTCGGGGAAGACTTTCGCGTTCTGCACGGCAACGAACAAATTCTTGAATAAAACCTGCGGCGGGGTCGCCGCCGGAGCCGCGGCGTCCTCTGCCGGCAGCGATTGCCCCAGCGCGGCCGGCAACGCGGCGAAAATCAGCCCGGCACCCAACAGGCCTCGCCCCATCCAACCTGCAAAATTCATAGCGTTTCCTCGTGTCGAAGCCGTCGTATCGTCGAGCCTTCCCATGGGGATGTCAAAGCATCACAATCCAAAGCATCAATCAGAGACCGCAATAGGAGCATCGCCATGTCGACACCTAAAGATCTGACCCGCCGCGAATTCGTCGCAGGCGCAGGCAAGGCCCTGGGCACCGTGGTGGCATTGAGTGCTCCGTTGATCGTTCCGCGCCGCGTGCTGGGCCGCGGCCAGCGGGCTCCGAGCGACACGGTGAACATCGCCGTCGTCGGTTTCGGTTCGATGGGTTCGCAAAACGCGCAGGTGCTGGCGCAATCCGACCGCATTGGCGTGGTTTGCGATGTCGATTTGCCCTATAGCGAACGCTGCGTGGCGAGGCTGCTGACCGATGCCCAAGGCCAAGCGCGGCCCGAAGGGGTGAAGCTGAAAGAGCAGTTCGACAAAGCGAAGCGCTATACCGATTTTCGCGACATGCTGGCAAAAGAGAAGCATATCGACGCCGTCGTGGTGGCGACGGCCGATCACAATCATGCCGTGGTCGCCAAGACCGCGATGCAGGCGGGCAAGCACGTTTATGTGCAAAAGCCGCTCACCGCGACCGTGCATGAGGCGCGCATGCTGCGCGAACTCGCGCTCAACAATCCCAAGCTCGTGACCCAGATGGGCAATCAAGGACATTCAAGCGAAGGCGCGCGCCTCATCAACGAATGGATCGGCGCGGGCGTCATCGGGCCGGTACACGAGGTGCACGTATGGACCAATCGGCCGGTCGTTTACTGGCCGCAGGGCATCGCGCGGCCCACCAATGTGCCGGCGATAGAAACTCCCGGCGGCTTCGGCAACCCCTGGACTTTTCGCTATATACAAGATGTGCTGGCCGCGGCCATGGGCGGCGGCGGCGCGCCGCCCGCCGGCCTCGACTGGGATTTGTACTTGGGTCCGATCGCCGAGAATGTTCCCTACCATCCGGTCTACCATCCTTTCAACTGGCGCGGCTGGCTGGCCTTTGGATGCGGCGCGCTGGGCGACATGGGCGCGCATCTGATCGATCATCCCTTCTGGGCTCTGGGTCTTAACTATCCATCGAGCATCGAAGCGACCTCGACGCAATGGGGCACCATGCCCCTGCCTCCCACCGATCCCGCGGCCGCCAATGCGCCGCCCGGGCGCGCGCCGCGCAAGCCCGTGTCTTATCCGGTCTCGACCTGCGTGCATTATCAGTTTGCCGCGCGCGGCAGCCAGCCGCCGGTGAAACTGTCCTGGTTCGACGGCGGCATTTATCCGCCCCGCCCCGACGCGCTCCCGGATGAGGTCACGCTCAAGAGCGAGGGCGGCGTCATCTTCATCGGCGAGAAAGGCATTCTTTTGAACGATACCTATGGCTCGAATCCGCGGCTGTATCCGCAGGCGTTGGGCGAAGCGGCCGCCAGAGTGCCCAAGAGCATGCCGCGGATCCCGTGGTCGCATGAACTCAACTGGACCAAGGCGATTCGCGGCGAAGCCACGGCGAGTTCGCCGATCGAATATGCGGGGCTGCTGACCGAGACCATGCTGCTGGGGTTGGTGGCACTGCGCGCGGGGCAGGGAAAAAAGATCCTGTACAACGGCGAAAGCGGACGGGTCAGCAATTTCCCCGAGGCCAATCAGTATCTGACGCGCGAGTATCGCGCCGGATGGAATATGCAGTCCTAGCAGGCTATTTTTCGACCGCCCGCAGCGGCTCCGAGCGCAGCGCTGTGCGCGTCAGCCTGACGCGGCCGCTCGCGTCGCGGTCGATGAGCATGTCGTAATGCTCGCCGCGGATCGTGACGTCCTTCAGAGTCATGGATTTCCATTCCGCCGGCAGGATGGGCGCATAGGCCGCGGCGAGGCCTTGCTCCTCGAGGCGCAGACCGCTGAAGCCGAACAGAAGATTCTGCACAAAGCCGCCGGACGAGGTGACGAAGTAACCGGTGTTGTTGGTCGTCGTTTCGGTTCGAACATTGAAAGGCGGCTTGATCAAACCGCTGGTGAAGTTGCGCTGCAGCCACGCGACCGCCGAAGCCGCATCGCCCGCGGCGGCGGCGGCAATCGAAGCCGGCGCCAAACTCATGCCGTGCGGCTCGTGGTGTCCTTGGCGCACGGAAATCATGATGTAGTCATAGTCGTTGCGGCGCACTTTCTCGCTCATCTGCAGGTCAAGCGAGGGGTAGGACAACAGTCCGAGGGTACTGCCCTCCAAGGGCTCGCGCGGCATGCTGGCATCGAAGTCCAAATGCCGTTGCTCGCTGGGCGAGAATGGAATGTAAAGCTTCGCGGCAACCTCGGCCCAGCGCGGGTCCGGCTGCGCGCCCACCAGCGCCGCCGCCTTCGCAGCGATGGTCAAAGCCTTCTGCGCGGAGACATTGGTAAAGGTGTCGTTCGGCACATCGTTGTAGCTTTCGGCCACGGAGGTGACGTGCAGGATTTCGTAACGCCGTTGCTGCGCATTCCACGTGG
This sequence comes from uncultured Gammaproteobacteria bacterium, assembly GCA_963800385.1. Classification (GTDB taxonomy): domain Bacteria; phylum Pseudomonadota; class Gammaproteobacteria; order Steroidobacterales; family Steroidobacteraceae; genus Bog-1198. Next base: position 239,456 of record CAWDAU010000009.1, read on the forward strand.
CGCGGCTCGCCCAGAAATCCGCGACGTTACGGATGACCGGCCAGCCATTTTGTTTCAGCCAGCCGCGATCCTGCGTCGCGAGCCAGTATTGCCACTGCGCGATGGCGACATCGGCGTTGACGTGGATTTCGCGCTCACTGAGCACATGCGCGAAATAGGGGATCTGTTCGCTGCCATTTTCCGGGTCCGCCTCCCAGGGATACATCGCGCCCTTGAGACCGCGCGCCTGGGCGCGGGCCCGCGCCGCAGGCAGCGTGTACGCGCGGAACACCGCGAGAGACTTGGCGCGCTCGGGATGCAGCAACAAGAGCGCGGGAAAGATCCAGGTATCGCTGTCCCAGAATGCATGGCCTGTATAGCCGGGCGTCAGTCCGCAGGCACCCATCGGCCAGCGCGTGTCGGCAGTTGAGGTTGCGAGCAGATAGTAAAGATCGGAGTGTACGACCGTCTGCGCCTGCGCATCGCCGTCGATCTCGATATCCGACCGCCACAGCTCGCGCCAGGCGGCCCGATGCTGATCGAGAAGCGCATCGAACCCGGCGCTGCGCGCGCTTCCTGCCAATGCGAGGTCCGACCGTGCATCGCCGCCCCAACCCTCGCGCGAAGCCGCGACGAATTTCGTGAAGGTATAGGTGCGGTTTCTTTGGACTTTGATCTTTAGATTCAACGCGAGCCGATACTCACTTTTGTAGAGCGCGATATCGCTGGGGACAACGCCGTCCGGCAGGGCTACGGCGGCCGCTTCGGCCATGTTCAAGCCCTGTTCTGCGCGGCCGTCGAGACTCAGAGTCAAGTTCTTGACGTCGCCATTTGCCGCGAGCACATGCGTGTCGCCGTGGTACCAGAGGGCGGCGCGGTCCGGAGTCGCCGGCGCAATCGCCACGAGCTGCAAATTGTTGGCGGCGACCGCCTCCTGCATTTGCTCGCCGGTTAATTTGGCTAGCGGCAGTCGCGGCTGATGCGGCGCCCAGAGATTCAAGGCAAACGACAGTTCCACGGTGCCGTCGAAATCCGGTGTCAGCGAAATCCGGGTCGCTGCCAGATGCGTTGAGGCTTGGCTGACAAAGGTGGTGACCTTGATCTCTGTGCGGCGCTGGTGGTCGACGTAGCGATAGCTGGTCGTCAACGTCGCCTCTTTCATGTTCAGCGTCTGACGGTAATCCACAAACTGCGCCGCACTGAGCGGCACCTGATTCATCCAGAAAAGGCCCGCCGCGGAGTCGCCCGTGGAGTAGTCGACCTCGCTCCACCCCGGAATGGCGGCGGGGCGCGACTCATCGTCCTTGCCGTAATCCATGAACGCGACCATGTAGGCGAGATTGCCCTCGGTACCGCGCGGCGCGGTCATGGTGGAAAAATAGCCATTGGCCAAGTAGCTCGGAAAATAGGTGTCGAAATCCTGCGCGCTCGCGCTGAGACTAAAGGTGTCTTCGGCTCCGGCGAGCGCGGGAAATACTGCCGCGGCAATGAGCAGCGGCAGGGAAATGAGTCCAAATCTTTGATGCTGCATCGCCACTCCGCCGCACGGCTTAGACCGTGCATTAAATGCCGAAGCGGATGCCGTGTCGACTCAGGATCTTGCGTGAGCGCCTCGCTAGCCGCATCCTGGGCGAATCAGCAATCGGAGCGATAGGCCATGTCTGACACCATCGATCGCGGCAGGCGCGATCTTCTCGCCCTGGGCGTGCTCGCCGCTGTTGGCTGGCGCCAGGCTGTGTTCGCAGCGAGTGAAGCCGCTGATGCGCCGCCCGCCCCGCTCGCCGAATTAGCCTACAGCCAGGTGCGCTTTAGCGAGGGCCCGCTCGAGCGCCAGGCGGCCGAGAATCATCGCCTGGTGTTGGGGCTTGACGAGGACTCATTGCTCAGGCCATTTCGGCTGCGCTCAGCTCTTCCCGCGCCCGGTCAGGAACTCGGCGGCTGGTACGACACTTATGCCTTCGCACCCGGCGCCACCTTTGGGCAATGGATGAGCGCGCTGGCACGTTATTACGCAATCAGCCCCGATGCGGCGACGCGCGCCAAAGTGCAACGCTTGGTGCGCGGCTATGCGGCGACTGTCGACGCGCGCGGCAGCTTTTATCGCCACAACCGTTTCCCCTCCTATACTTACGACAAGCTCGTCGGCGGCTTGCTCGATGTCGAGAAGTTCGGCCTTGATGAGACCGCACGCGCAACCCTCGATCGAACCACTCGAGCCGCGGTACCGTATTTGCCGCCGCACGCCATGCCGCGCAACGAGCATGCGCAACCGGGCGAGGATTTCAGCCAGCACGCGTGGGATGAGAGTTACACCCTGCCGGAAAATCAATTCCTGGCGTGGCGCTTGACGGGCGAGTCGATTCACCGGCAATTGGGTCGGCGATTTCTGTATGACGAATTCTTCGCGGCGCTGGCGCGCGGCGACAACGCACTGCCGGGAAAACATGCCTACAGCCATGTCAATGCCTTGAGTTCCGCGGCCCAGGCCTATCTCTCGCTTGGCGATCCGATGTACCTGAGAGCGGCGCAGCAAGGTTTCGCGATGGTCTCGGCGCAGAGCTTCGCCACCGGGGGCTGGGGACCCGACGAGCACTTCGTCGTTCCGGACAGCGGTGCGCTCGGCGCGAGCCTCGAGAACCAGACCAAGAGCTTCGAGACCCCGTGCGGCGCGTATGCGCATTTCAAGCTCACACGTTATCTGCTGCGCATCACCCGCGACTCGCGCTATGGCGACAGTATGGAGCGCGTGCTCTATAACACGGTGCTCGGCGCCATTCCGATTCAGCCCGACGGTCACGCCTTCTATTATTCGGATTACACAGGTCAAGCCAAAAAAGGCTTCCACCCGGATCGTTGGCCGTGCTGCTCCGGGACGCTGCCGATGATCGCGGCCGACTATGCCATCAGCACCTGCTTTACCGACGCGCAGGGTATTTACGTCAATTTGTACGTGCCGGCGCAAATCAACTGGACGCAAGACAACGTGCCCTGCGGCTTGTCCATCGAGACCGACTATCCCTACGCAGCCGGCATCAAGATGACGCTGCGGGTGCCGAGCCCACGCCTGTTTACCCTCAATCTGCGCATACCGGCTTGGGCGCAGGACGCCTCGCTGCTGATCAATGGCCAGCGCCAGAGCGCGCCAAGCGGGCAATTCGCGGCGATTCGGCGCGAATGGCGCAGCGGCGACCGCGTCGAACTCGAATTGCCGGACACGCGCCGATTGGAGAGCGTCGACGCGGCGCACCCCAACACGGTCGCCCTGCTCGCCGGCCCGCTGGTGCTCATGCGTATCGTCGAGCGCGGCGCGGCGGTGCCGGTGCGGCGCGACAGCCTCCTTGGCGCGCAACGCGACCAGGGCGGCCGCCATGAGTGGCGGGTTGCGACCGATGCCGGCGCCGTCAAACTGAAGGCCTTCCTGGATATCGACGGCGAGACCTACCGCGCGTACCAAACGGTTCTGCCGTCCTGATTGCTGTGTCGCGTTTTCCGCCGTGGGTCGCGCTCGTGATCGGATGCGCCGGACTGTGTGCGGCCGGCGGCAACGCTGCGATGCCTCGGGCAACAATCGCCACCGCCGAGACGGCCATTGTCGTCGAGGCCGGCGAACACGCACCGCGCCTGGTTACGCTTGCGCTTCGCGGCGCGCCGGCATGGAGAAATGCCCGCGACGAAACGCTGCCCGAGCAAGTCGAGATGCATGGGGCCGCGCAGAGGGTTACGTGGCGCTTGGACCCCAGCGCGAGCCGCTTTGAAGCGAAGGATATTCGGATCGTGTACGTCGCCGACTCGCCGCGGCTCAAAGCCGTGTGGCGCTGGCAGGCACGCGCGGACTTTGGTCCAATCGAGCACACCATATCGATTCAAAATTTAGGCAATGAGCCGGTATGGCTGCCGCTGCTGCCGAGTTTGCGATTCGACTGGGGCATCGATCCTGAGGCGGCGCTGCAACGATTTTGGGTCGAAAAGGGCGCCGATATCCCCTCCTCCGAGGGCACGCATCTCGATGCGCTGGTTGACGGGGATCGCTGGCAGGGCGCTTCCAGCACTTATGCAATCCCTAAGCCCAGCCAGCCGCGAGAAATGATCCCCTATTTGCTGGTCGATGAACCGAATGGAGATCGGCGCGGGTGGTACGTCGGCGTCGAATTCAGCGGCCGCACCCGCATGTCGCTCGAGCGCGCGGGTGCCTCACTGCGCGGCGAGGCGGGACTTGACCCCACGCCCGGCCCCTATCGCACCCGTGTGCCGCCGGGCGGCAGCTTCGAAACACCGCGCATTTTTGTCGGCGCATTTCGCGGCGCGCCCGACGATGCGGGCAACGTCCTGCGCCGTTGGGTGCGGGCGGTACTCAATAATCCGCGCACCTTGGCTGATCCGTCCTACCCGCTGCTGGTCAACAACAGCTGGGGCAGCGGCATGGCGGTGGATGAAGCTCTGGCGCATCGAATGATCGAGCAATCCTCGCAGCTCGGCTTGGAGATGTTTCATCTGGATGCCGGTTGGTTCCGCGACGTCGGCGATTGGCATGCGAACCTGCGCAAATTCCCGCACGGCATCGCGAGCGTTGCCGAGGATGCGCATCGGCACGGCCTGAAGTTCGGCTTGTGGCTGGATTGGACCCAGGCCGGCACATCGAACGAACCCGGCGCGCTCAATGTCCATGATCCCGCGATCAGGGACTGGCTGATTGCCGATCCGCCCGCCGGCTGGAAACACAGCGAACCCTTCAAAGGAATTACGATTGATTTGGGCGTTCCCGCGGCCAAACTCTGGGCACAACGCGAGCTCGAACGTGTCGTGCGCGACTATCACCTCGATATGCTCGAGCACGATGGATATCTCGTGGCCCAGGGCAGTTCGCGGACCGATCATCCCGCCGCACCGCCGGATCCTAAAACGCTGCGAATCTCCGAGGACTCAGGATTCCTCTGGGTGCAAGGCTCCAACTCGACCGACGTGAGCTATCACGCAACGCGGGCCTACTATGAAATCTACCAGCAGCTGCGCCAGCGTCACCCGAACTTGCTGCTGGAAATCTGCAACGACGGCGGCCGCATGGTCGATTTTGGCAGCGCTGCGCATGGCGACTATTTTTCCGTGACCGACACGTATGATCCGCTCGCCAACCGGCGCGCCTTTTACGATGCCAGTTATGTGCTGCCGCCTGCGATGCTGGAAAGTTATGTGGCGAGCTACCCCGCACCGCGCATCGAAAATTTTCGCTATGTACTGCGCAGCGGAATGCTCGGCTGGTTCTCGCTGATGCTCGATGCGGGTCGGTGGACGGCGCAGCAGCGCGTGGCCGCACAGCGCGAGTTCGCGCTCTATAAGAAGGCGCTGCGGCCGCTGATCCGCGAGGCCGATTTGTATCACGTCGCCGACCGTCCCGACGGGGTGCATTGGGACGGCATGGAATATTACTCGGCGCGGATGCGGCGCGGCGTGCTGTACGCGTTTCGCGGCAGCGCGGACGACTTGCCGACACACCAATTTCGCTTGGCAGGGCTCGAGCGCGGCCGCCGTTATCGGCTCACTTTCCAGGATACCCCGGCGGCTAACCGCGAAGCCACGGGTGAAACGCTGATGCAGATCGGCGTCGACGTCGGGCTGCCTTTACCCTTATCCTCTGACCTGATTTTCATCGAGGAACTACCCTGAACGTGCATTCATTCTGGCGCCGCGCGCTCTTGACGATGGCGCTCGCCGCGGCCGTATTGCCCGCGCTGGGAAACCCAGAGCCTGGGCCGCGGCTCGCCTTCGAGGTGAATGAAGGTCTCCAATCTCAACAGCTTTTTGCGCGACGGTCCCGTAGCCGCGCATCTGCTGCTGCGCTCAGGTTCAGATCCACGCATCCTGGTCGCCTTTCCCGCGGGCAACAGCGGCGTGGGCTTATGGTTCTCGCACTCCGGCCGGCCGGTGCGCTGGACATTGCAGGGGCCACCGCAGCCGCTCATCACCCAGGACGCGCGCGGACGACCCCTCTACGGCATCACCGCCGAGGCGATCGCGACCGGTGCACCGGACTTAGGCGTCAAGCAAGCCGTTCTTTCCAGCGTGCGCGTACTGCGCGACTACCAGGCCTTGGGCACGTTTCCCGCCGAAGTCGGCGCGAACCCAACGACTCAAGGCTCGACCCTCACTTGGGTACGCGATCGGCTCGACGGCGCGGCCGGCTATCGGCTCAGCATCGAGGTCACGCACGGCGCGCTGCACGCCGATCGCTTGACCGCCGCAAGCGACGGCAAGATCGCACTGAAGATCACGGCGCAATGAGCGGTGAAGCACCGCTCACGCCGCTTTCGGGCCCGCATTTGCTCAACGACCGGGCGCAGGCAGATGCCGCGGCTCGTAATGTGCTCACCTTCCTGAGCTACAAAGAAAAGTTTCTCGCCGGCTCCTGGCGCTTCGATACCTATTTCGGGCGGGACACCTTGATGTCGGTGCGCCTGCTGATGCCGGTGCTGGCGCCCGATGCCGTCGATGCGGGAATAGGTGCCGTGTTGACGCGTCTGTCGCCGAAAGGCGAAGTGGCGCACGAGGAGGACATCGGGGAATTCGCCATCCTCGATCATCTGCGCGCCAGCGGCGAGAAGTCCGACGCGCCGGTTTTCAACTACAACATGATCGATGGCAGCTTCATGCTGGCGCCCGTGGCGGCTCAATGGCTGCTCGATGATGCTCGCGGCCGGAGGGAAGCCGCGGCTTTTCTCAAGCGAAAGGACGGGCGCAGCGACAGCCCCCAGGCGTTCGGAGCCGACCTGGTCAGCAATTTCAGGTTCGTGCTGCACGCCGCGCAGAGATTTGCGGATGATCCGCGCGCGCCGAATTTGATCGCTCTGAAACCCGGATTTGATGCCGGCGAATGGCGCGACAGCAATGACGGCTTGGGCGGTGGACGCGTGCCCTATGATGTCAACGCGGTTTTCGTGCCTGCGGCCCTGGAAGCTGCCGGCCGCTTCTTTGAGAGCCGCTTGCTGGATTCTTATCTCGACGCGCGCTGACCGTGAGCTGTTCACGCGCGCCAAAGCCATGGCGACGACCTGGCGCTCTCAAATCGGCCGCCCCTGTTCGGCGTGAGCGTGCCGAATGCGGCGGCTCGGCGCGACATTGCAGATTACGCAGCCTCCTTGAAGATCGCCGACAGCGCGGCGCTGCACTCTGTCGATGATTCCGCGGTCTCCTTCCCGGCGCTGGCGTTGACGGCCGACGACCGCACCATTCCCGTGATTCATTCTGACTTCGGGTTCGAACTGCTGTTTGGTTGGCCAGCCACGACGGCGCTGAATGCCGGGGTGACGGCGCTGATGCGGCCGTTTCCGGCGGGTCTGCTGACTCCCGTGGGAATGGTGGTCGCCAATCCTGTATACGCCGCGCCGGCCATCCAGGAAAAGCTCAACCGCAGCGCCTATCACGGAACGGTGGTTTGGTCCTGGCAGCAGGCGGTGTTCGCGGCGGGGTTGCGTCGACAACTGCAGCGCAAGGATCTGCCGCCGGCGATCGAGAAGCAGTCTGCTCGCGGCACAAACCGCGTTGTGGCACGCCATCGACGCCGCGCACAGCATGCGAAATTCAGAGCTCTGGAGCTGGCGCTTCGCGGACGGACGCTTCGAGATCGCACCTTTTGGCGCCAATGCCTCCGACGCCGACGAGTCCAATGCCGCCCAGCTCTGGAGCACGGTCTACCTGGCGATACCGGCGCCTTAGCGGTCGGACAGTGCCGTTAGACCGGCGTGGCGCAATCGGCCGCAATTTGGCGCAATCTGTGGCGAATTAGCCGCATAAGTTGCTATTGAACAAAATAACAATTACATTGAACCGTGGTGTGGTCTTTGGGGAAGGCTGTGAAAGCCAACCCACCGGCGAAACAAGACTGCGCGAGCAGCCGATTCCGGGGGTCTTAAGTCTGCTCAATGACCTTCCTGTCTGCGGTTCGAACACGCGACAAGCGCATCGGGGATGGGGGGTGGAAAATGCAGTTTTTACAGAGCTTTCACGCTAATCGCTGCGCCACCAGCAGTTTAACCTCGATTCATGGCCGTACCGCCATGAGTGTGCGCCGGGCCGACACCTCGCTTGCCGACGTACTCGGGCGGCGAATCGCTGCCAGGGCTTTCACATTTCAACACTTAGTTAACGCACTGCTGCTTCAAACAGTTTACTCCGGGGGATTGATATATGAGTCAAAAACGCAACAAACAACCGCATACTGGGTCATCGTCCGTCGCGACTGGGCACCGCCAGGGACACGCTCGCCATGGCCATCGCAGGAATCTGCTGCAGCGCCGGCAGCGCGTACGGCAGCCGACCGCCGGCAGGCCCCAACGGCAGCCGCCACCTCCGGCCCCAGCGCCGAGCAACTCGCTCGAGGAAATCGTCGTCACCGCCTCGGCCCAGGGTGTCAAGAAGCTGGACGCGAGCTACAACATCGTATCGTTGTCCCTCGATGAGATCAAAAACGCGAACCCCGCGAGCGCGGCCGAAATTTTCAAGCAGTCGCCCGGCATTTGGCCGGAAGCCTCCGGCGGTCAAACCGGCGCGAACATCGACGTCGCCGGCTTTCCCAACGGCGGCGGCGACTCCCCGTATTTCACGACCATGATCAATGGCTCGCCGCTGTACGGTTCGCCGGATCTGTCGTTCATGGATTCCAGCTCGCTGATGCGCTTCGACGACACCGTCGAGCGCGTCGAAATCGTCCAGGGCGGTACCCAGCGCAATTTTCGGCTCCGGCCAGGCCGGCGCCACAGCGAACTTTATTTTGCGAACCGGTTCGGACAAGACTACCGGCTCGGTCGGCTTCACCTACGGGTCCGAGGGATCGGAGCGTGTCGATGCGTTCTATGAGCGGCAAGCTCATCGACGGATGGTATGGAAGCATCGGCGGCTTCTACCGAGTATCCGACGGCGTGCGCGATCCGCAGTATCCGTCCGACATCGGCGGCCAGCTGACGGCCACTTTGAAGCACGATCTGGACGGCGGCTCGATCATGTTCTGGTATCGAGTCCTGAGCGACAAGAATCAGTGGGTCGCCGACTTCCCCTACATCGTTTCCAACGGAAAGGCGGAACCGTATCCCGGCTTCAATCAGCTCAACAACACCTACAACAGCAAGCAGCTGCAGAATTTCCTGATACCGAGCCCGGCGCGGCGGCTTTTGAAAATGACGACATCAGCAACGGCCGCGGCGCCGCAGCTGCAACTACTTCGGGTCGAATCTCGATTTGAAACTCGACGGCGGCTGGTCGATCAGCAACAACTTCCTGTTCGATGGCGGATACGTCAACACTCATGCGCTGGTCAACAACGGCAACCCGCAGACCTTGGGGGCTTTCATTGCGTGCATTCGACGTCTGCCTGCGGCATTGAGCGCCGGCCGCGGTCCAGGCACATTACGCACAATGGCGCCGCCGGTCCCGCTCACCAAGCGTGATCACCGAGCAGGTATGGTTCGTGCGCAAGAAGATCACGAATGTCACCGATGAATTCCGTCTGGCGTACGACTTCGGCAACGGCAATACATTGACCGGTGGTCTGTATTTGGCGCACTACACGGACAACGATGCGTGGTCGTTGAGCTCCAATGTGCTGATGAATAACGTGCCGAACGCCAGCCCGATCATTCTGCAGGGCGTCGCCGGCGGAAATATCTACAACGTGACCAGCCCTCAGGGCATCGTGAGCGCCAATGGCGGCTACCAAATCCTCGAGCAGGGGCACGCCACCAATATTGCCGTCTACCTGTCGGACTCATGGAAGATCAACAATTGGTTGTTCGATGCCATCGTTCGTCTCGAACATATCGACCTGCATCAGCAGACAACCAACCTGTCGCCGGTGCAGATGGGATCGGCGTTCGATCTGTGGGACAACGCAGTGGAGTTGCCCAACGGTACGTACTCGTACGCGCAGCGAGATACAACACCATGCCGACGTTCTCTGTGGGCGCGAATTACGAGTTCACGCGACCATATGAGCGCCTATGTGCGCGTCAACAATGGCGTGTTCTTCGACAACTTCGACGACGTCCGTTGCAATGTGTACAACGGCTCGAATGGCTGTCCCGCGAATCCGCCGCTCAACACCGTGCAGAATTACGAGGTCGGTTTCAAGATTCAGAATCGATATACGTATATCGACTCGGCGGTCTACGACAAGGAGTTCAAGGGGTTGGTCTATCAGCCCGTGAATATTGAAAAATGTGCCGATCGGTCCGATGACCACCTACGGCTCGACTTCAAAAGGACGTGCGGCTCGTCGGCAGCGTGAATCCGTTCGCGGACAGCGATGTCGCAGCCCCTCAGGGACTTCAAGATCGCGGTCAATGCCAATTACGAGGATGCCCACTACAAGGACTACCAACGGCTGCTACATGTACACCAACATCAACGGGCAAGCGGTCTGCGGCACGATCAATGGCGTACAGCTCGCTCGTTTGCCGAAGTTCCAGATTCGCGTGACGCCGAGCGACACGCAGACGTTCAACTGGGGTTCGTTGACCGAATTCCTGACGTACGAGCACATCGGTCAGCACTACCAGGACAGCACGGGCCTGAATCCTTTGGGCAGCTACTACGACCTGGGCGCAGGCATCGTTGCCGACATTGGCGACAACTGGCAGCTGCGTATTCTCGGCTCGAACCTGACCAACCAATTCGGTCTGACCGAGGGTAATGCCCGATTCGGCGGCAACGCCGTGCAAAACAATGTTGGATTCGGACGGTCGATCGTTGGCCGCGAGGGCAACATTGAACTCAAATACAAGTTCTAAGTATTAGAGTGCGAGAATCATCCCCCCTCGCGGCAACGCGAGGGGGGATTTTCGTTTTGAGAACCTTCGCGACCCTGCCATTATCCGGGACCACGTCGAATGCGACGGTGAGACGCGGCTGATCGCTGTGAAAGGGCAGCGTCCCGTGCCAGAAATACGACGGAAAAAGCACCAGCTGGCCCAGTTCGGGACGCACCGACAACTCGGCGTGAAGCTCGGGCGTCGTGATCATACCCGGCGCGCCAAAGCTCAAGATCCCTTCGGACGTATGCCCCGCTCTCATGCTGTCGGGCAGCTGGATATAACAAGCCGAGGAGATCCATCCGCGCGGATGCACGTGGCTGGTGTGATAGCCGGCACGGTGCAGTCGCACCGACCAACTGCCGTTGAACCGTGAAGCGCCCCGATTGCGGCGCCGCAGGGGATCTTCCCCTTGGCCGATGCGCTCGCGGTAGCGCGCGATGGGTGCCGCAAAGGCTTCAAACAGCGCTGCAATAACCGGGTCCTTGCTGCGCGAAAGGTCCTGGGTGGTTTCGGTCCCTTGGCGCAAGGATTGGTACAGGAGCCGATGGCCGTGCGGATTGTGAAGCGCAGTTCAAGCGCGCGGTGAGATCGGTCAGGAAGCTGTCGAGATCGGACCATCCCGGAGGGGTTTGGAGGAGCTGCGACATCACCATCGGGTCGTAGTCGCAAAGCGTGTCGTAGCGCGGATCGTTCAGCAAGCCGCAGTGCGGTGGTTTGCATGGCGATGAGGTACTGATCGTCGGCAGCGGTCTCGAGCAACTTGGCGCACTCGGCCAACGCCGCGGCTCCATCCCCGACACCCAAGTATGCGGCGCACAGGAGTTTGCGGGCGGCCGGGCTGTTGGGCTGCGCCCGCGATGGCCCCTTGCGCAAGCGTCAGGGCGGTCGCAGGTTCAAATTCCAGCGCCGCCAGTCCCGCGCGGATGAGCAGCGCTGGAGGAGCTTGGGGCCGCGCGGCGCGTGCGGCGAGACAGGCGTAAGCGCCGCGTGCGTCACCGGCGCCCTGCAGCAGCGCGGCCTTCGTCGCCCACAGTGCGTCTTCATGCGGGTATTTTTCGAATGCCTGATCCAGAACGCGCGTCGCCTCGAGGATGTCGCCGGTGCGCATCCACACGAGTTGCGCCAGGCTGTCGTGCGCCTCGGCGCGGCGCGGTTCCAATTCGACGCATTCGCGCAAGACCAGCTCAGCCTCGTCGAAGCGCTCCAGAGCGATCAGGCTACGGGCGTGGGTGTGGTGCAGCGCCGCCGTCGGTCGGGTGCGCGACAGCGCCTGACGCGCGACGCGCTCGCCTTCTTCAGGCTGGTCGGCCGCAATCAAAGCGATCGCCAGGCTATGCGCCGCGGTGTGGTTGTCCGGCGCGAGTGCGGCGAGACGACGATAGGTCGCCACCGCTTCGCCTGCGCGGCCGAGACTGGCATAGGCCGCCACGTGCAGCGCCGACAACTCATCGTCGAGCTTGCCGCCGTTGCACCAGGCTGTCGCAACTTCGAGCGCCGCTGCCGGTTGGCCCGCGTCCAGGTAACTGCGGGTCAACAGAAGTGCGGCCCGCGGGTAGCGCGGATGACCTTCGATTGCCCGTCGCAACAAGGGCACGGCCTCGGCGCCGCGACCCGCCGTCAGCAACAGCTCCGCCAGAGTGGTGAGCGTGGGCGCCCATTTCGGATCGATCTCGAGGGCGCGCCGCAGAAGCTTTTCGGCCTGGGTGAAATCGCCCAAGACTTGTTTGGTGCCGGCAAACAGCCGCAGCCCTTCCACGTATTCCGGGTTTGCGCTCACCAGCGATTCTAGTTGCGCGTGCGCCGCGCCGTATTGACCCGATTGCAGCAGGCCGCTGATGCGGCGCATGGATTCAGCCAGCATCGCTGACATGGTACTAGAGATAACCACTCCCCGCTTCGCGTGCGAAACGATCCGGACCGCCCTCCCAGGTGATTCGGGCGTGATCGAGCACATAGACCCGATCGGCATGCGGCAGGGCAAAGGTCACGTTCTGCTCGCCGAGCAGCACCGTGATCTCGGTGGTTTGCCGCAGTGCTTCGAGTGCCTTGGACAATTGCTCGAGAACGATCGGGGCGAGACCGAGAGTCGGCTCATCCAAGATCAGCAATTGTGGATTGGTCATCAGCGCACGCGCAATGGCGAGCATTTGCTGTTCGCCGCCCGACAAGGTTGCCGCATTCTGACGCTGGCGCGATTTGAGGATGGGAAACAAGTCGAACAACCAGGCCAGACGTTCTGCGGCTTGCGCCTTGCTCTGATGCTGACCGCCCATATCGAGATTTTCGCGCACGCTCATCTCGCCGAAAAGATCGCGCGTCTCGGTACAGTGCACGACACCATTGCGCACAATCCTGGCCGGCGACACCCGTGCCAGCGGCGAGCCTTGCCACTTGATCTCTCCTTGATAAGGCAGCAGGCCGGAAATGGCGTTGAACAACGTGGTCTTGCCGGCGCCGTTGATGCCGACCACGGAGACGAATTCGCGTCGATGCACATGCAGCGACACCTTCTCGAGAGCCTGCGCCTTGTTATAGAACACGCTCAAGTCCCGCACGTCGAGCAACGGCGTATCGCGGTCGGCAAAGCTCGATTCCGGCCGCGCCGCCGTCTCGATCGAACCGCCCAAATAGACGCGGCGTACGGTTGCATCGGCCATCACCTCGGCCGCCGTCCCTTCCGCGATCTTTTCGCCCAAATAAAGCGCAATCACCCGGTCGACCAGCGCCGCCACGCTCTTGACGTTGTGATCGACCAACAGCACCGCCTTGCCATCGCGCCTGAAGCCCGCGAACAGATCGGAAAACACCGCCGCTTCCGCCATCGTCAGACCGGCGAACGGCTCGTCGATCAGGATGACCCTGGGATTGCGGGCAATCGCCTTGGCCAACTCCAGGCGCCGCAGATCCGCGAACGGCAATGTCGAGGGGCGGCGCTCGAGCACGGCGCTCAAGCCCACCTGCGCGGCGATCTCGCGCGCCCGCGCGCGGATCTGCGGGCTGATTCGAAGTTTGAACAGACTGTCCGGCAACAGACCCAGCATGATGTTCTCGTGCACCGACTGCCGCTCCAACGGCCGAGAATGCTGGAACACCAGTCCCACCCCCATGCGCGCGATGCGGTGCGCGGGCAAACCGGCGGTTTCCACGCCATCCAAACGCACCGAACCCGCGGTTGGACGCTCGATGCCCATCACGAGTTTCAATGCGGTGGATTTGCCGGATCCGTTGGGTCCGATCAAGCCGAGGATCTCGCCCGGGCGCAGCGAAAAATCCAGCTGATTGACCGCCACCAATCCGCCAAATTTCTTGGTGAGCCCGCAGACCTCGATCAGCGCCGCGCTTGCGCCGCTCATCGATTCCGCCGCGACAGCATGCCCATGAAGCCATTCGGGAAAAGCATCACCACCAAGAGCGTGATGGCCGACACGATGAAGGTGGCGAGCTCGCCGGTCGAGCGCAGCGCCTCGGTCATGGCGATCAGGAAGATGGCGCCGATTGCAGCGCCGATAATGGTACGCCGGCCGCCCAGTATGGCGGCGATGATGATCTGCACGCCGACGGTGATGTCGATCAATGTGCCGACCGACGCCGTGCCGAGATAAAACACCAAAAGCGCACCGGCAAGGCCGGAAAATAAAGCGCTGACGACGAAGGCGAAGAGTTTGTGCTTCACCACATTGAAGCCAAGCACTCCCGCCTGGATCTTGTCCTGGCCGCTCGCCTGCAAAATGAGGCCCGCCGCCGAGCGCGAGAGGACATAAAGAATGCTGCCGCTCGCCACCATGAAAACCAACGCGATCCAGTAATTCACCGGGCCGCTGATCGAGATCACGTCGGGCACGGCAAGGCCGATCTCACCGCCCGTCAGGCCTGCGAAAACGACCACGAGATTTTGCAACAGCAGTACGGCCACCAAGGTTGTCAGGCCAAAATAAGGTCCGGACATCCGCAAGGCCGGCAACGCCAACACCACCCCGCCCAATACCGCGGCGAGCGTTCCCAATGCCACGCAAACCGAAATCGGCAGGCCATAACGATTGTCCAAAATGCCGGCGGTGTAGGCACCGAGGCCGATCAAGAAGGTCGGCCCGAAATTCACCTCATTGGCGAAACCAAACAGCAGGTCCCAGGACATGGAAAACACGCCGAAATAGTAGGCGATCGTCAAGAGCCCCAAGATGTAGCCGGAAACCCCCAGCGGCAGCAGCGCGGCGATCGCAATGATGAGAGCGAGCACCCAAAATCGCGGCGTGCGCAAAGCGGCGGGCACCATTCAGCGCCGCCCGAACAAGCCGCGGGGCCGTATGTACATCACCAGCAACAACAGCAACAGGGAGGGGAAAAAGCGATACGCCGGCGATATCAAATAGGCGGTGATCGTTTCCAGATAGCCGATGATGAATGCCGCCAGCAGCGAGCCCGCGACGCTGCCCAAGCCCCCCAGTACGACGATCGTAAAGGCGCTGGCGGTGAGCGGGCCCACCGAATAAGACGACACGCCGAGAAACATGCCGAGCAGAACGCCGGCGATGCCCGCCAGCACGCCATAGATTGCCCCAGACCAAAACGTAGATTCGGGACAGCTCGACGCCGAGCAACGTGGCGCCGCGCGGATTCATCGATGCCGCGAGCACCGACTTGCCGACGCGGGTGCGATTGACCAAGAGCCACAGCGCGCCGATCGCCAACCAGCAAATCAGCGCGGTAAAGATCTCATTCTTCGGGGTGCGCACCCCGAGGACGGAGAGTCACGCCGGCGAAAATGGGCAGAACGGTCTTGGCGTTGTTGGTGAAGAAGAAAGCAATGAGTTCCTGAATCATGATTCCCCATAACAGGGTCGCGGTCAGGATGAAGATTTCCCGCTCTTCATGGCGAATCGCCGCGGATTTTTGGATGGGCCGCACTATCAAGCCATAGGTGATCAGCGCCAGAATCAGGCTGGTCATGACGCCTACGGCGGCGCCGACAAAATTGCCCGCGGACAGCGCACTATTGGCGGCCCAAGCGGCAACCGCGGCCGCCACCATCAGCGCGCCATGCGATAAATTGAGCACGCCGGACACACCGAAGATCAGCGTAAATCCGGTGGCGCCGAGCGCGTACAACGCGCCGATGGCGAAGCCGTCGATGAGGATCTGTAAGCCGAGAATGTCGGATCCTTAAGTTTTACGGATCGGCGCTAAAGATCAATGCGGCAGTTTGACGAAAGACGGAAAAATCATGTGGCCGTTGGCCAGATTGGACGGCCATACCGTCACTTCCTTGCCGTTCTGCCATTGCATCACCAGACCCTTGATGCCGTTGCCGCCGGTGCGCAGCCCATGCACATGGGGGTCTCCCTTGGGAAGAAACTGGATGCGGCCGACCGTCCCGACGAAGTCGGTCTGCTCGAGCGCCGTCACCAGTTTGTCGCTGTCCAAGGAGCGGGCGCGGTGAACCGCCTCGGCGAGGTAATAAACCTCATCGTAGGCGGTGTAGCCGCAATACGAGGGATAGTTGCCAAATTTGTTCTCTATAGGCTTCGGCGAAGGGAATGCTGCGCGGCGTTACCGCCACGTTGGGGCCGTTGAGGTCCCAGAAAATCACACCTTCCGCGGCGCCATTGGTGTCCTTCCAGAACGCCGAATTCGTGGCTTGGCTGGAACGGCCGATAATGGGAATCGGCACTTGCTGGTTCTGCCATTGCACCGTCGGCTGTACCCCGACATGCGACCAGCCGGTGACGATGACGTCGGGCTTCAGGGCTTCGATCTTGTTGTAAATCGGCGTGAAATCCGTGGTGTCGGGCGAAAAACGGATATGGTCCAAAACCTTGAGTCCCGCCGCCGGCAAGCATTGTGCGTAACTTGCGTCCAGGGGCGTGGTCCAGGCGGCATCCTCGCTCATGATCACCGCCGACTTCATTTTCAGCGCCGCCACCGCCATATCCTTGGCGGCATCGCAGGTCAGTGTGGCCATGGCACTCGAGGTCAGGTAGCCGTGAAAGGTGTACTTATTGGCCTCATAGTCTTTGGCGATGTTCTGAGTAATGACATCGGAGGCCGCGCCCGGCGTGATCATCACCGTCTTCAGGCGCGACGCCCACGGCTCCAAGGCCAGCACAACTTCACTGACATAGCTGGCGATCACGGCGTTGGCGCGATCCTCGCTTACCGCACGCTGAAACGCGCGCACGGAATCGGCTGCCGAGGAGTGATTGTCGTAGGTGGTGATTTCTATCTTGCGGCCATCGACGCCGCCATGGGCATTGATTTCATCGGCCGCCAACTGCGCGGCACCGGGGATGGACGAGCCGGCCACCGACTGCGCCTCTGCAATGACCGCGATCCTGAGCGGCTCATTGCCCGCCCCCCATGCCGGCGCGCCGCCGGCAGCAATGCAACCGCCCATGCTCAGGAGAGAAACTACCGCCTTGCGGTATCGGCATTTCGAGGTGAAAAAAACCATGATGTCCCCGTGTGTCTTATGCCAGCACTTCCGCCTCAGACAGTGCGCCAAACCGCATCCGGACACAAGTGGCTTGCCGCTGGGACTTGCCGGCAGCCGGGTCGTCCGGCTAACCTGAATGCGTGAAACAAATTCGAAACGCGAACCAAGCAGCGAAGCACGCACGTTTCACACGATGGCTGCTCGGCGCTCTCCTCAGCGCGGCGCTCGCCACTCCTTTTGCGCTCTGCTCTGAGAAATGCCTCGCCCAAGCCAGCGCCGATTCCAGGGAGTCGCTGCTGCAACCGCTGATGTGGCGTTCCATCGGTCCTTTTCGCGGCGGCCGGGTGCTCGCCGTCAGCGGCGTGCCGGGAGAACCCAATCATTTTTATTTTGGCGCGGTGAACGGCGGCGTATGGGAGACGGACAACGCCGGGCGCACATGGAGGCCGATTTTCGATGGCATGAACGTGGGATCCATTGGCGCACTCGCGCTGGCGCCCTCGGATCCGAGCGTGATCTATGTGGGCACCGGTGAGGCCGACATGCGCTCGGACATTGCGCAAGGCACGGGAGTTTTTCGCTCCAGCGATGCGGGGCGGACTTGGCAATCGATCGGACTGGGGGACTCGCAGCAGATCGGACGAATTCTGGTCGATCCAAAAAACCCGAATGAGGTATTGGTCGCCGCCTTGGGACATCCCTACGGCGCCAACGAGATGCGCGGCGTATTTCGCTCGACGGATGGCGGCGCGCATTGGCAACGCACCTTGTTCAAAAATGTCGACACCGGCGCCATCGATCTGGCGGCGACACCCGGTCACGAGCGCCTGTTTGCTTCCTTGTGGCAGACGCGGCGGCCGCCCTGGAATGTCTACCCCCCGTCCAGCGGCCCGGGCGGCGGACTCTATGTGTCGACGGATCGCGGGGTCACGTGGCAAGCGATCCTAGGTCACGGTCTGCCGGAGCATCCGGGACGCATTGGCATCGCCGTCGCGCCCTCGCAGCCGCAGCGCGTCTTTGCCCTCGTCGACGCGGCTCAAGGAGGCCTGTTCCGATCCGACGACGGCGGCGAGAACTGGCACCGAGTGAGCGCCGACCGGCGCATTTGGCAGCGCGGCTGGTATTTCGGCGGCCTCACCATCGACCCCGCCAATCCGCAGAGGGTGTATGTCTGTAACACCGCGGTGTATCGGTCCGACGATGGCGGCGCGACTTTCGTCCCCGTGAAAGGCGCGCCGGGCGGCGACGACTACCACCGATTGTGGATCGATCCCCATGAACCGCTGCGTCAGATCCTCGGGGTCGATCAAGGCGCGCTCGTCACGCTCGACGGCGGTGAGACCTGGAGTTCTTGGTTTAACCAGCCTACGGGACAGTTTTATCATGTGGTCACCGACAATCGGTTTCCCTATTGGGTGTATGGCGCGCAACAGGACTCCGGCGCCGCCGGCATCCCGAGCCGCACGGATCATGTCGATGGGATCAACCTCACCCAGTTTCGCGAAACCACGGCCGGGGGCGAGAGCGATAACGTAGCGCCTGATCCGGCTGATCCAGAAGTTATTTTCGGTGGGCGTGTCGACAAGCTCGACTTGCGCACCGGGCAGACCCAGAACGTCGATCCTACCTTGGCCCATCCGGACTTGTATCGGCGCACATGGACGCTGCCGCTCGTCTTCGGCACCACAGGATCGCGCCCGCTGTACTTTGGCAATCAGCGCATCTTTCGCAGCACCGATCGGGGCGAGCACTGGGAACCCATGAGCCCGGATTTGAGCCGCGAGGCCCCGGCGGTCCCCACGACACTCGACGCTGCGACGGTGAAGGACGATGAGCACGGCGGTGCTCGCCGCGGCGTGGTCTACAGCATCGGCCCCTCGCCGCTCGATGAGCGTCTCATCTGGGCCGGCACCGATGATGGTCTGATTTGGCGCACGGGCGACAACGGGTCGCACTGGGCGAATGTGACACCCAGCGCGCTCAGCGCGTGGTCCAAGATTGGGGTGATTGAAGCGTCGCATTTCTCTGCGATGCGGGCCTATGCGGCGGTCGATCGGCACCGTTTGGATGATCCGCGCCCGTACATTTATCGCACCGACGACGGCGGGAAAAGCTGGAAATTGATCGTCCAGGGCATTGCAGACGGCGGCGTCTTCAACACCGTCAACGTGATTCGAGAGGACCCGGTACGGCCCGGACTCCTCTATTGCGGTACCGAACGTGGCGTGTACGTCTCCTTCGACGACGGCGCGCAGTGGCTTGCCTTGCAGCAGAATCTGCCGCGGACCTCCGTGCGCGACTTGCAGGTGCACGGCACCGATCTGGTGATTGCGACCCACGGCCGGGGATTTTGGATCATGGACGATATCGCGCCGTTGCGATCACTGGCCGGGGAGCCCGGCCGCGCCACTCGCCTATTGCCGCCCGCGCCCACTTATCGCATCCGATCCTCTGGCTTCACCGGCACGCCCCTGCCGAAGGATGAACCGCGAGGGAGCAACCCGCCGCTGGGCGCGCTGATTGACTATGTGCTGGCGCGAACGGCGAACACCCTCACCCTGACCATTTCCGATGCGCGCGGGTCCATCGTTCGCGTGTTCGACGCACGCGATGCGCACGCCGCGCCCGATCTGACCAAAATCGACATCACGCCGGACTGGATTGCCGCACCTCAATCGCTGTCGTTGAGCGCAGGTGCGCATCGTTTTTTGTGGGACCTGCATGCCCCGCCGGCCGAGGCGCTCAAGCCCGAGGACTCGAGCGAGCAGGAATTGGGAGTCTGGATGCCTCCGGGGGAGTATGAACTGGATCTGAGCGTGGACAACGTCCACTACCGACAATCGCTGCAGGTGCAGCCCGATCCCCGAGTGCGTCTGGCTCCCGCCGCGTATGCGCAGCAGTTCGCACTGGCCCGTGACATCGAACGCGCGCGGGTAACATTGGCGCTGGCTTTGGCCGAGGCGGCGGCAATTCATGCGCAGATCACCGAGCGCTCGGCGCACGTCAGCCCAGCGGCTGCGGCTGCGCCCGCCCTTTCCGCCGCCGACTCCAAGCTCCTCGCCATCAGCGATCTAAGCCCCGCGAAATCATCGCCGGACGCAACCGGTGCATCGCCCACCCGCATTCGGGGACTGCGCTATCTTGCCGGCGCATTCCATGATCTTGCCGGGGCCGTCGATGGCGCGGATGCTGCGCCCAGTGCGGATGCACAAAGTGGGTACGCCGCACATCGCGCGTTACTCGAGCAGGCACTCAAGCAATGGGAGGAATTCAAGGCCACCGATCTTGTGGGGCTCAATGCGCAATTGACGAAGTCAGGAGCCGACGCCATCGCTCTGAAAGTCGCGCAATGACCTTAAAGCAAGGCCTGTTCATTCAATTTGGATTGCGGACATCCGATCCACCGGATTCATTGTCTGAGCGCCATTAGCTGACACGCTCCCGTTCTGCAGATCAATCGGCTCACCCGTGCTTATCCGGCCCATGTCTTGGCTGCACGGACCAAACTGCCGGCTCGTCGTCTTTGTCGGCCGCCGCTGCCGCCGCCGTTGCCTGTACCTTGCCGGGCGTGTGATGGGCGGGCGCGTAGATCGCATAGACCTGCATTGGCGTCGCCCCGCTATTGGTGATGTTGTGCCAAGTCCCCGCCGGAACGAGGACGCACCACCCGTCTGAGACTTCCTTTTCAAAAGTCAGCTTGTCCCTCGCGGCACCCATTTGCACTCGGCCGCGACCTGCGTCGAGGCGCAGGAACTGATCGGTCTCAGGATGTGCTTCAAGGCCAATATCGCCGCCGACGGGGATCGACATCAGCGTTACTTGCAAATAGCGCCCGCTCCAGGCGACTGAACGATAATCTTTATTATCCTTCGTAGCGCGCTCGATATCGAACGATTGCGGCTCTGGTCCAATATCATTGATCCTGTCAGTCGCCATGATTGGCCTCCTCAAGATTGCGCCGACGCACTGTCCCGGAGTCCACTGCGACCGGTGGACACCCGGGTCGTTAACGAGGGGCTACAGGCGCCCCATCAACACCAACACGAGCAGGATCACCACGATGACCCCGACGATTCCGCTTGGACCATAACCCCAGCTGCGAGCGTGCGGCCACAGCGGTAGGACACCGAGAAGTATCAAAACCAGAACGACCAATAAAATAGCACCAATGCTCATGACTTACTCCTAATCTCGCTGTATCACAGTAGGTCGCTGGGCGCGCGCGCATGGCGCGTGCCGCGCCTAGGACAGATGCTCCTCCGCTCGAACCGGACGCTCAGTCGTCCTTCTTGATCTTGATGTGGCTGTGAACGGCCTTCACGCCGTCTGTCTCACGTGCGATGGACACGGCTTTGTCTATTGCTTCCTGAGTCCTAGCACTGCCGCTCAACCACACCACGCCGTCCTTGTCCGTATCGACATGAATCCGCCCCAGGCTGGTGATATGTTCGGCAGCCAGCTTGGTTTTGATTTTCGTCGTGATGACCGAATCCTTCACATAGGCCTTCGGATGAGTGCGATCGGCATCCGAGTCTTGAGCCATTGTGACGCACGGCCCCACCAACATGCCGCAGACCAAAAATGTTGTTACGAGTTTTGCCTTCATCGCGTGTTCCCTCAAATTAAGTGACCTTCTATTCCCCGATCGATCCCTGATCCTTTGGCCTGCCCTAATGGCGCGATTTTGGTCTCGGGTTCAGTGGAGTCAAAGTAGATCGCCGCCGGCCCGATGTCAGTAAGGAATAGTCCCTATATGTACGCTACCGGACACAATTACCAGCTACGGTATTGACGGATTACGCTGGCCCAAGATTGTGGACTGCTGGGCGATAAGAGGCTGCGGGCAAAAGGCAAAGCGCAGAGTACAGTCGGCTGCATCCAAGCCAGGTTCGGCGACCTGCACTTCTGTGCCCTTGCGTTCAAAGACGATCACGGTCGCGCTATAGACGTGACGTTCTTCCAGACGTCCTTGAATGCAACCCAAGCCGGCGGCTCCGCATTCTGCGATTGCGCTGGAATCGTCGTCGAAAGACTGCAGATAAGCGCAGCCGCTGCTGTCGGCAGCCATCCGCTATTCGGCCAAGATGATCTGCCCATCGATGGTGAACTTGCCGCTCACGACGGTAGCGGTGGAATTGGGCTGACCTCCGCCGATGCTGACGCGGTAGTCCCCAGGGGCAACGATCGGATTTCCAGCCTCGGTGACCATTCCCAAATCGCGGCTCTTCAACTCAAAACGAACCTGCTGGCTCGCACCCGGCTCGAGATGGACGCGCTCGAAACCGCGAAGGGCGACGAGCGGCGCCCCCTTGACCGGGGGGAACTTAAGATAGAGTTGAACGACCTCGTCTCCTGCCAGCTTGCCCGTGTTGGTGACCGTCGCTTCAACGTTGACTGATTGTCCCGCCGCCAGGGGGCGCATGGGAATGCGAAGGGAACTGTAGCTGAAGGTCGTATAGCTCAACCCGTATCCGAATGGATAAAGCGGCTTGCCCTCGAAATAACGATAGGTCCGGTTGGCCATTCCGTAATCTTCAAAGTGAGGCAGCTGTTCAACGCCGGTATAGAAGGTTACCGGTAGGCGGCCGGCCGGATTGTTTTCGCCGCTCAGCGTTTTTGCGACGGCCGTCCCGCCCTCCTCGCCCGGATACCAGGCTTCAAGAATGGCATTGGCATGGCTGCTCATCCAATTGACCGCTAGCGCACTGCCATTCAGAAGAACCACGGCCATGGGCTTGCCGGTACCCGCAATCGCTTCAAGGAGCGCTTGCTCCGGTTGGGGCAGATCGATGCTGGTTCGATCTCCGCCCAGAAACCCGGGAATCGAGACTGGCATTTCCTCGCCCTCAAGCCTGCTGGTGATCCCGACAACAGCGACCACCAGGTCGGCTCCGCGGGCGGCTGTGAGGGCGTCGGGAGAGACATTGTCATCCACCCTTGCCCAGATGAGCTGGACTCGCGGTTCATTGGGCATGCTCCGGTAATGCACGGTCAATGCGGCTTTCTGCCCTTGGACGAGATGAACTCGGCCCGTCGCCGCCTCCGCGTCATCGTAAGCCACCAGATTTGCGACCCTCTTACCATCGATGGTCAGGTCGGCAATCCCGACGCCGCGCATGCCGACCAGATAGTCACCAGTTTCCGGCACCGCGATCGAACCGGACCATTCCACGGTGACAATCTTTTTTCCGGCGAGCAGCGAAGGCAGGTTGGACTGGGAAAGATTGATGTTGGTTTCGGTCCTGGTGACGAGCGTTTCATCAGATGCGACATCAAAACCACCTTTCGGCTCGCCGAATTTCGCCGTCAGGCCAGGCTGTCCGCTCGGAGTGCTGAGCATGGAGTCCGCGACCGGCTCGCCGTCGTTGCGCAGAAACTGGATTCCCGGCGCGAAAGCAATCTTGGCGGTCGGAAATTCCTTCTTCAATCCGTCGAGGATGGAGACGCTGCGGGTAGGCCTTCCCGAATAGTTGCCGAGCAGCACCTGGGTCTGGTTGGCAAGCGGACCGACCACCACGATATTTTTCGTGGTGCTCTTGATGGGCAGGGTGCCGTCATTCTTCAGCAATACCATGGACTCGTTGGCAAGCTTGAGCGCGTGGGCACGATGCGCAGGGCTGTCCAGTTCTTTCTCGTCGATCGCCGCATAGGGAACCATTCCCGCCGGGTCGAACATGCCCAGCTTGATTCGAGCCGTGAACAGTCGGATCAGCGCCGCGTCGAGTTTGGCTTCCGGCAGATATCCCTGCTGTACGGCGTCCACATAGGCTTTTTCGACGGGCTCTCCGAATCTCGAGGCGAAGGTGACGCATTCGTTGTCCATGCCTCGAATGACGGCTATGGCAACGCCCTGCGCCTGCGTGCTGCGGTAACGATGACTGGCGGCGATGTCTCGAACCGCATCGCAGTCAGAGACCACGTACCCGGTGAAGCCCCACCGGCCGCGTAGCTGGTCCTGCAGCAGGTACTGGTTGGCGCATGCCGGTTCTCCATTGATGGCGTTGTACGCACACATTACTGAAGCAGCGTGGCCTTCCACGACAGCCGCACGAAATGCGGGTTCATAGGTGTCCAGCTCATCGTGCAGACTGACATCGACGTCGGCGAAATGCCGCGTGGGCTCCGGTCCGCTATGGACCGCAAAGTGCTTTGGAGTGGCAATGGCGAGATAGTATTTCGGATCGTCGCCCTGCAGACCGGTCACATAGGCGACGCCCATGCGTCCGGTGAGGAATGGGTCTTCGCCGTAGGTCTCCTGGCCGCGGCCCCAGCGCGGATCTCGGAAAATATTGAGGTTGGGCGACCAAAAATCCAGCCCGCCCATGATTCCGGTGTGTCCCTCGCGGGCATTTTGCACGTGTTTTATCCGCCCTTCGATGCCGATCTGAGCCGCCATCGCGTGGATTGCGGGCGAATCAAAGCTCGCCGCCAATCCGATGGGCTCAGGGTATTCGGTGACACCGTCGTTAATGACTCCATGCAGCGCCTCACTCCACCACTGATATGCGGGGACGTTGAGTCTCGGTACGGCCGCAGAATTGTTCTGCATCTCCGAGGCCTTCTCGGCGAGAGTCATACGACCTACCAAATCGGTGGCCCTCTCCTCTGCTGTAAGGCGGGTGTCGAAATACGGCAGGCTCGACTCGCCTGGCGCGGGTGACCACCGCTTCGCGCTCACGACTGGAGCGGCGAGAGGGCTGGCAACTTCGGACCAGGCGGTACACGCCAGCAGATATACGACAGCAGTAACGGTGAACCGTCTCATATTACAGCCCTGGCCCCCTTAAATTGAGTATATATGATAGCGCTACCATCTGCTCAATGCGGCCGCCGCTCGACAATCCTGCAATCCGACCCAAATTCAGCGGAACTCAAACAACGCTAGCGTCGAACCCATCGGTCGCACCCTTACGAAGCCCTCCGTCCGTATCCCGACGATCACGCCAGTGCGTGGGAACTATCAGGGCTTCACGAACCGATAGGCGAAGCGATCGGTCTCGCCCTTGATCGAGGGATCGAACACCTTGATCGAGTGCGGATCGCCCTCGTTCGCGAGCATGGTGCTTTCTGCGTGCAGTACGAAGCCGGCCGCCTCCACCTCCTCGCGAACGGATGCGGGCTCAATCCGATGCAGCGACTGGGCGTCGCTCGTGCCCGTCCCGACGGCAGCGGCGTGATCTACGATGACGTAGGATCCACCGGGCTTCAGCCGCTCGTAGACAGCTCGATTGAAGCGGGCCGCCGTCGCGCCCCTGGCCTGGATCAGCGCGGTGTGGAGATCGTGGTAGAACAGGTGCAGCCACAGGACATCCGCCGGTTGCGTGGCCTCCGCCATCGCCACGAGGTCCGCCGAGACGGCTTCGACGTTCTCTCGGCCCGGCTCCTTCGCAAGCGTGCGCATGCGGCCGACCGGATCGTTCTTGAAGTGCGCGACTTCGGCCGGCACGAAGCTGTAGACCCGTCCTTCGGGTCCCACGATGTCGGAGAAGAGGCGGGTCCAGTCGCCGTCGCCTGGGTAAACGTCGATGACGGTGGAACCCGCATCGACTCGTGCAAACCGGATCAACTCGGATATCTTGGATTGGTCGTACATCGGAATCTCCTTTACGGTTGGGCATTCGACGGGCGTGCGGCGTGCGAGGGGGTGATCTACCGTCTACCCCGACCCGATGGCCGCAGATGGGCAGCGCTACGCAGGCCCGGACTTTGCGGGTCGCGCGTGGTTGCAACGGATGCATCGATGCCGTTTCGGGCAAACGCCTTGGCAAGAGCGTGGCCGATCTTGCCGAAGCCTATAATTGCGTAGCTCATCATGTTTCTCCAATCTTATGTTGAAGCCGCGGTCAGACCTGCGCCATGCCTCCATCGACGGCGAGATCTACGCCGGTGATGAAAGAGCTTTCCTCGGAGGCGAGGAACGTGACGGCAGCCGCGATTTCCTTTGGCTTGCCCCTGCGACCCATTGGGATCTGTGAAGCAAATTGGGCGGCCGCTCGCTCGGTTTGAATTCTTTTCCTCCTCCGCCCTCTTTTTTCGTGTGCGTCGCTGGCCTCGCCGCGACCGACTGCCTGCTATGCGGTTCCGAGGAAGCGCTCGACGATCTCCGGCAGCATCGGCTCGACGGCGAGCGTGTAGTGGGTGGCGTTCGGCACGATTGCGAATTGGCTTGCGGGCCGCAGTGAACCATCGAGCCCGGCATCGCGCTGGCCGCCTCCCAACGCCTTCCAGAACTCGACCATGTGTTCGGGCCGGATGGAGTCAGCGTCGGCAAAGACCAGCAGTGCGCGAGCCCGAACCTTGGCGACGTCGGCGCTCCAGTCAAAGGGGCGTTTGGTCAAGTCACCGACCTTGCTAAAGAGGTTCGTCCAATCGACATCGGGATAGGCCTGCCCTAACGGCGATGCCTTGACGCCACCGCCGAGCATGGCAGCGTTGGCCTCCAGCTGATTGAAGGCCGCCACCACCTCCGGATAAGAGCCGTCCTTCCTCATCGTCCCGGACACGAGCACGAGCCGGTCGACCACGTTCGGATGGCGAATGGCGGTCTGCAGCGCGACGTCGGCGCCCAGCGAGTAGCCCATTACGTCGGCCTTGCCGAGTTTCAGATGGCCGATCAGAGCGGCAACGTCGTCACCCAGCGTTTCACAGCGCAGTGGCCTGTCGGTGTCTGGCGTGCGCCCATGCGCCTGGAGATGGACGGCGATCACCTGCCGGCCCTTGGCCAGTTCGGCCAGATTGCTCCCGAAGCTGTCTGGGTCGATGCCCCCGTGAAGAAGAATGAGCGGCTTGCCGGCGCCATGCCCGCTGTAAAAGATATGCTGGCCATTGACGTCGGCAAAATTCGCATTCGACTTGGCGGGGGTCTCCTTGGCTTGAACGGGAAGGGTCGCAGTCAGCACTGTGGTCGCTGCGGCAGTCCTCAGGAAATCGCGTCTGAGCATAGCGTCCTCATGTCGCGCCGAACTGGCGGCTGAAAAGCAGCGCCAGAGTCAGCGTACCGCCATCTCATCTTGATACGACAACCTCGTCGGGGTTCGCTTCCGCCTAGTGAAGAGCCAGGCAGCCGACGCGTGATTGACGACTTCATGACTGTCCCACGCTCGCGCCCAGGGTGACGAGAAGCTCGTCCAGTTGCGCGAATGTCTCGGCCATCGCATTCTCCATCCCGGCGTTGGCATCGAGAGCCTCCTTGGAGGGATAGAGTTCGTGATAGACCAGCAGCGTCTTGCCACCTCTTTCCTCGAAGGTCACGGTGCTGACCGCACCTCCGTCACTTTCGTCATTCGTCCAGACGAGGCGCGAGTGCGGTGTTACTTCCTTGTACGTGCCGAAAAACGCCATCTGTGAGTCCCCGTATGCGAACTCGAAACGGTATGTGCCCCCGACACGAACATCCATTTCGCAGGAAAGCAGGGACATTCCCATCGACTTCGGCACCCACCACTGCCTGAACAGCTCAGGTCTGGTCCACGCCTCGAACACGATGCGCGCCGGGCCGTTGAAGGTTCGCGTAACGACGATCTCACGCTCGGACTTCCGCTCCACCGTCGTACGGTTCTTCATGGGGGCAACCTCACTCTTTCTTCTTGCGTCCATCGGTCTTCTCCTTCCGTTTCAATTCTTTTATGACATTGTCCAGCCCGTCGAAGCGTGCGTCCCAGAGCTGGCGGTATCTTTCGATCCATGCAGCTTCCTCTTCCAGTCGGCGCGGGCCGAGCTTGCAGGTCCGCACGCGCCCGACCTTTTCTGTGGCGACTAGCCCCGCCCGCTCCAAGACGCCAACATGCTTTTTCATGCCCGTGAGGGTCATGCGGAATTTCTCGGCAAGGTCCGTGATCGAAGCGTCTGCACGACCGATCTGCTCCAGGACGCCACGTCGGGTGGCGTCGGAGAGCGCGGCGAACGAGGCATCGAAGCGGGCCTGGGTATATTGAACCATGTGGTTCAGTATTTAACACACGGATAGGCGGCACGCAAGGGGAAGCTCGCGAAGCCGCTGGGACTTGCCAACAACGGCGTCGCACGGCTAACCTGAACACGTGAGCCGTACTCTAAATCCAATTGAAGAAGCCGAGCGCGCTGGCTTCGACATGAGCCTGATCGACGAGAGCTTGAGCTATTCCTACGAGCAGCGCGCGCTTTATCATCAGGCAGCCCTGAATCTGGCGCTTGAGATGGAAAGCGCCGGCCGGCGGATCCGTGATCGACATCAACCGACTGCTACAGCGTCTTTGCGACGCTAACATCGACTTCGTCATCGTCGGCGGTTTCGCTGCGACTCTGCACGGCTCCTCACTGGTCACACGAGATCTGGATGTGTGCGCGATTTTAAGCAGCGAGAACGTGGCGAAACTGCGCGATGCTTTGCGTGACCTAAAGCCCGCTCATCGCCTAACTTCACAGAAGATTTCTTTCTTGGACAACCCCGAACCGGGTGTCGAGATTCGCAATTTGTATCTCCGAACCGACTTCGGCCCAGTGGATGTTCTGAGTTCAATTCTGGGTGTAGGAGCGTTCGACCGCGTACGGGCCGCATCGCCGGCCGATCAAATTGGCTCCGCCAATTTGTCGAACCGGCTTTTTTGTCTGTCAGGGGTTCGAAACTTAGGGGATCTCAGATCCAAATCCAGTTTTTAACCCCTGCTTTTCCGCACGATTGATTGCGCGACCTCTCGTTCACGATGCTCGAAAGCATCGGCGAATTGCTCGAGTTCTTCTGCGCTCATTCCAAGCTCGCGGCCACGCACGCGCCAGTTTGCAACGGTCCGTTCGACCTCTGCGAGTATTGCGACAGCAGCTTCCTTATCCAGCTTGAAATAGGCTGCAACCGCCATCAGCGCATCGATCGAAGCCGCTGGACCCGCCTCTTCGGAGATCCATGTTTTCAGTTCACGCTGACGATCGGGGAAGGGATTGATATCGAAAGCCGGCGATAGTCGCCATTGGTCCTTTGCGACATGAAGAAACCCATGATTGTGCAAGTGATCATCAACATTGTTAATAAGGATGGAGAAGGCGATTCGGCGCCAAAGCTCTTCGATATCGGCTTGTGCGTCTGCTCCATGCTGACGTATTGCATCGACAATTTCGGTGTAGGTATGCTCTGTGGGTGCTCCGACGTCTACACCCAGTAGTGTTGCGGCGGAGACGTACATGAGTCTCCCCCTGGCCGTCCGATCGAATCTACGAATGAGAGTGACGGGGATACCGTCGCTGTCGATGAGCCGTGCCTGCGGAGCATTGATCCCCGCCGCCTTAGCCAGTTGCATCGCCAAGACCTCGCCCTTGGTAACGGCCCGCTCATCCTCGATGCTGGGAAACTTGCCAACGCTGAGCGCGCCATCCGCGTCGATGACAGAGCATTTTGGTCGAAGCCCGCCAAGCGAAGTTCCTCGACCGCGAAGATAAGCAAGATCCTCCGCCGTTTCGGTGTTGGTCTCGACCGCGCGACTAGCAGTCATCATCATAGACAGCTCGATCAATGGCGGCGCGGTTCGCTGTCCCTCACCGGCTGCACGCTGGAAAACGCCCTCCTCGTCTTGAAATCGAAGCGCGCCCACGCGATTGACATCATCGACCGCGAGAAGAAAGTCGATAGGGGTGAGCGGCTGGTGGTCCTGCGCCTCTCCGGCCGCTCGAGCTAATGCGCGGCGTTTGGCGTGATCACGGAGAATGACGCGACGCGCCCACCCATCCGGTTCGGTATCGGCCATGGCGCCATGAAATATCGATGCATCGCGGCCGGGTGGTTTGTGAAATTGTGCGCCTGTCACTAAAGGCAGGTCGGGCTCGAGTGCGAATCGATCCGACGCGGCAAGCCACTGACGGTCGTATTCGAAAGCGGCACTTTGGCGTGCGCCTTGGCTGTCAAAGCGAAGCATGCCAATGCGACGACTGGCGTCGCCAAGAAAGGCACCGATCGTGCGCTTCATAGTGCTTGAGGTTCCTTAGGCGCACGGACGCGTCTCGGCAAGTGGTCTGCGTCGAGCAAGAGGCCGGTGTCATCTCGGCCAGGATCGGCTAGAGCTGTGAGCGCATCGGATAGGCCCAGAACAAATAGGGCCATGGCGTAGATTCCGAAAGAGACAGTCGGATCGCCTTTCTCGACTTTCAGGTAGGTATTTTTATGAACGCCAATTCGCTCGGCCATCATGCCAATGGTCAAGGAGCGCTTACGTCGCGCTACCGCAATGTCAGCGCCAAGCTTGGCAATGGCCTGTCGCAGGCGTAGCGGCAGGACCGATTTGTTTTTCGTCGCTTTCATAAGGTCTCATAAAATAGACCGAAAGCCGGTTAAAGTCTATTTTAAGGTACCTTATAAGTACAAAATTTCCAAAGCCCGGCTTTAACCCATTGATTGTAGGAGAGGACACGGGGTAACCCCGCATCACCAACCAAGCGACGAACAAAACTCGGCCGTCCCGAGCTAGTACTCTAGTCGAGCGGCTCGTTCGATCAGATCGGCTTCTTTATTCCCCACAAAAGCGTGCTGAACTCTGCCGTGCCATGCGCGAGCACAAGATCCACGTCCAGCGACGTCCGGAAGAAACATCAGATGCACATCGGAGCTAATGTCGAAAGGCATTGTCCGCGCCAGAAAAACCCCTGCATACTCGTTGTACGCAAAGAGGATTACTCGGCGCTGCGCGCCTCGCCCTTCGGGTCGGCCTGCGGCCGATCAAATTGGCTCCGCCAATTTGTCGAACCGGCTTTTTTGTCTGTCAGGGGTTCGAATAGGACGCGCCGAATACTCGGTGCCGGGCGACATTGCCCAAATTTTTAAAACTGGTGCCGCAAAGAGGATTCGAACCCCTGACCCACGCATTACGAATGCGTTGCTCTACCAACTGAGCTATTGCGGCGTTTTCGAAGCGGGCGGCATTCTAACCCGGGACATCACCCGACGTAAGACTGGTATTGAGCTTTGCGACATCACGCAGCGCTTTCGGAAGGGCGAAAATCACGTGTTCTTTGCGGCCGTCCAATTCGGCGGCCACTTCCCCGCCCCATTGGCGCAGGCGGGCAATCACGCCCTGCACCAAAACTTCGGGGGCCGACGCCCCGGCCGTGACACCGACCGTTTCGATGCCCTCGAACCACTCGCGGCGCAGATCCTCAGGTCCGTCGACCAAGTAGCCGGGCTTCTGGTTCTTGTCCGCCATTTCGCGCAGTCGATTGGAATTGGAGCTGGACTTCGAGCCGACCACCACCAGCACCTCGCAGCGGCCGATCAGGTCCTTCACCGCATCCTGCCGGTTTTGCGTCGCATAACAAATGTCCTCCTTAACCGGCGCCTTGAGCCCAGGGAAGCGGGCCCGCAGTGCCGCAACGATGGAAGCCGTGTCGTCCACCGACAGCGTCGTCTGCGTGACGAACGCCACGTGCTGCGGATTTCGAACTTTCAGGGCGGCGACGTCGTCGACGGTTTGCACCAGATAAATCGAGCCGCCGAGCGATGCGTCGAACTGGCCGATCGTCCCCTCCACTTCGGGATGCCCGGCATGGCCGATCAGGAACACTTCGCGCGCTTCGCGCGCGTAGCGCGTGATTTCCATGTGTACCTTCGTCACCAAGGGACAGGTCGCGTCGAACACATTGAGCGAGCGGCGCTTGGCCTCCTCCTGCACCACGCGCGGCACGCCGTGTGCGCTGAAAATCACCGTCGCGTTGTCGGGAACTTCATTCAATTCCTCTACGAACACCGCGCCGATGGTGCGCAATCGGTCGACGACATATTTGTTGTGCACCACCTCATGGCGCACATAAATGGGCTTGCCAAACAGCGTGACCGCCCGCTCGACGATATCGATGGCGCGGTCCACGCCGGCACAAAATCCGCGAGGATTAGCGAGTAGGATTTGCATCAGTTTTTTGCCGTCCTTCGAACAAGGCATCCAACAGAAGACACGCGGCGCCCACCGTGATGGCCGAATCGGCCACGTTGAACGCCGGAAAATACGCCTCATTCCAGTGAAAGTGTATGAAATCGACGACATACCCCAGGCGGATGCGGTCAATGAGGTTGCCGAGCGCCCCGCCAAGCACCAGCGCAAGGCCGCACGCCAGCAAGCTATGCGCACCGCTCTTCAATCGCAGCAGCCAGACGATGATGCCGATGCTGACGACAACCGCCAGCCCAATGAACAGCCAGCGCTGCCAGCCGGATGCGGAAGCCAGAAAACTGAACGCCGCCCCGACGTTATGCATGCGGGTGATGTCAAGTACCGGAAGCACGCTGATGTGCTCGAATTCGCCGAAGCGCTGCGAGATGAAGCTCTTGCTGATCTGATCCGCCAGAACGATGCAGAACGACAAAAACAGCCACCGCGCCGCCCGGCTGCGTTGCGCCGGGGTGATCATGCGAAACGCCGCTCCTCGCCCGGCCCCTCGACGTTGATCACGCAGCGCGCACAAATCTGCGGATGATTCGGGTCGCTGCCGACATCGGCGCGCAGCTGATAGCAGCGCACGCATTTTGGGCTGGTGCTGGGTTTGACTTCGATCCAGACCTCTTCTTGAGTGGCTTTTACCGCCGTCGCCGGCACCGCGCTTAAATTCGCGACTTTGGCATCTCCGGTGATCAACAGGAATCGCAGTTCATCGTGCATCGGCGCGAATTGGCTGCCAAGCGAATCGGGCACGAATACCGTCACATCGGCTTCCATCGACGAACCCAAAGTGCCCAGGGTCCGCAATCGCTCGAGCTCGCGCGCCACATCGGCCTTGAGCGCGATGAGCGCCGGCCAGTTGAGCGCCGATTTGCGTTCGGCTCCGGCGGGAAATTGATGCCAGGTATTGAAGAACACCGATTCATTGGGGATTCCGGGCAAATAACTCCACGCTTCTTCCGCCGTGAAGCTCAAGATGGGCGCGAGCCATCGCACCATTGCCTGCGCCAAGTGATTCAAAGCCGTCTGCGCCGAGCGCCGCGGAGCGCTGGCCGCCCCGGTGGTGTAGAGCCGGTCTTTGATGATATCGAGGTAGAAACCGCCGAGCTCCACCACGCAGAAATTATGAATCTCCTGATAGATCTTGTGAAACTCGTAATTGCGGTATGCCGTCACGACGTCGTTTTGCAAATGAAAGCTCTTCGCGATCACCCATTGATCGATGGCCACCAGGTCATCGAAGGGTACTGCATGCCCTTTCGGATCGAAGCCGTGCAGATTGCCCAAGAGAAAGCGCAGCGTGTTGCGCATGCGCCGATAGGAATCGCCGATCCGCTTGAAGATCTCCTCCGAGACGCTCATCTCGTTGGCATAGTCGGTCGCCGCGACCCACAGCCGAATTACGTCCGCGCCCAAAGTGCTGGTCAGCTTCTGCGGCGCGAGAATATTGCCGAGCGACTTGGACATCTTGCGGCCGTTTTCATCCACGGTGAAACCATGCGTGAGCACGCCGCGGTACGGTGCGCGGCCGTGCATGGCGACCGAGGTCAGCAACGATGAGTGGAACCACCCGCGGTGCTGGTCCGAGCCCTCGAGATACAAATCGCTCGGCGAGGTGATTTCCGGGCGAATCACGCAGAGACAGTGATGCACCACGCCGGAATCGAACCACACGTCCATGACGTCGGTGGCCTTGTCGTATTGGTTCAAGTCGACGCCCAACTGGGTGGCCGCGTCCAGGTCGAACCACGCGTCGATGCCGTCGCGTTCCACCAGCTTGGCAACTTCCGCGATCAACTCATGGGTGCGCGGATGCAGCTCCCCGGACACCTTGTCGACGAACAATGGGATCGGAACCCCCCAGGTCCTCTGCCGCGATACGCACCAATCCGGGCGCGCCGCGATCATGCTGGTGATGCGCTGTTCTCCCCATGCCGGCATCCAGTCGACGTGCGAAATCGCCTCGAGCGCCGCCTTGCGCAGTCCCGCTTGTTCCATGCTGATGAACCACTGCGGAGTCGCGCGGAAAATCACCGGCGTCTTATGACGCCAGCAATGCGGGTAGGAGTGATGGTACGGCTCATCCTTCAATAGACGCGCATTGTCGATGAGCACCTTGATGATGTGGGCGTTCGCATCGAACACCTGTTCCCCTTCGAAAATCGGCGTCCCGGGCAGAAATCGACCATCGCCGCCGACGGGATTGTCGATTTCCAACTGGTAGCGCCGGCCGACGATGTAATCCTCGAGGCCATGTCCCGGCGAGGTATGTACGGCGCCCGTGCCGGTATCGAGCGTCACGTGATCGCCCAAAATGATCGGCACCTGGCGTTCGTAAAAAGGATGCTGCAGCGTCAGATACTCGAGCGCCTCTCCCTTGGCCTGCGCAATGGCGACCCAGGTGGTCACCCCCAGAGCCTGCATGACGGCCGAGATCAACTCCTCGGCGAGCAGTAGTCGCTCGCGCACGCCGCCCAGTTCAAATTCCACCAGCGAGTAGGAGTACTGCGGATGCACGGCCACCGCGCGATTGGCCGGCAGGGTCCATGGCGTGGTGGTCCAAATGGCAATCGATGTCGGCTCATCGGACAACGCCTGCTGCTGTTCGGATGAGATCCCTAAGCGGCGCGCCAGGTCCGCGTGATCGAGAACTTCGAATCGCACATAGACGCTGGGCGAGGTCTTGTCCTCGTACTCCACTTCGGCCTCGGCCAGTGCCGAGCGGCAGTTGAGGCACCAGTGCACCGGCTTGAAACCCTTGTACAAATGCCCATTTTTGATGATCAGGGAAAAGGCGCGCAGCTGCTCGGCTTCGAAGCGCGGCGCCATGGTCAGGTATGGATGATCCCAGTCGCCGAGCACCCCCAAGCGCTTGAATTCGCCACGCTGCAAGTCCACCTGCTTGAGCGCATATTCGCGGCAGGCCGCGCGAAACGCCTTGGCGTTGATTTTCTGTCCGACGCGGCCATGGGTCTTTTCGACCTGCATTTCAATCGGCAAACCATGGCAGTCCCAGCCGGGCACGTACGGGGCATCGTAGCCGTCCAAGGTGCGCGACTTGACGATGATGTCCTTGAGAATTTTGTTGAGCGAATGTCCTAAATGCAGCGCGCCGTTCGCATAGGGTGGCCCGTCGGTGAGAATAAATGTCGGGCGGCCTTTTGCGACCTTGCGAATCTTGCCGTACACATCCTCGCGCTCCCACGCAGCGAGCATTTCAGGCTCGCGCTTGGCAAGGTCGGCCTTCATGGGAAAACCGGTTACCGGCAAATTGATCGTACTTTTGTAATCAGTCACAGCTCACCTTCGACAGCAGGTCGCGCGCCTGCGCGGCATCGACCTTCATTTGCACAATCAGCGCATCCAAGGAATCGAATTTGACCTCATCGCGCAGCTTGGCGACGAACTCCACTTCGATCTCTCGCCCATACAGGTCCTCGGCGAAATCAAAAACATGGACTTCCAGCAGCATGTTGCTGCCATCGACGGTAGGCCGCGTTCCCAAGCTCGCCACCGCGGTCAACCCTTCCGGCGCAATGCCAAAAACACGCACCGCCATGACACCCTCCACCGGCGGCCTGCGCCGCATGAGCCGCAGGTTCGCCGTCGGAAAACCCAACGTGCGTCCCAACTCGCTGCCGTGCACGACTCGGCCGAGCATTCGATAAGGACGCCCGAGCAGGCGCTGCGCCCCCGCGAAATTGCTCTGGGCCAAGCGCTCGCGCACCGCGGTACTGCTGACGCGCACGCCATCGAAGACGAACGGTGCAATCTGTTCGACGCCGAAGCCGCGCGCCGCGCCGGCCGCGCGCAGGCTGTCGATGGTGCCGCCGGCATTGCATCCGTAGCGAAAATCATCTCCCACCACGATATGCCGGGTACCCAAGCCCTCGACAATCTGTGCGACGAAGCTCCCGGGCGTCATCGCGCGCATGGCCTCATCGAACCGCAAGGTCACCAGACGATCGACGCCGAGCGCCGCCAGCGCAAGATACTTCTCTCGCCAACGGGTGAGGCGCGGCGGCGCGCCCTCGGGGTCGATGAACTCCTTGGAACTCGGCTCAAAGACCAAGACGGTCGATGTCGAACGTAATTCCGCGGCGCGCTGCTTCAGCACACCGATCATCTTTTGGTGCCCTAAATGCACACCATCGTAATTGCCTACGGTAAGCACGCAGCCCTTTGGGCGCTGCGACATATTATGCAGACCGCGAACTAGTTCCATGGCGAAACCCCGGATTATACTCAGGTTTCCTGCTTTTCAGTGGGCCCACTATAGCAAGCCTCCCCAGAGCGTCCGGTCCGCGAATTGACAACGGTCAGGTCAATCGGCAAGCTACGCGGCTCTTTTAAAGGAGTGTCTCGCTTGGCGAATACGAAATCTGCTGAAAAGGCTGCCCGACAGTCGACCGTGCATCGCGCCCGGAATGACGCGCTGACTTCGCAGCTGCGCAGCGCCATCCGCAAGGCAACCCTGGCGCTCAAAGCCGGCAAGCACGCCGAGGCGGCAACCGCGCTCGACGAAGCAACGCCCGTGATCGACAGCATGGTCAACAAAGGCATCATTCATCGCAACAAGGCTGCGAGGCATAAGAGCCGCCTCACCAAGCAGGTTCGCGCGCTCGCAAAATAGGCCTTTTGCGGCTGGCGAACGAAATCAAGCCGGCAATGCCGGCTTTTTTATTGAACGGCCTGGTGGGATGTTGCGGCAGAACTTGCGGGCGCGCGCGGGTGCTCCTCCAAATAACGCATCACCGCTTGTTTGAGCTCTTCCGTGCCCTCGCCGGTCGCTCCGGAGATCAAAAGGACCGGCCCCTTCCAGCGCAGGCGCCGCACGATCTCCTTGGCGCGCCGCTGCGCTTCCTTCGGCTCCAATAGATCAATCTTATTGATGAGCAGCCAGCGCTCTTTTTTGGCCAAGTCTGCGGCAAACTTCTTCAATTCCGCGACGATGGTGCGGGCATCCTTGACCGGATCGGCAGCCGGGTCCGGCGGCGCGATGTCGATCAGGTGCAGCAACACGCGCGTTCGCTGCAAATGTTTCAGGAAGCGAATTCCCAAGCCGGCGCCATCCGCGGCGCCCTCGATCAATCCCGGTATATCCGCCATCACAAAGCTGCGCCCCAGTCCCACGGACACGACGCCCAGGTTCGGATGCAATGTGGTGAACGGGTAATCGGCGACCTTGGGCCGCGCCGCCGAAACGGCGCGGATCAAAGTGGATTTGCCTGCGTTGGGCAATCCCAGCAAGCCGACATCGGCGATCAACTTCAGTTCGAGCTGAAGCTCGCGCTTCTCGCCGGGTAAACCGAGCCCGGACTTGCGCGGCGTGCGATTGGTACTGGATTTGAAGCGCGTGTTGCCCCAGCCGCCCTTGCCGCCCTTGGCAACCAGCAACGTTTGACCTTCGACGGTCAGATCGCCCAGGGTCTCGCCCGTGTCGGTGTCGGTGACCACGGTGCCGATCGGAATGGACACGTAGGTGTCATCGCCGCCGTGACCGGTGCAGTCATTGCCGCTGCCGCTCTCGCCGTTCTGACCCTTGTAGGTGCGAGAAATACGAAAGTCCGCCAGCGTGTTCATGCCCTCGACCGCTTTCAAGTAAACGCTGCCGCCCAAGCCCCCATCGCCGCCGTCCGGGCCGCCGAAGGGCACGAACTTTTCGCGCCGGAAACTTACGCAGCCGCGGCCGCCGTTGCCGGCCTGCACCTTGAGTTTGGCTTCATCGACAAATTTCATGATGGGTTCACAAAAAACTAAGGGGGCACGGTTGCCCTGCCCCCTTCGATTCTACGGTGCGCGTACCGCGCGCCCGAAATGCGTTACTTTCGAATGACGTTGACGTAGGTGTGCTGCTCAATGCCTTTGACGCGAAACTCCACTGTACCGTGAGCCTTGGCGAACAGGGTGTGATCGGTACCGATGCCGACGTTGACGCCGGGACGATATTGGGTGCCGCGCTGACGGATCAAGATGTTGCCCGCGAGCACATCCTCACCGCCGAACTTCTTGACGCCCAACCGCTTGGAATGCGAATCGCGGCCGTTGCGAGTACTGCCGCCAGCTTTTTTGTGTGCCATATAAGTAGTCTCCGACTCTTAAGCGACGATCGAAGTGATCTTCACATCGGTATAGGGCTGCCGATGGGTCTTCTCGCGCTTGTAATGCTTGCGGCGGCGAAACTTCACGATTCGCACCTTGTCGCCCTTGCCATGACCTTCGACGGTCGCGGTCACTTTGGCTGTGCCCACATAGGGGGCGCCGATGGTGACCGAGGAGCCGGCGCCGACCAGCAGCACCTGATTGAATTCGACGTTCGCACCCTGGTCGGCATCGAGCTTTTCGACGCGGACGACGGCACCTTCTTGGACGCGGTATTGTTTACCGCCCGTGGCGATCACGGCATACATGGTTGCAACTCCGAGGGCGGCCTGCGAGGCCGCAAAAGAGCCGTGGATTCTATCGGGTAGGGGCTGGCGGGTCAAACCCGCCTGATTTTGGCCCGAAAAAGCCGAAATGCCGTTCCCGCCCCATCCGCACCGGCCATTTCCATAATGCCGGGTCCGCGGCCGGCGCCGGCACCAACCCGTGGCGTGATTCCGCGGGTGCCGCGCCAGTCCGACCGATCTTAGGTACCATGGCGCATTCTCCGAGCGCGGCATGACACTAGAACAGATTCGTGGATTGGTAACCGCTGATTTCGAGGCCGTCGATCGGGTCGTCAAACAGCGTTTGCACAGCAAAGTGGCTTTGGTTGACCAGGTCGCCACCTACATCATTTATGCCGGCGGCAAGCGCCTGCGCCCGCTGCTGGTGCTGCTCGCGGCGCGCGCATGCGGGCATTCGGGCGAACGCCACATCGATGCGGCCGCCATCATCGAA
Organism: uncultured Gammaproteobacteria bacterium; assembly: GCA_963800385.1. Classification (GTDB taxonomy): domain Bacteria; phylum Pseudomonadota; class Gammaproteobacteria; order Steroidobacterales; family Steroidobacteraceae; genus Bog-1198. The sequence goes on from CAWDAU010000009.1 coordinate 278,431, forward strand.
TTCATCCACACCGCCACCTTGCTGCACGACGATGTGGTGGACGAATCGTCGCTGCGCCGCGGCCGCGATACCGCGAATGAGGTATTCGGCAATGCCACCAGCGTGTTGGTGGGCGATTTTCTCTACTCCCGCGCCTTTCAAATGATGGTAACGCTGGACCGCATGCGGATCATGCAGATTCTGGCAGATGCCACCAATGCCATCGCCGAGGGCGAAGTGCTGCAGCTCATGAACGCTCGCGACCCCCACACCACCGAAGCGCGCTACATCGATGTGATTCGGCGCAAGACTGCGCGGCTGTTCGAGGCCGGCGCGCAGATAGCCGCGGTTTTGAGCGATGCACCGCCGGCGATGGAGGAATCTTTGGCGCTGTACGGCCGTCACATTGGGACCGCGTTCCAGCTGGTCGACGATGCGCTCGATTATCAGGCCGACGAAGCCAGTCTCGGGAAACACTTGGGCGATGACCTGGCGGAGGGGAAACCCACGCTACCGCTGATCTACGCAATGCAGCACGGCAACGAAACCCAGAGAACCATGATCCGACACGCCATCGAGAACGGCGGATTGGTCCATTTGGAGGAAATCACGCGTGCCGTTGCAAGCCTCGGGGGGCTTGCGTACACTGCGCGCCTCGCTCAATGCGAGGCAGATCAGGCCCTTGCGGCGCTGGCTCCCCTTCCCGAGAGTGCATTCAAAGAAGGTCTGAGTGAACTGGCGAAGTTCGCGGTAGCGCGTAAGAACTGATTGGCGGCCGATTTCGGGGTGTAGCTCAGCCTGGTAGAGCACTACGTTCGGGACGTAGGAGTCGCAGGTTCAAATCCTGTCACCCCGACCACTCATTTTTGCTCACTGTATTTTTTGCGCCAATCCTCGCGCGCTCGACGCCGCACTTCCTCCAAATCGGGCACGGGGGATTCGTGCTTGCGAAATTCTTGCCATGCCGCCCTGCCCGCTCGCCGCTGATCCTCAAGATCGATATTCTGTGCAGGGACAGGATTACGCGCAGTGAACGGATCTTGACCGTCGGCGTGCGTGGTCAACCTTCGCACCGGAATCGGCGGCGGCGGATATCGGCCCAACTTGGAGTTCCAGTAAGCCCATGAGCGAGGATCGATGATCCCCGGGGGAGCGTGGTCCAGAGCGTCGCGCATATCATCATCGGAAACAAAACAGCGGATAAGCCGCATGTCTTCGTGGCGAGCGTAGGTCATGGCATACGTCATGAAGCGAATTGGATCTGCGAGCGCATGATCCGGAGGCTCGAACCAAATGATCCGCCGCGCAATATCCAGAGTAAGCGGTGTGACCGGGATCGCTTTCATTGCTCTAATCCATGGTCCATATCAGCTCGCCGAAATTCAGCACCAAGAACTGGCAGATGATCGAGATCGACTTCTCGAGCGGCTTCGACCAGGCGGAGCTTTAAGTCGTTCGGAAGGTCGCGCAGATTGCCGTCATCGAAATATGACAGCGCTTTCAGCGTCACTTCGGGATTGAATGTCTGTCCATAGAGTGCGTGCGCTGCGGACAGCGCGGTCGCCAGATCGACCTCGCCGAGTCTCATTAGCGCGTCTAAATCCAGATAATCCTTCGCCTCAGCGCGCACCTGTATCACCGATGCCTTCGTTCCGGCCAGATCGAGCAATGACGCAACCTTTAGATTGTTTTCCTCGACGACATGTGCGGGCTCCAATTGCGGCAATTTTGGCACGCCAAAAAAGGAGACCTTGACCGGATCGCCGCGCTCCACAATCGCGCTCAAAGTATTCTTCTCGCGTTGAATTATTTTGGCACCTGCCAAGAATGGAATCTCGCCTTCCAATTGCGACAGATTAAGCGGGGCCCTAGCAAAGAAATCGAAGTCAACGGAATTTCGGTGTCCTAAATGAAGTGCCAGAGCGGTTCCACCGTACAACACGAATTGGTCGGGCAAGGTAGACAGTTCCCGCCATAGACGCGCCTGTGCTGGCGGCAGAATCTCCAGATGAGGATGAAATTCTTTCATTCGAATTGGAATCAAATGCGCCTACGCGTGATGTGAAAGGCCATTTACGCATTCCAATGCTGCCACGAGCCGGTAATTGACGCGAATCGAAGTCGTTGGATGTCGCGAGGCGTAGGGCTCCACAAGACACCACTAGACGCAAGTAGACACGGGTTTTGGTGTCAGCGATTTGCCATCGATTCGAATCGCATTGCGGGGGTATGCTCCTCCCGTCCGGCGTGCTAACCTACTGACGGATCGAGTAATTCAGTCACGTGGCAGGCCAACGGGCTACGTTCGGGACGTAGGAGTCGCAGGTTCAAATCCTGTCACCCCGACCATTGATTTTCTGGGGGCACCGGCAACAAATGTTCCCCCGGAAATAACAGTCAAATTATTCAATCGATCGATCAAACGAATCGCGATCGGGTCATTGCGCAGCGGTTTACTCTCCCTCGATATTGAGTACGTTCAGTTTGATTCCGTCGAAGGATTTAAATCCTCGATCGAAAGTCACGAGATCATGATCGAGTGATCGCGCCAATGCCGCGAGCCACGCATCCGTCCAAAGATTCGGCGTCGGTTTTCTGCCCGCAACCATTGAAGCAAAAAACTTCTCGTGCGTGGACGGCGCAACATCAACAAAAACGGACCGCGGATCAGCAGCAAGAATCTGCCAGGCATTCAGCGCAACCTCCGGTGCCGTCGGAGCACCATTCATTGCAACGCGATTGGTCAATAGACGCAGCACAGCCATGCGCGTCAACAGGCACAAGCCGACACTTTCGTCGGATCTCTTCTCCCACCAGTGTCGTGCCGCCTCATGCGCAACGTGACGATCTACAAGCAGCGGGAAAAGGACGTTAGCGTCCGCGATACACGTCATGGAGGTTCGCCAAATCCTCGTGATCGAACAGCGTTGCGATTTCGCTATTTGAAAGCACAGGAATTGTTTTGCCCGGAGGCAGTTTGACCGGCGCCTCGGTCATCCTCTTTCGCTGTACGCACTGTTCATCCGATAAGACTCGACGTAGACCTTCGGCGACTAGATCCCGCAGGGTAGAACCGCGCTTGACCGCCGCAATTTTTGCGCGCTTGACGAGGCTATCCGGGAGATCAAAAGTGGAACGCATAAATATGCCTATATGCTTTGCAATACCACATTCTCCCGGATCGACCGTTCGTCGTCAAGGAGCGCTGCGTGCCTCGGCCAGTCCTTGCATCCTTGCGGTCAATCGATGGCAAATCGCTGACACCAAAACCCGTGTCTTGTGGTGTTTAGTGGCGTCTTGTGGAGTCCAATAGGTTGAAATCCTGTCACCCCGACCACTGATTTGATCCGTGTGCAAAAGTACGGTCCCTGACTTGTCTCCTTGACATCTACGCCTGGGACGCTGCTCTCTCGCGCATCTTTCCCACGAATGCTGCCGCTTGCTCGATCGCCCCGCTCACTTCTTAGTCGGAGTAGTCGGCGAACAGCCGGATGTCAGCGACCTTGCTGAATGACTTGCCGAGTTCGATGGAAACGTGACCGGTCTTAACGAGTTGAAGGCTGAATGCGGAGATCAGTCCGCTGCGCGTCTTGATCGCTTCCGATTCCGGCGGCTTCTGAGCCGCAATTAGCGCCGCTCGAGCTGCATCGAACATAGCAAGATCACTTCCACAGCTCCACCTTGAGGTCGGGTACGTTCGAGAAATGTTTGACATTATTCGTGACCACGGTCATGCCCTGGGAAACCGCGTGCGCAGCGATGAGAAGGTCCATGTTCCCGGTCGGCTTCCCGGCAAGCTCCAACCCCGCGCGGATCCGTGCATAGTGCGGCGTGACTTCGTCGGTCCAATCCAAAATCGCCAGTCGATCCAAGTATGCCTCGACCAATTCAGCGAGTTGAGGCCGACCCGCCTTCTCCGCGCCAAAACGCAACTCCGCCGCGGTGATCACCGACACATTGAGCGTCTCGGAATGTTTCTCGAACTTGTCCACCAGTGTCGCAGGTCGTCGCTTGATGATGTAGCTCGAGATGTCAGTATCCAGCATGAACCCCGTCATAGCGGATCACGCGGCTGCGGAGATGAATCGTCGCGGTCTTCAAGAAAGTCGTCGGGTACGTCCACGTTCATTGCGAAGAACGATCCCCAATTCGGCTTGATCGGGGAAAGGAGCAACCCGTCCCCTTGTTTTCGAATCCGGACTTCCTTGACCTCTGCCGGGAATCGCAACTCTTGCGGAAGTCGCACGGCCTGGTTCGCCCCATTGCGAAATATGGACGCTCGCTTGGAGACTGTATTGGATGTCGACTTCGCCGCCGCCTTCGACATCACTGATTTACTCTTTCCTGCTCGCGCACGCTTCATCGCGTAATCTCGGACGACATGCTGCTAGCATATGCCTAGCATATGGCAAGGTCAAGCTGCATTTCATAGGCTGGCGCACACCTCCCTCAGGCTGAGAGCGGCTGCCAAAACCAATTTCGCACGCGAAAAGCTTTATTAAGATTTGAACCTCCGTCGCTTACATTCGGGACGTAGGAGTCGCAGGTCACCACTTACAGATCCAGTTCCAAGAAGCTGGCGGTCCAGAAACGGTTCCTGTTTACGAGCGGAAAAATCGCTCAACCATTCGGCTGTTCTTGGACGTCGGTAAAGTCACGTTTCAGCCTAGTAGCTCCGTGCAGCTGCAATTTTAAAGCTGGACGCTGACTCGAAGCGCGGCCTTCTCTGCAAGAGCTAGCGACTCGCTTAGCAATACTTCGTCTGCCCCCCACCTGCAACCGCACTCGTGAGCCGCGATTGACGACGGCATTCCTGGCGAAACTTCGGCGACTTGGTATCCGGAACCCAAATGCTGATTTGCCGAAAGCCCTGTTGCTTCATCTTCGCCCGATACGGGCGGGAGTCAGTCGAGGTCGGCTGCTGAGCGTTTGAGGTCCGCGAGCGAGCAGAAGCTCAAGGCACCTTCATGTGTCGCGCGCAGGACCACGCGCGGCGCACGTCCCGCTTGCTGCGCTTGCTGCCATCGAGGTGCGCACAGACACCAGCGATCACCGGGTTTCAGCCCCGGAAAGCCGAATTCCGGGACCGGCGTCGACAGATCATTGCCGCAGGACTTCGAATACTCGAGAAATCCCGCGGTCATGACGGCGCACACCGTGTGGCTGCCGATGTCCTCGCGGCTGGTGTCGCAGCAACCGTCGCGAAAAAACCCGGTCATCGGGCTCAAGGAGCAGACTTCGAGTCGATCGCCCAGCACGTTCTTGGGCTCGCTGCGCCGGCCGCCGCCGCCCTTGCCGGCGTCCTCTCTCAACATCGCGATTCTTCGCATCATCGGTACCTCACTGGCCGACACCCCGAGGTGCGCTTGCCGGTTCAGTTCTTCTTTGAGGGAAAGCCGCCCCATAATGACATCTATTTCACCGGCCTACCTCCTCCGGTCTTCTAGTTCTTTGGTGATCGCGTCCGCGGCGTTGCCAGCCACGACCCAGCTGGCCGATCCGGCCACCACGGCCTCGTCCTCGAACCAGAGAAAGCCAAAGTCATCGATGCACTCCGGGAAATCGGGTTTGATGATGACGTATCCAGGAATCACGGCGCCCGGTATGTAGGCGTTGTCCGCGCGATTGTTGCTGTAGGTCTTGGTTTTCGAGACGGTTCCGACGCCGGCGACATAGGAAGTGCTGGAGACTGGGTGCGTGCCGAGAATGTAGTTGACGGCGCGAAGCGTATATTCCGGACCCACAAGGTCCGGAAACGCTTTGTGGAGAAAGTACATACGGATGGCCATGTCGACCACGGCGCTTGAGCCACCCCAAGTGCCCAAACTCGGAGGCACGCCAAAGGGGGTGCCGTCCAACTGCTTATTCAAATCCGCCAGGTAGATTTTGACGGCTTCCCGCATCTCGTCCTTTGCGTGAGCGGCCAGATACGGCAGCGCTCGGACGGCCATCCATCCACGTTTGCCCATCTGCTGCGGCGTAATCATTTGTGGGAACAATTCCTGCAGACGGGACCTATAAGGCTCTGCGCCATGCGTGGCGATCGTCAGTTCCAGCGCCGCAGCCCAGTCCTGTCCAATGTCGGGGTTGCCGCGGCCAAGACCTACGCCGGTGCCAGTCGGTATCGGCCTGGCCGATCTACCCGAACCGTGAGCACTGCTGTGAGCGCCCGACACGATTCCCTGCGATGCAGCCAGCACGCCGCTTCCGGTCCGATGCTCGGGAGCCGCTTCGTCCCATCCGCGGTTGAGCGGTTGCGGCGTTGGATGAACATTCTCGCTGTTCCATGCCTTGATCGCGGTCTCGAGACAGTCTTGCGCTAATGCGTCATCCCAGCCCTTCAGCACATCGGACGCTGCAGCCAGGGCTGCGATCGCGTTCCATTGAAGGACGGCGTTTGTCGTGGTGAAGATCCAGCGGTCATCCGGCCGGCCAGAATAATCGCCCTTTACTTCGTTGGGTCCCAGGTTGGGATCGTAGATACGGCCGTCGGTCTTCGATGCTGCATCGCCGAGGTGAGTATATTGACGCAAGTCCGGTTCGTGCGTGCCGCGAATCGAGTGACCGATATTGCGGAACTGCGCCAAGATGAGCAGTGCGCCGTGCTTGACCTGTTCAACCGTGTCCGGCACGCCATCGGGTCGGTGCATTTCAACCGAGCGCGCGGCTTCATCTACGGTCAGTTCATCGTATTTGAGATCGAATTCGCGATACGCCAGAGCGAGATTCTGAATCACACTCAGTTGCGCAGGTTCCTCCAGGTCGAAATCGCCGGCGTCGTACCAGCCGCCCACGTTCATTCCGGGAATATGATCGCCGCCCTTGAATTTGCCATCAATCGCCGCAGCCTGGTTCCAGTTGTCGAATTGCTCTCCCAGCACGGGCGCCATACGGCCGTCATCCAAGTGGGAGGCGCCGTGCCACAGGCGATAGGCTTCGCGCACTGAAACGTGATCCATCTGTTCGGCGAGGTGATGGTCCAAGCTATCCTGCCAAACATTGGCGTAAACATCCTTGGAGATCGGGAAGGGTGCGGTGCGCTGCTTCGCGTACTCGATAACATACAAGCCAGGCTCATTGACCGCGGTGAAATCAAATTTCGCGTAAACGTAGCGCATCCACGGCGTCGAAGACGTAATCGGGCCCTCGAACACCTGCTGGTAAGCTCCGCCTTCCGTCAGGCGCATCACTTTGGCCGTCCGCGGCCCGGTGTATTTCGGATCGAGTTCGAGCACCGCCACCTTGGAGAAGCCCGGCGCGTAGCCGACTTGGCTGTGCGCAATCATAGGTGGGCGTGTCCATCCGGGAATCACGTCAGGTTTGATATGCCACACGATCGCACCGCTAGTCTTTCCCGAAGGAATCAGCGAACGCAATACGAACCAACCATTTTGTGCGCGGTTGCGTCCATCGAAAAGCATAAGAGCCGCTGTGTCCGAGACAACGGTCACCCGCGCCAGCGAATCGTCAACCCCCAAGGTGATGCTTTTGCCCTCGGCAAACGGCAGCGGCTGGGTATAACCCTTGGCTTTATCCCAATCCTCCAGGTAGTAGGCTTTCTTTGGCTCATCGGGCAGCGGTGGCATCGTGATCATTGGATCGTTGGGCGTCCGCGGGAAAATGCCGGCCTTGGATCCGTCCACGATGTATGCCTTGCCCATGTAGATCGAGGGCAGAAATTCCAAGTTGAATCCGGCCCGGCCGACAAGCTTCGGCGGGAGCGGCTTGTCGAGATTGATGCTGACCTTTACACCCCCGGGTTCTGCGATTACCTCCAGCGTATAGCTGACATCGAAGGTCGGGAAAGCGAGACTCGCAGTGAGCCGCCGGTTGGCCTTGTCTGCCTGGCGCCCTTTCAAGGTCGCCACCAGGTCCCATTGTTCTGGCGTCGACATCAGGCGCAAGTCGCCATTGGTGGCGATGCGTTGGCCGTGGAGAATCATTTCCATGGCCGTGTTCTTCTGATCCACAAAAACCGGATGATACGTGCTGTCGTAGAGAAAGACGCTGAATCCCTGGGTATCGAGATAGTTCTTCTCGGTCACCTGCATCGAAAAATTGACGGCGAGCGCGCTTGAACTCACCGTCACAGCCAGGAGAAGAGAGGCGGAGAATTCGCTGCCAATTCGGCGTAATGGGGACATTTCTAATGGCTCCTACCGCGCTTCGCGTAGCACGCCATCAGATGCCGCGAAACAGATCAGGACATCGGAAAAGGCCGCCAGACGGTAGCGCTACCATAGCTTCGCCTGCGGAGAACTTCAACAGGCCGATGCGGCCTGTCCCATGACAATATTGCGGCTGGGGTCCGCTTTGAGAAGACGATTCATGGCCTCACCTCGGAGGCTGGACGGTGCGCTACTGCAAAGTCAGCACCACAACCGACTTTGCCGGTAATGCCACCGATAACCGGGAGCCGCTCAGCTGCGCTTGGCCGAATACTTTCGGTTCGACGGCGTGAGGTGCCTCGAACGTATTGCGCGCATCCATCGCCGCGGCACTCAAGATGCTGGCGCTGAGCCTGCCCGCGGTCAACCCCACCAAGTTGCCATCGACCTGCAGCGTGCGGTGCGGATCCAGGTTGACCAGCGCAACGACGATCGCCCCATTGGCCGCACGCGCCGCCGACACGCTGAGCGAGGGTACGCTCAGTGCCCCCAGACGGTAGTCGGGCGCCTGCAGTTCAGCGGGTAAAAGCGTGGCATCTTGGAATGGCCGGTAGAGTGAAAACACGTGGTAAGTGGGGGTCAGTACCATCTGCGGACCGTCGGTCAAGATCATGGCCTGCAGTACATTCACCATCTGAGCGATGTTCGCCAACCGTACGCGCTCCGCATGCTGGTGAAAGATATTGAGGTTGACGGCGGCGACCAGCGCATCGCGCAGCGTGTTTTGCTGATAGAGGAAACCGGGTTCGCGCCCGGGCTCAGGGTCATACCAGGTGCCCCATTCGTCCACCGCCAAACCAATTTTGTTGTTGGGATCGTGCCGCTCGAGCGCCGCCGCATTGTGGCTGATGAAATCGTCCATGACCAAGGTGTGCGCCAGCGTCGCGATCCACTCCTCTTCCCCGAATCCGATGGCGGCACCTTTGTGCTGCCAATTCTGGCCGGGTATGGTGTAGTAGTGGAATGACACGTCATTGACGCCTTCGGCCGCCTTGGCTGCGATCGTATCGCTCCAGCTGGTATCGCTGTCGTGGCCGCCGCTTGCGACGATTTGCGGCCGCGCGCCGCGCGGCGTCTTGAGAAAGCTGCCATATTGGCGCAGTAGATCGACGTAGTAGTCGACCGACATGTTGCCGCCGCAGCCCCAGGCCTCGTTGCCGATGCCGAAATACGCCACCTTCCAGGGCTTAGGATGGCCGTTGCGCGCTCGTTCGGCGGTAATCGCCGTCTTCTGGTCGGATGTCAGGTACTGCAGCCACTCCGCCATCTCGCGCGGCGAACCGGTGCCGACATTGCCGTTGATGTAGGCGTCTGCGCCGATGAGTTCCACAAAATCCATGAACTCATTCGTGCCGAACTGGTTGGTCTCGGCTACCCCGCCCCAATTTGTGTTGACTGTCACAGGCCTTTTGTCACGCGGCCCAATCCCATCGCGCCAGTGATATTCATCCGCGAAACAACCGCCCGGCCAACGAACCACGGGGACCTTCAGTTCACGGAGCGCGCCGATGACATCTTTTCGAAAACCACGCTCATTGGGAATCGCCGAGTGCTCGCCCACCCACAGGCCCCCGTATATTCCATGGCCCAAGTGTTCGGCGAACTGGCCGTAGATATGACGATCGATGCGAACACCGGGTTGATCGACATGGATCGTGAGCGTCGCGCGCGCACCCGGTTCCGCCGCTGCGCTCAGCATGCCTATGCTCGCAGCCATCAGGAGCGCGGCCTGTGTCGCTCGAAAGCCGAGGTGCATCCCGATTCTCCCGCCCATTCGTCGCGGCAAACGTTAGTTGAATAACTCCGACAATAAGACGGCGGCTAGAACGAGGCAAGTTTTCTCGAGTTATCTGCCGCTGCGCTTGGCCGGGTGACAACGAGCCTTCTTGGCGCCTGTCGCGCTTGGGGCGCAAAATTTTGCATACAGCACCTCCATGATCTGCAGGGCTGGGCCGCGAGCGAGCGTGTAATAAATTGTTTGCGACTGTCGCGTTGTGGAAACCAGACCGGCATCGCGTAGGACGCCCAAATGCTGCGAGAGCGCCGACTGGCTGAGCGGCACGCGCTCGTTGATGTCGCCGACCGACAACGAGCCCCCCAGCAGCGCGCACAGGATCAGGAGCCGCTGATCGTTCGCGAGCGCTTTCAAAAAGGCAGCCGCCTCGGTCACATGACCCCGCATTTCATCCATTGCTGGCATCAGCCGGCCCGCTTTATTTGAAGCTGCCGCTCCGTCTGTCATAAGGGGAATCCCTCTCATCAACGGTAAATCTCCGTATTTGCTAATTTAGCATGCGCTGATATTATGTGCCAACTTTTCTGGGTTGTGTTTCATTCGACAGGAGTTCCGTCATGAGTATCGAGCGTTTGGTCATGAGATTTGCAGGCATCATGGTGCTGGCGAGCTTGCTGCTCGCTCACTTCGTGAGCCTGAATTGGCTTTGGCTCGCGGCTTTCGTCGGCGCCAACCTGCTGCAAGCGTCGTTCACGGGGTTCTGTCCATTGGCGATCGTATTGAAGAGGCTTGGGATCCAGCCGGGCCATGCATTCTCCTGAAATTCACGGCGTGCCCGCGCCACTCATGGATCGCCTATTCCGCCTCATCATGCTCTTGGTCGTGGGCTTGGGCGCGGCGAGTTGCAGTAAAAGCGTGACCTCAGCGCCGGCAGCGGCGGCATCTCCCCCTGCAAGCCAAATCGTTGAGCCTACTCAGACGCCTCTCGAGAGGATCGTGGACGGGACGATCGAGGCCGTCAACCAAGCCACGGTGTCGGCGCAGACGAGCGGTCGAGTGGTGGAGATTCTCTATGACGTCAATGACGTGGTTCCGGCAGGTGCGGTCATTGTGCGGCTCAAGGGGACCGAGCAACGGGCCGGCCTCCAGGCGGCGGAAGCAGCGGTCGCCGAGGCGCGTGCTCGCAACCAGGAGGCCGCCACCAGCTACCAACGCATCGCCGATTTGTTCCAGCGCCGGGTGGTGGCCAAGGCCCAGCTCGATCAAGCCACGGCGAACCGCGATTCGGCCGCCGGTCGGCTCGCGGCCGCTGAAGCCGGATTGACTGCGGCTCGCGAGGGAGTGGGTTATACGGAGATTCGTGCGCCATATGGCGGCGTGGTCACGAAGCGGCTCGTGGAGGTGGGCGAAACCGTGGGCCCCGGCACGCCCCTGATGACCGGTCTGTCGTTGCGCGACCTGCGCGTCAATACGTCGATTCCGCAAAGCATCGTCATGCAGGTGCGCAAGCTCAAGCAAGCCGCCATCTACGTCGGAGACCAACGGATCGGGGCGACCAAGATCACCATATTCCCCGAGGCCGCGACCCCCTCCAGCACCTTTCGGGCGCGCTTGGATCTGCCCCCCGGCGATGTGGATCTCGCACCCGGCATGTACGTCAAAGTGGGCCTCGTGATCGGCCAAGCCGACCGGCTCTTGGTGCCCGCAACGGCTGTGATCGAGCGCGGCGAGGTAACGGGTGTTTACGTCCTCGACTCAAACGGCGCCGCGTCGCTGCGTTACGTGCGCCCTGGACACCGTTTCGGAGAGAAGGTCGAGATCCTTTCCGGTTTGTCTGCCGGCGAACGGATCGCCCTTGATCCGATCGCAGCCAGCGCGCGTCTCGCGCCGGCGCAGGCCGCCAAGTGAATCAACCGCTGGGCTTGAGCGGCCGGCTCGCGCGATTCTTCCTCGAGAATCGGCTCACGCCGCTGCTGGCATTGACGGCGCTTTTGATGGGGGTCTTCGCCGTGCTCGTGACGCCGCGCGAGGAAGAGCCGCAGATCGACGTGACGTTCGCGAATGTTCTCATTCCCTTCCCTGGCGCAAGCTCGGAACAGGTGGAGAATCTCGTGTCGACGCCGATGGAAAAGGTATTGGGCGAGATTTCCGGCGTCAAACACATCTATTCCGTCTCACGTCCGGGCTTGTCGGTCCTCACCGTCCAATATGAAGTCGGAATTCACCGTAACGACGCGATCGTGCGCCTCTACAACGCCGTTTATTCCAACCAGGACTGGCGGCCCGCCGGCGTCGGGATTGGACAGCCGCTCATCAAGCCCAAGGGCATCGATGACGTGCCCATCGTCACCTTGACCCTGTGGAGTCGCGATCCGGCGCTCGGCGCGCATGAGCTCGGACAAATAGCGCGTGCCGCGGAAAGCGAGATCAAACGCGTGCCAGGCACCCGCAATGTCTACCTGGTCGGAGACAATGAACCTCTCATCCGCGTAGAGTTGGATCCTGCTCGCCTCACCTCGGCCGGCCTCACCGCCGCTGACCTCGCAAGCGCCCTGCAGGCGGCCAACCTCGTCCGACAATCGGACGGAGTCTTGAACGGAAATCTGCTTTCCCCAGTTCAGGCAGGACAGTTCCTCGCCAGCCGCGACGATGTGGGCGGTTTGATCGTTTCGGCGCGCGACGGCAAACCCATTTACCTGGACGACGTCGCGACGGTCACCGATGCACCGGGTCCGCCGGCTCATTACGCATGGTTCGGCACTGGTCCTGCCGATGCCAAGCGCGGCATCGCGCCGGTCGCTCAAGCGGCCGCCGTGACGATCGCCATCGCCAAGAAGGCCGGTACCAATGCGATTGACGTCGCCACCGCCGTCATCCATCGAGTCGATCAACTGAAGGGAATCACCATACCGGCCGGCGTGGAAGTCACGGTAACTCGCAACTACGGAGTCACCGCCAACGACAAGGCGACCAAACTGATCGAAAAGCTCTTGTTCGCCACCACCTCCGTCGTACTGCTCGTCTTGCTCGCGGTGGGCAAGCGCGAAGCGGTGGTCGTCGGCACGGCCGTCATCGTCACCCTGGCAGCGACCCTGTTCGCGTCTTGGGCTTGGGGATTTACGATCAATCGGGTGTCCTTGTTCGCACTGATCTTCTCGATCGGGATCCTGGTCGATGATGCCATCGTCATCGTCGAGAATGTGCACCGGCATCTGTCGCTCGGCCAGGGAACCCTCGCCGAAATCATTCCCATGGCTGTCGATGAGGTGGGCGGCCCGACCATTTTGGCAACGTTCACCGTGATAGCCGCATTGCTGCCGATGGCGTTCGTCTCGGGGCTCATGGGCCCCTACATGGGTCCGATCCCGATCAATGCGAGCATGGGGATGCTGATCTCGCTGGCCATGGCGCTCATATTTACGCCCTGGATGTGCCGCAAGCTGTTTGCTGCGGAGAAGCACGATGCCGCGGCGGAAGCGCACACGGAAGGCAGGCTGCATCGCTTCTTCGTCCGCCTCATGAGCCCCTTTTTGGTGAACGCCGACGCCCGCAAGCGCCGCCATCGACTCTATCTCGGCACCGCCGCAGCCATCGTCGTTGCGGTACTGCTCGCAGTCTTTCAACTCGTTGTATTGAAGATGCTGCCCTTCGACAACAAGTCGGAGTTCCAGGTGGTGGTCAACATGCCGCAGGGCACAGCGGTCGAATCCACGGCGCGAGTGCTTGCCGGATTGTCCAATATCGTGCGGCAGGTTCCAGAAGTCACCGATTTTCAAGCCTATGCGGGAACGGCGGCCCCGATCAATTTCAATGGTCTGGTGCGCCAGTACTACCTGCGGGGTGAGGCCAACCAGGGCGACCTTCAAGTGAATCTCGTCGACAAAGCCAACCGCAGCCGCAAGAGTCATGAGATCGCGCGGGCGATTCGGCCCGCGCTCGCCGCGGAAGGAAAGCGGCTCGGCGCCGCCTCCGTGCAAGTCGTTGAAGTACCACCGGGCCCTCCGGTCCAGGCGCCGCTCGTGGCGGAAATTTACGGCCCGAGCTACGCCGGCCAAGAGAAGATCGGACGTGCCCTGCGAATAAAGTTCGATGCGACCAAGGACATCGTCGACACCGATGACACCTTGAGCGCGCCCGCCCTGCGCCTCATCGTCGCGCTGGACCGTGCCAAAGCAGCCCTGCTCGGCATCTCACAGGCACAGGTCGCGAATGCACTCGCCACCGCACTGGCAGGTCAGGACGCCACGTTTATCCATGCGGGGCGCGAACGCGATCCGATTGCCGTGCGGCTCGAATTGGCGTCGCCGGACAAGCGCGGCCTCGATCAAGCGCTCGCCCTCCCCTTGCGATCGACGAGCGGTGCGCTCGTGCCGCTCTCCGAAGCCGTCACCGTCTCGCAAGCCACGTGGGACCCGACCATCTATCACAAGGACCTCTTGCCCGTCGTGTTCGTCACCGGCGATATGGCGGGCCGACTCGACAGTCCCTTGTACGGCATGTTCAGCCTGGTCTCCCAAATCAACCAAGCGCCGCCGGCGGGCCAGGCGCTCACTCAGCGATTCGTCAGCCCTCCCGACGCCTTGGGCGATTTCAGCATCAAGTGGGACGGGGAATGGACCATCACCTACGAGACCTTCCGCGACATGGGCCTCGCCTACGCCGTGGGCCTCGTATTCATCTATCTGCTGGTCGTCGCCCAGTTTCGATCCTACGTGGTGCCGCTGATCATCATGGCGCCGATCCCGCTCACGATTATCGGCGTCATGCCGGGGCATGCCTTGCTCGGCGCCAATTTCACCGCGACCTCCATGATCGGCATGATCGCCCTCGCCGGCATCATCGTGCGCAATTCGATCTTGCTGGTTGATTTCATCAACCAGGAGATTGCCGCCGGGCAGCCGTTGGCGGATGCCGTGATTCGCGCCGCGAGCATCAGGGCGCGTCCAATCATTCTCACGGGGCTCGCTGCCATGATCGGCGCGTTTTTCATTCTCGACGATCCCATTTTCAACGGTCTCGCCATCTCGCTGATCTTCGGGATCCTGGTGTCGACGGCCCTCACGCTGCTGCTCATACCACTGCTCTATTTTGGCTATCTACGGCGCTCCCGCGCGGGCGTCCACTAACTGGGGGATTCTATGGCACATGTCATCGTCATCGGCGCCGGTTTGGGCGGGGTACCGGCCGCCTTCACTCTGCGCAAGCACTTGGGCAAGGAGCACAGGGTCACGCTGATCGGAGCACGGCCTTACTTCGAATTCACACCCTCGAATCCGTGGATCGCCGTGGGCTGGAGAACCTCGAGGGAAACCCAGGTGCAGATGCAATCGCCGCTCGACCGCAAGGGCGTCGAATGGCACGTCAACACAGTCACCAGGATCGATGCCGCGAACTCAAAACTCACGCTCGATGACGGCCAAGAGCTTGCGTACGACTATCTCGTCATTGCGACGGGACCCCGTCTCGCGTTCGAGGAAGTGCCGGGCCTCGGCCCTCATGGTTTCACGCAGTCGGTGTGCAGCCAGGATCATTCTGAACAGGCTTGGACCAAATACCAGGAGTTTTTGAAGAATCCGGGCCCCATCATCATCGGCGCCGCTCCCGGCGCCAGCTGTTTCGGCCCTGCCTACGAAACGGCCATGGTAATCGATGCGGACCTGCGCAAGCGCAAGCTGCGCGACCGTGTCCCCATGACCTACGTGACGAGCGAACCGTATATCGGCCACATGGGGCTCGGCGGGGTCGGTGACAGCAAAGGCCTGATGGAATCAGAGCTTCGCGAACGGCATATCAAGTGGATCACCAACGCCAAGATCACGTCGGTAACGCCAAACGAAATGACGGTCCAAGAACTCGCCGAGGATGGTGCCCTCAAGAAGGAGCACAAACTGCCGTTCGCCTACAGCGCCGTGATCCCTGCGTTCAAAGGCGTCGATGCGGTCGCCGCGGTACCGGGACTCTGCAATCCGCGCGGCTTCGTGCTCATCGACAAGCATCAACGCAATCCGACCTACAAGAACATCTATTCCGTCGGCGTTTGCGTCGCGATCCCTCCCGTCGAGGTCACCCCCGTGCCGACAGGCGCCCCGAAGACGGGCTACATGATTGAATCCATGGTTTCGGCGACGGCGGCCAATATCGCCGCGGAGATCGCCGGACAGCCGGCCGATCGCGAGGCGACGTGGAACGCGATCTGCCTGGCGGATTTCGGCGACACCGGCGCCGCCTTCGTCGCGCTCCCGCAGATTCCGCCGCGCAACGTCACCTGGTCCAGGAAGGGAAAATGGGTTCATTTGGCGAAAATTGCCTTTGAGAAATACTTCATGCGCAAGGTGCGCACCGGCTCGCTGACGCCGGTTTATGAAACCTACGTTTTGAAGGCGATCGGAATCGTTTCCTTGAAGAAGCGCGCCTGACGCGAGTTGGAGATTTTCAAATGAGTCGCCGAATAGTCGCCAAAAAGCCTCTCAACTTGCTTCTGCAGACGCTGCTGGTCTTGGCGTCGCTCGGCATACCCTTCGCCGCGAGCGCAGAGTCTCTAAAGGACGCGTGGGCCATGGCTCTGCAATCCGACGGCGGAGTGGCCGCAGCGCGCAGCGATCGGGAGGCCGCGGACGCCGACAAGAGCGCAGCGATCCGCCAGCGTTGGCCGGCGCTCGACCTCTCAGGCTCCTATACGCAGTTCGACAACGCGCCGAATCTCAATATCGCGACGCCCGGCGGACAATTGCAAGCGCCCATTTGGCGTCATGACGGTTATGGCATGGCCGGTGCGAATGTCTCCGTGCCGATTTGGACGTCCGGCAAGTTGAGCGGCGCAATCGGCGTGGCCACGGCCGGCGCGCGCGGCGCCAGCGCCATGGAAGTGCGCAGCACCGCGGACTTGAAACTTGCGGTGGCGGAATCGTATATCGCGGTCTTCCGTGCCCGCCACGCACTTGAAGTCGCCGAATCCAACGTCGCCAGCCTAAAAGCGCATGCCGATGATGTACAGGTGATGTACGACAAACAGGCGGTTGCTCAATCGGACGTTCTAGCCGCTCAGGTAGCGCTCGCCAACGCAACCCAACAACGGCTGCGGGCCGCCAATTCGCTGCGTTTGGCCGACGCCGCCTACAACCGCTGGGTGGGCCAGCCGCTCGATCGCAGGCCGGACCTGGATGAGCCCAAGACGAATGCTGCATCAGCTTCCTCCGATTCGCTGGACTCATTGATCGCCCAGGCTTTGGAGCGCCGCCCGGAACTGGCGGCGATCCAAGCGCAGCAGGAAGGACTCGAACAAGCCGCGCGGTCGGAGCGGGCGCAGGGCCTGCCCCAAATCGTCCTGCAGGCTGGATACAACCACGTCGATAATGAAATCCTCGACCGCCAGAATTTTGCCTCCGTGGGAATCGGCTTCCAATGGCGCTTGTTTGACAGCGGTCAACTGCAAGCGCGGACACACGCATTAAAAAGTCGCGCTCACGCCGCGGAGGCGCGCCTGGCCGACCTTAGGTCAACCGTGCGGCTCGATGTCGAAACCGCATTTTATAATCATGAAGACGCTGCCGCCCGCATCCACGCGGCGTCGGCCGCCGTCGCGCAATCGGACGAGAATGTGCGGATCGCCAGGGAACTGTATGGCAGCGGCCTGGGCACCAACAATCAAGTGCTCGATGCGGAGACGCTGCGGATCATCGCACTCACCAACCACGATGAGGCCGCGTTCGATGTTCTCGTCGCGGAATACCGCTTGCAGCGCGCAGTGGGCTCCCTCTAGTTCGAACTTTCGGTCGCGCATCCAGGCCGGGCTCATTTGTTTATGGCTTCATCGCCATCCGCCTATACAATGTCTCGCAACGGCCCGATGCCGAAGCGATCGGGTCTTTTGCAACGAGAGGTCCTATGCAGCGATTCCTTTTGGCGGTCTTTCTTGCTTTTTATTCGCTAGCTACGCTGAAGAACGCCGCCGCGCAAGCGCCTTCGCCCGCGCAAACAAAGCCTGTGCCGCAAAGACTTGACGACGATTACACCAAGCTCATCAAGGAGTATTTGCAGGACTCACGCATTTCCACCGAATTGGTGGATCACATGCCCGCGTCCGATTCAGTCCCGTCGCCATTGAAGTTCTTCGGACGAATCCCCGGCACTCCCGGCGAACTGACTTACTCGAAGGACATCAATCGCTACTACGAAGCGCTCGCACAAGCGTCGCCGCGCGCCAAGTTTTGGAAGATTGGGAAGTCCGAAGAGGGCCGCGACCAGGTCCTGCTTGCCATCGCGGACGAAAATACCATTAAAGATCTCGATCGCTACAAGAGCATGCTTGCCCAGCTCAGCGACCCGAGAAAGATCACGGAGGAACAGGCGCAGGCGCTGATTCATACGGCGAAGCCGATTTACTGGATCACCAGCGGCATCCATTCGCCCGAGACCGGCGGCCCCGAAATGCTGTTGGAGCTGGCTTATCGCCTCATGATCGAGGAGACGCCGTTCATTCAGGCGATCCGCAATAACGTGATCGTGCTGATTACGCCGGTGGTCGAAACCGACGGCCGCGAGAAACAGGTCGATTCGTACTATTACGGCAAGAAAACCGGCAAGCAGCGGCCGCCCCTGATGTATTGGGGAAAATACGTCGCCCATGACAACAATCGGGACGGCATGGGCCAGCTTCTGAAGCTGACGCAGAACATCACGCGCGAAGTGCTCGACTGGCATCCCACGGTGCTGCACGATTTGCACGAGGCGCAATCTTATCTTTACGTATCCACCGGCACAGGCCCGTACAACAACTCCCTGGATCCGATCGCCGTCGACGAATGGTGGCTGCTCGCTGAAACCGAAGTCATGGAGATGGCGAAGCGCGGCGTCCCGGGCGTGTTCACTTATGGTTTTTACGACGGCTGGGTTCCCAACTATCTTTTCTGGATCGCGATCACCCACAACAGCTTCGGCCGCTTTTATGAAGTCCAGGGCTACGGTCCCGACCTCGTTCCCGACCTGCGTCTTCCCCCCGCCACCATCAGCAGGGAATGGTATCGGGCGAATCCGCCGCTTGCCAGCATCAAGTGGGGACCGCGCAATAACACCAACATTCAAGAATCGGCGCTGCTGTTCGCGCTTCATAAGGTCGCCGCGGATCGCAACCTTTATCTGGAAGATTATTGGATGAAGAGCAAGCGGGCGATCGACCAGGGTCGCAGCGAAGCCCCCTACGCATGGGTCATCCCCGCCGGCCAGCGCCGCCGCGCCGATGCGGCCGATATGATCAACGCGCTGCGCGCCCAAGGCCTCGAAGTGCAGCTCGCCGGTTCCGCGTTCAAAGCCGGCAACACCGAGGTTGCCGCGGGCGACTACATCATTCGCGCCGACCAGCCCTATCGTACTCTCGCCGACATGTATTTCAGCGTGCAGAATTATCCGGTTGCCAACCCACGTCCCTATGATGACACCGGCTGGACGATGCAGTACCTGCGCAACATCACGCTCAATCCCGTGAAGGACCGCTCCATCCTGGACCAGCCGATGAGTCTAATCAGCTCGGATGTTAGCGCTGCGGGTCGAATCGAAGGCAACGGCGACATTTTGATCATCGACCACACCACCGACAACGCGTTGGTGTCGTTCCGTTTCAAAAACGCGCGCACCAAGATGCTTGCGGCGGAAGAGGACTTTGAGCTCCAGGGCCACAAGTTTCGCGCCGGCGCATTCATTGTTCCCAACGCCAAGATGAACGCGCTGCGCGCGTCGATTCAGGAATTTGGCCTCTCCGCCTGGGCGGTGGGCTCCATTCCAGCCGTTAAAACCCACGAGATGGAGATTCCGCGCATCGGCTACGTGCATTCCTGGCAGAACACGCAAGACGAGGGTTGGGTGCGTGCGGCGCTTGATCACTACGGAGTTCCGTACAAATATTTCGCCGATCAGAAGCTTCGCGAAGGCAATCTGCGCGCCCGGTACGACGTGATCATCTATCCCGACGTTGCCGGAACGTCGCAATCAATTTTCCGAGGCATACCGAAAGTCGGACCGGATCCCATTCCCTACAAAAAATCCGCTCTAACGCCCAATCTCGGCGCGCTCGACGAGAGCGATGACATCCGCGGCGGCATGGAAGCCGAGGGCCTCGCCGAACTTGCCAAGTTCGTGGCAGCCGGAGGCACGTTGATCACCGAAGGATCGACTTCCGCTTTTGTCGCCGATTATGGTCTGGTGGGAGGCGTCAGCGTCGAGCATCCCGCCCAACTGTTCGCCCGCGGATCAATCCTGCGCGGTCAATTGACCGATCTCAAGAGTCCGATCGCCTACGGTTACGACCAAAAGGATATCCCGGTGTACTTCAATCAAGCGCCGGTCTTTGCCGTTGCCGAGGCACGCTTGGGCGGAGGTGGCGGTTCCGGATCTGGCCTTGGACAGAACGTCACTCCGAATGCGGAACCCATCCGCATTTCCCCCTACGATCAACCGGCGGAGCCTGCTGCGCTTCCGTTCGACGAAGCAGCCTACATGCGCCAGATGCGGCACTTATACGGCGGCATCCAACCCGATCTGCCTCCGCGCATCGTCATGCAATTCCCGAAGGATCCGAATGACATGCTGCTTTCCGGCACCTTGGCGGGCGGCCAGGCGATCTCCGAGCGGCCTCTCGTGCTCGATGCAAATGTCGGAAAAGGCCACGTGGTGATGTTCGCGCTGCGGCCGTTCTGGCGCTGGCAGACGCAGGGAACCTATTTCCTCGGCTTCAACGCCATCCTAAATTGGAACCATCTCGACGCCGGGAAGCCTGCACCGAAAACCGCCGCTCAGGCGCGCACACCGCCGCCTTCTGCGCGCTAGAAGCCGCTGATGCGCACTCTTCGAGGGCCTCGCCGCGCCCGATTGCACGCTCACGGTGCGGCGACGGCTCGCGCATGCGCCAGTTCATTGGAATTTATGCGGAGATTGGCTGATTTCACCACCATCCCGGTTGTGGCATGTCGTTTGCAAGATCTGAGAAATCGGGACTCCACCGACGCAACAATCTTGCTTTCACATGGGGGGATCGATGGACTACTGCAATCCAGCCACCGTCGTCGCCGCGTTGATCGAGGCCGGCAAACGTAAAGCTGCCCTGTCCATATCGGACATCTTGATTCGTGGCGCGCTCGCGGGGGCAATCCTGGCCATTGCGACGGAACTCGCCATTACGGCTGCCGTTCAAACGGGCCTTCCCATGGTCGGCGCGCTCATCTTCCCGGTGGGCTTCGTCATGATTGTGCTCCTCAATCTCGAGCTGGTAACCGGCAGTTTCGCCGTCATGCCGATGGCGCAGATGGACGGCGCCGTCCGCTTTTCCGACACCGTGCGCAACTGGGGTTGGTCATTGCTCGGTAATTTGACGGGCAGTCTTATTTTTGCCCTCATGGCGTGGGGCACGTTGACGATGTTCGGCAATACTGCGGCCGGCGCGGTGGGCGATCGCATAGCAGCCATCGCCGATGCGAAGACGCTGGCTTATGCGGCCCACGGCGGCGCCGGTTGGGCGGCTGCGTTCACCAAGGCGATGTTGTGCAATTGGATGGTTTGCATGGGTGTCGTCATGGGCGCGGTCGCGCAGTCCACGGTCTCCAAGATCATCGCGGCCTGGATACCCATCTGCATATTCTTCGGCCTAGGGTACGAGCACGCAGTCGTCAATATGTTCGTGATACCCGCCGGTATCATGTTGGGCGCCAAGACCACGGTCGAATCCTGGTGGGCGTGGAATCAGATTCCGGTAACCCTTGGCAATCTGTGCGGAGGCATGCTGTTCACGGGACTTGCCCTGTATTCGACCTATCGCGTGCAACAAAGTAAGTCGGCTTCGACCATCCTAGAGGCGGCGGCGACCCTCACCTCTTGAGGGATCGCGATGAACGCGGCTGAAGACGATGCAGCGATGTCGTTTACGCAGGAACAGAAAGAATACCTGCAGGGATTTACCGCCGGTCTCGCCGCAGCAAGCGCAGTCCCGAGAGAGACGCCCGACCCCAACCTCGCCATAAGCGCACCGGCCGATCCTCCGTGGTTTGGTTGGCCGGTTGACGAAATCACGCGCGAAGAGCAGCTCAAGCGCGAGGCCAATCCGCTCGATATCTGGGACAAGCTCGTCGAGCACGCCCGGCAAAACAAAGCCCCGCAACTTGGCGACATATTTCGCTTCAAATTTCACGGCCTGTTTTATGTTGCGCCCGCGCAAGATTCGCTGATGGTCAGGGTTCGGATCCCCGCAAATGCGATGAGCAGCTGGCAAATGCGCACCTTGGCAGGGATCGCGTCGGAACTCGGCGGCGGCTACGGCGACTTGACGACGCGCGGCAACGTTCAGATCCGCGAGATTGCTCCCAGGCACATGGTGGAAGTCCTCATGCGGCTCGCGGAATCCGGACTCACTTCGCGCGGCTCAGGCGCCGACAATGTTCGCAACATTACTTCCTCGCCCCTCGCGGGCATCGATGCGACGGAGATGATCGACACGCGCCCGATGGCGCGGGCACTGCAGTTCTATCTCTTGAACAACCGCGATCTTTTTGGTCTGCCGCGCAAATTCAATGTCAGCTTCGACGGCGGCGGCCGCCTCAGCGTTGCCTGCGAGACCAATGACATCGGATTTATTGCGACGCGCGTGAGCTCCGCAACGGGGTTTGCCCCCGGGGTCTACTTTCGCGTGCTGTTGGGCGGCGTCACCGGTCATTTGCGCTTCGCGGCGGATTGCGGCCTGCTGGTCGCGCCGGAAGAATGCGTCCCGCTCGCCGGCGCCATGCTGCGGGTGTTTGCCGCACACGGTGACCGAACCGA
This sequence comes from uncultured Gammaproteobacteria bacterium, assembly GCA_963800385.1. GTDB lineage: Bacteria > Pseudomonadota > Gammaproteobacteria > Steroidobacterales > Steroidobacteraceae > Bog-1198. The sequence continues at coordinate 301,111 of CAWDAU010000009.1, forward strand.
TCGTAAAAAGAGCCGTCTATGTTATTTGCTGGATCGACTGGGCACGGGGAAGTTTCTGGAATTGGTGCAAGCAAAGCTCGCGTTCGATCTGCGATTTCTGGCCGCGGAGCATTGTTCGCCGCGGCCGCCGGTCGACAAACATGGCCACATTGGGGTTTATCCGCAGGCGCAAGCGGGATTATCCTCGATCGGCATCGCGATCCCGGTGGGCCGCATGAGCGCGGCGCAAATGAGCGCGCTGGCAGGGCTGGCCGACACTTGTGGCGATGGGGAGCTGCGCCCGACCGTGTGGCAGAACATGATTTTGCCCAATGTGCGCACCGAGCGCGTGCCGCAGGCGCTGCGCATGATTTCCGCCATGGGCTATGAGGCGAGCGCAACGGCGATCAGCGGCTGTCTGGTCGCCTGCACCGGCAACGCAGGTTGCCGGTTTTCCGCAACCAACACCAAGCAGCATGCGCTGCAGCTCGCGAAGCATCTGGAGCAGCGCTTTGAGTTGGACGGCCCGATCAACATTCACTTGACCGGGTGCCCCAACTCCTGCGCGCAGCATCGAGTTGCCGACATCGGTTTACTGGGAAGCTCAGTGCAAACTGCCTCCGGGGCGGTCGAGGGATATCACGTATTCATCGCCGGCGGCGTCGAACAGGAGCGCGGACTGGGACGAGAATTCGCCAAAAATGTTCCCTTCCAGGAGCTGTCGGCCCTGCTCGAAGGTCTGCTTCGGGTGTATCAGAACGGCCGCCATTCGCGCGAGAGCTTCGTCGATTTTGCGCGCAGGCACGATATCGACGCTTTGCAGAAACTCGCGGGAGCCGCGGCCGGGTGAGCGCGGTGCCAGTGCCAAAGGCGCAGCCGGTGATCCAGCTGCTTCCCAAGGACGCACCGTTCAATCCGGAACAACAAGCATGGCTCAACGGCTTTTTTGTCGGGCTATTGCAGGGGCTCAGCGAACGCGCGCGCGCGCAAACTGCGGTCATCGCGCCGCGGCTCGCCGTCAAAATTCTATTTGCCTCGCAAACCGGCACCGCCGAAGGACTGGCGAAAAAACTCGCCAAGGAAGCACGCAGCCGCGGCTACGACGCGGAGTTTCTCGAACTCGGCTCCATATCGGTCGACGTTCTGGCAACGCTCGAGCATGTGCTGGTCATCGCCAGCACGCACGGCGATGGCGATGCACCCGACTGCGCCGCGGGATTTGCGCTGCAGATTCAGGCGGCGCAAGGAACTCCTCTGACCGGACTCAAGTACGCCGTGTTGGCCCTCGGTGACAGAAGCTACAGCAAGTTCTGCTCGTTTGGCCAACACATCGACGAGCGATTCGCGGCTCTCGGGGCCATCCGCCTCACGGACCGAATCGAAGCCGATGGGGATGCCGAGAAACCGTTCAAATCGTTTCGCGACGCGCTTTGGCGAACGCTGCCGGCGGCGAGCCCCGAAGCTTCGGCCGCAAGCGGCAAGGCGAGCGATGAGGGTGCGCTCGAGTCGAATGAGCCGCAGTGGTCGCGCCAGCGCCCATTTGCCGCCCGCTTGCTCGGGCAAAGGTCACTGTGCGGCGCGGGATCGGACAAGCAGACGCGCCACATCGTTCTCTCCCTGAAAGATGCCGATCTGCAATACGAACCCGGCGACGCGCTGGGAGTTTGGCCGCGGCAGGCGCCGCAGCTGGTCGACGCGGTGCTCGCGCTGAGCGGTTTTGCAGCGGAATCACCGGTCACGATCGACGGCGAGCAAATGGGATTGGGCGACGCGCTCACCTCGAAGCGTGAATTGACCACCCTGGCCGCAACGACCGTCATCAACTACTCGGCCCTTACCCCGGACGACAGCCTGCAATTTTTGATCCAACGCGAGAGGAGCGCAGCGCTCAAAACCTTTCTCTACGGCAAGGATATTGTCGATCTGCTGCAGGACTTTCCCGGCACGATTCCGCATGCCCAAGCACTCGTAGACTTACTGCCCGCGCTCAAACCGCGCCTTTATTCCATCTCCTCCAGTTTGGCGGCATTTCCGGGGGAAGTGCATTTGACGGTTGCAGTGGTTAGCTACGACTGCGGCGGCCGACGCCGCGGCGGCGTAGCCTCCACCTGGATTGCCGATCGGCTCGCCCCCGGCGATGCCACCGGCGTCTATGTGCAGCAAAATCCGCGCTTTCGATTGCCGTCCGATCCGGGCATACCGATCATCATGATTGGTTCTGGAACAGGTATCGCACCGTTTCGCGCCTTCCTTCATCACCGCAGAACGCACGGCTTTACCGGACGCACGTGGCTGTTCTTTGGGGAGCGCCGCGCGGCCTCCGACTTCTTGTATCGATCCGAGTTCGAATCCTTCGTCGCCGGGCATGCATTAAGCCGTATCGACACCGCATTTTCACGCGACCAGGAGCACAAGGTTTACGTTCAGCATCGCATGCTCGAAGCCGGAAAGGAGATTTTTTCATGGTTGCAGGACGGCGCGATCATCTATGTCTGCGGCGATGCGACGCACATGGCGAAGGATGTCGACGCAGCGTTGCAGGCGATCATCGCAAAGCATGGCCGCCGTTCCGCCGCGCAAGCGCAGCTCGAGATGCACGCGCTTGCTGCGGACGGGCGCTACCTTCGCGACGTCTACTAGCGTCCCATCCGGGAACCACGTAAAAGGCCGGCGGGATTCGCCGCCGATCCGCGCCGTTATTTCTTGCGGATGACCTCCAGCAATTTCGCCCACTGCTTGCCCACCGGAGCACATCTCTCCCGCGTGTAGAACGATTCGTTTTCTGCAATTTCCTTCTTCATCTTATTCCAGCCGTCCTGCACATACACCGATTGGTCCGTGCTCTGGTTCGTCGTCCATGTTTTCTCCAAGAAAGACTTGGCGATCTCCTCGGCACTTTGGTTGCCTTTGGGTAGAAAGCCCTTCTTCACGCACAAATCGTACTGTGAAGCCGTCCCCCCGAAAAAAATCCCGAACTGCCTTGCCTGTGCCTGCGCCGGCGTATTCGTGGTCGGCTCCGGCGTATCGGCAAGCACCAATTCACCGGCCGGCACCATGAGCGCAAGCACCGCGAGCAGCTTTTTCAGTCCCCTCCCCTTGCAAATCTCGGTCGCCATTCTCATGCCCTGCTTTCTCCTGCCGTCATGCTGCTCAATGTCCCATCCTACGCCGACTGAGCGGCATTAGCCCTTCCCGGTGCTCACTGCGGATGGAAAGCTGGATTGAGCGCCGAAATAGCCCTCGATGGACTCCACCCTGTCATCTCGACGCCGTCGTTGCGGAAGCTCTTGCCGTTTCTGCGCCTTCGCGTTCAGTCTAGTCCTCTTCCAAAATTCAAGGAAAGCAGAATTCCTATGCGGCATACGCGCTCAGCAACGCGGTGGCCAACGCCATCGGAGCGCGGACTCGCGACATACCCTTCACGCGCGCCCGCGTGAAGGCCGCCATCAAGCAGGCGGCAAGCGTCGGCTGGTGAATGGGCGCGAGGGCGAGCGCGTTAATGCAATGCGAGCGTGTCGCGTCGCCACGCGACGTCCTGCCAGCGGCCAAAATCCCGCAGCAACTCCGGACTGCTGGCCTGACGCACCAAGGCCAGGTCATCGAGCCGCAGTTCCTCGAAGCTGCGGCGGAACCGTCCGCGGTCCTTGAACTCCCTGACGATCAGCAGGCGCCTGGTGGCGGGCGCGTACCCCGCGAAGTCGACGTAACCTTCCTCGGGATTGTCGAGTCCTGGCGGCAGCACATCGACCGTCCAGCTTCCGGCCCTTTCATGAAACACCCAAAGCTCGCGCCAGCTCTCGAGCGGCTGCACAGCGATCACGATTGCCGGGCCTTGCGCAACGGCCTGTATCGAGGCCATCCTCACGATCCCGTAGGTGCAGCGCCGCAGCATGGCGGCGGCGCGCGGTTGACGTGCATCCTCGAGGACGATACACGTTTGGCCCGGGCCGCCCGGCAGCGCCATCAAAGTGAAACTTCCCGGCTGTACGGCGGGCATCGCTCCGGCCCAGCGGATGGCACTGACCCGCAGCACGGCGTCCACGTACTCCGGCCGCCGATCATCGCCCAGATCGAGCGGATTCACGGCGAGAAGCTCCGCGAGCGCGCGCTGTGCGGCTGCGCCGGCGGCAGCGCCGCGGCGGTCCTGCTCGTAGGCAATTGCCGCCCACACGCCGGCGCGCCGCGCATGCAAGCGATTTCTCGTCAGCGCGTTCAACTCGCCCGCTTTGACCAGATCGAGCAGTCGGGCGCGTTCGGCATCGAGGGACGCTCGCGCCAAGGGACCCAAGTCCGGATCGATGCAATCGGGCCGCGTCAGGCCAAGGACCGCACGCGCACGCGCCTCCGGGGGCGCCGCCGGGAACGTCATAACCCGGCGAAACAATTCGCCGTCGTAGCAGATGCGCATGCGGTTGTTGCGCTCGAAACTTCGCATGCGAACGCCGAACTGTTCCACGACTTCCAAGTGCGGCGCGAAATCGGCGGCGTGGTCCGCGCTGCCGGAAGCCTGATCTGCGAGCCGCTCGGCCATTTGCGCGATGGCATCGAAGGGCTCGGCGGTAATGGTGCGCGGTGCTGCGGACTTCAGATACGCCGCACCGTAGCTAATGCCGAGCGCCTCGGATCCGGGGCTATCGCGCAGGAAGCGCAACACGGCGAGCAGCTCAGAGGCCCCAGCCTCGGAAAGATCGACTTGCCGGGCGGTGTCCCCGCGCAAGTATCCGCCCCGCTCGCGATGATAATCGTAGATCTTCAGATATCCGGCGTGTTCGCCTCGGACCTCGAGCACATCTCCTTGCCATAGCCGGGTAAATTCGGCGGCGCCCGCACGCGGCGCTGCACGGAGTGCCGCTCGATCCTGGATCACGATGGCCAGCGACGCCGCAAGGGCGAGCATCACCGGGAGGCTCCCGCGTCGGGATTCGGCGAGCTCTGATCGCCGATGAGACTTGAACCAATGAACTTACCGGCCGCGGGGAGCGGCGCGATGATGACCTGGACTTTATCGGATAGCTTGTCCGCCAGCGTCTTCTGAATGAGCAGCGGATACCGCGCCACCAGAGCGCCTTCGCGCTCCATCTGACCGGCATTGGCCTTGCCGACGAGATCCAGTCGATAAGCCTCCGCCTCTGCGAGTTTTTGCCGCGAGTCGGCTTCGCCCCTGGCCTCGATGCGGCGTGCCTCGGCGGCGCCCTCGGCCGTGCGTATGCGCGCGACTTTATCGGCTTCAGCCTCGAGCTGCCGTTGCTCGATCTGCTTCTGCTTGAAGGGCAGGATGTGTTTCATCGTCTCTTCCTGGGCGCGCGCGGCGATCACCTGCTCTTGGCCGGCCGCTTCGGCGGCCGTTTGCCGGCGCACCTTGTCCGCTTCGGCCTCGAGTTGCTGCTGTTTGACTTGCGCCTCTTTGAGCTGCAAGGTGTAACGAATCTTTTCGGTCTCCAGCTCCTCGGACAGCAGCTTCTCCATTCCGGCCCGATAGTCGGGGGGCAGATCGACTTTGCCCATTTCGACTTCACGCAGAACCAACCCCATCGCAACGAATTTGGGCCTGAGCGCCGCGATCAGCTCGTCGCGAATTTCCGTACGCCGTTGCGAGAAGATTTCCCGCACCGAGTAGCGTGCAAAAGTCGGATAGACGACTCCCTGAACGGCGGGCGCGACCAGATCCGCGCCGATGTCGTCCGGAAACTCCTTTGACATCTGGGCGAGGCGAGCGCGGTCCACGGTCCAACGCACCGCTAGATCGACGCCGATCGATAATCCCTCGATCGACTGAAAGGGGGCGGGGCCCGTCGCGCTCGCGCTGTCCTCCGGTCGATACACCTGGTCGCGGATCGAGTAGCGCCGCACCTGATGGATTCCGGGCAGTACCAGCACCGTGCCGCTGGTGTAGACGCTCACCGATCCATCGAGTGCGTCGGTGCGCGCCAAAACTTCGCCGCGGCGCACGGTCTGGAACGGCGGATGGGTGCAAAGGCCGTAGACGATCAGACCGGAGACCGCCGCGGCCGCCGCCCGCCAACGAAAACGCCACAGATTCAGGGTGACGAACCGAAGGGCCGTCGCGATGAGCGCGCCGAGGCGGCAGAGCGGTTCAATGAGCGCACGTCGCACGAACTCGAAGAAAGCATCCAAGCGGCCAGACATTGTTGCCACCCTCCCAGTGAAGCCGAAGCGGCTCGACCTGAGCAGTTTCGCAATGCTTTGTGGCAAGGCCGTGGGGCAACCGTGGCGCAGTGTGGCAGCGGGCAGACCTCGGTATCGATCTTCAATGTACGCTGGCGCACAGACTCAAATTGACCTGGCGCGCAAATTTGGTGGATGCGCGCAGCCGCTTGAATCCATGGATAACCCATCACCTATCGACCTCCTTCACCGCTCTGGCGCTGCGGACGTTTCGAAGGAGAACGTCGCAAGATTTCAGGCAGCATCGGCGTGGAGGGCTCGCTGGCAAGTCTTCAACTCGTTCCTTCCCTACGCGCTGCTGTGGATTCTCATGGACCGCGCGCTGATCATTTCCTATTGGCTGATGCTGCCGATCGCGATTCTTGCCGCCGGCTTTCTGGTCCGAATTTTCATTATCTTTCACGACTGCGGCCACGGATCGTTCTTTAAAGCCAAACGTGCCAATAGTGCGACCGGCGCGGTGGCCGGCGTGTTGCTGCTGACACCGTATCGACACTGGCGCTGGCAACACGCCTTGCACCATGGAACGGCCGGCGACCTGGACCGACGCGGCTCGGGCGATATTTGGACGCTCACCGTGGAGGAATATCTTCGCAGCGCGCGCTGGCGGCGCTTTGCTTATCGGTTCGCGCGCAGCCCCATTGTTCTTTTCGTAATCGCGCCGCTGTACATCTTTGTCGTCCATCATCGTTTTGCGGCGTCCGCGGCACCGGCCCGAGAGCGCCGCTCGGTTCATCGCACGAATCTGGCGTTGCTCGTAATTACACTCGTGATGAGCGCGATCATCGGCTTCAAAGCATTCATACAGGTTCAGCTTACGGTATCCGCGCTCGCCGGCGCGCTCGGGCTGTGGTTATTTTATGTGCAGCATCAATTCGAGGGCGCTTTCTGGGCGCGTTCCGAGGAATGGAACTACACCGCAGCCGCGCTGCTAGGCAGTTCATTCTATAAGCTGCCGCGCATCCTGCAATGGTTTACCGGCAATATTGGATTTCATCATATTCATCATTTGAGCCCCCGCATTCCGAACTACTATCTTCAGCAATGTCATGAAGCGGATCCCTTCTTCAAGACGATCAAGCCCATCACGCTGCTGGCCAGCCTGAAATTCCTGACCTTCCGCCTATGGGACGAGCAACGCAGGGTATTCGTCGGCTTCCGGTAATTTGCGTTGCGCCCCGGGGCGGCGCTAGTGCATAGCGCAGCGCTCTAAGGTATTGTTTGCCAGGCAGCGGCAAGGGGAAACAATGCTTAAGCTATCGCGGCGGGACTTTCTCGTCATGGGAACTCTGCTCGGCGCCCGGGCCATGGGCGCGGCTACCGCTCACGCGCAGGCCTTTTTTCGGCGCACGGGTTTGCCCATAGGATTGCAGCTTTATACCGTCGGCGAGGATCTGCAGCGCGATTTTGCAGGCACCTTGGCGGAGGTTGCGCGGATCGGCTATCGAACCGTTGAACTGGCCGGCTTGGCCGATCATACGGTTGACGATTGGCGGCAGGCGCTCGATCGGGTACAGCTGAAATGTCCCTCAATCCACGTTCCGCCGCACTCCAAGACCGGGCTAAACCTCGATGAGCTCGCAACTCTCGCGCAAGCCGCGCATACCTTGGGGATCGGTACGGTTGTTTGTCCGATGTTCAACATTCCCGAACGCTTCTCGTTGACACCTCTGGCGGGCGAAAGCGGCGCGCAAATGGCCGCACGCCTCGGTGCCTCGATGACAGCGGACGATTGGAAGCGTACTGCCGATTATCTCAATGCGAAAGCCGCTGCGCTCAAGCCGTACGGGCTGCGCTTCGCGTACCACAATCATAACGTTGAACTCGCGCCGGTCGGCAACGGCACGGGACTGGGCCAATTGATACAAGGGACCGATCCCGCTCTCGTCACCTTCGAGATGGACGCCGGTTGGGTGGTCGCGGCCGGCGCCGATCCGGTGGCTCTGTTGGCGGCTCATCCGCGCCGATTCTCGGCGATGCACGTCAAAGACGTCAAAGCCAGCACCCGCCCGAATTTCGCCTTCCAGCAAGATCCGTGCGAAGTGGGACAAGGCATCATCGATTGGAAGACGTTGCTTGCAAAAGCCTATCAGGCGAAGGTGCGCCAGTTCTATGTCGAGCAAGAACCGCCGTTCAGCAGACCCCGGCTCGATTCCGTTCGCATGAGCTTCGATTACCTCAACGCGCTGGTGGCGTAGTTGCCATGCCGCAGCGCAAATCCGCCGCCGCGAAAATCCGCATAGGCGTCGGCGGCTGGACCTATGAACCCTGGCGCGGCACATTCTATCCTGAGGACCTGCCGCAGAAGCGCGAACTCGAGCACGCCAGCCGTCATCTTACCTCGATAGAAATCAACGGCACGTACTACGGATCGCAGAAGCCTGCGACCTATGCCAAGTGGCGCGATGAAACGCCGGATGATTTCGTGTTTTCACTGAAGGCGCCGCGCTTCGCCATGAACCGCACGGTGCTTGCTGAAGCGGGCGGCACCATCGCGCGATTCTTCAACAGCGGCGTCGCGGAACTGAAGCACAAATTGGGCCCGATCAATTGGCAATTCTTGCCTGACAAGGAGTTTGAGGCCGCCGACTTCGAAGCCTTTTTGAAACTCCTGCCGCGCGAGATCGCAGGGCGCCCGCTGCGTCACGCCGTTGAAGTCCGGCACGAGAGCTTTCGCACGCCCGCCTTCATCGCACTCGCGCGCAAACATGGCACTGCGGTGGTCATTGCGGGCGATTCGAGCTACCTGCAAATCGCCGATCTGACGGCGCCATTCGTCTATGCGCGCATCATGGGCACCCAAGCCAACGAACCTGCCGGCTATTCCGACGCGTCGCTGGAGCGCTGGGCGTCGCGCGCCCGCACCTGGGCCGCAGGAGCAAGGCCCGATGACCTCCAGTACGTCGAACCGCGCAGCGGCGATGCTGAACCGCGAGACGTCTTTCTCTATGTCATCAGCGGCCACAAGGTACATAACCCGGCGGCGGCCATGTCGCTCATAAAGCGTATCGCCTGAAGATCGCGCCGAATCCTACTTGTGCACCGGAATGTCGATGTAGCTGTCGCCATACCAGCGAAGCTTGATCGGAACTTTGCCATTGGCGATGGATTCTTCGCTGACATCGCCGCCGGTGCCGTAATTGATCTCGCGATCCGGCCGCTTGCTGATGCTGAGCACCATGACGATGCGGCTGCCGGCCTGAAGCTGCCGCCCGGACATCCGCTCGCTTTTGAACACGAGTTTCTGGCGCTCGCCCGCCTTGAGAAGATGCCGGTGCGCGCGATCCTGCGCATAGCTCGCGCGCACTTCGTAGGTTGGGCCGAAAAGCCGGACGTAATCACCGTTCGGCAGAAGTTCGTACAGCGTGATATTGAGGTCAAAATCCATCTTGTTGACTTCAAGGTCGAGGCGCCCTGAAAACAACCCGCTGAAGGTGCTCGGCTTCGATAAGGGGTCGCTCACGAATATCGTGCCGTGACGCGGAGCAAGGCTCCTGCTGATGAGATCCGTCGGCGGCGTCCAAGCCGCATCTTGACGGTCCCCAAAGTTCATGCTCTGCGGCACGAACGCGTCTGTGGACCTCTTGTGCAAGCTCAAGCGATGATTCGGACCCGATGCGGCTGCGTCCAGATAGTACCTCAGCGACCCGTCCGCCATCGCCTCCAGCGACGGCGCGTGCCGCCATTCGTTCGCGCCCATCACTTCATAGTTGACGGTACCGGACAACAACGCCGGCAACGCCGCACCTTTGAAAATGTGATCGAACCACTCGTAGCGCAGCTCGCGAAAGTCGACGAGCGCGGCCGAATCGACCTGAAAACCGCGCAGACTTGGCGAGGCCCCGGCCCGCATCATGCTCTCATCATAGGGTCCGATCAGCAGCGAATGGTTGGCGTGCGCATCATACCGATGGTGTTGCGTAAAGAAGTACAAATCCCCGGGCTCGCTTGCAGCGTAGTAGCCTGTCATGGTGAGCACTGGAATGCCGAGATGGGCAAATTGCTCCCGGTCGGGCAGGAAGTTTTGCCAGTACGCGTCGTAGCTCGGGTGATTCAGCCAGCGAATGAAGACCGGATTGTGCTTTCCATAGAGCCGGCCCAGATCGCGATAGCGCCTGCCGCTGCGATACCATTTCTCGCTGAGCGCTCGCCACTCGGGCGCATCGACGGGATCCGGCTCTTCCACACGATCGGCTTCGTTCATCTGCAATGACCAGCCGTACGCATAGTTTTGAAAGATGCCGCCTTCCATGGGAAAGTTGACGCCGGGCGCCATGGATACCGATGTCGCGATGGCTTTGAGGGCCGTGGGCAGTCGCTTCGCGGCCGCCCACGGCGCATAGCCGCTGTACGCATCGCCGTACATGCCCACCCGGCCGTCGCTCCAGGCCTGTTTCGCAATCCAATCGATCACTTCACGCGCCTCGGCGCCGGCGCTTTCAAAGGGATCGGATCCGACGGTGGACTTCCCCTTCGCTGCGGCGATGGCAACGATGCCCGCGTAGCCGCGGGCGGCGCACTCCATTGCAGAGTTCGGCGCACCGCGCGCGGTGAACTCGAGCAGCGCCGGCAGCGGCTTGTTCACGCTTGCGGGTCGAATCACCGTAACCGACACCGTGGTGCCACCGGGAGCCGCAATGAGGATGCCGCTATCGGTTGTGTAGCGTCGATGATCATCCTCGGCATTCAACAATACGACCAGCGCGCCGAAGGATCGATAGGCATCGAAGGCCACGTATTTCCAGATCAGCGCGATGGCTGCGGATTCGTCAATGCTGTCGTTGGCCCGGGACTCATCCAACGCCTGCTGCAGCGCGTCGCGATAGACCCGTGGGGATGTACCGAACCAGCCTGTGGCGGCAAAGGCGTCGCGATCATCCAGGCGCCGCATGGTCTCGCGGTAAGAATTTGTAAACGCATCCGCGAAGGTCACCTTGTTTTGAATCTCTAGCGCTTTGGCGTGTGCGTAGATATCGAATACCAGCGCACGGCTTACGGGATGACCAAAATCGGACTTTCTCCGCCTGTCGCGCAGCGACCGCCGGGAAATGTCCGCGGCCGCGTAGTCGCCGACCGCCATTTGCAGCGCGGACAGATTCGCCAGGTAGCGTTCGGGGTCCTGGTCTTGATAGACGGGAATGAGCCGGGACGCCAGGTCACGGAGGGCGGCCGCCGCAACGGCCGGCGTTGCCGGTGCCCGGAAAGAGAAATCCTGCGCGCCCCATGACGGCGCAGCCGCCAGCAATAAAAATGCCGCCCAGGCCAGGAGCACGTGGATCTGCCGGACACGGGAGGCCGCGCAATGGCTCATGGGGTCTTGCCGCGCTCGACCCGCGATGCCGCACGCTCGACATCCCCGCTATGATCGCCCGCCAAATGTCCGGGCGCTTTGATCAGATGCAGAGTCGCCGAGAACAGGTCGTGCGCTTCTCCGGGGCCGCCGATATGAATGATGCCGGTGGCCTTGAGTTCCTTGGTAAAGATGTCGATGACCAGTTCGAGGACATCATCGTCCAAGAGCCCGAAGGTCCCATCGATCAGCACCCAAGGCGGCGTCTGAATCAACATTCGCGCAAATACCAGGCACAGTTGCTCATCCTGGCTGAGTTCGCGATCCCAACGGCGGGTTTCGTCGAGCAAGGGCGCCAGCCGTTCGAGGCCCAGTCGATACAATGCCCGCGTAAAGGCGTCGGCGTTGAAGTTCTCCGCCTTCAAAGGATAAGCCAGCACCTCTCGCAAGCTGCCGCGCGGCAAATACGGTGTGCCCCGCGGCAGATAGGAAATCCGTTCGCCGCGCGGGCGGATGATGCGGCCGGAACCCCACGGCCACAGGCCCGCCATGACGCGGAAAAGCTGAGTTTTACCGGTTCCGGGCGCGCCCAGCACCAAGACGCGCGCGCCGGCCTCGATGACGACTTTGGGCTCTTTGAGCATGTCGGAATGGGCAGAGGACAAGCTGTGGAGGTTTTCAATCCTGATTCTCCCGGGATCGCCCTCCTCATACACAATGCGGCTTTCAAAGCCGCGCGGCTCGTCCGTGCTGATCACGGCTTGACGGAAATTCGCGACCCGCAGCAAGGTAGCGCGCCAATCGGCGATGACGCTGAAATTATCGATGAACCAGCGCAATGACGATTCGGCTTGGGTGAAGGCGCCCGCGGCCATCATCATGCCGCCGAATGAGACTTTTCCCGTGAAATACAGCGGTGCGGCGACCAGTATCGGCGCGACGATGGTGATCCAGCCGAACCCGGCCGTCACCCATTCGAGATTGGTATGGCCCCACACGATACGGCGCGTCGCGCGCAGCGCGTCGCTCAAACGCCTTTCGATGCGGCGTCTTTCGTCTTGCTCGCCCGCGGCGAGCGCTATGGCATCGACATGCTCATTCACGCGCACCAACGAAAACCGCAGATCCGCTTCTCGGGCATAGCGGTCGGCGTTGCGATTGATGAGTCCTCGGCCGACCCAATAACTTAGCAATGAGCCGGCACTGGCGTAAACAACTGCGGCCCACAGCATGAAGCCGGGAATCGTGTAATCTCGATCTTCGAAATGAATGCTGAAATTGCTCGATAGACCCCAGAGAATCCCGGCAAAGGTTCCGAACAGAATGGAGGCTTGAAACAAGCCAATCCCCAGGCTGGCCGACAACTCGCACAACTTTCGCGCATCTTCATGCAAGCGCTGATCGGGGTTGACGCCCATGCTGCCGGCATTTGCCAGCCAAAATGCCCGGCGCGGCAACATCCAATCTCGCAGCAGACTTCCCACCAAGCCCTCGCGCAACCTGACCTGCAGCATCTCCCCCAGCCATCTTTGCAGTACGTTGAGCGCCAGGATGCAGCCGGCAATGACGAAAAAGACGCCCAGCTGAAAGAGAAAGTCTCGAAAGTCGCGGCGCGACAGCGCGTCGTAGAAGGGCCTGTTCCAGCTGTTGAGACGAATTTGGCCGTAGGCCGTGGCCACAATGACGATGACGAGCGCGACCATCAAGATCACGATCTTTCTGCCGACGGGCGAACTTGAAATCGCCCGAATCATCAAGGAGAGCTGCCGCACGAAGCCCAATTGGACGGTCTTGGCTTCGGCTGCGTTGCGCGTAGTTTTTGTTGCAGGATCCGTCACGTGCTCAGCGCCCCTTACGGTCGGACTTTACACGGTTATACGAAGTATCGTCGCATGCACGGTGTGTAATTCCTACACGCGGCGCACGTCGCAGAATGGCGTCACCGTTGCAGCGCTTTGCGCAGCACGGCCATGCCGCGACGAATTTCCGCCAGATCAACCGTGCCGTAGCCGAATACCAGCCCCGCCTGGGTTTGCGGTCCGAGATAGTATCGGCTCAAGGTATGAATCTTGACCTGCTGCCGCAGCAGCTCGCGGGCTATCGCTTCAAGATCGATTCCGCCGTCAGCCAATGCGGCAATGTGCATGCCGTAGAACGACGGAACGGGACGCAGCCACTGCTTCAATTTGTCGTGCGCCAGCTCGAGCAGCAATTGACGGCGCTGCTTGTAGAGGTCGCGCATTTTACGGACATGCCGCGTCAAATGGCCCTCGGCAATGAATCCCGCGACAGCGGTCTGCATCGGCGTCGGGCAGTGCCAATCCAGGCAATTCTTTGCGGCGATGAGTGTGCTCATCGCCCAACTTGGCGCGACGATGAACCCCAGCCTGAGCGCCGGCAGCATGCACTTGGAAAAGGTGCCGACATAGAAAACGACATCCGCGGCTTGCGGGGTGCGCAGGGCCGGCAAGGGACCGCCTGCATAACGAAATTCACCGTCGTAGTCGTCCTCGATGATGATTGCGCCGCGCTCGCGCGCAAATTCGATCAGCGCCTGCCGTCTGCGCAGGGACATGGTCACCCCGAGTGGAAATTGATGCGATGGCGTAACGCAAATTATTCCGACCCCGGACGGAAGCTGCTCGATGATCAGACCTTCCGCATCGATTCCCACCGGAACGAGTTTCGCGCCGGCGGCGGCAAATGCCACCCGCATCGGCGGGTAACCGGGATCCTCGAGCGCCACCGTGGTTTCGTGCGGAGTGACCAGCGCCCTGGCGAGAAGATCGAATGCCTGCTGGGCCCCGGAGGTGACGAGAATGTCTTCGGCCTGGCAAGCCACGGCACGCGTGATTGCGATGTGCTTGATGATCGCCTTGCGAAGATGGTAGTTGCCTTGATTTCCTTGCGGACTCTTGTAGCCGGCGGGCTTGCGTTCCAGTCCGCGCAACTGCTTCGCGCTGACGCGGCGAAACACGTTCAGCGGAAAGAGCCTGGAATCGACCATAGCCGGCCTAAAGTCCACCGGCGTGCCCTTGCGCGAAGGTGACGACTCGCGCGAGTCCTGCCAGAAGGCCAGCGCCGCGGTGACATCGGCGCGCAGCCAAAACTCATTCAAGCGCAGCGCACCCGCGGCGTGCGCAATTCGGCGCGCCGATGCGCGTGCCGGGCCTTCCGCGACATAGGTGCCGGCGCCGCGGCGCGTCACGGCGTGACCCTCGCTCACCAGCCTTTCGTACACCTCGGCGGCAGTATTGCGCGAAACGCCGAAGAAAGCGCCGGACTTGCGCGTGGCGGGCAATTTGGCGCCGGCCGCGAGACGTCCCTGCAGAATGGCGGTCCGCAACTCTTCATGCAAAGTTCGCGACGCCTCGCGCGAACCGCGAGGTTTGAGGTCAAGCTCGAGCTCGAATAGGGGGTCGACCGCCCGCCTGCGCCGCGAACTCGGGTGGCCCAATTATTTTTTCCCCAAGTGGCCCTTCAGCGCGGCCATGCACTCGTTACAAGATGTCATCGACGACAGCTTAGCGCCGCCGCGCGCGCGACGGCCGATTTTGTTTCGAATTTCTCTGGAGACCATGATGAAGCGCCTGAAAAGAATCGCCATCGGCTTTCTCGCCCTTTCCGCCGCGGTATGGGCCCACCCGTCGAGCGCCCTGAGCGCGCCGGTACAGCCGCCCACGGGCGTCCGCGATGGACAGCATGATTTTGACTTCAATTTTGGTACTTGGAAGACTCATATCAAACGCGTCCTCGACCCCCTGTCCGGCTCGTCCCAATCGATCGAACTGAACGGCACCGTGACGGTAAGGAAAGTCTGGGGCGGCCGCGCGCAACTGGAGGAGATCGAAGCCGACGGCCCCAATGGACACTGGGAAGGGTTGACCCTGTTCCTCTACAACCCCGAGGCGCATCAATGGAGCCAATCATTCGTCAACCGCCAAAGCGGCGTCCTCAATACTCCGACCATCGGCGCTTTCAAGGACGGCCGCGGCGAACTCTTCGCGTCCGATACGTTCAAGGGCCGCTCCATCCTGGTCCGCGGTGTCTGGTCGGACATCAAGCCGGATTCGCATCGCTACGAAGAATCGTACTCGGCTGACGGCGGCAGCAGCTGGGCACCGGCTTTCATCGCGACCTTGACGCGAGATTGACCCGCCCGCCGGCCGCCCTTCGCCGCTGTGTAGGACGAACCCGACGCCCGGTTGGGCGCTTCGGCCTTGTGCCTCAAGGAAACATAGCTCATATGCTGTGGGAGATTTTCCAACAACAAGGGACATCCATGTCGCGAGTACTTATTGCTGACGATCACGCGGTGGTAAGAGCGGGATACAAACAATTCCTGGAGGCTGAAGCGGGCATCACGGCGATCGGCGAGACCGCAAGCGGCAACGAAACATTGGATCAATTGCGCAAGCATGAGTGGGATTTGCTGCTCATGGACATCCACATGCCCGACCGCAGCGGCTTGGACATACTCAAGCATGTGACGAGCGGATATCCGAAGGTGCGGGTGCTCATCATGAGCGGATTGCCGGAGGCCCAATACGCCCGCAACGTGCTGCGCGCCGGCGCCAGCGGATACTTGTCGAAGGGCGGATCGCCGGAGGAGATGCTGAAAGCGGTGCGGACGGTATTGGTCGGACGCCGCTACGTGAGCGCTTCGCTTGCCGAATCGATGGCCGCGGATCTCGAGTCGCCGCACGATCAAAACCAACCTCTGCATGAGCGACTGTCGGTTCGAGAGTTCCAGATATTCGGCAAACTCGCGGCAGGAGCCGGGGTTGGAGAGATCGCCGAGGAACTGAGCCTAAGCGTGAAAACCGTGAGCACTTATCGCTCACGGATCTTGGAAAAGATGAATTTCAGCAGCAATGCGAACATGACCGCTTACGCATTGCGCAACGGACTCATCCTGTAAAGCCGATATTGGAGGACGCCATGCCGGACAAGATGACTGACTCGTCGGCGGATACGCCAAAAAAGAATTTGCGGGAGGATGGCATCACCAATCCGCAGGACGGACGCGGACCGCTGCGAAAATCGGACGATTCCTCGACCAAACTGCCCAAACACACCGAGCGGAGCCAAAGCCGGCCGCACTAGATCGCCCTCGGGCTTAACGCGGCACGATGGGCGCGAGATTCGAGTCCGCGATCCAACCTGCGCGGCCTGACGGCGTTTCGACCAGCGCGAATCCGTCGTGTTCGCCCTTGATTTCCACCTTCTCCCCCTCCGGCAGGGAAAAAAGCGGATCTCCCATGGGGACTGGCGAGACCCGCACCGGCGTCGCCGCCGCGATGACGATGCCTTGGTGCAATCGGGGCCAAAGAGCCAGCGCATTGCCCAGGGTGAATCCGGCCATCGCGACGCCGAGCAACGTGGCAATGCCGCGCGCCAGCCGGTGCCGCGACGTCAGTTGGGCGCCGATCAGGCTCGCGCCCGCGATAATCAGTCCCAACACGCCGATCCACGCTGACCAATAGGGAGTGGCGAGGCTCGTGACGCGCTCGAAGGCATCCGGTGTCTCCACCTGCAAATGGGCGGATGCGCGAACGTAGCGCAGATTGGCCTGTACGTCGGGATCGCCGGGTGAGAGCAGCTTCGCGCGTTCGTAATTGAGAATCGCCATGCCCGGCTTGCCGGCGCGCGCATAGGCATTGCCGAGATTGTAAAGGCCGGCGGCGGAATAGCCGACGGGCTCCGATTGCGAATGAGCTGCGGCCGCGCCGAGCAGCAGGCCGCAAACCAACAGCGACCGCGTGCGCTGGTTCATGCGGGTTTCTCGCCGGCTAAGCAGCTGCGGACGATTCGCAGCGAGCGCTCGAAATCGGTGGCATCGGGCTTGCGGCCGGAGTACATCGCTTCGTCCGCGAGGGCGAACAATTCGCGGATCTCGCTTTCCGCGCCGACTCGCTCCTCCACGGCACGGGTCGTGATGGTCTCCGGCGCCAGCTGCCAGCGTGCAGCGAGCACCGCCGTGAGTGCCGTGCGCGCCGAGTCGAAAAAAAGCACTACGTCTCCGGCCCGGGCTGCCGCCTGCATTTGCGCCAGCACGCGCTTGGCAGCCCTTGAGGCGATTCGATCCGCTGCAGACTCCCGCTCCCCCTTGCGGCGTCTCGCGCCCAGCCAGCCGGCTGCGAGTGCCAGCACCACGATCGAGGGAACCGGGAGAAACTTCGCTTGCAAATACAGCGGTATCAGGGAGGGGGTTACGCCGGTTTCGAGGCGATCCGGCCGCAGACCAGCGCTGTATTTGCCGTCGTGCAGTGCCGTGGAGCCCGCCGCGGGCGGAGCCGTGCGGCTGTCGGCGAGGGACGGCGAAATCGAAACGCTCAAAGGAGCGCTGCGCGCCGTTTCGTAGCGTCGCTTGTTGGGATCAAAGTAGCTGAAGGTCAATGCGGGAAGCTCCTGAACCCCGGGCTTGGAAGCAATGATCGGCTGTTCGAAGGTCTTCATGCCGCTGAAGCCCAAGGGATCGCTGCTATTGAACGAAGACTTCGGGGGATAGGTCTTCCATTGATCGATGTGGTCGAACATGGCACTGTCGACGCGATCGAAATTTCCGGTTCCGGTAACCCGCATCCGCACCGTCAACGGATCGCCGACGTCGGCCTTGATCGGAGATACGTCGCTGGCGATGCTGAAGGTGCCAATGGCGCCGTGAAAATCAGCCGGCCGCCCTTGCGCCGGCAATTCATGCACCGTCAACTCTTGCGCCGGACTGGTGACATTGATGTCTTTGGGAATGGTGGCGCCAAACAGATTTTGCCAGAAGGGATCGCCGAAACGATCGTCCAGCGCGGACTCCCGCTTGGGCCGTGTTCTTATCTTGACCGTGAGAGGAACTTCGGCCGCGAGAGAAAAAGTGCCCGGCTTGACCACCGCGAGAGTGCTGCGCCAGGTGAGGAGCACAAATTGTTCTCCGTTGATGAGCTTTTCCGTGCGCTCTGGTTGATGCGAGAGATTGTTGAGTGCGAAGTTATCGTCGGTGAGTTTGGGCAAGCCGTTGATCGAGGCGACGAAGCCGGAGCGCATGCCCACTTCCATTTCAACCGGGACACTCTCGCCGACAAAAACCTCGCGCTTCGGGATGCTCAACCGAACGTAGGCGGAACCGTCCTCGGTCAAGCGCACACCCTTCGGTAACGACGCCCCGGACAGGATGGGCGGCGGAATCGGCGCGCCGGGTGCGGAGGGGCGTGGAATGCTCGTGCCGCTCGCGGCGGCGTTGACTTGCAAGATTAGCGGCTGGGCCTTGGAGGTTACCGCCGGAATGGTGAAAATGCCGGCCATTTGCGGCGTGACACGCATGACGATCGAGCTGGACGGGAGCATGGTGCCGTTGATGATTTGCATTTCGCGCGTGCGGGATATGATTTCGAATTTCAATCCCGAAACGACCGGCATGGTGACCGGGTTCGTGCCGTCTCCCAAGTTCGTGATGGTGAATTGCGCGGATTCGCCCAACTGGATTTGCGCCGGCTGCAGCGTCGCATAGACCAGAGGGTCGTCGGCGAAGGCCGCCGCCATGAATACTCCCAGCAGGACCAAGGCTGCCAGCCGAATGACGCGAATGGAATTCCGGCTCACCATCACCAGTTCTTGAAAGGCTTGTCTGGCGGCTGCACGGCGCCGCGTTGCGCCCAGGGAATCGGCATGGCTTGATGCTCGTCGCCCTTGACCGAGTCCAGCAGTTCGCGCGCTTCCTCTTGGGTCATCTGGCCGGGAGCACGTTGATTGTCCGCGGTCGATGGACCCTTCGAATCGCCGGCCTGTGGCGGCGCGGCACCCTGACCTTGGTTGGGTTCTTGTCCCGGCGGCTGCCCCTCGCCTTTAGTCGGCGGTGGGTTCGAGTTCGATTGCGGACCGTTCGGCGGGTTTTGGCCCTGATTCTGCGGGTTGCGCGGATTTTGACCGTTGTTCTGGTCTCGGTCTTGCTTCGGGTCCTGATTCTTATCCTGATTCTGATTCTTATCCTGATTCTGATTCTTGTCCTGATTCTGACTCTTGTCCTGATTCTGGTTCTTGTCCTGGTTCTTGCTCTTGTTCTGCTGGTTGCCTTGATTCTGCTGATTCTGTTGCTGCTTCAGTGCGTCGATCTTGCGCTTCACCAGGTCGCGATTGAATTTGCTGTCCGCATCGTCCGCCCGCAACTGCAACGCTGTGTCGTAGGCTTTGACCGCCTCGTTCCATTGTTGCAGGGTCTGTTGAGGAGAGGTCTGTTCGGTTTTCTGCCCGGACCGGTACAGCGTATTGCCCAGGTTATAGTAGGCGTCCTCTTGAACCGCCAAGCGCTTCGGGTCACCGGAGGGCGCGTGGGTGATCGATTGCTGGAACGATTGTGCGGCTTGCGGAAATTGGCCTGCGCGATACGCGGCTGTTCCGGCGTTGTATTCCACGACGGGACTTTTCGAAGCTGATATCGGGTCGGCGTGCACGCTGCGCACACACAGCACCAGCAACAAGCCTAATGGCGCGGCCGCAAGCGCTTTAAGCGGCGCCCTGCCGCGCCGCCGCGAACCGATCAGAAGACTGCTCAGCAGCATCGCCAGGGAGGCGGCGAGCGGCCATTGATAGCGCTCGATGTAAATCTTCTTCTGCCTCGAAGCCAGATCGTGCTTCGCGATGGAGCCGAGAACATTCTGGAAAATCAACTCCAACCCTTCTGCTTGGATACCGAGCGGCACATAAAATCCGCCCGTCGCGCCCGCGATGGCCTTCAGTCCCTGCTCGTCGAGCCGCGACTTGACGAATGCGCCCGTCTCGTCCTTCACAAAACCGCCGCCCTGCCCCGGCGGGATCGGGATCAAATCGCCCGCCGCCGTTCCGACGCCTACGGTGAAGATTTTAATGCCATCGGACTTGGCCGCCGCCTGTGCTGCCTGGAACGCGCCGCCTTCGAGATCTTCGCCGTCAGTCACCAATATCAGTATTTTATCGCTGTCGGGACGCCGGCGCAGAACCGCCTGCGCGGCCTGGATGGCGGCCGCTATATGGGTGCCGCCGCGCGGAATAGTGCCGGTATCGATGGCGCTCAAGGACTCATGGAACGCTCCGTAGTCGAGCGTCACCGGACAAGCCAGAAACGCAGTGCCTGCAAATGCCACGATCCCGACGGCATCGCCGTCCAATTTTTTTGCGAAATCGTCGATCGCAAGTTTCGCGCGCGTCAGCCGGTTGGGTTTGACGTCGGGAGTCAGCATGCTGCGCGAGGTATCGATCGCGAAAACGATGTCGTTGCCGCGGCGGCTGACCTGCTCCCAGTGAAATCCCACTTCCGGGCCCGCAAGCGCGGCAAACAGGCCAAGCAGCGCGCCGAGGAACAAGCCCCGCTGCAGGCGACGCCGCCCGGGCGAGATCGATCGGGTCAGTTGGCGGCGCAGATGCGGCGAGACGAACTTGGCGAGCGCCGCGTGCTGGCGCGCATCGTGGCGGCGCCATAGCCAGACGAGCACCAAGGCGCACAGAAATCCCACCGGCAGCCACGCGGGAGCGGCAAAACTCACGGCAGTCTCCGCAGCCGCGTTTGCTGCAGCAGCAGACTGAGCCCGAGGATGCAAAGAGCGGGTATCAGCGCCCAGGGATACAGCTCCTCGGTATGCTCGAATTTCTGCACCGTTTGCGCGGTCTTCTCGAAGCGATTGATTTCTTCGTAAATCTTTTGCAAGGAACCGGTGTCGGTGGCGCGATAAAATTTGCCGCCGGTCTCGTCCGCAACCGCCTGCAAGGCCTTCTCATCCACGTCGACTCTGGCCATGATGATGCGCGTGTTTCCCGCCGCATCGTGGACCGGGATCGGCGCATCGCCGCGCACTCCGACACCGACCGTGTACACCTTTACCCCCATGGCGCGGGCCGCCTCCGCGGCGGCCAACGGAGAAATCTTGCCGGTATTGTTCACGCCGTCGGTGAGCAAAACGACCACCTTGGACTTCGCCTGCGTCAGGCGCAGCCGGTTGACGCTGGCGGCGATGGCCGAACCGATCGCGGTGCCGTCGTCGGCGCCGCCCACGGCGACTCGCTCCAAATTTTGCTGCAGCCAGTCATGATCGAGCGTAATCGGACTGACAAGATACGGGGCTCCGGCAAACGCAATGATCCCGATGCGATCGTCGGGCCGTTCATCGATGAATTTCGAGACCACCGACTTGACCACTTCGATGCGGTTGACGCGTTCATTATTCATCCGGAAATCCAGAGCTTGCATCGAACCGGAGACATCCAGGGCCAGCACGATGTCAATACCGTTGGCCGTGACTTGCGTGCGGCCATGCGCGCGCTGCGGTCGCGCGAGCCCGACGATCATCAAGGCCGCAGCGAGAATCGGCAGCATCCAGGTCAACACGCCGGTGCGGCTGCGGCCGCGCCGGGCCACAGCGCGCGCCAAACTGACGTCCGAATATTCAATGGCGGCGACCGGCCCGCGCCGGCCGCGCCACAGCAGCACGAGCGGCAGCAGCGCCATTAGCCAGAACCATTCAGGCTGCAGGAAGCGGGTCATGCGCAGATACGGTTGCCAAAACGAATGCGCGCGCACTCTCGCGCAGCGACTCCATGTTCCGCTGAGTCAGCGACTGGGAGGCGAATTTCACGAAGTCGCATTGATGCAGAAATTCTCCGAGCAATCCTCGATGCTGAGCGAGCGCGGCATCGGAAGAGCCCAGCAGATCGCGCAGAAACTCTTCGGTGGTGCGGCGTGTTGCGGTAACGCTGAATCTTTGCTCGATGTACAGCCGGACAATATCGGACGCCGCAATGGAGAACTCCCGCGCGCGCGCGGGTTGCATGAGCGCGCCGATCTCATCCAGGCGCTGCAGCGCTGCTTCGTGCGGCAACAGGATCCGTGCAGCACGATTGCGCCGCCTCCGCCATAGGCCATAGGACCCCAAAGCGACGAGCAGCACGCCGGCGACGAGCGCCGGCAGCACCCATGCGGGAAGGACGTATATGGGCCCGCGGATGTCGCGGATGTCCTCCGCAACAGGCGCGGCAGCGGCGACCGCGCCGGCAGTCGTGCCCAGCAGCACGGCAAGCACCGCCCCACGTGTGCCGGCGAAGCCGCCCTTCATGCGCGCCTGCGCTCGCGGGTTTTGAAGAATCGCTGCAGCGCGGGCATGTAGGGCGCATCCGTCTGCAGTTGCAAGGTGTCGATGCCCTCGGATCGAAAGTCGCTGACCAGCCGCCGGCCTCTTTCCAGGGACAGCTCTTTGAAGCGTTTGCGTATCGTTGCGCTCGCGGTATCCAATTCGATCACTTCGCCGCTCTCCGCATCCTCGAGGGCGACGATCCCGACATCCGGAAGCTCTTTCTCGCGCGGATCCTCGATGTGCACGGCAACCAGATCGTGGCGGCGGTTCGTGCGCCGCATGGCGCGGCGCAGTTCGAGCCGTGCGGCGGCCGGGTCCTTTGGCGCTTCGAAATCCGAAATCAGAAATACAACCGCGCGGCGGTGCAGCAAGCGGTTCGCAACGTCGAGCGCCTTGACCGTGTCGGTCCCGATGCGCTCGGGCCTGTGATACAGAATGTCCCTCACCACCCGCAATACGTGGCGGCGGCCTTTTTTCGGCGGCAGATACCTTTCAACTTGGTCGGTATACAACAGCAATCCGACCTTATCGCTGTTGCGGATGGCGGAAAACGCCAGGACACTCGCAAGTTCAGCTGCAAGGTCGCGTTTGCTCATGGGACCGGAACCGAAATTTCCCGACGCGCTGATGTCGACCAAGAGGAAGATCGTGAGTTCGCGCTCCTCGGTGAATTTCTTGACGAATGGGCGGCCGGCGCGCGCCGTGACATTCCAGTCGATGGTTCGCACCTCGTCCCCGGGGCTGTATTCGCGCACCTCGTCGAAATCCATGCCGCGGCCCTTGAACACCGAGTGGTACGACCCCGCCAGGCTGTCATTGACCATGCGGCGCGTGCGAATCTCGAGCCGGCGCATGCTGCTCATGATGGCCGTGTTGGATTTGCCGGTGTCCCGCGCCACTACGGCACCGGCAGAGTATTGAGGATTCGGTCGATGACATTCTCCGAGGAGATATTTTCGGCCTCTGCTTCATAGGTGACGGAGACGCGATGACGCAATACATCGAGCGCGATCGACTTCACATCCTGCGGAATGACGAAGTGGCGGCCGTTCAAGAACGCCATGGCCCGCGCGCCAAGCGTCAGTGCGATGGTTGCGCGCGGCGAGGCGCCGTTTTGGATGTAGCCGTTCAGATTGAGGGACGCCGCGATTGGCGGACGCGTCGCCAAAACCAAGTCGACGATGTAGTCGCGGATCTTGTCGTCGATATACAAGGTATTGACGACGTGACGGGCCTCGACGATTTGCTCGGCGCTCACCACGGGGCGGGCGACGAGCATGGCTTCAGTCGTGGCCATGGCGTCCAGAATGGCGCGCTCGTCGGCGCGGTTCGGATAGGTGACCAGCACCTTCATCATGAACCGGTCGATTTGCGCCTCGGGCAGCGGATAGGTTCCCTCCTGCTCCAAAGGATTCTGCGTGGCGAGCACCAAGAAAGGATTGGGCAGCGAATAGGTCTCATCGCCGATCGTCACTTGCCGTTCCTGCATCGCTTCGAGCAGCGCGCTTTGCACTTTCGCCGGCGCCCGATTGATTTCATCGGCCAGAATGAGGTTGCTGAAAATCGGCCCGTGTTTGGTGCGAAAGACCCCGTCTTGCGGGTTGTAGATCATCGTCCCGACGATGTCGGCCGGGAGCATGTCGGGCGTGAACTGCAGCCGCTTGAAATGCAGCGCGATGCAGCTCGCCAGCGTCTTCAGCGCAAGGGTTTTCGCCAAACCCGGGACGCCTTCGAGCAGGACGTGTCCGTTGGTCAGCAACGCAATCAGCAGCCGGTCCAACAGATGCCGCTGCCCTACAATGACCCGCGCCATCTCCTGCTGCAGGGGGCGGATCCAAGCCGAGCTTTGCGCGACCGCTTCGCGCGCGGCACGCATCGCAGGATCCATTGCCAGCGGCAGCGGAATGGGTTCGCGATTCGCGGCGGCGGGCTGATACCGCGTGTTCGGTTCGAGCGGCGGCGGGGCGGCTTTCTGACTCATTAGGCGCAATCCTTCATGAAGATCCTTTGCATATGACAAACGCTTGTAACTTGAGCGGCGAGCGCGGCGGCGGAATCGACCGTGGCGCCTGACTCGCGGCTGAGGTTTTGAGCTTGGGCAGGGCTTGCGGTTCCCTGATATCTGCGGGCAAGAGGCAAAACTAGAATTCTCCGTACCCCCGCGCCATCGCCGCGGCGAAAATCGGCAAAAACACAAAAAGCGCCAACTCCCAATGCAGGTAGCGCCTGGCGGACCGGATGTCCGGCTCGCTCGGTGCCAGCGCCGCTTTTCGCCAGCGCATGAAAGCCAGGGTCGGCGGCAGCGACAATAGTCCAATGGCCGCAAACGTGGCCAGCTTGGCCCAAAAGAAGGCATTGTGCGAGTAATAGGCCCAGCCCTTGGCGGCGAAAATTGCCCGGCTGAAACCCACCGCAAGAACCGCCAAGATCAAAAGATGGTGGCCGATGGCGAGCAGCAGATCGAGCATGGCTGTGTTCTCGGACGTTGGTTGACTGCGGCAGCGCATGAAGCGATGCAAATCCATCTTAGCATCCCCATGCCATTGAATTTTATGAATTTTATGATAGGTCGGCGTACCCAAGGCGTGAGCCGGCCGAAGCTGCTTCCCGATCCGAAAGGTTCGAACGTCGCGCCCTTGAATGTAACGATCGTTACATTGTCGGCCGCGGCCGGCCCCGCTCGCTGCGCTCCTCTGCGGCAAATTTGGGACTGGGCTTTGAAAGAACCCAACTTCCCTCAGCTTGGCCTGCTGTACCAATTGCACATTCTCGCGGCGCAAGACCCTAAGACCTACGGCAGATACTTGAAGCGAAATTCTCTCAACTGGCTCGAGTGGGTGCAGGCGCGGTTGAAGACTTCGCAGCGGTCCCCGGCATGGGCAGCCTTGATCGTCGCCGTCTTCGACGGTCTGTTCATCGAAGTGATGAGCAGCGGCGCCCGGCGGCGCGCCGCGGCGGCCATCGACGAATTCATCGCCATGGCAAGAAAGCACGGCGACACCACCCGGCGGCTCGTCCGCAAGCGTGCATGAGCGTGGAGCTGCGATGAATTAACCTTCGCGAATTTTCTTCCTTGCCCTTTTATTGCCCACCCGCGCGGCCTCCGCCGATTTGGCGCCGGGCTCCATGGAAGTGAGGTGGGACGCGGGCGCGGAGAGTTGCCCCGCTCGCCAGCCCGACCCTATTGAAGTCCATCGCTACAACGATCAAACGCTGGTGTTGCGCGAAAAACTGTGCTCCACGTGGGAAGCGCCGTTCATGTATTTGTTGATCGGCAGCAAACGGGCGCTGCTGATCGACACCGGCGATATCGCCGATCCGAACTCGATGCCGTTGAAACATCTGGTATCCGGATGAAGGTGCGTTGCAATTGACCCAGGCCGACCTGCAGGCTTTGCCCCTCGCGCTCGGCAGGTTCAACGGTTTTTATACCGAAACCGGACCCTTTGTCATCGCGAACGGACTGCGGATACTCATCGCGGCCGCGATAGCGGCCGTGCTCATTTTGGCACTGCTGGTCGTTTCCCTCTATCGATTCATTCGCCGCAGGCGCGGCCCGCGTTCCAATTCTGGATAGCGGCGGAAAATACCTTCTTCATTGAACGGGATACGCCGCGGCGACGCAAGATAGGCGGCTATTCGCGGGCGCTCCCGTATGCGCGCATGCAGCGCGAAAAGATGCCGGTACCTGCGCGCAGCGGCGGCCATGGTGCGCGGAAAGGCATAGGTCAATCCGGCCACCATTTGAAACAGGGATAGATCCGCGTAACACAGCGTCGCGCCCAGCAGATAACCTTGCCCGGTTTTTCGCGATGCCAGAATTTTCTCGAAATACCCCAGATATTTGGCTAGGCGGTTCTTCAGGAAATCCGCGGTTTTACGCCGCGCCTCCTTCTTCTGGTCCTCGTAGTACAGCGAGACGGCCACGGGATGATGAGTGTCATGAATCTCGGCGACCCAATCGGCGATCGTCAATTGCAGTTCGTGAGCCCACAATCGCCCGCTCTGCGAAGAGGGTGCAAGCGCATGCCGGGACCCAAGGAATTGCAGGATGTTGGCGGTTTGACCGATGAGCAGCCTACCGGCGCGCAAAAACGGCGGCGCAAAGGGCGGCCGCTGCACTGCTCGCCCCTGTAAAAAGTACAGAAGCGACGCCACGCCGGCGCCTTGCCCCGGCTCTCGGGCCACATCGCGATAAGCCGCGGCGGCTTCCTCCAAAGCCAAACGCACGAATTCGCCGCGGCCTTGGATAGTCGGCCAGTAATAGAGTTCATACATGGTGCTTCTCCTACAGGAAAGTGCAACGCGTCATCGCATCATGGTTCTCACTGCCCGTTCCATGAGTACAATGTCCTATGAGTCCGACAGTACGGCCAGCCGGTATTCCGCCGTCCGACATGGCGGAGGAGAACACCATAAAGTCGTGGTTGGACGCGCTCGCGGGCGGCAGCTGCGATGCACCGGCCTTTCTGCGCGCGATGCGCGCTCGATTCAGCACCGACCCGGACGGAACTTTCGAAGTTCTGTCGCAGTTGGATCAATATTACCGCCGCGGCCGAATCGAGGCCGAGACCTTCAAGAAGATCAAGAACGCGCTGGCCGAGATGGTCCTCGGCATCGGCACGGGCCCGGCCGCCGAAGCGCCGGCGGCGCGCGAAGTTCCGGTGGCAAGCGAAATTATCTCGCCCGTCCGCGCCGAACAAACCGATGCCCACCCGCGCCGTGAGAACACGCCACCGTCGGAGCCGCCGGGCGAACTCAGAACCGGCAGCGTGCTGCGGCGGCGCTATCGAATCGAAGCGGTCATCGGTCAGGGCGGCATGGGTACCGTGTTCCAAGTGCTCGATGAATTCCGCCTGGAAACACCGGGCACTCAGCGATTGGCGGTCAAAGTCTTGCATCCCGCGGTGGCCAAAAAGGCCGAGTTGCTGGCTGAACTGCGCCGGGAATTTCAATCCCTGCAATTGCTGTCGCATCCGAACATTATCCGTGTATTTGATTTTGACCGCGATGGCGCGTGGGTATTCTTCACGATGGAATTGCTGACCGGCGCGCCGCTCAGCCGCGTGTTGCAGGTGAGAAAACTCCGGCCGCTGCAGCGCCCGCAGGCATTGGCGCTCATCCGCGACGTTGGCGCGGCCTTGAGCTATGCGCATTCGCGCGGCGCCGTGCATGGCGACCTGAATCTGCAAAATATCTTCATCACGGGATTGGGCGAAGTGCGCGTGATGAGTTTCGGCGCTTCTCGCAAGGCGCGTCAGGCATCTCAAGCGCCCGACCCTGAAATGACGCTGCCGTTCTCGGCGTCCAACTGCGCAAGTTGCCAGGTGCTCGAGGGCGGGCGCGCGGACCCTCGAGACGATGTGTTCTCGCTCGGCTGCATTGCGTATCTGTTGTTGTCGGGCTCCCATCCGTTCCCGAAGCGCAGCGCGGTCGAAGCCCGCGAGGCTAAATTGAGACTGCGCCGGCCTGCCAATCTCAGCCATCGGCAGTGGCAGGCTCTGCGAAGCGCCCTTCGTTGGGAGCGCGAGAACCGTCCGGGCGACGTGCAGCGATGGCTTGCAAACCTGGAACTGCGCGGCGCGGCATCGAAGTTGGGACCGCTCAACGATCTACTCGAGCCCCCTGCCGCCAAGGAATCCAGGTCCTGGCTCGCGGCGGCCGTCGCGGCCGGAATTGCGGCACTGCTGTTCGCGACCTATTGGCTGGTCAACCATCGGAACATGCTGCCGAGCCTCGATTCGACCGCCTCGATCCGCGCCCCGGCAAGTCCTGCGCCCCCCGACAATGCGCCAAGTGCCGCCGCGCCAAATGCCATCGCACCACCTTCCGCCGCACCACCTTCCGCCGCGCCATCTGCGGCTGCGCCATCTGCGGCTGCGCCAAATGCCGCTGCGCCGAATCGGGCGGTAAGGCCGGCCGCTGCGCCGCCCGTCAGTGCAGCGGCCGCGACCCCGCCGACCTCCAAAGAACAGGCCCGGCGGATTTCCTCCGCCGCACCACCCTCGGCTCCGCACCAGCCAGCGGGCATGGGTCCGGCTGCCGCGGCGCCGCCACGCGCTGCACCGCCTGCGGTCGCGCCGGCCGCCAAAGTCCCCGCAGACTCATCGAAGATAGAGTTGGCGGCGGACACGGTCGATGTTCCCGCCGGCCAACCATCGGCCCAGATCACGGTGCACCGGAGAGGCAATTTGCGCGGCGAAACCAGCTTTACGTGGTGGACCGAGTCGGGCACTGCAAAGCCGGGCGCCGACTTCTCGGCGGCGGCGCCGCAACTCGCGTACCTCGCGGACGGCAAGTCCAGCGCAACCTTGAGCATTCCCCTGAGCATCGCTCCGCATACGCAATCGAAGAGCTTCTACGTGGTCATCGATCAGTCGGAAGACGGTGCGCCGCTCGGCGCCCGGACGCTCACGATGGTGACGTTGCTGCCGAGCGGCTGACTGCCGCATCGGCTAGACGGCATAGATTGCGGCAAATTTTTTGCGCAAGGCGTTCTTTTGCACCTTGCCCATGGCGTTGCGCGGCAACTCCTCGACCAGCAGGATCCGTTTCGGCACCTTGTAGCGGGCTAAGCGGGTCTTCAGCGATTCGATGATCGCTTCCTCCGCGAGAACCGCGCCGGGCTTGGCCACCACAACCGCCGTAACTCCTTCGCCAAAATCCGGGTGCGGCACGCCGAAGACGGCGCTTTCCAGAATTCCCTCGACCGCGTCCAGCTCCGTTTCCACTTCTTTGGGATAGACGTTGTAGCCGCCGCTGATCACCAGGTCTCTGGCCCGCCCGACGATATGCACGTAGCCGTTGCTATCGATGCGCCCCACATCGCCGGTCTTGAACCACCCATCCGCGCAGAACTCTGCGCGAGTTTTCTCCGCGTCGCGCCAGTAGCCCGCGAACACATTGGGGCCTTTGACCTCGAGGGTGCCGACAACATCCGGATCGGCTTCGATCGCGCCGCTATCGGCGTTCCGCACGCGCACTGAAATTCCTTGCAACGGGGGGCCGACCGACCCCGGCAGCCTCACGCCATCATAGGGATTTGAGGTGTTCATCATCGTTTCCGACATGCCATAGCGCTCGAGAATCACGTGTCCCGTGCGCTGCAGAAATTCTCGGTGCGTCTCGGCCGGTAAAGGCGCCGAACCCGAAACAAACAGGCGCATGGTCGATGTGGCATCTCGGTTCAGGCTCTGTTGCTGCAACAGGCGCGTGTAGTGCGTCGGCACCCCCATGTAGACCGAGGCCCGCGGGAAATGCTCGAGCACCTGAGCAGCATCGAATTTCGACATCAGCAGCAGGCTCGATTTCGAGGCGAGAACCGTGTTGATCGCAACGAACAGGCCGTGAATATGAAATAGCGGCAAGGTGTGCAGCAACACGTCCGTTTCGCGGAAGCGCCATGCCTTAACCAACGCTGCTGCATTCGAGCTGAGGTTTGCGCGTGTCAGCATCGCGCCCTTGGGACGGCCGGTGGTCCCGGACGTGTAGATGATGGCGGCGATCGCGCCGCTGTCGAGTTCGCGCGGCGCCGTGAATTCGTCGGCGGACTCGCCGGCGAGCAGCGGCAAGGAACCGCCGCCGTCCGCCCCCAGCGTTTCGACGCAATCGACATCCGCCTGCCGGGCCAGCGGCTCGATCAACATTTTGTCCTGCGGCCGGACGATGGCGATTCGCGGCTGCGAATCGCGCAGGTAATACTCGACTTCGTTAGGGGTGTTCGCGACATTGATGGGGACGAACACCGCACCCAGGTGCAAACACGCGACGTAGAGAAAGACGGCCTCGGCGGATTTGTCGACTTGAACCGCCACCCGGTCGCCGCGCCGCACGCCGCGCCGCATGAGGGCTGCGGCGATGCGCCCGGACTGCTCGCGCAACGCCGTGTAGCTGAAATTTCGCCCATCCGGCGTCCGCAAGAATACCCGATCCGAGCCGGCGGCAGCCGCAGCGATCCAATCGCTCGGATCTTTAGCCAAGGTCATTTGTGAATGATGCCACAGCCGCTATTGACCGGTCGTCAGCCGCGCCCAAATTGGCGCCACGATCGTTTCCGCCAGTCCAATATCATTGGCAGTTGCCAGGCCCTCATCGACCGTAATGACGTTCTGCGTCTGCAGCAAGGACAGGGTACCGAACAGTTCGCCGGCGCACAGCGCCATGCTCAGCGCCTCGTCCGGCGCCCTCTCAATGGCGGCAGCGAGGCGCGGCGAGGTCTCCCAATGCTGCGCGATACGCAGTGAAACTTGCGCGCCCAGCGCCGCTATCAAAGTGACGAACAGCATCGGACTCGGCGTCAGCCGCGGGCGCTGCGAGTACACATCGAGGGCGGCGCCGTAAACAACCAAGGGCCCCAGGGCGCTGAGCAGAATCAGCAACTGCGCCTCGAAACGGTCCTGCGGCGACGCCTTGAGCGCATACAGTTCCGCGGCGCGTGCGGCGCGCTCGGTTCGTTCCCATAACATGCGCGGAAACCGCGGAAAATTGCTGCGCGTCGCGCGAAATACCGGCTGCAGCATGGCCGTCGCCACGAGGCCGCGCAGCGCATCCACGCCGAGAACCACGATCGCGCGTTGGATGGTTTCGACGGGCGCCGGAGAGGTGCGGTAAATGGGGGAGTTCGCGAGCCGCAGCACATCGGAGGTCAGCACCGGATCGTGTGCGACGATGCGCGCGAGCTTGTCGGGCGCGCTGCGCGGATCATCCACGGCGCGCAGCAATTGCGGCATCAAGGTCGGGCGGCGCGGAAAATACTTCGGGTCAAGCGTATCGGCCTGCAGCGCGGCGCAAACCGCGTCTTTGACCCGGACATGCGCGGGTTCCAGCGGCGGCGACTCGGCCGCCGCCGCGAACGCCAGCTTCCAGAGGCGCTCGGTCACCAGGTTGTTGGCAAGTTCCGCCCGGGCGGCGTCCGCTACCGGCGTAGGCGAACCGCCGCGGGATTTTATGGCTGCAGCAATCCCGCGCGATGGCAGCAGGGTCTGCGATTTGCGGGCCCGGCGCACACGCGCGTAGATCAGCCATGCCGCAACGGCACCGATCAGGCCCGCAATCACCATCCCAACGACAACCATGGCGGATACCTCGAGGCCTAGGAAATCAGTAATGCGGCGGCCGCTCCTGTTCCAGCGTGCGCGCGTCCTCTGATCCCGCGCTCGCCATTCTTTCCCTGATGGCTTTCAGCTGCGTCTCGAGCGACTGAATGTCCTGGTGCTGGCGGAACACTGCATCGCTGAGTTCCACGATGGCGCGCTCGAGATAGGCGATTTTCGTCTGGACCCGCTCCAGCGGGTCATCCTGGGCCGCGGTCAATGTCTCGCGCCGTAGAACAGATAGTCGGCCGTATATGCCGCCCGCAGCTGTTGTCCGGCCTGTTCGCGCCGGCATCCCTTCGCGGGCACGCTGCCGCCCGCCGTATTCAAGCGCTGGATGAACTGCACGTGCGTAAAGAGGCCATTGCCGGCGGTGGCCCGCGCGCGCAGCAGCAGCCAGGGTATCGCATTCGCCTTTGGACTCGGGCTGTTGCCGATCGCCTCGGCGACCACGCGGCTGCCATCGCTGGCTTCCCAGGTCGGTCCCGCGTAATGCTTACCGGCGATTCGGCCCCCCTTGGTGAGCAGATTGGCCTCAGGTCCTTTGAACACCCACTCAAATTGCGCAGGATCGGCCTTGGTGGACTGGCATTCGTAGATCTGTACGCCGGCACCGCGCAACTGCTTGATCAGCGCTTGGTCCGCCGGCACCCGCAGCGGTCCAGGTACGGACGGCACTGCCGCGCAGCCTGCAAGCGCCGCAAACAGCGCGAACTGCAAACCCAAGGACGATGGAGTTCTCATAGCGCACATTATGTCAGGAGACACGACTGACGAGCGACACCAAGTGCGCTATTGTGCGCCGATCATGCAACGAAAAGGCCAGCGGCGGGTGCTCGCCCTCGATGTCGGCGGCAATCATGTAAAGATCCGAGTTTCGGGCCGCCGCGAAACCCGCCAATTCGAATCCGGACCGACCATGACGCCGCGTCAGATGGTCGCGCGCGTGCGCGAGCTGAGCGACGATTGGAAATACGACGTCGTTTCCATCGGCTACCCCGGGGTGGTGCTCCACGGCAAGGTCGTCACCGAGCCTTACAATCTCGGCCGCGGCTGGGTCGGTTTCGATTTCCGCAAGGCGTTCGGACGCCCCACGCAGCTGATGAATGATGCGGCGATGCAGGCGATCGGCAGCTACGAGGGCGGACGCATGCTCTTCTTGGGCCTGGGCACAGGCCTCGGCTCAGCGCTCGTTGTCGATGGCGTCGTGGCGCCGATGGAACTGGCGCACCTGCCTTACAAGCACGGGCGCACCTACGAAGACTACGTCGGCGATCGCGGTCGCCGCCGTCTCGGTGCCAAGAAGTGGCGCCGCACGGTCGCCGCGGTGGTCGAGCAATTGAGCAAAGCGCTCGAAGCCGATTATGTCGTGCTCGGCGGCGGCAATGCCCGAAAACTAAAAAAGCTCCCGAAAAACGCGCGCCTCGGGAACAACGAATTCGCCTTTTTGGGCGGATATCGAGTCTGGCGCACGCCGGCACCCCGCCTCGCCGCCTAGCCGCCTAGCCGCAATCGAGCGGCTATTTAGCCCGGCGCAATTCGAAACCCAATAGGGGGAAGTGCACCACGACCCGGCCGGCGCGCGGATCCTCGCGCGCGATCGAAAAGCGGGTTTTGGTGGCGCCATACAGGGTGCCCTGTATCGGGTCGGTCCCCGTGTCGGTTGCTGCCGCGACCACGCGCTCGCCGATGCCGAGGCCTTGTGAATCGAGAAATTCCGATGATTTTTCGGGGACCGCTGCGTGCGCAATGGCAATCGCGGCACCGCTGTCGAGTTTTTCGTGCGTGCCATGGCCGAATGCAGCCATTCGCGCGCGCCAACTTTGCAGCGCCGGAAAGCCTTCCAGAATTTTAGCCACTGGACCGCCGCGCACGACAAACCATAGACAGTGATAAATCGAAAAGTCGGCGATGCTGGGTGCCGTTCCGAAAAAGAAGGCCTGTTTGCCGAGCGTCGCTTCCAGCCGATCTAAGTAGAGCGCAAACGCCGCGTTCGCATCCGCGGGGCGCATGCGCGGCAGGTTGGCACGGAACACGGCACGGTCGTCGCCGAACGCCTTGATGGCTTCGGGCGTCATTCCCTCGAACATGTGCGCGAGACCCGCCGGCTGCATGGCAAAGGGAATCGCGGTCCAAAACAAGGTTGAATCCGCCCATTGGGCCAGGATTCGCGATGCGCCCGCGACGCCCGCGGGGTACAAAACCGGGCTCGGCGCTCGCTCCTCGAGCACATCGGCGATCAGCGCCGTATCGCAAAAAATGTCCGCGCCAATTTGCAGCACCGGCGTTTTACGGTAGCCGCCGGTGAGCGCAGTCAGATCGGGTTTCGGCATGATGTTGGGGATCTGAACCGAAGACCAATGCAGCCGCTTGAATCCCAAGATCAAACGAACCTTCTCCGCGAAAGGCGACATCGGATAATGGTGCAGGATCAGCGGTTGCATACGCTTACAGCCGGACCAATTGTTTGCCGAAATTCTGCCCCTTCAGCATTCCGATGAACGCTGCGGGCGCGGCCGCCAGCCCCTCAGCGATGGTCTCCCGATATTTCAATTTGCCGGATGCTACGAGTCCGCCCAAGGCGGTCAAGCCTTCCGGCCAGAGATTCAAATGATCGGAGATGATGAATCCTTGCATTTTGAAGCGCGCCACCAGGAACATGCCGGGATTCACGATCGCGCTCTTGGGCAGAGATCCAGGCGTCACGTTGTAGTCGGCGATCAGTCCGCAAATCGCCACCCGCGCAAATGGATTGAGCAGCATCATCACCGCGTTCAACACATCGCCGCCGACGTTTTCGAAATGCGCGTCCACTCCCTTCGGCGCCGCAGCCGAAATCAATCCTGCCAATGCCTTGGCGTCGGCGGCGGTCTTATAGTCGACGCACGCATCGAATCCGAGTTCCTGCGTGACATAGCGGCACTTGTCCGGACCGCCCGCAATTCCCACCACGCGCACGCCGGCAATGCGGGCCAATTGCCCCACCACGCTGCCGACGGCGCCGGAGCGGCACTGACGACAACCGTCTCGCCCGGCTTTGGCTCCATGATCTTGTTGTAACCGTACCAGGCCGTCATCCCCGGCATTCCGACCACGCCCAAATACGCCGACAGCGGAATATGGCGGGTGTCGACTTTGCCCAAAGCTTCGGATTTGCTCACCCCATATTCGGCCCATCCCAGCATGCCGCGCACCGTATCGCCGGCCGCGAATTGGCTGCTGCGCGACTCCACCACTTCGCCTACCGTCGCCCCGCCCATGGTCTCGTTGAGCATTTGCGGCATCGCGTAGGATTTGGCGTCGTTCATTCGCCCGCGCATATACGGATCGAGCGACAGAAATCGATTTCGCACGCGCACTTCGCCTTCATCGAGCGCGGGCATGGGTAGCTTCTTCGAGGCGAAAATTTTCCGGGCTGGGCCAGCCCTGCGGCCGCGACGCCAGCACAATGCGGCGATAAGAATTCAGCCATCGGCAACGGCTCCTGATTTTAGGTATTTGAACGTTCCCATCGCTTTGGCGATCAATCGCTCGTCGGTATCCTTGCGCTTCGCCCTCGCAAAACGCCATGGTCATGGAGCGATGATACGCAAATCCCGATACCAGCAAACGCGTACCGGCTTTCGCCGGCTGCAAAAAGCTGGTCTTCATCTCGACGGTCACGCCGCCGCCCGCATCGGCGTTGAGCGATCGGCCCGCCACCGCCATCGCCACATCGAGCAGCGACATGATCACCCCGCCATGCGCGACCGACCAACTATTGAGATGCCAAGGCTCGAGAGTAAGCGCCACCAGCGAACGGCCGTCGGCGGCGCTGATGAACTCGACACCGAGTTCTTTGATGAAGGGAACATTGAGTCGAAATGCGGTGGGTTGAGTCACAAGAAACCGTACCTTGCACCGCCGGTGCGTGTCAATCGATCGATGATCCGCGAGCGCCACGTTGCTGGCACAATGAGTCCGATGTTGAGCTCGAGCGCCGCAAGTGTTGTGCGATTTGCCGCCATGCTGGCCGCCACCTTTCTGATGGGTGGCGCGGCGGTCTGGGCCGCGCTGGCGCTCTGGTATCAGGCGCCCGGGGCGTCAGCTGAAAAGCATCTTCGTAGCCTTGTGGAGTGCCTTCGCGCTGGGCGTACTGGTTGCGCTCTGGCAAGGCCATGCGGGTGCGGCCTCCTCGAGTTTTACTTTCGCATTTGCGATTTTAGTCATCTGGTGGCGGCGCATCGCCCCCACCAACGAGCGCCTCTGGGCGGACGATGTCGCGCAAATCACCCATGGCAGCGTCGAAGGCGACCGGGTGACGCTGCACAATGTCCGCAATTTCGAGTGGCGCGGCGTCAGCGATTACACACAGCGCTGGGAAACCCGCCACTACGATCTCGACCAGCTTACGTCGGTCGACATGATCATGTCGTATTGGGAAGGCTGGGCGATCGCGCACATGTTGATATCTTTCGGCTTCGAAGACGGCCAGCATGTCGCCTTCTCGGTTGAAGTACGTCGCCGCAAAAATGCCACCTATTCTGAACTCGGTGGTTTCTTCAAGCGGGACGGCCTCAGCATCATCGCCGCCGACGAGCGCGATGTGATACGCGTGCGCACCAATGTTCGCGGCGAAGACGACTATCTGTACCGCATCCGCATGCCCTTGGCGGCGATGCGCTCCTTGTTTCTCGGCTACATCGAGCAGGCGGACCGGCTTCTCGACGCGCCGCGCTTTTACAATACGCTTACGGTCAACTGCACCATGCTGGTGTATCACATGATGAAGCGCATAGTGGGGTATCTGCCATGGAGCTATCGCCTGCTGTTCACGGGATATCTGCCCGCTTATGTCTACGGCGTGGGGGGATTGGATCAGCGCTTTACGCTGCAGGAACTGCGTGCTCTGGGCCGGATCACCGATCGCGCCCGTCAGTCGGATCGCAGCGAGTCATTTTCCGCCGACATCCGCAAAGGCATACCCATCCTGGATCCCGCCGACTTGCCTGCAGGCCCCTAATGCAGCGGCGTGAATCCGTAATGGCGAAAGGTCAAATCCCCGGCGGGACCGCGAATATAAGCTAGGAACTTGGCCGCACGGGCATCGGCGCCCGTTACCAGCGCGGCCGGATAAATGATCGGCATATGGGTGTCGGCCGGAAACACGTCGATCACCCGCACATTTTTGTCGATCATGGCATCGGTTGCATAGACGATGCCGAGCGCAGCTTCGCCGCGATCGACGAACGCCAGCGCGGCGCGCACGCTGTCGGCGCGGACCAGCCGCGGCGCGACCTGCTCCCAGACGTCCAAATGGGCCAGTGCCTCGTGTGCATAGCGCCCCGCCGGCACGGAATCCGGATCGCCGGTTGCCAAGCGGCTCTTTCCCAACGCTGCCGCGAGCGCAAAATGCGGCGCAATCTTCAGCTTGATTTTGCCGTCGAGCGGCGCGATCAAAACCAGTTGATTTCCCAGCAGGTCGCGTCGCGTGGCCGGTTGAATCAAGTTTCTGGCCTGCAGGTAATCCATCCACTCGAGATCCGCCGAGAAAAACACGTCGGCGCGCGCGCCGTTTTCGATCTGACGGGCCAGCGCCGAACTGGCTGCAAACGAGAAACGCACCGCGGTCGACGTGTCCTTGGTGAAGGCATCGCCCAAATCCTGCAGGGCGTTGCTGAGAGATGCGGCGGCGAACACGGTAATCGCTTTTTGCGAGTCGGCGGCGCGGGTCTGCAGCCCCGGCAGGCAGGCGCTCAACAGCAGCGAGGCGAACAAGGCCGATTTCATGATTGCTTCGAGGCTGTCGGGATCCTAATTGTGCGCCAGCACCGGCGATCCGCTGTATAGCTCCGGAAATGCGCGCCGAAAATTCGTGATCTTAGGTATGTCGTAGATTGCGATGTACGGTTGCGTCGGGTTATGGATCAAATAGTCCTGATGATAGGACTCCGCCGGATAGAAGCCGTCCAGCCGTTCCACGCGGGTGACGATGGGCCGCGCATACGCATGCGACTGATCGAGTTGACTGATGTACCCCTCCGCGATCCGCTTCTGATTGTCATCGGCGTAAAAAATGGCCGAGCGGTACTGCGTGCCGACATCTGGCCCTTGTCGATTCAACTGCGTCGGATCGTGGACCACGGAAAATGCGATTTGCAATATCTGGCCATAGGAGATCGCAGCGGGATCAAAAGTGATCTGCACCGATTCCGCATGCCCGGTGGTTCCCGAACTGACTGTCTCGTAGTGCGCCGTGGATCGTTCGCCGCCCGCGTAGCCCGCAATCACCTTCTTCACGCCGCGCACGTGCTCGAAGACGCCTTGCACGCCCCAAAAGCAGCCGCCCGCCAACACGGCGGTCTGCGCCGGCCCGGCAGCCTTGGGATTGTCGAGGGCCGGAGGCGCGATGATGACGGGCGCTTCCGCGCCGAACAGCGGCGAATGCCAGAGCGTCGCGCCCGCCGCGATGACAGCCATGAGCGCGGCAATCCGCAGCGATATCGATGAGTTCCGATGAGCCATGTCGTCCTCCTAGGCACGAGCCGCGAAGCGCAGCGCCACTGAATTCATGCAATAGCGCAGCCCGGTGGGTTTCGGACCGTCGTCGAACACGTGACCGAGGTGCGCGTCGCAGCGCCGGCATGAAATCGCATCGCGCGACATGCCGAGGCTGTTGTCCGGGCTCTTGACCACATTCAGCGCCGAAATCGGCTGCCAAAAACTGGGCCAGCCCGTGCCGGAGTCGAATTTGGTTCTGGAATCATAGAGAGCGGTATCGCAGCAGATGCAGTGATAAATGCCGTCCGCATGATTCCTGTCGTATTCGCCCGTGAATGCCACTTCCGTGGCGGCCTGCCGCGCGACTCGATAGCTGAGCGGCGACAGCTGCTTCTGCCACTCCGCATCGCTCTTCACTGTTTTCGCCACCCGCACTATCCCCGTGCTCTTGCCGGCCGGCGAGAAATTCTCGATCGAAACTTCATTGTTCAGCATGGGACCGGACAAATTCGCGGCTGCGACCCGGCCCGCCAACGGCAATCCCGACAAGGCGCCCAACCCGGCGATGAAGTAACGACGGCTTACGACTGACTGCATGACTTGTCCCTCACCCGAATGTAAAAGAATACGCTTGCACGCCCGGATCCAAGAACTCGATTGAAAACACGTGCTCGCCCACCTCTCCGGCCTGCCTGATCAATTGATACAAGCGCTGGCGATCGATGATTCCGGCGCCGCTTGAATCGGTGTCCGCGCCGTGAGCGGCTCCTGGCGCGGCGCCATCCAAGGTTACGCGGAAACGCACCGGTTTTGCGCCGTTAGCCGGCCCCAGCACCAAGTGCAAATCGCGCGCGTAGAAGCGAAATTCAATTTTACCGCCGCTGGCGCCGAGCACCGCTTTTTCCGGGTCCACATTCCATGACCCGCTCAGCGCCCATTGATTCAATTTCAATGCCGCCGGCGCCGAGTACTGGTGCGCTTGATCCTGCGCTAAACCTCCCGGGGAGGCGAAATTGTCGGCTCGGCGGTAGCCCACGTAGGTCTCCGGCGATTGATCGTGCGCCTCATCGGGCGGCGCCTCGACGCCCGCCGGTTTCACGCCGCCCATACCCGGCGGCGGCAACCCGCCCTGCCCGGCCTCGCTCAGCAGCGTGCGAATGATCTGTTCGGATTCTGCGTAGTTGCCCTCGCCGAAGTGATGCGCGCGGATTCGGCCGCCGGCATCGATGAAGTAATGCGCAGGCCAGTACTGATTGTTGAATGCCTGCCAAATGGCATAGTCGTTGTCGAGCGCAACCGGATAGGAGATTTTCAGGTCCGCCACCGCGCGCCGCACATTGCCGGCATCCTTTTCAAACGCGAACTCCGGAGCGTGCACGCCGATCACGACCAAGCCGTGATCCTGGTATTTCTGGTACCACGATTCCACGTAGGGCAGCGCGCGCAGGCAGTTGATGCACGAATAGGTCCAAAAATCCACGACCACCA
Organism: uncultured Gammaproteobacteria bacterium; assembly: GCA_963800385.1. GTDB lineage: Bacteria > Pseudomonadota > Gammaproteobacteria > Steroidobacterales > Steroidobacteraceae > Bog-1198. The sequence goes on from CAWDAU010000009.1 coordinate 340,716, forward strand.
CCTTGCCGCGCAAGCTCTCGGGCGTGAGCGGCGGCGAGTTCAGCCACAAGGTGGCGCCTGCGAACGAGGGAATTTCTCCTTCCACCGGCAGATTGCCGGCGGCCTTTGCGGCCGACATCATCATCGCGTGTCCGTCGGTTTTCGCGTTGCTCATCGCCATGGAGGAGTTGCTCATGGCCATCATGCTGCCGCCCGGCGCGCCGGCCTTTTGCGGCTCGATTCTGTCGATGAGCGACTGCTCGAGGCTGTTCGTGCCGTCGAGCGACAAACGCGTGAGCACGGTTGAATCCCAGCCGAACACGATTGCCACGACGGCGAGCAGCACCGCGACGCCGAGACCCCGCCTGATCCACTCGCCGGTGCCGAGCGATTTCTTCAAGAACGCAAACACCCGCCCGCCCGCCAGCAATGCCGCCGCCAGAGAGGTGGCCGCGCCCGCGGCATAGGCAAACAGCAGCAGCGTCGTGCGGGCATTGGGCCCCGAGATCGCCGCGCCGGTGAGAATGAGTCCGAGAATGGGGCCGGCGCAGGGCGCCCAGAGCAGGCCCGTGGCGATTCCGAGCAGCAGGGAATTCAAAAGCGTAACTCGGCCCGCGGCATGCGGGTTGGATTGCGCCAGCCGATTGCCCAGAGCGACGAACGGCCGCGCAAGCCAATCCGCCAAACGCGTCGACAGCAGGGTTGCCGCAAAGACGGTCAACAGCGCCAGCGCGAAGACGCGCCCATACTGATTGACTCTGACGGCCCAAGAACCTCCCACCGCGGCCAGAGTGGCGATCGCGGCAAAAGTCACCGCCATGCCGGCCAGCATGGGCAGACCGTTGGTGAGGAATTTTTGCTCCGAGCGTGCGAACACGAAAGGCAGCACCGGCAGGATGCAGGGACTCAAGATGGTCAGCACGCCGCCGAGAAAAACCAAGATAACGATGCTCATGGGTCGATCTTACTCCTGTCGAATAAGACCGGCGATTGCGCCATTACATTGCAATTTCGGCTCAGGTTCCGCAAAAAGTTTGCAGCACGCGCTCTTGCGGTCGGGGCGGATTTGCGTAGGCCGCGAACGCCGCATGTGCCGCGTAGGGCTGCGCGAGCACCTGCGAAAGTTGCTCGAAAGGCGCGAAATCATCGCGCTCCACTGCCGCGGCAATCACTTGCTCGATGCGATGGTTGCGCGGAATGTAGGCGGGATTGGCCCGCTGCATCGATTCGGCGCGTTCATTGGGGTGCGCCGATTCGCGGCTCATGCGTGCCCGCCAACGCTGCATCCACTCGGCATCGCCGATCGCCCCATCGCCGTGGTTGCGCGCGGCGTCGCACAGGGCGCGAAAAGTCACGGTGAAGTCGGCTTGATTGAGCTGCATGCTCTGCAGCAAATCCTCGGCGAGCTGCCGATCACCCTGCTCGGCAGCCGACAGGCCCAACTTGCGGCGCATTCCTTCCAGCCAGCGATCCTTGAACAGCGTCTCAAAGGTTGCGATCGCTTCTGTGGCGGCGCCAATTGCCCGCTGCGCATCCTCATCCAAGAGAGGCAACAATGTTTCCGCAAAACGGGCCAAGTTCCACAGCGCGGCGTTCGGCTGATTGGCGAAAGAATAGCGGCCGCGCTCGTCGATGGAACTGAACACGGTTGCCGGGTCGAATGTATCCATGAAAGCGCAGGGACCGAAGTCGATGGTCTCGCCCGACACCGCCATGTTGTCCGTATTCATGACCCCATGGATGAAACCGACGTTCATCCAGCGGGCGATGAGCGCAGCCTGGCTCGACACCACTTCCCGGAGCAACGCCAGGTAAGGGCTCTGCTCGTCGGCGCACCGCGGGTAGTGCCGGCCGATCACATAGTCGGCAAGGATTTTCGTGCCGGCAACGTCGCCGCGCGCCGCGAAGTATTCGAACGTGCCGACGCGCACGTGGCTCGCGGCGACCCGCGTCACGACCGCGCCCGGCAGCAGCGTTTCGCGCCGCACGGTCTCGCCGGTGATTACCGCGGCAAGCGCGCGCGTGGTCGGAACTCCCATCGCATGCATCGCTTCACTGACCAGATACTCGCGCAGCACCGGCCCCAAGGCGGCACGCCCGTCGCCGTTGCGCGAGTAAGGCGTGCGGCCGCAGCCTTTCAGCTGAACGTCGCGCAGCACGCCTGCCCGGTCGCGCGCCTCGCCGATCAAGATGGCCCGGCCATCGCCCAGTTGCGCGACAAAGTGGCCGAACTGATGCCCGGCGTACGCCATGGCGATCGGAACACTCCCCCGGGGCAGTGCGTTGCCGGAAAAAAGCGCCGCCAGGGCCGCCGGGTCGAGACGGGGCGCTTCGAGATCCAGATCCGCCGCAAGCGCAGGATTCCACTTGATGAGCCGCGGCGCCGCGACCTGCGTGGGCTGCACGCGCGCGAAGAACCGTTCGGGCAGACGCGCATAACCGCTGCTATTCACGCGCTGACCGTTGCTGCCGCGGCTTTGCTTCGCGGCAGCTTGCCGCGCGTGGCGAGCCATGATCCCGACAAGATGAGCGCAAACGCGACGAACCCGCCGAAGCCGAGGCGTTCGTCGAGCACCAGCACGCCGAGCAATGTCGCCACGACCGGATTGATGTAGGTGATTACCGAAGCGCGCGCGGCACCGGCATCGCGAACCAGATAAAACATCAACAACATGGCAATGGCGGTGCAGACGATTCCGAGCACCGCGATCGATGCGACGGCCCTCGCCGAAGGCAGCCCGGACGGAAATTCGAGCGCGGCGGGGATCGCCAGGATGATGCTGGCTACGGCCAGGCTTGCCGCAAGCGGGCCGATGGAATCGAGATCTTGCAGGTGGCGTTGGATGATCAGCGGCCCGACGGCATAACAGATGGTGGATACCAGCATGCAGCCGACGCCCGCCCAACCGGTCGCTCCCGAGATCGGGCCGGTGCCGAGCAGCGCCGCAACGCCGATGAAGCCGATTGCCAGGCCGGCGATGCGCGATGCTCCCAGCGCTTCGCGGATGCCGAAAAACCGCTGAATCAGCGCGATGGAAAGCGGCACCATGGCGATCAAAATCCCGGTGACGGAAGAACTGATCCAGCGCTCGCCGAGCGAGATCAGCGAGAACGGAATCGCGAACTCGACCAGCCCAAAGGCGACAATGGCTGTCTTATGTTCAGCCAAAGAGCGCAGCGCGCCGCGATGCCGGGCAATGGGCAGCAATATCAACGCAGCCAGCAGCACGCGGCAGAATGCCAAGGTAAATGGCGAGACCTCCTGCACCGCGACCTTAATGAAGAAATAAGGCAGCCCCCAAATGATTCCGAGCGCCGCAAAGGCTGTCCATCCTCGCCAGGTCAACTTAAAGCTCCTCAAGCCGTTGATAATCATGAATGCTACAGGATTGTCCCTGTCGGTTTTTGGCCTACATGAATTTCGGCGGACTCAACCCGGATTTCCCGCGCAGCGCGCGCAGATTTGCTTGGCGACCTATCAGCCCCACAACATGCGCAACCCTGGCAGCGCGCCATGCGCGACCATGCGGCCGGCGTGCTCGCGTCGGTTCCCGCGAATTCCTATCTGGGAACCGGATTCGCACTGGCGCGCTGGGCAATCCTCGACCGATTGGACCGCTTGAGCTGCCGCATCGTGCTGAGCGGGCAGCATCGCCGAGCATGCCTTGAGTCCCTTGCTCCTCGATTGAGGATCACTGCCATGGCAGGCGGTTCAAATCGAGGTTGCCGCCGCTCAAAATGATCCCGATATTCGCGCCCGCTGCCGCGAGACGCCCCTCGACGACGGCCGCATAACCGACCGCGCCCGAAGGCTCGACCAGCAGCTTCATCACTTCCCAGACTTGGCGCATCGCCTGCACGATCGACTCCTCGCGCACCGTCACAATGTCGTCGACCAAGCGCATGATTTCCGCGAACGGGCGCTGGCCCAATGAAGTCTTGAGTCCGTCGGCAATGGTGCGCGGCTCGAGCATGGGAATGATGTGACCCGCCTTCAGGGAGCGTGCGGCATCGTCCGCGCCGGCGGGTTCCACGCCGATTACGCGCACGGCCGGCTTGATGTCTTTTGCCGCCACGGCGATGCCGCTCAGCTGCCCTCCGCCGCCGACCGGACAGAGAATCACGTCGAGGCTCGGCACATCCTCGAGCAGCTCGATGGCGGTGGTTCCCTGGCCGGCCATGACGCGCAAGTCATCGTAGGGATGAATGAAGATCGCGCCGGTGCGCTCCATGACTTCCCGGGCGGTCGATTCACGCGCCGCCAAGGTTGGTTCGCACAGGACCACGTCGCCGCCGTAGCGGCGCACGGCAGACAGCTTCGCCTGCGGTGAATTGCTCGGCATGACGATATAAGCGGGGATACCGCGCAGCCGTGCAGCACGCGCCAGGGCCGCCGCATGATTGCCCGAGGAGTGCGTTACCACGCCTTTGGCCGCCTCGGCGTCGGTCAATAAAAATACCGCGTTGGTGGCCCCGCGCGCCTTGAAAGCGCCGACCTTTTGAAGATTCTCGCACTTGAAGAACAGGCGGTTTCCCGCCATGCCGTCCAGCACTTCGCTGGTCATGACGGGGGTGCGGTGAATTTTGTCGCGAATGCGCGCATGCGCTTCGCGAATCGACTGCATGGTCAGGGCGGTCTTGATTTCCGGGCTACTTGTATTCATAAACTCTGTGCTAAAAGTACAACATGAGATCCCGTCTGACCTGGTTCGTCATTGCCGCCATGATAACCGGGCCTCTTTTCGGGCTGCTGCTGCATCAAGTGCTGGGTACCGGTGCCGCGGCCGAGAGCGCCGCGGCCGTATTTGCCCTGGTCACCACCAGCTTCTTGCGCCTCATCAAGATGATCATAGCGCCATTGGTGTTCTCGACGCTCGTCGTCGGGGTCGCCCGCATGGAGGGCGCCGCGGCGATCGCCCGAATCGGCGCCAAAGCGCTCGGCTGGTTCGTGATTGCGACGCTCATCTCGATGACGATCGGTCTCGCGGTAGTACAACTGTTCAAGCCCGGTCTGGGACTCGCGGCGACCGCAGCCGCGGGACAATCGGCCGGGGCGTCTCCCCTGCAATTCAAGGAATTCCTCGACCATATCATTCCGAGTTCCGTGGTGCAGGCCATGGCCAACAACGAAATATTGCAAATCGTGGTGTTCTCGTTGTTCTTCGGCGCGGCGGCCTCGAGCCTGGGCTCCAAGGTCAAGCGGCTGGTCGACCTGATCGACGAGGTCGGCGCGGTCATCTTGCGAGTGACCCGCTACGTCATGGCGCTGGCTCCGATCGCGATCTTCGCCGCGCTTGCCGCCACGGTATTGAGCCAAGGCTTGAACGTTTTGTTGGTGTATGCAAAGTACATCGCCAGCTTCTATCTGGCGCTGATCCTGCTGTGGATTTTCTTCGGCTGCGTTGTTTACTCGAGTATCGGGCGCCGGACAGCGACGCTCCTTCGGGAGATCCGCTCGCCATTGCTGCTGGCTTTTTCAACCTCCAGTTCCGAAGCGGCGTATCCGCAAACCTTGGAGCGCCTGGAAGCCTTCGGCGTCAGTACGCGTATCGCCTCCTTTGTGCTGCCCTTGGGCTATTCGTTCAACCTGTGCGGCTCCGCGATGTATTGTTCTTTCGGGGTGCTGTTCATCGCTCAGATCTTTCGCATCGATTTGAGCGTGCACCAACAAATCATGATTCTGCTCATCCTCATGGTCACCAGTAAGGGCATTGCCGGCGTGCCGCGCGCGGGATTGATGGTGATTGCGGCATCCTTGAGCTATTTCGGGCTGCCGGAACAGGGTTTGGTATTCGTCATCGCGGTAGATCACGTTCTCGATATGGGGCGCACCGCGACCAATGTGCTCGGCAATGCCGTCGCGTGCACGCTGGTGGCGAATTGGGAAGGCGAACTCAAGGAAGATTGGCAGGGGCCGCTCAAAGAGAGCGCCGCGTGAGCTTTGGGCTCCTAGCCGCGGCCGGCACTGAACACCGCGAGCATATCCTCTTCTTCTTCCTTGGCAGGCTCCGCCTCATTGCGCAGCAGCTTCAAAATCTCATCCGCCGGCATCGGCCGCGCGAATAGAAACCCCTGCCCGACCGAGCATCCCAGCCGCCTCAAGATCTCCACCTGCTGGTACGCCTCGATGCCCTCGGCGATCACCTCGATGTGCAGGTGCCGGGCGATGGCGATGATCGCGCTGACGATGGCCAGATCGCTGGAATCGGTGACCAGATCGCGCACGAAACTGCGGTCGATCTTGAGCGCGTCCACGCGCCAATTCTTGAGATAACTCAAGCTCGAATAGCCGGTCCCGAAGTCGTCGATCGCAATCTTGATTCCCAGATCGCGCAGCCGCGCCATGCTGTCTTGACGATTTTCGCCGGCCGGCGAGTGAGAATCGAATACCGCGCGCTCGGTCATCTCCAGCTGCAGCATTTCCGGCCGCAGGTTGTGCGACTTCAGCAGGGTCGAAATCGTCGACTGCAGCTCGCCGCGCTGCAGCTGCGCCGGCGCAACGTTGAGCGAAACCGGCACCAGCGGGATGCCGGCCTTGCGCCAGGCACTCATGGTTTGCAGGGTTCGATGCAGCACGAAATTCCCCATCGGCACGATGAGTCCGGTTTCTTCGGCGACCGGGATGAATTGATCGGCGGGTATCATGCCGTGAACCGGATGCGACCAGCGCATCAACGCCTCCAGACCGACGATCTTGCGGGTGATCAGGTTGACGAACGGCTGATAGTGCACGTCCAGCTGCTTGAGGCGCAGCGCCTCGCGCAGCGAGGCCTCGACTGCCACGCGATGCTTGAGCTTGCGGTTCATCGCATGACTGAACATTTGCACATTGTTGCGGCCGCGATCCTTGGCCTGGTACATCGCGGTGTCCGAATGCTTGAGCAGTTCGACCATGTTGGCGCCATCGCGCGGATACAAACTGACCCCGACGCTGCCGGTGGTTTGCAGCGAATGCCGATCGATGACGATCGGGCGATTCAGGGTCTCGATGATCCGCCCCGCCCCCAGGGTGACTTCGTCGTAGTTCTTGACGCTGCGGAACACGACCACGAATTCGTCGCCTCCCATGCGGATGACCACGTCGGAATCCCGCACGCAGGCGCGCAGCCGGCTCGCGACTTCCTGCAACAGCTTGTCGCCGGTCTCGTGGCCGCGGGTATCGTTGATATGCTTGAAGCGGTCCAAATCCAGGAACACAACGCCCAGCATGGTGTTCGCGGCCTTCGCCTCCTCGATCGCCTGCGGCAGGAACGCCGTGAGGTAGTGACGGTTCGGCAGTCCGGTCAATTGATCGTGGTGCGCCATCTTGTCGAGCCGCTGCTGATTCTCGATGAGCTGCTGTTCGGCCTTCCTGCGCAATGAGACGTCGTGCGTCACGTAAGCCAGGACGTCGCGGCCGTCCACGTCGAGCGCATTGCAGCGCACTTCAGTGTCGAATAGTGCGCCGCTCTTGCAGCGCTGCTGGATGTTGAGCGCCATTTGCGAATCCGCTTCGATCAGCCGCGACAGGACGCTGTCGGGCGTCGCATCGCGATCGGCGAAGATGTCGGTCAGGGTCAAGGACTGCGCTTCCTCGTTGGTATAGCCGAGGCGGCTTAAGAAGGCGGGATTGGTGTACAGCACGCGATGGGTATGCGAGTCGACGATGACGATGCCGTCGTTGGCCTGGTCGATGAGCGCCTTGTAGCGTGCATCGACCGAACGCTGGTGCCGAAAGTAGCGTCTGATCGCAATGAGGATGACGCCGACGATGGCCGACAGCATCAGTACCCCGGTAAGCATGTAGCCGGTCTCGCGGCCGGCAGGTAGCGGTGCGCTGAGGGCCGTCCCAAAGGCATTTGGCGCGCGTGACAAGCGCAGCACTCGCACCGCGCGGCCGCCGGCGTCGCGCATGACCGCGATACCGGAGGCGTCCTCGCTCGACAATTGGGTCGATACGCCGGATGCGGCGGCCGCATCGGCCGGGATTGAATGCAATGCCTGGATGGGTTGCACGCTCAGCGTGCCGCCCACGGAGTTTGCAATCTGTGCGATCAATCCCGGCGACAGCGCACGGCTTGCGACCACCCAGCCCAGGATCGCGGGCGATGAATGCCCGATGACCGGCCGCGCTGCCAGCCAGCGATCATCGGCAAAGGTCGCGGGTTGCGAGTTACGGGATGCCGTCTCGGGGGAAGCGGCAAGCGACTCGGCCAACTGTATCTGTGCCGGCTCGGGCGGCTGTTCGCTCAACTGGCCGCCGCTGACCGTGACGCTGAAGCGAACGGCCCGGCCCGCATTGAGTACCAGCAGCGCGTCCAGGTCGCGGCGCGACATATCGGCCAGCTCCAGGCGGTCGGCGGAGGGGTCGGTGGTTTCCTGAACCAAGCGGATGACGGCGTCCGACTCGGCCAGCTCGCGGGTTCGTTCCACGAGATGCTCGGATTGCGCCCTCAATTCGCGCGCCACCTGAGCGAGCTGCAAGTTCAAGTTCTCGCGCTCCAAGGCCGCGGCGCGGTTGCGCCAGCTTCTTTGACTCGATGCCGCCGACCCCAACAGCAGCAGCAAGGTGCCAACCGCGGCCAGCCAAAGCGATCGCCGCTGCCACAGCGCCTGCATCCAGGGTGCCTTAGTCATGCTAAGCCAGCGCCCCGAGATATTCGCGTCGCACAAATCGCCGGTTATTCGACATAATCATGCACAGATTTAGTTACTTGCCCGCAGTATCTGCGATACCGTCTCAAGTAACCGGTATGGGGTCCACAATACGATGTAGGACTTGGCGTGCCTGGGGCCTTTCCGGCGGATTTGGGCCTTCCGGAGCGCTCGGTCCATGGCATCGCGGCTCTGAGGCGTTTCTGTGGAACAATGAGCGCGATGGAAGTACGCCTCGATACCGGTCTTGAACTCCTATTGGAGCGCGCGCCCGGCGCGCACGCGGCGCGCGTTCTCGCAACCGTCGTTGCAACGGCCGGGTCCACCTATCGAAAGCCCGGCGCGCGCATGCTGCTCATGGCAGACGGCAGCTTTATCGGGTTGTTGAGCGGCGGCTGCCTCGAGTCGGACCTGCAGATCCATGCGCGCCAAGTACTGGAAAGCGGCGCGGCCCGTGCGTTCGAATACGACACGCGCGGTCCGGACGACACCTTGTTCGGGGTGGGAGCAGGCTGCGAGGGCAGCATGCGGGTACTGCTTGAACCCGCCGGTCCGATGAGTCTGGCCGAGGCGGCCCTGGCCGACGCCGGCCGCGCCACTCGGTCGGGCAAATCGACTTTCTTGGTCGTGGTGCATGATTCGGCCACCATGCGGCTCGGCACCTACCGCAGCGAGCAAGAGCTGCCCGCCGACGAGCGATCGCGCGCATTCGTGCAGCGGCTCGCCCCGCCGCCGCACCTTCTGATCTGCGGCGCGGCACCCGACGCTGAAGCCGTGGTCAGCACGGCGCGCGCCTTGGGCTGGCGTGTATCCGTGGTGGATCATCGTCCCGCATACGTGACTGCGGCCCGGTTCGCGGGCGCCGAACTGCACATCGCCAATCCAAAGAACTTGCGCGCCGAAATCGATCTGACGCATTGCCATGCGGCCGTGGTGATGAGCCATCATCTGCCCTCGGATGAGGTGTATCTGCGCGAGCTCGCCGAGGCAGGCGTTCCCGCGTATGTTGGATTGCTCGGCCCGAAGGCCCGCCGCAACCGCCTCGCGCAGGAATTGGGACCGCTCAATGAAAGCTTGAGCGGCCGGATTCGCGGACCGGTGGGACTGGACATCGGCGCATCCACGCCCGAAGGCATTGCGCTCGCCATCATTGGCCAGATTCATGCCTGGCTGGCGGGGCGCAGCTACAGCGAGGCGGTCCTGACCTAGAAGCGGTGAAAAGGCGGCGAATCTGCCGTGGCCGGCGCTCAAGTTTTGCGCGCAATTGCCGAACTTAAAGGGCCTATGTCAAATGTGACCGCCCCGACGTATCGCTCCGGCGCAGTTTCGGTTCCAGCGAGCGATGCTGCCTCTACGCTCGAAGAGCGCGCCGGCGCACTGGCGTTTCTGCAGAAATTGGCGACCGAGGTGTCCAAGGGCACCGTGGATCTACCTTGTTTTCCGGATGTCGTCATCCGGATCAGTCACGCGCTGGCGGACCCGGACACGACCTCGGACAAAGTCGTTACCATTGTGGGCGCCGAGCCGCGCCTCGCGGCGCGCGTGCTGCAAACCGCCAACTCTGCGGCGTTCAACAGTTCCGGCAAAACACTGACCGATTTGCGCTCCGCCATCACCCGGCTGGGACAGCAAATGGTCCAGAGCACCGCCATGTCCTATGCCCTGCAGCACATGAAGAACGAAGCATCCTTGCGTACCATTGCCCAGCCGCTCACCGAACTTTGGAACAAGAGCATCGCGGTGGCCTCGATCTGCAAGCTGGTCGCGGCGCGCACCAAAGTGGACGCGGACGAGGCATTCTTGACGGGGCTGCTGCATGGCATCGGCAAGCTCTACATCATGGCGCGCGCGGTCGGCGCGGACAATGGACTGGGCAGCGGACACGCATGGATGGAACTCATCAGCGGCTGGCAGGCCTCGATCGGCGCAGCGGTGCTGCAGAGTTGGGGCTTCGCGGAGGAAATGTGCGAAGCGGTGGGCGATCAGAACGATATCGATCGCCGCTGGAAGCATGAGGCGCGGCTCGTCGATGTGCTCATCGCCAGCCTGGTGCTGGCCGACGCCCGCAACACTCCCGAGCCGAGAAATTTTGCAACCGAAGGCATCAATGCGTTCTTGAGCATCGGCGTGACGCCGGCGGACTGCAACGGCATTCTCGCGCGCGCCGACCAAGAAATTCGCCTGATACACGAGGCCCTGGCGTAGAATAATTCAATGCGCAGATTCGCTGGATTGTTGCTTGCCGTGGTGGGTGCCGGTGCGCCGCTTGACCGCGCGCAGCCCGCGGCCGCGGCCGCGGCGCCGCCGGCGGCGGCGGCGGCGCAGGATTGGCGCGCGAGTGTGCGCGAGTTGGCCTCGAGCCACTTCAAGAATCCGGCATGGGGTTACTCTCATTGTCTGCGCGACTATGCCCTTGCCAAGGAATTGGCCGCCGCGGATCACGTCGTGCTCGATGATGATGTGCTGTACGCCGCTGCATACTTGCACGACATGGCCGCCTTTGCGCCCTGGGAGGACGTCAAAGTCGATCACTCGGATGTGGGCGCGCGCCTGGTCGACAGCGTACTGAAAGGCAGCGGTTTCCCGATGCAAAAAATCGATGCGGTGCGAGGCGCGATCCGCACGCACATGTACTATCGCGATCCGGCCGGGGCTGAAGCGCTGTATCTGCACGACGCTGACGCGCTCGATTGGCTCGGCGCGATCGGCGTGGCGCGCATCATGGCGCTGGTTGATCCGCGCGGCGGCAATCCGGATGCGCCCAAAGCGGTGGCGATGCTGACGGACAATCTGAACAAAGTGCCTTCCCGCGTGCTCTCGCCTGCCGGCCGCGCGCGCGTTCCGGAACGCAAGGCTGAGCTGGAGAAGTTTCTCGCGGATTTGAGACGCGAGACGGAAGAGCTGCGCACGCTATAGCCGCCCTGTTATCGCAGTGAAGCTGAGGGACTAGCGCGGCCCAGGATGGATCGGATCGATCCAATAAACCTCCTCGAATCGCTCGGCGGCATCGATGTTCAAATTGACAACCACCGATTCATTGTCGCTGCGCACCAGCACGCATTCGAGCGGGGCATCGCTCAGGGCGTTGATTTCCTGGTGCGGCACATAAGGCGGCACGAAGATGAAATCCCCTGCCTCGGCCTGGGCGGCAAATTCAAGTCGATCGCCCCAACGCATGCGCGCCGCGCCGCGCACCACATAAATGACGCTCTCGAGAGCGCCATGATGATGGGCGCCGGTTTTGGCGTTGGGCCGGATGATCACCGTTCCCGCCCATAGCTTCTGCGAGCCGACGCGGGCAAAGTTCACCGCGGCGGCCCGCAGCATCCCCGGGGTCTGCGGCGTATTGCTGTCGAGCCGGTCGCCCTTGATGACCCGTACTCCCTCGTTGCGCCAATGACTTTCTGACTTCACCTATCCACTCCGAGAGGATATAACTAGCCTGCGGCCCGAGCTTTCAACGCCTAGAGAATAACCGAATCCATGCATTCGAACACCCGAACTTCGCCGCGCACCTGGCTCGCCGGCCTGCCCTTGTGGACCCTGCTCGCGCCCATCATCGCGGCGGCGGTCCTCGGGGCCGCTGCGTTTGAAATCGCCTCCGGCGCATTTTTCGTGGCGATCATCGCCATGGCCTTGGCCGGGAGCGTGTTCGCCGCCGTACATCACGCCGAGGTGGTCGCGCACCGCGTGGGCGAACCCTATGGCACGCTGGTGCTGGCCCTGGCGGTCACGCTGATCGAAGTGGCGTTGATCGTCTCCTTGATGATCGCGGGCGGCGCCGCAGCGGCTGCGCTGGCGCGCGATACGGTATTCGCGGCCGTGATGATCATTCTCAACGGCATCATCGGTTTGTGTCTGTTGCTCGGCGGCCTGCGGCATCGCCAACAAACCTTCAGCCTGGACGGCGTCAGCGCGGCATTGGTCGCGTTGGCCGCCATCGTCATCCTCGCTCTCGTGTTTCCGAACTACACGCTCACGACCCCAGGGCCGTATTACTCGCCCAGTCAGCTCATGCTCATCGCTGGGGTGTCATTGGCCATTTACGGCGCGTTCGTGTTCGCGCAGACCATCGGCCATCGAGGGATTTTTCTCGCAGACGAGCCGGCAGCCGAGCCGGCGCACCCTGCGCCGCCTGGCAATGCCGTCACTGCCGTCAGCGCGTTCCTATTGATGGCGTGCCTGACGGCCGTGGTGTTGCTCGCCAAACAACTTGCGCCCAGCCTCGAAGCCGCTGTGCTGCACGCGGGCGCGCCGAACGCCGTGGTCGGCGTGATCATTGCCGCCATTGTCTTGTTGCCGGAGGGCTTGGCCGCTTTGCGCGCCGCTCGGGCCAACCGCTTGCAGACCAGCCTGAATCTTGCGCTTGGCTCGGCTCTCGCCAGCATTGGATTGACCATCCCCGCGGTCAGCGTGCTCTCGTTGTATATGCGCACTGAATTGGTGTTGGGTATCGACGGCAAGTCGACCGTGCTGCTGATGCTGTCGCTCTTCATCGCCGCCATCGCGCTGCGCACCGGAAGAACCATCGTCCTGCACGGCATCGTATTGCTCGTCATTTTTGTGGTTTACCTGTTCACGACGGTCGTTCCGTGATCGGCAATTTTCTGCCCTCGGCGCGGGCGTGTACAATCGCACATGGGCGTGCCGCCATCGCTGCATGCCGACTTCACCGAATTGAAACGAGATCCGAGAAACCATGAAAGCCCTGATTGCCGCTTATGCACGCTCGCCGCAAACCTTCGCCCGCAAGGGCCCGCTGGCGGCGGTCAGGCCCGACACCCTGGCCGCGCAGGTCGTCAGCGGACTGCTCGAGCGTACGCAGCTCGATCCCGCGCTCATCGAGGATGTGATCTGCGGTTGCGCGTATCCCGAAGGTCCGCAAGGATCGAATATCGCGCGCATCGTCGCGCTCTTGGCCGGATTGCCCTTGGAAGTCGGCGGCATGACGGTAAATCGCTTTTGCGGTTCGTCCATGTCCGTGATTCAAATTGCCGCGGCGCAGATCGAGGCCGGCATGGGCGAGGCGTATCTGTGCGTGGGCGTCGAATCAATGAGCATGGTTCCGCAGGGCGGCTTTAACCGCTCTCCCAATCCGGAATTGCTGAACCGGTTTCCGGATGCGTACATCAGCATGGGGCAAACCGCGGAGAATGTGGCGCGACGCTACAATATATCGCGCCACGACCAGGAAGTGATGGCGGTCGAATCGCACCGCAAGGCCGCGCAGGCTCGCGAGCAAGGCAGGCTGCGCGACGAGATCGTACCCATCCGGCTCGAGTCCGGCGAACTGGTGGCGGAGGATGGCTGCATTCGTCCCGCCACTTCGCTGGAGGCGCTGGCCGCGCTAAAGCCCGCGTTCTCCGAAAACGGCTTGGTAACCGCCGGCACGTCCTCGCCTTTGACGGACGGCGCATCGGTAGTGCTGGTGAGCAGCGAGGAATTTGCCGCTCGCCATGGCTTGCGTGCGCTGGCGCGCATTCGTTCGGCGGCCACCGTCGGCTGCGATCCCGCGGTGATGGGTATCGGGCCGATTCCGGCCACTCGCAAAGCCATGGCGCGCGCCGCCCTCGAAGTCGGGGCGCTCGACGTGATCGAGATCAATGAGGCATTCGCCTCGCAGGCGCTCGCCTGCATTCGGGAACTGAAGCTCGATCCCGGGAAGATCAATCTCGATGGCGGCGGCCTGGCGATCGGGCACCCTCTGGGGGCAACCGGCGCCCGCATCACCGGCAAGGCAGCCTCCCTGCTGGCGCGCACCAAAGGACGCTACGCCCTTGCCACTCAGTGCATCGGCGGCGGCCAGGGAATTGCCACGGTGTTGGAATCGCTTTAAAAAGTTGCGTCCAGTGAAATGCTCACCGGACAATGATCGCTGCCCATCACGGAAGCGTGGATTTGCGCGCTCTTCACGGCAGCGCGAAGCGCCGCCGATACCATGAGGTAATCGATTCTCCACCCGACGTTTCGCGCCCGCGAATTGGCGAAATGGCTCCACCACGAATAGTGGCCGTTGCCCTGGGTGAACATGCGGAACGTATCGACGAAGCCGGCGTCGATGAAGGCCTGAAATCCCGCGCGCTCCTCATCGGTGAAGCCCTTCTTGCCGCGATTCGGCTTCGGATTGGCAAGATCGAGCTCGGTGTGCGCGACATTCAGATCGCCGCAAAATATGACGGGCTTGGTCTTTTCCAATTGTTTGCAATACGCCAAGAAGGCGGGATCCCAGTGCTTGTAGCGCAGAGCGAGACGGCTCAAATCGTCTTTCGCATTCGGCGTGTATACCGTGACCACGAAGAACCTGGCGAACTCCGCGGTGATGACCCGGCCCTCCTCTGCGCTGTCGCGCTTGAGCTCGTCGGCGAAGCTGAAGCGCTTGGCGAAGTCGTTCGGAAAACCATTGATTATCTTCAGCGGTTCCTGCTTGGAGAATATCGCGGTTCCGGAGTAGCCCTTCTTGACGGCCGAGTTCCAATATTCCCGGTAATCGGGCAACTCGATTTCGATCTGGCCGCGTTCGGCCTTGGTCTCCTGCAGGCACAGAATATCGGGCTTATACGCCTCGAGAAACGCGAGAAACTGGCCTTTCTTGTGCACGGCGCGAATGCCGTTCACGTTCCACGAATAGATCTTCATTTTTGTTCCGTTGCACGCCACCCGGCGCCCAATGCCTTATACACCGCGATCAGCGAGGTCGCCGCATCGGTGCGGCTTTGCGAGAGCAGCGACTCCGCGGAGAGTGCGGTGCGTTCGGCGTCAAGCACCTCCAAGAAATCGATGAGGCCGCCCTCGAAGCGTTTGCGCGCGAGATCCGCCGCCTTATCGCTCGCCGCCGCGGCGATTTGCAGTGCCTCGCGGCGCGATTGCGAACGGCCGTAGCTTATCAAAGCCCCTTCGGTGTCCTCGAGCGCGCCGAGCACCGCGCCTTCGTAGGCGGCGAGTGCCTGGTCGGTTTGGGCCTTGGCGGTGCTGATTCGTGCCCGCACCCGCCCGAGATCGAAAGCCGCCCACGAAATGCTCGGACCCACGGAAAAAGACCGCGCCTGGCTCTCGCCGAACTCGCCGAAGGTCGGCGCGAAATAGCCGACATCGCCCACCAGAGTCACCTTGGGGAACAGATCGCCGACTGCCACGCCGATGCGCGCCGTGGAGGCGGCGAGACGCCGCTCCGCGACGCGCACATCCGGTCGCCGGCGCAGCAATTGCTGCGGCGTGCCGATGGGGTTCAACGGCGGCAGCGCCGGCATCGGCGCGAGCGACATAAGGCTTGCGCTGAGCGCCGTCGGTTGGCGTCCGGTGAGCACGCTCAGCCGATAACAGGTCGTGGCAATCGATGCCTCAAGGGTGGGAATGGACGCCAGGGTCGTCTGCCACTGCGCTTCGGCGCGCGCGGTGTCGAGTTCATTGCCGCGGCCCGCCTCCAGGCGATTACGCGTCAGCTTCAAAGTATTGAACTGATTGTCCGCATTGCGCTGCGTGAGCACCCACTGGTCCTGCAATCCCCGCAGGATGAAATAATCGCGCGCGACTTCGGCGATCACGCTGACGCGCGCATCCTGCAGCGTGGCCGCCGCCGCGCCCACATCGCCGCGCGCCGCCTCGACATTGCGCCTCACGCGGCCAAACAGATCAAGTTCCCAGAGTCCGTCGAAGCCGGCCTGCGCCGCGTCGAACTCCCGGTCATGCATGTCCACACCGGGCAATTGCTCCTGCGAATCCAGATTGTGCGTGTAGCTCGCGGCAAGGTTCACCGTGGGGTATTGATCGAAACCCGCCAATCTTCTCGCAGCGCGCGCGGCGCGCAGATTCGCTGCGGCTGCACTCAGGTCTTTGTTGTGAGCGAGCGCATCATCGATCAAGCCGGTCATCATCGGATCATTGAACCCGGTCCAGTAGTGCTCGACTGCCTCGGCCTCGGCGAACCCCGGTTCGCCGGCATTGGCGAAGTGCGCGTCTACGGGCGTCTCAGGACGCTGATAATTCGGCCCCACGGCGCAACCGCCCAAGAAAACCGCGGCGGCAATCGCCGCCCGATTACGCACCGGGGGACTCCTTGCCGGCCGGCAGCGGCGGCTCATTGGCTGGCGACGGCGAATAATCCAGGTGCTGTTTGCGGCGCGCCAGCCATGTTTCTATGGTGACGAAGAACACCGGCGTCAAAAACAGACCGAACGAGGTCACGCCTAGCATGCCGGCGAACACCGCGATGCCGATGGCTTGGCGCATCTCGCTGCCGGCGCCGCTGGCGATGACCAGCGGAATCACGCCCATGATGAAGGCGAACGAGGTCATCAGAATCGGCCGCAACCGCAGACGGCACGCTTCAATCGCCGCCTCGACCGGCGCCAATCCGTGCTCAACTCGCTCCCGCGCAAACTCGACGATGAGAATGGCATTCTTGCAGGCAAGACCCACCAAGACGATGAATCCGATCTGCGTCAGGACATTGTTGTCGGAGCCCTTGAGCCAAACTCCGGCCATCGCAGACAGCAAACACATCGGCACGATCAGAATCACCGCAAGCGGCAGGGCCCAGCTTTCGTACTGCGCCGACAGAATGAGGAAAACCAGCAGGACGCAAATCGGAAATACCAACAGTGCGGTGTTGCCGGCCGATTTCTGTTGGAATGTCAAGTCGGTCCATTCATAGCCGAAGCCGTTGGGCAAGGTGTCGGCCAGCACGCGCTCCATGGCCGCTGCTGCCTGACTCGAAGACACCCCCGCTGCGCCCTGCCCATTGATATCGGCGGCCAAATACACGTTGTAGTGCGACACGCGATCGGGTCCAGCTTCGAATCGGATGTCGGCCACGGCGCCCATGGGCACCATCTCGCCGCTCGAGTTGCGCATCTTCAGATTGGCGATGTCTTCCGGCTGATTGCGGAACTGCGGTTCGGCCTGCGCATACACGCTGTAGGTGCGGCCGAAGCGGTTGAAGTCGTTGACGTATACCGAGCCCAAGTAAGCCTGCAATGTATCGAAGACCTCGGAGAGCGGCACGCCCTGGCGCTTGGCCTTGACGCGATCCACATCCGCGAACAGCTGCGGCACGCTGTTCTGAAACGTCGTATAAGTGGCGTAGGGATTGAGCTCGCGCTGTTGACGCGCCTTATTCAAGACCTCGGCGGTAACCCGCGCGAGTTCCTCGTAGCCATGCGCGGCGCGGTCTTGAATGAACAGCTTGAAGCCGCCTGTGGTCCCGAGACCCTGAACCGGCGGCGGCGGCACCGCAAAGATGACGGCATCCTGAATCGCGCGAGAATTTTTTATTCAGCGCCTGCGCGATCGCGACCGCCGACAAATTCTTCGTTTTGCGCTCATCAAACGAGGTCAGCGGGAAGAACAGCACCGCGGCATTGCTCAAATTCACGAAACCCTGCACCGACAGCCCGGAGAATCCGATGACGTGATCGACGCCCGGGGTCGCCTTGGCCAGCGCCGAGATTTGCCGCACCACCTTTTCCGTGCGGTCGAGCGACGCGGCATCGGGCAATTGCACGATGCCGATCAAGTACTGCTTGTCCTGTGCGGGAATGAATCCGCCGGGCACCAGCTGAAACATGCCCCAGGTCCCGGCTAGGAGACATGCGAACACGCCGAGCACCACGGCGCGAATCGCCGTCAGCCGGCGGACGCCGCCGCCATAGCGCTGCCGATGCCCGCTCGAATCCACGATTGAACAGGCGGAAAAATCCGCCCATCACCGTGTTGATGCCGCGCTGAAACAAATCCGGCGGCGCGTTCCTGGGCTTGAGCAGCAGCGCCGCCAGCGCGGGCGACAAGGTCAGCGAGTTGAAAGTCGAGATGAGGGTGCTCGCCGCAATCGTGATGCCGAACTGCCGGTAGAACTGGCCGGTAAGCCCGGAAACGAAAGCCACCGGCACGAACACCGCGCACAGCACCAGAGCGATCGAAATGATGGGGCGGGTGACCTCGCCCATGGCGGCATGCGCAGCCGCGTGGGGATTCAAGCCCTGCTCGATCTTGCGCTCGATATTCTCGACGACCACGATGGCATCATCGACCACGATGCCCGTGGCCAGCACCAGGCCGAACAGCGTGAGCGAATTGATCGTAAAGCCGGCCAGCAACAGCGCCGCCAGCGTGCCGACGATGGCCACCGGCACCGCCACCAGCGGGATGACGCTGGCGCGCCAGGTCTGCAGGAACACGACCACGACCAACACAACCAGCATCACAGCCTCGAACAGGGTGTGCACCACCGATTCGATGGAACTGCGCACGAAAACCGTAGGGTCGTAATCGATCTCGTAACTCACGCCCTCCGGGAAGCTCTTCGCGAGTTCCTTCATCTTGGCGCGCACCGCGTCGGAGAGCTGCAGTGCGTTCGCGCCCGGCAGCTGGAACACCGGAATCGCGACGGCAGGCCCGCCGTCCAGCATGCTGCGCAGCGCATAGTTATCCGGGCCCAACTCGATGCGTGCGACATCGCGCAAATAAGTGGTCTCGCCATTGGCGCCGCTCTTGACCACGATGTTCGCCGAACTCCTGCTCGGTCTGCAGGCGGCCCTGAGCATTGACGATGTACTGGAACTGCGTTCCGGGCAGCGACGGCTGGCCGCCGATCTGTCCCGCGGCGACCTGCACGTTCTGCTCGCGAACCGCCGCCAGCACCTCGTCGACATCCATGCTGCGTGCGGCGATCTTGCCCGGATCCAGCCACAAGCGCATGGCGTAGTCGCCGGAGCCGAAGACGCGCACGTCGCCCATGCCCGGGATGCGCGCCAGCACGTCTTTGATCTGAATCACCGCATAGTTGCGCAAATACAGCGAGTCGTAGCGTCCGTCCGCCGATTTCAGGAACACCACCATGGTCAGGTCGGGCGAGCGCTTCTGCGTGACCAGGCCGAGCTGGCGCACGACATCGGGCAGGCGCGTCTCGCGCCTGCGCCACGCGGTTCTGGGTTTGCACCTGCGCGATGTCCAAGTCCGTGCCGAGCCTGAAGGTCACCGTGATCGAGAAAGTGCCGTCGGGAGTCGCCGTGGAATTCGTGTAGATCGCGTTTTCCACGCCGTTGATCTGCTGCTCGAGCGGCGTGATCACCGTTTCGGCGATGGTCTTCGGCGAGGCTCCCGGATATTGGCCGCTGACCACCACGGTTGGCGGCACGATTTCCGGATATTCGCTGATCGGCAGATTCGGCATGGCGAGCAGACCTGCCACCGTGATCAAGATGGCGAGCACCGTCGCAAATATCGGCCGCTCGATGAAGAACGAAGAGATATTCATCGACCGCTCTAAGCTCGCGGCGGCCGCGCCGTCGGCGCCCATGGCCACGCGCTGCGGCGTCACCGTGACGCCGGGATGCACGCGCTGCGCGCCGTTCACGACGATCACATCGCCGCTCTTGAGACCCTCTCGCACCACGCGCAGGCCGTCGATCGATGCGTCCGAGCTTGACCTTGCGGTATTCGATCTGGTTATTTGGCGCCGAGCAGCAGCACATATTTCTGACTCTGATCGGTGTTGACGGCGCGATCATCGATCAAAATCGCCGAGTATTCGCCGCTGCCGAGCAATTGCACGCGCGCAAACATGCCGGGCGTGAACTGTCCGTCCTTGTTTGGCAAGTACCGCACGGGCGCGAATGGTGCCGGTCTGCGGATTCAGCTGATTGTCGACGAAATCCATGGTGCCGGCGTGCGGAAATCCTTCCTCGTTGGCGAGGCCCACTTGCACGGGATTGCCGGACGTCGCGCGAGCTGGGACGCTCGCCGTTGCGCGCCATTTGCGTGTAGCGCAGGTAGCTTTGTTCATCGGCATCGAAGTACAGATAGATCGGATCCATGCGAAACCACCGAGGTGAGCAGCGTGCCGCCGTTGCTGCCGCCGGTGACCAGGTTGCCGCGGGTCACTTCGGCGCGGCTGACCCGCCCATCGATCGGGACTCGTGACTCTGGTAAAATTCAAGTTGAGCGAAGCGGTTTCGAGTGCGGCCCGCGCACCCGGCGACATTGGCTTCCGCCTGAGCCACCGTGCTCTTGCGCTGATCCAGTTCTTCCTGCGAGACGGCGCCGCTGTCCTTCAGCCGCTGCACTCGCGTCAATTCGATGCGGCTCAGATCCAATGCCGTCTTGTTGCGCTTAAGCTCTGCCGCCGCGCGGTCGTACTCGGCTTGATAGGGCCGCGGGTCGATGACGAATAGCAGCGTCGCCGCGCTTCACCAGGCCGCCTTCGGTGAACGCGACCTTGTCGATGTAGCCCGGAGACCCGTGGGCGAATCTCGACGGTCTCGACGGCCTGCAAGTCTGCCGGTGAATTCGTCCCAGTCCTTCACCCGCTTCTCCAGAACCTGCGCGACGCTGACCTGCGGCGGGGGAGGCGCCGGCGGTGCGGACTTGCCGCAGCCGGCGAGAAGCACAACAATCGAGCCCGTTACCCAAATAATCTTTATGTTGTTGATTTTTAACATTTTAGACTTCCAAGACATCCCAAAACAGGCGATTTCGGCAGGCGCTAGCGCGCCTCATTTCGCGGGATGAGTATTCGGTTAGACATAATCAAGTTAGCAAATCCCTGTTACAGATGCCCGCAGGCGATACGCTATTGACAATCATTCGCATTCGCGTTCACAATACTCCCATGATCGTTTGTGTATGCAAAGCCGTTTCAGAGCGCCAAATCCGCGCCGCCGTCAAGGGGGGAGCGAGTTCGCTGCGCGATCTGACCCGTGAGTTGGGGGTCGGTACCTGTTGCGGCAAGTGCCTGCCTGAGGCCAAATCGACATTAGCTGCTTCACTTAAAGCATGTGAAGCCGGCCGCTCCGGACTGTTCTCCCCCGCCGCCACGGAATTCGCCGTTTAGCTGGCAATTGGTGCCTTCAATTGCTGCCTTGAGTCTTTAGTTCGGGCTTACAATCCGAAACCAAATTCTGCGCAATCGAGAAGGGGACCATCGTGCAAGGCGACGCCAAAGTATTGAAATTCCTCAATCAAGCGCTGAAAAACGAACTTACCTCGATCAACCAATATTTCCTGCACGCGCGCATGCTCGACAATTGGGGCATGAAGCGCCTCGGCAAGCTCGAGTACGATGAATCCGTCGATGAAATGAAGCATGCCGACCGCTTGGTCAAGCGCATCCTCTTTCTGGATGGCCTGCCGAACCTGCAGGATCTCGGCAAGCTGTTCATCGGCGAGGATGTGCAGGAGATCCTGCAGTGCGATCTGCGCCGCGAAATGGAGGCGCACCCCATGTACACCACGGCCATCGCGCACTGCGAGACCGTCAAGGACTTCGTCACCCGCGATTTGCTGGTGCACATCCAAAAAAGCGAAGAAGAACACATCGACTTTATCGAAGAGCAGCTCGGGTTGATCGAAAAAATGGGATTGCCGAACTACGTGCAGAGCGCAGCCGGCGAACTGGAAGAAAGCAACTCAGAATAAGCCGTCCGCAATTGAAGGAATACCGGCATGATAAAAAAAATATTCATCGGTCTCATCGCGGCCTGCTGGTCATTCTCGCCGTCATCGGCGTGATCCTGCCGCGTCATGTCATTGTGAAACGCTCGGTCACGATCAATCGGCCTGCAAGCTTGGTTTACGCCACGGTCAATTCATTCGTGCTGTTTCCCCGATGGTCCCCATGGCAGGACCTGGATCCGAACATGATCCAGACCACGGAAGGTCCGCGCGACGGAGTGGGCGCAAAACTGATCTGGAAGGGCAATGACAAGGTCGGCTCCGGAACGCAAGTGATCACCGCCGCCAACGCCGGTCAATCGGTCGCGAGCGATCTGGACTTCGGCGAGATGGGAGTGGCGAAATCCTTGGTGACGCTGACGCCCGACGGCGCTGCGACGCGCACCACCTGGACGGTGGATATCGACATGGGCACCAACCCCATCGGTCACTACTTTGGCTTGAGCATGGATGGCATGCTCGGCAAGGATTTCGCTTCGGGCCTCGCCAAGCTGAAGAACCTGGTCGAAAGCATGCCGAATACGGACATCGCCGGATTCAGCGCGCAACCGGTGCAGCTCACGGCAACTTCCGTTCTGGTCGTCACCGAGACCGCGCCGCTCGACGGAATCGCAAAGGCATACGCCGACGGCTTTGCGCAAATCGCGAAATTCATGGCGAAGAACAAGCTGCATCAAGCCGGCGCGCCGCTTGGCATCGATGAAGAGATGACGCCCGCGAGCTACCAGTTCGAAGCGGGTATCCCCGTGGATCGCGGCGATATGAGCGGCGACGGCGTGCGCGCGATTCAAAGCTACGCCGGCAAAGCGCTGAAAGCGACGCACCTCGGCGCCTACGAGGGCTTGTCGCAGACTCACGATCGGCTGCTGGCCTATATCGCGGCGCACGGCTACAAGCCAAACGGGCCGACATTCTCATGGTTCGTCGACGACCCCGGCAACACGCCGGTGGATAAATTGCGCACCGAGATTTACGCGCCCGTCGAGTGAGCGGTCGAGCCGCTCGGCCGAGCGGCTAAATACGCGTGCCGCTGAAAGTTGCCGTCCGTTTTCTCGCCCATCGGCGTGTCGATCGACTTGCCTTGCACCATGCAATGTCTCGCCGGACCTCAGGCGCAGGCGTGAGGATGCCGCGGGCAGGCGCCGCTGCGCGGACAAATGACGCTCGCCTTGGCGCCCAGCGCATCGGCGATCCACGAAATATTCAGCACCTGCGATGCGGCGCGAATGGCCCCGGATGCGGCCGCGGGAATCGCGCCATCGCCTCCTCCGCGCCGGCAGGAATCCGCGACGGCGGAAACGATTTCCTCGCCGTCAAAACCCTGCGCATCCAGCGCCGGCAACAGATCCACGCCGACGGAGAGGACGTGCAGCTCGTCGAGCGCATCGCGGGTGAGCAGCGAATGGCAGCAATACAGGCGCGCGCGCTTGCCGTCCTGCATGACTGAAATTTGCGATTTCGGAACCTGCATCGACGGCGCATCCGGTGTCTGCAGCAGCCGAAATACCGCCCAGCGCGGGCACGGGTCGGATACCAAGCTCATGTTGCCCCAGGGCAGCGGAATGCCATTGCCGCGGTAAACAGCTCTCAGGTAGCCGGGCGGATACGCATCGAAGAAATGCCAGTGCCGATACGGCGACACGGCCGTCATGCGCCGCATCACCAACGCTTGCGTCACGCCGATCTTGCGGCAGGCGTCGACGCTGTGAGATTCGCGCACCAAGAATCGCCGAAACGGAATGCGCGGACACAGCAGTGCGCCCGCGAAGAAACTGCATTCGAAATCCCGCCACGCGTGCAGCACGTCCTGCGCGCCCATGCCGCCCGCGGAACCCGGCGATTCGCCGTCGCCCATTTGTGCCGCGCTGTGCGGGGATATCATGCCGTCGCCGTTGTGAAGAATCTTGTGGCCGACGAAGAATGCCAGCTCGTACTTCAGGCGCTCCTCCTGCCGGCGCAAGCGCTTGTTGATGAGCACGGTTGCCGGAGCCTCGAAGCGGGAACGCACCAGCGCGCCGCCGGGCTTGCGCGCGTCGCCATCGAACCACTTGATTTGCAAACCATGACGTTCGCAGATGCTCATGAGCGCGCTCAAGGTCAAGGGCAGCTGCCGATCGCCGCACTGCTCCGCCGCGCGCTCGATATCGGGAAAATTATTGTGCCGGGTCTCCTGCCAGACGCGAATCAGCAACTGCGCGAATTGCCGGCCCGTGGTGCCGGTTTGCGACAGCAGCTCGGGCAATGCGTTCTGCAGCAACTCGTGCGAGAACAAGAACGCCGGCTCGAGCGGCATGGCCTCCAGGCCGCCGCGCTGACGCGGCGTGGCCACGGCCTCGACGGCCGTGTTCTCGTCCAAGAACCAGCGCGAATCCTTGCTGAAGATTCCGGCCAGCATCTCCAGCATTTCGGCCGATGGCATGCGCTTGCCGGTTTCCACCATGCTCAGGTAGGACACCGACGGGGCGCCGCCCGCGTCGATTTGCACGCAGCGCGCCGACAGTTCATCCAGGGTCAAGCCGTTGCGCTTGCGCAGCGAGCGCAACTTCGCGCCGAGAAAGTGTCCTTGTCGTATCAGGCCCGCCATGGCTCGTTTGTGAAATTCACACTGTCAAATTTCTAATGTATAAATCTGCTCTTTGAACACTCTAAGCTTGCGGCATCCCACAAGCAAGACTGAAGGAGAATCGACTTGAACGCATCTGAGAACAGCCGCTGGCAAGGCATCGAACGTCCCTACAAGGCTGCCGACGTGGACCGCCTGCGCGGTTCCGTCAAAATCGAGCACTCATTGGCGCGGCTCGGAGCCGAGAAGTTCTGGCGGCTATTGCACAGCGAACCGGTGGTGGCGGGCTTGGGATGCATGACCGGCAATCAGGCCATTCAGACCGTGCAGGCGGGCCTGAAGGCTATTTACTGCTCCGGGTGGCAGGTGGCGGGCGACGCCAATACCGCCGGCGAGGTGTATCCCGATCAAAGCCTTTATCCGGTGGACTCGGTGCCGAAAATGGTTGAACGCATCAACAACGCATTGCTGCGCACCGATCAAATTCATCACCTGGAAGGCAGATCCGACATAGATTGGCTGGCCCCCATCATCGCCGATGCCGAAGCGGGTTTCGGCGGCAACCTCAATGCGTTCGAATTGACCAAATCGCTCATCCGCGCGGGCGCAGCCGCCGTGCATTTCGAGGATCAACTGTCGTCCGCGAAAAAGTGCGGACATCTCGGCGGCAAGGTGCTGGTTTCGACGGCCGAAGCGATCAACAAGCTGGTGGCTGCGCGCCTCGCGGCGGACGTCATGGGCGTACCCACGGTGATCATCGCGCGCACGGATGCGGATGCGGCGGATCTGCTGCTGACCGATCATGATCCCCGCGACAAGGCGTTCGTCACCGGACAGCGCTCGAGCGAGGGGTTCTTTTATGTGCGCGCGGGCATCGAGCAGGCGATTGCGCGCGGCTTGGCATACGCCCCGTACTGCGATCTGATCTGGTGCGAGACCTCGAAACCCGACATGAACGAGGCGAAGCGCTTCGCCGCCGCGATTCACGCTAAATTTCCGGGCAAGCTGCTGGCCTATAACTGTTCGCCGTCCTTCAACTGGGCCGCCAAACTGAACGCCGCGGCGATGAAGAAATGGCGCGAGGAACTGGCGGCGCTCGGCTACCGCTTTCAATTCATTACGCTGGCCGGCTGGCATGCGCTGAACCTGTCGATGTTCGAATTGGCCGCGGCATACAGCGCGGACGGCATGTTGGGCTATTCCCATCTGCAGCAGCGCGAGTTCAGTCAGGAAGCGGCAGGCTATCGCGCCACCAAGCATCAGGCATTCGTCGGCACCGGCTATTTCGATGCGGTGCAGACCGCGATCAGCGCCGTGAGCTCGACTGTCGCAATGGCGGGCAGCACCGAAACGGAGCAATTCCACGTGAATGCCCCGGAACGCGTGGTGGCATAGCGCGTGGCAGTGGAGGCCAGCATCGAGTTGCGCACGGAT
Organism: uncultured Gammaproteobacteria bacterium; assembly: GCA_963800385.1. Classification (GTDB taxonomy): domain Bacteria; phylum Pseudomonadota; class Gammaproteobacteria; order Steroidobacterales; family Steroidobacteraceae; genus Bog-1198. The sequence continues at coordinate 366,772 of CAWDAU010000009.1, forward strand.
CTCGCCGCCAATCTGGCGGCGCAGATCGCCGAGCATTTTCGTCTTTATAACGAGGAGTTCGGCCGCATCACGCGGCGCGCGGCCGCGCATTTCCTGGCCGAGGATTGGCAGGCGGCAAAATTCGATTCGGTCGCGCGAATCGAGTTGTATGAGATCCGCGTCGCGCGCTGCGTCGCCGCGGTGGGCAGCCGGCTGCAGCAGCGGCGCACGGAAGTGCCGCTCTGGGTCGACATCAAGCTTGCGTTCGAGACCCTGGTCGCGCGCCGCCCCGACAGCGATTTTTATCACACGTTTTTCAATTCAGTCACGCGCGATCTGTTCGGTACGGTCGGCGTCAACAGGGAGGTTGAATTTTGCGCCACCACCGCCGGCCGCGCGTCCGGTTCGGTGCCGATCCGCGTCTACCGGGTGGGCGGCTCGTTGCCCGTGGCGGTACGCGAAATTCTCGTCGACCTGCCGTTCAGCGCCGCGATCGGCAACACCGAGGCCGCCGTGCACCGCATCAGCGCGGAGATCGGCCGTTATTTTGCGACCGGCCGGCTGAGCGGCGCGCCTGAATCGATCGAGTTGATCGAGCCGGTATTCTATCGCGGCATGCAGGCGCTCGCGGTCGGCCGCGTGATCGGCGACGGCGCCATCACGCCGCTGGTGCTGGCATTCACGATACTGCAAGGATCGGTGCAAATCGACGCGGTCCTGCTGTCGCGCGCCGAAGTCGGATCGCTGTTCGGCTATGCGCGCAGTTATTTTCATGTGGATCTGCCGGTGGTCAGCGCCGCGATCACGCTGCTGCGTTCCTTCATGCCGCGCAAATCCGTCGATGAGCTCTACACCGTGCTCGGCCGCGCCAAGCAAGGCAAGACCGAGCGCTACTTCGCGCTGCAGCGGCACCTGGAGAAATCGATCGACAGTTTCGTGCATGCGCCCGGCGAGCGCGGCCTGGTGATGATCGTCTTTACCCTGCCTTCGCACGATTTGGTGTTCAAAGTCATCCGCGACCAATTCGGCGCGCCGAAAACCACCACCCGCGCCGACGTGATCGACCGCTATGAGTTCGTGTTCCGGCACGACCGCGCCGGCCGCCTGGTCGACGCGCAGGAATTCAAGCGCCTGCGGCTGCCGCGCGCCCGCTTCATGCCCGATCTGACGCAGGAGCTGCTGCGCGAAGCAAGCGAGAGCTGCCGGGTCGAAGGCGAGGACCTGATCGTCGAACATTGCTATATCGAGCGGCGCTTGCGGCCGCTCAATCTGTTTCTGCGCGAAGCCGAACCTGCCGCCGCCGAATCCGCGATCGTCGATTACGGCAACGCGCTGCGCGACCTGGCGGCGAGCAATGTGTTTCCCGGCGATCTGTTGCTGAAGAACTTCGGCGTCACCAGCCACGGCCGCGTCATTTTTTACGATTACGACGAAATCGGCTTGGTGTCCGATTGTGTGTTCCGCGACCTGCCGCGCGCGCGCACCGAAGAGGAGGAAGCGAGCGCGGAGCCCTGGTTTCATTGCGGTCCGCGCGACGTGTTTCCCGAACAGTGGCTGCCGTTTCTTTCCATACCGGCTGCCTTGAGCGAAGTTTTCATCCGCGAACACGGCTGTCTCTTGACGGCATCGTGGTGGCGCGCGCAAGCGTCGCTGGCGCCCGAGGCCGCAGCCGCCCTGAGCGCTCAATCGTCGAATGCGGCGTAGACCAGATCGCGGAACAAGGTTCGAAAATAGTCGCGCTGCCCCGGCCCTTGAATCATCATGATGGCGAACAACTGTTCGGCCGGGTCGACCCAGAAGGTCGTGCCGGCGAGGCCGCCCCAAAAGTATTGGCCCACCGAACCTGGCACATGAGAGATTCCGGGCTGCAACCGAATCGCGAACCCTAAGCCGAAACCATAGCCCGGCAGCAACAGATCGGGCGCGCCGCTGATGGGGCCCAGGTGATCGGCCGTCATGAGCTCGATGGTCTTGCGGCTCAGGTAACGCACGCCGTCGAGCCGGCCCAGATTCAGCATCATCTGCAGGAAGCGCGCGTAGTCGGCTGCGGTGGACACCAAACCGCCGCCGCCCGACTCGAATTTCGGCGCGCTCTTCACATTGATCAGCTGGACGCCCGCACCGCTGTCCGGGTCCTTGGCAAAGGCTTCCGCGAGACGCGGCTGCAGCGGCGCCGGCACATGGAACGCGGTATCGATCATTCCGAGCGGAGCGAACAAACGCTGCTGCAAAAACTCCCCGAGAGAGGCCCCCGACAGGACCTCCACGAGCCGGCCGACCACGTCGGTCGAGCGGCTGTACTCCCACTTCGTGCCGGGCTGGTGCAGCAGCGGCAGTTTGCTGAGCGCAGTTACCTGATCGGCGTTGCTTTGATCGCGGCTATAGATTCGCGCGGCGGTGTACATTTTATGAACCGGGCCGTTGCCGCGAAATTCATACGTCAGGCCTGAGGTGTGACGCAGCAGATCTTGAATGGTGATTGCTCGTTCGGGGTCTACCCGCCTCAGTTCCGCGCCCTGCGCATCGGCGACCTTGACATTGCCGAGTTCGGGGAGAAATTTTGCGATCGGATCGCTGAGCAGGAATCGCCCTTCCTCCCATAGCATCATGGCCGCCGCCGAGACGATGGGCTTGGTCATCGAATAGATGCGGAAAATGCTGTCCCGGGCCATGGGTGAATTGCTCGCCGGATCGCGCTGGCCGAAACTCTCGTAGTAGCCCAATTGGCCGCGGCGCGCGATGAGCGCCACCGCTCCGGGGACCCGCCCGCGCCGAATCTCGTCGTGCATCATCCGGGTCAGACGCGCAAGGCCGGCGGTGGACAAGCCGATATCTTCGGGCGCGGCGCTCGGCAGTGGAAATGCACTCATGAAATATTCCTGTTTGGTGCGTAGCTTGTGACGATCTTCATTATAATTGAGCGGCCCGAGAGTTACTTTGCGGCGCGCCCATGAAGCTGTACGACGAGCACAATCCCGCCCCCAATCCGCGCCGCGTGCGGATTTTTCTGGCCGAAAAGGGCATCTCCGTGCCTTTGGTGCACGTGCCGATGCGCCAGGGCGCGCACAAGAGCGCGCAGTTCATGGCGAAGAATTCCTTGGGGCAGGTGCCGGTGCTGGAGCTCGACGATGGTGCGACTCTATCGGAGAGCATTGCCATTTGCCGCTATTTGGAGGAGCTCAATCCCGCACCTGCGCTGTTCGGCAACGACGCCTGGCAACGCGCCCGGGTGGAGATGTGGATGCGCCGCGTCGAGTTCGCCTTGATGAGCCGCATCGGCGCGGTTTGGATCAACACGCACCGGTATACGGCGCACCTCGGCACTCAGTATCAGGACTATGGCGAGGCCAGCCGCGTGAAGTCGATAAAGGCGCTGCACTGGCTCAACGATGAATTGCAAGGCCGCGACTTCTTGGCGACCGATTATTTCTCGATGGCGGATATCGTCGCGCTCACCACGGTTGACTTCGCAACCTTCATCGGCATCGAGACGCCGGCCGAGCTCGCGCATTTGCATGCATGGCACGCCCGGGTATCGTCCCGGCCGAGCGCGGCCGCTTAAGCTCGCGCGTCGCGGGCCGGAAAACTGGAATCCTTGGCGCTCACGGGTGTCTCAATCGACGGTGCGGGATTGCTGCGCGCTCTCGAGCAGCTGGCCCGGATCAATCGTCAGCCGGACGGCAGCTGCCGCCGCATCGCGCTGACCGATGCGGATCGCGCGGGCCGCGATCTTTTGATCGAATGGATGCGTGAATTGGACTTGGAGGTTCGCGTCGATCAAATCGGAAATATCCTGGGTATCCATCGCGGCCGCAGCGAGGCGCAACCGATCATGATCGGCTCGCATATCGATACCGTCGCGACCGGGGGCCGGCTCGACGGTGCCTATGGCGTAGTTGCAGGTTTGGAGGTCATTCGCGCCCTCAAGCGCCACGGCATCGTGCCGCGCTGCCCTCTGGTCGTCGCGTCGTTCACGAACGAAGAAGGCGCCCGCTTCCAACCCGACATGATGGGATCGCTGGTTTATGCCGGCGGACTCGGCCTGCAGGACGCCCTGCGCAGCGAGGATCGCGATGGCACGCTGCTCGGCGACGAGCTCAAGCGCATCGGATATGCCGGAGATTTTCCTTGCGGGGCGCTGCTGCCGCAGGCCTACCTCGAGCTGCATATCGAGCAAGGGCCGATACTGGATGGCGAAGGCATCCCATTGGGCGCGGTGGAAAACCTTCAGGGCATTTCGTGGCAGCAAATCACGATCCACGGCGAAGCGAACCACGCCGGAACGACGCCAATGTCCGCGCGCAAGGACGCCGCCCGTACGGCGGCGAAGCTCATCAGTTTCGCGGCTGAACTCGCCCTGCGCATGGGCGATCGGCAACTCGCGACCGTGGGCAGCGTTCATTTGGATCCCGGCCTCATCAATGTTGTTGCGCGCAAGGCTGAACTTACCGTTGATTTGCGCAATCCCGTGGAAGCGCAATTGCAGGAAGCGGAGTCGCGGCTTGCCGGCTTCCTGGAGGCGCTCTCGGCCGCGGACTCGGTTCGGATCGAGAGCAGGCGCTTGGCCCGCTTTCAGCCGGTGACCTTCGACCCGGAAATCGTCAGGACGATTGAACTGAGCGCCAGGTCGCTGGGCAAGCCCATCCGGCGCATGACTTCGGGAGCGGGCCACGACGCGCAGATGATGGCGCGCATCTGTCCTGCGGCGATGATCTTCGTCCCCAGCGTGGGCGGCGTCAGCCACAACCCGGCCGAACATACCGAGCCTGAACACTTGACCCTGGGGGCCGACGTGCTGCTCAGAACCATTCTCGCACTTTCGGAAAGTGACTCGATCCACTGAAGGACGGCATGAGGGACGGCAGGCTATTGGCCTGCCGCCCCCAATCGCCGCTTTTGACTATCTGCACTTCCGGCGCCGTACCCAGCGACATCTGTGTGTCGGACAGCCGAAATCGTGCGAACCGGGTTCGGGAGTGCCGGAACGCGCGTTAAATTTCGAGCAAGAGTCGAAGTAATGAGGAAATTCAAGGGCATAAGCCATGTAGGCGCGGGCGCGGCATCCAGGATCTCTGCGCGCCGTACGTGTATATTTCCGCGATGAAAAAGCTCCTGCTCGCCACCCTCGGCTTAAGCGCTCTCGCCCTCATCTTGAGCGCCTTGAAAAGTCCGGCCGCCGTCCCTGCTACCCCGAACGACCCCTTTCTTTGGCTCGAGCAGGCGCATGGCGAGCGTGCCATGCAGTGGGTGCAAGCCGAGAACGCGAAGACGGACGCCGTGCTCACGCGCGACCCGCGGTTCAACTCGTTGTTCCACGATGCCAAGGTCATACTCGAGGCGAAGGACAGGATCCCTGAACCCGAGGTGATAGCCGGACAAATCTTCAACTTCTGGCAGGACGCGGACCACACGCATGGGATTTGGCGCCAGACCAGCCAAACGGATTATCAGAGCGCCGCGCCGAATTGGCGCACGGTGATCGACCTGGATGCGCTGTCGAAATCCGAGCAAGCCAACTGGTTCTGGAAGGGAGCCATTTGCCGCGAGCCGGATGAAAAGCGCTGCATCATCAGCCTGTCGGACGGCGGCGAGGATGCGGTGACTTTGCGCGAGTTCGACCTGTCGAAGCCGGCATTTGTCGATGGCGGTTTCTCCCTGCCGCGCGGCAAGCAGGATGTCGCCTGGCAGGATGCCGACACGCTGCTGCTGGCGCGTGAGTGGCAGAGCGGCGAAACGACCCGCTCGGGATATGCCTTTGTCGTGAAACGCCTCGAGCGCGGCCAGCCGCTCGATGCAGCCGTGGAGGTCTTTCGCGGATCGGCCGAGGATGTCGGCGTGTCGCCGCTTTCGCTGAGCGACGGCACGGGCCACAACGCCGCCTTCATCCAGCGCGCCGTTACAATTTTCGAGTTCGAGTATTACCTGTTGGGGCCGAAGGGTCCTGCGAAACTCGGCCTGCCGATGAAGTCCGATCTGCTCACCCTGCTCGACGGACGTCTGATCGTGAACCTGCGTGAGGATTGGAAGCGTGCCGGCCAGCGCGACGCTGCCTCGAGGTTCCTTGGTGTCTTTCGAACTTGCCGCTTTATCCGCCGATCCGCGGCACTTACGACCGGCGCTGGTCTATGCGCCCGGGGCGCGCGAGGCCTTCATCGAAGCGCGCGCAACCCGCGGTCACTTGCTGGTCCACAGCCTCGACAATGTCAACGGCCGCGCCTATTCCTATACGCCCGAGCCCAACAACCGTTGGTCGCGACGCGCGCTCGACCTGCCGAACAACATCTCGGTCAATGTGATCGACACCGATGTGCACAGCGAGCAAGCCTTCATTGAAGTCACGGGATTTCTGTCGCCTCCCAGGCTGATGCGCGCCGATCTCGAGGCAGGCACGCTCGGCGCCGCCAAGTCGCTGCCGCCCAAGTTCGATGCGTCGCGCGACTTGGTCGAGCAGTTCGCGGCCGTTTCGAAAGACGGCACGAGAATTCCCTACTTCATCGTGCATCCTGCCGCGATGCGGATGGACGGCAGCACGCCGACGATTTTGCACGCCTATGGCGGTTTCTTGGACGCACAAACCCCGAGCTACTCGGCGGAACTCGGCAAGCTATGGCTGGAGCGCGGCGGCGCCTTCGTGCTCGCCAATATTCGCGGCGGCGGCGAATTCGGTCCCGCCTGGCACGAGGCCGGACTGAAGACGCATCGTCAACGCATTTACGACGATTTCGCCGCCGTCGGCGCGGATCTCATTGCCAGAGGCTTCACGAATTCCGCGCACTTGGGAATCATGGGCGGCTCCAACGGCGGGCTGCTCATGGGAGTGGAATTCATCCAGCATCCGCAACTTTGGCGCGCAGTCGACATACAGGTTCCCCTGCTCGACATGCTGCGCTACGAACAGATCGCCGCAGGCAGCTCTTGGGTGGCCGAGTACGGCAGCGTTTCCGTGCCGGCAGAACGGGCGTTTCTCGCCTCGATCTCTCCGTACAACAATTTGCAGCCGGGCGTGAAATATCCACAGCCGCTCATTTGGTCGACGACGAAGGATGACCGCGTGGGTCCGCAGCATGCGCGAAAATTCGCCGCCAAACTCGCCGCGATGGGCGTGCCCTATCTTTATTTTGAGATCATCGAGGGAGGCCATGGCGCGGGCGCGACGCCGGACGAGCGGGCGAAAATGCATGCCCGCGAGTACACCTACTTCTCGGACAGGCTAGGCCTGTGATCGGCAGTGCGCGCCGAAATCGGCGAGCACCATGCTGACGCATTCGGTCAGCCGCGTCGCATAGTCGATATGCAGGAATTCGTTGGGCCCATGCGCATTGGAAAGCGGCCCCAGCACGCCGGTCACGAAAAATTGCGTTTGCGGAAAGCGTTCGCCCAGCATTCTCAAGAAGGGAATCGTCCCGCCGCCGCCCAAACTCACCGCAGCGCGTCGGAAAACCTGCTGCGAGGCGCGCTGCATCGAGGCTTCGAACCAGGGCGCGAAAGCAGGCGCGTTCCATCCGCCGGACGATGACTCCGGCTCGAAGCTGACTTGCGCCCCATAGGGCGGATCGCGCTGCAATGTCTCCGCGACCGCGCGGCCGGCACGCGCCGGATCCACGCTGGGCGGCAATCGCAAGGAAATCTTCAGAGAAATCTCCGGCAGCAGCACATTGCCTGCGGCGTTCAGAGGCGGCAACCCACCCGCGCCGGTCACGGCCAGGGATGGACGCCAGGTGTTGTTGATCAGCAGTTCGACCGCATCGGCCGACACGGGCTTCACACCGGGCGCAAAGGGAATTTTCTCGAGAATTTGCGACCCCAAAACGTGCGCCGCCGCGGCGATTTGCGCACGGCGATCCGGCGGAATCTGCGCGTGCAATTCATCGAGCGTGAGCTCGCCGGTGGCCGGGTTCTCGATGCGGGCAAGCAGCTGCTGGAGCAGCCGAAAAGGAGCGGGCGCGATGCCGGACGCCAGGCCGGAATGCGCACCCTCCGTCAGAACGCGCACCTTGAGCGTCCCGACCAGGTTGCCGCGCAATGAGGTGGTCGTCCACAGCTGCTCGAAGTTGCCGCATTCTGCGTCGAGACAAACAACCAGGGAAGGCTCGCCGATTTTTGCGCCCAGCGCGTCGAGATGCGCGGGCAGGTGAATGCTGCCGCTCTCCTCGGTGGCCTCGATCATCAGCAGACAGCGGGGCAGCGGGACGGCTTGCGCCTTGAGCGCGGCGATCGCGGTCAAAGAGCTGAATACGGCGTATCCGTCATCTGCGCCGCCCCGCCCATAGAGCTTGCCCTCGCGAATCACCGGCTCCCACGGCCCCAACCCAGGCAGCCAGCCGGTGAACTCCGGCTGCTTGTCCATATGCCCATACAGCAGCACGCACTCGGGCAACTCGCCCGGTACATCGACCAACAACAGCGGCGTCAAGCCCGCGAGACGGCGCACCTCGACCGTCATGCCCGGCACGGGTTGCGCACGGCACCACTGCGCCATCAGCTCCATGGCCTGATCCATGAAGCCGTGGCGCTCCCATTCCGGATCGAACGCCGGAGATTTATTGGGGATGCGGACGTAGGCTTGCAGCCGCTCGATGATGGATGTCTGCCAAACGTTTTCGATGAACTGCCGCAGCGCCGATGAATTCATTCGACCTCAACCTCCGATATAAATAAACGTGCTTCGCGGCGGCATGGCGCTCGCTTGCGATCCCTGGCTCGCTTGCGATGCCCGACCCGAATCCGATCGCATCGACAAATTCCATTCGCCGCCCGGCATCGGCACCTCTTGCGCCCGATCGCGCCAGTTCAATGCGACGAGTACGCCATTATGAACGAACCTGAGCCACTCGGCGGCTTCGTTGAAATCGACCTGGGTTCGCGCTGCATCCGCTTTGCTTTCACGCGGCATTTCAGGCCGATCTTTCCTGAGGCGGATGAGCTGGCGGTACCACGCGAACAGGTCGGCGTGAGGCGGCTGGATCAGTTCAGCCCAATTGAGTTTCGAACGCTCGAAAGTCGTTGCGTCCTGAGGGTTCGGGACGGCGCCCTGCCAAAGGAACGCGCTGAATTCCTTGCTGCGCCCCTCCGCCACCAACCTCCCCAACTCCGGGTCTTCATGGTCCGTGAAATACAAAAACGGCGTCGACGCTCCCCATTCCTCGCCTTGGAACAGCAGCGGCACGAACGGCGAAAGCAGCGTGAGCGCGGCAATTGCCTTGAGCGCCGCCGCGTCGAGCATGCAGCTCAAGCGTTCCCCTTGCGCCCGGTTGCCGATCTGGTCGTGGTTCTGCGCGCTCACGATCAGTTGGTGCGGTTCGACGCCGGCGGGCGGCCTGCCATGCCTGCATCCGCGATGCACCGAATGCTGCCCCTGATATACGTAGCCGTTGCGCAGTGCCGCCGCCACATCGCGCAATCCGTGAAAGTCCGCATAGTAGCCGTCGGACTCGCCGGTGAAATAGCGATGCAGCGCATGGTGGAAATCATCGCACCAATGAGCGTCCAATCCGTATCCGCCGCGCGCGGCAGAGTGCACCAGGCGCGGATCGTTCAGGTCGCTTTCGGCGATCAGCAGCAGCGGCCGCTGCAATTCGCGGGCCAAGGTTCTCACCTCCGCGGCCATTTCCTCGAGGAGGTGAAGCGCCCCGAAGCTGAAAATGGCGTGGACGGCATCCAGCCGCAAACCGTCGAATTCATAGTCCTTCAGCCACATGCGGGCATTATCGATCACGAAGCGTCGCACCTCGTCGCTGTGCGGGCCATCGTAGTTGATCGCGGCCCCCCAGCCGGTCTTGAAACGATCGGTGAAATACGGCGCAAACGACGCCAGATAATTTCCGTCCGGCCCCAGATGGTTGTAAACCACGTCCAGCAGCACGGCGAGCCCGGCGCCGTGGCAGGCGCGCACAAAAGCTGCGAGTTCCGCCGGCGTTCCGTACGCAGGAAAGGGCGCGAACAAATCGACGCCGTCATAACCCCAGCCGCGCCGGCCCGGGAAAGTCGCCAGCGGCATGAGCTCCAAATGCGTCACGCCGAGCTCGCACAAATGCGGCAGCTTCATTTGCGCCGCCGCGTAGGTGCCCTCGGGAGTGAATGTGCCGACGTGCAGCTCGTAGATGATGGCTTGGCTGAGCGGCGGCGCCCGAAAGTCGCCTCGGCCGGGCAACCGCGAACCGGGAACGCGGAACTCGAGGACTTGCGAGGCGCCATGCACGCCCGCGGGTTGCCAGCGTGCGCGCGGATCCGGCAGGCCGGGCGCACCGTCCAGGGAATACTGGTAGTCCTGCCCCGCATGGGCCGCAACATCGGCTTGCCAGTAGCCTTGCGCCGCAGGCGCCAGCGGAAATCGCCTGCCATCGAGCAGCAAATCCACCGAGCCGGCGCGCGGCGCCCAGACCGAAAAGATCACGCGGCCTCTCGGATCAACAACGCCACGGGAAAAAATGCGAACAACGCGGCCGGAGTCACCTCGCGCTGCACGCATTCGCCGGTGAAGCAATTGCGCCAGGCGCCGCCCGGCAACGGCAACCGTGTATCGCCCCACTCGCCCGCCAGTGTCATGGTAAAGCGCGGCACCACGGCAATGAGGTTCTCGCCGCGGCGAAAGGCGAGCAGTCTTCCGAGATGAGTGCCTTGCGCGACCAGCGGCTGATACTTGGCGGCCGCAGAAAAATCGCCGCTTCGCTCGCGGCGCGCGCGCAGCACACGGCAGGTCATCCACAGCTTCGGCAGTCCGGATTCCCAATCGGCCAGCACCTCGGCGGCGCGAAGCTGCTGCGTAGCCTGCAGCAGCCGTGCACGCATCGCAAAGTCGACGGGCCTGCGATTGTCCGGATCCACCAGGCTCAAGTCCCACAATTCGCTGCCCTGATAGAAATCCGGCACACCCGGTGCAACCAGCTTGATGAGCGTTTGCGCCAGGCTGTTGATGCGCCCGGGCAGTATCAGAGGCTCGACGAAGCGTTCGAGGCTGGCGATGAAGTCGGGCGATTCGTAAACCCCGCCCACGAAACCTCGAATTTTTTCTTCGAAGCTGATATTCGGCTCATGCCAGGAGGTGCTGATTTTCGCTTCGCGGCAGGCCTTGAGCATGTAGCTCCAGGCGCGCTCGTGATCGATCGGCCACGCGCCGATCAACGTTTGATACAAGAGGTATTCGGCGTGCCTATCGGGGAGGCGATTCTGCCAGGCCCCGGCATTGAGCTGCGACCACTGATGCAGCACTTCCGACCAGCGCTCCGGAATCTCGGAGAGGATGGAGATGCGCGCGCGCACATCCTCGCTGCGCTTGTTGTCATGCGTCGAGGTGGCGAGCATGTTGTGCGGCCATCGATCGCTCAGGTGGTGGCAGAACTCGTGGAACTTATCCGCCGAGATGCCGATCAACGATGCCTGCGAGCCCACTTCATTGCACGACACGAGCCGGTCGTAGCAATAGAACATCGTATCTTCGACGCCCTTCGCCATGACCGCGGGCGTCAATTGCTGCCACTTCGCAATGAAATCCTCTTCGGCCGCGTCGAGATCCGGCTTGGTGAACAGCGCCGCAAGGAAATCGAATGCGGCCGGATCGATTTCCGGAGAACCGATGCGGGCGCTCTGCAGCGCCTCGAGCAGGATGCGTTTGTCTTCCTCATCAGGCGCCTTGGCGCCGCGGTAGGTTCGATACACGGGAAGCGCGGTGACCAGCGTCTCCAGCGCCTCTCGCAATTGGCGCGGACTCAAGTCCCGGGTTTGCCAAGCGGAGCGCGCGATCGCCAGTGCCGCCGCCGCGAGCAGCTCATGAGACGCGGCAAACGTCGTCTCGAGGATGGCGCGCTTTTTTTCGCGCACCAATTTGCCGAAGTTCGCGGAATGGCCGGTGAAGTCGGCATAGGTCGCAGTCAAAACGTCCGCGCGTTGATCATCCATCCACAGGCGGTTGACCTTGGCCAGGAACTCGTAGCCTACGGTACCGTCGATCGGCCAATCCGCCTTCAGGCGCTCATCGTTCTCCAAAATCTTTTCAATATAGATGCGGCCTTCCGGCAGCATGCGCCGCAGCCGTTCGAAGTACTGCAGCGGTTCGCGCAAGCCGTCCGGATGATCGACCCGCACGCCGTCGATCTCGCCCTTGGCGATCATCTCCTCGATGCGCGCGTGGGTCGCGGCGGCCACCTCGGGCCGTTCCGCGCGGATGCCGATCAGCGAGTCGATGTCGAAAAATCGCCGATAATTGGTCAGCTCTCCGGAGAGCTTCCAGCCGTGCAGCATGTAGTACTGCTTGCGCAAAACCGCATCGAGCCGCGCCTTGTTCTCCTGCACGCGGGCGACCGCGTCTTGCAGGCGACCCGATCCGGCCGCCGCGCACAACACCTCGCGCGCGCGCTGCGCATTGCGATGATAGGCGCATCTCTCCTCCTCCCCGGGCAGCGCGGCGCCGCGCAGCAGGTCGAGTTCGTCGAAGCAACGCTCGGAGCTTTCCGCCAGCAGCTCGCCCCAGGACGCCGCCGCAAGCGGCCAGGTGTTCTCGTAGTGCTTGACGCGCGGCTCATTGCCGATGACTTCGATCGAAAGCTCTCCGGCTTCCAAGGCCGCACCATACGGCTTGGCGAGCGCGCACAAATGCACGCAGAAGGGCTGCTCGCGCGGAGTTCTAACGTCGAAGAAATCGGCAAATGCACTGAATGGCCCGTGCTTCAGCACGTCGTCCCACCACGGGTTGAAGTGCGAGGCGGACATGTGATTCGGCACGATATCGAGCAGAATTCGCAGCTTCAGTGCGCGCGCCGACCGCACGAAATCCGACCATGCGGCCTCGCCGCCGAGATCGTCGCTGATCTTGCCCGGATCGACGACATCGTAGCCGTGTTGGCTGCCGGGCACGGCCTGCAGGCACGGCGACAAGTACACATGACTGATTCCCAATTCGGCGAGATAGCCCAAGACCCGCTGCGCGGCGGGCAGCGGGAAACCGGCATGGAGCTGCAGGCGGTAGGTCGCTATCCAGCTAGCGCACATGGCTGAGCAGCACCATGGAGCGCTCTGCGAGGTGGACCAGCCGGTTGCGCTTCACCGATTCCTTGTCGATTTCCAGGGCCGGCCGCGCGGTGTCGAACGCGATCTTCCATCCGGCGTGATAGAGCTCATGCGAGATACGGAAGGCGACCGGCTCGTGATGTGCATTGAGCAGCAGCAGGAAATCCGTGTCCTCGGCGCACTGTCCGTGCGCGTCTCTGATTTCCGATGCCGCGCCGTTCATGAACATGCCGAGGGTGCGCATCCAACCGCCGTCTTCCCAGTCCTTGCTTTCCATGCGCTTGCCGTCGGCACGGAACCAGACGATGTTCTTGTCCGGATGCTTGGCATCGGGATCGTGGTCGTAGAACATGCCGCGGTGAAAATTGGGATGCAGCTTGCGGTACCTGATCACGCGCTGCGCGAAATCCAGGAAGGCCTTCTTGGGAGCGTCCAAATCCCAGTGATACCAGGATAATTCGTTGTCTTGGCAGTAGCCGTTGTTGTTGCCGTTTTGGGTGCGCGAGAGCTCGTCTCCGCCGCTGATCATCGGGGAGCCCTGCGCGAACAGCAGCGAACACCAGAAATTGCGCATCTGCCGCTGGCGCAGCTCGATGATGCCTGCGTCATCGGTGGGGCCCTCGGCACCGCAATTCCACGAACTGTTGTCATCCGCGCCGTCGCGATTTTCCTCGCCGTTGGCTTCGTTGTGTTTTTGCTCGTAGCTCACCAGGTCGGCGAGCGTGAAGCCATCGTGCGCCGTTACGAAATTGACGCTCGCCGAAGGCGGCCGGCGCGTGGTCTCGTACAGATCCGCGCTGCCCGCGAGGCGCGTGGCGATTTCCGAGTGCAGCCCCATGTCGCCCTTCCAGTATTTGCGCACCGTGTCCCGGTACTTGCCGTTCCACTCCATCCACCCCAGCGGAAAATTGCCCACCTGATAGCCGCCCTCGCCCAAATCCCACGGCTCGGCAATCAACTTCACCGGCGCCAGCGTCGGATCCTGGTAGATCGTGTCGAAAAATGCGCCCAATTGATCCACGTCCTTCAGCTCGCGCGCCAGCGCGGAGGCGAGATCGAACCTGAAGCCATCGACGTGCATTTCCGTGACCCAGTAACGCAGGCTGTCCATCATCAATTGCAGCGCATTCGGGTGCAGCATGTTCAGCGTGTTGCCGCAACCGGTGTAGTCCATGTAATGCCGCGGATCGCCCGGCACGGTGCGGTAATACGCCAGGTTGTCGATTCCGCGGAACGAGAGCGTCGGGCCGGCCTGGTTGCCTTCCGCGGTATGGTTGTAAACCACGTCCAGAATCACCTGGATGCCTGCATTGTGCAGCAGCTTGATCATGCCCTTGAACTCGCGCACGGCTTCGTCGGGGGATTGCGGCGTCGAGGCGTAGCTCATCTCCGGTGCAAAGAACCCGAGGGTGTTGTACCCCCAGTAATTGCACAGTCCCTTGTCGAGGAGATGCCGGTCTTGCACGAAGTAATGCACCGGCATCAATTCGAGCGCGGTCACCCCCATTCTTTGCAGGTGCGCGATGATGGGTTCGGAGGCCATACCGGCGTATGTGCCGCGTAGCTGCGGCGGCACGTCCGGATGCAGCCGCGTCATGCCGCGCACATGAGCCTCGTAAATCAGCGTTTCGTGCGCCGGATAGGAGGGCCGCTGCTCGCCGCTCCAATCGAAGGCCGGATCGATGACCGCGCCCAAGGGTGCGAACGGCCCGCTATCGCGGTCATCGAAGGACAAATCCGCACTGTCGTCTCCCAACTGATAGCCGAACAACTCATCGGCCCAGCGCAACGGACGCCCGATCGCCTTGGCGTAAGGATCGAGGAGCAATTTGTTGGGATTGAAGCGCAGGCCGCTCTCGGGCAGGTACGGTCCATAGACGCGATAGCCGTACAGCTGTCCGGGTCCGATGTCCGGCACGTAGACGTGCCATGCCCCGTTGGTGCGTTCGCGGATGCGTATGCGCCTTTCCACCTGGCCGGGACCGTCGAACAGGCACAATTCCACCGACTCGGACGATTCCGAAAACAGTGAGAAGTTGACTCCTCGCCCATCCCAGTTGGCGCCTCGGGGGAAAGGCAATCCCGCGGTCTGCTTCGACCGTTCAATGTTGCTTGAAATCTCTAGTCCCTCGACGCGCGGCTCTAGACGCTAGGCATTATTATTGATCTTGCGGGCGCCGCCGGCGTAGGCGCCGCTCCGTAGGACTTGTCGGCTCGCGGCTATACGCCCTGTAGGAGAACGGTAGGCGCCTGCCTGATCTGCTACTGCGGCCAGGTCCAGTTCCTGATTTCCGGCATGTCCTCGCCATGCTTGTCGATGTATTGCTTGTGCTCGACCAGCTTGTCGCGCAGCCGCTGACGTAGATGATCCGCGCGCGCACCGATTTGCGGCAGCCGATCGATGGTATCCATCGTCAAATGAAACCGGTCCATGTCGTTGAGAACCGTCATGTCGAATGGCGTGGTAATCGTGCCCTCTTCCTTGTAACCGCGCACGTGCAGCTCGGAGTGATTGCGGCGGCGGTACGTCAGACGATGGATGAGCCAGGGGTAGCCATGGAAGGCGAAAATCACCGGCTTATCGCGGGTGAAAAGCGCGTCGAAATCGTTGTCGCTCAGGCCGTGCGGGTGTTCCGACGGGGGCTGCAGCTTCATGAGGTCGACGACGTTCACCACGCGCACCTTTAAATTGGGCAGCTCCCGCCGCAGGATCGAAACCGCCGCGAGAATCTCCAGGGTCGGAACGTCTCCCGCGCACGCCATGACGACGTCCGGTTCCCCGCCTTGATCGTTGCTGGCCCATCGCCAGATGCCGATTCCCTCGCTGCAATGCTCGATTGCGGCATCCATCGACAGCCACTGCGGAGCAGGATGCTTGCCGGCGACGACGACGTTGACGTAGTGGCGGCTGCGCAAGCAATGATCCATCACCGACAGCAGGCAATTGGCGTCGGGAGGCAGATATACGCGCACGATTTCGGCCTTCTTATTGACAACGTGGTCCAAGAAGCCGGGATCCTGATGCGTAAATCCATTGTGATCCTGACGCCACACGTGCGAACTCAAAAGATAGTTCAGCGATGCGATTTTGACGCGCCAAGCGAGGCCCGCGGTAACCTTGAGCCACTTGGCGTGTTGATTGAACATCGAATCGACGATGTGAATGAAGGCTTCATAGCAATTGAACAGCCCGTGCCTGCCGGTCAGCAGGTAGCCCTCGAGCCAGCCCTCGCATTGATGCTCGCTCAACATTTCCATGACTTGGCCGCTGCGCGCCAGGAAGTCGTCGTCAGGTATCGTCTGTGCCCACCATTGCCGGTCGGTGACCTCGAACACCGCCTCCAGTCCGTTCGAGAGGGTTTCGTCGGGTCCGAAAATACGGAAATTGCGCGGCGAGGCATTGAGCTTGGCCACGTCGCGCAAAAACTTGCCCAGCACATGAGTATCGCCGATGCCGAGAATGCCCGGTTCGGGAACATCCACCGCGTAGTCCGCAAAGTCGGGCATTCGCAGGTCGCGCAGCAGCAGTCCGCCGTTGGCATTGGGATTGGCGCCCATGCGCCGATCGCCTCGGGGCGCGAGGGCTGCGAGCTCCGGATTCAAGCGCCCGCTCGCGTCAAACAGCTCCGCCGGCCGGTAGCTGCGCAGCCACTCTTGCAGCTGCTGGAGGTGCCGCGGATTCTTGGCCGGATCCGTGATCGGCACTTGATGCGATCTGAAGCTGCCCTCGATTCGCTTTCCGTCGACGAACTTTGGACCCGTCCAACCCTTCGGCGAGACCAGCACGATCATGGGCCAACGCGGCCGCGTTACGTCATCGGGCGCTTTGCGCGCCTCCGCCTGAATTTTGCGGATCATCTCCACGACCGTGTCCAATGCTTCGGCCATCGCCTCGTGCATGGGCATCGGTTCATCGCCCTCGACGAAGAACGGGGTCCAACCGTAACCTTGCAACAACTGCACCAGTTCCTCGCGGGATATGCGCGCGAGCACGCTGGGATTGGCGATCTTGTAGCCGTTGAGATGCAGAATCGGCAGAACCGCGCCATCGGTTGCCGGATTCAGAAATTTATTGGAATGCCACGAAGTCGCCAGCGGTCCGGTTTCCGCTTCGCCGTCGCCGACCACGCAAGCGACCGTGAGCGCAGGATTATCGAACACGGCGCCAAAGGCATGGCTGAGCGAATACCCGAGTTCGCCGCCCTCGTGAATCGATCCCGGACACTCCGCCGAGGCATGGCTCGGAATCCCGCCCGGGAAGGAGAACTGCGTGAACAAACGCTTCAATCCCGCTTCGTCTTGGCTGATATTCGCGTAGACCTCGCTGTAGGTGCCCTCGAGGTAGGTACCGCTGACCACCGCGGGGCCGCCGTGTCCCGGCCCTGCCATATAAATCATGTCCAAATCGTATTTCTTGATGACGCGATTCAAGTGCGTGTAGATGAAGTTCTGGCCCGGCGTGGTGCCCCAGTGTCCCAGCAGCATGTGCTTGATGTGCGCAACCGCCAGCGGCTCCTTCATCAAGGGGTTGTCGCAAAGATAGATCTGGCCGACGGACAAATAATTTGCCGCGCGCCAATAAGCATCCATTTTGCGCGCCAAATCCGCATCGAGTACCGGCGTCCGGCGATCGTTTTGCATGGTTCAATTCTCCGCTGATAGCCCCAAGCACTGCGCGGTCAGGCTTGCGATCACGGATTCCTCGTCGGTGCGGATGATGCGCACGGCGACGCCGCCCGTGGAAATTCGCGCGGCATGCCGCTCGTTCAGCGCATCGTCGAGTTCGATGCCGAGACACTGCAGCCCGCCGCAAATCCGCCGCCGCACCGCCGCTGAGTTCTCGCCGATGCCGCCGGCGAACACCAGGGTGTCGAGGCCCCCTAAAGCCGCCGTGTAGGCGCCGATCCATTTTTTTGCCTGATAGCAGAATATTGCGAGCGCCTCGCGTGCCCGGCTGTCGGTGTTCTCTCGTTCCAGCAAATCGCGCACATCCGCGCTGGTCTCCGAAATGCCGAGAAGACCGGACTCGCGGTTGACCATGGACTGCCATTGCGCCGCGCTCATCGATTCGCCAAGCATCAGGTAGCTTGCCAAACCCGGATCCAAATCTCCCGAGCGGGTTCCCATCACCAGACCCGCGGCCGGCGTGAATCCCATGCTGGTGTCGACGCAGTTTCCATCGAGCACGGCCGCGAGGCTGGCGCCGCTGCCTAAATGCGCCAGTATCACCCGACCCCGCGAAGCGGCACGGTCGCCCAGGCGCCCAAGTTCCTGCATGAGAAAAGTATAGGACAGCCCATGAAAGCCGTAGCGCTGCACGCCTTTGGCCATATAGCGGCGAGGAATCGGCAACCGCGTCGCTTCGTCCGGCATGCCGCGATGAAACGCGGTATCGAAGCATGCCACTTGCGGCACGTCCGGATAGTGGCGCTGCATCGCTTCGATGAGCTCGATTTCACGCGGCAAGTGTTCGGGATCGAATGCCGCGATGCGCCGCAGCTCCGTCAGCAGCGCGGATGACACCGGCTCGGGCTGGGTATGCAGCATGCCATGTACCACTCGATGGCCGACGGCATCGGGACCAGCGCGGCGAGACTTCATCGTCAGCTCGTGCGCCACGCGATCGGCAATCGCGGCGCCGGCTTCGCCGCCGATACGCTCCAATTTCCCATCCAGCAGTCGAGCCGCCGGCGTACCGCTCGAGAACAGCGCGAAGCGAACGCTCGAGGAGCCGGCATTGAGGGTGAGAATTTGGGGCATTGTAGGACAATCACCGTCTTGCCGAGCGCAGACAGCCGCTGCGACGGCCCACAATAAGAGAACATGCTTTCGGTGAGATTACAATCTCACCAACCGTCAGGGTGCGGCTGCCGCCGCCTGCACGAGCTTTTCCAAGCCCGCGATGTTGGCGATCAGCGCCGCCGGAAAACCGTGCCGCTGCTGCAAATATTCCGGCGTGTTGCAACAAACCCAGCAGCGATTTGCCGAGTCCTGCCAGGCGAGCACCTTGAGCGGCAAATCGAGCGCTGTTGCGGGCGCGGCCACCATGAGCGGCGTACCGGCGGCCGGGTTGCCGAGAATCAATAGCTGTGTTGGCCGCATGCTGAGACCGGCGGCGGCCGCATCCTTGGCGAAATTGATGCGTGCGAACAGCGTCAAGCCGCGTTTTATTGCCAGGCTCTCGAGACGATCCATGGTCTCATCGACCGTGCCTGCGGCAGCCAGCATTGTCATGCCCTTGTTTGATTCGCCATCGCTCATTTGCAGCTCCTTCATCACATTGCTACCGTGCCGCATTCGCGGTTGCCTGTCCAGCCGCGCGGAGTTTTCTTGGAAGCGTTTTTTGTCTCGTTTACCACCATATCGGTTGCGGAAATCGGCGACCGCACGCAGCTGTTGTCGCTGCTGCTGGCGGCTCGCTTCCGGCGCCCCTGGCCGATCATCGCGGGAATATTTTGCGCGACATTGGCGAATCATGCGCTAGCCGGGGCCCTGGGCGTCTGGGTCGGCAGCCTGCTCAAGCCGCACACCCTCGAAGCGGTGGTCGGGGTCAGCATGATTGCGATGGCCATTTGGACCTTGAAGCCCGACAAGCTGGATGAAAAAAGCGGCGCGCTCGGCGCCATGGGCGCTTTTCTGGCCACGCTGAGCAGTTTTTTCATTGCCGAGATCGGCGATAAAACGCAAATCGCAACCTTGGCGCTGGCGGCCGCGTATCCGAGTCTCCTGGCAGTGGTCGCCGGAACCACCGCGGGCATGATGATCGCCAATGTCCCGGTGGTGTTCCTGGGAAAATCTTTCGCCGATCGACTGCCGCTCAAGACCATTCACTTCGGCGCCGCAATCTTGTTTGCAATCTTGGGAGGTCTGTTTCTCGCGCGGGCGCTGCGGCACTCCTAGCGGAAATCGCCGCGCCGCGCCAGCATCGCAGCCGCGCCCGCCTAGCGCAACCGTGGGCCGATAACCGCCGATTGCTGTAGGATTGCACGCTCGGTTTCAAAAAAATGTCCGGTTCCAGGCTGCCGGGCAGATCGATCAGAAAGGAGAATGCCATGGGAATTGCGTCAGAATTCAAAGAATTTGCGATGAAGGGAAACGTGGTCGACTTGGCGGTCGGTGTGATCATCGGCGCGGCATTCGGCAAGATCGTCTCCTCGCTGGTCGGCGACATCATCATGCCGGCGCTCGGAAAGGTCATCGGCGGGGTGAACTTCTCGGACTTGGCCGTCACTCTCGGCGCCGATCCCGCCGGCAAAGCGGTGCTGATCAAGTACGGCTCCTTCATTCAGACCATTTTTGATTTCACGATCATCGCCATTGTCTTGTTCATGTGCATCAAGGGCATCAACAAGCTCAAGAAACCTGCACCGGCGGTTGCGCCGCCGCCCCCGCCGCCGCCCAAGTCCGAAGTGCTCCTCGAGGAGATTCGCGATTTGCTGGCAAGGCGCGCCTAAAGAAGGCGTTGCGGTTTTGCGGTCGGATGGTGCGCGGACAGCAAGCGCGTCAGACAGCGGTGTTCGCTCGATATTTTCAGCCAACCTTTAAGGGAACATCATGTCTATCACCCGTACAATCGCATTTTTCCTGACGCTCGCTCCGGCGCTGGGTGTTTGGGCCGACGACGCCCCGCCGCCGCCGCAGGATGTTTGGATCGGCAAGGGCCAGTTCGGCTTCTTGAGTTCTCACGGCAACAGCGACTCCGAGTCCATCAACGGCAACGTCGACTTGTTGCGCTATGACGGCGCCTGGAAAAACGAGATCTATGCCGGCGGTCTATACGGCAAGAACTCGGGCATCGTCTCGGCGGAGCGCTGGGAGACGCGCGGTCAAACCAATTACACCGTCTCAGGAGACCTGTTCGCCTTCGGCGGCTTGCGGTATGAGCACGATTTGTTCGACGGATTCCAATATCAGGCCAGCTTGACCGGCGGCATGGGCTACAACATCGTCAACGACGACGACACGAAATTGACTGCGCAGGTTGGCGTGGGTTACCGGCGCCTGCGGCCCGAGACGATCGACAAGGACGCTGCGGGGCTGGTGATTTCGCGCACGCCGCTGGACGCGACCGGCGAAGCGATCGCGACGGCCGGCCTGGATTTTTCGCACGCCTTCACCAAGACCACCGTGTTTACCAACAAATTTCTGACGGAAGCGGGTTCCAGCGACACTCTGCTGCACGACGAGCTTGCGCTCACCGTCAAGATGTCGGATAAGCTGGCCCTGAGCGTCGGTTACGCGATTACCGACAATACCAAACCACCGCGCCCGCTCAAGAAGATCGACACGGTGGCGACGGTGAACTTGGTATTCGGTTTCTAAAGCAGCGCAACGCTATCAAGGAGGGTTTATGGGCATGTTCGACGGCATATTGGGCGGGGTGGTTGGGGCGGAGATGGCCACGGTCGTCAATGGACTCATTCAAAAGCACGGCGGCGTGCAAGGCATCGTCGCCCAATTGGAGCAACAGGGTTTGGGCGGCACGGTTCGCTCCTGGGTCGCAAACGGCGCGAATCAACCCATTACAGCCGACCAGATCCATCAAGCCTTTGGCTCCGACACGGTGAAAGAGCTGGCCGCCAAAGTCGGCTTATCGCCGGACGTGTTGGCCGCAAAGCTGTCGCAAGTGCTGCCGCAAGCGATCGACAAACTGACGCCCGCCGGCGCAGTCCCCAAGACATGAAAAACGAGACCACCATGAACAAAATCCTGAGCATTCTAGCCATCGCCTTGTTTGCCGGCGCGCTCCACGCCGCCGACTCCGATCGAACCTTCATCACCCCTCCCGGCGCGGATCCCAAGGTGGCGGCGCCGTACAGCAGCGGCGTGCTGGTCAAGGGGACGTTCTATGTGAGCGGGCATCTCGGATTGGACCCTGCGAGCGGCAAGGTGCCGGCGGATGCCGAGGCCGAAGCTCGCCTGGTCTTGGATTCCGTCAAACAGACCTTGGAGCGCGCCGGACTGACGATGGCAGATCTGGTATCGGTAACGATTTACTGTACCGATCTTGAGCTGTACGAAAAATTCAACGCCATCT
This sequence comes from uncultured Gammaproteobacteria bacterium, assembly GCA_963800385.1. Classification (GTDB taxonomy): domain Bacteria; phylum Pseudomonadota; class Gammaproteobacteria; order Steroidobacterales; family Steroidobacteraceae; genus Bog-1198. The sequence goes on from CAWDAU010000009.1 coordinate 388,790, forward strand.
ATCGCTCCTATTTCCAGAACCACTATCCGTCGCGCGCGTTTATCGGCGTTGCAAAATTGGTGCGCGGCGCGCGTTTCGAAATCGCGGCAATTGCCGTCAAACCGGCTAAGTCTCGATGAGTTTTCGCAAACGCTCGATCTGCTCGCCGAGAACGTGGTCGGTGCCTTTGGCCGCGCCTTCAAATCCGTCCTTCGCATAGCCGCCGACGGCGTAGCTGACGGAGATGTCGGTGCCGTTGGCGCCGGCCTTGAGGGTCCAGGTCATCGAACCCTCGACGCCAAGACCTTGGAAGGGACCGAGCGCGCCGCGCAGGCGCAGCGCCTTGCCGGAGGCGACGTACACCACGTGAAGATGTTCGACCGAGCCGCCGTCCGGCAGATTCTCGCACCAACAGCCGCCCGCGCGCGCATCCAGAACCAGGTTCGCGGCATTGCCCGAGAAAGTGTGCTCGGAACTCCACCAGCGCGCCGGCTGCAGCAGCGCGGCAAATGCCTTATCCGCGGACGCCGTCACATGCACGGATTCGCGCACCTCGAAGCCATTTGCGCCGAGGCTTTGCACCTCGGCCGCCGTGGGTTTCGCCAACGCCAGCGTCAATAGAGCGCTTACGCGCAGCAGCGATTGTTTCCCCGAACTCATATTCATCTTCATCCTCCGCTTCATCAGCCGGCCGCACATTTTTTGAAAGATTCGAGAATCGCAGTCCATCCGCCCGGCGCATCCACCATGCCGCGTATCTGCTCCGCCTTCGCGCCCATGCGCTGCAGATTGCGGTGCTCCAATTCGACCCGCGTGGTGCCTTCGCCTTCGGCAATGAATCGAACTTCGACTTCGGTAATGAGGTCCGGGTCGAATTGCCAATCCCCGCTCAGTTGCCAGGCAAGAACCAGCCTCTGCGGCGGCTGCCACTCGAGGACGTAGCCGGTCTGCCCGGTCGAGCCGTCTTCGCCAACGGCGTACCAGCGGCCGCCGACGCGCGGTTCAACGACATATTGTTTGAGCGGCGACTTGAGGATCGAGTGAGTTGCCGGCCACCAGCGCGACATTTCGTTGGTGAACAATGCAAAGGCGCGCTGTTGACTTGCCGCTACGGTCACTTGCTTGCGCACCGGCGCGATGGTAATCATTTGCCCGATCCCTCCTTCTCTATTTCTGCCTTGAACGCCTTGAGGGCGTCTCCCCAAAATTGATCCAGCCACATTCGTATCGACGCCAGCCCGTGCGGATCTATGTAGTACACGCGGCGGGTGCCCTCGGCACGATCCGCGACGAGCCCGGCTTTCTTGAGAACGCCGAGGTGCTGCGAGACCGCCGGACGGCTGACCGGCATGTGCGCCGCAATCATTCCAACCGGCTTCGCTCCGTGGCGCAACTGCTCGAATACCTTGCGCCGGGTCGGGTCGGCCAGGGCGAGGAACGCTGCTTGGTAAGCCATGACTAACGGTAAGCGCACACTTACCGAATGTCAAGTCAGGTGCTGCGAGGCCGCTCGGTCAGCATTTTGTAGATTTTGAGTACCCGCGGCACGTAGGCCATCGTTTCGCTAAATGGGGGTATTTGTCCACCGTTGCGCTCGACCGCGTCTTCCCCTGCGTTATAAGCGGCCAGCGCCAAGCGCACATCGTGGCCGAAGCGATCGATCAGAAACTTCAAATAGCGCGCACCGGCATGCACATTCTGGCGGGCATCGAAAGGATTCGAGACGCCGAAGCGGCTGGCGGTCGCCGGCATCAGCTGCATCAAGCCTACCGCGCCGCGTTTGGAGACCGCACGCGAATTGAAGCCCGATTCCACCACGATCACGGCGCGCAGCAGGTTGGGTTCCAGCGCGGACGACACCGCGGCGTGCTCGATGATCGAGTCGTATTGCGTGGCTTTCGCCAGCAACTCAAAGTCGTAGCGGTCGCCGCTCGCAGTCCTGTCCTGCGGAGAAAGAACCAGCAAGCGGTAGCGGTTGTTGTCCGGCACGTCGGTGTAGTGCCGCTGACCTTGAGCGTCCAAGTAGGTATAAATCCTGGGCGCAGCCGCGGCGCTGGATGCAATCAGCACGAATGCAATGAGAACGGCGCGACGCGGCATGAATGGCGATCCTTCGCACAAAGCCTATCGCGGCAGCTGTTTGCGCGATGGGACCTGCATCAAGAAACCGCCGCCAGGCCCGCAAATCGGCCTGCCGGGGCCTCAGCAAGACTGTCAATCGACATCCGTTTCAAGCGGTTCCACGAGGGTTTCGTCATTGTTGCGCGGCGAGTTGATTCGCTCGCTCACCGCATAGGCCGACAACCGCTCATCCGCGTACGCCGCAAGCGCGCTGCCTGCGGAATCCACAGTCCCAAGTAACCATAATTCACGCATGGTGCGTGTCAGCATGGCGGGCATTCGCCGTCCGGAATTGCGGATTCCCGACACCAGCGCGTTAGCCGGCACGGTAATGATGCTGCAGCACTCTGTGACGCTGTTCGCATCCGCGCCCGCAACTGCCCACAATCCAGCGAAGCCGAACACATCTTGATCGTCCGGGTGAATATAGTATGGCTGTTCACTTGCGTCCGGATTGACATGCCATTCAAAGAATCCCAGTGCCGGAATAATGCAGCGGCGGCCTCGTTTCCACGACTCGCGAAACTCGGCGCTGCCCGCCAGCGTCTCGACCGCGGTATTGAAGCTGCCGCTCGCGGCAGCGCCCCAGCGCATCATGGCGCCGGTTTTTCGGCCGCCTTCGGCGCGAACAACCGGAGTGATTTGCGCGGGCCTGGTGTTGAAGTTCGCCGCAAATTTCCAGCCCGTGGATCCGAGTCCGAAGTCGCGCTCGATTGTCGCGCCGTCCGGACTGACATAGCACCTGCACATTCACAAAGTTTACGCCGGGGAAAGATTCGTGTCCGAAACGGCTGATTGGAAGCAAAAATACCGCGCCTCCTTGCTCGAAATGGAGGCAGAGGAGCTTCGCTGGAAGCAGGTCGAACAGGTTCTGCGGCGCCTGGTCGGCCGCTTGTGCGCCGCCGGTATGGGCGTGAATCTCAAACTCGACGATGAATTGGCGGCGCTCGCAGCCGCAAACCGGCGCAATGCCGACGCCCACGAGTTGGCGCGGCTGGCGGACTCGCTGACGACCACGGTTGTGGCCGTGGATGCCGCTGCTCCGGTCCCGACGATCATCTTGCCGCCCACGGATGCGCAAACGCGGCTCGCGATAAAATCGCTGCTCGAGCGCCTCGCGGAGCTCGATCCGAAAGATTCCGCGGCGCCAGCCTTGATCGCAGAATTGGCGAGCGCAAAAAATGACAGCGCATTGGCCCGTGTCCTGACGCGCGCTGCCGACTTGGTGCATGGACATGGTGAACAGATGCAGCGCGAACGCCTGCAGACGGCGGAAATTCTCGCGGAGGTCACCAAGCGCCTCGAGGAAATGGCCGGTTACTTGTCCGATTCGAATCACGCCAATCGCAGCCATTTTGAGGACACCCAAACATATAACGATGCGGTCATGTCGCAAATGCGGGAACTGACCGACGAGGCGGCGAGCGCGACGGAATTGGGGGTGCTGCAAAGCGTGGTGAAAGCGCGCCTCGAACGGGTCGCGCAGCATGTCAGTAATTTTCGTGCCCGCGAAGAATTTCGGCTGCTGGAAGTCAACGGCCGCGCCGAGCGGATGCGCGTGCGCATCGCCGAATTGGAGCGCGAGACGGGAGACCTGCACTCGAGGCTGGACAGTGAAAAACAAGGCGCTCGCATCGATCCATTGACGGGAATCGCCAATCGCAAGGGGTTCGAAGAACGGTTCGCGCGCGAGATCGCCCAGAAGCCGCGCCCCCCTCTGCCGGTGGCCATGCTGCTGTGGGATCTGGATAACTTCAAGATCATCAACGACAGCTACGGCCACCGCGCCGGGGATCGTGTGCTGCAAAGCGTCGCTGCGTGTTTCATGGCGGCGGTACGCGGCAATGACTTCGTCGCGCGCATCGGCGGCGAAGAATTCGTCATGTTGTTGTGCGGGGCGAAAAGCGAACAAGCCATGCTCATCGCCAATCAAGTGCGCTCCGCGGTCGAAGCCTTGCGCTTTCATTTCCGGGGCACGCCGGTGCGCGTCACAGTGTCGTGTGGGTTGACTGAGCTGAAGGAAAACGACCTGGCAGAGGCCGCTTTCGACCGGGCGGACGGAGCCTTGTACCGGGCGAAGCACGGCGGCAAAAATCTGTGCGTGGCCGCGTAAACGCGCGATCCTCTCTAGTTAACAGATATTTAACGCATTATCTCGGCCGCCGGCACTGATTTTTGGCGCAGCGTCGATAGAATCAGATCGCAGTAGGGATGTTTTTCACCTTTCCTTTTCACCGCTGGCGTAGCGGGTAGAGGATCACGGTGCCCGCTGAATAGTGCATTGCAGCATACGGTGTTCCTGACGAGTCTATGAGCAGCGTGCCCAAAACAGTACTCGGTGAGTCCGGACTCAGCGACTCGGTGCTCAACGACTCGGCGCTCGGTGAAGCCGCGATCGGGGTACCGAGCGGCGCGCCAAGCGCAGTCGCGTGGCCACGGATTTCGCAGCGTGTTCGCGCCTGGCTGCTGACCGCCGTGCTGTTTCTGGTGCCGCTCCTGGCCTATTGGCCCGCGACCTTTCATCAATACGGTCTGCGCGACGACTACTCCAACCTGCGCGAAGCGCATGAGGAAGTTGGCAAGGTCTTGCAATTCTGCGCCTCGGCCGCGCGCCCGATCTACGGCTGGCTTTTGCAGGCGACCTACGGACAGACCACTTCGGTGCAGAATCTGCAGTGGCTGCGATTGGTCGCAACGCTGTTTCTCGGCGCCATATCGCTCGTGAGCTTCAGAGGCTTGCGCGCGCTCGGCTGGTCGATCGGCACCAGCTTGTGTTTTGCGGTGCTGATCGGTTTGGTGCCGTCGGCACAAGTCATTGCCGGATGGGCGATCGGTTGGCCGTATGCGGCGACCGCGCTGCTCGCGATCGGCGCATTTTTCACCGTGGAAGGCGCATTGCTCCTGGATCCGCGCGCCGGCATCGGGCGTGCGGTGGGACAATGGTCGCTGGCATCGGGCCTGATGGTGGTGAGCGCGCTGATCTATCAGCCGAGCGCTTTGTTCTATCTGGTGCCGCTCGCCGCTGCACTGATCGCGCAGCGCCGGCGCAGCTTGGCGCAATCCGTGCGCTGGATGGGCGCGCATCTCGGCCTGGTGGCAGGCACGCTGGGAGCGGCGTATTGCACGATGTCGTTGCTGTACGCCGGGCACGTGTTCATCAAGTCCGAACGAGTTGCCTTCGAGACGCATTGGGGCGAGAAAATTGCCTGGTTCCTGCAGGAGCCGCTGCCGAACGCGCTGAGCCTGTTCGTGCTGAATGATGATCACCATCGCGACCATGCACTGTATCTCGCCTGCGCAGCCCTGGTCGGCGCGATCCTTTCCGCCGGCGCGTACCTGCAGTGGCGGCATCACGGCAGGCAGCGCGGCATCGTCTGGCTTTCGGGATTGCTGGGACTGCCCGTGTTTGCCTTTGCCGTCAGCATGCTGGCTTCGGAGCGCTACGCGACCTATCGTACGATTCTCGCGATGACCGGTGTGTTGCTGTGCTTTCTGGTCGCGTCGGTCAGCGCGCTCACCGAACGCTGGAGCGCCAATGCGCGCCGCTTGACCGCCATGGTCGCGCTCTGCATTGCCCTTTTCAGCGCGCAGCATCACGTCTATGCCCTGATCGCGGTGCCCCAGGGCAATGAGTGGCAGTTGATCATCGCGGGCGCCAAGCATGTACGTTTGGCTGGCGCACGGCCACGCATCTTCGCGATCGCTTCCGCACCGGCGGATACTTCCACGGCCACGATTTACCACGATGAATTCGGTTCGCTGTCGTCGAACTCCGAGTGGGTGCCGCGGGAAATGTTCAAGCGCGCCATGCATGACTTGCATCCGGGCATATCCAACATCGACTCGCGTTATGACTTCGCCACCGGGCCCGCGCTGCCGGCGGGACAGCACTTCGACGTGATCGTCGACCTGCATCGGCTGCGCCAGTTCTACGTAGACAACTGATCCGCAGCGCCGTTCCGGGTGCGCCCGGCAAACCGGCCGCGCGCCGTGTTAGGTTGGCTCCATGATCAGCGACCCCTTGCTGTGGTTTTTCGCGGCGTTTGGCGCCTTCATGGTGGGCGTTTCCAAGGCCGGCATTACCGGCCTGAGTATTCTTTCGATTGCTCTTTTCAATCACGTATTTCCCAGCAGCAAACAGGCGAGCGGCCTGGTGCTGCCGCTGCTGATATTCGGCGATTTCGTGGCGGTTTTCGCCTATCGCAAGCACACCCAGTGGCGCTACCTGTGGCGGCTGTTTCCGTGGACCGCGGCCGGCGTCGTACTGGGGTATTTCACGCTCGGCCGCATTTCCGACCACGGCGCGCGGATTCTCATCGGCTGGATCATCGTATCGCTGGCGCTGCTCAGCTTCTGGCGCAAGTACCTATCCACGCCCGCCGCAGAGAAGGAGCCTTCGTTTCACTGGTCGGTGGGAGCGGCGATCGGCATGACGGCCGGCTTTATCACACTCGTCGCCAACGCTGCCGGGCCGCTCATGGCCATCTATCTTGTGGCGATGCGGCTGCCCAAAATGCAATACGTCGGCACCGCGGCCGTATTCTTCATGCTCCTCAATCTATTCAAAGTACCCTTCATGGTTGATCTTGGACTGATCACCACCCAAAGCTTCAGTTTCAATCTGATGCTGGCGCCGGCGGTGCTGCTGGGAGCGCTGGCGGGCCGATGGCTGCTGAAGCACGTCAATCAGAGTCTGTTCGAGCAATTGGTGTTGCTATTGAGCGCGATTGGGGGAATTCTCTTGATCATATAAGGCGTTCGAGGGGGAAACCTATGTATCAAGGCGGTCTGTTCGGTCTGGTGGTATTGATCGCGGATGTTTGGGCGATCGTGAACATATTTCAAAGCAGCGCGGACACCGGCAACAAAGTGCTGTGGATCGTCATCGTGTTCGTGCTGCCGGTGCTTGGGTTCATTCTCTGGTACATCTGGGGTCCCAAAACCGGCAGGACGTAAGCCTGCGGACGTTAGGCGCGGCGGCGATGCGGCGTGAGCAACATCGCAGCTTCGTAGCAGCTATCGCGCAGCGCGGCGTCGCCGGCCGCCAGCATGCAATCCAGAACACCAGGCGCGCTGGCGGCCGGAATTTCCGCCAGCTTGCCCAACTGGCCGACGGCCGCTTCGAGCGCCGCTTGCAGCGCGTTGGCCGCGCCGGTGTTTGCACTCGATGCAAATACTTCGGGGTCGAGCAATTGCAGATCATTGACAAGGGCGGCCAACTGGCGCTTGGAGCGCTCCATCGCCTCGAGGCTGCGCGGACTGACCGCGCGCTTGAGCACGGCGATATCTCGCCGAGCGCTGCCCAGCACGCGATCCAGACGATCGAACCACTCGATCCAGAACAGAGGATTCTGCATGCGATTTTCCGGTTGCCGGCCTTAAAGCCTGTGTCGGCGAGGCGTTATTATTTCTTCCAAAGACTACCCGGGTTCGCGCGGGCTAGCTACCATTACATTCGCCGCACTGCGGTTCACCGAACTTGCCTGTTTGCATATACAGGATATCAATGCGTCCAAGAGATCATGACCGTCATACGTTGGGAACGGCTAATTGGTTGCGCGCTTCGGTGCTTGGCGCAAACGACGGCATCGTTTCAATCTCCAGCCTGTTGCTCGGCCTCGCCGCTGCCGACGCCTCGCACGCCACGCTGTTGCTGAGCGGCACCGCTGCGCTGGTTGCGGGCGCCATGTCCATGGCGGCCGGAGAGTATGTGTCCGTGCACTCGCAAGCCGATACCGAAGCGGCCGCGTTGGCCCAGGAGGGCGCCGAGCTGCGCGAGGACTATGCCGGCGAGCACCGTGAATTGACCGACATCTACGTACGCCGCGGCCTCGATGCCGCTTTGGCACGTCAAGTGGCCGACCAACTCATGGCGCACGATGCACTGGGCTCGCATGCGCGCGACGAGTTGGGAATCTCCCCCTTGTCGAAGGCGCGGCCCCTGCAGGCTGCCATGGCCTCCGCCGGCAGCTTTTCGCTGGGTGCGGTACTACCGCTGACCGTGGTCGCGATCGCGCCCCCTCATTACCTGATCGCGGCCATAGCCGCGAGCTGTCTCGCGTGTCTGCTCTTGCTCGGCGGCTGGTCGGCCAAGGTAGGCGGCGCGAGCATGTGGGTCGGCGCGTTGCGCGTGACGTTCTGGAGCGCTCTGGCCATGGCCGTGACCGCAGCCGTCGGCGCCGTCGCGGGACGCTTGTGAGCGCGGCGCTGCTCTCCGTCGAGCAAATGGCCGAGGCGGACCGATTGGCGATCGCAGCCGGCACAGCGGGCAGCCAGCTGATGCAGAATGCCGGCGAGGCGGTCGCTCGCGAGATTCAGCGCCGCTTCTCGCCGCGAGCTGTCAGTGTCGCATGCGGTCCGGGCAATAACGGCGGCGACGGATTTGCGGCCGCCGCGGTGCTGGCGCATTCCGGATGGCCCGTCCGTGTTGCCCTGCTCGGCGATGTCGAAGCACTGCGCAATGACGCGCAATATCATGCCCGACGTTGGCGCGGCGCCATCGAACCGCTGACTCCGGCGCTCATCGATGGCGCCGAATTGCTGATCGATGCCCTGTTTGGAACGGGCCTGAATCGCGCCTTGGATCCGAGGGTCGGCGATTTTTTGGGGTATGCAACCCGCCGCGCGCTCCCCATCGTTGCCGTGGACATTCCGAGCGGCATCCTCGGGAACAGCGGCGAAAACATCGGCGCGGCGCCGGCTGTCTGCACGGTCACATTCATGCGCAAAAAGCCGGGACATTTGCTGCTGCCGGGGCGCGACGCGTGCGGCGATGTCGCGGTTGCGGACATCGGCATACCGCAACAGGTGCTCGACTCGTTGGCCGTCGATACCTGGGAGAACGTGCCGGCCCTGTGGCAAGCAAAGTTGCCGCAGCGGCATTCGAATATCAACAAGTACAGCCGTGGGCACGCTCTGCTGTACGGCGGCTATCCGATGACCGGCGCTGCGCGCATGGCCGCGCGCGCCGCGGCGCGAATCGGCGCCGGATTGACCACGATTGCGGTGCCGGAACACGCCTTTGCGATCTATGCGGCCGCGCTCACCAGCATCATGGCGCGGCCGCTCGCGGAGCAGGAAGACTTCGGCCGGCTGCTTGCCGATCCGCGATTCACGGCATTCTCCATTGGACCCGGCGCGGGCGTCAGCGACGCGACGCGCCTGCGCACGTTGGCCATGCTCATGACCGGCAAGCCGGTCGTCATCGACGCCGATGCCATCAGCGTATTCGCCTCGCGCCCGCAAGAGCTGTTCCAAGCGAATCCGGGGAACTTGCGTCATCACCCCGCATGAGGGCGAATTCAAACGCATCTTTGACGTCTCGGGCGACAAGGTGGCGCGCGCGCGTCAAGCAGCGCGCCGCAGCGGCGCGGTTGTCGTTTTGAAAGGCGCCGACACCGTCATCGCTGCACCCGATGGCCGTGCAATCATCAACAGCAATGCACCGTCAACGTTGGCCACGGCCGGATCGGGGGACGTTCTCGGCGGCTTCATCCTCGGCCTGCTGGCGCAAAACATGGACGCCCTGCCGGCCGCCGCGGCGGCGGTCTGGCTGCATGGTGCCGCGGCAGCCGGTTTTGGAGCCGGCCTCATGGCGGAAGATCTGCCCGATCTGTTGCCGGCGGTTCTGCGCCGATTCTGCGCAATTTGTACGCATGAGGATCTGGCTGCCGACGGTCAGCCTGCATTCCCTCGTCATCGTCATCAGCATACTTGTCTATATCTTGACGACCCGCGCGGAGCGCGTGCGCCGGCCGCCTTCAATCGCGATCGCCTGGGTACTGGGAATGATCGCGCTGCCCTATCTCGCTTTGCCGATGTATTTGATGTTCGGGCGGCGCAAGCTTCCGCGCAAACCCGGCCGCCATGCCGACGCTCCCGTCGAGGGTCACTGGGCGAAGGGTCTGATAGAAAGTTTCGGGCTGCCGGCCGCCTCGCCGGCGCTGACCGCCATGCATCAGGATGGCACGGAGTCGGCAGCAGCGCTTTTCGCGACGATGTCGAGCGCGGTGTCGAGGCTCGACGTCTGCACCTATATTCTCGGCGACGATGTCTTCGGCCGCGAGGCCATGCAGCATATGGTGGCGCGAGCGCGCAGCGGCGTGGAAGTGAGGCTGCTTCTCGACGGCGTCGGCGCCCTGCAATTACCCAAACGGTGCTTTCGCGCGCTGCAGCTCGGCGGCGTCCGGACCGCGGTATTCAGCCCCTTGTTTGCGCGTAAAACTCAAGGTCCGCGCAATTTGCGCAATCACCGCAAAATGGTGATCGCGGACGGCGCTCGTCTGTGGGCCGGCGGACGCAATCTGGCCGCCGAATATTTCTCCGGCGTCGCCGGCGCAGCGCCATGGCTGGATTTGAGCTTCGATCTGCATGGGGCGGTGGCGGCCGCCGCCGCCTCGCAATTCGAATCTGACTGGGTCGCTGCCGGCGGCAAGCCCGCGTCGGGCGGCATCGAAACCGCCGCCGTCGACCGCGGCGCCGCCGCGAGCGCTCGCGCCGAGGCGCAGTTTTTGCCCAGCGGGCCGGATCAGAGCGAAGACACGGTGCATTCCTTGTTGATCGACGCGTGCTTTCATGCCCGCGAACGCATGATCGCCGCGACTCCTTATTTCGTGCCCGACACCGGCTTGGAAACGGCCATGCGCCTCGCGGCGCGGCGCGGCGTAAAGGTCGACTTGTGCATCCCGGCGAGCTCCAATCATCCGCTGGCGGACTTTGCGCGCAATCGCTCGCTGCGCTCCTTGGTTCAGGCAGGCGTCAATGTGCATTTGCTGCCCTATATGAGCCATGCGAAAGCCGTGGTGTTCGATCACGCACTCGGGATCGCGGGCTCCGTGAACCTTGACTCGCGCAGCTTGTTGCTCAACTACGAATGCGCGGTGGTTTTCTACGGAGCGGCGGAAATAAAGTGGCTGGCCAACTGGATCGAAGCCTCGATTCCGAAAACCGCGATGTTCGACGGCCGTCCGCCCGGCCTGCTGCGCGATCTTTGCGAAGGACTGCTGCTCACCGTCGCGTATCAGTTGTAGCGTAGGATTGATCCGACACGATTTATGATTAACGGCGTTTTGCGCGTACTATTCTGCGACCTCTCCAGTGTCAGGTGATCGGTGGAATTCAAAGATTATTACAAAGTGATGGGCGTTGCCCGGGACGCGACCGACGCGCAGATCAAGCAGGCCTACCGCAAACTTGCCCGCAAGTATCACCCGGATGTCAGCAAGGAGAAAGACGCGGAAGCGCGTTTCAAGGAAGTTGGCGAGGCCTATGAAGTGCTCAAGAGCGCGGAAAAGCGCGCCGCCTATGATCAGCTGGGCAAAGACTATCGCCCCGGCCAGGACTTCAGGCCGCCGCCCAATTGGGATTCGGGCTTTGAATTCAGCGGTGCGGGTCCGGGCGATGCGTCCTATAGCGATTTCTTCGATGCGCTGTTCGGCGCGCAGGCGCGGGCGGGCCGCGGCCGCGCCCAGGGAGCGCATCCTGGACGCGGCGAGGATCACCACGCCAAGGTGCTGCTCGATTTACAAGCCTCTCTGAACGGCGGGACGCGTTCCTTCACATTGCGCATGCCGGAAATCGACAGCGAAGGACGCCTGATATCGAAAGAGCGCACGCTCAACGTGCAAGTGCCCAAGGGAATTCTTGCGGGTCAGCAAATACGTCTCGCAGGTCAGGGGGCGAGCGCGCACGGCGGCGGCAAAGCGGGAGATCTTTATATCGAGGTCGAGTTCCAACCCGATCCGCTGTACCGGGTCGATGGGCGCGATTTGTACCTGGAATTGCCGGTGGCACCCTGGGAAGCGGCTCTCGGCGCAACCGTGACGACGCCGACGCCCGGCGGCAACGTCGATTTGAAAATTCCTGCCGGCTCTCAAGCCGGCACCCAATTGCGCCTGAAGGGGCGGGGAATCCCAGCGGTGCAGCCGGGCGATTTTTTTGTGGTACTGCAGATCGCCTTGCCGCCGGCCGCAAGCGACAAAACCAGGGCCGCTTATGCCGCGCTGGCCGCCGCCGGAGCCTTCAACCCTCGCGCCAGCCTCGGAGTCTAATATGTCCCCAGCAGACGACCGCCCGATACCCGCAAGCATTTTCGACGAATCATCGATCTTGAGCATCGAGGACTTGAGCCGGATGTGCTCCGTCGACGAGCGGCACATCGTGGAATTCGTCGAGGAAGGTGTGTTGAGCGTCGTCAATGTCAGCAGCGAGTGGCGCTTTACCGGCGACGCGCTGCGCCGCGCCCGGCTCGCGCTGCGCCTGGAACGCGACCTGGAATTGAATCTTGCCGGCGTCGCGCTCGCGGTGGAATTGATCGAAGAACTCGCCCGGCTGCGCCGCGAGCTGAGCGCGAGACACCAATGAGCATTGACGACTCCAAAATCGAATCCGACGCCTTCGTGTTCTTCGGCGCGACCGGCGATCTCGCCTACAAGCAGATTTTTCCCGCGCTTTATGCCATGGTGCAGCGTGACGGTTTTCACATCCCCATCATCGGCATGGCGCGCGCCGGATGGAATTTGGACAAGCTCGTAGAACGCGCGCGCGACAGCGTCGAGCAGAGCGGCGGCCATGACGATGAGACTTTCGCAAAGCTGGCCGCGCTGCTGCGCTATGTCGATGGCGACTATGCGGATCCGCAGACCTTTTCCGGGCTGAAGAAGGCGCTGGGTTCGGCCAAAAGCCCGATTCACTATCTGGCGATTCCGCCGAGCATGTTCGCCAGCGTGGTTCAGGGGCTGCAGAAGTCCGGGTGCGCCGCAAACGCGCGCGTCATCGTCGAGAAGCCGTTCGGCCGGGATCTTGCCAGCGCGCAGGCTCTCAACCGGACCTTGCATGATGTGTTCGATGAGGCCTCGATCTTTCGCATCGATCACTATCTGGGCAAGGAAGCCGTGCAAAACATCCTGTACTTCCGTTTCGCCAACACGTTTCTCGAGCCGATATGGAATCGCGAATACATCCGCGACATCCAAATCACGATGGCGGAAACTTTCGGAGTGCAGGGCCGCGGTTCTTTTTATGAGGAGGTCGGCGCGATCCGCGACGTGGTGCAAAACCACCTGCTGCAAGTAGTGACATTGCTGGCGATGGACGCGCCGGTCGGCCGCGATGCGAAAACCATGCAGGCGGAGAAACTGCGCATTTTCCGCGCGATGCGGCCTCTCGATCCAAAACGGGTCGTGCGTGGACAATTTCGCGGCTATCGCGCCGAGAAGGGCGTCGCCGAGGATTCCCAGGTCGAGACCTTCGCCGCATTGCAATTGCACATCGATACCTGGCGCTGGGCCGGCGTGCCGTTCTACATCCGCGCCGGCAAGAACCTGCCGATCACCGCGACCGAAGTCACGGTGACTCTCAAGCGGCCGCCGCTGGCGATTTTCGATCCCAGCGAAAACATGCCTTCGAACTACTTCCGCCTGCGTCTGAGCCCCGAGGTGGTGATAGGCGAAGGCGCATTGGTGAAGCTCAGCGGCGAGGAAATGCGCGGCCAGCCGGTCGAACTGATTGCGCGCCACAATACCGAGGCGGGAAAATCTCCCTACGAGAGACTGTTGGGAGATGCCGTGCACGGCGAGACCACCTTGTTTACGCAGGACGACTGCGTGGAAGCCGCGTGGCGGGTGGTCGATCCGGCATTGAAAGGCGGCCTGCCGCTGAGCGGCTACGATCCGGGCACGTGGGGCCCGCAGGCCGCCCGCACAATTGTCGATGACGGAGACATATGGCATGACCCTCAAATCGAGAAGTCCCCGCCATGCTGAACGACGCTGCGACGATTTTTCTGCTGGACGTGGACAACACCTTATTGGACAACGACCGCTTCGCCGCCGACCTCGGCGACCGGCTGGAGAGTTGCTTCGGCGCGGTGCAGCGCGCCCGTTACTGGGACATTTTTGCGCAACGGCGAACCGCACTTGGACTGGCCGACTACCTCGGGAGTCTGCAAGAATTTCGTGCGGGGCTGGATGACCACCCGCAGTTGCTCGGCTTGTCGCAGTACCTGCTCGATTATCCCTTTGCGAGCCGGCTGTTCCCGCGCGCACTCGAGGCGATTGCGCACCTGCGCGGTCTGGGTGCGCCGGTCGTGTTGTCGGACGGAGACATCGTGTTTCAACCGCGCAAGATCCAGCGTTCGGGCATTTGGGATGCCGTAGAAGGCCGCGTCATGATCTATGTGCACAAGGAAAAAGTCTTGGACCACGTGCGGTTGCGCTACCCGGCCAAGCACTATGTTATGGTCGACGACAAGCCTAATCTGTTGGCGGCAATGAAAACGGTGCTGGGCGGACAAGTGACGACGGTATTCGTGCGTCAAGGGCACTATGCGCTGGCCGCGGAGTCAAAATCGGTGGTGCCTGCGCCGGATCTGGCGATCGAACGCATCGAAGATCTTCTCAATCACGACCTAACCGAATTCAAGGTGCGACCATGAGTATGACGAAGAATTTGCACGACTTGGGGCAAAGCCTGTGGCTCGACAATATCACCCGGGAAATTCTTGACGACGGAACCCTGCGCCGCTATATCGAGCAATTCTCGGTTACCGGCCTGACGTCCAATCCCACGATTTTCGACGAGGCCATCGGCAAGACCGCGGCATACGACCAAGGCATCCGCCAGAAGGCCGCCGCCGGCATGACCGGCGAGGACTTATTCGTCGAATTGGCGCTCGAGGACCTGCGCCGCGCAGCCGATCTTTTCAGGCCCGAATTCGCGCGTACCAAGGGCACCGACGGCTGGGTATCCATGGAGGTCTCGCCGCTGCTGGCGAACGACACCCAAGGCACGATCGATGCGGCGCTGCGAATTCACCGCCAGGCAAATCGGCCCAACCTCTACGTGAAGATTCCGGGCACGCCGGCCGGCGTTCCGGCCATCGAGGCGGCCATCTTCGCCGGCGTGCCGGTCAATGTGACCCTGCTGTTCTCGCGTGAACAATATCTGAAGGTGGCTGACGCCTACATGCGGGCCATGGAGCGGCGCATCGCCGCCGGTCTTGATCCGAAAATCAACTCGGTCGCGTCCGTATTCGTGAGCCGCTGGGACCGCGCGGTCGCCGACAAGGTTCCGCAGGAATTGAGCAATCGTCTGGGCATAGCAATCATGCAGCGCACCTATCGCGCGCACTGCGAATTGGTCGCCGGCAAGCGCTGGAAGGATCTGCAAGCCAAGGGTGCGCGCATACAGCGCATGTTGTGGGCGAGCACCGGTACGAAGGATCCGAAGTCTCCGCCGGGCCTGTATGTCGAGGCGCTGGCCGCGCCGGACACGATCGATACCATGCCGGAAAAAACCTTGTTGGCGTTCGCACAGAGCGGCAAGCTCAACGGCGTCATGCGTACCGACGGCGGCGACGCGGAAGAGATGCTGGCACGCTTTGCTCGCGCGGGCATCGACGTCGATGCGCTCGCCTCCCGGCTGCAGATCGAGGGCGCCGCCTCGTTCGTCAAGTCGTGGACCGAACTCTTGCAGCGCATCAAGGACAAGAGCGCCGCACTGGCGACCACTTGAGTTCGCGGCTGAACCCGCTTGCCGGCAAGCCGGCGCCCGCGGCCTCGCTGGTCGATGTGCCGCGCTTGATCACGGCGTATTACAGCGAACGGCCGGATCCCTCGGTCGCGTCGCAACGGGTGGCATTCGGCACCTCGGGGCATCGCGGAAGCTCTTTTGACGTCAGCTTCAACGAGGCTCATGTGCTTAGCATCAGCCAAGCCATCTGCGAATACCGCAAACGGCATGGCATCGAGGGACCCTTGTTCATGGGCTTCGATACGCACGCGCTGTCGGCGCCGGCGTTCGTCAGTGCCCTTGAAGTGCTGGCCGCCAACGGCGTTGAAGTGATGATTGCGGCGCAGGATGAGTACACGCCGACACCGGCCATCTCGCATGCAATTCTCACCTACAACCGCGCACGCAGCAGCGGCCTCGCGGACGGCATCGTCATCACGCCGTCGCACAACCCGCCCGACAACGGCGGCTTCAAGTACAACCCGACCAACGGGGGTCCTGCGGATTCGGACATCACCCAGTGGATCGAGAATCGGGCGAACGAATTGTTGCGGCCGGACGCGCCCGGCATCAAGCGAATGGCGTACAGCGCGGCACGGCGCGCGGCAACCACCCACTTGCACGACTACCTGACCCGCTACGTCGCCGATCTCGGCGACATCTTGGATATGAAGCTGATCCGCGATTCCAAGATACGCATGGGCGTGGATCCCTTGGGCGGAGCCGGCGTGCATTACTGGCCGCGCATCGCCGAACTTTACGGCCTGGATCTCACGGTCGTGAACGACGCGGTCGATCCGACGTTTCGCTTCATGACGCTCGATTGGGATGGAAAAATCCGCATGGATCCATCCTCCTCCTATGCCATGCAGCGGCTGATCGAACTCAAGGATCGCTACGACATCGCCTTTGCCTGCGACACCGACCATGACCGGCATGGAATCGTCACGCCGAGCAGCGGTTTAATGCCGCCCAATCACTATCTGTCCACGGCGATCGATTATTTATTCAGTCACCGCGGCGGCTGGCGCCGCGATGCCGCCGTCGGCAAGACGGTGGTGAGCAGCGCGATGATCGATCGGGTCGCCGCCCGCCTGAAACGCGCAGTGTACGAGGTTCCGGTCGGTTTCAAATGGTTCGTTGCGGGGCTGGTGGAGGGCAGACTGGCCTTTGGCGGCGAGGAAAGCGCCGGCGCCTCGTTCAGCCGGATGGACGGCAGCGTGTGGACCACCGACAAGGATGGCATCGCGCCGGCGCTCTTGTCGGCGGAGATTGCCGCTCGCACCGGGCGGGATCCCGGCGAGCACTACCAGGCGCTGACGCTGGAACTCGGCGCATCATTTGCCGACCGCATCGACGCGCCGGCAACGGCCGCGCAGAAATCCAAGCTCGGCAAGCTCGATCGGCAACAGGTCAAGATCACGGAACTCGCCGGTGAACCGATCGAACAAGTGCTGACGCGCGCTCCCGCCAATGGCGCGCCGATCGGCGGCGTAAAAGTGGTGGCGCGCAGCGGCTGGTTCGCGGCGCGGCCGTCCGGAACCGAGGACATCTACAAGATCTATGCCGAGAGCTTTCAAGACGCTGGGCACTTGCGCCGTTTGATCCGCGAAGCGCAGAACATCGTCGATGCGGCGCTGGCCGGAGCGTAGCGCGGCGCTCGCTTGGCAGTTTCCGACGACATCGCGCTGACGGCTACCGCCAAGCGCCTGCTGCCCTGGCTGGTCGCCGTCGGATTCTTCATGGAATCGCTGGATACGACCATTCTCAACACCGCCGTGCCCGCCATCGCGCAGGCGCTCGATGTGCCGGTGTTGAGCATGAAGGCGGTCCTCGCCAGCTATACCTTGGCCTTGGCCGTCTTCATACCGATCAGCGGCTGGATGGCCAATCGCTTCGGCACGCGCAAAGTCTTTGCATCGGCCATCGGCATCTTCACGCTCGGCTCCTTTCTTTGCGGCATTTCGCGCAACATCCACTTGCTGGTGGCCTGCCGCATTCTGCAAGGCTGCGGCGGCGCCATGATGATTCCGGTCGGGCGCATCACCATGGTGCGCGCGTTTGCAAAGTCCGAGCTCATCGATGCCATGAGCTTTGTCGCCATTCCGGGACTGGTGGGTCCCATGCTCGGGCCGGTGCTCGGCGGCGCGATCATCGGTTATTTTCATTGGAGCATGATTTTCTACGTCAACATCCCGATCGGCATCTGCGGCTTGATGCTGGTCTATCGGCACTTGCCCAACTACCGCGAGAAGCGCAATTACGCCCTCGATATCATCGGATTGATCCTGTTCGGTTCGGGAATCGCGTTGCTTTCCTATGTGCTCGAGGTGTTCGGCGAAACGACCCTGAGCGGACGCGAGATGCTGGGATTGCTGGGCATCTCGGGCGCCCTGCTCGCCGCATATGGCCTGCACACCAAGCGCATGACTCACCCGTTGCTGCGCTTGAAACTGCTTGCAATCCGTACGTTTCGCGTCGCGGTGAGCGGAAATCTATTTACGCGCCTGGGTATCGGCGGAATTCCGTTCTTGCTGCCGCTGCTCTATCAGGTCGGGCTCGGCTTTTCACCCATCCAATCCGGGCTGCTGATCATGCCGCAGGCCTTTGCCGCCATGAGCCTGAAATTGACCATGCCGTTGATCCTGAAGCGCTTCGGTTATCGCAGGGTGCTCATCAGCAATACCATCCTGCTCGGCGTCATGATCATGCTGTTTGCGACCATCAACCTGGGCACGCCGGTATGGCTCATCGTCGCCATGGCCTTCAGCTACGGCTTCCTGACGTCGCTGCAATATACGAGCATGAACACCCTGGCGTACGCGGACATCGGCGAACACGAAGCGAGCGGCGCCAGCAGCATCGCCAGCACCGTGCAGCAATTGGCGGTCAGTTTTGGCGTCGCCACGGCGTCGCTCGCCGCGGCTTTATTCATTCCCGATCGGCTGCGCGCGACGCCACCGCAGCTGCTGCACGGAATTCATCTGGCACTGCTGGGACTCGCCATGCTAACGATCGCGTCCACGTTGGTGTTCGCGCGGCTGCGCGCGGAGGATGGCGCCGCGGTCAGCCGGCATAAATCCGCGCTGCCGCCGGTCTAGGCCGCGCCGGATTCGCGCTTGCGCCGCGCCTCATAGGCGCGCAGATGCGCGAAGGCGGTCGAGAGCAGCGGCGCCGGCGGGGCTTTCGAGCCTCGCCGCAGCAAATCGCCGACGATGTGGTCCGCCTCAACCCGGCCGCCCTGCTCGATGTCGCGCAACATCGATGCGGTGAAAGCGGAACCCGGCGCGGTGAGAACCGCCAGCGCGCCTGTCGCGGCTCTCTCTCGCGGCGCGAAACCGTTCGCGGCGGCGATCGCGCCGCATTCCTGCAGCAAGCGCACCGGTATATCGTGCGCATCGGCTGCCATGATGTCGCCGATCGTCGCACGCATGAGGCTGGTGGTCGCAGCGGCTGCGGCGATGAACACCCACTTCTCCCACATCTCGCGGAGTATGTCCTCGCTCAGCAACGCATCGAACCCCGGCACGCGCAAAACCTCCGCGATATCGTCGATCGGCGCGCCGCCATCGCGCGCACCGAAGGCGAGAGTATTGAAGGTGCCCAGTTGCTGAATGCGTCCGTCCGGGTCGAGCGTCGATGAAATACGCGCCAGTCCGCCCAATACGCGCCGCGAGCCGAAGCGCGCGTCAAGAACATCGAGGTGGCGCAATCCGTTCAGCAGCGGAAGAACATGCGAGTCCGGGCCCACCGCATGGGCGAAGTCCTCGATTGAACTCTCCAAATCGTAGGACTTGCTGCTGACGATGATCAGCCCGTAGCAATTCTTCAGGTCTGCGGCGTTCACCAAAGCAGGAGCCCGCAGATTGACGTTGCCCAGCGGGCTCACCACCGTCAAACCGTCGCGGCGCAGCTGCTCCGCGCGGCGCTCGCGGACCAGAAAAGTCACATCGCGGCCCGCCTGCGCCAAGCGCGCGCCAAAATAGCCGCCGATGGCGCCCGCGCCGACTACCAGAATTCTCACTCTTTTTTGATATCGTGGCCGCCGAACTGATTGCGCATCGCCGCCAAAAGCTTGTCGGTAAACGAATCGTTGTCGCGCGAGCGCAGCCGTTCGAGCAGCGAGAGCGTAATGACTGGCGCGGATACGCCCAATTCGATGGCGTCGGCAACGGTCCAGCGGCCTTCGCCGGAATCGGCCACATAGGGAGCGATCCCTGCCAGCGTCGGATTCTTATCCAGAGCGATGGCCGTGAGATCAAGCAGCCAGGATCGCACCACGCTGCCGTAGCGCCAAATCTCGGCGACTTGATGCAGGTCGAGCTTGAACTCCTCTTTGTGCTGCAGGATCGAGAAGCCCTCGGCGTAGGCCTGCATCATTCCGTATTCGATGCCGTTGTGGACCATCTTCGTATAGTGGCCCGAGCCCACCGGTCCGACTCGGCCCCAGCCGCGATCCTTCGCCGGCGCCAGCGTCTCGAAAATCGGACGCAGACGTTCCACCGCGGCTTCATCGCCGCCGATCATCAGGCTATAGCCTTCCGCCAAGCCCCATACGCCCCCGCTGGTGCCGCAGTCGACATACTGAATCTTGCGGGCCGCCACCGCCGCCGCACGGCGCTGAGTATCGCGGTAGTTCGAATTGCCGCCATCGATGATGGTGTCGCCCGCGGCCAGCATCGGCACGAGGTTCGTAATGGTGCTGTCGGTGATCTCGCCGGCCGGCACCATGAGCCAAACCGCGCGCGGCGTCTTGAGTTTGGCGACCATCTGCTCGAGCGAGGCCGCGGTTTGCGCGCCATTCTTTTCAAGCAGCGAGCGGGCCGCCGCCGCCGGATCATAGCCCACGACTTGGTGGCCGCCACGCATCAACCGCTGCGCCATGTTCGCGCCCATCCGGCCGAGACCGATCATTGCAATTTCCATACTCTTCAACCGTGTTCGCGCGAACGCATCGGGGCCGAGTATATCGCGGATTAGGGGCGCCTGAGGATGGTCATCACGGCGGGACTCCCCACGGCCTCGAACCGGCCGGTGAAGGTCAGACCGCCGCTCAGCGCATTCAGGTGAAACGAGGTGATCGAATCGCCGCGCTGATTGCAGGAGTAGAGAAACGCTCCGCCCGGGTCGATGCTCAAGCTGCGAGGCGAGTCGGCGTGCACCCAGGTCTCCGCGAGCGAGCGCAGCTGGCCGTCCGCGGCTACGCCAAAAATCGAGATCGCATTGTGCAGGCGATTCGCCACGTACAGAAATCGGCCATCCGAGGTCATGATGATTTCTGACGCAAGATTGCTGCCGGCAAACTTCGGCGGCAAGCTCGGCACCACTTGCTTCAACTTCATGCCGCCGCGCGCCGCGTCGTAGTCGTAGACCGCCACCCTCGCGTCATGCTCATAGAGGTTGTAGAACACGCGGCCGTTGGGATGAAACACGAAATGGCGCGGCGCAGAACCGGGAGGCGCCGGCACTACCGGCACGTCGGCCGGCAGCAATTTTCCCGCGGCCGCGTCCAGGCGCCAGATCAGGGTGAGATCGAGTCCGGCGTCATTCGCGATGACAAATTGCCCGCCGGGATCGGCCGCAACCATGTGCAGATGAGGCCCGTCGTGGTCGCTGAGCGCGAATTGCCCCGGTGGATCGTTCGCGCCGCGCCCATGATGCCTTGGCCCCACGCTCGGCCGCACGTCCGTTGCATCGAGCAGCGCCCCGTCGGGTCCCACCGGAAAAACGGCGGCGCTGCCGCCGCCATAGTTCGCGGCAAACACCCACTTGCCGGACGGATGCACGCTGACATGGGCCGGCGCCGTACCGCCCGAACTCACCGCGCCGATGCGCCTGATTTGCAGACTGCTGCCGTCGATCGCATACGAGACGATGGCGCCGCTTCGCGCGCCCTGGTAGTTGTCGATCTCGCTGACGGCATAGAGCCGCGTTTGCGCCGGATTCACGGCCAGCCAGGATGGGTTGCGAATGTCATCGATGACCTGCAGCTGGGTCATCGCCGCCGTCGCCGGGTCGAGCCGAAACAGATAAATGCCGCCGCCATTTGGCGTGTACGAGCCGACGTAGGCGTAGCGGTAGCTTTGCGTCGCCGCATCGGGCGGGGCGGCCGCAAGCATCGAGCGGGGCCATGCCGCCGGCACGAGCAGCGGTGCTGCCCGTAGCAAATCGCGCCGGGTAACTCTAGGCCTCAAAAATCCTCATCCCATTGCGCAACGTTTTTCGCGGTCAGTCGTTGAGGAAAATCGTCAGGTTCGTCGCGGAAAAAGCCGCGGTCGACGCCGTATATTGCCCGATTGCCGTCATCCCCGTCGCCAGGGTGCTGCCGTTGAGTTCAGATTGCAGCTGCGTGGCAAAGACCGGATAGGTCTCGAAATTCTCCACCGTCGACGAAGAAGCGTGTCCGATGGAAAATACCGCTGTCGAACTGCTGGCCGGCGTAATCGAGGGATTGGAGGCGAGTCCCACCAGGTCGATGACTTGCGATCCGATTTGGATCTGGTGGCGCAGTCCGAAGTTGCTGGCGGCGGGATCGAGCACGATGGACGAGCCGTCAAAGGAGCTGAAGGGCGCCGCCGTGCCGCCGCTCCAATCGACCACCAGCTGCGCCTCGATAGTCGTCGGATCGAGCAGCGTGGATGCGGTGAAATTCGGGGCTGGGGTTGCGAATGCATTGGCGAATCCGGTTACTGCGACCGGCGCGCCAACGCTTGAATTTGAGAGGTCCGGCGGCGACGTGCCGCCAAACTCGACGCCGTACGCCCGCGGATCGGCGCCGCTGCCGGTGAAGTCGAAGGCGCTGATCGCGCGGCCGCCGAGCGCGGTCAGATCGAGGGTCAGCGTGCTGCCGCCCTGAACGGTCACGAGACCGGAGGCTGGGGTCAAGTCGAGACGCACTCGGCCGGCGCTGGCATCCAGCAAGACTTGCCCCGTGCTGGTATTGCCGGCTACGCCGAAAGCGTCAATGACCGATCCCACCGAAATTTGTTGCGCGCCGATCGCGCCTTGGACGCCCTGGCCGAAATAAGTGATCAAAGTGCTGGGACCCACGTTCACGATGGTCGTACCCGGCACCAGGCTCTCGGAACCGCCATTTTGTACCAGGGTCGCATCTGCGAGCCCCAAGGTGTTGCCGCTGCGGGCCGCCACCGTTCCTGATACGCGCGCCAATCCCACACCTTGAACATTACCGTCGACCAAGACTTGCGACGCGGCGAATGTCACGGTGGATGCGGCCGAGCCAGTTGTTGCGGCGACGGGCGCTGTGACAGGCGTCGTCGAGGCCGGGGTCGTTGCGGGGATGCTGGCCGAGTTCGATTCCGTGAGCGTGCCAAACACCGTCGTTACCGTGTTCGCTGCCAGTGAGGCGAGCTGCGTCTGGCCTGCGGCGCCCGTCGAAACAAAACCGTTGATCTCATAGGTGGTCGAATCGCTCGATTGGATCGAAAGGCTCCCCAGCGCGGCCGCGGTGCCGTCGAACGGCATCACACCCGTCGCCAGAAAAGAACTGCCGGCCCGGAGCAGCGGGCCATTGAGACGCACCTGCTTGGAATCGATGGGTTGCATGCTCGCTGAAATCAGCGGCGTGATCGTTACCGTGTCATTGCTCAGGTCGATGAGGTTTGAAGCGGCCAGATTGAAGCTCAACGACAGGCGGTTGGCCGACTTCGCGGCGCTGAGCAGCGGATCGGCAGGATCCACCGTCACGATCACCCGCACCAGCGCCAGTACCTTGCCGCCGGCATCCACCGGCGTGAGCGCGACGCCGTCCAGACTGCCGTCGTCGTAGACGATCTGCGCACTGCTGTAATCGAGCGTAATTTCCGCGCCGGCATACGTGCCCTTCGGCACCGTAGGCGCGCCGATGATCTCGCTCAGATCGGTGACTTTTGTAAAATCTACCGTGGTTTCCTGCGGTAAGAGCATGAGGCTCGGCTTGCCGCTGGAAGTTCGCAGCTGGATCGATGCCACGCCGATCCGATAGGTCACGAAGCGATCCGATGAGGGCGTCGCGGTCAGCGTGACGACCGTGCTGCCGCTGCACGCCGCGGCCGCCAGCAGCGCCAACATGAGCGGCACCGCAAGCAGCTTGGAAATGAAGTCCCGCATCGAGGCTATTGTTGTGCGATTCGGGCGGTGTGAAAAGCGCAATTGAGGAAAAGATCTGTGAAGTCGCTGTAATGCGCGCGAGCGTGCGTCGCTGAGATGCGACACCTCCGTGGCTTCGCGCGGCGCGAAAAAATCGCGGGATTCTTCAAGCGCTGCCCTCCTCCGCGCTCACTCCACGGGTTTCGCGGGCACGGGCTCAGCGGGTACTTCCTGCGCTGCCGAGCGCCGCAACTGTTTTGCATCCTGTCGAGCTTTACGGGCGGCTTCCTTTTGCTTTTTCGCATGACGGTAGTTCGGCTTGGCCAAAATAATCTCCTAAATATTATATAAATCAATTAGTTACAAGCAATCTAGCAACCCAACCGCTTCTGCGTGCAATTGTCAGGATCGCTACTATACTTCGGCGTGGTCGAACAAAAACAGCAGTCCTGGCTTGCCTCGGCAAATGCCGGCCTCGCCATTCTCGCTTTCATCAATTTATTCAGCTACCTCGACCGCTACATCGTCTCCGGCGTGCTCGAGAGCCTCAAACATTCCGACCTGGGACTGTCCGACACCAATCTAGGCTCGTTGATGACCGGCTTCCTGCTGGTCTATACGGTGCTCGCGCCGGTGTTCGGCGCGCTCGGCGACCGGCGCTCGCGTCCGCGCCTGATCGCGCTCGGCGTGGCGTGTTGGAGCTTCGCGACAGCGCTGTCCGGATTTGCGGTCAATTTTCTCACGCTGTTTGCGGCTCGCGCAGCGGTGGGGGTCGGCGAGGCCGCCTACGTGACCATCGCACCGAGTTTATTGTCGGATTATTTTCCGGTGCGCCAACGCGGCCGGGTCATGGCGATCTTTTTTTGCGCCATTCCGGTCGGCTCGGCGTTGGGCTATGTCGTGGGCGGACTCGTCGACAAACATTACGGCTGGCGCGCCGCATTTTTCGTTGCAGGCGTTCCTGGCTTGCTGCTGGCCGCCTCGTGCTTGCTGCTGCGCGATCCGCCGCGCGGCATCCAGGATAAAGCCGCAGGGGTTGCTGCACCCGCGGCGGCCAAACCGCCATCGAGCATCAGCAAGGATGCGTTGCTGACCTACGCGAGGCTGCTTCGCAACAAGCCCTATGCTCTGACCGTGTTGGGATATGCGGCCTACACTTTCGCAATCGGCGGCCTGGCCTACTGGATGCCGGCATTTCTCGAGCGCGCCCGCGGCATTCCGCGCAGCGAAGCCACCGTCAGTTTCGGCACCATTGTCGTCGTCACTGGATTCGTCGGAACGTTTGTCGGCGGCTGGATGGGCGATTACTTTGCCAAGAATTCGCGGCAGGCGTATTTGTGGCTGTCGGCCGCCGCCACGCTCGTCGCGGCGCCCTTTGTCTGGTTGGCCCTCACCACGGCCTCGACCGCCTTGTACACGGCCTACATGGTGACGGCGCAACTCTGCTTGTTCCTATCCACGGGCCCGATCAATGCGGCCATCATCAATCTCGTCATCGCCAGCGAGCGCGCAACGGCAATCGCTCTCAGCGTGTTCGCCATTCATCTGCTCGGAGACGCGGTCTCGCCATTGATAGTCGGCGCGCTCTCGGACGCCTTCTCGCTCGGCGAGGCAATCAAAATTCTGCCGGTGGCCGTAGTGGTCGGCGGATTCGTATGGGTCTGGGCCGCGCGCGCTCAGGCCGCATCGGCACCGCTCGTCCCGGACTAGGAGCCTGTTTGAGTGCCCGCGGTGAGCCGGGCGCGGTCGATCTCGGCAAGCCGCGCGTTGAGATCGCTGCGCGCCGCCATCTCTTCGATCGATGCAGTGACCTTGCGCTGCCAGTTTGGATACTCGCTGGAGGTTCCAGGCACGTTGACGGGGTCGGTCATTGCCAACAAGTCCTCGATTTGCAGCGCGACCAGCGCGGCCGAGGAGCGCGCCAAATAAAGATGCAGCGCGTGGCCCAGCTCCTCGGTGTAGGGTTCCAGCGGCTTAGCGGGATGCTCGGGATTGATGCCCTGTTCGCGCAGAGCCGCCAGCAGCATTTCGCGGTCGTGATCGCGCTCGCGGACGATTTCGCTCTCGATCGCCTCGGTGGGGAACAAATTCAAGCGGCGCCGAAGTTCAATGTCGCGCGCCTCCCAGTAGCTGTGCAGCGTCGGTAAATCATGCGTCGTGGCCGCCGCCAGTGCCCGCCGCTCGAATTCGCCCGGTCTGCGAAATCTTCCGGAGACCTTCTCGAAGAGCAGCACCTTGTAATGATATAGGCCGAACTCAGGCATCGCGCGGCGCATCTCGTCCGGCACCACGCCGAGATCCTCGCCCACCACCAGACAGGAACCGCGTGCACTCTCGAGACTCAGCGCGCTCAGCAGTTGCTGCAGCGGATAGTGAACATAGGCGCCGGCGGTTGCCGGACAACCTGCCGGAACCCACCACAAACGGTACAGGGACATCACATGGTCCAGCCGCAAAGCACCGTAGTAGCGCATGTTGTCGCGGATCAATTGGACGAACCCCCTCAATGCCCGCGTCTGCAAAACCAGCGGATCCGGCGGAGGAATTCCCCACCCCTGGCCCTTCAGCGCCAATGGATCCGGCGGCGCGCCGATTTCAGCGCCGAGACAATAACCGGCTTGATCGACCCACGTCTCGGAGCCCGACGGATTGGCGCCCACCGCATAATCGCCATACAGTCCGATCGGCATGCCGAGCTCGCGCGTCAATGCTTGCGCGCGCAACAACTGCTCATGCGCCAGCCACTGCAAGTACGCATAAAACTCGACCTCCGCGGGATGTTCGAGCGCAAAGCGCGCTGCGGCGCCGCCGTTCACGTCGCGATACTCCTGCGGCCAGCTCATCCAGCCCGATGCGGTACCGCGAGTCGCGCAAAAATGGCGGTCGAGCGCATCGAAGCGGGCATGCATTTGCAGCGGCAGCCCGCGCTGCGCCACGAACTCCAGAAATTCACGGCCGCGATCGCTGCGCGTTGCCAGGTGCTTGGCGCGAAAATCTTGGTGCAGCAGCGCGAGGATTTCGAATTTCAAATCCGCCACGCCGCGATAGTCGACCAGCGGCTGGGCGCGCACGGTGTGCAAACGCTGCGCGAATTCGGGTTCGGCGATGCGTGCGCGCGCGGCGAGGCACTGCTCGAACTCGGGCACCGCCCGGACCGCGATGTACAAAACATTGAGGAAATGGCGGCTCGATGCACTGTAGGGACTGGATCGCGCGGGATCCGCGGGCGCCAGCGCATGCAGCGGATTTACGCCGACGAAACCGGCGCCGCACGACGCCATCCAGCGAATCAGCATTTCCAAGTCGCCAAAATCACCGATGCCCCAATTGCTGTGCGAGCGCAGTGTGTACAGCTGCACCGCGATCCCCCACAGCCGCCGCCCGGCGGCAATCGACGGCGGCTCGAAGCACGTCGGCGGTGCTACGATAAGCAGACAATTCTGAGCCGCGCCGCCGGCTATTTTCGCCTCGAACTCATGGTAGCCGGGCGGCAGATCCACCCCCAGCTCGAAGCGGCGGCGTGTGATCCATGATCCTTGAACCTCGCCGCGCCAGACTTCGGCGCAATCGGCGGTCGAGACGGCGCCATCCAAGCGCGAGCCGTCCTCGGCGAGCACCCGCCACACGATCGCCGCGCCGAAGTCGCGGGCGGCGACATTGATATCAAAGCCGATTCTCGCGCCGTGCGCCGTAGCCACGGCCGGCAGGATTCTGCGCCAGCGAGCCGCCTCGATTTGCGCGACCTCGGCGGCGAGTGCGCTGTCATCGTCGATGGCGCAGCCCATGGCGCTCAAAATGGCAGTCTTGGTCTGCAGGCTGAAGTATTGCAGCTCGCCGCGATAGTTGTGGTATGCATCGCCGATGCCGCGCAGCTGTGCCATTCTTTCGATCAATGCCTGGTCCAAGGGATCAGCACTCCAGCAGCGCGACGCTGCGGGCTTTGAGCGCGTAACTTTGTATCTTGCCGAGGCTGCTCGCCGCTATGCTCTCCGCTGCGGTGTCGAACAGGCAAATCCACGGGCCGTCGGCGAGCGCCGCGGGCAGCGCAAACGGCTGCTCGGAATCCGCCGCATTCACCAATAGCAGGAGGCGGTCCGCCGCGCCCGGGCGCTCCCCGAACCAAATACCCAGGGTGCGCTGATTTGCGTCCCGCCAGTCACTTTGCGTCATCTCGGCGCCGTCGACGTTTAACCAGGTCACGTCCTTGACGCCGGTGCGCGTTACGGCGCCCTTCAAGAATGTCTCGCGGCGGAATTCCGGGTGCAGCCGGCGCAGCTGCGCGAGCAGGCGCACGAATTCCAACAAGTCGTGATTCGCAGTGCGCAACCGCCAATCGACCCACGAAATTTCATTGTCCTGACAGTAGGCATTGTTGTTGCCGCCCTGGGTGCGCCCGAACTCGTCGCCGGCCTGCAGCATGGGCACCCCCTGCGAGAGCAGCAGAGTCGCGAGAAAATTGCGCATTTGTCTCTTGCGCAGAGTGATGATGGCCGGATCGGCGGCGGGGCCCTCGGCGCCGCAATTCCAACTCAGATCGTTGCCGAAGCCCTCGTCGTTCTTCTCGAGGTTGGCCTCATTGTGGCGCCGGTTGTAGGACACCAAATCGTTCAACGTCATGCCATCGTGGGCGGTTACGAGATTCACGCCGGCAGTGGGCTTGCGGCCGTCATGGCGGAATACGTCGCTCGAGCCGGCGAATCTTTCCGCAAATTCGCCGAGCTTGCCGCTATCACCGCGCCAGAACGCGCGCATCGTGTCGCGGTAACGGTCATTCCATTCAGACCAGCCGGCAGGGAAATGCCCCAGCTGGTAGCCGCCCAGTCCTAGGTCCCAAGGCTCCGCAATCAGCTTGACATAGGCGAGCGCCGGCTCGGCACGCAGCGCCTTGAAAAAATCGGCGTGCGGATTGAAGCCGTTGGCATCGCGGGCCAGCACCGTCGCCAGATCGAAGCGAAAGCCATCGACGTGCATTTCCTCGACCCAGTACTTGAGGCAATCGATGATGAGCGCCCGCACGCGCGGATGCTCGCAATTGACGGTATTGCCGGTCCCGGTCAGATTCTCGTAGAAGCGCGGATCCGCCGGGTTCAAGCGGTAGTACACCGAATTATCGATACCCCGCAGCGACAAGAGCGGTCCGCTCTCGTTGCCCTCGGCGGTATGGTTGAACACCACGTCGAGAATGACTTCAATGCCGCTGGCGTGCAGCGCCCTGACCATGGTTTTGAATTCGAGCACCGCGTCATCGACGGCATATTCATTCGCCGGAGCAAACCAGGCGACCGGATTGTAGCCCCAGTAGTTGCTGAGCTTGCGATCGAGCAAGAACGGCTCGCTCACGAATGCCTGACAGGGCAGCAATTCCACGGCGGTGACGCCGAGGGACTTCAAATGCTCGATCACCGGCGCCACCGAAAGCCCCAGATAGGTACCGCGCCATTTCTCGGGTACCGCCGGATGCAGCCGGGTAAATCCCTTCACGTGCAGCTCATAGATGACCGTGTCGCGCCACGGTATCGTCGGCGGCCTGTCGCCCTCCCAGTGGAACGCGGGATCGATGACGCGCCCGCGAAGCGGGCGGCGCGCCGAGAGCGCGCGCGCATACGGGTCGATCAAGGGCACCGTGGCATCGAAGCGCCGGCCGCTTTGCGGGTCATCGGGGCCATGGACGCAAAACGCATATTGCAGGCCGGGATTGCCGCGGCGCGGGGAAATCAGGCCGTGCCAGGCATCCTCGGTGCGGCCGGGCAAATCATGACGCGCTATTTCGGCGCCGCTGGCGGCGTCGTATAGACACACTTCGACGCGGGTCGCATTGCTGGAAAGGAGCGCGAAATTCACGCCGCGCTTGCTCCAAGTGGCGCCGAGCGGTCGCGGTGACCCCACATCGATGCCCTTCACGTCATGGCCCCGCAAAAAACATCGCGCCAAGCGGCGGCAAATTCAACCGCAAAGACTGCGGATGCCCCAATGCGCCGGCCGGGGACGCCTCCACTTGGGCCTGATGGTTATAGCCTGACCCGCCAAAGTCCACGGCATCGGAGTCATACAGCTTGCGGTAGAGTCCCGGCTGCCCGACCGCCACCTCATATCCCGCGCGCGGCACCGGGGTCGCGTTGAAAACGCAAATGACCGATGCGCCCTGCTGCGCGCCGCCGGCACGGCGCGCAAACGCCCAAACACTGTCCTCCGCATTGTGCAGATCGAGCCACTGGAAGCCCTCGGGCTCGCAGTCGCTGCGGTGAAATTGTTGCGTCGTCAGATACAGACGATTGAGCTGGCGCGCGCAGTCGCGCAACTGCCGATGGGCCGCAAACTCCAGCTGCTGCCATTCGAGCTGCCCGTGATCGCGCCATTCCGGCCATTGTCCGAACTCCGAGCCCATGAACAGCAGCTTCTTGCCAGGATGCGCGCACATCAGACTGAGCAACAGGCGCACATTGGCGCGTTTTTGCCATTCATCGCCGGGCATCTTGGCGATCAGCGAACCTTTGCCGTGCACCACTTCATCGTGGGAGATCGGCAGGATGAAATTTTCCGACCAGGCGTAGACGAGCGAAAAGGTAATGAGCTGGTGGTTGTAACGCCGGTGCACCGGATCAAGGGACATGTACCGCAAGGTATCGTTCATCCACCCCATGTTCCATTTGAAATTGAAGCCGAGACCTCCCTGCTCCGGCGGCCGGGTCACGCCGGGAAATGAAGTTGATTCCTCCGCGATGGTCAACAACCCCGGGAAGGCGGCATGAACGGCATTGTTCATTTGCCGCAAGAATTCCATGGCCTCCAGGTTCTCGCGCCCGCCGTGACGGTTCGGCAGCCACTCCCCGGCGCTGCGGCTGTAGTCCAAATACAGCATCGCCGCCACGGCGTCGACGCGCAAGCCGTCGACGTGAAATTTATCGGCCCAAAACATCGCATTAGCGACCAGGAAGTTGCGCACTTCGTGACGGCCGTAATTGAACACTTTGGTGCCCCACTCGCGGTGTTCACCGATGCGCGTATCGGCATGCTCGTACAAGGAGGTGCCGTCGAATTGCGCGAGCCCATGGTCATCGCGTGGAAAATGCGCCGGCACCCAATCGAGGATCACGCCGATGCCCGCCTGGTGACATCGGTCGACGAACCGCATGAAATCCTGGGGAGAACCGTAGCGCGAGGTCGCAGCGTAGTAACCCACCACCTGATAGCCCCAGGAAGCATCGAGCGGATGCTCGGCAATCCCCATGAGTTCAAGATGCGTGCAGCCCAAGTCTTTCGCGTAGGGAATCAATTGATCGGCGGCCTCGAGCCAATTCGTGAAGGGCGGCACTCTGTGATCCCACGGGCGCCGCCACGATCCCAAGTGCACCTCGTAGGCATTGAAGGGCTCGCGCAGAGGATCGATCTCGGCCCGGCGCCGCAGCCACGCATCGTCATGCCAGTCAAAGCCGTTGAGATCCATGACGATGGAACAATTGTCCGGCCGCAGCTGCATCGCAACGCCGTAGGGATCCGCCTTCAAGAACAGCCGGGCATCGCGGGCGCGGATCTCGTACTTATAAGGTGTTCCGGCGCCGACCGCGGGGACGAACAATTCCCACACGCCTGAACTGCCGCGCGGCCGCATGACATGCGCATTGCCGTCCCACTGATTGAAGTGGCCGACCACGCTGACGCGCTCGGCATTGGGCGCCCAGACCGCAAAACGCGCGCCGCTCTTTACGCCGCCCGAATGAAGATGTGCGCCGAGCTTGTCATAAATCCGCTGATGACTGCCCTCGCCGAACAAATGCAGATCGAAGTCGCTGATCCCCTGTTCGGTCAATTCGCTGTCGCCTTCAAATCACAGGCCTCACCGCCCAAATGCGCTCCGCGTATTCGCGCACGCTTCGATCGCTCGAGAAATAACCCATGTTCAAGCAATTGATCACAGCCTTGTGGCTCCATTGATCTTCGAGAGCGTACATGGCGTCGACTTGATCCTGCGTCTTCGCATATGCCGCGTAGTCAGCCAGCACCAAGAAGGGCTCGCCAGGGCTCAGCAACCGGTCGATCACCGGCCTGGCATCATCGGGACGCGCCGGCGAGAAATATCCCGAAGCAATCAGCTCCAGCGTGCCGGCGAGTTCAGGATTTCCCTCGAGCACCCGGCTCGGCTCATAACCCGCCGCGCGCTGCCCGGCAACCTCATCCGCAGTGAGACCGAAGATGAACATGTTCTCGGCGCCGACGTGATCGCGAATCTCGATATTGGCGCCGTCCAGCGTCCCGATGGTGAGGGCGCCATTCAGCGCCAGCTTCATATTCCCGGTACCCGAAGCCTCCATGCCGGCCGTGGATATCTGTTGCGACAAATCCGCGGCGGGCATGATTTTTTGCGCCAGTGAAACGTCGTAGTCGGGCAAAAATACCACCTGCAGCTTGCCGCGTGCCAGAACATCCGATTCGATCGTGCGCGCCACGTTATTGATGAGTTTGATGATGGCCTTGGCCATCGCATATCCCGGCGCCGCCTTGCCGGCGAAAATGACGGTTCGCGGCACGACCGCGGCGCGCGGGTTCTGGCGAATTCTTCGATAGCGGGTCACGACGTGCAGGAGGTTCAGCAGTTGACGCTTGTATTCGTGGATTCTCTTCACCTGCACGTCGAATAGCGAATCGACGCTGATCGTCACCCCGCTGCGGCGCTGCACTTCATCGGCCAATCTTTGCTTGTTGGTGCGTTTGATGCCCATAAACTGGCGGCGAAACTCCGGATCATCGGCCGCTCCGGCCAGGCGGCCGAGCTCCTCGAGGTCATTTTCCCAGGCCCGGCCCAAATGCTGCGTGAGCAATGCAGACAGCCCCGGATTCGACTGCTTCAGCCAGCGCCGCACCGCGATCCCGTTGGTCACATTGATGAACCGCTGCGGATACATCTGTGCAAAATCGCGGAACACCTGCTTGCGCATGATATCCGAGTGCAGCTGTGCGACGCCGTTGACTTTGTGGCTGCCGACAATGGCGAGGTGCGACATGCGCACGCGCCGGCCGCCGCCGTCGTCGATGATGGAGAGCTGACGCAGACGCTCCGGGTCGTCAGGGTAGCTCGCCGCCACCGCTTTGAGAAAGTCCCGATTGACAAGGTAGATGATTTCCAAATGCCGCGGCAGCAAGCGCTCGAACATCGCCACCGGCCATGACTCGAGCGCCTCGGGCAGCAATGTGTGATTGGTGTACGAAAAAACGCCTTGGGTGATCTGCCAGCTCTGCTCCCAGGAGAGGCCGTGCTCGTCGACCAGCAGGCGCATCAGCTCCGGGATCGCGACGGCAGGGTGGGTGTCGTTCAACTGAATGGCAATCGAGTCGGGCAGCGACGCGAGCGAGCGTCCCTCGCTCAAATGAGTCACCAAGATATCCTGCAAGCTTGCACTCACGAAAAAGTATTGTTGCTTGAGCCTCAGTTCTTTGCCCTGCGGGGTCGAATCGTCGGGGTAGAGCACACGCGACAGGTTTTTCGCTTCCAACTGGTCTTGCACGGCGGCCTCATAGGCGCCGGCATTGAAGGTATCGAGCTTGAAGGGCGTGATCGCGCGTCCGGACCAAAGCCTGAGATGGTTGACGGTGGGACCGCCGTTTCCCGGAATCAATTGATCGAATCCGATGGCGTACAGATCATTGGTATCCACCCAACGATGCGCGTCGCTTACCTCGGCATCGGCCGGCGCAACGCTGCGGCCGCCGAAGCGCACCGTATAGCCCGCGTTGCCACGCGGCGTCTCCCAAACATTGCGCAGGCGCAGCCAACTGCTGGCGACTTCGCGCTGGCTGCCCTCGGAGTCGATGACCTGCGTGAAGATTCCGTAATCATAGCGAATGCCGTACCCCACCGCCGGGAAGTGCAGCGTCGCCAAAGAGTCCAGGAAACAGGCGGCCAGGCGGCCCAGGCCGCCGTTGCCCAAACCTGGATCCACTTCCTGGGCCGCGATGTCCTCGAGCTCATAACCCATGCCGCGCAGCACGCTGCGCGCTTCGTGCACCAGATCTCCGTCCAGGCTGGAAAGCGCGTTGATCAGGGAACGGCCGGGCAGATATTCGACCGAGAAATAGCACACTCTTTTGACATGCGCGTTCGCCACGCGCCGTTGCGTCGCCAACCAGCGCAGCGTCAGTTCTTCGCGTACCGCCAGCGACAGCGCATCATAGATATCCCGCGGCGTCGCCGAGTCGGGATTCTTCCCAAGGGTCCGGGTGAGCCGGTCCAATAGCGCCGCATGCAGCGTGCCGGGTTGCAGGGCAGCGTTGCGGCGGGAGGCGAATTGGCTGTCAAAAGTGTCCATGTTAGGGGTTATTATAAGGTTGTTATCGGGGACGCGGGGCAAACCTGGGAGCCTGTCTGAGTATTAATGCGGCACGCGAATTGAAAAATTCTTCCCTGGCCGTCGGCGTCGATGTCGGCGGTTCATCCATTAAATGCGCGCTCATCGATTTGGCCACGGGAGCGTTCGCGGGCGAACGCTTCAGCACACCGACGCCCGCGCAAGGCTCCCCCGAGGCGCTGTTGAACGCACTTACCGCGGTGGTCGCGAACATACCGGGCGATCACGCCGTCGGCCTGGCATTTCCCAGCGTGATTCGCGGCGGCGTCGTGCGAACCGCGGCCAATCTCAACAAGGCCTGGATCGGCCAGCCGTTGGCGGCCCTGGCCGCCCGGCATTTGCAGCGGCCGGTGGTTGCGATCAACGATGCGGACGCCGCGGGCCTCGCGGAATTGCACTACGGCGCGGCGCGCGGCGTGCCGGGCACCGTGTTGCTCCTGACACTGGGCACCGGAATCGGCAGCGCTCTGTTCGTCGACGGGCGGCTGGTGCCGAACACCGAATTCGGCCATCTGCAGGTCGGCGGGCGGGAGGCTGAAAAGCGCGCGGCCGGGCGCGTCAAGGTTGAAGACGGACTGAGCTGGGACGCGTGGGCGGCCGAATTGAATTTGGTTCTCAATGAGTACCATGCGCTGCTGTGGCCCGATCTCATCGTTTTGTGCGGGGGCATCACCGAAGAGCCCGAAAAGTTCATGGATAAATTGCATTGCGAGGCGCGTCTATGCGTCGG
The DNA here is from genome assembly GCA_963800385.1 of uncultured Gammaproteobacteria bacterium. Classification (GTDB taxonomy): domain Bacteria; phylum Pseudomonadota; class Gammaproteobacteria; order Steroidobacterales; family Steroidobacteraceae; genus Bog-1198. The sequence continues at coordinate 423,557 of CAWDAU010000009.1, forward strand.
AACTTTGCGTGCGGAAGCCGGCATCGTGGGCGCGGCGCTTGCCACGACGCTATCCGCGGCGCGGCCCTGATCAAACCGATTCTCGCGGGATTGTTGTCGCTGACGCTCGCCGCCTGCGCGACGACTTCACGTGAAACCGCGCATCCGACTGCGGCGCCGCCGACCGCGATCGCTGTTGAGCATGCGCCGACGCCGACTCAGCTCATGGTCGACAGCGCGACATCCATGATCGGACAACCCTATCGATTCGGCGGCGCCGCGCCGGGCGGATTCGATTGCAGCGGCTTGGTGGTTTACGCGGCGGCAAATGCCGGAATCCAAGTGCCGCGCACGGCGGCGGAACAGCTGCAATTCGGAGTACCCGTGGCAAGGACGCAAGTGCAAGCCGGCGACCTGGTATTCATGCACCTCTCCCGCAAGGAATTGCACGTCGCGATTGCGCTCGATCGCCAGCTGTTCGTGCATGCGCCCTCGAGCGGCGGCCGCGTGCGCGTTGACTCGTTGCTTGCCGAACCCTATGCCAAAGGCTTCATCGCGGCAAGGCGCGTAGTATCATTCGACAATCCCCACTAAGGACGCTTATGAAACTCTATTATTTTCCCGGTGCATGTTCGCTCTCGCCACACATCGTCTCGCTCGAAGCGGGCGTGGCTCTAACCATGGTCAAGATCGATTCCAAGACCAAGAAGACCGAGAGCGGCGCCGACTATCTGGCGGTGAATTCGAAGGGTTCCGTGCCCGCGCTGCAATTGGACGATGGCCGCGTCCTGACCGAGGGTCCGGCGGTCGTCCAATACCTCGCCGATCTCAAGCCTGAATCCGCTTTGGCGCCGCGCGCCGGAACCTTCGAACGCTACCAGCTGATGGAAATACTGAACTACATCACCTCGGAAATTCACAAGACATTTTCGCCGTTGTTCAATCCGGCGAGTTCTGCAGAGATGAAGGAAACCGCGGTGGCCAACCTGGGCAAAAGATTCGACTGGCTGTCCAGCTTTCTGGGCAAGAAGCCTTTTTTGCTCGGCAATACTTTCACGGTCGCGGATGCGTATCTGTTTACCGTGCTGAACTGGACCGGACACGTCAAGATCGACCTGAACAAGTGGCCAATTTTGGCCGACTACAAGTCGCGGATCGCAGCGCGCCCCAAAGTCATGGAAGCCATGAAGGCCGAGGGCCTGATCAAGTAAGCCTTCAGGTCGCGGCGGCCTCGAGCGTCTCGGTGGGGATCGCAGCGAATTGCAGCGCCGCGAGACGCGCATACAGCGGGCTATGCATCAGCAGCTCGGCATGCGTGCCGACCGCGATCTTATGACCATGATCCAACACCACGATGCGGTCGGCCTTGAGCACTGTCGCCAGCCGGTGAGCGATGATGATGGTGGTGCGGCCCTGCATCAGCTTCTCCAGCGCCCGCTGCACCAGACGTTCTGATTCCGCGTCCAATGAACTGGTCGCTTCGTCCAGCAGCAGGATCGGCGGATCCTTGAGAATGGCGCGCGCCAGAGCGATGCGCTGGCGTTGACCGCCCGACAGGCGCGTGCCGCGTTCGCCCAGAAATGTGTCATAGCCTTGCGGCAATTTGCGCAAAAATTCATCCGCCGCCGCCGCGACCGCCGCCGCTTCGATTTCCGCATCGCTGGCCGCGGGACGCCCGTAACGGATGTTCTCGCGCGCGCTTGCTCCAAACAGTACGGTGTCCTGAGGGACCAGCGCGATTTGAGCGCGCAGGTCCTCCGGACGTAAATCCGCCAGTCGTTTGTCGTCGATCAGCACGCTTCCCGAATCCGGATCGTAAAAGCGCAGCAACAGCTGGAATGTCGTGCTCTTCCCGGCCCCCGAAGGTCCCACGAACGCGATGGTCTCGCCCGCGCCTACCTCGAGGCTGAAATTGTCGAGCGCGGGATGCTGCGGCCGCGATGGATAATGGAATGTGACGTTGTCGAAGCGAATGCGGCCCTGCACCCGCGCCGGCAGTTGCAGCGGCCGTTCCGGCGCGGTAATGACCGGCCGCGCCTGCAGCAACTCGCTCAGACGCTCCATGGCGCCGGCGGCGCGTTGAATTTCGCCCCACATCTCGGTGAGCGCCGCCGCCGAGGTTCCGACGAAAGCGGCGTACAGCAAGAACTGCGCGAGCTGGCCGCCGGTCATCGTGCCGGATATGACTTGACGCGCCCCGAGCCACAACACGAATGTGATGCCGCCGAAAACCAGCATGATGCCGATGGCGGTGAGCGCGGCGCGAACCTTGGTGCGCCGCACCGCCGTCGCAAAGCTGTCTTCCACCGCCTTTTCATAGCGTTCGCTTTGCAGTTCCTCCATCGTGAAGGCCTGCACGGTTTGAATGGCATTCAATGTCTCGTCCGCCAGACTGCTGGTATCCGCGATGCGATCTTGCGATGCGCGCGACAGGCCGCGCACGCGCCGGCCGGTCAGTATCAACGGCACGATGACCACGGGAATCATCAGCATGATCACGCCCATGAGTCTCGCGCTGGTGAAGCCCATCAGAACCAGCGCGCCGATCAGGCTCAATGTGGAACGCAGCACGATGGACAAATTGACGCCGGCGATGGCTTGTACGAGCGTGGTGTCGGCGGTCAGGCGGGACAACACCTCGCCCACCCGGGTGGTTTCGTAAAACATCGGATCCATGCGCACCACGCGCCTATAAATAGCGCTGCGCAAATCCGCGACGACCCGCTCCCCCACCCAGGTCACCATATAAAAGCGCAGGGCGGCAAACGCGCCGAAAATCACCGCCGCCGCCAGGAAACCCCAGAAACCATTTGTTGATGGTTCCGAGGCTCTTTTCGGCGAATACATGGTCGATCAATTGCCGCAACGCGACAGGCAACGCCAATTGTGCACCCGCGGCAATCAATAGCGCGAACAATGCGCCGAACATCATGGAGCGATAGGGCCGCAAAAACGGCAGTAACGCCAACAAGGGATTCAGCGATTTGGCCTGGGACGCTCAGCGGGCTCTCATGGGGCATGATCCCACAACTTGCCGTTGTGCGGCTGTCTTGGGTTGCACCATCCCGGGGCGCGCCCACCGGGCCGCCCCTCTTTCCACCGTTGCGCCGATATGTTGCAATGTGCGCAATGACCGCGGGCGCCATGCGCCCGAAAAAGCTGGGGATGTGTTTCAAATGGAAGACCGAGTACTTTGCAACTCGCATTTAGGTCCTCAAGCGCGGCGGCTGCCTTGATCGGCGGCCTGCTGGCCGCGCTGTCTGCGCGTCGGGGTCGTTGCCGGGCCGACAGCCGATAACGCGGCGGAAGGGAGCCGCGGGCCCGCTGCAGGAGATCACCGTCACCGCGACGCGCCGCGAGGAAAGCCTGAGCAAGGTGCCGATCAGCGTCACCGCGCTCACGCAAGACGCGATGGATATCCGCGGCATCAAGGATTTCCAGGATGTGGCGCGCTTCACGCCCGGCGTCAATATCGACAACTCGGGCACCAACAATATTTCCATCCGCGGGATTGCCTCGAGCGGCGGTGCCGGCACCACGGGAATTTACATCGATGACACGCCCATCCAGATCCGGGCGCTGGCCTTCAACCCGGACGATGCTCTGCCGAAGATCCTTCGATATCGACCGCGTCGAAGTGCTGCGCGGTCCGCAGGGCACTTTGTTCGGCGCCGGATCCGAAGGGCGGCACCGTCCGCTACATCACGACCCAGCCCAGCCTCACTCAAAACAGTTTCTACAGCCGCGAGGAACTGTCTTTTACGCAGGGCGGGGCCCCGAGCTACGAGGGCGGCATCGCAGCGGGCGGCCCGCTCATCGACGACACGCTCGGCGCGCGCGTTGACGGTTTGGTACCGCCGCGACGGCGGCTACATCGACCGCATCGACCCGGTGTCGCACGCTGGCGCGCAGAAAGAATGCGAATTACGACGAGACGGTTCTGTATCGCCTGGCGGCCGTTTATGGGCGCCGAACGAAAACTGGACCGATTACGCCGAGCATCTACTACCAGGACCGCTACCGCAACGAGTCGAGAACTACTGGCCGCTCTATTCGAATCCGGGCAACAACCAACTCGTCAGCGGCAATCCGACGCAGCGCTCCGATCCGGACCGGTTCTATCTGGCGGCCATGAAAATCGAGGGAAATTTAGGTTTCGCCAAGCTGATATCGAACACCTCGTACTTCCATCGCAAGGAACAGACCGGCTACGAGGGCACGCTGTATAACCTGGGATTTTATCAAGCCGGGGTGTTTCTGAACGGCGACGGATCCTCCGCCTCCACGCCCTATCCCCTGCTCGACGGCCCGGCTTGCATCTGCCCGCAGGCGCGACCGAATTACCGTTCGCCGAACTCCATCGACAATGGTCAGCAAAACATCACCCAGGAAATTCGCCTGCAGTCTGCGAATGCGACTTCGCCGCTATTCTGGACCGCGGGCGCTTTCTTCAGCAGCGACCGGCAAACGTATCTCGAGCAGATTCACGATCCAATGCTCAATGAATTGTCGCTGGCGGCGACCGGCGTGACTTACACCGATTGGTTCGTCGATCCGAATACCGGCTTTCCCGGTTACTATGATCCGCGTTTTCCGAACGATTCCTATTTCCTGCAAACCCAGCGCGAACGATCAGCAATACGCATTGTTCGCCGAAGGGACTTACTCCTTCACCGATCAGTACAAGCTGACGTTGGGAGGCCGCTATTCGCAGCACCAAGATTCACTCAATGATTCCTTGACCGGCGGTCCGCAATTATTCCTGCCGCCGCAAACCGTGGAGTCTCGCAAACGGAGAACTCGTTCACGCCCAAGGCGAGCTTTTCCTACCAGTAGGACGCCCAGCAACTTATATTATGCGACCTACGCAAAAGGCTTTCGTCCGGGCGGCGCCAACAATCCCGTGCCGCAGGCGGCTTGCGCCGCGGATTTCGCAACTTTCGGCATTACCGGGTCGCCAGCCGACCTTTCGCTCCGACACCGTCAATAGCTTCGAAGTGGGGGCCAAGAACAACATCGACAACCGCGTAAAAATCGCGACGAGCATCTATTACATCCGCTGGAACAATATTCAGCAAAGCGTGCTGCCGCCGACCTGTCAAATCACCTTTATCGCGAATTTGGGTACCGCGGTGGCGAAAGGCGGAGATATTCAAGCCGATATCGCCCTGACGGACAATTTCACTGCCGAGATCGCCACCGGCTATACGAGCGCGCGCTATACGCAGGATTCGAGATTCTCGGAGGCCCAAGCCCAGCCCGTTGTTTCCAAGGGGGATGCCATCGTGGGCCAGAGCGGCGAGCCGCCGGGCCAGCCCGGCGCCCCGTTCACCTTCACGCTGGGGCTGGAATACAAATTCAACCTGTTCAATCTGCCCGCGTTCGTGCGCGTGGACGATGAATACCAGAGCCGCAACAAATGGGCGTCCGCGGCGCAAGACCCCAGTACCTTGCAATTTAACCCGGCGTTTTATGCGCTGTCCTCGACCAATTTTGCGTCGGCGCGAGCCGGAATGACTTTCGGCAACTGGCAGGCCGCGGCATTCGTCGACAACCTCACCGACACGCACACGGTTACCAACTACAATTTCACCATCTATCCGGGCGATGCCCCGCCGCTCGAGCGGCAGTACACATTCAGACCGCGCACCATTGGCATGACGATCACCTATCGGAATTGAGCCGTTCGCGGAATCGAGCGGCCGGAGCCGCGTGCCGTCGAGCTGGCTAGCGCGAGATGCCTAACGATTTCGAGCGATGCGCAGGGTTCGCGCGAGGCAAGACGAAGCTTGCGCCAATCCGCCGCTGAACCACTGGGTGCCGGAGCGCAGTGAATTGATCGCCGCCGGATAATTCACCGAGCACTGAACCGCCGAAACGAATTCGCGCCACTGACGCTGGTTGCTGAACCTTCGTTTAATGTCTTCGAACGCGCTCGCGGCCGCGGCAGGAAGATCCAATCCCAAGCGAACGACGCTGATTTCTTGCTGCGCATCGACGGCGCCGGTTTCGCTAATGAGCATCGCAAATACCCTCAAGACGCATTCACCGATCAGGCGACATCATGCCGCGCTGCGCGGCAAACTGACAGTCGGCGCCAAACAGCGACAGACGTAGGATTTCCCCCACTAGTTGACTTGGTAGCCGCGCGCCTGCAAACACGCCGACATGGCGCGGTCGTAGTTGCTGCGATTCATCGCCGCGCCCCCCGGCGTGCCGCCGCCCGGTTGGGTCGGATCGAACCCGGTCTGGCCCTTGGCCCAGGTGTGGCACTCGAATTGGTCGGCCGCCTGCTGCTCTTTCGACTGCCCGTTCTTGGGATAGATGATCAGGTCTTGCTGCGCTTGCGCGTTGTCCGGCGGCGGTGAAGGGGCATCCGCGTTCTCGGGCGGGTCAACCACGGCATAGCCATTCTGGTCCGGCTGCCAGGAGTAGTACACGTTGTCGGCGTAGTAGTAGGGCACGCCTGCGAACCACACCGTCGAGTAATAAGGCGGCAGTACGGATATCACGAGGCCCACCGGCGGGCGCACCACCACGAAGCCAGGACCGCTCGGTGCGTACCAGATTCCACCGCTGAAATAGAATCGGCTGCCGCCACGATAGTAAGGTCGGTACCCTTCCGGCAATGAGGGTCTCATGCTGCCAAACGCCGGGTAATAGCGGCCGTGATTGTAGCGGGAATCGAGCACCTGGCCGCGGCCATCCATACCAGGCCGGCCCGGCGCAGGCCGCCCATGCCCATGTTCCCGCGACGCCTCCGGCCGGCCATGCTCCTCCGCGGCAGCCGCCGCCTGCAGCGCGCCGGCGCCGAGCAGCAGAATCGAAAGGCTCAAGGCCGCTAATTTTGCTGTCTGATTCATATCCTTTCCGATTTTTTGCCTAGGTGACCGTATAGCCGCGCCCTTGCAGGCACGCGCCGATCGCGCGTCGATAGGCATCGGCGCGTGCGCGACCCTCGGCGGCTGTTTCATTGATTTGCTGTTGCGTCATCCGCGTCTGCTGCTGCGCGTTTGCATCTGCCGCCGAACCGACAATGGCTCCCGTCGCGCCGCCCAGCACGGCACCCGCGCCCGCATTGCGCGGACCGCCGATAATTGAGCCAATGATGGCGCCGGCGATGGCTCCCCCCACGGTATTCGAACCGGGCGGCGACGAGGGCTGCACGATCACGCGCTCATAGGCGTTGGTGGTACGGCTCGGATCAACGCCGGTCTGCTGAACCGCCCACGTATGACACTCGTAGCGATCGCGCTCGGTTTGCTCCGGGCTTTGCCCGTGAGCCGGGTAAACGAATATGCGCTGCGGCGGCGGTGCCGGCACCGCATAGGTACGCGGCGGCGGCGTCACGCAGCCGCTCAACAGCCCGAACAGCGCGAGCGACGCGGCGGTCCCGGCTGATGCCCGCACAAGGCGCGATTGATTGACGAATTTCATGCTTGAAAATCCTCTAGTCCCTTTAGAATCAAACGTAGAACATTGTTCTCAGTTGACAGGAAACAAGGGTCCAAAGTTCGTTTTTTAAGCCCGCAACCCCCTTTGGACCGGATTAGGGCCCAAAGTGCGCCAAGATTTGCCAAGAAGTGTTATTTCTTGGGCTTGCGAAATTTTAGTATGAACTGATCGGTCCTGCCGCGAATCGAGGGGTCGAACACCATCGTGGCGCGGCTATCGGCGGGATTCGCCAGGATGTCGCTGCCGCCCACGAACTCGAATCCGGCCGCCGTGACTTCCTGTTTCACGACGTCGGCATCGATCCGGTGCAGAGTCTTGGTATCCGCGAGCCCGGAACCCGCCGGCGCCGAATGGTCCAGCACGACATACAGGCCGCCCGGCTTCAACGAGGCGAAAATGGTGCGATTGAATCCCACCACATCGACCGGAAAATTGTGCAGGTCATGATAATTCTGCGCAGTAAATACCAGATCGACGGGGACCGGCGTCAACAATTTGCTGAGCGGCTGGATCACCACGGTCACATTGGGATAATTCGGATCGGCGGCGATCGCTTTTACTTTGCCGGCCAGATCCGGCATGTCGGCCGGCGCGTTGGCCGGACGCTCGGGCACCAGGGCATAAACATGGCCCGACGGACCGACCGCTTTGCTGAATATGCGGGTGAAGTATCCGCCGCCAGGCAATAATTCGGCGATTTGTTCGCCCGGCTTCACACCCAGGAATTCCAGCGTTTGCACCGGCTTGCGATTGGCGTCGCGCAGCTTGTCGGCCTCGGGCCGATTGCTGTCGGCGACCGCCGCCGCGATGTTGCCTCGATTGCCCGGCGTACTCGATGCGTTGGGCGCGCTCGGTTCGTGCGTGCAGGCGCAGAGCGATAGCGACGCGGCGAGCGAGGCAGCCAGAATCAGTGCGTAGCGACTCATATGACACTCCGTTGAATTGTCGGCCAGCGAAATTCTTTGTTAGGGCGCCGAGTTTAACATTTGTCCCGGCTGAGCGCCGATCGAGACGGCGGCGTATCATGCGCGGCTACCCGCATAACCGGTGGTTCCCGCGCATGAGTTTGAGTGTTTTCGATATTTTCAAAATCGGCATCGGTCCCTCCAGTTCGCACACCATGGGACCCATGAATGCCGCGCGCGATTTTGCCGAATTGCTGGACTCGCGCGATCTATTGAACCGCACCTCTCAGGTCTCGGCGCAACTCTACGGCTCCTTGGCGCTCACCGGACGCGGGCATTGCACCGACCGTGCGATCCTGTTGGGTTTCGAGGGCATGCGCCCGGATGGCATCGATGCGAGCGCAGCCGAGATTGCGCTGCAGCGGATTCGCAACGCCAAGCGAATGCGCTTGTTGGGCAGGCACGAGATCGCTTTCGACGAGCCCTTGAATCTCTTGTTTCACACCGACCAGGTGCTGCCCGGCCATTCCAACGGCATGCGTTTCTCCGCGCACGATGGCGCGGAAAATCTGCTGGCGCGCGAGGAATACTACAGCGTCGGCGGCGGTTTCGTCGTTCGCGCGGGGGCGCAGATGAATGCGGGCGCGGTGCGCAGCGCGCCGCCGTACGAATTCGCTTCCGGCGAGCAGCTGCTCGAACTCGCCAAGGCCCGAGGTTTGGAGATCCACGAATTGATGTTGGCCCGGGAGCGCAGCTGGCGCAGCGAAACGGAAGTGCGGGCGGGACTCGTGCGAATCTGGCAAGTCATGCAGGATTGCGTACGCCGGGGATTCGAAGCCCAGGGGCTGCTACCCGGGGTGTTGGGCGTTCGGCGGCGCGCGCCGAAACTCTATCGGCAGCTCATGAGCGGCGACCCTTTGAGCCCGATGCACGCGCTCGATTGGGTCAATGCCTATGCACTCGCCGTGAATGAAGAAAACGCCGCGGGCGGCCAGGTCGTGACCGCGCCGACCAACGGCGCCGCCGGCATCGTGCCGGCGGTGCTGCACTACTACCGGCGGTTCGAAGCCGGGGCCGACGACGGCGGCGTCATCCGCTTTCTGCTTTCCGCCGCGGCGATCGGCATGCTCTACAAGCAGAACGCGTCGATCTCCGGCGCCGAGATGGGCTGTCAAGGCGAGGTCGGAGTCGCGTGCTCCATGGCGGCGGCCGGTTTGGTCTCCGCGCTTCATGGCAGCAACGAACAGATTGAAAATGCGGCGGAGATCGGCATGGAGCACAACCTCGGCTTGACCTGCGACCCGGTGGCCGGCTTGGTGCAGATCCCCTGCATCGAGCGCAATGCCATGGGATCGGTCAAGGCCATCAATGCGGCGCGGCTGGCGCTGCGCGGAGATGGCTCGCACAAAGTGTCGCTCGACCAGGTGATCAATACCATGCGCCAAACCGGCCTCGACATGTCCACGATTTATAAGGAGACATCGCAGGGAGGCCTCGCGGTGAACGTGCCGGAATGTTAGCTAGGCGCTACCGGCGCCCGCGCCTAGCCGGTCGCCTGCAGGCCCTGCGCGATGCCGCTGATGGTCGCGCGCAACGCCCCGAACAACGCCTGGTCCTGACGCTGCGTCGCGCGCCAGCGGCGCAGCAAATCCACTTGCATGAGGTGCATCGGGTCGATGTACGGATTGCGCAGCTTGATGGAACGCTGCAGCGTCGGATCGCTGTCGAGCAATTGCGCCGAGCCGCGCAGGCGCAGCACCAGCTTCACGGTCAGCGCATATTCCTGCGCGATCGGCGCCGCGTGAATGCGCAGCCGATCCGGCGCCAGAGCATCGTAGTAGCTCGAAATAGCCATGTCGGTGCGGCCGAGCATCGCCTCGACATCGTCGAGCAAGTGACCGAAGAACGGCCAATGCGCCACCATGCGCGTCAAAACCTCCTCGCCGTGAAGTTCGAGCGCGGCTTGCACGCCGCTGCCAAAGCCAAACCAACCCGGCAACATGTGCCGGCTCTGCGTCCACGCGAACACCCAGGGGACCGCCCGCAGCGACTGCACCCCCGCGGCGCCTTCGCGCGCCGCGGGGCGCGATGCAATGTGCATGCGCTCGATGACATCGAGCGGCGTGGCGGCGCGAAAATATTCGAAGAATTCCGCGCCGCCGATATACCAGCTCGCGGTAAGCCTTCATGCTCTGCGCCGCGATGGTGCCCATGGCTGCACGGAGTTCCGGGGCGATCGGCGCCGCCTCGGCGGCGTGCGCGCTGGCGAGCGCCACCGAGGCGAAAGTTCGCTCCAGAGTGCGCATCGCGAGCGGCCGCAGGCTGTAGCTCTGATTGACGACTTCGCCTTGCTCGGTCAGCCGCAAGACGCCCCGCATCGCGCCGTTCGGCAGCGACTCCACCAGCTGTTCGGTACGGCCGCCGCCGCGCGCCGGCGTCCCACCGCGCCCATGGAATATCAACAGATTCGTCCCCATGACGCGGGCCGTCTCCAGCAATTGGACTTGTGCCACCTGCAGCGCCCAGCGCGATGCCGCGATTCCGCCCTGCTTGTTCGAATCCGAATAGCCGATCACCACCATTTGGCGATTGCCGCGCGAATCGAGGTGCCGGCGATAGGCGGGTTCGGCATGCAAGGCGCGCAAAACCTCGCCCGCCGCCTCCAAGGAATCAATCGACTCGAGCATCGGCGCGACGTCGAGCGGACATTCCCCGCTGCGCTTGTCGGTGATATCCGCCCAGCGCGCCAGCAGCAATACCGCGAGGATGTCTTCGGGCCCGCGCGCGCCGCTCACGATGTACTCGCCGATCGCGCGGCCGCCGAATTTATGGCGTGCCTGGGCGATCGCCTGAAAAACCCAAAGGCTGCGCCGGCCCATGGCGTCGAAGGAGGCGGCCGGCCCCAGATCGCGTACCAGAAAATCGTGCAGTTGCCGCAACCGCTCCGCCGCCGGCAAGGCCGGCCAGTCCTTCTGATCCAAGCCCTGCGCGATGACCGCATCGTGGATGCGGGCGTGCTGAATGACGTCCAGGGTGGCCAGATGAAATCCGAAAGTCTGCACGCGCCGCATGAGCCTGCGCACCAGAAAATATCCGGCGTGACGCCCGCTTGATTTTCGAGCAGGCTGGCCGCCGCCAGTCCAATATCGGACAGCAGCTCGTCGGGACTCTGATAGGCATTGGGCCGCCCTTCGTAGCTCGCCTGCAGGCGCTCGCTGATTTGGCCGAAGAACACCCGGTACGGCATGCGGTCGTGGCGCGTCGGCACGAGCGCTTTCGCTCCCGGCAAAATCGCCGTGTAGGACTCGATGCGCCCGGCAAGCCCGGCGCTCACCGCCACCCGGTTTGCGCTTTGACTCAGGGATTCCGCCAGCTGGCCGCACTCCGCGAAATAGGTCGACACGATCATCTGCTGATTCCGCTGCAGGGTCTCGCGAATGGTTTTGCCGTGAACATCCGCATTGCCGTCCATGTCCCCGCCCACCCAGGAACCAAAGCGCAGGATGTTCGGCACGTCCAGCGTTTCGGCCGGAACCGCATAGGCGTGCGCCAGCGCCGCCTCGATTTCCTCGTAGAACAAGGGCACGACTCGGTACAGAATATCGATGAGATAGAACAGCACGTGTTCGCGCTCATCGACCACGGTCAACCCCTCGCGCGGGTGTTCCTCCGTCTGCCAGATGCTGGTGACTTCGAGCCGCACGCGCGCCCAGAGCATGTCCAGTTCCGCGCGGGTCGATCCGGGATCGTGTCGCTCCAGGAGGTCGTGCGCCATGCGCTGCTGCTTGCGCAAAATCGTGCGGCGTGTGGATTCGGTGGGGTGCGCCGTGAATACCGGCTCGATGCGCATCATGCCGATCAGCTCGAGCGCCGCCTCGAGCGACACGCCGGAGCGCTGCAAGCGTCCGATGCAATCGGCGATGCCGCCGGGCTGAGAAGTGCTCGAATCGCTCAGGTATTCGCGGCGGCGGCGCACGCGGTGGGCTTTTTCAGCCGTGTTCACCGCCATGAACCAGATGGAAAACGCCCGGGTCAATTCGGTCGCGGCGGCGGCCGATCGCCCCTCGGTGCGCTTCTCGAGGTCCGCCGCGCCTTGTGAATCGCCCTCGCGGCGGCGGATCGCGCCGAGCCGGTCGCCTTCGACCTGCATGAAGAACTGCGCGCCGCCCTGATCGCGAAGCGTCTCGCCGATCAACTCGCCGAGCGCATGCACATCCTCGCGCAGCGCGGTGTCTTTGACCGGGAATTGGATGTTCTGGCGATACATAATGCTACGCTCTCGAGGAGTCACGGAGAAATATTATGAGCTTGTTGGCGCAGATCGCTATATTTCTCGCCGCCGCCGTCATCTCGGTACCGATTTTCCGCCGCTTCAAGCTGGGATCGGTCCTTGGCTATCTCACGGCCGGCATCATAATCGGTCCCGCCAGCTTAGGATTGATCGGCAGCGTCGAGACGACCCAGAATATCGCGCAATTCGGCATCGTGCTGTTGATGTTCGTCATCGGCTTGGAGCTGCAGCCATCGCGGCTGTGGGTGCTGCGTAGGTCGATCTTCGGCTTGGGCTCCGCACAGGTCCTGGCAACCACGATCGCCGTGGGCGGCGCCGCCTACTTCGTTTTCGCGCAAACCTGGCAAGCCGCGCTCATCATCGGCTTCGCGTTGTCGATGTCCTCGACCGCCCTGGCGCTGCAACTGCTCGCGGAGCGCGGTCAGCTCAATTCGCAATTTGGCCGCGCGGCATTCAGCATCCTGCTGTTTCAGGACGTCTCGGTGATGCCCGCGCTCGCGCTGCTGCCGCTGCTCGGCGTGGCCTCGGAAAAATCCGCGGGTTCCGGCGCTTGGCTCGCGATCAAGCTCGTTGCGGTGCTCGCCGCGGTCATCATCGGCGGCCGCTACGTGCTGCGTCCCATGCTGCGCATCATCGCTGCGTCGCGGGTCGCCGAAGCCTTCACCGCGGCGGGTCTTTTGATCGTACTGGGGACGGCGCTGCTGGTGAGCCAGGTGGGCTTGTCGCTGTCGCTGGGAGCGTTCCTGGCCGGCGTGCTGCTGGCTGACAGCGAGTTCCGCCATGAGCTCGAGGCGGACATCGAACCTTTCAAAGGCCTCCTGCTGGGCCTCTTCTTCATCAGCGTGGGCATGTCCGCCAATCTCGGCCTGGTGCGAGAAAAGCCCTTTCTTATCATAGGTTTAACCGTTGGACTGGTGGCGGTCAAAATCCTGGTGCTATGGGCGATCGGCCGCACATCCGGCCTATCACGAACCGCCGCGCGCGGCTTGAGTATCAGCTTGCCCTCCGGGGGCGAATTCGCATTCGTGCTGTTCGGCCTCGCGGCCGGACTGCGCATCATGGATTCCCGGGTTGCCGACTTGCTGGTGCTGGTGGTGACGGCGTCGATGATTTTGAGTCCCGTGCTGCTCGCTCTTTTCGACGTCACTTTCAAGACGAGCGAATCGGACGGCCGGCCGTTCGATACTCCCCTCGAACTCTATCCCAAAGTCCTCATCGCGGGCTTCGGACGCTTCGGCCAAATCGTCGGCCGCATTCTGCTGGCGAAGCAGATTGCCTTCACGGCCCTCGAGGCGAATCAAACCCAGGTCGATTTTTTGCGCCGTTTCGGCAATCAGATTTATTACGGCGACGCCTCGCGCCTGGAGCTGTTGCGCGCGGCGCACGCGGAGAACGCAGAAATCTTCGTGCTCGCCATCGACGATGCCGACGCTTCGGTGAAAACTGCCGAATTGATCCGCCAGCACTTTCCGCATTTGAAGATTTTCGCGCGCGCGCGCAATCGCCAGCATGCATTTAGGCTCATGGATCTCGGCGTGCGCTACATCATTCGCGAGACCCTGGCATCGAGCCTGGAGATGTCCCTGCAGGTGCTCGAATCGTTGGGCCTGTCGAAATCCGCGGCCAAGGAAACGGTGCGTCAATTTCGAGCGCACGACGAGGCCACCCTGGCCAAACAGCATGCCGTGAAGGACGATGAGAAGAAATTCTTGGAAACCACCCGCGAGTCGGCCGAGCAGCTGCTGCACCTGTTCGAAACCGATGCCGGCCAGCCCGAGGAGACCGCGCCGCGCGTCGCCGCGAACTAGTGCGGATTCAATAAAACCGTGGTATCGAAACTTTCGAAGCTGGTCAGCACGCGCCGATAAGCATTGTGCATTATGCGCTGCGCATTCTTGTCGGCGCGCGCGCCCAGCAGCATGCGGATCACCACATCATCCTGCGGCCGGGCCAAGTCTTCGCCCAACAGTTGATAGGTAAAACGCGCCAACCTTTGGCTCATTTCATTCGCGAACTTGTAGCGCACCGCGTCGCTGCCGTCGCCATTGCCGACCTTGGCTTCTTCGGCGATTTCGCAAATCAAGCGCGAAATGAAGCGCGCCTTGTCGACCAGGCCAAGATCGGCGAAAAACTCGATTTCGGATTGAATGTTCATCCGGCCGGGAAGAAGTCGATGGGTTTGGTGGCCGTCAGTGCCGCGACATCCTTTGCCTCAAACCTGAAGAGGCGAATGCGCGCCACCAGCTTGCTTTCGAATTCCGGATCGTGCAGTTCCGAGGAGACGACGTGCGCGGCGGTGATCTCGCCCGAGGGCGCGATGGTCAATTCGATCACGACCTTGCCCTGCAGCGCAGGATTGTCGCGCAAGGCGCGCGCGTACATAGCGTCGATCGCGCCCTTGTTCTTGGTGAACACCAGCGCGATTTCATCGGCGCTGCGCGAGGCCTTGCCGCTGCCGCCGGCGCGCGTGGCGGCCTGACCGGAGGCGCCGAGATTCGGATCCTTGACCTGCGTCGTATAAATTCCGCGCAATGAACCGGAACCGGAAGCCAGACCGCTGCTCGTCGGCGAACTGATCCCGCCGCTGGTGCCGCCGGCCTTGGAACTGATGATGCTGCGGGTCACCTGAGTGACATCGCCCGGGTCGGTGGTCTTCTGTTGGCTCTTCTGGAATTTGTCCAAATCGATTTGATCGCGCAGCGCCGCGAGATCGTCGAGATTCGCGAGCAATCCGCTCTTGGAGGCTTTTACGCGCGGGTCGACCGGCTGCGGCGGCGTGGGCACCTTCTGCACCGGCACTTTCTCCACCGGCTTCTCCTTCGGCGGCGGCGGTGGCGGCGGAGGCGGCGGCGGGGGTTCCAGCACCAGCTGTACGACGCGTTCCGGCAAAGAATCCGTATTGTTGACGCGTTCGGTGCGCGGCAGAAAAGGCATGATCAGCGCGATGATCGCGAAAACTATCGCGAGATTGCGCAGAATGACGCGGAAGCGCCGCTCGGTCTCCTCCGATGGCGCCCAGGGCAGATCATAGCGCCGGTAGTAAGGCACCAGGCCGGATGGAACTCGGTTTGCGGGATTCAGCGCGGCCATTTAAGTCGCCGCCCGTTCGCGCTCGACCACGGCGAAGGACACCTTGCCGTACTCGGCTTCGCTGCAAGTCATCATGATTTTCTTCAGCACGCTGTAGGGGGTGCTCTTATCGCCCATGATGGTCACTTCCCGCTTGGCGATATCGGTCTGCTGCGCGGCGCGCAAGCTGCGGTCATTTTGCGCCATCAGCGCGGCCTTCAGGGGCGCGAAGAACGGACCTTGATTGGCGACCACGTCGTGCATCGACCCCACCAGGACGCCGTCGACATACAGCGAATCCTTGGTGATCATGACGACCACGGCGGCGCTCGGCTTGCGGTCGGAAATGGACTGCGGAATCGAAATGTTTTTCGTGTTCGGCAGGATGTCGACCTCGGCTGTATGGGCGAGGAGGAACACCACCAGGATGGTCATCATGTCGATGAAGGGAATCAGGGCAAAATGGTTCGCACCATGCCTGCGTTCCCGATGCCGTTTGATGCGATAGGAGATCATGTCGGCGCATCTCCGATGGCGATGTCGGGGAACAACTCCGCCTTCGAGAACGGCGGCGTCGGTATCTGATAGACGCGCACCGTGTCCATCACCTGCACCAGCACGTCGTACGGCACGGCGGGTCCGGGCAGTATCGTTGCATCGGTCATCTGCGGAAATTGCGACTTGACCTGACGCATGAACTCCGACAAATGATCCAAATCATAGCCGGCCGGCGTGTTTTCGATGACTTTGAGCGGACCCGAATTGCGGTCGTTGACCACCAGATCGTTCGGACGAATGATCACTTCGAGCTTCAGGCCCTTCGGCAATTCAACAGGAGCGGTGTTGCTGGCCGGAAGGTTGAGCTGCAGGATGTTCGTCTTGGAAAATACCGCCGTAAAAATCAGGAAGAACACCAAGATCACCATCATGTCGATCATCGGCACGATGTTCAGATCATCGCGCCCTTCGTGATAGCGGGCGTGATTGCGTCGGACGAGGCGCGCAGCTTTTGACTTCATGAGAGACGACCTAGGATGCTGTCAGTTTGTGCTAGATGCTGCCGCGGGCCGCGGCGGGCGCCCGTACCGTCGGCGTCGGCGCCGCCGGCTCATGAGTCTTGTCGGTCTGGCGCTCGGTAATCGAGTTCAAGAACTTCACCGACGCAATCTCCAGGCTGTCGATCAGCGAGGTGGTCTTGGACTCGAGGAACATGTGCGAGAGCAGCAGCGTGATGGCGACGAACAAGCCGGATGCGGTGTTGTTCATGGCCACGGAAATCGCCGCGGCCAGCAAGCTGGCCTTTTCCGCCGGATTCGCGGTTGCCACGGCGCTGAACGCCCCGATGAGGCCGGTGATCGTACCGAGCAAGCCGATCAACAGGCCGACGTTTGCCAGCGACGAAAGATAGTGCGTGCGCTTTTCAATGCGTGGAATGACCTCGAGCAGACTCTCGTCCATGGCCTTTTCAATGTCGTCGCGGCGGCGGGCGCTCGCGACGCGCGCCACGCCATAGTTCAGGATGGTGGCGATCGAGGCCTTGGAGTTGTGGCACAGGCCCACCACTTGCTTGAAGTTTCCGGCGCTCAAGGCCGGCACAAGCGAATCCCACAGGCTGCGATTGCGAATGGTTTCGCGCGTCAGGTACACGTATCGCTCGATGGCGATGGCGACGCCGACCACGAATATCAAGGCCAACGGGTACAGGAACACCCCGCCGTCCTTGAAGAAATTGACTGCCGAGTTCATGAAATTCATCTGCGCGCTCCTAGATAAACTCTATCTTTCGAATATGCGATTCAACCAGATTCCGTAAAATCAGCTATGACTTACTTCTCACCCTGGTCCGACGGGTGGCCCGGTGCACCATTTTGGGACGAATCGGCCTGGACGGCCTTGTAATAGACGACTTCACGTTTGAATACGTCCCGGTCCACCGGGGCCAGGATCTCATCGACCAGGCTGTTCATCGGTTTCCCGGCCAAATCCCCGATATCGGACTTCTTCCAGGGGACGATGTACATGACCTTGGGCTGTTCCCGATCGCCGGTCACCGTGGCTGTCCCTAATTCCAGCCGATCCGCGGAGCCTGGAGCCTTTTGAGCCGCCCTCGCACTTTCGCGGCCGCCGCCCGGCCGTGGAGTGGCGGCGCGCGGCTCGCCGGCCTCGGACTGAGCGGCCGCGGGACGGGATGTATTGGCGCGCGGCTCGCCGGCCTCGGACTGCGCAGTCGCATTCGCGGCTTTTGCCGCCGGTCGAGGTTCAGCCGGCGCAGTGGCCGGTTTGGCGGCCGGCGTGGTGCCCGGCGCGGGTTCCTGGGCATGCGTCACATTCATGGCGCAGCAAAGCACGATCAAGCACGAGGTCTTTGGCAGCGCGTTCATCCGGACTCTCTTCTTGGCGACGGGCGCAGGCGCGCCGGCGCGTTTACGCAATTCGATCACCCAACCGGCAACCTGTTTGTTCTCGCCCGCTATTTCGATGTAGCGCTCGAACTGCTCCAGCGCCTTTTGGGGTTGTTCCAAATACAAATCGTAGAGCACGCCCAGATTGAGATGCGCCGGCGCGTAGTTTGGTTCAGCCGCAATCGCACGCAAGTAGGCGGCCTCCGCTTCCGCGAACTTGCCTAGCTTACGCTCTACGATGCCGAGTTCATCGTCGGCGATTGCGTTGGCCGGACTGGCCTGCAAAGCCGTTTTGAAGGCGCCCTCGGCTTCGGGCAGTCGGGAAGCCTGCAAATACAGCAGTCCCAGATTCAATTGCGGTCCCGCAAATTGCGGATAAGCGACCGTGAGCTGCTTGAATTCGAGTTCCGCGTCGGTGAGGCGGTTGACTTCATCATTTGCAACGCTTGACTATATTGCTGTGCCGCACGCGGAGGAATGGGAGTCGAATCCGCCGGCGCGGGCGCCGCCGGGTTGGCCGGGGTCGCGTTGGCCGCCGCGGCAGAGTCCGGCACGCTGCTCGAGACGGCAGTCTTCGCTGGCGGCACGCTCGCGGGTACCGCGAGCGTGGGCGCGGGCGCGCGCGCCGGCTGTACCGGCGCGCCGTGACAGCCGGCCAGCAGCGCGATCGCGCTCAAGCTAACGAATCGATTCGACCTGCTGTTCACCAATTTCCACCTTGCCATATCGGCCTGGATTGAGCTGCGCGAGCGCCGCGAAGCTCTTCTGCACCCATTCGTCATAGGTCCCGTCCTTGGTCCGCGCGGCGTTGACTTCGTGCAGCTTGATGGCTTTTTCCTCGAACGGAAAGGCTTGCTCCTCGAGCAGCACGTCGTATTGCTCCAATTCATCCTTCTTTAGATTCTTCGGGCGCTCCGAACTCATCAAGTCCTTGCCGAGCTGACGATATAACTCCGCGCTCTCGAAGGTCGCCGCGGTCGTGACCTCGGCGACCTGGTAGTCGGCGGCGGCCTCGTAAGCCTTGAGCGCCGCTTCCATTGCCTTGCGCTTCTGTGCCAGCGATTTCTTGAGCGGGATCACCAATTTGATGCTCTTGAACTCCTCGCGCGCCGGTGCCGCCAGCGTCAAGGTGGCCTTCGCCGCGAGCGCGCGGCTGCGCTCGGTGCGGGCGGCGCCCGCGGAGCGATCCGCGGCGATGATGTCCTTGAGCCAATAGTCGCGGCCGCTGTAATCGCCGGCCTTGACGGCAATCACGCTCAATTTGTTGCGCGCCTCCATGGCCGGATTCAGCGGTTGCGGGAAATGCTTTACGAACGCTTCGAGCATCGTGCGCGATTTGGCGGTATTGCCCGCTTTGTCGTAAAGATCCGCCGCCTGCAGCGTGGCTTCCCGCTGCACGTCGGGCGTTTCCTTGGGCGATTGCGCGATTTGTTCGAATTCGACCGCTGCCTGCCCCGGCTTGTTCGCCGCCGAATAGGCCACGGCGAGATTGCGGGTAACGTCAGCCTGCAGCGGGCTTTCCGGGAAATTGCGGCGGAAGCCCTCCAGCACCGGGATGGCGCGATCCCATTGTTTCTGGGTCACGAGCAATGCGGCGGCGTCGAAATCGGCGTTCGCGCGCACCTTGGAGGTCGGCGCCAAAGCCGCGACGCGCAAGAAATCATCGACGGCCGCGGCGCCGTCGCCGGCCTTCCTCTTTTGTTCGCCCTGTTTGTAGATCGATGCGGCGAGCCGGTCGACGATTACCGCGCGTTCCGGATCATTGGGCGGCATGACGGTCTGCGCGTGCGTGTAGGCCGCTTCAGCCTTGTCGAACACGCCTTGATCGAAATTCGAATTGCCGATCACCGTCCAGGCGACGCGCTGCTTCTCGAGGTCCACCGGGGGCTGCTTGGCAAGCAAGGATTCGGCAGCGGAGACGGCGCGCAAATAATCCTTCGCCGCATACAATTCGGTGGCGGCCTTGGTGAGCACCTGCGCGCTTTCCGGATGAGCGGGAAAGGTCTGCGCGAATTTCAACGAGCTGTCGATGGTCTTCAAGTGCAGCGCCGCTTTCGCCTCGCCCGACAAGGCGTCCTCTTGTTTGCCGTAGGCGATGATCGCGGCGTAGCCTGCGGCAGCCGCTTTGTCGTGATCGCCGTAGTGGTAGGCGGTGCTTTCGTATTCCTGCGCGGCATCAAGATATTGCTTGCTCTCAAACAGAGTGTCGGCGAGCAGGTAGTTGGTCACCGCCGAACCCGGCTCATCCGGCCAAGATCGAAGATAACTGCGATACCACTTCGCCGCCTCCTGATAGTCGGCGACATCCTTGGTGCGTTGCGCCTGCGCGTGATAGTACTGCGCGACATCCTTGAGGTTGGTCTTCAGCACGGCGACCACCTTCGGCTCGGCAGCGGGCTGGCGCCCCTGCCAGTAGGCAGTGCCGAAACTGTAGTTCTCGACGAACTCTTTCTTGCCTTGCAACACCAACTGCGGGAAGCCGCCCTTTTGATAGGCTTCGATGGCCTGCATTTCCAGCAGCGGCGCCTTCTCGTTGTTGCGGTCCTGGGATACGAAGGCGCGGTAGCTGTCGGCGGCGTCGGTGTAGCGCTCTTTCTCCATGTAGAGATCGCCCAGCCTTGCATACAAGAGATAGGAATAGGGGCGCGGCAGGCCGCCCGGCGGCGTGCGGCGTCTCACGAATTCCTGAATGGTCTTCGGACCGTCGAGGTAGGAAAAGGTAATGGACATCACCCTGAAGGTGTCTTCCACCAATTCCCGGTTGGCGCGGCTCAACGTGTCGATGTCGATCAAGGTGTTGTGATCGCGCTTGGAAATGAGCATGGCATCGAGGACGCCGGCGAAGGAGTCGAGGCTGCGCTCATTTTCGCCCTGCTTGAAAAGCGACCAGCCATGTTTGTAAAGGCTTTGGCTGTAGAAGGCGGAGCTCGCGCCGCTTTTGATCACGGCCTCGTAAGCCGCCTGCGCCTTCGGATAGGCCTTGTCCGAGAACAACAGCTCGCCGCGCCGAAACTGCGCTTCGTCGATGTAATGGCTGCCGGGATATTGCGCCACGAGTTGATCCAAGGAAGCCAGGGCTCGATCGGGCTGCGCGTTCAGTTCGTAGGCGCGCGCCAGCTGATACAGCACCGAATCGTTACGCTCGTATTTTGGGTAGGTCTTGAGCAGCGCCGTATACAAATGGATGGCTTCGGTGGCGCGCAATCCTTCGTTGGTCGCCAGTTCGCGTTCGATGCGTTCGGATTCCGAGCTTTCCAAATTCAAATCGCCCAGGCGGCGCAGCGCTTCGGCACGCAACGCGGCATCTCCCGCATTCAAATCGAGGAAGCGCTTGTAGCTCGCCATGGTCTTCGCCGCATCGACATTCTGCGGCGGATCGGGGCTGACGTCGACCTGCTGATTCTCGAGATCCTTGATCGTCGCCGGCTTTTTCGGCGCGGCCGACAGCGTCGACGGGCCAAGCAACATCGCCGCGATCATGGCGGCGCTACATGTCAGTTGTGAGACCAAAAACCTCATGGCTTCGCCTGCGGGGATGCATCGGGAGGCGTCGCCGGCGGCTGATTCGGCGGCGTCTTCGGTGCCGGGTTCGCAGGGCCATTGGAGGTACGATCGTAGATCGCGGCCAATTCATAGCGCGCCTGCACCTCGTAGGTCTCTATGCGCTGCTTCTGGCCCTCGAGTTCGTGAATCGCGATGGACTGCAGAAATTCGTTCTGCCGCTCCGCGACGTCGGACAGGCGTTCATGCAGCTGATCGATGCGGGCGCGGATGGCCGCGACGCGAGTTGCGTATCCGCCGGTGGTCAAGGGCGTGCCGGCACGCGCCTGGCGCACCAGCACGGCGCGCTTCTGGGTTTCCTTCAACTCGCCCTCGAGTTCCTTGACCGAACGCCGTTCGTTCCAAAGCCTTGCTTTGAAACTCTCCGACAGACGCCAGTACATGACCCCCTTCATCAGGCGGTGTTTTTCCCGCATCTCGGCCAGATCGGGATCGTTGGGATGAGCGGCGAGATAGTCCTCGATGTTCTTCAAGCGCGCCCAGGTTTCTTGTTCCTGCGGCGTGCCCAAAGCCGCGACATCATTCGATTTTTCGATCTCGTTGATGCGCGACTCGAAATCGACGCGCTTTTGCGTCAGGCCGTCCAAATCGGTGGCGGCCAATACCGCATCGGCCTTCGGCACGCGCCGGTTGTAGGCTTCTTGGCGGGTATCCAGCATGTCGTCATAGGCGGAGACATCGTCGCGCCAATCGTCCAGATTGCGGCTCATGAAATTGAGCTCGCGGTAGTTCTTCAGGCCCTCCTGGAATTCATTGCTCGCCAGCAACGCGTACAGGTAGCGCGACTCGGGCGCGTTGGGCAGATTGGTGAGCTGCCAGTACCAGGTCAGGGTGTCCTTCTTGTCGTCGTTCAATAGTCGATCGAGCAGCTTGCCGCTGCGAATGCCTTCAATCGAGTCGTCGATTTGCTTGAGTTCGGTGTCGAAGGACTGGATCGCCGTATTGTAGAACTCCGCAGCCTGACCCAACGCCTGCAGCTGGACGTAAGCGTAGGGCACGGTCAGAAAGGACTCTTGCACCGCCGAGTCGAGCAAGCTGCGCTTGCGCAGCTCGAGCCATGGCACCAACGCCCGCTTGAATTCGCCCATGCCGGCTTCCGCCCACCCGACCCCGAGCAGCGCCTTGCTCGAGTAGGGACCTTCGAGGCGTACCCGCTCCAAGATGGGTTTCGCCTCCGCCGCGCGCTGGCCTTGCAGCAGCGCGAAGCCGAGCGCCAGATTGGCCTTGTCCTTGAGGGCCAGGAGTTCCTCGCTGCGGGTCTGCATCGTACCGACCCGGTCGAGATACTCGATCGCTTCCTGCAGGCGGCCGCGGCGCACCAATGCCACGCCCAGGTTGAACTGCGCGTAGGCGGTCCAGTCGGGTGCGCCCTTCCAACTGCGCAGCGCGGTAATTGCGTCGTCGTAGCGGCCCTGACGCATCATGAGCTGCGCCAGCATCATGTAGCGTTCCGCGTTGATGCGGGGGTCGATCTTCGCCGAGACCTGGCGCAAGGCGCGCTCGGACTCTTCCAAGTAGCCGCGCTGGTACCAAACCTTGCCGAGATAAAACCAGGCGCGGTTGCGCACGAACTCGGATGTGTTCTTCTTCAGCAGCGCTTCGAATATTCTGCCGGCCTCGACGTGCTCGCCCAGCGACAGGTACAAGCCGCCGAGCAGCAACTCGGCCTCTTCCTGGGTGTGCGGGATCCGCCCCAATTGGCGCGCCGCCAGCAGGCGGGTGATCGAGTCGAAATAGTCGTCCTGGAAAAAATAGTACAGCACGTCGCCGTAGGCCAGGTCCTGGACTTGATGCGGCGCCAATCCATTGGGATCCGGCTTGACGTTTTTTGCCTGCGCGGCCGCCAGGGGGATCGCCAGCAGCAATCCGCCGAGGAAAATCGGCCGCAGTCTGTTGATCACGTCTCGCACATCACTCCCAGTCTTTGATCATGAACTCAGGTTGATGCTTGGGAACACGGTCCGTGATCTTAAGTTCCAGATATTTCGCGCCGACGCCCTTGTCGAAACTGATCGATGCGCCGCGCTTGTAGTCGCGCTCGACCGGGCCTTTGCCTGTAAAAAATGCAACCAGTTCATGCTTGCCGACCTTCAAGTTTCCCAGATAGATCTGCTGCACGCCGCCCTTGAGCAAGGCATCGGCTTCGCGCGCGGTATACAGGTAATTCTTCACTTCCTTGTTGTCGATCTTGACCGTCACCGAGTCGAGCGCGAAGAACGTGCCCACATCCATCGAGATATAGAGAGCGACCTGCGTGTTGGCCGGAAACAGCAATTCCTCCTGCAGCACGAACAGATCCTTGTTCAAATCGACCACATCCTTCTTCAGGCCCTGGACCTCCTGGTCCAAGGTCTTGAGCTCGGCCGGCGGCGCATCGGGGGCCGGCTGCGGCGGCGCCGCTTGTGCATCGGCAGCCGGGGCCGCTGCATCCGCCGCCGGCGGGGCCTGCGCGGGCGGCGGCGTCTGCGCGGGCGGCGTCTGGCCGCTCGCCAATCCGGCCGACAGCAACACGGCGCAGGCCGCGATGGAAACAAATCGATGCTTGAGATTCATAACTGACCTATCGTTTATTCGCGCAGCAATTCGCGGATGTGATCGAGATAAACGCGTTCATCGCCGCGGCGAAAACCGACGGCCGAATAACGCACGATACCCGAGCGATCCACCAGGATCGTCATCGGCATTTTCTGCAAATAGTAGTTGTTGCCGATCTCGGTGCCGGTATCGAACAAAATGGGGTACGACACGCTCATGGCGGCGGCGAACTCTTTTGATCGCCGCAAATCTTCATCCACCGACACGCCGATGACCACCAGACCGGCGCGTTGGTAGGTAATGTTGATGCGATCGAGCGCCGGCATCTGCTGACGGGAATCGCCGTCCGAGCGCGTCCAAAAATTTACCAGCACAACCTGGCCGCGAAACTCGGACAAGCGCAGGTTGCGGCCATCCAGTCCGCGCAGCACGAAATCGGGCGCCGCTTTTCCGACAATGCTGGGCACGGCCGCGATCGACGCCGGGCCGATCGCAAATCCAAGAATCAGGCTGCCCGCGAGCAATGCTTTACGCATGCGCTGCAACGATTAAAATGACGACTAAGCGCCGCGACTCATCAATCACGCTGGTAACCCCGCTGTGCTAGACCTCTCTCGCGAGATCGGTCCCGTACCGGAAGCTTTGCGCCCTCGCCTTTCGGCGAGTTTGCCCTGATCAGACCTTATGCAAAATCGCACAATGCGAGCCGCAGTGTCAACGCAGCGGCCGCGCGTTCACGGGATTTCTATATGACCCAGCGCACATTCGCGCAAAGTCATAAATCAGCGGGTTAGGACGGAACGACGCGCGACTTTGTCTCCGGATTGAGACATGCAAGGTCCGGCATTGGCGCCGGACCCTGTTTGCTTCGCTGTGGTGGAGCTACGCGACTAAGCCGGGACCAGGCCGTTCACCAGACCGGCGAGCGGTTGCCACGCGATCAGCGGCTCGAGCGCAGTGCCCGAACCCAAAGTGTTGTTCAAGTTCGGCGCCGGGTAAAGCGTCGGCCATTGGGCGATGGCGTTCGCGCTATGCAGCGCCATGTAGTTGAGCACCACCATCTGCACCAGGTTGGGCACGTTGTTGCCGGCGGGACTGCCGGTGGTGTTTTGCGAACCGTCGGGATTGAAATTGCCGATCTGGAAGCTCATTTCCGGATTGGACTGGGCCGATTGCGCCCGGCCCGCGGGATTGAAAACCAGGAAATAAGTCGCCGCCACGTTTTGGTTGTCGGCCGTCCATACGCCCTTGCCGCGGCCGCCGACCGAGTTGTCGATCATGCCGCTGCTCGCCAGCGAGCCGTCGCTGAATATGTAGATCATGACGGGTTTGCCGACGCGATTGGCGTATTCCAAAACAGCGCCGATGCAATTGCCGAGGTTGAGGTCCTTTGCCTCGCCGTCCATGCGATTGCCCGAGTGATAGTCGAAGCCGCCCATTTCGATCGTGCCGGCGGCCGCATTGCCGTCGATGACCAGTTTCATGACTGCGGCGGTTTTTCGATAATCGGAGTTTGCTTGATACTCCGCGGTGGTAAAGATGCCGCTGGAGCCGACGATATTCGGATCCACGTCCGGATTCACGGCGGCCGGGTTGTTGTAGCGGTCGACGATGTACGCCGCCTTGGTGAAGCTGCACGCCTGGATGCCGGCCGGTCCTATGGCGGCCGTGTTCAAAGCGGCGTTGCTCGGATACGCCTGCACCACCCCGTACTTGCTGTCGCTGACGCGCTTCATGGACTCCAACACATTGGTCACATCGGCGGCGTTCGGCAGCAGGGTGCTGAGCTGTCCCGTACTGACGAGGCCGCTGCTGTCGCGGGAGCTTTGCACCACGGTGGGTTGCGCGGCCGCGATGACCATGGTCGGCGGCGCCATCGAGTTGCCGCCCGACACGGAGCTGTTCGAGCCGATCAGATCGAGCAAGCCGCCGCGCGCGCCGAATTGATAAATGCCGTACATGGGATTGTGCGGATTGGTGTTCGTATCATTTTGCGACAACGCCGGAATAATGGTGCCCGTCGTGCCCGCCATGGCCGCTGCGCTGGCGCGCAACTTCATGCCGCGCAGGTGCGCGCTGTCCGAGTGATAGCGCAAGCCGAAGCTCGAATCGACGAAGCTCCCCGTGGCGCTCGCATTCGGCACCATGGAGCCGGGCAGGCCCAGCTTGCTGTAGCCTGCTACCGATAAGAAATCGAGTTGTCCGCCGCGACCGCCCACCAGCACATTGGAGCCTGCGATATTGCCGCCGCCTGCGAGGTCAAAGCAGATGAACGGGATCTTGCCGGCACCGGTCGTGATGTTGCAGGCGGCCACCGCGTTTTGAATGTCGGAGGCCAGCGTGGCACGCGCGGCCCGCGGATAGGCCAGCATGCCGGCGAGCGTCGGTGCGATCACTGCCGCCGCCCCGGTCAAGAATCCCTGTCCGAGGAACTCGCGCCGTGTGCGCGGCCGGGGGTGGTCCTGATGGCGGAACGGTTCGTTCAAATCCCGCACCTTCGATTTCTTGCTCATGATGTCAGACCTCTTTCGTCGTCTTGCTTAATTGATCAGCATGTCGGCGCCGCCGAAGGCGGTCGCGCAGACCGCAGCGGTCACGGCTTGCACTCGAGCCGCCGTGTTGCAGGCACTCGTCGTGCACAGCTCGTTAATCAGATTGGTGAGCTCGCCGGTGCTCGTGCCGGGGCCGCTGTAGGGACCCGTCAGGGTGCTGGCCGCCGGCGAATGATTCAAGCCGCTGCCCAGCACCTTGGCCGCGAGCGGACCGGTGACCGAATCCATGCCGGCTTGAGACGAGAACAGATTGGCGCTCAGGGTTACGCCCGGCAACAACTGCGACAGATAGGCCGGAGTATTGACCGCCTCGTTGCAGTACTGGATGGCGAGCTGGGCGATGCCGACCTGGTTCGCGGATGAGAATGCTTCGATGGTCGGTATCGGCGGCAACTGCTGTTGCACCGCTAGATAAGTGGCATTGACGTTGGCGTCGGTTGTCGGCACGCCCGTGAGCGCCGACAGCGTCGCATTGATCTGGGCGAATGTTTTCACCCCGACGTCGGATACCACCGGTCCCGGCGCGGGCGCGGGCGCCGTCGGAATCGCCTCGACGACCACGTTGGATTGACTGCCGAGCTTATCGAAGGTCAAGAAGAACTGGTCGGTCAACGGCCCGGCCTGCAGGCCGATCACGGTGCCGATGTTCGACAGGACTTCGCCCTGCGCTGTGTAGCCGCCCGCCGTAACCGTCGTGTTGAGCGGGATGTAGGCTTGGCCCACCTGCGGAATCGTACCGTTGATGCCGATGCGGATTCCCTGCACCGGGATGCTCGGCAAATTGCTCGAGGTGACGGTCGGATCCAGCGAGATGAACGTGGGCTGATAGAACAGATAGCTGTAGCTGTCGTATTGGCTGACGGTCATCATGATGTAGCTCTGCGACACGCCGGTCACAGTCGACACATCGAAGAGCAGGTAGTAGCGCTCGCCGACGCCCGCATTGAAATTCTGCAGCACCTGCGCCGGCGTCATCGAGCGGCTGTGGATGGCGACGAACTTGATCAGTCCCTGCCAGGAACGATCGCCCGATACCTCGTTGCCGAGGACCAGCGCGAAAGTGCTGTCCCAAGTCGCGATCGTGCCGCCTTTCTGCGGATCAGGAACCGGGACCAGCACGCCATTGACGTAAATCTGACGGCCGTTCACCGCATCGTAGGTCAGTACCACATGCTGCAGGGAAGCCTGCAGTACCATCGCCGCATTCGGCGTCTGCAACTGCGGCAGACCGGTCAGCGCCGTGGTCGAGGTGCGCAACATGAAGTCATAGTCCTGGTTGGTCTGCGCCAGCGTGAAGTTACGCGTGGTGTCGCCGCCCGAGTAACTGACCATGTAGGAGTTGTTGACCGCGACCAGCGCCGGCGCCACCCAGGCTTCGATCGAGAACTCGCCCGTGGCCTGGATCATATTGTAGATTTTCTGGCTGGCCTGGGTCGTCGCCTGCGCCTTGCCGCCGGCGCCGACATTGATGCCCCAGCCGCCCGCCAGAGTGACGTTGCCCGAGATCGTCAAGTCCGCCGACGGATCGATGCCGCTGGTATCGTAGGTGGTGTTGTTGACCACCGATTGGAACTCGTATTTGGCGATGGTATCGGCATCGTAGCGGCTCGCGCCGCTCGCGATGGTGCCTTGAGTCAAAGACAATGCCTTGCTCGCGACCAGGCTGGGATCGATGTTCGCCGGCGTGATCGAGGCGGCGAAGGCCTGGATCTGCGCCAACATCTGCGCCGCGTCCGAGGCGCAATTGTCCCAGCAGTTGTGATTGTCGGTGAACAGGCGCTGATAGAAGCGCGAGTTCGTTCCGCAGCTGCCGCCGTTGTTGCCGCCGGCGCCCGCGCATCCGGTGAAATCGATCTTCGGGATCGCGGCGGGGTAGGCCACGAGCAGTGAAGGATCGGCGAAGTAAGGCGACTGCTCCACGGACGGGTCGGCGGTCGTGGCATGGCAGCGCACGCAATACTTGCTGGTGATGTTGTTGTAAATCGTTTGCTGATATTCGGTATAAGCCGCCGGGAAGTTCAAGCTCTGGCCCACGCTCTGAACCGGGGGAGCCTGCAATTGCACCGTGGTCGTGGACGAGGCGCCCGCGGCGTTGGCCCAATTGGTGATCCAAGTGGTCAGGATCTGGCCGCAAGCGTTGGGGTCGGCGAGCCAGCAGTTATGGCCACCCGACACCTTCGTGACGATGAGAGAGGTCGAGGGCGTGGCGAGATTCACCACGGTGTTGGCCTGGGCGTAAGCGAGGTTGACGTCGTCGCTGCGCGCAAAGTTCGGCATTTGCGCCGGCGAGGTCGCGTTATGGCATTGGCCGCAGCGGTTCTGCACCCGCACGTTGTTCCAGAAGTTGATCTGGAAGGCCGTTACGTCGGCGGTGGCCGCGGGCGGTCCGGTGTAGGCGTCCGCAGTGACCGTCTGCGAGGGAGCCGGATTGGTCGTCGTCGGTGCGCCGGCGCCACCACAAGCGCTGAGGGCGAACGAGGCCGCGAGCGCTGCTAAGCCGGTGATGCGAGTAACGTTCATGCTCAGGTCCCCATGCAGTAGGCGGCGCCTTCAGCGAAGACTTGCCGCAACGAGTAGTTGTGCGATTGGAACGAAGAAATCATCGAATTGACCTGGGTGAAGTCCGCGTTGCTGTTCGGCGCGCGCAGGCACACGTCCTTGAAAACCCGGGTGACCTGGCAGCTGGCGAAAGCCGCGCTGTTCTCCAGTTCCGTTCCCAGAGATTTGGCGCCGTTGCCGCTGCCGGGAAGGGTCGCACTCCATCCCAGGATGTAGTTCGGTCCCGCGCGCCAGCGGTTCTCCCACGCATCGTCCATCGTGTTGAAGCCTTGCGGGAAGTTGGTGTTGTTGATGTGGTACTTCGGCTGCACCTGACCCGCGGTATAAACGATCTGACCCGTGGTGTCGGTCATGGTCGGATCTGTCGCGCTGAAATTGTAGAAGGCAAAGGCCTGCGCCATCGGGTCCATGCCGCTGTGACAGCCGATGCAATTGGTCAGGAACAAGGTGCTCACGCCGCCGGGGCTGCGCGTGACATCCTGGCGAATACGGTCCGGCGGGCGGGTGATGTCCATCACCAACTGCAGGTCGTTGCAGAGATGATTCAGCATGGTGAAGCGGAACATCGCTCGATTGGTGCCGTTGATGAAGAAAGCGCTCGCCGCGCCGCGCGTGGTCATCACGCCGGCGGTTGCGGTCGAGGGGATGCCCTCGAGCGCCGACTGAGTGCTGGCGACCAGGTGCACGCTGAGGTCGGCGTTGTTGGCATCGAGCGCGTCGTACATCGCGTTGTTCGAGGCCGAGTAAGCCGGCTCTCCGGACTTGCCGTCGCCGATATAGACGAGGTCCGCGCTCAGCAAGGTGTTGAAGGGGACATTGTCGCGCACCATGCCGACAACGGTGGCCGTGTAGTCGTTGAGCGGCACGAATACCGACTGATTGCGATTGGTCCAGGGCGCCGCCATGTTGCGGATGGTGTTGTTGTAGAACGCGGGATCGTTGGTGGCGACGAGCGCCGCGCTCACCGAATCCGTCGCCGTCATTTGCGCCAGCTGAGCCGCGGTGGGCGGTATGCCCGCGATGCGGTTGTAGATGCGCGTCGCTTGGTCCGCATTGGGGCTTTGCGCCAAAGCGTTTCCAGCGGCCAGCGCCAGGGCGCCGGCACAGATGGTTGCGCGTACCGCGCGCGCAACAAGACTTGGCGTCGCTGATGTACGGCGTGCACTCTGCGTCATTGGTTTCTCCATCCCGTTCTTCATATGCACATCCACTCGCGTGAGTTGTGGGTTCGACTTGGTTGCGAATATACGCAGCCGACTTGGCCCCAAGTAATGTCTCATCTGAACGACGTCGGCGTTTCGCGACAGTACCGAGGGTCAATATCCGACCTATATCCTGACCTCGATTCCCGCACGGTCTGGCGCGGCGTGCACAGAGAAACGGATATGGAGAAGTTCTTCTGTGAGTGCGTTAACAGTATGCGTATGAACATCGAACGAAGATGTGCGCATGAGACCGATTAAGTTCAATGACGCCGAAGACACGCATGCCGGTGAATCGCTGAACCGACACTACGAGTATAGGTAGCCAGATATGAACACTTTCACACTGCGTGATCACGGTCACGGTTTGCTGAAGCTCGCGGCGATCGCGCTGCCGCTGTTCGCCGTCGGATGCAGCAGCGCCTCGAGCGGTCATGCACCGGGCGTTGCCGGGGGACAGACGCTCACCCCCGGGGTCACCAACTTTCCCTTGGCGTACATCAAGGCACCTGTCATCACCAAGGACATCGACGCCCGCGATCTCATCACCTCTATTACGGGCAGCGACCTGTACATCCGCAATCAGGCGAGCGCGGGCGGCGCCGAAGTCAACGTCACGGGGTCGATCACCAAAGGCATGGGTGCCGTGCGCGATCTGGATGTGTCGCCCGACGGGACAACCGTCGTGTTTTCCTTGCGGTTGCCCCTGAATCCGAAAAAACCGAATACCGACGTCACGCAGCCGAACTGGCACATTTATACGTACAACGCCAGCACCCAGGCGGTGACGCAGTTGACCAACGACAGCATCACCGCCGGCCATGACGTGGGCGCGCACTATCTGCCGGACGGCAGAATCATATTCGCCTCCACGCGCCAGCTCGCAACCCAATCCATCCTGCTCGACGAAGGCCGTCCGCAGTACGCGGCGCAAACCGACGATCGCACGCAGTCCATATTCTTGCTGCATGTCATGAACGGCGACGGCACCGCCATGCATCAGGTCAGTTTCAACACCAATCACGATTTTTCGCCGTCGGTCTCGAGCAACGGTCAGGTCATCTTCTCGCGTTGGGAATCGGTCAACGGCGGCCAGATCAGCCTGTATCACGGCAACCCCGACGGCACCGGAGTCGAGCTCTACTACGGCGCCAACAGCCACGCCACCGGCGCGAACATCGCCGGGACCAACAACAACGTGATTCAGTTCCTGAACGCGCGCGAATTGCCCAACGGCAACCTGGCGGCCATCGCGCGCCCGTTCTTGGGAACGCAGTTGGGGGGCGACATCGTCGAAATCAATGCCCAAGGTTTCGTTGAAATCCATCAGCCTGCGACGCCGGGCGGTGCCGCGGGCACCGCGCAGACCAGCGCGACGAACTTGGGCGTGACCACGGACGCGAAAATGCCCTCCATGGGGGGCCGATTTGCTTCCGTGTATCCACTATATGACGGCACCCATCGGATGCTGGTGAGCTGGTCCCCATGCTTGGTGCTCGACACCACGGTGACGCCCAACACCACGAACCTCTGCACGGCGGCGAATACTTCCGGCGCCAACGTGACGCTGGCGCCTCCGCAGTACACGCTTTGGGTCTATGACATGGATGCGGGCACCCTGGGACCGTTGTTGAGCGCCGATGTCGGCACGATGGTGGTCGAACCGATCGTCCTGCAGCCGCGAAAACCTGCGCCGACGATCCTGGTTGACGCCGCTCCGGCACCGGGCCAGGCCGAGACCATGGCCACCGCAGGGGTCGGACTGCTCGATATCAGCAGCGTGTACGACGTCGATGGCGTCGATACCGCGACACCGGACATAGCCGGGGTTTCCAACCCCGCCAATCCGACCTTTTACAGCCGCCCCTACCGGTTCATCAGGATCGAAAAAGCGGTAGAGATTCCCGGCAAAACGGTGCGCAAGATCAATCAATCGGCGTTTGGACCGGCGGGCATGGGCATGCGCGAGATCCTGGGCTACGCGCCCATCCAACCCGACGGATCGGTTGAGGTTCAAGTGCCGGCAAACGTGCCTTTCACGATCGACATCGTCGATGTGAACGCCAAGCGGGTCACCGCGCAGCACAGCAGCTGGCTGCAGCTCCTGCCGGGAGAAACCAAGAAATGCAACGGTTGTCACACAACCGTCAACATGACTTCGCACGGCCGAGCCGGCTTGACGAATCCGGTGAATCCGGGCGCGCCGACCACGGGCTCGCCATTCCCGAATACCAATCCGGCGATTGCCCTGACCAACGCCGGCGCCACGATGGCGGAGACGCTGGCGCTCAGCACCTGCACGGCGAACGGCACGACCCCGAGCGGCGCGGCCACGCCTTGCTCGCAGATCTTGAACACGGACGTGATCTACGACGGCATTTGGACGGTAGGCACCACGCCGCCGCAGCCCGACGCGCCGTTCTCGTACACCTACGGCGGCGCCGCGGGCCTCAACGAGTCGCCGCCGATCAACGCGAATTGCGTGCCGTGGAGCGCGCAATGCCGCATCACCATTCACTACGATGACGATCCGGTGAAGCAGCTCTTCATGCAGTCGGTTTGGAGCCTGGCGAGCCGCACCAATACGGTCAACGGCGTGCCGATGACTTCAACGACTTGTTCGGTTTGCCACGACCCGGTGAACGCCATGGCGATGGTGCAAGTGCCGCAGGGTCAGCTCGATCTGACCGGCTCCTCGTCCAACGTCGACACCACGGTTGTGACCTCGTACGAGCAACTTCTGTTTGCACATAATGCACAGACGCTTAATATGGGCGTGCTGCAGGACTTGTTGGTACCGGCGCCCGGACCTCCGGACCCCGTCACCGGCCAGCCGACGACCATCATGGTGCCGGTCTCATTGGCGCCGCCGATGGCTGCCGGCAGCGCTGCGGCTTCGACGGCGTTCTTTAGGATGTTTGACGGTAGTTTTCATGACCCGGTACTCGATCACACTGGTTATTTGTCCCCCGCGGAGCTGCGATTGATCGCCGAATGGTTGGATATCGGCGCGCAGTTCTACAACGATCCGTTTGTTGCGCCCGTAGCGAACTGACCTGATGCGTCGTCTGCTCGCGCTGGTGCTGTTGGTGCAGGCGTTACATCTGGGGTTGGCAAATGCGGCGGCAAAGAATCTGGTGCTGGTCGTTACCGACCCGTTCCTGGAAATGCATTCGGGGCCCGGCAGGGGATTTCCGGTCGTCTATGTGGTTGAGCGCGACGAAGTGCTCACCGTGCTCTACAGCCGCACCGACTGGTTCAAGGTGCGCGCCCCGCATGGCAATGAAGGTTGGGTGCGCCGCGAGGATCTCGCGCGCACGCTGCTCGAGTCGGGCGAGCCGGCGCCGATACCGCCTTATCCGCAATTCGCCTCGCATCGCTGGGAGCTCGGCGCCGGCTACGGCGTCTATAATCGCGAGAACCTGGTCACCACTTATGGAGACTTCTCGCTCACCACCAGCCTCGACGTCGAGCTCGCGGTTCAGCAGGCCTTCGGCACGCTCGACAACCGCTATATAGCCTCGATTGGGGTGCGGCATACCTTCATTCCGGAATGGAAGTGGTTTTCGCCGACCGCCGGAATCGGCACTGCTTATCAGTATATCCAGGACAAAGTGCCGCCCGCTCCGCTGCAAAAGAGCAACGAAATGGCTTACGTTTCGTTGGGTGCGCGTGGATTCATCACCCGGCGATTCTTGTGGCGCGTCGACTGGCGCCATTACGTCGTCTTCAACGACCTGAATGTGTATGAGGATTTAGAAGAATGGAAATTCGGCTTAGCTGTATTCTTCTAGCCGCCGTGCTGCTGTCCGGCTGTAGCTGGTTTCACCGGGGTCACAAGGCGCCGCCCGAAGTCGTTGCCGAGCAGCCCCAGGGCGAACCGTCCATCGTGGAGCCCCAGGTTACGCGCCGCGTCGTCAAGACTCCGCATATCAAGGCCAAAGACTTCGAATTGGGCGCCTACTACGGTGCGCTCAGCATTCAAGATTTCGGCACCAATCCGCTCTATGGCGTGCGCGCCGCGTACCACGTCTCCGAGGACATTTTTTTGGAGGGATTCTTGGCGCGCTCCAAGGCAGGCACGACCAGTCTCGAGGATGTCTTCCCGGATATCACGGTTGTCAGCGACTCTGGGAGACGCTTCACGTACTACGACCTGGACGTAGGCTACAACGTGCTTCCCGGCGAGATTTTTCTCGGCCGCGGGCGTGCGTTCAATTCGGCCCTGTATGTGACGGTCGGCATGGGCGATGTGAAATTTGCCGACAAGGACCAGTTCGCGTTGAATTTTGGGGCGGGTGAGCGGCTTCTGATCACCGATTGGCTGGCTCTGCACGTGGATGTTAGAGACCATATATTCGAAACCAGCTTGACCGGACGCACCAAGAACGTCGACAACATCGAAGCCACCATCGGTCTAACCGTTTTCTACTGATTGAGGAGTAAATCCATGTTGAGTACCCGGGTTTTATTCAAACGCTGTGCGATGGCGGCGATTGTCGTGGCGTCCAGCGCCTTCGCTGCCGGCGGCGATGCCTCCGGACCCGCGCCGTCGTTTACGCTGACCACTCTCGCCGGCCAGCCGAGCGGCCTGAGCGCTTACAAGGGTCAGGTCGTGATGGTCAATTTCTGGGCGACCTGGTGCGGACCCTGCCAGCAGGAAATGCCCCTGCTCGATCAGATGTACAAGAAGTACAAGCCGGCGGGATTTACTTTGATCGGCGTCAATGTGGACAAGGAAGCGCCGCCGGTCAAGCAGCTGCTGGAGCGCAAGCCGGTCAGTTTTCCCGTGCTGTTGGACCCGGCCAACCAGGTGAGCAAGGCGTATCACGTCGATGAAATGCCGAGCTCGGTCATCATCGATCGCAAGGGTCAGATTCGCTACGTACACCGCGGCTACAAGCCCGGCGATGAAAACGAATACCAAGATCGAATCCGTCAACTCATTCGGGAGTGAGCCATGCGTTGCCGTCACATGCTGTTGTCGGGTTCGATGTTGGGCGCCGTGCTGCTGTCGAGCGGCTGCGGCATCCAGCCCTGGGTGAAGCCCTACGAACGGGACCGGTTGGCCGACCCCATCATGGCCTGGGATCGCGATGCCATCTCCGGCGCATACCTCGATCACATTCGGGAATCCAGAGAAGGATCGCGCGGCGCTACCGGCGGCGCGGGCGGCGGCTGCGGCTGCAATTGACGCGTACGCATGCTGCATAGACACATCTTCGCCCGCGCAGCGGTGATTGCCGCTCTGCTGCTGGTCCGCAGTACCAGCGCGGATGTGCTGCCCGATGATCGCGCCGATGTGTTTTACAGCAAGTACAGCGGCGGCGGCATGGACATCACCGGCTATTCGGCCACCGCGCGCGCCAAGATAACCGAGAACTTCGCGGTCGAAGCCAACTATTTCATCGACAAGGTCAGCGGCGCTTCGATCGATGTGTTGAGCCAGGCCAGCGTCATCAAGGATGAGCGCAGGCAAAAGAGCGGCACGATCGAATACTTGCGCGACAAAACCACCTATACCGCCTCGTACACCTCGAGCGTGGAGCGCGACTACATATCGGAAACCGCGAGTTTCGGCTTGAGCCAGGACATGTTCGGCGATTTGACCACCGTGACGCTCGGGTTCTCGGATACGCACAACACGGTGGGCGAGAACAACGGCACCGCCAATGATCCGAACGTCGCCTGGATCGGCCATGCCTTGACGCGCGCCTACAGCGGCGGGCTCTCGCAAATCGTGACCAAGAATTTCATCGCGGGCGTAAACCTTCAAGTCATCACCGACGCGGGATACCTGGCGAATCCCGTATCGTGCGATTCGATTTCTCGACCCGACCAATCCGAAGGGCTACAGCTTGGGCAACCAGGTCTATCCCGACACCCACACCAGCACGGCGGTGCAGCTGCAGGGCAAGTACTACCTGCCGTACCGGGCCGCGGTGACGGCCTTGTACCGCTACTACACCGACACCTGGGGAGTGGTTGGCAACACCTACGAGCTCGACTACACCCATCCGATCCGCAATCGCTGGATTTTCGAAGGCACGGGTGCGCTACTACAAACAGACCGCAGCCAGTTTCTACAGCGATTTATTTCCCTATGCCGACTCGCAGAACTTTACCGCGCGCGACCAGAATCTCGCCGCGCTCGACAACTTGACCATCGGCGGCAAAGTCACCTATGCTTTTTTGCCCGATGGCTGGAAGATGTTCAAGCGCGGCACGGTGACTTTCGATGCCAGCCGCATCCGCTTCAATTACCTGGACTTTCGCAACATCAAATATTACGGCGTTCCGCAGTACCCGCCGGGCAGCGAGCCGCTGTACAATTTCAACGCCAACGTGTTTCAGGTTTTCGTGTCGATTTATTTTTGAGCTGATCCGAACCGCCCGCGCCACCAATAAAGCAGCATCGGCGCGAGCGCAAAGGCGATTGCGATCGTATCCGCCACCCAGTCCCAAAAATCTCGGTCGCGATGCACGAGGGGCAGCCCCTGCACAGTTTCGATGAGCGCGCCGAATCCGGACAGCAGCGCCGCGAGCACCGCCAAATTGGCTCTCGGAAACGCCGCAACGGCAAGGCCCGTGAGTGCGTAGAAGGCGAGAAAATGCGTCGCCTTGTCCCATGGCGTCAACTCCCAGGCGTGCGCGGGCGGCACCACGGCGCTGTAGAAAGTGAAGAGCAGCGCGGCAAAAAACCCGACTCGCGCAGCTTTGAGCAATAAAGGTATGCTGGGCACGAGGATTTCCAAAAAGCATCAGCATAGCAGGAAGGCATCCATGCACCGCAGCAAGCCCGGGCCAGGCGCAGTCAACCGCAGATCGCTGCTGAAGAGCGTGGCCGCCGCGGTTGGCGCGGCCGCAATTCTGCGGGGCGGCAAGACGCGCGCCGCGGACTTGCCGCACCTCGATGTCAAAGACCCGGCAGCCGTTGCGCTCGGCTACGTTGAGAACGCAACTCAGGCCGATGCGAAGAAATACACGACCTACGTGCAGGGTTCCCGTTGCGATAATTGTTTGCTGCTGCAGGGCGCGAGCGGCAGCTACCGTCCCTGCAATTTATTTCCCGGCAAGCTGGTCTCGGCGGACGGCTGGTGCAGCGGCTGGACCGCTGAAATATAGGCGTCTCGCACGCGCACCCCCACCGCGGGAAAATCCACGAAAAAGCCGTCGATTCCCCGTTCCAGATAACGTCGAATCTCAGCCTCGAGATTGCCATGGGCCGACCGGGCGCTACCCACCTGCAATTCCTCAGGCAAGAACTCATTCTCGGCGCGAAATGTCCACACGTGCACGCGCAGCTTGGCGGCGTGCGCCGCCGGTATCGCCGCCGGCGAAGCCAGCGCCTTGGCGATGCCGATGGTGCCGGCATACTCGGCAATCGCGCCCAGATCGCCGAGTTCATGCTCGAGCAATTGCACCAGCGGCAATCGCGTCATGCGGCGCAGTTGCCGCAAGTTGCGCGGATCAAACGACTGGATGAAAACGGGCGAGCCGGGCTCGGCGTAGCGATGGCGCTGCAAGGTCTCCAGAAGCGCCAATTCCTGCGGCAAGCCGAGCGCGGCGAAATGCGCGGGATGTTTGGTCTCGGGATATACCCCGATGGGGCGGTTGCGGCCCGGATGCCGATTCGCCGCCGTCACCAGCTGCATGATTTCATCGAAGGTGGGCACCGCGAAGTGCCCGTCGAAGCGGCGATTCTGCGGCCGCAATTCCGCGAGGCGCTCGCGCGCGCGCAGCGTCTTGATCTCCGAGAGCGTGAAATCCTCGGTGAACCAGCCCGTGAAGGATTCGCCATCGATTGTCTGCGTGCGGCGGCGGGCTGCAAACTGCGGATGCTGCGCGACATCGGTGGTGCCGCCGATCTCGTTCTCATGGCGCGCGATCAGCACCCCGTCGCGCGTCATGACGAGGTCCGGCTCGATATAGTCCGCGCCCTCCTCGATCGCTACGCGGTAGGACTCCAGCGTGTGTTCGGGCCGTTCGCCGCTGGCGCCGCGGTGCGCGATGACAACAATTCCAGACACGGGCGCTCCAATGAGTCGATGCGCCCAAGTTTAGCGCACGCGCCGCCGGGGCGAGGTTCCGAAGAACCCCGCCCCGTTTGCACGCCGCAACTCTATCGTGGCGGTGCCACCAGCGACTCGTACGGCTCATGTGCGGACATGGGGCTGGCCGAGCCCGGTATCCACGGCGACCGCACAACGACTCCTTGGCCCCAATCCGCTCGCAGCGAGGTAGGTTGCGCCGCGAAGGCGGCGCCGATCGCAAACACTGCCGCGACGGCCACCGTAATTCTTCTACGATGCATGTCTTAAGGTCCCTTCAGGCCAGAGTCGCTGCAGGCGCATGCGGCGGTACGAGCGGCGGAATATCAAAACAGACGAAAGTGGAACTGGCGACTGCGCAAGCGGTGTTCAAAGCGGCTAGACTGACCTTCATAGTGATTGCTCCGGTGTAATGTTGGTAAAGGACCGCGGCCAAAAAGTACGCGTGCCCTATCTGGGTAAGCGACATAACTTCGCAATTCCCCTCACGCTGCATTGCAATGTATGCTTAGGGGAAAGCCTTAGTCGGGTTGGGAAGCCCAAATCGTCCATGGGGTGTGGATAAATGACGATGGAAGTCCCCGCCAATTTCACGCAGCTGCTGACCGAATGGCGCACCGGCCATCCCCAAGCGTTGGAGCGCTTGACCCCGCTGGTTTACGACGAATTGCGCCGGCTGGCGCGCGGCTACATGCGTACCGAGCGGGGCAGTCATACCCTGCAGGCGACGGCCGTCGTGCACGAAGCTTTTCTACGCCTGGTGCAGGCAAATGTCGATCTGCAAGACCGCCAACATTTTTTTGCGCTCGCATCGCGCCTCATGCGGCGCGTGCTGGTGGATCACGCGAAGTCGCGCTCGCGGGTCAAACGCGACGGCGGCGTGCGCGATCACACCGGAGTGGATCTCGCCGAATACTCGTTGCCGGTCGACATCGATGTGGTCGCGCTGGACGAAGCCTTGGAGGGATTGCTGCAGCTCGAGCCGCGCCTGGCTCAGGTCATTGAACTCCATTACTTCGGCGGAATGACGTACGATGAAATTGCCGCCGCCGTGGGCGCCTCCCCGGCCACGGTGCATCGCGACATTCGGCTCGCCAGAGCCTGGCTGCTCAACGAAATCGGCGCCTGAGTGTCATGATTCCACGCGCTCGCTGGCACCAAATCAAATCGGTGTTCGATCAGGTGGCGGACATGGACGGCCCCGAGCGAATGGCGCGTTTGGACCGGTGCTGCGGCGAGGATTCCGACCTGCGCTCCTCGGTGCAATCGCTATTGGAGCGGGACGGCGGCAAGGACGATCCGCTGCTGCACGCCGTCGGCGCGGCCGCCGAATCGCTGCTGGAGGACCATCGCGACCGGTTGCTCGGCACGCGCGTCGGACCCTATCGCGTCGTTTCGATACTCGGCCACGGGGGCATGAGCGTGGTGTACCGCGGCGAGCGCGATGATTCGCAATATCATCAGGTGGTCGCGATCAAGGTGCTGCAGCACGCCACGGTGCATCCGCGGCTGCGCAGCCGCCTGCACAGCGAGCGCCACATCCTCGCGACGCTCGATCACGGCTCGATCGCACGCCTCATCGACAGCGGCGACCTCGAGGACGGCACGCCGTATCTGGTCATGGAGTATGTCGATGGCGAATCCATCGACAGCTACTGCGACCGGCGCACCCTCTTCGTCCGCGAGCGCCTCGAACTGTTCATTTCGGTCTGCGCCGCGGTTCATTACGCGCACCGCAACTTGGTGGTTCATCGCGACATCAAGGCATCGAACATCTTCGTCACCGATGAAGGAAATCCGAAGCTGCTCGACTTCGGCATCGCGAAATTGCTGGCGCCGGAAAATCTGTCGCATACCCTGCCCGTCACGCGTCTGCAGGAGCGGATCCTTACGCCTGAAAACGCCGCGCCGGAACAGGTTTTGGGAAGGCCCATCACCACGGCGACCGACATTTATGCGCTCGGGGTGCTGCTGTACCAATTGCTGACGGGTCGATCGCCCTATCGGCTCTTGAGCTACAGCCAGCTGCAATTGGAACGCGCGATCTGCATGGACGATCCGGCCCGTCCGAGCCAGGTGGTGGTTGCAAAACTCAAAGGCGAGACCGACGCCGATCGCAGCCGCATTTCCGATCGACGCGGCCTATCTCCGCAACGCTTGCGCGCGCGATTGAGCGGCGATTTGGACGCCATCGTGGGCATGGCGATGCGCAAGGAGCCGGACCGCCGATATTCCTCGGTTGAAGCGCTGGCCGACGATCTGCGCCGGCACATGCTCGGCCAGCCGGTGCGGGCGCGCCACGGCGACTGGCGCTACAACGCCGCCAAGTTCCTGCGCCGCAATTTGCTTGCCACGGTCGCGGCGGCCGCGGCATTCGTCGGCTTGGCTCTGATCGCCGGCGTGACGCTGTGGGAAAACCACCGCATTTCGCTCGCGCGCGATGCCACCGCACTCGAGCGGGACCGCGCCCAGCAAGTTTCCGCCTTCATGGTCGACGTTTTTTCGCAGGCGGACCCGTTCAACGCCCAAGGCAAAGAACCGACCGCCAAGGATTTGCTGGACCAGGGCGCCGAAAAAATCAAAGGCAACCTGACTCTGCAGCCTGAAGTCCGCGCCCAGCTGCTCGAAAGCATCGGTCTCGCCTACCGTCGACAGGGCTTGAATGATCGCGCCATACCGCTGTTCGAACAAGCGGTGGCGATCCGCCGCGACGCGCATCCGGTCGACAACGGCAAGCTCGCCGCGGCGCTCGCCAATTTGTCCCAAGCTCAGACCGATGCCGGCCGGCTGGCCGGCGCCGAGGCGAATATCAAAGAGGCGGTGGCGCTCTCCAGGAGCGCCAGCGCGCCGCCTTCGGTCGAGACGGCCGACATCTTGTATCAATACGGATACTTCTCGCTCAATGCCAAGAGCGATCCGGATCTCGCCAAGACCTTGTTTGGCGAGGCGCTCGCTCTATATCGCAGTGCGCCCGGCGATCAACGCTTGGGGATAGCATCGACGCTGGGCGCTCTGTCGGGCGCCGCGCAATGGTCCGGCAATTATGTGAACGCCGAGCAGTTGCTGCGCGACTCGATGAACTTGCTGGGCGCAACCGTCGGCCGGAATCATCCCGACTATGCGGCCGCGATGGCAAATTTGGGCTACCTGCTGACGCAGCAAGCAAAGTACGCCGAGGCGGAACAAATGCTGAATGAGGCCTTGCAGATCGAGCGCGGCGATTTTGGTCTCGATAATCAGCGCGTCGCCTCGATCGAGGCCAATCTCGGCACGGTTTACGAGCGCGAGGGCGACCCGCTTCGCGCCATGAAAATAACCCAGGACGCCGTGAGAATAATTTCGCAGCGCTTGGGCCCCGAGCATTACATGGTCGGCTATTTCATGGATGCTGTCGCGAAGTTGTATCTCGATGCCGGCAACCTGGAGGCCGCCGAGCAGACAGCGCGCCAGGTGCTGAAAATATACGAGAAGTCGCTCCCGCCGCGGCATCTGTACGTGGCCGCCACGCGATATCTGCTGGGCGAGGCGCTCTTGCGCAGCGGACGATTGGCGGATGCGGAGGGCGAACTGCGCGCGGCCCTGGATATCGATTTGGGTTCGGCAGGACCCGGAGATTGGCGCGCCGCCCGCATCAAAGCGAGCCTCGGCTCGCTGTTGATTGCAAAGAATGACGCCGCCGAAGGCGAACGGATGCTGGTTGCAGCGCGATCCAAATTATTGCAGACGGTTGGACCGCTGCATCCTGATGCCGTGTTGGCGACGCAACGTCTCGCCGATTATTTTCGCGCCCATCATCGTGAAGCCGAGGCGCTGCGCGTCCTCGGCGAACTCAAGCCGCCCGCCGCCTCCGTCTTGCGGTAGACTACCCGCAATATTGGAGGGTTCCCGATGCCAAACAGAAAACACCCCGGCGTGGCGTTTGTGGCGGCGATTTTCGCGGCTGCTTTTGTAAATGTTGCACACGCCGGCGCGCGCGAAGAAGGACGCTTGCTCACCGCCACCGAGGTCCTCGAAGAAGTCAGAGCGATGCCCGACGTGCGGCTGCCCGATACTCTGCTCGCGCATGCCTACGGCATCGCGGTGATTCCGGATGTCACCAAAGTCGCATTTATTTTCGGCGGCCGTCATGGCAATGGCGTGCTCTCGGTGCGCGAAAAATTGAATGCTCCCTGGAGTAATCCCGTATTCGTCTCTCTGACCGGCGGCAGCTGGGGTTTTCAGGCGGGCGCGCAATCATCGGACATCATCTTGGTGTTCACCACGAGGACCGGTATTGAGGGCATCGCCGGCGGCAAACTGACGCTGGGTGCGGATGCTTCAGTCGCTACCGGACCGGTGGGCCGGCAAGGGTCGGCTGCCACGGACATGAATTTCAACGCGGAAATCTATTCCTATGCGCGCACGCGCGGACTGTTCGGCGGAGTCGCGCTCGACGGCAGCGTGATCTCGATCGACCGCTCGGCGAACGCGTCGTTCTATCACAAGAACGGCGTCACTGCGTCGGAGATCTTCTCCGGACAGGCGCCCGCGGCTCCAGCCGCTGCGCAACGATTCCTCGAGCGGCTGGCGCAGGCTACCGGCACCGCGATCCGCACTTCGCCTGCGCCGCAGGCCGATGTTCCGGCTACCGCGGGGCAACCTCCCGGAGCCGCGCAAAGCGCGGAGCCCGCACGCACCTATCCGCTGGAAGAACAAAAGAAGTGACATTTGACCGGCTCGTCCGCGGCGCCGGAGCGCCGCGGAGCCGTTGCGCCGCGTGAATCGCTCGATTCGCTGAATACCGCCGGTTGCTTGTTGGTATGATTCCGGCGATGACTAGAATAACAAAGGATGAGATGAGTTGATATTTCGCTGTAGTGGGAAGAGCGGGTATTCGTCCGAGGTCTCTGGCAATCCCAAGCATGTCGAGGCGAGAAAACTGGAACGTACGGTGGAAGTTCGCTTCACCGACGTCGCCTGCACGGTGCGCACGCCGGAGGGGGTGGTGCACGCGCATCCCGGCGATGCGATATTGACCGGCAACGGCGGTCACCATTGGCGGGTGTCGCATGGCAAATTTTCGCACAAATATCGGCCGATCCCTCCGACCGTCGCCGGCGCGTCCGGCCGCTATATGAGCCTTCCGTACCACATTCTGGCGCTGCAGATGCAACAGCACTTCGATGTGCAGCTCGCCGATGAAATCTCAACGCTCTCGGGCCATCCCGGCGATTGGCTGGTGGACTATGGAGACGGCAGTCTCGGTATCGTCGCCCATGACATATTTGCCAGCACTTACGAGATCCTGAACCCATAAGCCCATGGCGCTGCATCAGACAATCCAGCGAGTGCTCTTGGTCGGCACCCGATTGCAAATCCCGCCGCCGCCGGCTGCGGCCAGCCCTCCGGAGCGATTGCTGCCCCTGATCGAGGCGTTAGCTCCCGCCCATCTGATGTTTGATGCGCGCGCGGTGCACTACGGCCACCGTTACCGGAGCGGATTTTGGGCAATTTATTTGTTGAGCGCGGTCGCCGTGCTGTTCGCAGTGCTGCCGCTCGCTCTCGGGTGGGATGATCGGCGTCACCTGTCGCACCCCCTGCTGGGGCTCTGGGCGCTCGCCGAAGTCGCGGTCATCGGCACGGTGAGCTGTATCTACTGGGTGGGGCATCGGCGCGACTGGCAGGGACAGTGGCTGCGCGCCCGCACCGCCGCGGAATTGATTTGGTACCTCCCGCTGGTCGCGCCTCTCATCGATTTTTCGCAACCCGAGCCCTCGGCAAATTGGTACATGCGCGTCTTCGATCCCGGCAACCACCTGCGCAGCGGCGACGAACTGGAAGCAATTTGCTCAAAGAACGAGTCTCTGGCGAGGACGCTGCTCGATGCAGCCTGGTCGGACCCCAAGTTCGTCGCGAAATACGCGCAATGGACCACCGGCATCCTCGAGGCGCAGGCTCATTATCACCATCGGGTCGCGATCAAGCAGCACGCCCTGCTGCACCGGGTCCATTCCTTGAATATCGGCTTGTTCGGGTTGACCGCTTTCGGTGCGCTGCTGCACCTTGCC
The DNA here is from genome assembly GCA_963800385.1 of uncultured Gammaproteobacteria bacterium. Taxonomy (GTDB): domain Bacteria; phylum Pseudomonadota; class Gammaproteobacteria; order Steroidobacterales; family Steroidobacteraceae; genus Bog-1198. Next base: position 468,165 of record CAWDAU010000009.1, read on the forward strand.
GTGCACACCGTTTGGCTCTCGCTGCTGACGACGTTTTTCCCGGCGCTTGGCGCCTCGCTGCATGGCGCGCTTGCCCAGTCCGAGGCCTATCGCCTCGGCTCAACTTCGGAGCGCCTGTGGGGAGAATTGCAGCGCGCCATTGGATCGATCCGCGCAGCATCCGCGAACTTGGGACCTGGGCCCGAGGCTGAGGCAATCAAAGACTCGATCACGGAAGCCATCGAACTGATTCTGGAAGAGCACCAAGACTGGCACATGTTGGTGCGCCCGCACCATCTGCCATTGGCGTGACGTAGTAATATTACGCTTGGCCCATGGGCTGATGACTGAAGCGGTCGCAAGGAGCCGGTACGGAACATGCAGTGCTGATCGATCGGGCCAGCGAGCCATACCGCAGCGCCGGCGCATTCGCATACCAGTTTGCGCGCGGCAGGCTGCGCGGCGACCCGGTGTTTCGCGCGCTGCTGGAGCGCGGCCTGCTGCTCGGCCGCGGCCGAATTCTGGACTTGGGATGCGGCCAAGGACTGCTGGCCGCCTGGCTCGAGGCCGCCCGGTTCTGTTATGAGAGCGGCGCCTGGCCGCTCGGCTGGCCGCCGGCGCCCAGACCGCGTTCGACTCGCGGCATCGAATTGAGGCGGCGCGATGTGGAGCGGGCGCGCGCCGCGCTCGGTCCCGAATGCGATATATCGCAGGGCGATATCCGCAGCGCTGAATTCGGCACGACGGATGCCGTGGTCATCCTCGATGTCCTGCACTACATTGGCCGGGAAGAGCAGCTGCAGGTGCTGAAGCGCGTGCGCGCCGCATTGCCCGCGCGCGGCCTGCTGCTGTTGCGCATCGGCGATGCGGATGGCGGCCTGCGCTTTCGCTACAGTCAATTGGTCGACAAGCTGGTCATGCTGTTGCGCGGCCATGCAACCGTGGCTACGCATTGCCGCAGCACGGATCAGTGGCGCAGTCTCTTGAGCGAGTGCGGCTTCGACGCACAGGCGACGCCGATGAGCCAGGGCACGCACTTCGCCAATGTGCTCATGGTTGCGCACGCGAAATGACAATTCGCACGGCCGCTGAATCAGCGGCGCCGTATACTAGGAGCCTGTCTGAGTATTCCGCGTGGCCGCATAACGAGTAACACCCGATGAAGGCACCGGTTGGATTCTGCACCATCGCCATGGCGGCGGCTTTTGCACTGGCGCCATCCGCGCCGCGCGCTGAGGCATCCTTGGCCGTCAAGCCCATCACTCACGAGTCGCTTTGGATGATGAAACGCGTCGGCGCGCCCGCCGTCAGTCCCGACGGCAAATGGGTCGTGTACTCGGTGTTGGAACCTTCTTACGAGACCGACAAGGCCGTGAGCGACTTATGGTTGGTTTCCGCCGATGGCCTCAAAACGCCGCGGCGCATCACCAATACAAAAGCCCCGGAGGGCGGCCTCGCCTGGTCGCCGGACAGCAGCAGCATCGCCTTCACCACCAAGCGCGAATCCGACGATGCCGAACAAGTCTATATTTTGAATCTGGCCGAGGGCGGAGAGGCACGGCGGCTCACCTCGCTATCCACCGGCGCCTCGAATCCAAAATGGCGGCCGGACGGCAAGGCAATACTATTCGAATCGTTGGTCTATCCCAACGCGCTGGACGATGAGGCCAACAAAAAAATCGCGGCGGAACGCAAGGCGCGCAAATACAACGTGCGCACCTATGAACATTTTCCGATCCGCTTTTGGAATCAATGGCTGGACGATCGCCACCCCACCCTGATGGTGCAGTCCGTCGAGCCAGGATCACAGCCTAAGGACATCCTTTCGGGAACCGCCCTGGCACGCGCCTCGGGATACTCGGGATCCGAAACGGACTCCGGAGTGACGCTCGCGCCGCTGTGGAGTCCGGACGGACGCGAGGTGCTCTTTACGGCCACCGCGCAACGATGGAATGCCGCGTACGCGCACGTCGGTTACCACTTGTATCGCATGACCGCGGACGGCGCCGAACCGCGCATCGTGACTCCTGCTTCCGGCCGATACATCGAGGCAAGCTTCAGCCCCAACGGCAAGTCGCTATTCTTCAAGTACGAGGTGCAGGATTCAGAGGTCTATCATCTGCCGCGGCTCTACCAAGTGCCGTGGCCGGCGGGCGGCGACGCGGCGCTGGTAACGCGCGACTTCGACCGGGAACCCGCGCGCTATGCGCTCACTCCGGACGGCAAGCAGGTCTACCTGCTGGTGCCGGATGCCGGAAAGGAAAATATCTATCAAGTTGCCGCGGGGGGCGGCAAGCCGGTCTTGGTGACCGAACCGGCCACCGGCGGCTACACCTCGCTCGAGATTCCAGAAAGGACGGCGAAACCCATTCTCATCGCCACCTACGGCAGTTCGGTCAGCCCGCCGCAAATCGTACGCATCGATCCTAAGCGGCACACGCACAGCAATCTCACCGAGGTGGATGCCGCCGCAGCGGCGGCAATCGATTGGCGGCCGCCGCAGCATTTCTATTTCACCAGCGCCCGAGGCCGCAATATCCACAACATGATCGTGCTGCCGCCGGCTTTTGACGCTGCAAAAAAATACCCTCTGCTGGTTTTGATTCACGGCGGAGCGGCCAGCAACAATGCGGATCAGATCGGTCTGCGCTGGAACTATCACCTGTTGGCGGCGCCCGGCTATGTCATCTTGATGACCGACTACACCGGTTCGACCAGTTTCGGCGAGAAGTTCGCGCAAGCCATCAAACTTGATCCTTTGAAGACACCGGGCGATGAAATCGACCAGGCGGTCGATGAGGCCATCAAACGGTATCCGTTTATCGACGGGTCGCGGGCTTGTGCGGCCGGCGCCAGTTACGGCGGACACTTGGCCAACTGGATCGAAGCGACCACCACACGCTACAAATGCATCGTCAGCCACGCCGGCGAGGTTGATCTCGCCAGCCAGTGGGGGACCAGCGACAGTATCTACGGCCGCGAACTGACCAATGGCGGGCCCGCCGTGGGCAGGCAATCCGGTGTGGCACGATCAGAGTCCCCTCTCCTATGCGGCGAGCTGGAAGACACCGATGCTCCTGAGCATCGGCGAGCGCGACTTCAGGGTTCCCATCAACAATACGCTCGAGAATTGGAGCGCATTGCAGCGCATGCGCGTCCCGAGCCGCCTGCTGGTCTGGCCGGATGCGTGGCATTGGATTCTCAAACCCGAGGATAGCCGTCATTTCTACGACGAAGTGCACCGCTGGCTCGCCATTTACCTCAAGGACGCGCCCGCGCAATAACCGCTCGAGGGTACGTACGCTCCGGGTGCGGGAATGCCGCGCGGCCTTTCGCGCCGCGCGACGCCCCCAGCTTCAATTGCCTTGGTTGCTGGTTCGGCGGATGAAACCGGCGACATTGTCGTGCAGCAGCTTCAACGACGCATCCTTGGCGTAGACCATATGGCCGGAATCATAGAACTTGAACTCGATATTCGAATGCAGATTTTCGGGAATCGGCAGGTGCCGCATTTCATAGATACCCTGGTAGAACGGCGTCGCCAGATCGAAATAGCCCGCATTCAGCTGGACCTTTAGATTTGGATTGGTTTTCATCGCGTTCGCCAGATCCGGCATGACGTTGGAACCCTGACGCGAGGAGCCGAAGCGCTGATTCTGACCCGGCTGCTGGTGCGCGAAATTCCAATTCCTGCCGGCCGATATGCTGTGTTTGAAATCCTTGTCATCGCCATAGCGAAGCTCCTTGCGCGCATACTCATTGAACGCGGAGACATAGGCCGATCCCAACGCGGTGGACTGCGGATCGTATTCCGCGCGCTGGTTCAGTGGATCGATGTCCGGACCGGAAAATCGGGTATCGAGACGGCCTGTGGTGAGTCCGGCATCCTCCTGCAAGCTCTGGCGAAATTCCCCGCCGTCGATGCGCAGGTTTGCCTTCAGGATGTACTGCACCGGAAGGCCGGTGTACTGGTGCAGTTTCTCCGCGATGGCCTGCCTATCGGCGGGACTCAGATCGGACCCCGCGGCCAGCGCGCGTCCATAGTCGCCCATCGCGAACTGTTCCACTTCCGCGAGCAGCGACTCGAGATCCTGCTGTTCGCCCGGCAATTTCTTGTGATACCAAGCGGTCGCAGCATAGGTGGGTAGAACCGTCTGATAGGGCGTGTCGATGCCGGGGTTGCCCTCGGGACGATCGGGACTGAGATCGAAATTGAGGATCTGCGACAACAGAATCACGCCGTTGAAATCGATGGAGCGCTCGGATTGCAGTTGATTGACGAGCACTGCCGAGCGGGGTGTTCCGTAGCTCTCGCCGAACAGATACTTGGGTGAATTCCAGCGCCCGTACTTGGTGAGAAACTGCGAGATGAATTGCGCGAAAGCATAGGCGTCTTGATCCACGCCGTAGAACGCCTTTTCCTTGTCCTTGCCCGCAATCCTGCTGAATCCCGTGCCGGGCGCATCAATGAAGACGAGATCGGACGCATCGAGCAGACTCGAACCGTTGTTGATCAAGGAGTAGGGGGCCGCGGGTGTGTGCGCATCGGTTGCGGTCACGATGCGGCGCGGACCGAAGGCGCCCATGTGCAGCCATACGGTTGAAGACCCAGGACCGCCGTTGTAGATAAAGGTCACGGGGCGGGCGCCGCCGCCATTCTTGAAATAAGCGACATAGAACATCGAGGCTTCGGCGCTCGGGTTCTTGCCCTCTCCGCCCTCCTCGCCCGGGCCCGGGTTTGGACGATCCGCCTTGGGATCGCGCGGCACGTCGTCCCAATCCTTCGGGTGCACGATGAGCGTGCCGGCGACGGCTTGATAGGCGATGGATTGGCCGCCGATGGTCACCGTTCCGGTGCTGGTCACCGACTCTGATTTGAACGGCTCGAACTTGCCGCCGTCGGATTTTTGCGAGTCGCCGTCCGGCTTTCGATCCGGAGGGTTCGATGCGGGCGCGGCCGCGAGGAAAGCAGGCAATGCCAGCGCCAGCGCCAGACCCAGCAAAGCGCCGATTTTGTATCGAGTCATTATCGTTCTCCAATTGAGCATTTGTTCCGACCATCAATAGTAGCGGGAGCGGCGGCGGGAAGTAATCGGTGGATTCCCTCAACGTCGATGCGCGCCTATAGTGCGGCAGTGCGCCCGCTATGATGGAGGTATTGCCGGCCGCAGGCTAGTTCTTTGAAAACGAGGTGAATTATGCGAACACTGTATTGGGCGGCCCTGGCGTTTGGCTTGACCGCAATTGCCGCCGTTCAGACGCAGGCACAACAAGCGACCAAGGATGGATTGTATTTTCCGGACGCGGTCGCGCAAACCGAAACGGATGAATACACGCGCTACGAGCTGCTCGCTCCCGAGACCTCGAGTTTCAAGATTTATTATGAAGTGACCGCGACGACGGCCGGCGCAAAATTTTTCTACAATCCCATCCGCAAGGGCAGTGCCGCGAGCGACGAGAGCGTGATTGACGCGATGCAGGGCACGCCGCTGCATTTCGAGGTGGTCAGCGGCGCGCAGGCTCGAACCGATCCGTTGATGCCCGGCGCGGATTTGGATACCCACTACATCAAGGTCACGCTGGCGCGGCCGGTGCCATTGCATGGACAAGGGCGCGTGGTGATCGTCAAGACGTACAAGGATGCCAAAAGCTACCATGCGGAGGGCAACGCCATCGTCTTCGATCGGCCCTTGGGCGTGAAGCGCAACAAAATCGTGCTGCCGCCGGGATATGAAGTGACGGCATTGAGCGTGCCCGCGCAGATTCGCACCGAGAAAGACGGACGTATCGCCGTCAGTTTCCTGCACCCGGGAAGCGGCGAAGCGCCGTTGATCTTGCGGGCGCGCAACACCGCGCAGACCGGAGCCGCCTCGCTGCCGAAAGCGTCGACCGCCGCGCGCAGCTGGGAGTCGCCCTTCAGCGGCGCGACCGAACAGGAGCGGCTGTCCGAGCGCGCGCACCAGGACCGCGACATCGTGTATTTCCTGCAGCAGCCCGAAACGCATGCGTTCAGCCTGTACCACGATTACACCGAGACGCGCCCCGGCATCAGCGGCTACGCAAATATCGTTCGCGAAGGGAGCGTCGCCAGCCATCCGTCGGCGAGCATTCTCGACACCGGCGAAGCGTTGAAAACACTGGAGATGAGCGGCGGCGAGCTGGCCGCTTCCAAAATCAACGTGGGCGAAGCGGCGCCGCCAAAAGCTCGAGTGGTGGTGATTCCCTTTCCGGCCCTGCAGGCTGGACAAACGTTGCGGCTGCGCATCGCAGAGACTTACACGGCGCCGGTGAGCTACAAGCTGGACGGCGATGAACTCGTTTTCGACCGCAGCCTGGGAAGACCGCGAAACGCGGTGGTGCTGCCATCGGGCTGGTACTGCACCTTCAGTGCGGAGCCCGCCACCGTGACCCAGCTGCCGGACGACCGGGTTCGCCTCGACTACTGGGACGATCGGCCGGAGGCGGTGGATGTTCTGCTGAAGGCAAAGCGGCGTCGCGCCGGAGAATAGGCGCCGGCCGGCCGGGTATTCCTAGGGGCTCGTCTGACTGACCGTCGGCGACTGCGGGTCCTTCGGAGGCGGTGTCGGCTCGACGGGGATGACGGGCAAATGGTAGGCATCCACCTTGGTCTTGGATTCCTGCTCCTGACGCTTCTTGTCTTCGGCCAGCCGCAATTGCTCGCGGCTGCGCTCAAAGTCCTCGACCCGCTTCGCCTCTACCGCCGGATCGACCCGCGCCGCCAGCCGCTCGATCGCGATACGCGCGTTCAAGCAGTCCGAATCCCTGCTCGCCTTCGCGGGATCTTTATTGCACTTCAGGAGTACACCGTCGAGCGCGACTCGATCCTCCATGAGATCCGCAACGGTTACCGGGGGAATGCGCCGAGGGCTGCAAGCCGCCGTCGAGACCGCCACGGCGGCGACGCAGCCACAGACGATCATTGATTTGATTGACATTGGCATATAGCTTCCCAGCAGCAATGTTACCCAAAACGCAGCGGCACGCGACCCCCTGGTTGTGACGCGCCTCACGGCTTGACAAATTCCTACAGTGCCCGCGCGGCGTTTGACCGCGCGGGAGCGCATGTGTACCGTTCCAAGAGCCATGCCCACCCCAAAACCGACAAAACAGGAAACACCCGACTTTGAGACCGCGATGCGCGACCTGGAGGAACTGGTGGAGCGCTTGGAGCACGGCGATTTGCCGTTGGAGGAATCGCTCGCGGCATTCGAGCGCGGCGTCATGTTGACGCGCGCCTGTCAGAGCGCTCTCAAGGAAGCGGAACAAAAAGTTGAAATCCTGTTGAAAAAGGCCGGCGAGCCGGCGGTTGAAGATTTCATGCCCGACGAACCCGACAAGGGCTGACCGCGACGTGAATGCGGACGCGATGGAAGCGCGGATGCGCGGCTATCAAGCACGCGTGCAAGCGGTCCTGGACGCTGCGCTCCCGGCGGCCGATGTGGTGCCGCAGCGATTGCACGCCGCGCAGCGCTACGCGGTGTTGGGCGGCGGCAAGCGGCTGCGCCCCTTGTTGGTTTACTGCACCGGAGAGGCATTGCAGATCCCCGCGGATATTTTGGACGCGCCGGCGGCCGCGGTGGAGCTCATTCATTCGTATTCGTTGGTTCACGACGATCTGCCCGCCATGGACGACGATGATCTGCGGCGCGGGCAGCCGACGACGCATCGCGCTTTCGATGAGGCCACCGCGATTCTCGCTGGCGACGCGCTGCAGGTATTGGCTTTCTCATTGCTGTCGCGCGATCGCACGGCGGGCGTGACGGGCGATGCGCGCTTGAAAATGATCCAGATCCTCGCGGATGCGAGCGGCACCGCCGGCATGGCCGGAGGCCAGGCAATCGACCTCGCGGCCGTGGGCAGCACCTTGACGCTCGAACAGCTCGAAGCCATGCACAGGCTCAAGACCGGCGCGCTGATCCGCGCGAGCGTGCTGATGGCGGCGGCTTGCGCGGAGAATTTGAGCGCTGCCGATTGGGATGCGTTGGACGGCTATTCCCAGGACATCGGACTCGCGTTCCAAATCCAAGACGACATCCTCGATGTCGAAGGCAAGACGGAAGAGATGGGTAAGACCCGCGGCGCCGACGCCGCAAGGGCCAAGCCGACCTACCCCAGCGTAATGGGTCTCGAGGCGGCGAAGGTACGCGCGCGCGAGCTGCAGCAGCGCGCCTGCGGCAGGCTGGGGCGGCTCGGCGAGGGAGCGCGAGTCTTGGCATGGCTGGCCTCGTACGTGATTCAGCGCCGCGTTTGAAGCCCTGCCGGCCGATTTGAGACGCAAGACGCTTGAAATCGCGGCCCGGCGCCCAACGTCCAGCGCATGGAGGACGCCTTTTGAGCCTGGCTGCAGAGCCAAGTCAGGTCGAATAGTCTAAAATTCATGATTATGAACGCCGCAGTCTCGCCCAAAAAGCCCAAGCTCAAGCCTGTCGAGGATGTCCAGGGACATGCCGACACGCGCCAGATACCCATCAACAAGGTGGGCATCAAGGACATTTTTCATCCGGTGAAGGTCAAGGACCGGGCGCGCGGCGAACAGCACACGGTGGCAAATTTCAACATGTACGTGAACCTGCCGCACAATTTCAAGGGCACGCACATGTCGCGTTTCGTCGAGATCCTGCATCGCCATGAGCGCGAGATTTCCGTCGAGTCCTTCGGGCTCATGTTGGCGGAAATGACCGAGCATTTGGCCGCCAGCGCCGGCCACATCGAAATGACCTTCCCCTACTTCGTGATGAAGAAGGCGCCGGTCTCCGGCGTCGAAAGCCTCATGAATTATCAGGCTACGATTTTCGGCGAGCACCGCGCCGGCAAAACCGAGGTTTGGCTGAAGGTGGTCGTCCCCACCACGAGCCTCTGTCCCTGCTCGAAGGAGATCTCCGACTATGGCGCGCACAACCAGCGCTCGCACATAACCTTGACGGCGAAACTGGCCGAACATATGTGGCTGGAAGAGTTGATCGAGATCGCCGAGCGTGAAGCCTCATGCGAGGTCTACGGAATATTGAAGCGTCCGGATGAAAAATACGTCACCGAGCGCGCCTACGACAATCCAAAGTTCGTCGAAGATACGGTGCGCGACGTCGCGGTGGCGCTCAACAATGACAGGCGCGTCAAGGCCTATATCATCGAGTCGGAGAATTTCGAGTCGATTCACAACCATTCGGCATACGCGATGATTGAGCACGACAAGGAAGCCGCCGCTTAGGAGACGCCGCGCTCCGCGCTTTGCAGACGCCCGATCATGCTGCGCAGAAAGACTTGATTGAAGCGCAGCTGGCATTCGGCGGACACCTGCTCGAGGAGCGTCGAACTGACCTTCATGACGGTCACGGAGCCGGAAGCGCAAATCGTCGCGGTCCGCTTCGCGCCGCGCACGTAGCTGGTTTCGCCGAAGCAATCGCCGCTGTCCAAATAGCCGAGCGCTTTGCCGTGGCGCTGAACGCCCACTCTGCCTTGGACGATGATATAAAAACGGTCGTCCATCTCGCCTTCCTTGACGATCTCCTCGGCATCCGCATAGTCCTGCCAGCTGCTGGCGCGCAGCACTTCCCAGATTTCGCCATGGGAAAATTCATGGAAGAATTTCAATTTGCGCAGCAGGCTGAATTGCTCCTGCTGATCGATCCGGTTGTACTGCGCGCGCAGCTTCTGGTGCACGCGGGTCAATTCGGCGGCGAAATCCAGCCCGGTTTTGTAGCGCTTGTCGGGGTCCTTCTGCAGCGCCATCGCCGTGACATTCTCGAGTTCCTCGGGAATCTCCGGCCGCAGCAGGTGAATCGGCGGCGGCGTCGCGAATACGATCTGATGCAGCAGTTTCTGCAAATTGCCGGCGCGGAACGGCCGCGTGCCGGTCAAGAGCTCATACATGACGGCGCCCAGGGAGTACAGGTCGGAACGATTGGTCAACTCGATCGACTGCACCTGTTCGGGAGACATGTAGGAAGGGCTGCCGGCGATGCCTTCAATCCGCGAGATCTCCGAGTCGGCCACCAGCGCGATGCCGAAATCGATGATGCGCACGTCGCTGTCGAGCGTGAGCATGATGTTGCTGGGCTTGATGTCGCGGTGAATCACGCCGCGGCTGTGCGCGTAGTGCAATGCGCGGGCCGCCTTGTACACCAACTCCACGACATCGTCGATGCGCAGCAAATTATCGGGACGGCAGTAAGCTGCAAGCGTGCGCGCGCCGTGCACATGCTCGGTCACGATGTAGCAGTGCCCGTTTTCTTCTCCCGCGTCATAAATCGGCAATATGTTCGGGTGCTGCAGCATGCCGACCATGTGCGCCTCGGATAGAAACATCTTGCGGGCGATCTTTTTGCGATTTTCATCGCCGCTGGCATCGACGTTGTAGACCTTGATGGCCACGTCGCGCCCGTAATAGGGGTCATGCGAAAGATAGACGACGCCGGTGCTGCCGCGCCCGACTTCATTGATGATCACATATTTGCCGATTTTTTCGGGCAACGATCCACGGCCCGCCGGGGCTTTCGCAAGATTAGTGGAGCGATTATTGGTCAAGGGTAACCGTGCGCCGCGCAGCGTCATTCGACTTCAATGAAGCGAGGATACTGGGGTGGCTGGCGCTAAACTGTGATTTCGGTCGAGGCTTGGGCGAAGTGGTCGTAACCTGAGACTTGCGGCGCGAATTCTTCACCGTTTAGTGACCACGTCACGCCCGCGCCGGCGCGCAATTCGCCGATGGGGGTCAACGTTAAGTTCAATCGCGCGGCCGCCCCTTGGAGCTCGGCGAAGCGCTTTTCCGGCACTGCGAGCAGCAGTTCGTAGTCATCGCCCCCGGCAAGGGCCCAATCGCGCGCCTGGCTCGGACTGACGGAATTGCGCAGCGCGGCCGACAGCGGCAGCGCTTCAATGCGCACATGCGCGGCGACACCGCTGGCCTGCGCCAGTTTCGGCAGATCGCCGACCAGGCCGTCGGACAGGTCCATCGCCGCGCTGGCGATGCCGCGAGCCGCCTGCCCAAGCCGTACCCGCGGCGCGGGGTAGTCAAAACGCTGCAGCAGCTGTTGCGCATCGGGGGCAAGCTTCGCTGCAGCAGGCCCCTGGCGCAATGCGAGCCCCGCGGCGGCGTCGCCCAGCGTGCCGCTGACCGCCAGGATGTCTCCGGGCGCGCCGCCGGCGCGCCGCAGCGCGCTTCCACGCGGCACACACCCGAGAATCTGCACGCTCACGGTGAGCGGACCGCGCGTGGTGTCGCCGCCGACCAGCGCGACTGAATGCGCGTCGGCGAGGTCCAAAAATCCCGCGGCGAATTTCTCGAGCCACGCCGAATCGGCGCCGGGCATCGTCAACGCCAAGGTCGCCCAGGCCGGCACCGCGCCCATGGCGGCCATATCGCTCAAATTGACCGCCAGCGCCCGGTGGCCGATCGAGCGCGCGTCGCTACCCTCGGGAAAGTGCCGACCCGCCACGATGGTGTCGACAGCCACCGCCAAGTCAGAATCCTTGGGAACATCGAGCAGCGCCGCGTCATCGCCGATGCCGAGCAGCACTTCAGGATGGCGTGCGGTGCCGGGCCGCACGAAAAAACGGCGAATGAGTTCGAACTCGCCGAGTTCAGGTTCCATATTCTTGCGGCCGCGACTCCTGCGCGGCCCGGTCCAGCACGGCATTGACGAACTTGTGCCCATCGGTCGCGCCAAATTGCTTGGCCAATTGCACGGCTTCTGCGAGCGCCACCCGGTAAGGCAACTCGGGGTGCGCCTGCAATTCATGCAAACCGAGCCACAGGACCGCGTGCTCGACCGGATCGAGTTCCCGAGGCGCGATCTCGCACAAACCGGCCAAGCGCGAGTCCAGCGCCTCGCGATTCGGGGCGATGGCTTGGATTAGACCTCGAAAATAATCCAGGTCGACGCGGTCCGCCTCCGGGTCATGGACGAATTGCGTCTCGACATCCTGCCAGGGAAGCGGATTGATTTGGATTTGATAAAGAGCCTGCAGCGCCAGCCGGCGCGCCAGACTGCGGGCCCGATGGGCCGAGGCCCCTGAAGCAGGGATGCTCAGACAGGCTCCTAGTCGTCCAAGCGGCGCAATAAATTAGCCATCTCGAGCGCAACCAGCGCGGCGTCGGCACCCTTGTTGCCGGCCTTCCCTCCCGCGCGGTCGACCGCCTGTTCCGCCGTGTCGGTCGTCAATACGCCAAAGGCGATCGGCACGCCCGATTCGAGCGCGACCCGCGCGATCCCGCCCGCGCACTCGCCTGCGACATAGTCGAAATGCGGCGTTTGCCCGCGGATCACGCAGCCCAGGGCAACGAGCGCCTCATAGCGCTGCGCCAGCGCGAGCTTGCGCGCGACGATGGGAATGTCGAAGGCACCCGGCACCCGCACGATGTCGATTTGCTTGTCGGCCACGCCGTGGCGCCGGAACGCGTCGAGTGCGCCGCGAATCAGCGGTTCCACCACGAACTCGTTGAAGCGCGAGGCCAGTATCGCAAAGCGCAGGTCGCGCGCGAGCAATTCTCCCTCGATTGTTTTCGGCTGTTCAGTCGGCACAGGTCATTCCTCGCGTTGCAGGATCTTGAGAGTATAAGCGCAAGCCGTGTTCAATCATCGCCGTCCACGTAACTGGTGATTTCCAGGTCGAAAGCGGCCAGCCCCTGCAGCTGTTTCGGAGCGCTCAAGACGCGCATGCGCTTCAGGCCGAGATCCTGGAGGATCTGCGCGCCGATGCCATACGTGCGCACGACGGTGGCACCGGCGCGCGGCCGCTTGGGCTTGGTATCCAACAGCCGCACGCTCTCCATGAAATCCCGCGGAGACTCTTCCGGCCGCAGTATCACCACCACGCCCGATTCTTCCTTGGCCACGCGGCGCAGCGCCGCGCGCAGCGGCCAGCCGAGCTTCTCGTTTTTGACGCCGACCACATCGCGCAGCGTGTCCTTGATATGGACGCGCACCAGCGGCGGCAGCGTCGAATTGAGATCGCCCTTCACCAGAGCGATATGCACCGTCTTGTTGACGTGATCTTCATAGCAGCACAATCTGAAAGCGCCGTACTCGGTGTCCACGGACTCCTCATAGATGCGCTCGACCGAACGCTCATTCTTCAGGCGGTAGCGGATCAGATCCGCGATCGTGCCGATTTTCAGAGCATGCATCTTCGCGAAACGCTCGAGATCCGGGCGCCGCGCCATGCTTCCGTCATCGTTCAATATCTCGACGATCATGGCGGCCGCGGAGAAGCCGGAGAGCCGCGCCAGATCGCAGCCCGCCTCCGTATGCCCTGCGCGCGTGAGCACACCGCCGGGCTGCGCCATCAGCGGGAAGATATGCCCGGGCTGGCGCAAATCCTCGGGACGCGCATCGAGCGCCACCGCGGTTTTGACCGTGTGCGCGCGATCGTGCGCGGAAATTCCCGTGGTCACGCCTTCCGCAGCCTCGATCGACAGCGTGAAATTCGTGCGATGTGTGTGGTCCGTGTCGCTCACCATGAGCGGCAGACGCAGCTGACGGCAGCGATCCCGGGTCAGCGTCAGGCAGATGAGTCCGCGGCCGTAGCGCGCCATGAAATTGACGTCCTCGGGGCGCACGCATTCCGCGGCCATGATCAGGTCGCCCTCGTTCTCCCGGTCTTCGTCATCCATGATCACCGCCATCTTGCCGCGGCGAAGATCCTCGAGAATTTCATCGATTGTATTGAACGCAGCCATAGATCGCCTTCGGCAATGGTCAGACCGCTATTGTAGCCCGGCGTGCGTGGGTCCACGCGGTCCGCAGCGCGGAATCACCGGTTAGCGCCGATCGGCGCCGATCAGGCGGTCCAGATAGCGTGCGACGACGTCGATTTCCACATTGACTCCATCGCCGACGCGCAGCTCGCCGAGCGTCGTGACCGCATGCGTGTGTGGAATGATGTTGACGTCGAATCTGCTGCCTTGGACGGCGTTGACGGTGAGACTGACGCCGTCCAGGCAGATCGAGCCTTTGGCCGCCACGAATCGCGCCAGGGACGCCGGTATTTCGAATTCCAAGCGCCAGGAACGCGCATCCGGTTCGAGGCTCACGAGCCGCGCGACCGCGTCAACGTGACCGCTGACCATGTGGCCGCCGAGCGCATCGCCGGCGCGCAAGCTCGGTTCCAGATTGACGTTCGAACCGACCGCCAACGTCGCCAATGTGGTTTTTGCCATGGTCTCGCGCGACACGTCCGCGAAAATGCTCGAGTTCTCTTTGCGCGTCACGGTGAGGCAGACGCCCTGGACGCAGACGCTGTCGCCGAGGGCAATGCGCGCAACGTCGAGTCCCGCTGCATCCATACCCAACTCCAGATCGCCGCCCCGTTCCGCAATGGAGGTCAAACGCCCCTTCGCCGCGACAATTCCCGTGAACATTTAGTGCTTCTTTGGTTTGAGGATCAGACGCATGTCGTCTCCGATGCGCTGCACGTCGCGAAATTCGAACAGCGGCAATGCGCCGGCGCCGGCATCGATGCGCAGCAGGGGCGGCGCATCATCGCCGAGCACGGAAGGCGCGACGTATAGAATGAACTCATCGACCAGTTGCTTGGCAACGAACTCCCCGGCGAGCGTCGCACCGCACTCGACCAGCAGCTCGTTGATCTCGCGCGCCGCCAGGGCTTGCATGACCGCGTCGAGGTCGAGACCGCCCGCGCTGCGCGCAATTCGTTCGACGGTGAGGTCCTTGAACGGCCCCAGCGGAGCCTCGGGCGCCGCGAAAATCAGCGCCTCGCCGTGCTTGAAGATCTTGGCCGTTCGCGCCGTGGTCAGCATGGTATCGAGCACCACCCGCAACGGCTGGCGCACCCACGGCCCGTAATTCAGGCGCACGTTGAGCTGCGGATCGTCGCTGCGCACCGTGGCGGCGCCCGTGAGCACGGCGGAACTGCGGGCGCGCCAGGTCTGCACGTCGGCGCGGGATGCCGTGCCGCTGATCCACGCGCGGCTGCCGTCCGCCGGTGCTGTGCGGCCGTCGAGACTCATGGCCAACTTGAGGCGCACGTAGGGCCGGCCGCGCTCGTGACGCGAGAAATAGCCCACGTTGAGGCGGCGCGCCTCCTCGGCAAATGCACCCACTTGCACGGCGATGCCGGCTCGTTGCAAGCGCTCGATGCCGCGTCCCGCGACTTTTGGATTCGGATCCGGGGTGCAACACACCACGCGCGCGGCGCCGGCCGCGATCAAGGCATCGGCGCAGGGCGGCGTGCGGCCCGTGTGACTGCAAGGCTCCAAGCTCACATACACCGTCGCGCCGCGGACTTGCGCTGCCGCGGCACGCAGCGCGACGACTTCCGCATGCGCCTCGCCCGCGCGCGCGTGCCAGCCCTCCCCGAGCACGCGTTCCCCATGGGCGATCACGCAGCCCACTCGCGGGTTCGGATCGGCCGTATAAAGGCCGCGCGCCGCCAACTCCAGGGCGCGCCGCAGATGCACCCGATCCTGCGCCGTGATTTCGGCCTGCGCTGCGATTTCCTCGTTCACTTTTCCTCATCGTCTGCGGCATCGCCCGGCAGCAACGGCAATTGATCTTTGCTGGGCTCACGGCGGCGTCGGTGACGGCGCAACTGATCGATTTCCGTGCGGAAGGCGTCCAAGTCCTGAAAGCTGCGGTATACGGAAGCGAAACGGACATATCCCACCTCATCCAGGTGCCGCAGCTCCTCCATGACCATCTCACCGACGCTGCGCGATGCGATTTCCCGTTCCCCCAAGCTGCGCAGTTTGTGGCGGATTCTCGCGGCGGCCGCTTCGATGGCTTCGCTCGAGACCGGGCGCTTCTCGAGCGCCTTCTGCATGCCGGTCAGAAGTTTTTTTTCATCGAACGGCTCACGGCTGCGATCGCCCTTGATCACCGTGGGCAGCAGCAATTCCGCAGCCTCGAACGTGGTGAACCGCTCGGTGCACGCCAGACACTCGCGGCGCCTGCGAATCTGCCGCCCCTCGCCGGCGAGGCGGGAGTCGATCACCTTAGTCTCGGTATGGCCGCAAAACGGGCAATGCATCGGAGCCGCTCATCGCAGGGAGCCTGTCTGACCGTAGACCGGGAATCGCCGGCATATCTCCACCGCCGCGGCACGCACGCGCTCGAGCGCAGCTTCATCGCCCATATGATCCAGCACATCGGCGATCCAGTGCGCAAGTTGCCTTGCCTCAGGCTCCTTGAAGCCGCGCGTGGTCACCGCGGGCGTCCCGATCCGTAGCCCGCTGCTGATGGACGGCGGCCGCGGATCGTTCGGCACCGCATTCTTGTTGACCGTGATATGCGCGCGCCCCAGTGCGGCGTCCGCATCCTTGCCGGTGATGTTCTTGCCGATCAAATCCAGCAAAAATAAATGATTGTCGGTGCCGCCGGAAACGATGTTGAAACCGCGCTCCTGCAGCACCGCTGTCATCGCCCGCGCATTGGCGATCACCTGCGCGGAATAGGCTTTGAACTCCGGCTGCAGCGCTTCCAGGAAGGATACGGCCTTGGCCGCGATGACATGCATGAGCGGGCCGCCTTGAATCCCCGGGAACACCATGGAGTTGAATTTCTTGTGCAAATCCGCATGCGGGCGCGCCAGGATCAGCCCCCCGCGGGGACCGCGCAAGGTCTTGTGCGTGGTCGTGGTGACCACATCCGCAAGCGGCACGGGATTTGGATACAGGCCCGCCGCGATCAGGCCCGCGACGTGCGCCATGTCCACGAACAGATAGGCGCCGACCGAATCGGCGATGGCCCGGAAGCGCGACCAATCGATGACGCGGGAGTAGGCGGAAAATCCGGCCACGATCATTTTTGGGCGGTGCTCCTGCGCCAGACGCCCGACCTGATCGTAGTCGATGATGCCGGTATCGGCCACCAGTCCGTATTGAACCGCCTTGAAGAATTTACCCGAGAAATTGACCTTGGCCCCATGGGTCAGGTGACCGCCGTGATCGAGGCTCATGCCCAAAATGGTATCGCCGGGATTGAGCAGCGCGAAATAGACCGCGGCATTGGCCTGGGATCCGGAATGAGGCTGTACGTTCGCGTATGCCGCGCCAAACAACTGCTTCGCGCGCTCGATGGCCAGGGTCTCCGCAATATCGACGAATTCGCAGCCGCCGTAGTAGCGCTTCCCGGGATAGCCCTCGGCGTACTTATTGGTCAGCACGGAACCCTGCGCCTCGAGCACCCGCGGGCTGGCGTAGTTTTCCGAGGCGATGAGCTCGATATGATCCTCTTGCCGGCGGCGCTCGTGCGCAATCGCTTGCGCCAGCTCGGAATCGAAGCCGGCAATGGCCATTTGGGCGTCAAACATGATTGGAACTCCAAGAATAGCCGATAATTGTAGCTCATAAGGGTGGGGTTCCCTAGAAGGATGGCCGCACGGTGACAAGCCGGCCTCAGACGCGGATAATTGCCGGGTTTCCCCGCGAATTCACGCAATCAATTCAATAACAGGCAATAGATGGCTCAGTTCATTTACACCATGAACCGGGTTGGCAAGGTCGTGCCGCCCAAGCGCATTATTCTGCGCGATATCAGCTTGAGTTTCTTTCCCGGCGCGAAGATCGGCGTGCTGGGATTGAACGGCTCTGGGAAATCCACGCTGCTGAAAATCATGTCCGGCGTCGACAAGGATATCGAGGGCGAGGCGCGCGCGCAGGCCGGCATCAAGGTCGGTTATCTGCCGCAGGAGCCGCTGCTCGATGAAGCCAAGACCGTGCGTGAAGTGGTCGGCGAGGGAGTCGGCGACGTGCAGAGCCTGATCGATCGCTTCAACGCGATCAGCGACAAGTTCGCCGAGCCGATGTCCGATGATGAGATGAACAAGCTCATGGAAGAGCAGGCAAAAATGCAGGACAAGATCGACGCCGTCGGCGGCTGGGAACTGGAGCGCAAGCTCGAGATCGCGGCGGATTCGCTGCGCCTGCCGCCCTGGGATGCGGTGATCGGCAAGCTGTCGGGCGGCGAGAAGCGCCGCGTCGCCTTGTGCCGGCTGCTGCTGTCCAAGCCCGACATGTTGCTGCTCGATGAGCCGACCAATCACCTGGACGCCGAATCGGTCGCGTGGCTGGAGCACTTTCTGGAGGAGTATCCGAGCACGGTGATCGCGGTCACGCACGATCGCTATTTTCTCGACAATGTGGCCGAGTGGATCCTGGAACTCGACCGCGGCCACGGCATTCCCTGGCAGGGCAACTA
The DNA here is from genome assembly GCA_963800385.1 of uncultured Gammaproteobacteria bacterium. GTDB lineage: Bacteria > Pseudomonadota > Gammaproteobacteria > Steroidobacterales > Steroidobacteraceae > Bog-1198. The sequence continues at coordinate 486,320 of CAWDAU010000009.1, forward strand.
TTCCTCGTGGCTGGAGCAGAAGGGCCTGCGCTTGGCTCAGGAAGAGCGCCAACAGGACGCGCTCGCAAAAACGCTGAAGCGCGAGCTTGAGTGGGTGCGGACCAACCCCAAAGCGCGTCAAGCCAAATCCAAGGCGCGGTTGCAGCGCTATGAAGAATTGGCCTCGCAGGAATTTCAAAAGCGCAACGAGACCAACGAGATCTACATTCCCCCGGGCGAGCGCCTCGGGGATCTGGTCATCGAATGCAAAAACGTGAGGAAGGGCTACGACGATCGGCTGCTGATCGACTCGCTGAGTTTCAATTTGCCGCCCGGCGGCATCGTGGGCATCATCGGGCCCAACGGTGCCGGCAAGACCACGCTGTTCCGCATGCTCTCCGGCACCGAGAAGCCCGACAGCGGCGAAATTCGTTTAGGACCCAGCGTCAAACTCGCCTATGTCGACCAATCCCGCCAAGCTTTGAACGACAAGAACACGGTTTGGCAGGAAATTTCGGGCGGCCTGGATCTCATCAAGGTCGGCAACTACGAGACTTCCTCGCGCGGCTATGTCGGCCGCTTCAATTTCAAAGGTGTCCAGCAAGGCCAGATGATCGGCGAGCTCTCCGGTGGCGAGCGCAACCGTGTGCATCTGGCGAAAGTCTTGAAGGCCGGCGGCAACGTCTTGCTGCTCGACGAACCGACCAACGATTTGGACATCGAAACTCTGCGCGCTCTGGAAGACGCCTTGGTCGCGTTCCCAGGCTGCGCCGTGGTCATTTCTCATGATCGCTGGTTCCTGGATCGGATCGCAACGCATATCCTCGCGTTCGAGGGCGATTCGCAGGTCGTCTGGTTCGAGGGCAACTATCAGGAATACGTCGAGGATCACAAGAAGCGCAAAGGCGAGGATGCCAGCCAGCCTCACCGCATTCGCTACAAACCACTGACGGGTTGAGCCATGAGCATTTACATCACGCCGCAAGACGAGTTGCATGTCGAATACCAGGGCATCGCGCTGACTTGCCCCCACTGTCAGACGCTGACGCACCTGACCCCGATTGCGGTGCCGAAATTCGAGGAACTGATGCGCCGCAAGCCGAAGCACATCGGCATCGTGTTTCGTTGCGATACTTGCATCGAACCGATATTCCTCAAGTTCGCCGTCAAGGCCTATACGGCATTGCGCGTCGAACTGGCGTCGAACTTCATCGAGATCGAGCGCGCGCGCGAGCATTTCCCGCTGACCTACCTGCCCGAAGAGGCGGAGGGTTTGTTCAAAGAGGCGCTCAACTGCTACTCGGCGGCCTGCTTCAACGCATTCGGATCCATGAGCCGGCGCACGGCGCAGTCTTTATTCCACGAACTTGGCGAGCGCGGCAAGCTGGAACTCTTCGATACGCTGCAGGAGATCCGTTCGCTCGCCGAGCTGGACGACGATACGTTTTCGATCCTGCGCGCGGTGCTGTTCGGCAGCGACAGCGATCCTTGGCCCAATCATCCCAATTTGACTTCGGAGCACGCCGGAATTCTCTTGGAAGTCATGCGCGACTTGCTCTATCAAACCTTTGTGCGCAAGGCGCGCCTCGTCCAAGCGGTCACTTTCCGCAGATTCGTCGCGCCGAATCAAGCGGAGGCCGGGTAGCCCTGACGAGCATCGAGCCTACGGCCGAAGCATGTGACATTGGGCGATCTAACTCGAAAGGCCTAGGCCATCCGAGCCGGCCAATTTCGAAGTGCCGGATTACTAGTCGACAAAGACGCGCGCATTTCGGAACAATCGCATCCAGCCGCCGTCTTCCCCCCACTCCTTGGATACCCAGGAGTTCTGCACGCTGCGAAACACGCGCTCCGGATGCGGCATCAGCGAGGTGACGCGCCCGTCATCGCTGCAGAGCCCGGCCAGGCCCGCTTCCGAACCATTGGGATTGAAAGGATATACCTGCGTCGGCCGATCTCTGTGATCCACGTATTGCAGCGTGACCAGCCGCTCGCCGAGGAGCGCGGCAGCGGTCGCTCCGGGATCGAATTCCGCCCTGCCCTCGCCGTGCGCCACCGCGATTGGCAATACCGATCCGTGCATGCCGGCGAATAGGACGGAGCTGGACTGCGGCACCCGCACCAGGGACAGACGCGCCTCATATTGCTCCGAACGATTGCGTACGAATCGCGGCCACCGCCCTGCCCCCGGAATCAATTCCTTGAGGGCGGACAACATCTGACAGCCGTTGCAGACACCCAGGGTAAAGGTCGCATTTCGCTCGAAGAAAGCCGCGAACTCGTGACGGGCGCGCGGGTTGAACAAAATGGACTTGGCCCAGCCTTCGCCCGCACCCAACACATCGCCGTAGGAGAAGCCGCCGCACGCCACCAGCCCGTGAAATCTTCCCAAGTGCACGCGCCCCGCCAGGATGTCCGTCATGTGCACATCGTAGGCGTCGAATCCGCTGCGGGTGAACACAGCGGCCATTTCTACCTGGCTGTTGACTCCCTGCTCGCGCAGGATGGCGATCGCCGGCCGCGCGCCGCGTTGAATGAAGGGCGCGGCGACATCCTCTTTTGGATCGTAGCTCAAGGCGGCGTGCAATCCCGGATCGTGCGCATCCTCCAACCGGGTGTATTCTTCGCGCGCGCAGTCGGGATTGTCGCGCAGTGCCTGCATGCGAAACGACACCTCGCTCCAGCGCCGATGCAATGCGATGCGCGAGCCGCTGTAGACCTGGCCGCCATTGGCGCTGACCAGCACTTCGGCTCCCTGCGCCGGCTCGCCGACCTCACACGTCAGCTCGGCCAAGCCGTGCCGCGCGAGAATGGCGCGCGCCTCGGCGGCGTGCACCGCCGCAACTTGAATGACCGCGCCCAGCTCTTCGGCAAAGGCCGCCGCGATGATGTCATCGACCGCGCCTAAATCGATGCGCAGACCGCAATGTGCGGCGAACGCCATCTCCAGCAGCGTTACCAGCAGACCCCCGTCCGACCTGTCGTGGTAGGCGAGCAGCAAGCCTTGGTCCTTCATCTCGCGCACGGCGGAGAACATCGCGCTCAGGAGCTGCGGGCTATCGAGATCCGGCGCGGTTCCGCCGTTCTTCAGATGCACCTGCGCCCAGCAAGAGGCGCCCAGACGGTTCTTGCCCTTGCCTAAGTCGATGAGCAGCAGGCGCGAAGGCTGCGCCAGGTCGAGCTGCGGCGTCAGGGTGGCACGCGCGTCCGCTACGGGCGCAAACGCAGAAACGATCAACGACACCGGGGCAAGCACGCAGCGCTCGCCGCCGCCCTCGAGCCAGCTACTCTTCATCGACAGGGAGTCTTTGCCGACCGGAATCGTGATGCGCAACGCCGTGCAAAGTTCGCTGACCGCGCGCACGGCGGCATACAGTTCAGCGTCCTCGCCGGGTTCTCCGCAGGCGGCCATCCAGTTCGCGGACAAGCGGATGTCCTGCAACTGACGGATGTCCGCCGCCATGACATTGCTGATCGCCTCAGCCACCGCCAGGCGCGCCGATGCCGGCGCATCGAGCACGGCCACGGGTGCCCGTTCCCCCATCGCCATGGCTTCGCCGCTGTACTCCGCATAGCTGCTCAGGGAAACGGCCACATCCGCAACCGGCACCTGCCAGGGTCCGACCATCTGGTCGCGGCTGATCAAGCCCCCGACGCTGCGGTCGCCAATGGTGATCAGGAAGGATTTGTCGGCGATGGTCGGCAAATTCAGCAGTCGATCGAGCGAGTCGCTGAAGGCGACGCCGGCGGTGGAGAGTGCCGCCGGCACCCTGGCGACCGAATGAACATCGCGCGTCATGCGCGGCGCCTTGCCGAGCAGAACGTCAATCGGGATATCGACCGGCACCTCGTGCAGCACCGGATCGGAAACCTTGAGCAAGCCATCGGCGGTAATTTCGCCCACGGCTGCGAACGGGCAGCGTTCACGCTCGCACAACGCCTTGAATTGCTCGACAGTTCCCGGCACCAGTGCGAGCACGTAGCGCTCCTGCGCTTCGTTGCACCAGATCTCCATCGGCGAGAGTTCCGATTCGGCGCTGGGGATCTTGCGCAAGTCGATTCGGCCGCCGCGATGACTGTGCGCTATCGCCTCGGGTAGCGCGTTCGACAGTCCGCCGGCGCCCACGTCGTGAATCAGCAAAATGGGATTCGATTCGCCCAAGGCCACGCAGCGGTCGATCACCTCTTGAGCGCGCCGTTGAATTTCAGCATTGCCGCGCTGCACCGACGCGAAATCCAATTCGGAAGAACTTTGGCCGCTGCCGACCGAAGATGCGGCTCCGCCGCCCAAGCCGATCAACATCGCAGGGCCGCCGAGAACGATGAGCGGGGCGCCGACGGCAACCTCTTTCTTCTCGACATTCTGACGCCGCACGCTGCCCAAGCCACCGGCAACCATGATGGGCTTGTGGTAGCCGCGGATGACGCTGGCACCGGACTGTGAAGTTTGCTGCTCGAACACGCGGAAATAGCCGCAGGTGTTCGGGCGGCCAAACTCATTGTTGAAGGAGGCCGCGCCAATGGGTGCGGCAATCATGATGTCCAGTGCCGAGGCAATGCGATCGGGTTTGCCGAAATCGACTTCCCAGGGCTGCGCCATCCCGGGGATTTTCAGGTTGGATACCGAGAAGCCGGTCAGTCCGGCCTTGGGTTTCGCGCCGATGCCGGTCGCACCCTCGTCGCGAATTTCGCCTCCCGCTCCCGTGGCCGCACCGGGAAAGGGCGAGATGGCCGTCGGATGATTGTGAGTTTCCACCTTCATCAAAATGTCGATCGGCTCTTTGGCGCCGCCGTAACGCTGCGTGAAAGGATCCGGATAAAAGCGCGTGGCATCGGCGCCGGCGATGACCGCCGCATTGTCGCGGTAGGCCGATAGCACGCCCTCTGAATTGCAAGCGTGCGTCGCGCGGATCATCGCAAACAGCGACGCGGGCATCGGCTTGCCGTCGATGATGAACTGCGCATTGAATATCTTGTGGCGGCAATGTTCGGAATTGGCCTGAGCGAACATCATCAACTCAACATCCGTGGGATTTCTTCCCATGCGGCCAAACGCTTGCACCAGATAGTCGATTTCCTCGCCGGAGAGCGCCAATCCCCACTGTTGGTTGACGCGCGCGAGCGCCTCGCGGCCGTGCTCGCCCAAAACGACGCGGCGCAAACCGCGCGGCGGCGCCGCGTGAAACAACCCGGCCGGCTCGAGCGTATCGATCCACACCGACTCGGTCATGCGATCGTGCAAATGCGCCGCCAGTCCGTGGAGCTCCGCGCGATCGAGCGGCGCCGCGGTTTGGATGAAGTACACGCTGCCCCTTTCAACCCGCGTCACGGCCTGCAGGCCGCAAACGTGCACGATGTCGGTGGCCTTGCTCGACCAGGGCGACTCGGTGCCGATGCGCGGGGTGACCAGCACGCGCACGCCTTGCGGCAGCTCCTGGAGCTCCGCGGGAACGCGCGGGCCGTAGGTCAGGAGCTTGCCCAGCAGCTCGAGCTCAGGCTCGTTCAGGGGGCGCGAAGTATCGACGAAGTGCATCCAGCGCGCTGCGAGCCCTTGAACACGCGGCTCTGAAGACGTAAGCGTGCGCAGAACTTGGTCGAGGCGGAATTGCGACAGCGCCGGCGCGCCGAAAAGGCTAAACATGCACTATTCTACAGGAAAGCGGTTATTTGCGAGCGCTCGAGTCGCCTCCGGGCGGATAGATCGGCACCGGGAATTGAGAAACGTTGGAGCCTTCCAGCGCAACGATTTTGCTGACCCCCTGCTTCTTGACTTCATCGATGCGCAGCACCGAATGCATGGGAAGATAGGTGCGCTTCACCTCGTTGAACTCCGCCTTGATCTTTTCCTCGGCCGGATCCACGACCACCGTCGAGCGTTCCCCAAACACCAGCTCCTCGACCTCAATGAAGCCGAACAGGCTGCCGTGGCTCACTTTACGGGCGTAGATCTCGTAGACCTTGCCTTGATTCACGAACAGAACTTTGAAAATGTGACTCGCGGCCATTTAGGAGGCTCCAAGCATTGCTAGTATTTCACCATATTATACCGGCACTTAGCGCGAACCTTGAGACCCGCTGGAGGGAATGACCTATGGCCCTGCGCTTACGCGTCGTCAGCGAACACTCTACCCGCCTAGGTCCGCTCGCCACCAAAGTCTTCGGCGTACACGGCGGCACGATTGGGCGCGGCACTGACAACGAGTGGATTCTACCCGACCCTGAGCGCTATCTCTCAGGCAAACACGCGCGCGTGGATTTTCGCGCCGGCGCTTATATTCTGGTCGATACCAGTTCCAACGGCACCTATGTCAACGGCGCCCAGGTTCCGCTCGGCAAGTATCACGACTATACGCTGAAGGACGGCGACTACGTGCGCTTGGGCGAGTACGAGCTCTTGGTGAGCATCGATCAGTCCAATGATTTTCCGCCCGAAGAAAGCGCCATCATTGCGTACGACGGACAATCACCCTCCTCGGCGGTCAAAAAATCGACCGCGAACGACTTGGGTGCCGACCTTGACTTGAGCCAGCTGCTCGAACCGAGCGGCCTGTCGATCGCGGACTCAGGGGCGAGGCCGCGCGATTTGTACGGTCAGTCCCTGCCGCCGCTCGAGCACCCGTCCGAGCCGGCGGATGGCGGGGGAACACCCTGGCATATGATGACGCGGCCCCTGAAAGTTGAGGCCCCAAAAGCCGAGGCGCCGAGAGCATCTTCGGTCATCGAAAACTCTCCGAATCCCTATCTGTCGCGCTCGCAGAGCCTGGCTTTGTACGAAGGCGATTTCGACGTTGGGCTGGCCGCCTTTTGCCGCGGCGCCGGCATCGAACCTCGCTCGGTCAGCCCCGAGGCTCGCGGCGCGGCGCTGCAGCTTGCGGGTCAGCTGCTGCGCGAGGCGGTGCTCGGTCTGATGGATCTCAATCAAGGCCGCAACGAGTTCCGCAATAAATTCAAAATTCCCGCCCCGAGCGCGGACGGCGCCGAATCGCCCCTGAATCTTTCGAAAGGAGTCGACGAGGCATTGGTGCGGCTGCTGACCACCCTGTCGACGCGCGCCGGATCGGTCGAGGCGATTCGCGACAACTTTCGCGAACTCAAAGCGCAAAATACCGCGGCGCTCTCCGCGACCCGCGCGGCCTTCGAGGAATTCTTGAGCCGTGTCGATCCGAAGGAGCTGGAACAGCGCTTCGATCGCGCGGGCAAGCGCGGCGTGTTCGGCGGCCAGAGCAGGGCCAAGTACTGGGATCTGTACTCTGAGCTGTTCGCAGGTCTTGCGCAGCGCCCCGCCGACGGATTCCCGCACGTCTTTACCGAGACTTTCACCAAGGCTTACGAAACCCGGATGCGCGCCTTGCTTCCCGCCAAGCGCAGCGCTTTCGGTGCCGATCGCGATGAACCGAACAACCCCGGCAGTCATGCGGTCGGCGATTCTTAGGGAGGCCGTCGTTTAAGTCGCGGCCCTGCTCGTAGTAAAGTGACGCGTGCGGCTCTTATTAGTAGAAGACGATGATCTGGTTGCCGACGCCATTCTGCGCGGGCTGACGGCCGCGAGCTACGCGGTGCATCGGGTCAGCAGCGCCGAGGCCGCGCAGGCGGCGATCGCCAACGAGGAATTCGCGCTGGCCGTGATCGATGTCGGATTGCCGGGCGCCGACGGCCTGACGCTGGTTCGCCGGCTGCGCAGCGCCGGGAAATCCCTCCCCACCCTCATTCTGACCGCCCGCTGCACGCTGACCGACAAGGTCAAGGCGCTGGACTTGGGCGCCGATGACTTTTTGAGCAAACCCTTCGAGGCGGCGGAACTCGCGGCGCGTTGCCGTGCCTTGATGCGCCGTTCGCGCGGCGCCGCCGACGGCATCGTCAAGCTCAATCGCATGAGCGTGGATTTGGCGGGCAGGCGTCTCTGCATCGACGAGACGGAAATTGAATTGACGGCTCGCGAATGGTTGGTGCTCGAGTGTTTGGCGCGGCGCCTCGGGCAGATCGTCTCCAAAGAGCGCGTGCAGCAAGCGGTGGCCGGTCCGGAGCAGGACATCACCCCCAACGCGGTCGAGGTGCACATCTCGCGCCTGCGCGCCAAACTCGGCACCGCGGCCATCATTCGCAGCCTGCGCGGCCTGGGATATCGGCTGGAAGAAGTGAAACCGGCGTGACCTCCTCCATCAGCCGCCAATTGATCCTGTGGCTCGCCATTCCGCTCATGTTGGTGGCGCTGTGCGGCGCGTTGATTCACTATTTCAATAATGTGGCGCCGGTGGTGATCAGCAGCGATCGCCGCTTGAAAGACGCGGCGAACGCCTTGATGGGGCATGTGTCCGTGAAGCAAGGACAGGTCGTACTCGACCTCAATCCTTACGTCAAACCATTTCTGCCGACGGCCGATTCCGTCAAGTATGCATTGCGCGATCCTGACGGAAGGCTGCTGGCAGGCGAGGAGCAGCTGCCGCCGGTCGCCATGGGCAGCGAGGGTACTGAGCTTTTGGCGATAGCGCAGCTCGACGGCCGCAGCGTGCGCACCCTGTCGACGCGCTTCAAAACTCCAGCCGGTCCGCTGACCCTGACCGTCGCCGATATCAGAAAGACCAACGAGCCGGAAGCGCGGCTCGGCTTGATGAACACGCTTCTCTGGGACTTCGTACAGCTCGACATCACCCTGGTTTTGGTCTGGGTGGGCATCCAGTTGGGCTTGCGTCCGATCAGAAGGTTGCGCGATGAGATCGCGAGCCGCTCGCCCCTCGATCTGCGTCCCATCGTGGAAACCTCGGTGCCGCGCGAGATCGCGCCGGTGGTGGTCACGCTCAACCGCCTGTTCGGCATGCTGCGCACCTCGGTTCAGTCGCAGCAACAGTTCATCGCGGACACCGCGCATCAACTGCGTACGCCCATCACCGGCATGCAGGCACAACTCGGACTGCTGGTGGCGGAACCGGCGGCCCAGCCGATCAAGGCGCGGCTGCTCAACCTGCAGGAGGGTGTGAAGCAGCTCGCACACTCCGCGAACCAGCTGCTCACCCTGGCCCGGGCCGACCCGTCCGCGAACTTGAGCGCCCGCAATCAGACCGTGGATCTGCAGGCCATCGTCAACGAGGTCGCGGCCAAGTTTTTCGACCGGGCATTGCAGGGGAACATCGATTTGGGAGTCGACGCAACGCCCGCGCTGGTTCGAGCCGATCCTTCGCTGCTCGATGACCTCATGAGCAACCTGGTCGATAATGCGCTGAAATACACTCCCGCCGGCGGCAGCGTCACCGCCGCTGCGGGCGAAAAGAATGGCAGAGCATATCTGAGCGTCTTGGATACCGGATCCGGCATTCCGGAAGGCGAGCGCCAAAGGGTGCGCCAGCGATTTTACCGAATGCCCAATTCCCGCGGCCATGGCAGCGGCTTGGGACTCGCGATCGTCGATGAAATCGCCCGGCTGTACGACGCCTCGATGACCATTGAATCGGGTCCGAATGGCTCAGGCACGCACGTTCTGATCCAATTTCCGCCGCGAGCTGTGACCTAGATCGCATTCTGCTCACGGCGCGCCGGCGCGTCAGGTTCAAGCAAGCTTGCCTCTCTAAGATGGCGACCCATGAAACCTCTGCCACACGGCTTTACGCTGATCGAACTGATGGTGAGCCTCACGGTTGCCGGAATACTTTTGGGCATTGCGGTGCCGGCATTCCGAAGTTTTTTACAGAACGACCGCGACACCGGCCAGGTCAATTCCCTGGTGCAAAGCCTGAGTTACGCGCGCAGCGAAGCGGTCAAGCGCGCCTCGCCGAACGGCATCACGGTTTGCCAGTCGGCAAACGGAGTCGCCTGCGATGCCGGGCCCTGGACCGAAGGCTGGATCGTGACCTATATCGATCCGGTCGTGCCGGCCAATACCGTGGTGCTGCAAGCCGTGCCCGCGCTCAACGGAACGAATACCGTGACACCGGTCGTGGGGCCGCCCACCGGAATTACCTTCAACTCGAATGGAATGGCGCCCGCCGCGCCCTTCACACTCAGAGTTTGCGATCAGCGAGGCGCTGCGTTTGCGCGCCAGGTTGAAGTGAATCTGACCGGTCGGATCGCAGCATCGCAAAACCCCGGATTTTCAGTAGCAGGCGCCGCGCTGGCGTGTCCGTGACAGTCATGGCCAATCTCAACCGCAAATTGCCTCATGGGATCACCCGGAACGCGGGCTTCACGCTCATTGAAGTGCTGGTTTCGCTGGTGATATTGGCGATCGGATTGCTCGGCATCGCCAAGCTGATGCTCTTCTCATCGCATTCGAATGACAGCGCCTACCTGCGCAGCCAGGCGACCGCGCTGGCTTACGAAATCTTGGACGACATGCGCGCCAATCGGCAGGAAGCGATCATCGCGGGAACCTATAACACCGCGGCAGCGGTGCCCGCCGTGGCGCCCGGAGCGCTGTGCGTTGGGTTGGGCTCGTGCAACACGCCGACGCAAGTTGCCTTGTACGACCTGTATCAATGGGGACTGCGTTTGAATGCGAACAGCGGCGTTGCGCCTCCCGGTGCCCTGCCGAACGGTCAAGGAACAGTCACGACGGCGACGATCGGCACCCAAACCACTGTCACGATCGTCGTGTCGTGGGATGACAGCGTCGCTCAAAATACGCTGAACGTGGGCGGCCTCACCACGCAGTCGATCACGTTGGAGACGGTGCTATGAAGCGGTTGCGCGGCTTCTCGCTGGTTGAGCTCATGGTGGCGATCACGCTCGCGCTGATCGTGACGGCCGGCGTCATATCGGTCTTCGTCGGCTCGCGCTCCGCATTCGAAGCGACCTCCGGTACCGCGGCGCTTACCGATGGCGGCCGATTCGCGCTCAACTTCATTTCCAATTCAGTTCGCGGCGCAGGCTATATGTCCTGCACCACCGCGCCGAACATGCAGGGAATTCTCAACGCCGCCTCGCCGCTCGCCTTCAGTTTCAATCAAGCGCTGCAAGGCTTCGAGGCCGTCGGCACAGGTCCCGGCAATGCCTACGTCGTGGCGCCCGCCCCGGTCGCCGGCGATGCCACGGTCGGGGACTGGGTGGGCGGTCTGGACGCTACATTGGCCGGTTTGCCGGTGCAGAACAACGATGTGCTGGTCGCGCGCTCGACGCTGCCGAATGCCCAGACCGTATATGTGTCCGCGATCCTCGACGGCTCCCCGACATTCACCGTGAATACGCAAGGATCGCTGCAAGCCGGGCAGCTCGCGGTCATTTCCGATTGCGCCAAGGGCGTCGTATTCCAAATTTCAGGACTCGCGCCGCCGGGTGCCAATGCCGTGATCACCCACAATGCCGGCGGCTCCCCGGGTAATTCCACTTCAATCTTTCCGGTGTCCTTTTCACCCGGCACCCAAGTCGCGCCGGTGGACACCGTGGTCTACTACATTGGCGCAGGCGCGGATGGCGACTCGGCGCTCTGGGCCGAAGACCTCAATGGCACCGGCGCCTTCACCGCCAGCGAGTTGGTGCCCGATATCGAAGCGATGCAGATTTTGTATGGTCTGGATACGACCAAGACCCAAACGGTCACCGAGTACGTGACCGCCGATCTGGTTCCCGATTTCAATACGGTCATGAGCGTGAAAGTCGCCCTGCTGGCGGCAAGCGCACCCGGTTCGGCCCATCCTACCGGCGCCAAAACCTACAACCTGCTTGGCACCGCGGTTACGGCGCCGAACGACACCCGCGCGCGCCAGGTGTTCCAAGAAACCATTGCCGTACGCAACGCGCTGCCCTGAAGGTGTACTGATGCGAAAACATGCTTATTTGCCGGGCGATCGATCCAAGCAGAGCGGCGTCGTCATGTTCGTGGCCTTGATTCTGCTGCTCATTTTGAGCTTGCTGGGGGTCACCGCCGCGCGCATGCAGACGGTCGAAGAGCGCATGGCGCGCAACGACGACAATCGCCAGATAGGCCAACAGGCCGCCGAGGCAGCGTTGCGCAGCGCGGAAAACGGTCTGCTCACCGGCATCTATGTGAATTTCGCCGGCAACACCAATGGATTGTATGCACCGCTTTTAACCGTGGGCAGTCCGCTGACCGGAATGGATTGGAGCGTTCCTGCCAACACGTTGCCCTACGCCGGACCGGCGATGACATCGATCCCGGCGAACGCCGCCGCCCCCAAGGTCGTCATCGAAAATTTACCGTCCGTTGCCGTGTCCGGCGATGACCTGTCCGTGACATCGCTCAATCCGGCATCGCCGCCGGTCACAGTCTATCGGGTGACCGCGCAAGGCACCGGTGCCGACGGGACCTCCACCACCATGCTGCAAACGATTGTTCGTTAGCCAAGGCTCGTAAGGAAACCATTTATGCAAAGGCTAATTTCAAAATCCGCTCAGGGCCGTATCGCGCAGACGTTGTCGTCGGCCTTTTACACCATGATCATCTGCTGGACATCGAATGTGACGGCAGCCGCGGCACCGCCAACGCCCGTGAACATCTCGCAGGTCCCATTGACGGTGACCATTCCGGCGCATCCGCAGATCCTGCTTGCATTGGCGAATTCCGAGTCGATGGACGGCGACCTGAGCGGCGCGATCCGCACCGGATCGGGCTCGATCCCGCATACACTGCTGTACCCGACGTCTTCGCCGGTCAACTTCGCCATTCCGAGCGGATTCACACCGCCGTTGAACAACGGCGACGGCGTCAATGCCCCTTATACAGTGAATGTCGGCGGATTGCTCGAGGACAATTCTCCCAGCCGGTTGAATGTCGCCAAAGCAGGCTTGAGCGCCGTATTGACCGCATACATCGCGAACGCGGATTTCGGTCTCATCGATTATGCGACCTCCGGGCTAACGCGATTCACCACCTGGGTCTATCAAATGAGCCCGCCCGGGGGATTTATTTTCACCAACACCATTCCGGGGACCGGCGAATACGTGCTGAATCCTTGCTACGGAATCAACCTCCTGCTCGTGACACCGGCGGCGCAAAATTGCGCGGCGCTCAACACCTATTACGCGACCCAAAACATAACGGCGCAGCAGTACATGCTGGTGAGCGCCAGCAGCGACGATCCTTCCGTGAACGACGTGTTGTATGCCGGCGGCTTCCCGCCGGTTTGCATCGTCTACAATGGTCCCCATCCCGCGCCGAACCCCTTCCCGCCGCAGTTCAGCCTGGGCAGCTACGAAACCGGCGGGGTTTTCGAATCCTACAGCAGCGAAGTCAATAGCTGCGCGGGCACCACCGGTCCGACCAACGCCGGCTTCGTGCCGTATTCGTCCGAAGTGATGTATGAAATGCGCGGCTTCGGCTATTACACCTTCGGTGAAACCGCGAACGACGGCAACACCGTGGTGCCGATCACCTCCTCCGGCGCCGTACCCACGGCGGCGTCGGTTGCGGCGGCGATCGCCCAATTCACCCCCTCTCTTCAGCCCGAAACCAATTCCACCGCAACCACCGAACTGAAGGCTGCGGCAACTCAATCGCCCATGGCTGGACTGATGCATCGGGCCGAGGTGATTTTCGCGGGCAATCCGCCCACCACCAACGGCTGCGTCACGCAACGCTACGTGGTGCTGGTGACCGATGGATTGCCGACCATGGATTTGAATCACCACAATTGGCCGCCGCTGGGCAGCACCTCGGCGGCCGGTTACGGCGTGAGCGCCACTTTCAATCCCGACGGTTCCCTGGCAACGACGAACGATCAGGCGTTGACCGACGTGATCAACAAAATGACCACGCTCAATAGCGGTGCCAATCCCATCAAGACTTTCATTATCGGCGTCGGCGCGGGCGTCGATCCCAGTAAAAATCCGACCGCCGCGGCGACTTTGCTGGCCATGTCGGTGGCAGGCGGAACGAACGCGTCCTCGCCGCAAGGCTATTTTCCGGCCACTTCGCCGCAGGCGGTGACCGACGCGCTGCAGAGCATCATCACGCAGATTCTGGCGCAGACCCAGTCGACCGCGTCGGCGGCGGTGAACTCCACCGGCCTCAATGTCAATTCAAAAGTCTACCAGTCTCAGTTCGTCACTTCCGACACGCCCTATCAGGACTGGACAGGAAATCTGCTTGAATACCCCATCGATCCGACCACCGGCATCGTGAATCTCGCGGCGCCGGATTGGTCGTCCCAGACTCAATTGGATTTGGGCGCATCACGAATCATCGCGACCTGGGACCCCATGCAGAATCGCGCCATCCCGTTCGAGTGGACCACCGGCTCGCCGGCCAACGGAATCGCGACGTCGACCGTGTTGGGCACCGATCTGCAAACCTTTGCGCCCGACCCCAACGGCCAGGACGTGCTGTCGTACTTGCGCGGATCGACCGCGCAGGAAGTCCGCAACGGCGGCAAATTACGCAATCGCTCGCACATTCTGGGCGATATCGTGGACAGCAATCCTGCCTACATCGGTCCGTCGAATGAAGGGATTCAATCCTCCTCGTACATTGCATTTGCCGCCACCACCGCCACACGGCCGCCGGTACTCTACATTGGCGCCGATGACGGCATGTTGCATGCGTTCGACGTGACAACCGGCAGCGAGCGCTTCGCGTATATTCCGCAGGGCGCGTACGCTAACTTGATCAATCTGGCCTCGCCCTACTACAACGCGCAACACCAGTTTTTCGTCAACGGCTCGCCGCAAGGCGGAGATGTGCAATTCAGCGACACCACCTGGCATAGCGTGCTGGTGGGTACTGAAGCCCAGGGCGGCAAGAGCGTTTACGCTTTGGATGTCACGGACCCGACGCAATTCACGTCGGAGGCGGCGCTCGCGAGTGCAGTGCTTTGGGATTTCACCGATGTCGACTTGGGATACGGCTTCAGCAGCCCCGTGATCGCGAGCACCGCCAGCGGCTGGAAAGTGCTGTTCGGCAACGGCTACAACAGCACCAACCAAAAGCCGGTTCTGTACGCGCTGGACCCGCAGACCGGGGGCGCTGCCATGACCAAGGTTGACCTGTGCGCCGCGGTGCCGACTGCGTGCAACCTGTCGCTGGCGAATGGCCTGTCCAGCCTCATCGCCGTCAACAGCGGCGGACAAGTCGCGGGCGGAGCGAACCTCGTTTACGCCGGCGATTTGCAAGGCAACATGTGGCGTATCGACATTTCCAATCCCAACCCGGCGTTGTGGGTACCGACGGTGCTATTCCAGGCGCGCGACTCATCTGGCAATATTCAGCCGATCACCACCAAGCCGGTGGCCAGCTTGAATCCACGCTTCCCCCAAGTGCTCGGCACCATGGTGATGTTCGGTACCGGACAGTTCTTGGGCCTGCCCGACATTTCCAACGCCAATGTTCAGACCGTCTACGGCGTGTACGACCCGCCCGCGGGCTACGTGACGCCGCTGCTGCGGACGAACCTCTTGCCGCAAACCCTGGCAACGGCAACGATCGGAACGACGCAGGTGCGCACCATCACGGGTACGGCGCCGGTCGTCCCGACCAACAAGGGCTGGTACATTGATCTTAACTTGCTGAGCGGGGAGCGCGTGATCAACGATCCACGGCTCGAAACCGGCGGTGAATTGGTGTTGACGACTTACCAACCGATTCCGCCGGTGCCGGGTTCATGCACCACGACGGGCAGCTCCTACCTCATGGTGCTGAACTTTGCCACCGGCGGCGCCTTCAGTACGCCGCAATTCGATGCGAATGGCGACGGCAAGATCAATGCCTCCGATACGGTGGTCCCCACCGGCGGCGGCGCGGCCGTAGCCCCGGTCGGCGTATCGCTCGGCAACGTTTATGCATCCGCGCCGACAATCCGTTCCGGCGCATTTGGCACCGGTACGGGAATTGCGCTGGTTACGGAGTCGACCGTCGGCGGGGTCAGCGATCCGACCATTGCGCCGTTCATTCTCAAGGGTTCAACAAAGTCACGAACAGCTTGGTGGGAGATACGTCAATGAAACTGGGAAAACCATTACTCGTAGTTGCGTCAATCGCTCTCGGTGTATTCCTGCAGCCGACGCCGGGCTGGAGCTCACGGGCTTACAGTCAGGTGGTAACCGGCACCGTGACAGCCTCGCCTTCGAGCGGCACGATCGAGATCGATCACCATCTGTATCAGGTCAAGCCCAACAGCGCCGCTTCCAAGGCGATGGTCAGCATCTATATCGGCGAGGCGGTGGATGTGGTGATGGACGGGCCGCCGAACGGCACCGCTGAAGTCATCTCCATCATGCAGCACACGGGATCGTGAGGCTAAAAGCCATGAAGAAGAACGGTTTTACCTTGGTGGAATTGATGATCACGGTGGCGATCGTGGCGCTGCTCGCCATGATCGCCATTCCTTCCTACACTCAATATATAAAACGGGCGAACCGCAGCGACGCCACCAAGACCCTGACGCTCGATGCCCAGGCGCTGGAACGCTGCTACTCACAGACCTTCAGTTATGCGGCTTGCCCCGGGGCAGCCGCCGGCGCGGGTCCCTCGGTCGAGGGTCAGTACACTGTGACGATCACGATACCGGATCCCGCGCAGCCCGCGCCGAGCTTCATCATCAGCGCAGTGCCCCTGACTCCGGCTCAGCAGGGGGACACCGCCTGTGCGCTCTTTACTCTCAACACGGCGAACACCCAGTTCGCGCAAACCAGCGGCGCCGTCGCCAACACCCAAACCTGCTGGGGTTCAACTTAAGCTCGCTCTCATTCGGCAGGGGTAAAAAAAGCCGCGCAGTGTGCGCGGCTTTCCATTTCCATCAAACCGACTATTGAGCGCTGTAGCCGCGTCCTTCCACGCAGGCGACCATCGCGCGATTGTAGTCGGAGCCATTCTGAGCGACCTGTCCGGCCTGCTCGCTGGCCCACTTCTGACATTCGGCCCGATCGGTCGCTTGTTGCTCGGCGCTCTGGCCGTTCTTGGGGTACATGAAAATCTGCCCCGGGGTCGGCCCGCCGGGACCAGGCCCGCTTTGAGCGCCCGCATCCACCGGCGGCGGCGAGCCTACGTCGGCTGAACCGCTCGCGCCGCTGGGATCAGCCACCGGCGGCGGATCGGTTGCGACGTAGCCGTCATAGGTTGGATTCCAGGTGTAATAGACGTCATTGGCGTAGTAGTAGGGGTTGCCGCCATACCAGTATGTCGCGTACGCCAACGGCAGAACGGGCAGGAACCAGGCGAAGCCGGCACCGTAGTAGGCGCCCGGCCAAAAGCCGCCGCGCCAGTAACCACCGCGCCAGGCGCTGCCCCGCCAGCCGCCATAGCCGCCATAGCCGCCGCGCCAGCCGCCATAGCCGCCGCGCCAGCCGCCATAGCCGCCATAGCCGCCGCGGTAGCCGCCATAGCCGCCATAGCCGCCGCGGTAGCCGGTCGAGTATCCGTGTCCGCCGCCGACATAGCCGTGCCCGTAGCCACCGCCATGGTAGGCCCCGCCATAAGCCATGGCCACATGACCGCCGCCGCCCGCGAAGCGCCCCGCTCCACCAAAGTGCGGGCCGCCGCCGAAATGACCACCCGCGGCATGGCCGCCGCCGAAGGAGTGACCACCGCCGCCCGCGTGGCCGCCACCGCCGCCCGCGTGGCCGCCACCGCCGCCCCCGTGGCCGCCACCGCCACCGCCGCCGCCATGGCCTTGCGCCAATGCCGGTCCCGCGCCCGCCAGAACGAGTCCTAGCGCGCCAGCCGCCAAAAGAACGCCCTTGCCCTTGATGCTCATGTGCTTCTCCTTACGAGCGGCCGCCACCGGTCGCTTTCTAAGACATACTCAATAAGACCCTATCTGTATAACGCGGTTCAAGGGCTTTCGTGTACATAACACCAGCTTAATTACGCAATGCTGCATTAAACATTATGTACGCGGTCCGGCCGGGCGCAGGCTCGAAAAACCTCGAATTGGTCTCATTCACGATCACAGAACCTACGTAGGTTCGATTAGCCAGGTTATCAAGACGGGCGAATTCGCTGAAACGCCAGTGCCGGGTTTCTTGTTTGAATCCGGCCCGCCAATTCACCACCCAATAACCTGCCGCCGCATCCGTGTTGCGGTCGTCGGCGTAAATCTTGGAGCGGCCGAGCGTCTCCACGGTAGTGGAGAAACCCAGCGGGGAATAACTCCAGCTCACGCCGACATACAGGGCATTTCGCGCAACCGCGGGTAGGAAATTTCCTTCGTTGACCGGTAAATAATTGGCCGGCGGCTTTCCGGCAAGACCGGTCAGCGGATTGCAGGGCGCCGCGACGCAGGTGAAATAGGGCTGCGCCACGATGGCCTGGATGTACGTGTATGCCAGTTGAGCCGTGAATCCGCCGCTCCATTTTGCATTCGCCGCGATCTCCAGGCCGCGCCGCGTGGTCTCGCCGATATTTTGATCCACCGTGCGGCCGCCCAAATTTTGCAGGACTGCGAGTTCATCGATTGATTTGGTATAGAAGGCGGCGAGATTGGCGCCGAGGGATTCGTTGCCTGCTTTGAGACCCGCCTCGTAGTTGTCGCTGCGCGCCGGCTTCAGGCCTAAATTGAGCCCCGGCAGGCTGCCATCCACCGAGCGATAGGCCAAGTCGTTCAAAGTCGGCGTTTCGAAACCCTTGCCATACGATGCATAGGCGTTGATCGCAGAGTTGATTCGATAAGTCACGCCGCCGACCGGGTTGACGGCCGAATACCGCACTTCACTATCCGCATCGTCGAGGACGGGCAAGTGCCCGTGCGAGGTGACTTGCACGAGACTGTTGCGCACGCCGGCGACGAGGCGCCATCGATCGGTAGGATCCCACTGCGCTTGGAAGTATTGATCAAAATCGTACACATTGTTGGCTTCGTCGCGCCGCAGCGCCCCCACCACGCCCAATTCCGTGCCGGTATAGTTCAGATAGCCCTTGCGCGCTTCCGCCAAATCGTCGTAGTTCACACCCGCGACGAGCAGCAGCGGCGTGCCGCCGACGCTGCGTTGGTCGCTCACGTGCAAATCCACTCCCCAGTAAGCCCGCTCCAGATCGATGACGCCGCCGGGATACAGCGGCGCCGCTTGCTGCGTTGCCTGGGGTATGGCCTGAAACTGCGTGGTGTCGCGGTGCCCGGTATAGACGCTCGCGACCAGATCATCCGCGGCGCTAAAGCGGTCGTCGTACACCAGCCCGAGCTGCTCTTGGGCAAGGGATTTGCGCGTGTGGTAGGCGATCGCATTCATGCCCGCCTGCGTGGGATCCGCGGCCAGTTGCGCGCGAGTGAGCCCCAAGGGGTCTTGCACGAAGGGCGTCTGCACGGCGTTGGCCACGACCGTCAGCTTCGACGCATCGCTTACCGCAGTGCTCGCTTTCGCATTGAAAAGATTGCGCTCCGCATCGGAATGAACCCTGAAGCCGTCCGTTTGGAAATGCGACGCGTCGATGACGTAGTTGACCAGACCATTGTCCCCGGTCGTCTTTACGGCGTACCGCTGAGTATTGAAAGCTCCGTACTCTGCCGCTCCCCCCGCCAGATATCCCGGCTTGGCATCCTCGGTAAATATGGAGATCACTCCGCCCGATGAGTTGCCGTACAGCGCGGAGAAGGGGCCGCGCAACACCTCGATGTGATCGGCGCTGCTCAAGTCGAATTGCGAAAATTGTCCCTGCCCGTCCGGCATGGTGCCTGGAATGCCGTCGGAATACAGGCGCACGCCGCGCACACCGAAGCTCGAACGCGCGCCGAAACCGCGCAATGACACTTGCAG
Source organism: uncultured Gammaproteobacteria bacterium (assembly GCA_963800385.1). GTDB lineage: Bacteria > Pseudomonadota > Gammaproteobacteria > Steroidobacterales > Steroidobacteraceae > Bog-1198. Next base: position 505,928 of record CAWDAU010000009.1, read on the forward strand.
GTCCTGCGCGTAGTTCTGCCGGCTTTGCGCGGAGACGCCGGGCACGGTCATCAATGACTCCGACAAATTCACTTGCAGCTGCCCGTCGCGAATGGTTTGCGCGTCGATTCGATCGATCGACACCGGCAAATCGCGGCTTTGTTGCGCGATGCGCGTCGCCGTTACCACCACCGCATCCATCGGCGCGCCGGTATCGGCGCGCGCCGGCCAGGGCGCGCTTGCGAGCGCTGCAAGCACCGCCATGCTGCGCATTGTAAACCGTCGGTTCAGGCTCGAAATGAGATTCTTCCCCGCAAGGTGTATGTTATGTCCCAGGCGGCGGAACGCTAAAGTATTGCTCTCTTTTGCCGCTATTTGGAGACTTGAGCAAATCTTCGCACAATCCGGGCTTGAACACGGCACGTATCGCAATGATTGTTGCCGCAAGCGTCACGGCGGCCGGCGCAAGGGATGCGCATTCGGACTTTTCCGTGAGCGTCATCGTTCGTCCGGCGGCCAAAATCGAATTGCAGTCCGCGCCGGTCGGCTTGAATATTGGCGCGGCGGACCTGCGCCGCGGCTACGTCGAGGTGTCGCAACCCACCCAATTTACGGTCCGCAGCAATAGTCCCCGCGGCTACGCCCTCGAGATCCTCACCGTGGCGCCCGTACTCTCCTCCATGGTGGTCGAGGGATTGAGTTCCGATCTGGCGTTGGGCGCGGAGGGTGGAACCATCGTGCAGCGTTGGCAAAAACCGCAGGCGGTCAATCTGTCGCTGAAGTTTCGCTTCGAGCTCGTGCCCGGGCTCAGCATCGGCACCTATCCCTGGCCGGTGCGCCTGGCGGTGCGTCCGCTGGAGTGAATCAGTACGTGACCGTCACGGTGATGATATCGCTGTAGGCGCCCGGCGCCACATCCTGAGACGCGGGAATCAAACCGTAAAGGGTTCCGGTGGCGAAATTGCTGCCGCCCGCCGGCACGACGAAGGGCCCCGCACTGCCCGCGAACGAACCGCCGCTGCCGTCGCCGATGATCTGGTTGTGCGCGGTGCTCCAATAAATGTTGTAGTTGAGCGAATTGACGCCCGAGAACATCTTTCGGGTCGCGTAGCTGCCGCTCAAGCCGGTGCTCAGCGTCACATTGACCGTGACGCGGGCAGAGCCTGTTCCGCTGCCATTGCAGGTCACTCGCAAACTACCCGTTGAGGCATTCGCCACGGCATTCAACGGATTGTAAACGCCGAATGCGATGCCGCCGGCGCTCGCCGTGCAGTTGACGGTGGTGGCGGCGTGCGCGGGCGGCGCCAGAAGCGCGCCCAAACACGCCGCCGCACTGAAGCACGAGATCTTCATTGCGTTTGCACCGTGGCGTCCCGAGTCTCATGGCATTGAATCGTTCCCATGTCCGGCAACGGGTCATCGGGCGGCGGCGGTTCCAATCGAAAACTACAGTGCCCGCCGGACCAGCTTGCCTCCGCGGACATGCCGTGATCGTAGCCGGTCACGTACACCAGTCCGTCGAGAACCACCGGAAACTGCGCGCCCTTCAGGCTGACCACCGCTCCCACGGGCAGCGGATTGCCATCTTCGGTGACCAGCCGAAACGTGCCGCTGTGCACGCGTTCCACGGGAAATCGCGCGATCACGCCGCTGCGGTACGGCGGCGCCATGATGGTGCTGCTGGCGGCAATGGCGGTATCGAGCGGCAGGTCCTCGGGTGTGATGCTGATGCGGTTGGCTTCGTACGGCCGCAAGTTGTAAAGCAGCGCGCGGCCCGTGGCGTCGGTGTGCGTGGTCAGCTGGTTTTCCACGTACACCGGCACGTCGGCGAGGCCCGCGACATCCACCATCGCAAAGCTGCCATTGACCGAGCGCGTGGTGTTGAGCTGGCCATCGAGGAATGTCATCGCGCCGGACAGATAGGCGCTGCGGCCGTCGAGTCCCTGGTTGCGCGCCGCCTCCAGTTCCAAATCGGCGCCATTGAACTGCTGGCGCCAATCTGCGTCATAATTTCCCGCGGTGGATGCGCTGAGGCGATAGCCCGTGCCGGGCCCGACCGGCGGACTTTCGGCCAGCGACGCGATGACCTCGTTGGCCGGTGCGCCTGGGCCGCTCCCGCCCACCGTGCTCAAGGTGGCGGCACGCCGAAAATCCAACGGCAGCACGAAAATCAAATAGGCGCTGGTCGAATTTTGCGCGCCTGTCGAGAACTGCGCCGCGGTGCGAGTTTGAGTCAGGGTCAAATTGAGCGAGCCCGCGCGGCCCAAGCGAATACTATGCGTCAGCCCCAGCGTTTGTTGCGTGGGCGATTCCCGATAGGTTTGCCGCACATAGGCAAGCGAAAGCGAGCCGAAGCGTCCCAGACCCATGCCGGTCTGCACCAGGTTTCTTTGCCGCATGCGCATGGCCGGATCGAGCGGCTCGCCGACCTGCGAGAAATCGCTTCCGGCCCACAGGCTGCTGGCGATGAAGCTGGTGTGGGTGCCGCGATGTTCAAATCCAACCCCGCTCAACCAGCCCGACCCCGCTGAGTCGCCGCCACTGGCGCCCGTGAAGTTGATGACGCCGATTTGACCGAGGCCAAAGGCCGCATTGAGACCGGCCGCGTGCGCCTCGCCGGCGAGATATTCGGCGTGGCCCTCCAGGGTTATGGCATCGGTGATGCCGCGCCGATAGCTGACCTCGCCCAGCGTCGGACCGTAGTCGTTGCTATCCAGGGCGTAGTTGTCGCGGATCTTGCCGAGATTGACGGAGTATTGCGACAACCCCGGCGCGAGCAGCGTAACGCTCGAGTAGAAGGATTGGGTCAGCACTTCCTCGCGCCCCAGCGCATCGCGCACGACCACGCTGACATCGCCGGTGCCGGATACCGTCGGCAACCGATCTATGACAAAGGGCCCCGGCGGCAATTGGTTGCTGGTCACCAGTTGATTGTTGACGAACACATCCACGGTCGACGGCACTGTCGCGGTGCCCGAGGTCGCCAGCAAGGGCGTCGTCAATAAATCGGGGCGCAGGCCGAAATTGCGGCTCCAACGCACCCCCGCGTAGCGCACGGCGTTGCCCCAGCTGGCGCCATCGCTGATGTCGTCGCCGAGATTCAAAGTGTCGAGCGAGGCGGGAAAATCGCGGGTATAGGTTGTGTCCAATCTGACCCATTGATTGTCATTGTTGCCGTAGCGCGCGACCGCGGTGCTCGTCACCACGCCGGCGCCGGCAAAGGCACCCAGTTCCGCGAACGCTCCCCCGATGTTCTGGCCGTTGATTTGTTGCGCCGAGAGTTGGTAGTTGAGAAAAGCGCCCGGCGAGGCGGGCGTGATGTCGGGCGAGCGGCGCGCCGCCGCGCTCAGATGCGTCGTATCGAGAGATGTCGCCGGCACCGCGATCACCGCGCGCTGCGCGGCCTCGTCGATCGTCACCGTACAGCCCTTGATGGCCTTCACGTCAAAAAAGCGCCGGCCTTCATGCAAGTAGGGTGCGCTCGGCGGCAGCTGCAGGCGCAGGCGCGCGAAATCGCTTTCCTCCAGATAGAGCTGCCCGTCGCGGCCGCGCAATACCACGATCATTTCCCCCGGCTCGCCATTGCTCAAAGTCACTTCCAAGACCGCCTCGGTCAGTTGCGGCGCATCGGCAGCGATGGCGCCGTGCGCCGCAAGGCACAGCATCAGCAACAACACTCCAGAATATGTCTGCAGCGCGAAGGCAATTCGGGTGAGCCTTGTCATGAACGCGCGTCAATCGCGGCTCTTAGAGGCCGCTGGGCGCGATGTCGGCGGAAAATTCTCCTTGGTCGCTGTGACCGTGGATTGGAATCGTTCCCTGTTTCTTTGCGTCCGCCGGCGGGGTCAAGATCCAACTCATCCGGCTTCCGGGCAGCACGTACTTCGACGTAATGCCGCGCAGCGGCATCAATGAACCGGGAAATTGCGCCTCGAAATCGGTGATTTGCAGATGGCCGCTGCCGCTATTGGTTGCCGCCACTTCGAGCTGACCGTTGGGCAGCCAGCGCGACTGCCACGCCAGTTCCGAGCTGGCTTTGCCGTGCGCCGGAGCCACGAACACGGGAATGCTCAGGCGCAGCGCCACGCGCAGGCCGGTGAAGTCCTTCGGCGCCGCCTGCGGCACCTCCTCGAAAATCACGCGGTAGGTGAGTTCCTGAGCGCTATCCGGTTCGCGCCGCAAGGCGACGCGGATGATTTGTTGGCCGTTCGCCGCAATCTGCAGCACGGGCGGGGTTGCCAGCAGTTCACGCGTATCCTCCAGTTGCTCGGCGCCATCCTTCTGCGACCAGCGCACGACGCGGATTTGCACCACGACCGGACTGTCATCGGCGTTCATGATGGTGAGCGCTTCGGTGCGGTGGCTGCCGCTGAGCTCCGCGCGTATCGGCGAGATATTGAAGGTGCTGGCGGTTGCCGGTGCGGCGAGTGCGGCGAGGATCAGCAGCGCGGCGAGCGTTCGCATCCTAGTAAGCGACAGTGACGGTAATCGTATCGGTATAGCTTCCCGGCACCGCCGGCTGGTTGGCCGCACTGTCCGGCAATTGCCCGAACACCGTCACCGCAGTGGCCGTCGCGACACCCGCGCCGCTGCCCGCGACGCTCTTGCTGGTGCTGTTGTTCGCGATCGCGCCCGCGCCGGGCGTATAAGCGCTGAACGCCAGAGTGGTGGCGGTCGCTGAACAGGTCGCTTGCACCGTCTCGGTCACCGCGAAAGTCGTGGTGGTGGTCGCGGAGCCGGCGACGCCGGCCCCTGCCGCACCTAAGATCAGCGTCATTGCTTGAATCTTGCGCATCTAATCCTCGAGAAATCGACAGCAGTCCGGGAAACCGGGCGGCGGCGGCAAGCGGCCGCCCGGTTCCATGGGATCAATACGTAACCGTGACCGTGATCGTGTCGCTGTAGGCGCCGGGAACCGCCGCTTGGTTGGTGACGCTGTCCGGAACTTGGCCGAATACCTGCACGGTGTTCGCCGTCGCGACGCCGAGACCCGTGCCGGCAATCTGGCCGGTGCCGCCGGTGCCGTCGCCGAAAATCGTCGCCAGCGCCGCGGTCGTATACAGGTTGTATTGCAGCGTGTTGGCGCCGGAACCCATGAGACGCTGCGCGAACGCATCGCCCGTGGTCGAGCCCGCGTTCAGAGAGACCGTGAACGGCGTGTTCTTGGTGCACTTGACGCTGATCGACGTGTTGCCGGTTTGCGCGCCGCCCCCCGGGGTGTAGTTGGGGAATGCCAAAGTTGCCGCAGTCGCGGAGCAAGTCGACTGCACCGTCGCAGTCACCGCGAAAGTCGTGGTGGTTGTCGCAGCCTGTGCAATGCCCGCAGCCATTACTCCGGTTGCGAGGGTTGCAGTGAAAATCTTATGCATGAAAGCTCCTAAAGAAAATTGCCGAATGACGTCATTGCCGGGCATTCCCCGTACGCTATTTTTGCGGGATACCCTGAAATCGTTGTGACCCCGCTCTCAGATTGGGCAGCGCGGACTCAAGTTTTGGCGCAATCTGCCGGCCCCATCTCAATTTGCAGGCACGCGAGGTACTTTTCAGACGCATCGCAGGCCGGATCAAGGATGCCGCGCAAGGCGATTGTGTGAAGCAATTCCGCGATGGGGCAGATGGTGATAGAGTTGCGCGACTGCGGTTTCCAGGTGGCGCCTTGCCCACGCTTAACGTTCGCCTCGAGTTTCGCGTCGCGCTCATCGCCGCGCTGGCGCTGATCTTCGCGCAGCTCGGCGCGATGGCGCATGCCTATTCGCATGAGCCGGAAAAGCCGCCCGTTTCCACCCAGCAGGGCAATCCGGGCATCCATGATTATTGCAAGGATTGCCTGAATTTTGCGCCTCTTCTCTCCGCCGCCGGTGCGCCGGCGGCGCTGCCGTTTTCGCTTCCGCACGCCGCCCGTGCCGCGCCGCAGGCGCCCATCGCCCGCCTGGTCGATCTTGAGTTCCTTCTCGCCTTTCGCTCCCGCGCCCCTCCCGTCACGCCCTGACACCTTAAGAAGATTTTTTTGGCCGCTCGAGATCAGGGCGGCGTGGCGTTTGGCGAGGAGTTTGCACTCATGTTCAATTTTTCATCCCGCGGGGCGCCGTTGGCGCTCGTGTTCGTTTCTCTATTTTGCCTACCGCATGCCGCTCGAGGCGATGAGGCTGAAAGCGCAGGACCCGCTGTCGACGAAGTGGTCGTGATCGCGCAGCGGCTGAATGAAGCGCGCAACGGCATTCAAACGCAAACCGGCGCTTCGACCTATACGATCAACGAGTCGGCCATCGACGCGGCGCCGGGCGGCGACAATCAATTGCTCAACCAGGTGATCATGCAGGCGCCGGATGTGGCCCAGGACTCGTTCGGGCAATTCCATGTGCGCGGCGAGCACAACGGTCTTCAATACCGCCTGAACGGCATCATCCTGCCCGAAGGAATCAGCGTCTTCGGACAATCGCTGGACCCGCGCCTGATTTCCTCGCTCACCCTCGTCACCGGCGCGCTGCCGGCCGAATACGGCCTGCGCACCGCGGGCATCGTCGACCTCAAGACCAAAAGCGGCGTGATCGATCCGGGCGGCGCGGTGTCCCTCTACGGCGGCAGCCATGGCACGGTGGAGCCGAGCTTCAACTATGGCGGCAGCGAGGGCCGCTTGAATTACTTCGTCTCCGCCGACTTTCTGCGCAATGATTTGGGCATCGAGTCGCCCGACGGCAGCTCCGATCCCATTCATGATCACAGCCAGCAATACCATGGCTTCGGCTACTTCGAGTACATTCTCGACGATGCCAATCGGGTCAGCGCGGTTCTGAGCAGCTCGGTCGGCGATTTTCAGATTCCCAATCGCGCCGGATTGACTCCCGCCCTCACCAATGCCGACGGCGCGCCGCTCACCGTGGAGGGCCAAACCGGCTTTACGAGCGCAGCACTCGATGAGAATCAGCGCGAGCTCAATCATTTCGCGATTGTGAGCTGGCAGCATTCGCAGGGTGCGCTGGACGTGCAGACCTCCGCGACCGCACGCTACTCCAGCCTGAGCTTCACGCCCGACCCGCTCGGCGATTTATTGTTCACCGGCATCGCTCAGGATGCCTACAAGCAAAACGTGGCCTATGCACTGCAATCCGATGCGGCCTACAGACTCGACGATATGCACACGCTGCGCGCCGGCATCTTCCTGCAGAGCGACCACTCCAAGAGTCTTACCACCTCGCAGGTGATCGCCTTGGATGCGAACGGCAATCAAACCAGCGATGTGCCGGTGAGCATCGTCGACAACGGTGCCAAGACCGAATGGATCGGCAGCCTGTATTTGCAGGATGAATGGAAGGTCATCCCCTCCCTGACGTTCAATTACGGACTGCGCTTCGATACATTCACCGCTTATACGGCGGCCCACCAGGTGAGTCCGCGATTCAACGCCGTATGGCAGGCGCTCGATGACACCACGGTGCACCTCGGCTATTCGCGTTATCTATCGCCCCCGCCCTTCGAACTGGTGGGCGGCGAAACCATATCGAAATTCTTGAACACCACCGCCGCTCCGGCCGTCACCGTATCGAACTCACCGCTGGCGGAGCAGGCCAACTATTACGATGTCGGCGTGCAGCAGAAGCTGACGCGCCAGTTCACGGTGGGCCTCGATACTTACTACAAGCAATCGCACAACCTGATCGATGAGGGCCAGTTCGGCGCTCCCATCATTCTGACGCCGTTCAACTACGCCTACGGCAAACAATACGGCGCCGAGGTCACCGCCAATTTTACCAACGAAGGCCTGAACGCGTATTTGAACCTCGCCTATCAAAGCGCCAAGGGCAAGGATATCGATTCCGCCCAGTTCAATTTCTCGCAAGGCGACCTGGATTACATCGCTTCGCATTACATCCACTTGGATCACGAGCAACAGTTCACCGCCTCGGGCGGCGTGTCGTATCTGTGGAACCACACCACGTTCAGCGCGGATTTCCTGGAAGGCTCCGGGCTGCGCGCCGACTTGCTGCTGCCGCAGGGCGCATCGATCCCGAACGGCGATCACCTGCCGTACTACACGCAGGTCAATCTCGGCGTGTCCCAAGTGTTCCATTTCACGGAGTCGAGTACTGTGACGATGCGTGTCGATCTCATCAACGCGCTCGACAAGGTCTATGAAATCCGCAACGGAACCGGCGTCGGCGTCGGTGCGCCGCAATTTGGGCCGAGGCGCGGGGTGTTTCTCGGCATTTCGAAGAGCATCTAGCGCGGCGCGCGGCGCTTCTCGGGGCCTGCGAGCCTGTCCGCCATCGGGACAGGCTCCTAGACTTTTTCCAGCGCCGCATTCAGATCCGCGATCAAATCATCCGGGTTCTCGATGCCGACTGAAATGCGGATCAGGGCATCTGTAATTCCGAGACGATCGCGGGTTTGCTTGGTGACGCCGGAATGCGTGGTGCTCGCGGGATGCGAGATGAGCGTTTCCGTGCCGCCAAGGCTCACCGCCAGCTTGATCACTTGCAGGGCATCGAGCAGACGAAACGCTTCAGCTTCGCCGCCCTTCACCGCGAACCCGAAGGTCGAACCGGCGCTTTCGCACTGCTGTTTGAACACCGCTGTGCGCGGGTCAATCGCGGCGAGAAAGCCCAGATAATTCACGGCAGCGATCTTCGGATGGGTGCGCAGAAAATTCGCCACCAGAGCGGCGTTTTCCGCCGATTTATGCATGCGCAGCGACAGCGTTTCCATGGAACGCATGATCATCCAGGCAGTGTTGGGATCCAGCTGCGTGCCGAGCGCGCCGCGCAGCTTCTTCACCGGATCCACCGCGGCACGCGAGCCCACCACGCCGCCCGCGACCAAATCCGAATGTCCGCCGACGTACTTGGTCAGGGAGTACATGACCAGGTCGACTCCGTGCAGCAGCGGCCGCTGAAAAACAGGCCCTAGAAAAGTATTGTCGACCGCGACCTGCGGCCGGCCGCCGCTCTGGCGCGCGCCGATCAATTCCGACACTTCGCGCATCAATTTGAGATCGACCAGACTGTTGGTGGGATTCGCCGGCGTTTCGACGATGATGAGGCAGACTCGGCCCTTGGATTGCGCCGCCTTGTGCGAGGCCTGCGCGGCGGCCTCCAGCACGGCGGCGCGGTCATGGCCCATATTGAAGCCGACCGCGCTTACGCCGAATCCGGGTAGGGTCTTTTCAATCAGGGTTTCAGTGCCGCCGTACAAGGGCTGACTCATGAGGATCACATCGCCAGGGCGCACATGCGTCCAGATGACGGTCGATATCGCCGACATGCCGCTCGAGAACACCGCGGCCGCTTCGCCCTCCTCCCATAAGGCCAGGCGATCTTCCAGCACTTCCAGATTGGGATTGTTGAAGCGCGAATACACCAGGCCGGAGGTTTGGCCGGCGACCGGCTCGCGCCGGCCCGAAGTGTAGTCGAAAAAATCCTTGCCATCCTGCGCGGTCTTGAAGACGAATGTCGAAGTCAGGAAGATCGGCGGCTTGAGCGATCCTTCCGACAGGCTCGGATCGAACCCATAACCCATCATTTGGGTTTCGGGCTTGAGCACGTGCTTACCGATTTTGCGCTTATGATACGTGTCGTAACTCACGCTGCCCCCGGAAAGTTAAAATCTTGGACCGCAATATAACACCGTGCTGCTCCTAATCATCGCCGCCGCCGCGTTCCTCAGCACCCTGCTGGGCGGTCTGCTGGCGTTGCGGCTGCGGGATAAGCTGCACCTGATTTTGGGTTTCAGTGCCGGCGCCGTCATCGGCGTCGCTTTTTTTGATTTGCTGCCGGAGGCAATCGCCCTCGGCGCCCCCTATCGCTCGCCTGCCGCCATTTTATCGTGGACCGCGCTCGGCTTCCTATGCTACTTGGCGCTCGACCGGATGCTGCTGTTTCATGGCACTTCAGCGCCGCGCGCGCGTTTCGCAGCCGCTGTGCTCTGCCTGCACAGTTTGCTCGACGGAATCGCCATCGGTCTGGCATTCCAAGCATCGCACCGGGTGGGAATCGTCGTTGCGATCGCGGTGCTCACGCACGATTTCTCGGACGGCATCAATACGGTGAACATGGTGCTGAAGAATCAGGGCAATAAAGCCCAGGGCGTGCGCTGGCTGTTGCTCGACGCCGCGGCGCCGCTGATCGGCGTGGCCGCGACTTTCTTCTTTACCCTGCGCGGCAGTGCATTCGGCGCCGTGCTCGGCCTGCTCGGCGGATTTTTCATCTATATCGGCGCGAGCGATCTCATCCCGGAAAGCTATCACGCCCATCCAAAATTTCTGACCACCGCCATGACCCTCGCCGGCGCCGCGGTTATGTACCTGGCGATCGCGCTAGTCGCGCGTTAGCCCGCGCGTCGCGGCGCTGCCGGCCGAAGCCGCCACGATGCTCGCGATGGCGGCCCATTGCACCAAGCTGAGCGTTTCATCGAGGAGGAGCAAGCCCGCCACGGCGCCGAGCGCGGGGTTGAGGCTCATCAAGACGCCGAAGGTGCGCGTCGGAATCCGCGGCATGGCATACATTTCAAGCGAGTAAGGCAACGCGCTCGACAGCACCGCGACGCCGAGCGCCAGCGGCAGAATCGCCGGTGCGAGCAGCGATGTCCCATTGTGCGCCAAGCCGATCGGCACGATCATCGCAGCGCCGATCACCGTGCCCAATGATGTGATCTGTCCGCCATGCGCGGCGCCCGCTTGGCGTCCGAACAGGATGTAAAGCGCCCAGCACAAGCCGGCGCCGAGCGCGTAGAGCACGCCGATGACCGAGAGCGGATGGCCTCCCAACCCGAGCGGCAGCAAGGCCAGCAGGCCGAGCGCGGCCAGAACGATCCACAGGAAATCAATGGGACGGCGCGCAGCGAACAGCGCCACGCCGAGCGGCCCTGTGAATTCCAATGCCATCGTGATGCCGAGTGGGATGTAGCTTAGGGCGAGATAGAAACAATAGTTCATCCATCCCATGGCCACGCCATAGACGATGAGGGTGCGCAGCTGCCGGCGGGTGAATCGGATGTGCCAAGGGCGCCACACGGCCAATAGGATCATGGCGGCAATGCCCAAGCGCAGCGCTGCGGTGCCGCCGGCGCCCACCATTGGAAACAGGCTCTTGGCGAGAGTCGCGCCCAACTGGAAGCACAACATCGCAATCATCAATGCCGCGATCGGCAAGGCGATGGAGGAACTGCTTGATGGTATGTCAGCTCTCCGCGGCGTCGTCCGGCGGATTTTCGGCGAGATGCAGATGCTTCATCACGCGCTTGAGGTTGCGGCGGATCTCATTCAGATGACTCAAGCTCACAGCCGTGCGCAGCGCTTCTTTCAAAGGCTGCAGGGGGTAGCCGCCATACGCTCCGGCGACGGGAACATCATTGGTCACCGAGGATCGGCCCGACAGCACCACGTTATCCCCCACCGTGACGTGCGCGGTCACCACGGAGTTGCCTCCCGTGACGAATTGCCGGCCGATTTTGGTCGAGCCTCCCATCATGAAACCGGCGGTGAAGAAGCCGTTTTCGCCCAGATCGCAGTTGTGCGCAATATGACAAATATTGTCCAATTTGGTGCCGGAGCGGATGTGGGTCGAGGTCAGGGTTGCGCGGTCGATGGCGCAATTGCTGCCGATTTCCACCGAGTCGCCGATGACCACATTGCCCAGGTGCGAGATCTTGCACGGCCTGCCGGTGGCGTCCACCGCATAACCAAAGCCGTCGCTGCCGATGCTGGTGTGCGGATGAACCTCGCAATCCTCGCCGAGCCGGCAGCCGGCACCCAGAAAAACATGCGGATGCAGAATGCTGCGCGCACCGACTTTGGCGCCATTCTCCACGACCGCGTGAGCGCCGATCATGCAGCCGTCGCCGATTTCGGCCCCGGCTCCGATCACGCAATAGGGGCCCAAGAACACCCCTTCGCCGAGTACTGCATCGCGATGCACCACCGCGGTCGGATGCCGTTCGCCCCACTGCGTGAAGCGGCTCGCTTTGCAGTCGAAATACTTCAGGAGAACCGCCATTCCCATGGAAATATTCTTGACCGAGAAACAGCAGCTGTCCGCGTCTGCCTTGGCGCACAGCCGAGCGGCCATATTCGCGTGCACGATCAGTATGGCGGGCTTGTGGCGCCGGGCTTCACAAAGTTGCGCAGCATCAGTGACATACACCAGACTTTGGCGCTGCGCCTCTTCCGGAATGCGGCAGTGCATGGCGATCGACCGCAGATCGCCGTGCAAAAATGTAAAGATATCCGAGTGATGATTCTTGATGGCCTGAGCGCTTAACATGCTGCTGTCCCTTAAGAATCCGATTTGCATATTTTAATCACTGTTGAACGAGTCGAGGAGACTACCATCGTCGGCGCAGCTTCGCGCAAGATTGAAAAGTCCATCAGGAGGATTTCGCGCGCGCGCATGCCGTTCGACACGGTCGAACTGGCGCGGGCTTTGCTCGGCAAAGTTCTGGTGCGGCGGCTCAGCGGCGGCATTGCCGCCGGCCGGATCGTGGAAACCGAGGCCTATTTGCAGGATGACCCCGCCTGTCATGCATTTCGTGGGATGACACCGCGCAATCGCTCCTTATTCCTCGAACACGGCCATGCTTATGTCTACCTCTGCTATGGAACGTCGTACATGCTAAACGTATCGAGTGAACCGGGCGGAATAGGTTCCGGCGTACTGCTGCGCGCGCTCGAGCCCTTGCATGGCACCGAACATATGCAGCGTAACGCCGGCCATGTCAAGGCGGCGGATCTGACGCGCGGGCCGGGACGTCTGGCTGCGGCTCTGCGCATAGACCGCGGTCACGATGGCTTGAATCTGTTTACCGACGAGCAGCTTTGGATCGGCAGCGATGGTCGCGAGATCGCCGCCATCGGCGAGAGCGTCCGCATCGGGCTTACCAAGGCGGCCGAGAAGCGCTTGCGATTTTTTGTCCGCGGCAGCCGCTACTTGAGCGGCCCCAGGCGGCTCAATGATTTGATGGATCCTTGAATGCGCGCAATGCTTCCGGCCAGTGCTGCGTTTCTGACATCGTTTTGCGCACTGACGCATGCCGCGTGTCCCGTGCCGGCGAGCATGCAAATCAAGCTCGACGAGTCCGTGATTTGCGCGGCGGTGGATGATGCCGGACTGAACAAGGATCTGCCGCTGCTGCGCGAGTGGTTGAATCGCTCGGCGCATATCGTCGCCGACTACTACGGTCAATTCCCGGCGCCTTCGGTGGTCATTCGCCTGCGCGGCATGGAGGGCCGCGGCGTCAGCGGCGGGCGCACGACCAATGAGGGAGGCCTGATGATTCAGATCCGCGTCGGCCGCGAAAGCACCGCCGCAACGCTGGCGGCCGACTGGGTGCTGGTCCATGAAATGGTGCACCTTGCGCTGCCGGAGATCGGCAGAAGCCACGGTTGGCTGGCTGAGGGTCTGGCCACCTACGTCGAGGGCGTCGCGCGCGCGCAGGCCGGCAACCGCGCCATTGCCGACGTCTGGGCGGAGGATCGGAATTCCATGCCCAAAGGACTGCCGCGCCCGGGTGAAGGCGGCATCGATCAGTCCCCTTCATGGGGCCGCACTTACTGGGGTGGTGCGCTTTACTGCCTGCAGGCAGACGTTGCCATACGCGAGCAGACCGCCAATCGCGTCGGACTGCAAACGGCCTTGCGGGCGATTCTGAAGGAGACCGGGGGCTATGGCTCCGACAGCGACATCGGAAGCGTGCTGCGAATCGGCGATGCGGCGACCGGAACGCACGCGATGTATGGTCTCTATCAGCAAATCCGAGCGACGCCGCAAACGCCGGACCTCGATCTGTTATGGACCTTGCTGGGAGTGCCGCCTGACCCGTTGACGCAGCCGTTCGATGATCGCGCGCCGTTGGCCGCGATCCGCATTGCCATTACCGCGAAACCGGGCCGCTCTGCCGGGCTTACCGGCCAGACTTCTAGTGCTCGGAAAAATTAGGCTCGCGCTTCTCGAAAAACGCGCGCACGCCCTCCACGCAATCTTGAGTCTCGAGTGTCATCTCCTGCGCGCTGCGTTCGGCGCGCAGTTGCTCCTGCAGTGAATTGTCGAACGTCGAGGCGTGCAGGGCGCGAATCTGCCCGAGAACCGCGCAGGGTCCGGTGGCAAGCCGATGCGCCACGGCTTGCGCGCGCGCCAGAAGCTCGCCGGCGGGAACCACCGAATACACCAGGCCCCATTCGAGCGCGGTCTTGGCATCGATTCTTTCCGCAAGCATCAACGACGACAGGGAACGGCCGGCGCCGATGCGGCGCGCCAGGTGAAAGGTAATGCCGGCATCGGGCACCAGCCCGAGACGCGCGAACGACGGCAGGAAATAGGCGTTGTCGGCGGCGATGATGATGTCGCTCGCGAGCGCAAGACTCATGCCGGCGCCGACCGCCGCACCATTGATCGCGGCGACGATGGGAAATCTAAATCCGCTCAAACGAAGAATCAGCGGATCCATGAAGCGGCGCATTTCAAAATGCGCGCGTTGGCGAGCCTCCGCGGATTTCAAGTCGACGGAATGCAGGTCGAGTCCGCTGCAAAAAACATCGTTGCTGCCGGTGATGATCACCGCTTTTGCGCCGCTCTCGCCTTTTTGAATTTGATCGAGCGCCAGGTGGATCGCGCGAATGACGCTGATATCGATCGCGTTGCTGCATGCCGAACGCTGCAATGCCAGGGTCGCGACCCCATCGGATACGGTGAACGACAAAGAATTCATTCGTCTGCTCTCCTCTCCAGCCCCGCGGATGTCCTGCGACTCCGATCATGCCTCCTGCCCATGATCGCCGCAAGAACACCCTCCCCGCAAAGCAATGGACCGACGCGACTCCGCGCGACCCGTAGAGGGCTAATGGTTGGCCTGCGAGCCTACCTTTCGTGCTCGCCTCTCTTTTCCTCAGGTTTGGAATGCGGCGGCTTGGCCGGCGGCTTCGCCGGCTTTGCAGCGCCAGGCTGACCCGGGTGTCCCGGCGCCGGTTGGCCTTGAGTACGGGGTGCGGCACCCGGCTGTGACGGCGTGTGTTGCGCGCCGTTCTGGCCATACTGAGCCGGCTGTCCCGGCGCGCGTTGGCCGCCGTTCCGGCCATACTGACCCGGCTGTCCCGGCGCGCGTTGGCCGCCGTTCTGGCCATACTGAGCCGGCTGTCCCGGCGCGCGTTGGCCGCCGATCTGACCATACGGACCCGGCGCGTGTTGACCGCCGTTCTGGCCATACTGACCCGGCTGTCCCGGCGCGCGTTGGCCGCCGTTCTGGCCATACTGACCCGGCTGTCCGCCGTGCTGCGCGGCATTCGGCGACATGTCGGCGCCGCGAGCGCCCACGACGCCGGCGCCATTGAACGCCGCCGGCCGTGCGGTTGCGGCAATCGCCGGACGACCGCCATTGGCTCTGGCGCTCAGCGCGGGATTGCGCACGGCCTCTTGTACGTGCTGGCGTTGCATCGCCGTCAGGGGCACGTGCGGCTCGGATGCCCACGCTCGCTCTTGAGCGGTGGGCACCGCGCCCGTACCGCCCGGTCCGCCGTTGTAGCTCACCTTGGTAACGGAAACATGGTTGATGACCGTCTCGTTGTAGGTGTTGTGAACATTGGTCACATTGACATTCAGCACGGTTCGATTGTAGGCAAAGGAATTGCCGACCCAGCGGCCGCCGGCAAAGCCGGCACCGACATAGCCGAAGCCGTAATTCACGCCGCCGTAGTAACCGACGTGCGGGCCCCAATAGCCAACGTGGAAGCGGTAGACCCCGCCGACGAAGCCCCAGTATCCGGGCGTCCACAACACGCCAACCCGCGGCGGCTGCACCCAGGTTCCCGGCACCCAATAATATCCACCCCCGGCCCAGGCCCAATATCCGGGCGTCCACATATAGCCATCTTCGGGGCATGGCGGCTGCTCATAATCGGGCAACGGAGGCGGCGCTTCCTGGGCCGTCATCTCGACGTCGGCTGCCGGTTCCGAATAGGCGGGTTCTGCGTAGGCCGGCGGCGGCGGCGCGGGCTGCTCGTATACGCGCGGCGGCGGCGGTTCCGCCACCACCGTGCGCACCACACAGCCTCCCAGCAGCGACGCTGCGGAAAGCACCAAGGCGGCGCCGGCGAGCGGCAGCCTCGAAGTCAGTATTTGTTTGCTGAGAATGGACATAGTCACCCGCCATTTTGATGGTTATGCGTGAGCGTACGCAAAGGTACGTGGTTTACAGAACGCATAACGTCACAGTTCGCGAGTCGGCTATGACTGTGAAGGGAATGTAACCGAAAGACGCCGTCGCGGAACTGCGACGGCGTCTGAGTCCAAACGCGGTTGTGCCGCGCCCCGATATCGCGCTACGCGCCGATGGTCCTCTTGAAGGTCTCGGGCAAGAACAGTAATCCCAACACCAGCGTGATGCCGGCCACTACGATGGGGTACCAGAGCCCGTAGTAGATATCGCCGGTCGCGGCCACCATGGCGAACGCCGTCGTGGGCAGGAAGCCGCCGAACCAGCCGTTGCCGATGTGATAGGGCAGCGACATGGCGCTGTAGCGAATGCGCGCCGGAAACAATTCCACCAGCATTGCCGCAATGGGTCCATACACCATGGTGACGTACAGCACCAAGATGAACAGTATCAGCACCACCATCGGTTTGTTGACCGCGGCCGGATCGGCCTTGTCCGGATATCCTGCGGCCGACAGCACCCCCTTGAGTTGTTTTTGGAAGGCGCCGATGGCCGCCTTGCGATCGGCGCCCTTGACTACTTTCGGATCGGGTGCCTCAAAGGTGGCGGTGCCGCTGCGAATTTTCGTCACGGTTCCTGCCGGGGCATCTTCGCTCTTGTAAGTCACGCCCGACTTCGCGAGAAAACTCTTCGCGATATCGCAGGAAGTCGAATCGAAGGGATTCTTGCCGATGGGATCGAACTGAAAGGAACATTCCTTCGGATCGGCAATGACCGTGACCGGCGCGGACGCCAAGGCCGCATACAGCGCCGGATTGGCATAGCGGGTGAGACCGCCGAACAGCGGCATATAGGTCAGCATCGCGAGCAGACAGCCTGCCATGATGATGGGCTTTCTGCCGATTTTGTCCGAAAGCCAGCCAAATAGCACGAAAGCCGGCGTCGCCAGCACCAGTGCGATCGCCACCATAACATTGGTCGTGGCGCCATCGACCTTCAGCGTGCGTTCCAAGAAGAACAACGCGTAGAACTGGCCGGTATACCAAATCACCGCCTGCCCCATGACGGCGCCCAACAGGCTGATGATCACGACTTTCAAATTGGCCCAGCGTCCGAAGGCCTCGGCGAGCGGCGCCTTCGACGTCGTTCCCTGGTTCTTCATCTCGACGAACACCGGACTCTCGGCCAGCTGCATCCGTATCCAGAGCGAAACGCCCAGCAGAATGACCGAAATCAGGAACGGTATGCGCCAACCCCACGACTTGAAAGCCTCCTCGCCCATGCTGGTGCGCGTCACGATGACGACGATCAAGGCGGCGAAGAGCCCCAAAGTCGCGGTCGTTTGAATGAAGCTGGTGAAAAGGCCGCGCTTTCCCTGCGGTGAATTCTCGGCGACATAAATCGCCGCGCCGCCGTACTCGCCGCCGAGAGCGAGACCCTGCAGCAGACGCAATGCCAAGAGCAGAACCGGTGCCAGTACGCCCACGCTCGAGTAGCTCGGCAACAAACCCACCGCAAAGGTCGATCCGCCCATGATCCCCATGGTGATGAGGAAGGTGTGCTTGCGTCCGACCAAATCGCCGAGGCGGCCGAACACCAATGCGCCGAACGGCCGCACCGCGAATCCCGCGGCGAAGGCGGCCAAGGCGAAGATGAAGCCGGTGACTTCGTTGACGCCCGAGAAAAATTGCGCGCTGATGATGCTCGCGACCAGGCCGTAGAGATAGAAGTCGTACCACTCGAATACGGTGCCCAAGGATGAGGCGCCGATGACGAGCCATTTATTCTGCGCCGCTGCCGTGCTTTTCGGCAGTCCGGCATCTGCGGACGTGGTAACCATTGCTTACTCCCCTGCTTTTTTTTTGAAATCCGTTCGGCGGCAATCATGAACCCGGTCGCGATGGGCTTTGCTAATGCTTGAGCTGCCCCGCGGTGATCAATGCCCGCAGTTCGGTCAGCTTCGCCTTGATCGCCTTGGCGTTCTCCGGCCCCATCCTGATCAGTAGTTTTTGCCCGGCCGAGCGGCTTTCCAGAGCAGGATCGGCGTAGGTGTACATGACATTGGGCCGCACGAGTTCAATGGGACCTTTCGGTTCAGGCGTCGCCAGCAAGTTGTCGATGACTTCCACCAGCCTGTCGTTGAAATAGCCGTTGGGATAACCGAGGTTCTGGTAAGACTGCTGGAACAACGGATAGTAGTGAATATAAAGCGCGCCCAATTGCTTGGCGTCGAGTTGACTGATCACCGCGACCATCGGCTTGTAGCGCTCGAAATTGCGCGGATCGAGCGTGGCATGCAATTCATCGCCATTCGCGCGGAACTCGCCGGCCGCCGGATTGACCGGCCGCTTGTCCACCGCAACCTTTTGCCGCGGCAGGTTATCGATCGTCACCACGATCTTGCGAATGAGATCCTGCGGTACGAGAAAATCCTTGACGGCATCCGCGCTGCTGATTTGCCCGAGCGCGTCGCGAAACGGGACATCGCTGTCTGCCAACTCCGGCAACGGCGCCGCCGCCGCATTGCCGGTGCCCGCCGGCAAAGGATGGGCAATGCTCGGTTCGGAGGCTGCGGGCGTTGGCGCAAGCGGCGCGCTCGGCGCAGCGGGCAAGGGCTGGCTGCGGCCGCGCAGGTAATAGACCCCGACCGCCGCAAGCACGAATATCAAGGCCGCTACGCCGATGACAGGTTTATTGATCGTGCTGAAGGGCGGCATAGGCTAACTCGCGTTCAACATGCGCAGCTGCAACTCGTGTCTGCGATAGTCAATGATGAGTGTATCGAGCAGCCCGAGGGTATCCATGCCGATCAGAATCGCCGGCTCGCTCGTCAGCCGCCATTGCTTGAAAATATAGAGATCGCCGAATGTAACGCCCGGATCATGAATGGTGATGGCCCCGAGGCCGATAGCGGGCGTGTCCATCAGCTCGCCTTTTTGAATATCTTTGGTGGCGCCGATGATGGTATCGATCTTGGAGCGCGGCGGGGAGCCCACCCGCGATAGCGCCTCCTTCAATGCGAGATTGGCGATAGTCACCTGACCACCGGTGTCGATGATGGCCTTGCAGCGCACCTGGCCGACAAAAGCATCCACGACCACCAGGGTGCCGCGCAGCGAATGGAACGGCACGCTGATGAATCCGGGCCCCGAGCGCTCATTCTTCGAATAGGCGATGTTGATTCGATCGTGGCGAAAATCGATGAAGATCCGCTTGCCGAGCAGACCTTCGGAACCCAGCACCCCCTCCGCGCCGCCGAGTGCATCGGGAACGATCGGAAGAATGGCCTGATCGACGGCCACATCGCCGACGCTCAAGGTGTCGACGCGAATGGTCGGCACGGTCGCAAATCCTGTTACGCCGCGCAATATGACCGGCGGCGAACGATCCGTCGGGATGCCGAGCGCCAATGCGACCAAGGCGGTGATCGCGCTATGGCTTGCACCCGTATCGAGCACCAGGCGGAAGGGTCCGCGGCCGTTGATCATCACCGGCGCCCAAATGCGGCCAATCTGATCCCGGCGGGTCGGCGATACGTAGCGCGGCTCGCGCGCTTCGACCATGACCTCGGTCAGCTGATCGATCGGGTCTACGACAGGCGTGGTGGGCGGCGATACTTCAGGGGCGGTGGCTCCGCTCCAAATCGGCCAAGCGGCGAGCGCGCCGGCCAAAATCCCAGCCCCGGCCCAATGCATTCGATTAGGGAATCGCGAAAGCAAAGTCCGTATTGTCTCTTTCAAGTGCCCGCCTCAACGCTGCAACGTCGTTATGTCGTCGTCGATCGTCTGCCCCGAAAAATCGCCGTAACCTTGAGACCAGCAGCATAGCACTGCGGTTCCTGCGCACCAATATTCTTGCTCAGCGGTTGTCGAGAGGCGGCATTTGGCCGAATTTGCCCCGCCGCAAATCATCCATCGCCGCTTCGATCTCGTGCCGGGTGTTCATGACGAAGGGTCCATAGCCTGCGAGCGGTTCAGAAATGGGCACGCCGCTTAACGCCAAGACCGTACTGTCGGTTGCGGCGGCAATACGGATTTCCGTGCCGCCGCGCTCAAAGAGTGCCAGTTCCGCATCGCCAGCCACGCGCGCGCCGTTTGCGCTGACCCCGCCGCGCAGCACCGCAAGTGCCGCGTTGTGGTTTTCCGGCAATGACAGGGTGATTTCCTTTCCCGCCCGCAGCCGCAGATCCCATACGTTCAGTTCGCTGAAGGTCGCCGCGGGACCTTGCTGCCCGCGATGGCTGCCCGCTATGACGCGCAGGGTGCCGGCGCCGTCGGCCAGCGCTACCACGGGTATCTGCGCGCTGAGAATGCTTTGATATCGAGGCGGCGCCATCTTGTGCCTGGCGGGCAGATTGACCCACAACTGGGCCATTTCCAAAGCGCCGCCGCGCTGCATGAACGCCGGAGAATGAAACTCGTCGTGCAGGATACCCGAGGCTGCCGTCATCCACTGTACGTCGCCGGGACCGATCACGCCGCTGTTGCCCGTGGAATCGCGATGCGCGACCTCGCCCTGATAAACGATTGTCACGGTCTCGAAGCCGCGATGGGGATGCTCGCCCACTCCGCGCGGGCGGGCAGCCGGAGCAAACACCGTTGGCGCGGCATAGTCGAGCATCAGAAACGGACTGATTTGCCGCGCGAATTGCTCGTAGCTGAACAAGCTACGCACCGGGAAGCCGTCGCCCACCCAATGGGCGTTCGGACCCGGATAAACACCCAGCACCGTTTTATTCACATGCGTCCTTTGAGCATTACTCTCGAGCCCTGCAACATAGGGTCGAAAAGGCGTTTTTCCAGGGGCGTCGCGGCCGGCTTGTGCGATGATGCTGCGCGAGGTGGTTGTGAAAATCTATCAAAATGTAGCCGATCTTAAAGCGCTGGTGGGTTCCCCGATTGGGGTCAGCGATTGGGTCACGATCGATCAGACACGCATCGATCAATTTGCGGCCGTCACGGGCGATGATCAATGGATTCACGTCGATCCCGTGCGCGCGGCGGCGGGAATGTTCGGCTCGACGGTGGCGCATGGATTTTTGACTTTGAGCCTGCTGCCGCTCTTCATTCGCAGCTCCCACAAAGTCAACGGCGCGCGCATGTCGGTCAACTACGGCCTGAATCGGGTGCGCTTCCCGGCGCCGGTGCCCGTCAACAGCCGCTTGCGGGCGCATTTCAAGCTGCTGGCATTCGAACCCATCGAAGGCGGTGTGCAGCTGATAACCGAAGTGAGCGTCGAACGCGAAGGGCAGAGCAAGCCCGTATGCGTGGCCGAGAGCGTCGGCAGACTCTATTCCTGAGCGGGTGGATCTTCCGCCAGCGCCCTGACGTGGGCCACGGCGCTGCGGCCGAGCGCCGACAAATTGTAGCCGCCCTCCAGCATGGAGACGATGCGTCCCTCTGCATGCCGCGCGGCGACCTGTTTCAATTCGCGCGTCATCCATGCGTAGTCCGCTTCGATCAGCGCCATCCCACCCAACAAGTCTTCCTTGTGCGCGTCGAATCCGGCGGAAATGAAAATCATCTGAGGCTTGAAGCTCTCCAGCGCAGGAAGCCAGTGCGCCTGCACCGCCTTTTTGGCCGCGGCGCCGCCGCTGCCCGCGGCCAGGGGAATATTGATCATGTTAGGTGCGGGACTGGAGGTGCCGCTGTAGGGATAAAAGGGATGCTGGAAAAAACTCGCCATCAGCAGGCGCTTGTGCCAGTGCGGAGGACTGAACATGTCCTCGGTGCCGTTGCCGTGATGCACATCGAAATCGATGACCGCAACGCGTTCGAGGCCCTTCTTTTCCAATGCGTAAGCGGCAGCCACGCCGATATTGTTGAAAATGCAGAAGCCCATCGAACGAACCTGGGTTGCATGGTGACCGCAGGGACGAACGGCGCAAAAAGCGTTGTCGGACCGCCCCGCCATCAGTTCATCGACCGCCAGCACGCCGGCACCGGCGGCACGTTGCGCCGCGGCCAGACTGTACGGGTTCATCGCCGTGTCGGGATCCAACTGCAGGTAGCCCTCGGCGGGCGCGTTCTCGAAAACCGCGTCCACGTAGCCGGCCCGATGCACCCGCTTCAAGTCCTCGGCGCGGGCCAGCGGCGCCTCGAGGCAGCGCAATTCGTCCAGCAACCCGGACGAGCGCATTTCTGCATTGACGGCATTCAATCGATCTGGACACTCCGGATGCCCGGCGCCCATCTCGTGGCGCAGGCAATCCCCATGGGTGATATAGGCGGTTTTCATTCCGTGATACTACCCTTATCGAGCATTTCCAGTTCACCATACAGACCGGACGATCGGGCTCGTTCCTTCACCAGCGCCAGCACCGCATCGATCACCGGCGTGCGCACCGCCGTGAGGCGGCCCAATTCCTGCACCGCACCGACCAGCGCGTCTATTTCAAGGCTTCGGCCCCGTTCTAAATCTTGCAGCATGGACATCTTATGATCCGCCGCCGCCGCGGCGCCCGCAAGCCGCCGCTCCATCAGGTCCGAAGGGATATGCACATCGAGCGCCTCGTTGACGGCCTGAGTTTCCTGCATCATGGTCTTGCAGAGGGCGCGCAGATCGGGGTTGCGCGTCATGCTGCCGAGGGTCGCGCCCGTGAGCGCGCTGATCGGGTTCAAGCAAACGTTGCCCCAGAGTTTCAACCAGATATTCCAGCGGATGTTGTCGCGTACCGGCGCATCAAAGCTTGCCGCCGTCAACACGTTGCTCAGTTCTTGCACGCGCGCCGAGCGGCTGCCGTCGGGCTCGCCGAGGATGAAGCGGCTGAACTGGTGGTGCGCAACGATGCCGGGCGCGATGATCTCGCACGCCGGCTCGACGACGCAGCCGATGGCGCGTTGCGGACCTATGATGTTCCATTGGCGGCCGTCCGGGTCGACGGACTTGAGATGCCGGCCATCGAAGGGACCGGCGGTCTTATAAAAGTACCACCATGGAATGCCGTTCATCGCCGTCACGACGCAGGTGTTGGGCCCGAGCAGCGGCGCAAATGCCGCTGCGCTCTCGAAGGCTTGGTGCGCCTTGAGGGTGCAGAACACGGCGTCCTGGCGGCCGAAGGCACGGGAATCGGAATCGGCCCACACCTTGGCGACTTTCTCCGCGCCGTGAATTTTGAGCGTCAGTCCGCGTTCGCGAATGGCCTGAAGATGCGCGCCCCGCGCGACGATGCACACCTCCTGACCGGACAATGCCAGTTCCACGGCGAGGTAGCCGCCGATTGCGCCCGCCCCGTAAACGCAAATCTTCATTGCGCAAAGCTTACGGGGCGGTTCCCGACAAAGCCACTCGCTCCCCCATCGCGGCCCCGCGCACGGCGTGGTGAATGGCCGCGGCGATTTCGTGCTGCGTGCACGGTTTCGCCAGCCGTTGCATCCCCAGGGAAGCAGGATCCACCGGCAGTTCCGCATAGCCCGTGGCGAGGATGATCGGCAAGCCCGGAAATCGCGTGTGAATGGATTCAGCGAGCTGCAATCCTGTCATTGCCGGCATCGCGTGGTCGGTCAACACGACATCCACTTTGACGCCCGAGCCCAACAGCTCGAGCGCTTCGGCGCCGGAGTGCGCTTCGATCGGGGTATGGCCCAAATCCAAAATCATCGCCGCCGTTCCGGTCATGACCAAAGTGTCGTCGTCGACGATGAGCACCGTACACGGCGCAGTGGTTGCACGGAACGCAGCGGCCGGATCCGCAGCGCGCACCAGTGCCGCCGCGGCGGTCGCCGCCTTGGGCAGCCACAATTCGACCACGGTGCCTGCGTTGGGTTCGCTATGTATCCGCAGCAGACCTCCCGACTGGGCCGCCAGCCCCTGCACCATCGACAAGCCGAGTCCGGTCCCTTTGCCGGGACCCTTGGTGGTGAAGAACGGCTCCGTCGCTTTGGCGAGGGTCATCCGATCCATGCCGACGCCGGTGTCGATGATGGTGATTCGAATGTAATCGCCCGCCGGCAGGGACGGGCTGTCGCTGCCCAGGCCGCGTACGCTTGCATGGCTGGAGCGCCCGTTCGCGGAATCCGGCGGCGCCACTCGATCGGCGCGGGCGCTGATCCTTACGCTGCCGCCGTCCGGCATCGCATCGCGGGCATTCAAAGCGACGTTGAGCAGCGCCAATTCGAGCTGATTGGCATCGACGAGGATCGGCGGCAAATCCTCCGGAAACTCGCTGGCGAGCGTGATTCCGTGGCCCACGGCGCGCTTCAAGAGCTCTTCCATGCCATCCACCAGCTGCGCAAGGTCGACCGCCTGCGGTTTCAGATCCTGGCGGCGCGAAAACGCCAATAAGCGCTGGGTCAAGGCCTTGCCGCGATCTGCGCCCTGAATCGCGTTCTGCAACAATCGGCGGATTTGCGGATCTTCCGGCAGTTTCTTTTCCAACAGCGTCAGGCTGCCCAGCACCGCCATCAGGAGATTGTTGAAGTCGTGCGCGACGCCGCCGGTCAGGCGGCCGATCGTGTCCATTTTTTGCGCCTCGAACAACTGCGCGAGCGCCAGCTCGCGCTCGCGGGTACGCTCTTCGATTCGAAGTTCCAGTTCCTCGTTGAATTTGCGCAACTCCGCGGTGCGCTGCTCGACACGCCGCTCGAGGTCGGCGTTGAACTGCTCGAGTTGCCGGGTCTTTCGGTAGAGATCGACGAATACCCTGACTTTCGCGCGCAGCAATTCCGGCACCACCGGCACCGGAACGTAATCGACGCCGCCGAGCTTGTAGCCGCGCAGTTGGTCGAGGTGCGCCATCATCACGGCCGATACGAAGATGATGGACGTGTTCTGAAAGCGCGGATGCTCGCGAATCATCGTGGCCAATTCGAATCCATCCAGATCCGGCATGCAGACATCGATCAGAATCAGCGCCACTTCGTTCTTCAGCAAGCATTCGAACGCTTCGCGGGCCGAACCGGCCTTCAGCAGATTCTCGCCCATTTCGGCGAGCACGACCTCGTGGCTCAGCAACTTGGCCTGCTGGTCGTCGACCAGCAAAATATTGACCTTGTCGGGAGCGCTCATGAACCGTTCAGCGATGCAGCCACATGCGCAACGCGGACATCAGCTGCTGAATGTTCACCGGCTTCGCCAAATAGTCGGAGGCGCCCGCCTCGAGGCATTTCTCGCGGTCTCCCTTCATCGCCTTGGCCGTCAGCGCGAGAATCGGCAGCCGCCGGTAGGTCGGATCGGAACGGATCGCCTGAATCGTTTCATAGCCGTCCATGCCCGGCATCATGATGTCCATCAGCACGATCGCGACGTCGCTGCGCGCGCCCAACACGGCGATCGCCTCGCTGCCGGTGGTGGCGGTCAGCACTTCCATGCCGCGCCGTTCCAGCACGCTGCTCAGGGCGAAAATGTTGCGCGCGTCGTCGTCGACCAGCAGCACCGTGCGCCGGATCAGATCTTCATCCGAACTGTGCAGGCGTTCGAGCATGCGTTGCTTGCCTTGCGGCAGGTCGGCGACCACCCGATGCAGGAACAGGGCCGTCTCGTCCAACAGCCGCTCGGGCGATTCCACCCCCTTGACCACGACGCTGCGCGCCATGGTGTGCAGCCGCGCGTCTTCGTCCGGCGAGAGTTCGCGCCCGGTGAACACCACCACCGGGATGTCGCACAGCGACGCGTCGTCGCGGATTCGCTCCAACACCTCGAACCCCGGCATGTCGGGCAGCTTCAGGTCGAGCACCACGCAATCGATGCGGTTGTCGCGCAGCTGCAGCAGCGCACTCGCGCCGGTATCGGCCGTCATGATTTCTATGTCGTCGGAACCCAGCAGTTCGGTGACGCCCTGGCGCTCGGCTTCGTTGTCTTCGACCAACAGCAGGCGCTTGCGGCGCGACTTGGCGTAGCCTTTGATGCGGGCAAAGGCGCTCTCCAAACCTTCCGTGGTGGTCGGCTTCTGCACGAAGGAGAATGCGCCCCGCGCCAGACCATGATGACGATCCTCGTCCAAGGTGACGATCTGCACGGGAATGTGCCGCGTGGTCGGATCCTGCTTGAGCTGGCTCAATACCGTCCAGCCGAGCATGTCGGGCAGGAAAATATCGAGCGAGATGGCGGTCGGATGGTGTGCGCGCGCCAGCGCCAGCGCATCCGCGCCCCGATGAGCGACCAACACCTTGAAGCCTTCGTCCTTCGCCAGCTCGATCATGATGCGCGAATAATGCGGATCGTCCTCGACGATCAGCACCACGCTGTCGTTCGGCTCCAGCTCGTTGCGGTCATCGATGATGTGCTCGATCGGCCGCTCGGCCAGCCGCGTCTGCGCCGGCACGCCGCTGCCGGGGAGCGCGCCGCCTGCGGCCGCGTGCGCGCGCAGCGAGGCGCCGCCCAGGTAGGTGATCGGCAGGTACAAGGTAAAAGTGCTGCCCGAGCCGGGCGTGCTGCGCAGTTGAATTTCGCCGCCGAGCAGATTGGCCAGCTCGCGGCTGATCGCCAACCCCAGGCCGGTACCGCCGTATTTGCGGCTGGTGCCGGCGTCCGCCTGCTGGAAGGCTTCGAATATGATGCGCTGTTTTTCCGGCGGAATGCCGATGCCGGTATCCGCGACCTCGAACGCCACCACCGAGGGGGCGTGCTTCAAAACCGGATGATCCGCATTCCAGCCGCTCGTGACCGGCGAGACGGTGAGCTTCACGCCGCCTTCGGCGGTGAACTTGAAGGCATTGGACAACAGGTTCTTCAGAACCTGCTGCAAGCGCTTCGAGTCGGTGATGATGCTGCGCTCCAAATCGGACGAAACGGCAATGTCGAAGCGCAGCTTGCGATTTTCCGCCTCGTGCCGGAACGGACGGCCGATCATGTCGAGCAAATTGCTGAAGTGGACCTCTTCCGCTTCGACCGACACCGTGCCCGATTCGATCTTCGACAAATCGAGGATGTCGCTGATCAAGTTCAAAAGATCGGTGCCGGCGCCGTGGATGGTGCGCGCGAACTCGACCTGCTTGCCGCTCAAGTTTCCTTCCGCGTTCTCCGTCAGCTGTTGGCCCAGGATCAGAATGCTGTTGAGCGGCGTACGCAGCTCGTGCGACATGTTCGCCAGGAACTCGGATTTGTACTTGGAAGTGAGCGCCAGCTCGGTGGCTTTCTCCTCCACGGCGCGCCGCGCCTGTTCGATCTCCTGGTTCTTCGCTTCCACCTCGACGTTGCGGTCCGCCAGCTGCTGTGCTTTCTGCTCGAGCTGCTCGTTGGTCTGCTGCAGTTCGCGTTGTTGGGTCTGCAGCTCCGTGGCGAGCTGCTGCGACTGCTTGAGCAGACCCTCGGTCTGCATGGTCGCCTCGATCGAGTTCAGCACGATGCCGATCGAGGTGGTGAGCTGCTCCAGGAATGACATCTGCAGGTCCGTGAACGCCCCGAGCGATGCCAATTCGATGACGGCCTTCACCTGACCTTCGAAAGACACCGGCAGCACGATCGCATTGCGCGGCGGCGCCCGGAACAAACCTGAACTGATGGGAATGACGCTCGAGGGCATCTCGGTGATCAGCATGCGGCGCGCGTCGCGCGCGCACTGGCCGATCAAGCCCTCGCCCAATTCGAGATGCTCGGAATAGCCGTTCGCCACGTCGTCCGCGTAGGCGGACAGCAGCCTGAGCGCCGCGTCCGCGCCGCCGGCCTGCACTTGATAGATCACGCCATGGTGCGCGCCGACCAGCGGCGCAAGCTCCGACAGCAGCATGCGGCCGACCGTGGTCAGATCGCGTTGGCCCTGCAGCATGTTGGTGAACCGCGCCAGATTGGTCTTCAGCCAATCTTGCTCGGTGTTGCGATCGGTGGTCAGGCGCAAATTGCCGATCATCGTGTTGATGTTGTCCTTCAGTTCCGCCACTTCGCCGCGCGCCTCGACTTGCACGGACCGCGTGAGATCGCCCTTGGTGACCGCGGTCGCCACTTCGGCGATGGCGCGCACCTGCGTGGTGAGATTCGCCGCCAGCAGATTCACGTTGCCGGTCAGGTCCTTCCAGGTGCCCGCCGCGCCCGGCACGTTCGCCTGCCCTCCCAGCCGGCCTTCGACGCCGACCTCGCGCGCCACGGTCGTGACCTGGTCGGCAAAGGTGGCCAGCGTGTTCGTCATGTTGTTGATGGTTTCGGCCAAGGCGGCCACTTCACCCTTGGAGGCCACCGTGAGATTTTGCTTCAGGTCGCCATTGGCCACCGCGGTCACGACCTTCACGATGCCGCGGACTTGCTCGGTCAGATTCGCAGCCATGACATTGACCGTGTCGGTCAGATCCTTCCAGGTGCCGGCGACGCCCGGCACCTGCGCTTGGCCGCCGAGACGCCCTTCGGTGCCGACTTCGCGCGCCACGCGCGTCACCTCGCCGGCAAAGCCGTTCAACTGGTCCACCATGGTGTTGATGGTGTTCTTGAGCTCGAGAATCTCGCCCTTCACATCGACGGTGATCTTGCGCGACAAGTCGCCGCGCGCCACGGCAGTGGTCACTTCCGCGATGTTGCGCACCTGAGTGGTCAAATTGGCCGCCAGCAGGTTGACGTTGTCGGTCAGGTCTTTCCACGTGCCGGCGACGCCGGGTACCACGGCCTGGCCGCCCAGGCGCCCGTCGGTGCCGACCTCGCGCGCCACCCGCGTCACTTCGCCGGCGAAGGAGCGCAATTGATCCACCATGGTGTTGAGCGTTTCCTTCAGCAGCAGAATTTCACCGCGCACGTC
Source organism: uncultured Gammaproteobacteria bacterium (assembly GCA_963800385.1). Classification (GTDB taxonomy): domain Bacteria; phylum Pseudomonadota; class Gammaproteobacteria; order Steroidobacterales; family Steroidobacteraceae; genus Bog-1198. The sequence continues at coordinate 534,699 of CAWDAU010000009.1, forward strand.
GACGGTGATCTTGCGCGACAGGTCGCCCGTCGCAATGGCCGTCGCGACCTCGGCAATGTTGCGCACCTGCGCGGTCAGGTTGCCGGCCATCGAGTTGACGTTGTCGGTCAGATCCTTCCAGGTGCCGGCGACGCCGGGCACCTGCGCCTGGCCGCCGAGCTTGCCCTCGGTGCCGACTTCGCGCGCCACGCGCGTCACCTCGCCGGCAAAGCCGTTCAACTGGTCCACCATCGTATTGATGGTATTTTTCAGCTCGAGAATCTCGCCTTTGACATCGACCGTGATCTTGCGCGACAAGTCGCCGCGCGCCACCGCCGTGGTGACCTCGGCAATATTGCGCACCTGGCCGGTCAAATTCGAAGCCATGGAATTGACGTTTTCCGTGAGGTCCTTCCAGGTGCCGGCCACGCCCGGCACATTGGCCTGGCCGCCGAGCTTGCCTTCGGTGCCGACTTCGCGCGCCACGCGCGTCACTTCCGATGCGAATCGATTCAGCTGGTCGACCATGGTGTTGAGGGTTTCTTTCAGCTGCAGAATTTCGCCCTTCACATCCACGGTGATCTTGCGCGACAGGTCGCCGTTGGCGATCGCGGTGGACACCTCGGCGATGTTGCGCACCTGGGCCGTCAGATTTCCCGCCATGGAGTTGACCGAGTCGGTCAGATCTTTCCAGGTACCCGCGACGCCCGGCACTTGCGCCTGGCCGCCCAAGCGGCCTTCGGTGCCCACCTCGCGCGCCACCCGCGTCACTTCGCCGGCGAAGGAGCGCAGCTGATCGACCATGGTATTCAAGGTCTCCTTGAGCAGCAGGATCTCGCCCGACACCGTCACGGTGATCTTCTTCGACAGGTCGCCTTGCGCCACGGCGGTCGCGACTTCCGCGATGTTGCGCACCTGTCCGGTGAGGTTCGAGGCCATGGAATTGACCGAATCGGTCAGGTCTTTCCACGTGCCGGCCACCCCTTTCAACTGGGCCTGGCCGCCCAACTTGCCCTCGGTGCCGACCTCGCGCGCCACGCGCGTGACTTCGCCGGCAAATGCGTTCAACTGGTCCACCATCGTGTTGATGGTGTCCTTGAGTTCGAGGATTTCGCCCTTCACGTCGACGGTGATTTTCTTCGACAAGTCGCCATTGGCGACGGCGGTGGTCACCTCCGCGATGTTGCGCACCTGGCCGGTCAGATTCGACGCCATGGAATTGACGTTCTCGGTCAGATCCTTCCAGGTGCCGGCCACGCCGAGCACATTGGCCTGTCCGCCCAAACGGCCCTCGGTGCCCACTTCGCGCGCCACGCGCGTCACTTCGGAGGCAAACGCGTTGAGCTGATCCACCATGGTATTGATGGTTTCCTTGAGTTCCAGGATTTCGCCCGATACCGTCACGGTAATTTTCTTCGCCAGATTGCCGCTGGCGATCGCAGTCGACACCTCCGCGATATTGCGGACCTGCGCGGTCAGGTTGGACGCCATGGAATTCACGTTGTCGGTCAGATCCTTCCAGGTGCCGGCGACGCCCGGCACCTGCGCCTGGCCGCCCAAGCGGCCCTCGGTGCCCACCTCGCGCGCCACACGCGTCACTTCCCCGGCGAATCCATTGAGCTGATCCACCATGGTGTTGATGGTTTCCTTGAGCTCGAGAATTTCGCCGGAAACATCGACGGTAATTTTCCGCGACAAGTCGCCGCGCGCCACGGCCGTGGTGACCTGCGCGATGTTTCTGACCTGGGCGGTGAGATTTCCGCACATCGCATTGACCGAGTCGGTGAGATCCTTCCAGGTGCCGGCGACGCCCGGCACCAGCGCTTGGCCGCCGAGCTTGCCTTCGGTGCCGACTTCGCGCGCCACGCGCGTGACCTCGGAGGCGAAAGAGCGCAGTTGATCCACCATGGTGTTGATGGCTTCCTTGAGCTGCAAGATCTCGCCGCGCACGTCGACCGTGATTTTTTTCGACAAGTCGCCGTTGGCAACGGCAATCGTGACTTCGGCGATGTTGCGGACCTGCGCCGTCAGGTTCGAGGCCATGGAGTTCACGCTCTCGGTCAAGTCCTTCCACACGCCGGTAACTTCGCGGACTTGTGCCTGGCCGCCCAGCTTGCCGTCGGTGCCGACTTCGCGCGCCACGCGCGTGACTTCCGAGGTAAAGATGCTGAGCTGCTTGATCATCGTGTTGACGATGTTGGCGGAACGCAGGAACTCGCCCTTCAGGGGCCGGCCGTCCACGTCCAGCGGCACCGTCTGCAACAGGTCGCCGCGCGCTACCGCGGTCACGGTGCGCGTCACGGCGGTGGTCGGCCAGAGCAAATCATCGATCAGCGCGTTGACGGATCCTTCCATGTCCGCCCATGCGCCGTCCGATAGTCCAAAGCGGACCCGCGTGCGGGTCTTGCCTTGTTGTCCCACCACTTCGCCCACATGCTCGAGCTGTTGCGCGATGCGCTGATTGGCGGCGATGATGGTGTTGAAGGCATCGCAGATTTTGCCGGCCACACCGATTTGGTGTCCGGGCAGACGTACTGAAAAGTCTCCGGCCTGCATGGCATGCAGCGCATTCAGCAATTCATGCTGATTGAGATCGGGTGCGAGGGCGTGGCCGTTGGCGCCGGCGCTGCGCGCGCGCGCCGAGCCGTTGCGCGCCTTGGCATTGCGCGCTTTGGCTGCGCCATTTCGCGCCCCATGCTTCGGGGCGGCGGACGAATTCTGATCCATGGTCGGGTCTCCGGGCCGCGCTATGCCGGCCACGACGCAGTCGTTTTCATCCCATCAATACCAACTCGGTGAACGGAAATCAGGTCGTGTGTTAGCCGCTGGACTCGCTGTTATTGGGCTGCACATGGCGCGAAAGCTTGGCAAAGCGATCGGTGAAAGTCCAAACATCCGCGGCGCCGGCGCTCGGATATTAATGTAGGAAAATTCCGACACGAATCGAGGCGCGGAATTGATGGCTGACGCCGGCTGAAATGCGATGCGCCGGCGCCGCCGGCGCTCGCCGCCCCGCGAGCGCCAGCGTATTGTTTTACTTATTGATCGAACGTTTACTCAGCGGTCGAGCGCCAGCCACACCGCTTTCGGCTGGGTGAAATTCTCGATCGCTGCATCGCCGTGTTCACGCCCCAGACCGGATTCGCCCGAACCGCCCCATGGCAGGCGCACGTCGGTGTAGCCATAGGTGTTGAGCCAAACCGTGCCGGCTTTGAGTCCGGCTGCCATGCGATGCACGCGCCCGATATCGGAACTCCAGACGCCGGCCGCCAAACTATAAGCCGTTCCGTTGGCGGTGCGCAGCGCGTCCTGCTCGTCTGCAAAGGGGATGACAGAAAGCACCGGGCCGAAGATTTCTTCTTGGGAAATCCGCATCTCGTGCTCAACATTGGCGAACACGGTGGGCTCTACAAAATAGCCCTGATCGCCGCGGCGCGCGCCGCCCGCGACGACGCTGGCGCCCTCCGCTTTGCCGATCTCGATATAGTTCAGAACGGTTTGCATCTGTCCCGCGGAAATCACCGGGCCCATCGTGGTATTTGGATCCATGGGATCGCCCACGCGGATGGATCGCGCACGCTCAGCCAGTCGCTGCACGACCTCGTCGTACGCCGGGCGTTCAACCAAGACGCGCGAACCCGCGGAACACACCTGCCCTGCATTGAAAAAGATGCCCGACGAGGCGGCGCGCACCGCTCGCTCCAGGTCCGCATCGGCGAAAATCAAGTTGGCGGATTTGCCGCCCAGTTCCAGCGTCACCTTTTTGAAGTTGCTCGCGGCGCCTTGCATGATCCCGCGACCCACCTTGGGGGAACCGGTGAAGGTCACCTTGTCGACACCCGGGTGCCGTACCAGGGCTTCGCCGACCACGCTGCCCTTGCCGCAAACCACGTTGAACGCTCCCGGCGGCAGCCCGGCATCGAGAAACAGCTGTGCGACCCGCAGCATCGACAGCGGCGTCAGTTCCGCGGGCTTGACCACCACGGTACAGCCGCAGGCCAGAGCGGGCGCGATTTTCCACATACCGATCATGAGCGGGAAGTTCCAGGGCACGATGGCCGCGACCACGCCGACCGGCTCGCGCAGGGTGTAGGTCAACGCATCGGGGCGCGCCGGTATCACCTGTCCGGTGATCTTGTCGCACCACCCGGCGTAATAGCGCACGGTGTCGATGACCGCGGCCATGTCCTGGCGGCGCACGGCAGCAAGCGGCTTGCCCGCGTCCAGACTTTCGATCTCGATCAGTTCCTCTCGGTGCTCTTCCAGCAGCGCAGCCGCTCTTTGCAAAATGCGGCCGCGTTCGGCGGCGCGCAGCGCGCCCCAGACTTTCAGCGCCGCGCGCGCGGAGCCGACAGCCTTGTCCACGTCCGCCTGACCGCCTTGGGCAACTTCGGCGATCGGGGCCTCGGTCGCCGGATCAAGATCGATGCTGTATTCGCCGGTCGATGGAGCCGCCGGCTTGCCGTCGATGAATAGCTCGTATTGTTGCAAATCGACTTTTTGGTCCATGAATTCCTCTCTCGCGGCGCCGGATAAAAATGTCGGCGCCTGGCACTGAAATGACGGCTTTCAGTGTGGAATCAAGCAAGGTGCAGGTCCAATCGCTTCGCTGGATCGACTGATAGCCGGGAGTAATCAGCACGGATCCGGCCAGACTGCCGGCGTTAGACCAACGCGAGATCGAATCGTTTTTGCAGCTCGAGGCCGCGCGCAATTTCCCAAACCGCGGCGGTGATCGGCGCAAGCGCAGGTTGATTGCGTGCAATCAAGCCGATCGCCCGCGTCAGGTACGGCAGCACGGGTGTGGCGCGGACCCGCCCCAGATCGAAGAAATTGAGCAGACTGTGCGGCACAATGCTGAACAGAGCGGATTCGCTGACATGCGCATACAGCGCAAAAATGGAATCGGTCTCGAGAATGACGTCGGCTTTCGCGCCCGCGCGCCGAAAAGCCGCATCGATCACTTGGCGATTGCGCATCTTGCCCGTCAGCAAGCACAGCGGCAATTGGCCGGCCTGTTCCCACGTCACCGTGGGCTCGAGTGCCGCGCTGCGTCCGGAGAGCAGAACGTAGCGCTCGTCGTACAGGTGCAGCGATTCGAAGCCGTCGATGGTTTTCTCATCCAAATAGGTCAGGCCAAGATCCAGTTCGAACCGGTCCAGCTGGCTCGCAATCGTCTCGGTGCTCAAGGATGAAATGGCGTAGCGAACATTCGGATACAGGGCGCGGCACGCCGCCGTGACGAACGCCGTCACGGTCATGGTGGTGGGAATTGCGCCGACGCGCAATGTACCGGCCATGCTGGCCTTGGTGAGCGAGGCATCCTCGCGCATGTGCGAGAGCGAGGCGAGCGTCTGCTGCGCCCACACCAACACCCGCTCTCCCTCGGCCGTGAATCCCATGAAGCGCCGGCCACGCTGCACGATCATGACGCCGAGTTCTTTTTCCAAACTGCGGATGGCGGAGGACAGCGCGGGCTGCGAAACATGGCAGGCTTCCGCCGCCTTTGCGAAATGCTTTTCGCGTGCGAGCGTGACCAGATAGTCCAGTTGGCGGATGAACATGGCAGCATCTTGCCGCAAATCCGCGGAATCTTGCCCAAATTTTGTGGAGCGTCTAGATTGGCCGCCCCTTTTTCATGATTTGCCGAAGCGCGGAGAAATCGCATGAACTTACCCGGTGAGATGACGGTGGTGGAGATTGCGGCGCCCGGCGGACCCGAGCAGTTGAAAACGGCGGTCAGACCGCTTCCGAAACCCGGCGACGGCGAAGTACTCGTTCGCGTCCGGGCCGCGGGCGTCAACCGGCCGGACGTCATGCAGCGCCAGGGCCGCTACCCCCCGCCGCCGGGCGCATCGGACTTGCCCGGCATGGAGATCGCGGGAGAAGTCGTCGCCCTGGGTCCGAAGGTCTCGGGGGTGTCGCTGGGCGACAAGGTGACGTCTTTGCTGCCGGGCGGCGGCTACGCCGAATATGCCATTGCGGCGGCGCCGTTGCTGATGCCGATCCCGAAGGGTTTGAGCATGGTGGAGGCCGCCGCGATACCTGAAACCTTTCTCACGGTGTGGACCAACCTGTTCGAGCGCGGCCGCTGCAAAGCGGGAGACATCGTTCTGATTCACGGCGGCACCAGCGGCATTGGCACCACCGCGATTCAGCTCGCCAAAGCCTGGGGTGCGCGCGTCTTTGCGACCGCGGGATCGGAGGCGAAGGCGCGCGCCTGCGAGGCCTTGGGCGCGGTGCGCGGCATCGACTATAAAACCGAGGATTTTGTCGAGGTTATCCGCGCCGAGACCAACGGCTACGGCGTCGACGTGACGCTCGATATGGTGGCGGGCAGCTACGTGCAAAGAAATCTGGACATCGCTGCGGTCGAGGGCCGCGTCGTCACCATTTCGCTGTTGGGCGGATCGCGCGCCGAAATCAACGTCGGCATGATATTGATCAAGCGCCTGACCCTGACCGGCTCGACTTTGAGATCGCGAACCGTGGCGCAGAAGGCCGCCGTCGCCGAGGCCGTGCGCCAGAATGTTTGGCCCTTGCTCGAGTCGGGTAAGGTGCGGCCGGTCATTTTCAAGACCTTCCCGCTGGCGGAAGCGAGCGAGGCGCATCGGCTCATGGAATCTTCGAATCACATCGGCAAGATCGTGCTCGCCGTATAAGTTACGCGCCCAGTATCGTTCCCACGCTCAAGCCCGTTTCCGCGCAAAATTGCGCGGCCGGCAATTTTTTGCCGCCGTCGATCCTCAACTTGAACACTTCGATCTGGCCGCCTTGCGCCGAAATTTTCAAGCTGTGCTCATCGATCGCGGTGACCGCGCCGATTCGGCCTTTGACCTGCGAGAACGTGCGCGCCGCGTGTTTGCGGGCGTCAAACAACTGCAGCCGCTTGTGATCGAAAACGGTCCAGGCGCCGGGCGCCGGATCGCATCCCCGGATCAAGTTGTACGTGTGATCCACATGAGTGTGCCAGTTGATGCGTGCTTCCGCCTCCCGGCACCATCCCTCATAGCTCGCGCACGACTCATCCTGGAGCGTCGCTCGTGCGCGCCCGTTGACGATCGAATCGGCCGCTTCCAGCAAAGCCTCGACGCCCATGGGAAATAGCCTGCCGAAATAGACTTTGCCGACCGTCTCGTCAGGTCCGATGGGTGTTTCTTTTTGCAGAATGATCGGACCTTCATCGAGCCCGTCCACGGGACGGAAAATGGTCAGGCCGGTGCGGGTATCGCCCAGGATGATGGGCCAATTGATCGAGCTCGGGCCTCGGTAGCGCGGCAACAAGGAGGGATGGAATTGAATCGTTCCGTGGCGCGGGATCGTCGCGAAATCCTGGGGCACGAACTGCAATACGTACGCCAGGACGGCGAGATCCACATTGAGCGCCTGCAGCGCGCGGCGCGCCTCCTCGACCCGCAAGGAAGGCAGCACGTGAACCGGGATGTTGAGTTGCTCGGCAGCGAGTCGCAGCGGATCCGCCGCGTCGCCGGGCTTTTCAGGCGCGCAGAAGACCCCTGCGACGGTATCGTCGCGCTTCAGGAAGGCCTCCATTGCAGCTTTACCGAAGTCTCTTTGACCGACGATGGCAATGCGCATAATCCCCTCCTGATATCTCATATATCATAGCGACTTGGCGTACAATCCGACGATGTATGTTTGTTCAAGACGCCGTCGTACTTCAGGATACCCGCTATTTTGGGTCAACGATGGGCTCGAAAGCGACCTGATGCCGGCATGATCGACGCATAATCAAGGGAGATTCATATGGCAGGACGAAATTTCCTATTTGTTCCGGGTCCGACCAATGTTCCGGATCGGATCTTGCGCGCGATGTCGGTCGCATCCGAGGATCATCGTTCGCCTGATTTTCCTATTCTGGCGCGCGCCTGCCTGGACGGCTTGAAGCCTATTTTCAAGACTGTCTCCGGCCACCCGTTCCTGTTTCCCTCGTCCGGAACCGGATGCTGGGAAGCCGCACTCACCAACTGTCTCGATCCCGGCGCCAAGGTTCTCACGGCGAGCTTCGGTCAGTTCAGCCATTTATGGGCCGACATGGCGCGTCGACTGGGGTTCGAGGTCGAATTGATCGAGACGATGTGGGGTGAAGGGGCGCCCGTGGATCGCTACCTGGCGGCGCTGGAAGCCGATCGAGACCACCGTATCAAGGCCGTGCTGGTGTGCCAGAACGAAACAGCCACCGGCGTGCGCAGTGATGTCGCCGCGATTCGCCGCGCGATGGACAGCGTCAAGCACCCCGCGCTGCTCCTGGTCGATTCGGTGAGCGCGCTCGCCAGCATGGACTTTCGCATGGACGAATGGGGCGTGGATGTTTGCGTCAGCGGCTCGCAGAAAGGCCTGATGCTGCCCGCGGGCTTGGGCATCACCTGTGTGAGCCAAAAAGCGCTCGAGGCCGCCAAGCACAGCTCGTCGCGGCGTTGCTACTTCGATTATGGAGACATGCTTCGATCCAACGCTTCCGGCTATTTTCCCTATACGCCGTCGCTGCAGTTGATGTACGCCTTGCGCGAGGCGCTCGCCATGCTGGCAGAGGAAGGCTTGGAAAACGTATTTCGGCGCCACAGTTATCTCGCGGCCGGCGCGCGCGCCGCGGTGCTTGCGGGTTGGAAGCTGAAATTGTGCGCCGTCGCGCCCCAGTGGTACTCGGATACCGTGTCCGCGGTCATGGTTCCCGCGGGCGTGGATGCGGCCGCCGTCATCGCCCGCGCCTATACACGCTACAATCTGTCGCTCGGCGCGGGGCTTTCGAAAGTCGCCGGGAAGTTATTCCGCATCGGTCATGTGGGGGATCTCAATGAACTCATGTTGCTGGGCGCGATCGCCGGCTCCGAGATGGCGATGCTGGACCTGGGGATGAAGATCGAGCCGGGCAGCGGCGTTGCGGCCGCGCAAACCTATTGGCGCAAACCTTGACGATGCGGGTCGTGTTTCTTGACCGCGCTTCGCTCAAGGCAAAGCTGCGCCGGTTCGCGTTCCCGGCGGATTACATAGAGCATGCAAAAACCGCGGTTGCGGAAATCGCGGCGCGGCTGCAGGGCGCCGACATCGCGATAATCAACAAAGTGCCGCTGCGCGCCGAGACGCTGCGGCAGCTTCCGCAGCTCAAAATGATCGCCGTAGCGGCCACCGGCTACGACGTGGTGGATGTCCCCTACTGCGACGAGCATGGCATCGCCGTCGCCAATATCAGAAATTATGCGGTGCATACCGTTCCGGAACATGCCTTTGCCATGATTCTCGCGCTGCGGCGCAACTTGCTCAGTTATCGGCAGGACGTGGAAGCGGGGGTATGGAACCGGTCGGATCAGTTTTGTTTCTTGACGCACGACATCGGCGATCTGCATGGCGCAACGCTCGGCATTATCGGCGAGGGCGCGATCGGCCAGGCGACGGCCGCGATCGGCCGCGCCTTCGGCATGCGGGTGCTGTTTGCCGATCATCCGCCGCCGAAAATGCCGCAGGTGCAGTTCACTCCCTTGGACGAAGTGTTGGCGCAGTCCGATGTCATTTCGCTGCATTGCCCGCTGCTGCCGTCGACTCGCAACTTGATCGACCGCGGCGCGTTTCGCAAGATGAAGCGCAATGCGCTGCTGATCAACACCGCGCGCGGCGGGTTGGTGGACGAAGCGGCGCTGATCGAGGCGCTCGATGCCGGACTGATCGCCGGGGCGGGCTTTGATGTACTCACCGTTGAGCCGCCGAAGGACGGGCATCCGCTGCTGGAGGTGCGGCGCCCCAATTTTATCCTGACGCCGCATGTGGCATGGGCCTCGGACGGCGCCATGCAATTTCTCGCCGATCAGCTGATCGACAACATCGACGCTTGGGTGTCCGGCAAGCCGCGGCATCTGGTGAACTCCGCCGCTTGATACAATGCGGCGGATGAAAAAACTCCTCTACCAGTTCGACACCGATACCCACCCTTCTGTATTCGACAATGTCGTCGGCTACGATGGCGGCGCGGACCACATTTCCGCCTATGGCGGCATCACTGCCGCCAACGTAGGCGCCCTGGTGGATGGCGCGATTTTTACGCGCGCGCCGCAAGACAAGAAAAACACTGCGCTATTCATCGGCGGCTCGAATCTGCCGCAGGGCGAAGCCGTGCTGGCCGCTACCCGCGCAAAATTCTTCGCGAAGTTCCGCGTCTCGGTGATGTTCGATTGCAATGGATCGAACACCACGGCCGCCGCCGCGGTTGCGTGGTTGGCTCACGGCCGCTCGCTGCGCGGCAAACGCGCCGTGGTGCTCGCGGGGTCGGGTCCCGTGGGTCAGCGCGCGGCCGTATTGCTGGCGCGCGAAGGCGCGCACGTCGCCATCACCGGCCGCAAGCTTGGCGGAGTCCAAGGCGCTTGCGACGCCATCAAGGCGCGCTTTGGAATCGACGTGCAGGCGGTCGAAGCTCCCACCCGCCTTGAACGAAGCGCGGCGCTCGCGGATGTCCAGATCGCGCTCGCGACGGGCGCCTCCGGCATCACGCTGCTGGAAGCGAAGGATTGGCAGGAGAACACGTCGCTGGAGCTGGTTGCGGACGCGAATGCCTCGCCGCCCGCCGGCATCGAAGGCGTGGGACTGAGCGATCGCGGCATTTTGAAACACGGCAAGATTCTCTTCGGGGCCCTGGGATTTGGCGCTCTGAAGCTGGCGCTGCATCGAGCCTGCGTCGCGCGTTTGTTCGAACAGAATGACCTGCTGCTGGACGCCGAAGAAATCTATGACATTGCCAAGGAGATGGTCGGCAAATGATTACCCAGCGTTCTGTGGAAACGTTTCTGAACGACTTGGCCAGCGCAGCGCCGACGCCGGGCGGCGGCAGCGCGGCGGCCATCATGGGCGCAATGGGCGCGGCATTGCTCTCCATGGTCTGCAATGTAACTCTCGGAAAAAAGGGGCAGGAAGCCGTTGCAGCGGACATGCAAGCGGTGTGCGACGAGTCCGAGCGGCTGCGCGCGCGGCTGACCGCCATGGTCATCGAGGACAGCGCCGCGTTCGATGGACTCATGTCGGCCTATCGACTGCCCAAGAACGGCGACGCTGAAAAAGCACGCCGCGCGGAGGCGATTCAAGCGAACTTACGCGCCGCCACGGAGGCTCCCCTGGCGTGCGCGCGCGCCTGCGCGCAGGTCGTATATCTTGCGCGCCGCGCCGCCGAAAAAGCTTTCTCCGGGGTGGTGAGCGACGCCGGCGTCGGCGTGCTGGCCGCCAACAGCGCACTGCGCAGCGCCGCGCTCAACGTCTACATCAACGCACCCTCGCTCAAAGATCGCGCCTACGCGACGGCGGCCGCCGCGGAAATGGAAGCGCTGGCCGATCAGTGCGCGCGCGAGAGCGAAGCCGTGTTCGAATTGGTGCGCAGCCGGCTCGCATGAGCTGCCGCGCTCGCCCCGGCGCCCGTTTCGTCCACCCGCAGCCCTAAGTACGCCATCCGCAGCATGGGCCGCCGCAAACCGCGGTTGACATCCTTTTATCAAGTTGGTACCTTGTTATTCAAAGGTAGCTTTACATACATGAGTCCCGATCAAAAATTCAATCCGATCCGCAAAGGGCTGCTGGAATTCCTGATCCTGCAGATCATCTCGGCGGACAAGGTCTATGTCGCCGACATGATGAAGCGCTTGCAGGAAACGGACTTCGCCACCCAGGAAGGAACGCTGTATCCGCTGTTGAGCAAAATGCGGCGCGAAGAGTATGTCGATTATGAATGGCAGGAGTCCGACTCCGGGCCGCCGCGCAAATACTACAAGCTGACCGCCAAGGGCAAAATCCAGTTGGCGGAGTTCAAGCAATACTGGGCTTATCTCAACACCACAATCAACCAACTAGGTCGCTGAGCATGAACACCGTCATCATCATCAATCTCAACGGAAACGCGTTCCATCTCGAAGAGCCGGGATTTGCCAGCCTGCGCGCGTATCTGGAGCGGGCTCAAGCGCAGCTCAAAGACAATCCCGACAAGGCCGAAATCATGGCCGATCTCGAACAGGCGATCGCGGATAAGTGCGCGCACTTCTTGCAGCCGCACAAGAACGTGCTCACCGCAGCGGAGATCGACGAGGTTTTAAAAGAGATGGGGCCGGTTCAAAGCGAACACGGCGCGGACGCCGGCGCCACTGCAAGCAACGCATCGAACGCGGATTCCAAGGACAGCGGCACGGCGCAAAGCGCGCCAAAGAGGCTTTATCAGATTCGCGAAGGCGCCATGTGCAGCGGAGTCTGTACCGGACTCGCCGCTTACCTCAACATCGACGTCACGATCGTACGCATCGCCTTCGTGCTCTTGACGCTGTTGACCACCGGCGCTTGGATTCTGGTGTATTTGGGCATGATGCTGGTGGTGCCCTTCGCCAACACCGGTGAAGAACATGCCGCCGCCGCCGGTGCACCCTTCAACGCGCAAGAAGTGATTGATCGCGCCAAGAAACACTATGCCGAGTTCAAAGACGGCAAAGAGTGGCGCCGCCACTGGCGCCAACAGCGGCGCGAGTGGCGCCGCCGCTGGCACGAGGGTGCCTATTGGTGGGGACACAACCTGCAGCGCAATGTGCACCACTTCAGCAGCGGCCCGGGCTATGGCGGCTATTTGGGCGCAACGCTGCTGATACCCTTTCTCGCGGTTTTCAATGCCGTCTTGTTTTGCGTCTTGATCGCGGCGATCGTCTCGCTCGCCACCACCGGGGCGATATTCGGTTGGGTGGTCGGCGGTTCCATTCCCCTCTGGGTGTCGATCCTCATCCTGTTGGTCTTCTACGGCATGATCTCGCGGCCGCTGCGCCACGCGCGCCGCGCCATTTATTTCAACACCGGCGGACACAGCTACTATTGGTTCGCGGCTTGGTACGAGATCCTGTCGACGGGCGTATTGATCGCGGTTTGCTGGTTCGCCTATACGCATGTCCCCGAAGTGCGCGATTTCTTTCAGCACTTCGCGGAGAACGCGACCATCATGTGGAACAACCTGGTCGAGTCGTTCCACCGCGGCGCGGCGCACCAGCCGGGTTCCGGGGTCGACGCGCGCCTGCCGGCCGCCGCCGCGTCGGCAACGATCAGCGGCTTTCTGGCCATGCGGGCCTGATGCGCTCGTGCCGGCGGTGATATTCTGCTCTCGCGGCGAATTCAAACAGGGAGCGGCGATGCCGGGAAGATTGGACGGGAAAGTGGCTGTGATCACGGGCGCGACCAGCGGCATCGGCGCGGCGACCGCGCGCTGCTTTGTGGCCGAGGGAGCGCGTGTGGTCATCGCCGGGCGCTCCGAAGAACGCGGTGCGGCGCTGGCCGGCGAACTGGGCGGCCGGGCGATTTTCCATCGCGCCGACGTGATGCACGAGTCTGAAATCGCGGCCGTGATCGACGCGGCCGTCGGCCGGTTTGGAACACTCGACTGCCTGTTCAACAATGCCGGCGCTGCGACACCCGGTGAACTCGAAACGATCACCGAGGAGCAATTTGACTACGGCATGAAGCTGCTGGTCGGCAGTGTCATGTTCGGCATCAAGCACGCGGCGCGCGTGATGCAGGGCGGCGGCTCCATTATCAACAATTCGAGCATCGCCGCGCATCGCCTCGGTCAGGGCGGAACACTGTATTCGGCGGCGAAGGCCGCCGTCAGCCATATCACCCGCATCGCGGGGGCGAAGCTCGGGCCCAGCGGCATTCGCGTTAATTCCATTTCGCCGGGCGCGATCGCCACTCCCATTTTCTGGGGCGGCTCCGCGAAGGCGCAGACCCTGAGCGCGGCGGACAACGCCGGAAAAATGGCGAAGTTGGCTTCAAACCTCGCCAAGGCGACGCCGCTGCCCCGCTCCGGTGTCGCCAATGACATCGCTTATGCGGCGGTGTTTCTCGCCAGCGATGAGGGCAGCTTCATCAACTCGCACGACCTGGTGGTCGACGGCGGCCGAATTGCGCAATTTTATGAGCGTCCACCGCCTGTCGTCTGAGTCCCGCTCTGAGCGTCCCCGGGGGCGACCCATGTTCGATCGCCATGTTTAGCCGGCTGCTCATCGCCAACCGCGGCGAGATCGCAATCCGCGTCGCGCGCTCGGCCGCGGACCTCGATATTGCGAGCATCATGATTTACTCGGAGGACGACGCGGCCTCGTTGCATGTGCGGGCCGGGGATGAGGCGCTGCCCCTGAGCGGGGCGGGTCCGTCTGCCTATTTGGACGGGCCGCAGATCTTGCGCCTTGCGCTCGAGGCGGGCTGCGACGCAATCCACCCCGGCTACGGCTTCTTGAGCGAGAGCTCCGCTTTTGCACGGCTCTGCAATAACGCCGGCGTCGTTTTTGTGGGGCCCTCCCCGGAAGCACTGACTCTGTTCGGCGATAAGGTGCAAGCGCGCGCGTTGGCCAAACGTGTCGGCGCACCGGTGCTGCCAGGTTCGACCGCTGCGGCCACGCTCGAGGAAGCGGAACGCTTTTTAAGCAATTTGGGCGCGGGCGGCGCGGTGATGCTGAAGGCCGTCGCCGGCGGCGGCGGACGCGGCATGCGCGAAGTCCGTGCGCTCGCCGACATCGCCGGCGCCTATGAGCGCTGCCGTTCAGAGGCGCTGCAGGCGTTCGGCAATGGCGAGGTGTACGTCGAGCAACTCTTGCCGCGCGCACGGCATGTCGAAGTGCAAATCCTCGGCGACGGCACGGAAGTCTCGCATCTGTGGGACCGCGATTGCAGCGTGCAGCGTCAACGCCAAAAGCTGATCGAAACCGCACCGGCATTCGGACTGAACGCCGACCTGCGCACGAAGCTCCTGGAGCTGTCCGTGGCGCTCGGCAGAGCTGTCAATTATCGCGGCCTGGGAACCATCGAGTTCCTCCTCGATCAGGATGCCGGCAGCGTCCTGCCCTGCGCCTTCATCGAGGCAAATCCGCGGCTGCAGGTGGAACACACGGTGACCGAGGCCGTCACCGGGCTCGACTTGGTGCGCATCCAGTTGCAGCTCGCCGCGGGCGCAACTCTCGCCAAGTTGGGGCTGCGCCAATTCGCCATTGCGCCGCCGCGCGGCGTGGCCATCGAGGCCCGCGTCAACCTGGAGACGATGGCCGCCGACGGCAGCGCCCGGCCCGCAGGCGGCACGTTGTTGCTATATGAACCGGCGTCGGGACCTGGCATTCGCGTCGATGGCTTCGGCTATGCCGGCTATCGCACCAACGGCAAGTTCGATTCGCTCCTGGCCAAAACAATTGTGTACTCTGCCGAGGGCGATCTCGCGGCGGCGGCCCGCAAGACTGATCGGGCGCTGTCCGAATTCCGTATCGCCGGCGTTTCGACCAACATTCCCTTCCTGCGCGCGCTGCTGCAAACGCCGGGGTTCGCCACGGGCTCGCTGCATACGCAATTCGTCCAGGAAAACGCGGCGAGCTTGTGCGCGCGGGCCGCTGAACTCGCCCCGGCCGAGATGCCAAGGCGTCAGGCGGGCGTCAAGCTCGAAAGCGCCGATCCTCTGGCGGTCCTGGAGCATGGCAAGAGCGACGGCGAGGCTCACGGCCGCGCGTCCGGGAAGTCTGAGCGCATGGCCGATCCGGCCGCTCCCGAGGGCACTACCGGCATCCCGGCGCCGATGCAGGGAACCATTGTCGGCATTGCCGTCGCGCTGGGCGAGACGGTGCGCGCAGGCGATCCACTCTTGATCATGGAATCCATGAAAATGGAGCATGTCATCGGCGCGCCGATCGACGGGGTCATTCGCGCCATCGAGGTGTCGCGAGGCGATACGGTGTTCCAAGGGCATGCCCTGCTATTTGTCGAACCGGCGGGCTCCGCGCACATCGACCGACCGGCGCCGCCCGAGGCCAATCTTGATTTCATCCGCCCCGACCTTGCCGAGGTGATCGAGCGGCAACGCGGCACGTTGGATGCGGGCCGCAAAGACGCCGTGGCACGGCGCCGCAAGAGTCAACAACGCACTGCGCGCGAAAACATCGACGACCTGCTCGATGAGGGATCCTTCATCGAGTACGGAAGTTTGGCGGTGGCGGCGCGCCGTAAGCGTCATTCCCTGGAGAAATTGATCGAGCAAACCCCCGCGGACGGCATGGTCATGGGCTTGGGCCGCGTGAATGGCGCGCGCTTTGGGGACGATGCGGCGCGTTGCGCGGTCATGGCCTACGACTACACCGTGCTCGCCGGCACGCAGGGGGTTCACAACCACCGCAAGATGGATCGGCTCATCGAGATCGCAGAACGTCAGCGGCTGCCGACGGTTTTCTTCTGCGAGGGGGGCGGCGGCCGTCCGGGCGATACGGAGGGCGGAGGTTACGTTCGCGGCTTCGAACTCTGGGCGCGCATGTCGGCGGTCGCGCCGCTGATCGGCATCACTTCGGGCCGGTGTTTCGCGGGAAATGCCTCGGTGCTCGGATGCTGCGATGTGATCATTGCGACCCGTGGTTCGAACATCGGCATGGGCGGCCCGGCGATGATCGAGGGCGGCGGTCTCGGAATTTTCAAACCGGAAGAGATCGGGCCGGTCGCGGTGCAGGAGCCGAATGGCGTCATTGATATCCTCGCGCAGAACGAGGCGGACGCGGTGCGCATCGCGAAGAAATATCTGGCTTATTTTCAAGGCAACTTGTCCGGATGGACCTGCGCCGATCAGCGGCTGCTGCGCCACGCGATTCCGGAGAATCGCGTGCGTGTCTATGACATCCGGCAGCTCATCGAAACCCTCGCGGACACCGAGTCGCTCTTGGAGCTGCGGCCGAAATTCGCTACCAGCATGATTGCCGCGCTGATCCGCATCGAAGGCCGGCCCATGGGCGTGATTGCGAACAATCCCAAGGTATTGGGCGGCGCGATCGATTCGGATGGTTCGGACAAGGCGGCGCGATTTTTGCAGTTGTGCGAAGCGTTCGATCTCCCGGTTCTATCGCTCTCGGACACGCCCGGCATGATGGTCGGCCCCGAGGTGGAAAAAACCGCACTGGTCAGGCACTGTTCGCGCCTATTTCTCATCGGCGCAAATCTGACCGTGCCCATCTTCAGCGTGGTGCTGCGCAAGAGCTATGGCTTGGGAGCGCTGGCCATGACCGGCGGCAGCTATCCGGCCTCCGTGTTTGCCGTTGCCTGGCCCACGGGTGAGTTTGGCGGAATGGGATTGGAGGGTTCGGTCAAGCTCGGTTACCGCAATGAGCTGGCGGCGATCGCCGAGCCCGCCGCGCGCAGGGCTAAATTCGACGAAATGGTTGCCGCAGCTTACGAACATGGCAAGGCCCTGAACCAAGCATCGACCTATCACATCGACCAAGTGATCGATCCGGCCGACACGCGCCGCTGGATCGTGGCGGGACTGCGCTCGCTGCCGCCCACCCGCCCCCGGCTTGAGAAAAAACTGCGCTGGATCGATGCTTGGTAGCATCGGCTGATGCACAGCGCGACCGTCAATTGAGGAATTGGCCATGCCCTATGTAGAAAACCGAGTCGTGCACGACGCCGACTCGCACCTGATGGAGCTGCCCGACTCGCTCGACGAGTATCTCGAACCTGGATTTCGGGCGCGCTACGATGCGCTGCCGAAACTCAAGCAGCAGCCGCGCGACGCCGACTACGTTGCCCAGGCGCGGGCCAAGCAGGACGATCCGCTGTTTCGCGGCGCTGCGGTCGAAAATATTTTGCTGCGCAAGAATTACGAAGCGCTCGGTTCTTTCGAACGCAAAGACCGCCCCCAGGCGCTCGATGAACTCGGCTTTGCCAGTCAGCTCGTTTTCACGACCTGGTGCCTCGGCAATTTCGATCTCGATCAGTCGGGAGACGTCGGACTCTGCTACGCGGTCGCGCGCGCGCACAATCGCATGATGAGCGCCTTCTGTTCCGTCGATCGGCGCCTCTTGGGCACCGCCTACGTGCCGCTGGTGGATTTCGCGGCTGCGCTCGCGACGGCGAACGAGGCCATCAAGCTCGGCTGCAAGGCGCTGCTGATTCCTTCGCGCTGTCCGCCGGGAGTATCTCCCAGCCATATCGGTTTCGAGCCTTTGTGGGCGCTTGCGCAAGAAGCCCGGCTGCCGATTGTGTTCCACGTCGGCGGCGAGGAGAAGCTGGCTGCGGATTATTTCAACAACGGTCTGCCCCGGGTGAAGGATTTTCACGGCGGCGAGGAGAATTTCACTTCGCTGAGTTTCATGCCGATTCCACATTCGGTGCAGATCACATTGGCCGCGCTGATCATCGACGGCGTGTTGGATCGGCATCCTCGATTGAAGTTTGGCGCGATCGAGCTCGGCGCGTCCTGGGTACCCAGCTGGATGCGCTTCATGGATTCGGCCGCCGCCGCCTTCATCAAGAACGAGCCGCGCCTGCGAAAGCTGTCGCTGAAGCCCAGCGAGTTCGTCAGGCGGCAAGTGCGGGTGACGCCCTACCCCCATGAAGATGCCGGCTGGATCATCGCCAATTCGGGCAAGGAAGTGTGCCTGTTCTCCTCCGACTATCCGCACGTCGAGGGCGGCCGCAACCCGCTGAAGCGCTTCAATGATTCCTTGACGCAGACCAACGCGCGCGCCGTGGAGCGGTTCTATTGCGATAACTTCGTCGATCTCATGGGCGAGGGTCTGCCGCTCGATCTGCGCAAATCGCGCGGGCTGAGCGCCGCCTAACCGATGCTCGCGTTGACTTATCCTGGTCGATTATAGTTAATATAATATCCATCTACTATTGCCAACCGGCCGCTTCGGTCACCTTCTGCCGGTAAATCGGCCTGACCAGCCACAACAGCGCGATGGCGAGCAGCGCCGCGCCGAGCACCACGATGATCAGGCTGAAGCGAATCTTTACCGGATCGTGGAATAGGTGATCGTTCAGAAACGGCACCAGGGCCGGTCCGACGCCCAGCCCCAAGGCATTGACCACGAACAGGTATACCGCCGAGACTTGCGCGCGATACTGGTTGGGCGTGACTTGATTGACGGCCTGGGGCCCCACGCCGTTGTAGGCATTGAAGGTCAGACCGGAAACGAATATCGCGATCCACACCAGCGTCACCGTAGGCATGAGGGTGGGCAAGCAGCTAAGCACGGCAATGCCGCAGGCCGAAATCAAGGCGACGAGAATCGGCGCATCCTTGTGACCCTTGCGTGTCAGGCGATCGCACAAAATGCCCGCCAACAGCATGCCGGTCGAGTTCATCAGAATCGTCGAAACGCCCAGGACCTTGCCTACCTCGCCATAACTTACGCCATAGGCGCGGATGATCGCGGTGGGCAGCCACGCCGCTACCGCGTAGCCGCACAGCGCCAGCAGGGCGAGTGCTACGAAATGCAAGCAGTAGAAATTTCTATTCAGCCAAACATAGCTGAGAACCTCCCGTAGCGGCGGCCGGGAGGGCGCCGCTACGGCTTTATCCGGAAGCGTCCGCAATATTCCACGGCGTGCCGGCTCGCGAAAGGTGAGCAGCAGCAGCGGCAACACGATGCCGGGTGCTCCCGTCACGATGAACACCATCTGCCAGGCGCGCACCTCGCCCAACACCGGCAGCGTAAAGGTGGCGCCGGCGTGCGATACCGCGGCGACGACGATGCCGCCGACCAGGAATGCAACACCCGCGCCGATGGTGATGCCGATATTGTAAACACCGAAGGCGCTGCCCAGTCTGGAGCGCGGGAAGCTGTCGGTAATGATCGAATAGGCGGCGGGCGACAATGCCGCTTCGCCGACGCCGACGCCGATGCGTGCCACGAACAATTGCAGTCCAGTGCGCGCCAGCCCGCACAAGGTCGCCATGATCGACCAGATGAAAACGCCGCCGGCTATGATGGCGCGGCGGCTGTGGCGATCCGAGAGGCGCGCAATCGGCAGCCCGAGAAAGGTATAGAGCAGCGCGAATGCCGCTCCTTGCAGCATGCCGATTTGGGTGTCGCTGATTTGCAGATCCCGCTTCATCGGTTCGACGATCAGCGATATCGTCGTACGGTCGATGAATGAGAAAATATACATCAGCATCAGCACCGCGACGCTGTACCAGGCTGCAAACGAAGAAGGATATGCGGTCGATTCGCTGCCGGCGGCCGCCTCCATGGACTGGGACTGCGTTGACATTTGACCCCCGACGCCGACTGGCAATTTTTAATTATCGATCGAAGCCCGTCCCGCCTTGAGAGGAGCCGTCGCGAGCATACTCTTTTTCTACTTCGATGCGCGACGCGTGGCCTGATCGGGAAATCGGTCGGGCGGGCACCGGCTTACGCAGTCGCGGGCTCTTGCCGGGCATCGTCCATGGCCACGCCGCGGCGCTCCGGGCCCCATGCCGCCATCAGCACGATGACGATCGCCACGCTGCCGACGACGCTCGCCATGGCGAGGCCGTAGTTGTTGCCGTTGGCTTCGGCAATCATGACCTGCAGGGGTAGATTGCCTGAGGCAATGAGATTGCCAAGTTGATAGACCACGCCGGGGAAGGTCGCGCGAATCTCGGGCGGAGAGAGTTCGTTGAGATGCACCGGGATAATGCCCCAGGCGCCCTGCACCGAAACTTGCATGAGAAAGGCGCCCATGCCCAACACTACGGGCGTGGTGCCGAACGCCCAGAACGGTATGACCGGCAGCGCCAGCAATGCCGCGTAGGTTATCGCACGGCGCCGCCCGATGCGCTCGGACAAGAACCCGAAACCAATGCCGCCGAGGATCGCGCCGATGTTCATGATCGCCGCGACGGTGGATGCACCGTGCGTGTCGAAGTGATGCTGACCTTTCAAGAACAGATCCGGGTAGGCGTCCTGCGATCCGTGGCTGAAGAAGTTGAACGCCGTCATGAGTGCAATGGCATACAGCGCCAGCTTCCACCGGCGCGCAATGACTCCCGCCAGGCTGTGCCGCCGCTTGCCAATGCGGTTCTGGATGAACACCGGCGATTCGTCCACTGACATGCGGATGAAGAACACCAAAATAGCCGGCACGACGCCCAACAAAAACATGTAGCGCCAGCCCAGTGCGCCGTAAAACAGGAAGGTCGCGATGGAGGCCAGGAAATAGCCGCTGGGATAGCCCGCCTGCAACAGACCCGAAACCACGCCGCGCGCGCGCAGCGGTATGGTTTCGAATGTCAGAGCGGACCCGACGCCCCACTCGCCTCCCATCGCAATGCCGAACAGGAATCGGAGCGCCAAAAAGATCGGCAGCGAGGGCGCAAACCCGGAAGCCGCTTCGAGGACCGAGAAGGCCAGAATATTCCACATCAGCGTGGGCTTGCGTCCGCAGCGATCGGCGAGCCGCCCGAAAACGAAGGCCCCGATCGGCCGTGCTGCGAGCGTCAACAACACCGCTAGGGATACGCTTTTGACGCCGACATGAAAGGCGGCCGCGATGTCCTTGAACATGAACACCATGAGAAAGAAATCGAAGGCATCCAGGGTCCAGCCGAGGTAAGCGGCCACAGCGACATTTTTTTGACTCCGGGTCCACTGCATCGTCATGTCCTCGCCTTCAGTCGATCCTAGCGGCGCATGCCGCAAATGTCGACATCATCCGCGCCGCTTCCATTCTGCAGCGGTTCGGCCGAAACTTCGCCTGGCGGCTGAACTCTTGGAAGAATCGCATGCCAACGATTGGGGGCGAACGATGCTGACCAGACCCTTGCATGACTATCCGATGCGCACGTTGGATCGGCCCGCGCCTTGCGTCGACGCGCGGCGCGCCGCGGATGGCGTTGTGTATCTGACCTGCGGACTGCCTTACGAGCGGGGACTGCCTTCTCTGATCGATCATTTGGCGCGGGCCGCCGAGATCCGTCCGAGCACGACTTTCTTGGCCGAACGCGACGCTGTCAAACGCTGGCGCCGCTTGACCTATGCGGCGGCCGCGCGCGACACCGCTGCGGTCGCGACCTGGCTGATTCGCCGAGGCTTTGGGCCGGAAAGTGCGCCCCTGATGATCTTGTCGGAGAACAGCATTGAACATGCTCTGCTCATGCTCGGGGCGATGCGCGCGGGCGTTGCGGTGGTTCCGGTGTCGCCGACCTACTCCTTCGGGCACGATCTTGGCCGCTTGGGTTATGCCTTGGAACTGACGCGGCCATCGCTGGTGTATGCCGGCGATGCCGCAAGATACGCGCCGGCGCTCGAATATGTAAAAGCCAAGGCGGGGGGCGCGCTGACAATTGCCGGCGATGAATTCGCCGAGCTGTTGCAATCGGTCGACGAAGCCGCGGTGGCCGCGCGCCGCGCGCTGATCCACGACGGCACCATCGCCAAGATTTTGTTGACCTCCGGCTCCACGGGCCGTCCCAAAGGCGTCATCAACACGCACGGCAACATAGCCGCCGCCATTCAAATGGTGCGATTGGTCAGCGAACCCTTCGATCCGCAGCGCGTGAACACCATCGTCGATTGGCTGCCCTGGCATCACGCCTTCGGCGGCAATGCGCAATTCAACGGCGTTTTATCGCTGGCGGGAACTTTGTATATCGACAGCGGGCGCCCCGTGCCGGGGCTGTTCGACGCCACCATCGAAAACTTGCGCGAAGTTTCCCCGACGAGCTTCGGTTGTGTGCCGGCGGCCTTCGGCATGCTTGCCGCGGCGCTCGAGAAGGATGCGGATTTGCGTCAAAAGTTTTTCAAGAACATGCGCGCCCTGGGGTATGGCGGTGCATTGCTGCCGCAGCCGATCTGGGAGCGCATGCAACGAGTGGCTGTCCAGGAAATCGGCGAGCAGCTGCCTTTCGGCACCGGTTGGGGAATGACGGAAACGACCGCCACCGGCGTCGCGGTGTACTGGACGACCGCGCGCACCGGCTTGCTCGGGCTGCCGCAACCGGGCGCGGCGCTGAAATTGGTGCCCAGCGGCGACCGCCTGGAACTTAGGATCAAAGGACCGCACATCATGAGCGGCTATTACCGCGCCGATGATCTGAATGCCGCGGCTTTCGATGAGGAAGGCTATTTTAAAACCGGCGATGCCGTTCGCTGGGTCGACCCGGCACGTCCGCTCGAAGGTCTGGAGTTCGCCGGCCGCCTCGCCGAGGATTTCAAGCTGCTGTCCGGAACCTGGGTTCAAGCCAGCATCGTGCGCCGGGACTTGGTCGCAGCACTGCAGCCTTGGGTGAGCGACGCCGTGATTTGTGCGCCCGATCATCCTTGGCTGGGTGCCATGGTGTGGCTTGCGTTGCCCGACGACGCCCGGCTGCGATCGGGTCTCGCGCAAAAGCTCGCCGCCTTCAATCAGGCGCGGCAAGGCAGCGCCGATACCGTGGCGAGACTGCTGATCTTGAAAGACCCCCCGTCGGCGGAAGCAGGCGAAATCACCGACAAGCGTTCCATCAACCAGCGACTCGTCATGGAACGCCGCGCGAGCGATGTGGCGCTCCTTTATGCAGATTCGATTGAGCCTCGCATCGTCGAGCCGGCTGCCATCGAGCCCCAGAGCACGCCTCTGTCGGCAGCCTCCTAAGGCGCAGCGGCAAGCACCGGCAAAATCATCGCCGACGGGTGGCGCCGATCGAAGTAGACGGTGTTCGTCGCAACGCGGGGCGCGCTCCCCGCCGGCACGCCGAACGGTTCTCCGGTGTTCGGATTGATTTCGAACTTGGGGGAATTCGAGGAGGTCACGGTCACTTGGATCTTGTGGCCCTTCTCGAAGGTGAACGCCGTGTTCCAGAGGTCGATGTGCAGCTCTTCGGGCTTTCCCGGAGTCATGAGCATTACATCGTCGGGATCGCGGCCGTGCCGGTAGCGCGTCCGAATGGGGTTATCAAGAACGATCTGCTCGTAGCCGTCGGGATAGACATCGACGAGCTTCACCATGAAATCGGTGTCGAGGCCGTCGGTCGCCGCCCACAACGTCATGTCCACATGGCCGGCGATGGCGACATTAACCCTAAGCACCGGCGTCTCGAATCGTAGGTAATCCTGGCGCTGTCCGATGGGACGTTGATCGAGCGGACCCGCGGTTTGCAGCAGATTCGAGCCGCCGTACGTCTTGACCGGATTGGCCGGATCAAACTTGTAGCTGAGCATGGCGTCCGACGCGGTCGGCGCCTTCGTGGATAGATGCATGTCGCCGGTCAGATAATAGGCGGTCGGATGATTGGCAGGAGGCCAGTTCGGAGCATTGAACACATGGCTCGCTGCGGACGGGTGACCCTTGCGGCCCGAGGCCATCATGAAAAGAGTGACGGGAGGTTCCTTCATGATGCCATTGTCGACGCCCTTCAGCCAAAATTCCCACCAACGCATCTCCTCGGTGGGTGGGACCAGCGCACCGGGCTGATTGTATTCGATGTCGCTCTTCTCGCCGCCCAACCCGCCATGTCCCGCCGGCACCATGTAGAGCTTCTGATTACCGCGCGCACCTTTCGAACCGTAATTTTGCAGCCAGCGGAAACTTTCGACGTTGCCGTCATTGAAAATGTCATACCACGCTCCGTGGTTGTACATCGGGATGCGAATGAACTTGCGTTGTGCGCTCATCGCATGCTCGTTCCAGAATGCGGAATTCGTGGCGCTGCCCCGGACCACATCGAGCTGCGCCTGGGATTCTCCCTGTCCTTTGAGCCAGCCGAGAGTGTCCTCGTCCTTCAAAACACCGCCGGGAAAGGTGTTGAGCAACTGATCGTACGGCGCGACCATCACGTAGGCTGCGACCAGGTGCGGGGGTGCCGCCATGGCCGCCATGTTGGTGGTAATGCCCAAGGCGGAGGCGCCGACCATGCCGACTTTGCCGTTGCACCAGGGCTGCTTGGCGACCCATTCGACGGTATCGTAGCCGTCCTCCATGTCGGGAATGAACGCCTCGTAGAAGCCCTCGGAATGACCCTTGCCGCGCACATCCTGCATCACGAAGGCGTAACCGGCATCGGTGTATTTCTTCGCCGAGTATCCGGCCAGATCGCCCAGCGCATCCTTGAGGTAGGGAGTTCGCGACAGCACCACGGGGAATGGACCCGCGCCAGCCGGCAGAAAAACATTCGCCGCGAGCTTGACCCCGTCCCGGGTGGTCATGGTCATTTCAGTCCACTTCGGCAGCGCTGCGATCTGCTCGGGCGTGAGCTGCGGCAAGAATCGCGGCCGGGCCTGAGCCGGCTTAGGTTGAGCGGCCGGCGCGGGCTGCGCCTGGGCTTGCGCCGAACCGGATCCGGCAAGCGCGAAGCAGGCCGCCGCGGCGACGAGCAACGAACGGAACGACGATTTCATGTTTTATCCCTCGAGCGCGGCCTTGCGCGGCGATTCGCGCACGCCAAGTGTGGGGCTGCCGGCGTGATTCCGTCAAACCTCTTGCGTGTACCCGCGCCGTCGAGCATGTCAATATTGCCGCTCTCAAGACCCGGGTCCTGACCGTACGTGCAAGGAATCTCGATGAACAAGAATGTCTGCGTCATTACCGGATCATCCTCAGGCATCGGAGCCGCCAGCGCGATTCTATTTTCTCAACGCGGCTGGGATGTGTGCGTGAACTACTCGAAGGAGGCGAAGCCGGCGGAGAAAATCGCCGCCATTTGCCGGCAACACGGCGCCGATGTACTGGTCGAACGGGCGGACGTTTCCCGCGATGAGCAATGCACGGAGTTGGCGAGGCGCGTCGGGGCGCATTTCGGGCGTTGCGACGCGCTGGTGAACAACGCGGGAACGACCAAATTCGTCGACCTCAAGGATCTCGATGGTCTCGGCGCGGCCGACTTTCAAAACATTTACGCGGTCAACGTCATTGGCCCGTTTCAGATGATCCGCGCATTCGCGCCGTTGCTTCGAAGCAGCGCGAATGCCGCGGTTGTCAATGTATCGTCGATCGCACCCTTGATCGGCGGGGGTTCGAGCGT
This sequence comes from uncultured Gammaproteobacteria bacterium, assembly GCA_963800385.1. Taxonomy (GTDB): domain Bacteria; phylum Pseudomonadota; class Gammaproteobacteria; order Steroidobacterales; family Steroidobacteraceae; genus Bog-1198. The sequence goes on from CAWDAU010000009.1 coordinate 560,422, forward strand.
CGCATACGTTGCTTCCAAGGGCGCCTTGAATGCGTTGAGCCTGGTTTTGGCGAGGACGCTGGGTCCCAAGATCAGGGTAAATGTGGTTGCTCCCGGCATGGTTGACTCTCCCTGGCTCCGCAATGGCCTGGGGCCGGAACGCTTTGCAGCGATGCTGCGCAACTACCAATCGGCCTCGGCGCTCAACAGTCTGGTGTTGCCCGAAGAGGTGGCCGAGACAGTGTATTACCTGGGCGCCGTGGCGTCGAAGACCACCGGCGAGGTTCATTTGGTCGATGGCGGCCGGCGCGTCGGCAACTAGGAGCCTGTCTGAGTATTCAGACCGGATCCTAGGGATCGGTGCGGCACTATAAGCGGAGGCTTGATAAGCTTCGCGCCACCCATTGGAGAAAAACATGCAAGGCAGATTCGAAAAGCGCGGCAACGTTGGAATCATTTGGATCGACAATCCGCCCGTCAATGCCATCAGTGTCGGTGTGCGCGCCGCCCTCATCGACGGCGTCGCAAAGCTCGCGCTGGACCCAGAAATAAAAATCGGCGTCATTGCGTGCGAGGGCCGCACCTTCATGGCGGGGGCCGACATCACCGAATTTGGCAAGCCGCCGCTGTCGCCCGGTCTGCACGAGGCCATCAACGCCGTGGAGAGTTCGACGAAGCCCATCGTCGCGGCCATTCATGGCACCGCATTCGGCGGCGGCCTGGAAGTCGCGCTCGGCTGCCACTATCGGGTCGCGATCGCCGCCGCCAAAGTCGGATTGCCTGAGGTCAAGTTGGGACTGCTCCCAGGTGCCGGAGGAACCCAGCGGTTGCCGCGCCTGATCGGGATCGAAGCCGCTCTCGGCATCATAGTCTCGGGCGATCCGCTAGCCGCTGCGCAAGCGGCCAAAGCCGGGGTCATCGATCAGATCATCGAGGGCGACCTGCTCGCCGGTGCCCTCGACTATGCACGCGCACTCGCCGCCCGGAATGCGCCCCTGCGCAAGGTTCGCGACCTGCAGGTCGACAGCGGCAAGCTTGCCCCCGGATTCTTCGACGAAGCCCGCAAACGCGTTGCGAAGGAGAAGAAAAATCTGTTTGCGCCGCAACGCATCGTCGACGCCCTGGAAGCCGCGGCCACCCTTTCCTTTGAAAAGGGCATGGCGCGGGAGCGCGAGTTGTTTCTGCAATGTGCGCAGAACAGCCAGTCAAAGGCACTGCAGCATGTATTTTTCGCCGAGCGTAAAGCGGCCAACGTGCCGAACCTCGACAAAAACGTTGCCAAGCGGGAGATCAAGTCGGTGGCGATCATCGGCGCCGGAACGATGGGCGGCGGCATCGCCATGAACTTCTTGAACGCCGGCATACCGGTCACGCTGCTCGAAATGCAGCAGGATGCGCTGGACCGGGGCGTGGCGGTGATCCGCAAGAACTACGACAACACCGCATCCAAGGGCAGGCTGACGCTGGAGCAGGTTCAGCAACGCATGGGATTGCTGAAGTCCACGCTTTCCTACGGCGACTTGCACGACGCCGACCTGGTCATCGAAGCCGTATTCGAAACCATGGCCATCAAGAAAGACGTGTTCGCGAAGCTCGATAAGGCCGTGAAGAAGGGCGCCATTCTCGCCTCGAACACTTCCTATCTGTCCATCGATGAGATCGCCGACTCGACTTCAAGGCCCGCCGACGTGGTCGGGATGCACTTTTTCTCGCCGGCCAACGTAATGCGATTGTTGGAGATCGTCCGCGGCGCAAAGACCGCACAAGACGTGCTGCTTACCGTCATCGATATCGCCAAACGAATCAACAAGATTGGCGTGGTCTGCGGTAATCGGGACGGCTTCATCGGCAATCGCATGCTGGGTGGATACGCCTATCAAGCCTCTCTGATGGTGCTGGAAGGCGCCATGCCGGAACAGGTGGATGCGGCTCTGCGGAATTTCGGCATGCCCATGGGCGTACTGCAAATGAGCGACCTCGCCGGCCTCGACGTCGGATACAAATCGCGCAAGGATCGCGATCCGGCGTCATTCGACGGACGCGTATCGCGCTCAGCGGATTTGCTGGTGGAAATGGGACGCATGGGGCAAAAGACCCAAGCTGGATACTATGACTACGCGCCCGGCGATCGCACGCCGCGGCCATCGCCCGTGGTGGCGCAAATCATCGAAGAGGTTTCGAAGGAATACGGCGTTGCGCGGCGAAAATTCACGGACGAGGAAATCGTGGAACGCTGCTTTCTGGCACTGATGAACGTGGGCTGCGAAGTCCTCCGCGAATGCGTAGCCTACCGCGCGAGCGACATAGACATCGTTTACTTGTACGGCTACGGCTTCCCCGCCTATCGGGGCGGCCCGATGTTCTGGGCTGAACACGAGGTCGGCTTGCAAACGGCGCTGGAGAAACTGCGCAAATACAGCACCGCCACCGGCGGCAAGTGGCTCAAGGTATCGCCGCTGCTCGAGAAGCTGGTAGCCGAAGGCAAAGGCTTCGCGAGCGTCGGCCAATGAAGGCCGCCGACGCCGGAGTTTGCGGGCGCTAGCGCAGGGGAAGAATGCATCGGGATCTTGCAAAGGCGCATCCGCAGTGAGTACATGCCATTGCATGTCGAGTTCGGCGGCCGCTTGCAGGCGCAGCTCATGAATACGCCGTGAGAGTGGCGTAGAATGGCGTTTTTTGGTTCAGAGTCGAGCGGGAGACGCCGTCCATGCCGGTCAAAAAGCGCGCGCAGCGCATGTCGCCAGAGAAGCGGCGCGAACAAATCATGGACAGCGCGGTTGCGCTCATCGTCAGCCACGGGCTTTCCAGCTGCACGCTCGAGGCGGTCGCCGTGGAAGCGCGCATCAGCAAACCCCTCATTTACAAGTATTTTCCGCGCCTCGCAGACCTGTTCAAGGCGCTGGTGGAGCGGGAGTACCGCTTCCTGCGCGGCCGTGGTCTCGGCGTTCTGCCGAAAAAAGTGCCCTATGAGGAAGTAATTCATCGCTCCAATCTTCGATCCATGGAATATCTCTACGAACGCGGACCGATCATGCGTCTGCTCGCCAGCGATCGATCGATTGCGAGCCTGGCGAAACGCCAGGACCGCGACGAGCGCGGCGTCATGATCGACTACTTCACCAAGCGCTGCGTCGAGGTCTACGGTTTCCCGCGCGATGTGGCGCGCGTGTGCTCGGCCATGACGGTGAACGCTCCGATCCTATCGGCCCGTGCGCTGCGCCGCAGCGGCATCGCCGCGCACCGCGCGGCGGAGATTTGGAGCGATTTCATCATCGGCGGCAACAATGCTTTGCAGCTCAAATACGGCAGGCGCAAAGCGCGCAGAAAAAGGCCGAATTCCTGAATTACGCGGCCGGTTCTTGACTTGTTTGCCGCTTAATTATAATTTGAGTCTACTATATCCCGCGCGAGGAGCTGGCGGCCATGACCTATGCGACCAATCGCCGTTACTGCGATGCCGACAGTCACATCATGGAAACCAGGGATTGGATCGCCAAGTTCGCCGATCCGGAGCTTGTTGCGAAGCTTCCGGAAATGAGTTTGCTCAAGTCGGGCACCAAAAGCTTCGAGGTGATCAACGAAGCGGTGGCAAAGCAAAGGCAGCGCGCCGCGGACGGCGTGGCGGCGGTCGATGTTGTTAAAGGCCAGAAGGGCTGGAATGCGCCCGGCGCATTTGACGCGGCGGAAAGAAAGGCGGCGCTGGATGATCTCGGCTTCAACCGACAACTGGTGTTTTCGACTTTTTCCGCTTCGCAATACCTGCATCACGAGGATCCGGATGTGCGCTACGGCGGCATCCGCGCACACAATCGCGCGATGGCGGCGTTTTGCAGGCCGGACCCACGGCTCATCGCCGTCGGCCAAGTGTCTTTGGCCGACCCAAAGCGCTGTGTTGCGGAAATGACGGAAGGCGTTCGTCTCGGCTGCGGCGCGTTCTGGATCCCGGGCATGCCGGTGGGCGAAAAATCTCCGGGCCACCCGGATTTCGATGCCGTGTGGCAGGCGTTTTGCGACTTGAACGTGCCCTTCCTTCTGCACGTCGGGCCCAACAGCCCGACCAAGATCGCCGCCTACGAGAACAATGGCCAACCACGGCCGAAGGACATTACCGGCGCCGAGGGAGGCGAGAATCTGCGCGTACGCGATTTTATGCTGCTGTCGGTCGGACCGCAGCAGTTTCTGACGGCGCTGGTCTTCGACGGGGTATTTTCGCGCTTTCCCCGTCTGCGCGGCGGCGTGATCGAACTCGGAGCCGGTTGGGTGCCTGAATTCTTGCGTACCCTCGACCTCAGCCAGAAAATCTTCAGGAAAACCGACCCGGCCGTGGAAGCGCTGACGCTACGCGCTTCGGAATATATTCGCCGCGCGGTGAAGTTCACGCCGTTCCCGGGAGAAGATGCCGGCCGCCTGATCAAGGATGCCGGGGCGGAGCTATTCATGTTTTCGAGCGATTACCCTCATCCGGAGGGAACCGACGATCCGATCGGCCGCTTCGAACGCACCTTCAAGGGAATATCCGAGGAAGCCAAGGGCAGGTTTTACTGCGAGAATTTTTTAGCCCTGATGGCCGCGGCGCCCTAGAGCGGCGCCGTCAAAAATCTACAAGTGAGCATCGGCGGGCACGGCATCCTTCGCCGGCACCTTCGGGCGCTCGCGCATCGGCAGCTCGGGAATCATCAGGGTCGCACTGAGCGCGATGACGACCACGACGATGCTCAACAAGATCACGTGCGTCACCGAATCGGCGATCAGCACGCGGATCGCCACCGGGAGGCGCATCATGCCGGAGTGGATTTGCGCATCGACCGACAGGCTGCGCAATTTTGACAGGTTCATGGACGGCAACCCGCTCGAGGCAGCCCAAGCCGCCAGCTTGGAATTGAGATCGTTGGTGAGGAGCGTGCCGAACACGGCAACGCCGACGGTGGAACCAATCTGGCGAAAAAACTGATTGGCGCTGGTCACGACACCGATTCGGTTCACCGGCACGGAATTCTGAATGGCGACGCTGTACAGGCTCTGCAAAGGACCCAAGCCCACGCCGAGCAACGCCATTCGCCAGCCGAGATCGAACCGGCTCGTGTTGTAAGTCATTTGACTCATCAAGATGGTTGCAATCAGCAACACGATCATTCCGGCCAGCATGAATGGCTTGTAGCGCCCGGTGCGCGTCACCAGCCGTCCGCTCACCGTCGCCGCCACTATCAGGCCTATCATCAACGGCAAGGTCGAGAGGCCGCTGGTCGTGGCCTGCACACCCTGCCCGAGCTGCATGAACAAGGGCAGAAACGCCACGACGCTGAGGAACGACATCGACGAGAAGAAGCCCGCGGTGTTGGCCCAGGTGAACACTTTGTTGCCGAACAGCTCCATGTGGATGATGGGATCGTCAACCCTTTTTTCCACGATCACGAACAGCACCGTGCAGATCAGGAACATCGCGAACAAACCGGCCACGATCGGCGAGCTCCAAGCATATTTTTGGCCGCCGAACGTCAGCGCCAGGAGCAGCGGCACGCAGGCTGCGACGATCAGCGCCGCGCCCAGATAATCGATGCTGCCCTTCGCGGCGTGCGACAGCTTCGGCATCTTGGCGATGACCATGAACAGTGCTATCAAGCCGACCGGCAGATTGAGATAAAACACCCAGCGCCAACCCTCGATGGTGTGACCGGCGATGGAAACCGTTCCGTGATCGGTGAAATAGCCCCCCAGCAGCGGCCCGACTGCGCTCGCGAGGCCGAAAACCCCGCCGAACAATCCCGCGAATTTGCCGCGCTCGCGCGGCGGGAACAGATCCGCAATGATGGCGAAGGCCGTGGTGAACAACGCGCCGCCGCCCAACCCCTGAATGGCGCGGAAAACGATCAGTTGCACCATGCCCCCGCCCAAAAGCGGCAATGTTCCGAACTCCCCCGCAAGCCCCGACAGCCAGGATCCCAAAAGAAACAAGCCGATGCCCGCGAGCAGCACAGGCTTGCGTCCGTAGAGATCTCCCAGCTTTCCCCACACCGGCACCATCACGGTCGACGACAGGAGATATGCCGTGGTCACCCACGCGTACAACTCCAGACCGTGCAGTTGACTGATGATGACCGGCATGGCCGTGGACACGATGGTTTGGTCCAAGGCGGACAACAAGAAGACGATCATCACGCCGATGATCGTGATCTTGCGTTCGGCGTCGGTGAAATGGGCCGTGCTCAAAACTCAAGGCTCCGCGCGAATCATTGCTGCATTATCGCAGGGCGCCTTCCGCGCAGCACGAATTTCTGGATCTTGCCGGTGGCGGTTTTCGGCAGTTCGCTCACGAAATGAAATGCGCTCGGCACTTTGAAATGCGCCAGCGCGGAGCGGGCAAACTCGCGCAGCTCTTCCTGAGTCGCGGACGCTCCGGCGCGCAGAACGACGAATGCCTGCGGCGACTCGCCCCATTTCTCATGCGGCATCCCGACCACCGCAACCTCGAGCACTGCCGGATGCCGCAGCAGCGCGCCCTCGACTTCGATCGAAGAAATGTTTTCACCGCCGCTGATGATGACGTCCTTGAAGCGGTCGCGGATCTCGATATAGCCGTCCGGATGCACCACGGCACCGTCGCCGGAATGGAACCAGCCGCCGGCAAAGGCCTCGGCGGTCGCACGCGGATCGTTGTAGTAGCCGTTCATGACGACATTGCCCTTGGCGACGATTTCGCCCATGGTCGCGCCGTCGCGCGGGACATCGCGCATATCGCGATCGACCACGCGCAGTTCGCCCGAGGTCATCAATTCGACTCCCTGGCGAGCTTTCATGGTCGCGCGCTCGGCGCTCGAGAGCGCCGCGTGCTCGGGCAAGGGCTCGCAGATGCTGATGAACGGCGCCGTTTCGGTCAGACCGTAGACCTGCAGCACATCCCAGCCAAGCTCGGACTCCATTCGTTCGATGGTCGCTGCAGCCGGCGGCGCGCCTGCGGTAATCACCCGAACGCAGCGCGGAAGCTGCTCGCGCAGCCGCGCCGGACCATTTGCAATGCCGATGAGCACCGTGGGTGCGGCGCAAAGATGGGTCACGCGTTCGCGCCGCACGTGCTCATAAACGGCCGCGGCATCGACTGCACCCAGGCAGATATGCGCCGCTCCCGCGGCCGTCACGGTCCATACGAAGGTCCAGCCGTTGGCATGAAACATCGGCAGAGTCCACAAATACCGGTCGGCGGGGGTCATGGGCCAGTGAACCAGCGCGCCGACCGAATTTATCCAGGCATTGCGATGGGTGATCATCACCCCTTTCGGACGCGACGTGGTGCCGCTGGTGTAGTTGATGGCGAGCAGGTCCGTTTCCGCAATCCCCGGAAATTCGCGAGCTGCGCCGCTGCCTTCGAGCAACGATTCGTACGACAGCCAGCCGCTCCTCGCGCCCTCCAGGGCGACGAAATGCCGCACTCCGGGCATACGCGAACGCACCGCATCGACTGCGTCCAGATAGTCGGCATGAACGCACAGCACCGTGGCGCCGCTGTGTCCGGTCACGTAAATGAAATCTTCGGCCGAGAGCCGATAGTTGATGGGCACGATGACCGCACCGAGCTGCGGTATCGCGTAGAATTGCTCCAGGTGCTGATGCGTGTTTGGCGCAATCGTCGCGACCCGGTCGCCCTTGCGCACGCCCAATTTCGCGAGCGCGGCGCTCCATTGGTCGCAGCGCTTGCCGAATTGGTCGTAGGTCAACCGAAGTTCGCCGTCGACCACGGCTTCGCGCCGGCCATGGAGCTTGCGTGCGCGGCGCGCGAACTCGAGGGGTGTCAGCGGCGTTTCCATAGACGCGAAAGCGTACCAGATTGGGAGCCATGTTCGGGCCCTTGCGTGCACTCGGTGGGCGCACGCCGTCCATTCGTGTACGCTCCCCCGATGAAACGCCTTCGACCGCCCTTTCGGGGCGAGCATGTCGGCAGCCTGCTGCGACCGCCGCGGCTGTTGCAGGCGCGCGAACGTGCCAATCGCAATGAGATATCGGCGCAGCGATTGCGTGAGATCGAGAACGAAGCGATTCTCGAGGCGGCGCGCATGCAAGAAGATGCGGGGCTGCAGGGAATCACGGACGGCGAATTCAGGCGCGGCTCGTGGCACATGGATTTCCTCTATCAAGTGGGCGGCGTGCGGCTATCTGCAGCTCGACGACACCAGTCTGGCCTATTTGAACGACCCGGCGCAGCGCGCGCACGTGGCGAGTATCGGCGGGGACGCCGAACTGCAGCATTTGACCTACATAAAGCTCATCAATGCCGCGCTTGCCGGCCGGCCGGCGGAAATGACGGTCTGCACGCACATGTGCCGCGGCAATTTCAGGTCTTCTTGGGTCGCGAGCGGCGGCTATGATCATGTGGCGGAGGCCTTGTTCACTCAGCTCGACGTGGACGGCTTTTTCGGTGGAAGGCAATTCGCTGACGCTCGAGGAGCAGAAGGCGAAACTGCGGCTGGTCGCGGAGACGGCGCGCGAGGTTTGGGGCTGACGCGATGCTATTCGATCAGGATGGCGCGAAAATCGTTGACGTTCGTCAATGTGGGACCGGTAATCACCGAGTCGCCGAGCGCGCTGAAAAAACTATGCGCGTCGTTGTTGCGCAGCATGTCGCTGGGCTTCAGCCCTAAGGCGCGAGCGCGCTGCAGCGAATCGGGGCTCAAGTAGGCGCCGGCGATTTCTTCTTGCCCATCGACGCCGTCGGTGTCGCCGGCCAGGGCATGGATGCGCCCGTGTCCCTCGAGCGCGATCGCCAGGGAGAGCAGATATTCCACATTGCGCCCGCCCCGGCCGCCGCCGCGCACGGTAACCGTGGTTTCGCCGCCCGAAAGCAGGATGCAGGGGGCGGGGAATGGCTGGTTGCGCTCGGCCACCTGGTGCGCGATGCCTGCGCAAACCTTGCCCACGTCCTTGGCTTCTCCCTCGATGGCGTCGCCTAAGATATGGACCTCGATTCCGGCATCGTGAGCCACACCCGCGGCGGCCTCCAGCGCCATTTGCGGCGTGGCGATGATGAGCGAGCGGGCACGCGCGAGCCGCGGATCGCCCGGCTTCACGGACTCGCCGCGGCCGCTCTCGAGCAGCCCAAGCGCGGCCCGCGGAAGTTCGATGGCGTAGCGGCGTACGATGCCCAACGCGTCTGCGCAGGTGGTGGGGTCAGCCACCGTCGGGCCCGAAGCAATGTCGAGCGGGCGATCTCCCGGCACATCGGAGATCAGCAGCGTCAGCACCTGCGCTGGGTGGCAGGCCGCAGCCAAGCGTCCGCCCTTGATCGCGGACAAATGGCGCCGCACGCAGTTCATCTCGCTGATGCTGGCGCCGGATGCCAGCAGGGCGCGATTGACATCCTGCTTCAGATCCAGCGTCAACCCTTTTGCGGGCAACGGCAGCAGCGCCGATCCACCGCCGGAGATCAAACAAAGCACGAGGTCATCCGCTGAGAGACCGCCGACCAGCTCGAGCATGCGACGCGCCGCTTGCACGCCGGCGGCATCCGGGACGGGGTGCGCCGCCTCGGCGATTTCAATCTGCGTGCAAGGCACCGCGTAGCCGTAGCGCGTGACGACCAGCCCGGACAAGGTGCCGGGCCAATTCTGCTCAACCGCCCGAGCCATTGCCGCGGAGGCCTTGCCCGCGCCGATGACGATCAATCTGCCGCGCGGCGCCGGCGGCAGATGGCGCGCAATGCACAGCGCCGGCTGCGCGGATGCGACGGCCGCATCGAACATCCGCCGCAACAACGCCTTAGGGGATGCCTGGCGCAAGCGATCTTACCGGGGCGATCTACGCTACAAGACGGACTTGAGCAAAGTGGCCATTTCCGCGGGGTTGCGCGTGACTTTGATGCCGCATTCTTCCATGACGGCGAGCTTCTCAGTCGCCGTACCCTTGCCCCCGGAAATGATGGCGCCCGCGTGCCCCATGCGCTTGCCCGGCGGCGCCGTGACGCCGGCAATGAAGCCCACCACCGGCTTCTGCATATATGCCTTGACCCATCGGGCGCAGGTCTCCTCATCGTCGCCGCCGATTTCGCCAACCATGATGACCGCATCGGTTTCCGGATCATCGTTGAACATGCGCATGACATCGACATGTTTCAAACCGTTCACCGGATCGCCGCCGATACCGACGCAGGTCGACTGTCCCAGGCCCAGATCCATCAGCTGTCCCACCGCCTCATAGGTGAGAGTGCCCGAGCGCGACACCACTCCGATGCGCCCCTTCTTGTGAATGTGCCCCGGCATGATGCCGATTTTTATTTCATCCGGGGTGATCACACCGGGACAATTCGGACCCACGAGAAGGGTCTTTCTGCCCCGCATCCGGTTGCGCGTTGCAATCATGTCGCGCACCGGCACGCCTTCGGTGATGCAAATGACCAAATCGAGATCCGCATCGACGGCCTCATCGATGGCGCTGGCCGCGAAAGGAGGCGGCACGTAAATCACCGAAACCGTCGCGCCGGTCTGCTGCTTCGCATCGCGCACGCTGCCGAAGATCGGAATGCCCTCGAAATTTTCTCCCGCTTTATTGGGGTTCACTCCGGCGACGAAGCAAGCTTTGCCGTTGGCGTAATCGCGGCACAGCCGCGTGTGGAAAGCGCCTGTTTTTCCGGTGATGCCCTGAGTCATGACGCGGGTGTTTTTGTCGATCAGGATGCTCATGACGGCCGCCCCTGCTTGCCATTGACGGCGGCGACGATCTTCTTGGCCGCATCCGCCATGTTGTCCGCGGAAATGATGGGCAGCCCTGATTCCCGCAGCGCCTTTCTGCCCAGCTCCTCGTTGGTGCCTCGCATGCGCACCACCAACGGCACATTGAGCTTCACTTCTCTGGCCGCCGCGATCACGCCTTCCGCGATGGTATCGCAGCGCATGATCCCGCCAAAGATGTTGACCAATATTCCCTTGACCGCCGGATTCTTGAGCATCAGCTTGAAAGCCTCGGTCACCTTCTGGGCGGTCGCGCCTCCGCCCACGTCCAGAAAATTCGCGGGCTCCGCGCCGAACAATTTGATCGTGTCCATGGTCGCCATTGCAAGCCCTGCGCCGTTGACCAGGCAGCCGATATTGCCGCCCAGCGAGATGTACGAAAGATCGTACTTGGAAGCCTCCACCTCCGCGGGATCTTCTTCGTCAAGGTCGCGCATGGCAACGATGTCCGGATGGCGGAACAGCGCATTCGAGTCGAAATTCAATTTGGCGTCGAGCGCCAGCACGTCGCCTTTTCCCGTGATGATCAGCGGATTGATTTCCGCCAGCGACGCGTCGCATTCCACGAATGCTCGGTACAACCCCTGCATGAAATTCCGCGCCTGCGCGAGCGACGCGTCCGGAACGCCGATCTTTCTGGCGACTTCGTCGGCCTGTGCATCCGTCAGGCCGGCATCGGGATCGATCGCGACCTTGTGGATTTTTTCTGGATGGTGCGCGGCGACCTCCTCGATCTCCATTCCGCCCTCGGAACTCGCCATCAAGGTCACGCGTTGCGTGGAGCGGTCGACCACCATGCCGACATACAGTTCTTTGCGGATGTCGGCGCCCTCTTCCACCAGCAAGCGCCGGACGACTCGGCCCTCGGGTCCGGTCTGATGGGTGACCAACGTCATGCCCAAAATCTTGGATGCGAAGTCGTGGACTTCCTGCAGGGACTTGGCGACTTTGACGCCGCCGCCTTTGCCGCGGCCGCCGGCGTGAATCTGCGCCTTGACGACCCACACCTTGCCGCCCAGTTGCCGCGCCGCCGAATCGGCCTCGGCGACCGAGAAGCAAGGCACGCCGCGCGGCGTCGCCACGCCGAATCTTCGCAAAATTTCCTTGCCCTGATATTCGTGAACATTCATATCTTGGTTGAACTCCGCACTACGATTTCCTCTCTTCCAACGTGTTGGCCAGCAGCTTGGTCAGCGCATACACGGTGTCGATATGCGGCGTCGGCGTGTTGGTGCGCCGCGCCAGTTCCATGACGGAACCGAGCAGCGCATCGATCTCCAACGTGCGGGCGGCCTCGACATCCTGCAGCATTGACGTCTTATGGTGACCTACTTTTTCGGCGCCCGCGATGCGTTTTTCAAGAGAAACGCGGAATTTGACGCCGAGCTGATGGGCCACGCTCTGCGCCTCGCTCATCATCGCGGCCGCAATCGCCCGGCTCGGCGGATATTGGCAGATTTCCGCCAATGTGGCGCGCGACAGCGCACTGATGGGGTTGAATGATAGGTTACCCCATAACTTCAGCCAAATTTCCGAGCGGATATCGCTCAAAATGGGCGCCTGCATTCCGCTTTTGACGAAGCAGCGGGCGACTTGGGTGACGCGCTCGCTGGTCGTGCCGTCGGGCTCGCCGACGGGAAAGCGATTGCCCTCGACGTGTCTGACGACGCCCGGCGACAACAGTTCGGCGGCCGGGTACACCACGCAGCCGATGACGCGCTCGCAGGGGATCTTGTCGTAAATCACCCCGGCCGGGTCGACGCTGGTGACGCGCATTCCGGCAAATGCGCCGCGCTGGCCATGAAAATACCAGTAGGGAATGCCATTTTGCATGGGAATGACGACGGTGTGCGGAGCGAACAGCTTCGGCACTTCCCCCGCCACCGTTTCGACCTGATGCGCCTTCATCGCCAGCACGACGACGTCTTGAGCCCCCGCATCCGCGTAGTTGTCGGTCGCCTTGACTCGCGGCACCGACTCCTCGGTTCCGTCCGCATTGATCAGCCGAATGCCCCGGGTGCGCAGCGCCTCGAGATTCGATCCGCGTGCGATGAAAGTGACGTCTTCTCCAGCCAGGGCGAAGCGCGTTCCCACATAACCGCCGATTGCGCCGACTCCGATAATCGCTATCTTCATGGACCGCCGCTTCGCTAGAACAAATTAGAGCGGACTGCGCCGCAGCGACCGCTGTCACACCTGCCAGGATGCCGACTCTCGAACGGGTCGCGTCCTGCACGGCTATCCAACCTGCGGACTCAAAGGTTCGGAATCAGCCCCGCGCCGCGCGCCCATTTGTATTTGGCGCCGAGAACCGCCACCGGAATCTCCGTCGAATACGCGTAGGCCGGGATTCCGTGCTGATACAAATACTCCGCGGCCTCTTCGACCTCGACGTCGCCGGCGAGCGAGGCCACCACGGGCTTCTCGATTCCCTTGGCACGCATTTCGGCGACCACTTCCACCATGAGCTTCGCAAACACCATCGGCGGGGTGATGATGGTGTGCCAATAGCCCAGGATGAGCGCATGAATGCGCGGATCTTGCAGTCCCAGGCGCACGGTGTTCTGGTAGGTCGCCGGCGGTTCGCCGCCGGTGATATCGACCGGGTTTCCCGCGGCGCCGAACGGCGGAATGAATTTGCGGAATGCCGCATCGAGATCGGCCGGCATCGCCATGAGCGATAGACCGTTGTCCACGCAGGCATCCGACAACAGCACGCCGGATCCGCCGGCGCCGGTGATGATGACCACGTTGTTGCCCTTGGGAGTGGGCAGTACCGGAATGCCCCGCGCAAAATCGAGCAGATCGCGCAGCGAGCGCGCGCGAATCACGCCGGATTGCTTGAAAACGTCCTCATAGATCTTGTCGTTGCCGGCGAGCGCGCCGGTGTGCGAACTCGCGGCGCGCGCGCCCATGCTGGTGCGCCCGGCCTTCAGGACCACGATGGGCTTCTTTTTCGATACGCGCTTCGCGACTTCCGCAAAGGCGCGCCCATCCTTCAGGTCCTCACAATGCTGCGCAATGATGGTGGTGTTGTCGTCCTGCTCGAAGAAGGTCAGCAAATCGTCCTCGTCGATGTCGGACTTGTTGCCCAGGCCGACGATGGCGGATACGCCCATCTTGGCGGAACGCGAAAAGCCGATGATCGCCATGCCGATCCCGCCCGATTGCGAAGAAAGCGCCGCGTGGCCCTTGACATCGTAAGCGGTGCAGAAGGTCGCGCACAGGTTGCTGGGCGTGTAGTAGAAACCGTAAATATTGGGCCCCATGAGGCGCACGCCGTACTTGCGGCCGATTTCAACCAGTTCATTCTGGCCTGCGACATTGCCGGTTTCCGCAAAACCGGATGGAATCAAGATGGCGCCGGCGATCTTTTTCTCGCCGACTTCGGTCAGCGCTTGCGCGACAAATTTCGCGGGAATCGCGAATACGGCGACATCGATGTCCCCGGGCACGTCCTTGACGCTCTTGTAGGCCTTCTTGCCCATGATGCTCTCGGCGTTGGGGTGGATCGGGTAGATCTCCCCCTGGTAGCCGCCGTTGATCAGATTCTTCATGACCGAATTGCCGATCTTGCCGTTCTCGGCGGATGCGCCGATGACCGCGAGCGCCTTCGGTTTCATGATGCGGTTCATCTTCTCGACGATTTCCGCCTGATTGGGCCGGTGCCGCGGCGCTGCCGGCGTGAAATTGAGGACGATGCGAACGTCCGCCGCCGTAGCGCCGTGCTCGGTCGCGAACACCGGATTGAGGTCCATTTCGGAAATTTCAGGAAAATCCGCGACCAGCGCGGATACCCGTTCGATCATCCCCGACAATGCGGCGCGGTCCACGGGTTTGGCGCCGCGCACCCCGCGCAGGATCTCCGCCGCCTGGATGCCGTCCAGCATCGACAAGGCGTCTTCCTTCGAAGCCGGAGCGAGGCGGAATGTGATGTCCTTCAGGACTTCAACGAGAATGCCGCCGAGGCCGAATGCCACGAGCTTGCCGAATGCCGGATCGGTTACGGCGCCGATGATCACTTCCTGCCCGCCCGCAAGCATCTGCTGCACTTGCACACCGAGGATTTCCGCCTTGGCGTCGTACTTTTTGGCATTGCCGACGATGCTCGAGTAGGCCTCCTTGGCGTGCTCGGCGGACTTCACCCCGACAATGACGCCGCCGGCTTCGGTCTTGTGCAGAATTTGCGGCGACACGATCTTCATCACCACCGGAAAGCCTATCCCGGCGGCCAGCTTCGCCGCTTCGTCCGCGGAGGTGGCCACTCCCTCTTTCGGTATCGAGATGCCGTACGCCTCGCAAACACCGCGCGCCTCCGGCGCCGTCAAAGCCTCGCGGCGCGCCGCCTTGGCTTGATCGAGAATTTTTCGAACGGCATTTTTATCGTATGACATGTTGCAGTTTTCCTTGGATGCTGTGCGCGGAGGTTCGACATTCAGCCATCGACGTCGCGCGAATCAAATCACCTTTTTCGATCGCAGCGCGGAGACATCCGCGGGCCCATAGCCCAATTCCGCGAGCACTTCGTCGGTATGTTCACCGAGCAGCGGCGAGCGCTTGACCTCAGTGGGGCTGTCGCTCAGCTTGATGGGATTGCCGACGCTCAAGTACTTGCCGCGCTTGGGATGGTCGACTTCGACGATGGTGCCGGTCTTGCGCAGCGAAGGTTCGTGCGCCAATTCTTCCATCGACAAGATCGGACCGCAGGGAATGTCATGTTCGTTGAGCAATGCCATCGCTTCGAACTTGGTCTTGGTCGAGGTCCATTCTTCCACGGCGGCGAATACTTCCTTCAATCTCGGCAAGCGTGCATTGGGCGTGGCGAAATCCGGATCGGTGATCCATGATTCCTTGCCGATGACCTGGCAGATGGGTTTCCAGACGGGCGCTTGAGCGATGAAATATAGATAGGCGTTGGGGTCGGTTTCCCAGCCCTTGCACTTCACGATGGTTCCCGGCTGTCCGCCGCCCGACGCATTGGCGGCGCGCGGCACGGCGCTGCCGAACTTGCCGTTCGGGTATTGCGGATATTCCTTCATGACGTGCGTGCGCTCGAGGCGCTGCTGATCGCGCAACTTCACGCGGCACAGGTTCAACACGCCGTCCTGCATCGCGGCCATCACCTTCTGGCCGCGTCCCGAGGAATTGCGCTGATACAGCGCCGTGACAATCCCCAAGGCCAGGTGCAGTCCGGTGCCGCTGTCGCCAATTTGCGCGCCGGTCACCAAAGGCGGGCCGTCGTCGAATCCGGTGGTCGAGGCGGATCCGCCGGCGCATTGCGCCACGTTCTCGTATACCTTGCACTCTTCATACGGGCCGGGACCAAAACCCTTGATCGAAGCGACGATCATGCGGGGATTCAGTTCCTGGATGCGCTCCCAGGTGAACCCCATGCGGTCCAGCGCTCCGGGCGCGAAATTTTCCACCAGAACATCGCAGTGCCTTACCAATCGTTCCAGCACCTGCTTGCCCTGCTCGCTCTTGGTGTCGAGCGTTACGGAGCGCTTGTTGTGATTGAGCATGGTGAAATAAAGACTGTCCGCATCCGGCACATCGCGCAGCTGCTCGCGGGTCACGTCCCCAGCGCCGGCCTTCTCGACCTTGATCACGTCGGCCCCGAACCAAGCCAATAATTGTGTACACGTCGGCCCCGACTGCACGTGCGTGAAATCGAGAATGCGGACGCCGTCTAACGCCTTAGCCATGGAGACTCCCGAAACTCATCACTTGTACATGGTTTGATTTTTGGTGCCCGGTGCATATTCGCGCGGATCGACCCAGATGTTGATCACCGCGGACTTGCGCAGCTTGTGCACCGATTCGCGGGCGCGCTGCAACGCCGGCGCGATTTGCTGCGGATCCCGAACTTCCTCGCCGTAGCCGCCCAGCATTTCGGCAAACTTGCCGAACGGAACGTCGCCCAACAGATTGCCGACATTGCCGCGCTTTTCGCCGTACTTGGCCAGTTGGCCATAGCGAATTTGGTTCATGGCGGAATTGTTGCCGATCACTGCGATGTAGGGCACGCCAAACCGGTTCGCGGTCTCCATATCGAAAGCCGTCATGCCGAAGGATCCGTCGCCGTAGTAGCACAGGACCTCCTTTTGCGGATTCGCGAGGCCCGCGGCGATCGCGAAACCCGTGCCCACGCCGAGCGAGCCCAGCGCACCCGGATCCATCCATTGTCCGGGGTTGCGCGGCCGGACCGCCTGCGCCGAGATGGTGACCACATCGCCGCCATCGCCGATGTAGATCGTGTTGTCGGCAAGAAACTCGTTCAGCTCGAAGGCGACGCGATAGGGATGAATCGGCACGCTGTTCGATTTGAACAAGGGCATGAGCTTGTCGCCCGCCACCACTTCCGCATCGCTCAGCTGCTTGAGCCACTGTTGCCGTGCCTGGCGCTTGTCGCCCTTGATGCGGCCGCCCGCGGCCGCAAGCACCGCCCCCAAAATCGCGCCGGGGTCGCCGACCAAGCCAAGATCGATGTCGCGATTCTTGCCGACCGTGCGGTAGTCCATGTCGATTTGCACCAGCTTCAACTCCTTGCTGATGCGTTTGCCGTAGCCCATGCGGAAGTCGAATGGTGTTCCGACGATGACCAGCACGTCGGCACTCGCAAAGGCCTGGCTGCGGGTGCGGTCGAAATGATGCGGATCGCCGGGCGGCAGCAGACCGCGGCTGGCGCCGTTGAAATAGCCCGGAATGTCCAGCCCGCGCAGCAGCGCTATCGCCTCTTTGTGGCCCCGGGCGGTCCACACTTGCTGGCCATAGAGAATGGCAGGCCGTTCGGCATTGACCAGCAAGTCCGCCAGCTTCTCGATGTCGCGCGGATCGCCGATGGATTTGGTGGAGGCGCGATATTTGCCGGGCTGCGGTATCACCGCCTTGGCGATGTCGACCTCGCGATCGAGCACGTCGCGCGGAATTTCCAGGTACACAGGACCGGTCGCGCCGTTGAACGCCTCGCGTGCCGCCATGGAAATCATGTCCGCCACGCGCTCCGTGCTCGAGACCGACGCCGCGAATTTGGTGATCGGCGTCATCAGCTCGACGTGCGGCAGATCCTGCAGCGATCCCATTTTGTGCTGGGTGAGGGCGCCCTGGCCGCCGATATGGAGTATCGGACTCTCGGACCGGAATGCCGTCGCTATTCCGGTGACCGCATTGGTGCAGCCGGGTCCGGCGGTGGTGACCACGCACCCGAGCTTGCCGGTCTGGCGCGCGTAGCCGTCCGCCGCGTGCGCAGCCACCTGCTCGTGCCGCACATCGATGATGCGAATTCCTTCATCGACGCAGCCGTCGTAGATGTCGATGATGTGCCCGCCGCACAGGGTGAAGATCGTGTCCACACCTTCGTTCTTCAGTGCCTTTGCGACCAGGTGGCCGCCGGAAACCACGTTCACATCGCGGCTCTTCCTTTGCAGGGTATCTTCGGCCGTCGTGGCCTTGGGCGGATTCGAGACGGGATTTACAGTGGCCATAGGATCTCCAAATGCGTGAATCGAGGCAGAGCGTCAACTAGCTCGGACCGGCGTAGGGCCCGCCGCAACCGATCTGGGACGCGCGCTCGGACTGTTGGCATGACCCCTCGCAAGCAGGGGGCTGGCATACAAAGAAGTCGTCGCGAAAGGGGGTTTAGCCGTCACATTGCCATTCATGTTGTATTTTTTCCGTCTTGGCGCAGAGAAACGCGCATTCGCGCCGTTACCTTTCAGGTGAAAACGCGCTGCGCCGGGAGTAAATCCACTTTGCATATTCCAATAGCGGCGCTCGAACCATTAAATTCGATAACAGACCAGCCACCACGCCGTTATGGTGGTATACCATATATGAACGAGTTTCGAGGTGTCAAGCAACCGAAGCTGACTAAACTTTACGGCGCAAAGCCCGCTACAGGGGCGATTTGGCGTTGTGGCGCGACATGTGTCGAACGAGGCCGGGGCGTCGATTGCGCTATGCAGCAGGGGTCCAGGAAGGGCGGTTTTGCATTTATTCTCAGAGAAAATCTCGGCTGCAATGTAATATATCTGTGGTCATTGCTCTTGCCCATCATCCATCCATCCGCGAAAGTCTTTTAGAGAAAGAGGCCTAATGAATTCCATAGTGACGCTGGTTCAAAGAACCACTTCGGCAACGCCGCTGGCACTGGCCCCTCTGAACGCCACGAGCCTGCGTGATCAAGCGTACGCTCTGCTGAAGAACGCCATCGCCGATACGGATATCTACGATCCGCAGCAGGAGTTGCGGCTCGACGAGCGCCAGTTGACCAACGCTCTCGGCGTCAGCCGCACGCCGATTCGGGAGGCCCTCTCGCTGCTGGAGCAGGAAGGGTTCATCCGCACCGTGCCGCGGCGCGGCATTTACATCATCCGCAAATCGAAGCGCGAAATGATTGAAATGATTCAAATGTGGGCGGCGCTCGAGTCCATGGCGGCGCGGCTCGCGACACTGAACGCGAGCGACGCTGAGATCGAAAAGCTGCGGCATTTGTTCGATGAGTTTCAAAATTCACCCCCCTCCGAACATCTGTGCGAGTACTCGGATGCGAACATCGCCTTTCATACCGCGGTGATCGCCTTGGGCGGTTCGCAGATGATCATCGATACCACCAAAAACCTTCTTCTGCATGTGCGCGCGATCCGGCGGGCGACGATCACGCAGAGCGACCGCGCGGCGCGATCCATCATCGATCACCTGAAGATCATCGAGGCCCTGGAGAAGCGGGACACGGAACAGGCGGAACGGCTCACGCGCCAGCACACCCTCGATCTGGCGGCGCATGTGGATCGGCACTGCGACTTTCTAGGTTGAAGAACCCCACTGCCCCAGCGTAGACGGCAGCGCCGCGCCGTTCTTGGCGCTCAGGTAGGCTGCAGCCGGCGCATCCGGCACGCTGCCGTTCAACGCATCGGGCGCGACGGCCCGAATCGCCGCCAGCGCGTCGGGAGATCGCATCGCCCTGGCGAACGCCTCCGGCTCCCTCTCCACCGGCTGTCCCCGCGCCATGCGCAGATAAATCCGGCCGCTCGCCTGCTCGGCGAAATTCACCCGATGAAAGCTCTTCACGCAGCGCCTCAGGAAGTCCAAATTTTTCTCGGCCGCCAGCAGCGCCGGTTCCGGATAGAGATGCTGCGGATCGGCGGCATCCACGTCGATGCGTGCATAGCGGTCAATGTCCAGAGTCACCTTGACATCCAGCACGTTGAAGGTTTCGTTGTCGCCGAAAGCCGCGGTTCTCGGCCGCTCGCCCAAGCGCACCGTATTGTCCAGGAATTCGAACTTGATGCGCTTGTCGCTGCGGCGCACCCATGTAAAGAAGACGTCCGGAATTCCTGAATAGGCCTCCACGGAATGCGCCAAAGTGTCGTCGACCGCCTTATACCGGCCAAACTCGAGTCCGCGCATCCAGGCACGCTCCACCAGCATTTCCGGCGGGGTAATGACGAAGAACAAATAGACGGTCTGGCCGAAGCGAGTCAGCAGATTGCTGCCCGCTTCGTCCGAGTCCGGCGCGAAACTGTCAAAACGAAATCGATCGATCAGCAAGTGCGACATGTCGCCGCGCCGATTCTTGGCCGCCATGTAGCGATCGAGCTTCTGATCGATGATCTGCACCTCGTCCGAGGTGAATGCGCCCGCATATTTGTAGGCGGCACCGAGCGAGGCATAGTCGAGCAGCTGCTTGCGCCAGATGTCGGGACTGATCAGCGCGAAATCGCTCCATTGCACACCGATGTCGCCGGCGAGCTTCTTTTGCAGCGGCCGCAGTGTGCTCTTGCCCGAAGCCGACGGACCCTTGGTGTTGATCACCACCGGATGCTCCTGTCGCGGCAGAAGTTTGTAGCCTTGCTCACGTGCGGCGATGAGCAGCAGCGGCGCAATCGCTCGACCAATGCGCTCGCCGGCGAAATCGTTGCTGGCCATTCCCGCGGCCATCGCGCCGATGAGATCCTTAGTGCCCCATGCCGCACCCTGCGTCGTGAAGAGCGCCGAGAGCACCCGCGCCAGGCTCTTGTATGCGGCCAGCGCCGCCGCATCGGCGCCGAGTGCGGCAACGGCGGCGGATTTTTCCAGTTCCGCGATCTCCTGCGGACCCCAATTGCGGCTCAAATGCGCCAGCGCGGGCTCGATGACGGCATTCAGATCCCGCGACGCGCCCAGGTAGGCGGCCGTGATGTCATCCATCGCCGGGTCAAGATAGCGCGACAGCAAGAGCCGCGCGATCTCGCGAAAATTCAACCCGAGATCTGCGATCCGCGTGCCGTCCGGGACCGCGAAATCCGCCGTGATCCGCACCAGCAGTTCGTGCAACGCCAGCCGTTGCGGACGGAATACCACCAATTCGCTCAAGTTGAATCCGGTCAGGCCGCGTAATTCGCCGGCCGCGGCCAGGCTGGTAAAGACGTTCTCAGCGCGAAAAATCGTGGCGAGGTGGCGCAAATCCTTGGGCACCTCCGACTCGATTCCCGGATTCCAGGGCCCAAATTTATTATCCGGCGGCATCATCTTCGAGCTTGACGCTGTCTGGATACATGCGCAGCGGCGGCACTTCGCCGCGTTGCAGCTTCTGCTGCATGTCCAGCCAAAAGCGCACGGTGAGCAGATCGGCGTTCTCCTGGCGAAAACAACGGCGGGCGAAATCGCTTGTGAATTGCATGCCGTGCTCGAACTCTTCCGGAAGAAAGATGGTGCCATCCTCGAAAAACCAGCTCGGCAGGCCCTCCTCGCCGGGTTCGAGGTCCAAATTGGTGCGAATTTTCACATCGGTAAGCTTCTCCACGGCATCGTAGTCGAATAGATACACCCGCCCGTAGCGCCCGACCCCGTAGTTGCGCGAGTCCAGATCTTTGTTGAAGATATTCGTGGCGGCGTTGTTGCGGATGCAACGGCCGAGCCGGGCGATCACCGTTCGCGTCTCGGTTTCGCCGGCGCTCTGCAAATAAACCGGCAGCGGAATGATTTTCAGCTGCACGATCAAAGAACGCAGATACACGCCATCTTCGATGACCTGCACACTGTCCGACGCTTCGCGGCTGATCTCATCCAAAAGCGCGGCATCGAACATATCCCGATCCAGGCGCAGGTTGAAGTACATGGCATTGTCCAGCATGCTGCCGCCCCGATCTATTTCGTGCACCAGCCGATACTTCTCCGTCACCGCCGCCACGCCGGGAAAGGCTCCCCATTTGTAGGCTTGCGTCGGCCGGTTGCGAATGAGCTTCAAATGATAAGAGCAGGTCTCGAAGCTGAAGCCGATCGCCACGGTGCCCGGCATCCCGGGCGAGCGCTGAAACTTGTTCGCAGCGCGCACTTGCGCGGTGATTTCGTTCAACATCGCGACCTTGCCGACATGGTTGTAGCCGATGGTCGAGTAGTGCTCTCCCAACGGACGGCGCGGCATCAAACTGAACAAGAAGACGCAGGTCTGATAATAAAGCGCCGTGGTAACGTGCAGATTGGCCAACGTGGAGCTGAATAAGTCGTGAATATCGGCGCTTCGATGCACCACCGCATCGGCATAAATTCCCTCCGCGCCATTCAGCAATGCGACCACCAGGGGCAGTACATGATGGTCTGCAAATACCCAGCGGCCCACGATGAAGGCACTTCGATCGCGAAAGAATCCTGCCTCCACGATCTCGAGCGCGACAGGAGAGCCGGCTTCCCCTCTGTCCCGCAGCACTTGCTCGACCCGCCGGCGAATCCTTTGTGCATCGCCTTCGAGATCTCTGAAGGGCACGGAAAAGTTCGGAATTTGCAGCGCTGCGCATAGCAGCTCATCGTCGATGCGCTGTCCCACCGCCAGGCGCCGATGCACTGCAGCCGTGGACCGCGCGCGCAGCTTGCTCGGCGGAGGAAACGAATAGGCCACGGGTTTCCACAGTGCGTGATTGATATTGCGCCGCATGGAATGGGCGAAACTAAAGGCGATATCAGCCTCGTAGCAGTCGACGATCATGGCGACGAACAAATGGTCCAGGGAGTTCCACAGCGCCGATTCGACCGATAGCGCCGGGAACGCCGCGCGGATGCGAGGTCCGTGTTCGGCGATGTAGCGGCTCCACAATCCCAGGCGTTCCTTGCTGACATTGACCGCGGCATGCGGATCGTTGCGTTCGAATGCTCGCTTGGCCTGTTGGGAATAAAGGCAAAACCTCGCGTAGAACTCGTCGAAGATCGCCAAGATCAGCGCTGCCGTTGCCGCGACGCGTGCAACGCCGTCGCTCGCCGATCCTACGCGGGAATACGCCTCTTCCACCGCCGACGCTTCGGGATGTGCGAGCATGCTCAACCGCTGTTACGCAGAGCCGTCGCGATGGCGTTGATGGACAGTTGGATGCCTTCGCGTACCCGCGGATCTTTCTCTCCGGCGCGATGGCGTCTTAGCAGTTCGACCTGCAGCAGGTTCAGCGGCTCGATATACGGCAGCCGCAAGCGGATCGACGCTTCGAGCACCGGGTGCTTTTCCAGCAGCCGCGTTTGCCCGGTCACCAGCAGCAGGCTTTCCTGGGTTGCCAGCCACATATCGCGTATGCGCGCGAACAATACTTCGCCCATGGCTTGATCCTTGACCAGCGTGAGATAGCGGGCGGCGATTCCCATATCCGAT
The DNA here is from genome assembly GCA_963800385.1 of uncultured Gammaproteobacteria bacterium. Classification (GTDB taxonomy): domain Bacteria; phylum Pseudomonadota; class Gammaproteobacteria; order Steroidobacterales; family Steroidobacteraceae; genus Bog-1198. The sequence continues at coordinate 583,726 of CAWDAU010000009.1, forward strand.
TTGGACAGCACCATCTCCAAGTTATCGACGGTGGCGCGAAAGAACGGCCAGGCATGCAGCATTTCCCGCAGCAATCCTGCATCGGCCGAGCGCATCGCCTGACCCACGCCATACCACCCCGGCAGCATCACGCGGGCCTGCGCCCAACTGAACACCCACGGAATGGCGCGTAGGTCCTCGATGCGCTGCGAGTTGGTGCGCGAAGCCGGCCGCGAACCTATCTTGAGTTCGGAGATCTCGAGCAGCGGGGTCAATTGCCTGAAAAAAGCCGCAAACCCTTCGGTCTCGTACACGAGGGCGCGGTAGGCGCGAAAAGCCTCTTTGGATAAATCATCCATGGCGGCCGCGAAGCGGCGCGCGCTGTCTTGGGATAATGAAGCATTCTCCAGCGAGGCGAGCAGCGTCGCCGCCGCGATGGAGTCAAGGTTGGTGGCCGCGCTTTCGCGCGTTCCGTACTTGGCGGCGATGATTTCTCCTTGCTCGGTGATTCGGATGCGTCCGCGCACGGCGCCATGGGGCTGAGCACGGATCGCGGCGAACGATGAGCCGCCGCCGCGGCCGACGGCGCCGCCGCGGCCGTGGAATACCTGCATGGGGGTCGCATGATTCGCGAAGACGGCAGCCAACGTGCGGGTGGCCTGATGCAGGCTCCACACCGACGTGAGGTAGCCTCCGTCCTTGTTGGAGTCCGAATAACCGACCATGACTTCTTGAAAGCCGAAGGCGCGGGTGACCGCCGCGGCTTCCGGCAATTCGAGCCACGCCTGCATGACCTGGGCGGAGCCTTCCAAATCGGCGATCGTCTCGAACAGCGGCACGGCCATGATGGCGGCCGATATGCTGGGTTGCCCGCGATACAGACCCGCCTCCTTGAGAAGCACGTTGACCTCCAACAGGTCCGAGACGCTTGCGCACTTGGAAATAATGTAGAAGCGGATGCATTCGGCGCCGTAGCGCTGATGCGCCTCGGCCGCCGCGCGCACGATGGCAAGCTCCGACAAAGTCTCCGGCGAATAGCATGCATACGGGCTTGCCAGCAAGCGCTCGCTCGTCAGTTCCCGCCGCAGCAGCGCGACGCGTTCCGGTTCCGACAGGGCCTGATAGTCGGGCGAAACACCCGCCACTTTCAGCAACTCAGCGACCACGCGGGCGTGGACATCGGCATTTTGCCGCAGATCCAGCGCCGCGAGATGGAAACCAAAGGTTTCGACCGCCCGATTGAGCCGCGCCAGGGCGCCGCCGCCATTCAAGCGCACCCGGCTCTCGGACCTCAACGAGTCCTCGAGGATTTGCAGATCCGCGCGCAGACTCGATGCGTTTTCGTAGGCAAGCGCCTCGACCGTTGCCGGCCGCTGCGGCGTGCGCCCCGTCAGGTTGTGATAGGTCGCGGCGAGGCGTGCATACATTCCGGTAATGGCGCGCCGGTAAGGCTCATCCGCGCGCGCGGCGTTGAGGTCTCCGCCCCCTGCGGCCAGGGCCGCAAGAGGTTCGGACACCGCCGCAAGTTCGCTGGAGAGCGACAGCTCCGCGCCGATCGCGTTGAGCTGTTCCAGATACTCGCTGAGCAGCGCCTGGCTGGCGCGGCCCAATGCCAGCCGCAGAGAATCCGCGGTCACGTGCGGGTTACCGTCGCGATCGCCGCCAATCCAAGATCCGAGCCGCAGAAAACTCGGCGGACGCTCGCCCAAGAGGCGCTCCCAACGGGCGTACAGCGCAGGCATGACGGGCAAAAAAATGTCTTTCAAATAGGTGAGCGCCGTATCGACCTCATCGGCGACATACAGTCTTTCGCGCCGCAGCGCCCGCGTCTGCCACAACAAGGCGATTTGGGCTGCGATGGCCTCCTCGATGAGTTCCCCGGCCGCGGTCTCGCGCAGGCCGGCATCGCGTTGCGCCATCAGAGCCGCGATGCGATTGCGATGGTCCAACATGCTTTTGCGCATCACCTCGGTCGGATGCGCCGTCAGCACCGGGGTAATCCGCGAGTGATCGAGCAGCGCTGCTGCCTGCTCCCGGCTTACCCCCTGGGCTTCCAGGAAAGCCAGGGCGGACCCTAAGGTGCTGTCCTTTTCAGCCGCGCTGCCCTGCCGGTCCTCGGCTAGATTCGCCAGCATGGAAAACAGCATGAAGCTGCGCACAAAGGCTACCGTTTCATCCAGAGACAGGCTTTCCCAGCCGGCGGCCAGTCCACGCGGGTTGGCGATCCCGCGGAATCGATCGACCGAAGCGGCGCGGATCGCTTCGATCCGGTCGAGCAGTGCAGCACCCCCGTAGGAGCGAATGACGTCACCGAGAAGCTTCCCGAGGAACCGGACGTCCGCGTTTTGGGCAATTACCGGGGCAGCGCTCATCGGGAGAACCATGATAGTCAAGGCGGCCTATGCCTATGGGGAGCTATAAGCTATAAGCTATATCCTACAGGCGCGACCGCAGCTTGCTGATTAAGACCACGCAGCATTCCCGCTATAGTGGTCCTACAAGAATTTCCGCGACAACGCGCTGCTCAATCGATTGGAGAGAATCATGATCTCGAAGCCCTGGCGTTTGTCCATCGTCACCGCGCTGCTGCTCATCTTGTCGCCGGCCTTGAGTTGGGCGCAAATCAACGTGTCGGTGAGCATCGCGCCGCCGGAGTTGCCGGTCTACGATCAGCCGCCGCTCCCCGGAGACGGCTATATCTGGACACCCGGCTACTGGGCTTGGGACGACGACGTCCAAGACTACTATTGGGTGCCGGGTACCTGGGTCGAAGCGCCGCAGCCCGACTATTTATGGACGCCCGGATACTGGGCCGCTCTGGGCGCATTGTTCATCTGGCACGCAGGGTACTGGGGCCCGCAAGTCGGATTCTATGGCGGCGTCGACTACGGATACGGCTATCCAGGCCGAGGTTACGCGGGCGGCTATTGGCGCGGCGGTCATCTCTTTTATAACCGCGCGGTCGTCAACCTCGGTTCGAGGCACATCTCCAACGTCTATAACAGGACGGTCGTCAACAACATCAACGTCAGGCGCGTCAGCTTCAACGGCGGCAACGGCGGGGTGCGCGCTGAACCAACCGCAGCGGAAACGGCAGCCGCGCGCGATAGGCATATAGAGGCGACGACGGCTCAGCGCGAACATGTGCAGACCGCGCGTGGCCGTCCCGATCTACGCGCCGCCAGCAATCACGGCCATCCGCCGGTCGCCGCGACCGTGCGCCCGGGGAATTTCTCGCACGCCGTTCCTGCTCGCAACGCCCCGGCTCCGGCCCGCAATGCCTCCGGCACGCAACGCGCCGCGCCGCAGCCACGCTTGAGCACGCCTCGTCCGGCGCCCGAAAACACAGGTGCCCCGGGGCGCGCGACACGGCCCAGCCCACCGAGCCGCGAATCGGCAACCCGCGAGGTCGCTCCCAACCGGGAGGCGCCGGCGCGAGAAGCCGCGCCCCGGCCTACAACGCCGCCCCGAGAAGCCGCGCCCCGGCCCGCAACGCCGTCCCGTGAAGCCACGCCCCGGCCCACAACGCCGTCCCGTGAAGCCACGCCCCGGCCGGCAACGCCGTCCCGAGAAGCCACGCCCCGGCCCACAGCGCCGTCCCGAGCCACGCCCCGGCCCGCAGCGCCGCCCCGCGAAGCGGCCCCGCGGCCGGCAACGCCAGTTGAGCCTCGCGCCCAACCGGAGCACACTCAGATGCCTAGACCTGCGCCGAAACCGCAGGCGCGCCCAGCTCCGAAACCCGCGGAGCACCCGGCGGAACATCCAGCGGAGCACCCAGAAAGACCGTGAGCACCATTAACCATGATCAGAGCGCCCAGCGTTTTACTACCGAGGTCGATGCTCAGCACGCTGAATTAGATTACACAGTCGCCGGCAGCGTGATGACCATCACGCACACCCGTGTTCCGAAGGAGATAGGCGGCCGAGGCATCGCTGCCGAGCTGATGCGCGCGGCATTGCAAGTCGCCGCGCGGCGCGGCTTATCGATCAATCCCGCCTGCTCGTATGCGGCCGCTTTCATGCGCAAGCATGCGCAGCCGCCCGACAAGGTCCATTTGGATGAACTTCTGGATGAGGCGCTGGAGGAGTCTTTCCCTGCCAGCGACTCGCCCGCGGTCGGGGGCGCTAACTAGCCGGAAGCATGGGATGGCCTTCATGGGCCACGAGCAGATCATGCATGTCGTTGGCATGCTCTTCTTCCACAACCAAGATCCGCTCGAGCATGGTGCGCGTGCCCGGATCCTTATCGCCGAAATACCGGATCAGTTCACGGTAATGATCCACCGCGATCCGCTCCGCGATTAGATTTTCCTTGATCATGTCCACCAAATTGCCGGCGGTGCCGTATTCGGATGCCGCGCGCGAACTCAAGCCCTCGGGATTGAAATCAGGCACGCCGCCCAGCTGATTGATGCGCTCTGCGACTTCGCTCATGTGCTCCTGCTCTTCCTTGGCATGCTGAGCGAACTCGGCCTTGACGCCTTCGCTGGAAATGCCCTGGGCCGCGACCGCATGCAGGGTGTAGCGCAATACGCAGACGATTTCCGTGGCCAGAACAGACTGCAGAATGTCGATCGCCTTTTTGACGTCGCCCTTGTAGGTAAAGGTTACGCCGCCACCGGCGATGTGTTTTCGCGCCCTATCGCGCAGGGTTTTAACGTCCGTCAAAAACGCTTTTGATTTTGCTTTCTTCTTGGCCATTATTGTCACTCCTGAGGCTCGCGGTAGCGCGCCCATATTTATACACCGCCATGCAGGCTTTTTTCGAGCACATCCGAGTTCAGCTTCGTCAGACAGGCTGCCATGCAAGTGTCGGTGATGCGCCGACACGCAATACCCGCGGCCGTCAGCCGGCTAAAGCGGCGTCGAGTGCCGCCATCAGCGCCCCCAACTTTGGCGGACTGGCCTCCAACGAAGGCGCGACTCCATAGTGACGCAGGGCGCGCGAGCATACCGGACCGATCGAAGCAATGATCGAGCGATTGAGATTCTTGGCCAGATCCGCCGCACTCCCGGTCCTTTCAGCCATTGAATAAAGGTTATGCATTTGAACCGCGCTGGTAAAGATCACGGCATCGACCCCGCCGCCCGCAAGCTCCTCGAGGAGCTTCAACAGCGGCTGCGTGTCTGCCGGCAGCGCCCAGCGGTACGTGGCGATCTCCTGCACCGATGCACCCCGCGAACGCAGTCCGGCCGCGAGTGCTTGGTTGGTTTGGCCATAGCGCTGCACCAGAACCGCCGCGCCCATCACGGGAAGCGGCGCCAGCGCGTCGAGAACCCTCTCGGTGGTGAAAGGCGAAGCCGCCCTGATATCGATGCGAACCCCGCGCGCGCTGAGTTCGCCAACCGGTTTCGGGCCCCGCACAACCACCGTGGCTGCAGCCAGGCGTTCCTGCAATTCCGCAGTTAAGTTGGCCGCGTCGGATGCGGAAAACAGCGCCCGAGTTCCCACGCCGGTTTGAAAGATGCAAATTTTGAACGGCTGGACTCGCCATTGCGCGAGCAGCGATTGCAGCCCCTGAGAATCGATGTCGGGCACTTCTTCCAAAGCCGGTGCGAGCAGCGGCGTGCCGCCGCGCCTGACCACCAATTCCGCCAAATGGGCGCCGGCGCGCGTTTCCAGTATTGCAACGACTTTAGATTTCATGCGGTTTGCATCTTAAGCACCATAATACGGCCATGTCGACCAAGCTCAAGGCGCTGTTGGGCGCCGCAATCGTATTGGCCCCTGCAGCGCTTCTGTCGGCGCCGCTCTTGACCGCGCCGCCGCCCGCGAGGCTGGCTGCGGCCGAGAATAATGCAGTCCGCGACGAATTCGTGGCGGCGATGCTGCGCATCCGTCTGCATCAACCGGATATTGCGGATTCCCCGGCGCTCGAAAGGTACGCCATTCATGACTATCTGGTTGCAGCAAGGTTGCGACGCGACTTGAGCGCCGGGGCGGACGACAATCTCGACACGGCGATCGATGCATTCCTGCAAGCGCATGCCGGGGCGCCCGTTACGCACGGCCTGCACAGGGACTGGCTCGCAAGCCTGGCGCAGCGCCGTCGCTGGAACTGGTTCTTGCCCCGCTCTGTCGATGTCGCGGACCCCTCCTTGATCTGCGATCGGCTCGAAGGGCGCTTGTCGACGAACGACACGCAGGGTCTGGCGGCGGCCGCACTGCTGCGCTGGCTGATCCCGCAAAAGCCCCCGGCGGAATGCGCCGATGTCTTCGCCTGGTTGCGCCAGCAGGGCTTGCTGACTGCGGCGCTCGCCGAGAATCGCACCCGGGCCGCATTGTCCGCGGACGCGCCGCGGCTGGCGCGAGAATTCGCCGCCGATGTGCCGCTGGAGCGCCGCGCGGCCCTGCTGCAGTGGTCCGACCTCTTGGATTCGCCCGCCTCCGCGCTGAACGTTCTGGCGACGCATCCCTCATTGACGGTCGAGCCGGAAGCGCTGGCGGCAGGATTCGAGAAGCTGGCGCGCGCCGAGCCGGGTACTGCGCTCGATTTACTGCCAAAATTGACGGCGCGGGAGGGACTGACGCCGGAACTCAACGATCGGCTCAGGCGTGCTGCTGCGCTGGGCGCCGCCTACGACCGCGATCCGCGGGCGATTGCGGCATTCGACGCGCTTCCGCCCAGCGCGGCGGATGCGCCGGTACAGGAGTGGCGCGTCCGTGCCGCGCTGTGGAACGGAGATTTCAGCCGCGCGCTCGCCTGGATCGAGCAGATGCCGCCCGCCCTGGCGACGCAGCCGCGCTGGCGCTACTGGCACGCGCGTGCCATCGCCGCCATCTCGGGCGATGCCGCGGCGGCGGCGCCGTTCGGCGAAATCGCCGGACTGCGCGACTATTACGGCTATCTCGCGGCGGACCGCGTCGCGCAGCCTTACAACCTCAATGTGCGCCCTTCGCCGCTCGACCCCGCGGCACAGACGCGGCTCGCGAAATTAGCGGGGCTGATTCGCGCGCACGAATTGTTCGACTGCGACATGAGCGATGAAGCGGCATTGGAGTGGAACACGGCATTGGAAGGCGCGGACAACGCCTCGAAGGTGCAGGCCGCCCTGCTCGCCTCGCGCTGGGGCTGGTTCGCCCAATCCATTGCCACCTTGGCGCAAACCGGAGAGTTCGACGACGTGACGCTGCGATACCCGCGGCCCTTTGCGGATGTGGTGAGCCGTGCCGCGAAAATCGCCCAATTGCCGCAGGATTGGATACTGGCCGTCATGCGCCAGGAGAGTCTGTTTCGCAAGGACGCGGTGTCGCGCGCCGATGCCCGCGGCCTGATGCAAATGGTCCCGTCCACCGCCGCGGCGGTCGCGCGCCGCTGGCACTTGCCTTCGCCCGCGCGCGATGATTTGTTCAACCCGGCGATCGCAGTGCCGCTGGGCGCCGTGCACCTGCGCGAGCTTCTGGACCGCTATGGCGAGCAACTGGCCTTGAGCCTTGCCGCCTATGACGCCGGTCCGACGGCGGTCGCGCGCTGGCTGCCGCCCAAGCCCATGGACGCCGACGTATGGATCGAAAATATCCCGTACAACGAAACGCGGGGCTATGTGGAGCACATCGTGGAGCACATCGTGGCATATGCGTCGGTGCGCGGCGCGCCAGTGGCGCGGCTGCAGATCCTGTTATCCGACGTCGAACCGGCGGCGCCGTTGTTGTGATAGGTTTGCGTCAAACCGACAAGGGGATGAGCATGCGATCGAGAGCCATTTTAAGCGCCGCCATCACGGCCGGCGCGGTGCTTGCCAATGCCGCGCCGTCCGCGGCGCTCGCGGATACCGTCGTGGTCAGCGCCGACCACATGGTCGATGTGCTGACCGGACGGGTCGTGGATCATCCGCACATCACCATCACGGATGGGCGCATCAGTGCGATCGCTCAGGGCTCCGTCATAGCGCCGGGCGCGCGCCAGGTCGACCTCACAGGGATGACGCTGCTGCCCGGCTTGATCGACATGCACACGCATCTGACCGCCGATCCGCGCTACAGCGGTTATCGGCGACTGCAATTTACCGATAATTTCTGGACGGTGGTGGGCGTCGCCAACGCCAAGAAGACGCTGGAGGCCGGCTTCACCACGGTGCGCAACGTGGGTTCGGCCAATTACGACGATGTCGCCCTCAAGCAAGCCATCGAGCACGGCATCGTGACCGGTCCGCGCATCGTTCCCGCGACGTATGCCATCGGCGCCACCGGCGGCCACTGCGATGCCACGGAGTTGCCGCCCTCGATCACGGCGCAAAGGCCCAATGTGGCGAATGGTTCCGAGGAAATCCGCGCGACCGTGCGCAAACTGCGCAAGTACGGCGCGGAGGTCATCAAGTTTTGCGGCACCGGCGGCGTGCTCTCCAAGACCGATACGGTGGGCGCGCAGCAATACGACCTGGCCGAGATGAAAGCGCTGGTGGACGAGGCGCACATGCTGGGATTGCGAGTCGCCGTGCATGCGCACGGAACAGCGGGAATCAAGGATGCGATCCGCGCGGGCGTGGACACCATCGAGCATGCCAGTCTCGCCGATGAGGAAACCTTCGCGCTGGCCAAACAGCACGGCACCTGGTTTTCGATGGACATCTACAATGACGATTACATCATGGCCGAGGGCGAGAAAAACGGTCTCTACAAGGAGTCGCTGGAAAAAGAACGCATGATCGGCTTGAAGCAACGGCAGACCTTTCAGGCCGCGGTGAAGGCCGGCGTCAAAATGATTTTCGGCACCGACGCCGGCGTCTATCCGAACGGCTACAACGCGCGCCAATTCGTCACCATGGTGCAGTGGGGAATGACGCCCATGCAGGCAATTCAGGCGGCGACGGCCAACGCCGCCGAGGCCTTGGGACGCCAGGCCGATGTCGGCGCCATCGCCGTCGGGCGCTATGGCGACCTGATTGCCGTGGCGGGCGATCCGCTCGCCGATGTCGCGCGGCTACAGTCGGTGGCATTTGTCATGAAGGGCGGAGAAGTCGTCAAGGCCGCGGCCGACTGACGCCGCGGCCGACTGACGCCGCGGCCGAACTCAATTCGCGCGCGTTTCAGCTGCCGCCGATCAGGCCGGCTGTGACGTTGATCGCAAATCCCAAAATCGAAGCGTTGAACAAGAACGATATCAGCGTGTGCGCAATCACGATCCTGCGGATGCCTGCATGCCGCGTCGACACGTCGGCGGTCTGACACGCCGCGGCGATGGTGTAGGAGAAATAGGCGAAATCCCAGAACACCGGCTCGGATGTATTGGGGAAGTGCAGCGGCCGATCCGCGGCGGCCGCGCTGTAGAACATGTCCGCATAATGCGTGGTGAACATCAGGGGTACGAGCAGCCACGAATCGATCAAAGTGAGCGCCGCCAGCGCGAAATGAGCCGCGCGCACCGAACCGCTCACTTGCTTGATGGTGGCAAGCGGCTCGAGGATGGCAAACAGGCTGGCAACGGCGGCAATGATCACCACCAGAAGAATGAACGGCGCGGTCTCGTCCTCCTCGATGTACTTCGTGCAAATCTGCGCCGCAGAAAGGCGCGTCATCCAAAAGACAACCAATGCCAGGAACAAGACGACTCCGGCATTCCAGCACACCAGCACGCGGCTCAACGCAGACCAGTCCTGCGGAAGAAAAAAGAACAGCGCCGTGCCGGCGATGAATGAAATCCACAAGCGGGGATGCCCGAGGAAAAGATTCTTCATGCCGGCGCGGTCTCGCCGCTACTTGCTTTCCTTTGCGACCAAGTATTTGACCAGCTCGATCAGTTGCTCCGGGCCGCCCGCCGATTCCACGTGCATCCGGTACTTGCCGTTGACGATGATGGTCGGTGTGCGGTCGACCCTGTAGGCCGCGATCAAATCGTCATCCGTGCGCACCTTCAGGTCGGCCGAGAAAGATTTCGATGTTGCGATGAATTTCTCGACCGGCACCGCGGCATGCTGACTGTAGAACTTGGCGGCGTCCTCGATGGTGGGCATGCGGCTCTTGAGGCTGCGGGTCGCCGAGTCGCTGATGCTCAAGTCCCCGCCCTTCCACACGGCGTCGAACATGGCGTCGTGCGACTGCTGCGCCACGCCGAGTATTTGCGCGGTGATGTAGGCAAGTTGAAACATCGGCCAATCCTCGGCGGTATTGAATGCCGCGGGGAGGTAATCCACCTCGACATTCGCGGGCATGGCCTGCTTGAGTTTGTGCATGGTGGGCTGGAAGACATTGCATGCGGGACAGGCGTAGGAAAAGACCTCGGTCACTTCGACTTTGCCCGCGGGCACCGACGGTATCCGCGGCGGTTGAATCAGAAAGTAATTCACGCCTTCGGTCCACACCTGGGCGCCCTGCGCGGGCATCGGAACAGCCGACGCCAGCATCCACACGGCTGTCATGGAAAGGATCAATTTCATCGAAGCTCCTTATGTCCGTTGCGGCGCGAATTCTAGCACCCAGTGCGGGGGATTCCGACCGAATCCGGCCTGCGAGCCGTTGCTTCGGCAGCCTCTGCCGGCAGTGAAGTTCACAATACTTTACATTGGCTTATGAACTTTAGAGCTTTCCGCGGCTCTACACGCACGCCGGCGATGATCCGTGTGTAGTTCAGGGTCGAATCTGGTTATAGTCTGCGGCTCGCCCGGGTGATCGTTTGGCAGTGCGTGCCACGGCATGGGCTCGCGTATCGGTGAATTAGTGACAATTGAACAAGAAGATCCTTTTCTAGCGCCGCCGGGAGATTCAAGACCATTCATTGCCAGACACTGGCGGGCACTGATCATCGCGCTCATCGTCGTGGCGCTGCTGGTCGGATTCGTGCTGTATCTTCGAACCAAGCAGCCGGTGGCCGCCCCGCCCCGCGGCCGCAATGGCCAGAACGGTCCGGTCGCGGTATCGGTAGCCACCGCGGTATTAAGCGACATGGCCGTGAAGATTCCGGCACTGGGGACGGTGGTACCGTTGGCCACCATCACCGTTAGAACCCAGATTACCGGACCGCTGCAAAAGATCTATTTCACGGAAGGGCAGTTCGTTCATAAAGGCGACGCCTTGGCGCAGATCGACCCTCGCCCCTACGAGGCCGCCCTGCTGCAAATGGAAGGCAACTTGAAGCGCGACCAGGCATTGCTGGCCGATGCGCGCTTGAATTTGAAGCGCTACGAGGGCCTGGTCAAGGAAGATTCCATCGCCCAGCAGCAGCTCGACACGCAACGCGCGCTGGTCGATCAGTATGCGGGCACGATTCAGGCCGACGAAGGGCAGGTAAAAACGGCTCAGGTGAATCTGGTGTACACGCACATCACCGCGCCGGTTACCGGACGGGTGGGATTGCGCCAGGTCGATGAGGGCAACTACGTCACGCCCGGCGACACCAACGGCATCGTACTTCTCAACCAGATCCAGCCCATTACGGTGATCTTCACCATTCCCGAAGACAATGTCCCCGCCGTCATGAAGCGGCTGCATGCGGGCGCCACTCTTTCCGTCGCCGCATTCGATCGCGCCAACGCCGCAAAAATCGCCGACGGCAAACTGCTCACCGTCGACAACTCGATCGATGTGACGACCGGCACGATCAAACTGCGGGCGCAGTTCGAGAATGCCGATGGCGCTCTGTTTCCCAATCAGTTCGTCAACGTTGAGCTGTTGGTGGACACGTTGCACGATCAAGTCGTCATGCCGAACGCCGCGGTTCGCCGCGGCGCGCCAAACGGGATCACGACGACCTTCGTTTACCTGGTGAATGCGGATCGAACCGTGTCGGTTCGAGCGGTGACGCTGGGAGTGGTCGATGGCGAAAAAGTCGCGGTTACAACCGGGCTCAAGCCGGGCGAAACCGTCGTCACGGAAGGCGGCGACCGCCTGCGCGAAGGCTCGCAAGTAAGCCTGCCGAATGCCGCTCCGATGACCGCTCCCGCCCAAGGAGCGGCGCAGCCGGGCAAGCCTGGAACGCCCGCAACACCGGGCGCAAAGCGCGGGCGGACGCGCGGCAAGCCGCCGCAGCCGCAATGAAGGCGGCCGCCGGTCGCTTCAATGCCAAGACAGGCGGCTAGCGCATGAATCCCTCGCGCCTGTTCATATTGCGTCCCGTCGCCACCACCCTGTTGATGGTGGCGATTCTGATCGTCGGCGCGATGGCCTATTTGCAGCTGCCGCTCTCGGCATTGCCGGAAGTCGCGTATCCGACCATCCAGGTGCAGACCTTCTACCCTGGAGCGAGTCCCGAGGTGATCACCTCGGCCATCACGGCGCCGCTCGAAAAGCAATTCGGCCAGATGCCCGGCTTGACCCAGATGTCATCGACCAGTTCCGCCGGCGCGTCGGTCATTACCCTGACCTTCAATTTATCGATTGCCATCGACGTGGCGGAACAGGAAGTGCAGGCGGCGATCAGCGCCGGACAAAACCTGCTGCCGCAGGATCTGCCGGCGCCGCCAATTTACGCCAAGGTCAATCCCGCCGATGCGCCGGTGCTGATTCTCGGCATCACTTCCAAGACCATGCCCCTGACCGACGTCGAGGATCTGGTCGACATCCGCATCGCGCAGAAGATTTCGCAAATCAAGGGCGTCGGCGTGGTCAGCATCAGCGGCGGCCAACGGCCGGCGGTCAGGGTCGTGGCCAATCCGCGCGCCATGGCCGCCTACGGGCTGAATCTCGATGATTTGCGCACGACGATCAGCAATGCCAACCAGAATGGCCCGAAGGGGACGCTCGACGGCCCCAGCAACGCCTATACCATCAATACCAACGATCAAATCCGCGACGCCGACGACTACGGGGAAGTGATCGCCGCATACAAGAATGGCGCGCCGGTGCGCCTCAAGGACGTGGCGACGCTGGTATCGGGGGCGGAAAATTCCAAGCTTGGCGGCTGGATGAACCAGGAACCGGCGCTGATACTCAATGTGCAGCGCCAGCCTGGCGCCAATGTCGTCGATGTGGTCGACCGGATCCAGGCCTTGTTGCCATCACTGCAGGCGGATATGCCCGCGGGCGTGGATGTGGTGGCGCTCACCGACCGCACCACCACGATTCGCGCCTCGGTCAAAGACGTCGAATTCGAGCTGGTGCTCGCGGTAGCGCTGGTCGTGCTGGTGATCTGGCTGTTCCTGCGCAATATTCCGGCGACGATCATTCCGAGCCTGTCCGTGCCGCTGTCGCTCATCGGCACTTTTGCGGTGATGTACCTCGCGGGCTTCAGCCTCAACAATTTGTCGCTCATGGCATTGACCATTGCGACCGGCTTCGTGGTCGACGATGCCATCGTCATGATCGAAAACATCTCCCGCTATATCGAAGCGGGCGATACGCCGCTGCAAGCCGCGCTGAAAGGTGCCGGGCAAATCGGTTTCACCATTATTTCGCTGACCGTGTCGCTGATCGCCGTGCTCATTCCGCTGCTTTTCATGCAAGATGTGGTAGGCCGTCTGTTTCGCGAGTTTGCCGTCACCCTCGCCGTTACAATCTTGATCTCGGCCGTGGTTTCCTTGACGCTGGTGCCGATGATGTGCGCCAAGCTGCTGAAGCACCGTCCGCCGAACACGCACGCGCAAACCGAATCCGGCAAGTGGTTCACCGCGGTGGTCGACTGGTACGGGAAGCGGCTCACCTGGGTGCTCGACCACCAAAGACTGACGCTGTGGGTCGCGCTCGGCACTTTGATCTTGACGTGCCTCCTCTATGTGCTCATCCCCAAGGGATTCTTCCCGGAACAGGATACGGGCCTGATCCAGGGCGTTTCCGAGGCGACGGAGTCGATTTCCTACGGCGGCATGGCGAAGCGCCAGCAAGCGCTTGCCGCCGCCATCCTCCAAGACCCGGACGTCGTCAGTCTTTCGTCGTTCATCGGCGTCGACGGCAACAACGTGACCTTGAACAGCGGCCGGTTCCTGATCAACTTGAAGCCGCGCGCGGACCGATCCACGACCGTGGCGGACGTGATCCGGCGCTTGAAGGGCGAGACGGCGGGCGTAGGCGGCATCACGCTGTACATGCAGCCGGTGCAGGATCTGACTCTCGATAACACGGTCAGCCGCACGCAGTATCAATTCACGCTCGAGAGCGCGGACGCGGCGGCGCTGTCGGCCTGGACTCCAAAACTCGTGACGGCATTGCGCCAGCTGCCGCAGCTCGCCGATGTCGTCAGCAATCAAGAGGACAATGGACTCGCGGCCTACGTGACCATCGACCGCGACAGCGCCGCGCGTTTGGGGATCAGCGTGGGCACGGTCGACAACGCGCTCTACGATGCCTTTGGCCAGCGCATCGTTTCCACGATCTTCACGCAATCGAATCAGTACCGCGTCATCATGGAAGCGGACCCGAAGTTCTACCGTTCGATCGACTCGCTGCAGTCCATCTACCTGCCGACTGCGGCCGGCGGCCAGGTGCCGTTGTCGGCGATCGCCAAGGTCGACGTGCAGACCCGCCCGATACTCATCAGCCATATCGCGCAGTTCCCCGCGACGACGGTTTCCTTCAATCTTGCCCCGAGCACATCGCTCGGCGCGGCCGTCTCCGCCATCGAGGACACCGAGAGCACTCTCGGCCTGCCGGTCAGCATCCGCACGACGTTTCAGGGCGCGGCGCTGGCGTTTCGCAGCAATTTAACCAACGAGTTATTGCTGCTGATCGCGGCCGTCATCGTCATGTACATCGTGCTCGGCGTTTTGTACGAGAGTTTCGTCCATCCGATCACGATTCTATCGACCCTGCCCTCGGCGGGCATCGGTGCGCTGCTCGCCCTCATGCTGTTCGGCGACGATCTGACCATCATTGCCTTGATCGGCATCATTCTGCTCATCGGCATCGTGAAGAAGAACGCCATATTGATGATCGACTTCGCCATCGTTGCGCAGCATGCGGAGGGATTGGCGCCGCGCGATGCGATTTTCAAAGCGTGCCTGCTGCGCTTTCGTCCGATTCTCATGACCACCGTGGCGGCCATCTTCGGGGCGCTGCCCTTGATGTTCGGCACCGGAACAGGATCCGAACTGCGTCATCCGCTGGGCGTCAGCATCGTGGGCGGTTTGCTGGTCAGTCAAGTGCTCACGCTGTTCACCACGCCGGTGATCTATCTGGCATTCGACCGCATTGCGGCGCGCTGGCGCGGCCGCATGCCGGCGCCCGAGCCCGATGCACCGCTGGCCGAGGGTCCCGTTTGAATATTTCCGCACCCTTCATCAAGCGGCCGGTGGCGACCACATTATTGACGCTGGGGGTGGCGTTGTGCGGCGCGGCCGCCTTCACGCTCTTGCCCGTCGCTCCCCTGCCGCGCATCGATGTACCCGCCATATTCGTATCCGCGAGCCTTCCCGGCGCCAGCCCGGAAGTCATGGCGGCCACGGTTGCCACGCCCTTGGAGCGGCACCTGGGCGCCATTGCCGACGTGGATGACATGACCTCCACCAGCGGCGTCGGCACCACCAGCATTCAACTCACCTTCGGCATCGACCGGGATGTCGATGGCGCAGCACGCGACGTGCAGGCGGCCATTTCCGCCGCCCACGCCGATCTGCCGACATCGCTCACGCGCAATCCCTCCTATTTCAAGCTCAACACCTCCGCGTTTCCGGTCATGTCCATCGCCATGACGTCCCGCGTGCTCACGCAGGGCCAGATCTACGATGCGGCCGACGCCGTGATATCGCAGCGTCTCTCGCAGCTTCCCGGCGTCGGCGGCGTCAACGTCAACGGCAGCGCACTGCCCGCCGTGCGCGTGGAGATCAATCCGCTGGCGCTTGCCAAGTACGGCATCGGCCTGCAGGACGTGCGCGCGGCGATTTCCAACTCGAACGCCAACGCGCCGAAGGGCGCGGTTGAATCCGATGAGCTGCACTATCAGATCTACACCAACGACAATGCCCGCGACGCGGGGCCCTATCGCGACCTGATCATCGCCAACCGCAACGGCGCGCCGGTGCGTCTGCGCGATGTGGCAACGGTTTTGGACATGCAGGATGGCGCCACGGAAAATGTGCGTACCTATGGACTCTACAACGGCAGTCCGGCGGTGTTCGTTACGGTGTATCTGCAGCCCGGCGCCAACATCGTGCAAACAGTCGACGCGGTGAAGGCCGAGCTGCCGGTCCTGAAGAATTCCATCGACTCAAAAATCAACCTGGTGGTGAACTTCGACCGCTCGGTCACCATTCGCGCTTCGCTGCGCCAGGTCGAACAAACACTTCTGCTGTCCGTGGCCTTCGTGATTTTGGTGGTCTATATTTTCTTGAACAGCTACCGCGCCGCGCTGATTCCCGCGACCGTGGTGCCGGTGTCGCTGATCGGCACGTTTGGCGCCATGTATCTGCTGAACTATACGTTGGATAATTTTTCGCTGATGGCCCTCACCATAGCCACCGGCTTCGTGGTCGACGATGCGATCGTGGTGATGGAGAACACCACGCGGCACATCGAGGCGGGCATGACGCGCATGCGCGCGGCGCTGCTGGGCGCCAAGGAAGTCGGATTCACGGTGCTCTCGATGAGCCTGTCGCTGGTTGCGGTATTCACGCCGTTCATCCTGCTTGGCGGTATTCTCGGGCGCCTACTCACCGAATTCGCCATGACTCTGTCGGTGGCGATCCTGATCTCGCTGGTGATTTCGCTCACCACCACGCCGATGATGTGTTCGCTGCTGCTGCGCTCCGAAGTCAATCGCGCGCCATCGCGATTCGCGCGCGCTTTCGAACGCGGCTTCCAACACACGCGCGACAATTACGCGCGCACTCTCGACTGGGCTCTGCGCCACCGGCGCGTCATGGTATCCATCCTGGTTGCGACCATTGTGCTGAATGTTTTTCTGTATATCGTGATTCCCAAGGGATTTTTTCCGCAACAGGATACCGGCCAGTTGCGGGGCGGCATCCGCGGCGATGCGGCGAGCTCTTTTCAGATGATGAAGGGCAAACTGCAAGAAGTCGCCGCCATCATCCAGGCCGACCCTGCGGTCGACACGGTCACAGGTTCTGTAGGCTCCGGAGGCTTCGGCCCCTTCGGCGGCGGCGGCGCCAGCGCCAATGTCACCGTTGCGCTCAAACCGCTCAAGGTGCGGCGCATTTCGGCCGATCACGTGATCGCGCGGTTGCGCCCGCAACTCGCGCGCGTGGCCGGCGTGAATACCTTCCTGCAGGCCGTGCAAGACTTCGGCGGCGGCGGCGGCCGGAGCGCCAACTCGCAATACCAGTTCACATTGTTGGGCGATAATTTGGCTGAGCTTCGCACCTGGTCGCAAAAGCTGCGGGTCGCGCTGCAGGACGTACCGCAGCTCACCGATGTGGATACCGATCTGCAGCCGGGTGGTCTGGAGACCGACGTGATCGTGGATCGCGACAGCGCATCGCGCTTGGGGCTGTCCGAGATACAAATCGATAATGCGCTGGGAGATGCCTTTGCCCAAGCGCAGGTCTCCACCATCTACAATCCTTTCAGCCCGCAGCAATATCATGTGGTCATGGAAGTGGCGCCGCAGTACTGGCAGGACCCGGAGATTCTCAAGAGCCTGTACGTCAGCACCGCCGGCGGCGCGCCGTCCGGCACTCAGTTGACGCAGGCGGTGGCCGGCACGACGGTGCTGCAGAAGTCGAGCGCGGCATCCAGCACTGCCGTGGCGCAAGACGTGGCGCGGAATCTCGCGGCCAATTCGCTGGCAAACGCCGGACGCGGCAACACCTCCACCGGTTCGGCGGTCAGCCTCTCGCAGGAAACCATGGTGCCGTTTTCCGCCTTCAGTCATTTCGTCACCGGCACCACCCAAGTGTCGGTCAATCACACCGGCACTTCCGTTTCCACATCGATTGCCTACAATCTGCCCGAGGGGGTCTCGCTCGGCGCCGCGACCAACGCCATCGCCAAGAAAATGGCGGACATCCACGTGCCCGTGAGCATTCGGGGCGGCGACTACGGAACGGCGCGGCTGTTTCGCCAAGGTATCGCCAATCTCCCCCTGCTGGTGCTGGCCGCGATCGCTGCAATCTATGTGGTATTGGGGATGCTTTATGAGAATTACGGTCAGCCGCTCACCATACTCTCGACGCTGCCGTCCGCCGGATTGGGGGCATTGCTGGCGCTGATCGCGACCGGCACCGAATTCAGCCTGATCGCATTTCTGGGGATTCTTCTGTTGATCGGCATCGTCAAAAAGAACGCCATCATGATGGTGGACTTCGCGCTCGATGCCGAACGCACGCTGGGAATGGATCCGCTCAAGGCGATCGAGCACGCCTGCCGGCTGCGCTTCAGGCCCATCATGATGACCACCTGTGCCGCGATCGCCGGCGCGCTGCCGCTGGCCGTTGCCACCGGCGACGGTACCGAAATGCGGCGGCCCTTGGGGATAGCCATCGTCGGCGGCCTGCTGGTCAGTCAGCTGCTCACGGTGTACACCACGCCGGTCATCTATCTGTACATGCGCCGCTACTGGAAATATCTGAAGGATGGCAAATACTCGCCGCCGCAGAATCTCAAGGGCGGCGCCGAGCCGCGCGATCGGGACTCGGGTCCCGCCGGAGTTCCAGCATGATCAAGCCGTTCGCGCGCAGCTTCGCCGCGGTTTGCGGCACCTGTCTCGCCGCCGCCTGCGCAGTGGGGCCCAATTATCACCGGCCGCCGGTCGAGGCTGCGGCAAATTTCAAGGAGGCCGGCGACTGGAAGCCGAGCGAACCCAACGATGTGTTGGCGCGCGGGCCCTGGTGGAAGATCTTCAATGACGAAGTGCTCGACGGTCTCGAGGCGCAAATCGACATTTCGAATCAGAACGTCAAGGCGGCCGAGGCCGCCTTCGAGGAGTCGCGGGCGCTGGTCGCGCAGGCGCGCGCGGGTTTCTGGCCCACCCTTGCGGCGAGCCTCGGGATGCAACGTCAGGGCCAGCCGGTGGTCACGACCAGTGCCGGCGGCATCGCGGGGATACCCACCGGGGGCACCGGAACCGAGACGCGCACCCAAAATACCTACACCACGGGCGTCTCGGCCAATTGGGACATCGACATCTGGGGCCGCATCCGGCGCAGCACCGAGAGCAATGTCGCCTCCGCCCAGGCGAATTCCGCCGCGCTGGCGGCGGCGCGGCTGTCCGCGCAGGCCGAACTGGCGACCGATTATTTTGAGCTGCGCGCCCAGGATCAATTGGAAAAGCTGCTGGACGACACCGTCGTCGCCGAGACCCAGTCGCTGAAGATCACCGAGAGCCGCTATAGATTTGGCGTTGCGGCGCGAGCCGATGTGGTCACGGCGGAGACGCAACTGCTGTCGAGCCAGTCACAGCAGGTCAACGCCAAGATCCAGCGCGCCATTCTCGAACACGCCGTGGCCGTGTTGATCGGCAAGCAGCCGGCGGAGTTCTCGCTGTCCGGCTCGGCCATGCGTTCAGACGTGCCGACGGTGCCCGCCGGCGTGCCCTCCACCCTGCTGGAACGCCGGCCCGACGTGGCGGAAGCGGAACGCAAGATGGCGGCCGCGAATGCGCAGATCGGCGTCGCCAAGGCCGGATATTTCCCGGACCTGACCTTGACCGGGCAAGATCAATATTCGAGCACGTCCTTCAGCCGGCTGGTTCGAAATTCCAATCGCATCTGGGCGGTCGGACCGGCGCTCGCACAGACCTTGTTCGACGGCGGGCTGGTGCGCGCTCAAGTGCGAGGCGCACGCGCCGCCTACGAAGGAACAGTGGACGCGTATCGGCAAACTGTCTTGAGCAGCTTCCAGCAGGTGGAGGATGAAATCGTCACCCTGCGCGTGCTCGAGCAAGAAGGGGCGATCGAGGATGAAACCGTCAAGAAGGCGCGCGAAGCCGAAGCGCTGACGCTCAACCAATACAAGGCCGGCACCGTTCCCTACAGCAGCGTCATTACCGCCCAGACCACCCGCTTGAGCGCCGAGGAAACCGCCTTGCAAGTGCTTTCTTCCCGCCTGCAGGCCAGCGTGGCATTGATAGAAGCCCTCGGGGGCGGCTGGGACGCTTCCCAAGCCACCGCGAAATAGCAGCCCCGGACGCGTCGCTACTGAGCCGGCGGCAGCTCCACCTCATCGAGCACCGCCGGGACATGACGGCGCAGCAGCGCCACTTGCGCCTCCCATTGTTGCTTCGGAGGCAATTCTTCGTGGTAGCGAACCTCGCCCGCGGCGAGCGTGGCCACGGGCAGTCCGTCCTTGTACAACAGGCGATTGCCGGCCAGCGAGGCCAGTCTCGGACCGGGCGTCAAAATTCCGATCAAGTTGAGCGGATCGGCGGCCGAGAGCGATACATACGCATCGCTCGGCGGCTTGCGCCGCACATCGCGCAGCAATCCGATGGCTTCAGGCGTCGCGAATTGCTCGCCGGAGAATCCCGCGACGAAACGGCCGCCGCGAATTTCTCCGCGCGCCTCCAAGCGGCGGCAGCAGCTCAAAATTTTGCGCCACGCCGGCAGCCATTGCGCTTCGCGCACCAGCAGTTTCCAAAAAATCACGCCCCAGCGGCGCAGCAGGGTGCGCACGATATGTTCGACCGCCTCATCCTCGCGCTCGGCGGACGGCGCGCCGGGGCGGCGCACCAGCGCCCATCGCCCTGCGTCCGCCATTCCGAACAGCGCCAAGCGGCGTTTGTGCCGGCCCGAGTACGAGTTCGCTCGGCCGCCGCGGCGGCCGCTCGGCATCAGCAGAACCCGCAAGCCGGCGAAGCTGTCGGAATTCACCAGCCCCGCCGCCACCAATTCAGCCAGCGCCTCCTCGACCTCCGCGGGCAGCATGCCGATATTCTCAGAAATCTCGTCGAAGAACGAAGCGCCGCGCTCGCTGATGAAGTCGGCCACGGCTTGCGCTTTCGAGGTCAGCAGCGCCGCATCGGACTGATCGGCAAACGACGACCAGAGCGATACATTGCGCCGGGCCAGCAACACAATCGGCGTGGAACGAACCGGCGAAGAGCCGCGCGCCGCCGGCTCCTCGCTGCGCGGGCTGCCGCGCGCCGCCAGGCGCGTCCAGATGAACCGGCCGGCGCGGCAATGTTCATCCAGCCACTGCGGCTCATACTCGGTGACGCGCGCGGGGATCACTTCGGTTTCCCAGGCGCCCGCGGGCGATTCGAACCCCTCGAGTTGCGCGAGAATTGCCGCCAACGCATCCGGGCCCTGCATCCGCGCGCCCGGCAAAACGCGCTGCCATTCGCTCAAGAAGCGCAGAAAATCCCGGGCGGTAACCGGCTCTATTTCCGCCCGCAGCCGTTTCACCGTGTAACGATGAATTCGCGCCAGCAAGCGCCGCTCGCACCACTCTTCCGCCGCGGACTCGCCGCTGAAGCGGCCCCGCATGACGAACCCTTCGGATTCCAGCGCGGCCAGCGCGGCGTTGATCTGGGCCGCCGTCAGCCCGAGCGGCGCGGCCAATTGCGCCGCCGTCACCGGACCTGAACCCTCGAGGCGGCCGCGCACGATGTCGACCAGAGAATCGTCGAGCCCTTCGAACAGCGCACGCCGTTCGGCCGCCACCCATAGATAGCGATCCTTGAACGCGAGGCGCAGAACCCTTCTCTGCTGCAGGAGATCTTCCATCAATGCGGGCCATTGCGGATTGGCGCCGCTCTCCTCTTCCGTCATGAAAGTGAGCCACAGCAGCGCGTCGTGCAATTCATCCGGCGTGGCGGCATCCGGCCACGCTTCGGCCCGCACGCGCGCTATGGCCTCCGGATCCAGCTTGCCGATGTCGGCCGCTTCGGCGGGATCCAGCCAGCGGCGGCTCATGACGGCTTGCGTGCGGCGCTCTTCGAGCGGCGCGTCATCCAGATACGCATAAGGCCGCGCGTTCAGCGCCTCGAGCGCGAGCGGCGAAGGTTCGGTCAGGTCCTTGGCGACCACGCGGATCGAGCCGCTCTCCAAGCGGCGCAACAGTGCCTCGAATTGATCGATGTCCATCGCATCTTCCAGGCAGTCGCGTATGGTTTGACGCACCAAAGGGTGATCCGGCACCTCGATCTCGCCGGGGAGGTTCTCGGCGCAGGCAACCTGATCCGGAAAGACCGAGGCCAGCAGATCTTCGGCGTTCATGCGCGCGATTTGCGGCGGGATTTTCTTGCCGCCGCGAAAGCGCGGCAGCGCCAGCGCGATCCCGGCGTCCCAGCGCCAGCGAACCTCGAACATGGGCGCCGCACACAGCGCCTGGATCAGCACGTGTCGCGCCGAATTGGAGTTCAAATAGCGCGCCGCCTCGGCGAGCTCGAAACTATGCGCATGCGTCAGCGACAAGACGATGTGATCTTCGGTCGCCGCCGCCTGCAATTCGAAATTGAAGGTCCGGCAAAAGCGCTTGCGCAGCGACAATCCCCATGCCCGGTTGACGCGGCTGCCGAATGGCGAGTGGATGATGAGCTGCATGCCGCCGGACTCGTCGAAGAAGCGCTCGAACACCACGGTGTCCAGCGTCGGCAAGGTGCCGAGCGCCGCCTTGCCGGCGCTCAAGTACTGCACGATCTGGAACGCGGCGGCCTCATCGAGACCCACCGTTTCCTGAAGCCAGCCAAGCGCCGCGGGCGGCTCGCTCCCCAGCCGCTCCTCGATCTGCTTGCGTAGATCCGAGACCGCGGCCGACAGCTCCATGCTGCGGCCCGGCGCCTCGCCCAGCCAGAACGGTATCGAGGGCGGCTGACCGTGGGCATCCTCGACGCGCACCGTGCCGCGTTCGACGCGCAAGATACGATAAGACGTGTTGCCGAGCTGGAAGATATCGCCTTGCAGGCTTTCCACCGCGAAGTCTTCGTTTACCGAACCGACCACGAGGGATTCGGGCTCGAGCATGACGCGATAATCGGCATTGTCCGGTATGGCGCCGCCGGAGGTGATTGCGGTCAGGCGCGCACCCTTGCGCGGCCGCAGCATCTTATTGACGGCATCGTGATGCAGCAGTGCACCGCGGCGGCCGCGCCGCGTGCTGAAGCCTTCCGCCAGCATCCGCACGCACTCGTCGAATTCCTCGCGTTTGAGGCTGCGATAGGGATACGCGCCGCGCATCAAGGTGAACAGGCCGTCCTCGGACCACTCGCGCGCCGACACTTCCGCCGTGATTTGCTGCGCCAGCACGTCGAGCGAATTTTCCGGAATCTTGAGCCGGTCGAGCTCGCCGCGCCGAACCGCGTCGAGCAACGCGGCGCATTCGACCAATTCATCCCGGGACAGCGGGAACAGCCGCCCTTTGGAGATGCCGCCCACCGAATGCCCTGCGCGGCCGACCCGTTGCAGGAACGAATTGATCGATCGGGTCGAACCGACCTGACATGCCAGGTCCACATCGCCGATGTCGATTCCGAGCTCCAGCGAAGCCGTGGCGACCAACACCTTCAGGTCGCCGCGCTTCAAGCGCTGCTCGGCGTCCAAACGGCGCTCCTTCGACAAGCTGCCGTGATGCGCGGCCACATTGTCCTCGCCGATGCGCTCGGACAGCTGCCGCGCCACGCGCTCGACCATCCGGCGCGTATTGACGAAAACCAGCGTGGTGCGATGCTCCGCTACCAACTGCGCCAGTCGATCATAGACTTGCGTCCAAACCTCGCCCGACATGACCGCCTCGAGCGGCGCGGGCGGAACCTCCAGTGCCAGGTCGCGCCGCCGGATGTGACCGGAATCGACGATGGTGCAGCGCACAGCATGTGCGCCGGTCAGAAACTTTGCGACTACTTCAATCGGCTTTTGTGTTGCCGAGAGTCCGACCCGCGTAAGCGGGCGGCCGGTCAGAGCCTGCAGGCGTTCCAGCGACAGCGCCAAATGCGCGCCGCGTTTATTGCCCGCGACGGCGTGAATTTCATCGACGATGACGGTGCGGCAGGTTGCGAGCATATCGCGGCCGGACTGCGAACCCAGCAGGATGTACAGCGACTCCGGGGTGGTCACGACGATGTGCGGCGCCCTGCGCCGCATGCCGGCGCGTTGCGACTGCGTGGTGTCGCCGGTGCGCACCACCGCCCGTATCTCAACGTCCGCTACGCCAAGCGCCATCAACTCTTCGCGAATGCCGCTCAGCGGCGCCTCGAGATTGCGCTGGATGTCGTTCGACAGCGCCTTCAGAGGCGAGACGTAGACCACGCGCGTCTCGTCCGGCAACGGTCCTTGGAGTCCTTCCTTGACGAGCTGGTCGATGGCCGAGAGAAACGCCGCGAAGGTCTTGCCGGATCCCGTGGGCGCGGCCACCAACACATGCTCGCCCGCCGCCAGGGCGGGCCATGCGCGCTCTTGCGCCTCCGTGGGCGCATCAAAGGTCCGTGAAAACCATGCAGCAACGGCGGGATGAAACGAGTTCAGTACGCTCATGATCTTTCTCGAGGGGGACGCCGTCAGTCTAGCAGGCTTGGCGGTATAATGGGCTTCTGGCCGGGGCGCACAAAACTATCAACACCTTAACGAAGGAGCACCTATGAGCGTAGCCATTCATCCTGCGGTGGACAACGGCGTCAAGCCGGGCAATCCGTCCTTCAGCGGCGGAACGCTCAAGTGCAAGTGCACGGATGCGCCGGTAACGATCTCTATCAAGGGCAACGTGGCCTTCAATCACGTTTGCGGCTGCACCAAATGCTGGAAGCCCAAAGGCGCGATGTTTTCATTGGTCGCGGTGGTCCCTCGCGACAAGCTTACCGTCGGCGCAAACGCACAGAAATTAAAGGTGGTCGATGCGGCGGCGCCGATTCAACGGCACGCCTGCAGCGGTTGCGGCGTGCACATGTACGGCCGCATCGAGAACAAGGCTCATCCGATCTACGGCTTCGATTTCATTCATCCCGAGCTTTTGGACGCCAATGGATGGGCCGCACCGGAATTTGCCGCCTTCGTCTCTTCGGTGATCGAGTCGGGTACCAAGCCGGAGCAGATGGGCGCGGTTCGCGCGCGGTTACGGGAACTGAAACTCGAACCCTACGATTGCCTGTCGCCTGCACTGATGGATCTCATTGCAACGCACAGCGCTAAAGCCAAGGGCGTTCTGAAAGCCTAGGGCCTTGAGGCGCCTGCGGTCGGGCTCCTAGCGAGCGGGGTTCTCGGAGCAGTTCGAGCGACCCGACAAGGCGCAGTCCTGCAAACGCGCGGCGCCGCCGAGCGTGTGGGTCAAAAAGAAACCGGCGATCACCAAGATCACGATCAGAGCCAGTCCAATCAGCGCCGCGCGGCGGGTGGGCGCAGACCCATCCGGCTCCGGTTCCGAGGGCCGCCAAGGGTCCGGGTTTCTCACTATGTGTCTTTTATACCACTAATGGATTTCAATCTTCCTAGCGGTCAAATCAAGCACGTGGCGCCATTTGTCAACCAAATGTCGCGAAAAGCGTGGTGCTTGCGCCACGGTTTCCGTAGGCTCAACATACGCAATCGGCGGGAGGGCGTCTAGTCGATTTTAGGCGAGACGTGGTAGGCCGCAGCATTGCGCAAAATCCATCGACAAAATCAGGTGCAAGATCCCATGACCAATCAGACCGTGACCTCACGAGCCTTCTACCTCGTCCTCGCCATGTCCGGAGCCTTGGGCAGCGCGCGCGCGATGGCGGCGGACGCCGCGAACGCGCCGGCGTTGGAAGAGATCATCGTGACCGCAGAGAAGCGCTCGGAAAATCTGCAAGACGTGCCGATTTCAGTGGTCGCGATCAACGCGCAGCAAGCGCAGGACGCGGGCGTCACCAATATTAGAAATCTCGCGATCTTGACGCCGGGGCTTACGGTTACCTCGGAAGGCAATGAAGCGATCACCACGGCGCGTATTCGCGGCATCGGCACGGTCGGCGACAACCCAGGTTTGGAATCCTCGGTGGGCGTGAACATCGACGGCGTGTACCGGCCGCGCAACGGCGTCGCCTTTGGCGATCTGGGTGAAATCGATAAAATCGAAGTTCTCTACGGACCGCAGGGCGAATTGTTCGGCAAGAACAATGACGCCGGCGTGATCAACGTCACCACCAAGCGGCCGTCGAACACTTTTGGCGCGATGGCCGAAGTGACCGGCGGCAACTTCAACGATCGGGAAGTCCGCGCCTCGGTGACCGGACCGCTGAGCGACATCATGGCGGGCCGCCTGTACATGGGCTTCCAACAGAACGACGGCTTCCTTCAGGTCGTCAACGGCGTCGGACCGAGCACGCAAGACAACACCAACGATCGTCACGCCTACAACGCCCGCGGTCAGTTGCTGATCACGCCGAGCGACAATGTGGATTTCTTGATCATCGCCGATTATGCCAAGCGCAACGAGTCTTGCTGCAGCGCTGTTGTCGAATATCCCGGCCCCTTCCAAGGACTGGTCAACGTGTTCGCATCGACACCGGCGCTTGGCGGCAAAACCGGCGCGCTCGGCGATTCTCCGCTGATCGGCCAGCCGGGCGTGGTTCGCCTGCCCAACAGCTACGTGGCCTATGACAATCAGCTCATCAAGCAGTACGTCCGAGACATGGGCCTGTCGGGAGAACTCAACTGGAATCTCGGATTCGGAAAATTGACCTCGATCACGGCCTGGCGCGACAACACGGTCACCGGCGGCAACGATGTCGATTACACCGGCATTGACCTGCTCTCGTTCCCGAATAACGGCAATGCCAATTCAACGGATTTCAAGCAATTCAGCGAAGAGGTGCGCCTCGCCGGCAAGTCGGGTCCCTTGGACTGGTTGGTGGGCGGATTCTTCAATAACGAAATTCTGACCACGCGGACGCTCGGCGCCATCGGCAGTCAGTTTGAAACCTATATCAGTGCGGTCGCCTCGGCGTCGGTGGGCGGACCTGTGAATCCGCTGCTGGTATCGCAACTCACCGGCGATGCCCCGGGGGCCACCTTCTTCGGCACCGGCTACAACGATGGCTATCAACAGACGGCCAGAAGCTTTGCCTTGTTCACCAACGAGACCTGGAACATCACACAGGGGCTGGATCTGACATTCGGTCTTAGGGGTACGGAAGAAAAGAAAACCGCGACCGCGAGTTTCAATGACACGGGGGGCGGCCCCGGCTGCGGGGCGCTGCTCAATTCCCCAGGCCTTTTTGCCCCGCCCATCAACGGGACCAACGCGCAGGCCTTCTTGATCGGATATGGATGCTTCTCGGGGCTGGATCCTGAGTTCACGGGCAACGGATTCAACCAGTCGAATACCGAGAACAACCTGTCTGGGACGCTCAAGCTGTCCTATCGCTTCAACGAAGAAGCGATGGTCTACGCCTCGGTAGCCAATGGCTACAAGGCGGGGGGCTTCAACCTGTCGCGCGTCACAGCCGCACCTTCTGCGACCGATCCCATCGGTCTGACGCCCAACTATGACACCCACTTCCCCCGCGAGACGGTGGATTCGGGCGAGGTGGGCATCAAGACCACGCTGTTCAACAACACCCTGCGGTTGAATGCGGCGGCGTTCTATCAGCGCTACACCGACTTCCAGCTGAACACCTTTACCGGAATTCAGTTCGTCGTCACCTCGCTGGATCGCGTCGTCTCGAAAGGCATCGATGTCGATTTCGCCTGGGCGACGCCGATTTCGGGACTGACCATCGCCGGCGGCGTGACGCAGGATCTGACCAACATCGATAATTTCGGCAACGCGCTGCCGGATTTCTGCGGCGGCCCCGGAAACGGCTGCACGGCGCGCGACAACAACCGCTTGTCGTTCGCGCCGCTCTGGTCCGGCGCGCTGTCGGCGTCGTACCTGCTGCCGGTGTCGGGCACGCTGGGGATTCGCACCAGCGTGGAAGAAAAGTACAACTCCTCCTACAACACCGGGTCCGATCTCGATCCGCGCAAGATCCAGGAAGGATTTGGCTTGCTCAACGGACGCATCGGATTTGGGGCATTGGATGAGTCCTGGGTGATTGAAGCGTGGGGCGCGAATCTGGCCGACAAGTACTACTACGCCGTGGCGTTCGACTCGCCGTTCCAGTTCAACACCATTACTTCTTATCTCGGCGCTCCGCGCACCTTCGGTCTCACGCTGCGGGTCAAGTTCAAGTAGGTTTCGCTTCGAGATCGGGCGAGACGGATGCGACGGCGGGCTTGAACACCCCGCCGTTTTTTAAGCTTCCAAAAATGAGGGGATGCCCCGCGAAGCGCGCGAGGGCAACGATGCGGCTCGCGTGGCGGCCCGCCTGACTGAAACCTGAGCGTTCGGCCGCGAGGTACGGCAAACTAGCCGGCGACAGCGCTTTTCGAGGGGAATGAACAGATGTCCGTCAGTCCGCAATCCATCGAGGGCGGGGCGCCGGCCGACGGCGTCATCGCCAAGGCCGCCACAGGCGCGAAGTACGCCTTGTTCCTGTTGTTCGCCATCAACCTGCTCAACTTTTTCGATCGCCAATTGCTCGGTGCGCTGGCCGAGCCGATCCGCCTCGAATTTCACTTGAACGACGCCGCGCTCGGACTCCTCGGCTCGATTTTCACGGTGATTTACGCCCTGGTGGGGCTGCCATTGGGCACGCTCAGCGATAAGTGGTATCGCAACCGGCTCATCGCTGTGGGCACCCTGTTTTGGAGCCTGTTGACCGCGGCGACCGGCTTCGCGCAGAACTACGCCCAGATATTCATTGCACGGCTCGGGGTCGGGGTCGGCGAGGCCACTTGCGCCCCTGCAGGACAATCCCTGATCGGCGATTTGTTTCCGCCCACTCAGCGCGCGAAGGCCATGGGTGTCTTCATGCTGGGGCTGCCGGCGGGCATTTTTCTGGCCTATATCAGCGCCGGCGCCATCGCCACGAGATTCGGCTGGCGCGCGGCATTCTTGTTTGCCTGCGTGCCCGGAGTGATTCTCGCAATCATGGCGCTGTGGATGCGCGAACCGGTACGCGGCGCGCTCGATGCGGGCAGAGTGGTGACGACCCCCGCCACGGCGACCAAAAACGCATTTGCCGCCGTGCTGGGGTTGCCGACCATGTGGTGGATCATCATGTCGGGCATTTTCCACAACTTCAACATGTATGCGATCAACACCTTCAACACCGCATTCCTGCAGCGCTTTCATCACATGAGCCTGCTCAACGCCAGCTATGTCTCTTCCATCGCGGTGGGCGCGGTGGGCGCCATAGGCCTGCTGGTGGGCGGATGGCTCGCCGACAAAATGAGCGTCAAGCGCCGCAACGGCCGCCTGGTCTTGTCGGCCTCCGCCATGGCGATCGCCGCGCCCTGTATTTTCCTCGCGATCAATCAACCGAGCGGCGCCATCGCTGCTTACCTGATTTTGATGGCGCTCGGCACCATCACCATGTATGTCTACTACGCCACCGTGTACGCCGCCATTCAGGATGTGATCGAACCGCGTTTGCGGGGCATTGCGGTGGCGCTGTATTTTTGCTTCATGTACATCCTCGGCGCGAGCATGGGGCCATGGGCAACCGGCCGCCTGAGCGATCACTTTGCCTCCAAGGCCATGACGGACGCGGGCGCGAGCGTCATGACCGAGGCGTTCAGAGCCACCGGCCTGCACAACGCCATGTATATCATTCCAGTTCTGGCGTTGGCGGCGGCGGCAGTCTTGTTCGCTGCATCGCGAACCATGGACAAGGATGTGCGCAAGCAAGAGATGTCGCACACGAGCTGAGACGATACCGGCATTTTGAATTTCACCGGCTCGCAAGGCCTGGGCGTTCCATGCGGGATCGCTCAAACTCACACCGCTGCAGCGGTCGGCCTCAAGGTCTCGCTGAAGCTCGCCAAATGATAATCGGCATCGCCGAAGGTCAGATCGATCAGGGTCAGCCGCTTGAAATAGTGGCTCACGATGAGTTCGTCCACCACGCCCATGCCGCCGTGCATCTGCACGGCATTCTGACCGACCAGCCGCCCCGCTTGCCCGATATAGGCTTTGGCGGCGGATACCGCGCGATGCCGCTCGGCGGCATCTTCCGAGTCGGCGTGTACGGCGGCGATGATGGCCATGGAACGCGCTTGCTCCGCGGCGATCAGCATGTCCGCCATCTTGTGCTTGAGCGCCTGGAACGTTCCGATCGCGACGCCGAATTGCTTGCGCGTCTTGAGATAATTCAAGGTCGCTTGATTCAAGGCATTGATGATGCCGACGGCCTCGGCGCACAGCGCTGCGTTCGCGCGATCTACGGCGCGCTCGATCGAACCCAAAGCGCGATCCGCGGCGCCGATCAGCGCTTCTGCGCCGACGGAAACATTCTCCAATAACAAGTCGGCCGCGCGGGCCCCGGATTGGGTTGGATAGGCGGCGATGGTGAGACCCTTGGCGTCGCGCGGCACGAGGAACAGCGAAATGCCATCGCGATCGCCGCTCTTGCCGCTGCTGCGTGCCGACACCAGAAAATAGTCGGCGGACGCGCCGTCGAGCACCACGGTCTTGCGGCCCGAGAGGCGCCAGGCGCCGCCGCTCTCCCGCGCCGCGCAGGCGACGTAAGACAAATCATAGCGTCCGGCGGCCTCGTAGGCCGCGAGCGAGAGTTTCAATTCCCCCGCCGCGATCTGCGGCACGAGTTTTTGCTTGAGCGCCTCGGAGGCGGCGTCGCGCAACAGTCCCCCGCAGGTCACGACAGTGCTCAAGAAAGGCTCCAGCAGCAATCCTTGGCCGAACTGTTCCATCACCACCATGATATCGACGCCGTTGCCGCTCAAGCCGCCGAGCTCTTCCGGAAAAGGCAACGCCAGCAACCCGAGTTCCGCATACTGCTTCCAGGCCTCGGCGGAATGGCCCAAAGGCGAGGCGCAGAAAGCGCGCCGCTTGTCGAAATCATAGTCGCGTGAAATGAAGCGCTGCAGCGTGTCCTGTAGCGCCAGTTGCTCTTCGCTGTAATTGAATTCCATAGGTGCTCTTTACAAGCCGAGAATCATCTGCGAGATGATGTTCTTCTGTATCTCGGTGGATCCGGCGTAAATCGTGGTCTTGCGTTGATTGAAGTATTGCCCGGTGATGGGCGGTGCGTAGGAGCGGTAATGCGCTCCAAGCAACGGATTGCCCACCCAGTCCATATCGAGCGCCTCGCGCACGTAGGGCAGCGCGTCATGCCCGAGCGCATGCATCTTGAGTTCTGCGAGCTGCTGAATGATTTCCGATCCCTTGATCTTGAGCACGGAGACCTCGGGGCCGAGCGCGCGCTGCTCCTTCGCCGTGGCCGATAGGACCCGCAGATTGGTGATCTCGAGCGCCATGAGCTCCATCTCGACCTGCGCGATGCGATCGCGGAAGCGCGAGTCCTCGATGAGCGGGCGGCCGTTCGACATTTGCTCCGCGGCGATCTCCTTGAGTTTCTTCAAGGCCCGCTTGCAAATGCCGACCCCGGCATTGCCGCTGCGCTCGTGCGTGAGCAAAAATTTCGCGTACGTCCAGCCCTTGTTTTCCTCGCCGATCAGGTTCTGCAGCGGCACTTTCACGTTGTCGAAAAAGATGTCGTTGATCTCATGCTCGCCGTCCAACATGATGATCGGCCTGACCGTGATGCCCGGCGACTTCATGTCGATCAGCAAAAACGAAATGCCCTGTTGTTGGCGGCCTTCGCTGCTGGTGCGCACCAGGCAAAAGATCCAGTCCGCGTACTGGCCCAGGGTGTTCCAGGTTTTCTGGCCATTGACGATGTAGTGATCGCCCTGGCGCACGGCGCTGGTGCGCAGCGAGGCCAGATCCGAACCCGAGCCCGGCTCGGAATATCCCTGGCACCACCAATCCTCGCCGGAGAGAATCCGCGGCAGGAAATATTCCTGCTGCGCGGCGTTGCCGAAAGTCTGCATCACCGGCGCGAGCATTTTCAGAGAGAAGGGGTTTTGCCCCGGCGCGCAAGCGTCGGCGCGCTCCTCCTCGAATATATGCTGCTGCACGATATCCCAACCCGTGCCGCCGAAGGACTTGGGCCAGTTCGGGGCGCCCCAGCCCTTGCGGAACAGGATCTTCTGCCAGCGCACCATGTCGTCCTTGGAAATGCGCCTGCCGAGCTGCAGCTTGGTGCGGATGTCGGTGGGCAGCTCGGCATCGAAAAATGCGCGCACCTCGGCGCGAAATTTTTGTTCTTCGGGATTGTATTTCAGATCCATATCGCTTCCTTATGCGGGCGCTTCAACCGTGACGACGATTTTGCCGCGCGCCAAGCGCGAACCTAAGCGGGCGATCGCATCGCCGCCGCGCGCCAGCGGAAATCGTTCGGTAACGGCCGGCTTGATTTTACCATCCAGATACAGCGCCATGAGCGCGGCAACGTTGGCCGCATGCTGCGCGGGATTGCGGTGGGTGAACTCGCCCCAGAACACGCCGACAATCTCGCAACCCTTGAGCAAGGGCAGGTTCAGGGGCACCCTGGGGATGCCTGCGGTAAATCCCACCACCAGATGCCGCCCGGCCCACGCGATGGCGCGCAGCGCGGCCTCGCTGTAATCGCCGCCGACCGCATCGTATATGACGTGCGCACCCTGCGCGCCGCACGCCGCCTTGAAGCTGTCGGTCAAGGCGCGCGCGGCATTCTTGTCCAACGCGCCTTGCGGGTACTGCACGCCATCGTCGGCGCCGTGCTCGCGGGCCAACGCCAATTTTTCCGGGCTCGAGGCGGCCGCGATCACCCGGGCGCCCGTCGCCTTGGCGAGTTCGACTGCCGCGAGTCCCACGCCGCCGCCGGCACCGAGCACCAGCAGCGTCTCGCCGGCTTTCAAACGGGCGCGGTCCTGCAACGCGTGCTGCGAGGTGCCATACGTCATGAGCAGCGCGGCGGCCTGGTCGAAAGGCATGGCGTCGGGGATCTTCCAGCAGTTGCCGGCTTGCGCGATGGCCATCTCCGCCATGGCGCTGCGCACCGGGCTGACGAGAACCCGATCGCCGGGCTGCAGATTCGTCACCCCCTCGCCCAAGGCTTCAACCACGCCGGCGAGCTCCCCGCCCGGTGAAAAGGGCCGCGGCGGCTTGATTTGATAGAGATCTTGGATGATCAATAGATCCGGAAAATTGACGCCCACGGCGCGAACTCGGATGCGTACTTCGCCGCGGCCGGGCGTAGGGTCGGGAACCTCTTCCAAAGTGAGGGTGTCGGGACCGCCGGGTCGGCGGCTGAGCAATGCTTTCATGAGGATGTGGCCAGGGTGGAGTTGGAGTTCGGCTTCGCCTGTTCGCGTTCTTGCAGCTCGCGCCACATGATCTTGCCGGAACCGGATTTCGGCAGCGCATCGACGAACTCGATCACTCGCGGCACCTTGTAGGCCGCCATGTGCACCCGGCACCAGTCGATGATGGCCTGCGCCTCGATGCGGCCGCGCCACTCGGCGCGCGGCACGATCACCGCCTTGACCGTCTCGCCGCGATGCGCGTCCTTGGCGCCGATCACGCAGGCCTCCTGGACGGCCGGGTGCTGGTACATGAGCGATTCGACCTCCGTCGGCCAAACCTTGTAGCCCGACGCGTTGATCATGCGCTTCAAGCGGTCGACGATGAAGAAATAGCCCTCCTCATCCATGCGGCCGAGATCGCCGCTGCGAAAGAAGCGCTTGCCGTCGTGTTCGATGAAGACCTGCGCGGTATCCTCGGGCTTGTTCCAGTAGCCCAGAAAAACTTGCGGGCCGTGCATGATGATTTCGCCGACCTCTCCGGGCGGCAATTCACGCAAAGTCGCCGGGTCTATGACGCGCGAATCCGTATCGAAGATCGGGATCCCCAGGCACTGCTGCTTCGCGTGATCCGGAGGATTGATGTGCGTGGCGCCGATGGTCTCGGTCAGTCCATATCCTTCGACATAGGTGATGCCGACATTGGCGAGGCGCTGCGCCACCGCCGCCGGCATGGCGGCGCCGCCGCCGCTCAAGCGCCGGATCGAGGACAAATCATACTTGTCGACGTTGGGATTCAAGAAAAAGTCCTGAATCATCGTGGGAATTGCGGTCCAGCTCGTCACCTTGTAGCGCTCCACGCACTGCGCCGCCACCTCGCGGTCCCACCGGGGCAGCAGCACCATGGTATTGCCGGTGAACAGCGGACCGTTCAAGCCGCCTTGCATGCCGGTCACATGAAACATCGGCGCGACCGCCAGCAGCGTCAGTTCCGGCTGGAGCGCGAACCATTGCATGCCGCCCACCGTGGTATGCATCACGGAACGGTGCGTATGCATGCAGCCCTTGGGCTTTCCGGTGGTACCGGAGGTATAGGGCATCACGCACAGATCCTCAGGTCCGGCGGTCAGCGGGCCGGCCTTCAAGTCCGCGGCAAGCGCATCCTTCCACAGCGACAAGCCGCGCGCCTGATGGTCGATGCGCGGGGCGGCGATGAAATCCGGCACCGTGAGCGTCGTCGCCTCTTTCAAGTAGTCCGAATACGCCGCGACGATCACATGTTTGAGATCGCCGTTCTCCAGCAGCGCCGCGACGCGCGGGTACAGCTCTTGCGAGACGAGCAGCGTGTCCGCGCCGGCATCCTGCGCATAGCGCAGAATTTCCTGGCTCAGATTCATCGGATTCAAGGGCACGACCACGGCGTTCGCGCGCAAAATACCGTAGTAGCCGATCATGAACTGCGGGCTGTTCTGCATGAGCAGCAGCACCCGATCGCCCTGGCGAACTCCGCAGCGCTGCTCCAGGTAGCCCGCGATGCGCTGCGCTTCGTCGTGAAATTCCGCGAAGCTCACCTTGCTGTCGTAATAGATCAGGAACGGTTTGTTGGGAAAGCGCCGCGCCGATACTTCGGCATTGTAGAACATGTTGGTGGCCGGCGCGATCAGATTGCGCATCGACTGGCTTGGCCAAAATTTGAAATGCGCGGGCATGAACTAGGCGCCTGTCTGAGGATTGCGCGGCTCGGCGCCCTTGGGCCGATAGCGCGACAGCTCCAGCTTGCCGATCTGCTCGCGATGCACTTCATCCGGACCGTCCGCGAGACGCAGCGTGCGGGCGCCGGCCCACATCGCCGCCAGCGGAAAATCATCGCTGACGCCGCCGCCGCCATGCATCTGTATGGCCCAGTCGAGCACTTTCAGGGTCATCGCCGGGGCCGCGACCTTGATCATGGCGATCTCCGCCTTCGCCGCGCGATTGCCGACCGTGTCCATCATGTAGGCGGCATTCAGCACCAGCCAGCGGGCCTGGTCGATCATGATGCGCGCTTCGGCAATGCGCTCCAGCGTCACGCCCTGCTCCGACAACTTCTTGCCGAACGCGACGCGCGATTGCGCGCGCTTGCACATGAATTCCAGCGCGCGTTCGGCGACGCCGATGGTGCGCATGCAATGGTGAATGCGGCCCGGGCCCAAGCGTCCTTGCGCGATTTCAAAGCCGCGCCCCTCGCCGAGCAACAGGTTCTCCGCCGGCACGCGCACGTTCACGAAATCGACTTCAGCGTGCCCGTGCGGCGCATGATCGTAGCCGAACACCGGCAAGGTGCGCAGCACCTTGACGCCGGGAGTCTTCATCGGCACCAGGATCATGGACTGTTGACTGTGCCGGCCGGCCTCCGGATTGGTCTTGCCCATGAAAATCAGAATCTCGCAGCGCGGATCGCCGGCGCCGGAGGTCCACCACTTGCGGCCGTTGATCACATAGCTGTCGCCGTCGCGGACGATCGCGGACTGGATATTGGTCGCATCGCTCGAGGCAACGGCGGGCTCGGTCATGGCGAACGCCGAGCGGATCTTGCCGTCGAGCAAGGGCGCGAGCCAGCGCTGCTGCTGCTCTTTGGTGGCATAACGCGCCAGCACTTCCATGTTGCCGGTGTCCGGCGCGGAACAGTTGAATGCCTCGGGAGCGATATGCGAGCGGCCCATGATTTCGCACAGCGGCGCGTATTCAAGATTGGTGAGACCCGCACCGTGCTCGGAATGCGGCAGGAACAAATTCCAAAGATCGGCGGCCCTGGCCTTCTTCTTGAGATCCTCGATGACCCGGGTCACCTGCCAGGGATTGCCCGCGCGCCGATTTTCCTGCAACTCGTTGTGATACAGAACTTCCGCCGGGTAAACGTGCTTTTCCATGAACTGGCTGACCCGCTCTTGCAGATCGCGAACTTTCTCGGTGTGCGAAAAATCCATGGGAGTCCTTTGATTTAGTTCATACGTCGAACGATTGTTGCACCAGCTTCCAGCCCAGCTCGGCCAACGGGCGGGCTCGGCGGCCCGCCTGCAGCGCCGTGGCGCTCGAGGCGTTTCCTTGGAGTGCGCGCGCCAGCACGCCTTGCAGAATCCCGGCCAAGCGGAACATGCAGAAAGCCTGGTAGTAGGCCCAGTCCTGCGGCGGCACCGGCGCAATGCCGCGCAGGCGGCAGTACTGTGCCACGGATTCAGCCTCGGTCGGCAGCGAGTGGCTCACCGGATCCACCCCGCCGAGGCCGCGAAACTCCGCCACGGGCAAGTGAAAGCGCAGGCAGTAATAGGCGAAATCCACCAGCGGATGGCCGAGCGTTGACAATTCCCAATCCAGCACCGCCAGGATGCGCGGCTCGGTGGGATGAAAGATGACGTTATCCAGACGAAAGTCGCCATGCACGATGGCCGTCTGCTCATCTTCGGGAATGTGCCGGGGCAGCCACTCGATCAGACGCTCCATCGACTCGAGCTTCTCGGTTTCCGAAGCCCGATACTGCTGCGTCCAGCGCGTCACCTGGCGCTCGACGTAGCGGCCCGCCTTGCCGTAGTCGCCAAGCCCCACCGCGGCATAGTCCACGGAATGCAATGCGGCGAGTACCCGCACCATCTCGCTGTAAACGGCGCGGCGCTGGGGCGCAGCCACTTCCGGCAGCAACGCGTCCCAAAAGATGCGGCCGTCGACATAATCCATCACATAGAATGCGCTGCCGATCACGTCGGGGTCTTCGCACAGCGCATGTACCTGCGCCACCGGCACGGGGCTGTCTCGGAGCGCCGCCAGCACGCGAAACTCGCGGTCGACCGCGTGAGCGGAGGGCAAGAGCTTGCCCGGCGGCTTGCGTCGCAGCACATAGCGGTGCGCCGGCGACTGCACCAGGAACGTCGGATTGGACTGGCCTCCCGCAAACTGCCGCACCTCGATCGGGCCGGAGAATCCGGCGATATGCGTCTGCATCCACGCATTGAGCCGCTGCGTATCGAAGCTGTGCTGCGCCGGGACCTGGCGCAGTCCCGCCGCGGGGAGGTTCATCGTCATGTGCTCGAGGCGCCGCCGTCCACGGCGATGTATTGCCCCGTGACGTGCCGCGATGCGTCAGACGCCAGATACACCGCCGCGCCTTGCAAGTCGGTGTCGCCGCCGATGCGTCCCAATGGGGTGCGCGCGATCACATCCGCCATCATCGTATCGAGCAGGCCGCTCGCCATCTTCGAGGGGAAGAATCCCGGACAAATCGCATTGACGCGGATGTTGTACTGGCCCCATTCGCCGGCGAGCGCGCGCGTCAGATGCAGCGCCGCCGCTTTCGATGAATAGTACGCCACCGCCTTCATTTGCATGCCGGCGCGCAAGGCCGCCGTTGAGGCAATCACGATGATGTTTCCGGAGCGCTGCGGAATGAAGCAGCGGTTGGCGACCGCCTGGCTCAGCGCGAACACGCTCGCGGCATTCAACGTCATGACCTTATTCCACGCTTCGAGCGGATACTCCTCGGCTTTCGCACCCCAACTGGCGCCGGCGTTATTGACCAAAATGTGGATGCCGCCGTAGTGCTTGACCACGGCATCCACCAGCGCCGGTATTTGATCCGGCTTGGAGAGATCATTGGTCACGGTGAGCGCGTCGATGCCGTGTCGCTTCAGGTCGGCTTTGGCGTCCTCGAGCTCACCGGCCTTGCGTGCACTGACGGCGATCTTGGCGCCCATTTCGCCCAGGCCTTTGGCGATCTGTAGGCCGAGTCCGCGCGAGCCTCCGGTGATCAGCGCCACCCTGCCCCCGAGCTCGAATAGATCCCGTAACCCCACTAGACCACCTCGAACAGGCCCGCAGCTCCCTGACCGCCGCCGATGCACATGGTGACGACCACCCACTTGGCGCCGCGGCGCTTGCCTTCGATCAGCGCATGACCGGTGAGGCGCGCGCCGCTGACGCCGTAAGGATGGCCCACCGCGATCGCGCCGCCATTGACGTTCAAGCGCTCGTCGGGAATCCCGAGCTTGTCGCGGCAATAAATCACCTGGCAGGCGAAGGCTTCGTTCAGCTCCCACAGATCGATGTCGCTGACTTTCAGGCCGGCGCGCTTCAGCAGGCGCGGCACCGCAAACACCGGTCCGATGCCCATTTCATCCGGCTCGCATCCGGCCACGGCGAAGCCGCGAAACAACCCCAAGGGCTTGAGACCGCGCTTTTCCGCGAGTTTGGCGTCCATGACGACACAGGCGCTGCTGCCGTCGGAGAACTGGCTGGCGTTGCCCGCGGTGATCACTCCGCCCGGCAGCGCCGAGCGAATTTTCGAAACCGCCTCCAGCGTCGTATCCGGGCGGATGCCCTCGTCGCTCGCAATCGTGACCTCGCGCATGCCGATGGCGCCGGTGTTCTTGTCGACCACGCCCATGGTGGTGGTCATGGGTGCGATCTCGTCTTTGAACCTGCCCGCAGCCTGCCCGGCGGCGGCGCGCAGTTGACTGCGCACGCCGTACTCGTCCTGGGCCTCTTTGGAAATGTTGTAGCGCTTGGCCACCGTTTCCGCCGTCTGCAGCATGCTCCAGAACAAGGTCGGCTTGTGCGCGTCGATCCAGGGATCCCGGCGCATATGCGTGTTCGCCTCATTCTGCACGCAGGAAATGCTTTCCAGACCGCCGGCGACGATGACCTCGGCGCCCTCCGTCATGACGCGTTGCGCCGCCAAGGCGATGGACTGCAATCCGGAACTGCAGAACCGATTGATGCTCAAGCCCGCGGTGGTGATCGGCAGACCGGCGCGCAGCGCGATCTGGCGCGCGATGTTGCCGCCGGTCGTACCCTCGCCGAAGGTCGATCCCATGATCACGTCCTCGACCTCCGCCGGGTCGATGCCGGCGCGCGCCACGGCATGCTGCACCGAATGCGCGCCGAGCGTGGCGCCGTAAGTCATGTTGAATGCGCCCTTCCAGCTCTTGCCGAGCCCGGTGCGCGCGGTGGATATGATGGCAGCTTCTGTCACGTGTCTGATCCTTTGTAGGCGCTGAATGTCTTGCCGTCCTGCGCCAGGCGCGCGAGCAACGGGGCCGGCGTCCAAAAAGCCTGGTCGGCGTGCGGCTGCGCGGCGATCCCCTTGAGCGCGCGCGCCACCTCGCTCAATCCCACTTGATCGGCATAGAACATCGGGCCGCCGCGCCAAGGAGGAAAGCCATAGCCATTGAGGTAGACGATATCGATGTCCGAACTGCGCTGCGCGATCCGCTCCTCGACGATGCGCGCGCCTTCGTTGATCAGAGCATAGATGCAGCGCTCGACGATTTCCTCATTCGGCACTTTGCGCGGCGTAATGCCCTTTTGTTGCCGGTACTTCTCGATGATGGCGGTCACGGTGGGATCGGGGATGGCGTTGCGCGAGCCGGCTTCGTAGCGGTAGAAACCGGCCGCGGTTTTTTGCCCGAATCTGCCGGCCTCGCACAGCTCGTCGGCGACATTCGACAGGTCGCGGTGCGGATTCTCGGCGCGGCGGCGCTTGCGCGCGGCCCAGCCGATATCGAGCCCGGCCAGATCGCTCATGCGAAACGGTCCCATCGCCATGCCGAAATCTTCCAGCGCCTTGTCGACCTGGTTCGGCAGGGCGCCCGCCATGATGAGATCGTGCGCGGCGGCGCCGTAGCGGGCCACCATGCGATTGCCGATGAATCCATCGCAGACCTGGGAGACGACCGCGACCTTGCCGATTTTCTTGGCCAATTGCATTGCGGTCGCCAGCACGTCTTTCGCCGTCCGCGCGCCGCGTACGATTTCCAGCAAGCGCATGACGTTGGCGGGGCTGAAAAAATGCAAACCGATGACATCCTGCGGACGCTTGGTGAACGCCGCGATCTCATCCAAGTTCAAAGCGGAGGTGTTGGAGGCAAGAATCGCGCCCTGCCGCACGACTTGATCGAGCTTCTCGAAAACCTCCTTCTTGACGTCCATGGATTCGAACACCGCTTCGATGACCAGGTCGACATCCTTCAGCTGTTCATAATCGAGGGTC
Source organism: uncultured Gammaproteobacteria bacterium (assembly GCA_963800385.1). Classification (GTDB taxonomy): domain Bacteria; phylum Pseudomonadota; class Gammaproteobacteria; order Steroidobacterales; family Steroidobacteraceae; genus Bog-1198. The sequence goes on from CAWDAU010000009.1 coordinate 623,627, forward strand.
GGCGCGACCAGCGCCATGCGCTGATCGAGCGCGGCCTGCGTCAAGCCCTTCTTCAATGCGCCGCCGTAATTGCGCCGCATGGTGGCAAGTCCCTTGTCGAGGGCTTCTTGCTTCATTTCCAGAAGCACCACCGGAATTCCCGCGTTGATGAGGCTCATGCTGATTCCGCCGCCCATCGTGCCCGCGCCGATGATGCCGACCTTGCGGATCGGACGGGTCGGCGTGTCGTTCGGCACGTCGAGAATGTGCGACGCCGCCCGCTCCGCTTGGAACACATGCCGCAGCGCCGCGGATTCCGGCGACAACATGAGCGCGGTGAACAGTTCGCGTTCGCGCTTGATGCCTGCATCGAAGGGGCGGTCGAAAGCCGCGGCGACGGCCTCCACACAGGCGACCGGCGCCGGATAGCGGCCTGCCACCGCCTTGGCGGTATTGCGCGCGAATTGGAAAAAGGCTTCGTGATTCGGCATGTCGGCTTGCAAATCACGCACGCGCCTCGCGCCTAATTTTTCGGCTACGACGTTGCGCGCCAAGCGAAGCGCCGCATCCAGCAAATCGCCGTCCGCAAATGCGTCGAACAGCGGCGAGCCGCGCAGCTTTTCGGAAGGAACGGTTGCGCCGGAGACGATCATGTTGAGCGCCGCTTCGGCGCCGATGACTCTGGGCAGGCGTTGAGTCCCACCCGCGCCGGGCAACAACCCCAATTTCACTTCGGGCAATGCAATTTTTGCCCCGGCAGCCGCCACGCGATAGTGACAACCGAGCGCCAACTCGAGCCCACCGCCCATGCAAACTCCGCCGACGGCGGCGATGACCGGCTTGGCACTACCCTCGACCGTGCTGATGACCGTCATGAGATGCGGTTGCGTGGCTGCCCGCGGCGTGCCGAATTCGCGGATGTCCGCGCCGCCGGAAAATCCGGCGCCGGAGCCGATCAAAACGATGGCTGCGACCTGAGGATCGGCGTTCGCCCGCTCGATTCCCGCGACGATCGCCTGACGCAGCTCCAACCCCAGGCTATTGACCGGCGGATTATCGAACGTCAGGACCGCGATGCCGTCCTTGATCTCAAAGCCAGCCTTATTCGTGCTCATCGTTATTCCACTCTGCGGAACCGGGTTCCGTGGTTTTGGCCGACTAATGTAACAGCGCAGAGTCCTGTTTGAGAAGATTAAAAGAGGCGGCCCGCGCCCCAAGGCGCAGGCCGTTTCAGTCACATCAGACGATCGCGTGTTGGTATAGCGCGATCAGTTCGCCCCAGGCTTTTTCGGCACCGGCTTCGTTGTAAAGCGGTTTGCCGTCCTCGCCGTTCGGCATGTCCTTGACGCACCAGCCGTGGTTGCAACCCGCGTAAACCTCTTGTTTCTCGGAAAGGTGGGCGGCCTTGAATGCTTCAGCCAACTTGATTTTCGCGTCAGGCTGCCGTCGATCATCGTTCGCCGCGATCGCGATATAGAATTGCGCCTTCATCTGCGGTACTTTCAGATGCGGGCTGTCGGGCTTATCGGTCACCAAACCGCCGCCATGAAATGAAGCCCCGGCTCCCACGCGCGTCGGATTCGCGGCGGCCGCTTGCATCGTCATGGGACCGCCCATGCAGTAGCCGAACACCCCCATTTTTGCTTTTTTCTTGACCATGGCCTGCGCGTCCAAAAATTTCACATAAGCGGTGGAGTCGGACATGACGGCGGAGTCGGTCATGGGCTCGCGCACCTTGGCGATCTTTGCTTTGTCATCCGCACTGGTGAAATCGAGCGCCATCGGCAGGCCCGGCGCCTTGGTGGTGCGATAGTAAGGATTCGGCACGAGCACGGTGTAGCCATGCGCCGCCAAGCGCTTTGCCATGTCGCGCATGGTCGGCCGCAAGCCAAATATGTCGACGAACAATATGACCCCCGGCCACTGCCCCTTGCCCTGCGGATGGATCAGCGCGGCATCGCACGTGCCATCGGCGGTTTTCACTTCGACGTCGGTGTCCACCATGTCGGCGCCGGCCGCGGCGGCGGAGCCGGCCGCGGCAACGGCGCCCGCCGCCAGCGAGAGCGCCGTGAAATCTCGGCGCGAAATCTTGTTTGCATCGTCGGTCATATGAATACCCTCGAGAGCGAATGATTGTTGTGAATGGGCGCTGAAGTATAGGCCGATCCCAATCGGCGTGAAACGTGAGGCGCCAGCACGCTCATCTCCTTGGTTGCCGGCGCTGGAACATACGGCGATACTGGCATGCGTGGACATACTCAAAGGGAAAACGGCCATCGTCACCGGCGCGGCAAGCGGCATTGGCCGCGCGAGCGCCATGTTGTTCGCGGCCGAAGGCGCGGCGGTCGTGGCGCTGGACCGCGCCGCGGAAGTTGAAGCGACGGCCGCGGCGATTCGCGCCGCGGGCGGCCGGGCCGTCGCCCTGATCAAGGACTCCTCCGCCGAGGCCGATGTGGCCGGCGCCGTCGCCACGGCGCTGCAAGAGTTCGGCGGTCTCGACGCCTGCTATGCCAATGCGGGCATCAGCGGCGGACTGGTGCCTTTTTTCGAAGAGACCGTGGATCACTGGGTCGAGGTCCTCAGGATCAATCTGATCGGCACGTTTTTGCTGGCCAAATACGCTGCGCAGGCGATGGTCAAGCAAAAACGCGGTTCGATCATTTGCACCGCTTCGGTGGCCGGTTTGCGCTCCGGCGCGGGCGGGGTGCCCTACAGCGCGAGCAAAGCCGGCGTTGTGAGTCTGGTGCAGACGGTTGCCTACCAGTTGACGGGGACGGGCGTACGCATCAACGCCATTTGTCCGGGCCTGATCGAAACCGGCATGACACGGCCGATGTTCGAACGCGCGCGCGAACGCGGCACGGAGCGCAAGATCGGCCAGCTCAATCCCTTGCAGCGCTACGGCCTGCCGCAAGAAATTGCCCAGACCGCCTTGTTTCTCGCCTCCGATGCGTCCTCGTATGTCAACGGGCAAGCCATTGCGGTCGATGGCGGCTTGTCCAGCTCGCACCCCATCGTCAGCACGCGCCATCAGTCTTGAAAAAAATGCCGCGCTTCGCGGGCGCGGCACTTTTCAAATCGCCGAGTAGCGAAGCCCTACTGCTTTTTCGTGCCGCTCGGCGCCGGCGTGGCCGCGGCGGTTTTATTGGCCGCCGCCGCCTTGGCTTTTTCCGCGGCGGCCGCTTCGTCCGCGCGGGCCCCGGAAAGAATCCCCTCCAGCGCATAGTTCCCTTCGTGGCAGGCATACTCGAAAATGCGCCCTTTCGACGGCGTAAATTCGTATTCGCCGCTCCACGGCCGATCCCACACGGAGGGATCCTCGACTTTGAATTGATAGAGAATGCGGGTCGGAGCGACGCGCGTGAAGCGCTCGGTGACCTTCAATTCCTTCCACGCGCCGCGCAGCGCCGTCGCCTCGGGGAAGTTGCTGGTTTCCACCACCAGAGTCGGGCCCTCGTACCACCCGATGGAATCGCCCATCCACGGCCGCTCGCCATCGGTGCGGTGCTTGCCGCCGATGCGAATCATGCGCACGTCATGCACCATTTCAACCACAATCGCGACCGCGTCCTTGCTCTGCGCGATTTCATAGTTGTTGTTGTAGAGCAGCGGCAACATCACGGGACCCGCGCTGTAGCCAAACGAGGTCAGACAACGTTCCGCGAGCGTTTGATTTTCGGGGTTTTCGCCATAATGCGGACGCATATACATGTTTGGAACGGTGACACCCGGCTTGTAGGGCGGCAGGCGTCCGTCCGCGGGGTCGGTGATGAACGAGGTTCGCGGCTCGCCGTTAACCCGCATGATGCTGTTGCCTGGATCGATCCACGCTGCGTTGTAGCCGCAGCCCGCGCCGCTGAAGCCCTTGCCGCATTCGTGCGGCAGATCCGTGGTCTTTACGCTGGGATCGCGCGGCGCGGCATCGGCCGCATACATTTTCGCATCGTCGCCCTCGATCTTTTTGACCTCCTCCGCGGTCATCACCTTGCGGGTGCCGTATTCTTTCGGCCGTTCGAGCACGGTGAGGGTCGCATTGGTCCACGTTCCCTCGAGATCCGGTTGGCCATACGCATTGAGCGGGGCCTTATACGCGCCATCCGCCGCCGCGGCGCTCCCCGCGGCCGACAATGCCGCAATCGCCGCGCCCAGCAGCAAAGCAGTCAGCTTTCTCGTGCTCATTTCAAGGGCTCCTTACGCAACTCGCCGTACATTAGTTCTTCCACGAACTCGACGCATTTGAACTGCTGCAGCCGCGCATCCTCGCCGAGACGCCGATAAATGAGCATGCTCATTTTCCAGGGCCTGGTGAAAGTGGCCGGATCGGTGATCTCGGCCTCATAGCGAATGGTGTTCTCATTCATCAGGGTCCAGCGCTCGACCACCTTCATATCGCCGGAATGAAAGTTTCCCGCGCGGTCGAACCAGGTGCTGTCGTTTTGTCCCGTAACGGTGACCACCAAAGTATCGCCGTCCCATCTCCCGACCGACTGGCCCATCCAACTGTCGATCGGCGGCGGACCCGGGTCATTGAAGAGAACGTCGCGCACCGCGCCGTCGTACTCGTAGGAAATCAGCAAAGTCTTCGCCGACTGCACGATCTGGAAGGGAAAGGGCATGTAGTTGGCGCGCGGCACGCCGGGCAGGTCGCACTTCACCTCGGGATCGCGCTCCAGATAGTGCTTTTGATTCTCCTGCCTTTGGGCCAGCGCCTCCGGCGTGTAAGGAATCGCCCCCCCCACGACCACGCCCATGCCGGCGGGCACGGAACCCACCGCGCCCAACGCCACCACGGCTTTGGCAGGCACGGGAACCACAGGTCCCGGGCGCAGCTCCAGCGCGGCGCTCGCGAGGTGCGGCTCGATGTTCCAGTTGGCCGTGTTCATGACCGACCAGACGCCGCTGAAATTGGGGTGTCCGCCGACGCGCTCGATCGCGCCGCCGGCGGGTGCTTTGTGCGCGGCCGCCGTCGGCGCCGCGTAGCTCTGAGTCAGTGCCGCCACCGAGCCGGCCAAGGCCGCCAGAGCCCATGCTGTTGTCTTCTTGTTCAGAACTCCCCCTGGTTTGTTATTTTTCGTTCGGGTCCGCGCCGTCTTTGGGCGCGCCCGTGCCGCTCGAACCCATGAATACCTTGCGCCCATCGTTGAACGTGACGTCGCGCCCGTTGGCCTTGCAGGCCGGACGGCAGCGGGCGTCCTTGGCGCGGTAACCGCGCACGATGATTTCCTCGCCGGGTTTCAGCGAATCGCGCGTCAGGCCCTCGCGCAGCAGCGTGTTGGGCGTGCCCGCCTCGACCATCCATTCTTGCGGCACGCCGTCGGTCACCACGATCATGTGCACCCAGGTGTGCGGATTGATCCATTCGACCTTGGTGACCTTGCCGTGAAGCATGATGGGCTGATTGCCGTCGAACTCGGCCTGAAATGCATGATGCGCCAACGCCGGCGCACCGATGGCGGCTGCGGCGATCAAGGCGATGGGAATTTGCGCAGCCTTACCGGTGCGTACTTTCATTCGAGATCTCCTTAGGTCTAATCATGCTTTCGACGCCGAGCTTTGCTGGACGGCGCGCAAAGGGCCCGTATAATCACTGCTTATAATCGCTTTACATAGCTGCTATTGCAATACAATTTCCGTTGCGCCCTTGAATGGTCCGGCTTCAACAAAGCCCAAGTGTGGCTGATATATAACAAGCGGGGAATCGATGCTCGAAGGACTCGTCACCAAACTGGCCGACACACCTTGGAGCATCGCACTGCACGAATCGCTGTATATGTATGCGATTACCGAGTCCACGCATGTAATGTCCATTATGTTATTCGTCGGCACCATCGCGATGGTGGACTTTCGGCTGTTAGGCATTTCCTATACTAAGGTGCCCGTCTCGCAGATGCTCTCGAGAATTCTGCCCTGGACGATCGCCGGCTTTGCGTTGTTGGCGCTCACCGGCGCGATGCTGTTTCTCGCCATTCCGATTCGTACCTATCACAGCATCTGGTTCAGGCTGAAATGTCTGATGATTCTGATCGCCGCCGTCAATATCGCCGTTTTCACCTTCAAAGTGGAGCGCGACAAGGCGGCCTGGGACTTGGGTCCTGTGCCCCGAAAATCCAAGATTTGCGCGCTCATTTCCTTGAGCGCATGGGCATCGGTCATCGTCTTTGGCCGCTTGATCGCCTACAACTGGTTCGACTGCGACAGCATCACCTCCTCGGCCATGGCCGAGCTCACCGGCTGCCCTCTGGACCCGGGCTGAGCCGTGACGCTGTACCAGACCGCGCAAAATATCGAAGCCTCCGCGCTCGGCCAGGCCATTCGCGAATCCACCTGGCTGTTCCCGGCGATCGAGTCGGCTCACTTGCTGGCATTGGCGTTGCTCGGGGGCGCCATTCTCGTCATGTCGCTGTCGATATTGGGCTGGGGGTTGCAAACCCCGGTGGCGGAGATTTACAAAAGCGCGCATCGCTACTTGAACGGCGCCGTCATCGCACTGCTCGTCAGCGGCGTGCTGTTGGGAATTTCCGAGCCGGTGAAGCTTTACGGACGCGAGGCTTTCTGGGTGAAAATGATTTCGCTGAGCGTAGCGCTGCTGGTCACCTATTTCGCATTCAATCCGCTCGTCCAGCGCGGCGCGACCGGCCCGCGATTGCGGGGCGTGACTGTGTTGACCATCGCGGCGTGGCTGATGGTCGCCATGGCGGGACGCTGGATCGGATTTTCATGATGGGATTCAGGTCTAGGGAGTTTTGGTCCATGAACAACAAGCGGATCTGGATCTGCGCGGGCGTCTCGATGGCCGCCTTGGGCTTCAACGCATTTGCGCTCGCTCAAGAATCGGCGCAACGTCCGAGCGGCGAGGCGGTGTTCAACGAGCACTGCAAAAGCTGTCATGAACCGGCGGTGGAACGCGCGCCCACCCGGGGTGAGTTGGCATTTCGCGCCCCCGCGGACATCGTGACGGCGCTCACGACCGGGGTGATGGCCCCCATGGCCAAGGGATTGTCGCGGCCCGAAATCGAGGCGGTTGCGCTGTTCCTCGCGCCCGGGCAGCAGTTGGGATCCGCCGGCAGCGACCGGATGTGTACCGCCAACGGCCCGATCAAGGCGAGCGCCTCCGACTGGCCGGCGCTCGGACCGGATGAAAATTCCAGCCGTTTTCAGCCGAATCCCGGGTTGCGCGCAGCCGATGTGCCGAAGCTGAAATTGAAATGGGCTTTTTCCATGCCGGGCGGCGGCCAGCCCGTGGTCGTCGGCGACTGGCTCTTCATCACCAATCGCGGCGGCAAATTCTACGCATTGGACGCGAAGACCGGATGCGTGCACTGGGCCATCGAGGATGCCTCGTCGCGCACCACGCCGATGGTGGTCCGCTCCTCGATCTCGCCCAGCGGCTGGGCTACCTTTATCGGCGCCGGCAAGCGCGTGGTACGGGCGTTCGATGCGCAAAGCGGCAAGGAAATCTGGCGCAGCGAATCGCTCGAAAACCACATGGCCTCGAACATCACCGGGACGCCGGTGGTCTCGGGAGATCAAATCTTCGTGCCGCTTTCCTCGGGCGAAGAAGTGGTGGCCATGCAGCCGAACTACTCCTGCTGCACATTCCGCGGCAGCCTGGCGGCTCTTGATCTCAAGACGGGCCAAAAGCAGTGGCAGACTTACATGATCACCGAACCGCTGCGGCCGACGCGCAAAAATGCCAACGGCATCCAGATGCAGGGTCCCGCGGGCGCGCCGGTCTGGGCTTCGCCGACGGTCGATGCGAAGCGCGGCCTGGTCTATGTCGTCACGGGCGACAGCTACACCGACGCGGCCACCGATGGCGACGATGCCATCGTCGCGCTGGAAATGAAGACCGGCAAGGTACGCTGGAGAAATCAAGTCACCACCAACGACAATTTCATCGTGGGTTGCAGCGGCCCGATCAAGGTGGCCAATTGTCCGGCGCCGACCGGACCGGACTTTGACTTCGGCGCGACGCCGATTTTGTTCAAGCACGGCAACCAGCAAATCCTGGTCGCGGGGCAAAAGTCGGGCATCGTTTATGGCGTCGATCCGGACACCGGGCGAACGCTGTGGAAAACCGCGGTCGGCGCCGGTTCGCCCTTGGGCGGCATCGAATGGGGAATAGCTGCGGACGCCAGATACGTGTTCGTTCCGAATTCGGACATCGGCGAGATCTTCAATGAAATCGCCGCGGCGGCCGGCGCACCGCCGCCGGCACCGGAAAACGCCGTTGCGGGCAAGCCGGGATTGTTCGCGCTCGAGCCGTTCACCGGCAAAATTGCCTGGAACACGCCGGCGCCGAAGGCGCCCTGCCACTACGCGGGAGACCGTTCAAAGGATTACACCAAAGGCGCCTGCGTGCGCGCACAGTCCGCGGCGCCCGCGGTCATGCCGGGCATCGTCTTTTCGGGAACCTTGGACGGATGGTTTCGCGGCTATGACGCCGCGACCGGCAAGATCGTGTGGGAATTCAGCACCACCGCGCAAACCTACCGCACCGTCAACGGCAACCCGGCGCAGCCCGGCGGCGGAATCGACGGCATGGGACCCACCATCGCGGGGGGCATGGTGTACACCATGTCCGGATTCAACGGCGCGGCGCGAACCGGCAGCAACGGGGTCAACGTTCTGTTGGCGTTTTCGGTCGACGGCAAATAAGGCCGCCGCGGCGCGAGCTATTCCAGGCAGACCACGAGTTTGGCGGAATGCGTGCGCCAGTTTATCGGAATCACGAAGGATCGCGCGAAGGGCGTCTTAACCTTTTCCAAATCGTGCGCGATGATGACGGGCACGGAGATGTTGAAGTTCTTGCCGAAGTCGCGCCGCGCATTTCCGGAAATCGTATTCGCGACTTCGCCCACGAGATCCTTGATGTTCTCGTCGCTGGTATCGGTTTCCTGCATGCGCATCAGCAACACCGTGAGCATGCCGCGGGGCGCCGTGAAGTACACGATTCCCTTGCGGGCGCCGGAGATGCCGATGACGCCGGTGTACTCATACGCCCCCGGTTTGCCGTCGGTCACGAGGTAGGGCGAGCCGACGGTTGCCGACTGCTGCGCCGAGGTTTCGAAATAGTTGGTCGTTCCCTCGATGAATGTGCGGATTTCTGCTTCCTTGAACATCTCAAGCCTCCGACAGCAGCTCTTCCAACGCATCGTTGAGCTGCCGATCGGTGAATGGCTTGCACAGAAATCCGTTCGCGCCCTTTTCAATCGCTTCGACCGCGGTCGCCTTATCGGCAAGCGCGGACACCACCAGGATGAGCACGTTGGAATTGATCGCGACCAATTCCTCTACGCACTCGATTCCGTCCATTTCCGGCATGGTCAGATCCATGGTCACCACATCGGGCTGCGTGCGCCGGAACATTTCCACGGCGGCGCGGCCATTGCTCGCGGCGCCGACCACCTCGAGGCGCGCAATTTGCTGCGAACGCTCGATGCGCCGCCGGATGATATTGGAATCATCGACGATCATCAGCTTCAGTGTAGCTTTGGGAACAACCGCACTGTCCATCACGCCGCTTCCGTGTTCCCCGCGCGTTTGACCGGGGGCAGGCTCAGCGTAAGACGCGTAAACTTGCCGGGTACCGTGGCCACGGAGACCTTGCCGCCGATCTGTTGCATGAGGCCGGCCATCAAATTCATGCCGACGCCGCGGCCCGCATCCTTGGTGGCGGTCTCGACCGTGGAGAATCCCGGCTGAAACAGCAGGGAGAATATCTGTTTGGCATCCAGGGTCGCGGCTTTTTCCGCCGTGATAAAGCCCTTCTTGAGCGCGGCCTGCTTGATTCTTTCGGTCGACAGGCCCTGGCCATCGTCCTCGGCGATGAGCTTGTAGCCCGCGTCGCCCAGTTCCTGGAATATGAGCTTCAGCTGGCCCTGCTCCGGCTTGCCGGTATTCAAGCGATCCGCGGCGGGTTCGATGCCGTGCACGATGGAATTTCGCACCGCCTGCACCGCGATATCCTTGACGATGCGGCGGTACTCATCCGGCACCGTGTCGAATCCCATGCATTGCAATGACGCCTCCCTGTGATTTTCGCCCGCCACCCGCTGCGTGAGCTGCTGCAGCATGCCCGTTACGCTGCCGTCGGCTTTGCCGGCCGCTTCGTGGCCCGCGCTCTCAATGACCGCGGTGGCCGTGTGGGAAGCCGGCTCGTTGCTGCCGGTTGCGGCGACGTGCAGACGCGCCAACCGCGACACCAGGTCCCCGACCGACTGCAGATGAGTCAGCAAATCGTCCAATTTGATGACCAATGGCAGAAAATCATTCCCTGACAGATCCGATTTCTCCCGCAGACCCTTCAGGTCATCCTCGAAGGAATGCGCGCGGCTCTCGATGGAGGATAGCCCCAGGGCCGCTGCCTCGCCCTTGACCGAGTGCACCTGGCGGAAAAGGGTATCGAGCTTTTTGCGGAAAGCGCCTTCTTCGCGGGCCGGTTCGCGCAGCACCGCATTGATCATTTTCATCGCCGCATTGGAGTCGCTCAAGAATGCCGCGAGCTGCGCTGGGTCGACGTGCAATATCCCCAACAAGGTGTCCACCTGGGCCTGCGCCTGATTTTGCGAGGATTGCAATTCCCGCGCCAGATCGACGCGCGCGCTGACGTCCGATACCGCCACCAGCACGTTGCGGATTTTGCCGTCCACGCGTACGCGATGGAATTCGAACTGCAGGTAGCGCGTGGAGGTCTTGCCGGGACCGCCGTCGAAGTTGACCTCAACCTCGCCGAGCGGGTTGATGGTTTTGACCAGATTTTCCTTGGTGCGTTCCGACCAGAGCACCGCCACGAACTTCAGCGCGGTCGCCAAGGTCTTTTCGGAGACGATATCCTTCAGCAGACTCTCGAACGGCAGGCCCGCGAAATCCTTGCGCTGAAAAAGCGATTCAAGCGCACTGGAGTAAGACGCGCCGATCACCAGATGCTCGTCCAGCAAGAACAAACCGTCCTTGACCGTGCGCAATATGTCCGCGGTCTGTTGGCGTGCCTCGCGCAGCGAGGCCTCCTGGCGCTGGCGCGCGACCAACAGCGTTGCAACCAGCACACCGAGCACAATGGCGATGAGCAGGCCTGTCAGCATGACGAGCCGCAGCTCGGTGGCGGAGCGAGCGTTGCGCGTCTGAAGATCCGTGACGATCGCGGCCAGCTCCGCATCGAGCAGCGGAATCGTGCGTCTGCCCACGCGCAGCGCGGTGGTGACATCCCGTTCCAATTGCCTGCCGCCTTCGTTGAGGGCGGTGCCGGTGGCCTCGTTATCCTGGTAAGGAACCCCGCTGAACCTGAGCAGCGGCTGCAGCGTTTCCTGCAGCGTACCCCACTGCTCGTGCAGCGGCGCGGCATGCTTGCCGGAAATCGGTTCGCCCTTGGCGGTGGTGTCGCCCGAGAGCGCAAACCAGCTCGCCGGCCGCGGCGCATTCATTTCCTTGAGACCCGCATCGAGCTTCGCGCTGGCGTCGCGCAGCTGGTCCAACGATTCTTGAATGTAGCCGCGGGTGATGAGGCGGTCATGCATGGTCTCGAGCGAAGCCCGGATGAGCGCGGGATTCCGTTGTTGCTGCCCGGCGAATTTCAGCGCCACGCTGGTATCGGCCAATTCGCTCGCGAGTTCCAAACCCGGTATCAGCACGATTGCCACGAAGCTGAAGGCGAGAACGATGACCAGCACCATAAGGCCGCCGGGGGACAGGCGCGGCAATAAGGCTTTGGCGATACGAGGATTCATGGATCAAGCGCTCCGCTGTGGTTTGCTGGGTTTTCGGGCCATAAATTCCGCGCGCAACGCATCGAGGGCATCGAGAAATTCCGCCGCCGATGCGAAGCGATCCTTCGGGTCCTTGGCCAATAAGCGGTCGATGGTCGGCTGATAAGCCGACAGATGTTCCGGCAGCTGCGGCAGCGGAGCTGAACGGTGCGCGACCAGGATGTCCGAGAGCGTCTTGCCCGTGAAGGGCAGCGCACCGGTAAGCATCTCGAAGAAGACGATTCCGAGGCTGTAAAGATCGCCGCGCGCATCCGGATCGCGGTTCTCGATCTGCTCGGGACACACATAGTAGGGAGTTCCGGTGCAGTCGCCCGACTTGCTCAAGTCGCTTGGCGCGAACTGCGTGCGGGCCGAGCCGAAGTCGATGAGTACCAGTCGATTCTCATTGGTGAGCATCAAATTGGAAGGCTTCAAGTCCCGATGCACGACCCGCGCGGCATGCACGATTTGCAGCGCTTCGCCGATCTGATGCGCATAGTTGACGGCGTCCGCTTCGCTCACGGGATGCTTCAGGCGTTCGCGCAAGCTGCCGCAGGGAAAATATTCCAGCGCGAGGTAAAGATAATCGTCGGTGGTGCCGAAATCGAGCACATTCGCAATGGCGCGGTGATTCAGCTTGGACAGTATTTCGCACTCCTTGCTGAAGCGCTCCCGGTCCGCCTCGGAAACCACGTGCTGTCCCTTGATCGCCTCGATCTTCAAGGCGACCGGCTGCGGAAATTCGTCGTTGCGCGCCAGATAGACACTGGCCGCGCTCGACTGCGCGATTTTCTTCATCATGGTGTAGCCGGCCACCTCCGGTTGCCGCCACCGGTCGGCCGCGGCGCCGGTCGCGCCGGCCGCCGCGCCCGGGGGATCGATCAGCGGCTGCAAAGCGCTGCACAACTCGCCCACGATCACGGAATGGATGGGCCAATAGTCGCTCGCGCCCAGCTTCATCGCGCGTGCGGCGCTGCGCTCGTTGCCGCCGCGCGCGAACACGAATATCGGCAGATGCGGCGCCTGCTCGTGCAAGCGCTTGAGCGAGGCCAGGGAGGCAGCGGCCGCCTCGGGCGGGCTGAATTCGATGATGAACATTACCGCCACATAGGCCCGCAGGCGTTCGATCGAAATCGCATCGAAGCCCGCGCGCGTCACGGTATCCGCATCGATTTTCGGCATTGCGCGGCGCACCAGCCCCGCGAGCCGCAAACGCAATTCCAATTCATCGTGCACGATCAGGCAAAGAACGGTGCCGCGAACGCGTTCACCGGGCGCCGGCGGAGCCAGCGTTGTGGTTGTAATGGTGGTGGACGTGGTGACGGCGGTTTGGCTATTCATCGCAGCGCCTATTTGGGAACGCGATAAACAATGCGCACCTGCGTGCCGACGGATATGGCCTTGCCGCCCTTGATCACCGGCTGGTAGCGCAAGTGGCTGACCGCGCTCGTCGCCGAGGACTCGAAGGTTCGCGGCGGCGCCGCATTCAGTACTTTGATGTTGGAGACCTTGCCGTCCGGGCCGACGGTGTACGAAAGCTCCACCCAGCCCTCGGTGTTGCTCTGCAACGCCCGGGTCGGATACTGGACGTCGAGCTTATTGGCGCGGGTCAAAGATTGCTCCGGCATTTGCAGCATCTCTGCGCCCGCCCGCCGCTGGCGGATCTTGTCGCTCATCGCGTCAAGATCCGGCGCGGCGCCGAGACCGGCGGCCTTTTGCAGCAAGGCTTCGGCCTTGTCGACGTCGCCGGCATCAAGCGAGGCGCGGGCGCGATCGAGGATTTGCGACTGCAAGGCCGCGCTGATCGGCGCCAATCCGCTGTTCTTCGGATCGGCTGCGCGCAGCTGAGCCACGTAGAACAGCGCACTGTCATTGTCGGGATCGGTCAATTTCCCTTGCGCCAGGCGCGATTGCGCCAGCTCCAGATACTGCGGCTGCTCCGGCTTTTGCGCGGCTTGCTGCGTGCGCGCCGAATTGAGATCGCGCTGCAGACTGTTGATGGCGGCCTGCGTGGCGCCGACGCCGTGCAGCTCGGCGACGATGCGATCGGCATCGCTGAAGTTGCGCTGCTGTATGGCGGCGTGTGCCATCTGCAGCAAGCGCTTCAGCACTTCCTGCGTCGCTCCCTGCAGCGCCGCACCAGCGGCTCCCGCTTGCTTGGCCTGATCCAGGTAGTACACGGCGCTATCGTTGCGCGGTTCGATGACGTGATCCTGCTGCAGCCGCGTGTCCGCCAGCTTGAGCAGACGGGCCACCTCGAACTCGTCGCGCCGCCGATGCACCTCGTCACGCAATTGCGCGAGTTTCGCGGCCGGCAATGCCTTGGTGCGCGCCGCTTCATCGATGAGCTGCGCAGCGCGGTCGAAATTTTGCGCATTGAGCGCAGCGAGAATCTGGGCCGGTCCGAGCTCGGCGCGCAGGCTCGCTATCTTCGCGTCGAGCGCGAGGAGACGCTTGTCATTTGCGTCGATGCTTCGCGCCGTCTCCAAAAACTGCAATGCGACGTCGAATTTGCGCTCGTCGAGCGCCGACTGCACGCGCGCAATCAATATCTCCGACAAGCGTTGCAGCCCTTGGCGAGCTTCGCCGTTGTCGGGCTTGAGCACCAGCACTTCGCGATACAGAGAGAGCGCGCTGCCGGACGCGGGATCGATGAAGTGCCGGTCCTGCATGGCTTGCTCGGCCTTCTCCATCAGCGCATCCACCTTCTCATCGGCATCGGCCGGCGACTTCGCCGCGGCGGCGGGCGCCGCTGCGGCAGGAGCCGCGGAGCCTTGGGCCGGCGCGCTGGCGGTGGCGGCGGGCTTGACTTGCGTCGAACCGCCGCGGGACAAGAGATAAGCGCCCACGGCGGCGACCAGCACGCCGCCGATCACCACTGGAACGAGCCAGGGTTTTTTCGGCGCAGGATCGGTCGCGGGCGGCGCGGAGCCGTCGCCAAGCAGAGCCACCCGCGAATTCACTTCTTCGCGCGCGGCGTCGAGCGCGTTGGAAAGCTCGCTGCCGACAATCGGCAAACCGACGTGGGCAACGACCTGGCGATGTTGAATGGGAAGCGTCCAGGCGTCGGCGCTGTGCGCGTCATCGAGCGCAACGACCGCGAAGCGCGAGGAGTGCAAATTCAGGCGCGACAGCACTGCCGCAGGCTCCGGATGATTGCGCGCATCCCACAGCACGATCGCGGCTTGTGCCGAGGGCGTGGATTTGATCAGCTCATCGATGGAATCGAGTTGCTTGAGGATCAAACTGCCGCCAAGATCGGCGCCCACCTGCGGCCACAAGGCATCGTCCTCGGTAATCAAGAGTACCGGGAGTTTTGACTTCTTGGGTAGCGGAAGCACGGGGCGCTCCGCCGCTTCTGGCGTAGCAACCTCCTGTATTCTCAGACTTTTCGGCATCGTTATAGTCCCATATCGCGATCGCCAAATGACCAACCATGCTGCGCTGCGATCACATTCGTGCACCACGAATGTCTTGTGTTTTGCTTAACACAATAAGGTTCCGGCAAATCAGGGGTTTCCGACACGCCCTGGGTCACATTTGGATGTAGGCACATCCTCGGAGTGGCCATTGGGGTTGGGGCAAACATTGAAGATGAGAACTGCTTCGCACAGCAAAGCCGCGAGAAAAGCGCGAATTCGCATCCAGGGCGCATGAGCGCGCGGGAGTGTCGCCAATTGCAGGCGCCGCAGCGTCCTCGAATTGAACTTAAGGGGAGCCGGCTTCCCTTGATCAAACCCTATCTATAGAGTGAAAAATTACTGCTTGGTGCCGGTGAAAGTGCCGTCGCCCAACTGCCCGAGCGACACTTTCCCGGTCATGGTTTTACCGTCGGTCTTGCCCCAATACTTCACCGCCAGGCTGCCGGCCGGGCCATCGACCTGGTATTCGATGGTTACCTCATCGCCCTTTACAGAACCGCTCACTTGCGCCTGGCCCAGCTGCCCTTTGTAGGTTCCGGACAGTGCGTCGCCTTTTTGCACCAGAACAAAAGTCGGCGAACCGCTGCCCGCGCTCGTCTCGACGTTCATGATCCAGGTACCCGTCACATCCGCGGCGGCGGCGGCCTGCGCCACCGTGAAGGCGGCGATCGCCAACAACGCAACCAAACCCTTTTTTATTGTCGTCATGGCATTCCCCTGTAATGAGCTCAGCGTATCGCGCGCGCTCGCGTGCCTCGAGCGCCGCCATGATACGTGAGCTCATGCAGCTTCTACAGAGAATTCAGGAACGCGGCGAGCTGGTGCTTTTGCCTCTCGGTCAAATTCATCGAGAAGCGTTGGTTGTAGAAATTCACCGCCTGCAGCAGCGTCGCGGCCGCGCCATTGTGAAAATAAGGCGCCCTTCCCGCCAAGCCGCGCAAGATCGGGCCCTTGATGCGATTCACATCGCTGCAAAGTCCGGTGAGCATGCCCTTGCCCAGGTCGGTGGTGTAGAACGATACGGGTTGTCCGGCGCTGAAGGGCGTTTTGCAGCCGCTGACCAAGAATATGGGTAGATCGGGCTCGTCGAGCTGCGCCATCGCGCGTTGGATATTCGGATCGGTCTCGAACCCCGCGCGCGGGGTATGCCCGGTGCCGATGTCCAGCGGCAGCGGCAACGAATGATCGCCGACGTTGGGGGTGTCGTGGCAGCTGGTACAGGTGCCCTGGAATGAAAGCGGATTCCCCAACGCCGCGTTGTCATTGAGGCCGCGCACCGCGCTGATCGTCAGCGGCGCGCTATTGAAAAGCACTTCTCCCGCGGCGATGTCGCTGCGTGCCTCGCGGCGCTCATAGGCCCCGTCCGCATAGTTCTGGGGATTGCCGCCATTTTCCCACGCGGCGAACAGCGTCATGCCGGTGTTGTCGAACGCGATGCCATAGGGATCCGCCCCCAGCACGTCGTTGATTCCCGGGTAATAGGCCGGCTGCTCCCCGAGCAGAAATCGCGCGCCGCCGAGCGCACCCTGGGCGTGCAGGTCGCCGGCGGAGCGGTCGTAAACCTGGGCCGTGAACAATCCCATTTCGAAGCTCACAATGTCCATGAGTTGCTGGCTCGTCGGCGGGGCCGCCGCCTGGGCGTGGCCCAAAGTCGCATCGATCGCCTGCTGCGTGAGATCCCTATTGAGATTGGCCGGGAATGAGCTGAGAGTGCCGAGCGCGGTGGCCGCCCCTGCCGGCGATTCGCGGCCGTCGAACATCACAGCACTCAAGAATCCGAGGTTGGCGGTCGGCAACGGCCGGCGATACGTCGACAGCGTCAGCGTCCCGTCTGAGTTGGCCACCAGCGCGCAACCGTATGGATCGTGCACCACGGTCACCGTGAACTGGGCATTGGCCGGCACCGTCAACGGAATGCGGATCAGCCCGTGCGATAACAACAAACTGTGCGCCGCGGCGCTGGAAGCTTTGCCATCCGGGCAATTTGCCCCGTCGAAAGCGGCGAACAACGGATCTCGTCCACGGCTTTGCGCAAAGCGCACCTGAATTTGCGGCGGCGACATGCTCATCGCCTGATCGGCGACGTGGCAGGTGGAACAGGAACGGCCGTTGCTGCCGAGACTTTGGAAAAATGCCCCATGCTTATTGGTGGGACCGTTGGCATTGATTATTTGCAGCGCCCCGGCCGGGTTGGCGTAGATCGCCGATCCGTCGGGCGTCCCCAGGCCGCCGGCGGCGCTTGCCGCGCAAGCCGTGAACAGCAGCGCTGCGGTGTATCCCCAGTGAAGAATCTTCATTCATGCTCCCAGCGCCAAACGGCGTCGTTGCCGGTTAAATCGTAATCGCCGCAACGATATGGACATGAGCGGAAAAGAGCCGGCGCATTCTGTTAACTTTACATAGCAAAGTACTTGACGCTGCACGGCTACGCCGCTAGTGTCGCGCCGTGGGCAACACCGTTCGTCTCGATTCGCACGCCGCGGCAACGCTGCGCTACATTCGATCCTCGATGGAGGGGGCAGCGTTGTTGGCGGTTCCCGGCTCCGCCGGCCTGGTGCTGGGAGCGCTCGCGCTGCTCGCCGCGGCGCTCTGTCTGGCTCCCGACTTGCACAAATACTGGGTGGCCATTTGGTTGAGCGCCGCGCTGCTGGGTGCCGTGCTGGGCAGCACGCTGATCGTGCGTGAATCCTCGCTGCGCGACCTGCGGCTGCACGGTACGCCGCTGCTCAAATTCGCACTTTGCTTGACGCCGTCGCTGGGCGCCGGGCTCGTCATGACCGCGGTGCACTGGTTTGGCGGCAATCAGCATGCCATTCCGGGCACCTGGCTGCTTCTCTATGGATGCGCGCTGCTGACAGCGAGCGCCGCAACGACCAGGATCATCGCGGTGCTCGGCATGCTTTTCGTGCTGTTTGGCCTCGCGGCGTTGCTGCTGCCCGACGCTCTGCAGCTATTGATGCTGGGCGCAGGCTTTGGCGGACTGCATATCCTTTTTGGCCTGCTGATCGGACGGAGCGGACGTGCCGCCAAGGCCTAATGCCCGCCCTGGGCAGCAACCGGCGCAGAAGCGCCTGAGGCTCGCAGCCGTTCCCGCGCCCTCAGCGGATCACGACGCTACTTTCGACCGGCTGGTGTACGAACGTGTGCGACTCGGAATCATGAGCGCGTTGGCGGTGCGCGAAGAGCTGACTTTCAACGAACTCAAGTCCCTGTTCGATGTCAGCGACGGCAATCTAAGCGCCCACGCGCGCAAGCTGGAGGAGGCCCAGTACCTGAGCTGCACGAAATCTTTCGAAAAACGCCGGCCGCGGACCGTCTATCGGCTGACCGCTCTCGGCAAGAGCGCCCTGAATCGATACCTCGATCATGTCGAAGCGGTGATCAAGGCAACCCGCCGCACATGAATTTTTTTCGTCCGCCCACTTTGTGATACAAAGCCAATCATGCACGTAGCAATCATCATGGACGGCAACGGACGCTGGGCGTCGCAGCGCGGATTGCCGCGTACCGCCGGGCACCGCGCCGGCGCCAAAACCGTGGACACCGTGGTCGAAGCGGCCGCCAGGCAGGGCATCGGCACGCTCAGCCTATATGCGTTTTCCGCCGACAATTGGCGCCGGCCGCAGACCGAGGTCGGCGCCTTGTTCGCGCTGCTGCGCCGCTACCTGCTGACGCAGACGCCCCGCTGCCTGGAGCAGTCGATTCGGATCAACGTGATCGGACGGCGCGACCGGCTGGGACCGGAGGTGCTGCGCACCATCGAACACAGCGAGCGGGCGACGGCGCATTGCGGCGGAATGCGCTTGCGCATCGCGGTCGATTATTCCTCGCAGCATTCGCTGCTGGAGAGCTGCCGGCGCATGGCGGCCGAGCGCAGCGCGGATCGGGCGCGCTTCCTCGAGCATCTTGCGGACGTCGATCACAGCATCGAAGCCCCCGACGTCGATCTGCTCATTCGTACCGGCGGAGAGAAGCGCCTGAGCGACTTTTTGTTGTGGGAATGCGCGTACGCCGAGCTGCACTTCGTCGACTGTTTTTGGCCGGATTTCGATGCCGCCGCTTTTGCGCACGCCCTCGAGGAGTACGGCAAGCGCGAGCGGCGCTTCGGGCAAGTGAGCGCCCCCGGGCGCGGCGGTGTCCGCACGGCGAGCCGCGCCTAACGGCGAGCAAATGCGCTATTCTCGCCCTACTTGCGAGAGGACCCATGAACGGACCATGGCATTCGCCCTACTGGTTGAGCTTCGCGGCCGGCGCGGTGCTGCTGCCGCTCGCCGCCGGCGCGGACAATTTCGCCGATATTCACTATAGCAAGCGAACCGATCGGCTGGTCGTCACGATGCTCTATCGCGGCAGCAATCCCAACCACAGCTTCTCGCTCAAATGGGGACCGTGTCTGGCAAATCAGGCGGGCGGTCTTCCGGGCGCCACCGCGGAAGTCCTGGACGATCAGTTCGATGACACGGAACGACAGAACTTCAGCAAAACCGTGCGCTTCAGTTTGGCCGGCATGCCCTGCCCGCGCCCGGCGAGCCTCACCCTGAGGACGGCGCCGCGCTTCTTCCACACGTTGACGATTCCAAAATAGGCGGCCGCGCCGCAGCCGTATGCGTGTGTTGATCGTTGAGGATGACGCGATGATCGCTCAAGGTCTGCAAACGGCGCTTCGCCAAAGCGGCTTCGCGGTTGATTGGATGCGCGACGGCAAGAGCGCCGCCGCGGCGTTGCAGGAGCCGGTCTTCGATGTGGTGCTGCTCGATCTCGGTCTGCCGCATCGCGACGGCATCGAGGTGTTGCGCGAACTGCGCAAGCGCGGCGACACCACGCCGGTCATCATTCTCACCGCCCGCGATGAGATCCAGCATCGAATCGCCGGACTGGATGCCGGCGCCGACGATTACATCGTCAAGCCGTTCGACCTCGACGAAGTCACCGCGCGCATGCGCTCGGTGCTGCGGCGCGCCGCGGGGCGCGGCGATCCCAGCATCCAGCACGGCGAACTGCGCCTCGATCCGGTGGCGCGCACCCTCGAGCGCGGCGGCGTTGCGGTGAATGTATCGGCCCATGAATTTGCGGTGCTGGAGGCGCTGCTGCAGCGGCCCGGAGCCGTGCTGTCGCGCGCCCAATTGGAAGATCGGTTGTATGGTTGGGACGAACAGATCGGCAGCAACGCGGTCGAGGTTTACATTCACGGGCTGCGGCGCAAGCTCGGAGGCGACGCCATCCGCACGCTGCGCGGCGTGGGTTATTTCGTACCCAAAGCATGAGTTCGATCCGCGCACGCCTGTTGGTGGCTTTGATCATTCTGGTGGCTCTGATATCGCTGCTCGCGGCGGGTGTGACGTATCGACGCGTGTTGACCGAGACATCGGCCCTGTTCGATTATCAGCTGCGGCAAATGGCGCTGTCGTTGCGCGGCCAGATCTCTTTGGCGCCGCGGATCGAAGTACCCCCGGATCAAGGCGACAGCGATTTCGTCGTGCAAATTTGGGATGTATTCGGCGCGCGTACCTACGTTTCACGGCCCGGCCTGCCGATGATCAATCAAACGGTATTAGGCTATGCCGATCTTGACCTGCGCGGCCGGCCCTGGCGGACCTACGGGCTGCAAACGGCGGATGGGGTGATTCAAATCGCGCAGCCGGTGCAGGTGCGCGAAGCCTTGGCGCGCGCCGCTGCGGAACGGGTGGTCATTCCGCTCATTCTGCTGCTGCCCATCATGATCGGTGCGGTGGCGTGGATCGTGCGCCGCGGACTTGCGCCGTTGCGCTTCGTGGCGGCCGAAGTGCAGCGCCGCGACGCACGCTCGCTGACGCCGCTCGGCACCGCTCATCTGCCGCGGGAAATCGCACCGCTGGTCGGTGAACTCAATCGCCTCTTGGAGCGGCTGCAGGGGAGTTTTTCGGCGCAGCGCGCCTTCATTTCGGACGCGGCGCATGAACTGCGCTCGCCGCTGACGGCGCTGCGGCTGCAGCTGCAATTGCTCGATCGCGCGCCGGACGAGACCGAGCGCGTGCAAGCCCGGGTGCGCCTGGGTTCGGCCGTAGAACGCGCCATCCATCTGGTCGAGCAGCTGCTGGCGCTGGCGCGCAATGAGCCGCAGGAGGCGGTCATGGACTTCGAAAAAATGGACCTCTCAGCCGCGGCAGCCGAGGGAATCAAGGACACTCACGATTTGGCGCTTGCCCGCAACATCGATTTGGGTCTCGACGCGGCGCCCGGTCTTTATATCCACGGCAATCGCGAAGCGCTGCGAACGCTGGCCCGCAATCTCGTCGACAATGCCGTGCGTTACACGCCCCGCGGCGGCACCGTGCAGGTGCGCTGCCGGTCAGCGGCGCACGAGGCGATCCTGGAGGTCAGCGACTCGGGTCCCGGCATTGCGGCGCAGGATCGCGAGCGAATTTTCGACCGATTCTATCGGCGCGCCGCCGCACCGGAAGACGGCACGGGCTTAGGTCTGGCCATCGTCAAAGCCATTGCCGAGCGTCACGGGGCGCGGATAGATCTCGAAGATGCGCCCGGGGGCGGCCTGCAGGCGGCCGTAAGCTTTCCTCTCGCCTCTTAAGGCTGCCTTAAGGAAGGCATGTGATCCTAGCCATAGAGCGAAAAGTCGCTTAACAGTTTACTTGGAGGAACTCACATGCAACTTCGCAATTCCACGCTGGCATGGTCTGCAATCGGCCTGCTCGCTGTCGGCACCGCTACCGGGATATCCGCCCATAGCGTGCTGCAGCCCGCCGCCCCGGTCGCAACCGCGGCAACCAGCGAGTCAAATCTATCCAATCCATCGCAGCCCATTCCTCTGATGACCGCGCCGAATTATCGGGCGATCGTCGCGCGCAATGAGGCTGCCGTCGTCGGCATCACCACCGAAGGTCCGATCCCCACCGGCGGCCCGCAGGAATTTTCTGGCGGTCCGAACGGCGATGACAACCCGTTCTCGCAATTCTTCAGAGGATTCCAAATGCCGCGTCCGCGCGGTATCCAGCATGCCCAAGGCTCGGGGTTCTTGATTTCCCCGGACGGACTCGTGCTCACCAATGCGCACGTCGTTGACGGCGCCAAGGAAGTCACGGTGAAACTGTCGGATCACCGCGAATACAAGGCGAAAGTGCTGGGCGCCGACAAGACCAGCGATATCGCCGTTCTCAAGATCGATGCGCGCAATCTTCCGACCGTGACGCTCGGTAATTCGGACAAACTGGGTGTCGGCGACTATGTGCTCGCCATCGGCGAACCGTTCGGCCTGGAAGAAACGGCCACCGCTGGCATCGTCAGCGCCAAGGGGCGATCGTTGCCGGGCGACGGCTACGTGCCCTTCATCCAAACCGATGCGGCGGTCAATCCCGGCAATTCGGGCGGCCCGCTGTTTGACGCCGGCGGTTCCGTCGTCGGCATCAATTCGCAAATCTACAGCAATTCCGGCGGCTTCCAGGGCGTCTCGTTCGCCATCCCGATCAATGTCGCGGTGCAGATCAAAGACCAAATCGTGAAAACCGGCAAAGTCGAGCATTCGCGTTTGGGCGTCGAAGTGCAAGCCATGAATCAATCGTTGGCGGACTCCTTCAAATTGACCTCACCCAACGGTGCGCTCGTGGCCAAAGTCGTTCCCGATAGCGCGGCGGCGGCAGCCGGCATCAAGGTGGGCGATGTCATTCTGAAATTCAACGGTGCCCCGATCATCGATGCGGGTTCACTGTCCCAGAAGGTTGGCATGGCAACACCGGGCGACAAGGCGTCGATCGAAATTTGGCGCAACGGCAAGACCCTCGATCTGACGGCGACCCTCGGCAACGCGGCGGTCATGACCGCGGATAACGACGTGACTGGCAGTTCGTCCCAGGCGAAGCTGGGTTTGGCGTTGCGTCCATTGAGCCCTGAGGAGCGCCAACAGGCCGGCGTGCCCGGCGGCCTTCTGGTGGAAGATGCGCAGGGCCGCGCAGCCGATGCGGGCATCCAGCCGGGCGATGTGGTGCTGTCGGTCGATGGCACTCCGGTGCAAACCGTGGCGCAGCTGCGCAAGCTGGTCAAGGAACACGATAAGCAGATCGCGCTGCTCATCCAGCGGGGAGACTCGAGGCTGTTCTTTCCGGTAACCTTGGGCTAAGCAAAACAAGGCGCTCGCCGGTACGCTGTTTCAAGCGTACCGGCGAATTGCGTTCCGCCCGCCTTGCATTTCGCCGCCAGCGGCTCTATTGATAGCACTATGGCGACAGGATGGGCAAAAGAAGGCGCGGTTCAAGAGCAGATTGATGCGACCGTCAAGGATGCGATCGACCTGGCCAAAAGCCGCCTCCCGCAAGGCCCAAGCCTGACGCATTGCGCGGAGTGCGGGACGGAAATCCCCCAACCGCGCCGCGATGCCGTTCCCGGCGTGCGGCTGTGCCTACCCTGTCAGGACATTCGCGACCGGGAAGCGGTGCGAAGCGCCGGTTACAACCGCCGCGGCAGCAAGGACAGCCAGCTACGCTGATAGTTAGGACCCTCAAACAAGCTTCAGGTCCAGATCGGTGCCGTGGTTGCCATTCTCGCGGGGTCTAGCGTGAAGCTGTCGTCCTGGGCGCTTTGCCCGCCGCTTTTCCGGCGGCTTTTCGCGGTCGATTTTTTGGGGCCGGGCGCCGCTTCGCCGCGACTTTCCTGATCGACAGACGTTCACCCGGATTGAGCGATTCAACCAGCCTGACGAATTTCGCGACCAACAGTTTGATGTCTTTTTCCCGTCGTCCCATCGCCATACGTTGTTCTCCTCTTGGTTGCGGGCATTATCTGCCTGAATTGCGCTGCGCCACCATCTCCAGCCGCCCTGCCTGCCGTAGGCGCAGTCCGACCCATGCGCATGCGCGCCGCTTGTTTGCTATCTATGTATCTTGGTACCATGACATCTTTGCAGGAGCCGCCGTGATCCAGGTCGAGCGCGTACAAACAGGCGTCAGAATCGAAAAGCGGTTGCTGAAAGTGCTGAAAGCACTGGCGGAACTCAAAGACATGTCCGTCGGCGATCTGCTCGAAGGCATCGTGCTGCATGCCTTCGAGGGAAAGACCGCATTTTCCAAGGAAACCCTGGCGCAGATCGTCGAGCTGAAAAAAATCTATCGGCTGACGCTGCGCGCCGGCGACAGCCACCAATTGAGGGAAAAACCTTGAGCAACCCGCAGCTCTTGCACACGCGCGAGCAATTCTCGCTGCTCGCGCGCGCGCCTTTCGATGCGGCGTGGCCGCTGTTCGGTGCTGACGGCGAACGGGCGTGGGCTCCCGGTTGGGAACCGGTATTCCTGTGGCCGCCGCAGATGCCGTTCGATCGCGAAGGCATGGTTTTCAAGGTCGGGGGCGGCGCGGGGAACGCCGTCTGGGTGAACACCGCATTCGATCGCGCGGCAAAGCGGATTCAATACGTGTATGTGATTCCGGATGTAGTCGTCACGGTAATCACGCTCAAGTTCACTGCCGAGAGTCACGCTACCGTCATCGACGTGATTTACGAACGCACGGCGCTTGCCGGCGCGGCCAACGACGCCGTGAGAGACCTGGCCGCGGGCGACCGCGCCGCCGGCGCGCAGTGGAGTCGGCAAATCGAGCGTCACCTGAGTCAATAACACTTTGGGACACTGGCAGCGGTTGCGTGAAAGTTTTACAAAACTGTCGGGCTCGCATTCCGGCCGCGGCGAAGCTGATTGTTGAGTAGTTGTCCTATTGACGAGATTGCAAAGAAAGTTCAGCGTCATGTCGACAAACGGCGACAGGAACACCCACTTTCCATGCACGTCTTCATCCGCTAAGCGAAGGATCCCCCATGGCGAACAAAATAAATATCCGCCGCCGTCAACTTCTCATCGGCAGCGTCGCGGCGGGAATCGCAGGCGCATCGGCAGCGAGCGTGCATGACGGAGAACTCGGAGCGCCGCCGCAGACGCTTCGCGGCTCCGTGCCGTGGAAGGAAGGAAGCGCCGATGCGCCGCCCGGCGCAAGCGGGACCGGATATGTGTACTTCACGCCGGTCGAAGCGGCGTTCATCGAAGCGGCAGTTGCACGCCTGATCCCCAACGATCCGGTCGGACCCGGCGCCGTGGAAGCGAACGTACCGTTTTTTCTCGATCGCCAGCTCGCGGGACCTTTCGGCAGGGGCGATCATTATTATCTCGGGGGACCTTGGCCAAAAGGCACGCCGGAACAAGGTTATCAAAGCCGCTTCACTCCCGCGCAGCTCTATCGCGCCGCCATTTCTGCGATCGACCAACACGTAGCCGCCAATCTGGGCGCGCCCGCCTTTGCCAAGCTCGCAGCCGCCGATCAGGACAAATTGTTGAAGGAAATGGAAAGCGGCGGCATCAAGCTCCAAGGCGGAGTCGACGCCAAATCGTTCTTCACCATGTTTCTGCAGAACACCAAGGAGGGCTATTTTTCGGATCCCATCTACGGCGGCAACAAAGACATGGGCGCATGGAAAATGATCGGTTTTCCGGGCGCGCATTACAACTACAAGGAGTGGGTAACTCGCCACGGTGAACCGGTGCCCTTCCCCACGGTCGGCTTCAAAGGCCGTCCCGGTTGGACGGAAACCTGAAATGACCACTACGCTAAAACCTGTCGATGCGGTGCTGGTGGGCTTCGGCTGGACCGGCGCCATCATGGGACAACAGCTTTGCGACGCGGGCCTGAATGTAGTCGCGCTGGAGCGCGGCCCGTGGCGCGACACGCCCACCGATTTCGCCACCACATTTTCGCAGGACGAATTGCGCTACATGTGGCGCCATCATTTGTTTCAAAACGTCACGTACGACACCCTCACCGTCCGAAACAATGTCGATCAAGAAGCGTTGCCCATGCGCCATTTGGGTTCGTTCCTGCTCGGCACCGGCGTCGGCAGCGGCGGCGTGCATTGGAACGGCCAGATTTGGCGCTTTTTGCCCACGGACTTCCTGACCAAGAGTCACAACGAGAAGCGCTACGGCAGGAAGGCCGTCTCTGCCTATGACATGACCGTGCAGGACTGGGGAGTCACGTACGAAGAGCTCGAGCCGCACTACGATCAATTCGACCAGCTGTGCGGCACGTGCGGTAAGGCCGGAAATCTCCAGGGCAAGATCCAGCCCGGCGGCAATCCATTCGAGGGACCTCGCGCGAACGAATACCCCAACCCGCCGATGCTGCAGACCTACGGACCCACCCTGTTCGGCAAAGCGGCGGCGGAACTTGGACGTCACCCCTTCCCGCACCCGACGGGCAACATGTCGCAGGCTTACACCAATCCGCTGGGCGCGCAGATGGGGGCGTGCACCTATTGCGGCTTCTGCGAAAAATTCGGCTGCGGCAACTATTCGAAGGCCAGCCCGCAGACCACGGTGCTTCCGTATCTCTTGCAGAAGTCGAACTTCACCTTGAAGACCGAATCGGAGGTACTGCGGGTCGAACTGACGGCCGATAAAAAACGCGCTACCGGCGTGACCTACGTAAATAGCGCGGGCGAGGAGTTTTTTCAGCCGGCTGAGATGGTGATTCTCTCGGCGTACGTGCTGCAGAACGTGCGTTTGATGCTGCTCTCCGGCATCGGCAAACCTTACGATCCGAAATCCGGCGAAGGCGTCGTCGGCAAGAACTACGCCTATCAGACCATGTCATCGGTGAATGTTTTCTTCGACGACAAGCTGATCAACCCGTTCATCGGCGCCGGCGCACTGGCCACGGTCATCGACGACTTCAATGGCGATAACTTCGACCACGGAGGCCTGGGCTTTATCGGCGGCGCCTACATTGCGGGCATGGTCACCGGCGGCCGTCCCATCGAAATGATCTACACGCCGCAGAACACGCCCGCGTGGGGACTCGAGTGGAAGCACGCGGCGGCGAAAAATTACCTGCGTTCATTCTCGCTGAGCATTCACGGTTCATGCATGAGCGCGCGCGGCAACTATCTGGACCTGGACCCGACGTACCGCGACGCTCAGGGCAGGCCCATGCTGCGAATGACATTCGATTTCACCGAGAATGACCATAAGATGTCGGATTACCTCACCGACCGGGCGGCCGAGGTGGCAAAGGCCATGAACCCTCGGGAAATCAAGCTGAACCGGCGCAGCGGTTCTTGGAGCGTCGTGCCCTACCAGACCACGCACAACACCGGCGGCGCAATCATGGGAGACAACCCCAAAAACAGCGTGGTCAACAAATATCTGCAGTGCTGGGACGTACCGAATGTTTTTTCCCTCGGTGCCGGGGCGTTCCCGCAGAACGCCGGCTACAATCCGACGGGCACCGTGGCAGCGCTCGCTTACATGTCGGCGGACGCAATCAAGTCGCAGTACCTGAAGGCCCCGGGCCCGTTGGTGAGGGGGTAGCCATGCGCCGTCCGAGCACGCCGCGAATATTCTTACTGACCGGTTTCAGTGCAGCGATTTTGGGTATCGCCGGCCTTGCCGTGAGCGAGATGCTGCCGCTGCCTGCCCATCCGAGTTCCGCCGTCACCGCGCGGGGCCTGCTGACTCAGACCTTCGATGATTCCCTGCCGAATGCGGCGCAGCTTCGCCGCGGCCAGTATCTGGTGGCTGCGGGCGACTGCATCTCTTGCCATCAGCGCGAAGGCGGCGAGCCATTTGCCGGCGGCTTGGCACTGAACACGCCATTCGGGGTCATCTACACGCCCAATATCACCCCCGACCGCAACAGCGGCATCGGCGCCTGGACCAGCGATCAATTCTACCGTGCGATGCACGACGGCAAAGACCCGCAAGGAAGCGATCTCTACCCAGCCTTTCCCTATCCTTGGTTCAGACGGGTGAGCCGCGAGGACGATGATGCGATGTTTGCCTATCTCACGACCGTGCCGGCGGTCAACTACACCCCGCCGAAAAACGACCTTTCTTTCCCCTTCAATTTCCGCTCGCTGGTGGGCGCGTGGAATCTGCTGTACCTTGACAGCGGCAATTTTCAATCCGATCCCGGGCAGTCGGCAGAGTGGAATCGCGGCGCTTATCTGGTCAGCGGCCTCGGCCATTGCGGCGGCTGTCACACGCCCAAGAACTTTCTCGGTGCCGACAAATCCAAACAGGAGCTCCAGGGCGGGAACCTCGATAACTGGGTTGCTCCCGACCTGACCAGCAATTCGCGCACAGGATTGGGAAACTGGAGCGTCGATGACATTGCGGAATTCCTGGCATCGGGCCGCAACGCCCGCGCCGCGGCGGGCGGCGACATGTCCGATGTCATCACGCATTCCACGTCCCACATCAGCGATGCGGATCGGCGCGCGATCGCCGTGTATTTGAAGAGTCAGCCCGCGAGTCCAAGCGCCGCCTCGGCCGCGCCCGACTCCGCAGCGTTGCGCCGCGGCGCGCAGATATATTCCGATGCCTGCGCATCCTGTCATCTGGATGACGGTATCGGCCAATCAAGGCTGTTTCCGCCGCTGGGCAAGGACGCCATGCTGCAGCAATCCGATGCGACCGGCCTCGAGCACTTGATCCTGGGAGGCACGCGTGTCGGCGTCAGCGCAGCGCGCCCCTCGTCTTTGGGAATGCCGAGCTTCGCCTGGAAGCTCACCGATCAAGAGATTGCGGACGTTTCGACCTTTATCCGCAACAGTTGGGGCAATCAGGCCGCGGCGGTGGCGGCATCGGACGTCAGCGCACTGCGCAAGAAATTGAACCTGCAAAGCGTACACCTGACGGATAACTCCGGCGATCACTGAATGAAGTGGATCCTGCTACAGGTGGTTGCCGGCGCGTGTATTTGCCTCCGCTGCCGCTGCCGCTGCCGCTGCCGCTGCCGCTGCCGCTGCGGGACAACCGGTAGCGGAGATCGCCTTCGACTCCACGCCGGATTTTTTCAAGCTGCCCGAGGGCGTGTATTTCGGCGAGGTAGCGGGGATCGCCGTCAATTCCAAGAATCACATCTTCGTGCTGTCGCGCGGCGACACCAGCGGACCCGCCTACGGCGCGGCCGCGGCGCAGCTGCTCGAATTCGATTCCACCGGTCAGTTCGTGCGCGAAATCGGCAAGCATCTTTACGCCTGGTCTTTTGCGCATGCAGTACGCGTGGACCGATACGACAACATCTGGGTGGCGGACAAAGGCTCGGATGTGGTGGTGCGATTCGACCCACAGGGGCGGGTAACCCGTGTTTTTGGACGCAAGGCCGAGGCCTCGGACGAGAGCGCCCACCCACTGGAGCACCCAAAACCGCCGCTGCCGCCCGTCGACGGGTTGTTCCGGCAAGTCACGGACATGACGTGGGATTCAAGCGACAACCTCTATATCAGCGACGGCTATATCAATTCTCGCGTGGCCAAGTACGACAAGGACGGCAACTGGGTTGGATCCTGGGGCGAGCCCGGCTCCGGGCCCGGTCAATTCAATACCCTGCATTCGATTGCCATCGATTTGCAAAATCGTATTTATGTTGCGGATCGCGGCAATCGGCGCATTCAAATCTTCGATACCTCAGGCAAGCTGCTCAATACCATCACGATCGACGTTCCCGCACCGCCGAATAGTGCGGTTGCCATCGGCAACCGGCCCACTGAAGCGAGTCCCGCCACCATGCATCCAGGTTCGCCTTGGACGCTGTGCATCACGCCGGGCCCGACGCAGTATCTTTACGTGTCGGACGCCTTTCCGGGCCGCATCTATAAGCTCGCCCTCGATGGCAAGGTCCTTGGTTGGCTCGGCGGCACCGGCAAAACACTGAAGAAATTCGGCTGGATTCACCAGATCGCATGCCCCTCGGAGAATGAGCTCTACGTCGCGGAACTGCTCAACTGGCGTGCGCAAAAACTCACGCTGCATCCTCGAGCTTCAGGCCGCTAACACAAGTTAAGGTCGCCGCGCGCTACGCGTCCCGTCGGATGCCGCCTACCGCGTTCGGCTACGGGTGCGTACAAAATAATGCATGCCCGCCGATGCGGCTGCGCCGCGTATTCCCATCAAGATGCTGCAACGGAAAGTTCGCTCGCACGAGCCAAGCTTTTTCGAAACTATCATTCATCAAACGACCAGGAGCCAAATCATGATGGAAAGCAACCAAACCGATTACGTCTCGCGCGATACGTATGGCATGTACAAGGGCGGCACTGGGCACGGGCCTGGACCGGCGCTCATGGGCGCGGACACATTGTTGGGCAACGATGTCTACAATGCCGCGAACGAGAAGCTGGGTACCATCAAGGAATTCATGATCGACATGGCAAGCGGCAGGATCAGCTATGCCGTGTTGTCGTTCGGCGGCTTTCTCGGCATGGGAGACCGGCTCTTTGCGGTGCCCTGGCGCGCGTTGAAACTGGATACCCTCAACCATCGCTTCACCCTCGATGCCAGCAAGGAAAAGCTGAAGAATGCACCCGGATTTGACAAGGATCATTGGCCAAGCATGGCCGACCGGACCTGGGCTACGGATGTGCATACTTTCTATGGAGTCCCTTCCTCGTTCAGCTAGCAAGCAGGCTGGCAAGCTGCAACGAGTTTGTAGCGCTGGAAGAGAGCCGGCGGCAAGGCCGCTGCCGGCTCCCGTTGCCTCGCTCTTCTGTATAATCGCCCAGTACGAAGAACCCGCAGGCTTACATTCGAGCGTAATAGACCCGAAGCTCATGCGCTGGGCCGGAGGCGATGTCTCCCAACTCAATGTCGACCCCGATGCGAGGCAGCGCCTCTACGCGAAATTTGCGGGCCATTGAGCCGGCATGAGTTCCCTCCATCCCTGGTGCGATTCCGCGGTTGCGCAATGCGCCAAGGCGCCGGCCTCCCCTCCGCATCCGAATTTTGTGCTGGCCACAACGATCCTGGCATCCGGCTTGGCGTTCGTTGACGGGTCGGTGATCAATGTTGCGCTCCCCGTGCTCGCACGCGATTTGAATGCCGGCGCCGATGCGCTGCAGTGGGTCGTAAATTCCTACCTGCTGCCGCTGAGCGCCCTGCTTTTGCTCGGGGGTGCAGCCGGGGATCGCTTCGGCCGCCGGCGTTCGCTCATTATTGGCACATCGCTGTTCGCCCTGGCATCGCTGGGATGCGCGTCGGCTTCAGGACTTCCGGCACTATTCGCGAGCCGTCTGCTGCAAGGCGTCGGCGCCGCCATGCTGATGCCAAACAGCCTCGCTATTTTGGGGCAATCATTTTGCGGCGATTCCAAGGGACGCGCCATCGGAATTTGGGCGGCGACGGGCGCCGCGCTGGGCGCGATCGGCCCGGTGCTTGGCGGCTGGCTCATCGACTTGGGCAGCTGGCGCGCGATTTTTCTGTTGAATCTGCCGCTGGCAGGCGGCGCCATCGTCTTAGCCTGGCGGTTCGTCCCGCCCGACCGGCACAGCGAAGCCTATCCGCTCGACACGCTCGGCGGAATTTTCGCTACCGTCGGTCTGGCGGCGTTGACCTGGGCTCTCACCGAGGGTTCCAACCGGGGCGGTTTCACGCCAGGCACGCTGAGTGGCGCCACGGTCGCGGTCGCGTTGCTGTTGATTTTCTGGCGGTTTGAATCGACGCGCGGCGGCCGGGCCATGATGCCGGTGGCTTTATTTGCTTCGAAGAGTTTCGTCGGGCTGACGATATTCACGTTTCTTCTGTATGCCGCCATGGGCGGCCTGTTCGTGCTACTTCCCTACGTACTGATCAAGACGGCCGGCTATTCGGCAACTGCCGCGGGCGCCGCGCTGCTGCCGTTGCCGCTCATACTCACGCTGAGCTCTCCCATGGCGGGGGCACTCGCCAGCCGGGTCGGGCCACGCCTGCCGCTCACCATCGGCTCGCTCATCGTCGCCGGTGGATTCCTGATCGCGCTGCGCATGGATTCGAGCCTAGAGTATTGGACGCAGGTGCTGCCGATGACGGTTGTCATTGCGCTCGGCATGAGCGCGGCGGTTGCGCCGCTGACGACGGCGGTGTTGACCTCAGTGGACCCAGCGCATATCGGTTCCGCCTCCGGCATCAACAGCGCCGTGGCGCGGACCGGCGGTTTGGTTGCAACTGCGTTGCTCGGGTCGGTTCTGGCGGCCGAAGGCGATCTGCTTGTGCCGGCCTATCGCGCTGCCATGGGCCTCGGCGCACTCCTATGCGCAGCCGCCTCGCTCAGCGCCTTCGCGCTTCTTGACCGCAAGGGACGGCGGCGATCGAATTGATTTCGCAAGCCCGCAAAAACTCGTCTTACAAATTTAGGGATTTTTACCTACAGACGGCCAGGCACGATGTGGCAGAGCATTCGCGTTCGCTTCACTCCTCGCTAAAAGGATTCCGACTATGGAACAGCTTGTCACTGCGGCACGCGGATCGGATCGGTGGTGGCCGGAGAAACTCGGGCAACCTGCCGCCAGCGGATCGCAATACGGTAGGCGTTATGCTTTTTTTCGCGAATTGCGCAGGCTCATCGTCGAGTCTTACGGCAAACTCGCGGTCTATCACACCGGTGATCTGCAAATCAGCGGAATCTGCCCAAACAGCAGCCGGGCCATGTCCTTGACGTTTTATTGTCAGGATGGATTGGTCGACGTCGATGAGCTGAGACAGATCAGCTGATGGCGCTTGCGGCCAGCGCCTCGGCGAGCGCACGCTGCGTGAACGGTTTGGACAGCCTGCCGATCGAAGCATCGACGCCCTGAGGCAATTCCGCATATCCGGTGGCAAGGATGACCGGCAGCTGCGGCCGACGCGCTCTTAAAACCTCGATCAGCTGTGTGCCCGTCATGGCGGGCATCGCTTGGTCGGTGATGACAACGTCGATGGCGGGTGCCGATTCGATTTCTTCGATGGCCCTCGCGCCAGAACCGACCGCGATGACTTTATGGCCCAAATCCTCGAGCATCGCGGCAATATTGGCCAGCACCAGGCTATCATCGTCCACGGCGAGGATGCATAGCCGCCGCGCGGTTCGCGGCGGTCCAACGGCTTCACCGAGATTGCTCACGCTCGCCTCGTCGGCCGCCGTCGTCGGAAACCAAAGTTCAATCGTAGTCCCGCGCCCCGGCGCGCTTTGCACGATGAGTTTGCCGCCGGACTGCCCGGTGAGACCATCGACCATCGAGAGACCGAGGCCGGTGCCCTTGCCGAT
This sequence comes from uncultured Gammaproteobacteria bacterium, assembly GCA_963800385.1. Classification (GTDB taxonomy): domain Bacteria; phylum Pseudomonadota; class Gammaproteobacteria; order Steroidobacterales; family Steroidobacteraceae; genus Bog-1198. Next base: position 656,793 of record CAWDAU010000009.1, read on the forward strand.
TCCCTTCGTGGTGAAGAAGGGTTCCGTCGCTCGGGCCAGCGTCGCCTCATCCATTCCGTGACCCGTGTCCGAAACGGTCAAACAGGCGTACAGGCCGGGCGAAAGGCCGCTCGGATGCTCCGCGGAAATGGAATGTTCAGCCACCGCAATGGTAATTGCGCCGCCATCCGGCATGGCGTCACGGCCGTTGATCGCGAGGTTGAGCAGCGCGGTTTCCAACTGATTGGCGTCGGTGCGCACCCGCACGACCTGAGGCGGGAAACGGGTCTCGATATTGATGGCGGGCCCGAGTGTGCGCTCCAAGAGCTCCAACATGCTATTGACCAACTGGGCAAGATCCACCGACTCGTGCTTCAATTCCTGGCGGCGGGCGAACGCCAACATCCGCTGCGTCAGCGACGAACCGCGCTTCGCCCCCTGCACGGCATTGTCCAAAAGCGCCAGAAGCCGCGGATCGTTGGGCAGGCGTTTGCGCAGAATCTCCAGGCTGCCCAGAATCGCCATGAGCAGGTTGTTGAAATCATGCGCCGCGCCGCCGGTGAATTGGCCGACCGCTTCCATTTTCTGCGCCTGTCGCAGCTTGGCCTCGGCGGCTCGACGCTCAGTGATGTCCCGGGTGATCTTGGCGTACCCCACCAGCTGACCTTCGGTGCGGATCGCGTCGATGATGACATTGGCCCAGAAACGGGTGCCATCCTTGCGCACACGCCACCCCTCGGTCTCCAGTCGACCTTCGAGCGCCGCGGTGCGCAGGCCAGCCGCCGGTAGTCCCGCGGCCCGGTCTTGTTCCGAATAAAAGCACTCGAAATTCTTGCCGATGATCTCCGCCGCTTCGTAACCTTTGATGCGGCGTGCGCCCGAATTCCAGCTGACGATGCGCCCGCTCGGATCCAGCATGAAGAGCGCGTAGTCCGTAACGCTATCGACCAGCAATTCAAAGCTGCGCTCGCTTTCCTGCAAGCGGGAAAGCGCCGTCTCGAGCTCGCAGGTACGTTGCCTTACTTTTTCTTCCAATTCGGCGTGCAGTTGCCGCTGTGCATCCCGCGACTCTTTTCGCCCCGTCACGTCTCGGGTAATGGCAAGCTGCCCGGTGCTGCCGTCGCTCAGGGCGATCGGTGAGGCATGCGTCTCCATGTTTCGGCGGATGCCGTTGAGGTCGAGCATGTCGAATTCCCAAGCCAGGGTTTCTCCGGCACAGACACGCTGATGATTGGCGAGCCACACGCTCTGATGTTCCTGGGCGATTAACCGAAGTACGGGGGAATGCGCAATGCTCTCCCACGAGCTGGCCCGTATCATGGCGAGGCCCGCGGGATTCATTTGCAAGAGCCTCCCGTCCGCCGCCACCACCTTGATGCACTCTGGACTGGTTTCCGCTATCGCTCTCGACAGGTCGCCGCTCGCCGCTGAATCCCGGCTTGACGGCGAACTCTTGGAGGGCATTTTGCTGCCGAGCATGGCGGTGATCCCGGGTAACTCTGCTTGATCCGGCAATCTACACCCATCTTCGCCGGGTGGCTGCCGTTGACCCGGCTAACACACGTAGGAAACTCCTTACAGGCGAGCGTCGTGCAATGCCTGGCAGTCGCGCATCTGCGCGCACTGCCCGCTGCGATCGGTGTGCGTTTTTGCAAAGCAATCGAGGAAACCCCGATAATGCCGCATGAGAATCGTCACCTACAATGTCAACAGCATCAACGCGCGCCTTCCCAACCTGTTGCGCTGGCTGAACGAGTCTTCGCCCGATGTGGTTTGTCTGCAGGAATTGAAGGCGCCGCAGGACAAATTCCCCGCGGATGCCATCCGCGCCGCCGGCTACGGCGTCATTTGGCACGGCCAGAAAAGCTGGAATGGCGTTGCAATCCTCGCCAAGAATGCTGAGCCGCAGGAGATAAGACGAGTGCTTCCCGGGGATCCTGAGGATGCGCACAGCCGATACATCGAGGCAAACGTGGCCGGCCTCGTGGTCGGCTGCCTGTACTTGCCGAACGGCAATCCGGCACCCGGCCCTAAATTCGAATACAAGCTGCGCTGGCTCAATCGACTCCTGGCCCATGCCGCCGAGTTGCTGCTCTCCGGAGCGCCGGTCGTCCTGGCGGGCGACTACAATGTGATACCGACCGAAGCCGACGTTTATAAACCGGAACGTTGGTTGGACGATGCCTTGTTCAGAGTCGAGGTTCGCGAGGCATTCGCGCATTTGCTCAAGCACGGCTGGGTGGATGCGGTGCGAACGCTCCATCCGGCGGAACAGATTTATACTTTCTGGGACTATTTCCGCAATGCTTATGGACGCGACGCGGGACTGCGTATCGATCATTTGCTTTTGAGCCCCTCGATCGCGGATCGCCTGGTCGATGCCGGGGTCTATCGCGAGGTGCGCGGCTGGGAGAAAGCCAGCGATCACGCACCGACCTGGGTGCAGATCAGGGACTGAAGTATCGCCGAGCCTTCAATCCGCCAGGTATTTGGCCAGCAAGCGCACCACATTTTCGGCATCCACGGGTTTGGTGAGGTGTTCATTGAACCCCGCGGCCTTGGCGCGGGCAACATCGTCCGGATGGCCCCATCCGGTGATCGCGAGCAAGAATATGTTGCGCCCCCACTCCTCTTCGCGGACGCGGCGCGCCACCTCGTAGCCGTTAAGATCGGGCATGCCGATGTCGAGAATCGCCGCCGCGGGCCGGAAGCGGCGAATATCATCCAGCGCCTTCAATCCACCATGCGCCACCGCCGTCTCATAACCGTCCATATCCAGCAACAGCGCGAGCGAGTCGGCGGCGTCGCGATTGTCGTCAGCCACCAATACAGTGCGCCGCGCCCCGGGCCGCAGTCTAGTCTCGGACAACTGCGCTTCGCTCTGCTCGGGCGGCAGCGCCAATAGGCCGGCGCACGGCAGGTGGATCGTGAACTGACTGCCGCGTCCGGCGCCGAAACTCGCCGCCTCGACCCGGCCTCCGTGCAGTTGGATCATTCCCTTCACCAGTGCAAGACCAATCCCTAAGCCGCCCTCCGATCTATCGATCGCCGATTTGACCTGCGAGAACATGTCGAATACGCGCGGCAGCGCCTGCGGCTCCAGACCGATGCCGTCGTCTTTGACGCTGATCGCAATTTCCTCCGGCCGCAGCTCGACCGCGAGCGAAATGTTGCCGTTCGCATCGGTATACTTTGCCGCGTTGGTGAGCAGGTTTGAAATCGATTGAGAAATGCGCAAAGGATCCACCGCCACGCTCAAGGGCCGCGCCGGCAATGTGACATTCAGATTTTGCCGCTTCGCCTCGATGAGGGGGCGCGCGGTTTCAACGGCTGTATTGATGATGGAGGCAAGGTCCACCACCTCGGTCTTCAATTCGAGACGGCCCTGCGTAATGCGCGAAATCTCGAGCAAGTCATCGAGCATCAATGCCATGCGTTGCAATTGACGCGCGATCACCTCCCGAGCCCAGCGCTGCTGACCCTCATTCGCGGCATCGCCGCCCAACAGCTTCACGGCGTGCCGAATCGGCGTCAGGGGATTGCGGAGCTCATGAGCAAGGGTTGCGAGAAATTCATCCTTGCGGCGATCGGCGTCGCGCAGCGCCTCTTCGGTGGCCTTCAGTCTGCTGATATCGAGATTGATTCCCGCCCAGCCGGTGACTTCCCCATGCTCGCCGCGGATCGCCACTCCCTGCGAGAGCACGGGGTGATAGCGGCCGTCGGCTCCCAACACCTGAACTTCGTGATACCACGCGCCGTCGGAGCGTAGGTATTCCCGCCAGGCCGCAACGGTCGCCTCCCGCTCCGCGGGATGCAGGAACTCGATCCAGTTCGACGTCGCCAGCTGCGCCTGGGTCTTGCCGATCAACTTGAGAAACGAATCGCTGGTGTACACGCTGCGGCCGCTGCGATCGACCACCCACACGCCGAAGTCGATGGACTCGCCGATGGCCCGGTAGAGCTTTTCGCTGGCCCGCAAAGCCTGCTCCGCGATTTTTTGCGCGGTGATGTCGATGAGCAAGCCGGAGAGAACAACCGCCCGCCCATCCGCATCCACCTGGACCTTGCCGCGGCGCGCCATCCAGTGTTCGGAACCGTCGGCCCAAATCACGCGAAATTCCGTGGAGGCGAGCACCCCGGTGGCCTTCGCCGCGCGCTCGGCGGCCACGACCCCGGGCAAATCTTCGACGTGAATCTGGCGCCGGTGTACCTGCGGATCCCCCTGCAGTTCGCGCTCGTCCTCGAGGCCGAAGAGCGCCGCGAGATTGCGGTCCGCTGTAAACTGATTGGTGAGCACATCCCAACTCCAGGTGCCTATCTCCGCGGCAGCCAGGGTGCTTTCGAGCCGCGCGGTGGCGATTTTCAAGGCTGCTTCGGCCGCCTCCCTGACTTCGATCTGCTTCTGTAATTCGATGTTTGCCTGTTCGCGCGCCAGCGCACGCCGCTGCACTTCATCGAGCATGTTGTTGAACGCGTCGGCGACCAGGCCGAACTCATCATTGGTGAATTTCCTGGCGCGCATCGAATAGTCGCGGCGCTCGACGATCTCGCGGGCCGCACGGGTCATCGCCTCGAGCGGCTCAGTTATCACCCGCTGCAGGCGCCGCGACAACACGTACGCCACCCATAGACTGAATGCCATGACCAGGCCAAAGATGCCGACATAGGCGGTCGCCCGGCCGGTCAAGTCGTACCGTCCTTTGATGTAGAGCGATCCCAGCGTCTCGGCGCCGCGCACGATGGGCTGCACGATCTCGACTTGTTGACCGGTGATGCGGCTGCCATCGATGACGGGAACCTGGGGACTGGGGACGAATTGCGGTTCCTTCGAGTAGGACGCGTACAGACGGCCGTTCGAATCGTACAGTGCGGCCATGAGGATGGGCGGGCGCGCACGCAATGCCGTCAGAAAATGCTCCGCCGCCGCGTGATCATCGAAGGCCAGCGCCGGCGTGGTCGCCAAGCCGATGATGGTGGCCTGATTGGCGAGGTCCTCGCCCCACGACAGCCGATTCACCGTCAGGTCGCGGGTCAGCATGGCGATGCCTGCAACCAGTACGGCCGCCGCGGTTGTAACCAAGACGACGCGCATGAGTTTGCCGCGAATCGATTCGTGCCCGGACTGCTGGCCGGAAATCATTTGTTCCCCACCACGTCGTGCAGCGACTTTGCGATCCCGGATCGATGGCCCGGCGTCTCGACACGCGTGGCGACACCGAGCAATTCCGAGCTGATCCGCAGGTGCGAGCGATCGGCGGCGGCCAGCGAAACCTCGAACCGGACGCGATGTTCGAGCAGCACGAAATTCAAAACGCTGCCTGCGGCGAGGCCGCGCTCCGCGTCGGTGACCACCAGCACCGGCCGCGCCCCGAGCGCCGCAATGACGTCGCGCAGCCGATCGGCTTGAGTCGCGCCAATATAGAGCATCTGCGCCGCGCCGAGATCTTGCACGCGAGCAATTTCCCGCACCTGCGCCGCTGAGTTCTTGATGCGGTGATTCGGTAAAATCCGGCGCAGCTCCGCGGCAACTCCCGGCGCATCCAGAACCGCGATGGTGAAGGGAACATCCGGGGGCGACGCTTGCGGCCATTCTATGTATTGCGTGAAGCGATAAAGATATGCCGCTTTGACCGCATCCTCGGAATACGCGGGCGCGCTCAGAGCCGGCGCCGCAAACAGCATGAGGGCGGCGCCCGGCACCAGCCGCAACAGCGATATCAAGCAGCGCCTGACCCGCAGTGCGGGCTCGATTAAAACCGCCATCGACTTTCGACCAGCACGCTGCGGGTAATGTATTCGCCATTGGGGGCGGCAAACTCCAAATGCTCCTTGTGCAACAGATTTTGGCCGCTGATGGACACATCCCATGCCTGGCTGACGTGCCAGCCGCAGCGCAGATCCGCCTCGTAGTAGCTGCGCAGCGCGGGACTCGGCAGCGCGCCGACATACCGCACCGTGGCATCGATGCTCAGTCGCCGAGACAAATCCATCGACGACGTCAACGCAGCATGGGAGCTTGGATCATCCGCCGCCTGGGCGACACCGAGCAGACCGCTTGCCCCGGACTTGAAAGCCAGGTGTTCGCCCAGCCAGGTAAAGCTTGGCGATAGGCGCCACCAGTTATTGACCTGCCAATTCGCCCAGGCCTCGATTCCGAAGGTATGTCCCCGCATCATGTTGCCCCACTGCAGCGGCAAAAACACCGTCGCGGATGCCGGCTCCACCGTCTTCAAATCGTCGTAGTCGTTGTAGAACGCGGCCATGGTCACCAGCAGATTCGATGCTGCCTGCAGGCGGCTGCCGGCTTCATACGCCCAGAGGCTTTCGGGACGGAACTGCGGGTTGCCGGTGAGAAAAACCGTGGGGCCTATTTTTTCGACCACGTCCACATCGAAAGGCGTGGGTGAGCGGATTGCACGCGATGCGGCGGCCCACAAGGTCGTCTTGTCGTTGACCTGCCACGAGGTGCGCACGTCGGGCAGCGGCGACCAACCTGAATAGGGATCATCTTCCATCTTGAAGCCCAGAACCAAATCCAGGGTGGGCGCCAACTGCAGGGTGTCCTGGGCAAACACATTGCCCAGTGTCAAATCGCGGCTCGAAGGTTCGAACAACAGCGAGACGGCATTGGTGATCGAGTAGTCGTTGAGCCGCTCCCCGCCCCCCACGACCAGCAAGTTACGGCTCCCCAATGCGATGCTCTGCTGCACCTCGAAGTCATAGGTATTGAGCACAAATCCGCCGCCGCTGCCCGGCGCCTGTTGCTCGGATTGGTCGTAATAGGCCTGTACCTTAAGATTCGATCGATCTCCATGGTGCTCGAAACGCGCCACGACATTCCCGCCGAGCGCCAAGCCATCCTGAGCCGCCAACTGGTGCTCGGTGGCGCGGTAGGCGTCTCCCTGTACCGTGAAGCTGTTCGCATCGCTGGCCCAGTCGTAGCGAAATCCAACCTGGCCCTTCGTCCAACGATCGCCTGCGCTTTCTGCCGGCGCAATTTCCATGGCGGCGCGCTGAAATCCGTCCGCGTAGACCCGAAACGCCGCGCCTTCGCCCGCATTGCCGCCATATCGCGCCGCCACCGTCTGCTCGTTGTTTCCCGCCGCCGCATCGACAAACGCGCCGGCCGTCGAGTTTGCCGGGCGCGTGATGATGTTGATGACGCCATTCATGGCGTTCGCACCCCATAAAGTCGCACCAGGACCGCTGATCACTTCGATCCGATCGACATCTTCGAGCACGAGGTCCAGCGCAAATGAGTAGATACCCGAGTACAACGGCGTGTAGACGCTGCGGCCGTCGACCAGAATCAGCAGCTTGTTGGCGAAATTCTGCGACGTCGGGTTGCCGCCGAAGCCGCGCGAGGCAACGGTATAACTCGTCGCCGAGACTTGCGTGACCAAGAGATTGGGCGCCAAACGCAGCGCCTCGAATACGTTGCTGGCGCTGGAGCGCTGGATGTCGTCGTGAGTAATGACGAAGATCGAGGCTGCGGCCTTCTGCAGCGCTTGACTGGATTTGGACACGGATGTCACTTCGACATTTGCCAATTCCGCCAACGATAATCGCGTCAAGTCATCGGCCGAAGCGGACTCGAGGGGCGCCGCGGCGGAGAGGGAGGCTCCGCCGGCGCAGACGACCGCGGCGGCAAACACGGTCAGGTGCTGGCTCCAAGAAACGCTGGGCACGTGGTTCGGCATCCCTCGCTATACGTTCTTATCGGCTGCACCGAGAAGTCTGCGGACTCCCCGTCCGTGGTGCAAGCGCAGCGCCAGGGCGGCATGACGGCCGACACCGCCACTGCATGTAGGACTCGGCCTACCGATGCCAAAGCGCGGATGGTTTATTCTACGGCTGCTGTCCGGCTTGAACGGGGTATCCGGCTTCCCGCCAAGCTTTGACGCCGCCGTCCAGCGCGACCGCGCCTGAAAATCCCATCGTGCGCAGCGTCGCGGTGGCCAACGTGGAAATGCGTCCAAATTCGCAGCAAACCAGAATCCGCCGCGTCGGATCCTTGAGCTCCTCGTTCACGCGCAGCTCCAGTTGTCCGCGCGGCAGGTGAATCGCTCCCGGGATATGGCCGTCTTCGTAGGCATCGCGTTCGCGCACATCGAGAACGATCATGTCTTCACGCCGGCTTTCAATGTTCGCCTTCAGCTGCGCCATCGACATGAACGGCACCGAGGCGGCGGCGTCGGACAGCATCTCGGCAAGCGTTTTTCCGCCGCTCATGTTGGTGCGCAGCGCTTCGGTGACATGCGTCGGCATGGTGAGATTCAGACCGTGCATCATGTCGACAAAAGCGCCGCGCTGCCGCTTTTGCAGGCGCGGATTGTCGGCGAGTTCTTGCGCGATGGTGGAATGCGTGCGGCCCCTGTACTCGTGCGCGGGAAATACTTTCAACGCTGGGTCGAGCGTGAGCAGGCCGTGGAACAGACTCTCGTATAATGCGCCGGCGTCTCCGCTGGGCAAGTCGGTGCGGCCGGTCGCCCCGATCAGCAAAGTGTCTCCGGTAAAGATGCGATCTTCGACGCACAGGCACATGGAGTCGCCGGTATGTCCCGGGGTGTGCAAGGACTGCAGACGCAGTCGTCCAACCACCAATAAATCACCGCCTTCGAGCCGCAGATCGACGAAGGGTGCGGGGCTCGCACGGTGCATGACGACGGGCGCATCGAGCTGATTTGCGAGCTGCCGCGTCGCCGAGAAATGATCGGCATGGGTGTGCGTGTCGATGAGATAGCGGAAGCGCAGTCCGTGCCGGGCCGCCAGGGCATTGTAGCGGTCGATTTGGCTGAGTTCGGGATCGATCAGCGCCGCCGCGCAGGTTTCCTCGCAGCCCACGAGGTAGGAGCGGCAACCTCCGCTGGAAACGGACTCGAAAATCATGCGCGCTCCTTCGGTATGGTCCGCAACCGGGATGCCCATTTGCCCCGGTTTTGCATGCCTTGGCGTCGATCCGGCGGCCGAATTCTAGCATGCGGCGCCCGGCGGCCCGGCGCCCCTACCGTTCGCGACCCATCCCTGCCGCTCGCGCCGTGGATCTCGCGGTTCGGCGCACCGCCAAACAAAGCGCCCAGATGCGCCTTACAGTGCTCCCCATGGTCCAACGCCGGGAGACGCCCATGAAAATAATCGCCAACGCCAGTGCCCTGATCCTTTCAATGGTCCTTGCTCTCATTCCCTTTGCCGTCATTGCGGTCAACGACTCGGTAGCGGCCAAGGCGGAGCTCATTCAAGCGAGCTGAGGACTGACTGCGCGCGCCGCGCGCCGGCGACGCGAGTCGCCGAATATCGTGATGTTTTGCTGAACATTTTGGAGATTACCGTGAACTACCGATCAATCGTTCGTTTTACTTCCGCCGCGCTCTTGACGCTCTCTGCTGCTCAAGTTTTCGCCGGCGATTTCTTCGAGGAGAAGGGCGTCGCGCTGAACAGCTACGACGCATTGTCCTATTTTACGCCTTCGCCGGATCCGATCCAGGGAAACAAGGAGCTCAGCTTCGACTACAAGGGTTCGAAGTTCTACTTCATCACACCCGCGCATTTACGCGCGTTCGCGAGCGACCCGGCGAAATACGCGCCGCAATACGGCGGCTTCGACGCCTACGGCGTCTCGCAGGGCCGCAAAATCGGCGCGCACCCGCGTGTATTCGCGCTCGTCGACGGCAAGCTCTACATGTTCAGCGACCTCGAATCCCGCAAGAACTGGAAGAAGGACGTCGCCGGCAACATCGCCCGCGCCTCTGAGCAGTGGTCGCAGGTATCGAAACTGGTGGCGCAGAACCGATAATACTTTGGGCTAGATTAGTAGTATTGGCCTACACACTGTGCCCGCGTCCCCATGGCGCCGGCACAGTGTCGCTTTGCGCGGCACCCGGCTCATAGGGCCTCATCGCCCAAGTGGCGCCACGCGACCACTTTCTGCCGCTGCTCGCCGAGCTTGTCGATGCCGAGGTGCATTTCGTCGCCGGCCTTGAGAAAAATGGGATTCGGCTTGTGACCCATGCCGACGCCCGGCGGCGTGCCGGTGATCAACAGGTCGCCGGGATACAGCGTCATGAATCGACTGACATAAGCTATCAATTGATGCACCGTGAAAATCATCCGCTGCGTATTGCCGGTTTGCCTGCGTTGACCGTTGACGTTCAAGAACATCTGCAGATTTTGCGGATCGCCGACTTCATCGGCCGTTACGAGCCAGGGGCCTACCGGTCCAAAGGTATCGCAGCCCTTGCCTTTGTCCCATTGATTGCCGTGCTCCAACTGAAAAGCGCGTTCCGACACGTCATTGGCGATCACGTAGCCGGCCACGGTTTCGAGCGCCCGCTCCTCGCTGACATAGCGCGCCGTGCGGCCGAGAACGACCCCCAATTCGACTTCCCAATCGCCTTTCAACGAATCCTTGGGCAGCATGACATCGTCATTGGGGCCGTTCAAACAACTGATCGCCTTGGTGAACATCGGCGGTTCGTCGGGAATGGCAAAATTCCCCTCCTTGGCGTGATCCGCATAATTCAAACCGATGGCAATGAACTTTCCGATGCCTTTGACCGGCACACCCAGCCGGGGCGAGCCGCCGACCAGAGGCAGTTCATTGCTGTTCAACGCCGCGAGGCGCGCCAAACTTTGCGGCGTCACGGTCAAAGCAGAAATGTCGTCGATGTGCGCGGACAGATCGCGGATTGCGCCATCGCGGTCCAAAAGACCGGGCTTTTCGTGTTTGGGCGGACCATAACGCAGCAGTTTCAAGCAGGCGCTCCCGTAACTTTCAAGAATTGATTACCTTCGATCCACAGCAAATTCGGCTTGCCGTCAACCCATTGCGAGAATTCCGCGACGCCCGGATTGGTTGCTTCCTCGCCTATCCTGAACAGATGATTGCCGATGGGCACCAAAAGATCCGTGCCGCCCATCCACAGCCGGCGCTGCCGCTGCACCACCCGAACCGTGCCGAGCCACGGATTCTCTGAATAGTAGTCGCCCACATATTTGGCCAGGACGGCGGACGGCTCAAGCATTTTCTCGCCTTGGTATCCGGCACGGGCATACCAATCCGCCCCATAGGCGAGCGCAGTGACCGGGGCGTTCGGTTTGTCGCCGGCGGACGAATTCGACGCGCGCTCGAATACGATCGGGAACAGATCGAAGCCGGCCTGATCGGCAATGAAGGTTCCGTCTTCGGATTGCTGCAATGGAATGGTGCGCCCTTCCGTCAGCAGAGTGAGCCGCTCGGCCGCGTTTCTGATCTCGATGCGGCGGCCGGATCCGGAGGTATATATCGCGCTATAGCTGCCGGCGGACTCGACCTTTGCCGCGGCATCGAACGGCGGCTCGGCCGGCGGCTTACCGCCCTCCTTCTCGGCACGCAACAGCTGCAGGGCCAGCTGCGCGACCGGATTGGGCCGGTAGCCTAACTGCGCATTGATGGATGCGAACGCACCGAATTTCGCATCCAGGTCCATGTGAATGGCGGACATGAACGAAACCATGCCGCCGGTATGCCTCAGGCGCACGTGCCCGTCGAGTTTGTCGACCGCGATTCCGTAGCCGTAACCGGCGGTCGGACCAAACGCCGGGGCCGCGATGTGCGGGGTCGAGAACAGCTTGAAACTGTCCTCCGAAACGATGCGGCCGCCGCGTATCTCGCCGCGATTCAAAATCATTTGCATGTACAGCGACATGTCCTTGGGCGTCGATGCAATCGAGCCGGCGGCGAATTCCACCGCCAGATTGCCGGCGGGCACCAGCGCGCCATGGCGCGGGTAAGGCCGATCATCGTGCAAGGGTACGTAGCTCTGCGCAATGCGTGCGCGCGACGCGCTGCTGATGGTCGGCGCAGTGTCGTTCATGCCGACCGGCTTCAAGATACGGGCTGTGACGGCCGCGGGCCAGGGACGGCCGTCGACCGCTTCGATCAAACGCCCCAAAGCATCGTAACCCCAATTACTGTAATGGAACTCGGAACCGGGTTTGAGCGCCTGGCGCGGGCGCCGCTCCGGCGAGCTGGGAATCAGCGGTGCGTCATCGGGCATGCCGCTCGAATGCGTCAATAAATGATGCACGAGAATCTCCCCATAAGGAGTTTCCATGGACAGCCAGGGAAGATAATCGTGGATGGGCGCCTGCAAATCGATTTTCTGCTCATCGTGCAGCTGAAGAACGGTCAAGCCGACGAACGACTTGGAAATCGAACCGATTTCAAAAAGATGCGACGTGGTAACCGGCAGCTTGGCGGCCAGATCGACATAGCCGTAGGCCGCGGCGCGGACGGTGCCCGCCCCGTTTGCAAGTCCGAGCGTCAGCCCCGGCGCATTCATGGCCGCACAATAGCCCGCGATGAAGCGATCCAAGGTGCGCATTGCATTCGAGGCCGCCGGCGCTGCCCTTGCAAGTTCCGCGAGCAGCTCAAACGGCGCCGCAGCGGCAAGTCCCAGCGCAAACAGGTCGCGCCGGCTCAAAGAATTCATGTTCATCGCTTCACCACCCGTCGAAGATTAATTTTCAAAAAACCCGCCTTCGCGGATATGCTACGCCATCGCCTCACGGGACGTGATCCCTTCTAGGACGCCGTTGCCGCTCACTCGACGCCAAATCATCGCCTCCGCAGCCGCGATCGGCGCCAGCTACGCGTGGGGCGGTTCACGCTCGCTGCGATCGCCCGCGTGGAGCGAGGTGCGCAAGCGCTTCCCTGAGGGCGTTGCGTCCGGCGACCCGCACGCGGACAGTGTGATTCTCTGGACGCGCTGTCCGGCCACAGCGGCTCGGCCGGTACCCGAGGTCACGGTCGAGGTCGCGGAGGATCCCGCGTTCGAACATCTCGTGGCGCGCGCAAAAACGCAGATGTCCGCGCAGTCCGATTGGACCTGCCGGGTGCTGGTGGGCGGGCTGAAACCCGCGCGCGAATACTGGTATCGCTTTATTGACGCCAACGGCGAAGGCAGCCGTCTCGGCCGCACCGTGACCGCTCCGGCGCCTGACGATGCGCGGACGGTGCGCTTCGCATTCGTCAGCTGCCAGAACTGCAATGACGGTGCGCAAAACGCCTATCGCCGCATGATTTTCGAGGACGCGAAGGCGCCGCCCGATCAACGTCTCGACTTCGTCATGCACCTGGGCGATTTCTTTTACGAAATCGTCTGGTACCCGGAAGACCGTCCGCAAGGAATGTACGATCGGCGAATCAGGGACATTCTGCGCTATCCCAGCGGCGAGAAGATCGAGGATTTTCACGTGCCCACCGCGGTGGCGGACTATAGAACCATCTACCGCGCCTATTTGCACGATGTCGATATCCAGGATGCGCGCGCCCGCTGGCCGTTCGTCTGCATGGCCGATAATCACGAATTCTCATGGAAAGGATGGCAGAGCCAAGAGGACTTCGGCGGCCTGCGTCCGGCGCAAACGCGCAAAGTCGCCGCCAATCAAGCATGGTTCGAGTACCAGCCGAGCCGCGTGAAGCAACCATCGGGCCGGTTGGATCAATTCGTGGCGCCGATCGTGAAAGATGCGCCCATCGAGAAGTTCGATGATCACGGCTTGGGATTGCAGGCCGACAATCTGGCGGCGATCGGCAGCATGACGACCTACCGCGCTCTGCGTTTCGGCCGCAATGTCGAATTGATCTTGACGGACAACCGCAGCTATCGGTCGCGCGACCTCGCCAACCGGCCTGAGATGGCGGCTTTTTTTTCCAAGGATTTTCCGCGCATGTTGGCGGAGGAAGCCCTCGATATCCTCGATGCGGGGTCGGCCTACGATCAAGGGCGGCCGCCGCCGCACATTGCATTGGGCGGTCGGCAACTGCGAAATTTCCGCAGCGGGGAACCGCCGCAATCCATGCTCGGCAAAACTCAAAAGGCCTGGTTCCTCGCGCAGCTCAGCGGTTCGAGCGCGACTTGGAAACTTTGGGGCAACTCGGTGGGCGCGACCGATGTACGCGCCGATCTGCACAATCTGCCGGAAGGCGGGGGACCCAAGTGGCCGGGCGCGGGTTACGGAGTCTTCGCCCACGACGATTGGGGCGGCTACCGCTTCGAACGCGCGCAGATCTTGGATCATGTCCGCGACAACCGCATAACCGGCTTGGTGAGCCTCGCGGGCGATCGCCACGCTTTCTATGCCGGCTGGCTCGCGGCGTCCTTGCCGCCCAAGCCGTACGCGCCGGTCGCTCTCGAATTCGTCACCGGGTCGATTTCCGCACCCACGGCCGCCGAGGCTTTCGATCACTCCATGACGCCCGACAAACCCTGGGCGGCCATCTATCGACAGCCCTCGACGCCCGGCCAACCCGGCCTCGCGACCATCAATCTCAGCGCGCGCCGCGGTGTGAAGGCCAGCCTGGCGATGCAGCGCGGCGCAGATCCTGCCGCGATCGCGGCGGCAGCCAACCCCGAAGTCGCGCCCAATCTCGATTTGATGGATTGCGGCGGTCATGGCTATGTGCTGATAGCGGCGCACGCGTCCTTTCTCGACGCCGAATTGGTTTGCATGCCGCGGCCCCTCGAGCGGGCACTGACGGCCGACGGCGGAGCCTTGCGCTACCGCGTCAGCTACCGCTCTCCGGTTTGGAAGCCGGGCGAGACACCGACCCTGCGCCGCATGGCGGCGCAGGGCGATCTGCCGCTCGGGGCGTAGCGCCTAGTGCGGCGCCGGCAGCGGCGGATTGCCGCTGTAGCGCGCGAACCAGCTCATCATATAGAGCTGCGTGCGCATCCAATTCGAGGGCTTGGAACCGGTGCCGTGGAATTCCTGATCGAAACGCAGCATCGCCGCCGGAACGCCGCGATATTTGAGCGCCTGGTAAAACTCCTCGCTTTGCGGAATGGGCGTGCGCCGGTCGAGCTCCCCCGTCATCAGCAGCGTCGGGGTCTTCACATTGCCGACATGCATCAAGGAAGATTCCTCGAGCCAGTCGGTCGGATCTTCCCAAAACGGCTTCTTGAAGAATCGATAGGTGAAGAAGGGCACGTCGGTTTCTCCCGCCATGCTGATCCAGTCGATCACCGGACAGCGAACCGCGGCCGCCGCGAAACGATTCGTGTGGGTGATCATCCAGCTGGATAGCACGCCGCCGCCGCTGCAACCCGAGACGTACAAGCGCGACTCATCCACCATGCCCTTCTTGAGCACGGCATCGACCCCGGCCATCAGGTCATCGTAGTCAGGGCCCGGGTAATGCTTCAAAATGGCATCGCCGAAAGCCGTTCCATAGCCGGTCGATCCGCGCGGATTGGTGAACAGCACCACATAACCGTTCGCGGCGAAATTCTGGAATTGCGGACTGAACCCGACGTTGTACATGCCTTGCGGGCCGCCATGGATTTCGAGCAGCAACGGATAGTGGCGCGCGGGATCGAAATCCGGCGGCTTGACGATCCAGCCCTGAATTTTCGCGCCGCCGCTGGAGTCATACCAAATCTCCTCGGCATTGGCGAGGGGGACCTCGCGCAGCAGCTCATCGTTGAGATGAGTGAGCTGCTGCACGTTCTCGGGGCGCCGTTCATTCAACAGCACCACATTGCCGGGTTCGCGAAAAGACGAGCGAACGGCGGCGATGGCGCCCTTGCCGACCGTCGGGCTCAGCAAGACTTCGGCGCCGTTGGTAAGCTGGCGAATGCCTTTGCCCCGCGACCAACTGTAGAGATGAATGCTGCCGCGATCCTCCGCCGTGAAATACAGCGCGCCGCCGTCCGGCGCCCACTTGATGCCCCTCGGGTCTCGATCGAACCCCTGCGACTGCAGCGTTGCATTGCTGCCGTCTGCGGACATGGTCCACAGCTCCATGACGTGATTGGTATCGGTCTTGGTGTATCCCACGTAGGCAATGGTCTTGCCGTCCGGAGACACGGCGGGCTGTCCCCAACTTCCTTTCGTGGTCGTGAGCCGGGTGACCGCGCCGCTCTTGAGATCGACCGAGTAGATGTAGCCCTCGCGGTCGTTGCGGTCCGGATCGCCTTCTTTATAGCCTTCGATGACGACGGAACGACCGTCGGGCATGAAATCCCAGTCGACGCTCGTCGCCACTTCGAATGCGGCCGCCCCGACATTCCAATTGCCGCTCGTGACCTGGCGCGGCGCACCCCCGTCGCTCGCCACCATGAAAAGATGTTGCCAGCCGCGTTCGGTGAAGCCCGCTCGGTCCCGATAGGTGTGCAGCCGTTCGGTGTAGTGCGGCGTCTTCGCCCATTTCGCGCCTTCCGGCGCCGCGGGCAGGTCGATGTTCCACTTTTCAGGATCGGGAACTCTCATGGTGAAGCCGATCCATTTCCCGTCGGGCGACCAGTGCAAATTGCCCGGCTCCTCGGCAAGCCAGGTGAGCTGGGTCGGCGGTCCTTGAACTCCAAGCTGCAGCACGAAGACTTGCGCGCCTTTCGGCTCGCCTTGGGCGAGGAACGCAATGCTCTTACCGTCCGCGGACCAGACCGCGCCGCCGCCCTTGGCCAGGAAGCGGTGATGCGAACCGTCCGCGTTCACGGTCCAAATCGCGCTCTGGTATTTGTCCGCCTGTTTGTCGATCATCGTCCGTGTATAGAGAATCTGCGAGCCGTCCGGCGAAATTTGCGGCGCGCTCGCCGACTGCAGATCAAGATAGCGGCCCACGGTGAATTTGCCGGTGGCGTTGGCGTTCGAATCCGCCGCTCCAACATGCAGCGCAACGCTCAGGAAGGCGATCAGAACAATCATGCGACTCATGTGTATCAGTCCTAAGTTTTAATTTTGTGATATCGGCTGGCGAGCGGCATTGTACGCGATCAACGCATTCGGCCGCACGTCGAGCTCTGTTAGCATGCCGGCCGCCCCCTCAATTGCACATAAGGGAATTCATGACGACGTTGTTTGACCCGATCAATGTTGGCCGCCTTACCTGCCCCAATCGGATCTGGATGGCGCCCCTGACGCGCGGGCGCGCCAGCCGCGAGCATGTTCCGACCGACTTGATGGCGACCTATTATTCTCAGCGTGCCTCGGCGGGGCTGATCATTACGGAAGCGACCCACATCAGCCTGGAGGGCAGCGGTTGGCCGTACGCCGGCGGCTTGTTCAGTCAAGAACAGGCGGCCGGCTGGAAAAAAGTGACCGCTGCGGTGCACGCGGCGGGCGGCCGTATCTTCGCCCAGCTCTGGCACATGGGCCGGCTCGTACACCCTTCTCTGCACGGAGTGCAGCCGGTATCCGCGAGTGCCACCACCGCGCCGGGCAAAGCGCACACCTATGAGGGGCGGCAGCCGTATGTCGAGGCGCGGCCCTTGATGCTCGAGGAAATTCCGCGCCTGATCGGCGACTACGTGATCGCCGCGAAAAATTCGCTTGCCGCCGGATTCGATGGCGTGCAGCTGCATGCGGCCAATGGCTACCTGATCGATCAATTTTTGCGCGACGGCGGCAACCATCGCACCGACTGCTACGGCGGCTCGATCGAGAATCGCGTGCGCTTGTTGCGCGAAGTCGTGCAAGCGCTGATCGACACCGTCGGCAAGGACCGCACCGCCGTACGCCTATCGCCCAATGGCGAATCGCAGGGGGTGGACGACAGCAATCAGTCGGAGTTGTTTCCGGCAGCGGCTGCCGCATTGGATCGGCTCGGCATCGTGTTCCTGGAACTGCGCGAACCCGGACCCGAAGGTACGTTTGGCCGCTCAGACCGGCCGGCGGTGGCGCCGCTGATCCGCAAGGCATACAAGGGAATCCTGGTGCTCAACTCCGATTATGACCTGGCTCGCGGGCAGGCGGCCTTGAGCAGCGGCGCCGCCGATGCCATCACCTTCGGCAGAAAGTTCCTGGCGAATCCTGATCTTCCCTATCGTTTCGCCAACGGTCTGCCGCTGAATGCGGATGATCAGAAGACCTGGTACTCCCAGGGACCCGAGGGCTATATCACCTATCCCGCCCATGGCTAGCAGCGCCCTGATGCGCCTGGCGGGGGACTACGACTGCATCATCGTGGGCGCCGGGACGGCCGGATGCATTCTGGCCAACCGACTGTCCGCGGATCCCGGCCGTCGAGTTCTGTTGCTCGAGGCCGGCGGGACGGACAATTGGATTTGGTATCACATCCCGGTGGGTTACTTGTTTGCGATCGGCAATCCGCGCTCGGATTGGATGTTCCGAACGGAGAGCGAAGCGGGTCTCAACGGCCGCTCGCTCGCTTTCCCGCGCGGCAAGGTCGTCGGCGGTTCCTCGGCAATCAACGCCATGATCAGCATGCGCGGCCAAGCAGCGGACTACGATGGCTGGCGCTCCCTCGGGCTCACCGGCTGGGCATGGCGCGACGTGTTGCCATTATTCAAACGCCTCGAAGATCATTTCCTGGGCGAAGGCGAACACCATGGATCGGGCGGCGAATATCGCGTTGAGGCGCCGCGGGTGCGCTGGCGGGTACTCGACGCGGTGCGCGAGGCGGCGCTTCAGCTCGGCCTGCCGTCGCTCGAAGACTTCAATTGCGGCGACAACGAGGGGGTTTCCTACTTTCACGTCAACCAGAAGCGTGGGCGGCGCTGGTCGGCCGCGCGCGGCTTCCTCAAGCCGGCGTTGGCGCGGCGCAATTTGCGGCTCGAGCTCAATGTAGTGGCAGAGCGGTTGATCATCGAAAAGGGACGCGCCTGCGGCGTGCAGCTGCGGCGCGGCGCTCAGAAGCTCGAGGTGCGCACCCAGGGAGAACTCATTCTCGCGGCGGGCGCGATCGGATCGCCGCAACTCTTGAGCTTGTCGGGGATCGGCCGGCCCGAATGGCTCGCCCCTCTCGGCATTGAGACCATTCTCGAGCGGCGCGGCGTGGGTGCGAATTTGCAGGACCATTTGCAGCAGCGCGCGATCTACAAGGTCAGCAATGTGAAGACGCTCAACGAGGCCTATCACTCGATGTGGCGGCGCGCCTGGATGGGTCTGGATTATGCCGTAAGACGGCGCGGCCCTTTGACCATGGCGCCATCGCAACTCGGTATTTTTATGCGCTCGGATCCGCAGCAACCGCGGGCCAACATCGAGTTCCACGTGCAGCCGCTGTCGCTCGACAGGTTCGGCGAACCGTTGCACCGATTTCCGGCGATCACCCTGAGCGCTTGCAATCTGCGCCCGACTTCGCGCGGCAGTGTGAGACTCAGGTCCGCCGATCCGTCGGAGCCGCCGATGATCGCGCCCAACTACCTGGCGACGCCCGCTGATCGCGCCGTCGCCGCGGACGCCATTCGCGCGACCCGGCGCCTCATGGCGCAACCCGCGGTGCAGGTTTTTTCACCGGTGGAATTGCTGCCCGGCCCCGCTGTCGGCGACGACACACATTCCCTGAGCGTGGCCGCGGGAAATATCGGCACCACGATTTTCCATCCGGTCGGCACCGCGAAAATGGGGCCGTCGGACGATCCCGAAGCGGTTGTGGATGCGCGCCTGCGCGTTCACGGCATGCAGCACCTTCGGGTGATCGATGCCTCCATCATGCCGACGATCACGTCCGGAAATACCAACACGCCGACGGCGATGATCGCCGAGAAAGGTGCGCAAATGCTGCTCGAGGACCTTCGCGGTTAGTCGGCGGCCGTCACGCCGCGCAGCTCAATGGTGCACCGTGATCGCAGGGTCCAAAAGCGCCAGCGCATTTCCGGCATCGGTCTGGCCGGTCTTGTCGATGTCGTTGCCTGAATAAGCGCGTCCGTATCCCCGACATTTGATTCCGGGCACGCGGCTGCCGGTATCGGTCAGGCAGGTTGGATCCTGCGCCGCAGCGACAGACGGTTTTGACTTCGCATTCTCGGCCGTGGTCGCGCAGCCGAACAGGGCCGCTCCGGCGAGGACAACGGCTGCGATTCGCATATAAGCGGTCATAACGCTCTCCTGATTCAAGGCATTCCCCAAGGCTAGCTATAGCCCCAGCCGTGACCGTTGTCCAGTGGTCGAATGACCATAAATCAAGGCACATCGCAGCCGACGCGCCGGAAGCAAGCCACACTCTCTACGTGCTCGGTGAAAGGCATGAGATTGAATGCCCTCAAGGAAACCAGACGCAGCCGGCCGCGCGAGGTTAGCTGCGCCGCATCACGACGCAGCGATTCGACCCCGCAACTGACATAAATAAGCCCTTCGGGGGGCTGATGGCCGAAGTACTCGGTGAGCGCCGGATCCAAGCCTTTGCGGGGAGGGTCGGCAATCACAATTTGGGCCTCGGACGCGGCCAGCCGGTTGGCCGCGGCCTCACCCGGCATGACGCAGATTTTGCTCCGCTGCGCCGCAGTCAGCTGTGCGACTCCAAGCTCGAGACCGTGCAATGAACTCGGACTCAGTTCATTCAGGCTGATTTGCCCGACTTGCCGGAGAACCGACAGCCCGATGGCGCCGACGCCCGCGTAAAACTCAGCGACCCGCGAACCGGCCGGAATCTGCTCGCGCACATGCTCGATGATGAGCTGCGCGATATCCAGGTTGCTTTGCCCAAATGCCCCCGGCGGATAGTGCACCGCCGCTCCGCCAAATCGTTCGACCACGCTTTCCGGCCCGCACCAGCGATGAAAGTGCGGGCCGAGAATGCTGTTGGCGCGCTCGAGATTCGCGTTGAACCAAAGGCTGTGCAGGTCCTTCCCGAGGCGTTCGCGAATCAGAGCCGCGCATTCGGCCAGCGGCTCCGGCGTCGCGCTGTTGGCGACGATGACGACCTGCGCGGTTTGCGAGCTGCGTTCCACGACCACTTGCAGATAACGCGCAAGGCCCCGATGGGCGCCGTCCGAAAACGCGGGAACGTTCGCATCCACCAGCGCACGCCGAACCACGGTCGCCACATGGTTTATGAGCGGGTGGTGAACGCTGCAGTTCGGTATATGAACCACCCGGTGGGTGCCCAGTTCAAACAGGCCGAGCTTCGGCGTGCCCACGCGGCCGCGAATCGCGAGCCGGGCGCGGTGGCGAAATCCGGCGGACTGGCCCGAGACGAGCGGCACCGTCGGCAAGCCATGCGAGCGAGCCAGCTCATCGAGCGCGCCGCGCGGGCCAGGTGCGATGCCGGGCTCGCCGAATCTCGGGCAGCCGGGGCAAGGCGGCCGATGAGGACATGTCTCGACTCCCGGAGCTTCGCGCAAACTGTTCAACACCTCCCCCTTTCCAGGCGATGAGAGCATACTCTGTGAAGTCTATGCATATTCTCATACGCCGCTGCACGAGCATTACCGGCCCGGTCTTCGCCGAAGACCGGGTGTCGATGGTCCCTGCTCCGTACTCAAACCGTATGAGGATTGATGTCCATGTATCTCGAAGAGTTGTCCCTGTGGCGTTTGCGCATCGTCGCGGATAGCGATCCCTCGGCCGTTGCCCGCGTCCTGGAGCGTTTTCAAAATCTCAATGTCCTGCCCCGGCGCATCGTCGCCGAGTGCGCTTGCAACGATACTTTCCATATTCAAGTCGATGTCTGCGGGCTTCCCGAAGAGCAGCTGCGCATCGTCGTGGCGAAAATTCGCCAAGCGCCGAGCATCGTCAATGCCTACTGGCATCGCCTCTAGGAGCCTGGCTCGCGGTATCATGGCCAATGCCTAGCGCGGTCGATGCCAATCGTTGCTGGATAGCGGCGGCAATTGCCAAGCTCGATGAGGATCGAGGCCGGGAAGTCGACACGCCGTTGCTGGCTCTGAACTTGCCGGAGCTGCCAAATTGCCGGATCTACATAAAAGACGAAACGGCGCACCCGACTGGAAGTTTGAAGCATCGTCTTGCGCGGTCATTGTTCCTGCACGCCATTTGCAACGGCGACATCCGCGAGCACACAACGGTGGTGGAGGCCTCTTCGGGTTCAACGGCCATCTCGGAAGCCTATTTTGCCAACTTGCTCGGACTGCCGTTCATTGCGGTCGTTCCGCGCGGAACCGCCACCGCGAAGCGCGAGGCCATCGCGCGCGCCGGAGCGCGGATTTATTTGGTCGACCCGCACGAGGAGATCTCCGCGGTGGCGGCCCGCGTCGCCCGGGAGATGAATGGTCACTTCATGGATCAATTCACCTTTGCCGAACGGGCCACGGATTGGCGCGGCAACAACAACATTGCTGAAAGCTTGTTTGCGCAGCTGGCACAGCTGACCCATCCGGTTCCCGCATGGATCGTGGTTGGCGCCGGCACCGGCGGCACCAGCGCGACGATTGGCCGCTACATCCGTTATCAACCCAAGCTCAACGCGGCCCGCCTTTGTGTGGTGGATCCGGAGGGCTCCGCGTTCTTTGCATACTTTGCGGCCGGCAATCCCAGGGTTTGCGGCGGTTGCGGCGGGATCGTCGAGGGCATCGGCCGAGCTCGAGTAGAGCCCTCGTTCATGCCAAATGTCGTCGACCGGATGATGGCCGTGCCGGATGCGGCCTCGATAGCCGGCGCTCGTTGGCTCGAGGGCCGCTTACAACGCCGCTTTGGGCCTTCAACCGGCACCAATATCGCCGGCGCACTCGCGCTGGCGGCGGACATGCAGGCGCAAGGCGAAACCGGCAGCATCGCCACGTTGGCATGCGACGCCGGAGACCGTTACGCCGATACGATCTACGATGATTCTTGGGTTGCCGCGCGAAACATCGACTTGCGCGAGTGGCAGCAGCGATTTCAGAGTTTGACGGCCGGCCGCCCGTTCGGCGGCGATATGCGGCGCGCCGATCGCAATGGCAGCTGATCGAAAACGACCCCCCGGCGCCGCCTCAACAAGGTGCACCGCTCCAGCGGCGCTACTTCTGCGGCGTGCCGATGCACCAAACGACGAACACTAAATACAAAGCGATACCCAAACCAAAATACAGTTTCTCCATAAATTGCCCCAGGGAAGATGGATCGGCCGCGCGCCAGGTAGGAGATCATCATCAAGTCCGGGATAAAAATCCGTCAGACAAACTCGGTAAGATGGGTCAGACCATTTGATTTGTCGCCGCGACCGCACAGCGTTTGCTGTAGCGCCGAAGAGGCCCGAGAATACTCGAAGGTACTTTGCTCGCCGGCACGCGTACCTCAGAGCAATCACGGAGTCCGCTATTGATTCATCCGCCGCTGCGCCTGCCCCTGGCCTTCACCACCACTCATGAGGTCGTGCCCGAGGAAATCGACGAATACGCGCACGTCAACAATGCGGTCTATCTGCAGTGGCTGGACCGCATCGCCTGGACGCACGCCGCGGAGCTCGGCACGCCGCTCGCGCACTGCCTGGCAATCCGGCGTGGCATGGCGGTGCGGCACACCCGCATCGACTACCTGGAAGCGGCATTGCTCGGCGACGCGTTGCTGCTCGCCACCTGGCTCATCGCCTGCGACGGGCGGCTGCGCTGCACGCGTCGATTCGAGATCGTGCGGTTGGGCGACGGCAAGCGGGTTGCGGACGCGGAAATCGAGTATTTTTGTCTCAATCTCGATACCGGCAGACCCTGCCGGTTCCCGCGCGAATTCGTCGACAGCTATAAAGTGATTCCGGAGGTGGCCGCGGCCTACCCACAGCTGCCGCAGGAATTGCGGCATGTGGGTTACTCACGCGGCGGCTGGGGCAGCGGCGCTTGAGCGACGACATCGTCCTCCTGGACGCGACGTTCCTGAGCAAGGCGATACATTCGCGCCAGATCTCCTGCGTCGAAGTAATGAGCGCGTACCTGAATCATATCGAGCGGACAAATCCGCAGGTGAACGCCATCGTTGCGCTGCGCGAGCGCGCCGATCTGTTGGTGCAGGCGCGCGAGCGCGATGCACAGCTTGCCAGGGGAAAATCCCTGGGACCCTTGCACGGGTTCCCGCACGCGGTCAAGGATCTGCAAGCGGTCAAGGGCATGCGCACCACCCTCGGATCGCCGATCTTGCGGGACTATGTTCCTGCGGCCGACGGACTGATGGTCGAGCGGCTGCGCGCCGCGGGCGCAATATTCATCGGCAAGACCAACACGCCGGAGTTCGGACTCGGCTCGCACACCTACAATGCGGTCTACGGTGCCACCCGCAACGCATACGACCCGACCCGCTCGGCGGGAGGCAGCAGCGGCGGCGCGGCGGTGTCGCTGGCACTGCGCATGCTGCCGCTGGCGGACGGATCCGACTATGGCGGGAGCCTGCGCAACCCGGCCGGATGGAACAGTGTGTTTGGATTTCGCCCCAGCATCGGCCGCGTTCCCGCCGACGCGAGCGATGGCTGGCTGCCGTCCATGGGCGTCGGCGGTCCCATGGCCAGAAATACCGCGGATTTGGCCCTGCTGCTCTCGGTGCAGGCGGGCTTCGATGCGCGCGCGCCGCTATCGCTGGAAGGTGACGGCAGCGCGTATCGACGGGATCTTGAATGCTCGTTCAAGGGCAAACGCATCGCCTGGGGCGCCGATTTCAAGGGACACACTCCCTGCGAGGCGGGTGTGCTCGAGGTCTGCCGCAAGGCGGCACAGAGCCTGGAGTCGCTGGGTTGCCGCGTCGAAGAGGCCGCGCCGGATTTCGATTTCGAAGCATTGTGGCAGGCGACCATCAAACTTCGCGGATGGCAGCAAGGCGCCTCGATCCAGGCTTATTACGACGATCCGGCCCAACGCGCCTTGCTCAAGCCCGAGGCGGTGTATGAAGTGGAAACCGGGATGCGGCAATCCGCCCACGACATCACCGCGGCGTCTGTCATGCGCACCCACTGGTCGCAGACCGTGCACAGGTTTTTGGAGCGCTACGATTTTTTGGTGCTGCCCACCGCACAGGTTTTCCCGTTCGCCATCGATCAGCATTGGCCGCAGCAGATTTCGGGGCGGAAAATGCAGACCTATCATGAATGGATGAAAGGAACCTTGCTCGTCACCATGTCAGGCTGCCCGGCGCTGGCCGCGCCCGCGGGCTTCAGCGAGACCGGTCTGCCCATCGGCATCCAACTCATCGCCCGCAATCGCCAGGAGTTCAGTTGCCTGCAGCTGGCGTACGCTTATGAAAGCACCTTGACCGAGCGCCTGCCGCCGCTGCTCGGCCGCGCCTAATCGCGCGGTGGGCGCCGCCCGCCCGGCGCTTTACAAAACTTTACCGGCCCTGCAAACGCGGCTAACAGTGCGCGCGCACACTGGCAGCGTTTTCTCCATCTTTTAAGGGGCCCACGATGACTACTTCCTCCGAGCCTGAAAAAACCGCGGCGCCGCGCCGATCCATCTTCAGCCGCATGACCTTGATCGCCTTTGCCGCCGGGGCCGCGCTGGCCGGCGGCAGCATCGCCGCGGTGGCCGCGGGCGGAATGGGCGGCGTTTGCGGCTTCCATCACGGCATGATGAGCGGCCCGCACAGCGCCGCCGACGTATCCGCGCATGTCGACCATGTGCTCAAGCACTTGTATGTGGAAATCGACGCCACGGATGCGCAGAAGGCGCAAATCACACCGCTGGTGCAACAAGCCGTGAATGACCTGCTGCCGATGCATGCGCAGCTGCAAGCCGCTCACGCGCAAGCCGTTCAAGCGCTCACGGGAAACAGCGTCGATCGGACTGCATTGGAGGCTGCGCGCGTTGCGCATTTGCAGCTGGCCGACCAGGCCTCCAAGCGGCTCACGCAGCTCCTCGCGGATGTCGATGAGGTGCTGACGCCGGCGCAGCGCACCGCGCTGGCCGCGCATCTGAAGCAAATGCACGGCAAGTCATGATGCGCTGGCATTGACGGCCCGCTGTCTTTAGAGTCGCCGGTCAATGGTCGAGCGAATTCTCATCGTAGAAGACGACGCCCGCTTGGCCGACATGCTCCTCGAGTATCTCGGTCAAGCGGGTTTCGGCGTCACGGTTGCACCCTTGGGGGCCGCTGCGCTCGAGAAGCTGTCTGAGGCGGACTACGACGCGGTGGTGCTCGATCTGATGCTGCCCGACATGGATGGTCTGAACGTGTGCCGCGAGTTGCGCGCAAAATACGATACGCCGGTGCTGATGCTGACCGCGAGGGGCGACGCGGTCGATCGAATCGTCGGATTGGAGCTGGGCGCCGATGATTATTTGCCGAAACCCTTTGAGCCGCGCGAACTGGTGGCGCGGCTGCGCGCCATCATGCGGCGCCGCGTGCGCGGAACCGCGGACGAGAAGTCCCTGCGCTTCGGCCGCCTGGAAATCGATGCCGCCGCGAGAGCCGTTCGCTTGGGTGCGAAGCCCTGCGAACTGACCGGCTATCAGTTCGACCTGCTGCTGGCCTTGGCGAAGAATGCGGGCCGCGTCTTGTCCCGCGAGGTCCTGATGGACCGGGTCAAGGGCGAGGAATTCGAATCCTTCGACCGCTCCATCGATGTGCACATTTCGCGCATCCGGGCCGTCATCGAAGACAACCCCAAGAAGCCGCGGCGCATCATCACCGTGCGTGCCGCGGGCTACGTATTCGCCAAGGCGCAGGACTGATGCTGCGCCTCTACCTGCGTTTCTACATTGCATTGTTGGTCAGCCTCGCCCTCATGGGTCTGGCGGCCTCGGTCTTGATGCGTTTCGCCGGCGGCCCGATGGAGCAAATTGGAGTCACGGTCGGACGGCTGGCGCAAAACATCCTGCCATCCGCGCGGGCGCCGGCATCCGAACAGCAAGAAGCGCTGCAGCGGGTGACGGCAGGGTTGAATGCCGATGTCACGCTGTTTGCCGCGGACGGGACGGTCATTGCGGCGATTGGGCGTCCGCTGCCGTTGCCCAGCGCGCGGCACTCCCATCTGCTGAGTTTTGCGCATTGGCCGGGCGGCGGGGCGCTTTCCAGCGTGCGCTTGGCCGACGGCCGGCTGCTGGCCGCGAGCGTGCCGATGGGCTCGAGCATGACGCGCGCAAATTTTCATTTGCTGGTGCTTTTCGCGGTTTTGTCGATCGGCCTCGCGGCTTTTCCCATCGTGCGGCAAATCAGCGGACGCCTCGAACGCCTACAGCGCGGCGTCGACTCGCTCGGCGCCGGCGATCTTGGCGCGCGCGTCGCGGTCGAAGGCCACGATGAAATCGCCGGTTTGGCGGGGAGCTTCAACCGGGCAGCAACCCAGATTGAACAGCTCATCCACGCGAATCGATCCCTGCTGGCCAATGCTTCGCACGAATTGCGGACTCCGCTGGCGCGGATTCGGCTGGCAGTGGAAATGCTGAAGCAATCCGCCGATCCGAAGACCAAGGCCGGCTTGGAGCAGGACATCGCTGAATTGGACGGCTTGGTCGATGAAATTCTGCTGGCGAGCCGCTTGGACACGGTGGCGCAGAACGAGGTACGGGAGGAAATCGACCTGCTGGCCCTGGCCGCGGAAGAGTCGGCGCGCTACGACGAGGTTCAGCTCGATGGCGAACACCTCAAGGTTCAAGGCGACCCGCGATTGTTGCGCCGCTTGCTGCGCAATCTCTTGGAGAATGCCAGGCGCCACGGCGTGCCGCCCACGCAGGTGAGGCTGCAGCGCGAAGCCGGCTTGGCGCTGTTGAAGGTTTGGGACAATGGCCCGGGCCCGGCGCCGGCGGAGTTCGAGCAGGTGTTCACGCCCTTCTATCGCCGCCGCGGCAGCCACAACAGCACCGGCAACGGCCTGGGTTTATCCTTGGTGCGGCAAATCGCGCGCCATCACGGCGGCGATGCCCGCTGCGCATCCATGGATGACGGCCGCAGCTGCTTTATCGTCACGCTAGTGAGCGGCGGCCCCGCATGAAGCGGCGCGTCCGAGCAGCAGCGCCCTCTCGCGCGCGTTCTGTGCCAGCGCCGCCGCGCGCGTAAACTCGCTGCGGGCCTCTGCGAAACGTCCGAGCTTTTCCAGCAGATCGCCGCGCACGCTCGGCAGCAGATGGTAGGACTTGAGCCGAGAATCCGCTTGCAGGTCATCCACGATCTGAAGTCCCGCGCCGGGACCGAAGGCCATCGATATCGCCACCGCACGATTCAGTTCGACGACGGGGGACGCCGCAAGCTGCGCCAATGCATCGTAAAGCGCAACGATACGCACCCAGTCGGTTTCCCCGGCGCTGCGCGCCCGTGCGTGGCAAGCCGCGATCGCGGCTTGCAGTGCGTAAGGTCCCAACACCCCTCCCAAGCCCTCCGCGCGCTCGAGAGCCGCGAGTCCGCGGCGGATCAATAATTGATCCCAACGCCCGCGGTCCTGCTCCAGCAAGAGGATGGGCTGCCCCGCGGGACCGACTCGCGCAGCCGCTCGCGATGCTTGGATTTCCATCAATGCGATCAGGCCGTGCACCTCCGCTTCACGCGGCGCAAGTTCGGCAAGAATGCGTCCGAGGCGCAGCGCCTCCTCGCACAGCGCCGGGCGCATCCATTCATCGCCGGCGGTCGCCGCGTAGCCCTCGTTGAAAATCAAATAAATCGCCTCGAGCACGGACGCGAGCCGTGTTGCGAGCTCTTCGCTGCGCGGCATTTCGAACGGAACATGAGCCTCCGCCAGCGCGCGCTTGGCTCGCACGATCCGCTGCCCAATGGTCGGTTCCGGCACCAGAAACGCGCGGGCGATTTCCGCGGTGTTGAGTCCGCCCAGCAGACGCAAGGTGAGCGCGACCCGGGCTTCGGTCGAGAGCACCGGATGGCACGCGATGAACATCAGCCGCAGCAAGTCATCGCCGACCTCCTGGTCGGATTCCTCCTCCGGCGCGGGCGTTGCCGGCCGCAGCAATTCCGCGTCATTCGCGATGCTTTCGTGCTTGCGCTGCACGAGCTTGAAGCGCCGCAACCGATCGAGGGCGCGGTTCTTGGCGGTTACCATCAGCCAGGCTCCTGGGTTGTTCGGAACGCCGGACACAGGCCATTGTTCGAGCGCGGTCACCAAGGCATCCTGCGCCAACTCTTCGGCGAGGCCGACGTCGCGCAACATGCGCGCGAGCTTGGCGATGATCTTGGCCGATTCCATGCGCCACACGGCCTCGACAGTGTTCCGGGTGTGGAATGTCGGCATGACGGAGGCGATCTCCCTATTCGAAACAAGGCCCGAGTTCGCGGACCTCGATGGTCGCGGAGCCGGCCACCGGGCATTCCGCGGCGATCGCGATCGCCTGCTCGCGCGTCTCGCAGGTCAATATAAAAATGCCGCCGATCATTTCCTTGGCTTCGGCAAACGGACCATCGACCACGCTGGTGGTGCCGCCGCGCACCTGCACGCGCGCGCCGCGCGTGTCTTCCTTCAGCGATTGGCTCAAGGTCAGCAGACCCCGAGCCTTCAGCGACCCGCTGAAGTCGACCATCTTCTGATAGGTTGCGCGGCCCTGCTCCTCGGTGCGCGTGCGGCGCTGACCCTTGGGTTCGACGATCAACAACATGTAACTCATCGCACAGCCTCGTTGAATATCCGCCCTGGCCAAAGTATGACCCAAGCGGGCCCGAGGATTGAGTCCGCTCATGTGAAATCTTCCATGGCGTATAGCGGACGAATCTCGATTTCCGAGTCCCCGGGCATGGGGTTGGGGCAGCGCTTCACCCATTCCACCGCCTCCTCGATTGAACGCACTTGCCAGAGCCAGAAACCGGCCACGAGCTCCTTGGTTTCGGCAAACGGCCCGTCCATCACGGTGCGGTTGCGTCCCGAAAACTGCACGCGCTTTCCTTGGGCACTGGGGCGCAGCCCCTCGCCGGCCAGCATGACCCCGGCCTTGACGAGCTCTTCGTTGAATTTGCCCATCTCCGCCAGCAGTGTCTGGGTGGGCATGACCCCCGCCTCGCTCTCTTGGGTCGCCTTGACCAGTACCATGACTTTCATCTCGTTCTCCTGTTCACCGTCCAACATGACGACGATCCAGCGCTCGCGATTTCGACCCACAATCAACATTTATACGTTGGATGAAAATCCGCCTTGAACCGTCAGCCATGCCATAGCGCAAAAACCCAGGCGGCACCTACCGCCAGCACAGCGCCGAGACCCGCCATGATCTGCACGCGTGGGTCCCGATTGTTGAGGACACCGCTGCGGGCATAGACCCAGCCAACCCCCAGTCCGAAAAGGAATCCCAGCGCATGCCCCAACACATCCACGTGCGCGCTGCCCGCGCCGAGCAGCGTCAAGAGGCAAATTCCCGCAATGAGCGGTGCCCAGCGATACCACAGGCGCTCGCGCAGCGTCAGGCGTTGTCGCCACGCCATCCCCGAGAGCATACCCAAGGCGGCAAACACGGCCGTCGAGGCACCCACTGCACGATGCGCGCTGGGAGAAATGAGAACTTCGGCGTAGTTTGCCAGCACCGCGGCGCCCAGGATGCTCGCCCACGCGATGCCGGGCCCGAGCAACCGGCTAACAGCGATACCGGCAACAGCTCCAAAGAGCGCATTGCCGAGCAAGTGTTCTTGGTCCAGATGCAAGGTCAACGCCGTCACAGCGCGCCACCATTCGCCGCGCGCCCCGGCGTCGAGCGATCCTAAGGACAGCCAGTCCGCGCCGAAAGTTGCATTGCCGGCACAATAAGCGGTCAGCAGAAGAATCGCGAGGTAGCCGATCACGCCGAAAGCGGCGCCCGGGTGCGGCTGCATCGGCTCTGGAACGCTGCGCTTGATGCCGCGCTCCACCGAGTAGCGGCTCAATTCCTCATAGGCGCGGTTGCGCATGTCAACCGGCACGCGCAGCACCCAGGAAGTTTCGTCCTCCGTTGTCTCATGTTCGATGCCCCGTGCCTCGAGCACCAGACTGTATTCACGGCAAAGAAATTGGGAGCCGCGAAAAACCACGGCGGAATCAGGGGCCGGATCCATGTTGTGGCACCCTATGGGGACGGCGCATGCTCAAGTCAATGGGCTCGATCGGTGAAATGGCGGCTAATTTGAACTTCGCTCACGGTTTCGGGCCCAATTCGATGAGGCTCATGAAAGCGCATTATCTGGCATTATCCACCGCCCTCGCGCTTGCCGCGTGCGGCGGCGGCGGTTCCTCCGGCATGAGTCCGGGAGCGCCCCCGGCGCGCGGTACGCTGCTGCAAACTGCGCCCGAGCTTCTGTCGACCTTGACCATCTCCGGCCTGGTGACCGAGCTTGAACTGCCCGTCAATCAGCTGCTGCTGTCGGTGAGCAGCGCGCCTCTCTGCGACATCGCTTTCTATCACATTCAGTACGCCACCGTCGGCGGCACCAACGAAGCCACGACCGCATCCGCGGTGCTCATGATCCCTGCCGGGTTGGGCGCGAACTGCAGCGGCGCACGTCCCATCGTTTTATACGCTCACGGCACGACCACCGATCGCGCCTACAACATGGCCAATTTGCAAAATGCCGAGACGATCTCATTGGCGGCGTTGTTCGCGTCCCAGGGCTACGTCGTGGTGGCGCCGAACTATGCGGGTTATGACACTTCCACGCTGCCGTATCATCCTTACCTGATCGCCGATCAACAATCGAAGGACATGATCGACGCGCTGACGGCGGCGCGCACCGCGCTGCCGCTGGCCTCTCTCACCACGGTCCAGGATAACGGGCAGCTGTTCATCACCGGCTACTCGCAGGGAGGCTATGTGGCCATGGCGACGCACCGCGCCATGCAGGCGGCCGGCATGAAAGTGAGCGCTGCGGCGCCGATGTCGGGTCCGTATGCTCTGGCCGCCTTCGTCGACGCGGTGTTTTATGGCGAGGTCAATGGCGGTGCCACCGTTTCTTCCGCGTTGCTGCTCGGCGCTTATCAGACCGTGTACGGCAACATCTATGCGAACGCGACCGACGTATTCGAGCCGCAGTATGCGAACGGCATTCAAACGCTGCTGCCGAGCACGACGCCGCGCAGCCAATTGTATGCCCAGGGCAAGCTTCCCGAATTTGCCTTGTTCAGCGCTACGCCGCCTGCGCCGCAGTTCGCATCCATCACCCCGCCGGCAACGCCTGCGGACCTGGCCGAGGTATTCGCGCTTGGATTCGGCGCGGGCAACCTGCTGCAAAATTCTTATCGGCTCGCCTACCTCGAAGACGCGCAGACGAATCCCGACGGCGGCTTCCCCACGGTCACGACCGGTCTCGCTGCAGCGGCGCCCGCTCTTCCCTGGCGGCAGGCGCTCAAGGAAAACGACTTGCGCAACTGGGTTCCCGCAGTCCCGGTGCTTCTCTGCGGCGGCGATGTCGATCCGCTGGTTTTCTTTTTCAATACTCAGCTGATGCAAAGCTATTGGGTTTCTCAAGCGCCCGCGGCGCCGGTCAGCGTGCTCGATCTGGAGGCCGCCGCAGTCGCGAACGATCCCTATGCCAATTTAAAGCTGGATTTTGCCGTCGCCAAAGCGCTCGTGGCCGCGACCGCGGTGTCGCAAGGCGCAACCGATGGCGGCGCTCTGGCCGTTGCCGAGGCCTACCATGCGATGTTGGTGGCTCCCATTTGCTTTGCGGCGACCCGCTCCTTTTTCGCCGGCCACGGATAGCCGGCCGGCGCCGGATGCATGTCGGGAAAACCCTGCTCGCACGTAACTTACGCGCACGGGCGCTTCAGCGGGTAAGATTGCGCATCGTCTTTTGAGGAGTTTTCCGCGTGATCTCTACCGTGACCAAATTTCTGCTGCCCAGCGTACTGTTGCTGGTGTCCTCGGCCGGCTGGAGCGCCGCGCCGCCTGAAAGTACCTATGATGGCGGGCAATGGAGGCAAATCGGCCCCTTCCGCGGCGGCAGAGCGGTCGCCGTGGCCGGCGTGCCGGGTTCCCCGAATGTGTTTTATTTCGGCGCGGCCGCGGGCGGAGTTTGGAAGACCATCGACGCCGGCGCCAGTTGGAAACCTATCTTCGATGCGGAGAAGGTCTCCTCCATCGGCGCCATCGCGGTGGCTCGCAGCAATCCCGACATCATCTATGTCGGCACGGGAGAGGCCAACCTGCGCGGTAACGTGACCTGGGGCGGCGGCGTGTTCAAGTCGACCGACGCCGGCAAGACCTGGACCGATCTAGGGTTGACCGATACCCGGCAAATCGGCGCGATCATCGTCGATCCGACCGATCCCAATATCGTTTTGGTTGCCGCCGTTGGACATGCCTTCGGCCCCAATACCCAGCGCGGAGTTTTCCGCAGCGGCGACGGCGGCAAGACCTGGAATCGAGTCCTGTACAAGAATGAGCTGACCGGCGCCATCGACCTGGCCGCCGACCCGCACAATTCCAAGATCGTTTATGCCGCGCTCTGGCAAGTGCGCCGTCAGCCGTGGAATTTTTCCAGCGGCGGGCCCGGCAGCGGACTTTACCGCTCGATGGATGGCGGTTTGACTTGGTCGCAGCTCAACGGCCATGGGCTGCCCGAAGGAATCCTGGGCCGCATCGACGTCTCGATTTCCGCGGTCGACTCGCGGCGCATATTCGCCATGATCGAAGCGAAGGAAGGCGGCTTGTATCGCTCGGACGATGGCGGGACGCAATGGCGCCGGGTCAGCGATGACGGCCGTATACGCCAGCGCGCCTGGTACTTCTCGAAGATCTATGCCGATCCCAACGCCATCGATACCGTGTATGCGCTCAATACCGGCATGTTGCGCTCCGTGGACGGCGGCAAGACCTTCGGCCTCGTTCCGGCGCCGCACGGCGATCACCATGCACTTTGGATCGATCCCAGTAATTCCAACAGCTTGATCAACGCCAACGATGGCGGTGCGAGCATTTCCCTGGACGGCGGCAACACCTGGTCAACCCAGGACAATCAACCGACGGGGCAGTTCTACCACGTCGCGACGGACAACCGATTTCCGTACTACGTCTACGGCGCCCAGCAGGACAATTCCAATCTCGCGATCGCCAGTTTCGATGATGAAGGGGTGATTGGAGCGCGCGATTGGTACCCCGCGGGCGGCGGCGAGTCCGGCTTCGTGGTCCCCGACCCGCGCAATCCGGACATCGTCTACAGCGACGCCGAGAATCAGTACGCGCGCTTCGACCATCGTTCGCAGCAATCGCAGAACATCAGTCCGGACCCGATCGACAATTCGGGCCATCCGGCGAGCGAGCTTGCACATCGCTTCAATTGGACTGCGCCGCTCATGATCTCGCAGCACGATCCCGATGCGATCTATGCGGCGTCCGAAGTCCTGTGGAAATCCACCGATCGGGGCATGAGCTGGAAAATCATCAGCCCGGATCTCACCCGCAACGACAAGACCAAACAAACCCCGTCTGGCGGACCGTTGACCAAGGACATCACCAGCGTCGAGTATTACGACACGATCTTTGCACTGGCCGAATCGCCGCTGCGCCAGGGCGACCTGTGGATCGGAACCGATGACGGCCTGGTGCAAATGACCGAGGATGACGGCGCGCATTGGCGCAACGTGACGCCGGCGGCAATGCCGGCGTGGAGCACCGTGAGCATGACCGAGCCGTCGCATTTCGACCCGGCGGTCGCCTATATCGCAGTGGACCGCCACCGGCTCGACGACATCGCGCCGTATGCCTGGAAGACATCCGACGGCGGCAAAAGCTGGGTCTCGATTGCTGCCGGCCTGCCCGCAGGCGCCGTCGTGCACGTGGTGCGAGAGGATCCGGTGCGCCGCGGGCTGCTGTACGCCGGCACCGAGATCGGCGTGTTCGCATCTTTCGATGACGGCGATCATTGGTCGCCGCTGCAACGCGGCCTGCCGGTGACGCCGATTCACGATCTCACCGTGCACGGCGCGGACCTGGTCGCCGCCACGCATGGACGTGGATTTTGGATTTTGGACGACCTCGCACCGCTGCGCCAGGCAAAGGCGGCCGCCGCTGATCTGGTGCTGTATTCGCCGGAAACTGCGCTGCGCCTGTACTACCCGGATCAGGTGAATTCTCGCCGCCCCGTGGGCACGAATCCGCCGGCCGGCGCCATCATCGACTACGTGCTGCCGGCCGATGCCGCGACCGAATTGACCATGGATATCGTCAACGCCAAGGGGGAACCGATCCGGCATCTCTCCAGCACGAAAACCAACAAGGAAGTGCAGCCGCCCGAATGGCCGGATCAGATCGTTGCGAGCGATCTGATCCCCGCGAAAGGCGGCATGAATCGTCTGGTCTGGGACCTGCGCTACGACGATCCGGTGCAAATCCCCGGCGCGTTTTACGAGGGTGAAGCGCCGCGCGGACCCATTGTGCCGCCCGGCAAGTATCAATTACGTCTCAAATTGGGCGACCAAACCCGCACGGCGCCGCTCACGGTCATCGCCGATCCGCGGGTAGCCCATAGCGACGCGGCCATCGCGCAAAAGACTGCGCTGGCGCTGGCCACCTACCATGACATCGACGCCCTGCATCGGGCGGTCAATGACATTCGCGCCCGCCGCAAGGCGCTGAAGAGCGCCCGCGCCTCCTCCGGGCTCGACGCCAAGCTCGCGCGCATCGAGGAAGCGCTCGTGCAGGTGAACATGAACGGCTCCGAAGCGAACCTTGCGTTTCCCGGCATGCTCAATGAGCAGCTCGCGGCATTCGCGGGCACGCTGGAGGACGCCGACACACCGCCCACGGCACAACAGCAGGCGCTCTACGCCTCGCTGCACGAAAAACTGCAGGCGCAACTGGCGCTGTGGCGAGGCCTAAATCGGCACTAGCCTCAGACCGCCTACTCCTCATCGGTTGACTCGCCTTCTTCCGGCGCTGCCGCATCGCTGCGCAGCGCCGGCAATTTTGCGCGCTGCAGCGCTTGGTTGAGAGGCGCAAGATCGTCAGCCCAAATTTTCGCCGACGCCGCGGCAAGCGACTGCCATTCTTGCATCAGGGCGTCGGCCGCCGTCTGCTGCGGGCGGGTGGGCGCGGCATCCGCCTCGAGCACCTGAGTATATAAACTCGAGAGGTCGCCGTTGACACGCTCGAGGCCACGGTGCGCGCCGGCCGGCTGCGCATCGGCACCTCGTTCCATCAGCGACTCGAATTGCCCATCCACCCCTTTGGCCTGCGCTGCGAGCGCCGCTCCCGGCGGCGCCTGCAGTTCTTTGATCTGCGCGCGCAGAGCCTTTATTTCCTGAACTTTCGCACTGCTCGCATCCAGTGCCTCGGCCAATCGCCGCGCCAGCGCAAACTGCGCCGCGTAATCCTGCTGACCGATGACAACGCGTGGATCCGGCATGACGGTGAGCGGCTGCTCCCATTGATGCCCGCCAACCTCGAGCATCACGCGGTAAACCCCCGGAACCACGCGCGGGCCCAAGGGCTCCTGCGGGGTGTCATTGGGGACCGCGGAGATCGGAAAACTGCGCCGCGCCGCGCGCGGAGCCGTGCAATGCAGGTCCCAGACGAAGCGATGCATTCCCGCCGTCGTGGCCAGCGCCTTGGGCTGGCGCAGCCAATAGGGGGGAATCAATTCCTTCGCGCGCTCCGCCGCGCTGAAGCCGACGGGATCGGTGCTCGACACGCGCCTCAAAACCGCGCCGTTCGAATCCAGCACTTCGATGGCGACTGCGCCCTTGGCGGCCTGCGGCAGGTAGTAGTCGATGACAGCTCCGTTCGGCGGGTTGCGCCCGGACGGCTCGTCC
The DNA here is from genome assembly GCA_963800385.1 of uncultured Gammaproteobacteria bacterium. Taxonomy (GTDB): domain Bacteria; phylum Pseudomonadota; class Gammaproteobacteria; order Steroidobacterales; family Steroidobacteraceae; genus Bog-1198. The sequence continues at coordinate 693,055 of CAWDAU010000009.1, forward strand.
GGAGGGATCGGCGTGTCGGTGCCGGTGCTGCGCCGCGCCCGTATCGCCGGCGAGGGCTTGAGCAACGTCACCGCGGCAGGCGCGTCCAAAGCCGCACGCAGCGGACCGATATCATCGAGCACCCAGAACGAGCGGCCGTGAGTCGCCACGATCAAGTCCTGATCATGAATGAGCAGGTCGCGCATCGAGGTATGCGGCAAATTGAGCTGCAGCGACTGCCAGTGATCGCCGTCGTCGAAGGACATCCATACCGCCCTTTCGGTGGCGGCAAACAACAGTCCGCGGCGCACAGGATCCTCGCGCACGGCATTGACGGGCGCATCGTCAGGCAGTCCCGCGGCGATCGAGCGCCAACTCTTGCCGCCGTCGCGCGTGCGGTAAACATAGGGTTTAAGATCGTCCAAACGGAACCGGCTCACGGAGGCATAGACGACGTTGGCATCGAAGTGCGACGCCTCGATCTGCGTCACCTTGCTCCAGGGCCCAAGTTCCGGCGGCGTCACGTTGCTCCACGCACCGCCTTCGTCGTGGGTCACCCAAATCCAGCCATCGTCGGTACCCGCCCACAGCAACCCCTTCGCCACGGGCGATGCGCTGACGGCATAAATCACGCCGCGCTGTAATTCAGACTTGTCCGCGTGCATGTCCCCGACCGATGGCGGGGACCCGGAAGCGGGACGCGTCAGGTCATCGCTGATCGTCTGCCACGAGGTTCCGCCGTCGCTGGTCGCATAAAGCCGGTTGGCCGCGTAATACATCCGGTGCGGATCTTGCGGCGAGAACAGAATCGGCTCGGTGCGATCGGTGCGTACGTCGGGCGACGGCACGGGGATCGGCGAGATGTCTTGCACCTGGCCGGTCGACAAATGCGTTTTGGTCACCACGTTGCGGCCGGCGCCAAAAATCACGTCGGAATCGAGCGGATCCGGCGCCACATAGCCGTATTCGATCACGCCGACCGGATGCCACTCGCGATTGGTGACGATGCCGTCGTTGCCGCGGTTCGAGATGCACACCGAACCGCTTTCCTGCTGCCCGGAGCAGAGCCGATACGGATAGGTGGGCGTGACGCTGACGTGATACAGCTGCGCCGTCGGCTGGTTGTACCAGGTGCTCCATGTCCTGCCGCCATTGACCGTGATCAGGCTGCCCTGATCACCCACCAAAGCGATGTGCTGCGGGTCGTCCGGACTGATCCAGATCGCCTGGTAATCATCCCCGCCGGGAGCGCCCTTGAAGGAAATCCAGTGCGAACCGCCGTCGGTCGACTTCATCGTCACGATCGACGCGCTGTACACCACGTCCGCATTCTTGGGATCGACCGCGAGAAGGGACAGATCGCCGCCGCCGATGCGCAGCCCCGGCCGCGGATCGGTGGTGGCCACATGCCAGTGTTCGCCGGCATCGTCGGAACGGTAAACGCCGGTGCTGGGAGCCGCGCCGCCTTGCGCCGCCGGATTCGAGCTGGTGGCGATCGTTGCGTACAATCGGCCGCGTGCGCTCGGCGCGACCGCGACATCGATCTGCGACAGGCCTTGCGGCAACCCGTCGGTCAGGGGCCGCCAGTGATCGCCGCCGTCGGTCGATTTGAACAGGCCGCCATGCGGCCCGTTGAACATGTTCTTGTCTTCCCACGGGCCCGAACGAGCATTCCAAAATCCCGCGTACAGAGTTTGCGCATCGAAGGGATCGATCCTGATGAAGGAAGCACCGGTATTCTCGCCTTGATCCAGCACGTTCGACCAGGTGGCGCCGCCATCGAGCGATCGATACAAGCCGCGCTGCGCGCTGGGGCCGTAAGGGTGGCCCAACACCGCCGCGTAGACCCGGTTGGCATCGCGCGGATCGACTGCGATGCTTGGAATCTGCTGCGAATCGTCGAGCGCCAGATGAGCCCAGGACTGGCCGCCGTCGTTCGAGCGGTAGATGCCATTGCCCACCGATAAGTCCGGTCGATGCAGCCCTTCGCCCGATGCGACGTAAATGATCTTCGGATCCGAAGGTGCCACCGCGATGGCGCCGATCGACTGGGTGGGTTGCGAATCGAAGATCGGCACCCAGGTGCGTCCGTCGTCATCGGTTTTCCAAACCCCTCCATCGACCGCGCCGGTCAGGATTGTGTGCGGTTGGCCCGGCACGCCGGTGACCGCACGCGTGCGGCCCCCGCGGAACGGACCCACCAAGCGCCACTGCATCTCTTGCACAACCGCCGCCGCACCAACTTCCGCCCAGGTCAGCTTGGGCAGAACGAGCGCCACGATGGCGGCGATGAGGTATCGATGGAAACGAATCGGCTGCATGGCTTATCCCTAGGAGTAAAGAAGTTGCGTTGCTGAATGATAGTGCATTGGCGAAGGGCGGAATTCTTGAGTACGCCTAACTCCAGCGATAGCCCAAGCGAATCCAGATCATCCGTGCCGGCAACAGATAGAACGACTGACTGCCGAATTCGCTGGAAGTCACCGGCGGCCTCTGATTGGTCAGATTCGATCCCTCGAGCGTGAACTGGTAGCGGCCGAGCCGGTAACCCACATTGGCGTCCACGGTGGTGTATCCGCCCACCGGCGCCGTATTTTCCTCGTCCAAAAAGCGCCTGCCGACATAGCGTGCGATGGCGCTTGCCGATAAGCCGCGATTGGGCGTGTATAGGAGGCCCATCGAGGCCAGCACATGCGGCGATAACGTGAGCTGCCGCCCCGCGACCTCGACGTTGTCGGTGCCGTCGAAGAAAAGATACTGTGTAAAGCGCGCATCGTGATACGAGGCGTTCGCGGCGAGCGCGAGATCCTGCGTGAACTGAAAGCGTGTTTCCGCTTCGATGCCTTTGAGGCGCTCCCCGGCGGCATTGGCGAGCGCGCCTGAACTGGTGGCGACGACCAGATTATTGAAGTCCAGCCAGAACAGTTCCGCCTGATAAGTGAATCGCCCGGCGGCGGCCGAACCCTTCAAACCGGCTTCGTAGCTCTTTGCCGTCTCGGGACTCAAAAGATCGGGCGTGAAGTCGGGACCAAAATCGATTGCCGCGGGTTTGAACGCATTACGGTAATCGGCGTAGGCGATGAGTTCGTCCTTGCCGTCCGCCCAGAATCGATAGCTGGCACCGATGGTCTCGGTCGGCCGGATGATGGTCTTGCTCACGGTCTGCGCCACGATCGGCGGCGCCGTCAGATCCAGGTCGCTCGAGTTTTTGTGCTCGTAGGCTTCGTTGAGCCGCAAACCGGCCGTCAGGTCCCATTTTTCGTCAGGCTTCCAATCGACTTGCGCATATTGTCCGGCGAACAGCCGCTTGTCATCGAGGGTGCCGATTTCATTCACGGGCACGGATGATGTCGGCGGCGGCAGCACCGACCCGTCCAGCGGCACCGTGTAAGCGCCATTCCCATTCAGAGTCGTCTGTCGCCCCAAGCCATACAGCATGTCGGCGCCTGCGATGAATTTCGTGTCGGCTAACAACGGCACGGTCAAGTGGCTGTCCAGATACCCATCGTCGATGTAGCGGCGTTGGTTCTGCGTATCGGCAGTGCCGCTCAAATCGGGATGCAGAAACGCGCGCCGATCGGTGACGTCCGAATAGGCGAAAGAGGCGAGCGTATCCCAGGTGCCCCACCCCATGGGCAGGGAGTATCCCACCGCGAGCTGGGATTTGTTCTCGTTGATCGCCGCATCGGCCGGATTGAAGTTGGCATTGATCGGAGTCAATGCCGTGAGTCCCGCGCCGGCGCGAAGCACGGGACTCGGCGGGGTGTCGCGCACAAATGAAAGATTCGCATCGACTGTCAATGTGCCCGCGCCCAACTGCAGCGCGCCGCGGTACAGCACATGCTCATGGGTCACCTCCTCGCGGGGATCCGCGAAGCCCAGATGCTGACCATCGATTGCAATCGATTGCCGGTAGTCGCCGACTTCCGGCAATACACTTGAAGCCGAGCCGCGCACCGAACCATAGCTGCCATACGCCAGATCTGCCTCGTTGGCCGCCTCTCCGGCCGGATAGTGAATGACGTGCACGACCCCGACGAACGAGGTCGCGCCATACATCACCGGCGCTGCGCCCTTCAACACCTCGACTCGCTGGGTATCGGTAAAGTCCAAGGTGGTGATTCCCGGGTTGAAAGCGCCTCCCCACGGAACCTGATCCACCACCAGCAAAAAGGCGTCGAACTCGTGCAGACCCCAGAGGGAGGGCACCGCGCTCGAGGGGCCCGCATCGCCGCCGGGGGGCGCTTCAACCCCCGGCACCAAGCCTAAAACGGCCGCCATATCGGTGGCGCCGCGTGCAGCGATTTCCTTGCCCGAAACCACCGAAATGTCGGCAGGTATCTGGTCAGCCGGTTCCGGAATGCGCGTCGCGGTGACGACCACCACATCGAGCGGTTCGGCGACCGATGGCGTTGAAAGCACAAAAAACGCCGCCAAAACTCCGCTCAAGGATCGAAACGGTCTCAATAAACTTCTCCGCGCAGGCAAGATTGGATTTCAACGCCGAGACCTGAACCGTTACTTGCTCCAGGTCCATGCATGGCTGCCGGCACGGCAGCCGCCGTCGGGATAGCCGGTCCAGGCACGGCCACGGACGAAGCGGCCGCTCGGGTTCCCGGTGGCCTTGCCCTCATGCAGCGCTTGCATGCCGTTGATCCAGACTTCCTCCACACCCGTCGAGAGTTGGTGCGGACGTTCATAAGTCGCGTGATCTTGCACGGTGCGCGGATCGAAGACGACCACGTCCGCGAAATATCCTTTGCGAAGCATGCCGCGGTCCTGCAGCGACAAATTTTGCGCCGGCAGCGCGCTCAACTTGCGAATGGCCTCCTGCAGGGTGATGACCTTCTCGTCGCGCACGTATTTGGCGAGTACCCGCACAAAATTCCCATAGGCGCGCGGATGCTCGGCCGACTGCAGAAACACGCCCTCCGGCGCCGGCGCCGCCGCGTCGGATCCGAAGCTCACCCAGGGCAGCGCCACTTCCCGGCGAATGTTGTCCTCGGACATCAGGAAGTAGGCCGTGCCAACGCGCGAGCCGTCCTCCACCACCAGCTGCATCGCGGCCTCTTCCGGGCTGACGCCGCGCATCTTGGCCACTTCGTCGAGCGTTTTGCCGGTGAGCGGCTTGAGCGCCGGATTCTTGAATTCAAGCAGCAACGCGCCCTTTGGCCCCGCGCGCTGCAGCAGGTTTTCCCAGGTGGGATGAGGATCGCGCATGTCCGCAAGGACTCGCGCGCGAATCGCCGGATCTTTCAGCCGCGCGATCCATTTGTCGAGGCCGCCTTCCTGAACCCAGGGCGGCATCGTCACATCGAGCCCGGTGGCGCCGGCCGTGTAAACATACATATCCGCCGTAATCCGGGTACCCGAGGCGCGCGCTGCCTGCACCTGCTCGATGACGCGGTCCAGCTTGGGCCAATTGACTCGGCCCCCGACCTTCAAGTGATAGATCTCGGCGGGCGCGCCCGACCCTTTCGCGATATCGACGGTTTCCTGCACCGCCTCGACGATGCGGTCGCCCTCGCTGCGCATATGCGCGATATACATTCCGCCGCAGAGCGCCGATTCGCTCGCGAGCGCGATGAGTTCCGGCGTTTTGGCATAGGTGTTGGGGTTGTAAATCAGCGCGGTGGTGACGCCCAGCGCGCCCTCTTGCATCGCCTGGCGCACCAACGCGCGCATTTGCGTAAGCTGCGCGGGGGTCGGCTGCACATCGTCCTCGCCCAGCACATTGATGCGCACGGTGCCCGCCCCCACGAAGGCGGCGACATTGGGCGCAATGCCCTTGCTCTGCAGCTTCTCGAGATACTCGCCGAGCGTGGTCCAGTCGATATCGTAGTGCAGGTCGCCTTGGTGACTCTTCATGTCCGCTTTCATGGCCGGCGTCAACGGCCCCATCGAATCCTCGCCCATGACCTCGAGCGTCACCCCCTGCGTGATGTCGCTGAGCGCACGCTTGTCCACGAGCAAGGATTCCTCCGGATGAGCGAGCATATTGATGAATCCGGGCGAGACCGCCTTGCCGTGCGCATCGATTTCCGTGCGGCCCATGCCCGGCGCATGCGGGCCGACATAGCTGATCCGATCCTTGTCGATCGCGACATCCCCGACATAGGGCGGCTTGCCCGAACCGTCATAGATCAGGCCATGTCGAATGACGGTATCGTGCTGGTCCTTCGCGGGCGCCGCCAGCGCGGGCAGCGCCAGGGCTATCGCCGTCAAGGCCGCAAGGATCGAATTCGCGCGCACACGCGGCCTTAAGGCCGGCAATTTAATTTCCATCAGTTACTCCCGGGTCGATGCCGGCTATTCTAGTGGTTCGCGCCGGGCAATGCTCAGCTAACCGCCGCCTTCAGCATCGCGCGCAGCGCGGCGACAAAGGCGCGCCGCTGCGACGCCGGCATGCCCTTCACCAGCGCTTCCTCATGTTCGGCGAATGCGCTCTTGATGCGCGGGATCAGCGCCCGGCCCGAACGGCTGAGAACAAGCCCGTGGGAGCGCCCGTCCACGGGTTGCCGCTCGATCAAGCCGCGCTGCGCCAATCTCGAAATCAACGGCGCCATGTTGGCGCGCGCGATCACATTGAGAACCGTGGCTTCCTAAGCGCTCTTTGCCCCGGCGCCGCCTCGCGCTTGCAGCGCCATCGCCACCAATGCGACCCCGCCGAAGAAAAGATTGATGCCCACGATCAATCCGATCGCCCAGGCCGCCGTGCCGGGAAGGCCGGCAAGGATCAGGCCTGCGAGGATCAAGTCGACGACGCCGCTGAACAGCATCATTTCCCAGCGCGAAGATTGTTCGCGCCGGTGCGCGAGCGCGTACATGATGGAAACGACCCCTTCGAGCGCAAGAAAAATTGTCAGCATGACCGTCAGCGAGAACACGCCCGAGAGCGGCCACATCAACAGGACGATCCCGACCAGAATACCCACGCTTGCCGACAACAATGACCAGCCGAATCCCGGCGAGCCTCGCGTCTGAAATGTCATCGCCAAACCGAGCACGCCGCTGAGTAGGATCAGCCAGCCGAGGAGAATTTCGACGGTCACGGTCGCCAACGGCGGTATGCAGACGGCGATCAGGCCCAGGATGATCAAGACGATTCCTTCGATCAGAAAGAATTTCCAATGCGCGCGCAGGGAATTTGTGATTGCCTCCGCGCGCGCCGTTTCTATTTTGTCAGCCGACATGGTTCTGCTCCTTCGACCAATGCGCCAATTTAACACGCCCTGCCGGACTGCAGATAAAGTTCCGGGCGCTCCTAGCGCGCCGCGGTCAGCCCCGGCCGATGTAGGGCATTTTCGTCGCCATCAGGGTCAGAAACTGCACATTTGAGCTCAGCGGAAGACTCGCCATATGCACCACGGCGTCGGCGACGTGCCTTACGTCCATGGTCGGCTCTGCGCGCAAGGTGCCGTCGGCCTGCAGCGCGCCTTGCGGCATGTGCGCGGTCATGGCGCTGGCGGCGTTGCCGATGTCGATTTGTCCGCAGGCAATATCGTAGGCGCGCCCGTCGAGCGACAGCGATTTGGTGAGACCGGTGATGGCGTGCTTGGAGGCGGTGTAGGGAGCGGACATCGGCCGGGGCGAGTGCGCCGATATCGATCCGTTATTGATGATCCGCCCGCCCTGGGGCCGTTGCGCCTTCATCAGGCGGAATGCGGCGCGCGCGCACAAGAAAGCGCCGGTCAAATTCACCGCTACGACATCGTCCCACTGAGCGCGGCTCAACTCCTCGATCGGAACCTGCGGCGCGCCCGTACCGGCATTGTTGAACAGCAGGTCCAAGCGTCCGAATCTCTCCCTTACCGCGCCGAACAACGCCTCGACCGAAGACTCGTCCCGCACATCCGCCGGCACCGCAAGGCAGGCGGAATCCTGCGGCGCCAGAGAGACCGTGTGTTCCAGCGCCTGTCTGCGGCGGCCGGCTATCACCACCGCATAGCCGGCGTTGAGCAGTGCGAGTGCGCACGCCCGACCGATGCCGCTCCCCGCACCCGTCACCAATGCAATCTTTGCCACCTCACCCATGCACGCATCGTATCGACATCGGCCGCGGCCGGCACCTTTGCCAAGGCTCGGGGGGTGCGCGACAATGCCGCAGGTCTCTCCCCAAAACGTCCACAACAGACGGAGATGAACATGGCTGAGAACGTCTACAAGGTGATCGAACTGATCGGCACCAGCACGGTGTCTTGGGAGAAGGCGGCGGCGGCGGCAATTGCCCGCGCCGGGAAGACGCTTCGCGACCTGCGGGTTGCCGAGGTGGTCGAGTTGGATCTCCAGCTCAAGGACGGCAAAGTCGAAGCGTACCGCGCAAAAATCAAAGTGTCCTTCAAGTACGAGCGCGAAAAGTAGCGCCGCGTGAAGCTGCGCTACAAGGTGCTGGGCGGCGTCGCGATCGCTCTGCTCGGCGCGATCGCCGCGCTCGGCGTGGTGTTGAGCCACGATTCGCCGTGCACGGCGGCGGCGCCGTTGGCGGCCGGCACGCCATCGATGAAGGCGGTCGTGTATCGATGCTACGGCGGCATCGAAGTGCTGAAGCTGGAACAGATTGCCAAACCGGTTCCGGAGGACGGGCGCGTTCTGGTCAAGGTGCAGGCGGCGTCCGTCAATCCGTTGGACTGGCACTACATGCAGGGCAAGCCGTACGTCATGCGCCCGATGGCCGGCGTGGGCAAGCCCAACAGCATCTTGATGGGTGCAGACTTTGCCGGCACCGTCGAAGCGGTCGGGAAAAGCGTTACGCGCTTCAAGCCCGGCGACGAAGTGTTCGGCGACCGCGACGGCGCATTCGGAGAATACGTGAGCGTCAGGGAAAATGGCGCGATGGCCTTGAAGCCGAACAACATCACCATGGAGCAGGCGGCAGCGGTGCCCGTCGCCGGCATCACGGCATTGCAGGCACTGCGCGACAAGGGGAGAGTGCAAGCCGGACAGAAGGTGTTGATCAATGGCGCATCCGGAGGGGTGGGTACCTTTGCGGTGCAGATTGCCAAGACTTACGGCGCCGAGGTGACCGGAGTTTGCAGCACCCGCAACGTCGAGATGGTCAAGTCCCTCGGCGCCGATCGCGTCATCGATTACACCAAGGAGGATTTCACCCAAGGATCGGTGCGTTATGATTCGATCATCGACAACGTCGGCAACCACCCGCTGTCGGCGTTGCGGCACGTACTGAAGCCGAACGGCATCTTGGTCAGCGTCGGGGGGCCGAGCGACAACCGCTGGCTTGGGCCTCTAGCAACCTCGGTCGACGCCTATGTGGTTGCACCTTTCGTCAGTCAGAAATTGATGTTCATGCTGGCGCAGGCCAACCAGGACGACCTCAATGTGTTGCGCCAATTGATCGAGGCGGGGAAATTGACCCCCGTCATCGACCGGCGCTACAAGCTGGCTGAAACGGCCCAAGCCATCAGCTACCTCGAGAAAGGACACGCCCGGGGCAAAGTCGTCATTGCGGTGGATGAAAGCGCGCCTTAGCGCGTCGTATATCGCCTGGCATTTTCCAGGTCGCACTTGAGCGGCGCGTAAGTCGCGTCCGGCCGGTATACCCATTGCACATCGCCGGCGACCGGTGCCGCAAGAAACTCGGGGTCCGACAACTCGAAGTGATAGGTCAGCGCGCCTTTGCCATCCGGCGTCAGCCGCTCGACCAAGTGCTTGCGGGCGCCGGACGGCAGGCCGTACGCATTGCCCATTGCACTATCGGCGAAATGCGCCGTGTCGATGACCAAGCTCTTGCCCTCCCACCGTCCCACGGAATGACCCTGAACCGAGACAGGCGCGCCGTCGTGCGTGGCGACATCCATGTGAACGATGCGCTGCGCGCCATCGAATTCCCCGTCGATCAGAATCACGCCGTCGCCTTTGGTAATGCGCTTAAGATCGGGCGTAATCATGAAAACCGGCGCCGAATTGGGCACGCAGTTGGCACCGGGATGGTTCTTTTTTTCATCGAAGTGCTTGAACGCCGTCTTGCCCTTCGCCGTCAGGGAAAGCTTTTCGGGATCCAATTGTTCCTCGAGTTTGATTGCCAGAAGCGTCACCCAGACTCCATCGAGTTCCAGACTCTTCACGGCGCCGGAGGGGGCGGCGCCGGAAGGCGCGGCGCCGGCGCTCTCGAGGCGCGCCAATTCGCCTTTGCGATCGAACAGCGTGGCATCGCCCTTTTTGATGAGCGTCGGCAGCAGGCTCTTTCTGCCCGAATCCCGCGCCGGGTGCCCGGTGACGGTGATGGCATCGCCCGGGTGTAAAATGTCCTGAGACCAGCCCAGGCGGCGAAGAATCGAAGGCGGGCTTGCCTCCACTTCCCAGTCGAACGTTTGCCCCGCCGCCGTGAGCTGTTTCAGGTAGATGTACACGTGCGGATTGGACCATTCGAATTTCGTGATCGCACCCTCGACGGTTACCGTCTGCTTGTCGTCGTACATGGCCGAGCTGTGATGTGCCTTTGAAACAGGCGCTACGAACCAAGCGGCCGCGATTGGGATAACCCAGGCGAGGCACGCGCGGGTATGCGTTGCTTTAATCATTGGTTCTCCCTAAAAGCGCAGCGACAGACAGCTCAAACCGCCGTCCATTTTCGCGAATTCCGACATGTCGAGAGAGCGGACACGGTAGCGCAGTTTAGCAAGAGTGCCGGCCAGCCGAGGAAATCCCGCGGCAATCAGGATTTCATCGTTCACCCGCACGGCGTTGGCGGCATAAATTTCGTCTGCGGCGACTTCAATCCTTTCGCAGTGAGCCAACCCTGGCAGCGGCGGAAACCCGGGAGCCACCAAGAAACGCCGTTCGCCGAGATAGGCGATGCCCGATTTGAGATGCAGCAGCGAGGAGTGGCGGCGTATGTCGAGCGTCGATGAAGTGTAGCCATGGCGCGCGAGAATCGCAGCCAGTTGCGCGGCGCCTGCCTCGTTGCTGCGGGCGGATATCCCGATCAGGAAATGATCGTCCACCTGGCATATGTCGCCGCCATCGACCGTGCCGGGCGCCTCGATCCGCTCCGGACGGGGCCGGAACCGTTGCACCGCGTCTGCCACGGATGCAACCTCTCCCATGCGAGTCTTTGCGCCGGGCCGCGTTGCAATCGCCGCTCTTTCCGCGATGACGAAGGTGTCCTCGACAAAGCTGCCGTCCGGGTAGTCCTCATCCGCGCCCATCACGCTCACCTCGACGCCGCACGCCTCGAGCGCGCGGCAGTACGCGGCATGCTGCTCGAGGGCCCTGCGAAAATCGGGGCCGGTTGACGAACTCGACATCGTCAGGCCCCGCGAGAAATTCTCGCCCGGAAGACGCACGATTGCCCTGCTGAAGCGCATGCGGCTCAACGATGCTTCGGCGTGGGAGTCAAGGCGATCAACTCACCAGATCCGCACGCGCTCATCCGCGGGCAAATAGTAAGTCTGCCCGGGCTTGACGCCGAAGGCGGCGTACCATGCGTCAATGTTGCGCGTCGGGCCGATCACACGGAATGCGCGCGGTGAGTGAGGATCGGATGCGACTTGTTTGCGTAGATAATCCTCCCGCACCTTGCCGCGCCAAGCTTGCGCCCATCCGAGAAACACGCGCTGATCGCCGCTGAATCCGTCGATCGCCGCGGCCGGCCTGCCGTTCAAGGAACGATGGTACGCCTCCAACGCCACATTCAATCCGCCGAGATCGGCGATATTCTCGCCCATGGTCAGATCGCCATTGATGTGCACGCCCGCCACCGGCTCGTAGCTCGAGTATTGCGCTCCGAGCTTTTTCGCTCTGGCCTCAAATGCCGCGGCGTCCGCCGGCGTCCACCAGTCGCGCAACTGTCCCGAGGAATCCAACTTGCGTCCCTCGTCATCGAAACCGTGCGTCAACTCGTGTCCGATGACCGCGCCGATCGCGCCGTAGTTGACGGCCGCATCGGCCGCAGGATCGAATATCGGCGGCTGCAGAATGCCGGCGGGAAACACGATGTCGCGCAGCGAGCCGTTGTAGGCATCGTTGGTTTGCGGCGTCATCGACCAGTCGCTGCGATCCACCGGGCCGTTGAGCCGCGCTACGTAGAACTGCCAATCGGCTTCGGCCGCGCGGCGTACATCGCCCAGAAGGTCGTCGGAGCGAATCAGCAGCGTGGAGTAATCGCGCGGATGATCGGGATAACCGACTTTGATTTGATAGGTGTCGAGTTTCTTCAGCGCCTCGGCCTTGGTGGCCGGGGTCATCCAATCGAGGCGCTCCAAGCGTGCCCGCATGGCGGCCTTGACGTTCGCCACCAAGGCTTCGATCTTTGCTTTCGCTGCGGGAGGAAAATAGCGCGCGGTATACAACTGCCCCACGCCGAAGCCCAGGTTTCCGAAACAATCGACGCGGTCGCCGCTGCAATCCGCGCCGCTCACTGCGTGAATGGCCCTTTTCCAGCGCGCCGGCTCCGCCTGCTGGCCGGAAAGGATTTTGTCGCGAAAATCCGATCTCGCGCCGCTGAAGGGCTTCGACAGGTAAAACGCAGCGTTGTCGGCGACCGTGAACGCCTGCCAGGCCTTCAACGCATCCAGCGGAGCGGCTTGATACACCGCCGCGATGCGCGGGAACGCGGATTTCTCCGCCACGATCACTCGAGCCATGCTGCCGACTTCCGCTGCCTGCAGGAAACGGGACCACGCAAAGCCCGGCGCCAGCGCGGCAAGATCCCGCGTCTTGAAGGGATTGTAGATTTTATCGACTTCGCGCTGCTCAGCCTTGCTCCAGCTCGCGGCGGCGATCTTGGTTTCGAAGTCGACTACAGCGGCGGCGCGCCCCTGCGGATCGGGCCAGCCAATGAGGCTCAACAGCTGCGCGACGTAGGCCTGATAGGCCGCCTTTTGTTTGGCGAAAGACGGCTGCAGATAATAATCGCGATCCGGGAGGCCCAACCCTCCTTGAGTTGCATAGAGCGCATAGTGCTCGATGTCTTTGAGATCGACGTCGATGCCCAGCGTGAAAATCGCCGCGAAAAATTCGCTGTTGTTGCGGCCCATCAATTCGGCGATGTCGTCGCGGCCCGCAGCTTCGCGAATGGCCTTGAGTTCCGCGGCTATAGGCTGCGCGCCCAGCTTCTCGACCCGCGCCTCGTCCATGAATGCCCGGTAGAAAGCGCCGACCTTGCCCTGCAGGTCGCGTGGCTCGGCGGGCGCCGCGGCCGCGGCCTTGTTCATCAACTGGTGCAGCCGCTCTTCGGTGCGGTCGCTCATCAGAAATCGAAGCGAAGCCATCGGCTTGTCCGCGGGAATCTGCGTGCGCGCCAGCCACGCGCCCGACGCATAGCGGTTGAAATCATTGCCCGGCAGAACTTGCCGGTCCATGGCGCTCAAATCCAGTCCCCACGCGCCAAATTGCGGCTTGTCCGAGCTTTGGGCGGCGCCGGCGACGGCAATTGCACAGAGAAGCGCGCAGCCGAGTAAAACCATTGATTTGGAATGCATTGAATCCCCCCACGGCAGCCAATCCCCGATTATAGGACAATCGGCGGCGCGGCCTACGGAAGCAGATGACGGTTCAAGTAGGCATCGGTTGCCTTGAACAGCGCCATCCAGGAGGCGTATTTCGTGAGATCGTGAATTTCATTGGGCATGATGATGACCTCATGCTCGATGCGGTGCAGGCGCAGGTCCTCGATGAGTTCCAGGGATTGCTGCAGCGGTACATTCCGATCATCGTCCGCCTGCACCACCAAGACCGGGGAATGCCATTGATCGATGGTCGCGATGGGCGATGAATCGAATCCGCGCCGCGTCGCCTCTCCCGGCTCCACGGGCGCGCCGATCGAAGCCATCATGGAATCCCAGTTGTAGACGCCGGCGTAATCCACGCCGGCCGCGATGTCCTTGGACGCGCGTGCCAACGCCAGGGCGGTCATGAGTCCCCCGTAGCTTCCGCCCCAGACGCCGACCTTGCGCGCATCGACATCCTTCCTGCCCTGCAGGTAGCTCACCGTACCCAGGATATCGTTCACTTCGCTGCCGCCGTCCGGACCAAAGTTCTTGGCCTCGCGATAATCGAGGCCATAGCCGATGCCGCCGCGGTAGTTGACCGAGATGACGATGTAACCTTCGGAGGCGAAGCGCTGATTGAGCGAGTACATCCAGCTATAGGCGCTCATGGGATTGAATCCCAGCAGCATCTGGCGCCGCGGCCCGCCATGGAAAAACATGATCGCCGGGTGCTTGGCGGATGCCGCACCGCGCGGCAGGAACAGCTGCGCGTGCACGGTTTGTCCGTCTTTTGCCGGATAAGTCAGCGCCTCGGGCGTCACCAGTTTCGCGGAAGGGAAGGTTGCCGTCGCTTCCGGCGCCAGCAGCTGCCACCGGGCACCCGCCGCCAGCATGACCGGCTGCAGCGGTTTGGTTGCATCGCTCTGCAGCGCGAAAATCGTGCCGTCGCCGCTGATCTCGGGATAGTCCTCGATCGCGCGGTCCTTGCTCACCGGCGTGGGCGCCCCGCCCTTGAAGTCGACCGTCCACACATGCATGCGATCGATGTCTTCATTCGAGGAATACACCAACCGGTGGCGGTCGGGACTTAAAACCATGTGCACCACTTCAAATTCGCCGTGGGTAATCGGCCGCGGCGCGCCGCCGCGGGCCGCGATGGCGTAGAGCTGCAGCCAGCCGGTTTTCTCCCACGGAAACACCAACTCGTCGCTTGAATTCCAGAGCAAATTTCTCGATGCCAGCGTGGGCTCGAAGACGCTGCCCACCCCGCTGTCCGCAACCCAGACGCGCCGTGCCGCGCCGCTCGCCGCATCGGCAACCCAAATGGACCACGGTTGACCCGCGCGATGCGAGACAAATCCGGCATTTTTCTCGGACGCGATCCGAATGAATGCGACTTCCGTGCCGGCGGCCGAAAACACCGGCGAGGTATCGTGATCGAGGCTGGGATTCAACCAAGTGATGGTTTTGGCGGCGAAATCGAAAACGCCGACCAGCGAATGCTCCTTGCGGGCGCTCACGAACGCCAGCTTCTTGCCGTCGGGCGAGAAGGTCATGGATGCGATGCGGCCCTGATCGACGATCAACGGCGTCGCGGCGGCACCCGCGTCGGCGGCTCTAAGCGCAGCCGACATGATCTTGTTCTTGTCTGCAAACACCAAGCGGCTGCCGTCGGGTGAAAAACTCGGCGAGTGGCCCGCGCCCAGTTTGCGCGGCGCGCCGCCCGCGGTGGCTATCGTCCACACTTCCCGGGGCGCAGCTCCCTCCGGCGAATTGTTGACGTTGGCGGGTTGATCATCTTCGATCGACCCGCCGCGAACGTACGCCAGCTGGCTCTCATCCGCCGACCACGCCAAATCGTCGATATCGAAGCCATCGTCCAGCGTGTACGGGGTGACCTGCCGCGCATGCGCGCCTTGCGCCACCCAGACATTGCGGCAGCCCTGGGCATCGAACACCCATGCGACGGAATTCCCTTTCGTCGACGCGACCAGACTCGAGGGATAAGGCGCCTCCATGACCGCTTCGATGCTGACCGGCGACCCAAGAGCCGCGGCGGCCTGGGACAAAAATGCCGCGAGCGAAAAGCCGCCCAGTAGAAAACGTATGGAGAGGTACATGGCGAGGTCCTTGGTTAGTTCGCGTGCCTTCCGGCATCCGGGACATCGACCAGAATGGCCGAGGGATATTGAACACTGTGATACACGCTGTGCGTTTGCGCTTTGAAGTCGGCCGCATGTGCGTCGAAAATGCTGGACACGAAATTCTGCGGGTTGCGATCGATCAGCGGAAACCACGTGCTCTGTACCTGCACGGCGATGCGATGGCCCTTCTTGAATACATGCGACGCGGTGTGCAGGTCAATCGAATACGCGAGCACTTTGTTCGCAGCCAACGGCGCAGGATGTTCGAAGCCCCGCAGAAAACGCCCGCGGTATACCTCATTGGCGATCATCAGCTGCCGGCCGCGCATGGCCGGCGCGGCGGTCTCATCGGCGGGATAAACGTCGATGAGTTTGACCACCCAATCCGCATCGGTGCCGGTGGTGCTCGCGAAAAGCTGCGCGGCGACGTTGCCGCGGATGGTCACGTCCTTCTGCAGTACGTCGGTTTGCCAGGACAGCACGTCGGCGCGTTTCGCAAAGGGCGCCTGGTCATCGGCAAGCCATACCGTCCAGGCGCGATCCGTGGTCGTGGCGATGGGCCTCGAGCGATAGGGGACGGGGTTCGCGGGATCCGACACGAAGCGATCGGCCGGCGCGTCGGCCGGGGTTGGCGCTGCAAACGACAGCTTGCCGTCGGGATGGAAGTAGAGGCGCTTTTGGGATATGCCGGCGCGCGGCGGCCATGCATCGAAACGCCGCCACTCATTGCTGCCGGTCTCAAAGATGAAGGCGCCGGGTTCATCGAGCTTGCCCTCGCCTTTCAGCCAATACTTGAACCACGGCGTCTCCATCTTCGCCCGAAAGTAGCTGGCGGTGTCGGAGCCAAAATCCAGCGGCCCGTATTGATTGCCGGCATCATGCGCCCAGCCGCCGTGGTTCCAGGGGCCGATGACCAGGTAACTGCGATGCTTGGGGTCGCTGTGTCGTTGGCGCTGATAAATCGTGACCGGACCGTAGAAATCCTCCTGATCCCACCAACCGGCGACGATCAGATCCGGCGTCTTCACCGGTGCGGGCATCAACGTGGAAGTCACGGCGCTGCGCCAGAATGCATCGTAATTCGGATGCGCGACGAAGTTCTGCCACGAAGGCAGACGCTCTCCCAAGGCGCGCTGATCCAGCGTCGCCAGATCATCTTGTTTCAAGTACCAGGAGTAAGGATCCTCCTTCTTGAAGTCGAATGCATTGAGCGTGCGCCCGTCGGTCTCGAGCGCTGCCGCGTATTCCCAGGCGTACTGCAGGCGGAAAGCGCCGTTGTGATGGAAGTCGTCGCCGACGAACATATCTTCCGGCGAGGCTTGCACGGAAACCGCTTTCAGCGCGGGATGAGCATGCACAGCCGCCATCGCGGTGGTCCAGCCCAGATAGGAGACGCCGAAGACGCCAACCTTGCCGTTGTTGTCCGGCAGCGATTTGATCAACCAGTCGATGCTGTCGTAGCTATCCGTGGACTCATCCACGCCATCCTTGGCCATCGTCTCAGGCCGCAACATCACGAACTTGCCCTCCGAGCCAAACCGGCCGCGGATGTCTTCGAGCACGAAAATAAAGCCCTCTTGTGCCAATTCCTTGTATTCCGCGCCCATCGACTGCTGGAACTTCTTCAAGCCAAAGCCGTAAGGGGATCGTTGCATCAAGATGGGAAGCTTGGAGGTGTCGCCGCGCGGCCGCCAGATTTCGGCGTGCAGCTTGACCCCGTCGCGCATCGGAATCATGACGTCGCTGCCGACGTAGTTGCCGGCCTGCGCATCGGGCGGCAAACGTTCCTGCGGAGCGGCGACTGCGCGGGCGCCGATCGTGAGCGCCATGACCATCGCAATCAACACCGGCTCTTTTATGCGGGTCATTTTTCGCCCCGTCGTGTGAAAACTTGGCCTAATTGGAGAAACTTGCGCGATAGTTAGCCTGATGAGAGAATTGCTGTCAATCCAAGCGGAATCGCAGTCACACACGCGACGATGGATTTCGCGTCTAAGGGTTTGACTGCGCCTCATTGGCCGCAAGACTGATCAGCTCGCTCGCCAGGTTCGGATCCTCGCTCGAACAAATCCCGAGCACCAGGGCGCTCTCGCAGTCCCGCGCGACATAGGCATGCCCCATGGTGCTGTCGATGTAGATGCCCTGGCCCGCGGAGAGCCGCACCGGATTGTAGAACTGCAAGTGCACCTCGATGGTGCCTTCGATGACAAAGATGAACTCTTCGCCCTTGTGCTTCAAAGGTTCGCCGAACTCGGCAATATCTTTTGACCTGATGCGCGTCAGGATGGGGACCATGCGTTTTTCGCGCAGATCGGCGCACAGATATTCATAGTCATAATTCGGGGTGGAGATCTGGATCGAGTTGCTGCTGCTCGTGAGGCTGCGGCGCGCGGTAAAGACCGGCAGCGCATTGGCGGGCGGCAGTCTCTCCTTGCGCAAGAAACTCCGTCATGCTGAGCCCCAGCCGTGCAGTGAACTGCTGCAGCTTGTCGTACGTCAGCGATAGCTTGTCGGTTTCCACCTTGGCCAGCGTGGAGAGCGGAATTCCGACTCGCTCGCTCAATTGGCGCAAGGTCCATGAGTTCTTTTTTCGCACCAAACGGATCAGACTGCCCAACGTGCTGTTCTTGCTCGCCATTGTGAAAATGTCCTTGGGAACCATGAGACTGTTGTTATCGAGTAAGTATCGGCGTAATTGCTCGTAGGAGCCAACCCCGCCGTCTTGGGAAGCGGCAAACGTGGTTCCAACCTCCTGTTTTCCCTACGCTTAGCCATGCGGTTACCGCCGCTCAACCGCCGGCGCCGCAAAAAGCGGTTTTCCAGGTGCAATTTTGCGCGGGTCGGGTGTATTTAGGCTATCGGTATCTCTCGCCAGGGGAATGAAAATGCGCCAAATTATTGCCTGTCTCGCCATTTGCGCCGGTCTTGCGCTGCTGCCCGCGGTGGGCTCCGCCAAAGGGTGCCTGAAAGGGGCGGCCGTCGGCGGCGTCGTCGGTCATGTTGCCGGACATCATGCCGTCCTGGGCGCCGCCGCGGGCTGCGTGATCGAGCATCATCGTGAAAAGGTGAAGGACAAGGCGGCGCGTCAGAACGCCCAACCCCAAAATGGCGGCGCCGCCAACGGCGCCGCGCGAAATGGAGATCGCAATGACCCTAAGTGATGATCTTCACAAATTAGAGGAGCTGCGCGCGCGCGGTGCTTTGACCGACGAGGAGTTCGCGCGTGCCAAGGAGCGGCTGCTGAATGACGGAAGCGCCAACCCTTCTCCGCCGTTCGTGTCGGCGGTCAATACCTTCCGCCGCAGCCGCACCGACCGCTGGATCGCCGGCGTGTGCGGCGGCCTGGGCCGCTTGACCGGCATGGAGTCCTGGGTGTGGCGGCTGTTCTTTACCGTGCTGTTCCTCTGCGCAGGAACGGGCCTGTTGGTTTACATCCTGTTGGCCATCTTCGTGCCGAGCGACTGACATGCGGCGCCGAAACCTCACGGCCGCGGCCGGAAAATCGCTTCAAGGCGGTCGGGTGTTCCCTCGATGCGCTCGAGCCGCGGATACTTGAGCCCCCCGCGGTAGTCGATGCGCGTGGTCTGATAGCGGTCCGCCTGGCGCAGCAGCAGCTCGATCGGTTGCTGAGCGACTTTCGCCGCGCTGATCGCGCTTCTCAGCAATTCCGGTTTATACGCCTTACCGTTGACGGCTACGACGCTGAATCCTTGCGAGAGTCCTGCCTTGAAGGCGGGGCTGTTCCACAAAACTTCCGCAATCCGGCCGCCGCTGTCGAGCGTCACACCGCCGACAGACACAGCGCCATCGCGATGATTGAATTAAGCTTCATGGAGGTCTCGATTTTATTTTCGTGAACACTATACCTTGAGGAGCGCGCCGCGATGAAGATCGGATTTATTGGCCTCGGTCAAATGGGCGCCGGCATGGCGGCGAACCTGCTCAAAGCGGGGCACGAGGTCGCGGTTTACAATCGAACCGCCGGCAAGGCCGAAGCGTTGGTCCGTCTCGGCGCGAAGGCGCAGGCCAGCGTTGCAGACGTTTGTGCGGCGGACACCGTCATCACCATGCTCTCCGACGATCATGCGCTGGAGGACATCGTGTTCGGCAAGGCGGGCATGCTGGCGAGCCTCAAGAAAGGCGCCGCGCACATCTCATCGAGCACCATCAGCGTGGCGTTGTCCAAGCGTCTCACCGCCGCCCATGCGGCCGCCGGACAGCATTATCTGGCCGCTCCCGTATTTGGCCGTCCGGATGCCGCGGCGAACGGCAAGCTGGTCGTGGTGGTGGGCGGCCCCGCGGCGCTCATCGAGAGGCATAGGCCGCTGTTCAACGTCATGGGGCCGAAAACTTTCGTGATGTCGGACAAGCCCGAGGATGCCAACCTGGTGAAATTGAGCGGCAATTTTCTCATTGCCGCGGTGATTGAATCGCTGGGAGAGGCGCTCGCGCTCATCGGCAAAGGCGGCCTCGATCAGCGGCAGTATCTTGAGCTGCTCACCTCGACGTTGTTCGATGCACCGGTCTATAAGACATACGGCCGCCTGATCGTCGAGCGCCGTTTCGAACCGGCCGGCTTCGCGGCTCCCTTGGGACAAAAGGATATTCGCCTGACGCTCGCGGCCGCAGAAACGCTGGAAGTCCCGCTGCCTCTGGCGAGTCTGCTGCGCGATCGTTTCCTGGCTCTACTCGCTCAGGGCGGCGAGGCGCTCGACTGGTCCGCAATCGGTCGACTGGCGGCGCGCGATGCCGGCCTTGAAGATCAGCGGGTCTTTTGATCGAGCGCGGCAACCTCGGCGGCAGTCATCGAGTCGGTGTAGTGATTGCCGAAATTCGTGCGCACGTAATTGGTCACGGCGGCGATCTGTGCGTCATTGAGCGTGACCGGCGGACCGCCGAAGCCGATGGCGTGTTTTTCGCCGAACGCCGGCATGTTGCGCCTGCCCATCAATAGCGTCAGTGCCATGAATTGGCGCGAAACCAAGGTCGGATCCTTGGCGAGCGCCGGGTAACGTCCCGCCCCCACCGCGCCCCCGCCATCGGCCATATGACAACCCTGGCAGATGTGTTCGTAGATCTGCCGGCCGTCCTTCGCCGCAAGCGGCACCGAATCCAGCGCAGCCGCGATATCCGCGCGTGCCGGCGCCTCGAGCAACAGCGCGCCCACCGCGATCCAGGCAAGTGCAATTCCGGCGCACAGCGCTGCCGCCGCAGCGGCCGACCGCTTTGCGCCGCTCATGCCGCTGCTCCGGCGCGCGCCCGCTGGTGCAGTCGACCGATCGCATCCAGGGCCGAGGTCACGGCGCCTTCCTGCCAGGCAGGCAGATAGGAGGCGTGCTCGCCGGCCAGTACGATGCGGCCGTCGAACGCGCACAAATTGTCGTAGTGCGCGGCGCGCGTCTCGTCGGTCCAAATGCCGAAGCAACCCATCGCCGAAGGCACGCGATGCCACGCAACCGCGATTCCGTTGTCGAATTCCTTGGCATATTGCGGATGAATTTCGCTGCCGTACTCCACCGCCTTGGACACCCGCTGCCCCGGCGTCATGGAAGTGAACTCCATGGAGTCGAGCATATTCCAGATGTACGCGCCGAGCAGGACGCCTTTGCCGTCAGCGAAAAATCCGCTGCTCGGATAGCTGATCTGGCCGATCGGCAGGTCGGTATAAGTGATGCCGCCGTAGATTTGCTCATCCTCCTCCCAGAAGCGGCGCTTGAACTGCAGGCCCACCTTGAGCCCCGTGCAGTAGGGAACCGCGGCGATCGCCTGGGCCATCGGTCCGCCGACGTTCATGGGAATTTGACCGAGAATCGACAGCGGAATGGTGCAGACACACCAGTCGGCCCTTGCCGTATGCCGGCTGGATCCCGCGCTCACATCTTCGTAGGTGGCGCTGACACCGCGGTCGTCCTGGCGAATCTCGACGACCTTGGCGTTGTAGCGGATCAGCGGCGCAAGTTCGCGTCCGAACGCCTGACCGACCCGGCCCATGCCGCCGACCGGCTGAAACATCGTCGTTTGCATGTCGTACATGTCGCCGATGGAAAGCGCGCCCCAAAGGTGCGATCTCAACAAGTCGCTCAGGCCGACCGGTTCTGAATACTGAGGCCTTGCGCTCAAGCCGCCGCCCGGATCGCGTTGGTAGCCGCGCTTGTCGCTGCTCTCGGGGCCTTTGACGAACCGGTAATTCTTGTCGAGCGCGCCGCTCGAGCGCAACGATTCGAGCAGTATGGCCCGATCCTCGGCGCTCACGTCGGCATCGAGCGCGCGGCTTTGCGCGGCCTTGGCCAACAGCTCGGCGACATGGCCATCGTAGTCTGCTTTGACGGTGCGCAGCCGCTGCGGCTTGCCGCCAAACGCCTTGCGGCCATGCAGGTAGGCGTTGTGATTCACCTGCACGAACGGCTGCAGCGCGACTCCCAGCTTCTTGCAGTAGCTGAGCATGCCGCGGTGGTGATATGGCAGGCGCCAGGGACCCGGATTGATGTACAACTCCGGATCGAAGCCGCACTCCTGGGTCTCGCCTCCCAATTCCGTATAGCGATCGCCGCCGCGCAGCGTCCAGTTGCGGCCGCCCGCGCGCGCGTTGTATTCCAGCACCTGCACCTGGTAGCCGGCGTTGCGCAATTCATAGGCCGCAACCAGCCCGGCCATTCCGGCGCCCAACACCAGAACCGAGGCGCCGCGCGGAGCGGCGCCCAGGCGGATCGGTCCCTGGAAATTGGATTCGGCCGCCAGCCCGAGACTGTGCATGGCCTGGTACATCAGGGAGCCGCCCGCGCTCAAGCCGATCATCGTCAACAGTCGTCGCCGCGACATCGCGGTTGCAGAATTCTCGGTCATGGATTCACCCGGTTCGTAAGCTGGCCAGGATAACGCGGAATGCGGCGGGTTGCGTTATTGAATCAATCGCACGCGCGTGCCCGCGAGCACGACAACGCCGTCTGGATCGAGCAAACCGCGTTTTGCAGCCTTGGCACGGACCGCGGCGACATCGCGCACGAGGATATCGAAGGCGCCGAGACCCTCGCCGCGTCCATCGCGATCCGCGCTGAAGCGGATTTCCCCATCGTCCAATCGAATGCGCCAAGTCCCAGCATCTTGGAGCGGCGCGCGGCCGAGAACTTGCGCCCAGCGCGCCGCCATGCGCGCCGGATCTTTGGCCTGCAGTTCGGCACCTGCCACTTTCACCGAGGTGTCGGTGCAGACCTGCGACTGCCAGATGGGGCCGCCCCATTCCCAGCGCTCCTTGGGAACCATCCGATCCAAGGACAGGATTGCACCGCCGATGTCCTTGGGATGAATGTGGGTGAAGGCGGCGCCGCCCTGATCCATCTGATCGGCGATACGCGCCGAGGCCTCTTGGACTCTGGCGAGGGCTTGCGCGAGGTCGTCCACCTGCAAAATGACCATGTAGCCGCCGTCGCCGCCGCGTTTCTCCAACAGCCGGCCCGCCGTGGTGCCGGGTTGTTTCGGTGAAACAACTTCGAGAAAGGTGTCGCCGATGGGGAAGACCGCATTGCGCAAGCCATACTTGCCGACACCGGGATCGTCAAAGGCGTAATCGATCCCCAAGACCGCCGAAATGTCGGCGCGAGCGGCTGCCAGGTCCTTGGCAACGAGCGCGATTTGCCGGAGGCGCATTTTTAGCGGCCGCGAAACACCGGCTCGCGCTTCTCGACGAAGGCGCGCACCGCGTCTCGGTAGTCATCGGTCGCGGCGCAGTGGATATGGTGCGTTGCCTCCAGATCGAGACAGTCGTCGACCTCTCCGCCCATGGCGCGGTTGAGATTTTCCTTCATGTAGCGATACGCGATGCTCGGACCCCGGGCCAATCGGCTGGAAATTTCTCGGGTGCGTGCCGCGAGTTCGTCCGGCTCGCAGATCCAGTTGGTGAGCCCAAGCCGCAGCGCCTCCTCCGCGTTCACGCGTTCCGACAAATAATAGAGTTCGCGCGCCTTCGCGGATCCTACGAGCTGCGTGAGGAAGTAGGTACCGCCGTAGTCGCCCGAGAAGCCGACCCGGGCAAACGCCGTGGTCAGGATGGCGGTGCGCGACATGAGCCTCAGGTCGCAGGCGAGCGCCCATGCCAACCCGGCGCCGGCAGCGGCTCCCGGCAGCGCCGCCAGCGTGGGCTTCGGCATTTTGAACAAGCGTCCGGCCGTCGCACGCTGATTCACCCGTTGGCGATGAATCGCCTCATCGAGGGTCGCCGGTGCCGACTCGTGGGTACGCTCCGCCATGCCTTTGACGTCTCCGCCGGCGCAAAAGCCCTTGCCTGCGCCCGTCAGCACCACGCATTTCACCGCCGGCGCGACTTCCGCCCAGGCCAGTTGCTCCGCCAAAGCGCGATTCATCGGCTCGCTCATCGCATTGCGCGCCTCCGGCCGATTGAGCGTCAGCGTCAGCACCCCGTCGTCCAACGCCGCGAGAAGGTCTTGCGTGCCGGTGTCGATCTGATGAGTCATGAGCGTTGCCTTATGATTGAGCTATGGGTTGAATCGCCGGACAACTCGGTGCTATTGCAGGTTCCGCGCATCGCGCCGATCCACTGTTCGATCAGGGCTACGCCCTCGGTGTGCGTGGTCGTGCGGCCCTGCTCCGGCATCATCACACCGGGCTCATTGGATCGCAGCCGGTACGGCAGAATCGAGTCCTGGGGATCGCCCGGCACGACGTCAAAATAGTGATCGCCGGTACCGCGGCCCGCGGCAACGGGCGGCTTGCAAACACCGAGATGGCGATCGGCGGCCGCAAAGATCGTCAGGTCGAGCGCCGTCGTGTTCGCCGGTCCCTTGGCGTTGTGGCAATGCCCGCAATTGATGTCGAGATAGGCCCGGGCGCGGGCATCGAGCGGCTGCGCAGCATCGCGCCAGTCGGCGTTTCGCGGAGCGTTCGCGGGGTCGGGCGGCGCGCCGGCAAGGTAACCGAGTTGGGTCCAATGCAGCAGCTGATTTTCGCGCACCGCGGCATAGGCATAGTCGCGGTTCAGGTGCCGCGCCTTGGTTCCGATGGGTGCGATTTGCTTGGTCTTGAGATCCGCCACATGGCAGCCCGCGCATTGGTTTTCATTGGGCACCACATAGATAAAGGGCTCCTGCGTGCCATCATCGGAAACGAGTTCGAGCGGTTTCGCGTCGCCGGTGCGCGAGAGCATCGCATCGGACTGCGACGAATTCCAAACGTAGGGCAGCGCCTCCCAGCCGGCTTCGCGGCGCACCAGAATGCGCGTCTCGATCAAATGCACATTGGCAAGATTCAGGCCGCGTTCGCCGCGGCCGGGGTCGCCGAAGTCGCGGGATTGGTCGTAAGTGCGGGCGACCGCCGTGGAATTGCGCGCCGCGCCCGCCGGCAACGGGTAGTAAAAGGTCTTGCTGATGATCGTGCCGACGGGGAAATCGAAGCTGCCATCCGCGTTGTAGGTGGCGCGGCTAGCGCGCGGCAGCCAAATTGTGCGCAATTTGTGGGCATAGTCGCTGAACAGCGGCGTGTTCAGGTCGTACGGAACGACACCGTCGTTGAGTGCGAGGGTGGCGCCGTCCTTATAAATCACCTGCCAATCGCTGAGTTTGGCAGGCCGGCCTGATGCAAAGAAATGCACCGGCTGTGCGGTGCGAAAACAGGCGGCCAGCCACAATGCGCCGGCGCAAGCAATGAGACCCCAGGCTTTCGCAGCCTGTTTGCTAGCCATGGACCGCGGCGTCGAGCATCGCTGGGTTCTTTAGCTGTGCGGCAACTCAACGGCCGCGAGCTTCGGCAGCTCGCATTGGAAATACGTTTTGTCGATTTTGGGATTTTTATATTTGTTCGGTCCATCGGCATTGAGGACTTGCGCGTCGCCGTTC
The DNA here is from genome assembly GCA_963800385.1 of uncultured Gammaproteobacteria bacterium. Classification (GTDB taxonomy): domain Bacteria; phylum Pseudomonadota; class Gammaproteobacteria; order Steroidobacterales; family Steroidobacteraceae; genus Bog-1198. The sequence continues at coordinate 718,471 of CAWDAU010000009.1, forward strand.
TGGACGCAGATGCGCTCGGCCGCCGGCGGCAAGCCATTGACCAGGCTCTTTGAGTCGACATAACCATCCCAAAGCACGTCCGGGAAATGCCCGTTGATGCCGAACATGGCAACCTTCAGGGTCTTCAACTCCAGGCCGTCGGGCGAATCGCCGCCGCCCTTGAATCGATTGCCGTAAACATAGATGGCCCGCGGGTACGGATCGTAATGGGGATCCACTCCGCGTGTGCTGTAGTAATTGGTGGAGAAATAACTCGCAATGATCACGTTCGCGGTGTGGTTTCCGGCGATGTCATTGTCGAAGATCTCGACTTTTGGATTGGAGTTGACAATGACGCCCGACCCCGCCGGCACGCTGGCGACCGCCGCGCCTTTGGCGGCAAAATTGGCCAGGTTGTTGTCGAATGATTTGTTGTTGAATACCCGCGTCGCTTGTCCGGGCTGCGGAAGATTCGGCATGTTGAACACCAAAATGCCGCCGCTGTTGCCGGTCGCCGTGTTTTCGTAAACATCGGCATTGACGGAGTTTTCGATTTCGATGCCCGCGACGTTCTTTTCCGCGTGATTGCGCCGCACGATCACATTTTGCGACTGCCCCACGTAGATGCCCGCATCCGATGCGCCGATCGATGCGGAATCCTCGATCAGAACATTCTTGCTCTTCACCGGATAGATTCCGTACGCGCCATTGGTGGTCTTGGGACCGCCGGTCCATTCCACGCGCACATCGCGGATGGTGACATTCTCGCCGTCATTGACCTTGAGCCCGTCGCCTTTGCTGTCCTCGATGGCGAGGTGTTCGATGGTGAAGTCGCTCGCGTACACCAGCATGCCCTCGGGACCCGAGATCTCATTCTTGAACGACAGGATGCTCTTGTCGGAGCCGGAGCCGCGGATGGTGACGCCATTGGCGCGCAGGGTCAGCACGCGGTCGAGCGCGTGCCGGCCGGCGGGAATTTCTATCACCGAGCCGGGTTTCGCATCGAGAAACTCTTGCTGCAGCTTCTGCTGATAGGCCGCATCGTCGGCCGACAATGCTTGCGGCGAGGTTGCGCCGCCTCCGCAAGCGGTGGCCAGAGCACAAAGAATGGCGATAGCGACTTTACCCATGTTTTATTCCTGATTTTAGAAAATCGCCCAATTTTCGGCCCCAAGCATAGCATGGGCTGCGCTGCCCGAAACCACGCTCGAGCAGCGGCCCAGGCATCGATTTCACCCGCGGCCGTTGAGAAATGAAACGCCATGCATTAGCGTGTCGTGTCGCTCCCGACTGACTGACTGACAGGGTGAAGAGCATGTTGCGCTGGATCAAAAGAATCGCGCTGGTTATCGGCGGCCTCATCGTCGCCGCCATCCTCGTGGGCACCGCGTACGAGCAAATCATGCGATGGCGGGCAACGCGCGACTATCCCGTGCAGGGGCGCCTGCTCGATGTCGGCGGCGGCCGCCACATGCAGATCGACTGCCGCGGCAGCGGCACGCCCATCGTCGTCTTCGAGGCCGGCCTCGATACCATGGGTTCGCTCAGTTGGAGCGCCGTACAGGACGCCGTCGCGTCCACCACGCGCGCCTGCGCCTACAGCCGCGCCGGCATCATGTGGAGCGAGCCGCGAGCCGGGAAATTCGAACCCGACGACGTGGCTCACGACCTGCATGCACTGCTGCTCGCAGCCGGCGAGCATGCTCCCTTTGTGCTGGTCGGCCATTCCCTCGGCGGACCCTACATCATGAACTTCACTCGGCTCTATCCGCAGGAGGTCGCCGGCCTGGTGTTCGTCGATGCATCGCATCCGGACCAGGTCGACCGCATGACCAAAGCGGCCGGGAAGAAGATGGAAGCGGGAGAGGGAATGCTCAAGGCGGCGAGCGCCTTGAGCTGGACGGGAATCCCGCGGCTGGTCGAAATACACACCGCCAACCACACCTTCCCCGCGAAGGCAAAGCTCACCGAGGATGCCTATTTCAGCCGCTCATTGTCCTCGGCAATTCCGGAATTGGACTCGCTGAACGCGACATTCTCGGCGGCCGGTCAGCTGCGGCAGCTGGACGATCGGCCCGTCGTGGTGCTGACGGCCACGAAGCCCTATCCGCCCGCAATGCTCAAGCAGATACAGATGACCCCGGAGCAAGGCCAGCGAGTCCAGGCCGCGTGGAAAGAGCTGCATGACGATGAAGCATCGTGGTCGCATCATAGCCGGCACCAGCTGGTTCCGGACGCCACGCATTACATCCAATTCGACCGGCCCGATGTGGTCATCGCGGCCGTGAAGGAGGTGGTCAACGATGTCCGCTCGGACGCAGCCGCCGGGGGTGCGCCCGCGGCAAAAGCACCTTGACGGCAGCCGGCCGGTGAGGATCATGCAGTTTGCCTGCGCTGCCGCCTGGCTGGTTTTGACCGCCGCCGCGGCGCGCGGGGCCGAAGTCACGATTGTCAGCAACGTGTTGGGGCCCGAGGGGCCTCTGTATGTCGACGGCAAGCTCTACTTCGTGAGTTGGGTCTCGAGCACCCTCTCGAGATGGGACGGCAAGTCGACCACGGTATTGAATGATCTCGCGGGCTGCAGCCACAACGGGCTGGCCTTGACTCAACACAAGACATTCCTGCTCGCGTGCACGGACAATCACGGTGCGATCCTCGAACTGGACATGCGCGGCAAGCAGTTGCGGCGCTGGGATGCGGATCAGCAGGGAAACAAATTCGAGGGCGGCATCAACGATGTCATCGTAACCGCCGATGGCGGTGCGTATGCAACGGTGTTCGGGCCGCCCGAAGAGCTGCCGACCCGGGTCGCCGGAAAGATTCTGTATCTCGCGCCGGGCGCGGGAAAGTGGCGCGAGGTGGCAAGGGACCTCAATTATGCCAACGGCATCGGCATCTCGCCGGATCAGAAAACACTTTATGTCAGCGAAACAGTCGGCAATTGCATCTTGAAGTTCGCGGTCAATCGGGACGGCACGCTCAAGGATCGCTCGAATTTCGCCTTGCTGAATCTGCTGACGCCGAACAAGGCAACTTCCTGGTGGCTGGGTCCCGACAGCATGAAGATCGACGCCCAGGGGAACATGTATGTCGCACAATGGTTCGGCGGAAAGATCCTGAAGATATCTCCCGAGGGGAAGCTTTTACGGCAGTTCGACATAGCCGCAGGAGACGGGACAACCAATGTTGCATTCGGTCCCGGAGAAAAAGACTTGTATGTCACGGTTGTCAAGGATCCGAATGATCCGCAAGCCAGAGGCAGCGTCGTCAGAATCCCCAATAGCCAAAATTAATGAGCCAGCGCCGGCTGCGGCCGGGGCCGAATACGCAGCAACAGCAGGCTCAACAGCAGGCACGCCGTCAGGCTGACGCAGGCATCCACGACATAGCTGCCGCCGACGCCCCGCCACGCATAGCCCCAGCCATCGACCACCAGCATATAAGTGTTCGCGACATTGAATGCCGACACCATCAGGCAATAGGTCGTCGCGGCAAATGGATTGCTGCGTCCGATGGTCGCAAAAGTAATCGCGGTCGAGGCGGTGATGGAGAGAGACTGAAAGACGTTTTCGCCTATCAGCGCCGCCGCAAACGCCCAGGGGGTGCGCGGCAGCAGCAGCAGCAGCAGGGTAAAAATCGATCCGACCGCGCCGACGGCGAGATACAAATAGCGCACGGGCAGCAATCGATCGACCAGCGGAAACATCAAACAACCCGCGATGCCGGCAATCAGGACCCCGGCGCCTCCCACGAGTCCCACGAAGCGGCTGGAGGTGTGAAAATCATTGCCCAGGCCGCCCAAGATGTTGACCAAGGAAAATGTTGACGCCGGCGCGATGAACAAGACGATGGCGATGAGAATTTCGCGCCGCCTGAGCAAGCCGATCACATCGGCGAAGAACTGCGAAAAACTCTCGCGCGCCAGGCGCCGATCCGGTCCCGGCGCCGGCATCCAGCAGAAAATCACGGTCGGCACCAGAACGATCGCGGCCAGCACGATGGCCGCGGCCGTGGGGGACAAGCGCTGCACGATCTCACCGGTCATCATGGCCATGGCGCCGCCGCCGCTGATGTTGGCGATGGTCACCCAGACGCTCAAGGCGTGCTCTTCGCCGGCGGTGATGATGCTGGAGAGCCAGCCTCCCAAGGCGCTCTGATACAGATTGGCGAAAAAGAAACCGCTCACCAGACAGATTTCCACCAAGACCAGATGTTCCAGATTGGTCAGCGCCAGCGCCAGCAGCAGCGCGGACAACAGCGCCGTCAGCAACGAATACCACCGGCGGCTGAATCGAACATCGAGGACCGGACTGAGCAAAAAGGTCCAGAAGCCCGGCGAGATCGCCGCCGCGGTCATCCCCGCGATCGTCGCCTCCGCAACGTGGCGCGCGCTCAAGAGTTGCGGCACGGCGATCACCAGAATGCCGCCATACATCCCGAACAGCGCGTTGGTGAGACCGAGCAGCCAGACCGGCGCGCGGCGCCTTGGCCGCCTCACGGCGCCTCCCACCGGCCGGAAGCGGCGGATCGGTACAGTGCATCGATGCAGCGCATGGTCGCGACGCCGTCTTCGATGGGGAACTCCTGCTCGGCTTCGCCGAGAAACACGGCGGCCGCCGCGTCGCATTGCAACGCATATTGATCCACCGCCGGGAACTGCTCGAATTGCGCTGTGCTGCCGTCCAGGCTCTTGCCGCTGTCGATGCTGATTTTGCAGGCAAAATCCTTCGATGGGGTGAACGGCACGGGCATGTCGATGCGCCCCTCGGTGCCCAAAATCGTCACGCGTTGATAGGCGGCCGCTCGAAATGCGCAGCTGAACAGCAGTTGGCCTCCGCCGGGAAATTCGAGCAACCCGCTGGTGAGCGTATCGACGCTTAAATCCGCGTCGCGCTGGAGCAGAGCCATCACCCGCGTGGGCTCGGCGCCAAAAACGTAGCGGGCGGTGACCAGCGGATAGCAGCCCACGTCAAAGAGCGCGCCGCCGCCCAAGGCCGCTTGATTGCGGACATTGTTCGAATCCAACATGGTGAACAGAAACGCCGACTGGATGCTGCGCACGGCGCCGATGCGGCCGGTGCGCGCCAGCGCGCGGACTCGATGCCATTGAGGATGATGGCGCACCATGAAGGCCTCGATGACCCGCTTGCGGCTGCGGTCGCGCGCCGCGACGATGGCCTGGGTTTGGGGCGCGTCGATACCCAGGGGCTTTTCGCACAGAACGTGCTTGCCGGCATCCAGAGCCTTGACTGTCCATTCAACATGAAGATGATTGGGCAACGGATTGTAAACGGCATCGACCTCGGGATCGTTGAGCAGCTCCTCGTAGCTTCCATAGCTGCGTGGAATGGCAAAGCGCGCGGCCACGCCGTCCGCCCGGGAGGCATCGCGCGATGCGATGGCGGCTATTGTGCCCCGCTCGCCGCTCAAGATGGCGGGTATGACGCGCTTGATGCCGATGTTGGCCGTGCTGAGTATGCCCCACTGGATTTTCCGCATGAATGCAGCCGCCGTTCAGGTTTAAACGCCTATACTTTGCCTGAGACTCGCGCGATGAGGAACGCCGTTGACCAGCACCGCAGCTGCAGCCGATACATTGGCCGGCCTCGCCCCGCCGCCGCTGAAGCCGGCATCGTTCCTGAAGACCCTGCGGGCTTCCAGGGGCAACGCCTTTGAAGTGATTCCCCTCGAAGCCTACGAAAAGCCGGTCTACTTGGCGAAATCGATGCTCGGCAAGGTGCTCATGGTCAATGACCCGGAAGGCATACGCCGCGTTCTGCTGGACAACGTGGCCAACTATCCGAAAAACGACTTGGAAATCGCATTCTTTTCGGCGATGTTCGGCGAAGGCCTATTGAGCGCCCCTCACGCCAAGTGGCGCGCGCATCGAAAAGTGATGGCGCCCTCCTTCGGCACACGCACGGTCGAATCGTATGCGCCGGCGATGGTCGAGACCACGGTGGCATTTGCCCGGCAATGGGACGCGCTGCCCGAAAACGCGGAAATCGACATCGCCGAGGAAATGAAGGCCCTGACGCTCAAGATCATCTGCCGCACCATGTTCTCGGCCGACGCGGATGAGCTCGCAACCCATTCGCGCGAGGCTCTCGACTTCGTCCAGTCCTCGCTGGAGTTCGGCTTGCTGGACGTGCTGCCGATCATTGGTCCGCGGCGCATCAAGCGCACGGTGGAAGCCATCCGAGCCCACTTCAAAGGCATGGATGCGGCGGTTTATCGCCTGATCAGCGAGCGCGAAAAGATCCGCAACGAGGCCCCCAGGGATTTCCTGACGCGGTTGGTCGCCGCGAAGGATCCGGATGATGGCGTCGGAATGAATGCGGCCGAGGTGCGCGACGAGGTCATCACCATTTTCGTCGCCGGCTACGAAACCACCGCCGTGAGCATGACCTGGGTGTGGTATTTGCTGTCGCAGCATCCGGCCGAGGAGTCGAAGCTGCACGAAGAATTGGATGCCGTGCTCGCCGGCAGACCGCCGAGCGTCGAGGATCTGCCGAATCTGCCGTACACGCGCATGGTTATCGAAGAGGCGATGCGCCTGTATCCGCCGGCGCCCGGGATATCCATTCGCGAGGCTCAGCAGGCCGACGAAGTATGCGGCTTCAAAGTGACGCCCGGACTGCAGGTGTTGATATCGCCATGGGTGATGCACCGTCACCGCAGCATTTGGAATAATCCCGAGCAGTTCGATCCAACGCGATTCAGCACGGAGGCCAGCGAAAAGCGCCCGCGCTTTTCATACCTGCCCTTCGGGGGCGGTCCTCGCGTCTGCATCGGCGCGACGCTCGCCATGACCGAGGCGACATTGATTCTTGCCGTGCTCGCCCAGCGGTTTCGGCTGCGCCTCAAAGAGCACCAGGAAATCAAACTGCAAACGCGCATCACCCTGCGCCCGAAGAACGGCATGAAGACCATCTTGGAGCGCCGCCGTGCCGCGCACTCGGCCGGTGCAGCCGCGCGCTCATGACGCACGCAAATCGCGCGGAGTGCATGCGCAGCGCCGATTACCTCGGCAACTCTTCGAAGGCGGTCACACTTTCGTCACATCTCCGATGAAATGAATTGCCACGCAAGCGATTCTTTATCACCCGGCTTCAGTGTCGCTCTTATAGAATGAGCCGCGGAACTGCTTGCGAGACTGAACTATGAGCGAACCATCGGCCAAGCATTACTTGCTGGCTTCCGACTTTGATCAAACCTTGAGCTTCAAGGACTCGGGCGTGGTGCTGAGCGAGCTGCTCGGCATATCCGGATTCGAGCAGCGCGTTGCCGGGCTCGCCCGGACCAACCTGGTTCAGCAGGGCGGCGAGTTGGCCTACTTGATTCGCCACGACCCGGAATTCCGCGGCGTACGCCGCGAACATCTGCTCGAGGCGGGGCGGCGCGTGCGGCTCAAAAGCGCCATTCCGGCGCTGGTGGATTTCATGCAGCGCGGCGCGGCGGGTCATCGATTTTCATTTTTTGTCATTTCAGCCGCGCCGCGCGAAATCGTCACCTCGGCGTTGGCCGGCATCATCCCGGCCGAGAACATTTACGGTACGGAGCTGGCATTCGATGCGCATTCGCGCGAGGTGAAGGCGATCGATCGGGTTCCCGCCGGCTACGGCAAGGTCGCCGTCATCGAAGAGCTGCAGCAGCGCCTGGGGATAGCCGCCGACCGCGTGATTTACGTCGGCGATGGCGGATCGGATGTGCATGTAATGCTGCACGTCAACAATCACGATGGCTTCACCATTGCGGTGTCCGAGAACAAGCAGCTCGCGCGGATCGCGAAACGCGTGGTGTTGAGCGATAACGCCTTCAGCATCATGGTGCCGATACTCGACCAGTTGCTGCATTGGCGAACCGGCGAGATCCGCGGGCTGTTCGAATCCTACGGCCTCACCCTGGACGAATGGGAAAAGGACCGAACCGATCGGCTGAAGATCGGCGACGCGCTGTCCCTCGGTGCCGTGGCGCAGAGCGGCGCGGCATGAATCACTTCTGGATTGAAGGCCTGGGGTGGGCCGCCACCTCGGTATTCGTCGCCTCGTACTTTTTTGCCAAACCCGCGCGGCTGCGAGGCTTGCAGATGGCCGGCGCGGTGCTTTGGATGATCTACGGCGTACTGATCGGCGCGCTGCCGGTCATTAGCGCCAACCTGCTGGTTTTTGCAGCCGCGGCCTGGACCGCGCTTCGCGGTCCTTCCTCCCTGGGAAGCGGCACGCCGGCCTAGTCCCGCCGCCGCGGCGCAGAAATGGCCGCACCGCTGCGCGGCGGCGCGCGGTTCGCATACAATGGCGCATCATTCACCGCGTTGCCGCGCCATGGACAAAGCACTGCGTCCTGAAAACCAAACTCCTCGACCTTCGCCAGGCGCTTACCGGCGGATGATTCTGCCGCATCCGGTGTCGCTGCTTGGCACCGGACAACCCGATGTAGAGACGGCGATGATGGGACAGCTGGGGCCGGATACCCTATTCATGATGGGCGACAATCCGGCGCTCTCGAAAATGCCCGAGCGGCCGCAGCTGCTGGATTTTTTTCGCCAACGGTTTTCCCCGTTCACCCGCAATCATCTGCTGCAAAGCGCCCTGGTCGCGCTCAAGAGCGGCATGGAAGAAAAAGTGGTGCTGGCGTGTTTGCTGCATGACATTGCCAACGGCGCCCTGATTCGGGTCGATCATGGATATTGGGGCGCCCAGCTCATCGAGCCCTACGTATCCGAAGAGATCGCTTGGGCGGTCCGCAATCATCAGGCATTGCGGTTTTTCGCCGATGAGTCGGTGGGCTATCAGTATCCGGAGGCTTACATAAAATTCTTCGGTCCCGACTACCAGCCTGCCGAGTACATCAAGCAGGCCTATGCGCAGGCCCGTGGGCATCGTTGGTACATGACCTCGCGCCTCATTACGTTGAACGACCTGTACTCGTTCGACCCGAACGTGACCGTGGAGCCCGAGTTGTTCGGCGACATCATCGGCAGGCATTTCAAGCAGCCCAAAGAGGGACTGGGATTCGACGGCTCCGCCGTGGCGCATATGTGGCGAACGATGATTTGGCCGAACAACTTGTTGTAAGACGAGAATCGGAGCGGGTGACACTCGCATCATGCAGGAGATGGGGATGGAACTGCAGATCAACGACAAGACAGTGACGATCGAGGCCGAGCCGGATCTGCCGCTGCTGTGGGTATTGCGCGATTTGCTGGGAATGACCGGCACGAAATTCGGTTGCGGCATGGCGCTCTGCGGTGCATGCACCGTGTTGGTCGACGGCCAGGCGCTGCGCTCATGCGTGCTCCCGGTCGCGCAAGCCGCAGGAAAAAGGCTCACCACCATTGAAGGCGTCGGCGCGACCGCCGTGGGCGTGGCGCTGCAAGGGGCATGGCAAGAGATCAACGTGCCGCAATGCGGCTACTGTCAGGCAGGACAGATCATGTCTGCCGCCGCACTGCTTCAAGTCAAACCCGATCCGAGCGACGCCGACATCGACGCCGCCATGTCCGGGAATATCTGCCGTTGCGGCACCTACCCGCGCATACGCGCGGCCATCAAGCAGGCTGCCAAGCATGCGGAGCACGCCAAATGAGCGCGGTAACGGTGGATTTCGCGGCGTCGACGGGCTTGAGCCGCCGGGATTTCCTGCGGCAACTTCAAGCGCTGGGCGGCCTCTTGCTCGTCGCCGATGGGCTGCACATCGCAAAGGCCGCGGATGCGCCCAAGTACGGCGCCGAGGGCATGGAGCATGGCACGGTCGACAATCCTCTGGTGTTCCTGGCCATCGGCGATGACGGCTGGGTCACCATCGTCGTGCATCGCTCGGAAATGGGCCAAGGCGTGCGCACGGGCATGCCTCTCATTGTCGCGGATGAGCTGGAAGCCGACTGGAGCAAGGTCCGCGTCCAGCAGGCACCGGCCGACGAAGAAAAATACGGAAACCAAGACACCGACGGATCCCGCAGCACGCGGCATTTCATCGACCCGATGCGCCGCTGCGGAGCCGCGGCGCGAATGATGCTGGAACACGCCGCGGCATTGTCCTGGAGCGTGCCGGTCAGCGAAGTTCACGCGGTCAATCATGAAGTGGCGCATCAAAAAACCGGCCGCAAGCTCTCCTACGGCACCCTCGCCGCGCGAGCCAGGAAGCTGCCGGTGCCGGCGGCAAGCGCCCTGCGCTTGAAATCCTCCGAAGAGTTTCGCTATGTCGGCAAAGGCGGCGTGCCGATCGTCGACGGACACGACATCGTCACGGGGCAGGCGCAGTACGGCATCGACCCTTGGTTCAAGGACATGAGCTTCGCGGTCATCGCACGCTCACCCGTGCTGGGCGGCAGCGTCAAGCAATTCGACGGCAACGCAGCCGCCGCGGCGCCAGGCGTCCAGAAAGTGCTGCAGATGGCTGCGCCGGTCGCGAAGGCCACGTTTCATCCGCTCGCCGGCGTTGCGGTCATCGCCAATTCCACGGGGGCGGCGATCGCCGCGCGCAAGCTGCTGAAAATCGAATGGCAGGATGGCGCCAACGGCAGCTACGATTCCGATGACTATCGTGCCTCGATGCAGCAATCCGCCCAGAAGCCCGGCAAGCTGGTGCGCGAGGCCGGCAACGTCGATGCAGCGTTCAAATCCGCTGCCAAGTCGATCGAGGCGCAGTACTACATTCCGCACATAGCCCATGCGACGATGGAACCGCCGTGCGGCGTTGCGCGCATCGTGGCCGGCAAGGTCGAAGTATGGGCGCCCACCCAAGCCCCGCAAGTCACCCGCGAGGACGTCGCGAAGCACCTTGGGGTCCCTTGGGAAAATGTGACCGTGCATGTGACGCTGCTCGGCGGAGGATTCGGACGCAAGTCGATGCCGGACTTCGCGATCGAGGCCGCGCTGTTGTCGCAAGCCATGGAAGGGCGCCCGGTCAAAGTGACCTGGACCCGCGAAGATGACCTGCATCATGATTTCCTGCACACCGTGTCGGTCGAATACATGAGGGCGGGTGTCGCGGCCGACGGCAAGGTTTCAGCGTGGCTGCATCGAAGCGTGGCGCCCTCGCTCGCCACGAGCTTCGCGGCCGGCGTCGATCACGAAGTGGACGCCGAGCTTGGAATGGGCTTCATCAACATGCCCTACGACATTCCCAACCTGCGGCTCGAAAATCCGCAGGCGAGCGCGCATTGCCGCATTGGTTGGTTTCGCTCGGTGTCCAACATACCCCACGCATTTGCCGTGCAGTCGTTCGTGTCGGAGCTGGCGGCGAGCGCCAACCGGGATCACCGCGACTACTTGCTCGAACTCATCGGGCCGGCGCGCAAGATCGATCCCAACAGCCTTCAGGACCACTGGAATCACGGCGAATCGCCGCAGCGCTATCCGGTGGACACCGGCCGCCTGCGCCGCGTGGTCGAAACCGTCACCGAAGAAGCCGGCTGGGGCAAGAAATTCGCTCCCGGCCGCGGGCTGGGACTGGCCGCGCACTATAGTTTTTTGAGCTACGCCGCGGCGGTGGTGGAAGTGGACATCGATGCACAGGGGCGAATCGCGGTGCCGCGCGTCGATGTCGCATTCGACTGCGGCCCGCAAGTCAATCCCGAGCGCATTCGCTCGCAACTCGAAGGCGCCGTCATCATGGGGCTGAGCCTCGCGATGTTCGGAGAGATCACTTTCAAGAAGGGCCGGGCGCAGCAGAATAACTTCCACCAGTATCGCGTCACCCGGATGAATGAAGCGCCCGCCGAAATCCGGGTGCACCTCATCCCGGCGCGGGATTGGACGGTGCCATTGGGGGGCGTGGGTGAACCCGGCGTGCCGCCGATTGCGCCTGCGCTGTGCAACGCGGTGTTCGCGGCTACCGGCAAGCGGATTCGCAGCTTGCCCATCAAGGATCAAGCCAAACGCCCAACTTGAGCATCCGGCAGCCCGCGCGAGCTGGGAATGCTGAGAACCGGCCGCTAGGAGAGCGGGTTCTGCCAGCGCGCCTCAGGCCTCGATAGAACTGAATTCAGTTGAGCCGCGAGATCGCTCAACGTGTAGGGCTTCGGCAGCAACGGAATCCCTTCATCCTCGGCATCGCGTTTGGCGGCGGCGGAGAAGCCGCTGACCAGAAGTACGGGCAATGAAATTTTGCGCTGGCGCATCTCTCGCACCAATGCCATTCCATTCATGCCGCCGGGCATCATGACATCCGACAGCACCAGTCCGATGCCGGGCGTTGCCGCAAGTTCGTTCAATGCGGCCTGTCCGGTCGTCACGGGTATCACCTCGTAGCCCAGCTCGGCCAACATCGCGCTGGTCAGCGATGCGACCTGAACATCGTCTTCGACCAGCAGCACCCGGCAGGGCGCGGAAGCGCATGTCGATGGCGCGCGGCGCGGCTCCCGGCGCCGTGTTGCGGCACTGGGCGACTCACTCGACCGCGGCAGCAAGAGCAATACCTTCGTGCCTTCTTGGGCCCTGCTTTCAATTTCCACCGAGCCGCCGGATCCGCGCGCGAAGCCATACACTTGCGCGAGCCCCAGCCCCGAGCCTTTGCCAATGTCTTTGGTGGTGTAAAAAGGCTCGAGGCAACGCGCCACCGTCGCAGTATCCATCCCCACGCCGGTATCGCTCACCGACAGCTCCACGAAATCGCCTGTCAGCCCGTATTCGCCGATGTCGGCGCGGTTCACGGCGGCGATCGTGATCGTACCGCCTTGGGGCATGGCATCGCGGGCATTCACGCAGAGATTCAGCAGCGCGATGCCGAGTTCGCCCTCATCGACGCGCACCGGCCACACGTCCGCAGCAAAAACTGTCTTTACCGTTACCGATCCGCCCAGCGAACCATCGAGCAGCTCTCTCATGCCCTCCACATGCCGAGGTATCGCGATCGGCTTCGCATACAGCTCCTTTTGTCGTGAGAAGGCCAGGAGCTGGCGCGTGAGAGCCGCGCCGCGCTGCGCCGCTTGACGCATCCCTTCCCGCACCTTTTGCCGTCGCTCGGTCGTCGGCTCGCGGTCCAAGATGGAGAGACCGCCGCTGATGACCATCAAAAGATTATTGAAATCGTGCGCGATACCCCCGGTCAGCTGACCGACCGCCTCCATCTTCTGGCTTTGGCGCAGCAACCGTTCGGTGCGCTCGCGCTCCTCGACCTGAGCCAACAGGGCGGCATGCGCGCCGCGCAGCCGATCGGCCGCGATCCGTTGCTCGGTCAGGTCGGTGATGATGCAGCAAAAGATCTCCTCGCCATGCAAGCCGTCGCTGCGCAACGCGCTGAAGGACACGTGAGCCGGAATGACGCGTCCCCGCTCGGTCTTGACGCCAAGTTCGCCTTTGGATTCGGAAGCGATCATGTCGAGCGCATCGGGCCAATCGGCCGCGGCGATGAAACGCGCCAGCGATCCGCCGATTACCCGTTGAGGTTCGGTCTCCACCAGCTCTGCGAGGCGTCTGTTGCAATAAAGAATGTCGCCGCTGCGGGTCAGGGTCAATGCGCCTTCCTGCATTTCCTCGACCAACAGCCGATAGGTCTGATCCGCCGTCTCGAGGGTGTAGATCCGGGGTACGCTGTCGGCGCCCGTGACCACGACCGCGTCCACGTCGCCACCGCGGATGGCGTCGAGGGTTTCTTCGGCCTCGCGCAGTTTCTCCCAAAGGGCAGTATTTTCCATGCGCAGCTGCTGCGCGGTCTGGTCCGCAGCGGCATCGGGAAAATCATGACCAACGGGCGGGTTCATTTGACGGCGGCGGCGCTATCTTTGGGACTCAAACCCAGACCGACCAGTACCCGCTCTTCGTTGGCAAGATCACCGATGATTCGCCGTAGCGGCAATGGCAGCATCTTGACCAAGGTGGGAGCGGCCAATATCTGATGTTCTTGCGCTGCGGCAGGATGCTGGTAAATATCGACCACTTCGAGGTCGTATTCGCCGCTCAGCCGCTCCTCGCAAACCCGCCGCAGATTCGCGATCGCTCGCGCTGAGCGCGAGGTCGTACCGGTGATGAACAGACGCAGCACATAAGGCGGACCCTTCGGCAGCACAGGCTTCGGCGTCTCGCTCATGGCGCCGAAACCTGGCGTAAATCCAACCCCACCAAAACCCGTTCCATGTTCGATAAGTTGCCGATGATTCGCTTCAGGGGCTGCGGCAGGCGGCGCACCAGCGTCGGCACCGCCAGGATCTGGTCGCCCGCCGCCAGTTGCGGTTGTTCGAGCAGATCGATTACCTCGATTTGATAGCGCCCCACCAGATGCTCCTCGCAAACCTTCTTCAAATTCGCGAGCGCCGTGATCGATTTCGGCGTCTGCCCCGCCACATACAGGCGCAAATTGTAAATACCGCCGGGACGCACCGATTCCCCCATCGCCGTATTCATCGCTTGATTCATGACGCAGTCCCTCCACGCTGAATGGCCATCGCGCGTCTCTCAGCTTGCATGCGCTTCTCGAGTTCCTCATCGTGTTGCAGCAGCTTTCGAGCTTCTTCTTCCTCCGATTCAAGCTCTGCGCGCAGCTCCGCGATTTGCCGCTCCAGCGCCGCACGCTTTCGTTGCAGCTCGCGCTGTCTGCGCTCATTGCCCTGGCGGCGTCGAACCGCCGCTGCGGCGTCGACCATTTCTTGCGCAATGCGCGCCGACCCGGTCAAGACGCCGCCGCCGCCGAGGTAGGCATCGACGAGCTTGACGCCTTGCGAGGTCAATTGATACTCGCGAATCTGATTGGAATGGTTCATGCCGCGCGACTTGAGCACATAGATCCCGCGATTGCGCTCGCCGTTGCTTTCGAGTTGCACCAGCGACACCCAGGTGTCCATGAGCGATGACATGCCGGCATCGGCCTTGTCCATTCCCGCCACGGAGAGCAGGTCGGTCAGAAATGCCGTGATGCCGCGGCTCTTCAGCAGGTCGATTACCCGCAGCAGCATTGAATGCACGTCGCCGGACTCGCCCCGCAACGCAGAGATCGGATCGAGCACCACCGCGGCGGGCGCGAACTCCTCGATTTCCCGATACATGCGCGCCAGGTGCATCTCGAGGCCGAACAGGCTCGGCCGCGCGGCCTCGAAACGCAGCAGCCCCGCAGCGACGCGCGGCTGCAAATCGAGGCCAATGGAGCGCATGTTGCGCACAATTTGCGCCGGCGACTCCTCGAACGCGAAATACAGACAGCGCTCGCCGCGCGCGCAGGCCGCCTCGACAAAGTGCGCTGCGAGGCTGGTCTTTCCGGTGCCGGCGCTTCCCGACACGAGAATGCTCGTGCCGGCATAGAACCCGCCGACCCCAAGCATCTGGTTCAAGCCCGAAATCCCGGTCGAGATCACCTCATTGGAAGCCGAGTGCGCCAACCCCGCCGACGTCACGGGCAGCACGGATAACCCCTGCGCGTCGATGAGAAACGGATACTCGTTGGTGCCATGCGCGGAGCCGCGATATTTCACCACGCGCAGCCGCCGCGTCGTAATTTGCTCTCTCACCCGATTGTCGAGCAGCATCACGCAATCCGACACGTACTCCTCGATGCCATACCGCGTGAGCGCGCCGTCGCCTTGCTCGGCCGTGATGATTGCCGTCACTTCCCGCTCCTTCAGCCAGGCGAAAAGACGGCGGATTTCCGCGCGCAAAATCTGTGTGTCGCCCAGCCCCGCAAACAGCACCTCGAGCGTGTCCAGCACCACCCGTTTGGCGCCCACCGATTTGATGGCGTAGTCCAGACGCACGAACAAACCCTCGAGGTCGTATTCGCCGGATTCTTCGATTTCGCTGCGCTCCAGCCGCACGAAGTCGATGGCGATTTTCTTCCGCGCGACCAGCGCACCCAGGTCGTAACCCAGTGAGCGGACATTTTTGATCAGATCGTCGCTCGACTCTTCGAAACTCATGAACACGCCGGGCTCATCGAACATGACGGCGCCATTGACCAGAAAACTCGTTGCCAGAAGAGTTTTGCCGCAACCGGGCCCGCCGCAAATGAGCGTTGGACGTCCGGCCGGCATTCCGCCCAAAGTGACCTCGTCCAGGCCATGGATTCCGGTTCTGGCTTTCGCAAGCGGCCGCGCAGACGATGCGGCGGGTATCGATGCCGTATTGCTCATGATTTCTTCTTGTCCTTGAATACCCGTACTTGTCCCCACGGGTTTTGGTGGCGCGAGACCCCGTTGATGCGCTCGCGCAGCGCAGTTTCGATGAAATTGGTGAGAGACCGATTATCCCTGGCGGCGGATTGCCGAACCTCGGCGAGCAGATCAGGATTCAGGCGCACCGTGACCGGTGTTTTTAGTTGTGCCATCGCCGCACTCTGGTGCAGGGTGATGCGCAAAGCAATACATCCTTCAACACGTTTCTGCTGTAAGCCGTATCCTACAGTTCAGGCGCGGACGCGCAGCAGCGGCAGCCAGGGATGGGCGGGTTCGATGGCCTGCGGCTTTTTTCACGCCGAGTCGACGAACAGACTCAGCCGGTTTCGGCGACGCTGCTTTGCTCGGCGCCGTCCGGATTCATTTCGACCCGGGGCGGGTGGTCGAAAATCATGGTGGGCACCGTTTCCGCGGAAAATGCCGGCCAATGCGGCAGCTGCGGGTGATTCGGATCTCCCGTTTTCGCGAACCGGATCCAGGCGTCGCACATCTTTCCCGCCAGCGCGCGCGCCTCAGCGCCGCCGCTTGTCATCGTATCGCAGCGATCGGTATTGTCGAATACGAATGCGATCTCCGCGCAATGAAACGCGCGCGGCCGTCCGCTCAAGATGGGAGTCTGCCAGGTAAACCAATACAAGTAGGCCGGTGCCCTGCCCTGCGCCGCCTTCAATTTCGCCTGCTCGATCGCGCTGCCGCGCACGCCGGAAGCGGCGATATGGGACCAGAGGTCGAACGGCTTTGCGCGCGGCGTTCGCTGACGAAAGGCGCCGATGACGCTCTTGGCCTTCTCGCCATGGATTGCGCGCACACGCGTTTCGAGCTCCGCCTCGCTCATTGCTTCAAATTCGGGATGATTGATCGCGGTGACGAATTCGTTCAGGGTGGTACCGATGATCATCGGGATATCGGCTGAGATAGCCGGGGCAACGGGATCGAACGGATGAGCGGGAAGAATCGTGCCGTCGACCACCGGACCAAATCCCAACCATGCCGAGATGTGCCGAAAATCCGCTATGCCGCCGGCCGGCTTGGGACGCCGTTCCCGCAGTACCTTGTCCGCAGCGGCGATGATCTGTTGAAAGGGCAGCATCTGGATTTGCCCGATCGTCGCCGCGGTAAGCCCCAATTCGCCGGCGACGGCTTCGGTCAACCGCTCGGCGTTTTCCTGCGCAATGCCCTGCAAGATGGAACCGCTCTCGACAATGGCGCGGTGAAACAGGCCTTTGGCCGCGGGCATCGCCATGAGGGTGGCTACTTTGCCGCCGCCGCCGGACTGGCCGAATATCGTGACCATGTGCGGATTGCCGCCGAAGTTTTCGATGTTGTCGCGCACCCACTCGAGCGCGGCCACAATGTCGAGCATGCCGGCGTTGCCCGACGCGCGGTACCGATCGCCGAATTTCGAGAGATCCAAATAGCCCAGGGCCTGCAAACGGTGATTCAAGGAGACCACCACCACATCGCCGCGGCGCGCCAGATTCTCGCCATCGTAGGAACGCAGTTCTTGACCTGAACCCGCCGTGTAGCCGCCGCCATGCAGCCAGACCATGACGGGACGATTCTTGGCGTCGCCCACGGCCGGCGTCCAAACATTGACGCGCAGGCAATCCTCGCTCTGCACGCCATCGTCCCAGGCGAACATGAAGGACTCCTCGTCGTTCGCCCATCCGGCGCGCGGCCCTTGGGGCGCCACATAGCCGTATTGACGTGAGCTGCGCACCCCATCCCAAGACTTCGGTTTGACGGGCGGCATGAAGCGGTTCGCACCGGCGCTGCTGTCGGCGTAGGGAATGCCTTTGAAGGTAAATATTCCGCCCCGTATGTAGCCGGCGACGCGCCCTGCGCGGGTGGAGGCGACGGCAACGCCGTCGAGCGCGATCAGCGGCGCGGCGTCTTGCGGGGTCCGAACGGCTGCCGCCGCAGCCGGCGCATTCGAAACAGCAGCGGAAGTCGCGGCGCCGCAGGCGAAGGCCGCCGCTCCCTGCAGCAGCGCGCGGCGCTGAACGAGCGGCGCGCCTCCGGGACCAGACTCAGACATAGGCCGCATGGTCTTCATCGCATATCCCCCGATTAATTCACGCGCACAGGCGCTCACTGTAGCGCGACCGCCGCCTGGATTCTCGCCTCGAGATGCTCGCCCCGCAGCGCGCGCAGCGAAGCTGTCCGGCGCGATCTATATTTCTGATTAATAAACCCTTTTTTGACCAACCCAATTAAAATGGGCTGGGAGCGCTGCGGCGGCGGCGTATCCGGCAGACGATGCAATCGATTCATGAGGATGAAAGCTGTGGCGTTCGAAATGACCAAACTGGTGGGGGCCGTAACATACTTCGTGGGCCAGGGCGTCGGATTGATCGACGGCGTGAAATCGGCGGCCCGGGTCGTTCAAGATTTCAAGGAGGATTTTGCGGAAGCCATGAGTACGGTGATGGCTTGGAGCGAATGAACAAGATCAGCCCCAGAGATTTTCATAACGCCTTCATCGCGGCCATGAAGTCCGAGGAGGATGCCTTTCGCACGGCCCGCGGTTTTGAGCCCAAGTCTTACAAGTACTTCATGCGGTCGACGATTTACCCCAAGATAGCCCGGCATCTCGGCCTCTCATCCTGGAACAAGGAATACTACACGCTGGACGGGATGTTTTATGAGGAGCGCGGCGTCGACGCCACCGGCAAGTTCGCCTCGTATGCCAATTGGGTTTCAGTGGCCATTGAGCATGAAATCGATGCTTCCCTTGCGCAAGAAACCATGAACAAGCTGCAGCTCTTCAACGCACCGCTCAAGGTGCTGATCAGCTACGCGCCGCCGGGCGGCGCGAGCGATTCGCTGCTGCGCAAGTACGAGAACATCATTCGAGCCTCGGATGTCTTCAAGGACGTCGCGACCTTGAGGCAACAGCTGGTGATCCTCGGGACGCCAAAATCCGCCGACTGGCGCTTGTACGCCTATGAGAATGACGGCTTCGTATTGATGCTGCCTGCGTGAGATGACCGCCAAGATGGAGACCAACAAGGCCGTCTTCCTGAGCTATGCCTCGGAAGATGCGCAGGCTGCGCTGCGGATCTGCAGCGGATTGCGCGAAGCCGGAATCGAGGTCTGGTTCGACCAGAGCGAATTGCGAGGCGGGGATGCCTGGGATGCCTCGATCCGCCGCCAGATCAGGACCTGCGCACTCTTCATCCCGATAATCTCCAAGAATACCCATGCTCGCGGCGAGGGCTACTTTCGCCTCGAGTGGAAACTGGCCATCGATCGCTCGCATCTGATCGCCGCCAACCTGCCTTTTTTGCTGCCGGTCGCGATCGATGACACCCCGAATAACGACGAACGCGTTCCGGAGCGCTTTTGCGAAGTGCAGTGGACCAGACTGCCCGCAGGAGCGATTTCCGCCGCTTTCATCGAGCGCGTCAAGGGACTGCTCACGCCGCCCGAGGCCTCCAGCAAGCCGGTGGCGGCCGGCAGCGCAAGGGGTCCGAAGCCGACGTCGGCGATCGCGCCGCCGCGAGTCCTGTGGTCCGTGCTCATTGGACTGGCGGTACTTGGATTCGGTTATGCCGCGATCCAGCGCCTGCTGCCGCAACAGGCAGGGAGGCCTTCGGCGCCGGTGTCGCAAGCGGAGACTACGGCGCCGGACAGCATCCCTGAGCAATCGATCGCGGTGCTGCCGTTCACCGACGTGAGCCCGCAAAAGGATCAAGCGTACTTTTCGGACGGATTGTCCGAAGAACTCATCAATCAGCTCTCGCGCATTCCCACTCTGCGGGTGCCGGCCCGCAGGTCATCGTTTTTTTTCAAAGATAAGCCCGATGATATCGCAACTATCGCGCGGCGCTTGCGCGTCGCGCACGTGCTCGAGGGCAGCGTTCGCAAGACCGGCGTGCGCCTGCGCGTCACCGCGGAACTGATACGTGCCGACAATGGCTACCACATCTGGTCGGAGACCTACGACACGGATTTCAAGGATGTATTCAAAATGCAGGACGAAATCGCCAGCGCGGTGGTTACCGCGCTGAAGTTGCGGCTTGCGCCGCTGCAACGCACCGCCGCGCAAAATACTTCCAATACCGAGGCATACAACGATTACCTTCTGGCGCGGCAGCTCTATGCGCGCGGCGCCGGCGATGACTACCTGCACGCCATTCAGTTCTTGCGCAAGGCGATCGCACTGGATCCCAATTATGCCGCGGCCTACGCAGACCTGGCGCTCGCCGAATTCGCCTCGGCGGACCGGATCGGCGATCCGGCGGGTACTCGACGGGCGTTGCAAGCCGCGGACAAGGCCGTATCGCTGGCGCCGGAAGCAGCCGCCGGGTATTCGGCGCGCGGTTTCATCCGCTCCAATTTCGTTTGGGACTGGACTGGCGCGCAAGCTGATTTCCGCAAGGCGCTCGAGCTGGAACCGAGCGACGCCGAGGTTCAAGACAACTACGGTCAACTCCTGCAGAGCCTTGGGCGGCTGGCCGAGGCGATTGCGGCGGCAAGGAAGGCGACCGAACTGGATCCCCTGTCGGGTCCTGCATGGGAGAATCTTGCCCGATTTCTGACCGACAATCGCGACTATGCCGCGGCGCGCGCGGCAAACGCTCATGCATTGGAGTTCAGTCCCGAGGGCACGTATGCACTCAACAACTTGGGCACGCTGCAGCTGCTCGAAGGCAGCCCGGCCGATGCGCTGCGCACCTTTCGCCAGGTTGGCTTCGAGGGCTTTCGATTGCAGGGCGTCGCCATGGCGGAGCACAGCCTGGGCGATGTCAAAGAGTCGCAACAAGCGCTGGATGATCTCATTGCCAAGTATGCGAAGGACGGTCCTTATGAGATCGCAGACATCTATGCGTGGCGCGGGGAGAAGGACCAGGCGTTCCAATGGCTGGAGCGGGCGCAGCAGCAGCGTGACGGCGGTCTGGCGAATCTGAAGTCCGACCCTTTGCTCGCATCGCTGCGCACGGACGCACGCTATCAGGATTTGCTGAAGAGCCTGAATCTACCGCGGTAGCGCTGTTGAATTCGACCCGGGTGTCAGCGCTGCAGCAGGAATTTTTCCTCGCCAGGACCGATCGAAAAATGCCCCTCGACGACCTGATTGATCCAGCGAGCCGTCTCGAGCGCGCCCCCGAAGCAGAAGAAATGCGGGGCAATGACGCGAGTCGAGCTCGGCAGCCGCATCAAGCGCATGACGTGCTGCTCCGGCGTCGTGGCAAGTTCGGCGATCCCGCTCACGGCACTTAAGTTGCGCATCACGGTGCGCAGCGAAGCGCCGATGCCGCAGCGCATGGCAAACTTGATGAGTTTCGGGAGCGGTGCGGGACCTGCGATCCCCGCACGAATCGGCAAGCGCACCTCGATCCGGTCGAGTTCCGGCTCCCAGTCCCGCAACGCATTGCCGTTGAAACCGAATTGCGTGACGATGAACACGGGCAAACCGGTGCGATCCGCAAAGCGTTGCTTGGCCTGCAGCGCGTTGCCAAGCATCGTGTGGCCGATGCCCCGCTGTCCTTCCGGATATCCCGCGACGCCGATTCTTTTGATTCCGGACCTCTCGATGAGCCCCGACTCCAGGACATCCAAGGTGCTTTCAAACTCTCCCGCCGGATGCTCGGTGTCACCGGCCACCAGCAGCACTTGCTCCACACCATGAGCGACCAGCTCGGCAAGCGCGCTGCGCAGTGTTTCGGGATAGCTAATGCGCCGCGCGACAAGATGCGGCGTCGCCTGAAAGCCGGCGGCCTGCACGGCGAGCGCGGTTTTGACCACCTGCATCAGGGTGGCGCTCGGCACATGCGAAACATAGATCGCCGATGCCGCCGGCAGCAAAGCGCGCAGCGCCGGTAAATGCTTCGCCTCCGGCGGCGTGATCTCGATGGACGCAGCTCGCATGAAACCGACGACGCGCTCTTTCAGGCCCGCCGTGCCTGCGGCGACGAGTGCCGGGTGCAGCGGCGAATTCACGGCACGATCGGCTCGAACGCCGCTTAGCTGGATTGGCGGCGATCGCCCGCCGCCAGCCGTGAGGCGATGCGCGCCACGTGTTCGCCCTGATAGCGGCACATCTCGAGCTCCAACTTCGTGGGCATGCGCGACTCGCTGCCGGCTCCGGTCACGCAGCTTGCGCCGTAGGGTGTGCCGCCGGTGATTTCGCGCATCGTCGCAAGATCCTTGAAGGTGTAGGGCAGGCCGACGATGATCATGCCGTGATGGAGCAACGTGCTGTGAAACGAGGTGATCGTGGTCTCCTGGCCGCCGTGCTGACTCGCGGTGCTGCAAAAAACACTGCCGACTTTGCCGACCAGGGCGCCGCGGCCCCAGAGCGGCCCGGTCTGATCCAGGAAATTGCGCATCTGCGCAGCCATGTTTCCAAAACGCGTCGGCGTACCAAAAATGAGCGCATCGTATTGCTCGAGCTCCTCGGGACCAGCGAGCGGTGCGGCCTGATCGAGCTTGAATCCCGACGCCTTCGCGACATCGATCGGGCACAACTCCGGCACCCGCTTCACCATGACCTGCACGTCCGCCACCCGCGCCGCGCCCTCCGCCTGCGCGTAGGACATCGCCTCGATATGGCCGTAGCTGCTGTAGTAAACAACCAGAATCTTAGGCATGGCCGGCTCCCGTGTTCGCATAGCGAAATATTTTTCGCTTTCAGGCTACGTCTTGCCCGCGATAGCGTCAAGCCGCGTGCGGATTTTTCAGGTTTGCGCGCTCAAGGAGAGCCAGGGAACGACTGCCAGATCGCTCGAAATCTGCCGGCTGACCTGCTGCAGCATGGCGAGACGCTCGCGGATCAACTTGGTCTTGGTGGTGCGGCGTGAGTGGCTCGACGAATTGAGCGCGGCGACCACGCGCCCCTTTTGATCGAATACCGGCACGGCGAGCGCAATCACGCCGTATGCCAGTTCGTCCTCGACCGCCGAGTATCCGCAGCGCCGGCACTCTTCGATCAGTGCGCGCAGCTTCGAAGGATCCGTCACGGTGCGTTCGGTCAGCGCTTCGAGATTGGCATTCTCGAAGTAGCGCTGCAGCCGCTCGCTGCTGACGCCGGCCAGCAACACGCGCCCGGTCGAAGTCGCATGCGCGGGAAAGCGGCTGCCCACGTGCGCTTCCAGCCGCAGCAAAGTGCGCACGGAGGTGCGCGCAACATAGACGATTTCCACGCCGTCCAACACGCAGAGCGCGGCGGAGTCCGAGGTGTTGCGGGCAAGTTCCTCCAGATGGTTCTTGGTGATCTGCTCGATGTTCATCGACTCGAGGTAGGCGGCGCCGAGTTCGAGCACCTTCGGTCGCAGCAGAAAATCGCGGCCGCTGCGCGTGAGGTAGCCCAATTCCTCGAGCGTGAGCAGACAGCGGCGCGCGGTCGCCGCGGGAATGCGCGCGCTGCGCGCGATCTCGCTGAGGTTCAACGCCGCGTGATCGCGGGAAAAGGCACGGATCACCGCCAGACCCTTGGCGAGTCCTCCCATGGCCTCGCGGCGCGGCGGCGTGGTTTTGCGGGGCGGCACCCCTTCAGTCTATTTCGATATCCGAAATCCTGAAAGGGCTCGCCGGAGTTCGCTTGACGATTGCTCGCGGCAGAGTTCAGTATGGTTTCGTATATCGACGTCATTTTCGCTATACGAAAATAATACCGGGGGAAATGCTTGAAGATCGGACCTCAGGACCGCCGCAGCTCGGCCTTATCGGCCTCAAACGAGGAGACCATCGTGGTCCGCGGCCGCGATCTGGCGCGCGATCTCATCGGTTCGCTGAGCTTCACCGAACATTTCTGGCTGCTCGTCACCGGCGCGATGCCTTCCGCCGCGCAGTGCCGGGTGCTCGATGCCACGCTGGTCGCCATCGCCGAGCACGGCATGGTGCCGAGCGTGCAGGCAGCGCGAATGACCTTCGCCGCCGCCCCCGAAGCACTGCAGGGCGCGGTGGCTGCAGGAATTCTGGGATGCGGATCGGTGATTCTTGGGTCGTCCGAGGCGGCAGGCCAATTCTTTGCAGCGATCGCCCAACGCGCCGATGGCGGCGTCAGCGTCGCCGACGCGGCGCGAACGATCATCCTCGAGTACCGCGGCGCAAAGCGTGCCATCCCGGGATTCGGACATCCTCTGCACAAGCAAGTGGACCCGCGCGTTCAGCGCTTATTCGAAATCGCCGGCGAGGCCTTCGGCTCGGGCCGGCACGTGGCGATCGCGCGCGAGGTGGAAACTTTGCTTCCGGACCTGGTCGGCAAGCGGCTCGCATTGAACGTGTCGGGAGCGATTCCCGCGGTGCTGCTCGATGCCGGATACCCGCTCGGGGCGCTCAAGGGGGTTCCGCTCTTGGCGCGGACCGCCGGGTTGATCGCGCATCTTCTCGAGGAACAGCAACGGCCCATCGGTTTCGTCATGTCGCACGCCGCCGCGCAATCGGTCCATTACGACGGTGAGGTGCCGCCGGGATTCGAACCGAGCGAGGACACCTGAGACCGATATGCCCACGCAACCCACATTGGCAGGCATCCGCGTCTTGGAGCAGGGAACGTTCATCACCGGGCCCTGTGCCGGGATGATGCTGGCCGATCTGGGCGCCGATGTGATCAAAATAGAAAGTCCCGAAGGCGATCCGTACCGGGCTTATCAGGGCGCCCAGTATTCCCCGCATTTCCAGGCCTACAACCGCAACAAGCGCAGTTTCGCGCTGGACATGAAGTTGCAGGGCGACCGTGCGCTGTTCGAGCGGCTCGCCGCCGAAGCGGATGTCTACATACAAAACTTCCGGCCCGGGACGGCAGAGCGGCTGGGCGCGGGGGTGGCGCGTCTGCAGGGTTTGAATCCACGCCTCGTGTACTGCTCGATCAGCGGCTTTGGGTCGAGCGGCCCCTATGCGGATCGCCCGAGCTACGATTCCGTGGCGCAGGCCTTGAGCGGCTTTTTGAGCGTGGTCGTCGATAACCGGCGGCCGCAGTTCTTGGGTCCTGCGCTGGCCGACGCGATCACCGGCATGTACGCCTCGCAGGCCGTGCTGGCAGCCCTGGTGCAGCGCGGCCGCACCGGGCGCGGTTCGCATGTGGAAATCTCGATGCTGGAAGCAATGGCGCATTTTGCCATTGAGCCGTTCGCCGCGTTTTTCGCATTGGGCGAAACGCCCACCTCGGCGGACCGGCCGCGGCTTGCACAGGCCTACATCCTGCGCACTGCGGACGGCCGCCTCATCGCGATCCACCTCTCTTCGCTGGAAAAGTTCTGGCAAGGTTTGGTCGCGGCGCTGGATGCCCCCGAACTCAAAGAGGATCCGAGATTCAATCCGCGCGCGCGCCGCATCGCCGAGTACGAAACACTGCGGGCCGAACTCGATAGGCGTTTCGCGCGCCAGCCGCTCGAACACTGGGTGCGGCGCTTGCAGGCGGAAGATGTTCCCTACGCGCCGGTGAACCTCATCGACGATGTCGTGCGCGATCCGCAGGTCGAGCATTTGGGCATCGTGGTGCCGATTGAAGCGCCGCACACCGCGACGCGCGCGGTGCGTCCCGCCGCGCAGTTCGACGGGTTGCGCGCCCGCACCGTGAGCGCGGCTCCGCTGCTGAATCAAGATGGCGATTCGATTCGCGCCGCGCTCGAGGCCGGGATCGCCTGGCCGGAATCTCCGCGGCGCGCGGCAGGAGAAAATTGATGCTGCTGCCAACGACGCTGGTCGGCAGCTATCCGCAACCGGAGTGGTTGATCGACCGCCAGCGCCTCGCCGGCCGTTTTCCGCCCAGGGTGCGTGCCCGCGAGCTGTGGCGAATCCCCGAGCCGTATCTGGCCGAGGCTCAGGACGATGCGACGCTCATGGCCATCAAGGCCCAGGAGGAAGCCGGTCTCGACATCATTTCCGACGGAGAAATTCGCCGCGAAAGCTATTCGAACCGCTTTGCAACGGCGCTCGAAGGGGTCGACCTCGATAATCCGGGCACCGCACTCGATCGAAGCGGGCACCCCAATCCCGTTCCCCGCGTGGTCGGCAACATCCGCAGACGTCACGCGGTTGGCGTCAGGGATCTGCAGTTCCTGCGCCGCCATACCCATCGGCTGGTGAAAGTGACGGTGCCGGGTCCGTTCACGATGGCGCAGCAGGCGCAGATCGATCATTACGGCGGCAGCCGCGAACTCGCCGCGATGGATTACGCGGCGGCTTTGAACGCGGAGATTCGCGATCTATTCGCTGCCGGCGCGGACGTCGTGCAAATCGACGAGCCCTATATGCAAGCCCGGCCCGATGAGGCGCGCGCGTTCGGCTTGACGGCGCTCAATCATGCGCTGGAAAACGTCGTCGGTACCACGGCGGTGCACATCTGTTTCGGCTACGCGGCCATCATACATGCCCGCCCCTCCGGCTATTCCTTTCTGCCGGAACTGGCGCAATGCCGTTGCGCCCAGGTGTCGATCGAAACCGCACAGTCGAGCTTGGACTGTGCCGTGCTCAGGCAGTTGCCCGGCAAGAAGATCATCTTGGGCGTCATCGATCTCTCCGATCCGGCCGTCGAGTCCCCGCAAGTCGTGGCCGATCGAATTCGCCGCGCGCTGCCCTTCGTGGATCCAAAGAATTTGTTGATCGCGCCGGATTGCGGCATGAAGTATCTGCCGCGCGAGACGGCGTTCGGCAAGCTGCAAGCGATGGTCGCCGGCGCACAAATGGTGCGCACACAACTGGAAGCCGGAAAAGGCTGAGGCTCGAGCCTTTAATAACGAAGAGGGGGATCTCACATGTTCATCATCATGCGCCGAATTCTGTCAATTGCGGCGGCCGCGTTCGCCATCGTTGCGCTTGCCGAACCCGTCTTGGCTCAAAACGCAGCGCCGCCGGCTGCAGCAGCCGCGCCGGCGCTCGAAGAGATCGTGGTCACGGCGCGCAAGCGCAACGAGAATTTTCAGGACGTGCCGGTCACCATGGATGTGTTCACCTCGCAGGAAATTGCCGCGGCCGGAATCGAAACACCCCGCGACTTCATTGCGATGGTGCCGAACATGACCCTGGTCGAGACGCAAAACATCGGCAATTCCTTCATCACGATCCGCGGCATCTCGCAGGCGCGCAACAGCGAGCCGTCGGTCGCGGTGCTGGTCGATGGCGTCCTGGAGACCAATCCGTACGAGTTCACCCAGGGACTCTACGATATTCAGCAAATCGAAGTGCTGAAGGGGCCGCAGGGGGCGCTGTATGGACGCGATGCGATCGGCGGGGCCATCATCATTCGCACCGCGGACCCGTCGGATCACTTCGAAGCGAGCACGCGGCTCGGAGTGGGCAATGGGCCGTCGGAGAAGGCCGGTCTCAACTTGAGCGGACCGCTCGACTCGGCCGGGACATTGAAATACCGCGCTTCGTTCAACGCCTACAACACCGACGGTTATCTGGAAAATGTCTATCTCGGCCGCAAGGCCGACCCCTACCGGGACTACTCGGGCCGGCTGCGGCTGTTGTGGACGCCGGCCGACAATTTCAGCGCCGACCTTAGGTTCATGTACGACAAGGCGGAAACCACGGCGTACTACTTCATCATTCCGCGCAGCGCCGAGTCCAATCCGTTCAGCGATTTCAGCACGCCCGGCAATGCCAACGATACCGCCTCGCCGATCCAGAACAACAACCTGGGCAGCGATAAG
This sequence comes from uncultured Gammaproteobacteria bacterium, assembly GCA_963800385.1. Classification (GTDB taxonomy): domain Bacteria; phylum Pseudomonadota; class Gammaproteobacteria; order Steroidobacterales; family Steroidobacteraceae; genus Bog-1198. The sequence continues at coordinate 746,155 of CAWDAU010000009.1, forward strand.
CGCGACATCCTGGATGTCGCGCTCAAGCTCGACTACAACTTGGCGTACGGAACCCTTACCTCGATCACCGACTTCAACCACACCCAAGAGATCGACACGGGCGACGCCTACGACTTCCGGCCCGTGACGACCTCCGTGGAATACGCGCTCACCTCGTTTGCCGGCCCCATTCCGACCCCTGCGCAGGGCGGCCCGTTCGACGAGGGTCAGAGCCAATTCATCGACGTCAGGACGACCAGCCAGGAGCTGCGCTTCACCTCGCCCGTGGTGAACGGCTTCTCCTGGATCGCGGGCGCGTACTTCGTCCACACCAATCGATTCATCTCGACGGGGAATCTGGCGGATCGGGGCGACGGAGTTCCGGCGGTCTTCTATACGCCGATCGTCGATCCGAGCAATCCGTACGCCACCAATACCAACCAGACCTTCCTCGCTGACAGCCAGGACAACAACGCCTGGGCGATATTCGGCGACGCCACCTACGAATTCAACACCCAGTGGGAACTCGATGTGGCATTGCGCTATGACCAAGATAACCGGGAGAACACCACCCTGACGCCGACCGAGTTCCTGCCGACCACCACGGCCTTTACGGGCGAAGTGCGCAAAGCGACCTTCAGCGCGACTCAGCCCAAGGGCACTCTGCGCTTCAAACCCAACGATGACTGGACATTCTACGGCGGCTGGAGCCGCGGATTTCGCAGCGGCGGCTTCAACCAAACCGGCGTCGGGGACGTGGCGCGCGCGAATGCCGTCCTCGGCGTCAACGATCTGTTCCAAGCCGAAATTGCCGACACCTACGAGGTGGGATTCAAAAGTCAGTTCCTGGATCGCCGGCTGACCTGGGACATGGATGTTTTCCATACTCAATCCAAGAACGGCTACTTCTTTGTCTACATCGCCGCGGACTCGACCCAAAACCTGGGCAATCTCAGCGCGACCTACAAAGGTTTGGAATCCTCCATCACCGCTCATCCGACTGATCGGCTCGACTTGTATGCCGGCGTCGGCTTCACCGACAGCCGGATCACAGCCATGGCCGATCCAACGGTCATCGGCAACCAGGCTCCGCTCGTGTCGCGCAATACGGTCAATGCCGGAGCTCAGTACAAGCAACCCCTGGGCGACGGCCTGCTCGGTACGGTGCGGCTGGACTACAACGAAATCGGACGTACCTGGTGGGAGCCGTACAACATCACCTCGCGCGATCCGGTTTCGTTGGTGGATTTGCGCATGGGGCTGCAGGCCAAGAACTGGACAGTCACCGCGTGGTCCAAGAATCTGACCAATAAGATCTATAACGCCGAGTTTTCGCCCGGGAACGTCGGCGGCGCGGGATTTTTGTGGCGGGCATTGCCGCGGCGCTACGGCGTCGATCTCGACTACAAGTTTTGACTCGGAGGTGACCCATGGCTGACACAACGAAGTTGCCCTCCCGGCTGCATCACACCGCCTATGTCACGCGTGACCTGGAGGCGACGCGCAAGTTCTACGAGGAGTTGATCGGTCTGCCGCTGGTGGCAACCTGGTGCGAAGTCGATGAGCTGTTCGGCGCCGAACGCGTGTACTGTCACTTGTTCTTTGGCTTGGGAGACGGCGGCGCCCTCGCCTTCTTCAAGTTTGCCAAGCCGGAGGATGAGCAACTCTTCGGGCCGAAAATGCCCGCCTCTCCCTTCCACCACATCGCCCTCAATGTCGATAAGGAGACACAACAGGGAATCGAGGAGCGTCTCGCCGCGGCCGGCTACAAGGAACCGCAAACCTTCGTTCTGGAGCACGGCTACTGCCGCTCGGTGTACGTCACCGATCCCAATGGGTTGATCCTGGAGTTCACGCTCGACAGTCCGCAGGCTCAAGAAATCAACCGCGTTCGACTCAAGCAGGCACACGCCGACTTGAAGCGCTGGATGGCGGGGGACCACACCTCCAACAATACCTATCGCTAGCGGCGCCGGCGCTTCATGAAGCACAGCAGCGAGCGAATCTTGACCACGCACGTCGGCAGCCTGCCGCGCAGCCAGGCGGTGACCGATGTGCTGTTCGCGCGCGAACGCAACGAGGTCAGCGACACCCGGGCCGCCGCCGAAGTAATTACCGGTGCCGTCGCCGAGGTGGTGCGAAGGCAGGTTGCGGTCGGCGTCGATGTGGTCAGCGACGGCGAGATGAGCAAGATCAGCTATGCCACTTACATCGCCGAGCGCTTGTCCGGATTTGGCGGCGATACGCCGCGCGAGCCGGGCCAGGATCTGGTGGAGTTCCCTGGACTGCTGAAGAAACTGGCGGATCGCGGTTCCACCGCCAAGTACCGGCGGCCGCGCTGCATCGGCGAAATTCGCGTCAAAAATCTCGCGCCCTTGACCGAGGATCTGCAGAACTTCCGCGCGGCGATAACGGCGGCCGCGCCCACGGAAGGCTTCATGAATGCGGCCTCACCGGGGGTCGTGGCGCTCTTTCAACCGAACGACTTCTATTCCTCCCAAGACGACTATCTAAGCGCGCTCGCCGAAGCGCTGCGCGTCGAGTACGAGGCGATCGTGAACGCGGGAATCATCCTGCAGATCGACGCGCCGGACCTTGCGATGGGTCGCCACACGATGTACCGCGAACGCTCGGCCGAGGAGTTCGCCGGCCTCGCGGCGCGGCACATCGAAGTCTTGAACCACGCCTTGAGAAATGTGCCGGCGGACCGTGTCAGGATGCATGTGTGCTGGGGCAATTACGAAGGTCCGCACCACCACGATGTGCCCATGGAACTCCTGCTGCCCATCGTGCTCAAGGCGAAACCGCAGGGATTGCTGTTCGAGGCCGCGAATCCGCGCCACGCGCATGAATGGACGGTGTTCGAAAGCGCCCCGGTACCGGACGACAAGATATTGATCCCGGGTTTCTTGGCGACCACGACCAACTACATCGAGCATCCTCTTTTGGTCGCGGAGCGCATCGAGCGCTTCGCGCACATCGTCGGACGCGAGCGCGTCATGGCGGGAACCGACTGCGGCTTCGGCACCTTTGCCGGATTCGGCCCGGTCGAGCCCGATATCGCCTACTTGAAGCTGCAATCCCTGGCTCAGGGGGCGCAAATCGCCTCCCGCCGCCTGTGGCGTCAGCGATGAGCGCGTCTTTAGGTCCAGCCGGAGCGGTTGCCGCACGTTTGGCGGCAGAGCCGCGGGAAGGCGGCAAAGGGGCCGGCACCACTCCGTTTCGCTTTTACGACAATCGCCAAAAATATCTTGCCTTCATTACGACCTGCAATGAGAAGTCCGCCATCGCGCGCCGCGCCGCTCATGAGATGACCTTGCTGCGGCCCACCCCGCCCGCGCTTCGAATCTTCGACGCCGGCATGGGCGATGGCACGGTGCTCACGCGGGTCATGCGCAGCACGCATCGGCTTTTTCCGACTGTCCCTCTGTTCGTGGTTGCGAAGGAAATCAGTCTCGAGGATGTCCGCCTGGGACTCGAGAAGTTGCCGGACCGGCTGTTCGAGCATCCGGCGACGGTTTTCGTCGTGACCAACCTCAACTATGCGGAGGCGCCGCGCCTGATGCCGCGCGATGCGCATTCGGCGGCGGCGCTCAACTGGCAGGAAGTGCGTTTGACCGGCTCAACCGCGCATGAGTACGCCGAACAGATCGAAGATCTCGCGCCGGCGCTCGCCAATGGCTGGCAGACCACGCCGAATACCAAAACAGGCAACCCGCAGGTGGTGCGCCCTTCGGTGCTGACGATTTATCGCGAGGATCATAAATTTCTGCTCGACACGGTCATCCCGAAGCCGGGCAGCATATTCGAGCACTACGACTTGGTGATTGCCTCGCAGCCGTGGCGCGCGAGAATGGGCGCCGAATTCAAGGTCCGCAAGGTGCTCGCGCCCCTGGCACGCAGTCTGGCTCCAGGCGGCCGGTTGCTCGCGATTCAGTCGTATGGACATGATCCCGGTCTCGAGATCATCCAGCAATTATGGCCGCAGGAGCATCCGTTTCAGGTCGACCGCCATGAACTTCTGGCGACCCTGCGCCGCGAACTGGGCCGCGATGCCCGCGATTTCATCCTAACCATACCGCCGGATGAGAAGGCGGTGTTTCGCTACGAGATGCACACGCTTCCCTCCGAAATCGGCGATCGTATAGGCACGTCGACCTTGTTCGCCGCCTGGAATGCCGCAATCTATGTGAACCAGATCGAAGATGAACGGCTCGATGAAGTTGTTCCGAATGGCGCCTACCTCGCGGCCACGCAAAGCGTACTGCAGAAGCACGGCGGCCTGTGGTTCAACGATGAGGCCTTTGTGGTCGCGCGTCGGCGCGCGTGAGCCGCACCGGGAGAGCCGCCATGAAAGCCTACACACCGCAATCCGTAACCGAGGCCGTGCTCGAGCAAATGGAGGGCACCGCGGATGAGCGGCTCAAAACCGTGGTCAAGAGCGCGATCCGCCATCTGCATGCCTTCGCCGCAGAGGTGAACCTGACTCCGGCTGAATGGCTCGAGGCGATCGAATTCTTCACTCGCGTCGGTAGAACCTGCACCGCCACCCGGCAGGAATTCATTTTGCTGTCCGACGCGGTGGGATTGAGCACCCTGGTGAATACGCTGCACGACGCGACTGCACTCGAACAGGCGACCTCCACGAGCTTGCTGGGGCCGTTCTTTCGCGAGGACGCGCCGCAGTTGGCGCTCGGAGCGCAGATTTCCAATGCCGATAAATCCGAGGAAATTCTCTTGTGGGGCACGGTGCGTTCGGCCGCGGGAAAAGCCGTGCCCAATGCCAAGTTGATGGTATGGCAAACGTCGAGTGCCGGGGTCTATGACTTGCAGGAAGGCGATGGCAGCGCCATCGACTACCGCGGCACGTTTCGCAGCGATGCTGACGGCAATTACCGTCTTCGCACGGTGCGACCGCTCGGCTATTTCATACCGATGGATGGTCCGGTCGGGGATCTGGTCCGCGCCCAGCGGCGCCAGGGCTGCCGCCCGGCGCACATTCACTTCCTGATCAGCGCGCCCGGGTTTCGGGAATTGGTCACCGCGCTTTACTTTCCCGGTCCGTATCTGGAAACCGACGTGGTCTTCGGCGCATCGCCGGAACTTGTGGCGAACGAGAAAGCCGGCGACCCGGATGCTCCGGCGCAAGGAATGCCCAGTGTGCACTTCGATTTCGTGCTGGCTCGCGCGGGCTCGGCGGATGCGGCCGGCGGCCGGGTGGGTGCGGACCCCGGCAAACTCGCCGCTCAATAGCGCCGCCGGCGCGCAACAGCATTTATTCAGACACTAAACCGTCAGATGCACGACCTTCGCCCGGGCACACGCGACGGAGTGTGCGTCGGGTTGTCCTTGACTGCGCGAGCCGACTACAAAGGTCGCGCCGCCGAGAATCAGACTGTTCACGAACAGCGCGAGAGCGACCGCGCCAAGTTTGATCGCAAGCCGGGTCTTCATTCGATTACTCCGTGGGAGTGAGCTTATATCCGCGACTGTCAGGATGGACTAAGCTCGCCGGCCAAAGTTCCGCTTATCCAGCGGCGGCGCGTCATTCATGCGCAAACTGCCTCGATGACACGGGACAAGCCTTCACGCCCCAAATATCCTTCGCATATTCGCCGATCGTACGGTCGCTTGAAAAGCGTCCCGAGCAGGCAACGTTCAAGATGGCCTTGCGCGCCCATTTTCGCGGATCCGCATACCAGTCGCGCATTTGCCGATCGGCCTCCAGATACGGCCGCAAATCCGCCAAGTGCATGTATCGATCTTCATGCATCAGCAACTCGTACAGCGGCTGGAAGAAATTCGGATCAGACCCGCTGAAATGCCCGGAGGCGATCAGGTCGAGCGCGGCGCGCGTCTCCGGATCATGATCGTAATGCCAGCGCGGGTTGTACCAGCCGCGGCTGCCGCGGATCTGCTGCGCAGTGAGGCCGAACAGCAGGAAATTCTCCTCTCCGGCTGCAGCGGCCATTTCTATCGTCGCGCCGTCGCGGGTCCCCAACGTCAAGGCGCCGTTCATCATGAACTTCATGTTGCTGGTACCGCTGGCCTCATAGCCGGCGGTGGAGATCTGATTCGACACGTCGCTGGCGGGAATCAGCCTTTGCGCCATTGAAACATCGTAGTCGGGCAAAAATATGACGCGCAGCCGCGCGTTCGCGGCCGGATCCGCCGCAATCGTTCGAGCCACGCTTTCGATGAACTTGATGATGAGCTTTGCAATGTAGTAGGCGGCCGCTGCTTTGCCGGCGAAAATAAAGGTCCGCGGCGTGTGCAGCGATTGAGGATCGGCCCGCAATCGATTGTAGAGCACGATGATGCGCAGCGCGTTGAGAAGCTGCCGCTTATACTCGTGGATGCGCTTGACGTGACAATCGAAGATCGTTTCCGGATCGACGCTGAAGCCGAAATTCTTCCCGATCCATTGCGCACAGAGTATTTTGTTCCTGCGCTTCACCTGCATGAACTTGTCGAGAAAAGCCGGGTCGCTGGCGAGCGGCTGCAACCGGGTCAATTGCTCGAGATCGGTGATCCACGCACTGCCGATGGCTTCGGTAATCAAATCGGCGAGCGCTGGATTGGAGAGCAACAGCCAGCGGCGCGGCGTCACGCCGTTGGTCTTGTTGCTGAATCTTTCGGGGAACATCTCGGCGAGATCCTTGACGGTGGTGGTTCGCAACAACTCCGAGTGAATCTTCGCGACCCCATTGGTGCTATGAGCGCCGACGATGGCCAGATTCGCCATCCGCACGTGCTGTATGGCGCCTTCCTCGATCAGGCTCACCCGCTGGACGCGGCCCTCGTCGCCCGGATACCGGTTGCGCACCGCCTCCAGCAGGCGCCGGTTGATCTCGAGAATGATTTCAAGCTGGCGCGGCACGAGCAATTGGAACCACGGCAGCGGCCATTTTTCGAGCGCTTCGGGCAGCAGGGTGTGGTTGGTGTAGCCCAGGGTACGGCAGCTCAGATTCCACGCCGTGTCCCAGTCCAAGTGGGCTTCATCCAGCAGGATCCGCATCAATTCCGGGACCGCGAAGCTCGGATGGGTGTCGTTGAGCTGCAGCGCCGCTTTTTCAGGCAGCAAACTCCAGTCCGTGTTGTGCAGGCGAAAGCGGCGAATGACATCCGCCAAAGAGCAGGCGACCAGGAAATATTCCTGCACGAAGCGAAGTCCCTGCCCCAGGCTGGTCGAGTCATCGGGATACAGCACCCGGGTCAAGGACTCCGCTTCAAGCGCCTCAGCCACGGCATCCACGAACTCGCCATGGCTGAAGGCCTGAAAGTCGAAATAGTCCGGCGCCTTGGCCGCCCACAGGCGCAGCGTGGTGATCGTATTGCCGCCATAACCCACGGTCGGGCGATCGAAAGGCACTCCGATCAGGCGCGATGGTTTACCGGTAATGGCTTGCAAAGTTCCTTCGCGGACTTCGAATGAGCAGCCGAGGTGAATCTCGACTTGATCGCGCACCCGGCGTATTTCCCATGGATCGTGGCGCGCCAGCCAGTTGTCCGGACGTTCGATTTGCCATCCGTCAAGGAGCACTTGCTTGAACATCCCGTACTCGTACCTCAGCCCATAGCCCATGGCGGGAATCTGCAAGGTAGCCAGGGAATCCAGAAAGCAGGCCGCCAGGCGCCCAAGTCCGCCGCTGCCGAGCCCTGCGTCCGCCTCCTGTTCCAGGGTGGCGATCCAATCAAGATCGATCTCTTCGACAGCGCGGCGGGCATCGGCATCCAAGAGGAGATTCGCGATATTGTTGGCGAGCGATCGGCCGATGAGAAACTCCATCGAGAGGTAATAAACCCGCTTGGGGTCCTCGCGCTCATACGTGCTCTCGGTATCCACCCAACGTTTGGCCAGAAACTCGCGCACCGACAGCGCAAAAGCCTCGAAACGCTCATGCGGTGTCGCGCTTGCCAAGCCCACGATCTTATCGAGCAGCAAGTGCTCCTCGTACAGCGCCTTGTCGAGCCGCACCGCGTGGGGTGCGCCGCTCTCGTGGTCCGACTTCGCCGTCAAGCGATTGGATTGGCCCGCCTGGGCGATTGGTTTCGGCTGCTCATTGATCATGCGACTTCCGCCTTCGGCAGGAAATCTGCCGTGGCGCGCACGTTACCTCAAGCACATTAGAATTCTATGAATACGCGCAAAGCCGACCTCACTTATCTGCGGCCACTCGCCCGATCCGGTCCAGCGTGGCGAGAACCGCGCTCGGCAGCTCGAGGTGGGCCGCTGCGAGATTCTCGCGCAGATGATCGACCGACGAGGTACCCGGAATCAGCAGGATGTTGGGCGAGCGCTGCAGCAACCAGGCGAGTGCAACCTGCATAGGCGTGACGGCCAGCGCCTGGGCAACTTCCGAGAGCTCGGCCGACTGCAACGGGGTGAAGCCGCCGAGCGGAAAGAACGGCACGTACGCAATCCCGGCATCAGCCAGCTCGTCGATCAACGCGTCGTCTTTGCGATGGGCAAGATTGTAGTGGTTCTGTACACATGCAATTTGCGCGATGGCGCGCCCCGCTTCGACCTGCTTACGCGTCACATTGCTCAGCCCAATATGGCGGACCAACCCTTGGCGCTGCAGGTCCGCCAGTACCGCGAGCGGCGCCTCGATGGGACCTTCGGCGGGTCCGTGGGCACTGAACATCAGACGCAGATTGACGACGTCGAGCGTGTCCAACTTCAAATTTCGAAGATTGTCATGCACGGCGCTCCTCAGGCTCTCGGCGGAAAAGGCCGGCTTCCAGGATCCGTCCGCTCCGCGGCGCGCGCCGATTTTGCTGACGATCACCAGGTTATTCGGATAGGGGTGCAGGGCTTCGCGGATAAGTTGATTGGTGACGTGCGGACCGTAATAGTCGCTCGTATCGATGTGGTCGACCCCGCTCGCCAGTGCCTCGCGCAGCACCGTGAGCGCGTGCTGCGGGTCTTTCGGCGGCCCGAACACCCCCGGCCCCGCGAGCTGCATGGCGCCATATCCCATGCGCTTCACGCGCCGGTTCCCCAGCGTGAACGTCTCTAGCGTGTTGATATCGATCATCGATCCCACCGGCGTTGCCCACCGGCAGTTTAACCGACTGTCAGGTCAGCCTCGCCAGGGCATCCTTGCTCAAAACCGGCAGCACCAATTGCGCTTCGTGCTCAGCCGCCAACGCGCGATCGTCGTGCTGCCAGGGATGAAACCCCGGCCGGAAGAAGGACAGCCACGCCGGAAATATTTGGCGCAGCAGCCCGGGGTAAATCAACAGATACGAGAACACCCTCAGCCACGTGCCTGGTCCATCGAAGCCGTCCTGGCGGAGGAATTGCCGCATTGCGCGCACCCGGCCCCGCAGGAAGGTGTAGCTCAAGTTGAGCATCACCAGCGAGCGAAATTTCCAGCGCTTATAGGCGGAGAGCTTTTGCGTGGCGGCGAGAAAAGTGTCGAACGCCACGCCTTTGTGCTCGATTTCCTCGATGGCATGCCATTTCCACAATCGCACGGCGTCCGGCGATGCGTTCTTGAAATGACGCTCGCTCTGCAAGCAGGCGTGCGCGATGATGGCGGTGAAGTGCTCCAATGCAACGGTGGCGACCAGGCCGAAAATCGGCGGCTTGGCCTGCAACTCCGCCAATCGCGAATCCAGATCGGCGTGCATGGGACGGACGTCGTAGCCCGCCTGCTCCACTTGATTGTTGAGGTGGTTGTGCTCGCGGCTGTGCGCAGCCTCTTGCTTGATGAAGGCATCGATTTGCGCCTGCTGCGCCGGCGGCACGCAGTGCCGAAAATTCCTCACGCTGTCGATGAAGAACGCTTCGCCTTTTGGAAAGGTCAGCGAGAGACTGTTGTAAAAGGCGGTGGCCAGCGGATCGCCGCCGTTCCACCAGCGCTCGGCGGCGCGGCCGCGCGCGAACATCACATTGCGCGGTTGAATACGCAAATCCGCGGGAGTCGGGGAAGGACGATCCATGGGACGCTCGCTCGCTGCAAACCAGGGCAGCGTAACGTTAGCTACTATTTATGCATCCGTCAATAACTATTGACGGGTACATAAATTATGCTTGACGAACAATGACTTAACGCAATGCAGCAAGAGCTTGGGCAAAATAGTCCCGCCGCTTGGCGGCATTTGCGCCCAAAATGTCGCCGAGCAAAGGCCCCACGGAGGATTCCGCGTAGGCTGCGAAGGCGACAATCAGTGCGACGCGCGCGATACGTTTGGCATCGGTCTTGGAGCGCGGCCGCGCGCGGCTGGAAATGAAGTCGGTCAGCATGCGATTCACCGGCTCCAGCCGCGAGGTTTCCCCCGAGCGCACCAGCCAGCCCAGTACGCGCCCAAGCCCGTTCTGGCTGAAGAGATCGAACACCCGGACGACCACCGCACGGTAATCGTGTTCGAGGTTGTCCATCTCCACGTCGACGGACTGCAATCCCGCCAACAGCTCGCGCACCAGGTCTTCGGCAATGGCCGCGTGCAATCCCGCGGCCGAGCCGAAGTGATGGCTCAAATTGGGATAGGTGACTCCCGCCGCGTCCGCCACCGCGCGCATCGTCAGGACTTCGTCGCTGCCCTCCACGATCAACCGCCGCGCGGCTGCCAGCGCTTGGGCGCGCATGTCGGAAGCCGCGCGTCGAATTCGCGGCGTCCGCCCCATGCTTGTAAACTGTTTCTTCACGGCGACGAAGTCTGCGCGATGCTTGCCATGGCAATCAAGTGCGCCAAAATGGAAAATCACTGCGCAGGAACCCGACCCCGTATTGGCAGTCCATAGCCAAGCGCACCCTGGTACCTTGAGCGAAATTGGATATTCGAGCGCATGCCGGCAAAATCACAGCGACCCCTCGTCCTTTTCAGCGTGTTGGCGCTGCACCTCGCAGCGCTGACACTGCTGCTTGCCGGCACCAGAACCCTGATGATTGCGGGTGTTGCTGAACGTCCAATCCAAGTGCTGGCGATTGCCCCCGTGAAGCCCCCGCCATTGCGAATCAAGAACGCCGTGCCTCAACAGTGGCGCACCAATATTGCCGTAGCGTTCGAACCGCGTTTGCTCGCCTCCTCCTCTCAAGCCGGACCCGGCTCCGCGCCGGATGGCCAGGGACCCGCAGTGAATTGGGCGGCGGAAGCCCATCGCGCGGTGCGGGCATTCGAGATCCGCAGCCATCAGACGGCGAACAGGGCTTTGTCGGTATCATCCTCGTTGGATGTGTCAGGGTCGCGCGAACACCATGCGGGCGATCAAATGAAGACCGCCGGCGGCGACTGGATCGTATGGATCAATGCGAACTGTTATCAAATCGCCGGCTGGCATTCGGACGCGCCGGACTTGAACGCCATGTCGCCGAGAACGATCTGCCGGAAACCGGCCGTTACAGCACCGGGCGATGGGCGCTAGGAGAAAACCGGCTGGCAAATCCGCGGGGCATTGGTATCCTCTAGGAGCCTGTCTCGGTCTTTCAACTCCAAGAGGATTCGCGCCGATGCAGCCGCCTCCAGGCCACAAGATCACTGAATCGCACGCGAAATTCGCCGATGCGGAGCAAATGGCGGTGTTTTTAGGAGCCATTCCCGATGCCGATGGGCTCGCAGCACTCTTGATGGAGCGCCGCATGGTTTCTACGCGTACTTTCGACGACGACGCGATGACCGCGCGGTTCGTGCGCAGCGACGGTACCACGGTCGCCTGCTATACCGTGGAAGACGTGACAATCGATGAGGCCGAAATGATCGCCGCGCAATGCGAGCTGTTGGATGATTGGAACGTCGAGAGTTTTTCCAAAGCCGTGCACCTGGCGCTCGATCCGGACCTATAGAGGCAGCGCATGTTCCGCCGCGTCCTCGATTCGAAGGCTTACGCGGCGCCGCCATGAAATTTCTGCCGTTATTCTGGTCCGGCATCTGGCGAAAACCCGGCCGAACCGCCCTCATTTTCCTTCAGGTCTGTGTCGCATTTGCGCTTTTCGGCATGCTGCAGGGCCTGAAAACGGGCGTTGACCACGCTGCTGCCGCGGCGCGCGCCGATCTTCTGATCGTGCATAGCCGCTTGAGCTTTCTTGCGGAACCGCTGCCCGCGGCCGCGCTCGACCGGATCAAGTCGATACCGGGAGTGCAGCTGGTGGTCCCCGTCGATATTTTCGGGGCGACTTATCAAAAGCCCACACAGCGCCTGGCCGTGGTCGCCATCGGCATCGGCAAGGATTGGCCGTCTGCTTTTACTTTCACGATCGCGCCCGACTATCTTGCGGCCTTCCAAAAACTGCGCACCGCAGCCCTGGTCAGGAACGAACTGGCGGAAAAGTATGGTTGGAAGATCGGCGATCGCATCCCGCTCATGTCCAATACGGCGCAAATGAACGGATCAACCGACTGGGCTTTCGATGTGGTGGGAACCTTCAGCGACAGCGACGTCGGCGGGGGGCGAGACAATATTCTGATCAACCTGGCCTACCTAGACGAGGCACGCTTTCTCGGCAAGGGCACTGTTCAGCACTTCAACGTCGCGATAGCGGACCCGAAGCAAGCCGCCGCGGTCGCCGATGAAATCGACCGGCGCTTCGCCAATTCTTCTCAGGAAACCAAAACCGAATCCTTGCTGGAACTGGCGCAGCAGCAAGCGCAGTCGATCGGCGACATGAACTTCCTCATCCGGGCGGTTGTCGGCGCAGCTCTGGCGGCGCTGCTTTTCGCCACAGCGAGCATGATGATGCAATCGATCCGCGAGCGTAGGTTGGAACTGGCGGTCTTGAAAGCGGTGGGCTTCACCGACCGCACCGTGTTCCTGATCGTGGTGGCGGAAGCGTTGCTGGTATGCATTGCCGCAGCGGCGTTCGGACTTGCCCTGGCCACCGCGCTGCTGCCCATTGCCGGGATCTTTGTGGTTGGGCTTTCGATGCCGAAGATCGTCGTCGCGGCCGGTCTGGCGCTTGCCGTACTGGTGGCGCTGATCAGCGCCGCGGTCCCGGCCGCGCTGGCCGCACGCCTCAAAGTCGCGGCTGCGCTGGCCGGCGCTTAGCGGCTGACGTGACGGCATGAATACGCTGCGGCAGTTTTTCGGCATCTTGCGCGTCAATCTGTCGGGAGCAGCGCAGCGAATGGGGTCGATTTTGACCATCGTCATCGGCGTGGCGTGCGCCGTCGGCGTGCTCATTTCCATGCTGGCAATGGGCGTAGGCGTGCAGCGCCAGGCGACCGGCGACGTGCGCCCCGACCGCGTGATACTCAGCAGCACCGGCGCGCGCCGCATGCAGAGCAGCATCCCCAGAGATGAAGCGGTGATCGCGCGCGACCTGCCGGGTATCAAAAGGGCTGCCGACGGCGCGCCGATTGCCGTATTCGAAGCGTCGATTCCCATTGAAGCGCGCCGGCGGGTGACGGGAGCGCGCCTCTTCTTTCCGCTCGTGGGCACGACCGCCAACTTCAGCGAGTACCGGCCGGAGATTCGCCTCGTCGGCGGCCGCGTGTTTCATCCCGGACTGCATGAACTCATCGCTTCCAACCCGTGCGGGCGCCAATTCGCTGGGTTCGACATTGGCGATCGGCGTTCGATACGCGGCGTGGACTGGACCATCGTCGGCCGCTTCGAGCAGGGACATTCGCAGCAGTGCATCCTGTACGCAGACGTCGACGCGCTCATGTCCGCCTTCAACCGCAATACCTACAACGCGGTTTCCGTGATGCTGCAATCCCCCGCGGCATTCGCTGCGTTTCGCAGCGCATTGCAGGCCAATCCTACGCTGCACCTCGAGGCCCAGCGCGAAAGCGAAGCGGTGCGGGATCAATTCATACAGCTCAAAGGCATCCTGGATTTCGCCAGCTACTTCGTGGGTGCCATCATGGCGATCGGCGCCACATTGGGCGCAGTGAACTCGCTGTACGCGATCGTTGACTCGCGCCGCCGCGAGATGGGCACCCTGCGCGCGATCGGGTTTGGTTCCGGCGCGGTTGTCGCTTCCATAGTTTGCGAATCGCTGTTGTTTGCCCTCCCGGGAGCGCTGCTGGGAACCGCTCTGGCGTGGATTTTTTTCAACGGCTTATCGGCGAGCCCGTTCGGCTACAATTTTCGTTTGGCGGTGACGGTGCCTCTGGGACTGATCGGCATCGCGTGGGCGCTGGCGATGGGCTTGGTCGGCGGCGTGTTGCCGGCGCTGCGGGCGGGCCGCTTGCCGGTCGCGACGGCCCTGCGCGCCACCTGATGATCTTTCAATTGATTTGCAGCGCTCTCGCGATCCGTGCGGCGATGGCGTGGCTATCGCCCCGCGGCGCGCGCGGATACACCCGAGGACCGCGATTCCAAGCATCGCCCAAGCGGAACCAATCGACCGGCTTGGCGGAAACCCCGCTGCTCAATTCTGCATCGAGCGACGTGACGTAGGTCTGCCAGCGAACCCGGCAGCGCACTCGGCGTGGTCCCTTCAATCTTGATGCGCCCGTTCGCGTTTGAAATGCGAAACCGCTCCGGTCCGCCGCCCGGCTGCAGCGCGCCCGGCTGCAGCGCGCTCAATTCGAACTGCGCGGCTCTCGAACCCAGCAGACGATGCAGCAGCTGCTGTTCGGGTTTGACGTCGAAGAGAGCGGATCCGGCCGCCTGGGCGGCGAACAGCGCGAGACACAGGCCGAGGGCCGCGAGCGGGCGGCGCGACGGAAACAGGCCCATCCAGAGCCGCCGGCCGCGGAATTCGAAATTCATCTTCGGATCCATTCGGCGCACTATACGATGAGCCGGGTTTTGCGGTTCGAGGTTGTGGTCGCAGCCGCGGGCACGCTAGCATGCGCCATGAGACGAGTGCCGCCCAAAGCATTTTTATCCTGGAGCTCCGGCAAGGACAGCGCGTTCGCGCTGTGCGAGGCGCGGCGACTCGGGCTCGCGGAGGTCGTCGGCATCGTGACCACGGTCAACGAGGCTCATGACCGGGTCGCGATGCACGGCGTGCGTTCCGAGCTGCTCGATCGCCAGATCACAGCCTTGAACCTGCGCGCGATCAAGGTCCTGATACCCAGCCGCTGCACGAATCAAGTCTATGAGACGCGTATGGCGGACGCCTGCGCGGCGATCAAGGCGGCGGGTGTTCAGCACATCATATTTGGCGATCTGTTTCTCGCCGACATTCGCGCCTATCGAGAGCGAACCCTCGCAGATCTCGGCATGACGCCGATCTTTCCTCTGTGGGGGCGCAACACGCGGCAATTGGCGGCAGAAATGATCGAGCGCGGAATCGTCGCCCATCTAGTGTGTCTGGATCCGACGCTGCTGTCCGCGAAGTTCGCGGGGCGCCGCTTCGATGCGGCCCTGCTCGCGGAGATCCCGTCCCAGGTCGATCCGTGCGGAGAGAACGGCGAATTTCATACCGTGGTGACCGGGGGCCCGATGTTTAGCGCGCCCATCGCCGTCTCGATCGGCCGGACAGTCGAACGCGATGGGTTCGTCTTTACCGACGTCACGCCCGATTAGCGCGGCGCCGCATAACTTACTTCGGTCGGTAGGCTTCCGCCAACAGGTCGCCGTCGATGCCGGCATTGTCCTTGCTTCCGGTCGCATAGCGATACAGCGCGGCAGTGTAGATGGCGTGCAAGGTCGTACTGACCAGTCCCAGCGCGATCATCGTCAATACAAACAGTGCCATTGCCATGAAGATCGATCCGGCCGCCCGTGTCGAGGTTGCGGCCATCACGAGCAACCAGGCGAGAACGCCGATGGGAATCGCGATCACGGCCACGCCGAGACTGATGCCGCCGTTGCCGATGACGTTCTCGCCCCAGTTGCGCCGCAGAAGCGCGAGGCTGCGCGAGATCGCTTCAATCGGGCCGACGTTCTCTTCGATCAATACGGGCAGCGTCATCGCCGTCGCGAGAGTCCAGCCCGCGCCGATGAGCGCGATGACGATGCGGCCGATGAATCCAACCCGATCTTCGATTGAACGCAGAATCGTACCCACCGTGGCGGCCATGACGGCATAACCTAAAATGGCCGGCAGGTGTGCGAGCGCCATCTGCAAGCCTTCGCCGACGCTGGCGGATTCGCCGTCGAGCCGCTTGAGGGCGACGCCGATCAGCGCCGAATTGAAGAACATCATCACGGCGTAGCTGACGAAATAAAAAACATACATCGCGATGTAGAACAATAGCCGGCTGGTGTGGGTCGTGCTGCCGTCCGCCAGAACCGGTTGCAGGCTGTGATAAAACGCGAACATGGGCAGCGCAAAGGAACCGAGCAGGATCAACAGAACGATGGAGGACAGCAGCGGGAACACCAGCAGCGCGGGATCTTCCTTGAGTACGTCCCAGCATTGCCCGGCAAGCGACCAACTGCGAGAGATCTTGTCGAACACGGATTGACCCTCCGAGGCTATTTGGACATTGCGCCACAGATCAGCCGCTTTTGGGGCGGTCAATTGCTGAAAATGTGACTTGACCGCGCCAGTCCTGGGTAAAGTGTGACTCAACCGACGCTGCTAGCAGCCCAGCCTGCGGCTCGGATGCAAGCCGCACTCGCGCGATTCGCCGCGTTCCCACCACCAGCGTCCGGCGCGTTCGGCGTCGCCCGGCTCTATGGCGCGCGTGCACGGCGCGCAGCCGATGCTGGGGAAGCCCCGATCGTGCAATGAGTTGTAAGGCAACTCCCTCCTGCGGATATATTCCCAGACCTCCTCTTCGCTCCAATCGAGCAACGGGCTCACCTTGTGCAGACCGTACTCTCCGTCCCACTCGACGCGTGCAGCCATGGCACGGCTCGCCGACTGACTGCGCCTGATGCCAGTAACCCAAGCACCCCTCCCCGAGAGCGCGCGTCGAAAGGGCTCGACTTTGCGAATCTTGCAGCACTGCTGCCGCTTTTCAGGCCCCTCGCGGAATCCGTTGATACCATTCGCGTCAACCCAACTCTCCAACCGATCCGCATGTGGATAGTAAAATCTCAGTCGGCGCGCAAAATGCAGCTCCAGACGCCGCACCAGATCGAAAGTTTCGGGGAACAGGCGTCCGGTATCGATGCTGAAAATATCGATTTCCGGCACCTGCCCCCAGATCAAGTCGGTCAGGACCATAGCCTCCGCCCCGAGGCTGTTTGCGTAACAGACGTTTCCGTATTCCGAAACCGCTGCGCGCAACTGTGAAACACTGTCCGCGGCCCGTGCGCGCAAAGGCGGGGGCAACTCGGATGAAGACGGGGCATTGGACCGGTTTCGCATGCGAAACTGTAGATCGGCCGGAAGCGGATGGAAACGACCGTGAAATCATAAGTTGATGCTGTTTTGTGCTGGCAGACCTATAGGGAAGCCAACAATTAACCCCGCCGGGCCCCTATAGTGAGCAAATGATCGATTTAGCCCAAACGCTGTCCGGATTCCTCGTGGGAGTCATCGTCGGACTCACCGGGGTCGGCGGCGGCTCGCTCATGACGCCGCTGCTCGTGCTGTTCTTCGGCATTCATCCCGTGACGGCGGTGGGCACGGATCTGTTGCATGCAGCGGTCACCAAGTCCGCCGGGACTTATGTACACGCCAAGAAACATCGCGTGGATTGGCGCATCACCGCCTTATTGGCTGCCGGCAGCCTGCCTGCCGCCATCATCACGCTCCTCAGCCTGCATGCCTTCACCGGCGGACTCGGCAGCTCCAAAATCATCACCACGACGCTTGGCGTCGCGCTCATCTTCACCGGCTTGGCGCTGGCGCTGCGCGCACGCATGAAGCGCCTGTCGCAAGCTTATGGCCGCATCGAGCTCCCGCGCCATCCGGGGTTTACCGTGGCGACCGGAGTGGCGCTCGGCATTCTCGTTTCGCTCTCCTCGGTGGGAGCCGGCGCCCTCGGCATCACCGCGCTGATTTTCCTTTACCCAAGGCTCGCGGCGCAGCGAATCGTGGCCTCGGATTTGGCGCACGCAGTGCCACTGACGCTCATTGCAGGTTTGGGCCATTGGCTTTTCGGCAGCGTCGATTGGCGCTTGTTGGCTTCCTTGCTGGTCGGCTCTTTGCCCGGGATTTATCTCGGCAGTCATCTGGTGGGGCACATACCGGAGAGGATCTTGCGCGTGCTGTTGATACTGATGCTGCTCCTCATCGGCACGCGCCTGCTGCTGTTTTGATTGACGGGAGGACTCCTGGGCGTGAAATGCCTGCTCATCTGTGCCACGATGGGCCGGTGCGCAGCGGGCAGAAATCGGAGATCTTGAATGGACGAAGAAACCCTCAACTTGAGCATCCGCAAATTCCTCAAGGCGGTCGGCATCAATTCCCAGCGGGCAATTGAGCAGGCGGTGGCCAAAGCCATCGCGGCGAACGGCATTTCTGGCACCGAATCCTTTCCTGCCAAAATGACCCTGGAAGTCGCCGGACTCAACCTGAAAGTGGAATTCAGCGGCGACATTGCGCTTCAATAGCCGCTCCCTGAGCGATGCTCTTCGAACATGACATCGTCGTGATCGGCGCCGGCATGGCCGGCGCCTCGATCGCCGCGCATTTGGCCGAGCATCTCTCGGTTCGACTGCTCGAAATGGAACCCAAGCCCGGTTATCACTCCACCGGCCGATCGGCCGCCGTCTTTGCCGAGTTCTACGGGAACGATACCGTGCGGGCCTTGACCCGCGCGAGCCGCGAGTTTTTCTTTTCCCCGGATCCTGGTTTCACCGCGGGTCCGCTGATCAAACCTCGCGCAATTCTGGTCATTGCCCGAGCCGATCAAGGCGATGCGTTTGCGAGCTTCTCGGCTTCCGCCAACGGCATCGAGTTGAAAACCGCGCAGCAAGCGCGGGCGCTCCATCCCGTGCTTCGCGCGGATGATCTATGCGGGGGCGCCTATATCAAGAACGCCGGGGATATCGAGGTGCATGAGCTGCATCAGGGGTATTTGCGGCTCTTTCGATCGAGGCGCGGAGCCCTGACCACCGGGGCACAGGTCACGCATCTGGAATGGAACGGCAGCTCTTGGTCGCTGCGAACGCCCGGCGATGCCTTCCGCGCCAAGATCGTGGTCAATGCCGCCGGCCCGTGGGCCGGCGAGATCGGCAAGCTCGCCGGCGCGATCGATGTGGGATTGCAGCCGCGCAAGCGCACGGCGTGCCTGATCCAACCTGCGCCGGAACACAGGGTCCAGGAATGGCCCATGTTGGTGGACGTGCAAGAGCAATTTTATTTGAAGCCCGATGCCGGCATGTTGTTGCTGTCGCCCGCGGACGAGACGCTATGCGAACCCGGCGATGTTCAGCCCGACGAGATGGACATCGCAGTGGCGGTGGATCGAATCGAACGCGCCACCACGCTCAACGTAACGCGAATCGCCCACAAATGGGCCGGAATTCGTTCATTCGTCGAGGATCGCGCGCCGCTGGTGGGGTTCGATCCGCATCAACCGAAGTTTTTTTGGCACGCCGCGCTCGGTGGCTTCGGTATTCAAACCGCGCCCGCGTTGAGTCAGGCGGCGGCAGCGCTGGTCCTGGGGGGATCCCTTGGGGACTCTCTGCGCTCCTTCGGGGTCACCGAGGCTGCGCTTTCGCCGTCCCGCCTGTCGCGGGCGCTTCCGACTTGAGCACCGAGTCGACCAAGTCGCCATCCTCGCTGGTGCAGCCGGAGAGCGCCGAGGCATCATCGCAGCCGGGCCCGAGTAGGTACGCGTGTCCCATCCCCGAATCGATGTACATGCACTGGCCCGCCTCCAGCACCACAGGCTCGTAGAACTCCGTGTGCACGGCGACGCGCCCGGTCAGCACGAAAATGAATTCCTCGCCCGCGTGCCGCACCAGCTCGCCGAACTCTTCCAGGGTCCTCGCATGCGGACGGCCAAATATCGGAATCATCCGCTTCTTGCGCAGGTCCGGGCACAGAAAATAGTAATCGTAGTTGCGCGAGTCGACATGCAGGGCGCTCTCCAGTGTGCCGATGCTGCGCCTCGTCATGACTCGGGACACACTCTCATCCCCGTACGCCAGCAGCTCGGACATGCGCATTTTGAGTCTCTGGCTGACCTGCAGAAGCTTGTCGTAGCTCAATGTGAGCTGATCGTGCTCGACTTTGGCGAGCGTCGACAGCGGAATGCCCGTCCTTTCGCTCATCTGCTTGCGCGTCCAGCCATTGCGAGTGCGCAGGGCACGCATCAGCTTCCCCAGCGTCGGCACATTCTCAGTCATGCGAGTCGGTGTTCTTGCTGAAATGCAGATCCTGGAAATCGAAGCTGAAGTCGGTGGCGGGAGACACGGCTTTCATGGTCATGTCGGTTACTTTGGTGTCATAGCCCTGCTCGAAGCGCACGAAGGCGTCCGCGTTCAGCGTGCGATCGTTCCAATGCACGATGAAAATGTTGCCGTTGTACGGCACCAGCGGCCCCTCGAGATATGGGGTCCGGCTGAACTTCAAGATCAGCTTGTCGTTCTCGCGGCGCACCGTGGCTTCGCCGCGCCACGGGTCGCGGTAAACGCCCACATACGCATCGAGCGGAAGCGATGGCGGTCCCGCCGCGGCGGCGGTCTTGGCGGCCGCTTCTTCGACCGCCTGGGCGGCAGTGTCGCCCTTGGCCGCGTACGACACGCCGATTTCGACCCAGTCGCGCCGCGGAGCGCTCAAGTAGGCGTCGAGGATTTGATTGCCCACCGCGTTCATGGCCATGCCTGATTCTTGATTCGTGAACACCAGCACTCCGAGATCGAGCTCGGGAATCATGGCCACCCAGGTGACGCTGCCCAGCACCCCGCCGGTATGCGCAACTTTCTTGTATCCCAGAATGTCCTGGACACCCCAGCCCAAGGCATAGCCGCTGAAATGCGTGCGATACATCGAAGCGAGCAACGCATTGGGCGGAAGGATGGTATTCATGCTCCACATTTCTTCGCTGCGCTTGGCGCTGAAGAGCTGCCGCCCGGTCGGAGTCTTGCCGGCGGCGAGCTGGGTCTCGAGCCACTTCGCCATGCCATTGATGCTGCAGTTGATCGTACCTGCCGGTCCAACGGCATCCATTTGCAGGACGGGAATGGCCTTGAGTTCGCCCTTGACCACGACATGCGGGGCCGCGACGTCGCTGCGGTCCGCAATTCGATCATAGTTCGCCGCACAGGGCCGCATTTGCAGCGGATCGAGAATCCGTTGCGTGATGAAGTCTTCCCAGGATTTTCCGGTCACCGCCGGGATGATCTGGCCCGCCACCATGTAGAGCAGATTGTCGTAGTCGAACTTGCTGCGAAATCCGGATACCGGCTTGAGGTAGCGCAGGCCATGCATGATTTCGTCGCGGGTGAAGTCGGTGGCCGGAAAAAACATCAAATCGCCGGCGCCCATGCCAAGACCGCTGCGATGCGTGAGCAGGTCGCGAATGGTAAATTCGCGCGTCACATAAGGATCGAACATGCGAAACTGTGGCAAATAATCGATCACCTTGCCGTCCCATTGAATCTTGCCTTCGTCGACCAGGATCGCGAGAGCGGCGGCGGTAAAGGCCTTGGTGTTGGAGCCGATTTGAAACAGCGTGTCGGCATCGACTTGACCCGGCTTTCCGAGTTCGCGCACCCCATAGCCTTTGGCATAGATCAGCTTGCCATCCTTGACGATTCCCACGGCCATGCCGGGTACTTGGAAGGCCTTCATGGCGTGCGCTACGGTTGCATCGATGGCGGCGGGCGCAATCGGCAGCGTCGATGGCGGGCGGGCCCAGCTTGCAAGCGCCGGCATGGCGGCAATAAAAAGGATGAACGGCAGGCGTTGCAGCATGGCTGACTCCGGCGGGTTGGGGTGTTTACTATTGCTCTATATAGGATCATTCTAACCTAATCAGAGCGTTTTGAGGGATATCAGGCATGCGAACATCCATTGTCAGATCGGCAGCAGCGGCAACTCTGCTCATCGCGGCCTCGATGGGACCGGCGGCCCTGGCCACGGTGCCGGAGCTCACGCAGGCGGACGCCGATGCCTGGCTGGATGGCTTCATGCCCTTCACCCTGGAATCGAACGACATCGCCGGCGCCGTGGTCGTCATCGTCAAGGATGGGCAAGTACTGACCCAGCGCGGCTTCGGCTACGCGGACATCGCCGCGCGCAAACGCGTGGACCCGGCGACGACGATGTTCCGAGCGGGTTCGATCTCAAAATTATTCACCTGGACTGCGGTGATGCAGCTGGTGGAGCAGGGCAAGATCGACCTGGATGCCGATGTGAACCGCTATTTGGATTTCAAGATCCCGCCGTATCAAGGCAAAGCCATCACGATGCGCAACCTCATGACGCACACGCCGGGCTTCGAAGAAGCGATCAAGGGCGGCATCCGCTTCAGCGGCGCGGTGCCGCCGTTGAGCGAGGTATTGAAAAGCCTGCTGCCCGCACGGGTCTATGCGCCGGGCACGACGCCGGCTTACTCGAACTATGGCGCGGGCATCGCCAGCTACATCGTCGAGCGCGTTTCCGGAATGCCGTTTGCCGATTACGTCGAGCGCAACATATTCGCGCCCCTGGACATGTCTCATTCGTCGTTCCGACAGCCGCTGCCGGCGCAACTCGCACCTTTCATGTCACAGGGTTATCCGAAGGCCTCGGTCGAACCCAAACCCTACGAACTGATTTCCATACCCGGCGCGGGTTCGGTGGCCGTGTCCGGCGCCGACATGGCGAAGTTCATGATCGCTCACTTGAATCAAGGCGCCGGGTTGATGAAGCCGGAGACCGCTCTGCTGATGCACGATCCCTCGCACGTGACGCTGCCGGGAACCAACCGCATGGCGCTCGGCTTCTACGAGATGCAGCTCAATGGCTTGAGCGCGATCGGACACGGCGGCGATTTGAATTTCTTTCACAGCGACATTTGGATCTACCCCACCAAGAACGTCGGCCTGTTCGTTTCCATGAACAGCGCCGGCGAGCATGCCGCAACCGAAACGATTCGCATCGCGCTGTTCGAGCAATTCGGCGATCGCTATTTCCCGGCGGCGGATGCGGCACCGGTGGAACTGCCGACCGCCAAGGAGCATGCGCGCATGCTGGCGGGCAACTACATCAGCAGCCGCGGATTCTTCACGAATTTCATCGATATGCTGAACTTCGTCGGTCAAGTGCACATCGGCTTGGATAAGGACGGACGGCCGCTGGTTCCCGCCATATTGGGCGGCGCACCCAAGAAGTGGATCGAGATCGCCCCCTTCGTGTGGCAGGACGCCTATGGTCACGGCCGTCTTGGCGCCAAGGTCGAGGACGGACGAGTGGTGCGCTGGAGCATCAATCCGGTGTCGCCGTTCATGGTCTGGGAGCGGGCTCCCTGGTATCGAGACGCGGCGTGGCTCATGCCGCTGTTTGCGGCAGCCTTGGCCATCGTCGCACTCACGGCCTTGTCCTGGCCGGTGGGGGCCATCGCTCGGCGCCGCTTCGGGGCGGCGATGACGTTGCGCGGCGCGGATCTGACGGCCTATCGCTGGGCTCGCGCCTTGTCGTGGCTGGTGTTGGCGGCACTTGGCGGGTGGGCATGGCTGTTCGCCTCGCTGGACTCGGACAAGAATCTCGACGCCGCAATCTGGCTGCTGGAAATTGCCGGGATCGTGGGCTTCGTGGGTTTGTGCGGCGCCGCGCTTTGGAACCTGCAGCGAGTCTGGCGCGGCAAGCGCGGCTGGTTTGCGAAACTCTGGAGCGCACTGTTGGTGCTGGCCGCCCTTTTGACCCTGTGGGTCACTTTGAGCTTTCATCTCATCCACCTCGGTGCCCGGTACTGAAGGATTCGCATGCCAGAAGCGGGTGAAGCGCGCTCTCTATGGCCTGAGTTGCCGCTGCGCGAGTGGCGTGCGACCTACGCCACGCTGCACATGTGGTCGCAGATCGTCGGCAAAACGCGCCTTGCGCTCGCACCCATGGAAAATCATTGGTGGCAGGTGGCGCTGTACCTCACCGCCCGCGGATTGACGAGCTCTGCCATGCCGCACGGCAGCCAAAGCGTCGAGGTGCAATTCGACTTCATTTCCCATGAACTCCGCGTTCAGGTGAGCGACGGTTCCCGGCGTTCCTTTCCACTCGCCTCAATGACCGTGGCCGATTTCTATGCGCGCTATAGGGGCGCGCTGCATGAATTGGGGATCGATCCAAAGATCTATGCAGCGCCGGTCGAGGTGCTGACGGCGATCCCTTTCGCACAAGACCGCGAACATGCGCTCTACGATGCGCCCGCCGCGCATCAGTGCTGGCTGATTCTCCTCAATACCCAGCGGGTGATGAAGATCTTCCGCGGCGGATTCACCGGAAAGCAAAGTCCGGTGCATTTCTTTTGGGGCAGTTTCGATCTGGCCTGCACCCGCTTCTCCGGACGGCGCGCGCCGCGCCATCCCGGCGGCGCGCCTCATTGTCCCGACTGGGTCATGGTCGAAGCGTACTCGCATGAATGCAGCAGCTGCGGCTTCTGGCCCGGCGACGAAAACGCCGAGCCATCCTTCTATGCCTATGCTTATCCGGAGCCGCATGGATACGCAGCTGCGGCCGTGCAACCGGCCGCCGCGCACTACGACGCCACAGCGCGCGAATTCCTGCTGCCCTACGAGTCAGTGCGAGCGGCGCCCAATCCTGACGAGGCGTTGCTGCGTTTCTTCCAGACGACCTATGCGGCAGCCGCCGATCTCGGGCGGTGGGATCGCCCAGGGCTCGATCGTAGCGCGTCGGGCACCGGCGTCTCATGAGGGCGCCCGGCTGGCGCCGCCGGCATCTCAATTCGGCTTGAGGCGCACGGGGGGAAAGTACCAGCCCACCGATCGACGCTGCCACCACAGACCTTTGCGCTTGTCGGCGCGGGTGGAGAAGGTATAGCTGTAAAATTGAGCACGGATGTAGCGCGGCGGCTTGACTGCGAAAGGGTTCCTTGCCAGCAGCGCTGTGACGCTGGGTTCGTTTTGCAGCAGCCGCTCCAGAAAGTGCGCAAACCAGTTCACGCGCCGCGGGTCGTCGAGAGCGGCGAACCACATCTGCCAGTCGAGTCTCGGCTGATGCGGGATGTTCCAGGATGGCCGCCGCGCCAGGTCGCCCGGCTTGTAGCGAAATTCGTACTCGCGCCAGTCAGCCCCATCATCCGAGCCTTCGATGATGATCTCGTTGCGCTCGGTCGTCATGACCGCGAACAGTCCATAGCTGCTGACCATGCGCAGCGGCTCGAACAACTGCTCCACGTCGCGAAACGCGGCCGGCGGGGTGCCGCCAAAGCGCTCATCCATCTGCACCAAACTCAGGAACACCAGCACCAGCCCGCCCGCGCCGACCGCGATCGAGACGGTCTTTGAGGAGGGGCGCGGGATACGCCGCAACAGCGCCCGTGCCAGGCGCTGCGGTAGGCACTTCCGCACAGCGGCATCGTCGAATAGCAGCAGACACAGCAGCATCGCCTGCAAATTGAACCAATTGTAGTTGCCGGTGAGCAGAATGCAGCTTTGCAGCAGCAGGATGCCGAGCGCCGCCAGGAAACGCGGCCGCCGCGGGCAGAAGATCAGAAACGGCAGGATCAGTTCGACGAGGAACACGCCGCCGGTCGCGAATCGCATCAGCGGCGGCGGCAATTGCGCGGCGTACCAGGCGAGCGGCGTAGGCAGAGGTTGGGTGAAAAAGTGGTACGACAGCGCCGACAGGTTCCACCAGTTCGGGTCGCCGCTCAGAAGCTTGACCACGCCCGACATGAACATGAATCGGAACAACAGCCAGCGCAGCAGCCAGATTCCGGGCGTTTGCGCGAAACTCAGCAGCAGGGCAAGAAAACCGGTCTCCAGCAGAAATGTGTCCCACTGAAAAGACATGAAAGTCTGGCCGCCATAGAGCAGCGAGAGATACAACACGTAGAGCGCCAGCAGGCAGAGGCGCGGAAGCACATTGACGATCAGCAGCACCGAGAAGACCGCGCCGGCCCAGCACACCAAGCGAATCGCAAGATCGCTGTCATTGATCCAAAACAGCATCGGCATCACGAAAAAGCGCTCGAGGCCGGCGCCGCCGCCGCCGCCGATGAGCTTCACCAGCGCGGCAACCGGCAGGATGCCGCGGCTGCCGATCAGTCCCAACGCCTGTACGCCGAAGGAAACGAAGGCGGATAAATAGATCAGGCCGAGCAGGCGCAGGAATACGCAAGAGACCAGATCGTAGCGCGGCGGCGCGAAGTCCTTGCCCCACAGAAACACGGTGGCGCGGTAGGCAGCCGAGCGGTGCGCGGCGATGAAGGCGTAAATCCATTCCGCGATGGCCGCAAAACCCGGCAGTTTTCGATACAGCGCGAGCCAAAATCCCTTGCCCGGCGCATGGCTCAAGGTGAGAAAGCTGGCTTCGGCGGCGCTCGCATGGCGCCCATCGGGCGTGATGTATTGCACGCCGCGTTGAAAATCGGCGAGCGCGATTTGCGGATATTGCGGCGCGGCGTCTTGGTACGGCCAGTATCTGACGGCCTCGCCCGTCAATTTCTCCCAGTAGCGCGCCCAATAAACGCAAAACCGGCAGTCCGCGTCGTAGACGAGTAGCGGCCGTTGATCCACCGGCGTTTCGCCCATGGGTGTCCCTGAGCCGCGCTTAAAAGTTCAAGAGCTCGGGCGTACGACTCCTGAACGGCGCGACGCGCATCTCGGCGCGCAGATCGGCAATCGAGCGCCCCAGCAACTTATGCCATTCCACCGACATCAGCGGCGGGGCGCGGCGGCCGTGGCGCCAACCCTCCGAGATGAGCGAGATGAACTGGTCGATGTCGACCACGGGACGCAGGCACATCATGGTGGTGGTGGCGGCGAGGAAACGCGTCGAATAATTTTGGCCGAATTGCGCCAGCTGAAACCCGGAAATCGCGACCTCTCCCTGGGCCGTGAAGCCGAATCCGCCGACCAAATGCCACACATCGTGCAGCTGCAATATGCGGCGGTTGGTGCGGTTTTGCGCGGCGAAGGCCGGCGGCAGCATCACATCGTCGGGATTGATCACCTCGAGGTCGTATCCTTTGGAAGTGAGCATGTCGAGAAGATTGGTCCCCAGGCTGTCCTTGGGCCAATGGCGCAAATCATCGGTCGTCATGCGCACTTCGGGCTGTGCAAGTAGTTTCTTGACGTCTTCATGGAGATAATGCGCGCGTTCACAGCGCATCAATAATTCCGCATCGTAATGCACGCCGATGAGAACCACTCGGCCGGTAAAATCGAGCGCATTGTCCTTGGCTGCCGCGCTTGTTGGCGCGGCCGGCTCCGCGTCGACGACGCTCCAAAATGCATCCCAGACAGCCCGCGGCGTCTGCCATTCTTCAACGGCGGCAGGCGCGTTCAGCCACGCAAGTTGCTGCCGCAAAGACGCGATGCGATCGGAATCCTGTTCCAGATCCAGCCACGCGCGGGCGATGGCATCGAAGATGCCAATCTGGCGCTCCGGCTGAACGAAAGCCGCATGGGCCATCAACACAGCGGCGGCAAGCGGCGGGGGTGCCTCGAGCGGCGGTACGCCGCTGCGGCAGCCAGACTCAAAATCCTCGCGAAACTTCGATGTTGTGAGCGCCATATGAATCCCGCGGGAGGGCTACTTCAGGCCTGTATACTAATACGGCGATAGCACGATAAATAGTAAAAAACCTTCGGCCCCTCCTCACCGGAAATCTTTCATGGCGCTGGGCACGATCGGCCTTGGAACCAAACTGCTGTACGGCTTTGGCACCGTGGCCTACGGCATCAAGGACAACGGCTTCAATTTCTTGCTGCTGATTTTCTACAATCAGCTGCTCGGTCTGCCGGCGCAGCTGGTGGGCCTCGCGATCATGATCGCGCTGATCGTCGACGGCTTTTCCGACCCTTTGATCGGGCACATATCGGATCGCTTTCATTCCCGTCTCGGCCGCCGGCATTTCTTCATGTATCTGTCGGCGCTGCCGTGCGCGTTGTTTTACTACCTGCTGTGGAACCCTCCGGCGACCCTGGGGGCGGCCGCGCTATTCTGGTACCTGCTGATCACGGCCATCGTCGTGCGCATCCTCATTGCGCTCTATGAGGTGCCGAGCGCGGCGCTGCTTGCAGAGCTGACCGAGGACTACGATCTACGTACCTCGCTGGTCGCCTACCGATTTTTCTTCGGCTACCTGGGTGCGGTGTCGATGGGCGTGATTGCACTGTCGGTATTTTTGCGGCCGAGCGCCCAGCAAAGCGTGGGACTGCTGAATCGGGCCGGCTATCACGGCTATTCCATTGCGGCCGCCGCCCTCATGTCGGTCTCCATCCTGATCTCGACCGCCGGAACGCATCACTATATTCCTTATCTGCGCGCGCCCCCGCCGCGGCGCGCATTCAATCTACGCCGCGATTCCCGCGAGATTCGCGCTGCGCTCGCCAACCGCCCTTTCTTGTCGATGATCGCCTGCGGCTTCTTTTCAGCGATGGCGCTCGGCCTGGTCGCCACGCTCAGCATTTATTTTTACACCTATTACTGGCAACTCTCGGCCGATCAGGTTTCGCAACTGCTGCTCTCGGCCTTGTTGTCGGCCGCGGCCGCCCTGGCGCTGGCGCCGCTCATCGTCAAACGGCTGGATAAGAAACGCGGCGCCATCCTGGCATCGCTCGTGTGCCTGGTGCTGGCGCCCTGCCCCATCATCCTGCGGGAGTGCGGCTTGTTCGTGGACAATTCATCGCCCGCGTTGCTGCCCATTTTGCTCGGTTTCACCTTGGCGCTCGGCACCATGAGCGTGGTGTCTGGCGCGCTGGTAACGTCGATGCTCGCCGATACGGTGGAAGAGAACGAGATTCGGACCAGGCAACGCACGGAGGGCCTGTACTTCGCCGCAGCGTTCTTCGTGCAGAAGTGCGTCTCCGGCCTCGGCATCTTCATGGGCGGGTTGGTTCTAGGCTGGGTCAAATTTCCCGAAGGCGCGCGGCCGGGTTTGGTGCCGGCCGCGGTGTTGCGCAATCTGGCGCTGACTTACGTGCCGTTGATCGTGGTGCTGCTCGCGATTTCCGTCCTTTGCATCCGGTTTTATCGAATCGGCCGCGCCGGTCACAACGCCAATCTCGCGCTCCTGCATGCAGAACAGGGGAAACCCTAGCGGCCTTCGATGCCGGCGCATTCCGGCGGCGGCGGAAAAGCTACGGCTAAGCGCGCGCCGCGCTTCCGGCCAGGACCTGAGCGGCGGCGGCGGCGCCGGCCGCGAGCGCGGCATGCACCGTGCCCCAATGCCCGGCCACATCCGTATGCTCTCCCGCAAAGTACAAGGTGTCCTCGACCGCTGTACGTATTTTTTCGGGGGCATCCAAGGCGCCGACCTGCACATAGCTGTAGGCACCCCGGGAGTATTCGTCGCTCTGCCAGTTGTGCAGGTGCCAGCTCGACAGCATCGCCCGCAGGTCTGACAAAGGCAGCGAGAATATTTTCGCGAGCGTCGCAAGACTCAGATCGCGCAGCGCGCCGGCATCGCCGTCCGCGGCGACGAGTTCGAGGAGCCGCTCGGCCTTGGGGCCGCCGGCCCACGCGGTGAGCAGGGGCGCTGCATGCGGCGCGGGTGTCCACCAGGTCGGTGGAGATTCGCCGGGCGCAAAGAGAAAACTCAATCCCGGGTCCCAAAATTTTTGCTTGAATGCCAAAGTCAGGCGCACGACCGCGCCCATCTTGAGGCGATCGGCGTTGAACAGCACTTCGCCGGGTTGAGGAACGAATTCAATCGTTCGTGCTTGCAGCACTCCCAGGGGAACCGTGATGAGCGCCCGCTTCGACCGGCACAGATGGGCGCCGCCCGCGCGCGTTGTCTCGACCGACACCGCGCCGCGCGTCCAGACAATCTTCTTCACCGGCGCTTCAAGCATCAACAGGCCGCCGGCGGCAATGAATTTCCCGGCCAGGAAATGCGGAATGGCCGCGTAGCCCGCTTCGAGCCGGAACAGGCGATCGGCGGCAATGGCATCCTCCGCAGCCTGCTGCTTCGCGAGCGCCGCGACGGAGATGCGATTTTGATCGGCCGCGTTGAAGCCCTCGACATAGTTGGCGGCGGCCCCGGCGGCAAGCGCTTCCACCGCATGCGACTTTAGGTACTCGCCAAAGCTGAGGTCGCCGCCGTGGGGGTGCGCTTGCACCCATTGAGTCATTTCCTCCAGCACGCGTTCGCCGGTCGCGCGGCTTTCGTGCGCCGCCAGCATGCGGCCGTTTTCGAATCGACGCGATGAACCGTCGATCTCGAAGGTGCTCAAGCCGGCCTGCTTGATGATCGACCAAGTCTCGAGCGGCAAGCCGTGCACGAATTCAGCGCCCAACTCAACCGGCACCGGCAGCTGCGATCGAGCGAGCGAGATTGACCGGGTCCAGATGCGGCCGCCGATCCGGCCGCGCGCTTCCACGATGGCGACGCGCCGCCCCGCCTCGGCCAGCAGACATCCCGCTTGGAGTCCCGCGACGCCCGCCCCCACGATGAGCACATCGTATTCAGGGAATTTGATGATCGTCACCGCGCAGCACGCGCGCTGATTGGGCCGGCCGCCCTATGTGACGCAATCGGCGTTTTGCAGGCGATCCTGCCTGTCAACCGATCGGCTTCGCCGGCGTTTTTTACAGGCATATGGAGCTCAAATGAGCTGCCGCGCACCGAAAAGGCTTGGCGCATTTGGTTAACTCAATTTTCTGACGAAGCAAAGGAGATGTCATGATCAGCAAATTCAAAGCGCCGCTTCTCGCGGGCCTGTGCTTGACGGCATTGGGCAGCTCCGTAGGCGTTGCGCAGACCGTTCCCGATCATCCTCGCGTAAACGAGGTCAATCAACGGCTCGACAATCAACAGGCCCGGATCAATCAGGGCGTGGCCAACGGCACCATGACGGGCAAGCAAGCCGCGCGTGACGAAGCGCATGACGCCAATATCGCGAAGCGCGAAAGCGTTGACGAGGCCAAGCACAACGGGCACCTGACCAAGGGCGAGCAAAACCGCCTGAACAAATCCGAGAACAAGAATAGCCGCCGCATTTATAAACAGAAGCATTAGGCCCAAGTCCATGGTCGATACGCGCCACAGGTTCAAACGCCTGTGGCGCGTCCATGACCTAATGGCCCAGTACCTTGGCGAACAGGGCCGACACGCCGGTATTGATCGCAAACCCGCCGAAAATCAGCCAGCCAAACAGCAGCGCCGCCAGCCCGAGCGGCTTGATGCCGGCCGCGCGAATTGCGGAAAGCTGGGTGCTGACCCCGAGCGCGGCCATCGCCGTTGCCAGGATCAGCGTGTCCACATCGATGGCGGCGCTGACGAAGGCACGCGGCAAAAAGGCCATTGAATTGAATCCGGCCACCGCGATGAATCCGAGGGCGAACCAAGGTATGACGCCGCGCCACGACGGAGCAGGCATCGACGGCACATCTTCCGCCGGTTCCGCGGCTGCCTCCGGGTTACGCGACAAATACGCCGACAGCAGAACCAGGAAGGGCGCCAGCATCATGACGCGCACCAACTTGGTGATCACGGCGGTGTTCGCCGCGGCGTCGGCGACGGCCTTGCCTGCCGCGACCACCTGAGCGACTTCATGCACGGTGGAACCGGTAAAAATGCCGTAGGAAAAGGGCGTGAGCGACAGCCAGTGCGCGCGCTCGTTCAAGTGGTAAAGAGCCGGATAAATGAAAATGGCGAGCGTGCCGAAGGCGACCACGGTTGAGACCGCGACGCAGACTTCCTCCGCCCGGCCGCGCACCACCGGCTCGGCCGCCATCACCGCAGCCGCGCCGCAAATCGAACTGCCGGCTCCAATGAGCATCGCCGTGCGCCGATTCAAACCGAAGTAGCGCGTGCCGGCCCAGCACGCCAGGCAGAAGGTGCTGCTCAAGACGATGGCATCGATCATGACGCCGGTCACGCCCACCTGCCCGATGTCCTGAAAGGTCAAGCGCAAGCCGAACAAGATGATCCCCAAGCGCAGGAGAATCTGCTTGGAGAAGGCCACGCCGCGGGCACTATGACTCGAGATGCGCGGATAGATGGTGTTGCCGGCGATCATGCCGCCCACAATGGCCAGCGTCAGCGCGCTGATCCCGTTGGCCTGCATCCAGGCGCTCTTCGCCAGTACGGTGGCGAGGATGGCGATGGCGCCGGTCAGCAGGACGCCGGGCAGCAAACTCATCAATCGTTGGCCATGCGGACTTCCCGGCTTTGCCGCCAGCGCCACCGAATTCGCCGCTGCCTGCATAAGAACCTCGCGCCGCGCTGCATCGCGCCGGCGCACTATGCGCGCAAATCATATACTCGTAAAATCGATTATTTGTCTATAATCAAGTTGTTTAGTGAGTTAAAGGGAACGGTATGCGGGTGAGCCTGCGTCAATTGCAGATATTTCGCGCCATTGCGCTGAGCGGCAGCACCACGGCCGCGGCGCTGTCCGTGCCGCTATCGCAATCCGCCGCGAGCGCCGCGCTCAAGGAGTTGGAAAGCGCGCTGGGCGCGCGCTTCTTCGACCGCGTGGGCAAGCGGCTGCTGCTCAACGACAATGGCCGCGCCCTGCTGCCGATGGCTCTCGCCGTCCTGGATGGCGCGCGCAGTCTGGAAACCGCTTTCCTGGCCAACAGCCAAGCCCTGCCCGTCGAGCTGCATATTTTCGCCAGCACCACGATCGGCAATTACATTTTGCCCGCGCTGCTGGCGCGCTTCAAGCAACGGGTGCCGCGCGCCCGGCTCGAGCTGCAGATCGGCAATACGCTCGATGCGGTCACCGCGGTGCGCGACTTCGAAACCGATATCGGATTCATCGAGGGGCCGTGTCATGCGAAGGACATCATTGTCGTTCCCTGGCTGCAGGACGAGCTGGTGATCGTCGCTTCCCCCGCTCATCCGCTGGCGAAGACGGCGAGGCGGCGCAACCTTCGGGTCGAGGAACTTGCCCAGGCAGAGTGGCTGCTGCGCGAAGCGGGATCGGGCACGCGCGAAACGGTCGAGCAAGCGCTGTTGCCGCATCTGGTCAATATCCGCGCTTCGATGACGCTCGGCAGTTCCGAAGCGATCAAAAACTCCGTGGCCGAGGGCTTGGGTATCAGCTGCCTGTCGCGCTCGGTGGTGCGCAATCTCCTGGCCGCCAAGCGCTTGAACGTGCTCGCAACCACCCTGCCGCGCCTGACTCGAAGTTTTTCGATGATTCGGCACGAGAGCAAGGTGCTGTCCGAACCCTTGCGCCAGTTCGTCGCGCACTGCCAGGTCAGCGGCGCTTAGGGCGCCTCGCGGCAGCGGGACGGCGCAAACGCGGGGGTGGCCTCCGCGGGTGCCACCTCGATCGCATCCTGCAGCAGCTTGAGCGCGCTGCTTGGATCATCGGCAAACGCGAACAGCGTCAGATCCTCGCGGCTGATCACGCCGTGGCGGACCAAGGCTTCGAAGTTGATGATCTCTTTCCAATAGCTCGAGCCGTACAAGATGATCGGCAATTTGCGATCGAGCTTGTGCGTTTGCGCCAGGGTCAGCACTTCCATGAGTTCGTCCAGGGTTCCGAAGCCGCCGGGGAAAGCGACCATGGCCCGCGCCAGATGGGCAAACCACAGTTTACGCATGAAGAAATAGCGGAACTTGAACAACAGGCCGCGGGTGACGTACGGATTGGGCGCCTGTTCGTGCGGCAGGCTGATATTGAGGCCCATGGTGCGGCCGCCGGCATCCTGCGCTCCGCGATTGGCCGCTTCCATGATGCCCCCGCCGCCGCCGGAGCAGATGACGAAGCGGTGCACATGCTGCGCCAAGGATTGCGACCACAAGGTGATCAGCCGCGCGAGTTCACGCGCCTCGCTGTAATAGCGGCCCAACGGTCCCTGCGCCGTCAAGCGCGCGGAACCGAAGAACACGATGGTGTCGTGCACGCGCTGCAGCCGCAAACGGCGCAGCGGATCCAAGTATTCGGAGATGATGCGCAGCGGCCGCGCGTCGTCGCTGGCGAGAAAATCCGCATCGAGGTACGCCAACGAATCTTGCGTTTCGTGATTTTTCATGTTTGGCTAAATTCTCGCAAAGTCGATGAAACCGCGCTCGACATCGGTGTGCAGCAGCATCACGCGCACGCGATCTCCGACGTCCAGTCCTTCGAATCCCCTGACCACTTTCCCTTCGGTGGTGGGCGAAGAGATGCGCACCCAAGTACCCTTTTGCGATGCGCCGGTGACCAGGGCATCGAACTTCGCGCCGATGCGCGAGGCCAGCAAGGAGGCGGCGGCCGATTTGTTCACGGCGCGCTCAACCTTGGCCGCGTTGTGCTCCTGCAGAGTGCAATGAGCCGCCAGATCTTCAAGTTGCGCATCGCTGTACGGAGAGGCTTGGCGGCTCAACGCCGCCTTGAGCACGCGCTGCGTGATGAGATCGGGAAAGCGCCGATTGGGCGCCGTCGAATGGGTGTAATCGACGATGGCGAGGCCGAAATGGCCCGCAATGACTTGCCCGGGTTTGTCCAAGACGTATTCGCCGGACCCCAAGAGCTTGATCACCGACAGCGACAGATCCGGGTAGAGATCCGGAGCCTCCTGGCGGCGCTTCGCGAGAAACGCGTTCAGCGCCGGCGCACTCGGCTCGCGGGGCAATTTCTCTCCCAGGCTCGCCGCCAGTGCGACGATGCGGTCCCAGCGCTTGGGTTCTCTTAACACTCGGCGCAGTGCGCTGAAGCCGCGGGATGCGAGAAATTGCGCGGTCGCACCATTGGCGGCCACCATGAATTCTTCGATCAATTGCTTGGCGCGATTCGGCTCATCGGGAGCCAGATCGCTCAACACCCCCGCGCTGAACACCGGCTGAGTTTCAATGGTCTCCAGGTCGAGCGCGCCGCGGGCCCGGCGCACCGCGCGCAGCGATTGCGCCGCTTGGTCCTGGGCGCGAAGCTGGAGATCCATGCCGGCCACCGCCGCGACCCCCGGCGGCATCGGCCCGGTGCCCGCGAGCCACGCTCCGACCGCGTTGTAAGCCAGCTTGGCACGATTGAGCACCCACGCACGATACAATTCCGAGTGCACGACGGCACCCGCGGCATCGATCGTCATGTCGCAGATCAATGCCAGCCGTTCCTGGTTTTGGCCCAGCGAGGTCAGGTCGGTCGAGAGCTTCTCCGGCAACATGGAGAAAATCGCCGCCGGCGTGTAGACCGAGGTCGTATTGATGCGCGCATGCTCGTCGATGGGCGAGCCCGGCTTGACCACGGCATCGACATCGGCGATCGCCACCAAAATCCTGCTCGCGCCCGAATCGGAGTCGGCGACGCTGAGCTGATCGAGATCGCGCGAATTGTCGTTGTCGATCGACGCCCACAAGAGATGACGCATATCGCGAATGTCGGGAGCGGAATCGCGCGCCGGTTCGCTGATCGATGCCATCTGCCGCAACGCCGCGGCACCAAAATCCGGCAGCAGGCCATTGTTCGTCATGGCCTGGCGCGCAACCCTCATCAGGAGGCTGCTGGAGGCAGCCGGCGCGGTGGTCGTTTGGATATCCATCGGATTCCGCCTAGGCGAACCAGCAATTGGTGGCGACCGTAATACGCGTGTCGCTGCCGTAAAAAGGCGTGACTTCGTGGAATACATACGAGGGGAAAATCACCAGCTGTCCCGCGTCGAGTTTGAATTCCACCGGCGCCAAGGCATAGGGCCGCTGCAAGCTTGCGTTGGCGGGATCCAGATACGCGTTGGCGCCCTGCCTGACATCGAGGAATCGCAGCACGCCGCTGTCGGGGTGCTGCGCCACGCTTTCGCCGGCGCGCACGCAGTAGACGCCGGACCACGACGCCAGCGGGTGATTGTGGGCGACGAAGGAACCGGCAAAGCGTGAGATATGAAACCAGGTGTGATTTTGGAAACTCAGCCTGGCGATATCCTGCGGCTTCAGCGAGGTCGTCTCGATCGCCATCTGCGCCACCGCGTTCAGCATGAAGCTGCGCAGTTCCTGCACGCAGCTTTCAGGCCAACGAAATAGATTGAAGCGGCTTTCGAATGTCTCGGCCTGCGGCACGTGGCTCGGCGTGGGATTTCGATGCTCGTCGGATTCGCGCTGCAGAAACAACGCGGTCAGCTCGCGATTGAGGCGTTCGCAATTCGCCAGCCGCGTCTCGCCGAAGGGCGTGGCGAACAGCGGCCGCACCGTCAGCGCGCCGGCTACCATCGGGAAAAGCCTTGCTGGCCCGGCGCGACAAAGCGGCAACGGGCGGTGACCAACACCAATTCGCCCGCGGCGCGCAGCAACGCGACCTCATGCGTCAGCGATGCGGGGAAAATCACCAGGTTTCCCGGCGCCGGCCGCCAGGCATAGTGCGACTGCGAATAGGGTATCCGCAGCGCCGAGTTGGTTGCGTCTTGAAAACTCGAGCCCAGGCGCGATTCGTACAGCCGCACGACGCCGCTGTCGGGCCGGTCCTCGACGGGCGGCGGCGCGGCCACGCAATAAATGACGCACCAAGCGCTCAGGGGATAGTTTGCCGCAGGCACTGCGCCATGGGTGCGCACAATGGTGAACCAGGCGCGCATTTCCAGGCGGCAGGCCCGCAGCTGCGCCTCGTTCAGATCGCTCACCTCGCTCGCCAGCGAGCAAACGGCGCGCGCGATTGCCTCCGACAGCTGGCGCGCCGGCAGTTCCGGCCATTCCATGAAGTCATCGGCGCTGCGATAGCGCAGCGGATTGAGCGCGGGCCGGCGATCGGCCGCGACGCGCTGCGCGAACAGCTCGCGCAAAGCAGGATTCAACTCCTGCGCGCCCGCAACCGCCGCCTGGCCGAGCGGCGTTGCGAGAATGGGCACGACGCTGGTCAGCACGCTGCTCATAGGAACTCCGCGAGCTCCCGGCGCAATTCCGTCAATTCCTGCAAGTAATGGCGCGAGCGGCCCGATGATGAGCCGTAGAGCGGTTCGCGCACCTGCCAACCGCTCGCCGTCCTGATGGCGGCACTGCGCGCCGCGACCTTCGGCACCTGTCCGGGCCACGCAAGCCCCAGAAACTCGCACAAGGCTTTGAACTGCGGCTCCGGATCCTTCACCAGCGCATCGTAGTTGAACTCGAAGATGTCGCCCGCGAATTCAGCGTTCCAATGCGCCATGAGGCGCCGATACTCGCGGTAGAAGTGTCCGATGTCCTGGATGTTCAATGCGTAACTCATCTGTTGTTCCAGATGCAGAAAGAAAATGGATAAACAATTGTCCAAGGGGTCGCGCGTCGTATGCACTATCTTGGCGTCCGGAAACAGACGCTTGATGAATCCGACGTACAGGAAATTATCGAGGCGCTTGTCGGTCACGAAGGACGCGCCGGCCGAGGCACGCAGCAGTTCGGCACGATAGCGCGCCGCGATGCCGTCCAGCCGTTCCACGCTCATCGCGGCCAGGGAGTCAAAAAACGGCACCAGTTCAGTGTTGATCAGTTGCGGCAGAAAATTGAGTTCGCCGCCCGCGGCGACTCCGGGAACCCCGGCGAGCAATTGTTCGGCCAGCGTGGATCCGGAGCGAAACATTCCGACGATGAAGATGGGCCGCGGCGCCAGATCCAGAATGTGCGCGCGGGCGCGCGGCGTTCCCGCGGCAATCAAGCGATCGACGTAGCCGCTGAGTTCTGCGCGATCATAGGGAGCGAGCCGCGCTCCGGCGCTCGCGAAGCTCGCCGCGTTGGCCGCCGCGTAGGCGGCAAACGCTTCAGGGTAGCGCGCCCTGGCGTCGAGCAGCCGGCCGAGCGCAAACCCCAGGCTGGCGCGATCGCTCCAGGCAGAGGCTTCGCTCAGTGCGCTTTGCAGACGCTCGATGAGCGCCGCATCGACGCTGTCCGCGGGTTGTAGATTGGCGAAACGCGCCAGCGCTTCGAAGCTCTTGGGGTCGATGGCCAGAATTCGCGCGTATAGAGAGCTGGCCTCGGCGCGCTTGCCCAAGTCCTCGTATAAAATCGCGAGGTTGAGCAGTGCATGCGTATACCCAGGATTGAGCGTGAGGGCGTGCTGCAGTTCCGCAGCCGCCGCGGCGTGATCGCGCAGGCAATCGCTGTAGATGACGCTGCGATTCAAATGCACTTCTTCGGGACGCGCGATGCCGGCGGCGAGCGCCCGCTGATAGGAATCGAGCGCGTCTTCGAATCGAGAATTCTCGCGCTGCAGGATCGCCAGGTTGTACCAAGCATCGGCGAATTTCGGCCAGCGGGTGAGAATCGCGCCGTACGCCGCCATCGCCTCGGCGATCTTGTTCTGGCGGCGCAATTGCGCGGCCCTGCCCATCGCTTCGGAAACTTCGCTCAAGATCACCTCGGCCGCGAGTAATTGCCGATTTTCCCATATCCGGCCGATTCCGGTAGCCTTGGGCGCAAACTAATGCCGGCACACCATGGCTCGAAATCTTGAAACTGACTTAGAAACTCTGCGTACGGTGCTGCGCCTGGCGCAAAACCGCGATTTTGCGGCCGCGGCAGCCCTCGCCGAAGAGACTCTGGCGTCGGGGTTCGAGCATCCGATGCTGTTGAATATCGCGGCGACGCGCCTCGAGCAAGAAGGCAAGTATCTCGAGGCGCTCGAGTTGCTGGAACGCGCGGTGCGTATTGCGCCAAACGACGTTGGCGCGCGCAATGCCCTGGCGCTGTGTTTGCTGCGCCTCGACCGGCCTGCCGAAGCTCTTTACCATATTGATGAATTGCTGAAGCAGCACCCCGAGCTGGCGTTCGCCCATGTCAACCGCGGCAATGCGCTCATGGCGCTCGGCTCCTTGGGAGCCGCCAGGCAGAGCCAGCTGCGTGCCTTCGAACTGGAGCCGAAAAATTTTTCCGCGACCGCGGCGCTTGCTTCGATCGCCACGCACCGCGGGCAGCACGCCGAAGCCCGCCGCTGGGCGGAGCTAACGCTGGCGGCTGCGCCGGGATTTCCCGACGCCGTCCTGTCGCTGGCTGCTGCGGAATTGGCCGAGGGGGATCCGGCGTCCGCCGAAAAACGGCTGCGGCGGTTGATCGATGATTCGCGCGCGGGAGCCGCCGATCGGGCGCGCGCCACCGGGTTGTTGGGCGATGTGTTCGACGCGACCGGCCGTTACGATGAGGCCTTCGAGGCGTACGGCACCTGCAACCTATCCCTGCGTCAAATTCATCATCGGTTTGCCGCATCGAACCTCTTGGGGTATGCACGCTCCCTGACTCCCGCGGCGAAAATGCTCGAGGCCGCAGGGTCTGCCGAAGCGCCGCCATCCTCCACGGCACCGCCGTCCTCCGCGGCCGCGGGCCATGCCTTTCTCATCGGCTTTCCCCGCACCGGCACCACCTTGGTGGAGGTTGTGCTCGACGGCAATCCGCGCGTGGTGAGCCTCGAAGAGCATGAGTTGCTGGCCGACGGCGTGCTTGCCTTCATGCGCGAGCCGGTGGATTTTCAGGCGTTGATGCGCGCGGACGCTGCCGACCTGGACGCCCTGCGCGAAGCCTACTGGCGCGGCGTGCGCGGCGCCGGCATCGATGTCGCGGGCAAGATTTTCCTGGACAAACATCCCTTGAACAGCCTGAAGTTGCCCTTGATCGCGAAGCTTTTCCCGCAGGCGAAAATTCTCTTTGCCATCCGCGACCCGCGCGATGTGATTTTGAGTTGTTTCAGACGGCGTTTTCAGATGAATCCCTCCATGTACGAATTCCTGACGCTGCCCGGCGCCGCGGCCTTCTACGACGCCGTCATGGAGTTTACGTACACCGCCAAACGCCGCCTCGGAGTGGAGTGGCATGAGGTGCGTTATGAACGCTTGATCGAAAACTTTGAGCAGGAGATGCGCGCCATTTGCGGCTATTTGTCGCTCGATTGGCTGACCAGCATGGGCGAGTTCGCACATCGCGTTCAGGCCCGCGAGCATGCCACCCCGAGCACCGCGCAACTCGCCCAAGGACTGGTTACCTCCGCCACGGCCCAGTGGCGGCACTATGAGCCGCACCTGGAGCCTGCGCTGGCGGCGCTCAAACCCTGGATCGAGCGTTTGGGGTACTAGAGGAGACTGTCCCAGGCAATCGCTATTTTATGCGGCGTACCCGGTAGGAGTGATTCGAGCGCGTCAACATGAGGAAGGAACCGAGCGAGGCGTGCCTGATCGTGACGGCATCGCCGGAACTCAAGCGCCCGTCGTTGTCCATCACCGTCCAGGTTTCGCCGTTGTCGAGCACCACCAACGTGCGCCCGTTCTGATCGGAGCTCACGATGGAGATGGTCGCCGCGATGGATTTCGGTCCCAGATCGGTGGTGTGCTGCTGCGCCGGGGTAAGGCCGAAATTTTCCGGATCGGCGGCAATTGCGGCGGCCGGGGCCGGGGCGGTTGCTCGAGCCGCCGCCGCCACGGGCGCGGGTGCAGCCAGAGCGGCGGTAGGCGCCGCGGGCGCTACGGGCGCGGGCGCGGAAACCCGTGCGGGCGGCGGTGCGGGGGCAGCAGTGCTGTTGGCGTCAGCACTCGGCTCATCGGGCGGCCGGTGCGCCAGCGCGTCGTAGCAGGCGAGGCGCGAGTCCGGCACGGGGATGGCCGCGCAGCGCGCCATGTCCTCGTTGCTCGGGGCGGCCGCCGCTG
The DNA here is from genome assembly GCA_963800385.1 of uncultured Gammaproteobacteria bacterium. Taxonomy (GTDB): domain Bacteria; phylum Pseudomonadota; class Gammaproteobacteria; order Steroidobacterales; family Steroidobacteraceae; genus Bog-1198. The sequence continues at coordinate 786,510 of CAWDAU010000009.1, forward strand.
CGGCGGCCATCGCTGTCAGTGCAATGCCCCATTTGAAGCGCTTCATGTGCCGTTGACCGGGCGCTGCGAATAGTATTGACCGTAAACTTCCGTGGCGGTCTGAATCATGTCGCGTTCCGCCGCGCTCAGCAGCGGATTCCAGATGTCGAAGATCAATACGGCGCGCGGCGTATCCGACAGATTCCAGGCTTCGTGCTCGATGGTATCGTCGAACACCCAGGCTTCGTCCTGCACCCATTCGCGCGTAGTCGCGCCGACGCGAAAGCCGCAATTGGGCGGCACGATCAGCGGCAGATGCACGGTACAGCGGGTATTGGTGATGCCGGTATGCGCGGGGATTCGGGTATTGGGATCGAGAATCGAGAAGAAGGCGGTGGGCGCCCGGCCCGCGACGCGGCAGCGCGGCACCACCTCCTCCAGGGTCCGCGCAGTGACCGGGCAGCGGGCGATGTGGCCTGCGTTCGGCTGGCTCTGGTTCCACAGAAAGTACGCGCTCCACTTGCGCGAACGGTTCAATTCCTTGAATTGATCGATGGGCAGCCCGTCGGGGAAATCGATGTAGGGCTGCAGACCTTCGCGATCCGCGACCAGGACCCGCAGAAGCTCGGATCTTATCTCCGGGCTTGCCGCTTCGAGCGCCGGGAGCCAGGGAAACAAGGAACGGTCGAAGAAATCGATCGCCGGCAGCTCCGGGAAATACATCCACGTCGGCTGCGAGTGATACACCCGGCGCTTGCCCATCAAGGTGTCCAAACAGGCGTCGACGCGACGCTGCGCCTGGCCGCCGTAACGCTCGCGAATCGCCGCCAAGGGCTTTTCGAGCGCCGCGCCCAAGAGCCGCCCGGTCGGCGTCGACCTTGGTTCTTGCGACGTCGAAGGCGGACTTCAAGTGCGGAGGAACGGGCGCGCCCGCTGGCAGGGAATCGAGCGCGGCTTGATAGGCCTGCGCGGCATTGCGCGGATCGCCGGTCTGCTCGAAATAATCGGCCTTCTGCAGCAGTGCCGAGAGATGCCGCGGCTCGAGCGCGAGGGCCTTTTCGATGGCGTCGAACTCCTCGAGACGCCGGCCGAGCGCCTTCAGACTGCTGGCAAGATTGGCCCAGATCGAGGGTTGATTGGGATTTGCAGTGGCCGCGCGGCTGAACAGAAGCTGCGCCTGATCGGCGGCGCCGCGCGCCAGCATGCGCACCCCCAGCTCGTTGAGCACGGCCGGGTGGTTCGGCGCGCGCTGCGCCACATTGGCCAGCAAGCGGTCGGATTCCGGCATGCGGCCGGCGGCCTCCTCCGCCTTGGAAGCTTGCAATGCACGAATGATCGTCGCTTCATCGAGCGGCGCAGGAGCAGCAGAATTCACGGCATCATTGTATAACACCCTCCTAAGCACGGTTAATTTCAGGAGAATTTGACATTGAGCGCCTCCGCTGACCTCGAGCTCATGCGTGCATCGATGTTGCTCGAGACCGATCCGGCCGCCGCCGCACGCCAGGCGAGCAGCGTGCTGGCGAATCATCCCGGGCACGATGCCGCGACACTGCTGCTGACGACCGCATGCCGGCGGCTGGGCAACTCATCGAGCGCGCTCGACGTTATCGAGGCGCTGGCCAACGCCCAGCCCACCTCGGCGCTGGTGCAGCTGGAGCTCGGCCGCACCTATGCCGCCGCCGGCCGTGCCGGCTCAGCGAAAGCCGCGTTGGAACGCGCGATCGAACTTGACTCCAGTCTCGCCGAGGCGTGGCGCGAACTCTCGGAACTGCGGCTTCAGGCCGGAGAGACCGCCGCCGCCGATTCGGCCTACTCCCGCTACCGACGGCTCGCCACCGATCCGCCCGATCTTGCCGACGCCTACGGCGCCTTTGATCAAGGCCGCCTGGACACCGCGGAAGCACTGGTGCGGCAGCGCTTGCGCCAGCGGACCAACGAAGTGGCCGCTTTCACGCTGCTGGCCGCGATTGCGCTGCGCCACGGCGACGATCTGGCCGAAGCAGCAGCGCTCAACGAGGTGCTGCAGCGGGCGGACTGCGACGGCGCGGCGCGCGAACAGCTGGCTCGTCTGATGATCCGGCAAGGACGTACTGAAGAGGCGCTGCCGTTGATCGAGCGCTTGCTGGCGGCCGAACCCGGAAACACTGCTTATGGAATCCTCAAAGTCCTGGCGCTGCAACTGGCCGAGCGCCACGCCGAAGGTCTGGCTCTCGTCACACAACTGATTGCCGACCATCCGGACGATCCGGATCTCTGCTTGCTCGCCGGAAATCAGCAGCGCTACCTGGGCCGCACGCGCGAGGCCATCGAATCCTACCGGCGCGCCATCGAGATTCGTCCCGCGCACGGCATGGCGTATTGGGCGCTCTCGAATTTCGAGACCTTCCATTTCATATCGGCCGAAATTGAAGCCATGCAGCGCCAGCTCGCCGTCATTGCGCCGGCGGGTCCCGACGCCACGGGCTTGGAATTCAGCCTTGGCCGGGCGCTCGAGGGCCGCGATGAGTTTTCGGCGGCGTTCGAACATTATGAGCGCGGCAATCGCCTGGCCCGCGCCGGGTTCGACTACGACCCGAAAGCCACGACGGCATTCGTGCAGCGCTTCAAATCGACTTTTACCAGCCGCTTCTTTGCCGACCGCGCCGATTGGGGCCAGTCGGCGGCTGATCCGATATTCATTGTGGGGCTGCCGCGTTCCGGATCGACGCTGCTCGAGCAGATTTTGGCGAGCCACTCGGCTGTCGAGGGCACGCGCGAGCTCCCCTACCTGCCGACCATGGCGCGCGAGTTGGCCGGGCCGCCGGAAACGGCGGCGCGCTATCCGGAAAATTTGGCGGCGCTCGGCGCCAGGCAGCTCGAGGCATTGGCGGCGCGCTACCTTGCCAGCGCCCAAAAGCACCGGCCGCTGGGCCGGCCGCGTTTCGTCGACAAGATGCACGCCAACTTTGCCAACGTCGGCCTCATTCATCTGATGTTTCCGCAAGCGGCCATCATCGATTCGAGGCGTCATCCCATGGCATCGGGTTTTGCCTGCTACAAGCAGCTCTTCAATCCCGGCATGAATTTCGCCTACGACCTCGGTGAGCTCGGCCAGTATTACCGGGACTACGTGGAACTCATGGAGTATTTCGACGCCCAACTGCCCGGCCGGGTGTATCGCCTGCATTATGAGCGGCTGGTCACCGACACCGAAAACGAGGTGCGCCGGCTGCTGGAATACTGCCGATTGCCGTTCGAGCCTAATTGCCTGCGATTCTACGAAAATCGACGCGTCGCGCAGACCATCAGCTCGGAGCAGGTGCGCCGCCCGATCTACACCGCCGGGCTGGAGCAATGGCGCCATTTCGAGCCCTGGCTCGAACCGCTGCGGGCCTCGCTCCAGGATTTGATCGACGGCTATCCGCGCTTCGACTGAATGACGAGCCCGAAAAAAAAGCGGCGGGTTTTTTAGGCCCGCCGCAGTTTAACTACAGAGTCTTTACTTCCCTTCGATCAGAACTTCACTTGGATATGCGCGTACAGGTAACGGCCCAACGTGTCATACGTGCCAACCCAGGTGTTGTCGTTGCATGACGTGTTGGGGCATTCCGTGTAGCTGCCGCTCGGGATGATCGGCGGCGCCTTGCCGGTCAAGTTGTTCACACCGACGCGCAGGTCGATTCCCGTCGAGGCGATCGGCGCTTCCAGCGATAGATCGAGGTACGAGTAACCGCCGATGTGCGCCGTCGGGAGGAAGTACGTCGATGCCAGCTGCGGATCCTGGCTCGAATGGTCGGTCTGCGTCGGACCGATGTAGCGCCAGCGCACCGACAGATCCAGTCCCGCCCAGGGCATCGCCCAATCGGTATTCAGCACATGTCGCCAGTGCGGCAACGGCGCGCCGCACGTGGTGCCCCAGTACCCGGCGCAGTTATAGGCTGGACCGCCGGAAACCGGCGCCGTGTAGAAGTTCAGCACTCGCGTGCCCAACAACTCGAATCCCAACTTGCCGTACCCGATATCCACCGAGTAGTGCGACGCCAAGTCGATACCCTTGGTGCTGATGGTCCCGATATTCTGCTCGGTGGCCGTCACGAAGTCGTTGTTGTTGAACCAGAGCGAGCCGGTGCCGGGGCCGCGGTGGATCAAGTCGCAGCCGATGCCGCTCTGACCGCAGTTATTGACGATGGTATTCGAACTCAGGGACTCGATCGTGTTCTCGATCCGGATGTAGTAGAAATCCAGCGACGCGACCAGGTTGGACACGAAGGTGGGTTGGAACACAAAGCCGTAAGTGAAGGTATCGGCGATTTCCGGCTTCAAAGCGATATTTCCGCCCACCGACGTGTTGATTTGCGCCGCAGGATTGGTGGTGATGTTGCCCCACTCCGCCGCGGTGACGCCGGTACGGGCGCAGTACGCAAAATCGTGGCCCTGGATGGTACCCGTGGTGCCGCCCGAGCCGCCGACCACCGGTCCCCAACAGGGATCCGCCGTGCCGCCCGCGCCAATGACCGCCGGCGCGAACAAGTCGCCCACGCTCGGCGCGCGCACCGCGCGGTTGTAGCCGGCGCGCAGCTTCACGTCTTTAATCGGCGCGTATTCGACGCCGAATTTATAGGTGTTGGTATTGAATCCCGAGGTGTACTTGGAATAGCGATAGCCGGCATCGAAGGAGAGGTCGTACGCGGCCGGAAGATCGTTCAAGATCGGCAACCGCGCCTCGGTGAAGATTTCCGAGACGTGGAATCCGCCGTTGATGGCCGATTGCGCGCCATTGCCGCCGGAGTTCAAGCCGTTCGCAAAGACATAGTCCGGATCCAGGATGTAGCTTTCCGAGCGATACTCGGCACCTAAGTTGATGCTCGGGCCCGACGATGCGGTGGGCAGCTTCATGCCCATTTTTTCCAGATCCGCCGTGACCGAACCGTCGACGATGAACTCCTGGGTGGTGACCGAGTAAGTCGACGGAACGTCGATGTAAGCGATCGCCGCCGGCGTCACACCGCCCTTCTGGAAGATGTTCCACGGCACGCAGGTCGGCGAGGTGCCGTTGAGCGCTGACACGCAGGCCGGTTGTCCGGTCGCAGGATCCGTGACCACGTTGAGCGCGTTGAGCGCACTGGTCGTGTTGATGTAATTGCCCTGCGAGTCGTGCATCGTATTGATGCCGACCTGTCCATACAGATCGTAAGACAGGCCCTCGATCCACTTGCCTTTGACGCCCAAGGTTTCGCGGAAAGAATTGGACAAATAATTGTCCTCGCGCGGACCGTTTTCCACGGCGCGCCGGCCCACATACAGCTGGATGTTGTTGGTGCCGGCGTTCTGCGGGAAAGCGACCTGGTTCGAAGCCACGACGTTCGGCGCGCACAGGGTCGCGACTTCCGGGCGCCGTCAGCAGGGGATTGGCGCAGCTGATGGTCGCGGACGTGTAGCTGAACAGACCGCTGGGACCATAATTGGCCTGGGAGCTATTGCGCGCGTACATGAAATCCGAATACACATTGGTGTTGTCGTTGATGTCGTAGTTCAAGAACGAACCGGCCGTGTAGCGTTCCGCCGCGCGCTGCAGGAAGCTCAAGCCGCCGTAGTTGTAGCTGTCGGTGGCGCTGACGTAGGGCCGGAAAGCGCCGGTGGTCGGGTCGACGGCGTAAGCGGACGCGGGCGTCTGAGGTTTGAACGGGCTGCGTCGGTATCACGCTCCTCCGAATACCGCGAAGCGTCCGGTGGCCGGTGTTCCCGAACCGCCGCAATGCAAGCCGCCGGGGCCGGGCAGCGTGCTGGGTGTGTTCAAGCTGCAGCCGGCGTAGTCGTACTGGTATCCCACCGCGGGAGAGGTTCGCAGGTACGTGGCATACACCGTGGCGTTGCCTTTGCCGTCGGCGAAGTTCGAACCGGCGAGGAAGGACACGTCCTTGTTGAAGCCCGCGTCCACCGTGCTTTGCGGCAGCGGATCGTGGGCTGCGGCGAGATTGTCCAGCAAGCTCTGGTGATCATTGTTGTAGCGGCCAAAGCCGTAGTTCGAATCGATCCGGACGCCTTCGAAGTGGGTGTTCAGCACGAAGTTGACCACGCCGGCGACGGCGTCGGCACCGTACACAGCGGAGGCGCCGCCGGTCAGCACGTCGACGCGCTCGATCAAGTCGGCGGGGATCTGATTGATATCCGCGCTGCTGGTCGTGGTGGTGCCCAAGCCGGCGCCGGGCGCCAAGCGCGTGCCATTCACCAGCACCAAAGTTCGCTGCGAGCCCAAGCCGCGCAAGCTCACCGTCGCGGTGCCGTTGGAACTGATGGAGGTTCCGCCGCTCTGTTCAGCGACGACCTGCGGCAAATTGTTCAATAGATCTTCGGTGCGCACCAAGCCCGACTTCTGAATATCGAGTTGGTCCAAACTGGTGACCGGGCTGATTGAAACGTCGTTCGGTGAAATCGCGAGGCGCGATCCGGTGACGACCACTTCTTGTAGTGCGGTGTCACTTGCGGCGGCCGGAGCAGTTTGTGCGTATGCCGGTGCGCCGGCCGCCGAGGCGGCGGCGGCGGCCAATACGGCGCGCACTGCATACTGCAGTTTAGTATTCCCCATTCTTCTCTCCCTTAGGTAAAGAAACGATCCCAATGCCTGCGAACTTCGTGCCCGTCGTTCATTCAACGCGGCAGAAGCGACTTGTGCGTGGATTACAACATGCCAGTTCGTGGATGGGAAGCCATAGGGCGGGGACAATCACAGTTATTTCTTGACGCGCTGCGCGCGAGCCGGCAAGCCGTCCATCAAAGCACTCGCATTGCCTCACGATGAGTCATGGTCTCCGCAGTCATGCCCCGTCGCGCAGCGCGCGCTCGTTGAGATCGTAAAAAAACACGCGCAACTATATGTTTCATATGAATATATATTTGAGTCGGACAAAGACGGGACGGCGCGGCGCCGTTGCGGCGGCTGCGATACACTTTTCGGCAAGCGTCCATCGCCGCGATTTGGTATATCAGGCAGCCCCGCCGCCGACCGCACCCGAGGCATACAAGGTCTCCCGCAGATCCGTGCGCCGCCACGCTTATCAAACCTCGCATATACAAAAAAGCAACGGAATCTTGCGCGCCGCGGCGTAGGAGCGCACTGGCGTGAATCGGGGTAAATCTCTACACAGACAGGCGTTTGCGGTCGGGATATCGTCCCAACCATGCCAACTGAAAACCCGAAGGCAGCCGCGGCAGATCAACCGCCTACGCCGGGCGGCGACCCGGATCAGCCGTCGAACGATGTGCCCAAACCGCCGCTGCGCAAGCCCGCGGAGGAATGTGCGCAAAAAGACAAAAGCGGCTTTGGGCACATCGGCAACAACGATGAGCCCCGCCCGGAAGGATCGCCGCCGCCGCATCAGATTTTCTAATTGCCTGGCGGGTGCGCTAAGGTGGTGCGAGCCATCTTTCTTCGCGAGCCTAGGCAATGGAAAATAAAAGAGTCCTTCCGGCAATTGGCGTTGCCTGGCTTCTCATCGGCGGCGCCTTGGATGCGGCGCCGAATGCACCGCCCGCGTTCACGCCCGGTGGGTCGATTCTCATGTGGACACCCGAGCAGCAGGCCTGGGGCTATCGGAACATGGAGAAGCTCACGCCCGTCCGAGTGTTCAAGCGCGGCAAAACCGTCCACCCCCTGCCGCTCGGGGTGCAAATCGACCCGAGCTTCCACGCCGGTGACAAGACTTACAACACCGACAGCTACATGCGCGAGTTTCGCGCCTCGGGAGTACTGGTCATCAAAAATGGCAAGATTGTGCTCGAGCGATATGGATTGGGCCGCCAAGCCGCGGATCGCTGGACCTCGTTTTCGGTGGCAAAATCCCTCACCTCAACGCTGATCGGCGCGGCGCTCCAAGACGGCAAGATAAAAAGTCTCGATGATGCGGTCACGCTCTACATTCCGGAATTGAAGGGCAGCGCCTATGAAGGGGTCACGGTGCGCGAGCTCATTACCATGACCTCGGGCGTGAAATGGAACGAGAGCTACACCGATCCCAATTCGGACGTGGCCAAGGTGGGCTTGAGCATGCTGGAACCGGGCGTCAATCCGGTCGTCAGCTACATGCGCCGGCTGCCGCGCGAGGCGGCGCCGGGGACCGAGTTCGTTTACAAGACCGGCGAGACCGATCTGGCCGGGATCCTGCTTTCGAACGCCGTCGGCGAGCCGCTGGCGCAGTATTTATCGGAAAAGATCTGGCGACCCTACGGCATGGAACAGGATGGAATCTGGGTGGAAGATGTTGCCGGTCACGAACGCGGCGGCTGCTGCGTGAGCATGACCTTGCGAGACTATGGCCGCGTCGGGCAATTCATGTTGGATCACGGCAAGGCGGCGGGACACGCGGTGGTACCCACCGGCTGGGTCGAGGACGCCACATCGCAACATGTCGCGAAACCACCCTACGGCTATTTCTGGTGGATCATTCCCGGCGGCTACGAGGCCGAGGGCATCTTCGGGCAAACCTTGTCCATGTTTCCGCAAGAGCATTTGGTGGTGGTCATCAATTCCGCATGGCCGGTTGCCTGGTCCGATGACATCAACGCCGTCCGCATGCAGTACTTGGCGGCGCTGCGCGCCGCGGCTCATTAGCCGAAAGCCCCGTGGCCTCGAGGCGCTAGTGGCTGCGCAACGCAGCCGGCGGCGTGTCATAGGAGCGCCGCCAGGCGCGGCGCAGCTGGCGCGACGAGGCGACGCCGCTGCGCTCCGCGAGCGTGCGCGTTTCAGCCTTGATCACGCCACCCGCCGTCCCGCTTCGCCGCATCTGCGGTCGAACGCGGCGAGGGCTTCGGCCGCCGTCAGCACGCGGGCGAAACGCCCCTCGAGAACCAGCTCGGTTCGCGCCTTGATGTCGGCCGGCATCCAACGGCGTCCGTGCCGGTCGGTCATGGCAAAGGTGAGCGTGGCTTCGCTGACAAAATCGACCTCGTATCCGCAGTCCGATGCATGCCGGGTCGTGGTCTCGCAGCATTGCTCGGTGCGAATCCCGGATACGATCAAGTGTTGAATCCCACGCTCCGTCAGCCACACCGGCAATCCGTTGCCGACGAGTGCGCTGTGGCGATGTTTGTAGAACGTGGCGTCCTCTGCAATGGACAACGAGGCCATGGTCTTGACGTATCCCGAACCTAAGGAAAATGCGCCCGTCTCCTCCACATGAAAAATCCGCGCGACCGGGATTTGTCGGGCCTTGGCGCCGTCCACCAGCGCCTGCAGACGATCGAAGAAAGCCGGCGCATCCGCCGGGTCCCAATACGGGCGATGCTCAAACGATTGTTGGGCATCGATCACCAGCAGCGCGGTTCGCGAGTAGGACATAAATGGCCCTTGAGTTTGTGTCAGGCGTCGCATTCTGCGCCCCTGCGCTTTGTTTGAGAAATACGATAATTGGACTGGTACCGGACATAAAACGCCATGATGGCGGGTGGCGGCTGCGCACCTCCGCAAGGGGCGCCTCAGTCCTCGCGGTCGGTGCGTGTCTTGAGCGGCCGGGCGTTCGCAGAACTCGGTTGAAACTCCGTCTCGATATCCCCGACAAGAGTGCGGATGACCTCCAGCGCCGCGTTGATTTCTTCCAGCCGGGCGGCCACTTGCGCGGCCATGGCGCCGCGAAGCTCGCCCGCATGGGCCGATGCCTTGGCATTGAGGAAGCGCAAATCCGCCTCGACCTTCATCAGTTGACTCGCCACGACGCCGAGCGGCAGCACGATCGACAGCTCGAAATTCGCAGGCGACGCGCGGCTCATCGGGTCACCGCGGCAGGCGGGCGTCGCTGGAAATCATTTCGTCTTCCATCAACAGCGGCGGGATCATCCCCACGCCGTTGAAGCGATCCATGAATTCGCGCAGGTGAAAGGCCTTGCCCGCCAATTCCTGCTGGTGGGCGTACTCGGCCATCAGGCGATCCACCAGCAGTTTGCCGGTGATATAGCTCGTGCCGTAGCCCGGCTGGCGCAGATACAGCAGCTGCTCGAAACCGGTGAGCGAGTCCTTGGGGTTGGCCCAGCCGCGCGGCGTCCATTCAGCGTGAAATTTGCCGGCCGTTGCCAGATCGAATTCGTTGGCCTGAACGTACAGTGATGCCAAACCGCGCGCCGCTCGGTTGGCGAGCATGATCCACACCAGTTCCTTGGCGCGCGGATTGTCATCGTAGAGCCCGGCGTGCATCAGAATTTCCTCGAACGCCGTGGCAAACCCTTCCGCGCGGTTGTCCCAGATGTTCGACAGCGACGCGTGGCGGCGAATGGGGCTGGGATGCGGCTCGTCGCGCATCCGGGCCAGATCGAACCAGTGATAGTCGTGCGAGAAAAGCAGCATGGGTTCGCGGTGCGTCACGCGCGTGAAGAAAACGCGCTGCTCTTCGGGCACGAACTGTCCCAGCTGCGGAATCAGCGCGGCCTTGAGGTAGGGCTTGTCGGGGATGATGTCCTGAGCGATCAGAAATTTGACGAACTTGTCCAGGCGCGCCGCCTTGAGTCGATCGAAGGCGGCAGCATCCCGCGCCGGCTCGAGCTGCGGCAGGTCCCGATTGTTGTGCTCCTCGAGCTTCAGTGCGGCTTGCGCGCGCTCCAACTCGCGGCGCAGCAACACCACTTCCTGATCCCAGGTGAACGGCACGAAGTGCACATTCTGTTGATACCAAGTGTAATCGGCCTTGCCGATGCCGGATGGACCCGACTTGTGCGCAGCTTCTTGTTCGAGCCAGGCAACGAAATCGTCGGTGGCCTTCTGCGCGCGAGTTATCGCCGCTTTGAGCTCTGGCGTGGCCGCGCCGATGTCGGCATGCTGACTGCCCTCCAGCGTGCTCACCGTCAAAGTGCCCGCAGCCCAGGCGCCGAGCGTGCGCGACTGACCGCGCAGCTCCTGTGCCCCGTACACCCATAAGTCCCGGGCGTTGCTTCCGTTGAGATTCTTTTTCGCTTGGTTGAGCAGCTCGGGAATGGCCCCGATTCTTTGCGCAAGTTCCAGCTGCGCGGAGCCCGAAAGCGGGAAGCGGTAGTCGTAGAGTTCAATCTCCGGGTAGACGGTGGGAGCCTCGCGCAGCGGAACGTCGGTGCGCGCCGGCCACACGCTGACATAAAAGGCGGGGTCGCGCGCCCAGGGTCTTAGGACTCTCAAATTGAAGTCCAAGCCGTTCATTTCCGCCCGCACCAGCTTGTAGTCGTTGAGTTGCGCGGCCGGCCAGCCTTGGGTGTCGATGGCCGAAAGCTTCTGCTGCCACGCGGGCAGCTCCGCTGCCTTCGCGGCCATGGCGCCCGCGCCGTAGTCCGGCACGTTGCCGTGCATGAGCGGATGCTCGAAATCCCGCCATTGCTCGAACAGCCGCACCAAGGCGGCGTATCCGGAAGGATCGCCTGGCTGTTTCGCTGCGGCGCCGTGCGCAGGCAAGCCGCTCAGCAGCATGGCCGTGACCGCCACCGCCGAGCGCGTTTCTGAGATTCCCATGATTGATCCTATTGCTTGCTCACATTGATGCGCTACACCTGCCAACCCATGCCGGCGATGTGAGTTCATGGGGGATGACAATGACGGTCAATCGAATCTAATGCAATATGCGAAGCTGCATCGCCAGCGAGGTGTCTGATGACCGACAGAACTCTAAAGCGCCGGGAGATCCTCGGCATGGCGGGGGCCGGCCTGACCTTGCTGGGGTGTCGTACAACGCGAGCCGCGGCGGGTGCGCTGGCGGATTGGGCAAGCCCGGATTTCGTGGTACTGAATGCGAAGATCTATACCATGGATCCTAAGCTGCCGCGGGCCGAGGCCTTTGCCGTCAAGGACGGCCGCTTTGCGGCGCTCGGCACCACCGCCGCCATCAAGGCAATCGCAGGCCGAGCGCAATCGATCGATGGGCAGCAGATGACCATCGTTCCCGGCTTCATCGACAGCCACAATCATGCGCCCGGCAATGAATTACTGTACGAGGTTTTGGTCGGAAATCCCTATGAGGTCGAATTCGTCACCATCGCCAGCATCGTCGACAAGCTGCGTCTCAAAGCGCAAAAGACACCCGCCGACACATGGGTCGAGGGCTATTTCTTCGATGACACCAAGCTCAAGGACCAGCGCGCACTGACCCGGCAAGACCTCGATCTTGTCTCTACGCAGCAGCCCGTGATGGTGCAGCATCGCGGCGGGCACACCGCCTTCTACAACAGCAAGGCGCTGCAAATGGCGGGCATCACCAAGGACACGCCCAATCCCGCTGGCGGTACTTTCGACCGCAACGCGAACGGCGATCTCACCGGCCGCGTCACCGACCGGGCGCGGGAGGTGTTCGACGCCGTGGGCAAGCGCATGAGCTATACCGGCGAGGAAGCGATGCGCCGCGACCGGGATGGGCTGGCCTTCATTTCCAAGCAGTTCGTGCGCTATGGATTGACGAGCGTCTGCCATGAGGCGGGTAATTTGCGGGCGTTGCAGCAGGTGCGCGCCGAGGGCGCGCTGCTGCATCGGGTCAGCTATGAAGCCGAGGGGCCGGAACTCGACGCCATGTTGAACGGCGGCATGTCGACCGGCTTGGGCGATGAATGGATTCGCCTCGGCGCGACCTGCGAGCACACGGCGGATGGGTCGTTTTCCGAACGCACCATGGCCATCAGCGTTCCGTATCCCGGCAGCAACGGCTACCGCGGCAATGTCACCGAAACTCAAGAGGTTCTGAACGCATGGTGCGAGCGGGTGCACCGTGCCGGAATTCAAATGAATTGCCACGCCAATGGCGATGTCGCCATCGATCATGTGCTCAGCGCCTACGAGCGCGCCCTGCGGCTGAAGCCGGCCGCCGATGCGCGCCCGAAGATTACCCATTGCACCCTGATCAACGCGGATCTGGTGCGGCGGATCAAGGCCGTCGGCGCCGTGCCGGCGCTCTTTACCTCGTACGCCTACTACAACCCGGATAAATTTCATTTCTACGGAGAAGAACTGATGAAGCGCTGCATGGCCTACCGCACGCTGCTCGATGCGGGGGTGCCGGCGGCGGCGGGTTCGGATTTCGATCCCGGCCCGTTCTCGCCGTTGATGGGGATCCAGGGCATGGTGACGCGCACGGGATGGAACGGCGAGGTCTGGGGCGCCAATCAACGCATCACGGTCGATGAGGCGCTGCGTGTCAACACGCTGAACGGCGCCTACGCGACGCGCGAAGAATCGATCAAGGGATCGATCACGCGCGGCAAGCTTGCCGATTTCGTCATGCTGGCCGAGGATCCGCATACGGTCGATCCCGGCAAGATCAAAGACATCAAAATCGTACGTACGGTGGTCGGCGGTCGAACCCAGTTCTCCGCCTGAAAGAACATCCTCAAAAATGAGTGCCCCATGAAACAAACGCCGCGCTGCAATGCGCCGTTCCCGATGAAGTCCGTTTCGCGCCGCGAAACCCTCGCCGGCCTTTTGGCCTGCGCCGGCGCGGCCGCATCGCTCCGCGCCAGCCGGGCGCAAGAGGCCAAGGCGCCGTTGGGTGATGCCGCGCCGCTCAGCGATCTTGGCATGCCATTGAGCGCCGAGCAGCGCGCGGCCGGTGCGGAGTTTCTCAAACGCCATGCCAGCGTCGACACGCACAGTCATCCCGGCCGGTTCTTTCTCAAGCGCCTCACCGAGCAAACACCGACGACGCGCGCCTTCGGTGAAGCCTTCGAAGATCGGGCGATTGCGGATCTGACGGCCGGAAATGTCAGCGCTGCCCTGTTCTGCGCGGTCGCCGACATGCGCTTGATCGAAACGACGGCGACGGGCGGGCTGCGCGCCGCCCGCAACTGGGCACCCGGAGAGGCGTACGCGGACTACCGCCGGCAGCTCGCGGAATTGAAGACGCTGCTGTCAAATCACGCGCTCACTGCGGGGCTCACTCCCGCCGATATCGAGGCCGCGCACCGGGACCACAAGATCGGCGCCGTTTTCGCCGTGGAAGGCGGAGATTTCATCGAAGATAAGCTTCAGCGGGTGCACGCCGCCTTTCGCGACGGGGTGCGCGCGGTCACCTTGGTGCACTACCACATCAATCAGATTGGCGACATACAAACCGAGGCGCCGGTGCATAACGGCTTGAGCGCCCTCGGCAAAGCCATTGTCGGCGAAATGAACCGCACTGGGATCATCATCGACCTCGCGCATGCGACCTTCGCCGTGACCCAGGATGTTCTCCGCGTCTCGAGCAAACCGGTCATGATCTCGCACACCAACATTGCAACGGCGAGCGTGAATCACCCGCGCCTGATCAGCATCGAGCACGCCAAACTGGTCGCCTCCGCGGGCGGCATCATCGGCTCGTGGCCATCGGGTATCGGCCAGAGCAGCTTTTCGGATTACATCGATTCCATTCATCGTCTGATCGACACCGTGGGCATCGATCACGCGGCGATCGGCACCGACATGGACGCCAATTACAAACCCGTGCTGCGCAGCTACCGGGACTGGAGCCTGATACCGGCGGCGCTGCTCGCGCGCGGCATGCACGAGGAGGAGGTGGCGAAGATCATGGGCGGCAACTTCCTGCGCGTGTTCAAATCGAATCTCAAGGGTCATTGAAAGGTAAAACGCTGTGGATAGCCGATTTCAGACCTTGCTCTCCCGCTACCACGCGCGCATGGCGGAAGAAGACCGTGTAATGAGGAGCGATCCGGCGGGTTTTCACCGGCGGCGCGATGAATTTCTGCTTGCGGTCGGCCCCGAGGTGGGCCGGCTGCTGCACGCGCTTATCACCGGCCGCGGCGCCAAACGCATACTGGAATTGGGAACCTCCTACGGATATTCCACCGCTTTTCTCGCCGATGCGGCCCGCCAGACCGGCGGCCGGGTTTACACCATGGACCTTGCCGCGGACAAACAGCAATATGCGCGCACGCAGCTCGAGCAGGCGGGTCTTTTGCCTCAGGTCGAATGGATGCTGGGCGATGCCACCCAAATGCTCAAAGCGCTCGAGGGGCCGTTCGACTTCGTGCTGGTCGATCTATGGAAGGACTTGTACGTGCCCTGCCTCGAATTGTTTTATCCCAAGCTTGCGCAAAATGCGCTGATCGTGGCGGACAATATGCTGTTTCCCGAGAGGGTACGCGCGGATGCCGAAACCTACCGAGCCGCCGTCAAGGGCAAGGGAAATCTGCAAAGCGTGCTGCTGCCGATCGGCAATGGCATTGAATTGTCCTGCCTGTGGAATTGATCAGGCATGCGACGCCCAGGCGGGCTCGCCCGGCGTGTAAGGCAGACAGGGATCGAAGCGGCCCGGTGCTTCGACGTAGCGCAACACCTGGGTGCAGCCGATCTTCGACGTGAAAAAGCCGAGCAGCGCGAGTTCTTTCATCATGCGAAAGTAATGCGCGGGTAGCGGGTTTGCGGATACCGCCGCGGATGCCGGCGCTCCGGGTACATTCTCCGCCTTGGCTTCGGTCGCATCGCCGCGCACCACCGGCGACAAGCCCTTGCGCCTGCGATCCGCCGCTTCGCGCTCGTCCATTACGCGCTTCTGTTCCTCATCGAGCGCGGTGAGCACCGCGAGCCGTTGCGCCGCAGTCGCGGCCATGAACGAGACTCGATGAGCTTTCCTTGCCGCCTCGTCCACTTTGCGCATGCCGTCGAAAAAGACCTGCTGCTGCGAGGGACTGTAGCAATCGGTGACCATGAGCGCCATGAACGCGCCGGTCTTCGCCGCCTTGGCGCCGGGTGTCTTGGTGGCGGGAAGAATGGTTTCCGCGATCTCATCGAGGTAGGCGATGTCTTGCGCGCTGAATTTTCCCGGTGCACGGTCGGCCGCGGAGTCCACTTTCTCGACTGCGGCCAGCAGACGGTCGCCGCCGACGAATGCGGCGCCGCCCAGCAAGGCGCTGACGCGGCGGATCGCCTCGCGCCGATTCATGAGCTGCAATTGATCGCTTGCGGGTGCTTCGCTCATACAGCTCAGAGGTTGCGGCGATTGAGCTCGCCCACCGCGAAGTCCACCGCGCGAGCCGTGAGCGCCATGTAGGTGAGCGAGGGATTCTGACACGCGCTGGAGACCATGCAGGCGCCGTCGGTGACGAATACATTGGGCGCATCCCAGACCTGATTGTGCGCATTGAGCACCGAGGTCTTTGGATCGCGTCCCATGCGCGCGGTTCCCATCTCGTGGATGGCCATTCCCGGAAAGGAGCCCGCGTCGAAAATCGTGACGTTCTTCGCGCCGGCTTGTTCGAGCATCTCCGCCATGTCGGCGATCATGTCCTTGCGCATCAAGCGCTCGTTCTCGCCCGTGGCGCAATCGATTTTGAGAACCGGCAGTCCCCACTTGTCCTTCTTCACGCCGTCCATACTGATGCGGTTGGCGTGATTCGGGAGCATCTCGCCGAAAGCCCGTGGCGCCAAACTTCCAGGGGCCCGGCAAACTCATTTCGTCCTTGAAGTCCGCGCCGAGCCCCAATTCCTTGACCGCCCGGGTCCATCCCTCGCGGCTGGCCGCGCCCTGGTAGCCGAAACCGCGCAAGTATTCGCGCTTGTCGCCGAATAAATTGCGGTAGCGGGGAATGTAGATGCCATTGGGGCGCCGGCCGTAGTAATACTTATCGTCCAGTCCCTTAAGGTTTCCTTCCGCCCCGCAACGAAAGTGATGGTCCATGAGGTTGTGACCCAATTCGCCCGAGCTGCTGCCCAACCCGCCGGGCCAGACATCGGTCGCGGATCGCATCAGCAGCCAAGTTGAATTCAGGGTGGAAGCGCAGATGAAAACCAGCTTCGCCGCATAGTCGGTCGTCTGTTCGGAGACGGCGTCGAGCACGCGCACGCCCGTGGCGCGCTTGCGATCCTTGTCGTACAACACCTCGGTGACAATCGACCAGGGCTTCAAGGTGAGCTTCCCGGTCTTCACCGCCGCCGGCAGCGTCGAGGACTGGGTGCTGAAGTAGGCGCCGTACGGGCAGCCGAGCCAGCAGGCGTTGCGATATTGGCACGGTGCGCGCCCTTCCAAGGGCTTGGTGGCATTCGCAACGCGTCCGATGATCATGCGGCGCTTGCCGCCGAACGCGCTCTTCAGCTTCCCGGCCACGAGCTCTTCGCCGCAGTTGAGCGGCATGGGCGGCAGGAATTGGCCGTCGGGAAGCTGCGCCAGCCCATCGCGCGAGCCGGAGATCCCGGCATGCCGCTCCACATGGTCGTACCACGGCGCCAGTTCGCTGTAGCGAATGGGCCAGTCGATCGCGATGCCCTCCTTCGCATTGGCTTCGAAGTCGTAATCGCTCCAGCGATAACTCTGGCGACCCCAAGTCAGCGAGCGGCCGCCCACTTGGTAACCCCGGTACCAGTCGAATCGTTTGACTTCCGTATAGGGGGAATCTTTTTCGTTGACCCAGAAGGCGAGGTTTTTCTCATTGAGCGGATAATCCCGCTTGAGCACGGGGTAGGCCTGCTCCATCGCGTAGGTTCGCCCGCCGCGGTGCAAATATTCCCAAGGGCCCTGGGTGGCGTTGACGTAGTCCTTGACGTGCTCGACGTTGCGGCCGCGCTCCAAGAGCAGGACCCGCAGACCCTTCTCGGTGAGTTCCTTTGCCGCCCACCCCCCGGAAATGCCGGAGCCGACGACAATCGCGTCGTAATGCACGGACATGAATGTACCTTACCTCGATTTTCGGCTTATTCTATCGCGATTCCGCCAGCGTGATATCGATACATGAATTTATTCTCGCGCAGAAAGTTTCTCGCCCGCACAGCCGGCGTCGGAGCGCTCGCGGCCGCCGGCGCCTGCCCGCTGGGTGCAATCGGCGCGCCTTCCGCGCAATCACGCGCAGGCTCACCGGCGGTTGGCCGGCTGAAGCAATCGGTGTGCCGCTGGCCCTACGCAAAGCTGTCGCTGGCGGATTTCTGCCGCCGCAGCCGGCAGATGGGATTTGCCGCGATCGACTTATTGTACCCCGACGAGTGGGCAGCCGCGTCCGACGCCGGTCTCATCGTGTCGATGGGATACGCCGGCCGGCGCGACAAGTTCATCCAAACCGGATTCAACGATCCGGCCAATCATGCGCTGCTTCTCGGAGAACTGGAAATGGCGCTGCCGCGCGCCGCCGAGGCGCGCGTCGCCAATCTCATCGCCATGTTCGGCAATCGCGTTTCCGGAATCGACGAGGCCGCCGCCATTGCCAATTGTGCGGCCGGCCTCGCCAAAATAGCGCCCGTTGCCGAAAAGTACGGCGTAACGGTCTGTGTGGAACTGCTCAACAGCAAAGTGGATCATCCCGGATATCAGGGCGATCACACCGCCTTCGGCGCGGCGGTGATGCGCGCGGTCAATTCGCCGCGCGTGAAATTGCTGTACGACATCTATCACATGCAAATCATGGAGGGCGATGTCATCCGCACCATCCGCGGCAACATCGACTGGATCGGGCATTTTCACACCGGCGGGGTCCCGGGCCGGCATGAAATCAATGACAGCCAGGAGCTGAATTACCACGCCATCGCCGCAGCGATCGCCGATCTGGATTTCAAGGGCTATGTCGCGCACGAGTTCGTGCCCACCCGCGCCGATCCATTCTCATCGCTCGCTGAAGCGCTGCGGATTTGTACGGTATGAGCCGGCGCTCGGCAATGGCTGGCAATGCACTTATTCAAGCTTAAATGAGAGAACCGCTATGAAACCTCGATCTGTGGACTTGGCACGCTGCGGCGCGTGGGCGGCCCTCGCCCTTGCGCCCTTTTGTTTGTTGCCGGCCGCCGCGCAAGCGCCCCAAGGGGACCCTAAAGACACCGAACAATGGGAGCCGGTTCCGCCCATCGTCACGCCCGGAGCACGACCCGGCGCGCCGCCCTCCGACGCCGTCGTTTTGTTCGACGGCCGAAACTTGGATCAGTGGGTGAACACCAAGGATCATGCGCCGGCGGCCTGGAAGGTTGCGCACGGTGTCATGACCGTGGTCAAGTCGGTGGGCAATATCGAGACCAAGCGGCTCTTCAAGAATTATCAGTTGCATCTGGAGTGGCAGGTTCCAAAGGGAATTACCGGCGAGGGGCAATTGCGCGGCAACAGCGGCGTGTTTCTGGCGTCCACCGCGCCCGGCGACGGCGGCTACGAAGTACAGATTCTGGATTCTTGGAAGAATAAAACCTACGTCAATGGCCAAGCGGCGAGTATCTACAAACAGTCGCCGCCGCTGGTCAACGCCATGCTGCCCCCGGGCGAGTGGCAGACTTACGATGTGGTGTGGACCGCGCCGCTCTTCGAAGCAGACGGAACGCTCAAGACACCGGCCTATGTGACGGTATTTCACAATGGCGTGCTGGTGCAAAATCACTTTCAGTTGACCGGCGAAACCCGCTACATCGGGCAGCCCAGCTATCGCCCGTATGAGCGCGCGGCGATCAAGCTGCAGGCGCACGGCGATCCGTCGGCACCGATCAGTTTCCGCAATATCTGGGTGCGCGAACTCAATTAGCCGCCCCTCGCGATAGCGCGAGAACGATGCCTAACCCGCCGGCGGGCGGGTTGCGCGCATCGACTCGCGGGCGGCAAAGCGCTCGAACCATGCCGCCGTCTGCGGATGGGATTTTCTCCAGCCGAGCGCGGCGAATCGAAAATCGAGATATTCCAGCGCGCAGCCGATGGCGATCGTCCCGACATCGATACGCTGATCGAGGCTGCCGGCGCGCGCTTCGATCTCGGCCAGACTGCAGGTCACCTTGTCCATCTGACCGTCGATCCAGTCCTTCCAGCGCAAGGATTCCGGGCGCGCGAAAGTCTCGTAGCGCACCAGCACGGCTGCATCCAAAATTCCATCGCCGAGAGCCTCGTCCCGATGGATCAGCCATGCCGCCGGCGGCTTCGGCACTAAATGTCCATCGCCGAGAGCATTCAGATATGCGCAGATCACGCGGCTGTCGTAGAGCACCGTGCCATCGTCGGTCATGAGCGTGGGCACCTTGCCGAGCGGGTTGCGCACCACGAGCGCGCGATCGCGATTGACCGGATGAGGCGTGGCGGCAATGAGCTCTATTCGCTCACGCAAGCCGAGTTCGTGTGCGCTCACCAAGCATTTGCGCACATAGGGAGAAGTGGCGGAATAGTAGAGTTTCATGCAAGGACTCCGCGGTTGAAGCGTGCGAAAACCTCGCCGGCGCGTTTCAGCCCCGTCGGCGTCAGCCGATAAAGACGGCGCCGCGGGCGGCCGGCGCTCGACGGGTTGATGGACTCCCATCGGCTGACGAACCAACCCGCCGCCTCGAGCCGCAGCAAGATGGGATACAGCGTTCCGGAAGCGAGCTTGCAGCGTTGATGCACCTCAGCGCCTGAGAGTTGATCGCCGGGATTTTCGAGAAAAGCCTCCAACACCTGCAGCGTCTGCAGCGACATTCTGACTTCGCGGCCTTCTTTACCCATAGTAGCAAGTCTACGTAGGGGCCCGGTTCAAATCAAGCCGTCAGAATGCCGCCGCTCGTGAGGTCTCCCGAGAGTCCGGGGGCACCGTCGTGTTTCAACGGCGCGACTTGGCGTAGGTGTCGAATGCCACGGCCGCGACGATGATCAGGCCGATCACCACCTGCTGCCAGTACGAGGATACATGCATGATCACCAAGCCGTTGGTGAGCACACCGATCAACAGCGCTCCGATGACGGTACCGCCAACTCCGCCGCGGCCGCCGGCGAGGCTGGTGCCGCCGATCACCACCGAGGCGATCACGCGCAGTTCATAGCCGATGCCGCCGACCGCTTCGGCGGCGCCGAGTCTTGCGGACAACAAAAAACCCGCCAGTCCCGACAGCGCGCCCACGATCACATACACACGGGTGATGATCGCCGCGACATCCAGGCCGTTGAGGCGCGCCGCTTCCGGATTGCCGCCGACCGCATAAATATAGCGCCCGTAGCGCGTGTAGCGTTCCGTGACCCAGCCCGCCGCTGCGATCAATCCAAACAGCACGATGGGCACGGGGATGCCGGCGATCGATCCGTCGCCCCACCAGCGGTAGGCCGCACCGAAGCCGGAGATGGGCGAGCCGTCATTGAGAATGAGCGTCGCACCGCGCCACACGGTCATGCCCCCCAACGTCACGATGAATGGCGGCACGCTGAAGAAGGTCACCGCCTTGCCCTGCAAATATCCCACCAGCGTTCCGACCGCCATGGCGGTCGCCAGCGCCACGAGCCAGCCCCAGGAACTCGCTCCCAGCGCCTGCATCGCCAAAGCCCCCGACATGCCCGCAAACGCCAGCAGCGAGCCGACGGCAAGATCCACGCCGGCCGTCAAAATGACGAAAGTCATGCCGACCGCGATGATGCCGTAAATCGAAACCTCGGTCAGAATGTTGGTGACGTTGCGCAGCGATAAAAAGCGCGCATTTTCGAGCGCGAAAAACCCCATCAGCGCGAGCAGGAACAGCGAGGTGCCGTAGCGGCGCAGCCATCCCACCGCATCGAGCCGGCGGCCTGCCCGGTCCTGATCGGCTGCAGCGTTTTCGCTCATCGCGCCGCGCTTCGCGGAAAACCCGCCGCGGTTGAAATGGCCATCAGCTCCATCAGCTTGTTTTCGGTGGCGTTCCGACCGTCGAGAATGCCGCTGATGCAGCCCTCGCGGAACACGGCGATACGATCGCTGAGCGCGAGAACCTCGGGCATTTCAGAAGAGATGACGATCAACGCCATGCCGCTTCGCGCCATGTCGAATAGCAATTGGTGAACCTCGGCCTTCGCCCCGATATCGATTCCCCGGGTCGGTTCATCGACGATCAAGACTTTGGGTTGCAGTGCCATGCAGCGCGCCAGCAACACCTTCTGTTGATTGCCGCCGGACAGCGTGCCGACCGCGGCGGCCGGACTCGGCATCTTGATGCGCAGAGCCGACCGGTATTTCTGCACCAACTGGCGCTCTTGGGTGGCGTCGACAAAAATGCCCCAGCGCGCGATGCGCTTCAAACTCGGCAGCGTCAGATTCTGACTGATCGATTGTTCCAAGAAGCAGCCCTGCTGCTTTCGATCCTCAGGCACCAGCGCAATTCCGGCGCGGATCGCTTCTTTGGGAGAGCGCAACGGACGCAGCTCGGCGCCATCGAGGTACAGCGCTCCCCGATCGCAGCGATCGGCGCCGAAAATGATCCGCGCCAGTTCCGTGCGGCCCGCTCCCACCAGCCCGGCAAATCCCAAAATCTCGCCGGCTTTCACCTCGATCGAGAGATCTGTCAGAGCAATGGCGTGCCGGCCGCTCGATTCGCGCGCGCGCGAGACGCCTGTCACGGCGAGCATGGTTTCGCCCGAGCTCGCCGTCGCCGCGCGTCTCGAAACTTCCACATCGCGACCGACCATGTGACGCACCAAATCGCCGGTCCCCACGCTTTTCACCTCGCCGCTGGCGACGCGGCGGCCGTCGCGCAACACCGTGAATCTGTCGCAGACCTGCTTGACCTCATCCAGCCGATGCGTGACGTAGACGAAGCTCACGCCGCGTGCCTTGAGCTCTCCGATAACGCCATGCAGGATCGCAACTTCGCGGCTGCCCAACGCGGCGGTCGGCTCATCCATGACGATGAGCTTGGCTTGTTGCGCGACGGCACGGCCGATTTCGATCATCTGTTGATGCGCGACGCTCAAATGGCGCACCTCACGCCTTGGATCGACGCTCAAGCCCAAGCTCGCCAATAACGCGCGCGCATCGTCGTGCATCCTGGCCCAATCGATGAACCCGCGACGTTGGGGTTCGCGGCCCAGGTAAAGGTTCTCGGCAATCGACATGAACGGCAGCAAATTGAACTCTTGATAAATGGTCACGAGGCCCAAGCGTTGCCGTTCGCGCGGCGTGTCCGCCGGCTGCAGCATCGCGCCGTCCAGCGTTGCTTCGCCGCGGTCCGCGCGCAGCGCGCCCGACAGGATCTTCAGGAGAGTCGACTTACCGGCGCCGTTTTCGCCCAGCAGCGCGTGCACCTCACCCATGCGCACCTGCAGGTCGACGCCGTCCAATGCCTTGACGCCCGGAAATTGCCGGCAAACATCGCGCACCTGCAGAAGATTCCGCACGCGAGCGGCGCCGCTAGCGAACTTCGCCGAGGCGCTCGGCCTGATTGACGTTCGATTGCGTGATGAGCAGCGGCGCGATGCTCGCGCCGGGCATGGCCGTGTGTTGACGGATCCGCGCCACCAGCTGCCGAAGTGCGGTTCGAGCCTGATTGATCGGTGATTGCTCGACCGTGGCGGCCATCTCGCCGCTGCGCACCAGCTTCAACGCGTCGGGTGTGGCGTCGAATCCGATCACCTTGACGCCGGCAACGCCGCTGGAGCGCAAGGCTTCCAGAGCCCCCAAGGCCATTTCGTCGCTCTCCGCAACGATGGCCTGCAGTGACTGCGCGCCGAGCGAGGTCAAGACGTTCTGAGTCACGGTCAGGCCCTGCTCCCGCTTCCAATTGCCCGATTGCTCCGCGACGATTTGGTATTTCGCGCCCGCGGCCGCCAAGGTTTCTTTGATGCCGCGCGTGCGGTCGATGGACGGGCTGGATCCCGACTGTCCGGTGATGAGGAGAATTCGCGCGCCATCCGGAAAGGAATCGATCGCCCACTGCGCCATGATGCGACCGCCGGCGACATTGTCCGCTCCCACATGCGGGACGGGCACGCTGGTATGGTCGACCCTGCGATCCAAGGTCACGATGGGAATTGCCGCCTTGATCACCTCGTCCACGGCCGGCGTGAGCGCGTTCACATCGTTCGGCGCGAGGATAATGCCCTGGGCCCCTCCCGTAATGGCCGCCTCGATGTCTGATGTCTGCTTGGCCGAGTTCGACTGCCCGTCCTGCACCGAAACGCTAACGCCCAACCGCGCGGCCTCGGCGTCCAACTCGCGCTTTACCGCGACGAAGAACGGTTCAGTCATGTCGTGCAGACTGGCGACAATCTGAATGGAATTTCCGTCCGGCTTACCCGAGCATCCGGCGCCACCGAGCGGCAAGCTGGCCAAGAGCAGGCATGCCGCGAGTCCGGCGTAATTGAGTTCTCCGCGGCGCGCGCGCATCAGTGCGGTGCTTTTGAATTAGGCTGCGCGGCGAGCCACGCGTGCTCAGGATCGTTGCGGTAAACCCAATTGCGCTCCGGTCCCGCCATGACATTCAGGTAGTACAGATCATAGCCGTGGGCTGCGCCAACAGGATGGTAGCCTCGAGGCACGAGGACGAGGTCCCCGTCATGCACGCAAACCGTTTCGTCGAGATCGCGCTCATCGGTATAGACCCGCTGAAAGGCGAATCCTTGCGGCGGCTTCAGCCGATGGTAGTAAGTCTCCTCCAGCACGGTTTCTTTTCCCAAAGCCGCGGTGTCATGCTTGTGCGGCGGATAGCTTGACCAATGCCCTCCCGGGGTGATCACTTCCACGACCAGCAGGCTGTCGGCTTCCTTGGTTTGGGGCAGAATATTTCTGACGTAGCGAGTATTCGTGCCGCTGCCGCGCACCTCTTGAGTCATGTCGGCGGCGTCGATGGCGCGCGGTGAGCGTCCCGGCTTTCCCGGCGCCGAGCAAACCGCCAATTCAACCCTGCCCTGCGCGGTCACCGAATAGCTGCAGCCGGCCGGCGCGTACACAGCGCCCGGCGCCGCATCGTCGAACACCGAGCCGCGATGCCCGATGCCTGCGAAATGCCGCTCATCGACGGCGATATCGGCGGTTCCTGCGAGCACCACCAGGCAGGTCTCACGCTGTCCCGTGCCACCCCGGACCGTTTGGCCATTCTCCAGGCGGTGCACTTGAAATCCGATGTGACGCCAGCCGGCGCTCTGCGGCGTAATGTTGAGCACACAACCGGCGGCATCAGGGGACGCCGGACCGAATCAGAAGCTTGCTCATGAAGGCTCCATCTCGTGCAAGTTGGCTGCGGATGCCTCGCGGCGCAGCGTTTCGAGCCCTAAGGCCGCATATGTCTTGGGTGCCGCGACCGCCGGGTCCTGTTCCGCTTCGACGATAATCCAGCCAGCATAGCCAATTTTTGCAAGTGCTTGCATCAGGCCGGCGAATTCAAGATCGCCATCGCCGGGAACGGTAAACATTCCGCTGATCACGCCGCTCAAAAAGCTCTTGCCTTCGGCTCTGGCTTGGCTGAAAACGCGCGAGCGGATGTCCTTGCAATGCACGTGCGCGACCCGGTGCGGATGGCCGCGAATGAGCGCCACGGCGTCGATACCGCCCAGTGCCGCGTGACCGGTATCCACCGTCAGACCGACCGACGGGCCTGTGAAGTGGAGGAACCGGTCCAGATCGTGCTGCGATTCCACCACGGTGCCTAAGTGGTGGTGATAGGCCATGTGTAGGCCCGCTTGGCCGAGATAGTCGGCAACCTCGGTCAATTTCTGCCCAAACTCAGGCCAGCCTAAGTCGGCGAGCCGCGGCGCGGCGGACATCGCAATGCCTTGATCGCAGTGAATCGCGTTGCTGGTCTCGGCAAGAATGAACACGCTGCAGCCCAAGGACTTAAGCAGCCTCAAGTGAGTCTGCAACGCCTGGATTTCGGCGGCCGCGGAACGGGTCAGCAGGCTGGCGCTGTACCAGCCACCGACCAACGCCAATCGATAGCGATTCAACAAGGCCTGAAGCACCTTGGCATCTTTAGGAAACTTTCCGCCGAGCTCGATGCCCGCGAACCCGACATCGCGGGCGTCGCCGAGAACGGATTCCAACGGCGTATTGCCGCCAAGCGCCGGCAGGTCATCGTTGATCCAGGCGATGGGACTCACGCCGAAGCGGATGCTCATGACCTTAGTCTCCCAGCCGACGGTTCTTGCGCTGGCTCAATGATGCCGCCCGAGCCGCATCGACCTCGGCGCGTGCCGAGACTTCGGGAATGGCCACATCCCACCACGCGCCGCCCGCCGCCGTGCTGACGGCGGGGTCGGTGTCGATGACGATCACGTGGGTACGTTCGGAGCGGCGTGCGCGCTGCAATGCCTGTTCCAGCGCGTCGATCGAGGCGGCCTTCTCGGCGATGGCGCCCAAGCTCGCCGCATGCGCCACGAAATCGATGTCCGCAAGAGTGCTGTGAGTCGAATCCTCCCACAGGGTATTGAAGGCCGCGCTGCCGGTCGCTCTTTGCAGCCGATTGATGCAGCCGAATCCCCGATTGTTGAGCACCACGACGATCAAACGGAATCCCAACGACACCGAGGTGGCCAGTTCGGAATTGAGCATCAAATAGCTGCCATCGCCGACCAAAACATAAACGTCGCGCAGCGGCTGCGCCATTTTGACGCCCAGGCCCCCCGCGATTTCATAGCCCATGCAGGAATAGCCATACTCCACGTGATAGTCATCGGGCGTCCTCGCCCGCCACAGTTTGTGAAGCTCTCCCGGCAATCCACCGGCCGCGCACACGACCACCGCGTTGTCCGAACAGCTGCGCCACAACGCACCGATGACCTGCGCATCGGAAGGCAAACCCGAACCCGGCGCGTTGGTTGCCCCCTCCCAGGCGAGATTCCAGCGAGCGATTTCCGCCTTGATCATCGCCCTGTTGCGATCGGGGCGCCAAGCACCGAGACGGTCGGTGAGCGCGCCGAGCACCTCGCGTACATCGCCCACCACCGCCGCGGCTTCGTGCTTGCCGGCGTCATAGGGGGCAACGTTGACTTGCACCACGCGGCAATTCGGTGCGTTGAACAGGGCGCGCGAGCCGGTGGTGAAGTCTTGCAATCGCGTGCCTACACCTAAGATCAAATCGGCCTGCGCCGCGGCCGCGTTGGCGCAAGCGGTGCCGGTCACGCCGATGGCGCCGAGATTCAAAGGATGATCCCACGGCAATGCGCCCTTCCCCGCCTGCGTTTCGGTGACGGGAATTCCGAAACGCGCCGCGAAATCGGCGAGCAGCGCTTCGGCGCCGCTGTAGTGAACGCCGCCGCCGGCGATGATCAGCGGCGCACGCGCGGATTTCAGCCACGCCGCGAGCTGCTCGATCTCGCGCCCATCCGCCGGTTGGCGGCGAATGCTCCACACGCGGCGCCGAAAAAACCCTTGCGGGTAGTCGTACGCTTCCGCCTGCACATCCTGGCAAAACGCCAACGTCACCGGACCGCAAGCGGCCGCATCCAGCAGGGTATTCATGGCGCGCGGCAGCGCGTCGATCAATTGCTCCGGACGCGCGATGCGGTCGAAGTAGCGGGAAACCGGCCTGAAGCAATCGTTGGCCGAGACGGTGCCGTCGGCAAAATTTTCGATCTGCTGCAGCACCGGATCGGGGCCGCGACTGGCAAAGACATCGCCCGGCAGAAACAGCACGGGCAATCGATTGGCGTGCGCCAGCGCCGCCGCGGTCACCATGTTGGTCGCGCCCGGTCCTATGGAACTGGTACATACCATCGCGCGCCGCCGCCGCAACTGCTTGGCATAGGCGATGGCCGCGTGCGCCATTGCCTGCTCGTTGTGCGCCCGATAGGTGGGAAGCTGCTGGCGCGCCGCGTGCAGCGCTTCTCCGAGGCCGGCCACATTGCCATGACCGAATATGGCCCACACGCCCGCGAAGTAGCGCACCTCTTGCGCCGCGGCATCGACGTACTGATTCGCCAGATATCGAATCGCCGCTTGCGCCGCGGTGCATCGGATGGTTTTCATATGGCAACCGCCGTGCGCGCGCCTTGCCACGCGTCCGCCAGCCTCGAGAAGTTCGAGGCCATCGCCTGGCAAGCGTCGGCATCGTTCATCGCGCCGCAAAACCAGGCACGAGCCGCATCCTGGAAGATGGTTCGACCAATCGCGAAACCCTTGACGATTGCGAAGGGCGCCGCGGCGCCAAAGCATGCGATGAGTTCCGTCTCGGTCTGCGACATTCCCAGCAGCAGTACTCCACGGCACAGGGGATCCTCGCGTTCAATCGTAGCTTGAATCGCCTGCCAGTGCGCGCTGCCGCCGCGCGGCGGCAGCTTCCACCAGTCGGGCCGCACCCCGAGAGCGTAGATGGCCGACAGCGCGCGCGCCATCGTTTGGGAATCGGCCGGCATCTCTCGCGGCAGAATGACTTCCAGCAGCAGTTCGTGCCGCATCTTGCGGCATGCGGCGAACAAGCGCTGGAGCTGGCGGTCCTGCCGCTCCTTGAGATCGGCCGCGTCGTCCGGATGGTAGTTCACGAGACATTTGACCACCTGATTGAGCGGCCAGCTCGACAACTCGACGGCAACATCGGCGGCGCCTTCGAACTCGAGCGGACGTGAGCCGGGAACTTCGATGGGCCGGCCGATCCAATAGGGCGAATCCTCCGCCTCGCTCAAGGCGTCGAATCCATAGCGCCCATCGAGCAACACGCCGAAACGCCGGTCGTGCCGGGCGGCGGCGTGCAGCGCCCGAAACCCCAGACGCTTGAATGCCGCAATCCGCTCACGATCGGCGGCGCCGAAATTCGCGGGATCTTCAAACTGACTGCGGTGATCGATGGCCAGCACCATCAACTCAGGATAGTCGCGTGCCCGCGTCGAGGCCCAGTGGAGGTGATCCAATTGGCGAATGAACGATTCCGCGGGACGCTCGCCGGCGGTGCGCAGCAGCGACTGCAGCTCGGTCCAGGTCGGCATCGCGGGCGCACAGCCGTGGCGCGACACGACGATCGCGCCGCAGGCATTGCCCATGCGGCAGCTCTGCTCGAGAGTTTCATCGCGCAGCCAGCCGCGTAGAAAACCGCCCATGAAGGCATCTCCCGCGCCCAGCACATTGAGCACCTCCATCTTGAAGCCGGGGACCACGAGACCCGCTTCGATATCAGCGGGGATATCGCCGGCAAAGGCGACGCAGCCGCGCGCGCCGCGTTTGCAAACCAAGGTTGCCGGTGTTTTGGCCCGTATGTTCTGGATGGCCGCGAGCAGCCGTTCCGAGCCTCCCAATATGCACAGCTCCTCTTCCGTGCCCACGATCAAATCGCACCACGGCAGCGCGGCCTGCAGGCGTTCGCTGACCGCCGCGCTGAAAACGAAGCGATTTTCGCCCAAATCCTTCGCGGTCAAGCCCCACAGGACCGGCCGGTAGTCGACATCGAAGACCACCCGGCCGCCATTCGCTTTGACTCGCCGCGCGGCGCTCGAGCTCGCGGCGAACACGCCGGGCGCGGAGAGATGCGTGCCGTTGATCAAAACCGCGCGCGCGGATGCCAGATAGGCCTCATCGACATCCTGTTCGCACAGCGCCATGTCGGCGCAATTCTCGCGGTAAAAAATCAGCGGAAACGACTCGCGGTTACGGATGCCGAGCACGACCAGAGCCGTCAAGCGTGCCGGGTCGGTGCGCACGCCGCGCACATCCACGCCCTCGCGCACCAGTTCTTCGCGAATGAAGCGCCCCATATGATCGGCGCCGACCCGGGTCAACAGGCCGCTTTTCAGGCCGAGTCGTGCCGCCGCAATGGCGGTGTTGGTGGGACTGCCGCCCACGTACTTGGCGAATGAGCCCATATCTTCCAAACGGCCGCCGATCTGCTCGCCATACAAGTCGACGCTCGAGCGGCCGATGGCGATCAGGTCGATGGATTTATCCGTCAGATGCAAGGAACTCACGCAACGAGAAATGAGCGTTTGATTATACTCGCGCTGAAAACGATGGTTCGATCGAGCGCCAACGATCCAATTTACGGGAGCGGCAATGTTCAATGTGGCGATTTTTGGGGCGGGCCGGATCGGACAAATCCACGCGCGCAACGCCGCGGCACAGCCCGAGTTGACGCTCAAGTACATCGTCGATCCGAACCGCTCGGCCGCCGACGCGCTCGCACGGCAAACCGCGGCCGAGGTCGTGGACATGGATGCGGTGCTGGGCGATGGCTCCATTTCGGGCGTGATCATCGCGAGCGCAACCCATGCGCACCTGGACCAGGCGCTCTTGGCGGCGGCGGCCGGCAAGGCAATTTTTTGCGAGAAGCCGTTGGACCTCGATTTGGCGCGCGCGCGGGACGCCGCGCCGAAATTGTCCGCTGCCAGGCTGCTGGTCGGATTCAACCGGCGCTTTGATCCGCATTTCGCCGCGCTCAAGGCAAAGATGGAGTCGCAGGCCATCGGCAGATTGGAGAGCCTGAATATCGTGAGTCACGACCCTGCCCCGCCGCCGGTTTCCTATATCCGCACCTCCGGCGGCCTGTTCAAGGACATGGCCATTCATGACTTCGACATGGCGCGCTGGCTGCTGAACGAAGAACCCACGGAGGTTTTCGCGAGCGCCAGCTGCTTGGTCGATCCGGCGATCGGCGCGGCCGGCGATGTCGACACCGCGCGAATATTGCTGCGCACGGCGGGCGGCCGCCTGTGCGTCATCAGCAACACCCGCCGTTCAGGATATGGCTACGACCAACGCATCGAAGCGTACGGTTCCGCCGGCAGCGCCCGCGCCGACAATGTACTGATGAGCACGGTGTCGACCGCAACCGAACGCGGATGGGCGAGCGATGCGCTGCAGAATTTCTTCCTCGAGCGCTACGCGGAAGCCTATCGCCGTGAAATGCAGCATTTTGTGGATATTTTGCGCGATGCGCGGATGCCCATGGCCGGCTACCGCGACGGCATCGCCGCGCTCGTCCTCGCAGAAGCGGCGGCGCTCTCGGTGCAGCGCAATGCTCCCATCGGCGTGGCTGCGGTCTAATTGCTCATGATCATACGATGGTGCAAGTTCGCGCTTTTCGGTGCGATCGCCTTGGGAAGCCCGATAGCCGCTCACGCGCAAACGGCCATGCCCACGGCGCGAATGACCGACTCTCCGTGCCCGCCGCCTCCGTCCCCGCCGCCCCGGGAAATGCTCGACGCCATGCTCAAGCCGGGCGCCAAGCCGCCGCCGATGCCCGCGGGCGGAGACGAGAAGCTGCGTGAGTACCTGAAAAAGCACGCAGAGGATCTCGCGCGCGACTTTGCCGACCTATGCCATTACAAATCCGACAACGAAGCGATCCGCAAGAGCGGCGCGCATCCAACCGTGGTGTTCATGGGTGATTCGATCACTGAGGGATGGGGCGTCGGCGATGCTTCGTTATTCAGCGGCGGCGTCATCGATCGCGGCATCAGCGGACAAACCAGTCCGCAGATGCTGCTGCGTTTCTACCAGGATGTCGTGGCGCTGCATCCGCGCGCCGTGCACATCATGGCGGGCACCAATGATGTCGCAGGAAATACCGGCCCAAGCAGTCCGGAGAACTTCAAGTACAACATCCGCGCCATGGTCGATCTGGCAACGGTTCATCATATTCATGTCGTACTGGCCAGCATCCTTCCGGCTGAACGTTTTCCGTGGCGGCCCGATATTCAGCCGGGGGAGCAAATCCGGCAACTGAACGCGTGGCTCAGGCAATTTGCCGGCGAACATCGGCTGATATACGCCGACTACTATTCATCGTTGAGCACGTCTTCCGGAGCATTTCGCACTGAACTCAGCAACGACGGCGTGCATCCGAACTCGGCGGGTTACGCTGCCATGCGGCCCATTGCCGACGCGGCGCTTCGTAAATCAGTGCGCAACTCCCCCTAGCAGGATGCCTTTGGCGCGACTGAAAATGCTGCCCAGCAGAAGTTGGTCGAGGGCGACAAATGGAACGACGCGCACCATAGATAATAGACTACACCTTCAACCGTAGCGCGCCGGCGAGCACCTCCAGCTGCGCCGGCAGCGTTCCCGCGCTTTCGCCGTCCAGCTCTAGCAGGACATTCGATGCGCTGGTCGCGCTCGCGCGCCGAGTCCGCAGCAGCTGCGTGCCCGGCTCGCGTACGTGAGTGCCGTCGTAAAGCCTGTGCCGCTTGCGGATAAAATCCCACCATCCGAAACCCGACCAGATCGTCACGTCGAGTTCACCGTCACCAAGTTCCGCGGCAGGCGCCACCTGCATTCCCGCACCAAAAAACCGGCCGTTGCCGAAAGCGCAATTGGTAATCGCGAGTGTGCGCGGCGGCGTATCGTCGAATTCCAGGCTGACATGCTGGTCGCGATAGACCGCCAACGCGTACAGCGTTGCCAGAGTAAACGCCAGTCGGCCGCTCACGGCTTTTAGGCGGGAACTTACGAGATGCGAGACCAGTCCGCCGCAGCCGAATGAGGCCACGTTGATGAAGATCCGCGTGGCCGGAGCGCCGTCGTGGCCGGTAAAGCGGGCGAGACCAACGTCAATCGTGCGTGTCTCGCGCCCCGCAAGCCGCGCACAGGCGGACTCCAGGTTCGTTTGAGCGATCGTCCGCGCGAAATCGCAACCCGTGCCAAGCGCGATCACACCCAACACGGCCTGCGGCGCAACCCTCTGCTCGCCGTCGAAAAAGCCGCTGACGACCTCATTGAGTGTTCCGTCGCCGCCGACGGCAACGACCATTTCGTAGCCCTCGCGCAAGGCGGCCCGTGATAAGCGGGTGGCCTCGCCCGGCATCCGAGTAGCCACGTGCTCGAAATCGCCCAGTGAAGATCGCAGCAGTTTGGCGATTCGATCCCAGCGTCGGCCGGTGGCGCCTGCTGCCGACGCTGGATTCACGATGACGAGGCTGCGAAAAGCGCTAATTGGCCGGCCACTCCCGCTTGATGTCAGGATTGTCTGTCAGAAAATCTATTTGTAATTAACAAGATATGCCCGTAGCACTCTATGTTAAATTATACGTGCTACAAAGTGCTACATGTGCTACTATTTTTTCATGAGCCGAACCATCAATCAGCGCGAGCTTCGCAATCAGTCCGCTGCCGTGCTCCGCGAAGTCGAAGCCGGTGAGACCATTGTCGTGACGCGCAACGGCACGCCCGTTGCGGAGTTGCGGCCCATTGGGCAGCGGCGCTTTGTGCCGCGAGCAACGCTTTCCGAAGCAGCGGCGCGTGCACCACGAATCGATGCCACGCGGTTTCGCGCGGACCTCGATGCAGTGATCGACCAGCACGTCAATGACTGAACCCACGAAAGGCTTACTCGACACGTCGGTGGTTATCGACCACGACCTGATTGATGGCGCGCTGCTGCCTGACGACTCCGCCATCTCGGCCGTGACCCTGGCCGAACTCGCCGCCGGTCCTCACGCCACACACGATACCGGTGAACGCGCTCGACGCCAGGACCGATTGCAATGGGCGAGTTCAACGTGGGATCCGCTGCCCTTCGATGCCGCAGCCGCGCGCGCCTACGGCAGAATGTTCGCGGCTGCGCGAGCTGCCGGACAGACAAGTCGCACCCGGCTCGCGGACTTGCTTATCGCCTCCACAGCCGCCGCAAACAGCTTGCCCCTTTATACGCGAAACCCTTCGGATTTTGACTCGCTAAAATCGATCATCAGGTTGGTTCACATTTGAGGCTTCTGCTGCGTCGGTCGCCGCAAGGCCAATAATCCGCTTCGGTTAGTCCCGAGGCGGAGCGCACGGCGGCGGCGTGCCGTCGTTGCACAGGCCGGTGCGCGGATCCCGATGTCCGACGCCGGTGCTGTCTTCCTGCGGAGGGTTGGTGAAACAACCGGACATCAACCAAGCAGCAGCAAGAACCGTGACTATTAATTTCATGATTGGCTCCTAGAATTGTGCCTTTGCAGCGTTCTAGCGCTCCGCATGCGATTCAAATAATGTCGCTAGGCTGATAATTCTTCCACCATCGATATTACGCCTGACAAGACGGCACCGCTCACTTTAAGACGGCATCCTTCAATCTCCAGCCGGCTGAATGACCTTTGTGCGGTCTTACCCTTCACTGCGATTTCGACCGTCGAACCGCTGAGAACTTGATCAGCCTCGATATCTCGGTACGTGACGCTGCCGAAAAAGCCATGCTGCACGAGCCGGCCCTTGATTTCGTGCCGGATTCGGGAAAGGCCCGTATCGAACTCCTCTCGATGTTGCTTCTCCTCCACGAGGCACCTCATTGTCTTGCTTTATGAAGATAGACCTTACTCTCTCTTAGTCCGTTGGGTCGCACGAAATCCGGGAAGCCAGGCGGCCATCGACAAATTGAAGCGGTGGACGTATAAACGTCGTGATCGCTCAATAACATCAAACCAGGTCATCGACTTACTCCCGACACTGCCAACCAAATCGCCCTCGAGTCCAAGGAGCCATCAAACCCTCTATGCATCAATCGAATCCTTCGAACATCCCCTCTTCCCGCCCCACTCTCAAACTCAAACCCGGTACGCGAAAATCTCCCAGGGAGATTAAAACAGCGCCGCCGCCCCGACCGCCAAGCAAACTAAGCCAAAAGCCCGGTGCTGCATGGTCAGACGACTCTAAGCAATACTCTTAGAGATTCATCGATCGCAACGCGGGGACCGGCAGCTTTGCGTGTCGGCGTTACGCTAGGACCTGTGCATCGTCAAACGCCATAGGCAAGGGGCGCAACGTCGAGCAGGCGCAAGCCGAAAGCGTCATGTGCAATGCAGCAGGCCGCGAAGACGCCGCGAAGAAGCGACGCTGCGGCCTATCACGGGAATTTTCCGGCAACTGCCCCGTCTAATTTGATGGCCGCTGCCGCTTCGCGTCGTTGCCTGGAGCCGGTAGCCCCGGAGGCAGCAGCAATGAACCGAAGACTGGGCGGAAACCGGCTCTACGATTTGCAGAGGTATGGACAGAGCACGTGGCTGGAATGCATGCATCCCAGCGTGCTCGCCGGGTCTCAATTCATTCACCTGATTAAAGAGGGCATCTCGGGTATTGATGTCAATACCGCGAGATTTGCCGCAGCCTATGCCGAGGACGTGAGCTACCTCAAGACCGTCGCAAAGCTGCGCGCGGCCGGCGCGAAGCCACAACAAATCTACGAACACCTCAGCATCGAGGACGCGCGCCGCGCCGCGGATCTGTTGCGTCCTGCGTATCGAGATTCCGGCCACCGCGACGGTTACGTCAGCATCGATCTGCCGCCCGCTCTCGCCGACGATGCCGAAGGTACGCATTCCGAAGCGCAACGGCTGTGGAATCTGATCGCCCGTCCCAACGCCATGATCAAGGTGCCGGCAACCGATGCCGGCTTGCTGGCAATTCGGACCTTGACGGCAGCCGGAATCAATGTGAATGCGACCTTGATTTTCGGCACGCGTCGCCATCGGCAGGTGGCGGCCGCGTATATACACGGTTTGGAGGATCGCGCCGCCGAGCGATTGCCGCTCGAGCGCATCGTTTCCGTAGCCAGTATTTCGGTGCGCCGTATCGACGCCGCGGTCGACCACGAACTCGATGCCATTCGACGGCCCGAGAAAGCCGCCCGCATAAGCCACCTGCGCGGCCACGCGGCGATTGCCGTGGCGCAATTTGCCTACCAGGATTACAAGGGCATGATCGCTTCGCTGCGCTGGCGACCTCTCGCGGCATGCCATGCACAACCGCAGCGTCTGCTGTGGACCGGCGCATATAGCCGTGAAGCCTGCGACAGCGACCTCAAGTACGTGAATCGGCTCATCGGTCGCGACACCATCAGTTCGATGTCGCTGAACGCGGCGGAAGCGTATCGCGATCACGGTACAGCGGCGCCCACCGTCGAGCGCAATCTGCTCGAGGTGCTCGCACAACTCGGAGATCTCGAGACGGTGGGGATCGATCTTGACCGCTTGAGCGCGCGGTTGGAGCGCGAATGCGTCGACGAGATGACGGCCGGCGTGAACACCGCGTTGACGCGGCTCGCGGCGGCGGCGTAAACGCTTACCGGGGGGTCCACCCTGGAGGATTGCGCTCAGCGGCGCCGAAACACATCCATCAAACCGGAAACCGCGGTCGTTTCAGATGCCTGGTAATTGTGCTCCTCGTCGAACAACAAGCGCGACGGGTTGACCAGATCGCTGCGCGATACCAGGCCGATGAGTTCGCGCGATTCGGCGTTTTGCACCACCGCTATGCGCTCCAGATGATGCACGGCGAGCCGCGTCGCGATGGCTCTGCAAGTTTCATCGGGGAGCGCCATCACCGGGGCGCTGTCGCCGAACAGATCACCGACCGCTTGGTCGCGCTCGCTGCCCTCGTGCTTCAGCAGAGCCGCGCGATCCAGCATGCCGATGTAGCGGCCGTTCCGCACCACCGGAAAGGCACGATGGAGCTGTGCGGATCCGAAGTACGAGTCCAGCGCATCGGCGACGCTCATTCCCGCATCGATCGTTTTCAGTTTACGGGTCATCACCTCCTGCACGGTGTGGCGTTCGAGCACATCGATTCCGTACTCGCGATGAATATGCCGGCCGCGCCTCGCGATTTTTTCGGTCAGAATCGAGCGCGGCATGGTCAATACGGTGAACCCATAAGCGGAAACGCATGCTGTGATGAGCGGCAGCAGCGCGTTGGCATCTTGCGTCACTTCGAACGCGAACAGGACGGCCATCAGCGGCGCCCGCATCATCCCGCCGAGGGTGGCGGCCATGAATACCAGCGGCCACAAGGCGGGCTCGCCCCCGGGCATGACGGGAGCGAGCACCACGCCCAAACCCGCGCCCAACGTCAGCAAAGGCGCGAGAACTCCCCCTGAAGTGCCGGAACCCAGCGCTATTACCCACATCATCGCTTTGCACATCAGCAGACCGAGCGCCACGCTCAATACCAGGCGATTCTGCAGCAGGTCGCCGATGACGTCGTACCCCACACCGAGCGCCCGCGGCTGCAGGTAGCCTCCGACGCCCACTGCGATGGCGCCTATGGCCGGCCACCACATCCAATGGATCGGCAGTCGGCCGAAGGCATCCTCGACCTTGTAGAGCGATGTCGAGAGCACCCAAGACAGGGCGCCGCTCGCCAGCCCCGCAAGAAAGCACGGCAACAGAACCGTCGATGTCACGGCCGAGGTCTGCAGCGGGAACAGCGGCCCCGCAGCGAAGAAATACGGCCGCGTGAATCCCGCCACGGCGCAGGCGATGGCCACCGGCAGCAAGCTGCGCGGACGCAATTCGAACAACAGCAGTTCCACCGCCAACATGACAGCGGCCAGAGGCGTGCCAAAGATCGCCGTCATGCCCGCCGTCGCGCCCGCGACCAACAGCGCCTTGCGCTCCGCGCCGCTGATGCGAAGCTGCTGCCCGATCAGCGAGCCGATGGCGCCGCCGGTCATGATGATGGGACCTTCGGCGCCGAACGGGCCGCCGCTGCCGATCGCAATTCCCGAAGACAGCGGTTTCAGCAGCGCCACCGTCGGCGACATCCTGCTCTGCCCGAATAAAATGGCCTCGATGGCCTCGGGTATGCCATGACCGCGAATCTGCTCCGATCCAAAGCGCGCCAGCAAGCCGATCATGAGTCCGCCGGCCACGGGGATGGGAATGACCCAGAGACCCAGATGGTTCAGCGCCGGCGAATGCGGTGCGAAAGAGAATGTTTGAAAGAAAAAGAGGTTGGTAAAGAGCCGGATCAATGCCAGCAGGCCGAATGCCGCCGCCGTGCTCACCAATCCGATTGGGGCAGCGATCGCAGCGATGCCGAGCAGACGCCGATTGGCGGTGAAATCGCGCCGGTTGTCGATCATGTCGAGGGGCCCAGAATCAGCGCCGGAAAACTGCCGCGAATGGATCTGAGTTCGGCACGGTGCAAATGAGCCAGTTTCGTCAACAGGACAGCGCCCTTCTTCGATAGATGCACTTCGACCTCGCGGCCGTCGCGCAGGCTCGGCCGCCGCTGCACCAGGCCGCGCAATTCGCAGCGGGTGACGAGCGCCGCGACACCGTGCGGCTTCGCCTGCAGCCGCTCCGCCAGTTCTCCCACATACGCGAAATCTCGGCCGGGAAACCCCTTGATGTGCAGCAGCAGCAGATATTGCAAAGGCGTTATGCCGTTGGCCCGCGACGCGGTTTCCGAAAATCGCTCGAATTTACGCATTTGATGGCGAAATTCCGAAAGACCCTCGAAGTCGGATTTATCCAGCGTCCGCTCCTCGCCTCGATTCTTCACGCTCGAACTCTTCGGTCAATTAATATCACAGTGTGCCATATCGCGGGCGCTGCGCCGTGCACGGCAACAAAAATATCTCTGCGCCGCGACGCAAGCTGCTGTTGACCGGCGCCGCGTTTTGCGGCAACTTAAGGAGGCACGACTCGTTCCCCTGTATGGGGATTCAAGGGAACTCGGGTTCAAAGCCCGGGCTGCCCCCGCAACTGTAAGCGGTGTGCCTTGCATCGAAGACCACTGGATTTGCAAAATCCGGGAAGGTGATGCAGGGACTCCAAGCCGCGAGCCAGGAAACCTACTTGCCGTGGTCGCCCATCGAACAGCCGGGGTGTGCTGAACGAGAGGAAAACCCTAGTGGCGACGGAGTAGGCTGCGCTTGCGCAGGCCTGCGCCGCTTCGTCCACCGATAGGGGTCGACGCGACGCGCGCCTCGTCCGATGCGGCCAATGGCAGGTCGTCGTCGGGAGTTGTTCATGGATATCGCGTTCTCGCGCCGCACATTGGCCCATCGCGCCAACCGCCTTGGATTCTGGTTCGCGATCCTTGCGCTGATGCCGCTGACGGCGGCATGGGCCGACACCGACGACGCGGTCCGCGATGATACGTTGCAAGCGGTAGTCGTGACCGCCACCCGAATTCCCACGCCGCAAATCGAGGTGGCGAGCAGCGTCACGATTGTGACCGACGACGATATTTCGGCCAGACAAATTCGCACGATGCCCGATTTGCTGAAGGAGGTGCCCGGTTTGAATGTGGTGCAAGAGGGCGGTCCGGGCGGCCAGACATCGGTCTTCATGCGCGGCACCAACTCCAATCACACCAAGGTGTTCATCGATGGCATCGATGTTGCCGACCCCAGCAGTTCGACCTCCTCGTTCGATTTCGGTCAGCTGTTGACTCAAGATATCCAACGCGTGGAGATCCTGCGGGGACCCCAGAGCGGGCTGTACGGATCGGATGCCGTCGGCGGAGTCATCAATGTCATCACCAAGAGCGGCTCGGGACCGGCGCAATTCAATGCCGGCATCGAGGGTGGATCGTTCGATACTTTCAATCAGACGGCCGGGTTGAGCGGTTCGGCTGATCAGTTCCATTACGCCGCGAATTTCCAGCACAACCATGCCGGTTCCACCCCCGTGACCCCCTCGGTCTATCTGCAGCCGGGGCAGGCGCGGATCAATGATTACGACGACAACCTGACCGGCTCCACCAAACTTGGGTTCGACGTGAGCCAGACGTTCGATCTCGGGCTGGTCGCGCGCTACACCGACTCGCACTTGCGAATCACGGGGGATAATTTCGATTTCTTCCCATCGATTCCGGATACCGCGCAAAGCGATTTCAATACGAAACAATATTTTTTGCGCGCGACCGCTCATTTGCTGAGCTTCGGCGGCGCGTTCGATGAAACTTTGGGCGCCGCCTACAGCAACATCAAGTCGTACGATTTCAGCCCGGACGGGCCTGCGGAAACCGCCAATTTTGGCGCGCGCGTCAAGTTCGACTGGCAAGGCGTGGTTACGCTCGCCGCCAGTCAAAAGTTGGTCTTGGGAGCCGAGCATCAACTCGATTCGATCGCAACGCCGATTTCAGCGAGCACCTCCACCAATTCCGGGTATGCCGAACTGCAATCGAGTTTCCAGGACCGTCTGTACGACACGGTGTCGGTCCGCTATGACGACAACGATCGCTTCGGCCGCAAAGTCACCTACCGGATCGCGCCGGAATATCTCATTGGCGACTTTGGCACGAAGATCAAGGCAAGCCTCGGCACCGGCTTCAAAGCGCCGACGCTGACCGAGATGTTTCAAAGCTTTCCGTCGTTTGACTTCTTCGCAAACCCAAATTTGCGTCCCGAGACCGATGTCGGATGGGATGCGGGTTTCGAACAGGCGTTGCTCGGGAATAGCCTGCGCTTCGGCGTTACCTATTTTCATATCAACATCAAGAACTTGATCGATACCAGTCCGGATGGGACCACGGATGCGAATATCGGCCGAGCGGTCACCGATGGCGTCGAAAGTTTCGTCGCGTATCAGCCGGTGAAGACCCTCACCCTGCGGCTCGATTACACCTTCACCCAGGCCACGGATGAAATTGCGCATTTGACGCTGCTGCGCAGACCGAAGAACAAGGAGAGTCTGGCGGCCTCATGGCAAGCGATGGACCGTCTGCAATTGAGCGCGACGCTGCTGTCGGTCAGCTCCTGGGTGGACGGCAATCGGGACTTCTCGATTCCCCGTTTGAATGCGTCCCCCTATACGACCGTGGATCTGGCCGCCAATTACAGGCTGACCGAGAATTGGGGCCTGACCGCGCGCATGACCAATTTGTTGAATCGTCACTACCAAAATCCCGATGGATTCGATCAGCCGACGTTCGGAGCGTTTGCGGGCGTCAAAGCCAAGTTCTGACGCTCACCGGATACTGACAGCGAGGTTCGCTTGGATGAGAGCTTGGCTTGCCACCGCGCGCGCGGCCGTTCTGTGCGCGGCCGTTCTGTGCGCGGCGAATGCCTCGGCACAACCGCCGCAGCGGGTGATGTCGTTGAGCGTGTGCACCGATGCGCTGCTGCTCGACTTGCTTCCGCCAAGCCGAATTGCCTCCATTACCTTTCTTTCCAGAGATCCGAACAATTCGTCTCTCTCGCCGCAAGCTGCCAAAGTCCCCATCAATTACGGCAGCGCCGAGGAAGTGCTCGCCGCCAACCCCGACTTCGTGCTTGCCGGCACGTACACGACCCCGGCTGCGCGGATGCTGCTCAAACAAGTCGGCATTCCGATGCTCGAGGTCCCGGCCGCCAACAATTTCGCCGAAATCCGCGCCGCCACGCGCAAGGTCGCGAATGCGCTCGGCGCGGACGCGTTGGGGGAGGCACTCATCGAAAAAATGGACGTAACTCTGCGGGAGCTGGCGGCCACGAGGCCTCGGCGCACGATCCGCGTCGCCGGATGGAATGGCGGCGGCGGAGTGCCAGGACGCGGCACGTTGTTCGACGCGATCTTAACCGCTGCCGGCGGGGTCAACGTCGCATCGAACAACGGAGAGAGCGACGGTTCCTTCGACCTGGAGCAGTTGCTCGAGGCTCGCCCTGATGTGCTGGCTTACGGCAGCGATACGGATTCCGCGCCCAGCTTGCACACCGATGAGGCTCTGCATCCGCTGCTTCTCAAGCGGTACGCGCGTCGTCGAATTTCCTACCCCAGCGCCCTTTACAGCTGCGGCGTGGTTGAAAGCGCCGAGGCCGCGGTTGCGCTGCGCGCGAAGTTGCTTGGGGTGATGCGGGACGGCACCTGACGGCATCCGAGACCATCGGACCTCCCCCGTCCGACTTCCCCAAGACACAAAAAGTTCCTGCATTCGGCCTGGAAACTGAATATTTTCAGATATTTAGGTCGCGTTTTTCATTCCGATGGCTGAACGCCTACAACGGAGATATACTTCATATGTCATGCTTTACACTGCAAAGCCATGATCACGTGTACGGATTTCACCCGCTTCCACCACACGACATCGGTGGAGTAGCCTAACGGGGCGTTGGGTTGAACGCGGTGCGCGGGGTTTACAAAGAGTTGGTTAGCGATCGCAATTAAAAATCTTATAGTCACGACGCAGGATCTGCGTCATTGCATCCGGGGGTAATAGCAATATGAACGCGGCTCAAATAAACGCACCCATCCAACATACCGGTTTAAAAAGCCGTTGGGTGCAGTTGGTCCTGGGTATCATCTGCATGGCGATGGTGGCCAATCTGCAATACGGTTGGACCCTATTCGTGAATC
Organism: uncultured Gammaproteobacteria bacterium; assembly: GCA_963800385.1. GTDB lineage: Bacteria > Pseudomonadota > Gammaproteobacteria > Steroidobacterales > Steroidobacteraceae > Bog-1198. Next base: position 828,008 of record CAWDAU010000009.1, read on the forward strand.
CAATGCACGATAAGTTCGGATGGACCAAGGCGGCCATTCAGGTCGCATTCTCCATTTTCGTGCTCTGCGAAACGTGGCTGGTTCCGGTGGAAGGCTACTTGATGGACAAGTTCGGCCCTCGCCCGGTGGTCCTGTTCGGCGGCATCTTGGCCGGGCTTTCGTGGATCATGAATTCTTATGCTACCTCGCTCGGAATGCTGTATTTCTCCGCGGTGGTCGGCGGAATCGGCGCCGGCAGCGTGTACGGCACCTGCGTCGGCAATGCGCTCAAGTGGTTTCCGGACAAGCGCGGTCTTGCGGCCGGACTGACGGCCGCGGGTTTCGGCGCGGGCGCCGCGCTGACCGTGATTCCGATCGCCAACATGGTGAAGGCCGGCGGCTACGATAAGGCCTTCTTCACCTTCGGCATGATCCAGGGAATCGTGGTGGTGGTGGCATCGTTGTTCCTGATTCGACCGCCGCTTACCGGAATCGTTGCCGCAATCAAGGGCGCGGTCAATCCGATGGCCCGGCGCAATATCGGTCCGGCCGAAATGCTCAAGACGCCGGTCTTCTGGGTTCTCTATTTGTGCATGGTGCTGGTTGCGTCCGGCGGGTTGATGGCGGCTGCCGAAATTGCTCCCATCGCCAAGGATTATGGCGTCGACAAGATCCCGGTCACCGTTCTTTGGGCCACCCTGCCGCTGCTCACCATGGCACTGTCGATCGATTCGCTCGTGAACGGCTTGACCCGCCCTCTCACGGGTTGGATTTCGGACCATCTCGGCCGCGAGAACACCATGGTATTGGTGTTCGTCGTCGAAGGGGTGGCCATCTGGGGACTGATGCAATTCGGCCATAGCACCGCGGGATTTTTGATCTTCGCGCCGCTGATCTTCCTCGGCTACGGCGAAATCTTCTCGCTCTTCCCCGCGGTGAGCGGCGATACCTTCGGCCCGAAATTCGCTGCGACCAACAACGGCTTCCTCTACACCGCGAAAGGAACCTCTTCGCTGCTGATCCCTCTGGCCAGCGCGTTGAAGGCGTCTGCCGGCAGTTGGGTGCCGGTGCTGTGGATCGCGGGTGCGTTGCCGATCACCGCGGCCGTGCTGGCGATATTCGTGCTGTCGCCCATGCGCCGCAAGATGCTCGACAAGATGGTGGCCGACCCCATCGCCAAGGATGTACAGACTCAGGCTACGTAGCGCGATGGTGTGATCGTTGGGTCATTGAATGGGGCGGCATCAGCCGCCCCATTTTTTTTGAGCGGCAAAGAGCGCAGGAAGCGCTGTTGCCGGCGTTGCCGGCGTTGCCGCGGCTTGCAGTGGCGCGGCTTGCAGTGGCGCGGCTCACTTGCCGCGGTTACTGGCGACTAGCGCTGATCCGCTTCCGGCTTCGCTACCGCGTGGACGAAGGCAGCCAGTTCGTCGGCATCCAATTCGCCGTCATGATTCCTGTCCGCGCGGGCGAACTGCATTTCGAGGAATCGGAATACCTGGTCCTTGGACACGGTCTCGGTTGCCGCAATCGATCGCACATAGTCTTGAATTGCCATGAAAACCTCCATCGCGGTTCCATGGGCCGCCATCATAACGCCGCGGCGCATAGAAATGGTGTAAATACGAAGCGATAAACGCCTCACACTCTGCGCATCGTTTGCAACATTTTGACTTGGGATTTGCGATTCTAACGGCGTGTCTCAAGAACCAGCTCCAGCCAGCGCTGCCGCTTACGCTCGAGCCCGCTCCGCATCGAAGATCCAAGCGGTCGGGATCGTCATCCTCGCGCGGAATCAGTGCGAAACCATTGCAAAATGCATTGCCAGCATTTTTGCAGCCAACAACCAGTCCGGCTGGCGCAACTCCTTATGGATCGTGGTGGTTGCCGACTCGTGCAGCGATGAAACTGCCAAGGCGGCGCGCAATGCACTCGGCGCGTTTGGCCAGGTGCTGGAGATCGGCGCCCATTCCCCGCAGGCCGCATATCAACTCGGTGCGGCTACCGTGATGGAACATTTTCGCGAAGTCCCGCGCCACACGCTGCTTTTGACGAGCGCGGATGCAGCCGCTGAATTGCCCAGAGATTGGATCGGCCTGCAGCTGCAGCACTCGCAATCCCCGGTAGGTTTGGCGTCGCGTCGCTGATTGCGGCAAAGGGGAGTGGCGCTACGACCTGCGGGATGCGCCGTCACCCCATGCGACGCCTTCTGGCCCAGCGTCGAAACCCCATGACCAAAACGGCGAGAACCGCACCGACCCCAACCACGGCCAGCGCCAGCACCCAGTAGAGGTATCTGCTTGCCAAGCGGGCGGCCGCGTAAACTCGATCGATCGTCTTCAGGTTCCCCTCGTTCGGGATCGCCTCGGCCCGCAACGGCTCCCCAAGAATCATGACCTCGTCCGGTGATTGCCTAAAGCCCGGCCAAAGCGGCAATCCGGGTCCGTTGGGATCGCCGTTTTTCGCGAAGTTCGTCCAGTAGCCGGCCAGCGCAGCCGCCAGCTCGCGATCTTTTTGAGTCCACGGCACCTCCTGCGGGTCGAGATGGTCGAACACGTACGGCATTTCCATGCCGTGCGTCGCACCGAGGCCGTAGTATCGATTGCCGCTGGGGAATGGCGGCGCGCGCGCGAATTCGTAGAAGAAGACGTGCTTACTGCCGTTGTGCGCGGCGAGCCGCGCCCATCGCCACATGTCCCAGCGAAAGCGCATGTCCCCCTCGATCGCCGCCGCGGAGGTCCGCGCCTGCGAATCCGTAGTTCCCGGATCCGGATGCAACAGCCATACCAGCGGCGCCGGAAAGTCCGCATCGAGGATGTCTTTGAAATTCGCCACGGTCACGCTTTTTTTTCTGCAAAAACAATTGGCCTTCATCGGCGTTCGAGCCCACCAGCACATCGACATCATTTTGGGCATGACTCCGATAGGCGTCGAACGGCGATTGCTTCAATACGTAGCCATCCACGACGAAATGACCATCGAAGGGGGTACGGAGCAGCTCGGACGCGGATTTGGCGCGCAGCTGCGCCAGCGTCGCTGCGCCCTGACGCTGCGCGAACTTCTTGCCGTCGTTTTCGGCTCCCGCCAGCGAAAAGCCCGGTGACAGCTCCAAAGGCTCGAATAGGCCGCCGCTTTCGCCGATGGCACGCTGGAAAAGACCTTTGGCGAGCGGCGAGGCGACGAGCGCGCTGACGGAAATGGAGCCGGAGGATTGGCCGAAGATGGTCACTCGTTGCGCATCGCCGCCGAAGGCGCCGATGTTTCGCTGCACCCACTGCAGTGCCGCGATTTGGTCGAGCAATCCGTAATTCCCCGACACGCCGTGCGCGGATTCCTTGCTCAACGAATTCAACGCCAGAAATCCCAACACCCCGAGCCGATAGTTGAGCGTAACCAAGATAACGCCGCGTCTGGCGAAGCCATCGCCGGCGTACAGGGGCGTGGAGGCCGAACCGTTCTCCAACGCGCCGCCGTAGATCCACACCATCACCGGGAGCGGCTTTTCCGAAGCCTGCGCCGGCGTCCAAATATTGAGGTAGAGGCAATCTTCGCTGGTCGGCTCGGGCGCAGACTCGGGCGGATAGGACCCCAGCTGCGGACACACCGCAGAGAATTCATCCGCTGAACGAATCCCGGACCAACCCGGCGCCGCCTGCGGCGCGCGCCACCGCAACGCTGCCAGCGGCGGCGCGGCAAACGGTATGCCTTTGAATACCCGCACACCATCGGCAAGCAATCCCTGCAGCTCGCCGCCATCGACCGCCACGGTCTGCGCTTCGGCCCCGCTGCCGAAACCCAGCGCCGCGATGAGCAGCAGTCCAAGTGGTGCGATCTTCAGAGATTTACGCCTAATTCGATCCGACGCCCCTGGTATACGCGAAGCGATGCGAAAAACCCAACTCGCTGAGCCTGAATTTGAAATAACGGGTGAGCGAGAAGCGCATCACAGTCGGAAATCAGCCCCTGTTCACTGCTTCACGCTCGGAAGCAACGCTCTCGCCGATGCGTGTAGGACGACGCATAACTGGGATCGTACACACGGTCGCGCGTTAAGGTTTTGCCCTAAATTGTCGTCTGAATGGTGTGCTCAGTTCCCTTACATCACCTGGGCCGACACAGGGTCATCAATGCCGCAATCCGTGCCTCGGAACATTTGGACACAACGCCTGACGATCGCGGCCATCTTCTGCGTCTTGGCGGCGCTCGGCGCTTGCAGCGGCTATGGCAGCGAGGGCAGCTTCAGCGGCAGCGTAGCGGGACGAAGCTATTCACTGGCCTTCACCATCAGCGGCCTCAATACGGCGGGGCTCGTGTTGATGGTCAATGCAGGTCAGCGTAGCGACGCCGATCTCTTCCACATGCCCGGCGAGCGCGACAGCCCAGGGCAGGCGCTCATCTCCAATGCCACCGCGGTGAGCGTGGCGGCTGGGATCACCTCGCTGCGGCTTGCCCGATCGCTGCCTGCGGGCGCCAGCTACTCCGTGACGGTGCAGACGCAGCCCACGGGCGAGACCTGCACAGTCGCGGGCGGCAGCGGCATGATTCAAGCGGCGAACGCGGCCAATGTCGTGGTGACTTGCTCGAATCAGGCCTATTCGCTCGGGGGCTCGATCAGCGGCTTGAATGGCTCGGGACTGGTGCTTGCCAATGGCAGCGATTCGCTTGCCGTGAATTCGGGAGCCTCGAGTTTTACGATGCCGAGTCCGGTCGCTTACACCAGCAGCTATCTGCTCACCGTCCGGACGCAGCCGGCGGGTTTGGCCTGCACGGTCGGCAACGCCTCGGGCACGATGCCCGCCGCTGCGGTGACCAATGTTGCGATCACCTGCACCGATCAACCCTTCAGCCTCGGAGGCACGATCATAGGTCTCGGCAACAACGCGGGACTGACCCTTACCAACGGCGCCGATACGCTTAGCATTGCCGCCGGCAGCACCGGCTTTACGATGCCCACACCGGTTGCCTTCGCCAGCCCATACTCCATTGCGGTGCTGACGGCCCCGCCGGGACTCACTTGCACCGCGAGCAACGCCGCCGCGACTATGCCGGCCGGCAACGTCGTCAGCGTCGTCATCGCCTGCTCGGATCAGTCGTACTCCGTGGGCGGCACGATCCACGGATTCAGCAGCAGTGGCTTGGTGCTCATCAACGGCAGCGACACGCTCGCGGTGCAGCCGGGCGCCTCGAGCTTCACCATGCCCACTGCCGTCGCCTACACCAGCGCTTATGCCGTCGCGGTGCAGACCCAGCCTTCGGGGCTCACCTGTACGGTGGGTAATGGAACCGGCACGATGGGCAGCGCCGCGGTCACCCATGTCGCGGTCACCTGTTCAGCCAACACTTATACGGTGGGCGGCACAATCAGCGGACTCGGCGCGAGCGGGCTGGTGCTGTTGGACAACGGCGGCGATGCGACCAGCATCAGCGCCAACGCCACGCAATTCACCATGAACACCGGCGTCGCCTACGGAAGCGGTTACGCCATCTCGGTTCAGACACCGCCGACGGGTCTCGTGTGCTCGGTGAGCAATGGCACGAGCACCATGGGCGCGGCCGATGTCAGCAACATCGGCATCGCCTGCGGATCGAACTTCACTCTTCTGTATTCCTTCGCCGGCGGCAGCGGCGACGGCGCGGGCCCTTACCATACCTTGATCCTGGGCAGCGATGGCGATTTCTATGGAACGACACTGGCTGGAGGCGCCAGCAACTCTGGCACGATCTTCAAGATCACGCCAAGCGGGACCGAGTCGCTTTTTTACTCCTTTGCCACCGTTCCTTATTCCGGTCTGGTGCAGAGCACTGACGGCAATCTCTACGGAACGACCGCGACCGGCGGCACCAACGGCCGCGGCACCGTGTTCAAGATCACGCCGAGCGGCATCGAGACGGTCTTGTTTTCCTTCCCGGCGGGCAGCAGCGATCCTTATACCGGTTTGATCCAAGGGAGCGACGGCAACTTCTACGGAACCACCGGGGCCGGCGGCGCCAGCGACGACGGCACGGTCTTCAAAATTACGCCAGGCGGGACCCAAAGCGTCTTGCATGCCTTTGCCAAGAGCGGCAGCGACGGCCAAACTCCCTATGCCGGTTTGATCCAGGGCCGCGACGGCAACTTCTATGGAACGACTTATTTCGGCGGCGCCAATGGGTTCGGCACGGTTTTCAAGGTCACGCCGAGCGGGACGGAAACCGTTCTGTACTCCTTCGCGGGAGGCGGCGACGGCCAACATCCCTATGCCGGCGTGATTCAGGGCCGCGATGGCAATTTCTATGGAACGACCTATCAAGGCGGCGCGAGCGGCTTTGGCACCGTTTTCAAGCTCACGCCGAGCGGGACGGAAACCGTTCTGTACAGCTTCGTCGGCGGCAGCGGCGATGGCGCGGCTCCCGAGGCCGGCGTGATTCAAGGCAGCGACGGCAACTTCTATGGATGTACGCTGCAAGGCGGCGCCGGCGGCTTCGGCACCGTCTTCGAGCTCGCGCCGAACGGCACCGAGACGATTCTGCACGCCTTTGCGGGCGGCAGCGACGGCGCAAATCCTCCGGCAAATCTGCTCCAAGGCAGCGATGGCAATCTTTACGGATCGACCGGTGCGGGCGGCGCGGGCGGCCACGGCACCTTCTTCAAGGTCACGCTGCAATGAGCGCCGCCGCGCGCGGCTAGACTCTGCTCGCGTACTCGCCTGAGCCGGCGAGTAAGGCGGTAGGCTCCAGGTAGAATGTGTATTGCGTCCGACAGGCGCGCAGAAAGCTGCCGCCACTGTGCCCGGCTTTGCGCAGTACCGAGCGGTGCGTGAGCCATACCACCGCTGCCGTACTCGCGAAGAAGGCGCGATGCGCCAGGCGCGTCAAGGAGCACAACCCGGAACCGCGCGCCGCCCACAGCGTGAACAGCAACTGCGACTCGAATCCGACATGGGCGAGCTCGTCGGAAACGATGGTGCGGCAAAGAACCCGCAGGCGAGCGCACTCCGTTGCCGATTCGAGCGCGCGATAGTAGACGTTGCCGATCAGCTCAGCGCAGATCAGCACGCCCAGGTGGAGATGCAGTCCGCCGAGCCGCCGCACGCGGCGAAATACCCGATCGGTCCAATCGCTTCGCTTCAGCGGTATGCGATGATCCTGCATGAAAGCCCGCAACTGCGACGCATGGCGCTGCTCCTCGCGGACGAGCAATTCGATGATCCTGACCAATTGAGGCATCTGCTGCTCCCGCGCGAAGCATTCCGCCGCGCGCTTGAGCGTCGCGCCGCCGGACTGTTCGCCGAGCTGAAACGTCGCGATGGAGCCCGCAATGAGCTCGCGCTCTTCGGGCTTGAGAACATCGCGCAGGCCGCGTGCAACGCGCCGCGGATGCCGGGCATGATGTTCGAAGTGATTCGACCAGATTTCGAGATTTCCGGCGCCCATGCCCTCGCCCTCCTGATTGCGCCCACCGAGTGTGGGAATTCAATCGGGCAGCCCCGTGGGGCAATTCTGACCGAATGTGGCGGCGGTCGAATCCGAGGTCGCAGTTTCGTTGTAACTTAGAGTTCTCGAGATAAACGAATAGCAGGAGATGAGACCATGGCCAAAAACGTGATTTGCCTCTGGTATGACGGCACGGCGGAAGAAGCGGCCAAGTTCTACGCTCAGACCTTTCCGGACAGCGCCGTGAAGGCGGTTCACCGCGCGCCCGGCGACTACCCGGCCGGCAAACAGGGACAGGTGCTCACCGTCGAGTTTACGGTAGTCGGGCTGCCCTGCCTCGGCCTCAACGGCGGGCCTGCGTTCAAGCACTCTGAAGCCTTTTCATTTCAGATCGTGACCGAAACCCAAGCCGAGACCGACCGCTATTGGAATGCGATCGTCAACAACGGCGGCGCCGAGAGCGCGTGCGGATGGTGCAAAGACAAATGGGGCTTATCCTGGCAGATCACGCCGCGGGCGCTGCTCGAGGCAACCACCGATTCCGACCGCGCGGCCGCCAAGCGCGCGTTCGAGGCGATGATGAAGATGAAAAAGATCGACATTGCCGCGATCGAAGCGGCGCGGCGCGGAAGCGCGGCCGCTTAGCGTCCGCGTGTCGTATTGCTCCATTTGATCATCATGACCTTCAAGGCGTCGTTGAGGACCAGGCACGAAATCAGGGCATAACCGAATACCGTGAACGTTTCCCACCATGGCAACGGTAGGAGCCCCGGAAGTCCCACGCGTGTCAGGAGCGTGCCGATGAGCACATCGGCGACGAGGGCGACAATCAGCGTTTTGCTGGGCATCGTCGACCAGAACGCGCGGCGTTCCCGGGCCGACACAACGGAGAACGCCGCGAAGTAGAGCAGCAGCAGGAAGCTGAAGGTGTAAAGGGCATTGTTGTCGGCCGCCAAACTGAATCGCGACCAGCCGATCCACAGCAGCGCCAGTGCCTCAGCGACCATGGCGATGCCCAGCAGCGCCGACACCGCGACCAGACCTCCGATGTTCCAGGTTTCCGGCGCTTGCGACGGGCGCACACGATCGGTCGCCAGCGATACCTTCGCGAAGTCCGTCATGAAGGTCAGCAGCAGTATCGCAAAGGCGGAAACGACGAACTTGCCGGTCACCACGAACGCGATGGCCACGAAAGTGGACTTGAGTATGGTGCGGCTGATCTTGTTGATGATCCAGGTCAGGATGCGCTGATAAATGGTCCGTCCCTGCTGCACCAGCGCCACAATATTCGTGAGCCCCGCTTCGGTCAGGACCACGCTTGCGGCTCCCTTGGCCACATCGGTCGCCGAGCTGACCGCGATTCCCACTTCGGCCTGCCGAAGCGCCGGCGCATCGTTGACTCCATCGCCGGTCATGCCGGTGACATGACCCGCGGCCTGCAGGCGTTGCACGACGATGTATTTGTCTTCGGGATAAACCTCGGCGAACCCGTCGGCGCTATCGAGCAGACCACCCGCTTCCTTGCCGGCATGGGCGCCGGCCGCCTTCAAGTCCGCCACGCGCCGGATGTTGGGTAACCCAACGTTCTGGCCAACCTCACAAGCGACCGCCAACGCGTCTCCCGTGAGCATTTTTACTGAAATGCCCAAATCCCGCAGTTCGGCGATCAATTGTTTGGCGTCCGCCCGCGGCGGATCGTAAAGCGATACCAAGCCGATCAATGCCGGCACGCCAGCCGCAGGCCCGCGTGCGACAGCCAGGGTTCGATAGCCCTTGGCGGCCGCCGCGCTCACGCGTGCCTCGAGCGCCTCGATGGCCGGAAGCTCGAGCCCGCAGGTCGTCGCGATGGTGCGTAAGGCCCCCTTCATGACCCGTAGCTGCACTCCGTTCTCTTCAACCACGGCTTCGGTGCGCCGATTTGCGGCATCGAACGGGGTGAACGACACGGGTACCGTTTTGGGAAAATTGTCGAAGATGTTTCTTTCCTTCGCCGCCAGGAGGAACGCGAGATCGATCGGGTCCTGGTTCGCCTCCCGCGATGCGAGCGCGCCGGCGAATAGCACGTCATTTTCAGTCGCGGGCGCCAACGGAATCACCTCGGTCACGGCGAGCTGATTCATGGTAATGGTGCCGGTCTTGTCGACACAGAGCACGTTCATTGTCGCGGCATCCTCGGCCGCGCTCAGGCGGGTCACCAGTACGCCGCGCTTAGCCAGTTCCCTCGAACCGACCGCCATGCTGACCGTGAACATCACGGGAAGCGCCACCGGCACCGCACTCATCAACAAAACCAGCATGAGCGGAATCATCTCGATGAGCGAAGCGCCGCGGATCAACGACAGCACGAAGACCACGCCGAGCAGCGAGCCGACGATGACGAACAACCAGCGCACCACTTTCGCCACCACCGTCTCGATGTGGAGTTTCGGCCGGGCCTCCTGCACAAGTTGCGTGGTACGGCCAAAGTAGGTCTTTGCCCCGGTCAGCATCACCACGCCGGTGCCTTCTCCCTGACGCAGGATCGACCCGGACGAAAGCACCTCGCCGGACTTCTTGTCCACATCCCTCGATTCGCCGGTGAGGGCCGACTGATCCACCCGCAGCGAACCGGCGAGGAGTTTAAGATCCGCCGGAACGATGTCGCCGGCGCGCACGCGAACGATGTCGCCGGGGACCAGCTCCCGCGCCGGTGCCATGCGCCATTTGGACTCGCGCAGGACGCGTGCGTTGATCTGCAGCTCGCGCCGCAGCGCTTCGACCACCCCGGAGGCACGGCGCTCCTGAAAAAATCCCAGCACCGCATTGACGATCAAAAGTGTGCCGACCACGATGAGATCGGAGTACCGGCGCAGCACGACCGAAAGCAGCATGATGAGTTCGAGCATCCATGCGGAGATGCCCCAGAACTTGCGCAGGAATCCGCGCACGGGATGTTGCTTGCGCTCAGCGACTTCGTTGTAACCGCATGCTTTGCGGCGTTCCTCCACCTCGGCTTCCGTCAGGCCTACCTCCGCGCTTACACGCAAGCTTGCCAGCGTCTCGGCGCTCGAGGCAGTCTCGAGGTCGGCCGGCTTGACGCCGATTGGTTGCCGCTGCGTGGGATCAGTCAAGGTCGATGGCACGGAGAATATCCCACGGTCGAGAACGATGGACCCAAAAACGAGTACCGATTTGATTGATACGTTCCGTCAGGGTTCCCGGTGTTACCAGAAGAAGCCATAGATCGTATCCCACAGATATGGGCTTTGTGGGATACTTCTTATCCCGGGAACCCTGGCGGCTGCGCGATTTGCGCCCCTGCCCCATGTTGACCGCAACACCGCTTTAATCGCTCGATGAGCCAGCGACCCGCGGGACCGGGCGGTTTGCTGGTCATGTAAACGGCTGACATCGGCAATATCAAACTCTCCTCCGCCAAATCTTCGATCGACAGCTTGACCAGTCGGCCTTCCGCAAGATCCTGCTTCACCGCATGCAACGGCATGCCGCCCCAACCTAATCCTTTGAGGAGAAAGGCGTGCTTGGCGAACAGATCACCCAATCGCCAAGTGAGCGGCGACATGACGCCGAATTCGCGCCCATGCGTCAGCTCGGATCTGTCGGTCAAAACGAGTTGCACGTGTTTGGCGAGTTCGGATTTTGCAATCACGCCATTCAACAAGGCGAGTGGATGTTCGCGCGCCGCGACCATGATCATGGCGAGGCCTTGCAAGCGCTCCAGGGTCATCGATTCCGGTGCAATCGGCAGGGACCCCACGACGCCCAAACTGCAGCGGCCGTCGAGCACGGGTTGGTAAGCGCCGCCCAGCGCTTCAACATACAGCCGCAACGGCGTGCGGGGAAATCGGTCCCTGAATTCCTTGGCCGATTCGGCGATCGCTTCAATGGGAAAGAGCACATCCACCACCGCCGAGAGTTCCGACTCGAGGCCGTGGGAAATTCCTTTCGCGCGCGCCTTGAGCAATTCGACATTGGCCACGACACTGCGCGCATCGGCAACCAACTGAATTCCGGCGGGCGTGAGTTTCGGATAGCGCTCGGATCGATCGAACAGAGCGACGCCCAGTTGTGCCTCGAGGTTGCCGACAAGCTCGCTCACCGCGGATTGCGCCCGGCGCAGTTTGCGCGCGCCCGCCGAGAAGCTGCCTTCGTCCACGGCAGCTATGAAAGCCCTCAATTGATCCAAAGAGACGCCGTCTAGCACGATTTTAATCCTAAGTATCCGATATTCAGATGGATACCATCGCAACATAACGGCTATTCAGGGGATAGCCGCCGGCGCAGGATACACCTCGGTTTCTCCTTTAGCCAAACGAGCGGGTGACCATCATGCAACTCCTTCACATCGATTCCAGTGTTTTGGGACCTAATTCGACCAGCCGTGCGCTCTCGGCGGAAATCGTCGCCAGACAGGTTGCGCTGCATCCCGGCATTCACGTGGTGCACCGGGATTTGGCCGCGGACGCCGCGCTGCACCTCTCGCCAGCCCACTTGGCCGCCTGGCAAGGCGCGACAGTGGAGGACGCGAATCTGGGCGCCGACTTGGCCAAGGGCGGCGCCTACCTCGATGAACTCTTCGCTGCCGACATCATTGTAATTGGCGCGCCGATGTACAACTTCTCGATTCCAAGCCAGCTCAAAGCTTGGATCGACCGCGTGGTCGTTGCCGGCAAAACCTTTCGCTATGGCGCGAATGGCGCAGAAGGTTTGTTGAAGAACAAGAAAGTATTCATCGCGTCCTCGCGCGGCAATGTCTATACGCCGGGTTCTCCTGCTGCCGGCCTCGAGCATCATGAGAGCTATCTCATCGGCGTGCTCTCCTTCATTGGCTTGAGCGATGTCACGGTCGTGCGCGCGGAGGGATTGGCCTTCGGCCCGGAAGCCAAGGAAGCCGCCATGCTCAAAGCGCGCGAGCACATCGCGGCGATGGCGGCATGAGCGCGGTATTGAAAGCGCGCCTGGCGCAGCGCGCCATTGTGCTTCGGACCCAAGGATATCGACTCATCGGCAGTGAACTCGCGGCGGCAGGCCTGCTCCGCTGACACTAACCACTACTACCCAACAAGGAAAGATCATGAAACATACCCACGCGCTGCTGCTCTTGGCAATGATCGGGGGATCGGCCACTGCCGCTCCGACCACCTACGATCTTGATCCGGATCACACCCACCCAAGCTTCGAAGTGGACCATTTCGGCGGCCTGTCCACGTGGCGAGGCACGTTCAGAAAATCCAGCGGTACCGTCACGCTTGATACGCAGGCTAAAACCGGAACGGTCGATGTGCTCATCGACACCGCAACGATTGATTTCGCCCACGACAAGCTCAACGAACATGTATCGAGCCCTGAAATGCTGGATGTGGCGAAATACCCGAACGCCGAATACAAGGGAGAATTCGTTGAATTCGCCAAGGGCGCGCCGAGAACCGTGGCCGGGGTGCTGACGCTTCACGGCGTGACCAAGCCCGTGACGCTGACCATCAATTCCTTCAAATGCATTGAGCATCCCATGCTCAAGAAGCAGGTGTGCGGAGCGGATGCCAGCGGCAGCTTCAACCGCGCTGACTTCGGCGTGAACTACGGTCAGCAATACGGCTTCAAACAGGAGGTGCTGCTGCGCATCCAGGTCGAGGGCATCAAGGTGAACTAGAGACTGAGCGACTGCAGAGGCTACCATGGCGACCGATTTGCCCCGGTCGGGGGCAAACGCGGTGATGTACACGAGGCCGGTGACGCTGGAGTCATTTCCGCTTCGGTGTTGTATGCTCGGTCGGGCGTATAGCCATCCAAGCCTAGCCTTACCAAGAAGTCCGGAAATATGGAATCGATCGGCGGTGACTTACGCCAGATGCAGCGGACTCCGCTGTTGGAGTCGCACGTGCGGGCGATGCGCGAGGCGGGCAAAATCGCCACTTATTCTGCCGGGACGTTTCTCGCCAGGCCCGGCGAGGCGGTGGACCGCTTTGTCTACATCGAAGACGGCGAGATCGAGGTCGTCAACCCCTATACCGACAAACGCCATTTGCCTTTTACCCTGGGTCCGAGCCAATTCATGGGCGAGATCGCCTTTTTGAACGGCGGCGCCTGGTCATTGCCGATGCGCGCAGTGCGGGAAACGCGTGTCATCGAGGTGCCGCGCCGCGCAATGCTGAAGCTGATGTCTGAAATCCCAGAAATGTCGGACATCATCATCACGGTGTTTTCTGCACGCCGGCGACGCCAACTCGACGACCGCGACGGCGTTCTACGATTGATCGGCGAAGAGCGCGACCGCAACGTCCGGCTCATCGCAGAATTCGCCAGCCGCAACCGCATTCCCTACAGTTCGTTGCCGCTCGAAAGTGCCGAAGCCGAGGCGACCGCCCTCAACTGCGGGATTGCTCCCGGGCAACCCGCTGTGATATTCGGACGAAATGTCGTGGTGACCGATCCCACGCCGGACAAGGTAGCGCGACTGCTTGGCCTGCATCTGGAGTTCCGCGACGACGAAACGTTTGACGTGTTGATCGTGGGTGGCGGCCCCGCGGGGGTCGCCGCAGGAGTCTATGCCGGTGCGGAAGGTTTGTGTGCGCTGGTCGTGGAGGACATAGCAATCGGCGGGCAGGCCGGCACCTCCAGCCGCATCGAGAACTATATGGGTTTCCCCACCGGAATCTCCGGCGCGGATCTGGTCTGGCGTGGCGAGGTACAGGCAATGAAATTCGGCACGCGCTTCGCGATGCCACGACGGGTGATCGCTCTCGAGAGGCTCGCGGATCAGAGTTTCTGCGCCGCCTTCGACAACGGTCAGCGAGTTCGTGCCAAGGCGGTCGTGGTCGCCACCGGCGTTCAATATCGCCGCCCGCGACTCGACCGGCTCGCCGATTTTGAAGGTGCCGGCGTCTATTATGCCGCGACCGAAATGGAGGCGCGCTATTGCAAGGGAACCGAAGCGGTTATCGTTGGCGGCGGCAATTCGGCGGGCCAAGCAGCGATGTTTCTCAGCCGCTCGGCCAGTTGCGTGCGCGTGCTGGTCCGCGGCACGTCGCTTGCGGCTTCGATGTCGAGCTACCTCTCTAGCCGGCTAGCCGCAGATCCCAGAATTACGATTGAGTATGGCGCCGAGGTGAGCGAGTTGCACGGCACCGAACATCTCGAAGCGCTGACCATTCGCGATGTGGAGACTGGAGCGACCCGCCGCGTCGACACGCGCGCGCTGTTCATCATGGTGGGCGCCGCGCCGAACACCGGGTGGCTCTCAGGCCTGGTGAAGCTCGACGACAAGGGCTTCGTGCTCACCGGTTCCAGCGATGGCCCGGCATCATCGCCTTTCGCCGCTTCTCTGCCGGGCATCTTCGCGGTGGGCGACGTACGCGCAGGGTCGGTCAAGCGTGTCGCATCCTCCGTCGGCGAAGGATCGGTCGTGATCTCCAAGGTATGGGAATTTGTCAACCGCAAAGCCTGAAGAAAGCGATCGCAAAAATTGGCTTCAGTTTGCCGCGGTGCGCGCGGCCGCGAGGTTGTCCGCCTGCGCGCGTTCAAAGCGCCGGCCGAGCAGATAGGCGATCGGAAACCACACCGCCGCGATCGCGACTCCGAAAACCGCAAGTCCCGCTACTCCATAGGGCAGCACGGCGGCGCTCAGCCAGGAGGAGGTGAGATCGCCGAAGCGGTAGACCACGGTGTCGATGACATTCTTGGCCTTGTACTTGGCTTGCTGGTCCACCGCGGTGAAGAGCATGTCGCGGCTTGGCTTGGCGATGGCATATTCGGCAAAGCGGCGCACCACCTGGACCGAAGCCAGCACCATGAGCACCGGCGAAAAGATCACCGCCAGGAACGCCACGACCATGATGAGTGGATTGAGCAGCAAGCCCGTCGTCACACCGAAGCGCCGGATGAAGCGCCCGGTCCCAAACAGTTGGATCAGTACCGCGATGGAATTGGTCGCCAGGTCGATGCTTGCGTAAGCCTGGGTGCGGGCTACGCGCGAAACGAAGTTCTTGCTGATCAGATCGCCAAGCTGAAAGTAGATCACGGTGGAGATCCAGGTCATCAACAACAGGAACAGCGCGATCATCAGGAGATAGCGCGACTTGAACAGCAGCGCGAAGCCATCGAACGGATTGCCGCCGAGCCTGTGATCGAGCGAAGTCTTCTGCGCGCCCTCGTCCACCGCCGCGAGCCTGCGCTTCTCGTTCTCCATCAGGCGCACCAGAAACGCGGTGGCGGCAAAACCCGCCGCCGAAATCAGCAGAAGATTGTTGGTGCCGAGGGTGCGGACGAACAGGACGGTGAATGCCGGGGCACAGATGGTGCCGACGGTGCCGCCGGCGGCGATGAAGCCAAACAATCGTTTGGCCTGATCGCTGGAAAAAATGTCGGCCATCAGGCTCCAGAACACCGAGATCGTCAGCAGGTTGAAGGTCGACACCCAGACATAGAACGCGGCCGCGATCCAGCGATCGTTGGCGGCGGCGCGGAATAGCAAATAAAAAATGATCAGCGTGATGGCGATAAAACCGTACACCCAGGGGAGGAAATTCGCGAGCCGGATGCGCGAGGCCAGGCCGGCGAATATCGGCGCAACGGCAAGGCTCAACAAGAACGTGCCGGTGAAGAGCTCCTGCAGATGCGCGACGCCGTAAATCGTGCCCATCGTGTCGCGCAAGGGACGCAGGATGAAATAGCTGGTCATGAGAAGGAAGAAATAGATGAACGCGGTGAGCGCCACCTTGATCTCGTGATGCTCTACACCGGCGATTCGCCGCAGCATCCGCGAAAATGCGCCGCCGGCCGGATCGGTCATCGCAACTCTCCCAATGGCAACTGCGGGTTCTCAGCCGATCTGCGCGACATACTCAGCCATGCGCGCGCGCTCTTTGGCATCCGGCAGCCGCCCGCGTCCTGCGGCAAGATTGTCGATCATGTGCTCGGCCTTGTCAGTGCCCGGTATGACGGCCGTTACGGCCGGATGGGAAAGGATGAACTTGAGAAAGAACTGGCCCCAGCTCGTACAGTCGAAATCGGCGGCCCAATCGGGCAGCTTACTGCCCAGGGCCTTGCGAAATAGCTTGCCGCGGCCAAAGGGCAGTGCCACCAGCACCGCTGCGCCCACGTCCGCGGCCGCCGGCAGCAGACGCTCCTCGGCGCCGCGGTTGTCGATCGCATAGTCGATCTCCAGAAAATCGGGCCTGCCGCGTTTGAGGATGGCTTCGGCGGCGGCGTAGTCGCCTTTGTACGTGGTCGTGATGCCGGTATAGCGGCACAGGCCTTGGCTTTTGAGCGCATTCAGACCGCCCAAGTCCTGGCCCGGATCGCGCACGTTGTGAAGCTGCAGCGCGTCCACTTTGTCGGTCTTCAAGCGCCGCAACGATTCGCGTGCTTCCGCCGCTTCCCCGCCGGTCCGATATTCCTCGAGTTTGGTGGCGATGAATACGCGCGCACGCAATCCGCTGTCGGCGAGGATGCCGCCGATGACGTTTTCGGCGTTGCCGTAGGAGGGTGCGGTGTCGACGATGCTGCCGCCGCCCGCCACGAGCGCACGGATGACCTCGGTCTGCGCGGCGCGCTGCTGCGGACTCGCTCCCACATTGAATACGGCGGCCGTGCCGACGCCGATCACCGGCAGAGTTTCGCCATGGCCGTGCGGAATGGGACGAGTCCGCATGGGCTCTTGCGCAGCCGCCGCGGACAGCTGCGGCAGCAGCAGGCTCGCGCTCACTCCGCCGCACAGGAGGAGCGCATCGCGACGCGAGAGAAGTTGATCGCCGCCGCCCTTCATCGATACCCCTGCTGCTACCCGATTACAGCATACCAAGCCGCGTTTCGGCCGGCCACCGCGCAGGAGCGCGCCTGCGCCGGCCTTGCATGCCGGCGGCGCAAGCGCAGGTGCGAAGCGGACCCGCTAAACGCGACGCGTAAAGCCGTCGGCACTCCACTCTTCGCTGCCTACGCCGTGATGAACGAAGAAAAGGCCATCAGGGTCGTATTTCGTTTTGATGGCCTGTAGTCTGGGATAATTCTTTCCCCAATAGTCGCGCTGCCAGTTGCGGTTGAAAAAATTGCTCTCCGAAACATAGGAGCCGGCATTCGGTGCGGCGCGGCGCAATTGCGCCGCAGCGAGTTCGATGGCGTGCGCATCTTTGCGAGCGGCTGCAAGATCGATGGCGCCGCCAGGCTCGCCCGGATAGGCGCTCTTTTGTCCGTCGGCGATAATGGCAAGCGCAAAGGCCTCGGTCACGGCCGGATTGGTTGCCGTATCCGAGGTCGCGGCGATCGCCTCGGGCGTGGCGCCGGCGAGTCCCTTGTTGATGTGCAGGCCGATACTCTTGTAGCGGCTGGCGGCGAACAAGGCATCGCAGAGACGCTTGCCCTGATCCTCATGCAGAAGCCGTGCCGGCAACCAGAGCGAGTCGTAACCGTTGAGAAATGCGCCCACCTGTCCTTGGTCGCCCTTCCACCAGCCATGATACTGGGGCGCTCCTGCGCGCGAGTCCAGGATCATCGACGGATTCCCTTCGGTGTCCCAGAAGTGGCGCGCTTCGTGCGCGCTCGCGCCGAGCTCATCGGTGACCGCATAGTCGTCGGGCGATGCCCTGATCCAATCGAAGAAAGGCTTCCACAGCGCCTGCGCGGATTGCCGGTCGAGCCCCTGGCTCGCCATGGAAATCTCGAATGTATTGTCAGGGGCGAAGTGCACCTGCTCACCCCAGTGTGGATTCGAAAGATTGTCGGTATAGAAGCCGACAAAACGCGCGATCAATTTGCCGAAGGCGGCATCGGATCGGGCTTTGATCGTGCCCCAGGCGCCGCCCATGTACTGGGGCAGATCATGGGTGCGCAAGGTCAGCCGGGTGACGACGCCCCAGCTGCCGCCACCTCCGCCCTTCAGTGCCCAATACAAATCGGCGTTCGTGCAGGGGTTCGCGATGCGAGTCACCCCGTCCGCCGTGACGATCTGCGCTTCCAGCAGGCCCGCAGCGGCCGTACCGAAACCTTTCGAGAAACTACCGAAGCCGCCGCTTTGTACCAGGCCCGCAACGCCCACGTCGGTACAGCCGCCGCCTTGCACGTAGCGGCCGGCACGGGTCGTCACCGCATTGTAGAGATCGATCCACACCGCGCCCGCTTCCGCCGTCACCGCCGGCACCGGTGCAAGCTTGCCCTCGCAGTCTTGAGCCACAAAGGAATCGTGAAGCTTCACTGCGTTCATGCCGCGCGTCCACACCAGCAGCGAATCGGGCGCGTTCGACGTCCCGAGATAGGAATGGCCTGTCCCCTTGACCACCAGCCGCAGATTATTGCTGCGCGCGAAATTGACCGCGGCTGCGACGTCGGCCGCATTCCGGGCTTTCACGGCGTACGCGCTCGGTGCCGGGGTCCAGGCGTCATACCAGCCGCAGACCTGCGTACCGCCCGGCTGGTCGCCGATCCAGAAAGGGTTGCCGACATGTTTGAGCGCGTCCTGGCACTCTGTGCCGTTCGCCCCGGTCGCGCATGCTCCGAAGAGCGAAGGCACGGCGAGCAAATTGCCTCCCACGTCCTCCTTCAGTTTTGCCCAGCTCGCCGCCGACGGCCATGCCGCGTCCCTGGGCCGCACGCGCGTCCGCGGAGCGCGCGCGCCGCCGGCCTTTGAAGCGGCGAAGGCGAACCCACGCGACCCATTGCCGGCGAGCAACGGAAGGCTCAGCGCCGCTGTCAGCAGATTTCTTCGATTCACGCTCGGCTCCTCCATGATCGGCTCAATGAAATGCAAAATGAATTGCGCGCCAGCATCGCAGCGACTTCTCCTTTATGCAACGGCTCTGGGGTAAGCGGGACCGCGACGCGGACGAGCGGCAATACCCAGCCGGCGCCAAAGCGCCGCGATACGGCCGCCCTACTCCGACGGCCAGTAGCGCAGCATGACGGCGACAACGATGGCGGCGCCTGCGAGGAATATCGCAGCGCCGATCAAACGGTGAATCGTTCGATAACTGAGCTTACGTTTGCGATCCGCCGCATTCCTGACTTCAGTCCCCAAACCCGGACTAACCCACAACGTGGGCGCCAGGCGCTGCTCCACGGCCTGCGTGAGCTTCGTCAATGCCGCCGGCACGCCCAGGGCCGCAACGTCGATCCACTGCGAGCCGCTGAGGAAATATTGGAAAGACCGGCTGAGCGGCGTCGCGTCGGTGCGCAGCCCGATAATGCGCCGCCGCTGCAACGCTGCGCGCTCGATCTCGCGTCCCACGTGCGGCGAAGTCAGTGCGTGCTCAGACAGCACCAGCACCAGGACTTTGGCCTCATTGATCGCGCACATCCCATCCGCGTAATGCGCTCTCGCTGCATTACGCGGCGCAGTCCCGCAGTGGATCCCGCGCTGCTCGAGATTCTCGACCACAGCCTGGGCGACCGCTGCATCTTGCGACGCATAGCTGACAAACGCGTCGTTGCTCACCGCTCAATCTTATGTCACCGTCTCACGCGATGCTACGGCGTCCTACACGATCCGAATCGGCATGCCCCGCTGCTTTTCTGTGCGGATCCTGCAACCGAGTCGCCCCTTGCTGTGTTATGGCACTAAGGATCGATGACAACCACATACCAGGAGACAGCCATGACCACCCTCACTTCCAAACTCACCGCTCTGGCGATGGCCCTTACTGCGAATGCGCTGATCATGGGCGCCGTGGGCTTTCTATTCGAGCTTCAGTCGCACCCGCACGTGGCCGCTTTGGCCCGGCAGGTCGCGGCTCATCAATGGTTTGCCTAAGCCTTTAAGCCGATGGCTGCCCCGACAACGCGGTTTGAAATTGCGGGGCTTGAAGCATCGAACTTACGGTGTTCACGAGTGCATCCGACAACACTTCGTAGTAGTTCTCCGCCTTGTAAGAGCGGCCAAAGCGGGTGGCATCGCCGGAGGCGAGACCCTTCCACAGCGTTTTGCCGCCCGGATCGCTCACGGTAATCTGCAGCACGACCTCGGACTCGTAAGTGTTTCCCTCGCGCACGAAAAACTTCTTTACCTCGCCCTTGACGGTCACGGCGCCGCTGCCGTCGACGGTCTTGATGCCAGCCTCGTCGAACAGCTGCCTCACATGAGCGCCCACGAAGGCCCCGACATCATCGCGGGTGGTGACAGGCCTGGGTTCGTTTTTCTCGCGGTTCTCGCCGATCGCTTCCTTGTTATCGCGCCCGTCGCTGAAGTTCGCAATCGTGACCGTGGTGGCGATCATCGGAGTGGTACCGAGCTGCAGTTTGGATGTCGGCCTCCATTCGAGCGGGATGTGCTCTAGCAATCTCGTTTCCGATGATGCAACGACTGAAATGCTCAGCAGCAGTGAGGCGAGAATCGTCCGGACCATGATCGGGACCCCTTTTAATTGAAATGCGGCAGTTGAATTATCGCCAAAGTGCTTGCGGCGTTGGGCTCAGTCGCTGCGGTCAGGCACTCGTCTGAGATCGACCCCGCCGCCGCCGGAGGGGGGTTCCTGGCCCTTCCTGGCCCACCCGCCCGAGGCTGCACTTCTCCCGTCTGCGCCCAATTCGCTTCTAAGTCGCTGATTTATCGTATTCTTGCGCCTGAATTGGTTGACAGCGGAGCCGCGCTCCCCAAGAATTCGCGCCTCCGTGGTGAAGTAGCTCAGATGGTTAGAGCACGGCATTCATAACGCCGGGGTCGAGGGTTCGACTCCCTCCTTCACCACCATTTTTCGCGCTATGTGTCGGGTACTACACGCTCCGATCCGCCGATCACGCCGACGCCGCCCGCTCGCCGGCTTTTCGGCCATATTCGAGCGCTGAGCCCCAGTGCTGTGCGCCATTCAATTCCGAGTGGCCGATACTGATGCGTCCGTAGCCCTGGCGCACACGCTCTAAAGGACTCGGTTTGCCGTCGACGCCGTAATGAAAGCCCGGCGGTTCTATCAGGCGTGCATGACCCCAGCGGTTGAGCACGATGGCGGCGATATCCCGCTTGGGATTGAAGCCCGAGGCAGCGAACAACTTCTGCATCTGTCGGCGAATCAGCAGCTCGAAATCCGCATAACGGGTGTTCATGAGGCGTGCCCGTGCCGCCATGCCTTGCTGTGCCGCCGGCAAGCCGGGAACCGGCAAACCCAAGTAAAAGCTCAACACCGCAGGTTTGTCCGGATGCAGCGCCGGCGCGTACTGCGCGGTGACCATGTTCTGACGCAGGTTGCAGCAGTAGCCGAATCCGTCGGTGTCATCGAACCAGCGGCAGGCGGTGATATTCAGATCGTACAAAAAGCGCCATTGGCGCAGCGCCACGTTGACGATCAGCGCGGGGGCGTAACAAAATTGTCCGTAGGCGCTCTTCAAATCCTCGGGCATGTCCGCCAGCAGGTGTTTGTTCACCCAGCCGCCGCTTGCCATCACGGCCTGGCGTGCGTTGACCTTGAACAGCCGCCCGCCCCGCTCATAGATCACCGCGACCTCATCGTCGTTGCCACCCGAATGATTCACGCGCAGGACGGTGGCTTCGAGCCGCATGCGCACATTTTGGTTGGGGCCGTCGAGGGCGGCGAAATCGAGCCTGCCGTACAGCAAACTGTCGAAATCCCGGCCGGGCAGCGCCGAGGGCAGCAGCGCTCGCAGCAGCGCGCGCGGAAAGGGAGAATTGCCGCCCGGGTACGACAGCGCCATGGGCCGGGTGGGGTCTTGCACCAGTTGCCGCCCCAGCCGCGCGCAAGCCGCATCGGTGCTCACGCCCGCCAGAAGTCCGACGATCGGCTCGACCATGCGCGTAACGGCTGAGTCGTAGCCGCATTGCTTAAGATAATCGCGGTAGGTGAGCGTATCGAGGTGGCGATTCTGCGCCTCGCTCAGCGCGCCGTGATCGGCGCGCCAGCGCAACAGGTCGCGGCGTGCCGTGTCCGAATAAGGTGTGTCTTTGAGCGAGGACGACCAAATGTTCCGGCGCCAGCCCGCTTTGCCGGCGCCTGACGACCGCTCGAAGAAGTAGCCGACGTCAACTTGCGTTTCCTGGAAGCCATCCATGTTCGAATAATTGTCGCGTGCAAAGCGCAGCGGCTTCAGAGCGCTGTCCCAGGCCTGCCACTGGTAATCGCGCGGCAGGCCGAATTCCTCGAAGAATGAATCGGTGAGCGAATCGCTGCGCTTTCCCGGCAGCCCGAAGTCGTTCGAGCCCTGCGGTCCGAGCAGGCGTATTCCCTCAACGTCGAATTCGTTCTGCTTGGCCTCTCCGCCGGGCATGGCATGATTCTCGAGAATCAGGATGCGCGCAGTTGCGCCGCGCAATTGCAGGAAGCGGTGCGCGGCGCACAATCCCGCAATGCCCCCGCCCACCACCACCAAATCGAACTCGCCGGCCGCGCGCGCCGCTCTCATGAGCGCTTCGCTATAACCGCCGTCGCGCAGCCGATGCGCCGCCTGCACGACCGGCCAAGTGTTGCCGTTGGCGCGCGCATAGTCGCCGACACCGCCATACCCCGTGAAGGTGTCCGCCGTGGCCGAGGCCGCCGGTTGCGCGAGTACCCCGCCCGCTGCCGCAAGGCTGCCGTTCAAAAAATCGCGGCGGCTGATGGGCGCATCGAGACCCAGCCGCGAGCGCTCGCGATCGTCGATGGATCGCTTCATTAGAAGGCCAATAGATCGCCGGCCCAAGGTTGGCGCGCGGCATACAGCGCCTCGCGCCGCTGCAGCGGCTGCAAATCCCAGCCGAGTGCCGTTGCCGTTTCAATGGCATGCGCCTGCGCTTTTTCCGCCGCCCGATAGTCGCCGCGCGCCGCCTCCGCCGCAGCCCGAATTTCCCATAAGCTCGGATCACGCTTGTACTCGTGCTGCACGGCGTCCGCCAACGCCAACGCGCGGGATGGGTCGCGAACATTCGCATCCGGGCTCGACGCGAGTACCGAAGCGAGCAAGTACTTGCCCGCGCCATTGTTCTGCTTCGCCGCACGCTCGAGCCAGATCAGCGCTCCGGAGACCGATTCGCTGCTCGCGTGTTCTTGCAGCAAATACTCAGCCAGCGAAACTTGGGCGTTTGGCTCGTCGGCCTGCGCGGCCTTCTGCAGCCAGATTTCGCCCTTGACGCTCTCGCATTGGCAACCGTGTCCGCGCAACAGCGCCGTGCCCACTTGATATTGCGCATAGGGCGCGCCGGCTTGAGCCGCCTTGAGAAACCATGGCAGGGCTTGTGCAAAGTGCTGGTTCAGTTGCGGCAGACCCGCAAGCATCATTCCATAGAGCATTTGCGCCGACGGGTCGCCGGCTTCCGCTTTGGTTTTGGCGTCTTGCACCTGCTTGGCGAGGCCGCCGTAGTCGCGCAAGGTAACCGATTGCATCTTGAAATTGAAAAACATGCTGCTCGACGCGGCAACCGGCTTTCCGTTGATGCGTGCCGGCAAATACAATGAGCGCAATACGCTTTCGCGAATTGCGTCCTCGAAATAGTGGGCCGGAACCACATACAAGATTCGCGGCGAGCGCGGGTGACCGTCCGGAGCCACCGTAAACTCGACAAAGGCTTCGCCCTGAACTCCTTTGCTTTGTGCAGCCGGCGGATATTCGGGCATGAATAGCTTGGAGAGTTTCGCCGGCTCGCGGTCCTCGTATTCCTTGTCTCGCAGAATATGAGGAAGAAGACGCGCATTGAGCGCCGTCTGGCCGTACTCCGCCTGAAGATCCTTGGAGAAGCGCAACGAATTGGGCGTCAAGTCCGGTTCGAGTTTTTCGGCCAGTACCTTGCCATTTTCCTCGCCATTTTGCGCGGCGATGGAAGCCCAGGCATGCGCTAAAACGTTGCTCTGCGCGACCCCCTCGCCCTTTGCGTACATGACGGCGATGTTGAACTGCGCGTTCGGCCGGCCCAATTCGGCAAGTTCCTTGAACTGTTTGAATGCAGCCGCGAAATCGCCTTTCTGATACGCCTCTCCGGCCGAGTACATGTCTGTCCAGGCGGGAAGCGCGAACCCGAGAAGGACGGCGGCAGCCGCGGCTTTCCATAACTCCCTGCGCATTGCAGCTCCCGTCGGCAAGCGAAACTCCCGCTACAGTAACACCGGCGCGGCCAAGAAAATGGCGGAGTCCGCGCGGACTCCGCCACTCCCTGCCCGAACATGATTACCTACGGACCAAGGCAGTCCGCGCAGCAACTCCATCGGAGCGACCTTCCGTTGGACCCGATCGCGCGCGTGGCAACAGGCCTGCGCGCATTCCTCCATGGCATCCCAAGCCGGTACGAGGTGCCGACTAACAATGAACCTCGCCACCGACCCGCGCGCCCAGAGACGCGATCGAACCAACGTTTGTATGTGCCACTTGGATCACCTCCTTCAGTTGCCGCGGGCTTGAATTGGGCGCGTGCCGCCCACCTAAGCCGCGCGCCGCCAAAGAATTCGCCTAAGAATGACCTCGATTGCGGCGCGAGTAAAGACTTCAAGGGCTGGAGGCGGCGGCGCCAGCGGGCCTCGCGCGCGTCTCATTCAGGCTGTCGTTCCCGATGCGTGCTGGCGATAGTTTGCGTCGCCCAGCGCGGCGGCGACCGACGGACTTTCGTGTTCATACCACCTCGCAAATGCAAGCGCCGAAAGCGGTTTCGAAATGGCATACCCCTGTACCGCGTCGCACCCAATCGTTTGCAGCCACGCAGCGACATCGAGCGACTCCACACCCTCCACGATCACCTTCATATGCATCGCGTGACCCAGGCTGCAGATTCCGCGCAGTAGATCGACACTGCGGGGGCGCTCCTTGATCCCTTGGACGAATGCTCGATCGATTTTCAGCCACGCAGCCGGCAGCTCTGCCAGATAACTGAGCGAGGAATATCCCACGCCGAAGTCATCGATCGCAACGCCGATTCCTTGTGCGCGAAGCTCGAGCAGCTGCGCTGTGGCGGAGGGGAAGTCAGCGATCGCGGCTGACTCGGTGATCTCCACGTCGAATAGAGCGGCGGGCAGACCCGTCTCCCCCAGAACCTGGCGGATGCGCTCATGCAGGTCTCCGGCGCGCAGCTGAGTGGCGGAGATATTGACTCCGACACGGACCTCATCGGAGATCAAGGTGCGCCAGGCACAACGTTGCCGGCACGCTGAAACGAGCATCCAGTCGAGCAATCGGCCGGCTACCTCCGAGTCCTCCTCGGTGAGGGGAACGAACTCGGCCGGCGAGACCGAACCGAGTTCCGGATCGTGCCAGCGAACCAAAGCCTCGAGACCGATCAGGCGGTTCGACTGCAAAGCCCATTGCGGCTGAAAGACGCAGCTCAAATTGGCCGCGAACTGCGGGCTGCGCAAGCCCTGCAACAGGCGCAAGCGACGCTGCTCGCGTGCATCTGCGGAGGCGGAAAAATGGGCGATTCGCGCGCCGATCGCCGCGTTGGCCTCGAGACAGGCAGCCTCGGCGTTTCGCAGCATCAACAATGCGCCGCCTACGGCGCTGGAGCCCGCCGGCTCTGCATCCAGCATGGCGATGCCGGCGTGGCCGGACAGTCCGACGCTCTGTCCAGCGAGTACCAGGTTGGTCTGCAACGCTTTCAACAGATGCGCGGCGACGAGATCTGCCGGCGAGGCGGCGTGCTCGCACCACAAAAGCGCCAGCCGATCGTCGACACGAAACAACACGGCGCGCGTGAGTTGCAGGCGCGGTTCTCGAAGAGCGGCCTGCAGCCGCCGGGCCGAAGCGACAATGGCGCTCTCGGCAGCCGCATGCCCCAGGGTTCTCTTGATCAGCTCCAGGTCGTTGACGGCGATCACAATCAGAGTCAGCGCAATGCCCGGCTCGCGCTCCCGGAGCCGCGCAACGTCCGCTGCAAAGCGTCTGCGATCGGGCAGCCCGGTAAGGGCATCATGATCGACTGCTTGGCTCAACAGGATGCGCTCCGCGCTCTTCGCCGCACTGCGAAGGCTCGCTGCTGCAATGGCATCCAACAATTCCGGCGGCGGGCAGGGCTTGGTCAAAAATCGAAATACATACCCCGCGTTCACGGCAGCGATCGCGGCGCTCAAATTCGCATTGCCGGTCAGAAGGATGCCCGCGCTGTCGGGCGCGTGCTCGGAAACCCAGCGCAAGAACTCGATGCCGTCCATGAGCGGCATATTGAGATCCGACACGACGACCGCGAACGGACCCCGCGACGTGATCTCCCCTATCGCCTCCGCAGCACCGAGCGCTGTAGTCACGTCGTATGTCCGGCGCAACGTCAGACGCAGGCCATCGAGCACATTCGGCTCATCGTCGACACACAGAATCCGCACCAAGCTATTCGGCATGGCTCACACCCATCGCGAGGCCGGCGAGCGCCGCCGACCATTCCGGCAAACGATCGAGAAGTCCAAGACCTTCGAGCAGCCCGGGTTCCACACCGAGTTCGGCGGCGACCGCCGGACTCCCGCTGCCTTGCGCATGGGCCAGTCGATCGGCAACGTGCACCAGTGCCGTCAGATCGAAGCCGGTGTCCGCCCTGAGGCTCGGCGTATGATGCAGCGCCACGGCCGCGACAACGTGGCTGGGAAATCCCCATAGCCCCAGTAAATAGGCGCCGACCTCCGCATGGTGGCGCGTCACTTGCTCTCTGATTTCCTCCTTAGAACCCTGCGACTCGCCGGCCTGGGGAGTCCGTCGAGTGGCGAACACGATCCGGCCCACATCGTGCAGCATGCCGGTCAGAAAAGCCTCCTCGACCCGCGGCGTCGGAAACTTTTCCGCCAAAGCGATGCAGCGCGCCGCCATCGCCGTCCGCTGACTGTGCTGCCACAGTCCCTCCAAATTCACGCCGCCGGGAGTGCTGCTGCCGCTGCTTTGAAACAGACTGTGTCCAAGCGCCAAAGTCGCAACGGTATCCAGTCCCAGGTAGGCGACCGCCCGGTCGACCCGGCTGAATGACTGGCGCGCGCCGAAGAACGCCGAATTGACCAGCTTCAAAATATTGGCTGTCATGGCGGCGTCGCTGCCAATGATGCGCGAAGCCTCGGCGATCGATGCGTTGGGCTTTCGCAGGCAATTCGAAATATCTTGAAACGCCTTCGGGCAGCTCGGCAGCGTTCCCACCTCGCCGACCAAAAGTGCCAGCCGATCGCTGCTCAGCAACTGTTTGAGCAATTGCGTTTGCGCGATCGCCGCCTTCAAAGTTTCCGTGTCGCCGGGTTTCGCGATGTACTGGTGCGCAGTACCGACCAACCGCATGATCGCGCCTGGATCCGCATGGCCCGACAACACCAGCCGCACGGTCTGCGGATAGAGCGTTTTTGCTTCTGCAAGCAGTTGCCAGCCGTCCATGCCCGGCATCCGCATGTCGCTGACGATGACATCGGCCGGACTCTTCGCGAGACTCTCCAGTGCGGCCTCGCCGCTTTGCACGAACTCCATGCTCCATTCGTTTCGCATGGAGCGCATGGTACGTCGCATGGCCTCCAGCACATTCGCCTCGTCATCCACGAACAGGATGCGCAACATCAGGCCGCAACCTGCTCGACGCCGAGGTCGGCGCGCGCCTCGCCGACAGGCAGCCGAATGATGAAGGTCGTGCCCCTGCCGAGTTCGGTTTCGAAACGCAGCGTGCCGCCATGTTTCTTGACGATGACGCTGTACGCGATGGCGAGGCCCTGTCCGGTCCCCTTGCCGACTTCCTTGGTCGTGAAGAATGGATCGAAGACTTTCTCGCGCGCCGCTTCGGGAATGCCGGTACCGGAATCGCCGATGGCAATCTCGACCTCATTCGCGTCGAACCGGGTCCGCACCGTAATCTTTCCCATGGTGCCGCTGTCCTTGACCACGTCCGAAATCGCGTGGGCGGCATTGACCAGCAGGTTGAGTATCACTTGGTTGATTTCTCCCAGATAGCAAGATACGAGCGGGAGTTCACCGAAGTCCGTTTCGATCTCCGCGACATACTTGTACTCATTGCGCGCAATGACGAGCGTGCTCTTGATCGCGTGATTCAAATCGGCCGAGGCCTTCTCCGCATGGTCGGGATGCGCGAATTCCTTCATCGAGCGCACAATCGTGGCGATGCGCCCGAGTCCCTCGAGCGAGCTGTCGAGCGCCGGCGGTGCGTTCTCCAAGATGAAATCGAGGTCGGCAGCTTTTTCAGCTTCTGACGCGGCGCGCGCCGCTGTGCCAACATCGCCGCACGACCCAACCGCGTGCTGCAGAAGCCGATAGGCTTGCACGACCGCAGCAACGTCGGTCATCGAGGTGCGCACGAAATGCACGTTATCGGAAACGAACTGCACCGGCGTGTTGATCTCGTGAGCGACGCCTGCCGCCAGACGGCCCACGGACTCGAGCTTTTGCGCGGCGGCGAGTTCACGCCCCAGACGGCGCAGCTCCGTGACGTCGAGCATGAGACCGCGCAGATATTTTGCGCCCTTCACCGTCTCGCAGGTCCCGGTCCAACGCACTTCGATGCGCTGGCCGCGCTGGGACAGCGGTGTCGCAAATTCGAACGGGCCTATCTGGCATTCATCGAAGCACTGGCGAATCTCCGGATTCGCCTCGCGCGGCAGTACTCGGTCCAATCCGAACGGCTGCTTCCAATCGAATTCTGGAATGCCGAATTCTGCGGTTCCCTGCGCACCGATATAGGTGAAGCAGCTGCGCGATAGATTCAATGTGAACGGTATCGCGCGGGTGCTTTCGGCCATGAGCTTGAACATCTCTCGCCTCTGCTCAAGATGCCAGCTGAGCCGACCCATCAAGGCCGTGACCGCCAAGGTTAAGATGCTTGCCAAGGCCGCCCACCTCAAGTAGGCACGCGATTGCGCGTGCGCGGGCGCCATTTGCTCATCCACCGACAAGCCGACCAGCACCACCAACGGAAAGCCGTAGAGTTCTCGTGCGATCATCCAGCGCCGCGTCCCGTCCCAGGAACTCTTGGTGACGGCAGCGTCGGCAGCGGCGGCGTCCGAGTCCTGAACTGCGCCGGCATAGTCGATCCGCTCGCCCGAGTACAACGTTTCTCCGGTGCGCCTGACTTGAGAGACGCCGTCCCTGCCGATCAGGCTCAAGACGCCCTGTTCACCGAGCTTGGAGGCATCGTAGCCGCTCACGAAATATGCCGCATCGACACTGACGATGACGACTCCGTCAAACCCGCCATTCGCGCTGTTCAACCGACGGCTGAACGCCAATTTCGCATCGCCGGTCGGTCCCGGCGGCACCTGTCCGATGACCATCGCGTCGCTGTCGCGCTGTTTGCGAAAGATCTCCTCGTCGGCCGCATTTTCAGTGCCGAACGGGCGGGTACTGTCCACGATCTTGCCGCTGGCATCTGCAATGCTGACGACGAAGAGAAGATCCGGCGGCAGCAATCCTTTCTGTTTCAGATCCGCAAGCGTGCGCCCCGCTGCGCGCTCAGGCCAGAATCTCACGAGATTCAAAGTCAAATCGATCTCGCGCAAACTACGTACCACTTGAGCCTCGTAGGCGCTCAGGAGCACGCTGGTCGAGGCCGCGGCGGCGTGCGCATCGGCGTTATATTTGATTCGGATGACATTGAAAGTGGTGGTCCAGATCAGGGCGAGCGTGAACGCGGCGATGAGCGGGAAAAGAATCTGCGGCCGGGCGACGGGACGCAATCCGCGCTGCAAGTTTTCGGCGAAGCTCATGAGCGCATCTTCGGGCGTCGCGCGCGTTCATCTTTGGGATATCGAGCGATCGAGGCCCCACAGGCGCTCAAATCGGTCGCATTCAGGCGGGATCCCCTGAACCTCCGCGGCCTCCGTTGAGGGATATGACGCGTTTGCATGTGATTCCTTCCACCTGTGCTGTGGCTATCGGCGATCGCGCCAAGGACTTGATGCACCGACACCGCCTTCCATCACAGACTGAGACGGTTCCCGCATTCAACCTTTAAGCCGGTCGCATATTTGCCGATAGCTAAGGCATCGACCGTGGTAGCGCACGGATGTTGCAACGCAAGCTCTTCGAGCAAGGAATCCGCTATGCGCCGACCTAATCCGCCCACCCTGCGGGGGTGAAAATGACCACGAACGGCCATTCAGGCAATTTTCGCTGCGGCCACCGCATCTTCGCTCTCATCGTTCTGCTGATGGCGTCCAATGCTGCCTGCGCGGGCGCGGCAGACAACGGCGGCGATTCGGGCAAACCGGTGTTCACCTTCAACGGTTTCGGCACTTTGGGCGTGGTGCACTCCAGCGACGACCAGGCTGATTTTGTGAGCAATCCCGCCCAGCCCAAGGGTGCAGGTTTTACGGATGCTTGGAGCGCGACACCGGACACGAAGCTGGGTGTCCAGCTGAATGTTTCAGCCACCGAGCAACTGTCGGCGGTTGTGCAAATCATGTCGCAATACCAATACGATGGTACTTTCAGGCCCGATCTGGAGTGGGGCAACATCAAATATCAAATCACTCCCGACCTCAGTGTTCGAGCGGGGCGAATTGCGCTTTCGACCTTCATGGTCTCGGACTCTCTGAACGTTGGCTATGCGCTGCCTTTTTCCCGGCTTCCTTTGGAGGTCTATGGCCAGCTTCCTCAAACTCACAGCGACGGCATCGATGGTTCCTACCGGATGCATTTCGGCGACACCATCAATACCGTCCAGGTTTTTCTCGGCGGCTTCAAATCGAAGCTGCCGGAGCACGGCACTTATGACACACACGGCCTTTACGGTATCGTCGACACCATCGAATACGGCGCCGCGACACTGCACTTCAGCTACCAAACGCTGCACTATGACCTCAACTTCGCGGGTCTGGTGGTGCCAAAGGATCCGCAGCAGATCGCCACCATCGGCGTCAGTTACGATCCCGGCACTTGGTATTTCTCAGGCGAGATGATCAGGGCGCCCGATGATGCGTTCGGCCTTTTTTATGCCGGCTATTTCAACGCGGGCCGTCGCTTCGACCAGGTGACTCCGTATCTCGGTTACGCCAAAGCCAACATGAGCCATGCCGGCTCGCTGGGACTTCCTGCTTTCATCGATCAGGACACGGCAACGCTCGGAATGCGCTGGGACTTCATGAAGAATGTCGACTTCAAAGCGCAACTGGACCACACCCGGCGGCATGGAGGATTCAATCAGTACTGGGTCAATCAGCAGGCGGGATTCCAACAGAGCGGGACGGATGAGCTCTTCACCCTTCTGGTCGATTTCGTGTTTTGACGAATGCCGCCATGCGACCGCTGAAGGATTTACTACTGACTCTGTCGGCGTTGGCCTTTATGGCGACGCCGTCGCCGGCCGACGTAGTCGTGGTTGTCTCCTCCAAAAGCGCGGTCACAACCTTGAACAGAAACCAGCTCGCCGACATTTTTCTCGGCAAGAGCGTTCGTTTTCCCGACGGCGGCGCAGCGCTACCCGTCGACCAGATCGAGGGTACCGCGGCGCGCGATGAATTCTATGCCAACTTCATCGGCAAGACCGCCGCGCAAATCAAGGCGTATTGGTCGAAAATCATCTTTACAGGTCGCGGCCAGCCGCCGAAGGCGGTGTCGAACAGCGGCCAGGTCAAACAATTGCTGCTCAAGGACCCGAGCGCCATCGGATACATCGAGCGAAGCGCCGTCGATAGCAGCGTCAAAGTGCTGACGCCTCGCGCGCACACCGACTAGAGAGATGCGCTCGGAGCCGGCGCCGCCCCATTGCGACTCCGAGCGACACACGACGCGTCGCCCGGGGCCGAATAGCGCTTCAATAGGCGGCGGGACGTTCGGCCGGTGCGATGGTGCCGAACAAACCGTTGGTCTCGCCATTCGGGCCGGCGGAGAAATACACCGTATCGGAGCTTGACCCTGCGCCGCCGCCCAGCGTCAAGGTCCACAAGCCGTCGATCGCGAGCGGCTTGCCGTGAACGTCGCGCAGCTCATCCATCGAGCGCCCCTCGTTGTCGAACACGCTGATGTGCCCGTTGCCGAAGTTGCCCACCAGAATCTTGCCGCTGAACCGGCCAAAGGCGAATGAAGCACGCGTCACTCCCCAAGGCGAGTTCAAAGTTCCGCGGCTCGCGAATCGGCGCAGCAAATGTCCGTCGGTGTCGAACACATCGACGAATCCGCGGCCTGCGCCGGCCGCATCATCGTGTTTCGCCGCATCCTGCTTGGCGTAAGTGACGAACAGGTCGCCGTCGATGTTGGCGATGCCGAAAGGCGCGTAGCCCCGGGGAATATTCGGATCGCGAAAGCCCCCGTCGGTCGTCGTCTGTGTGAAGAGGCCGCCCGCGCCGTTCGGGCCGAATACGTCGATGGTTCCGGCCCGGAAATTGCTGGCGTAGAGCAGCCCTCCCTTGGCGCTCAAGCCGAAGGCGAGGCCCTTGTAGACAGCACCGCTGCCCGCAGCCGGAGTGGCCGAGTTGTCGGCGGCGATGACCGCATTGTCTGCCGGAGAGAGTCCGCCCGCCCAGGCGGAAAGTGTTCCATCTTCCGTGTCGAAAATGAAAGCCGCCGGTATCTTCGTGCCCGGCACGAGGAAGGAACTCGATGGATTCCAGATGATGCCGGTCGGCGCCGCCGGGGTCGGATTCGGAGGATTGTTCGTATCGACGGCGCTGCAGGACCCACCGGCCACGACATTCCCGGGTAGCGGGATCGAAACTTGTAGACCGAGCTTCGTGCCGTCGCCTTTATAAAGCGTCGAGCAGCCGGTTTGATTGTCATTGACCCAGAATGGGCTTCCCGCGGGGCTGAAGGCGATGCCCCACGCGTTCTGCAGCACAGGATCCTGCATTGCCGCAACTTTTGGGAGGTTTGAAACCAACGGCGTGACGGTGTACGCGGCAAAGCGATCCTGAAATTCATCGTCCTGGGCGTGCACCACCGGCGCGGCAACCGCCCATGCGACGAGAGCGCCCGCGACGGATCTTCGAATCAATGGATTCATGACATTTTCCCCTTGAGAGCTGAATGGATGCGCAATAACGGTAGGTTCCACGCACCCTCGCTCAGGTTGAATGCCGCGTCCGATTTGAGCGGCAGGTTCGTGTTCTTCGTCCATCTCTTGGCGCGGTTGGCCGCGGTTGGACGCGGACTGCGTAAATCCCGCTCGCGAGAGTGGAAATTACCTATTGTCCCGGGCCAACACTGCAAAGACACTCGAGGGGCGAAGATGCGCGGGCGGGCGAGTTGTGGCTATGATTGATCTGAGCGGCCAATCACGAACGGAGCGGTTGCTCGGGCTTGCCATCGAGTCGGTGCCGTGCGGCATGCTGTTGGTCGATCCGCAGGGTCGCATCGCGCTCGTGAACGCCCGCACCGAAAGGATGTTCGGATATTCCCGCGAAGAGTTGTTGGGTCAATCGATGGACATTTTGATACCGGCGCGTGTGCGGGAGCAGCACCGTTTTTCGTTCAAGAGCTATCTCGCCAATCCCATATCGCGTGCCATGGGAGTGGGCCGCGATCTGTATGGCCAGCGCCGCGATGGCAGCGAGTTCCCGGTCGAGATAGGCCTCAATGTGTTCAACTCCGAGGAGGGCACGTTTGTATTGAGCGTGATGGTGGAGATCACCGAGCGGCGCCGCCTCGAAGCGGCGCTGGTGCAGTCGCAAAAAATGGAATCGTTAGGCCAGCTTGCCGGCGGCGTCGCACACGATTTCAACAATTTGCTGAGCATCATGCTCGGCTGTCTAGAACTCTTGAGTTCGAAACAGGCGGGCGCGCAGGGACAGCGGCTGATCGCGCAAGCGCGCCGCACCGTGGAGCGCGGCGTCGCGCTGACCACGCGCCTGCTGGCGTTTTCGCGTCAGGCGCCGCTGGTGACGGAAGCGGTCGATCTCAATCGTTCGATCGAAGAGATGTTGGTGCTCCTCACCCGGACGCTCGGCAAGGCAAATCGCATCGTCATGAACCTCGGTTCCAATCTGTGGCTCACCAACGTCGATCGCCAGCAAATAGAACTCGCGATTTTGAACCTGGCACTCAATGCCCGCGACGCCATGCCGCGCGGCGGGACCATCACCCTGGAGACCGACAATACATCTGTCGCGAATGCCGTCGACGGCATCGGCCCGGGAGACTATGTGGTGTTGAAGGTCACCGATACCGGCTGCGGCATAGCGCCCGAGGCACTCAGCCGCGTCGTCGAGCCCTTCTACACGACGAAACCCCCCGGCAAAGGCACTGGCTTGGGATTGAGCATGGTGCATGGCGTTGCGCACCAATTGAAAGGCGGCCTGCACATTTCGAGCACCGTGGGAGTCGGCACCACCGTGTCGGTTTATTTGCCGCGATATCGAGGTGCAACCGAGTAATTGCAGCGGCGGGAATCCAGCTAGGCAAACCAAAGGGTTACAGCCGCCGGAGCAGTACCTTCGTATCCTGAATAACACGATTAGTCATCCGTCGGCTCCAGTCACGAACGTATCGCTGATCTTTTGGCCGCAAGATCGCGATCGGCAGTACTACGCTGCGTACGATATGATTTGCCCTCTTGCGAGGAGGGGATGACACATGCAGATACGCCACCGGGTGCATTGGATCGTAGGTGCTCTCGTTTTTTGCAGCCTTTCCACAGCGCCGCTTCTTGCCGCCGACAAGCGGCCATTCGCCAGCAGCGACTTCACTTCGTTGCGGTCGGCAACGCCGATAGCGATCTCACCCGACGGCAAGGCCATTCTATTCGACGTGCACTGGTTCGACGAAAAAGGGCCGGCCAAGCACGAATGGCGCACTGTCCCGGCGGCGGGCGGCGATGCGGTGAAGCTCGATCTGCCGGAAAAATTCAAACCCTCCGGCTACACCCGGGATGGCGCGCTGTTCGGCGAATATCGGTTGGACGATCAGACTCAGCTCGCCGTCGTGCCGCTTACCAGCGGCAAGCCGACGGTCATCTTCACACTGCCGCGCGGCAGTCGCGCGGCCACCATTTCACCGGATGGCGCGAAGATCGCCGTCCTGTCTGACTCTCGCGCAAAGGACAAACACGATGAGCACACCGTCGTCGAGAACGACGAGTCCAGCCTGTATGTCTTCGATCTTCATTCCCACGACGGCGCGTGGCGGTGTCAGGAACTGCGCACCGTCAGCGACTTTGCCTGGTCGAAGGACTCGAGCCGGATTGCGGTGGTGACGCAGCTGCCCAAGCTCGGCAATCACGATGCGCACTCGACGCTGCATGTCTGCGGCGCGCACGGGTTGCGTCAACTCGCCGATGTGCCTACGGTCACGGCCGGAGTGGCTTGGTCCGCCGATGAAACTGAACTGGTGTTTGCCTCGACCACGGCGCCCACCCTCACCGCGGAACACGTGTGGACGGTGGCGCTGTCCGGCGGAGCCCCGGTGGACCGAACGCCGGATCTGCCTGCGACCGCCACCACCGTGAAATACCATCACGGCGCCGTCCTGGTCGAGGTGCACCGCGGCGTGCGCACCGAAATCGACAGCTTCTCAGGCGGCAAGCTTACCCCGCAGTTGCGCTGGGCGAACGGCATCACGATTGGGATGCCGGCGGCGAATCCCTTCCCGGATGCTCCGGACGTGATCGCCGTGGGCGTCGGCGATCCGGACCACGCCAACAATGTCGCCATTGTGAAGGGTGGGCAGCTGCAGAGGATCACCTTCGAGGGCGACGCGCAGCTCGCCAATATCGATCTGGGCGAGACCAAAGTCGTGCATTGGACTTCGAAGGAAGGCATCAAGCTGGAGGGCATCGCCACCTTCCCTCCCGGCTACAGCAGCGGCAAACGCTATCCCTACTTGGTGTTGCCGCACGGCGGACCGGAAGCAAACGACGAACTCGCCCTGGACCCGCTGGCAAAATATGTCGCCGGCAAAAACTATGTGGTTCTGCAGCCCGAGTATCGCGGCTCTACCGGCTACGGCACGGCGCACATGGCCGCCATTTACCAGCATTTTGGCGACCGCGCCTACCGCGACGTCGACAGCGCCACCGACTTCGCCGTTGCGCAGGGATGGGCGGATCCTAAGCGGCTGGCCATGTTCGGGTGGAGCGCCGGCGGGTTCATGACTTCCTGGACCGTCACGCAGACACACCGCTACAAAGCGGCAATCGAAGGCGCAGGCATCACGGACTGGCTGAGTTTCATTCCCGCCAGCGACACCTGGCAGACCGACTACGATGCACGCTTGCAGGAGAAGGACCCGAGCCCCATGCTGAGGTTCTCGGCGGTGATGTTTGCCGACAGAGTCACCACACCGCTTCTGATCCTGCACGGCAGCGCCGATGTACGCGTGCCGACTTTCCAGGGCTCGGAGTTCTATGCCCTGCTCAAGGAACGCGGCAAGACGGTGCGCATGGTGACCTATCCTGGCTCACCGCATTTTCCGCAGCTCGCCGAGCAGCGCCGAGACGTGCTGGATGAGGTCGGCTCCTGGTTGAATCAATACAATCCTTAGTCGATGTATGCAAGAGGTCGTGACAGACCGGTACAAGCAATACCTGGCAGACACGCTTCCACCCTCACGCAATGAGGTGGTGCAACTAGGCTTCCGCTTGGCCAAGAAATCCGATGCGAACGTCTACAGTCTCGATGCCGACGGGGACTTCCCTTATGAGCGGCTAAAAAACTTCGCTGAGACACGCAGTTTCTCAGGCCTGCTCGACCAACAGAACGCGGCAATGCAGCGACAGGTAGATGAGGAAGCGCGCTTGCTGGCGCAAAAAGGCGTTGCCGCCGATCTACATTTCCTGAACGATCCCGCTCGGCTCAAGAGCGATAACGCCTTCTACCGCAGCATGCTTCGCATCGGCCTGGGTGCCGACCAACCCGGCGCGGACCTCGTGTCCTCCTGGTATCAGCGCAACTTGCGGATCTGCGCCAACCTGCTGCAACTCGCCAAGCCCGGCGATCGGGTCGTAGTATTCTTTGGCGCCGGCCATGCTTTCCTGTTGCGCCAGTGCGTGACCGAGACCCCCGGTTTCAAACTAATCGAACCCAACGATTACTTGCCGGAGTAAAGGCCTTCAAGTTTCATCGAAACTCGGCAATCGCCGGTCAATTCGGCGTGCCGCCTTAGAATCGCCGCTGCGTCGCACAACACGACTAGGATTCCTCTGACGTTTGAATCCGCTGCCGCGCGATTATCCGCGCTGGAGCCGCAGCTTATCTTCAAGTCTGGGCGACTAACGTGCGTGTCCGGATATGTGGAAGAAGCCTACAACGCCACCATCGCGTGCGGGATTCGAGCGAGTTAGGTGGCACGCCGTCTCCATCGTGACCACTCCGGCGAGTTGTCACACCGCCCGAGCGCTCAAGGGTATTCGTTTCCTCTCCAATGAAGCACCGCACCTACCGTTGAGTCAATGCAGCGCCGGTGCATCCTGTCCCTGTTCGTACAAGCACTACGAGGATCGGCGCGGACCGCCGCGGCGCGCTGAAGAACTCACGGGATTACGACGACCGAATCCTAAAGCCCAGGAACGCCGACAACAACCCGGCCGGCGGCGCACTGACAGTTGATTTTGATTTGCGCCCGGGGAACCCGTATCAAATCCAGACGTCGTTTTGCGCCGTGCGCTCACCCCGCTCATTGCCGGTATTTGCGATTCCCTTCGGTTCGATCAGCAACAGCTTGACCTCCTTGCCGGCGAAGGGCTTGTGCTCGACGCCTTTCGGTACCACCAACATCTCACCACTCTTGAGGTAAACGGGTCCATCGCGAAAATCGATCCGCAGCTCGCCCTCGATGACCATGAAGGTCTCATCAGTTTCCTCATGGCGATGCCAGATGAAGTCCCCTTCCAGCTTCACCACCTTGAATTGATAGTCGTTCATCTCCGCCACGACCTTGGGTTGCCACTGTTCTGAGAACAGCTCGAATTTTTGTGCGAAATTGACGACGCTTTTGCCCATTTCAAGACTCCTCGCTGACATTCTCGCGGCCGCGCCAAGACGCATCCCTCCACCGGCAAATCATGCCACGCTCGCATTGAGCCGCAAGAATGCCACTGCAGCGCCGCGTGCCCGTGCCGCGGCCTCTCGTGCACTCGGTCGATCGGCGACTCCGAGTAGCAGACTAATCATCAAATTACCCCACAGCAATCCACCGAACTGCTCAGCAAGTTCGGCAGGTCGGCCGTCGATGAGTCCGGATGTTTGGGCGCCGGCCATTATTTGCCGCAGGGCGGCCCGACTCGCTTCGCGTCCGATCGAGTCAAGTGCCTGCGCCACCTCGGGCGAATGCACCGCCTCGGCGATCGCGAGCCTAAACACCGCAACCACCGTCGGGTCCGTGATTTCTCGAACGAGCTTCGCGCCGAACGAGCTCAGTACTTGCGCCAGCGTCTTGCGATCGCGCACGGCCGGGATATCGGCCGGCACTTGCAGACGTTTGGCGCGTGCACGGATGCAAGCAACGAGCATGGACTGCTTATTGCCGACCACGGCGTACAGGTCGCGCTTCGATACCCGTGCGCGGGTGGCAATTTCCAGCGTGCTGCTGGCGGCATAGCCGTTTTTCATGAACGCCGCGAAGGCGGCGTCCAGGATTCGCTCGCGAACCTCCGCTGCATCGCCATATGCGTCGTCGTGCGCTTTGCTCACGATTACATCCTCTTGACTTTAGGTACCGAATCGTACCACACTTGCCGTCATGGTACTTGATGGTACCAACAGGAGATGCCTATGCGAAATTCCAGATTTCTCGTTACCGGGGCGAGCGGAAAGGTCGGTAGCCTGGTGGTTGCCCAATTATTGAAAGCCGGCTATCGCGCGCGGGCAATGGTCCTTCGCGAGGACATTCGTGCCTCCCGCCTGAGAGCGCTGGACGCCGAAATAGTTGTCGCGGACATGAGCGACGTCGAGAGCATTAGCGCGGCCTTGATCGACGTTCAAGGCGCTTACTACTGTCCGCCGTTCGATCCCTACATGAATCAGGGTGCGGCCGCGTTCGCCGTCGCCGCGAAAGAATCGCGGCTCGAGCACATCGGCACCGCAATTGCATTCTCAGGGCCTGACCGAAGCCTAAGGAGCGGATCATGACCCCGCAAGTGTGTTTCTTTCTCAGCATCGCCTTCAGCTTGGTCGCTTGGAGTATCGTTGCGAAGCGCTACATCTGGCCGAGACTACGGGCGCTGCAGCGCCCCGATGCGCTGCGGCCGCTTCTTGTCCTGCACGCGTTCCGCTTCGAGGGTTTGGCGTTCCTGGTACCCGGAGTGGTGTCGCCCGACCTGCCCACGGCCTTCGCGCATTCCGCCGCCTACGGCGATCTCGGCGCGGCGATACTCGCGTTGCTGTCCCTGGCATCGCTGTCGAGCGGCGCGGGCGTTGTCAGTGCCTGGGTGTTTAATCTCTGGGGCGCATTCGATCTATTGCGTGCATTCTATGAGGCCAACGCCGGCGGTCTGATGCCGGGTCAGTTGGGCGCCGCCTATTTCATCCCCACATTCCTGGTGCCGCTGCTGTTGGTCACGCATGTCTTGGTCTTCACAATTCTAGTGCAACAACGCCATGCGCCTGGAACAGCACTTCGCTAGAATTTAAGCATGCGGACGCAACTCAAACACAAGGCGGGAAGCTTCGGACTCGAGGTGTTTCCGCGTGGCGAGGCGCCTTCGCGCCATTTGCATTTTGACAGTTACGCAAGCGTTGTTCTTTCCGGTTCCTTTGTCGAAGCCGGTTTTGGCGGCCGAATCCAGGTCCAGCCGGGAGATGCGCTTCTGCACGGCAGATTCGACTGTCACGCCAACAGCTCCACGTGTTCGCGTCCGGTCAGCATACTCAGCCTGCCTTGGCGCGATGGGTGGGGAGAAGGACACTATCATGTCGCTGATCCGGATCTGCTGGTACGGCTCGCGGAGAAGGACCCGCGAGAATCCATGAGTGCTCTCGCCGCCGGCATGCAACCAGCGCACTCAGCGTCTCATCATTGGACAGAAAATTTGGCGTCTGACCTGCAATCCACCGCGTGCCTGTCACTGCGCCGTTGGGCGCGCTCCTTCGGCATGCGACCCGAGGCGTTATCACGAGGATTTCATCGCGAATTCGGCGTCTCGCCAAAGCAATACAGACTGGAGGCGCGCGCGCGAAGCGCATGGCGCGAGGTGCTCAGGTCACCGCAAACATTGACGACCATCGCGTACGAGTTGGGCTTCTCTGACCTATCGCATTTGAGCCGAAGCGTGCGATTGCTGACGGGTTACTCGCCGAGCGCCTGGCGGTCCTGGGCGCGCAATTCCGTTCAAGCTTAATTCCTGAAGCTCACGTAGTGTTTGGCTGACCGCCATTGCGCCGGTGTACCTTGCTGGACCGGCATCGTGAGGCCCTAAAGTGAAAATATGCGCCGTGCTCGTTTCGGTAGTGATTGCGCTCCCTGTTCCACGGGCCGAGGCGGTGGGAGCCGCCAAAGCTTGTCCTGTCGGCGTGTATCGATTCAAGGATGGCAGAACCGTCGATGTCGCATCCTCGGACGACCACACGTTGCGCTGGTTGATGTTTACCGGCGAACGCGGTCAGCTTCACCCGCAGCCAGAGGGTACCTGGACCAGCACCTATGGATGGACAGGCCGGTCGGACGGCAAAAAAGTGTCATTTCCCAAGTGCGGCGCCGGGGAGATCATCTTCGACCACGAGCGCGGACGACGAATCGATTTCGATGTACGTGACAGCACCTTCGAGAGCGGCGGTGTGAGGCTCGTTGGACGCCTGGTCATGCCGAAAGCTGCCGGAAAGGTGCCCGTTGTAGTGCTGGTGCACGGTTCAGAGCACGATTCGGCGCTTGACACATATGCCCTGCAACGGCTGTTTCCCTCGCAAGGCGTTGGAGCGTTTGTGTACGACAAGCGAGGAACCGGGGCATCGGGCGGCAAATACACCCAGGATTTTGCGGTTCTAGCCAGAGACGCGATCGCTGCGATGCAAACTGCCAAGCAGCTCGCCGGCGCGCGCTTGGGACGCATCGGCTACCAGGGAGGCAGTCAAGGAGGATGGGTAGTGCCATTGGCGGCGAACCTCACACCGGTCGACTTTGCAATCGTGAGCTTCGGACTGGCGGTCACCATACTGCAAGAAGATCAAGAGAGTGTCGCGCTCGACATGGTTTTTCACCATCACTCCGCTCAGGATACGACAAAAGCGCTGGAGTTGGCGCGAGCCGGTGAGCGCTTGTTCGAGACCGGCGGACAGGAAGGCTACGATCAGTTCAATGCGCTGCGCGAGCGATACCGCTCCGAGCCCTGGTACAAGGATGTTCATGGCGATTTCTTGTTCTTCATAATGCCGCTCGATCGAGCGCAAATCATCGACGCCATGACCAAGGACCTCAATTTCGTCGCAGCCCGGACGCCATTTCGTTACGAGCCCATGCCCGCCTTGGAAGCCTCCACCACACCGCAGCTCTGGATCCTCGGGAGCGACGATCTGGACGCTCCCAGTGCCGAGACCGCCAAACGTATCAAATCGCTGATCGCGCAAGGCAAACCTTACACGTTGGCGGTCTATCCCGGGGCTGAGCACGGAATGACCGAGTACGAGATCGACGCAAAGGGCGATCGTGTTTCTACCCGTTTTGCACCCGGCTATTTCCAAATGATGACCGACTTTGTCCGCGATGGTCGCATCAAAAGTCACTACGGGAACGCCGCGATCGATCCGTCACTGCATGGGACCAAGCCTATCTCAAGGCCCTCTACCACACGTCCCATAAGGATCGGATGCAACTGGCCGAGATAAAGAAGTCGGTATTGAACGATGTCGCCCCGTGACGCGCTCTTCCTCCGGCCGCGATCACTTCAATCCAAACACATACAGCACGCGGTCCGCGCAGATGGCCACGTATTGACGGCCGTCGATGCCGTAGCTGATGGGGTTCGCTGAAATAGCCGATCCTGTCTGCATGTGCCACAGCGATCGGCCGCTGGCGGCGTCGAGTGCAATAAAATCGCCCTCGAGGGTTCCCGTAAAAACCAATCCACCCGATGTCGACAGTACGCCCGAGCTCGCCGGCGAAAGCAACGGAAAGCTCCAGCGCAAGTCTCCGGTGAGCGCGTCCATCGCGCGCACTTCGCCCGACGCATCGATCTCGGGTGTTTCATTCTCCCCGCCGCCGGGAAAGTAGCGCCCCGGGCGATATTGCATCGAGCGCTTGAAATAAGTCGCTGCCCGCTTGCGCACCGGCACATAAATCCAGCGCCGCGTGGGATCAAATGACGGACTGAACCAGATGGTGGCTCCGTTTGCGTTCGGCCAGACGAAGGTACCTTTATCGCTCGGCTCGGTATTCGGAAGCACGATGGGCCGGCCCTTGGCATCGAGTCCTTTCGCCCAAGTCTGCTTGCCGTATGCCTGCCCCCTGATAAATTCTCCGGTGACACGATCGAGCACGTAATAGAAGCCATTGCGATTGGCATTTACGACGAGCTGGCGCGCGTGCCCATTGATCTCGGCGTCGATTAACACCGGCACGTGACCCGCGTCCCAATCGTGGGTGTCGTGAGGTGTGAACTGAAAATACCAGCGCAGCTTTCCACTGTCGCTATCCAAGGCAATAAAACTATCGGTGTAGAGATTCGCGCCCGGCCGCGCATCTCCATTCCAGTCGGGACTTGGATTACCGACGCCCCAGTAAATGAGCTTGAGCTTGGGATCGTAAGCGCCGGTCACCCAGGTCGGGCCGCCTCCGGATTTCGCGCTGTCGCCTCCCCAGGTTTTAAAAGCCGCCTTGTCCTCGGGGCCGGGTATGGTCCAAAACCGCCACAGCCGCCGGCCGCTTTTAGCATCGTAGGCGTCAAGAAATCCCCGAATGCCGGCCTCGCCGCCGGCCACGCCGGCGATGATCTTGCCATCGATGGCGAGTGGAGCCCCGGTCATTCCATAACCCAAGGAGTAATCGATGACTTTGGTGGCCCAACGCTCGCTGCCGCTCTTGATATCGAGGGCGACCAGATAGCAATCCAGGGTCGTCACAAAGAGTGTATCGCCGAGCACCGCGGCGCCGCGGTTTGCCCCGGCAAACTGCAGGAGGTGAAAATCCGCAGGCAACGGACGATTCCAGGTCCAAAGCGGCCTTCCGGTGCGGGCATCGAGCGCGGTCGCGGAGTTGGGGCCGGTGAGATACATGATGCCATCGACAACGAGCGGAGAGGTCTCATTGGTGGAATCGGCCATCTGGTAGGCCCATTGCACCTTGAGATCCTTGACGTTGGATACGTTCAGTTCAGACAACGGCGAGAAGCGTTGTCCCGTATAGTCGCGCGAATAGGTCATCCAGTTCTGCGGCTGCTGGTCGGCTTGCGCGATGCGATCGAAGGAAACATCGGCGTGCGCCGCTGCCGAGGTCACGCAGAGCATGCATAGGCGGGCGAACGCATCCAGGCGGCGATTCATGGGACCGCCCTCGGTACAAGCAGAAAAGCCAGGAGATCCTGGATATCGGCCGCCGGCAAATTTTTGAAGGACGGCATGGGTGTCTTACCCCTAAGTCGTTGCTGAGATTGAATCTCAGCCTTTTCGAAGCTGCGGATATTCCCGGCGGCATCTCGCAGCTGGAGGCTGTAGTTGTCTTCGTTGATGCGGATGCCCTCTGTGATCTCTCCCGATTTCGCGGTCACGCGGACCATCAGAAATTCCGTCGGCAGGCGCGCCGCGGGATCAAGCAACACGTCGCGAACGTAGCCTGCACTTCTGCGATCGCCGAGATCCGTGAGCTCCGGACCGAGCGCGTGCCCCTGACCCGCGAGAATGTGGCAGGACGAGCAGCCATTGTCCGCGAAGACACGCGCGCCGCGTGCCGGATCGCCTGATATTTCAGCCGCCGCCGATTGCCCGAGCGAACTCACGAAGGCCACGAGCGCTCTGACTTCCACGTCCGTCAGGAATGCGCCGGCCGGCATCTCAGGCGGTATGCCGGTCTCAATCAACTCGCACAATGCGGCGTCATTGGGCGCGCGGGCAATGTGTGCGCGCCGCAAATTCGGGCCGCGTCCGCCGCTGGCATCCATGCCGTGGCACACCGCGCAGTTGCTCTCAAAGGCTTGCCGGCCCTCATCTATCTGCTGTTCACGCGAGGGAGCGGTCGATTCACCCGCATAGGGCTTGAGGGCATCGCAAGCGCCCTGGGCCAGGCCAGACGCAAGCAACAGTGAAACCGCGATACCGGCGGCCGATTTGCATGAAAACATAAATGCTTTATATCACGCCGGGTTTCATCGCGGATCGATGTCAAAAGGCCGTGCCGATCACGGCCTATCGGTTAACGTGGCTTCGCCGTGACCTTCAGGGGGCCCCGCATCC
Source organism: uncultured Gammaproteobacteria bacterium (assembly GCA_963800385.1). Classification (GTDB taxonomy): domain Bacteria; phylum Pseudomonadota; class Gammaproteobacteria; order Steroidobacterales; family Steroidobacteraceae; genus Bog-1198. The sequence continues at coordinate 872,488 of CAWDAU010000009.1, forward strand.
CGCGGGAGCGGGCAAAACAAGGATGCTTTGCCCGCAGGCTCCTGGAAAGGTTACGCTGGCCCGACTCGATACCCAGTGCCTGTCTAACCAGGAATGTTGTCATGCAATTTCCACTCGGGACTCTTCTTGCCGCCGGCAGCCTTATCGTAGCGCCCTCGGTGTTTGCCGCGGACACATCCTCTCCGCAGGGTGTCGAGGTTCCATTCTCGAGCACTGTGAATCTCGTCTTAGTGCCGGTCAGTATTAACGGCGCAGCACCATTGGAATTCATCTATGACACGGGCCAAGAGGCCACCATCGTCGATGCACAGGTTGCCGGACGGCTCGGATTGAAAATATCGAATCCGCAGGCAACCGCGGTTCCGGGTGGCAGCGTCATGGTCGGCTCCGTCGCCGATTCGACGCTCGCTATTTCGGGTGCCAAAACAACGCATCTTATGATTCAGGCGGCACCCATTGGATTCGTGAGCGGCGTGATCGGCCAACGCATCAGTGGAATACTTGGGCACGACTTCATCAAGCAGTTCTCCACGAAAATTGACTACAAAGCAGCCAAAATTACCTTCTGGAGCCCGGCCGCGTTCCATTACACGGGACACGGAGTTGAGGTACCGGTTACATTCGAGGCGGATCAGACTTTCCTACCGATCGATGTTGAGCCGCATGATCACCCCCTCGTCACTGGCAAGTTCAAGCTCGATACGGGCAGCGTTGATACCCTTGGCATGAACAACAATTTCGTACGCGATGAGCATCTCTTGGGCGAAAAGGAGCCGCGAATCGAAATGCCGGGGATCGCATTTGGAGGCGAAACCAAAGGCTACTTGGTCCGATTGCAGTCGGTACGGGTGGCGGGCACGATCTTTCCCGCCACACTTGCCGGCTACACGGTCGACTCCAAGGGATTCGAGAATCGCAATGACGCGGGAACGGTCGGATCCGCCATCCTATCCCGCTTCACGCTGTTTCTGGACTACGCCCGCAAGCGCATCATCTTCGAGCCAATTGAGGCCGCACAGACGGAAATCCCTTTCGATCGCCTGGGTGTGTTGTTGCGCGCGGAAGATGCCAACCTCAATGATGTCTTTGTCTATGGCGTAATCGCCCAATCCGCGGCGCAGCGCGCGGGACTGCAAGCAAACGATCACATCCTGGCCGTCAACGGTGTCAAGGGCCTGTCACTTGGTCAAATTTGGGAACGCTTTCAGCATACCGGCACACTCTCGCTCACTATCCGGCGACATAACGAAGAGCGTATGGTCAGCATTCAATCTGCAGCGCTACTGCCCTGAGAAATCCCCGATATATATCCGAACTCTTCGAGCCTCAGCTTGATTGCTTCGCGTCCCGAAGACGCCATAAAAAATAGGCGGGCACTCCCAGCGATACGATGCCAAGGCCAATCGCAGCGCGAAGCGGCTGCGTTACGATCGTGTTCACGACCAAGCCTGCCGCAGCCAGGATGAAGATGAGCGGCGTCAGCGGGTATCCGGGCACCCGGTACGGACGCATGGTATCGGGCTCCCGCCTCCGATAAATGAATAGGCTGGCTGCCGCCAACGCATAGAAAATCCAGCCGATGAAAATCACAAATGTGAGCAGCTGTTCAAAAGAACCGATCGCGGCGAGCAACGCGGACCACAATCCCGCGGCTACGATGGCATTCGCGGGTGTTCCGTAGGTCGGGTGCACTCGTGCGAGCGCGCGGAAGAACAGCCCGTCATTGGCCATCGCATAAAAGACGCGCGGTGCGCTGAGCATCGTCGCGTTGGCTGCGCTGAAAATGGACACCAGGATTGCCAGTCCGACCATGCTGCCTGCGCGGCCGCCTGCCACACTGGCCAAGGCGGACGCGGCGACGCGTGTCGAATCCGCCACTCCCGCCGCCCCAAGCGCGGCTACATAGCCGGCATTGGTCAGCAGATAGATCAGGATCAGCGTCACGCTGCCGATGAGAAATGCAAGAGGAAATGTACGCTGCGGATTGATGGTTTCACCGGCATTGAACGTGACGAATTGCCAACCTTCGTACGCCCACAGCACACTGATCATCGCCAATCCTATGCCCGACATCCCGGCGTCCATTGGCGCATTTCTGGAAAGCATGTCCCAAAGAGGATGCTTCCCATAAACGCACAATACGACGCCCAGCGCGACAATGGCGACCACCTTGAGCGCCGTTGTAATGTTGGTGAGGTTGGCGCTGTGGCGCGTGCCGCGAACATTGACTACCGTGATCGAGAAGATCATGAGGATCGCGACAGCCTTTGCGGCCCAGGGCGAGAGCGGGATGAACTCGCCAACGTAGTTGGCAAAGGCAACCGAGAGGGTTGCCACGGTACCGGCGCTGATGATCAACAAGAATGTCCAGCCGAAAAGAAAGGCCGGCAGCGCACCGAAGCCGTCGCGAATGAAGACATAGAGTCCGCCTGCGCGCGGACGTGTCGCGCTGAGCTCCCCATAGGTCAATGCGCCCAGCAGCGACAGGACTCCGCCAACGAACCACACAGCAGCCGCCATCGGGACAGAATTCCCGACCGACTTGAGGACGGCGCCGGGAACAAGAAAGATGCCGGACCCGATAACAGTGCCGATGATCATCAGGACAAGATCCCGCAAGCCGAGAACTCGTTTCAGCTGGACGGCCGGCTCGCTCACAGGATTAGGCCGAAATATCGTATGTTATTGCTCCGATCTTCAAGGTTGCGCTTGGCTGAATTAGGGTGTCCGAAAAGCCGAATACACCGGGCGCCCCGGGAATACGTTCCCGACCAGCTTGCCATGATCGACGATAAGGCGGCCATTCACCAGAACAAACATCATGCCTTTCGAGTACTGCTTGGCATCCAGATACCGCGCCTGTTCGGACACGATCTTCGGATCGAATACCACCAGGTCCGCATCCGCCCCTTCCTGTAGACGGCCCTTGCGCTTCATCCCGGGCACGAAGCTCTCCAGACGTTGTGCCGGCATGAGGCTCATCTTGCGGATGGCTTGCGAGAGGCTGAGCGTGCCGGTATCGCGGGTGTAGTGACCCAGCACGCGCGCGAAGGTGCCGGCAGAGCGCGGATGACTGAAGCGGTTTTCAATGTCGCCTGAGTCGCTGGCGACGAGCACCAAAGGATCCTGCAGCGCTTTGGTAATCGTCTCCTCCGTGTTCATGTGCATGAGGACGCCGTCGTCGCCATGACCGGCGCGCAGCTCATCGAATTCCTGCTGAGTCAGCCGTTTGCCGGTGACCGTGGACTGCAGGTCGCCAGGAAGCACGCCCCAGCGTTTCTCCCAGCCGGGATCGAAGATCACACTGCGGATGCGGTCGGACGAGGCGTCCCAGGGATAGATCTCGGTGGAAATGTCGATGCCATGGTCGCGGGCGTCGTGGAAGAGTTTCAGCATCTCCAAGGTGGAGGACATGGCCATGCTGTTGATGTGCACGATATGCACGCACGCACCCGTGATGGCCGCATTCGCGATCTGCTCCTGCACCGCCTCGAGCGTGCTGCCCGGCTCGACCAGGCTCCCGTAACGGATGTGCGTGAACACACAGGTGTGCTTCTGCCCCGCCACGCGGGTGAGATCCAGCATTTCGACGTGGGTGATCCCCGGCGCGTACTGGGTGCCGCTGCCGATGCCCACCGCGCCATCGGCGAGGCCCTCCTCGAGCATGGGGACGAATTTCGCGTAAGCACCCTCTGGAATGGGCTGATGAGCGAGTTCCTCGAATTTAGGGTCGGCGATGATGTCATCGAACGTGTCCCCGGAAATCGCCGGCTTGCCGGCCTGCGCGCCCTTTTGCGCGCTGAAGCGCACCACATTGTGGCTGACGCTGGCACCGTAGTTGATGAGCTCATGCCCGGCTTTTTTTTCGTACCAGCGTTTCACCGGATACACCCCGATCTCGAGCTCCAGACGGGTGGTCACGCCATCCATGGCTTGGTAGGTGGAAGTTTCATAGCCATAGGCATGCGAGTGCAGGTCGATGAATCCCGGCGCTGCGACAAGCTCCCGCCCATCGATCACCCGCCTGCCCTGCAGGGGCTGCTCGCTCACCGCGATGATGCGATCTCCCAGCACCCCGATGTTCCTGACGGCATCGAGGCGGGTCTCCGGGTCGATGGTGCGGACGTTGGCGATGACGATGTCGTATTTGCCGACGGGTGCGCTCAGCGACGGCGCACTGCAAGTCGCCGACAAGGCAAGCGCCGACAACAGGGGCAGAGCAATTTTCAGGGCGTCTCCCTCCGATACAGGGGTACGCCTTGGATGGTGAGCCGTTGCATGTGACCGTCCGCCAAGCCGTCGAAGCGCGCGCGTTCCGGCGCGAAATCCTCATCTCCCACGCGGAATGCGCCTCCTGCCAGCGGCGTCAGCGGCTGAGCGAAAAAGCCTTCACCCTCGCCAACGCCTGCCACGAGCGCTCCGCTGCGAACGAATACGCGCACGTTGGGACCTTCGGGACCGGCGAATACGTAGTGGCCGACCAAGGCCCGATAATCCGTCGCTGCATTCGCGGTCTGCTCGGCGAAGTCCTGGGTGACGAACCACTCCGACCCGTGCGAAACCTCGACCACTTTGCCCTGGCTCTTGCCGCCGACGCGGGTAAACACATAGGCCAAAGTGTCGTCATGCGACACCGCGCGAAAGGCGTCGACGCCCATCCGCTCGAGCACCTTTTGTCCGCTCGCGCCCTGCACCACGAGTTTGCCGTCCAGCAAGAGGATCTGCAGCTTGGCGGTGCGCGAAGCGGCCGGCTCGCCGGCCAGGCGGTAGCTCGATACGTAGTCACGCAACGGCGTCATGAGCGGATCCGGCTCGCCCTTCCAGGGTGCGGGTGCCGGCCGGTCTCCAAACGCTGCTGTCACGGAGTCGACGACCCATTGACGAAATGAATTGCTGATGTGCGCGTTGCTCAGGAACACCAGCGCGAAGCCCTCCTCCATATGCGCTTCGATGTGGGCGTTGAACCCCGCAATCCCGCCGCTGTGGCTGATGATCGTGTGCCCATCCTTGTGACGGATCCACAGGCCATAGCCGTAGTCGCCGAGCCCAGGTTGGGTAAGCGCCGCGAAGGCTTGCTCCGATAGCACTCTGCCCTTGGGCCCCATCCCCTTGTTCAGATAGAAGCGGGTATAGGCGCTCATGTCGGCCACCGTAGAAACGATGCTGCCATCGCCCGCGGTGTATTCGAACCAGGGATACTCGACGAATTTGCCGTCGTAGGGCCAGCGTGTATAGCTTACCGACATGGTGGTGCGCTGCGCATCGTCGATGATTGCGGTGCTGTGGCTCATCCCCAGAGGATCGAGCACGCGCCGCTTGATGATGTCGGGAAGCTGGGCGTGCTCGATGTTCTCGAGTGCATAGCCTAAGAGCTGATAACCGGTATTGGAGTAGCGCCAGTGCGCACCGGGCGCATAGGTGGGCTCAAAGTCCTTGAGTGCAAGGCCCGCGAAGCGCGAAGAGGCCGTGTCCTCCAGATAGTAGGGAAGTCCCGAGGTATGGGTCATGAGGTCGTGTCCGGTGACCTCCGCAAACTTCGACTGCGTGTGGAACCACGGCAAATATCGACTGATCGGCGCATGCACATCGAAGCGCCGTTCGTCCGCCAGCTGCAGCAGGGCGATCGAGGTGAAAGCTTTGGAGATGGAGCCGATGGCGAGGCGCGTATCGGCTTTCATCGGTATTTGCGCCTTCAGATCCGAATAGCCGTGCACCATGACCTTCTTGAGTCCTTGTCGGTCGGTGATGCCGATGACCATGCCCGGATCGCGCAGTGTTGCGAGTGCTGCTTCGATGGATTTGGAAGTCTCCTTAAGACGCGCATCGATATCGGCGATCGCGGCGGCCGGCAGGAGCAGCGCGGCGCATAGAAACAATGCCTTCATGGAATTCCTCGTTTCGCCAACCGGTGGCTCGGCATGATCGCCGCATTCGACTTGCGGTCAAATCCTATCGCTGACCACAATACTGTCACTCAATTTGCGGATATGCAATAAATTCCGTGATAATGAGTTGCGATCCCTATGTGGAAGAAATCATGACTGTAGCTTGCCTCGCCGAATTGCCGCGCCCCTACCTGCTGTTTCTAGGCGAAGACGCTGATTTACCGTATGCAAAAACCGCGCTCGGCCTGCGCGACTGGGCGCCGGAATTCTGCGTAGGCGAACTCACCTGCGCCGGCTCCGTCGCGAGCATCGGCCTGCCCGGACTGTCGCCGCGCGAGGCACGACTTCGCGGGGCGCGATCCGTGGTGATCGGCGTCGCCAACATGGGCGGACAACTCAAGGCCAGCTGGCTCGAACCGCTGCTGGCATGCGTTGAGGCCGGACTGGACGTCATCAGCGGTATGCACGGGCGCTTGTCCAACATCGGGCCACTCGCCGCCGCCAGTCAGAAACACGGCACGCGCCTCATCGACCTGCGGGTGCCGCCAGAGGGCATCCCCACCGGCAGCGGACACAAGAGAAGCGGCATGCGCCTGCTCACCGTCGGCACCGACTGTGCTTTGGGGAAGAAATACACCGCCTTGAGCCTGGCCCGTGAATTTCGCAAGCGCGGCGTACAGACGGATTTTCGAGCGACCGGCCAGACGGGAATCCTCATCTCGGGAAGCGGCATCCCCATCGATGCGGTAGTGGCGGATTTCGTGGCGGGGGCTGCGGAGCTCTTGAGCCCCCCCGCGGCCGGGCACCACTGGGATGTCATCGAAGGTCAGGGATCGCTGTTTCATCCGTCTTACGCCGGCGTTTCGCTGGGCCTTCTGCATGGCAGCCAGCCCGATGTGATCGTGCTCTGTCATCAAGTCGGCCGCGATTACATCATGGGGCTGGAGGGATTCGCCACGCCCTCCGTCACCGATGCGATCGCGGCCAACATCATGTTCGCCCGGCTCACCAACCGCAGAGTTCGATGCGGCGGCATTGCGCTCAACACGGCGCGGTTGCCAGAGACGATAGCACGGCAAATTTTGGCGGATTACCGCCACCGCTTTGGCGTGCCGGCCGCGGATCCCATGCGCGGCGGAGCGGAACTCGATGAACTGGTGCAATCCTGCCTAGGCTGAAGTGCCCACGCGGCGCCGTCGCAGGCGCGCTTTAGACGGCGCCCGTTTCAGTTCGGCGGTGGCGGCGGCATTCACGGCCAACGTAGGTTTTTCGCCGCTGCGGCGCGCTATCGCCGGCGAGCGCGACACGGTGCATACCGACAGGGCGTGGCAAGGCCCTTCTCCACCGGCAATGTAGGCATGACCCATACGACTGTCGAAGTACACCGATTCACGGGGCGCCAGCAACAACGGTGCATAGCAATCGGTGTGCAGTTCGAGCTGCCCATCCACCACATAGAGGAATTCTTCCCCTTCATGGCGCATGAATTCACCGAATTCTTCCAGGCTCTTCGCGCGGTACTCGCACAAAATCGGCGTGATCTGCTTGTTGAGCAGGTCCGTGCTCAAGTAGCGCAGAGTGTGATTCGTCATCGGGACCGACTCACCGTCGCCGAGGCGATTGACGCTGCGGCGTCCCGACTGCTCGGCACCGGAAACGGCAACGTTCGGTGCGTTGGACAGCAGCTCACTGATATCGAGCGACAGACCGTTGCTCAACCGCAGCAGAAGATCGTAGGTGGGAGAGATCTGATCGTTCTCGATGCGCGATAGGGTTGAACCGGGAACACCGGTGCGCTCGCTGACATCGGCGAGGGTCCAGCGATTACGCTTACGCAGGTTTTTCAGCGCCGTCCCAGGTCTGGCGTTTGACATCCAACTCCTCGTGATCCTTGCAGAGCTCTATTGTCTCAGCGACGGATTCTACAGCGGAAGTTGCCTATACGGAATAAGCCCAATCCCTGCTCGCCTCGCTTGAATCCAGGACTGCCGCGCCGACTTCGGGACAAATTCCGGTTCAGCATGTCTTATTTCCGTTTGTGCAAGTTAATTTGCATACAAGGAATATTTGCGGCGTGCTTTTGCCGGGCGAAGTCAACGACTATGGAGTCGGGCTCTCCGGCACATACCATCTCGATGCGCTCGGCCTGCGCAACAGTTTCGTGTCGTTGGCGGCGCTCTATCAAGTCGATTGCAGTTGCAGCGTCGGAGGTCAGGGGGTGTTCACCGGTGCATACGCGACCAACCAGGGACCTAATGTGGGCACGGTAAATATTTTCAGCGGGGAAGCCGCCATCGAGGCGGCTTTCGACTCAGCCACGATTGCACCGCCTTCCTACTTCAGCGACATTTGGGCGAAAACCTTGACGATATCCGCCCAATCATTCGTCCAGGTATTCGACCACCTCTCCATTCTGGCGGGTGCCTCCTACGCGGATCCAAAAATCTCCGAAACCACAAATGGCGTGATACAGAGCTTTGATCCCGGCAGTCAGATCAGTTACCGAGCGGGCTTGGTCGAGGAACTGGCACCTGGCGCCAATGCGTACTTGAGCTTTTCTCAGTCTTTCAATCCTCAAACCAACATCGACGTTAACGGCAACGTGCTGCCGCCGATAACCAGCGATCAGTACGAAGCGGGCATCAAGTATCGGGTTGCAGGCAATCGAGTATTGCTCTCAGCCGCCGCATTCCAAATCAAGCAAAAGAATCAGGGGCAATTTTTCACGCAAATCGACGGCTTCGACCGATACGAGCCCGTGGGGGAATTGACGCACAAGGGAGTGGAATTGCAGGCGCTGGGAAGCGTCACGCGCGAGTGGCAGGTGAATGTCGGCTACACCTACCTGGACCCGAAAGTCTCCAAGGATTCCGATCCGACCCTAGTAGGTAAGACGGACTTGTTTCTGCCGCGACAAACGGCCAGCTTCTTCACTACCTACAACTTCCCGGGCGCCGTCTCAGGCTTGTCGATGGGCGGAGGAATCCGCTATGTCGCAGCGGAACAGACCGCTTACGATGGATCATCCCAAGCCATTCCGGCGTATACGGTGGCCGATGCGTCGCTTGGCTATTCGTTAAAGGACTGGCATCTGCAACTGAATCTGCACAACCTTGGCAACAAGCGCTATTTCATCGCGATGCCGCGGTTGCCGAAGTTCACCATCTGTTTGCCGCTTTGGTGCATCGGCCCGTCGCCCATGATCAACAGATCAGCGGTCAGCAGTGCGAGATTCTTGGCAACGAGCGCCGCGAAATGCGGCGAGCCCTGCTCCTCCTCCCCTTCATAGAGCAGCTTGATGTTTATGCTCGGCTTGATGTGCGCCGCCTTGAGCGCATCGAGCGCGGAGAGCATGGCCTGAATCGAGCCCTTGTCGTCGCCGGTCGAGCGGGCAAAGAGCCGCCAGTCCGGATCGAGCGGGCCGGTCGAATGTTGCCAGTCGATGGTCTTGGCCTGCGGAAGCGCGGTGCGCATCGATGGCTGAAAGGGACTCGCGATCCAGCCCTTCTGACCGATCGGTTGACCATCGTAATGGGCATAGAAAATCACGGTGCGCTTCGCGCCCGGGATCTTCATTTCGCCGAACACCGACGGCGGCGTCCCCGGCTCGGCACTCAGAAGGCGGGTCTTAAAACCACGCGTCTTTAGCTCCGCTTCGATGTAGGCGGCGTTCTTCTCGACGTCGGCGACCTGGGTTGCGACATTGGGCATGGAAAGCAGCGTAACGAAATTCGCGACGATGGCTTTCTCGTGCGCTTCGCGCCAGGTGCGTACCGCATCGCGCGAACTCGTCGCGGGGACGGACGAGGCCGCCAGTGCAGCGGTCGCGGTTGCGCAAATCATAAGAATGCCGAATCGCATGGTCGCTTTCTCCTTCTTCGTCCAACAGCTATTCAAATCGGCCGCGTCACCAGCCACGCATGGACAATTCCGACAATCGACAGCAGCAACAATCCCAGCAGCGCAATCCCGGCAATGACAAACCCGGAACTGCGCTTGGCGGCTTCCGCCATGTACCCTTTGGCATACAAAACGCGCCCAATCAGCCAGAGCAAGCCTAAGCCAGGGGCCAAGTATCCTGAGACCACGGGATAAATGGTTGCAAGCCAGAGAATCGGCAGAAATAGCACAAACTGCTCGAGTGTATTCATCTGCACACGGAACGCCCGCTCGAATTCCGCCGCGCCGATCACCGCCGGGGCATGCACCCCGTGCTTGCCCCGCATCTGGCCGACGAGCATCATCGTGTATAGACCCAGAATTACGGCGAGCACCGTCACCGCGGCGCTCAACAAAGTCCCTGCTGTTGCCATCATAAAAATTCACCGCTCCATGACCTCAAGATCACGCGATGGTAGTCTTAAGCGAACCGCAAGTCACAAGCTAGCTGGCGGCGTGAGGGCGAACATGGTTAGAGCGATCGCGGTAATCGCCGGTCTGATGGCGTGCGCGCTCGGATACGCGGACGGACTCGACCAAGCCTCCAAGGCGAGAATAGACCACGCGGTATTGGGCATTCTTGATCGCACCCACACACCTTCCGCCTCCATCGCGGTGGTCAAAGACGGCAAGCTTGCTTACGTTCACGCGTACGGCTCTGCGCGCCTGTCCCCCCGGGTGATGGCCACCGCTGCAACCCGGTACCAGATCGCCTCCCTATCTAAAGAGATCGTGGCCGCTGCCGCACTGCTATTGCAGCAGGATGGAAAGCTATCGCTCGATGACAAGGTAGGAAAGTGGCTTCCCGCGCTCACACGCTCGGACGTGATTACTCTGCGCCAATGTCTGACGCATACCGCGGGTTATCCGGACTTTTGGCCGCAGGACTACCTGCCGCCATGGATGCTGCACCCGACCAGCACCGACGCGATTCTCACGGATTGGGGCAAGAAGCCGCTGTCGTTCAATCCGGGCGATGGCTGGCAGTACTCCAATACCGGCTACGTCGTGGCGGGCCGGATCATAGAATTGGCTTCGGGCAAGAGTCTGTTCGAATTCCTCAACGATCGCATTTTCCACAGACTCGGTATCACAGACGCCATCGATATCAACCAAATGCCGCTCCAGGCGCCCGACGCATTGGGTTACAGCCGCGCCGCGCTCGCAGCGCCTCAGCTGCAGTCCCCCGCCGCGACCGGATGGATGTTCGGCGCTTGGTGGCTCGCGCTCAGCGCCAAAGACCTGGGCTTATGGGACCTGTCCATTTTGCGTCGGACCCTGCTGTCCGCCGAGAGTTATGGCGAAGAATTGACGACCGCCAAGACGAATGATGGCAAAGACACCGGCTATGCGCTCGGTCTCAACGTCGGAACTCACAACGGGCTAAAGGTTATCCGCCACGACGGCGAGGGAGCCGGATATACGGCGGAAAATCGCATCTATCCCGACGAGAAGACGGCGCTTGTTGTGCTCACCAACACATTTTCCGGGACCGCACCGGAGAGCATCGCCGACGCCATGGAATTGGTCGTTCTACCGGTCCAGGGAATCGATGCGCAGGTGCGCGCGGTGTTCGACGGACTTCAGCACAATCACCCCGACCGCGCAGCGTTCACCGCCGACTTCAATGCCTATCTGGACGAGGCCACCGCAGCCGCTTACTCACGCACATTGGGACCGCTGGGGGCGCCGACCGAGTTCGTTCAAACCGCGAGCGGCGATCGGGGCGGAATGAAATTCTACACTTATCGAATCATCGCCGGGGGTCGGCCGCTCAGCCTTTCCACTTATGTGACGGCGGAAAACAAATTCGAGCAATTCTTGATCGCCCCTGCGACACGGTGAACGGGCGCTGCGCCGTAGCCATGACCCACAGCGAGAAGTCCATCGGAAGGGATGCGAGCGATGCGATCCCTAAGGCCGCCCGCAAGCGCACCCTTATCGAATGACATAATGTTTTCCGACCTGCGACGGGCAGCGCGCTTTCGCTGTGCGGCTCTTGCCGCCAATCGAGCGCCGCACCAGCATTGTCGAAGACAACATGGCGTCAAGGTCGAGGGTGCTGTATGCAACGCAGCAGTGGCAGTCCCATGAGATGGAGTTCCACTCCATTCCCAACCTCACCCGGACTTGGGTGGCGGCTGCATATGTCGAGGATTGCGGCAGGGATACTGCCCGTTCGCACGCCGCGCAGACCAGGCACTTAGTCGCGTCGATTGGCGCATTGATCGGACGCGACGTGGATTTTCGCGGATTCCTTCAGACGCCGGCGAAATACAAAGGGGGATCATATGAAGTCGATGCTTTTCATTTTGGTGGCGCAGTTTCACTCGGGTTCGACCCACACCGTGGCTGCCTATCCGACCTTGGAGCAGTGTCGAGATGCGCTCAAGATAGCAACGACGAACGTCGCTGCGGACTACACCTGCGCCGCGACGCCGGTGGAGGGTAAATGGTCGCTCAAGGACGTGCGCTACCTGATGGCGCGGGATTGAGCCCAGTCCGATCTCCGAGCCGAGCCCCATCTTGAGCTGCGGCCATTACCCCTGATCACCGCGGTGTCGATTCTTGGTGCGGAGCGCCATAATAGGATCGTGGAAATCGGATCCACGCCGTTTTGGAACAATCGCCATGATCCTACTCGCTGCCACTCGATCTCAGTCACACGCCGCGACCATCCTAGCGCTGCTACTCGGCCTACCGGTCATAGCTCTCAGCGCTGAGCCGGCCGCCCCGCCGCCGATGCCGGCACCTTCGATGCCGCCGGCCGGCGACTATCACCTGGAGAAAGCACATGCGAGTCTCATCATGCGGGTGAATCATCTCGGGTTCTCGACGTATACCACTCGGTTCAGTCGCTTCGATGCGGAACTCAGCTTCGATCCCAGGCATATCGCCGCGTCGCAAGTCTCGACAACGATTGACGCCGATTCTTTCGAAATGGACGGCGCACCGCCGATGTGCCTCGACATCATGAAGGGCGAGCAGATGCTCGATACCAAGAAATTTCCCAAGATCCTGTTCAAGTCCGAGAAAGTAAGGATGACGGGAGCCAAAGCGATGGAAATCACCGGGACGTTCACGCTGCACGGGGTCACCCGACCGATAGTGCTCAAGGCCACCTACAACGGCGGCTACGCCGGCATCCCCAAGATGGATCCGCAAGCGCGCGTCGGATTTTCGGCGCACGGGCAATTCAAGCGCTCCGATTTCGGCATCAAGTTCGGCGTACCCGCCCCCGGTACGACGATGGGTGTGGGCGACTTGGTGGATTTCTCCATCGAGGCGGAATTCGTGGGGCCGCCCCTGGCGGCTGCGGCCGGCGGCACGCATTGACTTTGAGCGGAATAAGATTCCTCGCCGCCATCCTGCTGGTTCTGGCGGCCTCGCGCAGCTTGGCGAAGGAGCATCGGCATGGGAGTGATGAGAAGCTGGGAACAGTTCACTTTGCCACATCCTGCAATGGCTCCGCACAAGATGCTATTGACCGCGCAGTAGCGCTGCTGCATTCCTTCGACTTCAGTCGCGCCATAGACGACTTTAATGCGGCGCTGGGAAGAGATGCTACGTGCACGATCGCGTACTGGGGAATCGCCCTGAGCGCTTGGGGAAATCCTTTTGCGCCCGGAATAATCCACAAGCGTCTATTGCAACTTGGGCGCGAGAACGCTGAGCGCGGCGAAGTGCTGGGAGCAAAGACGCCGCGCGAACGCGCCTACCTCGCGGCCGTGGGCAATCTGTACAGGGACTTCGAAAGTACGCCGCAAAGGGCGCGCATGCTCGCCTACCGCAATGCCATGCAAGACGTTGCCGCGAAATATCCGAAAGATCACGAGGCGACGATTTTCTACGCATTGGCCCTCGCCCTCGCCGCGGATCCCGGCGACAAGAGCTACGCAGACCAGCTCGAAGCGGGGAGAATTCTCGAGAAATTGTTCGTGCAGGAGCCGACGCATCCGGGCCTGGCACACTATATTATTCATGCCTACGATGTGCCGGCGCTGGCGGGGCGAGCGCTTAGCGCGGCGCAACGATATTCGGAAATTGCGCCCGACGCACCGCATGCGCTGCATATGCCGTCACATACATTTACCCGCTTGGGATATTGGCAAGCCTCCATCGATAGCAATGTGGCCGCTGCGGCGGCGGCGCGGCGGCAGGGTCAGACGGCAGAAGAGTTGCATGCCAGCGACTACGAGGCATACGCTTACTTGCAAACGGCGCAAGATCAGGCGGCGGGACGCATAGTAAGATCGGTGCCGGAAATTGCGTCACGCTTCGATCCGCAGGCGTTGCTGATCGGCGCTGGGCCGCCCGCAGCTGGATATTTTGCGATCGCGGCGATCCCTGCACGATACGCGTTGGAGCGACGGGAGTGGCGGCAGGCGGAACAGCTTGCACTGAGGGAGACCCCGTTTCCATTTACCGATGCGATAACGTGGTTTGCGCGAGGCCTGGGCGCAGCGCGACTCGGACACGCGGCTACCGCTAATGAGGCATCTGCGGCGCTGAAGCTGATTCAGGAGCGCCTCTTGAGCGCCAAAGAGATTTACTGGGCGCGGCAGGTGGAAATTCAGGCGCTTGCCGTCGCGGCATGGTCAGCCTTGGCAACGGGCGCCAAAGAAGAAGCACTGCGGCAGATGGAGTCGGCGGCGGAAATGGAAGATAAGACGGAAAAAAGCGCGGTGACGCCGGGGCCGCTATCCCCGGCGCGCGAGTTGCTTGGCGAGATGTTTCTGGAGCTAAATGATCCCGCTAAGGCATTGGACCAATTCGAAGCGACCCTTAAGAAGGAGCCGCGGCGCTTCCGGTCAATCTATGGAGCGGCACACGCAGCGCAGCTCACTGGTAGCCCGGATTTGAGTCAACGGTATTTTCGCGAACTGTTGCAGGTTTGTGCCAATGCCGACACGTCAGCAAGACCCGAGCTCAAGGAAGCGCGCGATGCATTGGCCAATCACAAGAGCTGACCAGACCCCTTCCGAAGCGGACTCGGTGGCTCAGCCGAGGGCAGCCATTGCGGAGCGTCGACTTCGGCCGCGAGCTGTCTGCGGTAACCCAGTGCCGCGGCGCTTAGAACTTATTCAGCGCCGCTTGTGCAAGCGCTACCTCCTTCGCTTTGGCTTGATCCGGCGTAAAGCCGTAGAGGTGTATGTCGAGTACGGCGCGGTGACATCGGTAGCATACCTGTACGTCCCCTCAATGGCACGAAATGCACTAACCGAGACTAAGTAGCTACGATCCCGGGCCGGCCTGTCCCTTCTGCCTTGCCTATAGCGCCGCCAACTCCCGGTCGAACTGCGCAAAGCCGCTGAAATGCCAGGGCCGCACCGCCAGCACAAAGGCCGCTCCTTTGCGCGGCTGGGTGGTCAGACGATCACGCTCGATGATCTCGGCGCACTCTCGCGAGGTCGCGCGCAGTGCGCGTTTGATGTGCGCAAAGGCGTCGTCGGACAGCCGTCCGCCGTGGAAAAAGAACTCCTCTTGTACGCCGGCGAATGAACTGGCGAAGAACTCGTGCAGCAGTTTGTGGTGAATGTATCTCTGCACGGGGCCACCGGGCCGCCAACTGAAATGCCGGCTCACGAGCAGGCGCACGCGATTGCCCGGCTGCAATTCGATGACCTTGAGGCGATCGAGGCGAATGAGATACTGCAAGGCTTCGCGCTTGCTGAAGCGATAGTCACGCACGATCTCTTCATAAGGGGTGCGCACCAGGACCAGCCAGGTCATGAACAGCAGCTTGATGTCGGCGACCAGCTCGCTCTCCTGCGACACGGTCAGCGTATTGGTCGGCGCTGACCGATCCGCAGCCCGATCCAGAATGTCGCTCAAGTCGATCCCGATGAGTTCGCACACCTGGTCGACGCGCTCGAGCGACAGATCCTCGGTGGAAAACAGGCGCTTGACGCTGGCCACGCTCAATTGGAGTTTTTGCGCGACATCGGCGTATGTATGGCCGCTCGCGCGCAGGGCGCGTTTCAGCTCAGTCACGATCAGCGTGCGTTGCGCCATGCTCGGCTCCAGAAGTTGGTATCGTATAGTAATACTTTTAGGCACATGTTGCGCGACTTGTTCGAATTAGGTAGCACATCGAGACACCTTGCGAGAGATTAGCCCCAGTCCAAAAAAAGGGAGCTCTCATGCAGTTAAAGGCACTCCTCTTGGCCGCAGCGTCGAGCCTGACGCTGGCAGGCTGCGTGCAGTACGGCTGCTTTACTGGCTGCAGTACGCACGCCCATAACTCCTCCAGCCTGGTCGAATTTCTTTATCCGCGCGGCAGCCTGCCTCCTGCGCAAAATGCCATTCCGCAGCTGCGCATCCCGCTGCGGGTCGGTTTGGCGTTTTTGCCGACGCAACAACCGCAGGCCCTGGGCGCGCTGGATGCGGCGCATCAACAGGAACTGCTGGAACGCATTCGTCAGCGCTTCTTGAGCCGCAAATTCGTGGCCGACATCGTGATCGTGCCGGATTACTACCTGTCGGGCCGACAGGGCTTTGAGGGACTCGCCGGTCTGCAGCGACTCTACGGCGTGGATGTCATGGCTCTGGTCTCGTACGACCAGGTCATCCATGCGGACAGCAACACCTGGTCATTGGGCTACCTGACCATCGTCGGCGCCTATGTACTGAAAGGCGACCGGCACGACGTCTCGACCCTGGTCGACCTCGCAGTCGTCGATCCGGCCAGCCGCTCGCTGCTGCTGCGCGCGGGGGGAACCGATACCCGTCATGGCAACACCACGTTGATCGACTCGCAACGCGGCACCCGCGAGGCAACCCGCGAGAGCTATGATGCTGCCGCCGAGCAGATGATTCAGCACTTCGACGCGGCGTTGGTGACTTTCGAAGCAGATGTGAGGTCCGGCAAGGCGCCCGTGCGGGTAGTGCGCAAAAATGAGGGCGGACATTCCTTTGGCGGGGGCGCGTTGGACTGGCCCACGCTGCTCGCCCTGCTGATGATGATCACACTTCACCGCGCCGTGCGGTCGAAAGGGATGGCGACATGAACGGACCTTCTGACTGGGGAGCGCGGATGGTGCGCTGGCTGCTGCGTTTGTTGTTGAAGCCCTTGTTCCGGGTAGAGCTCACCGGCGATGCTCAGCGGTTCAAAAACGAGCGCACGCTGATTGTCGCCAACCACGAGTCTTTTCTGGACGGGATGCTGCTCGGCGCATTTTTGCCGGTGGCCGCGACGTTCGTGGTGCACGCCCAGGTCGTGGACAAGTGGTACTTCCGCTGGCTGCTGCGCTTTGTGCCGCACCTGGCCGTGGATTCCGCCAGTCCTTTGGCCATCAAGCTGATTTGCCGCTTGGTCGAGACCGGCACGCCGGTGGTGATTTTTCCCGAAGGCCGGCTGACGGTGACCGGCTCGTTGATGAAAGTCTACGACGGCGCGGCGTTCGTCGCGGCCAGGACCGGCGCCACGGTCGTGCCGGTGCGGATCGAAGGCTCGGGGCGCAGCTACTTCGGGCGCTTGGCCGGAATCTATCCGCTGCGATGGTTGCCGAAGATCCGCATCATGATCCAGCCGCGGCGGCACATTCCGATGCCGCAGCTGCCCTCGGCGAAGCTCAGGCGGCGGCGCGCGGGCGAGATCTTGCGCCGCATTCTCACCGACATGTTGGTCGCCACCCGCCCGCGCAAGACGCTGTTCGCGGCGTTTCTCGATGCCAAAGCGACCTTCGGCTCATCCTACCGGCTGATCGAGGACGTCAGACTTCGACTACGTGCAGCTGAAGAAAATGGCCGAGGCACCGGCCCCTCAAGAGGGCCTGGCAGCCGACGGCCTACCCGCATCGGTCGCATAAGGTTTGATCATGAACACCCCCAATAGTCATGGACTGTTCTCGCGCGGGATGCTGGCGGTGGTCGCGGCGCAGTTCTTATCCGCCATGGCGGACAATGCGCTGCTATTCGCGGCGCTCGCGCTGCTGCGCCTGGACCGCTATCCGCTCTGGACCGCACCACTGTTGCAGGAGTTCTTCGTCGGCGCCTACATCTTGCTGGCGCCCTTTGCCGGTCCCTTTGCCGATGCCTTCCCCAAAGGGCGGGTGATGTTGCTCTCGAACGGATTGAAGCTCGCCGGCGCCTTGGGGATGTGGATGGGGTTGAACCCCTTTCTGACTTATGGCCTGGTCGGATTCGGCGCCGCCGCGTATTCGCCCGCCAAGTACGGCATTTTGTCCGAACTGGTGCCGCCGGAGCTTTTGGTCAAGGCGAACGGCTTGCTCGAATCCTCGACGATCGCGGCCATTTTGAGCGGCGCGATTGTCGGCGGCGCGCTCGCGGACTTGAGCGTCATGGGCGCTCTTGGCGTCGTCACCGCTTGTTATGCGGCGGCGGCGGCGGCGAACCTGCTCATCCCCAAACTGCCGCCGGCCCACGCCCTGGCTCAGTGGTCGCCGAACGCCATGATGCGCGACTTCGTCGCGGCGGTCCGCTGCATGGTGAGAATGGAAGACACGCGCTTTTCCATGATCGGTACCAGCTTGTTCTGGGGTGCCGGCGGCACGATGCGATTTTTATTGGTCGCGTGGGTGCCGGTTGCGCTCGCCATCAGCACCAACCGGATGCCGGCGTATTTGAATGCCATGGTCGCCGTCGGGATCGTCATCGGTGCCGGCCTCGCGTCCAAGTTCGTGACCTTGGACAGGGCCGATAGAGCGCTTCCGGCCGGCGTGCTCATCGGTGCCGCGGTGTGCCTCCTCGCCCTCACCACGCACTTGACCACGGCGTTCCTCGTCATGGGCCTGGTCGGCAGTTGCGGCGGCTTCTTCGTGGTGCCGTTGAACGCGCTCCTGCAAGAACGAGGTCGTCACAGCGTCGGCGCGGGGCACGCCATTGCGGTGCAGAATCTGGCCGAGAATGCTTCCATGCTGGTGATGATCGGCCTTTATACGCTCGCCGTTCGGGCCGGCGCTTCCATTACCGGCATCGCGATGGTTTTTGGTCTGGGACTGTCGGCGAGCATCGGCATCCTTTGGGTGCACCGTGTCCGCCGCCGCGTTGCCGAACCGCTCCGCGCGCGCTGAAACTTTCGGGGGAGCCGTCATGCGGATTGTCTTGGCGATCGTTGGCTTCTTCCTTGCGGCAATCCTGGGCAGTCCCGCGGATCGAGCGTTCGATTGCTTGTTTGGCGCCGCCGTGGGATTTCTCATGGCAGACCTCGGTAATCTGCGCGCGCGGCTCGGCGACCTTGTTAAAGATCTGGAGCGTCTGAAAAAGGATTTTCAACCCCGCCACGAGATAGCGCGGAGTTCGGAGCCGCGCGAATCCGCGCAACCGGCAGCGGCACCGGTCGCGCCGCCCGCTCCTGCAGACTTCGCCGGACCGGCCCGAGCCGCCGAGAGCACGCCGCGGCGTCCGCTCGATCGGCTGTGGGAGGACTTCGAACCTCAGGCTGCCGCTCAAAGCAATGCACATTTTCCGCATCCGCCGGCGGCATCGCGCCCATCCCACGAACCGCCCATCATCGCCGCGATACGCAGCTTCTTCACCGATGGCAATACCTTGGTCCGCGTCGGTGTCATCGTTTTATTTTTCGGCGTCGCATTCTTGCTGCGCTACATGGCGGAGCATTCCCATCTCTCCCGCGAGGTGCGGCTCAGCGGCGTTGCGCTCGCGAGCATCGCGCTCACGATTTTGGGATGGCGTCTGCGTAAGACGCGCGGCGGCTACGCGCTCGCCTTGCAGGGAGGCGGCGTCGGCATTCTCTATCTGGTGATCTTCGCGGCGCTGCGCCTCTATTCGATACTGCCCGCGAGCATGGCCTTCCCCATGCTGACGCTGGTCGCGACGCTGTCGGCCATTCTCGCCATTGTGCAGAACTCGCAGTCGTTTGCACTTCTCGCCGTCTGCGGCGGCTTTTTGGCGCCGGTGCTCGCCTCCAGCGGCGAAGGCAGCCATGTCGTGCTCTTCAGCTACTACGCGGTGCTGAACGCGGGAATCGTGGCCATTGCCTGGTTCAAGGCCTGGCGTCCCCTAAATCTCGCCGGTTTCGTGTTCACCTTCGCGATCGGTACGGCTTGGGGCGTGCTCAAGTACGTCCCCGCAGATTTCGCGACCACCGAGCCCTTCTTGATCGTGTTCTTTTTGTTCTATCTCGGCATCGCGATTCTCTTCACGCTTCGGCAACCGACCAAGACCATCGGCTATATCGATGGCACGCTCATTTTCGGAACCCCCCTCGTGGGCTTCGCGCTGCAGTCCGCGATGCTGCATGAACGGCTCATGGTCTTGGCCTACAGCGCCGTCATGTTGAGCGCGCTGTATCTGTCCATCGCCTATCTTTTGAAGCGGCGCGCCGGCGATTCGCACAAGCTGCTGTTCGAGTCGTTCATCGCCTTGAGCGTGGCGTTCCTGACCCTCGCGATACCGCTCGCCTTGGATGCGCGCTGGAACGCCGCGACCTGGTCGCTCGAGGGGGCGGCTCTTATCTGGGTGGGATGCCGGCAGGGCCGGCTTCTGCCGCGGCTCTTTGGCGCGCTGTTGAATATCGCCGCGGCCTGCCTCGCGCTGTCCGAATTCAAAATGAACAATGGCTCTCTCGGGCTGCCGCTCGGCGACTATTTCGGTATCCTGGTGCAAAGTGCCGCCGCGATTTTCTCGGCCGCGACGCTGCAAAAATATCGAGCGCGGCTCAAAGAACCGGAAACCCTGGTTCGTGATGTGCTCTA
This sequence comes from uncultured Gammaproteobacteria bacterium, assembly GCA_963800385.1. Lineage (GTDB taxonomy): Bacteria > Pseudomonadota > Gammaproteobacteria > Steroidobacterales > Steroidobacteraceae > Bog-1198. The sequence continues at coordinate 892,991 of CAWDAU010000009.1, forward strand.
CTGCGGCGCAGTCGCGTTGTGGTTGCTGGGGAGCGCGAGCGAGCTTCATCGCTATGTGCCGGCCTATGGCATGGCGGCGGCCTTGGTCCTGGTGAGCTTTACCGCCTTGGGCTCGAGCGAAATCCACCGGCGCACTGAGCTGGGGAGCGCCAGAATCGTGGCCCTCCTGCAGCTTCCCGCCATGCTGGGCTTTGCGCTGCTCGCCGCTTCCAACCAATCGCACCCGTTTGCCAACGGCGGCTGGTGGGGATGGCTCGCCGCCAGTGCCGGCCTGTATTTCCTCAATTTCCGTCATGAAGGGCCGCCACGCGAGCCGCTCGCCAAGTTTTTGAACTCGGCCGCAGCGTGGCTTCTGTGCGCGCTCTTGAGCTGGGAATTCGCCTGGCAAGTGAAGACGCACGTGGCCGGCGACGCGTGGGCAGCCGCCGCCTGGATCGTCATTCCGGCAGTCTTCCTGTGGCGCCTGCCAAGACTCGCGACGCGGGTCAAATGGCCCTTCGCGAAAAACCGCGAAACCTACTTGTTCGTGGCCGGCGTGGGCGTGGCGCTCTATCTTGCGGCATGGAGCTTATGGACCAACGCCGCCTCGTCGGGCGATACGGCTCCGTTGCCCTATGTTCCGCTGCTCAATCCCTTGGATCTGGGGCAGGTATTGATACTCCTCGTGCTGCTTCGCTATTGGCGCTTCTTACGGGCCGTGGCGACCCCCGAGACCACGCGAATCGACCAGCGCGTGCCGCTCCCCGCGCTAGCCGCGCTGACGTTTGTTTGGCTGAATGCCTTGCTGCTGCGGACTTTGCATCAATGGTTCAGCGTGGCATTCAGTCTTGATGCCATGATGGCCTCAACCTTGGTGCAAACCTGCCTCTCGCTGTTCTGGACCATGCTGGCGCTGACGGCCATGCTCATCGCCGCGCGCAAGCGCGAGCGCCTTGTTTGGCTGGTGGGTGCGGGGTTGTTGGCCGTGGTGATCGCCAAGCTGTTCTTGATCGACCTATCCCGGATCGGCTCGGTGGAGAGAATCATCTCCTTTGTCGGCGTCGGGCTGCTGATGCTCATCGTCGGCTACTTCTCGCCCTTGCCGCCCGCTAAGGAGTCGCGCTCATGAGTCGAGTCATGTTCGGGCTGCTCGCACTCCTGATGTATTCGTGTCTGCAGGCGCAAGCCGTCCTGCCGAAGGATTTCGCCTATGGGCGAACGGCATTGCCGGCCCGCGCCGCGGCAGCCTACCGCTCGGTGCTGCCGCTCGAGGTCTATCAAAACACCGTGCGCGACGACTTAAGCGATCTCCGTGTATTCAACGGCGAGGGCGCCGTGGTGCCGTTTAGCTTGTCCCGGTCCGCGGCGCAATCGGTGATCCAGCAAACGCCGCTCGCGATCCCGATGTTTCCCCTGCCCGAGGGCGCCCGAATCCTGATCGACGGTGTTCGCCTCACCATCAATTCGGCCGGCGGCGGCGTGAGCCTGCAGACGCGAAATGGTACCAGCGCAACTCCGGCCGTCCGGCAATATCTGCTCGATGCCCGCGCTCTCGATACAACGCTATCGGCTTTGCAGCTCTTCTGGCCGGACGGAGCTCCCGGATACACCGGTCGCTTGAATCTTGAGGTAAGCGATGATCTGTCGGCCTGGCATTTTCTCACCGCGGCCCCGATCGCGAATCTTCGCGCCAATGGGGAATCGCTGATCGAGAATCGCGTGCAATTCACGCCGACCAAAGCCAAATTCTGGCGCCTGACCTGGCTCGCGGCGGCGCCGAACTTTGAGTTGACCCGCATTCTCGCAGAACCGGCGGCCAGTCTCCCGGAGCCGGCCCGAGATAGTCTAGACGTGGACGGCGTCGCCGATCCCAATAGCCCGCACGAATACATTTTTGACTTGGGAGGCCATCCTCCGGTCTCGCGCGTGAATGTGTTCCTGCCCGATCCCAACAGCGTGATCGAGGTGGAACTATCCTCGCGTGCGGCGGCCAATGCCGCCTGGCGCGTGATGGTCCGCTCCGGATTTTATCGGCTCAAAACGCCGGACGCCGAACAACAAAACAGCGCTGTGCAAGTCGCCCCGGATACCGATCGCTACTGGCGCGCACGCCTTCTCGGCGCCGGCACCTCGCCCCGCTCGCCGCTACGCTTGCATGTCGAATGGGTCCCGAACGAAGTGACTTTTCTCGCTCAAGGGCCGGCGCCTTTTTTATTGGCCTACGGCAGCGCCACGGTCGGCCGCGCCGAGACCGATTTGAGCCACTTGCCCGCCTCCCTGGAGATTGCGCCTGCCAAACTCGGCCCCGCACAAGTGATGGGCGGCAAAACTCGGCTGATCGCGAAACCTGCGCCATTTCCGCGCACGCGCGTCGTGCTGTGGGGCGTGCTGCTCCTCGCCGTTGCGATCTTGGCTTCAATGGCGTATCGAATTGCGCGGGATCCCAAGGACAATGCCTAACCAGCGCCAGTTAGAATCGATGCCTAACGTTGACCCCCCACATCCTGGGAACACCAAGAATTCCAAGCGTAGAGCTTGTCGTGAGCACCAGGTTTTCTTTGTCGCTAAAGTAGCGCTTGTCGAGCGCATTATCTGCGTACAAAGTAGCTTGCCAATCGCCGTTTTGATTTTCGAATCCTGCGCGCAAGTTGAGAATTCCGAAAGAATCCTGCGACGCGGTTGCATCGTTATAAATGTCGAAATAGGTCTTGCTTTGCCAACGATAGCTGCCGTTGCCGATAAAAATCAAGTTAGAAGCCACCGGAAATCTGAAATCTGCCCCCACTACGGCTTGGGCATTGGGCGCTCGGGGCAGCCGGTGGTTATCGAAATTTTGAACGCCGAGTTCCGGAAACGTGGGATCAACCCCCGCTGCGTCGGTTAGCCTTGCGTGCAGTAGCGTCAAATTGCCGAACAAGCGCATGTAATCGCTGACTCGCCTATCGACCTCGGCCTCGATTCCATAGATTTTGGCGCGTGAGGAATTAGTCACCTCTGCGGACGGCACACCGGCGGCGTTGGGTAGATAGATGTTCTCCTGAATGTCCTTGTACTGTGAATAGAACGCCGTCACGCTCGCACTCATTGCGCCGTCTTGGTACTTCGAGCCAATCTCGCCTGTCGTCACGTATTCCGGGTTGTATTTCTCCGGCGCGGAGAGTGCATTATAGCCGCCCGCCTTATAGCCCTTTGAAACACTCGCGAAAAGTGCGAGCGCATTACTCAAGTCGTAATGTAATGCGAGGCGCGGTGTGAACGCATTCCACGAAGCGCTGTCGGTTAAATGAGAAGCAATCGCCGCACCGTTGAAAGATTCTGGGCCAAAGTCAATGTTCTTATCGTCTCGCGTTTCGCGGCCGCCCAGATCGACATGCAACGCGTCGGTGAAGAAATAGCGTACTTGCGCATAGACAGCATAGCTTTTAGTCGTTTGCTCGAGGTTCGGCAGCGCAATGCCGGGGGCAGTAGCGCCGAACACGGCCGATCGAAAAACAAGAGGCTCTTGCGACTCGTCCCTCAAGAAAATGCCGCCAAAGATAAAATCCAGCTGCTTGATCGGGCTCGTCAACAGGGTCAGCTCTTCAGAAAGAACCCGCGACGGAAAGCCAATGGGCGTATTTTCCGTGAGCGCTGCCGCGGTTCCGTCATAGTCGAGGTATTGGGTGGACTGGCGCTCCACATATCCTGTGTGCGAGGTCAGGGAAGTCGTCGGTGAAAAATCGTAGGACAATTTCAGCGAGGTAATGGTTTGGGTGACGTCGCTGGTCTGATAGATATCGGACTGGGAAGTCAAATCGCTCGGATTCGGGTGCGCAAAATTTGTACCGTTATTCGTGTTGTATAACGTGACCTCATCGGGCGAGCCGTTGCCGCGTCCGTTCCCTAATATCATCCCGGATTGGGGAACGGACTTATCCACCAGGCGATCGACAATCAATAGCGCCTGGAATTCATTGGGCTTAAATAGAATCGACGCGCGTGCATGGGCCCTGTCTGAATTATTCAAGTCTTCCACTCTGGGTACCGAGCCGATCGCAGGATCGACATAGGTGTTCTTGACCCAACCATTGGCGTTTTCCGTGCCTAGGGCCACCCTTCCGAGCAGCCAATCGCCAATCAGTGGACCGCTAATCACGGATTCACTCCTAAATAAGGAGTAGGCACCGCCGGTCAAACTCACTGAACCAGTCGCTGTGTCGGTCGGAAGATTCGAGTAAATGTTGATCGCCCCAGCGGTGGCGTTCCGTCCGGCGATCGTCCCTTGCGGCCCCCGAAGCACCTCAACCCGCTCAACATCCAAGAAATCCGTATTGAGCATTTGGGGGCGGACCAACGTAATGCCATCTTGACTGAGAGCAATGCCCGGATCAGCGCCCAAGTCCGTGGTCTCGGAGCCCACTCCTCGCATGGACATATAAAAAGTATTGGTCCCTTGCGCAAACTGCAGGCTGGGCGCCAATTGCGTGAGGCCCTGCACGTCGGTCACCCCGGCATCCTCTAGACGTTCGCCTGACACTGCATAAATCGAAATTGGCAGATCCTTCACACTTACGGTGCGCTTTTCCGCAGTGACGACAATTTCTTCCAGCTGGTCCTTCTTGTCGGTCACTTGCGCTTGAACTTTGGCAACGTGACTGGTGCTCGCTGCCGCCACCACCGCGAACGCGGCGACCCACCGACTAGTTCTTGAGTTCATACTTCCCCCGCCTCTTAGATTGAGTTCTTACATGACCGCTCGCGAGGTCATGCGGCTTTTCTGCAAGGGCAATCCGGCCCGGCGACGCTACCGACATCTGTACTGCCTTTCCCGAGCACTGTTCTCGGTAGTCTCCCCAAACATCCAATCGACCAGGAATATCGACATAATGTTTTCCCAAGACTGCAACTTTGATTTTGCAAAGTCAAGCTTCACTCACATGTGTGTGAGGATCATTTGCTGGTATATCAGGACGCAATTGCCTCCGACGCCTTGAATGCCAATAAAAGCTGGATATCGCGGAGATTTGACTTAGCGGAAAGAACGCCAAGAAGGATCGGCTAGAACCATAGCGCATGAACATTAACAAGGTCGTGAAGAAGAGTTGACAGAGCGTTTCCTTGTCCGTAGCGTGGCTCGGCATTTCAAAAACGGTTGATGGAACAGCATGACAGCGCGTTTCCTGATGGTCATATCCTTCGCTGCGGCACTCTGGGCGGGCGCGGCGTCAAATGCAGGCGCGGCGCGCGCGATGCCCTCTGTCGCTATCATCCATGCGAAGGCGGGGGCGCTCCACGGTGAAATATCGGAGGGCATTCGCATCTACAAGGGCATACCCTATGCGCTGCCGCCCCTAGGATCGCTGCGATGGCAGCCGCCCAAACCGATGCCCCCCTGGCGGGGAGTGCGTGAGGCGACCTCGTTCGGGTCCGTGTGCTATCAACCCCCCAATGACCCTTCCAGTATCTATGCCTGGAAGGACTTGCCCATGAGCGAGGACTGCCTGTCGCTCAATATTTGGGCGCCAGCGAGAGCCTCCAAGGCCCCGGTTTTCGTGTGGATCCACGGCGGTGCGCTGCTAACCGGATCCGGCGCCGACGCCTTGTACGACGGTTCAGTCCTGGCTAAGCACGGCTTGGTCGTCGTCTCCATCAACTATCGTCTGGGAGCGCTCGGGTTTCTGGCTCATCCGGGGCTCAGTGCCGAGTCGCCGCAGGGTGTGTCCGGAAATTACGGCCTGCTGGATCAAGTGGCGGCGCTCCAATGGGTAAGGAGCAACATTGCAGCGTTCGGCGGCAATCCAGCCAATGTCACGATTGCCGGCGAGTCGGCGGGCGGCTTGAGTGTCATGTATCTCATGGCCTCGCCGGCCGCGCGCGGCTTGTTCGACCAGGCTATCAGCCAAAGCGCATACATGATTTCCGCGCCGGAATTGCACCAGGCGCGATATGGCTCAGAATCCGCGGAGGCAATGGGCGTAGCGCTGGCCAACAAACTGGGCGTGAAAGATGTCGCGCAGCTTCGCAGTCTGGATGCCGCACGCATTACCACGATCGCCGCTCAGTCCGGCGCCCTGCCTTCCGGCACCATCGACGGTCGCATACTGCCTCGTCAATTAGTCGATACATTCGATCGCGGCGAGCAATCCAAGGTTCCTCTGCTGGTGGGCTTTAACAGCGGGGAGACGCGCTCGCTTCGCATGCTGACACCGCCAGTTCCAGCCGACGCTCGAGCGTACGAGAAGGCGATACGCGCCCGCTATGCCGACCTTAGCGACGGCTTTCTCAGGCTCTATCCTTCAAGTGCGCTAGAAAAAAGCGTGCTCGAAGCGGCCCGAGATGCCATGTACGGTTGGACCGCACAGCGATTGGCAGTTAAGCAAACCGCGTTGGGCCAGAAAGCTTTTCTATACTATTTCGATCATGGCTATCCCGCCGCGGATGCGGCGGGGCTGCACGCCTTTCATGCCAGCGAGATTCCGTTTGTTTTCGGTACTGCCGACGCTACGCCACCCCTGTGGCCGAAGGTTCCCGAGGATGCTGCGAACCTAAAATTGTCTGAGACCATGAGCGCCTACTGGGCGTCGTTTGCACGCGACGGAGCACCGAGCGCAGAGGGGCAGCCCAGTTGGCCACCTTACGGCACCGATCAGGCGTACATGAAGTTTGCCGACGCGCCCATTCCGGGCTTGCATGTTTTGCCGGGTATGTACGAGTTCAATGAAAAAGTCGTGTGTCGCCGCCGCGCAGCCGGCGGCATTGCATGGAACTGGAACGTGGGTCTGCTCTCGCCTCCTCTGCCGGCTCCGGAGTCGGAGTGTCGATGATCGACGGTGAAATGCAGGATTTTCCGCTGACGCTCAATAAGTTTCTCGAGCACGCGGCCAAATGGCATCCTCGAGTTCAGGTGGTCACAGCGCGAGAGGACGGCAGTACCGACCGAATCGGTTACGCCGACCTCAAACAACGCAGCGAGAAAGTCTCTTCGATCCTCGCTGGATTCGGAATCGAGCGAGCGTCTCGGGTTGCCACGCTGGCGTGGAACACCCAGGCGCATTTCGAAGTCTCTTACGCGATCTTAAGTATCGGTGCCGTGTGTCATACCCTCAATCCACGCCTCACCTGCCAACAACTCGCCGACATGGCGGCCCAGTCAGAAGCCAGCACGGTCATAGCCAGCGCTGATTTAGTCTCGTTGGCGTTGCAGATTTCGGAAAAGGTCGCGACGATCGAACGCGTGCTGATCATCGACGCGCTTCAGCAGGGGAGTATTCCAATCTCGAGCAAGCCGGTGGTGCTCGACCTTGAGGCCTTGATCGCCGCTTCGCACGCCGATGACGTCGCCTGGGGCAATTTTTCTGAAACAGCGGCCTCGGGCTTGTGCTTCACATCAGGCACGAGCGGTGCTCCCAAAGGCGTCACTTACACACATCGGTCCAGCTTTTTGCACACATTGCGATTGCTGCAAGCCGACGTGATGGCCATCTCATCCGCCGATACTGTCCTCGCCGTCGTGCCGATGTTTCATGCCAATGCCTGGGGCCTTCCTTTTGCTGCGCCCGCGGCTGGGGCGAAGTTAGTGTTACCGGGCCGCCGCAGTGACGGTTCTGCACTCGCACGCCTGATCGCGGCGGAAGCCGTGACCATGGCGGTCGGTGTCCCCACGGTTTGGTTGGGGCTGATGGAGTATGTCGAGTCCAGCGGCAGCGAGTTACCCTCGCTCAAGCGGATTGTCACTGGCGGCGCAGCCATGTCGCCGTCCCTGAAGGAACGGCTAGAACGTCGGCTGGGCGTCGTGGTGCAAACGAGCTGGGGCATGACCGAGCTATCCCCTTCGGGCACAGTTTCCTCACCGAATATCCCCTCTCAATCGGCGGTGGTCTCAGGACGGCCCGCGGTAGGTGTTGACTTACTGCTGACCGACGCCGAAGGTCACGCATTGCCGGAGCAGCGCAACGTCGAAGGACATTTGCGTGTGCGGGGCGCGGCCATCGTCGCGCGTTACTTTGGTCAGCACACTAAGGCCACGGACCTCGAGGGTTGGTTCCCTACCGGGGACTTGGCGAAGATAGACTCTGAAGGCAACCTTCTCATCACTGGCCGCGATAAAGATCTGATCAAATCGGGTGGGGAATGGATCAATCCCTCCGAGATCGAGGCTTTGGTAGGTTCTATTCCGGGAGTATCGCTCGCCGTTGTCATTGGACGCTCAGATCCAAAATGGGGCGAGCGGCCGGTCCTGTTGGTGGAGACGCGCGGCAGTCAACACATCAGCGATGCAGAGTTGCTCGCCCCCCTGCAAGGGCGAGTTGCGCCTTGGTGGATACCCGACGCAGTTCTGCGTATTCCCCAGATGCCTCTGGCGCCTACCGGCAAGATAGATAAAATGGCTCTGCGAACCCAATTCGGGGACGGCTGTTGAGCGAGATTCATCCGGCCATTTGCCAGATGTATCTTAAATCAATACGGAGCAGCGGAATTGCCAAGAAACGTAACACGCCGTCGCCCAACCAAGGCGGAACAGCGCGCGGAGATGACGGAGCAGATCCTGGATGCTGCGGAAGATCTCTTCTCAAAACACGGACTGCATGGAGTTACTCTGCAAGACGTGGCCAAGCGTGTCCGAGTGCACCACACTCTCCTTAACTACTACTTCAAAGACAAAAAGAAATTGTTCGACGCTGTTTTCGCCCGCAGGGCAGTGATCTCCAGTAGCCGCCGAATGAAGGCATTGGACAAGTACGAAGAAGCGACCAAAGGCAAACCGACCGTTGAAGGCGCTCTGCGGACATTCTTGGATACCGACTTGGACCTCTATATCGAAGGAGGTGAAGGTTGGAGGAACTACGCCCAGCTCGGCGCCCAAGTGGCGAACACCCCCGAGTGGGGCGCAGCACTCATGGATCAACATTTCGATCCCGTGGTGCTGCGGCTCATCGGATTGCTAAAAAAGGCCCTTCCCGACGTCAGCTTGACCGAAATCTTCTGGTGTTATCACTTTGCAACCGGATCGCTAATGCATACACTGGCGCGAACCGGCCGCATCGACAAGCTCTCCGGCGGACGCTGCAAGTCTGACGATTTTCTCGCAGTCAAAGAACGCATGGCAGACTTCATGGCCGGAGGCTTTCTCGCCATGTACAAACAGCGCAAGAAAAAGACGAAGCACTGAAGTCGATTCAGGCAATACTGATCGACTGTTATGGACACAGAAACCCATCCTCGCGAGCCCTGTGCCAATTGCAGTACTGCAATCGTGCCCGGTCAAAATTATTGCCCCAATTGCGGGCAAAAGGTGCCCACGCCGCGTCTGAGTCTGCATGAAATTGGCGCCGAGTTTGTGCACGCTCTAGCGCACGTCGATCGCAGCGCGCTATCGCTCATTTGGCAGCTGCTGGTGCGACCGGGCGCGGTGGCGCGGGACTACGTTTCAGGCAAGCGTAAGCGCTACTTCGGACCTTTCGCATTTTTGGCGGTGAGCGTCGCATTTACCTCGGCGCTCATTGTAATTTCCGGCTTCGAGGCCGTCACCGCCGACGCTCCCAATGGTCTGGCAGCGTTCCTGCAACATCATATCAATCTGTTGTTCTTCGTCGAGATACCGCTGCTCGCCGCCGCATGCCGGCTCATCGGATTTAGAGAACCTTTCAACTACGCGGAGTACTTAGTGCTCACCTCGTACATCGGGGGCCTGCATATCCTGTTCTACGCCGTGGTCGTGATCCCGGTCTGGTTCGTCTTGCGTTCTGATACCACTCTGTTGGCCCGACTCTTCTATGTGACCCTGCCGATCGGACCGCTGTACCTGGCCTACGGTATGTACCAATTTCTGCCTGGGCGCCGCTTCTCTTCCGCAATCAAGGGATTGTTCGCATCACTATTGACGCAAGTCGCCACCCAAGCGTCGATAGCAATCATTGGGTACTGCCTTTTATAGCCTTGCGCGGGGTATCCCAATAAAAGAGTCTATTGATTCGGCTTCCGCGGCTCTCATCTGAGTGATGCCGTGGATCTTAGGAAACGCGTGCCATCCGCTCCTATTCCGGAAAGCCTGGAATGTAGTAAGCCGCGACTCGATCGATGAAGCGCTCCGGCATGCTGCCTTGCAAGTTCGTCAGAATGACCACTGCAACATCATCTTGCGGATAGATCGCAAAAGCGGCCTTGGCACCGCCGAACGGCACATAGCTGGTGTGCTTGGGCCGCGTAAAGATCGGCCAGCCGAGTCCCCACGTACCCTTCTTTCCGTCATTGAGGATGCTCGGCGTCCATAACGTCGCCAGGCTGGACTCGTTTAACAGCCGATGCTGCTCGAGGGCGATGATCCAATGCGCGATGTCCTCGGCATTGGTTGTGAGCCCAGCGGCAGTCAAAAACTGCGGCGGAAATCTGACGTATTGCTCGGTCAGGTTCGGCGTGTGTTCCATCTGGCCGTCTTTGTCGAAATGAATGTCGGAATAGGACCGGGCGCGATGCGGCACAATTTCACTGTCATCGGCATAAACAGTACTTCGCATAGCGGCCGGAAGCAGTTGATGTTCCTTGATGAACTGCGTAAATGGCTCGCCACTGAGCTTGTCGATCACCTTGCCCAACAAGATGTAATTGGTCTGGTTGTAACTGTATTTCTCGCCGGGAGTAAATTCGATCGGCAGGGTCTGCACTTTGTTCCATGCGGCATCCACATCGCTCTCGTTCATGGACGCGATTTGCACACCGGTAACCAACACACCGGTATCGTTGTTAACGATATTGGGAAGCCCCGAGATGTGCGTGGCCAACTGGCGTATCGTGACTCCCTGCCAGGACACCGGCAACCCGCTAAGATATCGCGCTATCGGCGCCGCCAATTCAAGTTTGCCATCCTCGACCAACTGCATCAGGGCTACACCGGTGAAGGCTTTGGTGGCCGATGCAATGGGAAAAACCGTCTTGTTGATGACCGGCACGTCGTTTCCAATCTCTGCCAGCCCTAAAGCCTCCAGAAACACAATCTTCTGATGCCGGACCACGGCCACTTGCATGCCAGGAATGCGCAGTTCATGCATCTCTTTCTTCAAGTAGTCTTGGAGACCGCTGGGAGCATCCGCAGCCTGCAGGCGAGCCTGTCCCGCATGAAGCACGACCAGTGCGCCGAGAATCAAAGGTAGCAACTTCCACTTCGTCGTCATATTGAGTAGAGCCTGAGATCCATGTGGTGAGTCGGTCCGCCGATTCCTTCTCCGGAGAGTATTTCGCCCATCGCTCCGCCACGCACGCGGTTATGACGATGGCAAGCCGCAACCGATGCGTAAAAAATTCATCGCCGGACCAGGCTTTTTGGCTGGCCTTCGGTATCGGCGCCAGGATGCTCTATTCTCGTCCGTTGATATTCTTCAAATACTCGGCTAATGCATCCACCTGATCCTGAAGTATGCGCGCCCCGTAAACCGTGCGCATTTTTGTGATCTCAGCGCGCCACTCCTCCCGTTTGAGAGGCGGTTGCGTCAAGATCATCGCCGCCGAGTGACAGACCAGGCATTGGCTGTTCGCGATGTCCACCCCGACACCGGGCGGGAAAGATGCATCGCGGGACGGCAATTCAACTTTGACAATCGCCCCCTGCCGCGGGGCCGCATCCTTCTTTCCGGCAGTGTCAGCTCTCGCAGCACTCCGCCACGCCATCGCGCACGCCAACAACATCGCGATCGCGAACAGGGCCGCCGGCAATCTCATGAATCGCATAGTCTTGAGCATGGTCGTGCTCCGCTAAACCGTTTGCACGTCAACCGATTCAACCACGTTGCGCATAAAGCCCGAGCCATTCCAATTGGCGTGATCGGGCTGAGACGCGCCAGCCGTATTGATGGCCTTGACCCTGAGCATTTGCGGACCTCTCGAGGAAGGCCGAAAATCCACGCTCCAGCGCCTAAATCCATATTTGCCGTGGTCAGGTTCCAGTCGCGCATCCTGCCAATGGCTTCCGGCATCCGAAGAAAACAACACTTTGGCGACTCCCTGGTCGCCGCCGAACGCGATGCCTCGCACCGACCTGGTTTCGCCAACTTTGAAGGTCGTTTCGCTCTTTACGTTGGTAATGAATGAGCGCGGCAGCATACGACTGATGGGGACCAATTTGACGCCCTGCTGGCCCGGCACCATGTCGGCGAGCGGCGTGTCGGGAATGAGGTACGCTTTGGCCATCCAAAAGTTGTCATCAGGCTTGTCCAGGACCTCGATGTCATTGAGCATTTTCACCCAGTAGGTGGCGTACCAACCGGGAACCACCAACCGCAGAGGATAGCCGTTCAACAGCGGCAGGGGTTTGCCGTTCATTGCGTACGCGATCATGACTTCACCATCAAGTGAATGATCGACATCGAGCGATTTCATGAAGTCCGGGGTTTGCGGAAGTATTCCCGTATCGAGCCCGTTGAAGCGGACCTGGAGCGCCCCCGCCTTGACACCCGCGCGATCCAGCAACGCCTTCAAAGCAACGCCCTTCCATAAGGCATTGCCCATGGCACCGTTCGCCCATTGACCGCCGGCCACGCGCGGCGTGAAAAATCCGCGTGAATTTCCCGAACATTGATTCACTGCGGCGTATTCAATCGGCTTGAATTTTCGAACCAAGTCATCCAGGGTGAAACTGATCGGCTGCTTTACATGACCGCGAACATTGAGCCGAAACTCCGCCGGATCAATGGCCGTGGGAATATTGGCGAGGTGCCAGCGCACGTAGAAGCGATCGTTGGGCGTAAAGACGCCTTGATCGAACACCTCAAACGGGGTTTCAAACATCGGCGGTCGTGCGCGTTGCAATACCACCTCCCCCTTCTGCGGAAAGTTATCAACTAGATTGCGGCGTCCGTTGACGAAGGGGAAAACGATGGACCCGTCAGCGGCACTCCACGCCGGCATACCCATCGCACTGGTCAAGCCGAGCCCACCCACGCCGGCGAGAAATTGCCGCCTTGACTGCTTCGGGAAAGGAAAGGATCGCTGCATAAGCTCGACTCCTCACTGCACGGCCATGCGCCCCTGTCCATTATAGTGCTGTTAGTCTGACTGGGCATATTCTTTATCGTTCGGGAACCCGGCTGCCGTCCATGGCTTACCCCCGCGCCTTGAAGTCAGTGCGTGCCGGGCGGATCATGGTTCGTTTCAGGAAGCTGAATCCGCAACCCTTCGTGATGGAAATACAGATTGCCGCTGAGACTGCCGCCATTCGGATCGTAACGATTGCCGCGTTTCTCCGCGCCTCTCCGCTATCTCAGTCTCTACTTTAAGCGCCACCGGGCTGAGTATTACCGACTGCTCGGTGAAGTGCGAAGAAGCGGCGACTGGAAGGCCTGGAGGGGCTTTTTCCTGAAAGGCGTCGAGACGACCGCCGACGAGGCCGTCACTGCTGCCCGGGAGGTATTCGCGCTCGTCACCGAGGATCGACAGCGCTTACTGGTAGCGCCGGGCGCCTCCGTTATGGCCGTACGACTCATGGACCAGTTGCCGACCCACCCTGTCGTCACCATTCCGACTGTCGTCAAATTACTCCAGACGACGAAGCCAACCGCCGGCAAGGCCGTTCACCTCCTGGAGAACTTGGGCGTGCTCACCGAAACGACAGGCAAGCAGCGCGACCGGACCTTCGCATACGCGGGTTACCTTGAGAAGTTATGCGTCGGAACTGAGGTCGACGTAGGATGAGGTGACAAATTTGCTAACCTGCTTGCGCGTCCTTGATGTCGCAGCGCGATTAGCAAGGCTCGGCTGTGACTGGCTCCGCTGGCCTTCCGAGAATGCACCAACGTTTACGCGGCGCTCGGTGTCGATGCCCATGCGCTTCAATGACCTCTGATCGGCAACCGGGGACACCATCAACTGCCCCGAGTCCTCGAAAGAGATGAAGCCCTTGTCGAACAGATGATCCACGGTCGGCGTCAGCAGCAGCCCGTTTTCCCCATCGACCCGCTGCTCGTTGCTACTGTCGCGCCAGGGCTGAACGTGGCTGGCGACGAGGTGCTCCATGCGCTCGACTTGGGTGATGCGACAATCGCGCTCGATGGCGCGTATTGTCCCGGAACAGCCGGCGGATCTTGGGCTATAAACCTCGCTCCGCCATTGCCAGGGTCGATCTCGACCTTATCTACGTAAGAGTTTGGCTGTCCGACGCTCGGTTCCGCCTTGAATCTTGATCGCTCCGTGGCGGGTTTGTCGGGGCAAACCGGTTAGTGTTTCATATGACCGCCTTTTGCACGCAATGCGGCGCCACCTTGAGCGCCGACGCTCGTCACTGCGCCCAATGTGGTTCGCCCGCGATGCCGGCGTCAGTGCCGGGCCCCGCTGGAGAGGGATCGGCTCTCAAACCGAAGAAGGATCGCCGCTGGCGATGGTGGCTGCTGGCATTGATCCTATCTTTCGCCCTGGGATTCTGGATCGCGCTGCTGCTTGCGCCGAAATGTCCGACCTGCGCGGTCCCGCCGGGAGACGGATCCGGCAGAGGCCGCAATGCTCCGGGATCGGGATCGTCTTCACCGGAGGACGGCACTCCTGCGAAATTAACAGGCAGTCCAGGCCAGGGAAGCTCCGAAGCCGCCGGCGGTAGCTCGACAGGTGATATCGACGGCTCCGGCAAGATTATTCCGCACGAGTTTGGCGGCAAAGAGAACACCGGCGACAGCACGGGCACTAAAACCCAAGATGGGGATCCGAGGCTTGACAGTGCACCTCCTGGTGGATCAGACGATCAAGCCTTGTACGGTGCCGTCGCGCAGCTTGCTCAGGGCGTGGCTCCCGATGGAATCTCGGTGACTTCATCGGAGGATCATTCCACCGCTCGCACTAAGTCATTGGTCGCCTACGACTTCAGTTACGATAAAACCAATCTTCCGCGTTATCCAGACAACGTGCGAGAGGTCGCTAGTTCCATTAGTCACCTGCTCGATTCGAAAACCGGCGAGCAAACCAGCGCCTATGGCACAGGTGCCGGCATCGTGACGACGAGTTCCTTTGACGATGTGGTCGACTGGTATCGAAAAAATGTTCCCGCCGGCTGGGGCAGCTCGTCGATCGGGGATTTTGGACAGGCAACGCAACAGGCGACTCAAGGGCCCGGAGGAGACCTTATGAAACTGCTCAAAGGCGAGATGCCAGGTGCCGCCTCGACCAATGGCAATGCAAGTCCCGCAGCCCCGAAGGTTCGAGTGGCGTTGTTTACGGCTCCGACTAGCACAGCGGGTTCGCCCGACAGCACGATCATGATCATGAAAAAAGATGACAGGCCCGTCAGCGTGTATCTGCAAAGCCAAGGCAAGTAAGTATCGAAGCTCTGCGTGTCATTTGATCCGCGATAAACCAAGGTTGATTAGCTTTTCGCGCGCGGCTTCCAGCGCCTCATCGCTCATCGTAAACGTGACGTCTAGAACACCGACGGTGAAGCGAGTCTTATTCTTCCACACGATCAGTCTGCCTTCGCCGATGGATTGGTAATAGGGTGCTGATACGGTGCTGACCTTGATGGTCTTCCCCATGGTATCGTTCCTTTTCTTGGCGCTGTCGCTTTGGAATTCGGTCAGCTCTTCATTGCCCGTAAAGACCGAGACCAGAAACTTGTCGCTCTCGTAGGAGCACATGCGGGAATCGACGTCATTGGCGACATTCGGCTTTGGAAACGTGACGCCGAGCACCGCGCGCAAATCCGCCGCAGTGACCAGCACGCATGGGTCAGATGTAATCACGTCGGACGGGTTCGCCGCAACTGACGCGACCACGCTGACGCTCGCACCCAAAGCGGTTAGGAGGATTGCCACAATGGCGCGGTGAGTTGGCAGTGAGTTAATCATGGTTTCGGTTCCAAAGGTGTTGGGTCTTTTGAATTGGTATTGGGATTCGCGCTAGGTCGCAGCCGGGGTAGCGGCTTTGCCAAAGCCGGCGCAGTTCGTCGGTATGTCTTCCTTCACCTGGAATAGCGGACCACCCCATCCAGGAATCAGCTTTCCTTCCTTTTGAATTTGATACTTGCTGAACTGCGCCAAAATGCCGTTCACGGCATCCACCAACCACCCCGGCAGCTGGTAACCCACACCCGATTCGATGACCGCTGAACCGCTTGCGACATGGCAATCAACCAGAGCCTGGCTGGCCTGCTTGCCGATATCACCCGTGAAGGTCACGCCGAGGTATACGCCGGTCATGAAGCCGAAGCCACCGAGACCGATCATCGGCTCGACCTTGATGCCGGCGCCGACCGTGTTGATGCCGACGGAGGCACCGCTCACGTTCTCAGCGAAAGATGAGGTGGCTTTGGCTTTAGGTATTTCATACGACTCCGCACCGCTCTTGTAGCCCGCGAAGAGGGTGCCGTTCATCCCAAACGATCCGCTGCTGGTCAAGGTCGAGGTCTTTGCCGCGAACTTGGTGTGCAAGTTGAACGAGGTTTTAAAGGAGATTGCCAGCGGCACGCCCGCGATTGGGCAGGGAAGCGATAGATCAATGGGTGTGACGGTTGTCGTGTTGATGTTGATCAAGTGTTCCACGTCACTGCCCGCCACGAGCGACATCCGCACGGAGATTGCGCCGGTAATTTTGATGCCGAAGGTCTTGATGCCGGAGCTGTCGATGTCGAGGAGAAATTGGATTCTTGGCGACGGAATTACCAGCTGACCGAAGGCATTGAAGAGCAGGCCGTTCTTGTTGTACGAAAAATTGAGTCCAATGCCACCGTCCGAGCCGATGGCCGGGACGACCTTTAAGCCGGATCCAATATTCACCACCGGCGCGTCCAGGGTCGCCGGGTTTGTCGGCACGTGAGTCGACAAGTCTTTGTTGATTAGGCTCGGCATCTGTGCCGTGGTTTGTATGAATTCCGTGCGCAGATATCGAGGCTCGGCCAAGGGAGGATCCAAGTTAAGGGACTGCAGCGGCTGGTCCTTGAGATCGACATTGGAAGGAAAGTCCGGCGCCGTGTAGATGATCAGATCCTGCGCATTGAAGGTACTGTCCATCATGAAAGTACCCTTTTTGATGATCTCGGTAATCTTCACCGGCGCAAGCCTCACCGTGACCGTGTCGCCGTTCCGCTTCAATTGGCCGACGCGTCCGACCACGCGGCCTGTCGCAAAGATGATCTTGCCCTCCTCGAATTCGCTGACATGCTCGGCCTTGGCGTCGAAGCTGAATGTCATGCCATCGCTCTGGGCCTCGCGAATCGCCTCATCCCCGTGCTCCATCAGGACGATGCCATCCTGATAGGTCACTCGAGCATCCCGCTTCGGGGCCATGCCGTATTTGCGTTCGGTCGCCGTGAGTTTTGCCGGATCGGCGAAACTGCCCTGCACCGCGTCGGGATAGTTCTTCACATCGAAGAAACTTGCGGCACTCTCCCCGCCCGTCGAGCCAGGAATCGTGCCCGCCTCGATCGGAGCGGGCGCCTGAGTCTGCCCAGCGGCAGGTGGGGAGGCGGCTGAATGTGCGGCCGAGCTAGGCGGCGATGACTTGCCGCAGGCGCCTAGCAGGAGCGACGTGAGGATCCAAGCAATGACGCGCATGGCAAAAGCTCCCTAAGAATGGCCGATTCGTTTTCCTCGCCAACCGATAGACGCTCGCAAACCTTTGCATTGCCGCCGAACCACATTGGGTGCAGTGACGGGCGTCGGCGCCAAAATTCGCGCCGCAGTGCGTGCAAGACACGGTCATACAAACACTAACCGCAATGCGCCAGGAATCCCGCCACGGGACTGTGTGAAGCCCAACGCGACCTACCTGCTGTCATCTTTCACCCATCGAACCTGAGAAAAGATGCGCCGCCGCAAGCCGTGGGGCGCACGGTCAAGACTCGCTCTTTGCTGCACACGGCCTGTTGGGCGGCCTACTGGTGATGTGAACGCTTAGGCAGGGCACTCTCGCGAGGCTGGAACTTTTCCGAAGCCCTGCATTTCCGCAGCGGATAGGCCTGGCGAGAAATGAACAAAAGACATGAGTGCACCCGAAAGAATCACCGCCGATGTGCCATCTGCCGTAACCAACGTGACTTGTCCCGTGGGTGAGCTATAGACATTCGCATGAGGCAAGGCTTTGACATACCAGCCCTTTGCGGTAGCCACCAGGTCTTCATCGTCATTGCCGCTGCCGGCGTACATATATGCGTTTGCTTGGGCGTTCTTCCCGCAATACTTGTAGGACTGCACCGGGTCGCCCATCTTTGCGGTTTCATGCCGCCTCCAGGTATAGTGGATGTGTTTTAGTTTTCACACAATCTTGGCCAAGACCAGTCTCTGAGACTCGGAAACGCGATGTTCGCAGTATTGCCTAGAGACAAGCTCGGCACTCCCATGCGTTCGCGGTTACAACCTCGAACAGATCGCAGCCATGAGTGCCTTCGCCCTCTCGTAATCCGCCGATTTCAGATCCATGCCGACCATGACATCCGCCTTGACCGCCAGAAGTTGCGTGCCGTGTAGCAGGGTAGCGTTGTCCCAGGGACCCTGAAGCGTGCTATCGGTTTTCAAACCAATCTGGGTCGGGGCGCCGGGAGCGGACCCCGAATCGCCGCCGCCCGCAAGCTTCATTAAGCCGCCGAGCAACGCCGCCGTTTTGGGGTCCTGCGGCACGGAATTGAGGCCGCCCATCGGAATGCCGCCGCCCATGGCGGACCCCATCGCCGCGGGACCGTTCTTCAGCATGTTGTAATTCTTTATACCACCCTGCCAGACGTACTCCACCGTGTACGTGCGCTGACCTTGGGGTGTCGCGACTTTGTACTCGCATTGGGACCCGTTGGGATCCACCTTTGGCGCGCCTGACAACGGGCCGATGGCCGCTTCCACTGCGGCTTGCGGCACTACGCCGCAGGCGCCGCCCGCGTGCGGTTTTGCGTCAGGCAAGCTCGCAGCGGCGCGCGCGCCATCGTAGGTCAGAGGATGATCGAAGCGAGGGACGAGAAGTCTGGCGATCGCCACGGCATCGGCTTCGTTACCGCTGGCACCGCTCACGTCGATGTTGGCGCCCTCGTCGCCCTTGGTGACGAAGAGCGTGCCGCCCGGAATCCAAGTCGCCTTCTCCCAGGGACCCTTCGGACCCTGGGCCATGACTCGATGAGCATTGGCCGCTAGCCCGGGCTGGCCCGCCTTCTCGAACACGCTGCCTAAGCTGTTCGGCACGGACTCGGCGGCGTCGCCCGCGGCGGCTGCGCCCGATGCATTCCAGGTGATGCCCAACTGTCGACCGCCCGACCCGCGATAGATGCACTGCGTGCCGCGTGCATCTGCAGCACCCTTGTCATCCGCTCGGAAAGGCGGTTGTGTCAGCGCACCCACGTAGCTCTGCGCTTCAACCGCTGACAGCAGAGTGCAGGGGTCGGTAACTGTGACCGCTTCGGCAACGGGCCCCAGCAGGGTGATTGCCGCGCCGAAAGCGAGGATCAGGTTTCGGGCTCCGGATTGAAAGACAACCATCATGACCTCCCATCGTCGAATCGAACCAGCGGCTGCCGATTCGGGTAGATGCTCTGATGAGAACCGGATTTTTAGGGAAATCCCGCCAACCGGAGAACGTATCGGGGGTGAGCGTCCGCCAGCTGCAAGCTGGCGGCGGCAACTCCATGGAGAAAACGGAGGGCGCCAGCGAGATAACTTGCACGACTTTGCTGGCGAAGAGGTGCCGGGCGACGGCCCGGCGGCGCTATTTCGCTCCCGTCGGAATTGGCGTGATGCTGCGAAACAAGCTGGGCGCCGCATCGCCGAGCACCGAACTGTTGGCACAGATCTCCAACGCTCAGCCGCCATCGGTTGATGTGGCGAAAAAACTGGCTATCGCCGATGAGGCAATGCAACGTTACGATGCCGCCAAGGCCCGTGATGAGTTGCTGCAAGTCATTGCGAAGATACCGGGATATGCGCCCGGCTATGCAAGCTCGTCGGATGCGTGGTCGGCGCTGGGTTATCGCGAGAAGGCGGTCGCCGCCGCCCAGCAAGCGGTGACTCATGGCTCAGGGCTTCCGCGCGAGATCGACACCCTATCGAACAATCGGCAACCCGCGAGGCAAAGCCGAGGCGCACCGCGCGCTCGGGAGGCTGCTGGTGGACCAACCACAGGAGGTTGAAGCGCGCACCGAATATCAGCGAGCGATGCAGATCGGCCAGCGCATCGGTGACCTTGCGGGCGTATCGGCCGTGTATCGTAATCTTTGTGAGATGCTTTGGGATAGCGGTGATCGTGACGATTGCATCAGATGAATCTGCGAGCGATGAGGTGATGCGAAACTACCGCGAAGTCACCGCGCTTACCGAGCGCAGCGGGGATCGTGGCGGCCATGTTTGGTCGTTGGCGACCTGCGCCGATATGACGCGACTGCGCGGCGAAATGGAAGAAGCGGCCTCGGCCTGCGAGAATGCTCTCGCGGAGGCGTCTCGATTGACCGAACCGCAGTTCATGGTTTACAGCACGTACTCATGTGCGCTCGTTGAGATGGACAGGGGCCATCCAGACATGGCGTCGGACATGTTCATCCAAGTGGAGCGGACGAGCGAGGCAACCAAGAACAACACTTATCTTGCCGATGCACGACTGATGCTCGCACAGATCGACATGGAACGAGGTCATTGGGACAAAGCGCTGCTCAGGCTTGGCCAGGCTATCGAAGGATTTTCACAGATCGAAGCGAAGGCCGGGCAGGCGGAAACAGAGGTCTTGCGCGCGGTGTGCTATCGACAAATTGGCGAAGCCGCTCAGGTGGTAGGGTTCTTGCCAATGTCCCATTGCGGCGGCGTGCTCGTGCCACCGTCGTCGACCGTATTTCCACCCTGCGTCACAGCGACCGAGGAATACAACAGGCTTGCGTCAACATACGCCGTTCTGGGCGACATCCCGGTAGCCGACGTCGCGGACGCGGTCACGCAACGGTCGCCGCATGGCCGACTGAAGCCGCACTCAGCAATATCGCCAATGCAATCGATCGTGTCCAAGACATGGTAGTTCCTCGTAGCCTGGTTGTAGTACTCGCTAGAGGAGTAACCGAAAAGAGACGATCCCGCCATCATTCGAGCTGAGCCCGTCCTTGAGGCCCACCGGAGGTGCGCGCCACAGGCCGCGAGCGCATGGCGGGTTACTCAGTGCAATCTGGTTATCCTATTCAGGTTTGTCACAACAATCGCGGTTGGTGCGAGGAATGGTAGATTCGGCAATCGAACGTCGAATTCCATCGATCTCCCGGTCGCAGAAGCCATTGAGGAGAACTGTCATGCGCCAGGCCCTATACGCCATTGCAATTTTGGGGGCGGCGACGGCCGCCGCGTCAGCGGCAGAGCCCGGGTCTGCTTGCGCGCCGATATTAAGCGCCATGAAGAGGACGTTGGAGGTGGATCACGCCACCCTCACTGAGAGCGACGGACATACGATGAATGGGATTACGGCCGGCGGCGTCAACTATCTGCAGATTGGCGGTGTGTGGAAAGTGAGCCCAATATCGCCGCGGGACAATCAGCAGCGTTCGGACGAGAACCTGCGCAGTGCCAAAGCGTACCTGTGTCAGTCGTTGCCTGGCAGCAGCATGGATGGTGTAGCGGTCGCCAACTATCGAACGCGCACCGAGACCGAGGATGCCGTGGTCGAATCGAAAATTGCAATCTCGAAACTATCTGGGTTGGCGGTCGAGGTGATCAACGATATGACCGCGGGCGGAAGCACTAAGTCGCACTCCCGCACTCGATACACTTTTACTGGGATCCACGCGCCGTCGGTCCAGAAGTAACGTGGAGCTTCCCAGCCCAATCTCGCCACCGGACTTGATCGCGGTCGCGCCGCTAGCCCGGGGTGCCCCCGAGTTCGCGGAACAGCCGAGCCCGTGCTTTGAACCAATCGCGCTGCACCGTACGCAGCGACATGCCGAGCGCCCGCGCCGTATCTTCCTCGCCATAGCCCCCGAAGAAACGACACTCGACTACATCGGCGAGGCGCGGCATCTCCTTGGCCAACCGCTCCATCGCCTCGTTAAGCGCCAGCATGTCCTCGTCCGAATCGATGGACAGATCCGCGACGTGCGATAACGTGAGGTGGGGTCCGCCGCCGCCACGCTTTTCTGCGAGCCTTGACTGCGCGTGATTGATGACGGCATGACGCATGGCCAGTGCCAAGGCGCGTAGAAAATGAGTTTCGTCGGTGAAGCTGCGCGATTGTCCGAGGCGCAGGTAGGCCTCATGCACGAGTGCCGTTGTTTGCAGCGTGTGCCCCGCTCCGAAGCGGGCCCGCGTACGATGCGCGAACCGCCTCAGCTGCTGGTAAAAGGCAGGCAAGAGCTCGGAGGCAATGCGGCGGACGTCTGCGGGCCGTGCTTGCCTCCAACCGGGTGAGCGCGTCCTGCGGCAATGGGTGTTCTTCGTCAGCCACCTGGAGATTCTAGGCAAATCGCTGCCGAGCGGGGCAGAAATCTTGGTATTCCTTTGAGGACATCGAAAAGCCAACTCTTTTGCGCACGGAGTCTTTCAACAGGATAGACCCGAGGCGGTCCTTGACGACCGGCTGGTATCTCGCCGGTCGCCTACGAGAAGACATGGGGAGTTACGAGCCACACACTGAGCTCGACTTACAAATCCTTCCGCAACGAGTGATCGATTTGCATTAGTTCTACAGGCGCTCCGTTCACTTCAATGAAGGCAACTATCACGCCATTGCTCGGACTGTTAGGCTCAATAATCACTTTCTGATTGCGGATCGCTGCCGGCAGGTCATCGAACTCGAAAGCAACGTGCGGAACGGTCTTCACCAGGTCAGGAACCAGTGCACCGTCCCAGTACCTTTGCCACTGGATGCCGAACGGATTGTTCTGGTGATCGCTTACCGTCACCTTCAAATGCGGCAGCGGAATTTCGCCATCGAAATGGGCAGTCGTTGGTATCCCCACGTGGTTGTACTTCATTGCGAAGGTTGCTCCTGCGTCTCGCGTTGCAGATAGCTTAACGCAGGCTGCGAATGACCGCTAAGAGCGACCACCTTCGCACGGTCACCGGCCGGAGTTGGCCGAGAGTGTATTTGAATGACAAGTACCGCGCAAAGTAAGCAGCCATTCAGCCTCCGCACTCGAGAGGGCGACGGCCCACGAAACAGCGCCGGGATCGCAGGGTCCGGCGCTCAATTGGGCGCTGCATTGCGTGCAAAAGGCGATCCTGACGAAAGGCTTTACGAAAACGTGCTAGTTGAGTTGCGGCACGCTTACCGGTCCGTAGACAAACCGCTGTTCGCTGTGCATGCTCCCAGCGTCGTTGATAACGTGCACGGGTAATCCATTTGATTTTGAGAGCCACGTTTTAGTAATCAGTCCCGTATCTCCTCGGAATTCGTACAAGCTCGCGGCCACCCCATCGACAGTCTCGTCCCGGATGAAGCGACAGGTGTATTGGTTTTCTTTTCGATTATCAGCCATTTGATCAAGGTTATCTTGCGGAGACATACTAGGCGTCCACTTGCCGTCCGCTCCCCTCGTATACCGAGCTTTGCCTGTATTGATGGTCTCACTGTCCGCCGGCTTGCCGCCATTGACGTTAGGAAGACTCAATTTCATGTACGAGTGATTCGGCGTCGTGAGGCCCTTCGCCGTAGCATCGAACACGAGTTTACAGGTCGCATCCTCGGTGCCCGCGCGGGCGGAACCCAGGCTGGCGGTCAGGACAACGAGGGCAAAGAGACCGAGCGTGGTTTTGTTCATAGGAATGGAAACCGGATCGGACATACATTCCCGCCATCTATTTGCGCTGATGTGGTTACGCTCAGCTGAAAATGCGAATCAGTTCGCGGTTTAGGTGATTGATGCTAAACACGGTCGCTGAGACGAGAATTGATTTCCGCCCCATGGCGTTCTTACAGCCCACATCGCTACGCAGATGCCCATATCATCCGCGGGCCGATTCGGCTACTTACTGGGCGTTATGCGGATTCGCGGTGCGGCACCGATTGTTTAAGGTACCGCCGTCGACTCGAAGAGCCCGATTGACGCAGACCTGATCGACGCTGTCGGCGACCCGAAGCCGCCTGTGAGTTTTCCTTCACGCTGTCCCATTTTTCCTTGAAGATGTCATCACAACTCGGCGTACCCACTATGCGCGTCCACCCCTTCCACCACTATCAGCCAAAGACGCGATTCTACCTAGAGGAGGTCCTAAAGATTAGAAATGACATCTTCAAGGCAAACCCACACACGCATCTAAACCGACCAATGCCAACCGTCGTTGACCATCGCCTTGACACAGTCCTCAGGCAAATAGGTCATCCACTCTTCAATGATTTCCGCGGCGCGAGAGATCGTCGCATCGTTGCGCCTGGTCGACGCCTCGACTACGTCAGCGCTCACGCCTAAGTGTCCCAAGATTGCCGAGAGCCGACGACTGTTATCAATGTTGTGCTCTTTAGCGGGATGCATCGCAGGGTATGCGCTCATTGCGTTTCGTCCACTATTCGCCACGCCCTCCTTGTGCCCCCACTTGAGTAGCGCATCCAAATGGAGTGCCGCGACAAGATGTCGTTGCCACCGTGCGTCGCTTAACATGTTTGTTCCCTCACTGGGTTTATTCTCCCAAGAAGCGGTTCGCGCCTGCAGCCGATGCGACTCAGGCTCTGCGCACCAAGAACAAAACCAACGCAATGATCAGAATTAGACCGAGTAAGCCGCCGCCGATGTACATGGAATTCCCCTTCATTAAATGATTGCGACGCAGTATTCGATCACGAGGGCGCGCGCCGTGTTTGTTCGATACCGCACATTAGATGGTGCGGAATCTACCTACAAGGATAGGTGGTGGGCCTTGGGGATGATGCAAGCCTGTGTGCTATAAAGTCAATTGTTCGCTGGCTCGCATGTCTCAATGTTCATGGCACGTGTTTTGGTTGTCATTTTCGACAAACCTATGCACTCCCGCCGGCAAACCGACCCCGGACTTCAGCTAACTGCTGCCGGAGCGTGTCAATGGGTGTGAGACACATTTGTTCACGAGTTTAACGAGCAAATGGGCGTGATGGCGGGTGTGGTGGTCTCCTGTTTTGGTGGATTGATCCAGGCGGCGCTCGGCACGGCCGGAGGGCGCGGTGCGACGCCCTTGAAGCGAGCCGGGTGTGCCGCGAAGGCGGCGTCGAGGGTGATACCGCGCTGTACGGTGAGTGCGGCCGAGCGGCCGTAGTGCACGGCGGCGGGCGGCATCAAGGCGATGCCGGAGTGACGGTGCTCAGTGTTGTACCAAGGGAAGAACTTTCTGCAAAGCGCTCGTGCATCCTCGATCGAGCCGAAACGCGCCGGAAAGTCCGGTCGGTACTTCAGGGTTTTGAAATGCGCCTCCGAGAACGGATTGTCGTCCGAGACGTGCGGCCGGCTGTGAGTTTTGGTGACGTCGAGATCGACGAGCAATTGCGCAACTGATTTGGAGCGCATGCTGGTGCCGCGATCAGCGTGCAGGGTCAGCGTGCCCGGAACGATGTTCTGCTTGTCGATGGTGTCGGCGATCAGCTGCTCGGCGAGTTCCGCGGTTTCGCGGTGGGCGACCATCCAACCGACGACGTAGCGGCTGAAAATATCGAGAATCACGTACAAGTGAAAGCATGTCCACTTGGCCGGTCCCTTCAATTTGCTGATATCCCAGCTCCACACTTCGTTCGGTCGCACCGCGAGCAGTTCCGGCTTGGTATACACCGGATGACGCCGCTGCCGGCGCCGCTCACCAACCTGGCCCTGGGCAGCCAGTAGCCGATACATCGTGCGTTCGGAGCCGTAATAATGGCCTTCATCGAGCAAGGTGGCGTAGACCGCGGCCGGCGCCGTGTCGGCGAACCTTTCGCTGTCGAGAATGCCGAGCAGTCGGTTCTGCTCGGCGATGGAGAAGGCCAATGGCGGTCGCGGTCGCACACTGATCGGATGCCGGGTGAACACGCCCCGACGGCGTGCGCGATCGCGGTATACGTACGCGGGGTTGAAGGCAAGAGCGCGGCACGCCGCCTCCATGCCGACGTGCGAGGCCAGATCGTTGACGGCAAGCATCACTCGTTCTCGCTCGTCTCGTCCGCGGTCGGCAGGCCGAGCGCTGCGCACAGTTTTTTTTGAGCCTCAATGATCAGTTCCGCGCGCTCGAGTTTGTGGCGCAGTCGTGCGACGTCGCGGTTCAAATGTTTGATCTGCCGAGCCGCTGCGTCCGGCTTCGGTCCCCGACGTTGCGGTGCGAGCGCGGCGCTGTCCGCAGCCCCGAGCTGTTTGCGCCAACTCGACAACATGGAGGAATAAATATGCTTACGACGCAGGAACGCACCGAGTTCGCCGCGTTCCTTGCAGCGATCAGCCTCAGCCAAAAGCATCCGCTTCTCGCTGGCAGCAAATTGGCGGCGCGTCGCGATCTCGATTACCTCAGGGTCAGGGCTTCGATCCTCCGATGACCGCGCTATGGTAGAAGATCGTAGAACGCTTGAACCAGCGGAATCGAGGGAAGATGCAGAAAGATTGTTCATAGAAGACTTCGATACTTGGGACATGACTGGATACCTACCTGTACTCTAAATTGTTGAGGTCAGGTGTCTCACGTCACATTGGCACTGGGGGTGCACATCGGCGGCGTTGGAATTCTGCAGCCAGGTCAATCTCAGCGATATCTTGTCACTCCTGCGAACACCGACCGTGATCGGCGGTCCGCGTTGGAGTTGCACACCCCCGGCATCGATGCCGATCATACCGTCGCCCCATCACGGCGCTCTTAAACGGGGGTTCGCGCCTTGAGTTCTCTGTTCTATTTCTCCCGAAACCCCAGAATCAGCTGTTCGCAGTTCGCGCACGTACTCGGTCAGAAGCTCAGAAGCTATCGCAATATTATGTTGGAGAAATCTATCTGACGAACGAGAGTGTCTCCTTCAAATCCCAAGATGCGTAGCGGTAGGCCCGTCGGCACGGAGATATCGACGACCTCGCGCGTTATGCCGGTGCCGGGAAGCGAGGAGGTCGGGACAAGCGTTATGGCCTGAGCTGATCGATTGATGATTGACGGATCGTCGTCACGCGAGGATCGTGAAGTGAGAAGGTCTTCTTGAAAAGAGCGATCAGGCCGGTGCCGCGGTGGGCGACGAAAGTGCTGCCCCCGTTTCACACGACTGTGACCCCGGCGTTGGGGCCTCCACTGAAGTGCACGGTGGCGCTCGAGGGCTTGCGGAACGTGTAGTCGAGAAGCGAGCTCTGCACTTCTGCGCCCTCCCGTTCGAAGACGATCACGGTGGCGCTGTACGAAGTGACGTTCTTCCAGACGTCTTCGAAAGCAGCCCAAGCCGGCGGTTCCGCATTCTGCGCCTGCGCTGTAATCGCCGTTGCAAGACCGCTGATAAGCGCAACCGCCACGATCGCGATACGTGTATTCCAGCATGCGGCTGCACTACGGATCGTCATGAGAGACCTCGCGTACGAGATATATTCCCGGAGAAGCACTCTTTGCGGGCGCGATTCCAGAGGCCGGCCGTGAACGCGATTGCACTTAACTGCGGGCGTCTAGGTTTTCCTGCTTCCCACGAGCAGCAATCCCCCACCGAGTACTATTGCCCCAATGCCCGCCCACACAGGGATATTGATCGTTTGCTTCTCGTTCACTGACATCTCGATAGGGCCAATCTTCCCATGATGGGTTTCCTTGGTGTAGGTAAATCCGCCGTACGCCAAGCCGAGAATACCGGCCACGATCAGCACCATTGCGACGACCTTGAGTGAATCCATGTTGTTTCTCCGGGATGTATTGCGAGTTGTTAAATGCATCCGCCTCGAAACGGTTCAGTTTGTTTACAAACTTACCGCCGCTTCTTGGCTGATTGTTTCACGCGTTGCTTGACGTCACCGAACTTGGCTTGAGCCCTGCCGAGGATATTCTGCGACTTGCCTTTTGCCTGCAGCGTCTTGTCGCCCAGCAGTTCGCCGGCGACTTCCTTGATCTTGCCTTTCGCTTCTTTGATGCGGCCTCTAACTTGGTCCTTATTCGTGCTCATGACAGGCTCCTGATTGTGCATTTCACCATGACTTTGCGCCAGAATATCGGCCAAATCCATGCGAAGTAATTGTGTCCGGTACCATACAAATAGGGAATTGTCCTTACCGACAATGAATTGGAGGCGATCTAGTTTGGCTCAACTGACCCCGAGACCAAGCTCGTCGACGACGAGGGCGGGCCAAGGGATTAGGTTGCAACTGAGGTAACAGAGATCGCTAAATTGGAGGAACAAGCGATGAAAGCGAAACTTGTAATGGCATGTTTGGTCTGCGGTATGTTGCTAGGGCCAGCCGTCACCATGGCTCAGGACTCGGATGCGGATCGTTCTCACCCGAAGGCCTTTGTGAAGGATTCGGCCATCACGACGGAAATCAAAACCAAGCTGGCCGCGGAACACATCACCAGCCTTGGACGTATTCATGTCGATACGGACAAGGACGGCGTGGTGTGGTTGAGCGGCAGTGGGAGAACCCAGGAAGCAATTGCTCGGCCCGATCCTGCTGACGGCTTTGTCGCTGGTCAGTGGCAGCCGCCATTGCCCGAGCGGTGGCATGGTCATGGGCGTCTCTGGTTGGATTTCCGACATTCGCTCGTTCGGCCCTGCAACACGCTAGAAAGGTCACATCATGCGCCATTCGGATTCGCCAACATACCCGGGCGAGCGCGCTCAACCTAGGTATATGCCCCAATGAAATCGCGTTTCGCGTGTGGCAGGCTCGTCGACTACTGATCTTTACTCGGAGCGCTTCATGGCAAACAAAAGACGGCTGCTGGTGCCCATCGACGGTTCGCCGCATTCATTGCGAGCGCTTGATCTGGTCATCAAGCGGGCAACCGACGATCCGAGATTGCGGCTTGTCATTCTCAATGTCCAGACGCCGATGCCCCCTAGCCTCTTCGTAACACGGTCGATGATTGCCGATCACTACGCATTGGCAGGCAAGGAAGCACTGGCCAAGGCGGTTCGAAAGCTGGGTCGCCGCCGCGTCAAGGCCGAAACGCTCATCGCCATCGGTGAACCCGGGGAAACCGTCGCCAAAGTAGCGCGGCAGAAACACTGTGGAGAAATCGTTCTCGGAAGCCGCGGACTCGGAGGACTCAAAGGCCTCATCTTAGGATCGGTGACCACGAAGGTCATTCATGCAGCACGAGTGCCCGTTACCGTAGTTCCATGAGCCTCCCCATGAAGTTGGCTTGCGCCCGAGTCGATTCATTCTGCCGTCAAGTACTGGCAGCGGCCGAGCAAGTGCTCGCGTCCCATCCGGAATATGAAAAACTACAAGCCATTAGCGTCGCGATTATTCATCCCATTGGAGACGGCGATGCTCGCAAAGAATGGCACACGGAAGACGTCGTGGAGTTTCGCAAGGGACCCAATCAGCGCTTCTCCATGCACATCACTTAAGGGCCGCCTGCAGATTCGAAGCGCTGCTTTACCAACCTCCGGCCGTCGAGCCCATAGATGAATCCGATGCCATTCACCGGCTTGAGTTCCGCCGAGGCTGCCGCTCGCCTAAGATCCGACGGCTACAACGAACTGCCGGCGGCGGAGCGTCGCGGCGTAATTGATTTGGTCCGGGGCGATCGCATGGAGGCCATCCTTCTCCTGATCTTCGCGTTGCTCTCCGTAGTGATCACCGTCATCCAGGAGTCATTTGCTGTTCTCCAGGGCTTCATCGAATTGCTCATACTCACGGGGCTGCTTCTCAGCCGCGTCACGTTTGCTGTGGCTTCTATTTCGCGGCGTCCTACTGGGCAAACCGATGAAAGGGATATCACCTTAAGCCGGTTTGGCGCTGCGACAATTCGTTGACCGCGAGATGATCGAGGTCGGGGCGGCGAAAAGGATCGATGTGCGTCATGAGGTTCAGTACTCGGTGACGCTGCAACACCCTGTGGCGAGCATCTACCGCAATATCGTGTCCCGCCTCCACACTGATCGACGCATCGACCTCCAAATGAGCATCTACTGTAATGAGGTCGCCCATCTTGCGTGTGCGCAGGTCATGGACGTCGATGACGCCCGGCGTATCCCGGAGCGTTTTGAGGATTGCCGCGACTTCAGCGCCGTCGGCTGACCGGTCCATCAG
This sequence comes from uncultured Gammaproteobacteria bacterium, assembly GCA_963800385.1. Lineage (GTDB taxonomy): Bacteria > Pseudomonadota > Gammaproteobacteria > Steroidobacterales > Steroidobacteraceae > Bog-1198. The sequence continues at coordinate 922,995 of CAWDAU010000009.1, forward strand.
GTCATGGAGCGCCGACCAGCCAAAGCTCCACCCCATCTTGGTGACCAAGATACCCACGATGAGCGCCGCAATGGGATCGAGGATGGGATATCCGGCGAGGTTGCCGACGATTCCAATCGCGACAACGAGGGACGATGCGGCATCCGAGCGCGCATGCCACGCGTTGGCGACCAAGAGACCCGATTTCAATCGCTCGGCGACCCGAAGCATATAGCGGAACAAAAGCTCCTTCGCGCACAGTGAGGCGCCCGCCACCACGAGTGCCATCATGTGTACGCGCGGGATAGTACTGGGGGATTCGAGCTTTTGAACGGCAGACCAGAGCATCCCGATTCCCACTGCGAGCAACAGAAGCCCGAGCGCGAGCGATGCAGCCGTCTCGAATCGCCGATGACCATAGGGGTGCCCTTCATCCGCATCTTTCGCGCTATGGCGACCCGCCAACAGCACGATGAAGTCCGAGACAAGATCGGATAGCGAGTGGATCCCGTCCGCAATCAAGGCCTGCGAAGCGGCCGCCACGCCGATTGCCACCTGGCCGGTAGCCAGGAACACATTGACGGCCACGCTGACCCAGGTGCTGCGCGCGGCCGCCGCCAGACGCGCTCGATTGAGCTCGTCGGGATCCTCTGGGTTGTCGATGACTTCGTGTTGATCCACTGGTCTTTACTCCCGGGTGCACTCCACTGCGGATCCCCGGGACGGAGCTTCCCGCCCAGGGATCCACCCATCATCCTCCTTATTCGTGGCGCTCACTCCCTTCCTTCTTCGCTGCCGCCCGCACGGGGCCATTTGTGAGTTTCACGAACGCCTCTTTGAATTGCTGGTAGTGATCGCCCTCGTCGGCCGCGATCTGGCGGAACATCTTCGCGACCTTCATGTCGCCGGCCTTCTCTGCTTCATCGGCGAAGCCGATATACATCTTCGTGTTCTCGTAATTCTCGCCGGACATCGCATCGGCCAAATTTCGGGCATCAAACCCTACAAGCCCTGCAGCATCAGCTTCCCGGGCAAAATGCTCCTTGGCTTCCACATCGGCGGCTTCCTCGAAGACCTTGGCAAGGTCCTCATTCCCGGCCTTGCGCGCAGCTTCCGCGTAGTGGCGATATTTGAGATTCGCGTAGGCTTCGCCGTGCATTGCGGCATCGAGATTCTTTCGGGTCTGGGGTGAGAGTTCACTGTTGGCAGCAATGCCGACGGTGCCCAGAATCGCGAGCGTGGCACCGCCAAGACCGACCAGTGTAAAGCGCTTCATCATGTTCTCCTGAAACCGTTGCCGATGGTGGCAACCGAATCCAAGGTAGGCCCACGGTCTGACGAAGTCCTGACGTCGTGTATTTTCCCTTGCTGCATTGCCGTCAGTACTTGGTCAGAATCGTTCCGTAGTCTCCTCCTTCAGTCGGCGCATATCGCGTCGGCGGCAGTCAAAGGAGAATTCAATGAAAACTCTCGTCAAAACGAAGTTGTCGGCGGCGGTGTTGCTGTTCGGAGCCGCTGGTCTCGTGTCCTTCGCAGCGTCCGCCAGTCCGGCTTGCACAAAGGAGCCCAAGACGGCGTGGCTCTCGGAAGCCAAGATGAAGGAGAAGATCGCCACCATGGGCTATCGCGAGATCAAGGTGTTCAAAACCAGCGGGTCCTGCTACGAGATCTATGCGATCGATAAGAAAGGCCATAAGGCCGAGGTTTATTTCAACCCGGTCGATGGTGCCGTCGTCCAATCCAACGAAGATTGATCATCAGGAGACTCACATGGACGCACGATCGGAATCCTCGGATGCTCGCATAGCGCTCCCACCCGACGCTCAAGGGTACGTTCGCGTCTGGGACCCACTCGTGCGTCTTTTTCATTGGACTGTCGTCACCGGATGTGCGTACAACTTGATTTTCGAGGATGGCAACCAGGTGCACCGGTCGATCGGTTACGTGGTAGCCGCTGCGGTGGCGGTGCGAATCGTCTGGGGAATCGTGGGCCATGGTCACGCCCGCTTTGTGGACTTCATCCCGCGGCCGTCCCGGCTCGTCAACTACCTGAGAGAACTCGTGACTCGGCGTGAGCCTCGCTATATTGGGCACAATCCGGCGGGATCGGTCATGATCCTTGCGCTCCTGGGCACCTTGATTGGAGTGAGCGTGACAGGTTGGATGATGGGACTCGACCGCTTTTTCGGAAATGGAGCCGTGCAGGCAATTCATGAGGTCTTCGCGATGACGATATTAGGTCTGGCCAGTGTCCATGTCGCCGCAGCCGTTTTGGAGAGCCTGCGGCACCGCGAAAATCTCATCAAGGCCATGTTTACCGGCAGAAAGCGCCGGCCGACGGGCACGGATGTCGATCATGCGACTGATTCTGATCGAGGATAATCATCGCCTCGCCGAGTCGATCCGGCTGGGCCTGGAGGCAGAGGGGTTCACCGTCGATCGCTTCGACACCCTGGCGTCCGCCCGAGCCGCCCTGAACGAAATTGAATACAGCCTGATTCTCTTGGATCTGGGAATGCCGGATGGCGACGGGGTTAACCTCATCGAGAGCCTGCGCCGCTTAAAGGTAACGACGCCGATTCTCATCATTACGGCCCGAGATGGACTCGGCGATCGCATTCGTGGTCTCGATAGGGGCGCCGATGACTATCTGGTGAAGCCCTTCGCCACGACTGAGCTGGCCGCCCGATGTCGGGCGCTCCTGCGCCGACCCGGCGCAAGTCTTGGGATCGTCTTGGAGTCGGGGAACGTCCAACTCGATACGATCACGCGAGAGGTGCGGGTGGCGGGCAGGATCGTCGGTATGCCGCCCCGAGAGGTAGCGCTTCTCGAACAATTCTTGCGGCATAGTGGTCGGGTGGTGACCAAAGGGGCTATCGATACGGCGCTGTACTCACTGAGCGCGGAAGTCACCCCCAATGCCATCGACACCGCCGTGTCCCGATTGCGACGCCGCTTGGTGGGCGCGGGAGCTGACGTCGTCATCCATACGACCCACGGGATTGGCTATCTATTGATGCCGCCAGACGTGGCTACGTCTGATTGAGATCGGCCTTGTCCAACCGCAACCACAAAGGCATGCGTCTCTTTTATCAGATTGCCAGCCGCCTGGTGCTGGTCGCGGTCTTATTTGCCCTACTAGAAATCGTGATCGTGATCGCGATGTACGTAAATGACGAGGAAACGTTGAGCGAGGATCTGGTCTCACTCGAGTCGCACCGGATTGCCGAGTTGCTTGGCCGGCAAGGGGTTCTGCGGGCCGATGCTGCCTGGCTGTCTCATTCTCCTACACGAGCCCTTGTTTTGTATGACGGCAGCGGCGATCGAATGTTTGTGATCAATCCGGGCCGTGTCCCGCTGCCGGAAGCTCCTCTCCCGGACGTTCGATCGACTACATCGCGCGAACTCCATGGGAAGCAATTCTTTCTGACTGGAATCCGCAAGATTGATATTAAAGGTCAATCACGCTGGCTTGGACTTTCGATTTCCGGCGAGGGGCTGCGCCCATTCGTGCCAGCGCTCGTCAAGGAGGTTTGGGACCATGCGCTGCTGCCGTTGATTCCGCTATCACTGCTATTGCTGCTCTTCAACGTGGGAATCGTGCGTCGCATGCTCCTGCCGTTGGAGCGGGCAGTGGCAGAAGTGGATGCCTTGGATCCAGGCGATCCCAGCCGCCGGCTGCACCAGCCGGAGTCGCCTGTAGAGGTCTCTTTATTGTTGGCTGCAATGAATCGAGCGCTCGGCCGTGTTGAACGCGCCCTTGAAGTATTGCGCCAATTCACGGCGGATGCCGCCCATGAGCTGCGCACGCCATTGGCGGCCATGATACTGACGGTCGAGCGGTTGCCCGCATCGGCCGAACGGCAACGGCTCACGGAGGACGCCAAAGCCATGTCGAGACTGATCGGGCAGATGTTGGACCTAGCTCGGACCGACGCCCTCGATGACATGCGCCGACACCAATGCGACTTGCACGAAGTTGCCAGTCGTGTGGTGGCCGAGATGGCACCCGTAGCGATCAGTCTGGGCAGATCGATCCGATATAGAGGTGAAGGCGCTCAGACCGTGAAAGGTCGCGGTGAACTGCTGGAGCGCGCCGTACGCAATCTAATAGAAAATGCGCTCGCGCATACGCCAGCGGGGACGGAAGTGGAGGTCGAAGTGGGGCCAGGGCCGAAGGTCGTGGTGCGGGACCAAGGGTCCGGAATCCCCGTGGGCATTCGTCAAGCGGTCTTTGAGCGCTTTTGGCGAGCCGATCGGCAAGGTAGTGGCGCCGGACTCGGTCTTGCCATAACTCGCAGGATCATTGAGGCCTGCGGCGGCACGATTGAAATCGACGATGCCCCGGGAGGCGGCGCGCAAGTCAGTCTCGTCTTCAACCACTCTGCGCAGTAAAAATACTGGCTGCGGAATTTGACGAAGTGCCAATTGGCGAGGCGGCTGAGGTCCTCCGGGGAATCTGGCGCCAATGGGTGAGTTTGAAAGGCGTATTTGTTGATCTCCCGCGTTTACTGCCTATTCCGTCCATCGAAATTCTGCGCCTCTTGCTCATCAGCAAAACGACACGAATGCCGAATATGATGGTGAAAGATCGGCGTGCTCGGGCCTGAGTGACTTACGTGGATCCGCGTACAGACGGGACCCTAAATTGAGCGTAGCGTCATTTCCTTTCAAATTGAGGAAATGCCATGCGTGTGCAATATTGGCTGCCATTTGTCGCTTCGTTGGCTATCAACAGCCCGCTTTTTGCGGCCGATGCACTGATGACGGCAGCGCAGGCACAGTTCAAGCCCATCCCCGCGACTGCGCCGGCATTGCCAGGCAATCCCGCGACGCCAGCCAAACTTTTGCTCGGCAAAATGCTGTTTTTTGATCCGCGATTGTCCGCAAGTCATGCGATCAGCTGCAATTCCTGCCACAACATCGGACTCGGCGGCGTCGATGACCAAGAAACCTCGATCGGCCACCACTGGCAGCGAGGGGGTCGTAACTCGCCGACGGTATTCAACGCGGTGTTCAACACGGCCCAATTCTGGGATGGCCGCGCCAAGGATCTCGAGGCGCAGGCGGGTGGCCCAATGGTCAATCCGGTCGAAATGGCTTCGCCCACGGCACACGTAGCCGAGCAGCTCTCGGCGACCCCAGGCTATGTGACCGCATTCCAGTCGGCATTTCCCGGCGTTTCCGGTCCCGTGACGTTGGAAAACGCGCAGCGTGCGATTGCCGTATTCGAGGCGACGTTGATCACGCCGAACGCGCCCTTTGACAAGTACCTCAAGGGAAACGCCGCCGCACTCAATGACACCCAAAAATCCGGCCTGAAACTGTTCATGGACAAGGGATGCGCAGTCTGCCACAACGGAATCAACATCGGGGGCGGTCGATACGCGCCGTTCGGCGTAGTGGAAAAGCCTGGAGCCGCGTTCCTACCCCCTGACGACAAGGGCCGGTTCATGGTGACAAAGACCGCC
>CAWDAU010000010.1:0-201582 GCA_963800385.1 uncultured Gammaproteobacteria bacterium
ACGCCGTGATGGCCCACCATACGAATTACGATGAACCGTCGGACCACCTGCTCTACGCCAATGACTGGCTGGGCAATCGCACGTACGTGTTCGATCTGAAGGATGCGACACAACCGCGACTTGCCCGCGATTTCCGGAGCGTTGGGACCTATTCCTATCCGCACTCGTTCGTTCATCTGAAGAACGGCCACACGCTTGCCACCTTCCAGTACGCTAGCGGCTACAACAAGGGGCCCGGCGGTCTGGTGGAGTTCGACCGCGACGGCCGGGTGGTGCGCCAAGCCTCCGCCGCCGATCCTGCCGACCCGAACATCCGCCCTTACTCTCGCCGTTGCCGAGTCGCTCAACCGCGTCGTTACCGGCAGTGCCGATATGATGGGAGCGCAGAGGAGTCATGTTGCGCAGGTGTGGCGGCTATCGGATCTGAAGCTCCTCAAGACGATCCCGCTCCCGGCGGCGCCCGATTCGTCCGACGACACTGCCGAGGAATCCTCGGAACCGCGAGTGCTCGACGATGGCAAGTCGGTCGTCGTCTCCACCTTCAATTGCGGCTTGTTTTTAGTGAAGGATCTCGCAGGCAATATGCCGACATTGGCCCATGTTTACGACTTCGGCTATCGCACCTGCGAGGTACCGGTGGTTGTCGGTCGCTACTGGGTGCAAACCATGCAGAGTGGACACGCTGTCGTTAGTATCGACATGCATGATCCGGAACACCCGCGAGAAGTGAGCCGATTGTTGATGGCTCCGGACTAATACCCGCACTGGCTGGGGCTCGAGCCGGCCGGTGATCGACTGGCCATTACTGGTTACGGAGCGCTCGCCACCCATCTGCGCTTTGCGCGCATTGACCGCGACACCGGCACGCTCAGCCTAGACTCGGCGTCCATTGATTTCAATCGCGCGTGGCCCGATGGCTGGCAGGGCAGCGCGATTCCGCATGGAGTCGTCTTCCAGCATCCCTGACGGTCCCGGGGTTGGCGTCATTTCCATCACGAGCCCCGGTGCTGGCCGCACTCGGGCAGACGGCTTTCACGGCCAATCTTTGCATGGTTCGCGGCTAACGCGTGAGAGCGGAATTGGCGGGGAAACCGGCAATAACTCGACGCACCGCGCGAGCGATGTGAAGCAACTGCAGGGCCTTATTGTATCCCAGGGCAGATCAGGCCGCCGTGATTGGACGCTGGATGATAGGGCGCACCTTGCCGCGGAACTTCTTCTTGGCCTGCCATAGGTCGAAGTTGACCTGCATGCCGTACCAGAATTCCGGCGAAGTGCCGAGCGCCTTGGATAGGCGCAGGGCCATCTCTGGGCTGATGCCGGTGGCACCGTTCAGCAAGCGCGAGAGCGCCACGCGGCCGACTCCCAATCGTTTGGCCGCATCGGTCACGCTGATTTCGCTCAAGGCTTCCTTGAGCACTTCCCCGGGGTGGCAAGGGTTGTGCATCTGGCTCATGTCGCCTCTCCTAGTGATAGTTTTCATAACTGAGCAGCACCACATCCGTGCCCTCAAAACTAAATGCCAGTCGCCAGTTTCCGTTGACGGTGATCGACCAGCGACCCGCCTGATCGCCCTTTAGCTCATGAAGGCGCCAGCCCGAGATCACCGCCAGGTCCTGCGCTTGTGTCGCGGCATCCAGAGCGGTCAGTTGCGTGCGCAGCTTCTTGTCATGCTTGGGCTGGATGCCAGCTTTGGAGCCAGTGCGATAAAAGCGCTCAAGCCCGGCATGACGGAATGTCTTGATCACGTTATATTGTATCCTGATAGGATACAGGATTCAGTGATGTGACGTTCCTCGGCCCTTGGGCCGCTGAGCTTCGGCGGGCGCGTACGGCAGGCTGCTAAAGCCCCCGGACCCTTTCGTCATCTATCGCCGTCTATCGTCCCCAAGCGGAATCATTTGGCGGTAGATGTGACGGTAAGTTAGTTGTACGCTTGGGAAAAAGCTAAAAGTTTCAGGCGCTTATAGGTGCCGGAGACAATTGAGTGGGAGTGATTCGATATCTCAGCGTAAGCGCTCGATCTATCTGGCCTCAGGGGTGACAACGGCGCGTGATTGTGGGAATGAATTCGAGTTCATCACGGCCGTGCGCGACGCCATACGCGAAGATCGAGGGGTCGGACCCCGGTTGTTGCTGGCCGGGGTCGTTGACGGCACCAGCCCTGAGTCGGCCGGTGTACAGCGTGTGGATACGCCAGAACAGGCGCTCTACTGGACACGTCGTTATCACGACGCCGGTTTTCAGCAAATGAAAATCTACAGCTCAGTGAAGCTCGACGAAGAAAAAGTTGTGATTGCTGAAGCCCATCGATTAGGCATGAGCGTCACCGGACACGTCCCTGAGGGGCTCGACGCCTATCAAACCATCGCCGCCGGTCAGGACCAGATCAATCACATCAGTTACGTGGCGGACATCATGCACCCCTTGCTGCCACCCAATGCGGATCGCGTCGCGCACAAGAAAGCCACGGCTGCCATCGATCTTGCGTCGCCCGAAGCTGCGAACGCTATTGAGTTCCTGAAGGCCCATAAGACGGTGCTCGATCCCACCTTGGCGACCTTCGAAATCGATGAGGCAACGACAGAGAAGCCGGTGGCGTTTATTGAACCGGGCGCCAACTTCATAGCGCCGGAGCTGGTTCAAAGTTTGACCGACGTCGAGCCACCCTCAGACGCGTCGAGGCTGCAGGAGCGGGTTGACGCCAAACATTTGGCAATTCTTGGGGCTTTGCACCGGGCGGGTATACCGATCATGACTGGGACGGATCAGACCATCCCAGGTCACAGCATTCATCGGGAAATCGAACTCTACGTGAAGGCGGGATTCACTCCAATGGAAGCGATCCAGGCTGCTACGGTCGTCCCTGCACGTGCGATGGGTCTTGAGGATTCCGGTAGTCTGGACGTTGGAAAGCGCGCCGATCTCATCGTCATTGACGGCGATCCGCTCACGGACATTCGTAACACACGCAACGTCACCGCAGTCATTGCGAACGGCAAGTTGTTTGATCCTTCGGCCTTGTGGCGAAGTGTGGGTTTCAAACCGTGGGAGAAGCAGTAGTGGCCGATCGCTTCCGGGGCCTAGCGGCCGGGACATTGCGCAGCTCAATTGCTGGCGTGTTTGCTCCTTCTACCCGTCGCGGCGAGCGGTGCGGAGCCAGATTATCTTGCGCGTGTAGAGCGAGCGCTGACGCGGACCCCACTCATCGACGGCCACAACGATTTGCCGTGGGAGATTCGGGACCGATTCGGGAGCGATCTCGGAGCCATCAACCTGCAGGCCGATACTTCACGACTGCCGAAACGCGTTGACGATGCCCCCTTGATGACGGACATCCCCCGATTGAGGGCGGGCCATGTGGGTGGGCAGTTCTGGTCTGTTTGGGTACCCACCGGCCTCCCGGGACCCGAAGCTGTCCAGACGACCATCGAACAAATTGATCTCGTCAAGCGCGTGGCTGCTCAGTATCCGGCGGATCCACCGCTCGGGCAAAGTAGCCTCGCTCATTGGTGTCGAAGGGGGACACCAGACCAACAACTCCATTGCGGTACTGCGCCAGTTCTACGAGCTTGGAGCGCGGTACCTGACGCTTACCAATACCTCAAATACCCCGTGGGCCGATTCGGCGACCGACACCCCCGCACAACACGGGATCACTAAAGCTGGCATAGACATCATTCATGAAATGAATCGGCTGGGAATGTTGGTAGATCTGAGCCATGTATCCCCCGAAACCATGAGAGCCGCGATTGCCACGAGCGAAGCCCCCGTCATCTTTTCGCATTCGTCGGCTCGCGCTTTGGCGGATCATCCTCGAAACGTGCCCGATGACGTGCTGCGTCTGGTGGCAGCCGGTGACGGTATCGTAATGGTGAATTTTCTCACCTTTTACGTTTCCGAAGCTCGAAACCAGTGGTTTGCGGAGCGGGCGGGCGAGCAGGCGCGCGAACAAAGCCCGCCCTACGCAGGTGTTTATGTGGGTCAGCCGGATCGAGCGAAGGCCGCCTTGGCGGATTGGGATCATGAGCATCCGAAGCCCGTCGTCACGCTCCAGCAGATAGCGGACCATATTGAACACATTCGGAACATAGCGGGAATTGATCACGTCGGGCTCGGTTCCGATTTCGACGGCATGCCGGACACGCCTGTTGGGTTGGAAGGCGTAGATTGCCATCCGGCGTTGCTGGTCGATTTGATGCGCAGGGGATGGACGGATGGTGACATTGCGAAGCTGGCTGGAGAAAACATGCTACGCGTGATGTCAGCCGCGGAGCAGGTTGGCGCTCGAATTCGGAGCAGGACGCCGATCCACTGAGCGATATCCGCAATGTCCGTAGTGTTTACACGACAGTTAAGAACGGCGTTGAATATAGATGCAGCTCATACAAGCCGCCTGCAATTCGGTGAAACAGACCATGACGGCATGGGGATCATCAGTCGATGCCTGTGGTGTGGTCTGTCTTGAACGACAAGACGGAGCCCGGTTCAAATCCCGCCAAAGTCCCATTAAGGCTCGAATTGATCCCATCGATGCCTTGTGGTCTCAAGCAGCGTATCGAAGGCGGAATCACCACGAAGCGATAGGAATGCGGGATCGTGGTGAGCCAGAAACGGATAATTGACGAAACCCCGGTCAACAGCGAGTCGCAACCACTGGATTGCCAACTCCCGCTTGCCCGCCAACGCAAAGCCTTCCGCAAGAAAGCGCGGAAAGACGTCAGTGGCGCGCGCAAGCTCCTCTATTTCCGGAGTCAGCTCTGCCTCCGCTTCGCGGAACCGACCTGTTGCAGCGTGTGCCAGAAAGAACGAGAGCCGACCTGGGAGGGAGTCACGCTGATTCGGAGGAAAAGCCTTCAGCAGCGCGCCCACGTCGTCATGTCGGCGATTGAGGATCAGGACCCAAGCGAAGAACAGGCGCGCCATCGGGTTCGACTGATCCATCTCAAACATTTGCCGGTAAGGATCAATCGCCTCTTGGAGGTGGCCCTCCATAATGTCTGCATATCCCGGCATACATCGCGTGATCGGGGTCAGGGGATCAACAGCTAACAGTCGCGTCAGCAGAGGTCGCGCCGCTGCAACGCGTCCCGAGATCAGATAGCAATTACACAGTAGCAGCAGCGTGTCGGAATTGTTTGGTTCAAGCTCTACTGCGACTTTCAGATCGCGCACGGCGTCCTGGATGTGGCCACGTGAGTAGGCGATCCAGCCGCGGAGCTGCCATCCCGAAGCTGAATGGTCCTTCAGCCAGAAGAGTTTGGACGCGCATTCGTCAGCCTCAACGAGGGGCTGCTCGCTCAGGTCGATGCCGGCTTCTCGATACTGAAGATGCACCAGACCCAGTGCGGCATAAAGCCGGGCATTCTCTCCGATGAGCCCAAGGGCCTGTCGCAGGAGTAGTACGGCGCGGTCGATTGAGTCGCGACGCCAGCGCCACATGTCGTGGCGCGCCTGGAGGTAATATTCGTAGGCGGGCAGATTGCCGATGGCGCGCTCGCTGAGGTGCTGTTTCTCGGCGGCCGTTAGCCGTAGTTCGAGTGCATCCGCAATCTTGCGCGCCAGTTGCTCCTGGATCGAGAACACATCATCGATCATGCCGTCGTAGGTCCCCGCCCAGCGGTGGACGTCTTGCCGTGCATCAATAAGCTGGGCGGATACCCGCAGGCGGTTACCGACCCGGCGGACGTTACCTTCTACGAGGTAGTGCACGCCGAGTCGCTCGGCAATGGCCTTCGCCCCCGCATTCGTGTTGCGGAATACCCCTGCCGACCTGCGCGACGTGACCCGCAGGGCCTGCACTTTGGCCAGCGCGCTGGTTACCTCCTCAGTCAGGCCCTCGGCAAAGTAATCGTCTTGCGAATCCGACTTCGGACTGTTGAAGGGGAGGACTGCGATCGACCGGACGGAGGCGGGCGGCAGGGTCGAAGCAGAGGGGGAAATGTGTTCAGGGCGGCGCGCTCGGGTTTCCCGCCATGCATCGATTTCCGTCTCTAGCGCGAAAACCCGCCCGAGCTTCTGATGCACGTGACGATGCACGGGAAGCCCCTCTGTCCGTTCCCATCTGCGAACCGTGCGGACGCTGCACTCGAGGTAGGTCGCGATGGCCTTCCACGAGCTCAATCGGCCTGCCGGCAGCTCCCGCATCAGCGTTGCCCATCCCTCGAGTGAATCGTCCGGCCGTACATGATGGGCCAAAGTGGGACACGTAAGGCCATTCTATCGATCCCCATCTTGGTTGAGCATCTGCCTTCGCATAGCTTGCATCTCAGGCCTGAAATTCGCTGCTGCTGCATACGGAGGTTTTATGCACATCAATTCGCCCGCTCTTTGCTTTGCCCTGTCCACCGGCTGTATTTTACTATGCGGTGGTGCGGCCTACGCGGCCGGGACTGGCGCGTCGAAAATCCGCTCAGTCCAGGTGACCGGTACCGGGACGGACTTGCTCAATGGTGCAATCGTTCACTCGAAGAGGCAGACGCCGAATGGCATGATCCAGCAGAGCACCGAGACCGTGGAGCTAAAGGGGGACCTAAAAGGGCGCGTCCTATATCACGTGACTTCGACGTTCGATTTTGCGAATGACTCCCTGGTCAACACGGGCGATCAGGTCTTTTCGGGAACCGTCGCTGGATCTGATCCCGTCATGATCCACGACGGCCGGTTTCGCTTCCATGCAAATCTCAAGACTGGTGCAGATACCGGATCCGTCCACCTAGTCGATCATATTGCCGGCCCTCGGGTGAAGTGCACGTTGCAGGTTGTCGGAACGGGAAAAGATGCGGACGCGAACCCGACCTTCAATTACTCCGGCCACTGTGATTTCCAAGAAAAGTAACCAAGGTCATGCCGCGAAAGCAGGCGTTTGAAACGGATTGCGAATGATCGCCCGAGCGGGTACATCAAAGCACTTGACGAGAATGGGTACGACGAGATAACTGCGTTTGGAGCCGTTCGACGACGAAGCACTTATGCTTCGATAGCTTCACGGTGCCCGGTCCGTGCCCTGGGTTCTCTGCAGCTACTGACTATTGGTCGATATTCGCGTTGCAGGGCTGCCAAGGCGCCGCGACCCTTCCGGTATCTATCGCCGTCTATCGGCTCTAAGCGAGATTATTTGACGGCAAATCTGACGGTAAATTTTGGCGGGCGGAAACGTTACATCCGTAGAAACAATTACTAGAGGTCTCGGAGACGATGGAGTGGGAGTTACGAGTCTCAACTTATTTATTATTATAATATTAATAAAAATGTTACCATGAATATTCGGTATTAAAAACCGAGTTTCCATGGTAGACTTTCGACCATGATAGATCGCGAATTGCATGCGCGGCAGATCACCGGCCTATTGAAGCGATTTCCCGTGGTAGCGATTCTTGGGGCGCGACAGGTCGGGAAGACGACGCTGGCAGCTTCGATCGCGCCCACCCTGAGCAATCACATCAGTCGCTTTGATCTGGAGAATCCTTCGGATCTCGCTCGGCTGGCCGATCCGATGCTTGCACTTCAGGAACCCAGGGGCTTGGTTGTCCTGGACGAAGTGCAGCGTCGCCCGGAGCTGTTTCCGGTATTGCGTGTCCTGGCGGATCGCAAACCGGTCCGCACGAGGTTTCTTGTTTTGGGGAGTGCAGCACCTGATCTGCTCAGGCAGAGTTCCGAATCCCTAGCAGGGCGGATTGCTTACTACGAGCTTCCGGGTTTGGCGGTACGGGAAGTGAGTTTCGAGCATGCAGATCGCCTGTGGGTGCGCGGCGGATTTCCTAAGTCCTTCCTCTCTCGCTCTGACCGCGAAAGCATGGAATGGCGGCAATCCTTCATCCGGACTTTTCTAGAGCGCGATTTGCCGGCGCTTGGAGTAAATGTTGCCCCGGATACCATGCGTCGCTTCTGGTCGATGATTGCGCATCACCACGCCCAACTATGGAACGCATCCGAAATCGGTCGTTCCTTCGGCGTGGCGGATACCACCGTACGCAACTATCTCGACAAACTGACCGACGCACTGGTCGTGAGGCAGCTGAAGCCCTGGCACGAGAACCTTGGAAAGCGACAGGTAAAGTCGCCCAAGATTTTCGTCCGGGATTCCGGGCTACTTCACGCACTACTGAATCTTCCCACCAAGCGGGACATCGAGGGGCATCCCAAGCTCGGCGCATCCTGGGAGGGTTTCATCATCGATCAGCTGGTGCAACAGTTGGGCGTTTCTCCAGAGGAGACCTATCACTGGCGAACTCATCAGGGTGCCGAACTGGATCTGCTGGTCGTGCGTGGAGGACTAAGGCTGGGTTTCGAGGTCAAGCGTACGGTCGCTCCGACACTGACACCCTCGATGCGCTCGGCGATGCATGATCTGAAGCTCAAGTCGCTGACCGTCGTCCATGCTGGAGACCAGACATTTCCTCTTGCCAAGCAGGTTCAGGCGGTTGCATTTCGCGACGTATTGAATGTCATAAGGCCGCTGCTTTGAAAGTTCACACTTTTTGGCTGTGCCAAGATTGGCGTGGCGACCAGATCGTTCGCGGTAGTGAAGGGTCGAAAGAATGATCCTCTATTCGACGGTTGGTACTTCGGACATGCAGCGCGCAATCAAATTCTACGACGCAATATTCAGCGCATTGGGAGTCAGTCGTGCTCCGAACTGGAGCGACGGGTGGGCAGGGTGGGGAGGATCCTACGACGAGGGGTATGGATTCTGGGTGTGCAGTCCGTTCGATGGCCAGGCACCTGCCGGCGGGAATGGCACGATGATCGCATTCCGCGCCAAGGATGAGGTCGAGGTGCAAGCATTCCACGCCGCGGCACTAGAGAACGGCGGCAGTGATGAAGGGGCGCCTGGCACGCGTCCATATTACGAGCCGACATTTTACGTCGCGTACGTCCGCGACCCAGACGGAAACAAGCTCGCCTGTGTCTACCACAAGCACAGGCCGCACCCCGGCGATTGAACTCGAATCGCTGCTAAGAAAGCGCCTTGATCCTTTTCGACATCTATCGCCGTCTATCGCCCCCAAGCGCAAGTGTTTGGCGGTAGATCTGACGGTAAGTTTTCCGTACCCTCAGCAGAAGTCTCTTTATTTCAAGTACTTATAAGTGCCGTAAACAATTGAGTGGGAGTGAGTTGGCTGCCTGCAGAGTTTGCCAAGGGTTGCGTTCGATCGGTAACCGGGAAACTAGAGCGAAACCGGCAAAAACCGGATTCGGACTCTTACAACGACGCAGCCGGCTGACGTTATTGCGGCTTACTGCCCGAATACTTGGCTACACGATGACTGCCGAACGCGACCTTTGGAAAAAGGTGGCTACTGTGCCGCTGCAATCTCGGCCTCGACAGCCGCGGATATTCCAGCGGGGGAATGAAACACCGGAGGCGGGATAGTTGCCGCCGGCCATGAAGATTTCCATCACCGAGTTCCAGCGGTCCCGCCACGCGGAGCACGAAATTTCCGCACCGATTACGCGCCGTCGATCAGGGGTGGGCAATAGCTTGTACCGTGTTTGCGGGACACGACTTCCGGCGGGTCGAGCCATTCGCTCCCGCTCATTTCGAGTTTGTTCGGCTATGGCATGATCAGCAATAGCGGACAGACATCGGGCAACCCTTAACAAGACCCGTACTTCGATTGGTGTCGCGGCCTTGCGTCGCCTCATCACGCACTCATCAGCTACTCTCCATCGAATTCAGCTGTGCCAAACATCTTGTCGTACATTCCGATGGACACTTGAGAGCGAGTGCCCATGAAAATCAACGTAGACAGCAGGTTACGAAGCCAGGAGGTTATCGCCTGCTATCGCTGTGATCGTGATCCGAGTGGTTATTGAGTGGCCACCAACGAATACTTCTGAATTGCGATGAATGACTTGAATGTCTGCCAGTAGGGCCGCCAATCCTCCGTCGCCGGATCCCAGGCTGGATGTCAGATGAGCCGACCCGAAGAATCCAGCCTGGTTCTAGGGAGTCGGAGTGTGCCCCAGGGCAGTTTGTGCTAGTTTCACAAAATGGACAAAAGGATCACTCGGTACAACAGCCTGAAGGCGATGAAGTCTGACGAATATTGTTCCTGGCAGCGCCTGCCGGGAAGCGAGCGGATTCGCGCTGTAATGGATCTCAACCTTGACCTTTATGCGCTGAAAGGACAAGTCGCGGATGCACCAAGACTTCAAAGAACTGTTATCCGCATTCAACGCCGGCCGGGTTAAATACCTGATAGTCGGCGGATACGCGGTTTCATTTCATGCGCAGCCACGCGCCACAAAAGATCTGGATATTCTAATCGGCGCGGATGCTGAAAACAGCAAGGCCGTGTACGCCGCGCTCGCTAAGTTCGGAGCACCAGTTGAGGGCTTGAGCGCCAAAGATTTTGCCGAGCCCGATAATTTCTTTCGCATGGGTACGCCGCCGGTAATGGTAGACATCATGCCGAGGATCAGCGGCGTTGAATTTGAGGAAGCATGGAGACGACGAGTAGATGTTCGAATAGATGATGATTTGTCCGTGCCATTCATCTCGCGACATGATCTGCTTGTTGCAAAGCTCTCGGCGGGTCGAGCACAGGATTTGATTGATGTCGATGCTTTACGCGAAAGCGATCAGAGCCAAGGGGTCGAACAGCAGCAACGTCCCGTTTCTCCCGTCACGGGCGCTCAAAGCGAGCTTGATCAAATCCAGAAGGAAGCGTGCGAGGAATGGTTGAAGCAGCGAGAGCAAAAAGGTGCATCTCCGACCCTTGAGGAGATTCGAGCGAAGGGCCGCGAAGACTGGTTAAAGTTGCGGCAGCAGCGTACCCAGCAGAGTTCTCGGGATCCCAACGATCGCTCTGCCGAGAAGGATCAAGAAGCAAAGCCCAAGGATTTATCCGGGACTCCGGACAAAGGGTTGGACGACGATTTGAATTAGTCGCCGTCAAACCGAAATCGCTTTGACGGTATTTTGGACGGTATTGTAAGGAGTGCCTTTCTCAAATTGGCATCGCATCAACGAGTTATCACGCCAGGAGATTATTGAGTGGGAGTGAGCCATATCATATGCAAAACTCTTGTATTTGTGTAGAGTTTTGCTTATGATTCGGCATGGCCTCGCTGGAGCAGTATCTCGATGAACGCCTTGTCCACGGGCGGAGCTACTTTGTAGGCAATGAGGCTCGCTCCGCGCTCAGTGTTCCGCAGCGCAATTTTGCCGCCGCAGTCACGAGGCTAATCAACAAAGGACGGTTGGCGAATCCTCGCCACGGCTTCTTTCTCATCTTGCGTCCCGAGGACCGGATTGCCGGTGCTCCCGACCCGGTGCGATGGATCGATCCTTTGATGAAACACCAGGGACTCGCCTACCGAGTCTCACTGTTCCGAGCCGCAGCGTTCCACGGCTCATCGCATCAGGCTGCGATGGTCTTCCAAGTCATCGTCCCCAAACAGTTGCGCGACTTTGAGATCGGCACGCACCGCCTCCAATTCCTCTACCAGGCGCCCCGAGCCTTTTCACACGCCAATCTGCCAACTCGACTCGATCAGATCAAGAGCGATGAAGGTTTTGCGCAAGTGGCGGGTGTCGAACTGACACTGCTCGATTGTGCGCGTTACTTTCACAAGGCCGGCGGTATCAACGGCATCGCGCAGATCGCCAAGGACATCGGCGGCAAAGCGAATGCGCGCGCGCTCGCGGACGCGGCCGAAGACTATGAGAACTCCGCTGTGCGTCGCCTTGGCTATGTGCTCGATCTGGCAAACCACTCGCGTCAGGCGAAATCTCTGGAGCCATTCGTCAAGAAGGCGAAGACCTTTGCACCGTTGAATCCTGCCGTAAAGCCTATAGTTGCGTCTCTCGCCGAGCCTGCTGAGCGAAACTCCAAGTGGAAACTCGTAATCAACGAGCGGGTGGAGGTCGACTCTTGATCCCGCGGGCGTATATTCAGGCTTGGAGTACAAGGGCGCCGTGGCCCGATTTAGGGCAAGTAGAGCAGGATCTCATCATCTCCCGTGCGCTCTGTGATCTGTTCAACGCACCTGCTTTGAAGGGGAGAATCGCTTTTCGCGGCGGTACGGCGATCCACAAACTGCTGTTCGAACGGCCGCTGCGATACTCTGAGGATATCGATCTTGTGCAAACCCGCGCCGAACCCATCGGGGCGACCGTCGATGCGATACGCGACGCCTTGTCTTGGCTCGGGAGATGCAATCGCGCGCAGGCCGGGCACTCGATGCACCTCGTATTCAAGTTCGCGCCAGAAAGTGATCCGGAGACAGCGCTGAAGCTAAACGTGGAGGTCAATACGCGAGAACACACCAGCTTACACGCCCTCGAGTCGTATCGGTTTGCGGTGGACAATGATTGGTATCAGGCGAAGGCGGAAATTGTTTGCTTCCATCATTATTTGAAATTGGAAGGCCAACAGATCACTCGCGCGATGGCTGAACAGCGCATGCTGCAGAAGTTGACGGCCAGCCTCACAGAAGATATTGCGCCGCTGCTGCCAACGGGAGTGCGCTATGGGGAATCAGATGCCATTCAGGCATTCAATGCCATCTGGACGCGGCTCATAATGAGACTCAAGGGTGAACCGTGGAAATCTAGCGCTGAGGCCATCGCGGAACTGCGTATGAAGAGATTCCCTGGGTTGCTGCTGAAGCGTCGTCGTGGTCAGTGGTGCCGGGAATTTTGGTGCCCGCAATGTGCGCGCGAAAAGGCCCAAAGGTAAAACATGAGCGAGGTTTCGGGATCTATCGCCGTCTATCGCCCCCAAGCGGAAGTTTTAGGCGGTAGATCTGACGGTAAGTTTGGCGTAGCCCGAGAAAAAGTCCCATAAGTTCAGTATTTTATAGGTGCAGGAGACAATTGAGTGGGAGTAGCAGACCAGGGCGCTTTCCTAGTGTGCCACGCTCGGCCGCGGTAGGGCTTGAAATGCGAGGGAGACCCCGAGGTTTTGACGCTTCGCGTGCGATTCTGCTGCGGTGTACGGATCGGGTCTCTCATTTCGGTGAGGGACTCTATCCAGTCGGGTTGATCTTTTATTCCGTTCACGCGAAATCGTCGTAATCATGGCTTCTCGTCTGCAATGTCAGCGCCTTTTGAGCTGCGATTTGGTACAAATGACGTACAAACCTAGCGGCGGAGGAGCTGAACGACTGCGACACACGCTTCGAATCCTGAGCAGCACGTTGCTCTCGGGACTGATTGCGAAATCGGTACTGGCGGCATCTCATCCGATGACCCTCGATGAGTACATGGCTCTTCGGGGTTTTACGCTCCTCTGCAGCTTCCTGCCGAGCACTTGGGCCGAGGAACTCGAGCACGACGGCGTGATGGACGACCCGGTCGATTGCGGCCGCGGTCGTCATCGGATCTTTGAAGATTTGATCCCACTTCGAGAAGATTAAGTTCGACGTGATCATCACGCTCTTGCGTTCGTATCGCTCGGCGAGCAACGCGAACAGCACCTCCATCTCGGCTCGATCGTGCTGCACGTACCCGATGTTATCGAGGGCGATGCAGTCGAAGTGGTGAGCGTTTCAGTTCGCGGGCGAGGCGCAAGTTCTTCTTCGCCTCGAGCAGTCGCTCGACGATCTCCACGACTGGTGTGAACAGCACGGATGACCGGCCTCGGCCAAGGACTTAGCCAGCGCCGCCATCACATGGGATTTGCCGGTTCCAGGGCGACCAATCAGGCAGACGTTGGTCGCCCCGGCGAGGAACTCGCCCCGCAGAAGCTCGCGGATTTTGCCGCGCAGCGGCGCCTCATAGCGGTTGAGGTCGAGGGTGGCGACCGATTTATCCTTCGGGAGCTTCGCATCGAGCACGAGGCGCGTGATGCGCCGATCGGTGCGGTCGCTGGCTTCTGGGTGACCAGTTCAGCCAGGTAGCGCACGTGGCTCCAGCCTCGGTGGCGGCCGCTCCCCAGTTCGAGGTATTGCTCGAGGAACGATGGTAGGCGTAGTGCCTTCAGCGCAGTTCCAGGTCTCGTCGCGGGCGATCGTTACGGCGGTATACGCACACCGCGACGGTGTTCGCACCCAACAGCCGATCGTAAACGCCGAGATCGGCGGTGTGATGCTCAGATACGGCTTCCCTTCCGGTACACGCTCGCCGCGCACCTCGGCACGGACGGCTTCATAGGTGGGGTACCCGTCGTCCATCAGCGTCGCCAGAACGAGCCGCACGCACTCCTCACGTCGCTCGCTGCCAAATGCAGGATCGCACATATCGAGGTCGGCCTGGTCGGACCTCGGCAACGAGCGCATCGTAGGCGCGGCGAAAGTCCAAGCTCGGGAACAGAGCCTCGCGGAACACATACCGGCGGAACGCCCCGGGCTTGCGCACCAGCGTATGGATGATATGACGGTAGTCGATCCGATGCTTGCGCTGCGATGATCCGGTCATCAGGGCGACGCGGTCGCGCGGTGGTGCAGCTCGACGATGTCGGCGTGCAGCGAACGCGCAGCGGTGGCCGATCAAGCGCGACGACACCGAGTAGCAATGCTTGAGCACGCGGACCACGCTACCGCGCGACACGGTCGCATATGACTCTCGATAAGCCGGCAATGGGCGAGCCGGCAACGCTCGCAGATGCGGGCGCTCTTCCGCGAACCGGTAGTGCGGGTTGCGTTCCTCGCTGGACGCAGACGTCGAGAAATCCCTCGTACGCTTCGCGCGAGGCGAACGCACGCGATCCGCGCAGTCGCAAACGCTGGTCGATAGCGCTCTTCAGCGACGTTGGCGACTCGACATCACCGTTCTCGTGCGCATTGCGGGAAGTTGCGCGATGCGCGCATCGTAATGATCGATCAGCTCCTGGTAGCGCTCGGTGAACTTGCGGCGCGGCTCTCCGCGAGCTCATGCGTGCCGCGATAAATTATCCGTCCGATGCTCGAGAGGCACGCCCAGGCGCATAAACGCGGTCTGCATGCGGCGCTCAAGGCCTCGAAGCTCTCGCTGCGGCAGATCGACACCGACTCCCAGTTCGAGTACGTCAGCACGAAGTGTACAATGTGGGGGGTATAGGGTTGTGTGGGGTTTTGATGGATATGGCGAAAGCCCGGAACCTGAAGCCCAACTTGCCTACGGGACAGCACCTCAGCAATTCGTTCAAGTATTCGAACCCGCGGGCGGCGGCCCATTCCCCGTGGTCGTGCTCGTGCACGGCGGGTGCTTCCTTAGCAAATATGAAGGCATCGGCCAGATGGGCTCCATCGCAGGTGCACTGGCCGCAGATGGTATCGCGGTTTGGAACATTGAGTACCGTCGCGCCGATGAGATCGGCGGCGGCTATCCGGGTACCTTTCAAGACATCAGCGCTGCTCTTCGCCTACTTGCAAAGAAGGCATCCGAATATCACTTCGATCTGACTCGCTTTCTGATTATGGGACATTCTGCTGGTGCTTATCTCGCCCAATGGAGTGCTGGACGCGGGAACATCCCAGAGTGGAGTCCTCTGCATGAGAACAACCCCATCCCAATACGAACCGTCATAGCCGCAGGGGACCTCGGCCAGGGCTTGAAGGTGCCGAAAATTCCGGGCTCAAAGACCGACTGCGGAGCACCCGGCGAAGAGTTGTTGGGACCACTGAGCGCGGAGCGAACCGACGCAAACCTGGATATCGGTGTTGATCACCTACGGCCAAATCGTAGCCATACCATCTTCGTCGCAGGCGAATCGGATAAATACGCACCTCTATCGGAATTGCGTGCGTACGCAACTCGAATAAAGAAAATGCATGACTCCGCGGAGGTTGTTGTCCTTCCCGGGGCCAGTCACTTTGACGAGATAGCAGCATCCTCGCCCGCTTGGAAGGTGCTGAGGCCGATTATTCGCAACGCGCTCGGTTTACCCGCCGATCGCTAGAAATAAGCCGCGGCTCTCGTCGTCAACCATGAGCGGGGGCCCCGACATACCAGGTCCTGAAGGCGCGCAAGGGGAGCGCGACTCTGACAGCGCAGTTCACCGGGCAAGCTGCGCATTCCGGTCTGGAGCCAGAATGGGGCGCAACGCGGTGATTGAGGCTGCGCGCTTCGCCCCAGCCCTCGAAAAGCTGAATGATCCCGCTACGAAAACAAAGGTGACTGTGGACATTCTCAAGGGGGGCGCAACGCCAACGTTGTTCCAGCCCGCGCCGAGTTGAAGGCTAACGTCCGGGCGTTCACGAACGACGAGCTGAATCGCGTGGAGCAGGCCGCCACGGAGCAGGCCGCCACGGAGCTGGCCGCGAGTCCCAGCATCGACGGGATTACCATGAAGACCTGCATGCAACTTAGTTTTTCGCCGTGGCCACAAAATGAGCACGCGGGTCGCGTGATTCAGCGTGAACGCCGGCTCTATGCGAAGATCGGCGCAAGGTTACCGCGACTGAAGTAGGCTCATCGGCGGACGTCAGTTACGCGACATGGAAAGCATTTCTGCCGCGAGGGGCGCGGTGCCTAACCTCAGGGGCGGAATGGATCCGACGGAGAGTGAGAGGACCTTTCAGGGTTATCGCGTATGCGACGGCCACGATCCGCAAGGAAATGTGGTGCAGTTTCAGCAAAGACATCACAACTCCGGCTCGCGAAGGGATTCAGCCGAATACGATATCGAAGCGCGCAGCGAGAGCTCGGAGATTCTTGTCAAGGGTCCAAAGCACTGCGTTGGAAGTCAGCAGCACTGACCCGAGCAGTAGTAGATCGATGGCGCCGCAGCCCGAATCCTGAAGTTGCTCTCGCTCAATCAATGCGAGTGTTTCATCCGTGTTGGCGACGGTAGCGGAGCGCAGCTGCCTCAAGTTGCTCAATGTGCGTTCCCGCGGTGCCGGCGGTGTGCCGCACGCGATTTCAATCAAGACCATGGGATGGCAAAGGACCTGGTCGGCCGACAATAGAGCCTGCAGGACTCGATTGGGCTTGCGGAAATGCGCGATCCAAACCGAGGTGTCTGCCAGCACGAGGCTCATTGGAGGTGAATTCTAGAGTGGCCTGCGGCGCGGGATTGACTTCATCCGCGGCGCCTTTCCGCCCATTGCGGCCAGGCGTTTGCCTGCCTGGACGCGAACAAATACCTTCATGGCCTCCCGAAACAGGTCGGCCTTGTCCGTACCGGGGTCGGCAAACTCCAAGGCGCGCTGAAAGAGCTCGTCGTCGATGGTCACGGTGGTTCTCACGGTTTTCTCCATAACATCAGAACAGATGTATTATAGCATCAAGAAAGGCATCAGAATTAGACCCATGTGCGATGAGCGCGCGTGGATTCGCGTTGTCAGCCGTGACCAATCGGGATCTATCGCCGTCTATCGCCCTCAAGCGGAAATTTTTGGTAGATCTGACGGTAAGTTCGGAGTACGTCGCGGTGAAGTCCTCGTATCATCAGGTGCTTATGCGTGCCGGCGACGATCGAGTGGGAGTGAGTTGGCCTTTCGGGATCTATCGCCTTCCATCGGCTCCCGCCCCCCAGTGCCAATGTGACGTGAGACACCTGACCTCAGCAATTTAGAGTACAGGTAGTATCCAGTCATGTCCCAAGTATCGAAGTCTTCTATGAACAATCTTTCTGCATCTTCCCTCGATTCCGCTGGTTCAAACGTTCTACGATCTTCTACCATAGCGCGGTCATCGGAGGATCGAAGCCCTGACCCTGAGGTAATCGAGATCGCGACGCGCCGCCAATTTGCTGCCAGCGAGAAGCGGATGCTTTTGGCTGAGGCTGATCGCTGCAAGGAACGCGGCGAACTCGGTGCGTTCCTGCGTCGTAAGCATATTTATTCCTCCATGTTGTCGAGTTGGCGCAAACAGCTCGGGGCTGCGGACAGCGCCGCGCTCGCACCGCAACGTCGGGGACCGAAGCCGGACGCAGCGGCTCGGCAGATCAAACATTTGAACCGCGACGTCGCACGACTGCGCCACAAACTCGAGCGCGCGGAACTGATCATTGAGGCTCAAAAAAAACTGTGCGCAGCGCTCGGCCTGCCGACCGCGGACGAGACGAGCGAGAACGAGTGATGCTTGCCGTCAACGATCTGGCCTCGCACGTCGGCATGGAGGCGGCGTGCCCCGCGATCGCGCACGCCGTCGGGGCGTGTTCACCCGGCATCCGATCAGTGTGCGACCGCGACCGCCATTGGCCTTCTCCATCGCCGAGCAGAACCGACTGCTCGGCATTCTCGACAGCGAAAGGTTCGCCGACACGGCGCCGGCCGCGGTCTACGCCACCTTGCTCGATGAAGGCCATTATTACGGCTCCGAACGCACGATGTATCGGCTACTGGCTGCCCAGGGCCAGGTTGGTGAGCGGCGCCGGCAGCGGCGTCATCCGGTGTATACCAAGCCGGAACTGCTCGCGGTGCGACCGAACGAAGTGTGGAGCTGGGATATCAGCAAATTGAAGGGACCGGCCAAGTGGACATGCTTTCACTTGTACGTGATTCTCGATATTTTCAGCCGCTACGTCGTCGGTTGGATGGTCGCCCACCGCGAAACCGCGGAACTCGCCGAGCAGCTGATCGCCGACACCATCGACAAGCAGAACATCGTTCCGGGCACGCTGACCCTGCACGCTGATCGCGGCACCAGCATGCGCTCCAAATCAGTTGCGCAATTGCTCGTCGATCTCGACGTCACCAAAACTCACAGCCGGCCGCACGTCTCGGACGACAATCCGTTCTCGGAGGCGCATTTCAAAACCCTGAAGTACCGACCGGACTTTCCGGCGCGTTTCGGCTCGATCGAGGATGCACGAGCGCTTTGCAGAAAGTTCTTCCCTTGGTACAACACTGAGCACCGTCACTCCGGCATCGCCTTGATGCCGCCCGCCGCCGTGCACTACGGCCGCTCGGCCGCACTCACCGTACAGCGCGGTATCACCCTCGACGCCGCCTTCGCGGCACACCCGGCTCGCTTCAAGGGCGTCGCACCGCGCCCTCCGGCCGTGCCGAGCGCCGTCTGGATCAATCCACCAAAACAGGAGACCACCACACCCGCCATCACGCTCATTTGCTCGTTAAACTCGTGAACAAATGTGTCTCACACCCATTGACACGCTCCGCGCGCGTAGCTCACTGAAATTTAAAAGATCACCTTTCGCCGTCTATCTACATCTATCGCTCCCAAGCGAAATGGTTTTGACGGTAAATCTGACGGTAAAAGTTTTCTCCGTGTTCTGTTTCGGAATTTTACCGTCAAGCCAATACGCGTAACGCGGGAAACCCTACAAATAACCGAGCTTTTGCTACTCTGGATGGTCGCGCTTGGGAAATCGTTGAGGTTCCCGTCGAGGGCGAATCCAGCGGGGCTAGCGATCAGTCGAAATTTCTAAGTCCGAACTTCATGGCGGAGAGCATCCCACAGAGTAACCTACCGATACACTGGGGAGTTTCGGGGGAAATACACCGGAAACTCCCATAACCCCGAGCCGACGCCAGTGTTTCCCCTGTTGTAGACGCGCTTCTCACGACGCGCTTGCGAGCCCGATAGGACGCGCGGTCAGCAGATCGCCGTGCGTCGGAGCGGCCGGGACACCGTTCACGCCGTTGAAGCTCGCGCGGTTAATGCGCTCGGCCCCTTGACGGCCGCGATGATTATTTTTCCTCGGATTATGTGAATTGTCCCGCAGATTTCTGCGAGATCGTCTCGGCATTGTTCCGTAAGTCATGGGGTCGATTAAAATACGGACCGAAAATGCTCGATGTACAGACAACGATGGATGGGTGAATGATGAACAAGTCTTTAGTGATCGGTTTAGTCAGCGGTATTGCGGTTGCCGCTGGCGCCGGTGCCCTGGCCAGTTTCAAGCTTCGAGGAAATGACTCTGAGTATGCAAAGGTCCTCAAGGTAACGCCGCTGACGAAGACGGTTGATACGCCGCGTCAGTCCTGTCACGACGAGCAAGTGACACACCAGGCGCCACCGAAGGACGCGAATAACATCATCGGCACCGTGGCTGGTGCGGTGCTTGGCGGTGTGATCGGTCATCAAATAGGCGGCGGAAGCGGACGCGAGATTGCCACAGTGGCCGGTGCGGCGGCGGGCGGTTACGGTGGAAATCGCCTCGAAAAACACGTGCAAGATCAGAATACCTACACAACAACCGAACAGAAGTGCGACACCGTCTACGATAAGTCCGAGAAGCAAGTAGGCTTTTCGGTACGCTATCAATTGGGAGATCAGGAGCGGACCATCAAAATGAGTCATGACCCCGGGGATCGAATCCCGGTTCACAACGGTCAGCTCGTTCTGGACGATAGTGCGGATGGGAATGATAAGAAAAACTGAAAAGAGGTTCATCCAGCAAACTGCCATTCTATCCGGTATACGCCAGAGGGCAGCCTATGCACTCGCTGTGGCCGTCGCGTTAGCGCTTGCGCCTCCGATAGTCGCGCAGGCAACCGAGACGACCGCGGATGGGACTGCCAAAACCGCTCCGGCAATGCCTGCTAATAGCTTTGGCGAGCATGTTAAACGCGATGCAAAAGCGGTCGGGGCCGCCTTCAAGGAAACCGCACATCGGGTCGGAATCGGGGCAAAGGCCGTCGCCCACGAAATCGCCACCGCCGCCAAACGCAGCACAGCCGAGACACGGACAGCGATGAGAGGCAAGAAAATCGCTTCGACCGCACCGGGTTCTACGCGGTAGTGTTGGTTTCCAACCGGGCGGCAGAGCCGCCCGGTTTCTAGGTCATTTCGAATCGCTGCCATTCTCAGCGTATCAAATTCTCCGTGCAGAGCCCAGAGATTCCTTAATACGACATCCAAACCGGCTGGTTCATACGTGCGAGCAGATCGCGAGTCACCCCTCCCATCATCTTGTCCCACAGCCTCGGGTGCCCGAAGGCGCCCGCGACGATCAGATCGACGCCCACTTTATGCGCTTCGACCAAGGAGCCGCCCGTGCGCGGAATGCCGATGAAGGTCACGAAGTGAAAGCGAGACTGCAGCTCGTGCAGCGTCCAGGGGGTTGGTCCGTACTCCTTCGCTAAGAACACCTCCATTGCTAACCATGAGGTGTCCACTAAAGCCGGGTCAACTCCAGACAGTTTACGGGAGCGGAAAGTTTGCGAGTCGCTCTGGGCTAACTAAACTAATGGCCCTCCCGCAGCCGTTGCCTTGGATGACCTGCTGCTCGCTATCGAGGACCGGTCGGCCCATCGTGTTCTCTAATGGTTGTTCGTGTTTGGAGCTTGGTAATTACGTGGAGCCTGGTACGCCTGATAGTTGTGCGGCACCTGGTAATTGTGCGGAGCCTGGTAATTGCGCGGAGCCTGGTACGCCTGATAGTTGTGCGGTGCCTGGTAATTGTGCGGTGCCTGGTAATTGCGCGGCGCCTGATACGCCTGATAGTTGTGCGGCGCCTGATAATTGCGCGGAGCCTGGTAATTGCGCGGAGCCTGGTACGCCTGATAGTTGTGCGGTGCCTGGTAATTGTGCGGCGCCTGATAATTGCGCGGAGCCTGGTAATTGCGCGGAGCCTGGTACGCCTGATAGTTGTGCGGTGCCTGGTAATTGCGCGGCGCCTGGTAATTGCGGGGAGCCTGATACGCCTGATAGTTGTGCGGCGCCTGATAGCCGCTCTGGGTCGGGAAGTTGTTCTGCGGTTGGTAACTGCGTTGCGCCTGATAGCCATGCGGCGTCTGATAGTTGCGCGCCGTCTGATAGCCGTTCTGCCCCTGCGCGCCCGGTGGCGCCTGCCACCCATGTTGGCCCGAGGCGAACGAATGCGCGGCCGTCGGAGAACTCTGTTCGCGATTGCCGTGCGCCAGCGCCCTGGAGCCTTGCGCGCCGTTCGCGGCCACTACGCCGCTGCCCTGGAACGAACCTGGCCGCTGGGTGGCTGCGATCGGCGGGTGTCCGTGATTGATCGAGGCGAGCGATGTACGCAGCGTCTGGGCGGACGCGGCCTGCGTCCGCTGCGGCGCGGTGGGTGCGTAATGCGGCTGACGCGCGGCCAGCAGATCGGCGTGCGTCGGAGCGGCCGGGACACCGTTCACGCCGTTGAAGCTCGCGCGGTTACCGCTAAAATTGTTGCTGACGTTGCGGTCATAGACGTTGGTGATGTTGACGTTCGAGAGGTTTGTCACCGAGCGGTTGTAGAAGAAGTCGCCGCCCTGCCAATAACCTCCGGCAAAACCCTGGCCGAAGTAGCCGAAGCCATAGTTGATGCCGCCGTAGAAGCCGACCTGCGGACCCCAATAGCCTTCGTTCCAGGCGTACTCGCCGCCGACCTCACCCCAATATCCGGGGGTCCACAGCAGTCCCGGGCTCGGCGCCATGACCCAGGTGCCGGGCACCCAGTAATAGCCCTCGTCGTCGCCGGCATAGCCCCAGTATCCTGGCGTCCAAATGTAGCCCGCCGCCGGACAGGGCGGTTGCGCATACACGGGCAGCGGCGGGGGTGCGAAGCCGACGTTTATTCCAATTCCCACCCCAAACCCGGCGAAAGAGGCCGCCGGAAAGGCCATGGCCAACATGGCGATCAAGATTGCCCGATGCATGGAGTTGTGATTCATGACTTGTTGCTCCTGATCATCGCGAGCGCTTCGACGTGTACGTCCGCGGACTCCAAATTGATCACTCCGTTCATTAGGACAAACGGCGCATGAGTTCGTGCGTTGACGCGTCCGCCGGGGGAATAGTGGGCCATT
The DNA here is from genome assembly GCA_963800385.1 of uncultured Gammaproteobacteria bacterium. Classification (GTDB taxonomy): domain Bacteria; phylum Pseudomonadota; class Gammaproteobacteria; order Steroidobacterales; family Steroidobacteraceae; genus Bog-1198. The sequence continues at coordinate 22,588 of CAWDAU010000010.1, forward strand.
AAGTTTCGTTCATCGCGCTTCGTCAAACCGTGCTGCACGGTATGCATTTGACCAGCAGCCCGTAGTGTTGGTGAGTACGGCTGCGTAGAGGGCCGTGTTGTTGAGGGACATTTAAAACCTCCTATCCCGTCGATCTAAACCTCGGTCTGACGTAGCATCGGGCCTGCGGCTATACCCACAGTCAACGACGGATCACATCATGCGGCTCGTAACCAGTGCACTTGCGTTCGCGATTGGCGTGGCGCTCACAGGCTGTATTGCCCAGCCAGTTTATTATGGTTGGCCGGACGAGGCGGCGGCCCCAGATTCCTACTCCGCGGATTCCTACGCCGGAAATTCCTACCCGGGTTATCAGGAGGCGTCCGAGGCGCCGGAAGAGATCACTGAGCCGCCACCGCCGCTGCCGGTGTACGAGCAGCCGCCGTGCCCGGATGAGGGTTACCTCTGGACTCCGGGATTGTGGCAGTGGGGACCCTCGGGCTACTTTTGGGTGCCGGGCACCTGGGTCGCGCCGCCGGCGCCGGGGTTGCTCTGGACGCCAGGCTACTGGGGACTTGCCGGTGGTGCGTACATCTTCCAAGCCGGCTACTGGGGGCCGCACGTCGGCTTCTACGGCGGCATCGACTACGGCTTCGGCTACGTCGGAGAGGGTTACTACGGTGGCCGCTGGGCCGGCGACCGATTCGAGTACAACACGGCCGTTAACAACGTCAACGTCAACATCGTCCACAACACATACAATCAGACCATCGTCAACGACGTCAATATCGGGGGTGGCGCGCCCACCAATCGCCTCAGCTACGCCGGTGGTCGCGGCACGCGTCTGACGCCCAACGCCGCGGAAATCGCTGCCGCACGTGAGGTTCATGTGCCCCCGACCGGCGAACAAGTGCAGCACCAGATGATTGCGCGCGGCAATCCGGAACTCGCGGCTCGGCGCAACGAGGGTCGCCCGCCGATTGCAGCCACCGAACGTCCCCGCAACTTCAGTGGTGGCGTCGTCGCCGCGAGGCCCATCGGGCCTGCCTATCGCCCGACGGTGGCGCCGGTCGCGCGCACGTCGCACTACAATCCTTACGTGCACGCCGGCGACATGCCCATGCGCCAGAGCAACGCCGTCTGGGGCGCCGGCGGCAATGCCGATGCACAAGCCTATGCGGCGCGTCGTAACGAACTGTTCGCGCGCCAGGAGCAGGAGCGGCAGGGGCTCGCGCGCCAGCAGCAGCTCGAGCACGAGAATTTTGCGCGCCAGCCAGTCCATGATCACGCCGCGTTCGAGAACCTGGAGCAACAACACTGGCAGCAGACGTCGCGCATGGTGCAGCAGCATCAGCAACAGTCCCGGCAGTTCTTCCGCGCCCCGCCCGCCCGCGGCGCGCCACCACCGCGGCGCTAGCGAGGTCTCGGCCGCTGCTGCTCCATTGATCGTTGTTCGCGTTGCATGGCTTCGAAAGCGCCTCGCCCCTTTCGGTATCTATCGGCTTCTATCGCCCCCAAGCAACATTTCTTGACGGTAGAATTGGCGCACCCCGACACGAAGTCGATTTGTTTCAAGTGCTGGAGACGATTGAGTGAGAGTGGCCCGGGCGCAACCCCAGTTTTCCACCCGTTTCGAAGAGGCAGCAAACAGGGAATTTCGGTGTGAACAAGCTTCCAAGGATGACGGGCGACAGGCGTCAGAGATTGGCCATCTCGGTTTAGGCCGACGCCCGACGATAGCCTAGATGTCATGGCTGCCTGCCCGATCCCGGCATTCCAGAGAACGCCGAAAACACTGGCCTTGCCAAGCTGATCTTTACCGGAGTAGTGTTGCCGACGCCGACCTCAGCTTTGAAAGTCGTCGAATATGAGCGTGAACTTTGATTCTTTGCACGGCGCGATGGAATCGGGACGGGCATGTCGTTCGTATGTATCATGTGGCGTGAAGCAGCTTGTCTTCATTGTAACGCCGAATCCAATCACGACGTTGGCTGCCGTGGCCATGACGTTGTCCGCCGCAGTCGCCAGTGCCAAGTGTCCGCTTTCCGGCATTTCGCTGGCCCCTGGCATGGCCAGAACGGATATTGAAGTGCAGGTGGCAACGCGCTTAGGTATCCCCCTGAAATACAGCGTCGCGGCAAACAATCTCACCGGTGGCCAGTTGCAGTACCGCACTGCCGATTGTGTGCTTGCCGTCGTGTACAAGGCGGACGCGCCAGCCCGCGCGCGGCGAGACAGCCGCGTTAATTCAGTTGCCGACAACGCTCGCAATGTGTAAACCACTGGACGTTAACGTGCTCGTCAGCCAGTTCGGGAGGTAGATCATGAAGTTGGTGAAATCCGGTCTGTGCTTCGCTGCGACGCTACTTGCTTCCGCAATATTCTTATCCTCTGCGCTTGCCGGGCCAGTTGCTCCCTGTGATTGGGTGACAACTCAGGAAGTCAAGACAGCGATGGGGGTCGAGATGAATCCTGGCCAGCCCATTTACGACACCGGCTGCAGCTGGCATGGCAGCAGCGCGAGCGTCAATGTGACGCTGTCTTATCAGCTTGCTTCAAAATGGTGGGCTGCAATCAAGGCCCCGATCGTCCCTTACGTCAAGACTCCCGTCTCGGGTATCGGCGATGAGGCGATTTACATCAAAGCAGGAAATCTCGTGTGGCTGTCGGTCAAGAAGGGCGACAAGGTTTTGAATGTCAAAATCTATGGTGTGGACGACGAGGCAAAGGAGAAAATGATCGAGAAGACGCTTGCTACGGTGGCGCTGACCAAGTTGTAGGTAGTAAGCCGGACGACAGGGCCGGTGATCGAAAATCAGAACATGCCTCTTCAGCTCGAACCGTTTCCGGCCGAGGCGTTGACTGAAAATCGACGCGGTCAGCTTGCCGCGGACCAGGCATCCAGATTCCGGCGCATGGTCAGCGGGCGCCGCACAGGTCTGCGCGGCGTTGCTGTGCCGGTGGGATCGATCGGCGTGCTGCTGCTGATCTTGAGCGGCCCCGGAGCGTCCGGGGTCACACGTCATCTCTTCGCGTTGGGTTTCCTGGCCTTTGCAGCCGTACTTCTGGCTGCGCCTGCGATGGACCCTCTGGCGCACGACGTCCGCGACGGTAAGGTAGAGCAGATCGAGGGAGCGATCGGCAAGCGGAGCATGCGATCGCCGGCCTTGAGAGGGTCTACTCGCTATTACCTGAAGGTCGACCGCAGCGAACTGCAGGCGTCTCGATTGGCCTACGATGCGGCGCCTGACGCCGGTTATGTTCGCGCCTACTATCTGCCTCGTACGCGGCGGTTGGTCAATCTGGAACGCCTGCCCAATCCACCCGTTCCCGCTAGCCCAGGCGCGGTCCGTGAGCTGTTTGGCCGCGTAGGCCGCGCGTCTCGCGGCAGCGATCCGGTCGCCTTGGCGGAGGCTCGGGCGGGTGTAGCAGGTTTGATGGAGGCCGTCCGGGAGCCGACCATCGAACCGACGGACTCGTCCGACGAAATTGCCGGTGCTCTCACGCGCGAAGCCCTGGTGGGCAATTGGACGCATCCGCTGGTGACTGCGAAATTCGCCGACAGCGGTACTCTGGTCATCACGACGATCACAGGCACGAGCCGGACTGGAAAATGGTTCGTTGATCGCGAGGGCCGACTGGTGAGCGACGCGACCGGGACGATGCAGCCGGCAGACGCGATGCTTGACGGCGACCGCCTGACCATTCAGGTTGAAGGCCGACGGCTCACTTTCACCCGTGCGCACAGCTCATGACGAAGTTCATCACTTGCATTGGGGATGTCAGGTAGCTACGGCAACTATGGCGTCAAGGCGCCGACAGTCGGCTACGTTGGGCCGGAGCGCGACCGATAAAGAACCAGCTGAGCCGTTACGGCGCACATGATCGCGCCGACGATGGCTCCGAACAGTACGCCAGTTTGGTAATGCGTATCCGGCATGCCACCTTGTCCTTCAGCAATCATTGCCGTATCTGGCTTCATGGGCAGGTAGCGAATGCCAATGAATTCGCCAGGAGATCGATTACCGAAGCACGTTAAGAACTTTCCGGAATGCTTGCCGCCGTTCAGGTCGACCCAGCTGAGTCTCACACTCGAGTTGCAAGCCTTGTGGCTGATAATGACGTCGTCAACTTTGGCACTGATGGCAACTCCCTCCCGCTGCAGACTGTGCCGCTGTTCGAGCCAATACCAATTCGCCACAGCGAAGAGTATGCAGAGGATGGATATCCCGCCAACCAAGAGCAGTCCCGGCACGGGAGTGCGCGCTATCGCCATGCCTTACGCTATCGCAAAGAACGTCAGGGTGCCAACCGTGGAATACTCAATTTGCAGCAAATTGGAGGCGATTGAGTGGGAGTGGAAAGGGTCCCTGTTGAGTTTGCCACGGTGCGCGCGTACACGTAAGCGGGAGATTGGGGGCAAAATTGGCAAAAACCCGGTCACGTCCCGGGCCCACTGTACGCGCCGGCTCACCTCTTCGCGGCAACGATCGGCTGACCTAGCTTGTCGGCAAGCCACAGCTTGATCAGCGACTGCCGCGTCACCCCAAGTCGACGCGCTTCACGGTCAAGGGAATCCACCATCCAAGCAGGGAAGTCCACATTTACCCGCTTCGGATCCGTGCCGATACGCCGAGCCTTGCTGAGATCCCCGTGGTCAAGGATTTTCCCGCCAGAATCAAATTTGCGATCAAACGTCTTCGCTTTCATAAAGATCCACCTCCTCATCCCGTGATCGCCTCACGGAAATCAATCGAATGTTCCCGCCGCGCCGAGTGATGATCGCGGACCAGTGCTTCTCGTCGATCTTCCCGATAAGCAACCAGCGGGGTTCATCACTAGTGGGAGCGGGAATCTCCACAAGCCTGGCGTCGGCCCAAAGTCTCTGAGCCACCTCAAAGTCAATGCCGTGTTTGCGCTTGTTCTCAGCGCTCTTGGCCGGGTCGAATTCGAAACCCATGATGCTTTGCCAATGCGTCAACCAGTATAGTTAAGGTATAGTTATTATACCGCTGACAGACGCGTGCGCCAACTCCGCTGTGTCAGGCAGTTCCAAAGAGACTACCCCGGTCGTTCGCTGCAGTGAACCTTGAGTTTCTGGGCAAAACCGGTAGAAACTCACCCCCTCCGCTGCGCGCAGGTCGACGCATTTAGCCAGTAGGATTCACCATTCGACTTCCTAAATGTTTTCCCACGGGGTTTTAGGCTAGTTCACAGCCTGAAGCTTTGCTGATTTCATCAGGTTCAAGATCTCATCATTGATTAGTCCGGGATTGGTTTTTCCGGCGAGTTTCGGGGTGTACGTAGCGGCAACGCCGTAGACGACAACCGAGACTTTGCGCTGTGGATCAACCCAGCAGGCAAAGTAACCGTCCAAGTTCACATCGTGATAGGGGGTGACGCCGGATGGCCACGACGACCTAGGCGGCATTCCGATCAAAGTCGGCAATGGACCTGACGCGTCGGCGCTGAGGTCACTGTGGCTTTGCATGGTTCCGTGCCAAAGCGGCCAGCGGTGGCCATCGATTAAAATGCTCCCAACTCTGGTGGCCTGAGATGCATCAGCGAGCGGTTTGGGGTCGCCCATCGCCGATAGCCACGAACGTTGATCGAGCGCTGTCACCTGCCAAGCCAACGTCTCCAGGTTTGCAGGGAGAGAGCCATCCCTCTGTTTGATAACGTACCCACCGACCCAGGCCTGATAGTAGGGCGATAATGGATTCGAGCGTTCGCTGTAGGATGTGGTCCAGGTTCGCGGTCCCGCAAACATGTAATAGTTGACGCCGTTTGCTTTGATCGGATCCCAAATATCGTTCATCTGATTTTTCATTGGTGAGATCCACGCGGGTGGTGGCTCGGCAAACGAAATCGCCACGGAATCTGCACGCTCCTGTGCCACTAATCCAGAGTCCCGGTTCAGAATGATACGTGCAATATTCAATAGCAAAGCGCACCGCGCCATGTATGTCGCGCCCGCCAGGATTGCCAGGCACGCCAAAATAATGACGATCCTATTGCGCCATCGAACGAGTATTGGAGTTCCAGTCCGTGGGGGCGAGAGCATCCTGCCGAGCATCGAACTGTTTCCTGTGGAATTCAGGCGAGCGGCTAGCTTATCAGCGTCGCGACGGCAGTCGAGCTTCGCCGGAACAATATAGGTTGATTGAGTCCTTCAGGATCTATCGCCGTCTTTCGTCGCCAAGCGGAAGTTTTTGCCGGTAGAAATGACGGTTAGTCTGGCGTACGCGAAGAAGAAGTCTAGTATTTTCCGCTGCTTATACGTGCCGGACACGCAGGGCTGGAGCGAACAATCGGGCCGGCCAGTTTGAGTCATTCGACTACCAGAAATGCGCGCCTGTAAGCTGCCATTCGCGGCAAGGGGTAAGTGATCCAGCGACGCAACCCAAAAGCGCTGGCGGGATTGCCGCGTATTTCGGGGTTAGGTTCTAAGGAAGTGCGGTTGCATGTGAGCGCTTTTCTGAGTTACAGGTCCCTTTCTTTTGTTCGCGCCGCGCTCAACTTGTGACCTGCCGAAATAAGAAGGAACGAGCATGACCGTACAATCTGGCTGGGTGCTCCGAATCGGAGCCGGGACCCTGTTGATCCTGGCCGTCGTCGCAGCCGTCTGCGCTGCGATCTGGCTGCCTTATTTCTTGGCACGCTGGTTGACGACCATCCCGCTGCTTGCCCTTATTTCGGTTCTGTCCTGTTTCCTGGTCGCATGGGTCGGGGCACGGGCGAGCGCTCGTGTCTGGGGCGCACTGCGCGGCACTCGCTTTGCTTTCCAAACGGCCGGCATCTTGACGCTCGCCTTTGCCGTCGCGCTCTATTGGCTGATCTTAAAGCCGGTGCCCGACCCCGGTAATCCCCGGCCCTTCGCAAATACCCGCTACTGGCAACTACCTACTGGCTCGCGAATTGCCTACAGCGAGTTCGATCCGCCGCCGGAGATGACCGTGAAACCCGATCCCGTCGTATTTCTTCACGGCGGGCCCGGCGCGCGCCAGGCTCCCTTCGATCAATCCATTTATGGAAGTCTCTCGAAGGAAGGCTTTCGGGTCTTTCTTTACGATCAAGCGGGCAGCGGTCTGTCGGACTTCCTGCCTCATGTGCGCGACTACACGTTCAAGCGCATGGTCGACGATCTCGAGGCGGCGCGAATGCAAATTGGCGCCGACAAGATGATCCTGATCGGTCACTCCTGGGGTTCGACGCTGGCGGCGAAATACATGGCTACTTATCCCGGGCATGTGTCCAAAGTCATTTTTCATGCGCCGGGGGATATCTGGGACTGGAAAAACCCTTTTGATTACAGTCGCACGGGCGCGCCCGCATTTCCTGCTTTTTTCCCTGGCGTGCGTTTCATGGCGGCAATGATGCTCACCGACCGAAATCCGGATGCCGCGGAGAACTTTGTTTCGCAGCGCGAAATTCAAGGTCTCTTCATCCCAGATGTGGTTGCTCAACTCGGCACTGTCGTCTGCAAGGGCCATTCGGACCGCCTCCCGCCGGAAATTGCCGCCATGCCCGCAGCGCATGAGAACCCCGCTTTTAATCCCTATGTTCTGAGGAACATTCAATTTGACAACGGCGATTCTCACGAAGCTTTGCGAAAGGATCCTACATCGGCGATGCTGCTATACCCGGAATGCAACTACATTCCATGGAATGGCGCGGTGGACTACCGCAAAACCATGCCGAACCTGAAGATCTACTACATCCCTCACGCGGGCCACTACGCTCAGATCGAGCAGCCGGACTTGATGCGCCGGATCATGGTCGCCTTTCTACTCGATCAGCCGGATGTGATAGCGCCGGTGCAGGGCGACGAAGATCCGCGGCTGAGACCGGCCGTGCCGGATAGCCCACAGAAATAAGCCTTTACGGGTGGGCCAGCCGGCGGGGTCGTCAGCACGATCGAATTTGCAATCTGGGCTCAAGAAAATGCGCCGGGCGCAAGGGCTCGAATACTGCGGTAGAGGGTATACGCTCCGACAAACAGGATCAGGGTTGCAAGCACGACATTCAGCGCGCCGCGACGAGTAGACAGTCGAGTGGCGAGACGCGCACCGAACCAGCCACCGACAACGCCGCCCCCGATAAACGTGGCCGCGAGTGCCCAGTTGACCCATCCGGAGTACGCATAATTGAAGGCGGTCGCCACGCCGAACGCGGTGACCGCCACCAATGATGAGCCCACCGCGAAAAGAATCGGCATACCTGTGGCCGCGATCAAGCCGGGAACGACGAGAAATCCGCCCCCGATACCGAAAAACCCCGACAAGAGCCCCGTTGCAAACCCATATGCGGTCAGCTTGAGCGCGTTTTCCTGGCTCAGTCTGACGGCTTGGTTGCCTGACGAGGATCGCCTGCGAAGCATGAGGCCGGCAACCAGAATCATGAGAAGGGCGAACAGCGCCAGAAGCTTCTGGCCTTCAATGGCCTTCCCAAGCGTAGACCCGAGCAACGCTCCGACGACACCCATGGCGGCAAAGACACTCGCGCACCGCCACTTGACGTTGCCGCTGCGCGCGTGGTTGGCGAGGTTCACGGCCGCGTTGGCTGCGACCGCCAGCGCGCTCGTGCCAATCGCGACATGCGGGTCATGGATACCCACCAGGTAGACCATCAGCGGCACCGCGAGGATGGATCCGCCGCCGCCCACCAGGCCCAACGAGAATCCGACCAACGACCCAGCGGCCACGGATAGGACATACTGCAGGGCGGTCATATCCATTGATCGAACGTCAATCGTCTTCGAAAGGACCTGCGGGTCTCGCCTGTCGGCGAAAACGTTCGCCGGCTCGCCAGATTGAATCCGCTATAGCGCATTCAAGGGCAGCTTGAGGTAGCGAACGCCATTGGACTCGGGGTCGGGAAGGTTGCCGCCGCGGATATTGACCTGGACGGAGGGCAAAAGCAGGGCGGGCATGCCCAGAGTCTTGTCCCGGGCTTCCCGCTGTGCGACAAACTCTGCTTCGCCGATCCCCTCGCGTACATAGATGTTTGCGGTGCGCTCGGCACCGATAGTCGTCTCCCAGACGACCGTGTCCCGACCAGGGGCTTTGTAGTCATGACACAGAAACACCCGCGATTCGTCCGGTAGTTCCTGCAAGCGCCGAATGGAACGATAGAGGGCCGTTGCGCTGCCGCCGGGAAAATCACAGCGTGCGGTGCCATAGTCCGGCATGAACAGCGTATCACCCGGAAAAACCGCATCGCCGATCACATACGCCATGCATGCCGGGGTGTGTCCGGGTACGTCCAGAGCGATCCCGTCAAGCCCCCCGATCGCAAAGCGCTCACCATCATGGAACAAATGATCGAACTGGCTGCCATCGCGCGCAAAGGTATCGCCGAGGTTAAGCAACGAACCGAAGGTTTCCTGCACTACCGTAATTCGTTTACCAATAGCCAGCCGACCGCCCACTTGTTCACGCAACACCGGCGCGGCGGAGAGGTGATCGGCATGAGCGTGCGTCTCAAGAAGCCACTCGACGCGAAGGCGTCGGGTGCGCAGATGTTGAATCAAAAGATTCACCGACGTCTGGCTGGTGCGGCCCGATGCTTGGTCAAAGTCGAGCACGCTATCGATGACCGCGCAGCTATTCGATGAGGGGTCACGAACAATGTGGCTGATCGTAGAGGTGGGAGCATGAAAAAACGATCCCACCAGAGGGCGCCGCGGCGAATGTGTCATCGCCTGCCGAACGATTGACACTGCCTCAGCGAGCGCGAGATCGCTGGAAGTGGTCTTCATAAATGTCGGCTTCCGTACTCATCGGTCGATACGCAATAAATCCTATACAGAAGTCTGATGTTCGGGACGCCCAGGATATTCTGTGGTTGTCTTTGGCGGCGGTGCCTTCGCCGATAAATCGATGCTCTGAGCAAGAAGGCCGAAGAGTACCAGTATCCAACCCGGCCGATCGGTTGACGCAGGACGGCACCGATGAGGGCGGCGCCCGCGTCCACCCGATCTCGAGGGTTGGAACCTTGCCTCTTCTCTAATTGGGAGGGATGGCGGGCGGCGCCTGCATCATGCGACCGCGGTCCATCCCACGTCCCATGCCCATCATCGGGCAGCCCTGTGCGCCCAGAGTTTGCAGGCAACTGGTCTTCATCTGCGCGCGGCACTCGGCGAAACTCTTGTCCGATCGTAAGCACGCAGCCATCTGCTCGTGCAGAACCGCCATCTTCTCGCGTACTTCTTTTGATGGAACAGCCTGCGTGGCTGAAGTCGCTGACGGAGGGTCGGCTGACCACGCGCTAGCGCTCAAGAGAAGTGCGATCGCAATGAGTGCTGCACGGCCTGTGGTTGCAATTTGAGCGTCGCGCATAGTAATACCCTCCAGTTCAATGTTTGGCAGACGTTAGCTTGCGCCAGCCTTATCTGCAATCAGGGCTTTCCGCTATAGACAACTGCGTGATCCGTCGCTGCGAAGAGTGGACTCTTTGGCTGCAATGGTTGATTGGGGAGTAATACGACGTGTTTGTGAACCGGCGCTGAAGATTGACCAGGAATATCGCGTGTCCGGCGAGGCTCGCTTTGCCGATGCGCCTGTCGGAAACCCATCTGTGCGCTCCCGTACCGAGCGAGACCGGGCGGACGTGTATAACCTAGTCCGGCCGGAGGTTATTATTATGCATCTGAGAGTCGTTCCCATTCTGTTGTCTACCCTGTGCCTTGCAGGTCCAACGATAGCCGCTGATGATCTCATGCAAGCTGCTCAGGCGGTGTTCAAGCCAATTCCGGGTGCTCCGCCAACCCTGCCGGGTAATGCAGCGACACCTGAAAAACTCCAACTCGGCAGGATGCTTTTCTTTGATCCGCGCCTGTCGGCAAGTCATGCCATCAGCTGCAATTCCTGCCACAACGTGGGATTGGGCGGCGTGGATTCCCAGGAGACGTCGATCGGGCATCACTGGCAACGCGGGGGTCGCAATTCGCCAACCGTGTTCAACGCCGTATTCAATACCGCTCAGTTCTGGGACGGAAGAGCGAAGGATCTCGAGGCACAGGCCGGCGGCCCGATGGTCAACCCCATCGAAATGGCCTCACCAACCGCGCATGTCGCGGAGCAGCTCAGCGCGATCCCCGGCTACGTGACTGCGTTCAAGGCCGCATTTCCGGGCGAGTCGGTCCCGGTAACCCTCAGCAACACGCAAAAGGCCATCGCGGTATTCGAAGCTACCCTGATTACTCCAAACGCCGCCTTCGATAAGTTCCTGGGCGGGGTAAGCGACGCGCTAAGCACTCGGCAGAAGAGCGGACTGAAGCTTTTCATGGACAAGGGCTGCGCCGCTTGCCACAACGGCATCAACGTCGGTGGCGGAATGTACGCGCCATTTGGCGTAGTTGAAAAACCGGATGCGTCGCTATTGCCGCCAGGCGACGCCGGTCGATTTGTGGTCACGAAGGCTATTGGCGACAAGTTCGTCTTTAAGGTCCCCACTCTGCGCAATATTGCCCTGACGGCGCCGTACTTTCACACGGGTAAATCGTGGGATCTGCGTCAGGCGGTTGCCGTGATGGCGAAGAGCCAGTTGGGCGCAAGCCTGACCGGTGACGAAATCGATCTCATCGTTTCGTTTCTAGACAGCCTCACGGGGCAGCAGCCGAGCGTCGTTTATCCGACCCTGCCACCGAATGTGACCACGTCCCCACATCCCGATACGTGAGCTGCGTCAAGGGGTGAGGCTGTTGCGATGAATCCGGTGGCGTCAGCTTGACGCGGAGGCTGCCGCAAAATGCACAAAAGGATCACTCGGCACAATTTCACAAACTCCTTGGCCTTCATTTGCAATCACGATACAGAATTCTGCGACAGCTGTTGCACCGTTCTAAAGCTTGCCCGCTTGCAGGAGTTCGGGGGTGGCGGCCAAGTCGCTCCCGGCTTGGTTCGAGGGCTGAGGGGATACCGTTCGTGCTTTCATCCACGCCGTAAATTCCTGCACCGGCAGAGGTTTTGAGATGAAGTATCCTTGAATCAAATCGCAGCCGAGTCGGCCCAGCGCATCCCAGCTCGAGATGACCTCGACGCCTTCCGCGACCACCTTAAGATTCATCGCGTGCCCTAGATTGATTGTGGATCGCACGATCAGGTCATCGTCGCTCCGTGCCTCAAGTTCTTTGATGAAAGATCGATCGATCTTGACTTCGTCCACCGGCAGCCGCTTCAAGTGGGCAAGCGATGAGTAGCCCGTACCGAAATCATCGATCGAAAAACGAATGCCGAACACTTGCAGCTGCCCCATCATGCGCAGCGTGGCCGGCAGATCTTTCATTGCGCCGCTCTCGGTAACTTCGAACACGACGCTGCCGGCGTCGGCGCCCGTCTGGACGAGCAGGGACCTGACGCTGTCGACAAAACCTGGGTCCGCCAGGTCAAGCGGCGAGACATTGATCGATACGTCGATTCTCAGTCCGGCGTCCTGCCAGCTTTTAAGATCGCGGAGAGCTCGCGCGATCACCCACTGTGTCACGGAGCGAATTGCACCGGTGCGTTCGGCGTGGGGAATGAAATTCCCGGGCGGAATGAATCCCTTCTTCGGATGGCGCCAACGGACAAGAGCTTCACATCCGACCAATCGGCTCGTCCGGGCCTCAACTTTTGGCTGATAGTGCAGTTCGAGATCGTTCGCAGCGATCGCCTGGCGCAGTTCGCCTAATATTGTCAGGCGTTCGCGGTGACTGCTGTCATCGCCCTGAAGATAGGTGCCGACCGTGCCCCCCGAGTCTTTTGCACGGATGAGCGCGAGGTCCGCCCGCTGCAGCAATTCGGCGGCCCGGGCCCCGTCGGCGGGAAAAACCACCACCCCTATACGTATTTCCACCTGAAAAGACGCGCCGGAGTAGTCGAAAGAAGCACGCAGTCGTTCAAGCATGCGTTCCGCCTGATAATCAACCATGCTTGGGTCGATAGAATCTAAAAGGATGAGAAATCGGCCCGTTCCGATGTGACCGATATGGTCTCGCCGATGTTCCAGCGCCGTCAGGCGCCGTGCAACCTCCGACAGCACCTGATCGCCCGCTCCATGGCCGAATGATCCTATGATGCTCTCCAATTGTTGAGTCTCGACCAGGTAAATGGCGACCGATCGATTGGTGGAATTCGCTTGAATCAACATCTCTTCGAGGATTTGCGTAATGCGCGGCCGCGTCTGGAGTCGCGTCAAAACATCATGATTCGCCTGGTACTGAATGGTGGCCTCGCGATCGGCGACGGCGGCGCGCATCGCATTGAACGCATTCGCCAGATGCTTGAGCTCGGAGGTGCTGGGCAGCGGAACTTCGGTGCTGTAATTGCCCGCCTCAAGGCGTTCAGCTGCAGCCGTCAACTCCTCGACCGGCTTGGTCGCGCCTCGCGCCACCAATACGGCCAAGACCAGAGCGACACCCAGCGATAGCGAGCCGATTGCGAATGTGGAATTTCTGACTTCATTGTACGGGCGCAACGCGCTCGACAGCGATCTCTGCAACACCAGGGCGAGATGCCCGTTGGCCGAGCGGATGGACTTGCTCCACATTAAGACCTTATCGGACCCCACGGTGACGAGGGTTGGTGTGAAATCGGGAATGCTGTTGACGGTGAGAGCTCGCCGTTGCTCGGGTCGATTCGCCGAGGATGCCAAGTACGTGGGATCCCGCTCGTCGCCCGCGATGAATGAAACATCCACACCCAAAAGCCGAGACATCTCGGTCGCCACACCATCATCGAGTGCGAATCCAATCGCCGCCCATCCGATCGGTTCGGGAGCGAGTATAGGCGCCAATACTAGCTGGTACGGTCGGCCATCGATGAGCCGGTAGAGCTGCAGAGTTTCACCGTCCGCGTCGTTGGCGATGAGGCTCTGAAGGTCACTCGCTGTTTTCGCCGATAAGGCGCCGAGCGTACTGACCATCTGCCGTCCTTCCTGACTCAATACGATCACTAAGTCCGCGTTGATTCGCGCACGTTGATTCTCAACAGCGGAAAGTAAAGTGGGCTTGTCCCCGGATGCTACGGCCTCCCGAAAACCAAAATCGGTGGTCAATAATTCGACCGCCGCGGTAAGTCGGTCGCCATGGAATTTAAGCGCCTCGCGGGCGGTGTCTGCGGCGGAACGCAGCTGATCGGCCACCTGTCGTTCCACCTCAGCGCGTGCTTTGACGGCAATGGCGGTGGCCATTGCCGAGACAACCAATGTGACCAATCCGAGCACTAACGCAAGGATGCGGCCGCGCAAGCTGCTTAAGATCGGAACCGATATGCCCATGATTGATATTAAGTCGAGCCGGCTACTCTTCTTGGCGCGCCCCCGCCGATATGCGAACCATGTCGCGCTTTACGGATTGACAATTGCAACATGCTTCACACTCGCCTTGCTGATGGGCTCAGCGTCCTCGCGGGCTGCCGATATTTCGGTAATGGTGATCGATCGGGATGGTCACGGCGTCGGTGAGGTCGTGGTGACCGCGACACCGGCGGATTCCGCTGCGGTGTCCTCGAGTAACACGAAAGCCGCGCTAATGGATCAGCGCAATCTCGCTTTCTTGCCTCGTGTACTGGTCATCGCAGCCGGCACCCGCGTGGAGTTTCCGAATAACGATACCGTAAGCCATCAGGTCTACTCTTTCTCGGCTGCGAAGCGCTTTCAGCTTCCGCTCTACAAAGGAGAGGTTCATCCTCCGGTTACTTTCGATCGGCCCGGTCTGGTGGTGCTCGGGTGCAACATCCACGATGTCATGGTCGGATACATCTATGTGACGGAGGCTCCGTACTTCGGTAAGACTGACCGCGAAGGCGCTTTTGACCTAAGAAACGTGCGTGACGGCGAGTACCGCATCGGAATCTGGAGTCCCTACATTGCTGATTCGCCCGCGGCACTCAGCCGCACGATTCGGGTGAACGGCAATGAATCCACGATGATTCGCGTGCAGTTGAGTCGACCGCTCCGCGCTCAACCGGAACCCAAGCCGCACCGTCGAGACTGGGAGTATTGATGCGCTGGGCGCATCTGCTCTTGAGCATCTGCGCGCTGCTTTGTGCGGCCGGTGCGCAGGCCCAGGATCGTGTCAGCGTAAGCGGCGATGTCGACCTGCGATGGGTGCACGCGACTGGAGAGACCTCTTACTTGAACGGCGGTCTGGGAATTCTGCGTTTTGACCCGCAGCATGAGGACGTCCAGTTCGGCCGCGCGTTTCTCGCGCCCACCTTCCGCCTCACCGATGTAGTGAGCGTGCATGCGGCGCTGAATGCTTATGGCGATTATGGCGGCAATCCAGCCGATCTTAGCGAATTCTACTTGGACATTCGCCCATTTCCGACGACCTCCGTCCGCTGGCGCGCGCGGGTGGGCGCCTTCTTCATGCCGGTCTCGCTGGAGAATCGAGGCATTGGATGGACCAACGTCTACGCAATCACTCCGTCAGCGATCAATACGTGGATTGGAGAGGAATTCCGTACGCTAGGCGCCGAACTCGAGGCCCGTTGGCTGGGCGCGAGCAGCGGCTATTTGGGCGATGTCGCGTTGATCGCAGCTGCATACGGGTGGAACGATCCGGCTGGAGTGTTGATTGCAAAACGTGGATTCGCGCTGACGGATCGCCCCTCCACATTGTTCGACGGTCTCGGTAAGCCGCCTGACGGATTCTTTCACGAAATCGATCGGAAGCCGGGGTTTTACGGGGGTCTGAGCTGGAGGCATCATGATCGTCTGGAAGTGCGCGCCCTGCGCTACGACAATCGGGGCGACCCTGGCGCGGTGAACGCGGCGGGCGATGCCGCGTGGCGCACGCGCTTTTCAAGTGCCGGCGCTCGCCTGGAACCCTCCTCTCACTGGACCTTCGTTGCGCAATATCTGGATGGTGATACCGCCGTAGGCGCCGACTCCCTGGGAATCGAGCAGTTCTACGTGAGGTTCCGCGCCACCTACGCATTGGCAAGCTTCGATTGGGCGCAAGAGCGTCTTACAGCGCGCTACGATGACTTCCACACTCACCAGCTGAGCGGTTTCTACGGTCCGGCGAGCAACCAGAATGGCCATGGCTGGACCTTCGCTTGGTCTCACGAGCTGGGAGAGCATTGGCAGATCCTAGGCGAGTGGCTCCGAGTCGCGAGCATGTTCCCCCCGCGCGTCGAATCTGGGATTCCCGCCGGCCAGTCGCAGACTCAGTTGCAACTTGCGGCGCGTTACAAATTTCAGTTTGGCTGGTGATCTCGAGATATCGCCGACTCTTCCTGCGCATCAGAACGCACACTCGACCCAGTCTTCGGCGATAGCCATACCTCCCGACCCCAGACTCGATCAGGCGCTCGTCCGTCGGTTCATGGGCTGCGGCGTCGCGCGGCGATCGATGGCGGGTTTGCGCTCGGTTACCGGTTAATAGAGGGAAAGCCCCTCTGCAAGGACCTAGTCATGACCCGCATTGCAATCGTCGGCGGCGGCATCGCCTCGTTCGTGGCCGGGATCACGCTCCGGGAACGGCTGCCGAACGCCGCGATCACGCTGTACTCCGCCGTGGGCGAGACGATGATCGGCGGCCAATTGGCGAGTTGGAATGAGCAGGGCTACCCGGTAGAACACGGCCTGCATGCGCTGTTTGGCTTCTATGATCACATTCTTCCCCTTCTGAAAAAGATCGGGGCGTACGAGAATCTGACGCGCAGCAAGGAGCATATCTTCATCCGCGAGCGAGGCGCGATTCATCGCTTCGACCTGCGCACCTGGCCGGCGACCTACCGCGGTTTTACGGCCGCCGAGAAGATGCGCTTCCTAGCCGCCGTTCCCGCGATCGTCAAGCTCGTACTCGATGTCAAGCGCAAGGGCTTCGGCGTGTTCGATGCCTATGATCCCTGCGATCTGCGGGCGCTCGCGCGCTCGCGCGGGGTGCCTGAGTCGGTATTGCAAAGCGGGTTCTTCCGGCAATTCTACGAAGCAGCATTCAATGCGCCGTCCGAGCTCTCGGCGGCGGTCGCGCTCGAGTCCATCTTCAAGATCTTCTCCAAGCGCTGGCACTACTATTTCAACTCCCCGACGAGGGAGAGCATCATCGCCCCGCTGCAGCGCCATTTCACCGATGGTTGTCGCGGCAGGGTCGAGTTCAACCAAAAGCTCATGAAAGTTCGCACCGACGAGGCCGGCGTCCGGGTGCTGGGGCTCGATTTCGAGAATCAGACCACCGGCGGCCGTTTTTCGGTCGAGGCAGACGAATACGTTCTTGCTCTGGGACTCGAGGACTTCAAGCGCGTGGACTTTGGCGCGACTGCATCCCGGCACGACTATTTTCAGAACGTGCACAAGCTGCAGACCGTGTCGAGCTTCTCCATCCAAGCCTGGTTCAAAGAAGATCCTGTCCCGCCGGGAATCGACAGCATGGTCACCGGCATGCCGCAACCTTTCGGAATCCTCTGCCCGATCACGCGGGTGCGTGCGACGCAACCACCGGAGGAACTGCCGCTCCGGTACGAGATCATCGCGACCGGACCGGAACGAGGATATGAGGACATTGCGGACGAGGCCATCAAGGACGGCTTCATCCAAGGGCTCCGCGACGCGGGCTTCAGGATTCCGGACGACCCGCTGCACATGCACGTGGTCCTGCGCCGCAATCGAGAATCCTTCCACCGCTACCTGCTGACGCGGCCGGGCGAACTGCATTGGCGGCCGCCGCATCAGAGCCCGCTGGAGAACCTGTGCCTCGCCGGCGCGTGGGTGCGAAATGAATTCGCCCTTCCTTGCGTGGATGCGGCGGCTGAGGGCGCAATCAAGGTCGCCGGACTGATTGCCACGCGCACCCTGGCAGCTCCGAAAAAAGGGCATGTGCCGCGGTTCGCCGCGACGCCCCGGGGCGCCCCGCTGGTGCTGCCGCCGCCGTACCGCTTCCCGCGCTCCACGGGCTCGTTCTTCCTGCTGGATGGGAACTCCGAGCGTCTGACCGAAGCGATCTCTCCCGATCTGAAACTGTTCCCCGGGCTAAGCGATAGGATTCTCTTCGCAGTCTTGCGCCATGAGGATGTGCACGCCGAATGCGATCCGAGCGGCGCACGCTACAGCTATAACGAAGTATTGCTTGCGGCGTTCGTCCGCGAAAAAGGCCTGAACCCGGTCGGTAGAATGGGACTGTACCCGATCTGTCTTTATGTCGATGACGACACAGCGATGGCCGCCGGGCGCGAAATCTATGGCTTTCCTAAAAAGATGGCCCGCATCGAACCCGGCGCGCACCAAATAAGCCTGGTCCGATGTGGACTGGCGCCCGAAGCGGCCCCCGGGCCCGTGCAACCGATCAAGGTGATGAGCGCTCACTGGTCTGCCGATCCGCAAGCAACACCCGCACCGATCGAGGCAGCCTCAGACAGAACGCCGCACGCGGTGAAACCGCCCTCCGCGCTGCCATTGTTGGGAGACTTGGCTCGGCTGATCGTTTTCTACAACACCCGCCACACGACACAGCCGGGATCCCGTAATTCCAAAAGCTCCGATCTGAGCCAGCTCACGAAAGTCGCGTTGGCGGACATAGAGGTACGCCGCATGTCGTCGTTACATGACCTCCGCTTGCGAGTAGACGCATCGGTTAACGACCCAGTTTACCTGCTGATGCAGGCGGACCACGGCGCAGCCGAGATACGCGCGGGTTGGGGCGTGAAGGTGGAGTTGGCGTTTTCCATGGGTACAGCGCGCATCGTCGAGACTGTTCATGGGAGGCACGATACGCACGTGCTTGGCCAGCTGCTGCGAGATAGTCGGGAGCGAGCGTAGCGCTTCTGCGCGCGACAGAATTGCCGGCGACGGATTGGGCTGCATGCGCCTGGCGAATTGCTTGAGCGGCGGCTACTACGTGAGTTTGCAGCAACTCTTGACACGCAAGTAAATACTTGCCTATACTTTATGCAAGTAATTACTTGCATATAACCCATGGCAGAGCGCCACGACTCCGACAGACTTTTCAGGGCCCTCGCAGATCCCAGCCGCCGCAAGCTGCTGGACATGCTGCACGTCCACGACGGCCGCACGCTCGGCGAGCTGTGCGAACACCTGGAGATGACGCGGCAGGGCGTGACGCAACATCTGGACGTGCTGGAGGCGGCGAATCTGCTCGCCACGGTGCGGCGCGGCCGGGAAAAGCTGCATTTCCTCAATCCAATTCCGCTTCAGGAGATCTACGAGCGCTGGATTGCCAAATTCGAAAAACCGCGCCTCAAGGCGCTCTCGGACTTGAAACGACGACTGGAGAAAGCCAATGTCTAGATCGACATTCGTCTATGTGAGCTACATCCGCACCACGGCGGAGAAGCTCTGGGCGGCCCTGACCGACGGGGAGTTCATGAAGCAGTACTGGTTCGGCACGCACTGCCAAAGCACCTGGACGCCGGGATCCTCTTGGAAAATGCTCTACCCCGACGGCAGCATCTCCGACGCCGGCGAAATCGTCGAGGCTGAGCCGCCGCGGCGGTTGGTGATCCGCTGGCAGAACCAAAACAAGCCCGAACTCAAGGCTGAAGGCGAGTCGCTATGCACGATGGAATTGGAGCCCACCGGTACGGCGGTCAAGCTCTGCATCACCCATACGATCGAACGCGAGCCCTCGAAATTCATCACTGCGGTGTCCGGGGGCTGGCCGAAAATCGTTTCGAACCTCAAGTCCCTGCTCGAGAACGGCACCACCGCTCTGCAGGATCCGTATCCGACGGGGCGCTGAGCGCAAGATACTGCGCGTCGATGATTTAGGCTAAGCGGTCGCCATTCCGCTGGGGGTAGGGCTTCACAATTGCTCCCCTCGAATGAGCGGACGCGACATCAGCCGCGAGAAGCGGGTGTAAGCACCGGAAAGCCGGCTGCCTTCCAGGCCGCTATTCCGCCGCGCAAGTGCGCTGCGTGTTGCTGCCCCGCGGCGAGACGGCGTTCCGCCGCGGTCAACGAGCGCTTGCCGCTGCCGCACTGAAAAACGACCTTGCGCAGACCGTCTTCGGGCAACGCCGCCGCTTCGAAAGTCGACATCGGATAAAGCAACGCCCCAGCGATTCTCTCCGTTTGGTATTCACCAGGTTCCCTGACATCGATGAGAAGCAACTTGCGCGCCCGCATCAATGCAGCGACTTCAGCGGCGTCCATCTCTTCAATGGGCAATTGTGCGGTGCTCACATCATTTCTCCTTTTTCCCAAGCTATCAGTCTCAGCGGCTTTTCTACGTACGTAGCTCCGTGCAGATCCGTGCGGCAAACGCGTATGGCCGCATTTCGCCGGCCACTTCAGCAACCCAAGGAGCTTGTCATGAACACGCAACAAATCGCCACGCGTCTCACGGAGCTATGCCGGCAAGGGCAGTTTGAAGCCGCGCAGAAGGAGCTCTTCGCGGAGGACGCGGTCAGCATCGACCTCGCGATATGCCGGACTTCCCCAAAGAAACGAAAGGCTTGCGTGCCATCATTGAAAAGGGCCATAAGTTCGAGTCGATGGTGGAAGAGATCCACGGGTGCAGCACATCAGCACCGCT
Organism: uncultured Gammaproteobacteria bacterium; assembly: GCA_963800385.1. Taxonomy (GTDB): domain Bacteria; phylum Pseudomonadota; class Gammaproteobacteria; order Steroidobacterales; family Steroidobacteraceae; genus Bog-1198. Next base: position 43,046 of record CAWDAU010000010.1, read on the forward strand.
CGTCACGGGCAATGCCATCGCCCTTGCGCTCACCATGGATGTGACGATGAAAGGCCGCGGGCGGGTAAAACTCGAAGAAATCTGCGCCTACGAAGTGAAGGATGGGAAGATCGTATCCGAACGGTTCTTCATGTAGGTCGAGAAACTCGCGCCTGCTTCGGGTCAACCGCGGGCGCTGCGACGCAAGTCAGTCCGATATGCGCTTCACCGCTTGGGTGAAGCGCTGTTGGGCTTCGTGTCAGTCGATGTCGCGAACCGGTCGATTCAAACCGGCGACGAAGGTAACCGCTAGCACCAAAGCGCCGGCGGCGGCAAACATGCCCGGCAGGCTCCACTGCACCAAGACACCGGCCGCCGCCAGCGAGAGCGGCATGAGGCCGAGCGAGGCGAACATGAGCACGCTCATGACCCGGCCGAGCATGGCGCGCTCGACGCGTTGCTGAAACCAAGCAACGAGCTGCACATTGAGAAATCCGGCGCTGACGCCCATGACAAAGAGTATCGGTAAAAGGCTCCACAATTGATGGGACACGCTTATCGACACGGTGCAGACTCCGACGATTGTGCTGACTGCCAGCAGCAACCGTCCGCGCTTGCGCTGCCGCCGTGCGGCGGCGAGCGCCAACCCCGTCAGACTTCCGGCGGCGACGGACGATACCAGAAGTCCAAACGCTGTCGGCGTGCCAAATTCGTACTTCGCCAGAAATGCGATGCCTACGCTCATCGGTCCGGCGATACTGAAGTTCAGCACCGCGGCGACCAGCAATAAGGAGCGCAACGCGACGTCGTTCTTGACGTAGCGCAGGCCTTCGAGAATTGATTGGACGATGCTGGAGCGGGCCGCAGCCGATTCGATGCGAGGCGGATCGCGCAGCATGAGAAGCGCGGCGATGATGAACAGGAAGCTGACGGCGTCCGCGCAAAATGCCGTGGCGATGCCAAACGCTGCAACCATGACTCCGGCCGGGGCGGGCACCGCCATCCCGGTCAGCTGTTGCGTGCCTTGCGACAGCGCGTTCGCTGCGGGCAATTGTTCAGGAGCGACCAGTGAAGGTAAAAAGGTCTGCGCGGCCGGCGCCGCGAACGCATCGGCCACGCCGAAGAGGAAGCTCAGCGCGTACAGCTGCCAGATTTGCACCTGACGGGTCCAAACGAAAGCGGTCAGCAGGGCCACGAGAAGGCTGCGGACCGCAGCGGTCATGATCATGATCTTGCGCGGCGAAATGCGATCGGTGACCGCCCCTCCGATGAGCATGAGTGCCGCCCGAGGAATCGCCTCCACCATCATGATTCCGCCCAGGACCGCGCCGGAACCGGTGAGCTGCAGGATGAGCCAGGGAAGTGCCACCAGGAAAACCTGGTCGCCGCACCCTGAAAGCGTGTTGCCGATCCAAAGATAGCGAAACTCGCGGTTGAAGAGCGGATGGCGGGCACCTGAGTTGCTCATGGCGGAGGGGATATCAGGATAGGGAGAGGGCTGTTGCCCAAGGACGATAAGGCCCTGAAGGGCGAACTTACGCGATCCTTTTTACGCTACCTGGGTGCGGAGCCGAAAGCGGACAGAGAATAGAAAAGCGGACAGAGATTCTTGGGCGCCCGACGGCCGCGTTATGGATCCCATCCGGACCACTGCTGTACCGGTGAACAACGATAGCCGGTCAAGCAAACGGGCTTCGAAACATAAAGACCGTTCATCTGCTTTGACGCATAAGTACCGTCCGTAATCATGGTCGGGTCCAAGGTTTGTTCCGAGTAATAATGCGAGTTTCGGATACCGTGATTGGGCTCATACATCTGCGACACATAATCGGTCGCGCACGCGGACAGCGCAAGACAGAGAATCAACGATGGAATCAGCCTCATGCCACACCTCGAACGTCCAACGCAGTTAGACCGACACGCTTTCAATAGCACGATCGGCAAGGCGAAGCAACCGCTCGCGAAGTGCTAGGATCGGTTGCACCAGGAACGGACCGTAGAATGGTGATCAGGGCGGCATCGCGTTGGATTGCTTTATTGCTGACATCGACCGCCGGAGCGCAGGCTTCCGGCCTGGCTCGATGCGAAGCCGACGGCGCCGTGGCCACCCTGTCGAACCGCGCGATCGCGGTGAGTTTCGATATCAGCGGCGGACACGTCCGGCCCGTACGCCTCGAAAATCGACTGAGCGGCGTCGACGCGCGGCTGCAGGGCGAACTGTTTGAACTGCAGCTGCGCGACGGCGCCATCCTGCGGCCCGGCGATTTTCACCTCGACGCTCCCATTCACTGTGTCGTAGTGCCGGGCAGCCGCGAGGCGGCGCGCGATGCGGCCCGAAAGTCCGTGCAGGCCATTGAAGGCGCGCTAACCCAGAATGACGGTGGTCTCACGATTGCGTGGCGCGCATCGATGACCGCCGACGGCGCTTACCTGCGCGAATCCTTCACATTGAAGGCGGCAAAGGACATGGACATCGCGCGCGTTTCGCTCATCAACCTGCACTTGCCGGGCGCAGCGACCGCCGGTACTGCCGATGGCACGCCGATTGTGAGCGGTGATGCGTTTTTCGCGTTCGAACATCCGATGGCACGCGCCTTGGCGATCAACGGCGAGGCGACCTCGTCGCTGAAACGCAAACTGCCGCTGCTGAGAGGCATCCCCATCACCTACACCGCCGTCGTCGGCGTCGCAGCACCCGGGCAGCTGCGGCGTTCGTTTGCGGCCTATCTCGAAGCCGAACGCGCGCATCCCTTTCGGACTTTCCTGCACTACAACTCGTGGTACGACATCGGCTATTTCAGCCGCTACACCGAGGCGGATGCGCTCGGCGCCATCGAGAACATCGGCAGAGAACTCGTGGTGAACCGGCATGTCGTCGTGGATTCTTTTCTGTTCGACGACGGATGGGACGATCCCGCACGCCTCTGGGAGTTCAACGACGGGTTTCCCGAGGGCTTCAGCCGGATTCGCGCCGCCGCCGAAAGATTCGGCGCCGAACCCGGCGTATGGCTTTCGCCTTGGGGCGGCTACGGGCCGCCGCGCCAGGCGCGTCTGGCGGCCGCCAATGCGGCAGGGTACGAAGTCGACAGCCAAGGTCTCGCGTTATCGGGACCGAAATACTATGCACGCTTTCACGCGGCGGCTGTGGGGCTGCTGCAGTCGTACGGCATCAATCAATTCAAGCTGGACGGCACCGGAAGCCCCGACAAGGTCACCGCCGGCAGTGCCTTCGACAGCGATTTCGCGGCAGCCATGGCGTTGATACAGGACCTGCGCGTCGTTCGCCCGGAGCTTTTCATCAATCTGAGCACGGGCACCTGGCCGTCGCCGTTCTGGCTGATGACGGTCGATTCGGTCTGGCGCGGCGGCGAGGATCATGAATTTGCCGGGCAGGGTTCCGACCGGCAGCGTTGGATCACGTATCGCGATGCGGACACCTACGGCGGCATTGTGCGCCAGAGCCCTTTCTATCCACTGAACGCGCTGATGCTGCACGGGATTATTTTCGCCCGCCATGCGCGCGGACTGAGCAGCGATCCCGGCGGAGATTTGCCGGATGAAGTCTGGTCGTATTTCGCGAGCGGCACCGGCCTCCAAGAACTGTACGTGTCTGCCGATCTATTGAAGCCCGAGGACTGGGATCTGATCGCACACGCCGCGCGCTGGGCGCGCAAGCGCGCGCCGGTTCTCAAGGACAGCCATTGGCAAGGCGGGGACCCGGCACGGGGTCAGATCTACGGTTGGGCATCGTGGAACCCGCAGCGTTCGGTGATTGCCTTGCGCAATCCTGCGGCGCGGCCGCAGTCGTATGCGCTCGATCTCGTTGCGGCACTGGAACTGCCGCCCGACGCCGCTCGCAAATTCAGGGCAAAAAGCGCGTATGGCCGCCCGCCGCCCGACTCGCTGGACGCCGACCGCATCATCCATCTTCGCTTGGCGCCCCATTCGGTCTTGGTCTGGGACTTGACCGCGCAACGCTAGGGTTCTGCGGAAATCGCAAAACGAAATGTCTTTTTTACAAAAGTGCGGACCTGCCGCCCGGGTTGAGCCGAGATTTCCGTGGCCGAGTAAGGCCGGTCCGCAGCCAGCCATGTGCCGCAAGTGAGCGTATAATTCGCGTTCCGCCTTCAAGACAATCATTGTTGGCCATACCCCGAATTTGCCCCTTTTAAGAAATGAGGATCTGTATGTCGCTTCGCATCAATGACACGGCGCCGAACTTCAAGGCGCAAACAACCCACGGCCCCATCGATTTTCACCAATGGATCGGCGACAAGTGGGCGATTTTATTTTCACACCCGAAAGACTTCACGCCCGTGTGCACGACCGAACTGGGCTACATGGCAAAGATCGAACCGGAATTCACCAAGCGCAATGCCAAGCTCATCGGCCTATCCATCGATCCGGTCGAGAGCCACAAGGGCTGGCTTAAAGACATCGAAGAGACGCAGGGCGCCACGGTCAAGTATCCGATGATCGCGGATACCGATCTTGCGGTCGCGAAGCTCTACAACATGCTGCCCGCGGAAGAGCCGGGCGGGGCAGCGGGCCGCACCGCCGCGACCAATGCCACAGTGCGTTCTGTGTTCATCATCGGTCCCGACAAAAAGATCAAATTGATGTTGACCTATCCGATGACGACCGGGCGAAATTTCGATGAAATTCTGCGTGCCCTCGATTCGATTCAGCTGACCTCGAAGCACAAGGTTGCGACGCCGGCAAATTGGAAACAAGGCGAGGATGTGATCATCTCGGGCTCCGTGACCGATGAGGATGCAAAGAAGATCTATCCGGCCGGCTGGAAGGCGCCCAAGCCCTATTTGAGGATCGTTAAACAGCCGAACTGAGCGTCTTCGGCGCGGCCCGAGTCGATCTGCCGCGCAGGATCGATTGCAGTAAGGCGGCGTGATTGACCTTCGGGTCATGAGCCGCATAGAGCAACGTGACACGTTTGTGCCGCGCAAGATTGCGAAGCTCGCCCAGCGCCGGATTGCGCCTCAATTCCTTCTTGTAGCGGCGGCCAAATTCACGAAATCGTTCCGGCCGGTGGTCGAACCAAATTCGCAATTCCGGACTTGGCGCAATCTCCTTCATCCACAGCGCGAGTTTCGCGCGCGCCTTACCGACACCCCTCGGCCAGAGCCGATCCACCAGGACCCGCGTGCCGTCCGCGGGCGCCGCGGGCTCGTAGATTCGCTTTATTTTGACTGCCACGCCAATCTGCCTCGGTTGAGTCGAGAAACCCTGCGACCGTGCGGGCTCAGTTTACTCCGGCAGATTCACGCCCGAACCACCCATTTCCTGGGGCATGTCCTTGAACTTCGGCTTGCCATCGCGAATCGGCAGCACGGTTTCCTGGTAGTGCACATGCACTCCTGGTTCGAACTTCATTTTTGGCAGCATCGCAGCATAGATGTCCACCAGACCCATGGTTGGGTGGTCGGTGAACAGATGTCCGCCGCATTGCTTGCACCACTTGCGGAAGCTGATGGGAGTTTTGTTATACGTACCGATGCTGCCCGCGCCATGGGTCACCTTCAACGATTGCGGATTCCACAGCGTAAAGGCATTGACCGGGCCGGCCGACCAATGGCGGCACGACTCGCAATGGCAATAACCCATTCCGGCAGGCTCGCCGGAAACTTCAAATTGCACCTCACCGCAGAAACAGCTGCCTTTGTGGACTTTTTCGCTAGCCATATTGCATCCCTCTGTTTTATCCCACCAGTTTTTGTTATCGCCATTCTACCCAATCGCGTCCAATTTTGACCGGCTTGGCGGGGCCGCATTTGGCGCTATTTGAGCGGGCTGCCCGACCCCCGACCCCCGACCCACGATCGCCATAGCACGCATGCTGATTTGCCGGGTAAGATCGCGCAAGCGCAATTTCGCCGCCGCGCGGCCATAGAACAAATATAAGGTGACTTGTGAAAACATTCCAATTCGAAGGTTCGGCCGCCGCGATCACGGGAGCCGCCAGCGGCATCGGGCGCGCTCTGGCGCTCGAGTTAGCGGCCCGCGGGTGCGATCTGGCGCTCGCCGACTTGGACTCGGCGGGTCTTGAGTCCGTGGCACGGGAAATTGCCGCGGCGCATTCGCGTCGCGTCACGGTTCGCACTGTCGATGTCGGCCGCCCCGAGCAGATTCAAGACTTCGCTGCCGCCGCGATCGCCGACTTTCCGTCGCTCAATTTGCTGTTCAACAATGCGGGTGTCGCGTTGCTGGGCCAATTCGACGAATTCGATCAGACGCAGATGGCGTGGCTGATGGATATCAATTTTTGGGGCGTGGTGCGCGGCACGCGCGCCTTCCTTGGGCATCTTCAAAGCCGTCCGCAAGCGCACATCATCAATATTTCCAGCGTCTTTGGGATAATCGCACCCGCCGGCCAGTCCGCCTATTGCGCGTCGAAGTTCGCGGTGCGCGGATTCTCAGAGGCGTTGCGGCACGAACTCGCAATGAACAAGAGCCCCGTGAGGCTCTCGGTCGTACATCCCGGCGGCGTGAAGACCAACATTGCGCGCAAAGCGCGCACCGGCAATCAGTTGCGCGAAAGCGTGAGCATGCAGGATGTCGGGGATCGCTTCGAGCGCATGGCGCGCACCACGCCAGCCGCGGCGGCGCAGCGCATAATTCGAGGGGTTGAACGCAACGAACCGCGCATCCTCATCGGCGGCGACGCGACAATTTTGGACATCATTCAACGCCTCCGGCCCGCCACCTACTGGGGGCTTTTGTCGCGAATATTTGAGCGGATGACCGTCTAGGGCGGGGCTCCCTCCGAGTGCGGCTGCAATTCCTGCAGCAGCTCGTTCGCGTCATAGACCTTTTCGAGCGCCTCGCGGATGATGGCGGGGTGCAGGGCGATTGCGCGGTTGTTGTCTGGATTGAACCAATAGCGGCCGGCGATCGAATGGATGTTGCCGTCGAACATCAGACCGACGATTTTTCCGTCGACATCGATCAGGGGGCTTCCGGAATTCCCACCGACGATGTCGTTGCTGGTGGAAATGCAAAATGGCGCGTTCATGTCCAGCCGCGCTTTCACGCGCATCCAGCTGTCGGGTATCTTGAACGGCGCGGCGCCGGTGGCGCGTTCGAATGCCCGCGCCAGATAACTAAAGGGCTGGACGCTGGTTCCGTTTTCCACCCATCCTTGTACCGTGCCGTAGTTCAGGCGCGGAGTAAAAGTCGCATCCGGATATACATGGGTGCCGTACGCTTTGAAGCGGGCAGCCGCAATTTTTTCCGCCGCCCCGTCAATGGGCGCTTCTACTTCGTCTTCGTATTGCCGGCGTATGGCGCGAGCCTCGCCGTCGACGGAACGGGCCAAAGCGATCATGGGGTCGCGAGACGCGTCAACCGCGGCTTTACCCCCCAGCCACAGGCGTTTGCGAAAATCGGCGTCGTTGATTTCCGTTTCGGCAATGAGCCGGGTCGCCAAGGCATCCGGCGACTCCTTGCCCATCAACTTGCGCACCAGAGGGTAATCCGGACCCAGCCATTCGCGCATGCGCTCCAGCGAGAAAGACAGCGTCAATTGTTCGAACTCCGGATAAACAGGAACTTGTGTAAAAAGATCGTGCTGCATGCGGGGCAGTTCGGCATCGGTAAATTCTCGCAACCGATCCTGATTGGGCTTGAGACGCTCGTCGGCGGCCCTGAGCAAGAGGCGCGCATCGCGAAATAAGGCACTGCTGAAGCCGGCCGCATTTTCGATGAAAATGTAGGGCAGGTAGAGCACCCGTTCGCGGCTCGATGCCGTTGCGATTTCCTGCCAGGGATCGGGCCCGCTGATGGCGGCGACGGCCCGCAAAGCTTGTTCCGCCTTGGATTTCTGGTCCAAAAATGCATCGTCATTCAGGGTATCGAGCTCTTTGCGTCGCACTTTGATGCCATTCTGCAGACTGTTGAGCGGCGCCAGAGCGATGCGCTCGTCGCCGACATTATTCTTGCCGAATTGGATATAGCGGCCGCGCAGCTCGGAAGCCCTCAGCAGGGTGAGAGGCAACGCGACATCTCGGGCGAACTCCAGTTGCGAGCGCGTTTGCAACCGGGCCGTCGTGCCCGGATCGCCCGAGACAAAAACCAGCTGGTCGGCACGCGGACCGGCGAAATCGATCTGCAAATAATTGGGCGTGTGCGCCGGCTTATTGTCTTCATAGGCACGGAGGAAGGAGAAATCCAGCGACCAACGTGGGAACTGGAAGTTATCCGGGTCTCCGCCAAAGGCGCCGATGTCGGCTTCCGGCGCGAACACCAAGCGCAGGTCCGCATAGCGCTTGTACTTGTAGAGATAATACTGGCCTCCCTGGTAGAGCCGCACGGATTGGCATACCAGCTTGCCGGATTTCGACCTGGCGCTTGCCTGTTCGCAGGCCTGTTCAAGCGCGGTCAATACCTTCTTACGGGCGGTGTTGGCCGCGGCGTCGTCCAGCCCGGAATCGGCCTTCGATACCGCGTCCGTGATGTTTTCCGTGGCGATGAGCACGTCCGCGTACTGCGCCGGACAGCGCCGTTCCTCTTTGCGCGCGGCAGCGTGAAAGCCGAGCTCCAGCAGGCTCTTCTCCGGCGAGGATAATTCGGCAAGGCACGATTCGATGCAATGATGGTTGGTGAGGATGAGTCCCTCCCGCGAGACGAAGGATGCGCTGCAATTGGTCAATCGGAGCGTCGATAGCCTGACGCGATCGAGCCACGCAGGCGTGATATCGGCTCCGAAATTCTGTCGTAGCGCGGTCGCCGGAAAATTCTCGAAGGTCCACATGCCCTCATTGGCAAATGCCGGCGGGACGACCGCGCATGCCGCAAGCAACAGAAGTCCACGCATGGATTTCCTCGTGTTATCGTTGTCCGCCGAAGCCAACGCGGTATTCTACTCAATTGGATTCTCAAATCGACGCCCCGTCACAGCTCGCGCCTCAGCGCGGCGCGTTCACCTCGCTTGCGAATCGGGATTTTCGCAGCTACGTGTTGGCCGGCAGCGCGGCGATGATGGCCGACAACATCGAGCACGTGATTTCTTATTGGGTGGTTTTTCAGAAATTTCACTCCCCGGCGCTCGGTGCTTTTGCGGTCGTTTCGCATTGGGCGCCGTATCTCTTGTTTGCGGCCTATACGGGCGGCTTGGCGGACCGCTTCGATGTGCGCCGGCTGATTCAGATCGGCATGCTGCTGTTCATGGGCGTGTCCATCGGCTGGGGCGTGATGTTCGCGACCGACTCGACGCAGCAATGGAAGGCCGGGGCCCTCCTGATCGTCCACGGTTTGGCCGGCGTCATTTGGATGCCGGCCGCTCAGGTGCTCATTCATCGTATCGTCGGGGCGCAGCAGGTGCCGAGCGCGGTGCGACTGAACGCGACCGGGCGTTATTTGGCGTTTCTGGTGGGTCCGGCGGCCGGCGGCGCATTGCTGTTGGTTTTTGGACCCGTGTACGGAATATTTCTCAATGCCCTGATCTATGTTCCAATGTTCGTGTGGCTGATCAAGGCGCCCTACGGTCCGGACCGCGCGGGTGCGCCGCGGCCGCAGGGAATCCGCGGATTCCAGGATATATGGTCGACCATGAAGGTGGTGCGTCGCGACCCGGTGCTGTTGTCGATGACCGTGCTGGTCGGTGCATCCGCTTTTTTCATCGGCAATGCCTACCAGGCGCAGATGCCGGGATTCGCCCTCGATTTGGGGCACGCACGGGCGTCGGACGTGTCGTATATGATCCTGCTGGCGGCCGATGCCGCGGGCGGCCTTTTCGCCGGATTGATTCTGGAGAGCCGCGGTTTGCTGCCGCCAAAGGTCAAGACCGCCTACATCCTCGCGATCGTCTGGTGCTGCGCGCTGGCCGGATTCGCGCGATCGCATACCTACGCCGTCGCCATCACCCTATTGTTCATGGCCGGCTTCGTCGAACTTGGATTCAATTCAATGGCGCAATCCTTGGTGCAGCTGAACGCGCCGGCGGAGATTCGCGGACGAGTCATCGGCGTGTTCGCCATGTTCGCTAACGGAATGCGAACCTTCAGCGGCGTGTGCGTCGGTTTGCTGGGCGCCAGCGTCGGCATCCACAACTCCTTGAGCTACAGCGCCGCCGCGCTGCTTTCGCTGTACATCGTGATATTTGCGGTTCGCTTCGCCGCGCAACGACGGCCCGCAATGGCGCCGCGATGAAGCCGACCAGCGACAGCGAATTCATGCGGCGCGCACTGCTGCTCGCGCAGAGAGCGGTGGAGGAGGGCGAAGTTCCGGTGGGTGCCTTGTTGGTTCTGGACGATGAGGTCATCGGCGAGGGCTGGAATCGGCCGATCGCCAGCCACGATCCGACGGCTCATGCGGAGATCATCGCGTTGCGCGCGGGCGCGTCGGTACGCGGCAATTATCGGCTCAGCGGCGCCACGCTGTATGCGACATTGGAACCCTGCGCGATGTGCATGGGGGCGCTGCTCAATGCGCGCGTGACGCGGCTCGTATTCGGGGCATGGGACGCAAGGGCGGGCGCCTGCGGCAGCGTCATCGACCTGCCGCGCGAGCCGCGGCTTGCGCACGGCTTGGACGTATTCGGCGGGGTGTGCAGCGAAGAAGCCGCGGCTCTATTGCGGCAGTTCTTCGAAAGCCGCCGTTAATTCAAGACGGGCGTGCGCGGACCGTCGCCCCAAGCCCATTCCAGCAGGTCTCGATAGCCCCGGACGTTGTCGACGTAGCGCACCGGCTCTCGTCCTCGTGCATAACCGTTTTCGGTTTGCGTGTACCAGCGCTCTTGTTCGAGCAACGGCAGGAAGGACCGCACATCCTGCCAGGAGTCCGGATCGCGGCCGGCCTTTTGCGCCAGCACTCGCGCATCCTCGACGTGCCCGAATCCGATGTTGTATGCGGCGAGCGCGAACCAGGTGCGATCCGGTTCAGGAACGTGAGCGGGAATTTTCTCGTACACCTGCCGAAAATAACGGGCGCCGCCGAAAATGCTCTGCCGGGCATCCGACAGGTCGGTGACTTGCGTCTCGTTGGCGGTCTCCACCGTCAACTGCATGAGGCCTCGGGCTCCAGCGGATGAAGCAGCGCTGGGATTCCACTTCGACTCTTGATATCCGATGGCGGCCAGCAGGCGCCAGTCCTGGCTGCTTTGTTCCGCGGCTTCGACGAACCATTGCTTATAGAGCGGCAAACGGCTTTGCAGATGCTGCATGAAGCCGGGACCGCCGGCAAATTCCGCATCCTCGGAGCGCCCGTAGTAACGATTCACGATCGTGGCAAGCTCCCCATCGACTTTCAGTCTGCCGAAATATTCCGCCAAATCGCGCGCAAATCCGGGATCGCGGTCGCTACTCGCCCAGGCGAGCGGCCAATCTTGCGGGAAGTCGAAAGCGATGCGCAGGTCGGGGTGCACGTCGTGCGCCAAAGCGAACTCGGTCGAGTCGGCAATGGTGTAGTCGATGGTTCCGTCGGCGACTCCATCCAGCAATGCTTGCGAATTGGTGCTGGCATTTTCGACCCACACCAGGTCCGGATAAGCGTTGCGGGCGTCTTCCAGAGTTTTCGCGTGCGAACTGCCGGCCGCGATTTCAAGGTCCGAATTGCCGATTTCGTAGAGAGAGCCTGGTCTCGGCGCGCCGCGACGATAGATCAGATGTTCGCGCACACGCTGATAGGCAGCACCAAACTGCACCCCAGGAACGGCCTGCATGGGCACCTTTAAACCGGCCGCCGCCAGATGCGCCTGCCCGGAAGTCAGAGCGGCGTAAATTTCGGCATAAGTCCGCATCGGCGTGATCTTGAGCTTCACGCCCAGCTCATCGGCGAAGCGGCGCGCGAGATCGTATTCCGGCCCTTCCGCGCTGCCGTCAGGACCGCGATAATAGGCGAGCGGGCCCGTGCGCGTGACCACCCGCAGCTCTCCCAGCGACTTGATCTGGTGGATCAAGCCGGGTACCGGCGCGTAGCTGCTCAGCAGCGCCATCGCGGAAATCGCGATAGTGCACTTAGTCCAGCGCGGCCAGTCTGTCTGTATGGTCAATTTACGCACGGTTTAATAGTCCATTTTGAGCGCCGTGGTGCCGGGCAAGTCCTGTTCGAGAGGCGAGCCCTTTTCCGATGCGCTAGAATAAACGATTATTTCTTTCCGCGAACCCTTGACAAACGCGTTTCGAGCCCGGTTGTCGAGTGCGTGAGAAGTTAATTTTGTTTAAGTTAATGCGGGAAAACTTAAGTAAACGACGAGAATTTTAAGTTAACTGGAGAGGTACCGAAGTGGTCACAACGGCGCCGACTCGAAATCGGATGGTCGGGTAATTCCGGCACGTGGGTTCGAATCCCACCCTCTCCGCCACTGAAAATAAAAGGCCCCGCTGGGGCCTTTTTATTTTCAGAAGGTGCAGGGTGTGTGGACGAACCCACCGGTTCGACAAAAATCGCGCAGCGAATTTTGGACGCCGCGGTGCAGCCGCGGCGGTCCGCAGCGAAGCGAAGGACGAGCGGCCGTCTGCGGCCGCGAGCAATCCCACCCTCTCCGCCACTTTTTTTTGAGCCTTTTCAAGCCTTAGCTTTTATCCCTCCGGGCTAGCTTAGCTAGACGTCTTGCCGTTTCAAATGCAATTAAAAAAAATAGGAGACCGTTAGCATGGGCGCGAATGATGCACGATTGGCTCCCGTGCTATCGTCAATTTCGATTAGTCCGGAAATAGCTGGCCCTAAGTCTTCCATGATGCGCACCTGGAAATCGATCAGTCCCATCTGCTGCGCTTGCACCATCAGGGAAGTTACGTCGATCGATACATTGGTACCGACGTCCGCTTGGGTAAACGGGGGTGCGACTCGGACGTACGCCAGTGGCGGCTGGAGGTTACGGTCGAAATCAGTCTCGAGCAGCGTGGGTGGCTGAAAGGCTACAAGCTCGATGAGAATGGGAAGCGTGGCCGTGCTCGGTTGAAGGCTGTTGATATAGATATCAAGGAAAGCTGACTCAATCATAGCGTTACCCGGCACACCTCCGGCGCCGGTCAGCGGGAAATCGAGAAACGCCCTAAATTCCGTAAGAGTCGTCGGATCGATACCGGCAAGCACACTCTGAACACTTGGCGACATGCCCTGGGTAACCGTGAAAGTGCTCGGTGACGTCTGTTGGATATCACCATCAAACCCCGAGTCGCTGAGTATCTGGGTGACGATTGCCGGCGGTGGGTTGTTGCCGGAGTCACCGCCGCCGCATCCGGTGAGGCCAATGGCAGCGCAGGCAATGAGAATCGCGAAAGTTCTAAGGTAGCGCATCATCGTAGACTGCATTGATCGCCACGAGTGCGGATGCGACAGTCGAGACTCCACTGCCGTTTGGCCTTCATCTCTGCGGCAGTTGCGCGTTCCGGCGCATTATATTCCTCCGGCCAATCCGTAACTCCAAGTAAGGCATTTCGGAACTTCGCTATGACTGCTTTGCATGATGATGTACCTCCCAGGTTCTGATCCCATGATCAGCTTACGGCTTGCGGTGGCAGGGTCTATAAGGAAAAGCCGCAGAGGTCCGTATTGCACGCGGTAGGTTCGCTCGGGGTGCGTCGCGATGATCAAAAAGACGCGCTCGTCAGGCGTCAATTATCGGATTGATTGCCCACAATCAGCGCGAGTTCTGCCTACAAAAATGGTCTTACCGGTGCCCTGGCCGTTCAACCGCGGCTCCCAACACGAGTGACGCGGTTGCGAGTGTGTTGTGGTTGCATGTGCTTGCGGGAGAGTGCGCTGTGACAGCCCATTGCCCACATCGTGTTGGGCTGAACATGGTGGAAGAGTTTCGTGCACGACTACCTAATTCGTACGCATAATCCACACTTTACATCGGACCGCTGGGAACCTACCTTGGTCGAACGATGCGGCGAGAACTGCCGACTCGACCGATCAGGGGAACTCCACCGATGACTTACTACATCGCAAAGACTGTCTCTAGGCCCTTCGATAGCGTCGTTGCCGATGTGGTGGCCCGACTGAAGTCACAGGGCTTCGGTGTGCTCTCAGATATTGATGTGCAGGCGACGCTCAAGGCCAAGGTTGGCGCCGACATGCTGAAATATCGGATTCTCGGCGCCTGCAATCCGCATTTCGCACATGAGGCTTTGAAGATCGAGAATAAGCTCGGCGTGTTGCTGCCATGCAATGTCATCGTCCGCGAGACGTTGGACGAGCGAGTCGAGGTTGCCGCTGTCGACCCGGTGTCTTCGATGGAGCGGGCAGGCAATCCCGCGCTGCGATCAACCGCCGAGGAAGTGCGTCGCCTTCTCTCGGACGTCGTTTCCGCCGTTGGGACATGAGAAGCGCGGGAGCGAAGCTCAGCCAGAGTGAAGTGACGAGCCGGCGGACTGCTGGCCACACTGAGAGAGCATGGAGTCAGTGGCTCGCGGGTACGCCAGGCGCGACATCATCCCGAGCACGGCCTCGATAAGCAGGTTTCGGATCAAGTGGCCGGAGCAATGCCGCTCCAGTGCGCAACCCCCTTTGGAGAAGTTCTACGACCCCGGACGCGGCGACGTGATCTTGAATCTTTTCGACCCACGCGCCGCCCGCTGGGACCTCTTCGGCGAAATAGCCACCCTGTTCGATGCCGACCAACTCTGCCGTTCCCTGATCGCCGACACCGAAGGCGCGGAATCCTCCTTGGATCTCACCCGCTTCGGTGGACAGTGTCTAACCTCTCTTTCCATCCTTTGATCTTCATTCAACACATACCACAGCGCAGTCTGCCGCCGCAGGCGGCAGACGTTCGGTGGCTGACCTTTTTCTTCTCTTCCGCTTGACGGCGACCGAGTATGAAGCTCCAGGAGCCACGATCTTCCTTGGCCCCTGGGGTCTGTATCCGTGGATTCGCCATGTTTGAACGGTGATCGTTCCATCGCCCAAGCCGCCCGATGTTCGAGTGCGTGACGCTCGTAGTTCGTCGGTGACCGACGGCCGCGTGCGGAGTTGCGACCGCCAAATGCGCCCAGTGAGAACCAAAATCAACACGACAACGAGGACGAGCCCTAGTGTGCCGCTCGGGTAGTACCCCCAGGATCTGCTATGAGGCCACGTTGGAAAAGCCAACCAGATTCACATCGAACAACTCAGCGGTCACCGCGGCGTCCCCGATTCGATTCCTGAACCAGAGCATTCTGTAGCACAGCAGAAAAGTCGTGGTTGGATCCGCAAAGTGTTCGGACGCCCAGAACATTAAAGCGGCGCATATCCGTGCTCGGTAGCGGGCGCGTGTTCAACCCCAGGGCCTGCCACATCGAGACCATCTCCTTGAAACGCATCATCGGGACGCATTTGATCCGAAGATTCCTGGTCCGAGACGCAAGCGGGCCCCTTCCTCGGCTGTCACCCTGCTCTGTACCGACAAGGCCTCCCGCTCTGCAATCAAGCGTAAGCGTCTATAAGTAGATGTCCGCATTCAGGTACGGACCGCCTCGTATACAAGCCTTTGAGCGTCCGCACTAAGATTGACCGTCTTGAATAATATCGGTATGAACATTGAATGTTCAGACACGTACGAAAAGGAGCATCGGAGCGTCTAGCAATGGTGCGAGGAGAACGAAGATGAGCAATTACTTTCAAACGGCGGCGGCTGCTGCACTGCTGACTTGTATGGCCGCGCTAGGCGCCGCCGCAGCGCGCGCCGAACATCCGGCGGGGCCCACCTGCATGGACATTACTTGGAATGAGCAACTGCTCAAATCTTTTCCGCGTGCGCCGGCGGCATGCCAGGAAGTCGTCGTGCGAAACGGCAAGAAGTTCGCGCGCTTCGAGGCCCAGGTGACGGCCGTAAGGTCCGACACCGTCTCCGTGCGGTTTTTGAACGTAGGCGGCGATCCTGGCCGCGAGATAACGCTCAAGCCGGGTCCCGATGCCAGGGTAAAGATCGGCGGTAAAAGAGTCGAATACTCGAAGCTCCAGAAGGACGATAAATTGACTTTCTGGGTGCCAGAGCGCGAGGTTGGCGTCGTCTCAGACCCCGATGAAATCGCCGCGTCGACGATTATCTTGAATTGACGGATTGCGCGTCGACGTTTGATTATCGGCGCGCGGTACACGATGAACGCCTTGATCGCCGCCTTTGCGATGCAATGTATTGATCGATGGAATGAAGGATCGCACATCCGCCAAGAAAAATAGGGGAAATTGATATGAAAATGATAACTCGTGCATGGTCGATGATCGCCACGATAGGAATGCTTTTCGGTGTTGCGCATGCTGACAGTTACAGCGACACGATAACCCTGTTCAAGAATGCGCGCGTAAGCGCGTCGTTCTTTCACAAAAGCTACGGGTAGGTAAGGCCGGTCTTGGTGTCGGCATCGGCGTCGGCCAGTGGGGGCACGACGGGTACCAGCGCCGCGGCGAGCGGCGGTAAGAAGGACGCAGCGACCTTTGGCGAATTTCATGATGGCATGATGGTGTTCACCATTGCGAAGGGCGGCCTCATGTACGAAGCGTCGGTGTCGGGCCAAAAATTCACATACAAGCCGCGGGGCGCGAAATAGCAGCGGGCGTGATGATCAACGCTAGCTTATGCGACAGATAAATATAGATAAGCTCATTCATGACTCCCGCGGCGTATGTCGCTTTTCTTTCACGATGGCACTTTTCGCCTTTCATGGCGGCACATTTCCCTGGCGTGCGACAATTGTGGATTAACCTGACTTTGGTGCAGCCCGCACAAGTGGGGTCAGCGCCGGCAATGAACGAAAGCGGTTGCGCTGGCTGGATTTGCGTTTTGGGGCAATCTAAGAGGTGGAGGAACTCTTATGGCTGAATTCAAGACGCCGCTGGGACGCCGCGAGTTGGATGCATTGACATTGGGCACCGAAGAGGCGCTCCTGGCGTACAAGGAGCAGCGGTTGGAGCTCCAAGCTGCACGGAAGACTCGCGACGAGCGCAAGGTCGCAGAGTTGACGAAGGCTTCGAGCACCGACGACGAAATCGATTATGTGCGATGTCGTTTACGTTACTGATGTCTCCCTGCCGATCGCGGGACCCATCAGTGTGGCGCTGGCGCTGCGCTATGGCGCGCACTTACCGTCGGGCATCTTGCTACTTCAAGCGGGGCTCTTTGGCTTCGTCGGTTACGGCCTGAGTCTCACGCTCTTTGTTCTCGCGCTGCGCAACCTCGGCACCGCGCGAACGGGCGCTTACTTTTCGCTGGCGCCTTTTATCGGGGCGGCTCTGGCAGTGGCCTTGGGCGCGCCGTTGACCCCGACTTTGAGTATCGCCGGACTTTTCATGGGGGCCGGGGTCTGGCTGCATCTCACCGAGCGCCACGAGCATCGGCATCGCCATTTACCCCTGGAACACGAGCACTCCCATGTCCACGACGCACACCATCAACATCAGCACGACTGGCGCCGGCCGGAACCGCATTCCCACCGGCACACACATGAGCCGATTGAGCACGCCCACGCGCATTATCCCGATGTTCATCATCGACATGATCGCTGACGTCGACAAGGTGCGCGGTCGCTCAACGCACGATAAGGCGGGGCGCTATAGGTGCGCGGCGATTTGGCGCTTATAGCCGAAGCCGCTAAGAAGCGATTTGACGGCGGCTGAGCCGATACGAAAGGATTCGCGGGAGGGGTAACCTGCGCGGGCTGACGCGCAGCGACGCCAGCGCTGGGCAGTTGAAGGCAGCTGAGAATGTCAACGCCGCGCTCCTCCGGATTGTCGCGCCATCGCGGACGCGTGACCTCAATGACCTGACGTACACCTGCCTCGAGACCGGACTAACAGGGCCGGGGTTCTCCATCTCGTCCCGTGGCAGCACGGACCGGCCCATCCGCATTCGGCGTCACGTTGACCGCTTCCAGGAGGCTCGTCAATTTGGCGCGGTCCACAACCTCATGGCGTAATAACTCTTGGGCGACTGCCTCAAGCTGTTGGCGGCGGGCAGTCAGACTTTCGCGCACACGATCCTGAGCCGCGATCAGCAGCTTCCGCATCTCCTCATCGATGACCTCAGCGGTCCGCTCGCTATACTCCGCGCGGCCGGCCGCGGCTACTTCCGGCAGAAAGAGCGCGGGGCGTGCGGCTTCGAAAGTCGCAGGTCCCAGTGTCTCGCTCATTCCATAGCGCGTGATCATCTGGCGTACAAGATCAGTGGCACGCTGCAAGTCGTTCTGAGCGCCCGTCGAGAGTTCGCCGAAGATGAGCTGCTCCGCCCCTCGACCACCCAGCAATACGTCGAGCCGGTCGAGCAGTTCCCCGTGTTTAAGGAGGTAGCGGTCTTCGGTGGGCTGTTGTTGCGTGTAACCCAAGGCGCCAATACCCCGTGGAATGATCGACACCTTCGCGACTTTGTCCACACTTGCGCGAGACTCCGCCATGAGGGCGTGGCCGGCCTCATGGTAGGCTACCGTCTCCCTTTCCTTGGGGGTCATCACCCGGCTCTTCCTCTCGAGCCCGGTAATTGTCCGGTCGATTGCTTCGTCGAAGTCGCTCATCTCGACAACGGTCTTGTTATTGCGCGCCGCATGCAGCGCCGCCTCGTTGACAATATTGGCGAGATCGGCACCAGCCAAGCCCGCGGTCTTCCCGGCGACGGCCGCCAGATTCACATCCGGTCCGAGCACCAGATGCTTGGCGTGAACGCGCAGGATCTGCTCGCGGCCTTTGATGTCGGGCCGATCGAGCGCGACCTGTCGATCAAAGCGGCCCGGGCGAAGCAAGGCCGGATCGAGGATTTCCGGCCGGTTAGTGGCTGCCATGATAATGACGCCGCCCTGCGTATTGAATCCATCCATCTGCACCAGAAGCTGATTGAGGGTCTGCTCACGCTCGTCATTTCCGGCGAGCCCGCTGACCCCGCGTGCCTTGCCGAGCGCATCCAGCTCGTCGATGAAGATGATGCAGGGGGCGAGCTTCTCGGCTTGCTGAAAGAGATCACGCACCCGCGCCGCGCCGACTCCGACGAACATTTCGACGAATTCGGAACCGCTGATCGACAGGAAGGGCACAGCCGCCTCACCGGCGACCGCCTTGGCGAGGAGGGTCTTGCCTGTGCCCGGCGCACCGACAATCAAAACGCCCTTCGGAATCTGCCCTCCGAGTTTTCGATAGCGCTCGGGATTCTTCAGGAAATCCACGACTTCCATCAGTTCCTCCTTCGCTTCATCGATTCCGGCGACATCCGCGAAGCGCACGCCAGTCTCCTTCTGGACGAAGACTTTGGCCTTGCTCTTGCCGACATCCATGAGACTACCCAACTGCCCGCTGCCCATGCGGCGCATGAAAAAGCCCCAGATCACGACGAAGACCAAAGCCGGTGCCACCCAGCCCAGCAGTGTCGACAACCAGCGGTTTTCGACCTGTCCCGAGAAGCGCACCTTGGCGGTCTGAAGGTCTGCGACCAGGTTGGCATCCGGTACCCGCGCGGTGGCGAACGCGTGCTCGCCGAGATTGTCGCGCGGCATGGATTTCCAGACCTCGGCCGGCAGCACGGCATCGCCCCCACGAAGGTCGGCCGTTCCCGAGAGCGTATCGTCGCTGATGAGAACTTCCTTGATCTTGCCGGCGTGCAGCAGGGTCTTGAAATCACTGTAGGCCAACGTCTCTACATGGCGATTGACTAGCAAACTCTGTAGCGCCAACATCAACACCATGACGAACACGAAGTACCAAATCGAAAAATGCTGCCGGGTGTCCATAGAGGGGCCTTGGGTGAACTGCGACTTGCACAGCAGGGGTTGCAGAAATCTCACACGGACTTCACCGCCCCGCGATAAGGGATTGCCACACGCTCGGCGGAACGCTTAGTTACTATCATCGCGAAGCAGCGGGACCAGCTGTGCATCACCCTTGCTTCGCTCAATTCGGCGTCGGGCGATTAGGCTCCGCAGATACGAGTGCTGCGACAATTGACCTCGTGCTCTACAGGCGAATTTCAAAGGTTTGTGGCCCCATATGCCACCGGCGGGGTTCAAACTCATTGAAGCCAAATCGATCTCGATCGCCGGGAAGAGCTCTGATACGCCTGCGGCTTCGCTCCCTCGAAATAGCGGCGCTAGAGCTTTGGGCAGGGAGAAAAGCGTCATATATCCTCACGCAAATATCAAAGTCGAATACACCCTACGCGGGACTCCTACTATACGTAAATGTATCGATGGCGTACGCGCGGCCCAACCCCTAGGCTGTCAGAGCCTCGCTGCAGTATGTCTCCATCGAGAGGAATATCAGTATGATGCCTAACGAGTCGCAGCTTACAGTTGCCGGAGATGTTGTCACGATCCGGCCCATCCGCATTACGGATACCGAGATGGAGGCAGCGTTCATTCGCGGTCTGTCCCCACAATCCAAACGCTACCGCTTCTTGGGCGGTGTGAAGGAACTCTCGACCGGCGAGGTATCGCGCCTGTGCGATGTCGACGGAAGGCATTCCATGGCCTTTGTCGCAACAATCCGTCATGACGGTCGGGAAACGGAGATTGGGGTCAGCCGGTACGCGCCCAATTCGAGTTCGGATGTCCGAGAGATCGCCGTGACGGTTGCCGATGATTGGCAGCGCAAGGGGCTGGGAACGCTGTTGATGAAACAATTGATCCAATCCGCGCGCAATAACGGCGTGAAGCACCTGTATTCAACAGACTTCGCGGACAATGCGGGGATGCGCGCACTTGCCGAGGATCTGGGAATGAGTGCGAGCCGTGACCCGAGCAATCCGCAGCAGACAATTTACTCGCTGGCATTATAACGGCCAATACCGGCCGTGGCTCTGGACGCCGAGCACGGGGCGAAAGGCGACGCTCGGGGTGAAGAGGGGTTAGTCGGCGTGCGTGCATTTCGCCAATAGGACGAGTGATGCAAAATAGAAAGCCGGACCGCGCTGAACACAGGAAGCCTCACGGACAATCGTCCGCTGCAGGCGCTGTACCGGTGACCGTAGCGTTGCATCAGTGCATTCAACGGTTGCAGCGATCCCTAAATCGGAAGCTATCTGGGCTCCCGCGAGCAGTTACCCCAGATACGGTACACAGAACGCGCACCGCGGCGCGTCGACTACGGGCGGTGCTATCCGCATTCAGGCAAGAATTGGACCCCGCCGCATTTCATCGTTATGCGACCGCGCTCCAGGAGATGATCCATGACCTCAACGCGGTGAGAGAGGCTGACGTCACCCAAAAGGTCGTTTCCAGCCTGTCTCAAAAACACGCCGGCCCGAGCCGTGCAGAGATGGATGGATTGAAGGCGGCAGTGGCGCATAGCAGATCTCGGACGGTTGTCGATCTGGAATCGATGCTAAGGAGCGATGCATGGTCCGCGCGACTCGTGGAGTTGCGATACGTCGCATCAGATCCCCGTTTGATCGTTGCCACACAAGAGCCAATGAGATCAGCGATCGAGCGCGTGTTGAAGCGCCGGCGCCTGCATCTGTTGGTGGCACTTCGTTATCGTGGGCACGAACCACGACGCTTGCATAAGCTAAGATTGAAGATCAAGAAGCAGCGATACTTGCTGGAGGAGTGCGATTCGGATCGCTCGGGCGTGACTTGTGCGGAGATCAAGCAACTATGCGAGCTGCAGGATTGCTTGGGAGATCTGCACGACGTTTGGTGCGTTGGACGCGCGCTCAAACGTCAGCGGCGTTATCGTCGCGCGGCGCGCGACCTATCGGCGGACATCAAACATAGCCAAAGCGCACTCTTTCACAAGTTCCGTAAGCACCGCAAGGAACTGCGGCGAATATGGCGGGCCGCGAAGAAGACCAGTTAGAGATCTCTGCCGGAGATTCAAACGGGGGGACGCTTAAGGTAACTGCCTCGGGAGCCTGTTCGAGGTCGATGCACACAGAAGATTCCTCGATTCCTCACCATCGCCACGATCCTGTCCGGACAGGATGCCGGCGAAGCGAAGTCGGCTCGTAAGTATTTCTACTCACTCGCCCCGGTATTCCACGGTGTGGCGTTAGGGGCGTTGACGCTAAAGTGTTTCAGTGGGTGGGATTGTTTCAAGTGGCAGGCCCGGAATTCTTACGGGCTTATGGAATGCGAGGCGTCGCTGCAACGGTATTGGGCGTGGATGGGCACACGGATGAACCCGCAGTCCACCACCCATTCCTGGCTGCAAGTGGCTACGCCCTTCGCAGTTGCGACGGCGTGCGCGATTGCATCGGTCACCACGGCCGCGGCGCTGGAAGAAGACCCAGCAGGGGCGCTGCGGGCTCAGTACGCGACATTGAAGCAGGAGCTCGAGCAAAACCGATTACAGCAGCGCCTCTACATCGAATCCGTCGAACGTCCCCGCGTATTGCAGGGCGACGTCTACGCTGTCGTCGACTACCCGATCGCCGCGGTCAGCGACGCATTGACGAGACCGGCCCACTGGTGCGACGCGCTGATCCTGCATCTGAATGTGAAGTATTGCCGCCCCTTACCACGCGGTGGGCGCACCGTGCTCTCGGTCGCGATCGGCAAAAAGAACGACCAGCCACTTACGGGCGCCTATCGGATTGAGTTCGACTACAGCGTCGCGGTGGCGCTGCCCGACTACATGGAGGTCAGCCTCAACGCCCGCAGGGGACCGCTGGGGACCAGCAATTATCGCATCTCCCTCGAAGCGGTCGGCCTGCAAGATGAGCGCGCATTCGTGCATCTCCAGTATTCCTACACGTACGGCTTCTGGGCACGCGTCGCGATGCGGAAGTACCTGCGCGGAACGGGCAGCGACAAGGTGGGCTTCACCATAACCGGCACCCAGAACGATACGCAGCCGACATTCATTGGCGGCGTCCGAGGTATCGTTGAGCGCAACATTATGCGGTACTACCTCGCCATCGACGCCTATCTCGAGGCCCTCGCGGCGCCCGCTCCCGAGCGCTTCGAACGAAGCCTTGAGCGATGGTTCGATGCTACCGAGCGCTACTCACGGCAGCTGCACGAAGTGGACCGTGACAGCTATCTCGCGATGAAGCGCCGCGAATATTTTCGTCAGCAGACTGCCCAGTAGGCGGTGCACCGGCCCCACTTAAGTGGCTATCGGTGGCCAGTCGTGAATGACAACTATCGGGCGGCCATTCTAATGCCGTCTCCGGCGGTTGTGGCCGGCTGCCGCCCGATGACAGCAGCGCGACGACGACGGCCCCGCCAGCGGCACGGCTCAGATTGGTGGCCCTCGTCAGCAGGAGTGGATCGCCTGTGTGCGCGGAGCGTTGCGAGTACGGCTGTCGCTCGACGTGCGGTTCTCTGTTCCATTGCTTCCGAAAACCCAGAGTAGGCCGTTCGCGCACGTACTCGATCAGAAGCTCAGAAGCTAAGGTCGCAATATTATGTTGGTGAAATCTATCTGACGAACGAGAGTGTCTCCTTCGTATCCCAAGATGCGTAGCGGTAGGCCCGTCGGCACGGAGATATCGACGACCTCGCGCGTTATGCCGGTGCTGGCAAGAGAGGAGGCCGGGACGAGAGTTACGGCCTCAGTCGGGATGTCGAGGATCGACGGACCGACGTCTTGGGACACTATTCCCGGCGTGCTCTGCGCATGAGCGAGGATCGCTGCAAAGCTGAGTTGATCGATCGATGATTGACGGATCGTCGTCACGCGAGGATCGTGAAGTGAGAACGTCTTCTTGAAAAGAGCGATCAGGCCGGTGCCGCGGTGGACGACGACCGTGTTACCCCCGTTCCACACGACTGTTACGCCGGCGTTGGGGCCCCCATGAAGTGCACAGTGGCGCTTGAGGGCATGCGGAAGGTGTAGTCGAGAACCGAGCTCTGCACTTCTGTGCCCTGCCGTTCAAAGACGATCACGGTCGCGCTGTACGATGTGACGTTCTTCCAAACGTCTTTGAATGCGGCCCAAGCCGGCGGTTCTGCATTCTGCGCTTGCGCTGGAATCGCCGTTGCAAAACTGCAGATAAGCGCAACCGCCAGGATCGCAATTCGTGTATTCCAGCATACGGCTGCTTTACGGATCGTCACGAGTGACCTCGCGTTCGAGATATATTCCCGGATGAGCAAGCGCGCTGGTTGAAAGCCCTACTGCCAAATCCACAGCCAAAGGCGGGGAGGCGAGGGGATTCCAGGGGACGGCGGGCCCCAAGTTTTCAGTAACTTACTGATTTCTATTTGCGTCTACGTGGGTTCGACAAAATCGCGCAGCGAATTTTGGACGGCGCGGTAACGATCAAGGTACGCCTCTCCAGTCGCGCAATGCGGCAATCGCGCCGTAACGCTCGGCTCTCCCGTAGTACCGATCGTCTGCGGTCACCAGCAAAGCGTCGTCGTGCTCGAGCGCGACTGCGTGATACAGGGTGTCAAACAGATGATGATTGGACTCGATAGCGAGGTGGGTTGCCCGCCGGATGACGTTCGGGTCGTCTGTCGTAGGAAACTCCAGCGCGGCGAGCATTTCGACGTCGCGGACTGCCGTCTGTGGGGCGAGGCGGGCAGCTACCGCCGCCACTTCGGCCAACCAATGCACAGGCTGCAGGACCTCCAGTCGCCCGCTTACGACCAACTCGATGAGGGCTAGGGCCTTCTCGGTGTCAGACTCGCGGGCGGGGTCCTCCAGCAGCCACTTCAGAACCACGCTCGCATCGATGACGACGATCACGGTCGATTAACTGCACGTGCCCTGCGTACTTCGTCATTGCTAAAGGACGGCCGACTGCTACGCGCGCTGCTCAATTGCCGGAACAGTCGTTCCCGTCTAATTTGAAGGTGCCGCTCGCGCACGGCCCGCCGCATCAGTTCCGCGATGATGGAGCTCTTGTTCTGGTCGCCGAAGGTCTTGTCGAATTCCGCCTTCACTGCATCCGGTACACTGAAATTGACGGTTGCCATTCCGACCTCCATTGTTGAAATCTTCAACAACCAAACTATACGCCGGCCGCGGGCAGCGTCAATGCCAATATCGGCGGTGATTTGTCGAATTTTTCACGGTTCGCGCCGATTCGAGGCGGCGGACCCGCGGGTCTCGCGGCCAAATTCAACGTCGCCATTGACGGTGCAACGTGACGGTGCTGTAGTCATAGCCGCCGGCTGCAGCGCGCCATTTTGTATCGCCGCAATGCTGTCGACTCTGGTTAGACGTCAAGCGAAAGGAAGGCATGAAAATGACACGCGTCCGAGTGGAGGGCTTCACCATCTCGCTAGACGGATACGGAGCTGGTCCGAATCAGGACATCAGCAATCCGCTCGGCGTGGGCGGGACGGATTTGCACCGGTGGTTGGTTCCAACCCGCACGTTCCAACGGACCCTATTTGGCGCCGCGGGCGGCGCAACGGGGATCGATGACGACTTCGCTGCGCGGGGCTTCAAGAATGTGGGCGCCTGGATTCTTGGAAGAAACATGTTCGGCCCGATTCGCGGCTCCTGGCCCGATATGAACTGGAAAGGCTGGTGGGGAGACAGCCCACCCTACCACGTACCAACTTTCGTCTTGACTCATCACGCACGCGCGCCCATCCAAATGGAAGGCGGAACGACATTCTACTTCGTCACTGGCGGGATTCACGAGGCGCTTGATCGGGCGCGCGACGCCGCCAACGGAATGGATGTGCGCATTGGCGGCGGACCGAACACGATCCAACAGTATCTTCGCACAGGCCTCATCGATGAGCTGCATGTCGCAATCTCGCCGGTCCTGCTGGGCCGAGGAGAGCGACTGTTCGAGGGGATTGACATGCGCGCTCTGGGATACGAGTGCGTTCAGTTCGTTGCATCGGAAAAAGCCACCCATGTCGTGCTCCGGCGCCAAGCAGCAAGCCGAACTCCTCAACCGGCCGCTTCATGATCGGACGCAAACTACCGAACCTCTCAACCGCGTCGACGGCAGCGCCTGAACAATGGTGGTCCTTATGCATAATTGGCTTCTCCTGACCCTTACGTGCGTGCTTCTGAGCGCTCGAGCAGACATCAGTGCGGCGGAGCCCGAGCCCGTTCATTACATACGGGCGCAAACCTCTCTGGGGTTCAACCCCAAGACACGGTGTCCGGAGCTGCGGGTCACTGATGAGGGAACGGCAGCCGTGATTGTTTTCTGGTTGCCCAGCAGGGGCCTACAGTCACGGTTCTCCATCAAGTCCTCTTCGGGTTCGAATGCTCTGGATTCCGCCGCACTCAGTTGCGTCGCCAAGCTTCGATTCGCATCCGCAACCCGGGTGGGCGATGGAGAGCCGATCGATTCGTGGCAGCAGATTGCCTTCCGGTGGGCTGATCAGGGCAATGCGAATGAGACGCGCGCGATGTCTAGACATAATCAATCATCGGGGACCAGTCGATCTCCCGAGCCCATTGCGGGAGCGCCGGCTCAGTTAGCGGCGGATGCAAGACCGCGAGATTCCGGTGGCCCAGACAGCGTGACCGTGCATGTCTGCGTCGATGACACCGGTAGGCTCGACCACGACCCGACGATCGTCCGCTCCTCGGGCGTGACTGCTTTGGATCAGGCCGCAGTGAGAATCGCAGCATCCGGTTCCCCCTACTACCGTCCACACACCTCGTCGAACGGGCGGTCCGTGTCCGGCTGCGTGCAATTGGCGATCAAGTTCGAATTGAAGTAATCCGGGGTTCCCTGCCGTTTTCAAGCGGGAAGCTCGCGCGCACCCGGCGCGAGCCGTTGACGCATCCATGTCATTGCCCGCATCAGACGGTCGATAACAGCTGAGGGCGGGCGAGCCGCAACCAGGCGCCCAACCAGCAACCCCTGGGCGGTCCTCAATATTTTCAGCAATTCATTGATATGCGCATGGGCTGCGGGAAGTACTGATGCCGCGCCGCCATAGCCCAATATTAAAATGTTATTGAACAGTTGTTTAAGGAGTGAAGCTTGAATAGTCACTTGTACGTCGTCCTCAGCCGGGGGTGCAGGCTTTGCGAACGCGTTGATCGGCCGTGCGAGCGAACGCGGACGGATGCGCCTGCGTTGATCGTCGACACCGAAGTTTGACCTCATGGCCAGCTACACCAACGAACGTGTCATCGATGTTCAGCATTGGAGCGAGCGGCTGTTCAGCTTCAAATGCACGCGCGGCGCAGGTCTGCGCTTCGAGAACGGTCAATTCGTCATGCTGGGACTCGAAATCGACGGTCGCAAGATCGTGCGTGCTTATAGCATCGCGAGCGCCAACTATGAGGAACACCTGGAGTTCTACAGCATCAAGGTGCCTGGCGGACCGCTGACCTCCAGGTTGCAGCACATCGAGCCCGGTTCGAGCCTGCTGGTGAGCACCAAGCCGACCGGCACTTTGGTGCTGCGCGATCTCAAGCCCGGCAAGCGGCTTATCCTGCTGGCCACTGGCACCGGGATTGCGCCCTTTGTCAGCATTGCCAAAGACCCGGAGACTTATGAAAGATTCGAGCAGGTCATATTGCTGCGGGGCGCCCGCAACAACGCGGATCTTGCCTACGGCGACGCCGTCATTCGTACGCTGCGGGAGGATGCTTATCTCGGCGATGCCGTGCGCGAGCGCCTTCTCGACTATCCGACCGTCACTCAAGAGAGCAGTCGCTACCGCGGCCGCGTGACGACCGCGGTAGCGAGCGGCCGGGTGTTCTCCGACCTCGGGGTGAGCCCGCTCGATCCGCGCTGCGACCGGTTCATGATTTGCGGCAACATGCGCATGCTCTCGGATGCGACGGCGCTGCTTCAGTCCCGGGGATTCGAGCCGTCCCCGCAAATCGGCCTGACCGGGGATTACCTCGTCGAGCGAGCCTTCGTCGATTCACTGGATACGGCGCTTCAGCAGCGCGCGCCGGAGAAACTGCTCCTCGCCGCCGCAAGCCCGGTCCGCTCCTAGCCGCAAAAACTCGTCGGCCTGATTGAGGGGTCGGCATGCGGGCGGCGAGCGGTCAGGCGCATTATATGCCTTGACAAGTACATACACGACGGAGTATATAAAAAACATGGAATCTGTATTCGAAATAATCGCGGAGCCGAACCGGCGCGCGATCTTAAGCCTCTTGGTCTCGTCGCAACAATCGGTGGGAGAGATCGAGCGTCGGCTCGGAATGCCGCAACCGACCGTGTCGAAGCACCTTCGGGTCCTGCGAGAGACCGGTTTCGTGGAATCGACGGTGGACGCACAGCGCCGTCTGTACCGGCTGAGACCTGAACCATTTCGGGAAGTGGATGACTGGCTCGCTCAGTTTCGCCGCTTCTGGTCCGTGCACGTGGATGCGCTCGAGCGCCATCTTGATCGCATGGGTACACCGTCAAAGAAGCCAAAGCCAACGAAAGGAAGGACGGCTGGAAGACGACGGGGTTCAAAATCCCCGCCTAACATCGGAGAATCGAAATGAAAATCAAAGTAATCAGCGTGTACGTGAACGACCAGGAGAAGGCGCTGCGCTTCTATACCGAAGTGCTGGGCTTTGCCACACCTGCGGCAATCTCATTCAGCTTACTCAGCTGATGCGCCATTCCCGCTGAGGAGAAGAAGGTGGGTCATCGAGAGCAGTACCGACCGGGTCCGGCCAGCGGAGCGCACGTACAAGAGGACGGGGAGAAGCGGACGCTCGTTCTCGTCAGAGAACTGCGCCACCCGCCGGAAAAAGTCTGGCAGGCACTTACCGATCCCGTGCATTTGCGCGAGTGGGCTCCTTTCGAAGCCGATGCAAGCCTGGCTGCGGCTGGATCCAAAGTAAATCTCACCACCGTCGGCGCACCCACGCCCCGGGTTACCGAAACAAGAGTGACGCGAGCCGACCCTCCTAAAGCGCTCGAATACAATTGGGGCGGCTTCGACATGCGCTGGGAACTCGAACCCCGCGCCGGGGGCACGCGCCTGACGCTGTGGACCAACATCGATCGCCGTTACATCGCCATGGGCGCAGCGGGTTGGCACATTTGCTTCGATGTTCTGGATCGCCTGCTCGACAATACTCCCATTGGCCGCATCGTCGGTCCGGAGGCCATGAAATTCGGCTGGCCGCGGCTGAACGCCGAATATGCCAAGCAATTCGGGATGGAGGCGCCAAACCCGCCGGCCCAACCGGCATCAGACCCTTGAACAAATCGCGTGGTCGGTTCGTCGGCATCACGGAGCCGCAGGTACCAAGCGGATGCGCGTTATTTCCGATGGAACGCCGAAACGATTTGGCGGGCCCCAGTAGCCGGTGCCGCGGCTTACGTAGATCCACAAATTCTTCAAGCGATGCAGTCCGCTCGAAAAAGGTTGAAAAAAATGGATGAACAGGTTCCATGGCCAGAACTGGCCGCCGTGCGTATGCCCTGAAATCTGCACATCAAATCCCGCATCGGCGGCGGCCATCGCCGAACTCGGCTGGTGGGCCAGCAGTACCTTGGCGCCGGCATCGGTGGGCGCGCCGCGCAGCGCCGCTGCAGGATCGCTGCGCTGCGCAGGGTCGAAATGATGCGCGCTTAAGTCCGTCACGCCGGCAAGCACCAAGAATGCGCCGTCGTGCTTCAATACGACATGCTCATTTTTGAGCACCCGCAATCCCAATCGGCCGATCTCCTCCGTCCAAGCGCGCTCCCCGGAGTAGTACTCGTGGTTGCCGGTGACAAAGTAGGCGCCGTGCCGCGCACTCAGAGCGGCCAAAGGGGCCGTATGTGCCGCCAGTTGGTGCACGGAACCATCGACCAAATCGCCGGTTACCGCAATCAAGTCGGCCTTCAATGCATTGACCTGACGCACGACGCCTTCGACGAAGCCGCGTTTGATGGTGGGACCCACGTGCACGTCGCTGATCTGCGCGATCGAGAATCCATGCAGAGCATCCGGCAAATCGGCCACGGGTATCTTTATTTCAACGATGCCCGGCCGGCGCCGCGCGATGATCAATCCGGCCAGGGTAATGAAGAGCGTAAGAACAAGAGTCGCTTGCGCGCTGCGCTGAACCCAGAGTTGCGCCTGTGCGCCGGACAGGAGCAGGTGGGCGCCGAGGAGCACGACGTCGCGCAGCAGTGTCAGAACGAATAGCGACGAAAAAAAGCCCATCGCCATCAGCCCTGCCCACGCAAGCCGATCTGCGAGTTTTCGATTTCGCAGGACCCGGGTCCGCATGGACAACGGGATGATCAGGCAGCACCCGATCAACAGCACAATCCCCAAGACGATGCCCGCGGGAGCGAGACCTAGGCCCGATAGCAGGCGCCAGCCGATATATGCCGATAACGACAGGAACAACAAAAGGGGATGCTGAAATAGACGGCGAAAGCTCATAGTTGGAGTCGGCTCGAAACTATCGAGCTGGGGGCAGTACAATGCGAGTTCAAGAGCCCCAAGGATCCAACGTGAACTTAAGTTTCGTCGCGGGTAGCGGTGAGGTCCCGCTGAAATACGAAACCATCGGGCGGGCGTTTGACCACACGGCGCTGCGGTTCGGCTCGCGCGACGCTCTCATCGTTCCTCTGCAGCAGGTTCGCTGGAGTTATGCGGAACTGAAGCATCGGGTCGATCTGCTGGCGGCCGGGTTGGTTTCTCTCGGTTTGAAACCGGGCGATAGGATCGGCATCTGGGCGCCGAACTGCGCCGAATGGGCAGTCGCGCAATTCGCCAGCGCCAAGGCGGGGCTGATTCTGGTGAACATCAATCCGGCGTATCGGCTCGCGGAACTGGAGTTCTGCCTGAAGAAAGTCGGATGCCGCGCGCTGATTACAGCCGAACGGCTCAAGAACAGCGACTACCTGGCCATGCTGCGCTCTCTGGCGCCCGAACTGGATCGCTGTGCCGCCAATGACTTGAGCAGTGCGCGGCTGCCGCACTTGAAGCTGGTCATCCGCTTGGGCCGAACCGCCACAGCGGGGTGCTTGAACTTCGAGGACGTGATGCAGCGGGGGAGCGCGGCAGATCGCGAGCGTCTTGCGCAAGTGGGCGCAGAGCTGCAGCCGGACGACGCCATCAACATCCAGTTCACCAGCGGTACCACGGGGTCGCCGAAAGGCGCCACGTTGAGTCATTACAATATTTTGAATAACGGCTACTTCGTCGGTCGTGGCATTGGGCTGACGGAGCGGGATCGGATCTGTATTCCAGTGCCGCTGTATCACTGTTTTGGCATGGTCATGGGGAATCTGGCGGCGATCGCGCACGGCGCAGCGATGATTTATCCGGCGGAGAGCTTCGATGCGGCGCGCACATTGGAGGCCATCGATCGCGAACGGGCCACGGCGCTCTATGGCGTTCCCACGATGTTCATTGCCGAACTGGAAACACCTGAATTTTCGCACTATGACCTGTCGAGCTTGCGAACCGGCATCATGGCAGGATCGCCGTGCCCGGTTGAAGTGATGAAGCGGGTGATAAGCCAGATGAACCTCGCCGAGATCACGAATTGCTACGGAATGACAGAGACCAGTCCCGTCAGTTTCCAGACTGGGACACATGACTCATTCGAGCGCCGGGTGTCGACCGTGGGACGCGTGCATCCGCACGTTCAAGTCAAGATCGTCGACGTGCAGGGAAGATGCGTGCCGCGCGGCGTCCAGGGCGAGTTGCACACGCGCGGCTATTCCGTGATGAAAGGCTATTGGCAGGATGCGGAAAAAACCCGCGAAGTGCTGGATGACGCCGGTTGGATGCATACCGGCGATCTCGGCGTCATCGATGAGGAGGGTTATGCCAATATCACCGGGCGTCTCAAGGACATGGTGATTCGAGGCGGCGAGAATGTCTATCCGCGCGAGATCGAGGAATTCCTATACCGGCATTCCAAGGTCCAGGCGGTGCAGGTTTGCGGTGTCCCGGATGTCAAATTCGGCGAGGAATTGTGCGCCTGGATTCAGCTCAAGCCGGGCGCGAGCAGCACGTCGGAAGAGATCCGCGAGTTCTGCCAGAACCAGATTGCCCACTACAAGGTCCCGCGCTATATCCGCTTCGTGACGGAATTCCCAATGACCATCACCGGCAAGGTGCAGAAGTTCGCCATGCGCGAGCACATGATCAAAGAGCTCGGCCTAACCGAGGAAAAGACCGCCTAGCGCGGGCCAAGCGGCGCGCCGGCTCAGCGCGGCTTTTGAAACTTGAGGACGAAATTGTCGCCTTCGCCGATGGCAATGTATTTCTCGCGGTCCTTATCGCCCATGGCCAATGTGGGCGGCAATGTCCAGACTCCCTTCGGCCACTCCTTCGTGTCGCGCGGATTGGCATTGATCTCCGACGATGCCACCAGCACGAATCCGGCCTTCTTGGCCATGGCGACCGCATAATCCTGGCGCACGTAGCCGCTCTCCGCCTTTGGATCCTGCGGCTTGTCGTTGCGCCCGCGATGCTCTTCGATTCCAAGGATTCCGCCCGGTTTCAGGGCCGTGAAACACGCGGCTAGCGCCTGCTCTGCATAGCCGTCGTTCATCCAATTGTGAAGATTGCGGAACGTCAGGACCAGATCCGCGGAGCCCGGTGGCGCGATATCAAAGTGCCCGGGGCCCAAGGTCGTCTCGTGAATGGTGCCGAGCCGCTCCTTCTCCGCGGCGATGCGCGCGCGGAAGCGGGCCGCGCTCGAGCCTTCCTCGCCGCCGGAGGGCGGCAGCGCGACGGTGTAATGGCCGCTGGGCTTCAGATAAGGACCCAGTATGTCGGTCCAATAGCCGCCTCCCGGCCACAATTCCACCACGTTCATTTTAGGATTGATGCCAAAAAAGCTCAGTTCTTCGACCGGATGGCGCGATTTATCACGGGCCACTGCGGCGGCAGGGCGCGCGGGGCTTGCAACCGCAGCGGAGAGAGCGGCGTCAGCCGCGGCGGCGCCGCTTGCGTACGCCGTGGCGGCGATGGCGGCGAGCACGATGGTGGAACGAACGCGCGAACTTAGCATGATGAGTCCTTCCTAAATTTCAATTGGGTGGATTATCGCCGCTGAATGCTATGGGTGTGGCGCCCGTGACGGTTCCGATCGTCGCCTTGTCGCTCACGTACAGCTTCACTTTGCGCTCGAATCGCAGGTCGCCCTGAACGACTGCGCCGGGTCCGATGACGATTACCGGATCGTCGCTGTTGAATAGAATGCTGTTCGGCTTCTCGACCAGAATGCCGCCTTCGACGTGAGAAGCGCCCAAAATATGAATGTCGCCGCTCACGGTCTTGATGCCGCCGGCTACGTGCGCGGAGTTCAAGTTGATCTTGCCGTTGACATTGGTCAGGGAGCCGGAAACCTCCGCTCCGCTCGCCAGAGTCAGGTCGCCATTGACCGAGGATGCGCTGCCGGAGACGTGGGCACCCTCGCCGAGGGAGATCGAGCCATTCACGGTTTTCGCCGAAGTTGCCGTTGCGTGCGCCCCCAATCGGACACTGCCATTGACGGTTCCCGCGGAGGTGACGGCGGCGTTGTCGTCGACATGGATGGATCCGTTGACCGTGTGGGCTTCTTCGGCCGCCTTGCCGGCCGCTACATGGACGGACCCATTGACCTTGGTGGAACCCTCTCCGTCGACCGAAATATCACATCCTGACAGGGCGAAAATCACCGCCACCGCGGCAAGTATCCGATAGCCGTTCGCCGTGTTCATCTTGGCTCTCCATTGACTGACGCGAGCACTACTGTACCAGCACCGCAGGGGGCCCGAAACATCGCGTGCCCGCGCGGGGCCGATTTTGCGTCTGGCGGGGACGAATACGGCGTGCGCCGCACCGCGGAGGCCGTCGGTTCAGCTCAACGGTGCGCCGAAACCGCGGCCAAGCCCGAAAGCGCAAAGTCCACGAGGTATCGTGCGAGTTGCGGCGCGGAATTGGAGTCCACTTTCATCTCCGGAAACACCCGCTTTAATTTGCGCCGATTGACCAACAGCAGCATCACGCAGGGCGCCATGGTGCTGATGCAGCCCCGGGCGACCCGCAGATCATCGTGCGGCAGTCCGGTCAATTCGCCGATCATGGATTTCAGCAGCCGGGCGCGCAGCGCCAGATCGCGATCCTTGGTGCGGGACATGAGCGTCGATGGTGTGACAAATTCCCTGGCAAACAGCCGTCCAGCCCAAGTCTGGGAGGCCGGGCTGGTTACCGCCCGCACGATCATGGTGAGAAACGCCTCTAGTTGCTGGCGCGGCTCGGATTGCGCCCGTACCGCGGTGACGAGTGCCTCGGTGGTCACGAGCCGCCGGCGCGCCTCGTCCATCACCGCTCGGTACAATCCGGCCATTCCGTCGAAGTGATACACGATCGCCGCAGTGTGTACTTGCGCCCGCCGGCAAATCATCTGGCCGGTGGCGCCGTCAAACCCCAATTCCGCGAATACTTGGCCAGCCGCTTCAATCAAGCGGGCGCGGGTACGCAGACTGCGCGCCGCAGGACGGCTGCGCGCGCTTTTGCCATGCGCCGCTCGGATGGATCGCTTCATTGCACCGAGTGTAATTCAAATTCAAATTGGAATTCGAAATAACTTGACTGCCATCGGCAACTGCCATTAACTGCCGCTCTCAAGCCGGGTGGGGCCGTATGCCAAAGAACGTCAGATTCGTTGTTCTCGCTGTCTGCGTCATCGCCATCGGCTCGGCCTTATGGTGGTGGCTCGGCCGCGCCCAAGTCGCAACGGAGCTTCTGCTGTACGGCAACGTGGATCTTCGCCAGGTAGAACTTCCCTTCAATGGCAGCGAACGCGTCGCCCAAGTGTTGGTTCAGGAGGGCGATCGGGTCACGGAGGGTCAAGTTCTGGCGCGACTCGATACCGCTCGACTCGCGCCGCAGCTGGCCAAGGCCGAGGCCGAAGTCGCCGCGCAATCTGAAGTCGTGGCGCGCTTGCATCACGGCAATCGGCCGGAAGAGATCGCCGAATCCCAAGCAAACGTTGCCGCGGCGGCGGCTGATGCCGACAATGCGCGCGCGCAATTCGCTCGAGTGCGCGCGCTTTCCGAGAGTTCCTCCGGCCGCGGCGTCAGCCGCCAGGAGATGGATGCGGCGAAGGCCGCGCTGGACATGGCAGAGGCGCGGCTGGCGGTCAATCGCAAGGCGCTGATGCTCGAACGAATCGGCCCCCGCAAGGAAGACATCGCGCAAGCGGATGCTCAGTTGCGGGCGGATCAAGCGCAGCTCGCTCTCGTGCAACAACAATTCAAAGACGCCGTCTTGCTCGCGCCCCTCAATGCGGTTGTGCGCTCGCGCATTGTCGAGCCCGGCGAAATGGCCTCGCCGCAAAAGGCGGCCTTCACTCTCGCAATAACCGATCCAAAATGGGTGCGGGTGTACGTAGCGGAAACGGATTTGGGCTCAATCCATGAAGGCAAGAGCGCCACAGTCACCGTCGATGCGTTCCCCAAGCGAAATTTCCCCGGACGGGTAGGCTTTATCTCGTCGGTCGCGGAATTTACGCCCAAGTCGGTCGAAACCAGCGAGTTGCGTTCGAGCTTGGTCTACGAAGTGCGAGTGTTCGTCAACGATCCGAAGGATGAACTGCGCTTAGGGATGCCGGCCACCGTGCATTTGGCATTGCGAAACACGGCTGCCGACGCAGCGCCGGCTGCGGCGGATCCGGGCACGCAGGGCAGCGGCAAATGAACGTCGAGATCGCCCCGGCACCGGCGGTCGAAGCGAAGATGCTGACCAAGCAGTTTTTGCGCAAAGGCGAGCCGCCCATCCGCGCCCTCGACGCGGTGTCGTTGCAGGCGCTGCCCGGCGAACTCACGGCGCTGGTCGGTCCGGACGGAGCGGGTAAAACGACATTGATGCGATTGGCGGCCGGCTTGCTGCTGCCGGACGCAGGCTCCCTGGCGGTACTCGGGATCGAGGTCGCCGCCCATCCGCAACAGGTGCAGGATCGCATCAGCTATATGCCGCAGCGCTTCGGTCTTTACGAAGACCTGACGGTGGCCGAGAACCTGGAGTTGTACGCGGACCTTCATGCGGTGAGCGCGGCGCAGCGCCGGCAACGCTATCCGAAGCTCATGGAAATGACTGCGCTCGGCCCGTTTCAGCGGCGCCTCGCGGGTCGCTTGTCCGGTGGGATGAAGCAGAAGCTGGGCCTTGCGTGCACCTTGGTGCGCGCCCCGGAGCTCCTGCTGCTCGATGAACCCACCGTGGGGGTGGATCCGGTGTCGCGGCGTGAACTTTGGGCCATCATTCAACGCCTGGTGGCCGACGAGGGGCTGACGGTATTGCTGAGCACCGCGTATCTGGACGAGGCGGAACGCTGCCAGCGCGTCATCATGCTGAATCGGGGTCAGGTTCTCTCGGAAAGTGCCCCGCAGCACATCGCTGACCAAGCGCTGGGGCGCAGCTTTGTCGCGACCCCTGCGG
Organism: uncultured Gammaproteobacteria bacterium; assembly: GCA_963800385.1. Lineage (GTDB taxonomy): Bacteria > Pseudomonadota > Gammaproteobacteria > Steroidobacterales > Steroidobacteraceae > Bog-1198. The sequence goes on from CAWDAU010000010.1 coordinate 79,153, forward strand.
CGGGTCAGTCAGCGCGCAGTCTGCAGGCTCGGCTGCTCGACTGCCCGGACATTATCGACGCGGTGCCGGACGGCGGGCGGGTGCGCTTGGTGCGCGGCGCCGCCGCGGAGGATCCCGCAACGGGGAAGCTGTTGTCGGCCGATGATCTGTTGCGCGACTTGAATGTCATCCCGGCGGCGCCAAGTTTTGAAGACGGATTCATGATCCTGCTGCACGCGAATTCGCAGCGCGAACACTCGAAGGCTATTGCGATCGCGCAGCCGCTGCGGCAGAACAGCGATCAATCGGTCGTGCGAGTGCGGGATTTGGTGAAAAACTTTGGAACGTTTACGGCTGTCGATCACATCGGATTTGAAGTTCGCCGCGGCGAGATCTTCGGGCTTTTGGGTCCCAACGGCGCGGGCAAGACCACCACCTTTCGAATGTTATGCGGTTTGCTGGCCCCGAGCGAGGGAGAGCTGGTGGTGGCGGGTGCGGACGTTCGCCAGGCATCGGCCGCGGCCAGGGCGCGGCTCGGGTACGTGGCGCAGAAATTCTCCCTGTACGGACCGTTGAGCATCGTCGAGAATCTTGAATTTTTCGCCAGTGCCTATGGATTGCGCGGCGAACGCAAACGGGCACGCATGGACTGGGCCATCGAGCAATTCGATCTTGGCGTACACGCGCGTATTCCCAGCGCCCAACTGCCCGGCGGCTTCAAACAACGCCTGGCGATGGCGGCCGCGTTGTTGCACGAACCGGAGATTTTGTTCCTCGATGAGCCGACCAGCGGCGCGGATCCGCTGGCGCGTCGGGTATTTTGGCGCCGCATCACGGCGCTTGCCGAGCAGGGCGTGACGATAATCGTCACCACGCACTTCATGCAGGAAGCCGAATACTGCGACCACATTGCGATCATGGATGCCGGACGAATACTGGCGCGGGGCTCGCCTGCCGAGGTCAGGGCGCTCGCCCGAACCGACGCCCGGCCGCAGTCCAGCATGGAGGATGCCTTCATCGCAGTGGTCGAGCGCGCGCGCGATCGGCGGCCATCCGCGGCGGGCGTGCCGCCCGCCGCGGCGCGAGGCTGATCGCCTCGTGAAAAATGCCGCATCCAAGTCGAGTTCCAGTGCCTGGACGTCGAGGCGCCGTCGCATCCGGGCCTTGGTGTTCAAAGAAATCCATCAGATTGCGCGTGATCCGTCGAGCATCGCGATCGGTGTCGTGCTGCCGTTGATTCTGATTTTACTGTTCGGCTATGGGCTCTCCTTGGACGTGAAGAACGTTCCGATTGCCATTGTGGTCGAGTATCCCACGCCCGAGGCCATCGATCTCGAAACCGGATTCCAACTCTCGCCTTACTTTCATCCGACGGTCATCCGCGATATGGCCCTGGCGCAGCGGCTCCTGCTCGAGCACCGGGTGGACGGCGTCTTGCGCATTCCGGCCGATTTCTCCCGCCGCATCGCGACCCGCGATGCCGAATTGCAACTGATCGTGCACGGAGGCGATGCCAATCGAGCGCGCATCATCGAAGGCTACGTTCAGGGCGTGGTCGGCGCGTGGTCCGCGGACCACGCGGCTCAGGGAGAGGCGGCTGGCGCGCCGCTCGTCAATGTGCAATCGCGCTTGTGGTTCAACGAGGCCAACGATAGCAGCTACTTTCTGGTGCCTGGTCTCGTGGTGCTGGTGATGACCCTGATCGGCGCCCTGCTCACGGCAATGGTCATGGCGCGCGAATATGAGCGCGGCACGCTGGAGTCGCTGCTGGTCACGCCGGTACGCGTGGAAGAAATTCTGCTCGGCAAAACGCTGCCGTATTTCGTGCTTGCCCTGTTGGGATTCTCGCTCTGCGTGCTGTCGGCAAAGTTCTTGTTTCACGTGCCGTTGCGCGGCTCGCTGTGGCTGTTGTTGGGAGCTTCCACGCTGTACGTGCTCATTGCCTTAGGCATCGGACTGTTGATTTCCACCTGGGTCAAGAACCAACTGGTCGCCAGCCAGCTTGCGCTGCTGGCGACGTTCATGCCCGCGTTCATGCTGTCGGGATTCTTGTTCGATCTGCGCAGCATGCCGGCCGTTGTCCGGGCGATCACCTACGTTCTCCCTGCGCGCTACTATGTTGCATTGCTGCAAAGTGTGTTTCTCGCCGGCGATGTCTGGTCGGTTATCGTGCCCTACAGCCTGGTGCTGACTGCGATGGTGGCGATGCTGGCGCTCGCGAGCCGTTTCGCAATGCGTAAGACCCTGCAATGAGCGGTATATTCGACGCTCTGCTGCGAATTACGGCGTTGACCCGCAAGGAACTTCTTGCCGTGCTGAAAGATCGGCGTGCGCGCCTCAGTCTTTTCATTCCACCGGTGGTGCAGGCGCTGATTTTTGGCTACGCCGCCACCTACGACCTCAATCACGTGACCTACGCGGCCCTGGACCAGGATCACAGCGCGGCGTCGCGCCAGTTGCTCGCGGGGCTGGACGGTTCCGGCGTATTTGAGCGCGTCGCCGATTTGCAACGAGCGGCGGATATCGGCTCGTTGATCGATGCACGCCGAGCGCTGTTGGTCATCCAGATTGATCCGCAATTCGAACGGCACCTTCTGTCCGGGCAGTCGCCCAACATTCAGCTCATTGCCGATGGCCGCAACTCCAACACTGCCGGGACCGCCATGGGCTACGTCGGCAGCATCGTGCAGCAGTTCACGACCCGTTGGGCCCGCGATCACGGCTTGCCGCCCGCGCCGGTGCGGGTCGTGGCCCGCGCCTGGTATAACCCGAATCTCGAGACGCGCTGGTTCATGATTCCCGGCATGATCGGCACTTTGACGCTGATCCAGACCATGATGCTCACGGCCATGTCGGTGGCGCGCGAGCGTGAACAGGGCACCTTCGATCAACTGCTGGTGACGCCGTTCCGCCCATTCGAGATCATGGCGGGCAAGGCGCTGCCGTCCATGCTGGTGGGCACCATCCAGGCGACCGGGGTGTTGCTGGTCGCGCAGCTGTGGTTTCGCATTCCATTTGCAGGTTCATATCTCACGCTTTATTCGGGCCTGCTGCTGTTTTTGTTGGCAGCGGTGGGTATCGGCCTCTTGCTCTCGGCGGTGGCCGCGACCATGCAACAGGCGATGCTCTATTCCTTGCTGCTGATCATGCCATTCTCGCTGCTCTCAGGTCTCACCACGCCGATCAGCAGCATGCCCACCGCGGTTCGATATCTTACGGCGATTAATCCCTTGAGTTACGCGATCGACATCACCCGCCGCGTGTATCTGGAAGGCGCGGGGTTGGGGTTGCTGGTTGCCGATCTGTGGCCATTGGCTCTGATCGCCGTGCTCACCCTGAGCGCGGCTTCGTGGATGTTCAGCAACCGGATGCAGTGAGAGCGATGAACGGCAAAAAAACCTTTGCGTGGAACTGGGTCGGTACGTTCGCGACCGCAGCATCCCTCACGGCTTGCACCATGGGACCGGATTTCGTTCGGCCGGCGCCGCAGACCCCCGCGCGTTGGTCCGATCGGGCAACTACTCCGAGTCCCGCCGCCCTCCAGCCGCCTGGCGTCCTGAATCCGGCCGTGCCGCGCACGAGTCAAGTAACCGTTCAATCGGACGACCTGCGCGAATGGTGGATGGGCTTTAACGATGCGGTTTTGAACTCGTTGATCCAGCGCGCTGTCCCCGCGAACATGGATTTACGCGCCGCATTGCTGCGAATCGATGAGGCGCGTGCGCAACGCGCGATCTCCGCTGCCGCTTATTGGCCGACGGTGGCGGTCGATGCCTCTTTCGCGCGCCAGCGCATCAGCGAAACCACCCCAACCGGCGCGCTCTTCAATTCCGCCGCCAACCTTCATCTGCCCGGAGGTGCGGGCCTTAGCATTCCGAATCCCTACAACCAATTTCAGTTGAGTGCCGGCGCATCCTGGGAGATCGACCTGTTCGGGCGCATTCGCCGCGCGGTCGAAGCGGCTGATGCCAATGTGCAGGTCTCGGTGGAGGATCAACGCGGCGTACTGGTTTCTGTCCTTGCCGACGTTGCGCAAAATTATCTCGAACTTCGCGGCGCGCAATTACGGCTGCACGTCTCCAAAGAGAATCTTGCCACCCTCAATGAGCTCCTCGACTTGACGCGCCAACGGCGCGCAGCGGGTTTGACGACCGACATCGACGTCAGCAACGCGGCAGCGCAGGCTTACGCGACTCAAGCTTCGCTGCCGCCATTGGATGGGCTGATCACGCAGTACATAAATGAGCTGAGTAAGCTCCTGGGGCGCGAACCTGAAGCACTGCGCGCAGAATTGGACGGCGCGGCCGCGGTCCCCACGGCGCCGCCAAACGTGTCGATCGGTCCTGCGGCAGAGCTGGCGCGCAGGCGCCCCGATATTCGCGAGGCGGAGGCCAACTTGCACGCCGCCACCGCCCAAATTGGCGTCGCCGTCGCGAATCTATTTCCGCATCTGACGCTGGCGGCCAACGGGGGATTTCAGTCCGAGACCGCGGGCAATCTGCTGCAATGGGCCAGTCGGTTCGGCACGATTGGCCCCACATTCGATTTACCCATTTTCGATCGCGGCCGTTGGACGGCCGTGCATTTGTACGACGTGCGCGCACAAGAAGCCGCGCTCAGCTATCAGCGCGTAGTCCTCAATGCCTTGCAGGATGTGGAAAATTCGCTCGCCCGCTATGCTGCCGATCAGCAGAGTCGCGATTGGCTGACTGCCACGGTTGCCCAGAGTCTGGATGCGCTGACGCTTTCGCGGCAGCGCTATGAACGCGGCCTCAGCAACTTCATCGATGTTCTCGATGCTCAGCGCACGCATCAGCAGAACGAACTCGCGCTCGCCGACAGCGTCACTGCCGTGAGCACGGATTTGGTGGCGCTGTATCGCGCCCTCGGCGGCGGCTGGCTGGACTGAAACTTAGCAAATGGCGGCGCGCCGAAACACTGGTCACGCCCAAGAGCGCCGGCTTAGTCCGACCGCCTTCGGCCGGTCGCTGCGACTTTTTGCGCCTTTTACGATAGATTGGGTAAAGACCGTTCTTTCAACCCAAGCGCACGGCTCGCCTCGCCTATCCCGGAGGCGGCCTGTTACGGCGTAAGCGATTATGGCAAGCGAATCCAGATCATCGAATCGCGGCGTGATCGTTTCGGTGCGCGGCAGCGTGGTCGACATACGCTTCGACCTTCAATTACCGCCCATCTATTCGGTGCTTCTCGCGGGCGCGGATGGGCAGGTCGTTATCGAGGTGCTGGCGCAGCAAGACGCGCATCACGTGCGCGGGATTGCGCTGACGCCCACCCAGGGCCTTGCTCGCGGCATGGCGGTGGAGTACACGGGCGGACCGTTAAGAGCCCCGGTCGGCAAAGCGGTTCTCTCGCGGATGTTCGACGTTTTCGGCAACACCATCGACCGCGAGGCACCGTTATCCAATGTTCAATGGCGGTCCGTGCATCGGGCTCCGCCGCCGCTCACGCGCCGTTCGACCAAGTCGGAAGTCTTCGAGACCGGCATCAAGGCCATCGATGTGCTTGTGCCGTTGGAGCGCGGCGGCAAAGCGGGGCTCTTCGGCGGAGCAGGTGTCGGCAAGACGGTGCTGTTGACCGAAATGATTCATAACATGATCGGCCATCACGAGGGCGTAAGCATATTCTGCGGCATCGGCGAGCGGTGTCGCGAGGGTGAGGAACTCTATGACGCCATGAAGGAAGCCGGCGTCTTGCCGAACATGGTGATGGTCTTTGGCCAGATGAATGAGCCACCGGGCGCCCGCTTCCGCGTCGGTCATGCGGCGCTGACGATGGCCGAGTATTTCCGCGACGACGAGCACCGCGACGTGTTGCTGCTCATCGACAATATTTTTCGTTTCATCCAAGCCGGCATGGAGGTGTCGGGCTTGATGGGCCAGATGCCGTCGCGGCTCGGCTATCAGCCGACCATGGGCACCGAGCTCTCGGGGCTTGAAGAGCGCATCGCCAATACCGACACCGGCGCCATCACCTCCATACAGGCGGTGTATGTGCCGGCGGATGATTTCACCGATCCGGCGGCCGTGCATACGTTTTCGCATCTGTCGGCCTCGATAGTGCTCTCGCGCAAGCGGGCCAGCGAAGGGCTGTTCCCGGCCATCGACCCTCTACAATCCAGTTCCAAGATGGCGACGCCCGGCATCGTCGGACCGAGACACTACGCGGTGGCGCAGGAAATCAGGCGCACGCTCGCGCAATACGCAGAACTGAAGGATATCATTGCGATGCTGGGCCTTGAACAACTCTCGCCCGAGGATCGCAGCGTGGTGAATCGCGCCCGCCGCTTGGAGCGCTTTCTCACCCAGCCGTTCTTCACGACGGAACAGTTTACGGGCCTCCAAGGGCGGCTTGTCAGCCTCAAGGACGCCCTCGATGGTTGCGAGCGCATCCTGCGCGATGAATTTAAGGACTATCCGGAAAGCGCGCTCTATATGATTGGAGCGATCGACGAGGCGAAGGCAAAGCCTAAGCAGGTGCACGCATGAATCTGACGGCGCTCCTGCCGTTTCAGGTTTTCGCCAAGAAGCCGGGCGTGACGCGCATAGTTGCCGAGACACTGCACGGATCGTTTGGTCTCCTGCCTCATCGACTCGACTGTGTCGCAGCGCTCGTGCCCGGGATACTGACGTACGAAACAATTGCAGATGGCGAGACTTACTTGGCCGTGGATGCAGGGGTGCTCGTCAAGGCAGGTCAGGAGGTTTTTTTATCGGTGCGCCGGGCCATAGGCGGCGCGGATCTCGGCCGGCTGCGCAAAGCAGTGGAGCAAGAGTTTTTGAGCTTGAATGAGCGTGAGAAAAGCGTGCGATCCGTGCTGTCGAAATTGGAAGGCGATCTCATACGGCGCATGGCGAGCCTGCACAATGACGGATGAACTTCCAGGCAAACTTGCCAAGGCAAAACCTTCGCTCGGCGAGGAGGTTGGCGCGAGAGCCGACCTCAAGCTCAGGGCACGGCGCGCGTCCGGGCAAGGCGTGTGGTTCGGCCTGGGGACGATGGGGATCATCGGTTGGTCGGTGGTGATTCCCACGCTGCTCGGGACGGCGCTCGGCATCTGGCTGGATCAGCATCACCCAGGCAGACACGCGTGGACGCTGGCGCTATTGGCGGCCGGGCTTGCCGTTGGTTGCGCGAATGCCTGGCATTGGGTCGCGAAGGAAGACAAGGAGATGCGAGACGAACTGGCAGATAAGAATGAATGAGCTTGTCTTGTCGGCACCGTCGTTCGCGGCAGGCGTCATTCTGGGCGCGTTTTTCTTCGGCGGCCTTTGGTGGACAATCAAAAGGGGACTGTCGTCCCAACAGACGGCTCTTTGGTTCTTCGGCAGTAGCTTGCTGCGGATGGGCATAACGGTGATGGGCATGTATTTTGTCGCGCGCGAAGATTGGCGGCGGTGGTTGCTGTGCGTTCTAGGCTTCGTGCTCGCGCGTCATCTCATACACCGGCTGACCCGAACGGCGGAGGTTCCGCGTGCGCCTTAGTACCGACGAGATGATCATTTGGCAGCATGGCTTTTTCAAGCTCAACGGCACTATCCTGTTCACGTGGGCATTGATGTTTGCGCTCGCGGTCGGCTCGAAGCTCGTGACGCGCAAGCTGTCCCATGATCTGCAACGATCGCGCTGGCAGAACCTGCTGGAAATTGTCGTCTTGGGCATCGAAAAGCAGATCCGCGATGTCGGCTTGCTTCGACCGAACAGATACATCGGCTTCTTGGGAACCCTGTTTCTATTTGTCGCGGCGGCCAGCTTCTGCACCATCATTCCCGGCTACGAGCCGCCGACTGGGTCACTCTCCACGACGGCGGCGCTGGCTTTGTGCGTTTTGGTGGCAGTTCCGTTCTACGGCATCGAGGAGGATGGGTTGGCCAATTATTTGAGATCTTATCTGGAGCCTACGATCATCATGCTGCCGTTCAATATCATCAGTGAACTGTCGCGCACGTTGGCGCTGGCAGTGCGGCTGTTCGGCAACATGATGAGCGGCACGATGATTCTCGCCATTTTGCTGACCATAACGCCCTTCCTTTTTCCGGTCGCCATGAGTGCGCTCGGTCTGCTCACCGGCATGGTGCAGGCATACATCTTCAGTATCTTGGCTGCGGTCTACATTGCAGCCGCCACGCGCGGCCGCAGATCCAAGGGGAAAGCGGATCAAACGCACACTGCATGAATTGGGCTATGCCTAGGAGGCACCATGGATAACATGACCCTGATCGCTATCGCTTCTATCGTCACCGCCGGCCTGACGATGGCGCTCGGCAGTATTGGACCTGCGCTCGGTGAGGGCCGAGCGGTGTCCGCGGCATTGACCTCTCTCGCGCAGCAGCCCGACGCCGCCACGACAATCACGCGCACCCTTTTTGTTGGACTGGCAATGATCGAATCCATCGCGATTTATTGCTTCGTCATCTCGATTATTCTCATTTTTGCCAATCCATTTTGGAGTCACGCGACTACTCATATCGTAGGAAAATAGTCGATGCTCATCGATTGGTTCACCGTCGCTGCGCAGGCGCTCAACTTCATCATCTTGGTGTGGTTGCTGAAGCGCTTTCTCTACAAGCCGATTCTCGACGCCGTTGAAGCGCGCGAGAGGCGCGTCGCTGCGGAACTCGCGGATGCGAACACAAAGAAGACTGAGGCGCAGAAGGAGCGGGATGTGTTCGAGCGCAAAAACGAGGAGTTCGACCGGCAGCGTGCGGCGCTCATGAACAAGGCAACTGATGCCGCAGAGGCGCAGCGCCAACGCCTTCTCGAGGATGCCCGCAGGGCTGCTGAAGATTTCAGCGCGAAGCGGGAAGAGGAACTGCAGAGCGAGGCCAATATCCTGAAACAAGCCATCCGCCGCCGCACCCAGAAAGAAGTATTCGCCATTGCGCGCAAGGCGATGACTGAATTGGCCGCGACTACGCTGGAAGACCGTATATGCGAGGTCTTCATCCGTCGCCTGCGCGCGATGGAGGGCAAAGCAAAGGAGGGCTTAGGTGAAGCTCTAAAATCCACGTCCAAGCCCGTGCTCGTGCGTAGTGCCTTCGAATTGCCGGTGCTGCAGCGGGAGGCGATACAGCGGGCGCTCCATGAAACGTTTTCGATCGATGTTCATGTGAACTTCGAGAGCGCCGCGGAGCTCGTCTGCGGTATCGAGCTGAGCACAGATGGGCATAAAGTCGCATGGAGCATCGCGGATTACCTCGTGTCGCTCGAAATGAGCATCGATGAGCTTCTGAAGGAAAGAGGCAAACCGGCCTCTGGCGCCGCGGCGGCGAAAATCGATTTGAAGGAACAATGATCACTGGGCAAGGCGGTTTGTGGGCCATGGTGGAGGGCGCATTCTTAGAAGTGGCCCGGGCGAGGGAAGTATTCACGCCGCAATTGACCCCGCGGGAAGTGGGCAAGATCGCCAGCATCGCCACGGGAATCGCCAAAGTGTCTGGGCTACCCGCGGTGGGCTTTGAGGAATTGGTGAAATTTCCCGGCGATTTGCTGGGCATGGCCTTCAATCTGGACGAGCATGAGATCGGTGTCGTGCTGCTGGGAGACTACTGGCATCTAAATGCCGGCGATGAAGTCGAGCGCACAGGTCGCGTCATGGATGTCGCCGTAGGCGAGGGATTGCTGGGGCGCGTCATTGACCCGCTTGGCCGGCCAATCGATGGCGGGGGACCGGTTGCGGCGAGCGAGCGCCTGCCCATCGAGCGCACCGCTCCGCATATCATGGATCGGGCGCCGGTTACGACCCCTCTGCGGACCGGTCTGAAGGTCATTGATGCGCTCATTCCGGTCGGGCGGGGGCAGCGCGAATTGATACTCGGCGACCGCCAGACCGGCAAGAGCGCCATCGCGATCGACACCATTTTGAATCAGCACGATCAGAATGTGGTTTGCGTTTATTGCGCCATCGGTCAGCGCGGATCAGCGGTCGCGAAGGCCGTGGCGACCTTGCGAGAACGCGGTGCGTTGGCCTATACCGTCGTCGTAGTGACGGAAGGAAACGACCCGCCGGGCCTCGCGTTCATCGCCCCCTATGCGGCGACCAGCATCGCAGAATACTTCATGCATAAAGGCCGCGATGTGTTGATCGTTTACGATGATCTTACCCATCATGCGCGCGCCTATCGCGAATTATGTCTCCTGCTGCGTCGTCCGCCCGGCCGTGAAGCCTTTCCCGGCGACATCTTCTATATTCACGCGCGGCTGCTCGAGCGTGCGACGCACTTGCGCACGGAGCTCGGTGGCGGCTCCCTTACGGCGCTGCCCATCATCGAGACCGACGCGCAGAATATTGCGGCCTACATTCCTACAAACCTGATTTCCATCACGGACGGCCAGATTTATCTCTCGCCGGCATTGTTCGAATTGGGTGTATTGCCGGCCGTTGATGTCGGCAAATCCGTATCACGCGTGGGCGGCAAGGCTCAAAGCGCGGCCTACCGGGCCGTGGCCGGGGATCTCAAACTTGCCTACGCGCAGTTCGAGGAATTGGAGACATTCGCGCGGTTCGGCGCCCGGCTGGATGAGAGTACGCGCAAGGTCATCGAGCACGGACGTCGTATCCGTGCCTGTCTCAAACAGGCGGAATGCGCGCCGGTGTCCATGCCCGCGCAGATCGCCGTGTTGCTCGCTCTGACCGCAGATCTGTTCGACGCCGTGCCGCTCGACCAAATGTCGGACGCGGAGGACGCAATCCGCAAGACAGCCGCAAATATTCCGCCGCAAGTGCGCGCAAGGTTCGAAAGCGCCGAGAGCTTAAGCGACGAGGACCGCAACGCCATTATCCGTCTCGGCCGCCAGGCTCTTGACTCGTTCCAACCCAAGGTGGGTGCTTGAGCGATACCACTCAAAGCCTGCGCCACCAGATCAATAGCGCCGGCGATCTACAAGCCGTTGTCCGCTCGATGAAGGCCTTGGCTGCCTCGAGTATCGGACAATACGAAAAGTCGGTGCACGCCTTGGAAGACTACTATCGGACGGTGGCGCTCGGATTGTGCGCGTGCTTACGGCAGGATGGGGCGGCCGCGGCGGCGACCTCAAGCAAGCCGCAGGCGCCAACCGCTGGCAGGGCAGTTCGGGCTATCGTTTTCGGGTCCGATCAGGGACTGGTCGGGCAGTTCAATGATGTTATCGCCGACTATGCGATACGCTCTCTCGCGGCACTGCGCGGAGAATGCCGCGTCTGGGCAGTGGGCGAGCGCGTTCATGCGCGCCTGATGGACGCAGGCATCCGCCCTGTCGGCCTTTTCATGCTGCCGAACTCCGTCGAGGCCATTACCCCGCTCGTCGGACAGATCCAAATCGAGAGTGATGCGCATCAGGACAAAGGTCAGCATGCGCCGCTATGGTTATTCCATAACCGGCCCCTGGCTGGAGCGCTCTACCAACCGGTAAGCCAGCGTCTGCTGCCCCTCGATGCAGAGTGGCGCCGCAATCTGGCTGCGCTCCACTGGCCGACTGCCAACTTGCCCGAAGTCATGGGCGGCCTCATTGAGATGCTGAGTACACTGATCCGGGAATATCTTTTCATATCGATCTTCCGGGCGTGTGCAGAGTCCTTGGCGAGTGAAAATGCGAGCCGCCTGGCGGCAATGGAGCGCGCCGACGGAAACATCAGCAACCTGCTGGTGCAGCTGAGCGCCACCTTCCATCAGCTGCGCCAAAACGGAATTGACGAAGAGCTCTTCGACGTGATCTCAGGATTTGAGGCGTTATCGGGCGGGATCGACTAAGCGGGAACGTACGTCAACCTGATCACATCCTCGCCAATTCGATCGCTGGTCACGAGGTGCAGCGGGGGCCGGGGGCCGGCGAAGTACGGCTTGCCGCGACCCAGTACGACGGGGTGGAGATAAAGTCGATACTCATCAATAAGACCAAGGTTGGTCAGGCTTCCTGCCAACTCCGCTCCGGCGACTTCAAACTCTCCAACGAGCTGGGCTTTCAGCCCACGTATAACCGCTTCGATGTCATCGTCGACGAGCGTGGCGTTGGGTCCGACCGACTTCAGCGATCGCGACACCACCCACTTAGGCTGGCTGCGCCACGCTGCCGCGAACTCGTGTGCCTCCGCACCCCAGTCCGCAAGGTCTTGATCCCAATAGCGCATTACTTCGTACATGCGGCGACCGTACACAATGCCCTTCAGGTCGCGCATATGCTCGATGAAGTGACGGAAGAGCGCCGTGCTTGGGCTAAATGCCAGATGGTCCACGTAGCCATCCAATGACTGATTCAATCCATAAACGAGCTTTGCCATGGTGCAAAATCTCCTCGGTCTGCACGCAAAACACATTTGACCCATGCTGATCATCACAGGCGGTGTGCGAGAATATCTCTACCGGCTGTCGGCTATTTTAGAGTTGTAGAAAGGAATATGCATGCACCGCGTTCCTGGCACGCCGCATAACGCCGCTATGTCGGCGATCTCCGGCCTCACGGCCCTGCTTGCCGAATCAGCGCGCACCGTCGTCTTCAGCGGCGCCGGCATTTCGACTGAATCGGGCATTCCAGATTTCCGTAGTCCGGGCGGCATCTGGAGCCGCATGAAACCGATCGACTTCGACACATTCATGCACGACCAAGACGCGCGGCGCGAGGCTTGGCGGCGGACTTTTTCCGGGGTGGCCGGCTGGGTCGGCGCGAAGCCGAATGAAAGTCATATTGCCATCTCGCGCCTTGTTGACAGCGGCAAGGTCGGCCTCGTCATCACGCAGAATGTGGACAATCTGCATCAGGAGGCGGGCGTGCCCGCGCACCAGGTGATCGAGCTTCATGGCAATGCGGGTTACGCCACGTGCCTCATTTGCGGACTGCGACACGAGCTGGCGGACTTCAGCGATGCGTTTCTAAGCCAGGGCACGCTTCCTTCCTGCCGAGCCTGCGGCGGCATCGTCAAGTCGGCGACGATCTCATTCGGTCAGCCGATGCCCGTCGAAGCGATGCGCCTTGCCGAAGCCGCTTCTCGTCAGTGCGACCTGTTCATCGTCCTCGGTTCCTCGCTGCTGGTCTATCCCGCTGCGGCATTGCCGCGGGTCGCGAAGGCGAACGGCGCGGCGCTCGCGATCGTCAACCGCGAGCCGACCCACTTGGATGCCAGGGCGGATGTCGTCATCCACGCTGAAATCGGCGAGGTGATGCGAGAAATAGTGCCCTGATGCGAGGATCTACTTAATTACAACGAACGGATGCGTCAGTGTTTCTTCGAGATAAAGCGCCGAAACGATACCTCGCGTGGCTTGTCGTCGTTCTGACGCACGCTGGTCTGATCGCGGCCGTGCTGCTATCGAACCCACGGCTCTCCCGCGAGACGCGAAAGCCCGCGCGCTCCCTGTCGCTGCTGCAGTTGCCAAATCGCTCCGCGACGATTGAGAGTCCCAAAATCAGCGTTCAGATGGACGCGAGTGTTTCACATCCGCGTATCAGCGTGGCTCTACCGTTGCCGCCCATCGTGATCAATAACAACGCCATCACACTTTCACCCGCCGAACAGCAGCTTCAACAACGCATTGACTGGGATCGCGAATCTGAACTCGCAGTGCGATCAAGCATTGCCCAAGCCGGGAAAGAGAAGAACTATCGCGGCCTTTCGAGTCTGACGCCCGAGCAGCTCGATTGGGTCAAGAAGAACCACATGGAACCGATGCCGGGATTCCAGTGGGACCGCAACAGCCGTGGGGAGATGTTGCGGCACGGCATCATCAAACTCAACGACTACTGTGTCCTCATCGTTGTCATACCATTTTGCCGGTTTGGCGGCAAAATCCAGTACAACGGCGACCTATTCAAAGATATGCGCGATCCCAAGGCCCCGGATTGAAAGAGGGCGATCAGATCGAAATTCAGGTTGCTGCCAAACGCGCGTTTTGTTCATGTCGCGTTACTGCGGATGGCAGGGATCGTTGTCACGGCCTCGGTCCACCGATGCGGCAATTCGAAGATTCCGGGAGCCCGACGCGTCTGCGGATCTCTTCGAATTGCTGGTCTCCGCGCAGCTCATCCCACCGGGGTTCGATCGCGAGGAAGGTCAATCGCACGTCGCGTTCTGCGACCGCCTCCGCCAGCGCGCTTTTCACTCTTGCATGGTTACCCATTCCCAACAAGACCAACGCCCGATGTATCGGCGGCACGTAGTGGCTTCGCGATCGCACCTCCAGCTCTCGCAACACCCGGCGGGCCTGTGCCGTATTGCCTGACTTGCCCAGTGTGTAGCCTCGCAGGCCCACGGATTCAGTATTGCCATGCGAATAGCGGTGTGCTGCGGAGAATTGCTCGAGGGCCTGCTTGAGTCGCTTGCGCATCCCGTATATTTTTCCCAGCACGATCCGGGCCACCCAGAAGCGCGGAGCTCGTGATAGTAGTGGTTCCAACATATCGCACGCTTCATCGTAGCGCCGCGCGTTGTACAGAAAATGGGTGTGGTGGGTATTCAATATCCGGGAAAGCGGGTCGAGCACGAGGGCCTCGCGGATCCCTGCCAGGGCTTCTGCATGCCGGCCAAGGTTGGAATACAAGTGAGCCCGAAACATTCTTGCACCCGGATCATTGGGGTTGAGTTCGCTTGCGAGGCGGAACTCCCGCTCCGCCGCATCCCAGTTCCAATCGAACCAGAAACTGACGATGCCCCGAGCAATATGTCCCTGCGGCAATTTAGCATCCAGCGCTACGGCATTTTCGCTTGCTTCCCGAGCCAGCGGGAAGGTATCGGCGGGGCACGAATCGCTGGTGATCGCCTGTATCGCGTAGCAGGTCGCCAAACCCGCCCACGCGGGAGCGTACGTCGAGTCGCTTGCAAGCGCTCTTTCGAAATGACGAATGGCTTGCTTGATCGAGGGACCCGTACGCTGCTCCCAAAGAAAGCGGCCGCGCAAATACGAATCGTATACCGGCGGATCCACTTCAGGCCGCGGCGCGGCCACTGCCACGAGCTTCAGTCTGACTACCTCCGCCACGCGCTTCGCCACATCTGACTGCACCCGCAGAATGTGCACCATTGGCTTCTCGTAGGTTTCGGCCCACACTTGAATTTGGTCGCTGACGCGAATCAACTGCAACGTGATGCGGACGCGGCCTCGTTCGTGCCGTGCGCTGCCTTCGATGAGATAGTCCACTCGGAGTTCCGCGCCTATTTGAGCAATGCTTTTGCGAGTGCCTTTATAGGACATCACGGATGTGCGGGCGATCACGGCCAGTTCCAGAGGCGAAAATCTTCCAAGTTCAGCAATGAGTTCCTCGGTGAGTCCATCGCTGAAATAATCCTGATGCGGACGGCCGCTCATATTGGCCAACGGCAAAACAGCCAGCATCAGCCGAGCGGACGCTTCGCTTGGGACTGGCGCATCGGGTCGCGCGGCGCGGGCGTTGGCCGCTGCGATGAAGCGATAGCCCTTGCGCGCGACGGTTTCGATGAAGCGCGGCCGCGCAAGATCCTCCCCCAGGGCCCTTCGGAGCTTTCTCACCGCAGTATAAAGCGACCCCTGTACTTCAATCACGATGCCTTGGCGCCATATGGTTTCGAAGGCTTCTTGGTAAGTCACGAGCTGACCGGCCCTCGCCGCCAGTAAGAACAGAAGTTCGGAGGGTATGCGTCCCAATTTGAGTCGCCGGCCGCGGTATTGGATTTCGAAATTGGCAGGGTCCAATTCCAAGTCGCCAAATTGTAGGGGACCTGGGCGCATCGTTGTTTGCAGCTCCTTGGGATTGGCGACGAGTCACCCTTCTAACAGAAATCTTTCAGAAATGATTCAGGAGCGTTCCAGGACTTGTGGAATCCCGCTCGCCTACGCTGCTGCGAATCAGCCAATCGGGGGTGGCTGAGATCTCTACCAAGAAAGCGTTACAAAACCGACGAAGGAGTCGAAATGAACATAAGCCGCATCAATCGGGCGATTTGCGCGCTGGCGCTTGGGCTTGCGCTGACCGCAACCTCGCGGGCGCAGGCATCTGAGGATCGATGTTCGAATGAAATGCTGCATGGCGATTACGCATTCACCATCAATGGGCAGCTGTTTCCGCCAGGAAAACCGGTGATTACGCGTGACGGGATCGCAAGAACGCATTTCGACGGGAAGGGCAAGCTGACTCAAGTCGACTTCGTTATGCAGTTTCCGGATATGACTGGAAACTCATCACCGGTCCCGAATGGGGATCCGCCGGATAGCGTGAGCGATTTCAATGTCGGAGAGGTAGGTTCTTATACGGTTTTCGCAGATTGCACCGGCGAAATGACGATCAATTTTCCACCAATCGGCTCCGGCGGGGCCATTGTCAGGGGAAGATTCGTGCTCAGCGACGAGGGGCGCGTCATTCACACGACCATTTACTTCGCGCAACCGCCCGGAGCGCCTGGGCCGATTCCCGCGCTCATCCACAGCGAAGGACGCAAGATCGGCCCGATATTCGTGAGGTGAAAGCGCGCCTCCCAATTCGATGGAGCATCGGCTGGTGACCACCTCGCGTCAGGCATCAGGCGCGTCAGAATCAAGGGGCGGCGAACCCCTGCCGTCGAATTGGCGGCCATCGGGAGGTTGGTGCCGGCTATCCGATTCGAACGGATGACCTACGGTTTACAAAACCGTTGCACTACCACTGTGCTAAGCCGGCCCGGGAGCAGGCCCCCATTATAGCGAAGACCCCCCTTCCCGGTAGTTGTGCCTCAGGCCGGCGCCGGCCGCCGCGTCATTTTTTCCAAGAAATAGTCCAACGAGACAGCGCCGGCGCCCGCGATCGCAAGCCATAGGAACAGCGCGAGGTACTCGAATTCGTCGAATCCGAGCAGGGTTTCGAGCGAATCGACGTCGCCCCATTTGGCCGCTTTGATCGCCACGATCATGGTCACGCCCAGAGCTCCGGCCGATATGCGCGTCAACAATCCGAGCAGTAGAAACAGTCCACCCAAGAATTCGATGCCGGAAGTCAACGGCGTAAAGAAGTGCGGGAAAGGTATTCCCCAGCCGATAAAATTCTCGGTCACTTGCGGCAAATTGTGGAGCTTGCCCCAGCCGCTCAACAAAAACACCCAACCCACCGTGATGCGCGCAAACAGCGGGGCAAACCACATCAAATGCTTGGCAACGCGTTCCGGCCATGCAATCAGCCAATCGATCAATAACCGCATGTCTTAATCTCCCAGGATTGAGTTCTTTCGGATGAGACCGGACCTAAGCCCAAAACATAACAGCTACTCCGGTGACGCGGGTTTCGCACTCAGTAAATCCACGGCTTGCTGATAGTTGGTTTGTGAATTGTGTTCCTGCACCATCGACTCGATTTGCTGCCGCGGATTACCGCCGGCCTCGACCAAGTTCTGGTTGGATTCATCCAATTCGTCCTTGTCCAATTCCAATTGCGACTGCGCAAGCTCCAGCTGGTCTTGGATTCTGTCTTTCTTGTCGGCCGGCGGGTGTGCTTCCGCGTCGCGCAGTGCTTCGGTGAAGGCCAGATCGAGTTCATGGTCGGCGATTCGCACCGCCGATTGGCTGAAGGACTGCTCCCCGGGTGCGACCGCCAGCTGCGCCAGGCGTTCTGCCGTTGTGTACGTACGCTGATCCACGAGGTCGGCGGAGGTTATAGCCGCGTTGGGTCTTCTGTCTTGCAATGCCGGCGGAGCGGTCTTCCACCAGGCAATGCCGGCCGCAATCAACAATAGCGCCAGCGCCGCGGCCGCCATTTTTTCGGTGAGTGTCAGGCGCTTCATGCGGACCCTTAATGCCAGCTGCCGACCGCATCTCGGGCTGCCTGATTGAGGGGGCGCGCGATGAGTCCGCTTTGCGATACCTTGATTTCATAGAGGGCGCCGTCCGCCATGGGCAGGTAGGTGGCGCTTCCGTAGAGCGCGTCCAGCCACGGCACCCATGAACGATATCGGTGCACCAATTCCCATGGATCGATGCGGCTGGGCTCGTGCAAGTCATATACGGTGCGCGGCTGGCTGCGCTCATCCTGCAGGCGCGTATAGCGGCCGCTGATGCGCTCCAAGCGGTATGCCGCGTCGAATCCGAGCAGATTGGCGAAGGCGTGCCATTTAAGGACCCGCGCATCGACCTGCCACTCATCGCCGCGCAGCAGAAAACTCGCGTGTTCGCCGTCAGGATAGGTCAAAACGGCGTCGAACTGCCGTTCCCCATCCTTCCGCAGTTGCAGCTCGCCGGCGGGTTGTTCATACGCCAAGCGTTGATAGGTGCGCAGATTCGTGCCGACGAGGACCGCGCCGAGGGCCGCAAGGAAGAATATAAGCGCCGCGGCGCCATGTGCCATTCCACCCAGAACTCGCCGCCGGCGCAGGCGGCGGATCGCAGCGACGAAAAATAGGAGACCGACGAGCGCGCAGACGGCTATGAGTGCGGTGAATGTCATGGCGTGGATCTTACGGGGAACCGGAACCGAACCTCATGGGACTAACAAAAAACACTTAGCCCGGTTCCGGTGTCTCGTTGCAGACTGGTGTAGTTTGCTTTGTTTCCAATGATTTGCAAGTGCCGTCGATCGCAGACCAACACCGCGGGTTCCGCGGGAACCTAGATCTTGGTTCGCGCCGGCTGGTGCAGGCTGTCGATGGAGACAGCGGGCGAGATGGCGTTCGACTGGAGGAAATCGACGCCCAATGCGGTCAACCATTCCTGCTCCGCGGCCGTGTCGGTACGCTTGGCGACGGTGTGCATGCCCAGGACCCGAGCCATCTGCACGACCGCGGTAATCGCGGCTTGCGATACCTTGTCGCTGCGCATTTTGGAGGTCAGATCGGAGGCAAGCTTCACGTAGCGAACGCCGGGCAGGCGCAGCAGCTCAAAGCACTCGGTGCGCAGCGCGAAATCATCCAGCACCAGCGGGCACCCCAGGCGGTGCAGCGCCGTCGCGACATCGCTGATTTTGTCTGCCAGGGTCAGTGCCGTGGGAGCGTCGACTTCGAATGCGATCATCCCCTTGGGCAGCGCGGACTTCGCCAGACACAGCTCGATGAATTTGATGAAGTGTTCGTCGTGTAGGGCCGTGATGGTCAGATTCACGGAAAACATGACTTCGTTTGCGCGCCACGCATCCGGATGGCGCATCAGCCAACCGATGAGTTCGGTGACGACGCGGCGGTCAATCATGGATCCCAAGCCGTTTTCGACAGCGGCCTTCAGCATCGCGTGCGGCGCTGAATTGGGCGCCTCCTCGGATGCGGAGCGCAGCAGAACTTCGTAGCGCTTCAATTGACTGCCCTTGCTCAAGGGCACGAGGTGCTGCACGTGCAGCGCGATGGGGCTCTTGCGCATCGCTGCGTTGAGGCGATCGATTTCCGGCGGCACTCCCTTGTTGGACAGCTGCTTTTCCAGCGCGTCTTCCGTCGGAGCGACGGGCGCGACGGGCGCGACGGCGGCACGCGCGGGCGGCGGCGAGGGCCTTGCAGCGGGCCTGGCAGGACGCGGGGTGCTCGCCGCCGGACTCGAGCCCGCGGCATGCGGGGCATTCGCGGCTGCCGTCTGGCTCGCCGTGTGCGGAGCGCTTGCCGCAGGGTCCAGAGCAGCGGCGCGCGAGGCGCCCACATGACTGACATAGCTGGCCGGACGCGAGACCGTCGACGCGTCGAGCGTCGGCGTACGCACGGTTCCGCGCGAGACGATCTGCTCGAGCTGAGCTGCAATGGTTCTGGGGCCGACCGAGAGAGGCGGAGCCGCGGTGGCTGCATTGCCGGTGCGCGCGGCCTTTGCAGCAGCGCTGCGCGCCGGCGCGGGCGCTGGACCAGGCGCGGGCGAGGGCGCTGCCGCGTGTGCGGGAGCGGCGTTAGCCGCGCGAGCAGGGATCGGCGCAGCCTCGAGAGGGGCCGCAGGCCCGCGATCCGGTCGCATGGTGGCGAACTGGACCAACGCGCGCTGCAACTTAGGCGTCATGAGTTTAGGCGCGCCTTGCGCGACGATGCGAGTGTCCATGACGATCATGATCAATCCGACGATGGCGCGTCGTGCGTTGACCGCTCGAACCATCACGGCCGATTTCGAATCGCCCAGATCGAATGACAGGATCGGGGCCGCGGCGGGATTGGCGAACGCTTCCGCGGCCTCGCGAACCGCATTGTGCTCGTCGGGGCCCATCGAGCTTTCGCTCAGCCACAGCACATCGCCTGACTCGTCGTGCAGCGAGACGGCATGGGTACGATTGGGTTCGACTGCCGCGCGCACTTTTTGACAGACGGCATCAAAATCGACAAGCGGACTCTCCGATTGCATCAAGGGTTTGCCCTGCTCCATAGATCCGCTACTTGAGGTGAATACGCCTATATCTACCGTACCGGCCCCGTCCTTGATGTGATGTCTTCGCCAAAACACGACAGTAGGGCGCCGCACTGCAACCGGGTTTACATATCGTCGGCAAATCCGCCAGCCGGCGGGCTACACTGGCGCGCCATGACCACCCAATCGCATCACCGGCAGTTCAAGTATTACGACTTCGTGATGGCCGCCTATGTCTGCGTCCTGCTGTGTTCGAACCTGATCGGGCCCGCGAAGGAGACCACCATTCCGTTGCCCTTCGGCGGCAGCCTGACCTTTCTTGCCGGTGTTTTGTTCTTCCCGATCTCGTACATTTTCGGCGATATCTTGACGGAAGTTTACGGCTACGGCCGCGATCGGCGCGTGGTATGGGCGGGATTCGGGGCGCTTATCTTCGCATCCTTGATGGCCGCCATGGTCGTGCATCTGCCGCCCTCGGCGCGATCGCTCGCCGATCAGCCGGCGGTGGAAGCGATATTCGGCAATACGCCGCGCATCGTCGTCGCCTCGATACTGGCGTTTCTGTGCGGCACTTTCGTCAACAGTTATGTGCTCGCCAAGATGAAAATCTGGACCAAAGGCCGCTGGCTGTGGACGCGGCTCGTCGGCTCGACTTTGTGCGGCGAACTGGTCGACTCAGTGCTCTTCACTTCTCTGGCGTTCTTTGGCCGCATGTCCCTGTCTCATTTGATGCTGATCATGTTCACCCAATACGGACTGAAAAGCGCCTGGGAATTCATCGCAACGCCTTTGACCTATCGGGTGGTCGCGTTCCTCAAGAGGGCCGAACATGAGGACTATTACGACATAGGCACCAATTTCACGCCCTTCTCGCTCAAGGCCTGAACCGCACGGCGCCGGCGCCTGCAATTCGTCCGCGCCTCGCCATTATTTGCCACGACTCCATCCGCACAGCGCCCGATTGCAGGGCCGTAATGGCTCCCATGAGACGGCGGTCGCCGTCTCGAATGGCGAGCAGCGAGGAGTTTGTCATGAGCAGATATTCCAGGTATTCCAAGTGGATTTGCACCCTAGGGTTGATGGGCCTCAGCGGCGCGGCACTGGCCGACGATCCGAAGCCGCGGCCCCCGCAAGAGCCGGTCGGATTCATCGCCGGCGGGGTGATCGGCGGATTTGCAGCCGGCCCGATCGGCGCGGTCGTCGGCGCGGGCCTCGGGACCTGGCTCGGCAATCGAGTTCACCGAGCCGGCGATGCCAAAAAGGCCGAGGCGCAAGTGGCGGTGCTGGAAAGCGACAAATCGCAGCTGCAGAGCGAGAAATCCACTTTGCTGAGCGAAAAGAGCCGGCTGGCCGAAAGCAACCAAGCCTTGAGCGCCAAGCTCGATGACCTGTCGCAGAAGGTGCAAACGGCTCAGACCGCCAAGCAGGATGCCTCGGAAGTGCTCGACGGATTGCAGGGCGATGTGCTGTTCCGCACCGGCAGCGCGGAAATCACGCCCGATATCGCGCATCAGATTCAGGTCCTGGCACAGGCAGTGTCGAAGTCGCCTGAGCTCAAAATCCGAGTCGATGGATATGCAGACCCGCGCGGCACCATCGATACCAATATGAAGCTCTCGCAGGAGCGCGCCAACGCGGTGCGCGACCTGTTGTTGGCCTCCGGGGTCAGCGATGAAGCGCTCGAGGTCAACGCCTATGGCAAGAGTCAGAGCACCGCAGAAGACAGCGACGGCTATGCACTGGAGCGGCGTGTCCGGCTGACGCTGCAGATGGAATCCGGTGCCGCGGTCGCCCAGGTCGGCAAGAACGAGTAACGGGTGAAAACAAAATCGAGGAGGCGGCGGCCCGCAGCGCGATGCTTCGGGCCGCACTTGTTTCCGCTTGCACCCTCAGCCTACGATAGCGCATGAGCGCGCCGCCCAAGCTAGTGGTTCTTGATCGATTTCAGACCGGAGAGTCCGCGAATCCGTCGCATGAGAATATTCTCGCGGGCATTCCGCGCACGCGCGTGTCGAATCAATACACCGATGCCAGCGGCGAATTTTTTTGCGGAATTTGGACCAGCACCGCCGGCAAATGGCGCGTGCGCTACACCGAACACGAGTTCTGCGTGATCATCGAAGGACGCGTGCGCATCGAATCCTCGAGCGGAGAGAAGCACGAACTGAAAGCGGGGGATGCATTCGTGGTTCCCGCGGGCTTCGAGGGCGTGTGGGAAGTCAGCGAGCCTTGCAAAAAATGGTACGCGATTTTCGAGCCGAAATCCTGATCACTCGACTTCGCGAATCACCGCACCCAAAGTCTCGACGATGCGCTCGATCTGTTTGGGTTCGATTATCAGAGGCGGCGCCATGGCGATGGTATCGCCGGTCTGGCGCACCATGACGCCCCGCTCGAAGCACTTGAGGAACGCATCGAAGCCGCGGGCCCCGGGTTTGCCCGAGCGCGGCTCCAATTCGACGGCGCCGATCAGCCCGTAATTACGTATGTCGATGACATGCGGCAATCCGCGCAGGGAATGCACGGCGTTTTCCCACGCAGCGCTCAAGGTGGCCGCCCGCGTCAGCAGGCCCTCTTTCGCATAGACGTCCTGGGTCGCCAGTGCCGCAGCGCATGCGACGGGGTGCGCGGAGTAGGTGTAGCCATGAAACAGCTCGATCGAATTCTCCGGACCCTGCATGAACGCGTCGTAAATCTTTCGCTGCGAAAAAACCGCGCCCATCGGCACGGCGCCGTTGGTCAATCCCTTCGCCGTGGTGATCAGGTCCGGCGTCACCTCGAATGCCTGCGCGGCGAAGGGTTTTCCCACGCGGCCAAAGCCGGTGATCACTTCGTCGAATATCAGCAGAATGTCGTGCTTGTCGCAGATTTCCCGCAGGCGTTTCAAATAGCCCGCCGGCGGCAGTACCACGCCGGCGGACCCGGAGATGGGTTCTACGATGACCGCGGCGATGGTCGAGGCATCGTGCAGGGCGATCAAGCGCTCGAGCTCATTCGCCAGATGCGCGCCCCACTGCGGAATGCCGCGGGAGAAGGCGTTGTGCTCGTGGTCCAAGGTGTGTGAGAGATGATCGACGCCCGGCAACATGGATGAGCCGAAGAACTTGCGGTTATTCACCATGCCGCCGACCGACATGCCGCCGAAGCCCACGCCGTGATAGCCCTTCTCGCGGCCGATCAAGCGCGTGCGTTGCCCCGCGCCGCGCGCGCGGTGGTAGCCGATGGCAATTTTCAGCGCGGTATCCACGGATTCCGAACCGGAATTGGTGAAGAAGATTCTGTCCAGGCCGGGCGGCGCGATTTTTGCGAGCCGATTGGCCAATTCGAATGCGATCGGATGACCCATTTGAAACGTGGGCGCGAACTCCATGGTCTCGAGCTGCTGCGTGACCGCCTCGGTTATTTCGCGGCGGCCGTGCCCCGCATTCACGCACCACAATCCCGCAACGCCGTCGAGGACCTCGCGGCCATCCGCGGTCGTGTAGTACATGCCTTTCGCGCGCGCCAGCAGGCGCGGATTCGCCTTGAATTGCCGGTTCGCCGTGAACGGCATCCAAAAGGCGTCGAGTTCGGGATTTGTCGCAACGGCGGGGGTGAGACGTGCATTCATGGCAAAGGATCCTTGAGGGAGGAGAGGCGCAGGCGGGCTCAATGATAAAGAAAATCGACACTAAGCTCAATTTGAGTGCCACCCGACTCAATTCCGTCTATTATAATAGACACTATGAGCATCGATGTGGGCAGCCATCTTAAGGCAGTGAGGCAGATGTACGGTCTGTCGCAACGTGAATTGGCGAAGCGCGCGGGCGTAACCAACGGCTTGATTTCCTTGATCGAGCAAAATCGCGTCAGTCCCTCGGTCAGCTCGCTCAAGAAAGTGCTGGACGGCATTCCCATGGCGCTCGCGGATTTTTTCACGCTGGATTTAGGTGGAAAGCCGCAGGTTTTTTTCCCGTGCGATGAGCTGGCCAATATCGGCACCGCCAATGTGGAGCTGCGCCTGGTCGGGGGCCGCCTCGCCCAGCGCAGCATGTCGATCCTGCATGAACGCTACGCCGCCGGTGCGGACACCGGTGAGGAAATGTTGACGCACGCGGGCGAAGAGGGCGGCGTCGTCGTCAGCGGCAAGATCGAATTGACGGTGGGCGGCGAATCGCGCGTTTTGGGGGCCGGCGACGCTTACTACTTCAAGAGTTCCGTGCCGCATCGGTTTCGCAATCCCGGCCGGGAAGAATGCGAAATCGTCAGCGCGAGCTCCCCGCCTACGTTCTAGGGGCGGACGCCCCGGATCTACGGGGTCGAAGCGACCCCGTTCGACAGTTGAAATGCAAAGATCGGGTAGCATAGACACTCTATGAGCACAGTAACCGTAGCGGCCACGCAAATGGCCTGCAGTTGGGATCGCGACGCCAACATTGCGCGTGCCGAGAAACTCGTGCGCGAGGCCGCGGCCAAGGGCGCAAACGTGATCCTGCTGCAGGAGCTGTTCGAGACGCCGTATTTTTGCAAGGACCACATTGCGCGGCACCTGGAACTTGCGCTGCCGCTCGATGGACATCCGGCGGTGGAGCATTTCCGCAACGTCGCGCGCGAGCTCGGCGTGGTGCTGCCGATCAGCGTGTTCGAGCGCGCCAACAACGCGTTTTACAATTCAATCGCGGTGGTCGATGCCGACGGATCGGTCCTCGGCAGCTATCGCAAATCGCATATTCCGGAAGGGCCCGGCTATCACGAAAAGTTCTACTTCTCGCCCGGCGACACCGGCTTCAAGGTATTCGCCACGCGCTACGCGAAATTGGGCGTGGCAATCTGTTGGGATCAGTGGTTTCCCGAGGCGGCACGATCGATGGCCTTGATGGGCGCCGAGGTGCTGCTCTATCCCACCGCCATCGGTTCGGAACCTCAGGATGCCAGTATCGATTCCAGCGGCCATTGGCAGCGCACCATGCAAGGTCACGCCGCGGCGAATGTCATGCCGGTGGTGGCTTCAAATCGCATCGGCAGCGAAAAGGGCGAGAAATACACCATGAATTTCTACGGCTCCTCGTTCATTACCTCGCCGACCGGTGAAAAACTGGTGGAGGCGGACCGGGAAAGCGAGGCGGTGCTGACCGCTTCATTCGACCTGGACGAGGTGCGCCGCTATCGGCAGGCGTGGGGCGTCTTCCGCGACCGGCGGCCCGATCTTTACTATCCCTTGCTGTCGCTTGATGGACGCGGCTGACACCCTCGCATTCGTCGATTTGGAAACGACCGGCGGCAATCCCGCCTACGATCGAATCACCGAAATCGGCATCGTCCGAGTGCAGAACGGCGAACTGCTCGAGGAGTGGAGTTCGCTGGTCAATCCGCAATGTCCGATATCGCCCTACATCGAGGCCTTCACCGGCATCAGCAGTGAAATGGTCGCCGATGCGCCGCTGTTTGCCGATGTTGCCGCCGAGGTGTTCGAGAAACTGCGCGGCGCGGTTTTCATTGCGCACAACGCGCGCTTCGATCACGCATTTTTGCGCAGCGAGTTTCGCAAAGCGGGCCTGGCCTATTCCGCGGACGCGTTGTGCACGGTCAAACTATCGCGCCGCTTATACCCCGAGCACGTGCGGCACAATTTGGATGCGGTGATCGAACGCCATGAGCTGCACTGCAGCGCCCGGCACCGCGCGCTCGGGGATGCCCGGGTGCTGTGGGACTTGTGGAGCAAGTTGCAGCGCGAAATCCCTGCGGATGCTTTTGCCGCGGCGGCGGCGCACGCCGTCTTGAGCCAGCCCAAGCTGCCCGCGCAGCTGCCGCCGGGCCTGGCGGACGAGTTGCCGGAATGCCCCGGCGTCTATCGCTTTTATGGGGAGGCAGGCGAGCTGTTATACATCGGCCGCAGCAACTCGCTGCGCGCCAAGATTTTGTCGCAGCTTGCCGAGCCGCGCTTGGGCTCGCGCGAGCAGCTGTTGGCGACGCAAGTGCGGCGCGTCGATTGGCGGCAGACCGCCGGAGAACTGGGCGCGATGCTGCTCGAGTCGGATTGGATCAAGTCGCAACAGCCGCGCTACAACCGGCACCCCCGCAGCAGCCAGGAGTCGGTGACTTTGAAGCCCTTGGACGCATCGGGCCGCGTGCTGATACAGCGCCTCGACATGCTGGAGCCCGACGATCTCGCCGAGAGTTTCGGCATCTTTCATTCGGAGAAAGACGCGCGCAAAGCGCTGACCGACATCGCCCGAGCCGCGCAGCTCTGCCTGAAAGTACTCGGACTGGAACAAAGCGAGGGTTCCTGCTTCGCCCTGCAGGTGGGCAAGTGCCGGGGCGCCTGCGCCGGCAGGGAGCCGCTGATGCTGCATGCGATGCGCCTGAAGTTGGCGCTGTCCGCGTTGAAAATCAAAAGCTGGCCGTTCCCCGGACGAATCGCGCTGCGCGAGCGCGCGAGCGGCGCGTTTTTGCCCGACGGGACGCGCGGCGGCGAATTTCATGTGCTCGATCGTTGGATGTATCTGGGATCGGCGCGCAGCGAAGAAGACCTCGAGTTCTTGAGCTCGCGTCCCGCCTTCCCCGCATTCAATGTCGATGTGTACAGGATCCTGCAGCGCTATTTCTCGAATCATCCCAATCTCGACTGGCTTGACTTGCGCGCCGCCAAATCCGCCGCCGTGCATTGAGCATGAACGACAACGTGCGCTATTGGGTGGCGACCGCGCCGGTGGGCGCCGCTTCGGTGTTGGCCGAGGAACTGGCGCAATTCGGCGCCGCAGATATCCGCGAGCGCAGCCACGACGTCAAATTCCAAGGCACGCTCGAGGTCGGCTACCGGAGCTGCCTGTGGTCGCGCACCGCCACCCGGGTGCTGTTGAGTTTGGGTTCCATCGATGCGACGAGTTCCAAGAGCCTCTACGAAGCCGTCAAGCGCATGGATTGGCGTGAACATCTCATCCCCGGGGCAACCCTGGCGTGCGATTGCAGCGGCGGCAATGAGTCCATCCGGCATACGATCTACGGCGCGCAGCTTCTCAAGGATGCGGTTTGCGACAATCTGCGCGAGTCCACCGGCGAGCGGCCGAATATTCGACCGGAGCGCCCCGATGTGCTGCTGCATCTGCATGTGGAAGGGCCCACGGCATTGGTGTCGTTGGATTTCTCAGGCGAGAGCCTGCACCGGCGCGGTTACCGCGGCGAAGGCGGGCGCGCGCCGCTCAAGGAGAACGTGGCGGCAGCCGTGCTGTTGCGCGCGGGGTGGCCGCAGATTGCCGAGTCGGGCGGGACGCTGCTCGACCCGATGTGCGGTTCGGGCACTTTCTTGACCGAAGGCGCCTTGATCGCCGCGGATGCGGCGCCGGCGATGCATCGCGAGTACTTCGGGTTCCTGAAGTGGCATGGTCACGATGCAGCGCTCTGGGAGAGCTTGCGTGCGCAGGCGCTGGCGCGGCGCAGCGCGCGCACGGTGAGACGCTGCGTCCTGGGTTCTGACGTCGACCCCGAAGCGGTGCGGATGGCCATTGCCAACGCGGCCCACGCCGGCGTTGCGGATTGGGTGCACGTCGAGCAGCGCGCGCTCTACGATCTGCCGCGGCCAAAGGCTGAGACGGGGCTGATCGTCGCGAATCCGCCCTATGGGATCAGAATCGGAGCGGAGTCGGGCCTGCCCGCGCTGTACTCGGAGCTCGGCGGCGTGCTGCGCGAGCGCTTTCAGGGTTGGCAGGCCGCCATTCTCACCGGCAATCCGCCGCTGGCTCGAAATCTGGGTATTTACGCCAAGCGCACGCACCGCGTATTCAACGGCACCATCGAGTGCCGGCTGCTGCGCTTCGATCTCAATGAAGCGAGCGCGCAACGTCCTGCGGAGCAAGTGCGCGCCGACTGGTCGAGCCGCCCCGGCGCGCAGATGTTCGCCAATCGATTGCGCAAGAATCTGCAGCGCTTGGATCCGTGGGCCGTCAAAGAGCATATCGATTGCTTTCGGGTGTACGACGCGGACATGCCCGAATACGCTTTCGCCATCGATTTGTACGGCCGCGAATCCCGGCATGTCTGTGTGCAGGAATATGCCGCCCCGAAATCGGTGAATCCGGAGAGCGCGCGCGAGCGCCGCCGCGAAGCGCTGGCGGTGCTGCCCGACGTTTTGAGCGTGCCGTTGCCGCACGTGCACATGCGCGTGCGCAAACCGCAGAAGGGCGCCGATCAATACGAGAAGCGCGACAGCGCGGCCGAGCGCCACGCGGTGTCCGAGGGAGGATTGAAATTCTGGGTCAATTTCCGCGACTACCTCGATACCGGCCTGTTTCTCGACCATCGCATCGTGCGCGCAATGCTGCGCGTCTGGGCCAAGGACGCTGATTTCCTGAATTTGTTTTGCTACACCGGCAGCGCCACGGTGTATGCGGCGGCCGGCGGCGCGCGCCGCACCGTCGGCGTCGATTTGTCGAACACCTATCTTGATTGGGCGCATGAAAATCTGCTGCTCAACGGCTTTCGCGGCGACAACCACGAACTATACCGTGCCGATTGCCTGGCCTGGCTCGAGGAGCATGAATCCGCTGGCGCGCAATTCGACTTGATCTTCCTGGATCCGCCCACTTTTTCCAATTCCAAGCGCATGGACGGCGTGCTCGACGTGCAGCGCGATCATGTCGGCATGATTCGCAGGTCGTTGAAGCTGCTGCGGCCCGCGGGCCGTCTGGTGTTTTCCACCAACTACACCCGTTTCAAGTTGGACGAGGCAGCGCTCGGCGATCTCGCGATCGAGGACATCAGCGCCGCGACCGTGCCGAAGGACTTCGAACGGCATGCGCGGATTCATAAGTGCTTCGTTGTGCGATTCAAATAGGGTAATCTTGGGCGGCATGAAAAACCCCATCTGGCGCGCGCTGCCGGCGATGATTGTCGCGGCAGCCGCCGCCGCTACGCTCCCGCCTTCCGACGCGGCGGCTCCGGCCGCGAAAGATGCGATCAACGCGCCTGCCACGCTGCGCGATTGGCAGGCACTCGCCAAACTGCCGGACTTCAGCGGCGTTTGGACGCCGGTCATCAGCGATCAGGTCGCCCAGGAGCGCACCGATCCGCCGCCGTGGAATGCACAGGCCGCCCGGCAAATCGCGCACATGTACGCGGAAGAAAAGGCGGGCCGGCCGTTCCCGGTGATCGATCACTGTTTTCCGACCGGCATGCCGAGCTACATGCTCATCACGCACAATGCATTCGAACTGCTGGTCACCCCGGGCCGCGTGACCTTGCTGGGCGAGGGCGACGGCAATCGACTGCGCCGGATTTACACCGACGGCCGCCCGCATCCGGACGATCCTGATCCCAGCTTTCATGGGCATTCGATCGGGCATTGGGAGGGACAAACGCTGGTGGTGGATACCATCGCGCTGCTGCCGCAGGTCTATCTTGCCGTCAACGAAGCGGTGGGCATCCCGAACAACGGCGACATGCACATCGTCGAGCGCATTCATTTGTTGAACGCCGAGACTCTCGCGGACGATTTGGAAATAACGGCGAACAAGCTGCTGTCCGCCACCTGGAAAACCACGCGCAAATACCTGCGGCAAAGATCGCAGAAGTACGACATCGAGGAAGGCGTCTGCGAGCAGGGAAGCTACAACGAAGGCGTCGACAAGGACGGTAATTCGATCTTCGTGCCCATCAAATTCCACAACGGCGTTCCCGTCGGCTCCGACTCCAAGTGATGCAAGTACCTATGAACTCATTCCGGTTGAAATTTGCGCTTGGCGCATTGATCCTCGCCGCTGCCGCGGCGGCTCCCTGGCCGGCGCACGCCCACCATTCGTTCGCGATATACGACCGCAGCAAGCTGCTGACGCTGAAAGGCAACGTCAAGAGCTTTCAATGGACCAATCCCCATTGCGTGATTTGGGTGCTGGTGCAGCCGGAGGGCGGCGGCGCGCCGCAGGAGTGGAGCTTCGAGACCACCAGCCCGGGTGTGCTGACGCGCGGCGGTTGGAGCCGCAATTCCGTCAAGCCGGGCGACCGGGTCGCGGTGGATTTCTACCCGCTGCGCGACGGCTCGCACGGCGGCGGTTTGAGTGCGGTCACCCTGGTCGACACCGGCCAGAAACTGACGGCAAGCTTTGGCGAAAAAGCGGAGTTGAAATAGCGGATCGGCGATCCTCGCAGGTGGCGGGCGCTTAAAGTACGTCGCGCAATCGGTAATAAAGCATCGCCAGCATCAGCGACGGGCGGCGCAGCAAGCGGCCGCCGGGAAAATCTCGATGCGGTATGCGCGCAAACACGTCGAATCGTTCCGCGGTGCCGGCGATCGCTTCCGCCGCGAGCTGGCCGGCTAAACCCGCGAGCGCCACGCCGTGGCCGGAGAACCCCTGCAGGTAAAAAACGTTCGGTGCGAGCCGGCCGAAATCCGGCGCGCGGCTCATGGTGATGTCGAGATAGCCGCCCCAGGCATTGGCGACTTTGCTGTCCGCCAGCGAGGGGAAAACCCGCACCATGCGCCGGCGCATCGATTCCGCGAGGCGTGGCGGCTGCACCGAGCTGTAGCTGACGCGGCCGCCGAACAGCAGCCGGTGATCGCGCGAGCGCCTGAAGTAATCCAGGATCCAATTGATGTCGGCCACCGCGGCATTGCTCGGCAGCAGACTTCGAGCCCGCTCTTCCCCCAGGGGCTCCGTGGCGATGATGTAAGTGCCTACCCCAAGAATGCGCCGCGACAACGCGGGAGCGACCGCGCCGATGTAGGCGTTGCCGCACAGTACCAGCTGCGCGCAGCGCACGCAGCCTTCGGCCGTGTTCACGCGCACCTCGCGGCCGTCGTCGTAGCGCAACACCTCGGAATTTTCATAAATGACCGCGCCGGCCGTTTCGGCGGCGCGCGCCAGACCCTGCGTGTACTTGAGCGGCTGCAGATGCCCGCTGCGCGGGTCGAGCAGTCCCCCCAAGTAGCGCTCGCTCGAGACATGGCCCCGCAGTTCGTCGCGGTTCAACAACCGGGCCGACGAATAGCCGTAATCTTCGCGCAGCTCGCGGGCCCATTGCTCGAGTTCCCGCACGTGGCGCGAGTTCACGGCGACATGCACATGATTGGGCCGGTAATCGCAATCGATGGCGTATTCCCGAATCAGGGATTGCGTCAGGTCCAATGCATCGATCGACAAGTCGAACAAGCGCCGCGCGTCTTCGCGGCCGACTTCGCGCTCGAGCTTCTGCTGACCTGCCGCCAGGCCAAAAATCGTCTGGCCGCCGCTGCGGCCCGACGCCCCGTAGCCGACGTGCCGTGCCTCGAGCAGCGCCACCTTGTAGCCGCGTTTCGCCAAATGCAGCGCCGCCGAACAGCCGGCGATGCCCCCGCCGAGCACCGCCACATCGCAATGGATCTCGCCGCGCAGCGGCGCGCGGGACGCCCAAGCATCGTTGAGGGCGTAGTAGGAGGGGGCTGGCGGCAGGGACAGGCGCATGGGCTGAGGTCGAAAGTGTTTAAAATTTTAGGGCTATTGACAGAATTTCGAGCCTGTGAGCCTACCTAGGTTTTGAGCCCGATTGCAACTTTGCTGCGTCGCAGTAAACGCGCCTAAGTGTTGGAAATGCCTAAATCTTAGCTCTTTCTGCGCGCTCAGCTAAGACGCGGTATGGCTGGTGTGGTGTAATACGCCCGTCTCGCAAGTTCGATTGTCCATCCGGACGTTTAATATATTAAACATGCCGCGCCTGCCGCTCATTGGAATTCCGGCCGATCGCCGCCTGTATGGGAAGCACTATTTCCACATGGTCGGCGAGAAGTACATCGAAGCCGTCGCGCAGGGCGCGAACGCGGTGCCGGTGCTCATACCCGCTTTGGGGTCCGAGATCGATTTGCCGGCGCTCTTGGAGGCATGCGACGGCTTGCTGCTCACGGGCAGTCCGTCGAACGTGGAACCGCAACATTACGGAGGACCGGCTGCCAGGCCGGGAACATTACATGATCCAAATCGGGATGCTACGACGCTTCCGCTGATTCCGCGCGCGGTCGCAGCCGGCTTGCCGGTGCTCGCGATCTGCCGCGGATTTCAAGAGATGAATGTCGCCTATGGCGGCACGCTCAACCCGCGTTTGCACGAGGTGCCCGGAAACCTCGATCATCGCGACGATGAATCCTTGCCTCTGGACGCGCAATACGCGCCGGTACACGAGGTCCTGCTCGAGCCTGGAGGAGAACTGCAAAAAATCGCAGGCCGGAACCGCCTCATGGTGAATTCCCTGCACTCGCAGGGAGTTGAAAAACTGGGCGCGGACCTGGCCATTGAAGCGCGTGCGCCGGATGGCGTCATCGAAGCTTTTCGCGTCGACCGTTCACCGGCTTTCGCTTTGGCGCTGCAATGGCATCCGGAATGGAAATTTGCACAGGATTCATTTTCGAGCGCGTTGTTTGCGGCCTTTGGCGCGGCGAGCCGCCAACGCGCAAACGCTGCAAGGTGAGATATGGCGAGCACGATTCAACAATTCTTGAGAGAACACGGCATTTCAGAAGTCGAGGCGATCATTCCGGACATGGCCGGCGTGGCGCGCGGCAAGCTCATGCCGGCCGAAAAATTCGCCGAAGAAGAAGGCATGCGCCTCCCGGAGGCGATTTTTCTGCAGACGGTGACCGGGGACTATCCGGAAGATCAAAGCGCGATGAACCCTTCGGATATCGACATCGTCTTGAAGGCGGATCCTAAGACGGTGCGCGTCGTACCCTGGGCGGCCGAGCCGACCGCTCAGGTGATTCACGATTGTTTCTACGGCGACGGCACTCCGGTCACGATGGCGCCGCGCTATGTGCTGCGCCGGATTCTGGAGCTGTATCAGGCGCAGGGCTGGGAGCCAGTGGTTGCGCCGGAGCTGGAATTCTTTCTGGTCGAACCGAACATCGATTCGGACTATCCGCTGAAGCCGCCGGTGGGCCGCTCCGGCCGTCCGGAAATCGGCCGCCAGGCGTACAGCATCGCGGCCGTCAACGAATTCGACCCCCTGTTCGACGACATGTATTCGTTCTGCGAAGCGCAGGACATCGAGATCGACACTCTGATCCACGAATCCGGCGCGGCGCAAATGGAAATCAACCTGCTGCACGGCTATCCCATGAGCCTTGCCGATCAGGCCTTCTTGTTCAAGCGCACGGCGCGCGAAGCGGCGATGCGCCACAAGATGTACGCGACTTTCATGGCGAAGCCGATGGCCAAAGAGCCCGGCAGCGCCATGCACCTGCATCAAAGCATCATCGATTCGAAGACCCGCAAGAATATTTTCAGCAACCCCGATGGCACGCCCTCGGAGCTGTTTTTCGGCCATATCGCCGGCTTGCAAAAATACCTGCCCGGCGCGATGTCGCTGTTCTGCCCGAACGTGAACAGCTATCGGCGAATCAGCCGCTATTCATCGGCCCCGATCAATGTGCACTGGGGCTACGACAATCGGACCGCGGGATTGCGCGTGCCCATGTCCGGGCCGGACGCCAGGCGCGTGGAGAATCGGGTCGGGGGCGCCGACGCGAATCCCTACCTCGCGATCGCCGCGTCGCTGGCCTGCGGCTATCTCGGGATGATCGAGAAGCTCAAGCCGTCCGAGCCGATCGGCGGCAGCGCCTATGATTTGGCGATTGCCCTGCCGCGGACTTTGGCCGAGGCCCTGCGGCTGCTGCGCGAGTCCAAACCCCTGGTGGACCTGTTCGGCGATCGCTTCGTCCTCGCCTTTACCGCGGTCAAGGAGGCCGAATACGAAACCTTTGCCCAGGTGATCAGTTCCTGGGAACGCGAACATCTGCTGCTCAACGTGTAGCACTCGATGCGGCCGGAGTCTGGCGGCGATGGAGCCGCTGCGCTATAACTGACTTTTAAAATTAAAGGATGCGTCGGATGTTGAGCGTTGGTCGGACGGCGATTCTGGCGCTTGCATGCGCGGCGGGCTTGAGCGGCTGCGGCGGCGGAAAATCCGCCGGCGACACCTCCGGGACGAACGGCGGCGCGAAAGTCCTCAATCTCTATATCTGGTCGGATTATCTGGCGCCCAACACGCTGGCGAATTTCGAGAAGGAATTCGCCATCAAGGTCCATCCGGCTTACTACGACACCAATGAAACCCTGGAAACCAAGCTGCTGGCGGGCAACAGCGGCTTCGATATCGTGGTGCCGACCGCTTCCTACCTGGAAAGGCAGATCAAAGCCGGGGCCTATCTGACCCTGGACAAATCCAGGCTGCCCAACCTGCAGAACATGGATCCGCAACTCATGGCGCGGGTCGCCGCCAACGATCCCGGCAATGCGCACGCCGTGATCTATTTGTGGGGCAGCAACGGCATCGGCTACAACGAAAAGATGGTCAAGGAACTGATGCCGGATGCACCGCTCGACAGCTGGCGGCTGGTGTTCGATCCCGACGTTGCCGCAAAGGTGGCGAAGTGCGGCATCAGCATGCTGGATTCGCCGGCGGAAATGCTGCGCGCCGTCTACAGCTACATGGGCAAGGATCCGAATTCGCAGAGTGCCGATGATCTGGCGCAGGCGGAGGCGGTGCTGCTCAAGATCAGGCCGTACATCCGAAACTTCAGCTCCTCCGAATACATCGAGGCGCTCGCGAACGGCGACCTGTGCATTTCCGTGGGATACAACGGCGATGTGATGCAGGCGCGCGACCGGGCGCGCGACGCGAACAAGGGCATCGAGATAAAATATGTGGTGCCCAAGGAGGGCTCGATACTGTGGTTCGACATGCTGGCGATCCCCAAGGATGCCCCGGATAAGGACAGCGCCTACACCTTCATGAACTACATGATGACCCCGCAAGTCATCGCCGATGTTTCGAATTTCAAGCGCTACGCCAATGCCAACCTCGCATCGCAATCCTTCGTGCTGCCCCTGGTGAAAGGCGATCCGGGAATTTACCCGACGCCTGAGCAACGCAAGAAATTGGCATTGCAAACCGCCGATTCGCCCGAACAGACCCGCGCGATCACCCGGGCCTGGCAAAAATTCAAGACAGGACAATAGATGACCGCATCCGCAGGAGGCGTGGTCAAAGCCCAGCCCTGGAACGATCCCTCCGCCCGGCCTTACGTGGAAGTCGAGCGCATCAGCAAATCTTTCGGCGATTTCAAGGCGGTCAACGATGTTTCCTTGAAAGTTTACCAGCGGGAGATCTTTTGCCTGCTGGGCGCTTCCGGATGCGGCAAGACCACCTTGCTGCGCATGCTGGGCGGATTTGAAACGCCCACCTCGGGAAGGATCCTCATCGACGGCGAGGACATGAGCGGAATACCGCCCTACGAACGTCCGGTGAACATGATGTTCCAATCGTACGCGCTGTTCCCGCACATGAGCGTCGAACAAAACGTCGCCTTCGGGCTCAAACAGGACCGCTTGCCCAGGCACGAGATCAAAGAGCGCGTCGCCACCATGCTCGAGCTGGTGAAAATGAGCGAGTTCGCCGCACGCAAGCCGCATCAGCTCTCCGGCGGCCAGCGCCAGCGGGTGGCGCTGGCACGTTCGCTGGTGAAGCGTCCCAAGTTGCTGCTGCTGGACGAGCCGTTGGGCGCGCTCGACAAGAAATTGCGCGAACACACGCAATTCGAATTGATCGGTTTGCAGGACAAGCTGGGCGTGACATTCATCGTCGTCACGCATGATCAGGAAGAGGCGATGACCCTGGCGAGCCGCATCGGCGTGATGAATCACGGCGAAATCGTGCAGGCGGGCACGCCGTCCGAAATTTATGAATTCCCGAATTCCAAGTTCGTGGCCGATTTCATCGGCTCGGTGAACATGTTCGAGGGCAAGCTCATCGAGGATGAGCCGGACTATGTGCGGATTGGCTCGCCTGAACTCGGCGGCACCATTTATGTCAGCCACGGGATCAGCGCGCCGCCCGCGGCAGTCGTGTGGGCGGCTGTGCGACCGGAAAAAATATTCATGTCGACCGCGGCGCCTGAAGGGAGCACGGAGAACCTGGTGCGCGGCACGGTGCAGGACATCGCCTATCTCGGCGACTTGTCGATCTACCTGGTGAAATTGCCGACCGGCAAGGTCGTGCGCGTCACACAGCCCAATACCTCACGGCATGCGGAAGCCATCGGCTGGGACCAACAAGTGTATCTTTCCTGGGATGCGACCAGCCCGGTGGTGGTGACCCGTTAGCTCGGCGACGCTCCTCGCACGCCTCAGAGTCGTTGGCATCAGCGGCCGCGGCCTCGTGGTTGCGCTGCCGTACGTTTGGCTGCTGCTGTTCTTCGTGGTGCCGTTCGTCATCGTCCTGAAGATATCCTTTTCGGATGTGCAACTCGCGATTCCGCCCTACAAGCCGCTGCTCGAGTGGGTCGGCAAGAACTCGCTGGCCATCAGGCTCAACTTCAACAACTATGCCTTTTTGTTCACCGATCCATTGTATCTGCATGCCTTCGCGAACTCGCTCAAGGTGGCATTCCTGTCGACGCTCATGTGCTTGGCGATAGGCTACCCCATGGCCTACGGCATCGCGCGCGCCAAACCCTCGGTGCGCAACGTGCTGCTGCTGCTGGTGATCCTGCCCTTTTGGACCTCGCTGCTGTTGCGGGTGTATGCCTGGATCGGACTGCTCAAAGCCAACGGCGTCATCAACAACGTGCTGATGTCGTTGGGGGTGATTCATGAGCCCTTGACGATGCTGTTCACGCCTTTTGCGATGTACGTCGGCATCGTCTATTCCTATCTGCCATTCCTGATTCTGCCGCTCTACGCCAATCTGGAAAAAATGGATTGGCAGCTGCTCGAGGCGGCGGAGGATTTGGGCTGCCGCCCCTGGCAGGCGTTTTACAAGATCACGCTGCCGCTGTCGCGCAACGGCATCCTGGCCGGCTCCATGTTGGTGTTCATCCCCGCGGTCGGCGAGTTCGTGATCCCGGCCCTGCTCGGCGGCCCCAATGCGTTGATGATCGGGCGCGTTTTGTGGGATGAGTTTTTCTCGAACCGCGCGTGGCCCGTGGCGAGCGCGGTGGCGATCCTGCTGCTGATTCTCCTGGTGCCCTTCATGATGTGGTACCAGAGCGTGCAGGCGCGCGAGACGGCAGGTGCCCGATGACTCAGCGCAGCTCATATTTCGTCCTGACATGCATCGGAATCGGCTTCGCGTTTCTCTACATCCCGATCTTGTCCATGGTGGTGTTTTCCTTCAACGCCTCCAAGCTCGTGACGGTGTGGGACAGCGCGAATTCGCCGACCCTCAAGTGGTACCACGCCTTGCTCAGCAACGAGGAAATCCTCGACGCCGCCTGGATCTCCCTGAAAGTCGCCGTGATCAACGCCTCAGGATCCGTGATCTTGGGCACGCTCGCCGGATTCGGGTTGGCTCGGTTCCGCCAATTTCGCGGCCGCTTCAGCTTGAACGCGATGACCACCGCGCCGCTGGTCATGCCCGAAGTCATAACCGGACTGTCGTTGCTGCTGCTGTTCGTGGCCTTGGAACAGCTCATCGGCTGGCCGGCCGGACGCGGCGTCACCACCATGACCATTGCGCACATGACCTTCTCCATGGCCTATGTGACGGTCATCGTCAATTCGCGTCTCGCGACCTTCGATACCGCGCTCGAGGAGGCGGCCATGGACTTGGGGGCGAGACCGGTGAAGGTGTTCTTCGTCATCACGCTGCCGATTATTTTTCCCGCGATTTTGTCCGGCTGGCTGCTCGCCTTCACGCTGTCATGGGACGACCTGGTGATCTCGAGTTTCACCTCCGGTCCCGGAAGCAGTACTTTGCCGATGGTGGTCTTTTCCAAGGTCCGGCTCGGCGTCAGCCCTGAGATCAACGTGCTGGCAACGCTCACCTTGTGCGTGGTCAGCGCGATGATCGTCGCGGTGAGCCTGTGGATGTCGCGCAGGGCGCGGCTCGACAAGGCCGCGGCCTAGCGGCCTGTCCCTCTGGAAACGTTTTGCCCGACGGAGCCTGGTGGCCGCTCAGGCCGTGTCTTGGGGCGTGTCGCCGCCGGTGAATTCCGCGCGCGCCTGCGCCAGCCGGTATTTGGTCTCGGCCCTCCAGCCTCTGATGTTGCGCAGGATGGCGATCGCGTACACCAATTTGAACAGCCTTAGGCGCCACAATACCTTGGGCGTATCGAACAGATCGCCGGCGAGCATGGAGATCACGCCTTGCTCGAGCTGCAGGGCATTGCGGGGTTGGCTGAACATCTGCGACATCACCGGCCCGTTGAATCGATATATGAAGAATGAAAAGCGCGCCATGCCGGCCCGCAGCCGTTTTTCGAGCTTGCGCAGCAGCGCGCGCTCGCGCGCAGGCCGGCGCAGCGCCTCATCGACCACGGCCGCAGCCTGCTCCGCGCCGCTCATCGCGAGGAAAACGCCGGATGAGAACACAGGATCGAGAAATGCGAACGCATCGCCCACCAGAATCCAGCCGGGTCCTCCCATCCGGGTCGATTCGTACGAATAGTTGCCGGTGACGCGCACTTCGCCGGCCAATTCGGCGTTGGCGATCCGGCGCTTGAGATCCGGGTTCTGGTAGAGCGTCTCGAGCAGGAAATCCGCCGTATTCCCCTTGCGCTGCTTCAAATATTCGGGGCGGCACACCGCGCCGATGCTCATCAGGCCTTCGGGCAAGGGGATCATCCAAATCCAGCCGTGATCGAAGCGGTAAATGCTGATGTTGCCGGCGTCCTCGCCCGGCCGGGTCTCGGCGCCGCGAAAGTGACTGAATATGGCGGCGCTCTGGTGCTGGCTGTTCTTGCGGCGCAGCTTCTTCTTCGAAGCGAAAAACGCATCGCGGCCGCTGGCATCCACCACAAAGCGCGCCTCGATGCGGTAGCGGCGGCCGTCGTCGGCCTGCACTTCGAGCACGAATGCGCGCGGACTTTTCTGCTCGACCTGCAAAACTTGTTGCCCCTCGCGGGCGTCGGCGCCGCTGTCGCGCGCGTGGTCGTAAAGCATCTTGTCGAAGTCCTGGCGCCAAACCTGGTAGGAATGCGGCGGACTGTCGCCGATGGCGCGCGAAAACGCGAACGTGCTGTAGCCGCGTTCGTTATCCGCCTGGAAATCCGCGCCGCGCTTGGTCACGCCGAGGGCGCGCACCTTGTCGAGCACCCCGAGGCGCTCGAAGACCGGCAGATTCATCGGCAGCAGCGATTCGCCGATGTGAAAGCGCGGATGGCGGGCCTTCTCGAGCGCGATCACCTTGTGGCCGCGGCGCGCCAGCAAGATAGCCGCGGTGCTTCCGGCCGGTCCGCCGCCGATGACCGCTATGTCGCAAACGTCGGCCGCCGCCGCCGCCATCAGACCAGCACCCTTTCGATCCCGCCGGCATTCGCGCGCTTCACGTACTGCGGCAGCCAGTCGGCGCCCAGCAGCTGCTTGGCGATTTCGACCACGATGTAATCGGCATCCATCTCCGCATCGTCGTTGAAGCGCTTCAAGCCTTGCAGGCAGGAGGGGCACGAGGTCAAAATTTTCACCTCGCCGCGATGACCGCCGGAGCGAATCTCATCCACGCCGCTGCGCACTTCCTGTTCCTTGCGGAATCGCACCTGCGTGGAAATATCCGGCCGCGTGACCGCCAGCGTTCCGGATTCGCCGCAGCAGCGCTCGTTCTTGGCGATGGCTCCATTGCGCTCGCTGTTCATGAGAGAGTTCACCACGGTCAGGGGATCGTATTTCTTCATCGGCGAATGGCATGGGTCATGATACATGTAGCGGGTACCGGTGACATTTTCCAGGCGCACCCCCTTCTCCAGCAGATATTCATGGATGTCCATGATTTTCGAGCCGGGGAAGATGCTGTCGAATTCATAGCCCTGCAGCTGATCGAAACAAGTCCCGCAACTGACCACCACGGTTTTGATGTCCAGATAATTGAGAGTATTGGCAACCCGGTGAAACAGCACGCGATTGTCGGTGATGATTTTTTCGGCTTTGTCGAACTCGCCGGCGCCGCGCTGCGGATATCCGCAGCACAAATACCCGGGAGGCAGCACGGTTTGCACCCCCACATGCCACAACATGGCCTGGGTCGCGAGTCCCACCTGGGAGAATAGCCGTTCCGAGCCGCAGCCCGGGAAGTAGAACACGGCTTCGGATTCGCCGCTGACCTTGGCGGGATCCCGGATGATGGGCACGTAGTTGCGATCCTCGATATCGAGAAGCGCGCGTGCGGTTCGTTTCGGCAGGCCGCCCGGCATCCGCTTATTGACGAAGTGAATGACCTGCTCTTTGATCGCGACCTTGCCGGTGGTGGCCGGCGGACGGCGCGTCTGGGCTTTTGCAAAAGTGTTGAGCGCCTGGTTGGCCAGCCGTTGCAGCCGGTAGCCCCAGTCGATCAGGATTTTGCGGGTCAGCTTGATGGTCTGGGGGTTGGTCGCGTTCAGGAAGAACATCGACGCGGCGGTGCCCGCATTGAAGCGCTTTTTGTGCATGCGGCGCAACAGATCGCGCATGCCCATGGAAACCTCGCCGAAATCGATGCCGACCGGGCAGGGCGTTTCGCACTTGTGGCAGACCGTGCAGTGATCCGCGACGTCCGACAATTCGTCCCAATGCTGAATCGACACGCCGCGGCGGGTCTGCTCTTCGTAAAGGAAGGCCTCGATCAGCAGCGAGGTCGCCAGAATCTTATCGCGCGGCGAGTAGAGCAGATTCGCCCGCGGTACGTGCGTGGCGCAAACCGGCTTGCATTTTCCGCAGCGCAGGCAATCCTTGATGGCATCCGAAATGCTGCCGATGTCGGATTGCTGCATGATCAGAGATTCATGCCCCAGCAGGCCGAAACTCGGTGTATAGGCGCGGCGTAAGTCGCCCTGCGGCATCAATTTGTGCTGGTTGAAATGACCCTGCGGATCGACGCGCTGCTTGTAGCTGCGAAACGGGGCGAGCTCCGCCTCGGTCAAGTATTCGAGCTTGGTGATGCCGATGCCGTGTTCGCCGGAGATCACGCCGTTGAGTCTGCGCGCAATCCCCATGATCTTCGCCACCGCGCGATTCGCGGTGTGCAGCATGGCGTAGTTGTCCGAATTGACCGGAATATTGGTGTGGACATTGCCGTCGCCCGCGTGCATGTGCAGCGCGACGAACACGCGGCCCTGCAAAATCCGCTTGTGGATGGCATCGCACTCGGCGAGCAGCGGCGCGAACTCGCTGCCGACGAAGATGCGCGCCAGGGCGCTGCGTACCTCGGCTTTCCAGCTGACCCGCACGCTGCGATCCTGCAGCCGGTCGAAGACATTGCCCGACTCGCCGTCGGCGCCGTCCATGTGGTCCAGCAGGTGCTGCCATCGCAGCCGCACGCGCGCCAGCAGCTCGAGCGCCTCGCCGCGGCGCGTCGATTCGGCATCCGCAGCGTCGCCAAAGCCCGGGCCCGCGGACAGATGATCTTCGAGCGCCGCCAACAGCTCCAGTTTGTTGCGAATGGACAGCTCGATGTTGATGCGCTCGATGGCGTCCGTGTACTCGCCCAGGCGCTCCAGGGGAATCACCACATCCTCATTGATCTTGAAGGCGTTGGTGTGCTTGGCGATGGCCGCGGTCTTGGCGCGATCCAGCCAAAACTTGCGCCGCGCCTCCGGGCTCACCGCGATGAATCCTTCTCCGGAACGTGCATTGGCCAAACGCACCACATGCGAGGTGGCCGCCGCCACGGCGTCGGCATCCTCGCCGACGATATCGCCCAACAACACCATTTTGGGCAAAGCGCCGCGCTTGGACTTGGTGCTGTAGCCGACCGCCCGCAAATAGCGTTCGTCCAAATGTTCGAGCCCGGCGAGCAGCGTGCCGGTGGCTTTGGCGCTCGCTTCGAGATAGCTGCCGATCTCCATGATGCTCGGGATGGCTTCGCGCGCCTGGCCAAAGAATTCCAAGCACACCGTGCGCG
Source organism: uncultured Gammaproteobacteria bacterium (assembly GCA_963800385.1). GTDB lineage: Bacteria > Pseudomonadota > Gammaproteobacteria > Steroidobacterales > Steroidobacteraceae > Bog-1198. Next base: position 121,164 of record CAWDAU010000010.1, read on the forward strand.
TGTGTTTCGGCATTCGATGCAAAATGAAGCGGGCTGCGGTGATCAAGCCGTCGCAGCCTTCCTTCTGCACGCCCGGCAGGCCGCCCAGGAATTTATCGGTGACGTCCTTGCCGAGTCCAATCTTGCGAAACTTCGCGCCCTCGATGTCGAGCCGCTCGCGGCGCAGTATTTGCGCCTGATCGGCCGCCTGTGTGCCGTCCTTCCAGAGCAATTCGAAGCTCGCGACCGCGGCGTCGTGAATCTTGCCCAGATTGTGTCCGAGGCGCGTGATTTCGAGCCAGTTGCCTTGCGCATCGACCATGCGCCACCACGCCAGATTGTCGACCGCGGTTCCCCACAGCACCGCCTTCTTGCCGCCCGCGTTCATGGCGATGTTGCCGCCGATGCACGAGGCATCCGCGGAGGTCGGATCGACCGCGAATACGAAACCGGCGCGCTCCGCCGCCTCGCTCACGCGTTTGGTGACGACGCCGGCAGCGGCATAAATGCTGGCGCTGGGCGCGGCATTTCCCGGCAGCGCGAATGTCTCCACCGCTCCCAAGGTTTCGAGCTTTTCCGTATTGATGACCGCGGACCAGGGCGTCAAGGGCACGGCTCCGCCCGTATAGCCGGTGCCTCCGCCGCGCGGAATGATGCTCAGCCCCAATTCGATGCAATCGCGCACCAGAACGGGAATTTCCGCCTCGCTGTCCGGCATCAGTACGACGAACGGCAACTCCACGCGCCAGTCGGTCGCGTCGGTGACGTGCGATACCCGGGAAAACGCATCGAAGCGCACATTGTCGGCGCGCGTATGCCGGGCCAAGAGCCGCTGGGTGCGCTTGCGCTTGGCCGCGAACTCGGCGAACTGACGCTCGAAACGCTGCACCGCCTGCGCCGCGGCGCGCAGCAACTCGCCGACCTTGGCATCGCGCGCCGCATCGGCGCCGTCGCGCCGCTTTTCCACTTCGCTCAAACGATGCTGCATCGCTGCGATCAGTTGGGCGCGGCGCTTCGGATTATCGAGCAAGTCGTCCTGCAGGTACGGGTTGCGCTCCACCACCCACATGTCGCCTAAAACCTCGTACAGCATGCGCGCCGAGCGGCCGGTGCGCCGCTCGCCGCGAAGGCCGTCGAGTACCTGCCACGCGCTTTCGCCCAGCAGACGGATCACGATCTCGCGGTCCGCCAGCGAGGTGTAGTTGTACGGAATCTCGCGCAAACGCGGTTCCGGCTCTTTTTCCGAAAGGTTTGGCGCGGCGTCGGACAATTCGGCGACGGCGTTCATGGTCGCCCGAGTTTACGCATTTTTTTGCCGTAGATGTGCACTGGGACACGCCGCTGAACTCTCAAGCCATTGTTTCCGCTGCCGTTACCGCAAGAGTGCTGCAGCAATTGACTCCATCGCAGCGAGAACTCGAGAACCTCGAAGCCGTACGCGGCTTGGTCGAGCAGCACGTCGCGCGCAATCAATTGGCGATTCCGACCCTGCCCAACGTCGCCGTGAAGGTCGTGCGCAGCGGTACCAGAAATTCCGGCAACGCGCATCTGTTGGCGGACATCATCCACAGCGATCCGAAGCTGGAAAAGTATGTACTCAGCATCGCTTCCTCGGCCGCAAAACGGCCATCCATGCCCATTACCTCGCTGCAGCATGCGATCGCGTGGCTCGGGCTCGACGATGTGGCCAATATCGCCTTTACCCTGGCGCTGCAAGGCAAAATGCTGCATGTCGAGGGTCAACACCGCAAGGCGCGCCGGCTTTGGCGCCATTCGTTGGCGAGCGCCCTGTGGGCGCGCCAGTTAAGCGGCATGCTGGGGCGCGAAACCGGGCTATGTTATCTCTGTGGACTGCTGCACGACATCGGCAGAGCGGTCGCGCTGGGCGCGATCCATGAGGTTGCGGAGCGCGCCGGACTGCATCTCGCCGGCAACGAATACGATTGTTTGATCGGCATCTTTCAGCGTGAGGTCGGCACGCGCGTCATCAGCGCCTGGGGCTTGCCGCCGCCGGTGCCCGCCGTCATCGCGCACTGGGATAGCTACGCCTCGGGCGGCGCGATCGCCTGGGAGAGCAACGTGATCAATGTCGCTCACAAGCTCGCGGATTTCACGCTGCTCGAGCCATGCATGCTGACGCGGGAATTGCTGGTCAAGGATGCGGGCTATCGCGACTTGGGGCTCGCCGTGCCGCACGCCGACCCGCTGTTCGACTCGGCGGTTCTCATCAACGCCGAGCTGGACCGCTATCTGTCGCCGTAGGAATTTGCCGGCCCCAGGTTTGAGCTGCCGTTTCCTAAAGCGCAGGGATCGACTAAGGTGGGCGCCATGAAGAATACCACTCGGGTGAACCATCCGCCGGCCGTCGCCGTTCCGGCCGACAATCGGCCGCTGGTGGCGCCCATTTATCAGTCGGTGAAATTTTCCTTCGATGATGCGAATGAAACGCTGCGCTATCAGCGCGGTGAGCGCGAAGGATTTTTCTATTCACGCAATTCCAATCCGACCTTGATGCAGCTGCAGCGCTTGTTGAGCGAGCTGCAAGGCAGGGACGATTGCCTGCTGACCGGCTCGGGCGTCTCGACGATCGCCGCGAGCCTCCTGGCGCTGTGCAAGGCCGGCGATCATGTGCTGTTGTTCGTCGAGTCCTACGGGCCGACGCGCTACATCGTGCAGCATTTGCTCGCCAAGTTCGCCGTGACCCACACCATGCTGTCCATCGAAGACCTGGCCGGCATCGAGCAGCTGCTCAAGGAGAAGCCCACGCGCGTCGTTGTCTTCGAAAGTCCCACGAATCCGGTCACCAAAATCGCCGACCTCGAGCATCTGACCCGGCATGCAAAAGCGGCCGGCGCCCTGACGGTGCTCGACAACACTTTCGCAGGCTTTCACAACCATGGCGCTTACGACATCGACGTTTATCTGCACAGCCTCACCAAGTACGCCTCCGGCCACGGCGATGTCATGGGCGGCGCGATCATCGCGCGCCGCGAACTGATTGCCCTCATGCGCAAGGAGATCGGGGCGATGGGCCCGGCGCTCGATCCGCACGCCGCCTTCCTGATACAGCGCGGCATGCGCACCTATGTTTTGCGCTACGAGCGTCAATGCATCAGCGCGATGCTGCTGGCCGAGTATCTGGAGCGTCACCCCCGCGTGAAGCGCGTGCACTATCCGGGTCTCAAGAGCCACCCGCAACACCCGTTGGCGCGGCGGCAGATGCAGGACTTCGGCACCGTCGTGAGCATCGACTTGGACGGCGGCTTCACCGAGGGCGCGCGCTTTGCCGAATCCTTGGAATTGTTTTCAATCGCGGCCAGCGTCGGCTCCACCGAATCGTTGGTCATGCCGCCGCAGCTCCTGTACGGCGGCGACTACACCCCGTCGCAGCGGGCCAGCTCATTGGTGGGGAAGGGTACGGTGCGCCTGTCGATTGGTCTCGAGGATGAGGGCGACCTGAAGGCCGACCTGGCCCAGGCCTTGGACCGGGCATTTATTTGACATATTGATTTGACATAACTTTTTAACATAATCTGAAGCCGCTCAAGCATCGCCCGCGATTGCCGATCTATGGAGGTCGGCAAGAACGTCGTAACAGGTGCCAAGAAGTGAGTCTTCAATCCCCGGTCGTGGTCAGCGCCCTGCAATCGCAAGCGGCGCATGCCTATCTCACCGACGCGCTGACCAGCCCGCAGCACATCGCTCCCATGCCTCGGGTTTGCGCACAGCTGGCCGAGCTGACTGCCCAGCACGCGACGGATGCCGCGCAGCTGGCGCGGCTGATTCAGTCGGATCCTGCACTGGCCGGCGAAATCATGCGGGTTGCGAATTCTCCCGCGCTTCGGCCGCGCGCGCCCATCGTTTCGCTGCAGCAAGCGGTGTCGTGGCTCGGCGTCGCCGAGGTGCGCAACATTGCGATGGCGGTGATGCTGCGCGGTGAAATATTCACCGCTCCGGGCCACGAACCGGAGTCCGAGGAGCTATGGCGCGAGGCGTGGCTGGCGGGGCTGTGGGCGAAGGAAATCGCGCGCGAGCGCCGCAAGCATGTGGAAAGCGCGTTTCTCGCCGCGCTCATGCACCGTACCGGCGCCGCCTTGGCGCTGAAGATCCTGTCCGGATTCGAGAGCCGGGAACGCACGCTGATGGACGCCAAGAGCTTCGCCGAACTGGTGGTGGAATTCGAGCCGCGCTTCGGCAGGCTGCTGATGAGCAGCTGGCGGTTGCCGGACGATGTACAGGATGCGGCCAGCGATTGGCGCGACTACGGCAAGTCCAGTCACAGCGACCTGGCGGGCACGGTGCATGCGGCGCACCTGCTGGCCGCGCACACCATGCATCCGCAGCTGCTGGATGAAGCGGTGGTGCTCGAGAGTCCGGTGTTCGAGCGACTGAGTGTATTTCCCGACGATCGTCGTTCGATGCTGGCGAAACGCGAACAAGTACGCGCGTTGGCGGGTCTTTAGGATGCAACGCGTGGATTTCGACCTCATCTGCCTCGGGTCGGGTCCCGCGGGACAAAAGGCGGCCATTCAAGCGGCGAAGGCGGGTTTTCGCGCCTGCATCGTCGAGCGCGAACCGCAGGTGGGCGGTTCCTGTCTGCTGTCGGGAACCATCCCGAGCAAGGCGCTGCGCGAACAAGCGTTGCGTTATCGGCGCATGCAAGGCAGCGCCTCGTCGCTCGCGGTCGAACTGCGCGGCGATGCGCCGCTGTCGGCTTTGTTGCACGGCGTCGACGCGGTGATTGCCGCGCAGGACAAATATCTGCTGGCGCAGCTCAATCGCAACCGGGTCGAGCTGGTGCGCGGCAAGGGCGGCTTTTTGGACGCGCAGCGCATCGAGGTGCAGCACCTGGACGGCTCGCGCCGCGTCATTCAGTCGCCGCGAATCGTGCTCGCCACCGGATCTCGGCCGCGTCATGTGCCGGCGATCGAGGTGGACCACGAGCACATCGTCGACAGCGACTCCATTTTGAGTCTGCCGTACATTCCTCGCTCCATGCTGGTGCTCGGCAGCGGCGTCATTGCGTGCGAATATGCCTCCATCTTCGCCGCCTTGGGTTGCACCGTGACGATGCTGGACAAGGCCGCGGAGCCCCTGGGGTTTCTCGATCCTGCGCTGCGCAGCGGATATCTCGCCGCATTTCGCGCGATGGGCGGCGAGTACTGCGGTGGCTCCGAGGTCAGCGGCGCGCGCTTCGACGGATTCTCGCAGGTCGAAGTGCAGCTGCGCGGCGGCACAACCCTGACTTCGGACATCGTGTTCGCGGCGTTCGGCCGCGTCGCCAATCTCGACGGCATCGGTCTCGAGCGCCTCGGCATGAAGGTCAGTTCGCGCGGCACGGTGCAGGTGAACGAGCGCTTCGAAACCAACATCCCCGGAATCTTCGCTGCGGGCGATGCCATCGGACCGCCCGCGCTGGCCTGCGCCGCCGCCGATCAGGGCCGGCGCGCCGCTCTCAACGCCCTGGGGTTGCCGCCGCCCGCGTTGACGAGCTTGGTGCCGAGCGGCGTGTACACGATTCCCGAGATTGCCTGCGTCGGCCTGTCGCAGACCGAGGCGGCCGCCAAGAAAATGGATTTCATCGTCGGCCGCGCCGATTTCAGCGAGGTCGCGCGCGCGCATATCGTGGGTGCGCCCGCGGGGTTTCTCATGTTGCTGTGCGAGCCCGGCAGCGCGAAAGTTTTGGGTGTTCAGGTGCTGGGCGAGAGCGCGACGGAACTCGTGCATTTGGGCCAAGCGGCCATTGCCAACGGCGCCAGCGCCGATTTTTTCATCGAACAGATTTTCAATTTCCCGACCATGACCGAAGCCTACCGGATTGCGGCTTTCGACATCATGAAGCAGCGTTCGCAGCTGCCGATGGCGCCGCGACGGCTCGCGGGCGCCATGGGCTGAGCGCTACAGATTTCGAATCATGATATCGCCGAATTCGCTGCACTTGACCTCGGTCGCCCCCGGCATCAGCCGGGCGAAATCGTAGGTCACGGTTTTCTGCGCAATGGATTTATCCATGGCATTGATGATGGCGTCCGCGGCTTCGAGCCACCCCATGTATCGGAACATCATTTCCCCCGACAAAATGAGCGAGCCGGGATTGACCTTGTCGAGGTCCGCATACTTCGGCGCCGTGCCGTGCGTCGCCTCGAACACCGCGTGACCGGTCAAGTAATTGATGTTGCCGCCCGGCGCGATGCCGATGCCGCCGACCTGAGCCGCGAGCGCATCCGACAGATAATCGCCGTTGAGGTTCATGGTGGCGACGACGTCGAACTCGTCCGGGCGGGTGAGCACTTGCTGCAAGGTAATGTCGGCAATCGCGTCCTTGATGATGACTTTGCCGGCTTTTTTGGCGGCGTCCATCTGCGCATTGGCCTCTTTCTCGTCGCCGGCTGACTTGATGCGCTCCCATTGCTCCCAGGTAAACACCTGATCGGGAAATTCTCTTTCGGCCAATTGGTACGACCAACCGCGAAACGCACCCTCGGTGAATTTCATGATGTTGCCCTTGTGCACGATCGTCACGCTCTTGCGTTTGTTGTCGATCGCGTACTTCACGGCCGCCCGGAACAGCCGTTCCGTGCCTTCCTTGGAGGCGGGTTTCAAGCCGATGCCCGAGGTGTCGGGGAAACGAATCTTGGCGTACTGCTTGGGAAAGTTCTGCTTGAAAAGGTCGAGAAATTTCCGGCACTCCGCGGAGCCCTCCTCGAACTCGATTCCCGCGTAAATGTCCTCGGTGTTTTCACGGAAAATGACCATGTCGACTTTTTCCGGTGTCTTCACCGGCGAGGGCACTCCCTTGAACCAGCGCACCGGCCGCAGGCACACGTACAGATCGAGCAGCTGCCGCAACGCCACGTTCAGCGAACGAATTCCGCCGCCGACCGGCGTGGTGAGCGGCCCTTTGATCGAGACCAGGTAGTCGCGGCATGCCGCGACGGTTTCGTCCGGCAGCCAGGTGTTGAATGCCTTGTTGGCCTTTTCGCCGGCGAAGACCTCCATCCAGTGTATTTTGCGCTTGCCGCCATAGGCCTTTTTCACCGCTGCATCGAACACCCGCACGCTCGCACGCCAGATATCGCGGCCGGTTCCATCGCCCTCGATGAAAGGAATGATGGGTTGCTCGGGCACATGCAATGTGCCGTTCGAGATGCTGATTTTTTCGCCCCCAGCGGGAATCGTGAGGCGGACCGGCTTGGCGTCTGGCATTCCTTGATCTCCTGTAGATTCAGCCGCAATGCTAGCATGCGCGACCGGAGACCAGCTTGCGCAACCTGAAATCAACACCTGCAAACGACGGCTTTCGAATGCCGGCGGAGTTCGAGCGGCATTCAGGATGCTGGATGCTGTGGCCCGAGCGAGCGGACAACTGGCGCCTGGGCGCAAAGCCGGCGCAGGCGGCCTTCGCCGCCGTCGCCGGCGCGATCGCCGCATCCGAGCCGGTGACGGTCGGCGCTTCGGCGGCGCAGTTTCAAAACGCGCGCGCGCGCCTGCCGCGCAAAGTGCGCGTCGTGGAAATCAGCAGCAACGATGCGTGGATGCGCGACTGCGGCCCAACTTTCGTCATCGATGGGAAGGGGCGCCGCCGCGGCATCGATTGGACTTTCAATGCGTGGGGAGGCCTGCAAGGCGGATTGTACTTTCCCTGGGACCAGGACGATCAGGTGGCGCAGAAGGTCTTGGAAATGGAGGGCGCCGATCGCTACCGCGCGCCGCTGGTCATGGAAGGCGGTGCAATTCACGTGGATGGACAGGGCACGTGCCTGACCACCGAAGAATGCCTGCTCAATCCGAATCGCAATCCGCATTTGACGCGCGGCGAAATTGAGGAGCAGTTGCGCCGCTACCTCGCGGTGAGCAAGGTGATCTGGCTGGGCCAAGGTGTCTATCGCGACGAGACGGGCGGTCACATCGATGAACTCGCCTGCTTCGTGAGTCCGGGACACGTGGTCCTCACCTGGACGGATGATCGCGCCGACCCACAGTTCGAAATTTCCCAGGATGCCTATCAGCGCCTGCGTCATGCCACGGACGCGCGCGGCCGCCGCTTGGAGATTCATCGAATTCATCAGCCGGGGCCCTTGTTCATGACGGCCGAGGAGGCCGCGGGCGTCGATCCGCATGCCGGCAGCCATCCACGCCGGGCCGGCGACCGTCTGGCCGCCTCCTATGTCAACTTCTACATCGCGAATAAGCGCGTGATCATGCCGCTTTACGAAAAGCGCCGCGATGCGGCGGCGATGCGTACCCTCAAGCGTTTGTTTCCGTCCCGCGCCGTCGTTGGAGTGCCGACGCGCGAAGTGCTGCTGGGAGGGGGTAATATTCACTGCATTACCCAACAAGTGCCTCGGCCGACCGGCCCCTGAGGCCGCAAAATGGAACTTTGCTGCGCGTAACGTCTCGAAAGCCTTTATTCTACGCAGCCTTGATTGTTGGTCTCCCCTCAATAATTGGAATCTGTTGTGCATTCATCGTTCAAGAATAAGACCGCCCATCGGTTGGTCGCGCTGCTCTGCGCTTGCGGCTTTGGTTTGCTTGCCTCGGGCTGTCATAACAACAATTTGGACAGCGGCTTCGGCGTGGCGTGGACGACCTTGACCACCACCGATGACACCGGACAATTCACCAGCTACCTGGTGACGATCGACTCTGTGATTCTGGTCGGCAAACTGAATGGCACCATCTCGGCCGTCGCGGTTCCGGAAACGGTCGATTTCACCAAGCTCACCAATCTGTCGGAGCTCTGGGCGACCGCCAGCGTGCCGGTCGATACCTACACCCAGGCCATCCTCACCTTGGATTACACGAATGCGCAAATTTCCGTGATGGTGAACGGAGCGCCGGTGAAGGTAACCGTGGTCGATCCCTCGGGCGTTACGCCGACCACGGTCGCGGTTACCGTGAACCTCGACCCCAGCAATCAGCTGATCCTGCAGCCGACCTTCGCGACCAGCAATGCGCTGCGCCTCGCCATCAATTACGACATGACTGCGTCGAACAAGGTCAACCTGACCACCAGCCCGCCGACTTTGACCGTCGCACCCTTCATGACGGCGGCCACCACCGCCGCCGACAGCAAGCTGATTCGCGTGCGCGGTCCGCTGATCAATTCGAGCCTCAATCTAGGTACTTACACCGTGGTGGTGCGGCCATTCTTCGATGAAGTGAATAGTCTGGGCATCGACACAATGTTCAGCGGCGCGAACACGGTTTATACCTACGGGGGCAGCACCTACGTGGGGACAGCCGGACTCACCTTATTGTCGCAGGCTTCGGCGGGATCGACGGAAACGGCTGCGTTCTGCACGTTCGAACCGACGACGACTCCCGCTCCCGGCGTGAACTCCGGCATCTTTCATTCCGTGTATGTCGTCGCCGGAAGCACCTTGGAAGACTTTTATACCGAGGGCATCGAAGGCGACGTGGTTGCCCGCAACGGCAACACACTCACGCTACGCGGCGGGTTGGTGACCGCCAATGCAGCCCAGGTGATTCAGTATGCGGACCTGGATTCTCTGGTGCTCATCGGGCCCAACACGCTGGTGACCGCCGATGGCGTCTCGACGTTGGGACCCCTGAACTACAATTCGATTGCAGTCGGCCAGCACATCACGGCGCGGGGGATTTATTCCGTATCGGCCGCGAATGTGGTTACTCTCGACGCCACCGGATCCGCGACCAACACCGGCTCGATACGCCTGCAATCGACCGAGCTGTATGGTTCATTGATCTCCGCGGCGTCGGGAAGCCTGCAGTTGAATTTGCAGGCGATCGAAAATTATCCGGCGAGCGTCTATGACTTTGCCGGCAACGGCGTGAGCGCCGCGCAGGATCCGGTTGCGGCAAATTTTGCCGTCAATACCGGCGCACTGACCCTCCCGGCGGCGGCGCCGGGCGATCCTGTGTGGATCGATGGTTACCTCGCCCCCTACGGCAGCGCACCTCCGGATTTCAACGCTTTCAGCGTACTCGCAGAACCGAGCGTTCCTGCGACTTTGGCGGTGGTTTGGACGGGTGCCGGGACCGCGGCGCCCTTTGCCACGCTCACGTCCGCCGGCCTGACGATCGACCTCACCAATGCCGCGTTCGGTTCCGGACAGCTGCGCATCGGCGCCGAAACCGTCGACGTAACGACCTTGAGCGCAAGCCCCAACATCGTTCCAGCAGTCGCGGCAGCGGATCCCACATCGGGCCTGCCGCTGTTCTCGCCGCGATTTAGCGTAGGGGCGGGCGCCATCAGCGAGTCTACGGCAACCCCGATCTCGTCATTCAACGCATTCGCCGACTTCGTCACCCAGCTCAACACGACCTTTGCCACGCCGACGCCCGCGACTCAGTTGGTTGCCCGAGGAATGTACGATCGCGCCGGCAACACTTTTACCGCTTCCAGTATCGACGTAGTGCTCTAAACTATTCCCCCTAAATGGGGAAACGCGCCTTACCTGGGAAACTCGCCATACGTCTTGGTTTGGCCTGTGTGCTGGCGGCAAATTGTCCCGCGGTCGATGCCGGCGGGCACGGGCACGGGCACGGGCGCTGGCGCGGGTGCGAGCGCCGGCGAGGTTCGCGCGGCGAGCGCTGCCGCCCCGCCGGGCGCCGCCCTGGTGCGGCCTCGGATCTGTCTGGTGCTCTCCGGCGGCGGGGCGCGCGGCATGGCGCATATCGGCGTCCTCAAGGTTCTCGAAGAGCTGAAGATACCCATCGACTGCATCGCCGGCACCAGCATGGGTGCCGTCGTCGGCGGTTTATACGCCAGCGGCATGACCGCCGCGCAGATCGACGCCACCATGCGCAGCGTCGATTGGCAGGAGGCGTTCCGCGATGCGCCGCCACGCCGCGATCTGGCATTCCGGCGCAAGCAGGACGATCGAAATTTCCTGGTGCGCCTGTGGCTCGGGTTGAAGCACGGCAAGATCCTCCTGCCGAAGGGATTCATTCAAGGGCAGAAGCTGCAGGAGACGCTGCGCCAGCTCACTCTGCCGTTCAGCAACAGCACCGACTTCGACCTGCTGCCGACGCCGTTTCGCGCGGTTGCCACCGACTTGGTCACCGGTCAAGCGGTGCTGCTCGACAAGGGAGACCTGTCGATTGCCATGCGCGCGAGCATTTCCGCGCCCGGATTGTTTGCGCCCGTCGAAACTCAGGGCCTGTTGTTGGTCGACGGCGGCCTGGCGGAGAACCTGCCCATCGACGTGGCGCGGCAAATGCACGCCGACATCCTGATCGTCTCCGACGTCAGCTTTCCGTTGCAGCCGCGTGCGGCGCTCGACTCGGCCCTGTCGATTTCCAATCAGATGCTGGCGATTCTGGTGCGCAAGGATGCGGATCGGCAGCGCGCCACCCTGGGCGCCGCGGACGTATTGATCGAGCCCAACCTGGGAACCACGAGCTCCGCCGACTTCACTGCGGCGCTTGCGACCATCGGCGCCGGCGAAAATGCCGCGCGCGGCGTACTTGGAAAGCTCGAAGCGTTGCGCGTCGGCGATTCGGCGTACAACGATTATTTGGTGCGCCGCGCCGCGCGCGAACCCGGTCTGCCGGCCATCAAGTTCGTGCGCGTCGATGAAGAGTCCAAGCGCTATGAAAAGACCATCATGGCGGAGATGCAGCCGCTGGTGGGCAAGCCCCTGGACGTGGAAGCGGTCGGCGCGCACATCACCGAGCTGTACGGCCTCGGCAATTTCGAGACCCTGGATTACGCGCTGGTGAATCAGGGTCAGGGTGCCGACGAGGAGTCCGGAATCGAAATACGGGCGCGGCGCAAGTCCTGGGGCCCCACCTACGTGCGCTTTGGACTGGATCTGGAAGACAATTTTCAGGGCAACAGCCGCTACAACGCGGCGGCGCGCTTCATTTTGACCGAACTCGACAAGCTGGGCGGCGAGTTGGTGACGGATGTGCAGATTGGCAGCGATCCGAAAGTGCAGAGCGAGTTCTATCAGCCCTTGAATGAGACGCGCACGTGGTTCATCGCGCCGAGCCTGCGCATCGAAGCACGGGATCTGCAGCTCTACGCCAACGACGTGCAGGTCGCCGATTATCGCGATCGCGAGGCGGAAGCCGCCTTCGACGTCGGCCGCACCCTCGGCAATTGGGGCGAGATTCGCGTCGGCTATCATCGCATCAACGGCGCGTCGACCGTGCGCCTCGGCGACCCGACGCTGGTGGAGCCGCAATACAACAACGGCGAGCTGTTCGTGAAATTCAGCTACGACCAGCTCGACAATTTGCACTTTCCGCGCGCGGGCTCGCAATTTACCCTGCAATGGGACGGCAACCGCACCGAGCTGGGCGCCGATACCGCGTACGACAAAGTACAGGCGGACTGGCTGATGGCCCGTTCGCTCGGCCGCAACACCCTGTTGCTGTGGGGATCGGCGGGCAGCGTGGTGAGCGGCGCCATCCCCGCCACCGCCGTTCCGGATTTCTTTTCCTTGGGTGGATTCTTCAACTTGTCCGGATTGGCGCCCATGTCCCTGTATGGTCCGGACTATGCCATCGCGCGCGCCATTTATTTTCGCAAGATCGGCCGCGGCGGCGAGGGATTTTTCGAATTTCCCGCCTATCTCGGCATGTCGCTCGAAATGGGCAACACCTGGCAGACGCGCGGCGACATGAGTTTCGGCTCGACGCACAAAGACGCGGCCCTGTTTCTCGCGTTCGATACGTTCCTGGGTCCGGTGTACCTGGGATCGGGCTACGACACCGCCGGACACAGCGCCTATTACTTGTTCTTGGGAAGGACTTTCTAGGCGCCGGCACGCCGAATCTACCGGGTCGAGGCGGAGCCGCCCGTGAAAGTTCGGCGTCGCCGCGTGCGCGCCACCGCGCTAGAAGCTGCGGCTCTCGCCGAGGTTTTCCACTTTTTCAAAAACCAGCGCCGGTTGATCGCCGATACGCGAATACTCGTGCTTGCGCGACATGTCCTCGAGAGTCCGGTCGCGCTCGGCGGCGGTAAAGAACCAATGCGTTTTCTGCCAATCGGCGCCGACCAGTTTCGCGAACGGATCGCCGGGGCGCAGCCGCACGCGAATACCGTAGGGCTGCGGCAGTACCGGAATGGTGCGAGTCATATTTTGCTGATTGGCGATTCCCATGACCCGAAGATAGCGGAATCGCGTTGCGCGTGCCAGCCATTGCGTCGCGGTACAGCATGCTAAACTCCGCCGCGTTCAACGAGGTAACTGATGGCATCGTCTTACACAGCCTCCGACATCGAGGTTTTGAGCGGTCTGGATCCGGTGCGGCGGCGGCCGGGCATGTACACCGACACCACCCGGCCCAATCACCTGGCGCACGAGGTGATCGACAACAGCGTCGATGAGGCGATCAACGGCTACTGCGACAACATCGCGGTCACTCTGTACAAGGATGGCTCCTGCGAGGTGGAGGACAACGGCCGCGGCATGCCGGTCGACATCCACCCGAAAGAAAAGGTCAGCGGCGTGGAGACCATTTTGACCCGCCTGCACGCCGGCGGAAAATTCAACGACAAGTCTTATCAGCATGCGGGCGGACTGCACGGCGTCGGCGTCTCGGTGGTGAATGCGCTGTCGAAGAACCTGGAGTGCTGGGTGCGGCGCGGCGGCAAGGAATACAACATCAGCTTTGCGGGCGGCAAGGCCACCTCCAAGCTCGAAGTGGTCGGCGAGGTGCCGAAATCCAAGACCGGCACGACCATTCGCTTCTGGCCCGATCCGAAATATTTCGACACCGACAAATTCGCCGTTCCCAAACTCAAGCAGGTGCTGCGCGCCAAGGCAGTGCTGTGCCCGAATTTGCGCGTCACGCTCAAGAACGAGATCAGCGGCGAGAAGGACGAGTGGTTCTACACCGGCGGCCTGCACGAGTATTTGGCGGAGGAACTGGGCAGGGGCGAATGGCTGCCGGCGGAAACCTTCTACGGCAAGCGCGACATCGAGGGGGGCTCGCTCGACTGGGCGTTTGCCTGGGTGCTCGAATCCGAGCACCCTGTCGCAGAGAGCTATGTGAATTTGATTCCCACGGTCGAGGGCGGCACGCATGTCAACGGCCTGCGCACCGGCGCGGCCGATGCGGTGCGCGAATTCTGTGAATTTCGCAATCTGGTGCCGCGCGGATTGAAGCTCACCCCGGAAGATGTGTGGGACGGCGTGAGTTTCGTGCTCTCCATGAAAATGCGCGAACCGCAGTTCGCCGGCCAGACCAAGGAGAAGCTCTCCTCGCGCGAGTCCGCCGGCATCGTCCAAGGGGCGATCAAGGATGCCTTCGCGCTGTGGCTGAATCAGCATTCCGATCAGGGCGAGAAAATCGCGATGCTCGCGATCGCCAACGCCCAGCAGCGCTTCAAGGACAGCCAGAAGGTGGCGCGCAAGCGGGTCGTCGCGGGACCCGCGCTGCCCGGCAAGCTGGCCGATTGCGTCAGCCAAGACCCGGCCCGCGGCGAGCTCTTCCTGGTCGAGGGCGATTCGGCCGGCGGCTCCGCCAAGCAGGCGCGCGACCGCGTAACGCAGGCCATCATGCCGCTGCGCGGCAAGATCTTGAACACCTGGGAGGCCGACATTGGCGAGGTTCTGCAGTCTCAAGAGGTGCACAACATCAGTGTCGCGATCGGCGTCGACCCGGCCGCGAGCGACCTGTCGGGCCTGCGCTACCACAAGATCTGCATCCTCGCGGACGCCGACAGCGACGGACAGCACATCGCCACCCTGCTGTGCGCGCTGTTTTTGCGGCACTACCGGCCGCTGGTGGCCGCCGGGCATGTTTACGTCTGCATGCCGCCGTTGTTTCGCATCGATGCCGGCAAGGAAGTGATTTACGCGCTCGACGAAGCGGAACGTGAAAAGGCCTTGAAGCGCATTGCCGCGGAGAATCCGCGCAGCAAACCGGTGGTGACGCGCTTCAAGGGCTTGGGCGAGATGAGCCCTCTGCAGTTGCGCGAGACCACCATGGCGCCGCAAACCCGCCGCCTGGTGCAAATGACCATCGATGCCAAAGACAGTCCGGACCAGATGATGGACATGCTGCTCGCCAAGAAGCGCGCCGGCGATCGGCGCGAGTGGCTCGAGAACAAGGGCAATCTCGCGCAGGTTTAGCGCGCACGCGGCCATGAAAGAGCAAGAGCTGAATTTCGACGGCGTCGAGAAGGAACCGCTAAAGACCTTCGCCGAACGCGCCTATCTCGACTATTCGATGTACGTGATCTTGGATCGCGCGCTGCCCCACCTGGGCGATGGCCTGAAGCCGGTGCAGAGGCGCATCGTCTACGCCATGAGCGAGCTGGGGCTCGCGGCCGGCGCCAAACACAAAAAATCCGCGCGCACCGTCGGCGATGTGATCGGCAAGTTCCATCCGCACGGCGACTCCGCCTGTTACGAGGCCATGGTGCACATGGCGCAGGATTTCGCCTATCGCTACCCGATCGTCGACGGGCAGGGCAACTGGGGCTCGACCGACGACCCGAAATCCTTCGCCGCCATGCGCTACACCGAATCGCGGCTGACCCGCTATGCGGACCTGTTGCTGCAGGAGCTGGACGCGGACACCGTGGATTGGGCGCCGAACTTCGACGGCTCGCTCGAGGAGCCCACGATGCTGCCGGCGCGCGTGCCGAATCTTTTGCTCAACGGCGGATCGGGCATCGCGGTGGGCATGGCGACCGACATTCCGCCGCACAACCTGCGCGAGGTGGTGAACGCCTGCGTGGCGCTGCTCGACGATCCGGAATTGAGCACCCGCAAAATCATGGCGCACATCAAGGGCCCGGACCTGCCCACCGGCGCCGAAATCGTCTCGCCGCGCGACGAGCTGGTGCAGATGTACAACAGCGGTTGCGGCAGCTTCAAGGCGCGCGCCACCTATGAAATCGAGGAGGGCGAGATCGTGATCGACGCGCTGCCCTTCCAGGTGTCCGGCAGCAAGGTTCTGGAGCAGATTGCAGCGCAAATGCAGCAGAAGAAGCTGCCCATGGTCGAGGATTTGCGCGACGAATCGGATCACGAGAATCCCACGCGCTTGGTGCTGGTGCCGAAATCCAACCGCGTGGATATCCCGGCGCTGATGGCGCATTTGTTCGCGACCACGGATCTCGAGCGCAATTACCGCGTGAACCTCAATGTCATCGCGCTCGACGGCCGCCCGCGCGTCATGGGCCTCAAGGAATTGCTGCTGGAGTGGCTGAGCTTCCGCAAAACGACGGTGACCCGCCGCCTGAACCACCGGCTGGCGAAGCTCAACGCACGGCTGCACATTCTCGACGGCATGCTGATCGCCTTCTTGAATCTCGATGAAGTCATCCGCATCGTGCGCAACGAGGAGGAGCCCAAGCCCAAACTGATCAAGCGCTTCAAGCTCACCGACGAACAGGCGGAGTACATCCTCGACACCAAGCTGCGCCAGCTTGCACGCCTCGAAGAGATGAAAATTCGCGACGAGCAGAGGAAGCTTGCAGAAGAGCGCGATGAGATCGAAAAGATCTTGAAAAGCAAGGCGCGGCTCACCAAGCTGGTGCGCGAGGAGCTGATCAGCGACGCGGAAGAGTTCGGCGATGAGCGGCGCACGCGCCTGGTGGAGCGCGAGGCGGCGCAGGCCATTTCCGCAACGGAATTGTTGACCAGCGAGCCGACCACGGTGGTCCTGTCGCGCCTGGGCTGGGTGCGCGCGGCCAAGGGTCACGACATCGATGTGCGCGCGCTCAGCTACAAGAGCGGCGATGCATACCAGGCGTCCGCGAAGGGCCGAAACTTGCAGCAGGCGGTATTCATCGATTCGACCGGCCGCGCCTACAGCCTGGATGCGCACCAGCTCCCCGCCGCCCGCGGTTACGGCGAGCCGCTTTCCGGCACGGTGGATCCGCCCGACGGCGCCACTTTCGCGGCGGTAATGATCGGCGAACCGGACGATTTGTGGCTGCTCGCGAGCGATGCAGGCTACGGCTTCGCCGTGCGCTTGCGCGAAATCTACGCCCGCAACAAGAAGGGCAAGTCGGTCCTCAAGGTGCCGGAGAATGCGCTGGTGCTGCCGGCGCAGCCACTGGGCGCAGGCGATGCGCTCGCGATTTTCGTCAACAACGACGGCGAGGCGCTGGCGTTGCCGGTGAATCAAATCGAAGAGATGACGGCGGGCAAGGGACAGAATCTCTTCGGCATCCCCGGCAAGAAGTCCGCGGAGCGCGACGAATACCTGGTGGCCATGGCGGTGGTTGCCCCCGGCGAGGTCTTGACCGTTTACAGCGGCAACAGCGCGCCGATGAAGCTCAAATACGAGGAACTCAAGCAGTTCCAGGACAAAAAAGGCCAGCGCCGCCAGCGATTCTCGCGCGCCTACAAACAAATCGATCGGCTGGAGGTGGCGCCGGCCTAATGGCGAAACGTGAGGTGGTCAACACCACATGCCGGCTTGATTTCCCGGCTCCATCGGCGATGAGCACCGCTCAAATTCACAGTGCCGAGGTCTAACGCTCGCCCGACATCGTGACATCTTCGGGCGCGTTCACGAAGTAGCCTTGGATGAATTCAATGCCGAGCTGCCACAGCACCGCCATGGTGTTGGCGTCTTCGACCCGCTCGGCCACCGTTTCGATGCCCTTGCGCTTCGCGGCCTCGACCAAACCCTTGACGCGCTGTTGTTGGATTTGATTGGTTGACAGCCCCTGCATCAAGGAGCCGTCGATCTTGATGAAGTTCATCTCGATGTCATTCAGCAGCTTGAGCGGATCGCGCCCGGTGCCGAAGTGCTCCAGAGCGAAGCGGAACCCGAGCTTGCGCAAGCTCTCGGCCAGCTCCTTGGTCGGACGGACATACTGATTCGCGAGCTCCTCGGTGACCTGCATGCAGAGGCGCTTGGGCTCGATCTTCAGCGACTTAAGCTGCTGATCGAGCCACGCCAGCAAGCTCTTGTCGAGCACGGTGTCCTTCGACAGGCGCACGAAAATGCAGGCGGCCTTGCGGTTGGCGGCGAAGGACATCGATGCGCCGACCACCCAGCGATCGATGTTCTTCATCAAGTCATTGCGTTCCGCGGCCGCGATGAACTCGGCGGGCAGCACCTCGTTGCCCTGTTCGTCCAGCATGCGCACCAGCACGTCGAACATGCCTTTGTCCTCGCCGAGAAGGCTCGCGATCGGCTGCTGCACCAAGCGGAAGCGGTTCTCCATCAAGGCGCTCTTGATGTGTTTCACCCAGATCTTGTCGTAGGCCTGCACGCGCGTATCCGTGTCGGCCTTGTCCACCACATACATCTGGTTGCCGCCGAGTTCCCGCCCGCGCCGCGTGGCGCTGACGGCATCGGTGATGGCAGCGGCGATGTCGGGATTGGTGGGCGGCAAAAGCCCCAAGCCCACCGTGACCGTGGCGGAAAGGGTTTTGTCCTCGAGCACGAAGAGATGATCGTGCACGCGCTTGACGACATTCTCGGCCCAGGTTTCCACGTCCTTGGCGGTGCCGCGCTCCAGCATCACCAGGATGCCGTTGCCGCCGAAGCGGCCGCAAAGATCGGTGGCGGTCAGCTGCGAGCGCAGCAACTCGGCCAGCTGCGCCATGAAATCCTCGCTGGCGACCACGCCGATGGCGTGCTGGATGTCGATGAACCGGTCCGGCTTCAAGTGGGCGATCTGGCGCACGCCGCCCTTCATGTTCTGCGCCGCGCGTTCACGCATCGCCGCGACCCCGTAGCGCTGCTGCAGGAACTGCGTGGTGGCATCGTTCTTGACCGCATCGGCCAGCTGCATTTCCAGGTTGCGGTCTTTCTTCGGCAGTGCCGCGATGGCGATGCGCACCGCGGGCTCGTTCTCGTAGTCCGCGCGCGTGAGCGTCAATTCCAGCGCAAGCGTGGTGCCGTCCGAGAGCAGCGCCTGCACTTTCAGTCCGTGGTCGCTCCATTTGCCTTGCAGGCACGCGACCAGCGCGCCTTTGAGGGCGGCGTGCGTCTCTTGTTCGAACAAGTCCATGAGCGGCGAGCCGTTGAGGGCGTCGCTCTCGGAATAGCCGAACAGTTCGACCCAGGCGCGGTTGGCGTCCACGATGATGCCTTCCTGCACGTGCGTAATGGCGTCGGCGGAGCCTTCGAGAAAATTTTGCAGCTGCTCGCGGTATTCGCGCGCCGATGAGAGCGTGCTGGACAATGCGCGCTCCAAACGATGGGCGCGCAGCTCGCGGGAAGCGACGGCCTGCAAGCGGCTGCGATTGGCCAGGGTGACCACATCCTGGCAACCCAGCCGCATCGCCTCGGCGATCGCCGCCTCATCGACCGTCGCGCGCACGATCAGCACCGGCATGCCCGGCGCGTTTTGCTGCTTCACCTTCATGATCGAAGCGAGGTCGGTGCCGAGCTCTTCGTTGAAGACGATGAGCATTTCCGGATTGAGCTGCGTCAGGGCGTCGCCCAGATCGCTGGCGTCGGGCAGCCAGGTACAGTGAACCGGGTGGCCCGCCTTGCGCAGCGTGCTGTTGATCGCTTCGACGTGGTCCTGCGACCTCGCCATCACGATCATTGGAACTGCACCCTGTTCGGTCACCGGAAAATCCTCGTAGATTGGCCCAAAGTGTAGCATCTTAGAATTCGACGTTTCTGGGACAGGCGTCAAACCCCTCGTCGGATTTGACGCTAACTGGCCACAATCCGTGAGTGCGGCTATGATACGCGCCCTTCAACTCGAGGCCGTCGATGGCTAACTACAGCACCAATGAATTCAAAGCCGGTCTGAAAATTCTGATCGACGGCGACCCTTACGCCATTGTCGAGAACGAGATGGTCAAACCCGGCAAAGGGCAGGCATTCAATCGGGTGCGAGTCCGCAACCTGAAGACCGGCCGCACCATCGAACGCACCTGGAAATCCGGAGACACGGTGGAAGCGGCGGACGTGGTCGACACGGATATGCAATATCTTTACAGCGACGGGGATTTTTTCCACTTCATGGTGCCCGACACCTTTGAACAGCTCACGGCCTCCAAACAAGCGGTGGGCGAGGGCGCGCAGTGGCTCAAAGACGGCACGGTTTGCGTCGTCACCCTGTGGAACGGCGTCCCGCTCGTGGTCACGCCGCCCGCGCACATGGAGCTGAAAGTCATCGAGACCGACCCCGGCGTGCGCGGCGACACTGCGACGGGCGGCTCGAAGCCCGCCAAGCTCGAGACCGGCGCCGTGGTGCGTGTGCCGCTATTCATCAACGAGGGTGAAGTGCTGCGCATCGATACCCGCACCGGCGAGTATTTGTCGAGGGGCAAGGGCTAGGGAGGGCAGTTGCCGCCCGGCCCATCCAGGGGCCGCGGGTGAGCTTGGCCTCGCTATCAGGCATTCTCGATGGAAAAGGCCATCGCGCCGGCCAAAGCCTCGGCGCCCAAGGCGATCGCGACCAGCCGGTCGAACCCCAGCGCGACGCCGGCGCAGTCGGGCAATCCGCTTTCCAACGCCGCGAGAAAATTGTCGTCCAACGGCGCTCGAGGCTGCCCGCGCGTGCCGCGCAGCTCAAGATCGTGCGCGAACCGCGCGCGCTGTTCCTGCGCCTGCGCCAGCTCGTGAAACCCGTTCGCCAGTTCCAATCCATCCAAATACAGCTCGAAGCGCGCCGCCACGCGCGGCAGCCCCGGTTTCAAGCGCGCCAGAGCCGCCTGGCTGGCCGGGTAGTCGCAGACGAAACTAGGATTGCCGCGGCCGAGGCGCGGGCCCACGACGAGCCCCATCAGCAGATCTAATTTCGCATCGCGGTCCAACGGGGCATCGCAGCGAATTCCATGCCTTCTCGCCGCTTCCAGCAGCTCATCCTCGGTCGAATCGAAGGCATCGACACCGGCGTGACGCCGCAATGCCTCCCGGTAGCTCAGGCGTTCGGCAGCGCCGAGCGTGCGTGCCGGCGCAAGCAGCGCGGCGATCAGCGCCTCGACTTCATTCATCAACACCGTATCGTCGAGTCCAACGCGATACCACTCGATCATGGTGAATTCCGGGTTGTGCCAGCGGCCGCGCTCCGCATCGCGAAACACCTTGCAGACCTGGTAGATGTCGCCGCTGCCGGCTGCCAACAAGCGCTTCATGGCGTATTCAGGCGAAGGAGACAGATAATGGCGGCGCGAAGCCCCGGCGATTTGAGTCGACAATGATTCGATCTGCGGATCGCTCACGGCGGCGGCGCTCAAAGCAGGGGTCTCCACTTCCAAGACGCCGCGAGCTTCGAAAAACGCGCGCGCCATCTTCAGCATCGTTGCACGCCGGCGCAAGGCGCCGAGCGTCGCAGTCGGACGCCAGCTCACTGAAGAGATCCTAAGGATTGACCCAGTTTGACCACCGCACCGGCGCGCACAGCGTCATGCCAGCGGGCGCGGCCTTTTTGAAACAGCAAAATTACCGTCGAACCCATGTTGAAGCGGCCCAGCTCCGCGCCCTTCTCGAGCGCAAGCTCTTGCGGCGGCAGCGCGCGCGCCACGCGCCGCGGCGCGGGCGTGATATCGCCGGCCCACACCGTGGCGATACTTCCCACATTGAGCGCGCCGACCAGGATCAGCGCAAATTCACCGAATGCGGAGTCGAACCAGGTCAACACCCGCTCGTTGCGTGCAAAGAGCCGCGGCACCCGGGAAGCCGTGACGGCATTGACGCTGAACAGACGGCCGGGAACATAGACGGTCTCGCGCAGCCGCCCGGCGAGCGGCATGTGCACCCGGTGATAGTTGAAAGGCGCCAGGTAAATGGTGGCAAACGAGCCGCCTTCGAAATGCGAAGCCCAGCCGCGCGAGGCTAGCAGCTCTTGCAGGGTGTAATAGCGGCCCTTGGCTTGCAGCAGGCAGGCGCCGTCGATCGAGCCGGCTTCGCTGACCGCGCCGTCGACGGGGCAGGCAATCTCGCCCGGCCCGCGCGCAACGGCCCGCGCGCCGGGTTTCAGCGCCCGGGTGAAGAACTCGTTGAAGCTGCCATAGCGGAGCGGTTCGGGTTGTGCGGCCTCGGTCATGTCGAGCGGATAGAGCCTGAGAAAACCGCGGATCAGCCAATTCTTGAACCAGCGCGCGCGCACCCGCGTCGCGCGCAACACGAGCCGCGACAGCGCGTGTTGCGGCAGCGCGTATTGAAACCATACGAACAGGCGGCCGGACTTCATGCGCCGGCGGTTGCGATGCGCTGCAAATCGCTTTGCAGGGCATCGACCGTGAACGGGCCCGTCAGCAGGGCGGCGAGGCGGCCGGCCGGATCGATGACGAAGATCACGGCGGAATGATCCACGATGTAGTTGCCGTCCGCTGCGTACTCGAGGCGCACCGCGATGCCCCATTGTTTGGCGAGCGCTTCGATGGCCGGCTGGCTCGCGGCCGTGAGGCCGATGAACCCAGGGTCGAAATTCGGCACGAACTCGTTCAGATGCGCCGGCGTGTCGCGCTTGGCATCGAGCGAGACGAAAAGCACCTGGGGGGGCGCCACGGTCTTAGCGGACCGCAGCCGCTTCTCGAGGGCCGCGAGCGTCGTCAGTGTCGTGGGACAATAGTCGGGGCAGTTGGTGTAGCCGAACATCATCAAGGACCAATGGCCGCGCAGATTCGCGGGACCAAAGCCGCGGCCCCGGTTGTCGATCAAGCTAAAATCCGCCAGCTGCCGGGCGGGTGCGAGTAGGGTACCGCTCGCCAGAACCGGCGGCGGGTGCGGCCGCCATAGGATCGCCGCGGCGACACCCGCGGCGGCGAGAATGCACAGAAGCCCCAAGGACAACAGTTTGGATCGAGAGGTCATGCCGAGATTATCCCACACGGCCGCGAAACCCGTTCGCCGGGCGCGGCGAACTCGCGCGAGCGAGCAGCGTCGAGCGCCCGAGAATGTGGGCGCCGCGATTTCGCGCTGCGCGCGAGCCCTGCGTGCAGCGCGCGTGCACTTCGGTCACGGCACCGGCAATGCGCGCGACGAAGCGGCGGAGTTGGTATTTTTCGTCGCCGGACTTGCGCACTCCCGCGGCGCCGGCGCCTATTCCGCGAAGCTCAGTCCGCGTCAAATTGCGCGCATCGACCATTTGCTGCGGCGTCGCATCGCCGAGCGTATCCCGCTTGCCTATCTCACGCGGCGGGCATTTTTTGCCGGACTCGAGCTGTATGTCGATGAGCGTGTGCTGGTGCCGCGCTCGCCGATCGCCGAGCTGGCGCTGCATCGCTTCGAGCCTTGGATCGGTGCACGCCGCGTGCGCCGCATTTTGGACATCGGCACCGGGTCCGGTGCGATCGCGTTGGCCTGCGCCAAGGCTTTTCCGCGGGCGCGGGTCGATGCGGCGGATATCTCTGAGGCGGCATTGCAGGTCTGCCGGCGCAATGTGCGCCGGCTTTCCTTGGGCGGACGCGTCACGGCGTTGCGTTCCGACTATTTCAGCGGTGTCGCGGGCCGTCGTTACGATATCATCGTAAGCAACCCGCCCTACGTGGGGCGCGAGGAGCTGCGTGCGCTGCCCGCCGAGTATCGGCATGAGCCGAAACTCGGCTTGGCCTCGGGCGCGGATGGTTTGGATTCGGTTCGGGCCATTCTGGCCGGCGCCCGCTCTCACCTCGAGGATGACGGCATCCTGGTGGTGGAAGTCGGCAACACCGAGACGGCGCTGCTCAAGCGCTTTCCGCGCCTGCCGTTCGTTTGGCCGCGGATTGCGATGGGCGGCGAGGGCGTGTTTTTGCTGAATGCGCGCGATCTTTAGCGCGGCGGGAGGGAAGAGGCGTGGCGGGCAATACTTTCGGCCGGATTTTCACGGTGACCAGTTTCGGGGAGAGCCACGGCCCCGCGCTCGGCTGCGTGGTCGACGGCTGTCCGCCGGGACTCGAGATCACGGAAGCGGAGCTGCAGGCCGATGTCGACCGCCGCCGCCCCGGAACCTCCAAATTCACCAGTCAGCGTCACGAGCCCGACACGGTGCGCATCTTGTCGGGGGTATTCGAGGGCAAGACCACGGGCACGCCGATTGCGCTGCTGGTGGCCAACGAAGATCAGCGCTCGCGCGACTATGAAAAGATCAAGGATCGTTTTCGACCCGGACATGCCGACTACACGTATCAGCAGAAATACGGCTTTCGCGACTATCGCGGCGGCGGCCGTTCCTCGGCGCGCGAAACCGTGGTGCGTGTGGCCGCGGGCGCCATCGCGCGTAAGTACTTGCGCGTGCGCCAGCGCGTCAGCATCCATGGATACTTGGCGCAGCTGGGACCCATCGTGCTGCAGCCGGTCAACTGTCAGGCTGCCTACGAAAATCCGTTTTTCTGTCCCGACCCGGAACGCGTGGCGGAACTCGAAGATTTCATCTGGCGCATCCGCGAAGCGGGAGATTCCATTGGCGCGCGCGTCACGGTGGTCGCCAAAGGGGTGCCTCCCGGCTGGGGCGAACCGGTGTTCGAGCGCCTGGATGCCGACCTGGCGAGCGCGATGATGGGCATCAACGCGGTGAAAGGCGTGGAAATCGGCGCAGGCTTCAAGTCGGTCGAGCAGCGTGGCTCGGAGCATCGCGACGAAATGACGCCGCAAGGCTTCAAAAGCAATCACGCGGGCGGTGTGTTGGGCGGCATATCCTCCGGCCAAGACATCGTCGTCAGCCTCGCATTGAAACCCACCTCGAGCATTACTCTGCCGGGTCAAACCATCAATATTCAAGGCGAACCGGTCGAGGTCAGCACCACCGGGCGTCACGATCCCTGCGTCGGAATTCGCGCGACGCCGATTGCCGAGGCCATGCTGGCGCTGGTGCTGATGGATCATTGTCTGCGGTTCCGGGCGCAATGCGCGGACGTGGTGTCGCCCACGCCCGTGATCACTCGATGAACAGCGCCGCTGCATTGCCGCGGGTTGCCGTCGTCGGCGTGTCGAGCTTGATCGGCGCGGCGGTGATCGACGAATTGCGGCAGCGAAAATTTGCGCTCGCCGAACTGCATGCGCTCGACGATGAACGCAGCGCCGGCGGCCCCGTCCCCGAAGACGATACCTTGACCGTGGGCGATGTCGCCGCGTTCGATTTCGCGCGCGTGAACCTGGTGTTTTTTTGCGGCCGGGCGGCGCTCTCGGAACGCTATGCGCAGGCCGCCGCGGCGCATGCCTGGGTGATCGACGGGTCGGCGGCCTTTCGCACGCGAGCCGAGATTCCGCTGGTGGTGGCCGATGTGAATGCCTCGGTGCTCGACGCCGCCGGGCCGAGAGGTCTGATCGCACTTCCCGGAAGCGCAAGCGTTGCGCTCGCGACCGCGCTTGCGCCGCTGCACCGGCTGGCCGGCCTGCAGCGCGTCGAGGTGGCGACTTATCAGGCGGTGTCGGGCAGCGGGCGCGGTGCCATGGAAGAGCTCGCCGGCGAAACCGTTGCAATGCTCAGCGGCAAGAAAGCCAAAGGCAGAGCCTTTGGCCGGCAAATCGCCTTCAACGTCATTCCGCTGGTGGATACCTTGGACGCCGACGGCGCGTCGCGCGAGGAGCGCCGATTGTGGGAGGAGACGCGCCGCGTGCTGAATTTGCCACAGCTCGAGATCAACGCCACGGCGGTTCGCGTACCGGTTTTCTTTGGCCACAGCTTGGCGGTCCATGCCTTGTTTGCCAGGCCCTTTGCCCTCGGGGATGCCCTGAGCGTGCTGCAACGCGGGAGCGGATTGGAGCTGGTCGATCCAGAATCGATTGCCGAATTTCCGACGCCCGCCACACTGGCGACCGAGCCGGATCGGGTATATGTAGGCCGTGTGAGGGCTGATTTGACTCGTGATCGAGGTCTAAATTTTTGGGTGGTGGCCGATAATGTTCGGAAATGTGCGGCGCATAACGCAGTTTCAGTGGCCCAGATTTTGGTAAATAGATGCCAGTGAGATATAGTTGTTGGCTTATGTAAAAGGCAAGTGAGAATTCGCTTCCAAGCCTCTATAGCACAATGAACTTTGTTGCTTGCCCACCAGAATTCTGGGAGTAGAAATGTTTGTGACCCTGTCTCGCCTCATGCTGATGGCGTGCCTGCTGATCCCATCGTTGTCATGGGGCTTGGGCCTGGGTGAGATACACCTGAAGTCGGCGCTGAACGAGCCCATGAACGCCGAAATCGACCTGATTGCGGCCGGTCCCGAAGAATTGGCCGCCTTGCGAGCCAGCCTGGCGCCCAAGGATGCCTTTACTCGCTACGGCATCGATCGCCCCCCATTCCTGTCGACGCTGACCTTCAAAGTCGGAAAGAGCAAGGATGGCCGCGATGTCTTGTTGGTGCGGTCGACCGACTCGATCCCTGAACCCTTCGTGACCTTTCTCGTCGAGGTGAACTGGGCCCGCGGGCGCCTGATGCGCGAATACACCGTGCTGCTTGACCCGCCGGTCTACACCCCCGGGGAGCGCGCCAGCAGTGCCGCGCCGGTGGCGGCGGCCACTACCGCGCCGACTGCTCCGGCACCCGCGCCGACGCCCCGAATCAAGACTTCCCCGCTTCCCGCACCTGCCGCCGGTGCAACCGCTACAGCGGAGGCCAATCCGCCGGCCGCGACTGCGAAGCGTTCAGGCCATGCCGGACGAGCCGCGAAGCGCGCAGCGAGCGCTGCGGCGAGTCCGCCGTCCGAAAGCACCTCGACGCCGGCCAGCTCAACGCCCAGCAGCGCCGAGAGCGCGCCTGCGGCCGCCGAGGGCACTTATCGCGTCGCCCAGGGCGACACGCTGACGAAGATCG
The DNA here is from genome assembly GCA_963800385.1 of uncultured Gammaproteobacteria bacterium. GTDB lineage: Bacteria > Pseudomonadota > Gammaproteobacteria > Steroidobacterales > Steroidobacteraceae > Bog-1198. The sequence continues at coordinate 147,745 of CAWDAU010000010.1, forward strand.
CGCGCAGCCTGCACGCCTCATCGCGGGGCGACATCGATCAGGCCATGATCGCGATGTATCGCGCGAATCCCGAAGCGTTCGGCGGCAATATCAACATCTTGCGGCGCGGTGCGGTGCTGCGCGTGCCGGGCGCCGATGAAATCGCGGCGCTCAATCAAACCGAGGCGATGAGCGAAGTGCATCGTCAAATGGATGCCTGGCGCGGCAACAGCGCCACTGCCTCCAGCGGTCATCTGCGTCTGGTAACGCCGGGTGCCGGCAGCGCTACCAGCAAGAGCGGCAGCGAATCCGCTTCGAGCGGTGAAGCGCAGGCGCTCAAGGGCCGCGTCCAGGATCTGGAACAGCAGCTTGCGGACGCGCATCGTCTGCTCGATCTGAAGAACAATGAATTGAGCGAGCTGCAGCGCAAGCTGGGTTCGCAAGCCGCCACGGCACCCACGCCGGCGCCGCAAGCCGCCATGGCGCCCAAGCCCCTGCCGAGCCCCGCTCCTGCGGAAACGAAGCCGAGCGCGCCCGAAGCGACGGCGCCTGCGCCGACGCCCGCTCCAGCCGTGCAGAGTTCCACGACGCCGACTCCGACGCCGGCACCCCTGCCGAAACCGAAGCCGGTCATCGCGAAGAAGCCCGCGCCCGCCGCCGAGAGCGGATCGTGGATTGACTGGCTGACGCAGAATTGGTGGGTGCCGCTGGCGGTGATCGTCGCGTTGATTGCCGGACTCGCGATTACCTCGTGGCGCCGGCGACAGGCAAGCAGCGGCGGCGGCGGGGAGTTCCCGGAACTGGATTCGACCGACATTTCTGAATATCGCGATCCGACTGCGCGCGTGGCGAGCAGCCGCGCCGCCGATGACTCGTTCGTCGTCGAGGAATCGGGCGAGCATCGCATGCCGGATTTCAACGAGCCCGCGGAGCGCTACGGCGAAGCCACCACGGACCTGAAGTCGCCCGACGACACGATGTCGAGCGAAAGTGCCGTCAACCTCGATCAGGGCGATCCTCTGGCCGAAGCCGACTTTCACATGGCGTACGGCCTCTACGATCAAGCGGCCGATTTGGTGCGCATCGCACTCGAGCGCGAGCCCGATCGGCGCGACCTGCGCCTGAAGCTGTTGGAAATTTATTTCGTGTGGGGCAACAAAGAGGCCTTCCTGCAAACTGCGAAGAGCCTGGAGGCCACCCGCGACCGCGCGCCCGCCGGCGAGTGGGACAAGATCGTCATCATGGGCAAGCAGATTTGCCCGGATGAGCCGCTATTCGCCACGAGCGCCGGCAGCGGCCGCGGCGCCGGCGCCTTGGTCGACTTGAATCTCGAAGGCGGCGAGAACCGCGTCGACATCGACCTGTTCGGCGATCCGGAAGGCGAGCGCAGCATCGATCAAACCATCGCCAAGGATATCGACGACACCGCGGCAACCGGCGAATCGCCCGGCTTGCACGCCGGCACGGATCTCGATTTCACGTTGGACCACGCCGAACGCGGCGCGGACGATTCGCCGACGCGCGAGATGCCGCCGCGGGATGAACCGACGGTGGAATCGGAGTTGATGAATTTCTCCGACTCCCCGACCGCCGAATCCCCGGCCCTGAAGTCCAACGATTTGCGCGACCGGATTTCATCCAAGCTGGAAAAGGTCAACAAAGCCGATCAGACCGCCGAGCTGTCGATCGATGACTTGGGTTTGGACTTGGATCACCTTGAAGGCGCTGCTTCCGGCGCGTCGATCAGCATCCCGAGACTCGAGGAAACCGATCATCCGTCGGATGCCCCCACCATGGTGGCGGGCCTGGATGAAAGATCGCGGCGCATGATGGCGGAGGCCGAGAGCCGCGCACGCGACAAGGACCTGACGGAACTCGAGCGCGAATTGGAAGCCTCGTTCGTTGCCGATCTGGGCAGCGACCAAGAGGAGATCAAGACGGCGGTACTCGGGCCTGAATCGGCGCCCACGGTACAGATGCCGCGCGGCACGACTCAAGATCCCTCCCCGACCTCGCGCTTCAAATCGCCGGAGTATTCCGACGTTCAAGAACCCGAGCGCCCCGACGTCGATTCGACCTCCCGGCTGCGCGGCATCAACGCCGACAGCATCGACCTGGATCTCGATCGGCTCGCGAATGCCTTGAGCTCGGGCGATACCGTCGAACAGCCGCGCGCCGAAGACGAAGTCTTCTCCACCGAGGTGTTCGAAGCCAGCCAACGCAACCGCAAGGTCGACTTGGACGTCGGCGAGGCGCTCAATGGTTCGGAAGCGGCTGCGACCAACAAGCTCAAGACGATCACCACTCAGCGCACCACCAAGATCAAGACGCAGGAACTCGCGCTGCCGGAACTGGAGCCGGTAACGATGAGCGAAGTGGGAACCAAGCTGGATTTGGCGCGGGCCTACATGGACATGGGCGACCCGGAAGGCGCGCGCAGCATTCTCGAGGAAGTCGTCAGCGAAGGTTCTGCGAGCCAGAAACAGGAAGCGCAGCGCCTAATCGAGAATCTGCCCGGCTAGGTTCGGTGTGACGGAGTTCGGCCGCCGCGTTGCCGCCATCATCGAGTATGACGGCACCGACTATGCCGGCTGGCAATCCCAGGCGCATTCGACCTCGATTCAAGACGCCGTCCAAGAGGCGTTGTCCTTCGTTGCCGGGCACCGGCTGGCCGTAATCTGCGCAGGCCGCACCGACCGCGGCGTCCACGCGCTCGGGCAAGTCATCCATTTCGACACCAAGGCCGAACGAACGCCGCGCGCCTGGGTGTTGGGCGCGAATACGCGGCTCGCCCCGAGCATCGCGCTGCAGTGGGCCGGCGAAGTGAGCATGGGGTTTCACGCGCGCCATAAAGCGTCCCGGCGCATCTACCGCTATTTCATCTTGAACCGCAGCGCCCGATCGGCCCTGCAGCGCACGCGCACCGCTTGGGTTCACAGGCCGCTCGACGCAAGTGCCATGCACGCGGCCGCCCAGGCGCTGATCGGCGAACACGATTTTTCGGCGTTCCGATCCGTTGAATGCCAGTCGCCGACCCCGATCAGGCGCGTCGATGCCATCGAGGTGACTCGGGCGGGCGACCTGGTGTCGCTGCAGATCACCGCCAATGCTTACCTGCACCACATGGTACGAAATATCGTCGGGACGCTGCTCGACGTGCAGCGGGAGGCGGACCCGCGGGCCGCCATGGCCAAGGTGCTGGCCGGCGCCGATCGGCGCTACGCCGGAATTACCGCGCCCGCGGAAGGCCTGTACCTGTGGCGCGTTGAGTACCCCAAGGATTTCGCGATCCCCGCGCCGGCCGGCGAAATTGGTTTAAACTCCGGGCTTGTGTAAGCAATCCCGATAGGCTCCTAGCATGTCCTGGTTTGAGCGAATCGTCCCATCGCGGATCAAAACCGAGCGCCGCACCCGCTCGGTGCCCGAGGGCTTGTGGACCAAGTGTCCCGCCTGCGATGCCGTGCTCTACAAAGCCGAGATCGAGCGCAATTTGTATGTCTGTCCGAAATGCAGCCATCACATGCGCATCAACGGCCGCGAGCGCATCATGAAATTTCTCGACACCGGCTCCACCACTGAAATCGCCGCCAAGGTCGAGCCCGAAGATCCGCTCAAATTCAAGGATTCCAAACGCTACAAAGAGCGTCTGACGCAGGCTCAGAAGCAGACGAGCGAGCGCGACGCGCTGATCGTCATGGCCGGAAAACTCGAGGGCCTCGATGTGGTTGCCTGCGCCTTCGAGTTTCGCTTTCTCGGCGGTTCCATGGGCTCGGTGGTGGGCGAGAAATTCGTGCGCGCGGTCGAGCATTGCCTGGAGCACCGCATGCCCCTGGTTTGTTTTTCGGCCAGCGGCGGCGCGCGCATGCAGGAAGCGCTGTACTCCTTGCTGCAAATGGCGAAAACCAGCGCGGCGCTCAAGCGCCTGTCGGAAGCGCGCCTGCCCTTCATTTCCGTGATGACCGATCCGACCATGGGCGGGGTTTCAGCGAGCCTCGCGATGCTCGGCGATGTCAATATCGGCGAACCGAAAGCGCTGATCGGTTTCGCGGGACCGCGGGTCATTCAGCAGACCGTGCGCGAAACTTTGCCGGAGGGCTTTCAACGCAGCGAGTTCCTGCTCGAGCATGGCGCTCTCGACATGATCGTCGACCGGCGCGAGTTGCGCGACCGCATCGGCGCCATGCTGCGATTGTTGAGCGGCAAAGAACCGGCCGCAGCCTAGGCTGCACCGAAAACCCATGCGGAGTCTTGAGCAGTGGTTGGCCTACCAAGCACAGGTGCACCCGCAAGCGATCGATCTGGGATTGGATCGTCTGCGCGTGGTGCTCGAGCGGTTGCAATGGCGGCAGCCAACCGTCCCGGTCATCACCGTCGCCGGCACCAACGGCAAGGGTTCGGTCAGCGCTTACTGCGCGGCCATCCTGAACGCCGCCGGCATTAAGGCTGGCACTTTCACCTCTCCTCATCTGCGCGACTACCGCGAACGCATCCGCGTCCACGATCGCTTGGCGAGCGCCGCAGAACTGGTGGCCGCCTTCGAAAAAATCGAAGCCGCGCGCGGCTCGGTGGCATTGACGTTTTTCGAGTTCAACGCGCTGGCGGCATTGTTGATTTTCGAGGCGGCCGGCCTCGACGCGTGGGTGCTGGAAATCGGCATGGGCGGGCGCCTGGATGCCGTCAATGTGGTCGATCCGGCCGTGGCCGTCGTCACCAGCATTGGCCTCGATCACCAAGAATACCTGGGCGACACGCTCGAGGCCATCGCGCGCGAGAAGGGGGGGATTTTCCGTCCCGGAAAGACTGCGGTGATCGGCGGCCGCGAGCCCTCCTGGGTGCTCGAAGGCATCGCACGCAGCTTGAATTCGCCGCTGAAGCGGCTTGCCATCGAATACAACTACATTCTCGACGGCGCGGGCTGGCGCTACCGAGGAACGCGGTGGGACCTGCCCCACCTCCCAGCGCCGGCACTGAAGGGGAATATTCAATTCACCAATGCGGCAACCTCGCTGGCAGCGCTCGAGGAAATTTCCTTGAATATACCCGCCGCCGCAGTTGCGCAGGGACTCGCGGAGGTGCGCTTGGTAGGGCGTTTCCAATCGTTCAACGGCGGCGCGGACTCGCCGGCATGGGTATTGGATGTCGCACACAATCCGGACGCGGCGCGGGTGCTGGCACGCAATTTAAATGACAGTCCCGTGCCGGGCCAGACCTTGGCGGTCTGTGGAATTCTGGCGGACAAGGACGCGGCTGGCATCGTTTCCATGCTCGACCCCTATATCGACTCGTGGTGGTGCGCCTCCGTCGACGGCACCCGCGGCCGCAGCGGCACGGCGTTGGCCGAGGTGGTGCGAAAGGAGGTGCGCGGACCTGTCGCTGCCGCCGACAGCGTTGCGAGCGCTTGTGCCGCGGCCGCGAGTGCCGCGCGTCGCCACGACCGAATCGTCGTATTCGGATCTTTTCACACCGTGGGGCCGGCAATCGATTGGCTCGAATCCCGAGGATGGCTGCCGCCGGCGGCGCGTCCCGAATATACTTCACCGTGATGGACCGTCGCGTCAAAGAACGGCTGATCGGCGCATCGATCCTGGTTGCGCTGGTCGTGCTGGTCGTACCGGAACTGTTGTCGGGCCCAAAGCCGACGGTCGCGACTGCGCCGACTCTTCCTGCCGCAGCGGCTGAACCGCTGCGCAATGTCACCGTCGACTTGACCACCAGCAAGGCGCCGGCAAATGCGGATGCTGAAACGCCGTCGCCGCAGGCCGCCGCAGCGGCGTCGTCCGCATCGGCCGCCAACGCGCTGCCGGTGCAAACTCCCGGCGTGCAGACCTCCGCCGCACAGACGCCGGCTGCGCCAGCCTCGGCCGCGCCAACTCCTGCGCCATCGCGCCCCGCGGGCGCGGCCGGGCGCCCTGCGCCATCGCGCCCCGCAGCCGCGGCGGCACACTCGGCGACGGTTGAATCCTCCGCGTTTTCCCCCACATCCAAGGGGCATGGTTCGTGGTCTGTGCAGCTCGGCAGCTTCGCCAGCCGCGCGAACGCCGACAAGTTGACCCGCCAGGTCAAAGGGCAGGGGTTTGCGGTGTATGTTTTGTCGGGCGGCTCGGGAGCTTCGCTGCGTTATCGCGTGCGAGTGGGACCCATGGCCGACCGCGAATCGGCTGAACGGATGGCCGAGAAGCTCAAATCGCTGGGGCATGCGGGAAGCCTGGTGGCGCCGGCGGCTTGATTTCTCATTTTGTCATCGTTTCAGCGCGGCGTTGGCGTGGCTCCGGTAGAATACGCGGCAGACAGGAGGAGGCGAAATATTGACCGGTGCCGACGTTCTAATTCTGTTGATTCTGTTGGGATCAACATTGATTGGCGCGCTGCGCGGTTTTATACGAGAGGCGGTCTCGGTCGCCTTCTGGGTCCTCGCCATCTGGGGCGCGTGGCAATTCGGCCCCATCGTCGAACCGCATCTGGGCGGTCTGCTCGCGGATCCGAAGATCGCCCCCTGGGTGGGACGGTTGGTGATTTTAGTGCTCGTGCTGCTGATCGGCTGGGTCGTCGGCATGATTTTGAGCTACTTCACCCGCACCTTGGGTCTAGGGCCTCTGGATCGGGTGATCGGCCTTTTTTTCGGCATCGTGCGCGGCATGGTGTTGGTCGGTCTCGTGGTGATCGGCGGCGAATTGCTGCATATGAACGGCGAAGATTGGTGGGACCGGTCGAAGCTGGTCCCGTACGGTGAGACCGTCGGCGATTGGTTGCGCGCGATGGTCGGAGAGAAAGGCGAGCCCTGGGCAAAGCTCGAGCGCCTCACCGGAGTGAAAGTCAGACCGAAGTAGCGGAGATTCCTCATGTGCGGAATTGTCGGAATGGTCGGAACCAGCGCGGTAAATCAACGCATCTATGATGCGCTGACCGTGCTGCAGCATCGCGGCCAGGATGCCGCCGGCATCATGACCGCGGAGGACGGCGAGCTGTTCATGCGCAAGGACTCAGGGTTGGTGCGCGATGTGTTCCAACAGAAGCACATGCTCAAGCTCAAGGGCAACATCGGCATCGGCCACGTCCGCTATCCGACGGCCGGGTGCGACAGTGCGCATGATGCGCAACCCTTTTACGTCAACTCTCCTTACGGAATTTGCCTGGGGCACAACGGCAACCTGACCAATGCGCGCGAGCTCACCGAAGTGCTGGTGCGCGAGGATCGCCGGCATTTGAATACCCGCTCCGATTCCGAAGTACTTCTCAATGTACTGGCCTCCGAACTCGAGCGCGTCGGAACGCCGCGGGTGACGCCGGCCGACGTCTTTGCCGCGGCCAACGCGGTGTACCGCCGCTGCCGCGGCGGCTATGCGGTGACGGCCATGGTGATCGGCCATGGCATTTTGGGGTTTCGCGATCCCAACGGCATCCGGCCGCTGGTGATCGGCAAGCGCGACACCAAGAAGGGCACCGAATGGATGCTGGCCTCCGAGAGCGTGGCGCTCGATATGCTGGGTTTCGAGATGCTGCGCGACGTGGCGCCCGGCGAAGCCGTGTTCATCGATGAGCAGGGGCGCTTTTACGCGCAGCAATGCGTGGCGATGGCGCGGCACACTCCCTGTATTTTTGAATACGTGTATTTCGCCCGGCCCGATTCGATCATCGACAACATCTCGGTGTACAAGGCGCGCCTGCGCATGGGCGAACGCCTGGCGGAAAAGATCAAGCGCGAGCGGCCCGAGCACGGCATCGACGTGGTCATTCCGATCCCGGACACCAGCCGCACCAGCGCCGTGCAGGTGGCGCAATTGCTCGGCGTCAAGTATCGCGAGGGGTTCATCAAGAATCGCTATATCGGCCGCACTTTCATCATGCCGGGCCAGGAACAGCGCGCCAAGTCGGTGCGCAGCAAACTCAACGCCATCGATTTGGAATTCCGCGGCAAGAACGTGCTGCTGGTCGACGACTCGATCGTGCGCGGCACCACCTCGGCGCAAATCATCGACATGGCGCGTGAAGCCGGCGCGCGGAAGGTTTTTTTCGCTTCGGCAGCCCCTCCCGTGCGCTACCCGAACGTTTACGGCATCGACATGCCGGATGCGTCCGAGCTCGTGGCCGCCGGACACACGGACGAAGAAGTGCGCGACATCATCGGCGCCGATTGGCTCATTTACCAGGACTTGGATGATCTGGAACATGCGGTCCGCCACGACAACGCAAAGATCGAGAACTTCGATACTTCATGCTTCTCGGGAGAGTACGTGACCGGGGATGTAACGCCGGAGTATCTGGCGCGCTTGCAGGAAGAGCGCTCCGACGAGGCCAAGCAGCAGCGCCGGCAGGGCGCCGGCCGCGGCCTGAAATCCGTCCGAATACTGTAGAAACCCGCGCTGGGTTGGGCTGCTAGCCGGCGCCGGTTCTCGCAAAGAATATGCGCCTATTGGTGATTGCAGCCCGCGACGAATATCGACTGCTGGTCCGAAAGCACGTGGAAATCCAGTGGCCGGACGCGGCCATCGTCGAGCACGTCTTGGGCAAGGAACCCGATCTCGACGGCAATTTTGCAGCAGCCGGTTTCGATGCGGTCATCGTCGTCAGCGCCGCGCCGACCGATGCCGCCATCGATTTTGCGGCGGCGCAGGCGGCCAAGCCGGAATTTGCGCCGATCATCCTGCTGCTGCTCGAGGATACCCCGGAGTTCCCGCTGCCCGAAACCGGCGGCGTCACGCGCCTCTACGGCCGCAAGCTCGATCGCACCCGGCTGCTGAAAATGATCGTTACCGCGTCGAACGAACACCGCAAGGCGCTCGCGCTGCTGCGCGCCAATCCGGAGTACGAGAACCGGTATCGGTTCGGCACCGTGGTCATCCGTGGCCATCGCTGCATCCGCCAGGTCGGCAGCGGCGGCATGTGCAAAATCTATCTGGCCGAGAGCGAACGCGCCGGGACCCTGGTGGTGCTGAAGGTGTTCAGCCAGGTTCCCGACGTATCGGAACGCTTCGTCAGCTTCGATCGGTTCCTGCAGGAATACGAGATCGTCGCGGGCCTGAATCACAAGAACATCGTGCGCATTTACGATCTCGGCGTCGCCGACGATCACGCTTATATTGCGATGGAGCATTTCCCGGCGGGCGACCTGCGCCAGCGCATGCTCAAAGAACCGCTCGCGCCGCTCACGGCGCTGATGTTTCTGCGGCAAATCGCCAGCGCGCTCGACGCCATCCATTCGGTGGGAGTGCTGCATCGGGACCTGAAGCCCGCCAACGTGATGCTGCGCGCGGATGACAGCGTCAGCCTGATCGATTTCGGTTTGGCCAAGGCCAACGAGAACGACATCTCGCTCACCGGCACGCGCGAGATTTTCGGCACGCCCTACTACATGAGCCCGGAGCAGGGCCACGCGGAGATCATCGACGCGCGCAGCGATCTGTACAGCCTGGGCGTGGTGTTCTACGAAATGCTGATCGGCCGCAAACCCTACAACGGCGCCACGGCAATGGAAGTCATCTATAAGCACAAGCGCGCTGAATTGCCGGAAATTGCGCCGCAATTCGCCCCATACGAAGCGTTGCTGCGGCGGCTGCTGGCCAAGGCCCCCGGCGATCGCTACCAGTCCGCGGGCGAATTGTTGGCCGCCATCGCCGCCCTGAAAATTCCGGCATGAGCAGCGCCGCAGCGTTCGCGCATCCGTTGCTGCGTGCGCCGACGCCGGCCGCCTGGATCGCAGAGGCGTGCGCGCTTCCCGAGGTGTTGCTGATCGATCACGCCAATTGCGAGAAAAAGGCGGCATCGACCGCGCTGGCAATGATGTTCGCCTACGCGGAAGACTTGGAGCTCACGGACAAGATGTCGCGCCTCGCGCGCGAGGAACTGCGCCACTACGAGCAGGTCGCCAAGCTGTTGCTTGCGCTGAAAATCGCGCCGCAGCGCCTGGCCCCGGGACGCTATGCGACGCGCCTGCGGCGCCTGGCCGCGAGCGGCGAACCGCGGCGCGAAGTGGACCTCATGGTGTGCGGCGCGTTCATCGAGGCGCGCTCATGCGAGCGCTTCGCGGCGCTGGGGGCGGTCATCGGGGAGCCGCTGAGTGGTTTGTTCCGCGGACTGCACGAAGCGGAAGCGCGGCACTATCAACTCTACTTGGACTTGGGCAAGCGCGCCGCGGCGCGCGCGGGCCTGGATGTCGATGAGCGCATCGCGGCATTCGCGGCATGCGAGGCCGAGCTCATCACGGAGCCGGATCCGGTGTTCAGGTTTCACTCGGGGCCGCCGCCGCAAGCGTCTCGCGCCTCGCCTCAGCTTCGCGCCAGCGACTGAAGCTCGGGGCCGTTCCGGTCCCAGCGCAGCACGCTGCCTTGATCGTACCAATCCCCCAAGACGATCCGGGTGCGGGGGCGCCCGTCCACCTCGAAGGCATGAATGCCCGGCCGATGCGTATGGCCGTGCAGCAGAGTCGAGGTTCCGGCGCCGCGCAACGCCGTCGCGACACTGCCGGCGTTGACGTCCGTGATGGCATGTTCCATCGCGGCGGTGTGCGCTTGACTGCCGGCACGGGCTGCCCCGGCGAGCGCGCGGCGCGCTTCGATCGACAGCGCCAGAAACTGGCGCTGCCAGTCGGCATCTCTCACCGTGGCGCGCAGCCGCTGGTAGGCATGATCGTCGGTGCACAGCGCATCGCCGTGCATCGCCAATACGGCTTCCCCGTAGAGGGTGATGATCAAGGGGTCGTGCAGCAATTGCGCGCCGCTCGTTTCGCAGAAGCGGCGCGACAGCAAAAAATCGCGGTTGCCGTGCATCACGAAGCAGGGCACGCCGCTCGCGGTGAGTTCGCGCAGCCCGGCGATGGCCGCCGTTTGCGCCGAGTCCGCCGCATCATCGCCGATCCAGGATTCGAACAGGTCACCCAAAATGTACAAGGCGGCGGCGTCCCTGGCCTCGGTTCGCAGGAACGCCAAGAATTGCTCGATGATCGCCGGTTGCGCCGCGTCGATATGCAGATCCGAGATGAAGAGCGTGGTCACCGCGGATTTCCCGGCCGCTGGGCTCCTAGGGTTTTGGAGCGCTGCCGCCGTTGGCAACGCGCTCGATCTTCAGGATCACCACGGGCTTTATCGGCGTCTCCTCTTTGATCGGGCCATGCGCGCCGGTGGCAACATCGCCGATCCGATCGACCACATCCATGCCGCTGATCACGCGGCCGAAGACCGCATATCCCCAGCGCGTGGCGTTGGGATCGAGCGCGGCATTGTCATTGAGATTCACGTAGAACTGACAATTGCCGCCATGGGGGTCGGATGAACGGGCCAAACCTACCGTGCCCCGTACATTGCTCAAGCCGTTGCCCGATTCGTTGTTGACCCGCAGCGGCGCGGCTTTGGGCGTGTAGTCGGCATTGAAGCCGCCGCCTTGAATGATGAAGCTGGCGACCACGCGGTGAATCAGCGTATTGGTGTAGTGGCCGGAGTCGACATAAGCCAATATGTTGGCCACGGTCAGCGGCGCGCGCTCCGCGTTCAATTCGATCGTAAAGTTTCCCATCGACGTGAACACTTCGATCTGCGGTGAATACGCAGCGGGGGCCGGCTTGGGCTGAGCCTTGGGATCGGCCGCCTTTTCAGCCGCGATCGACGCCTGCCCGCAGAGAAAGCCCAGAAATGCAAGACTGAGTAAAAGTTGTTTCATACGCCGCGATTCTACTCGAATAGGTACAATCTTGAGATATGTCCGCAATCAACGAGTCGCCGGTCACCACGCGCTTTGCGCCCAGTCCTACGGGAGCACTGCACCTGGGTAATGCTCGGACGGCTCTTTTCAGCCATCTTTGGGCCCGCAAAACCGGCGGAAAGTTCATTTTACGTATCGAGGACACCGATTTGGAGCGCAGCGAAGATCGCTTTCGCGAGCAGCTCCTTGGCGACATGCGCTGGCTGGGGCTCGACTGGGACGAGGGGCCGGATGTCGGAGGGCCCGCGGGCCCTTATCGGCAAGCTGAGCGGGGCGAATTGTACCGCCGCTGGTACGCGCAATTATCGGCGCAAGGCTTGGCATATCCCTGCTACTGCAGCGCCGCGGATCTGGAGCTGTCGCGCAAGCTGCAGCGCATGTCGGGCAAGCCGCCGCGCTACGCGGGCACCTGCAGGGAGCTGACGTCGGCGCAGCGCGCCGAGCGAGAGGCACGCGGCTCGAGGCCGACGCTGCGCTTTGCCGTGCCGCTCGACAGGCAAATCGAATTCATCGATGCGGTGCACGGGCCGCAGCGATTTGCGAGCAACGACATCGGCGATTTCATCATTCGCCGCGAAGACGGCACGCCGGCGTTCTTTTTTTGCAACGCGGTCGACGATTCCGCCATGGGCGTCACGCAGGTATTGCGCGGCGATGATCATTTGACCAACACCCCGCGGCAAATCATGCTCCTGGACGCGCTCGGCATGCGCACTCCAGCCTACGGACACCTGGGGCTGTTGGTGGGCGAAGACGGCGCGCCGCTATCGAAGCGGCACGGCAGCACCAGCGTGCAGGAGTTTCGCGAGCGCGGATTCTTGAGCATCGCCGTGCGCAATCATCTGTTCCGGCTGGGCCACGCCAGCGACGTCGATGGGTGGCTGCCTGCCGCCGAGATGCCGCAGCATTTCCGGCCGCAGCATTTGGGCCGGGCGCCGGCGCGCTTCGAGGTATCCCAATTGATGCATTGGCAGAAAGAATCCCTGGAGCGCCTCTCGGCGGCGGAAATTCGCGCGTGGCTCAATTCGGACGACTCGATCGAGTTCATCGATCTGGTGCGGCACAATGTGATTTTGCCGGCCGACGCCGCCGCCTGGCGCACGGTGGTTGACGGCGAGCTTGCCCCGCTGGGAGCCGAGGAGCGGCACATGGTAGACGCCGCCGGCCCGGAATTTTTCTCCGCGGCCCTCAAGGCCAGCGAACAGTCGAACGGCGACTTGAAATTGCTCACTCAGCGCTTGAAGGAGCTAACCGGGCGCAAAGGGCCGCAGCTCTTCATGCCGCTGCGCGTGGCCTTGACCGGCCGCGCACACGGACCCGAGCTTGCGCTGCTTCTGAAGCTCATGTCCCCCGAGACTGTGCGGCGGCGGCTGGAAATTCATGCTCAAAATCCATAACAGCTTGAGCGGCGAGAAAGAGGAGTTCAAGCCTCTTCGCGGCAATGAAGTCCGCATGTACGTCTGCGGCATGACGAATTACGACTACATTCACGTGGGTCACGCGCGCATGCTGGTTGCATTCGACCTGGTGCAGCGCTACCTGCGCTCGCTCGGCTACCAAGTCACCTACGTGCGCAACATCACCGATATCGACGATAAAATCATCGAACGCGCCGCGGCGAACGGCGAGAACTGGGCCGATTTGGCGCGCCGCTTCACCGCAGCGATGCATGAGGACTGCGCCACGCTCGGCTTGCAAAAACCCGATCTCGAGCCGCGCGCCACCGAGTTCATCGCGCCGATCATTGCCATGATCCAGACGTTGATCGGCAAGGGCTTCGCCTATGCCGCCGACAACGGCGATGTAATGTACTCGGTGCGCAAGTTTCCAAGCTACGGCCGCCTGTCCCGCAAGAAGATCGATGATTTGCGCGCCGGCTCGCGCGTGCAGGTCGACGCAGCCAAGCACGATCCGCTCGACTTCGTGATGTGGAAGCACGCCAAACCGGGCGAGCCCTCCTGGCCCTCGCCCTGGGGGGCCGGCAGGCCGGGCTGGCACATCGAATGCTCGGCCATGTCGACCAGCCTGTTGGGAGACTACTTCGACCTGCACGGCGGCGGCGAGGATCTGAAATTCCCGCACCATGAGAATGAGATCGCACAGTCGTGCGCGGCCTGCGACGCGCCCTTCGTGCACCTGTGGATGCACAACGGCTTCGTGCGCGTCAATGAAGAGAAAATGTCGAAATCGCTCGGCAATTTTTTCACCGTGCGCGAAGTGCTCAAGACACTGCGCGATCCTGAGGTTCTGCGTTTCTTTCTGCTGAGCAGCCACTATCGCGGACCCATCAACTATTCCGCGGCGCAGCTGGCGCAAGCGGACGAGACTTTGTCGGGCTTGTACCGTGCACTGAAGGATGCGGCGCCGCATGGGGTGGTCGATAACGCCGAGCTCGAGCGATTTCGCGCCGCCATGGACGATGACTTCAATACACCCGAGGCGCTGGCGGTCATGCAGGGCGCAGCGCGGAACTTGAACCTGGCGAAGGCGGCCGGCAATGCGTCGGGCGCGTCCAACGGCGCGGCGACGCTGCGCGCTTTAGGGGCGATTTTGGGGGTTTTGCAGCAAGACCCCGCTGCCTATTTGAAACGCAGCGCCGGCAACGACAGCCTGAGCGACGCCGATGTCGAGGCGCTCTTGGCCTCGCGCCGCGAAGCGCGAGCCGTCAAGGACTTTGCGGAATCGGACCGTATCCGCGATCTCTTGAGCAGCGCGGGAATCTTGCTCGAAGACAAGCCGGGAGGCCGAACGGAATGGCGGCGCGCTTAAGGCGCCGCCATTCCAGCGCTGCTTGGGTTGCTAGTGGCGGCGGGAAGCGAAGATTCCAACCGCCAGACCCACCAGTGCGGCGATTCCGATCACTTGCCAGGGATTGTCGCGCACGAAGGTGTCGGTTTGTTTGCCGACCTGCTGTGCCTGGCCGCGCAGCTGAGTTGCCGTATCGGCCACCGCGCTTTTCGCGGCGGCCAGCGCGATCTTGACCTTGGCCCGAACCTTGGCGATGTCGGGGGAATCGACATCCTTCAATGCCTTGGTCAAATCCTCGACATTGTCGAGGAAACTCTTTACTTGGCCGTTGGCGAAGTCGTTGACGCCCTTGGCAGTGTCCGAAACTGTTTGCATCGCGTTCTCCTTGGCCCTAGACCCGACGGCCCAGGCTCAACAGGAAGGTAACCACGGCGCCGATCAAAAATACGATGAAAAGGATTTTCGCGATGCCGGCTGCGCCGACTGCGATTCCACCGAAGCCAAAAAACGCGGCAATCAGCGCGATCACGAAAAAAACTACGGCATAGTGAAGCATGTGCGCACCTTGAGTGATTTTTAAGCAGCGATCTGCGGGTGGCGGAAGTATCTGGAATGAACGGCTTTATTGCAGTCGGTGAGCGTCTTCCATAGGCGTAGGACATACCTCACGGAGCAGGACCATGAAAGCGCTCTTGATCGTTTATCACTCGATGACGGGCGGCACCCGGCAGATGGCCCAGGCCGCGGCGGACGGAGCACGCGCCGAGCCCGGCGTTACGGTGTCGCTGCTGCGTGCCGACGAGGCGCGCGCGGACGATGTGCTCGCGGCGGGCGGTTATATCTTTGCGACTCCGGAGAATCTTGCCGGGATGTCCGGCATGATGAAGGACTTCTTCGATCGCACCTACTATGCGGCTTTCGAGCGCATCAACGGCAGAGCGTTCGTCGCCCTGATCTGCGCCGGCAGCGACGGCCGCAACGCCGCGCAACAAATAGAGCGTATCGCGGCCGGTTGGCGTCTCAAGGCGATCGCCGATCCTTACATCGTCTGCACGCACGCCCAGACGCCGGAGGAAATTCTCAAGCCGAAGAGAATCGACGACGCCTCGTTGAGGCGCAGCGCCGAACTCGGCAGAACGATGGCGAGCGGCCTCGCACTGGGAATCTTCTGACGCACTCTTCGGTGCAATTCCGCTTCTGGATTCAGGTGCGATCCTCGATGGTGGCGCATACCCTCACCATTGGAGATTTGCAAATGGCGCGAAAATACGGCAAAAGCAGCCAAAAAAAGCTCGAAAAGGTCATGCGCGAACGCAATGCCGGCACGCTGCGCAGCGGCCGCTCCGGCAAGAAGGTGACCAGCCGCAAGCAAGCGATCGCCATCGGCTTGTCGGAAGCACGGCGCGAGGGGAAAAAAGTCCCAAAAAAGAAGGCGGCTTAAGGGTCGGGTCGATCCGGCCCCGCTTGGGCCGTGAGCGTGCGCGGGAACCCATCCCGCCGTATGCTAGGAGCCTGTCCGCGACTCACGCTGAATACTCAGGCAGGCTCCCAGCCCATGAACACACCCCCGCATTTGTCCTTTCTTCAGCTCCGTTCTCTCGCCAAGAAAAGCGGCGAGATGGAGCTATCGTTGCAGAGCACCTCGATTCCGGCCGCCGCGCCGGATGAGGTCATCGTTCGAATCGAGGCAGCGCCGATCAACCCCTCGGACCTCGGGCTCTTGCTCGCGAATGCGGATTGGAGCAATGCCAAGGCCTCCGGCACGCCCCAGCAGCCGGTGCTGACGGCGGCCCTGAGCGCCAATGCGGTGCAGGCGATGGCGCCGCGCATCGACATCTCCATGCCCGTCGGCAATGAGGGCGCCGGCGTTGTAACCGAAGCGGGCGCTTCTCCTGAGGCGCAAGCCCTGTTGGGTAAGACCGTTGCCGTGCTCGGCGGCGCCATGTATGCACAATACCGATGCGTCAAGGTCAATCAGTGTCTGGCGTTGCCGGCCGGCACCCGCGCTGCGGACGGTGCGTCATGTTTCGTCAATCCGCTCACGGCGCTGGGGATGATCGGCACCATGCGCCTGGAGGGGCATAGGGCCTTGGTGCATACGGCAGCAGCTTCCAATCTCGGGCAGATGCTCAACCGGCTCTGCCGCAAGGATGGCATCGGCTTGGTAAATATCGTCCGCAGGAAGGAGCAGGAGGATCTATTGAAGGGGGGCGGCGCAAGCTATGTGTGCCGGACGGATTCACCCACGTTTTTGAAGGACCTCACCGACGCCCTGGCGGCGACCGGCGCCACGATTGCCTTCGACGCCATCGGCGGCGGCCCGCTGGCGGGACAAATTTTGGCCTGCATGGAAGCGGCCCTGAACCGCGGCGTGACGGTCTACACGCGCTATGGATCGACAACCCACAAGCAGGTGTACCTGTATGGCTCGCTCGACATGAGCCCAGCCGTGTTCAATCGAAATTACGGCATGGCTTGGGGCGTTGGCGGCTGGCTGCTCACGCCGTACATAGAAAAGATCGGTCCGTTGGCGTTTCAAGAACTCAAGGAGCGGGTGGCGAGGGAACTGAAAAGCACCTTTGCGAGCCACTATTCGCAGGAAATCTCGTTGGCGGAGGCACTGCGGCCGGAAGTCGTCGCCGCCTACTCGCAACGTGCCACGGGAAAGAAATATCTGATCAATCCCAACAAGGGCCTCTAAAGGCGCGGCGGCGAGCGTCCGTGCGCCGCCGCCTCGAAACCCGAAGCCAACTTGATGAGAGTGGCTTCGCTGAACGCCGCGCCGAAGAAGGACAAGCCGATGGGCAACCCGCGGAACAGGCCCGCCGGAACGGTAATGTGCGGGTAGCCGGCGACCGCCGCGGGCGAGGCACAGCCGCCGGTATCGGAGTCGCCATTGACCGTATCGATCAACCAGGCGGGACCTGAGGTCAAAGCCACCATGGCGTCGAGTTTGTGCTCTGCCAAAACGGCATCGATGCCATGGCTGCGGGTCGCTTTCAGACACGCGGCCCGCGCATCCGTATAGGCTTTCTCACTCAACGGGCCCTTCGCTTCCGCCTGGCGCAACAACTCCTGATCGAATAGCCGCATCTCGGTATCTTTGTGAGCCTCGTTGAAGCGGATCAACGCCGCGAGGGAGCGCACGGGAAAAGCGGGCGGCAGACGCATGAAGTATGCATTCAAGTCCGCCTTGAATTCGTACAGCATCACTTCCTGTTCGGGCACGGCGGCTGAACCGTGCAGCGGTAAGTCGGCTGGATCGACAATGATGGCGCCCGCGGCTCTCAGCGTGCCGATACAGCTGTCCAGAAAACCGTTGAGGGGGGCGTTGTCGGCAAAAAATTGACGGGCGATTCCTAAACGTGCACCGGATAGTCCCTTAGGATCGACGTACCGAGCATAGTCGGTTTGAAACCGATTGCCGACCGCGACGCTCGCCGCATCGGCGGTGTCCAGACCCGCCATGATCGACAGCATCACCGCGGCGTCGCGGACGCTGCGAGTCAAGGGTCCGGCGGTGTCCTGGCTGTGTGAAATCGGCACGATGCCCCGCCGGCTGACCAGTCCGACCGTCGGCTTCAAGCCGACGATGCCATTGACCGACGCGGGACTCACGATCGAACCGTCGGTCTCCGTGCCCACCGCGATTGCGCACAGATTCGCCGAAACCGCGACCGCCGAGCCGGAACTCGATCCCGAGGGCGTGCGATCGGTCGCATAAGGATTGCGGCACTGGCCCCCGCGGCCGCTCCAGCCGCTCAACGAGTGCGTCGAGCGAAAATTGGCCCACTCGCTCAAGTTGCTCTTGCCCAAAATCACGGCGCCGGCGGCCCGCAGCCGCTCTACCAGCGGCGCGTCCTTGGGTGCGTACCAGCCCGCCAACGCCAACGAGCCCGCGGTCGACATCATATGATCCGAGGTTTCGACGTTGTCCTTGATCAGAACCGGAACGCCGTGCAGCGGTCCGCGGGCACCGCGCGTCTTGCGCTCGGCATCCAGGGCGGAGGCGATTTCGAGCGCGCGCGGATTGGTTTCGATCACCGACCCCAAACGGGGGCCGCGCCGATCCAGCTTGTCGATGCGTGCCAGATAACGCTGGGTCAACTGTTGGGAATTCATGCGCCCATCCGCGAAGGCGGCGGCAATCTCCGCGAGCGACAGCTCTTCGATTGCATCCGGCCGCGAGGCAGCGGCGCTCGAAGTGGCGGGTGCGGCCGGTTCGGCCGCCGCAGTGGCGGCGACGGCAGCCGCCACCAGAAACTCGCGCCTATCCATGGGGGGTGCTCGCTGGGGTTCGTTCCAGATCGCGCTCGGCCTCGAGGCTCTTGCGGTCCTGGGAGAGGGTGGCGACCGCGAGAATGCGGCCGCCGCGCCGATAGGTCACGGCACAATCGCGGGACTCCAGCGAACCTTCGATGTCGATGGCATCCCAGGATTCCGCGTGGCCGACATAGTTGATTGTCATGTCGTAGTGTTGGCTCCAGAAAAAAGGGACCGCGTCGAAGACCTGGCGGGCTCCGAGAATGTTGAGCGCCGCCACCTGCCCCTGGCGTTCGGCGACCACCCAATGCTCGACTCGGATGCGGTCCCCGGAATGAGGATCGGGCCAGCGCGCGATGTCGCCGGCGGCGAAGATGCCGCTTGCGCTGGTTTCGAGGTACTCATTCACTCGAACGCCGCGATCGACGGCGAGGCCGGATTGCTCGGCGAGAGCGACCGTGGGACGCACGCCCACGCCGATGACGACGAAGTCCGCCTCGATGCTCGAGCCGTCGTTGAGCGATGCGCGCGTGCCGTCGAGCTTTGCGATAGATGTACCCAGGTGAAACACCACGCCGTTCGACTCATGCACTTCGCGCACCAGAGTTCCGAGTTCCGTACCGAGCACATGCTCGAAAAGAACCCGCTCCAGCCCGACGACATGCACCTCGATGCCCCGATGCCGCAGCGAGGCGGCGACCTCCAGTCCGATGAAACTCGCGCCCAGTACGACCACTCGCTGGGCCGCGGCGGCCGCCGCGATAATGGCTTGCGCGTCGGCGAAACTGCGCAAGTACAGCAATCGTCCGGCGCCGGCGACGGGAATTTTCAACCGCACCGGCTCGGCCCCGGTCGCCAGCAGCAAGGCATCGAAATCCATTGTTCGGCCGCCCTCGAGCTCCAGGCTCCGCTGCTTCAGATCCAGCGATTGCACGCGCGAGTCGAGCAGCAGCTCGATTTTGCGCTCGGCATAGTCATCGGCGCTGCGCAACGGCATCCACTCCGCGGGCGCGCTGCCCATCAAGAAATCCTTGGATAAATTGGGGCGATCGTAGGGTGCCGCGGAGTCTGCGCTGATCATGGTAATGCGTCCCGGATAGCCTTCGCGGCGCAGTCGGTCCGCGGCTGCCAAACCGGCAGCGCCGCCGCCGATGATGGTCACCGAGGCGGGCACACGGCCGCCGAGCGGCGCGGAAGGCTGGGGCGCGGGCCTTCGTTCACGCACGAAAACCTTGCTGCCGACGCGTTCCACGCGCCAGCAGGCAAGCGGATCGAGGGCCGGCGCACGCAGCGCGGCGCCCGAGCGTAGGCTGAAGCAGGCATGGTGCAGGGGGCAGCGGATGGTGTCGCCCACGGCCAGACCGGAAGCCAGCGCGCCGTGATAGTGGGTGCACTCCGCCCCCACCGCGAAAAATTCCTCGCCGCGCCTCACCAGAACGGCCTGTTCGGAGTCGATGCGGCCCGATATGATGGCGCCGTCCGAAAAATCGCGGATTTCAACGCCGGCGCGAAGGTCGGGAAGCTGGGACAGGTCCATTTTTCGGCGCGCTCTGCTATAACTCAAACACCATACTATTCATTTGCAGGCGAGGCGACAATGCGTAGGGGTCAGCCGGGCTGTAGTCATTTGAGCGGCGTCAAGCGCGTCGTGCCATCGGGCGAAGGATGCATCGAATGCCTGGCAATGGGCGACACCTGGGTGCATTTGCGCTTGTGCCGCACGTGCGGTCACGTCGGATGCTGCGACGACTCTAAGAATCGCCACGCGCGCAAGCATGCCGGCGGTACGGGTCATCCGATCATTTCCTCGTTTGAGCCCGGGGAAGATTGGAGCTGGTGCTTCATCGATGAGATCGAAGTGACGCTGCCGGCCTGGTGATGTGGAATACAAGGGCCCATCATGTCGAGGAGAGAAGATATGAAACGAATCAGTCGACTGGCGGCGTTGTTCGCCGCGGTATTCGCGGCCGTCGGCATCGCCAACGCCGATGTGGGAAAGTACGCGGAAACGATATCCTTGTTCAAGAACGCGGGCGAGAGCGCGGCATTTTTTAAAAACAGTTATGCCTATGCCGTATTCCCCAACATCGGTGAGGGAGGATTTGTCGTGGGCGGCGCGTTCGGTAAAGGCCGTGTGTATGTGCACGGGAAGCTCGTCGGCGATACGACCATGAAGCAGCTCAGCGTGGGATTTCAGGCCGGCGGCAAGGATTACAGTCAAATCATTTTTTTTCAGGACAAACGCGCGCTGGACCAATTCGAGTCGGGCAGCTTTGAATTCTCGGCCGGGGCGAGCGCCATCGCGATCACCGCGGGCGCCAATGCCAGCGTGGGGACCAACGGCGCCACCTCGGGCGTAAGCACCGGAAAGAAAGACGCCAACACCGACGGCATTTACAACGACGGCATGGCGGTGTTTACGATCGCCAAGGGCGGCTTGATGTACGCCGCGACGCTCGCCGGCCAGAAGTTCACCTATAAGGCCCGCGGCACGGGCTAGGCAAAGTCCATTTGAAATAAGGGGGAAGGATGAGCAGCCGCCGATCCGCACGACAGGGTGCATCGCTGATATCTGCCGTTTTGTTATGCGGGTTTGCCTGCACTGCCGCACCCTCGGCGGACCCCGGCGGCAAACCAGTGGACGGCGAACGAATCGCCAATGCGGATGCGGAGCCCGGCAATTGGCTTTCCTATGGCCGTACGTATAGCGAACAGCGCTACAGTCCGCTAACCCAGATCAACGCCGGGAACGCCAGAAATCTCGGTCTCGCCTGGTTCGCGGACCTCGACACCAACCGCGCGCAGGAAGCGACGCCGCTCATCGTCGACGGGGTATTGTATGTGTCGACCGCGTGGAGTCTGGTGAAAGCCTATGAAGCGCGCAGCGGCAAATTGCTCTGGGCATACGACCCTCAGGTGCATCGTGAACTCGGCATGAATGCCTGCTGCGATGTGGGCAATCGCGGCGTCGCCGTGTGGAATCATAAGGTTTACGTGGGGGCTTACGACGGACGGCTGGTGGCGCTCGATGCGGCGACGGGCAAGCCGGTTTGGAGCACGCTCACGGTCGATACCACGAGGCCCTACACCATCACGCAGGCTCCGCGGGTCATCCGCGGGCGCGTGATCATCGGCAACAGCGGCGGCGAATACGGCACGCGCGGTTACATCTCTGCCTACGATGCGGAAACCGGAAAGTTGGCGTGGCGCTTCTTCACCGTTCCCGGGGACCCCGCCAAGCCGTTTGAAAACGAGGCGATGGCGCGCGCGGCTAAAACATGGTCCGGAGAATGGTGGAAATTAGGCGGCGGCGGCCCGGTGTGGGACGCAATTTCCTACGATCCGAAACTCAATTTGCTTTATTTCGGGACCGGCAACGGCGTGCAATGGGCGCGCTCCGCACGCAGCGCAGGGAAGGGCGATAATTTGTATCTTGCCTCGATTATCGCGCTGCATGCCGACAGCGGCGAGTACGCTTGGCACTATCAAGCGACGCCCGGCGAGGAGTGGGACTTCGACGCCGTTCAACAATTGGTGCTGGCCGACTTGAAAGTCGGCGGCAAGCCCCGCCAAGTGCTCATGCAGGCGAACAAGAATGGGTTCTTTTACGTGCTGGATCGAAAGAGCGGCGCGTTGATCTCGGCCAAGGCCATTGTGCCGACGAGCTGGGCCAGCGGTGTCGATTTGAAGACCGGCCGGCCGATCGAAAACAAAGAAGCGCGCTACAGCGAAACGGGCAAGCCGGTGGACGTCAAGCCCGGCCCGCTGGGTGCGCACAATTGGCAACCGATGGCGTTCAATCCAAAGACCGGACTGGTGTACATCCCCGCGCAACAGGTTCCCATTCACTACACGCCGCTGCCGATCCTGCCCATCGCCCCCGTCGGTTGGAATTTGGGCGTTGCGCCCTCAGCGCTAACCTCCCAGAACGAAGGATTCTTGCTCGCCTGGGACCCGGTGCATCAACGCGAAGCGTGGCGCGTCGCGTACCGGGGACCGTGGAATGGCGGCGTGGTCACGACCGCGGGCAACATCGTGGCGCAGGGCGATGCGGCCGGCAACTTCAATGTGTATCGTGCGGACACGGGGGAGAAATTGTGGTCGATGTTCGCGCAGTCCGGAATCATTGCGGCGCCGAGCACCTTTGTGGCGGACGGCGAACAATACATCGCCGTCTTGAGCGGCTGGGGAGGCAGTTATGCCTTGAGCGGCGGCAAGGCCGCGGCCATGTCGGGCAATCTGCGCAACGTCAGCCGCCTGCTGGTATTCAAACTGGGCGGCAGCGGCGCATTGCCCGCGCTCGAACCGCGCGCATTCGTCATCAATCCTCCGCCCGAGCCGGCGGATGCGTCCTCCGTCGCCCGCGGGGAACCTCTGTTCGATCAGTATTGCAGCGCTTGCCATGGCGAGCACGCGGTCGGCGGCGGCGTCGTGCCGGATCTGCGCGCCTCGAACTTTTTGGGCATGGATTTCTTTTACAACATCGTTCTCGATGGTGCGCTGAAAGATGCCGGAATGGCTTCCTTCAAGGGCGCCTTGAGCCGCGACGATGTCGCCGCCATTCGCAACTTCATCATTCACCGGGCGAACCAAGACAGCAAGGCTGCCCCGCAGCATTGAAGACTGGCCGCGATCCGTAAGAAACCCCTTACAGCGCTTCTATCGTTGCAGGGATACCGCGGTTGTCGAGTTCTCTGCAATATTCCAGCAACAATTTCCGGGCGGTAGCGCTCGCACCGCAATTTAAGGGGCTTAGCATGGGTCGCGGAATATTGCTTTGGCTGTTGGGCGTTCCTCTCCCGGTCATTCTGCTGCTGGCGATGTGTTCGCATCGCTAAAGGGAATATCGTGGCAGAAACAATCATCGCCGGAACCGCTGTCGCGATGGATGCGGGGCCGGCCGGCGCAAAGTCCGCGGCGTCCTGGCCGGCGATCATTGCCGGCGCCTTTGTGGCCGCGGCTTGCACGGTAATTTTGGTCTCGTTGGGATCGGGCATCGGATTCGCTTCCATTTCCCCCTGGCCGGATCGCGGCGCGTCGGTGATGAGCTTTGCGGTGACGACGGCCATCTGGCTCATCGTTACGCAATGGGTGTCTGCGTCTCTGGGTGGCTATATCGCGGGAAGGCTGCGCACGCGCTGGATCGGTACCCATCCGCACGAGGTGTTCTTTCGAGATACCGCGCATGGACTCATCACTTGGTCGGTTGCGACGGTTCTGGTCGTCGCTGTCGGCGCCGGCGCGTTCAGGTCCGCGGCCGGTACCGCGGCGCACGTTGCCGGAGCGGGCGCCATGGCCGCTGTGACCGGCGGCGCCGGCGCAATGCCCGCGAATACCGCGCCGCCGAATGCGCCGCCGAATGCCAATTCGCCGGTCTCGGCCTACGAGATCGATAAGCTCTTTAGATCCTCGAATTTCGGCGGTAATGCACTGTTGGGAGACGCGCGCTCGGAAGCGGCGCACATCGAGGCCAACGCCTTCGTCAACGGCAGCATCTCGAGCGCCGATCGCAGCTACCTCGTCGAGCAGGTGAGCGCGCGCACGGGGGCCTCGCAGGCCGATGCGCAGGCTCGCGTGGATCACTTCGTCGCGGCCGTCACCCAAGTGCAGCAAAAACTGAAGTCGGAAGCGGACTCAGCGAGGAAGGCGGCGGCCGAGGCATCCATTTACTTAGCCCTATCGATGTTGATCGGCGCCTTCATAGCGAGCGTTGCCGCTGTGTTGGGCGGCCGTGTTCGAGACGAGCACATCTAAGACGTATCCTCGAGGAGTGACCGATGGACCCAACGCACAAGCTCAACGATCTGTTCGACCAAACCGAAAAATTACTGGCCAAGCTGGCCGATCAACGCGGCCCGGAAATCCAGGCGTTGCGTGAGAAACTGCATCGCTCCATGGGACAGACCCGGGTCGCCCTGCAGAACGGCGAGCCTGCTCGGGAACACGTCAAGGTTCGCGATGTCGCGGCCTCGCTCAATGACTACGTGCAGAACTATCCCTGGCTCGCGCTGGCGACGGGAGTCTTGGTCGCCTCCAGCATTGGAATTCTTGCCACCCGCGCCACCAAGCGTTCTCTCCATCATCGAAGGCGCGCTAGTCAACCGCGCAGCGCCGCCGCTTAGACAGTAAAGAATGCCTCCTGCCGCCCATGTGCATGCGGACCAGGCCCTAATCGCGATTCGGCGCTCCCGGCGGGAAGAAGTGCCGATAGGGGCGCCCTTCCTCGACAGTGCGGGCGACTGAAGGCCGCGCCAGCAATCGCGCCCGATATGCGCGTACGTGAGGGAACTCGGTGCCGATCGGATGAACCCAGTCCGCGTAGAACAGCGATGGCGCGGCGGCGCAATCGGCCAAGCTGAAATCGCCGCCGCTCGACCAGGTGCGCGTTGCCATCACGCCATTCAGCCAGCCATAGGCCGTATCGAGCATCGATTGCGCTTCCCGGACACCGAGCGGGTCGCGATCGCTGGCCGCGCGCAGAAAGTCGGCGACGATTCGCTGCATCGGCGTCATGACGTAGTTGTCGAAAAAGCGATCGAGCATGCGAACTTCGAGGGCGCCGGCGAGATCCTTGGGAATCAGTTCAACGGCGCCGGGATGATGGTTTGCGAGATGCTCGATGATGATGCTCGATTCTACATAAGTCCGTCCTGCGTCGAGCAGCACGGGAAATTTTTTAAGAGGCCAAAGCGCGGTCAATTCGCTCATCGCAGCGGGGTCTTCAGGACCGATCTTGCGGTAAGTGAAATCCGTGCCGTTTTCGTAGAGTGCGATCAGTACTTTCTGGCAATAAGACGCGAATGGGTGTGCAAACAGCGATGGCTTCATGCGTACCTCCGGCCAGCCACGATACACGAGAATCGCGGTACGCGGGACAAGCCCAAGTCGATGGACTAAGATTCCTGGCCATGACAAATCCGAGCGCGCCATTGGACGGCTTGACCGTCCTCGATTTTTCCCACGCCCTGGCCGGCCCCTACTGCACCATGCTGATGGCGGCGTACGGCGCCAAAGTGATCAAGGTCGAAGGCCCCGAGGGGGATATCGGCCGCACCTGGGGGCCGCCGTTCAATGGTGTCGATGCGTCGTATTTCGTCGGTCTCAACAGCGGGAAACAGAGTCTCGCCATCGACCTAAAGACACCCGAGGGACTCGAAGTGTGCCGCAAGCTCGCCGCGCAAGCCGATATCCTGCTCGAGAATTTCCGGCCCGGAACCATGAACCGGCTTGGGCTCGATTACGCATCGCTGTCGGCAACGAATCCGCGGCTGATTTACGTGTCGATTTCCGGTTATGGGCAGACCGGTCCCCGGCGTCACGAGCCGGCGATGGACCTGATCATCCAATCTGCATCGGGGTTGATGAGCATTACCGGGACCGCGGCGGGCGAAACCGTCAAGACCGGACACTCGATCGCCGATATCACCGCGGGACTGTTCTCCTTGATCGGCGCGCTGATGGCTCTCGAGGCGCGCCATCGAACAGGCCGCGGACAGTTCGTCGATGTCTCCATGATGGATACCGTGATGTCGACCATGCTGCCCAGCTTTGCCCGATTCTTGGCCTCAGGGGTCGTACCTAAGCCGATGGGGACGTTGTTCGACGGCATCGTTCCTTACCGGAACTTCGTGTGCGCGGACCGGGAAATGACGCTGGCGGTGGCGAGCGATAAACTCTGGAAGAGCTTTTGCGAGGCGATCGGCCGAGCCGAACTCGGCACTCATCCTGACTACATCACCAATCCGTTACGAGTGAAGAACCGCGGCGTGCTCGAGCCGATGCTGGAAGCGATGTTTCGATCGCGTCCCGCCGCTTACTGGGTCGAGTTGCTGGCGAAGCACGGAGTACCGGCCACCGTGGTACGTAATCTCAAGGAAGTGCTCGACGATGAGCAAACCGCCGCGCGCAACATGACGCCGGTGGTGCAGCATGCCGTCGCGGGTTCCATACGAGTCATTGGGGTGCCGGTGCAATTGTCGGAAACACCGGGACGCATCGGTGCCGCCGCCCCGCTCCTCGGCGCGGATACCGCGGCCATTCTCAAAAAGGTCAACGGCGGATGATTAGGAAATGCGCGGCGGGACTGCCGCGCCGACCGGCGCTCAGACTTGCGAGCGGCTCCAGGTAAGGCGCTTGGTCACGGCGTAATTCCACACCGCCCCGACCGCAATGCCTCCCAGTGCGGCAACGTACCAGACGCCTGTGATCTCATTGAGATAGGTCGCAAGCCCGACGTTCATGCAGGCGCCCAGGCTGCAGGCAAGATTAAAAGACAGCCACCCGCGCAGCCAACGCAAGCCACGCAGACGCTTGTCTCGGTAGGTGAGCACGTTGTTGACGGTAAAATTGAATGTCATGGTGCCGACGGTTGCAATGGTCTGCGCCATCAGAAAACTGCTGTAGGCAAGATTGCGCAACAAACTCAATATGGTGAGATGAACCGCGACGCCCAGCGCGCCCACGATGCAAAACGCGACGAAGCGCACCGGCACGATGTGCCCGAACAGCTTGTCGAGCAGCAGCATGACGTATTCCCACGCGGTCAAAGAATCGAGCTTGCTGGTGCCGGCCTGACGCAGACGAAAACTGTAGGGCAACTCCTTGAATCGCAGCGGCTCGGGAGAGGAAGCGAAAAGATCCATGAGTATCTTCGTGCCGATGTTAGATAACTTGCGCACCGCGCGGTCGAAAACCGGACGGCGCAGCATGAAGAAACCGCTCATCGGGTCAGTCAGCGTATCGGGTACCAGCATGCGGCTGAGGCGCACGCCGAATCTGCTCAAGCGCAGGCGCGCCGCTCCCCAGTCGCCCGTGCCGCCGCCCGGAGCATAGCGGGTGCCGACCACCATATCGGCATCGCCGTGCTTGAGTTCCGCCAGCATCTGCGGAAGCAGGCGTTCATCGTGCTGCAAGTCGCCGTCCATGACCGCAAGAAACGGCGCCGAGCTCGCCAGCATGCCCTCGACACAGGCCGACGACAGGCCTCGGCGCCCCAGTCTTTGCACGCAGCGAATGCGCGAGTCCATGTGCGCGAGCTGCCGTACCAAGTCCGCGGTCCCGTCCGGCGAGTCGTCGTCCACGTAAACCAGCTCCCAAGCGCAATCGCGCAGGCAGGCGCCGACTCGTTCCGCCAATTCAACCACGTTTTCACGCTCATTGAAGGTGGGAACGATGATGGAAAGTTCAGGTCCTAGAAGCGGTGCGTCCAACTCAATGACTCATGCGTGGGTGCCCGAGTATAGTATAAAGGCGGGCGCCGACCTGGTAGGATTGCCGCGCCGCCGAGGCGCAGCACTTCTCGGGGTGTAGCTCAGACTGGTAGAGCGCTACGTTTGGGACGTAGATGTCGCAGGTTCGAATCCTGTCACCCCGACCACTTCACATTCGCATGACATAGGCGACAATTTCGTCGGCGGCCTGTTCGGCCGAGGTTTGCACGGTGTCGATGCGAATCTCGGGGTGCTCGGGCGGTTCGTAGGGCGAGTCGATTCCGGTAAAGTGCATGAGTTGCCCGGCGCGTGCTTTTTTGTAGAGGCCTTTCACGTCGCGCCGTTCGGCCACTTCGAGCGGCGTTTCAATGTAGATTTCGATGAACTCGCCCGGCAGCGTCATTTCGCGCACCATGCGCCGCTCGGCGCGGAAAGGTGAAATGAACGCCGTCAATACGATCAGTCCCGCGTCCGTCATGAGTTTGGCGACTTCGCCGATGCGCCGGATGTTCTCGACGCGATCTGCGTCGGTGAATCCCAGGTCCTTGTTGAGCCCGTGGCGGATATTATCGCCGTCCAACATGAAGCTGTGCTTGCCCAGGGCGTAGAGCTTTTTCTGCACCAGGTTGGCGATGCTGGACTTTCCCGCTCCGCTCAAGCCGGTGAACCATAACAACCGCGGATGCTGGTGTTTCAAACGCGCATGCGCGTCGCGGTCGACGTCGAGCGCTTGCCAATGCACATTGCTCGAACGGCGCAACGCGAAATGCAATATCCCGGCGGCAACCGTGGCATTGCTGATTTTGTCGATCAGAATGAAACCGCCGAGTTCGCGGCTTTTCTCGTACGCTTCGAACACCAGCGGTTTGTCCGTGGATAGATTCGCGACGCCGATGGCATTGAGGCTCAAGGTCTTCGCCGCGAGCCGTTCCATCGAATTGACGTTTATCTGGTACTTTGGGCTGTGTATGGTCGCGGTCACGAGCTGGGTCGCGAGCTTCAGCCAATAAGGCCGGCCGGGCAGCAATTCCTCGTCAGCCATCCAGACCAGCGTCGCTTCGAACTGATCCGCGATCTCGGGGGAGTCGTCCGCGGCGGCCAGCACGTCGCCGCGGCTGCAATCGACGGCGTCGGTCAAGACCAGCGTGACGGACTGTCCCGCGACCGCTTCCTCAAGATCTGCGCCCAGGGTGACCACACGCGCGACCGCCGAAGTCCTGCCCGAGGGCAGGACGCGCAGCGAATCCCCGCGCCGAACGCTGCCCTGCGAAATGAGGCCTGCGAAACCGCGGAAATCGAGGTTGGGACGATTGACCCATTGAACCGGCATGCGAAACGGGCGGCGCTGCGCCGCCGTGGTGTCGATCTCGACGCTCTCGAGGTGCGAGATCAACGAGGGGCCCGAATACCATGCGGTGTTGCCGGATGCCGAAGTGATGTTGTCGCCGACGAGACTTGAAATTGGGATGGCCACGAAGTTGCCGATGCCGATGCTGTCGGCGAAGGCGCGGTAATCGGCGACGATGGCGTCGAATGTCCCCTGCGCGTAATTGACCAGGTCCATTTTATTGACAGCCAAGACGATGCTTTGAATCCCGAGCAGATGAGTCAGGTAGCTGTGCCGCCGCGTTTGGGTCAATACGCCCTTGCGTGCATCGATCAGGATGACGGCCAAGGTCGCAGTCGAAGCCCCGGTGACCATGTTGCGGGTGTATTGCTCATGCCCCGGCGTGTCCGCCACGATGAATTTGCGATTCTCGGTGGCAAAGTAGCGATAGGCAACGTCGATGGTGATTCCCTGTTCGCGTTCCGCCGCGAGGCCATCGACCAGCAAGGCAAAGTCGATATTTGGCCCTTGCGTGCCGATCCGTTTGCTGTCGGCGGTCAGCGCCGCAAGCTGATCTTCGAAGATCATCTTGCTGTCATAAAGAAGCCGTCCGATGAGCGTCGACTTGCCGTCATCGACCGAACCGCAGGTGATGAATCGCAACAGCGACTTATGCTGATGCCTGCGCAGGTAAGCTTCGATGTCGCGCGCGATCAAGTCATGCGCTTGGTACGAGGATTGTGCGGGATCGCCGGCCATCAAAAGTATCCCGCCTGCTTCTTCAGCTCCATCGAGGCACCCTGATCGTGGTCGATCGCGCGGCCTTGCCGCTCCGAGGTCGTCGTCAAAAGCATTTCCTGAATGATTTCGGGCACGGTTGCGGCGCTGCTCTCGACCGCTCCGGTGAGGGGATAACAGCCGAGCGTGCGAAAGCGAATGGAACGTTGCAGCGGAATCTCGCCCGGCTGCAGGCGAAAGCGGTCATCGTCGACCATGAGGAGCAGCCCATCGCGCTCGACCGTCGGCCGTGGCGCCGCAAAATACAAGGGCACGATCGCGATGTTCTCAAGATGGATGTACTGCCAAATATCGAGTTCCGTCCAATTCGAAAGCGGAAATACCCGAATGTTTTCTCCTTTATTCTTCCGGGAATTATAGATGTTCCAGAGTTCCGGGCGCTGATTCTTCGGATCCCAGCGGTGATTGGCGGAGCGGAATGAAAAAATGCGCTCCTTGGCGCGGGATTTTTCCTCGTCGCGGCGCGCGCCGCCGAATGCAACGTCGAAGCCATATTGCGTCAGGGCCTGCTTCAATCCTTCCGTCTTCCACAAGTCGGTATGCAGGCCGCCGTGATCGAAAGGGTTGATGCCCCGCGCCACGGCGTCCGGATTTTGGTGGACGATGAGCTGCATACCGCTGCGCACGGCGACCGCATCGCGCATTTCATACATGGCGCGAAACTTCCAGCGGGTGTCCACGTGCAGCAGCGGAAAGGGCGGGGCGCCCGGATAGAAGGCCTTGAGGGCCAGATGCAGCATGACGGCGCTATCCTTGCCGGCCGAATACAGCATCACGGGCTTTTCGTTTTCCGAGATGACTTCACGCATGATGTGAATGCTTTCGGATTCGAGCCGTTGCAGATGCGTGAGGGTGCGGAGGTCATCCGGCGCCGGGTGCTGGTTCATCCCGCACAAAGTACGGGCCGGGTGCGCAGCCGTCAAGCCAGGCGCCAATATGCAAAATCGAGCCGGAAGTAAGAGCAACTCAATGGTTGCGTATCAACGATTGTTCGTTTAATATGCATCCAGGAGGTTGCACATGAGCGCATCGACCGATCGCATCGAAAGAAAGCTACGCATCAACGCGCCGCGCGCCCGCGTGTGGCGCGCGCTGTCCGACGCAGGGGAGTTCGGCGCATGGTTTGGCGTCGATTTCAAAGGCAAGACGTTCGTGGCGGGTAAGCACATTCAGGGAAAAATCACTTATCCGGGCTATGAGCATTTGACCATGGAGGTGCTCATCGAGCGGATCGTGCCCGGGGAATTGCTTTCCTGGCGCTGGCACCCCGCGGCCATCGACCCAAAAGTCGATTATTCGCATGAACCCACGACGCTGGTCGTATTCGAGCTCCATGAGGCCGATGGCGGCACCACGCTCACCGTGGTCGAATCGGGATTGGATAAAATACCCCTGGCGCGCCGCGCCGACGTCTTTCGCATGAATAGTTCGGGCTGGGATGAACAGATGGAGAACATCAAGAAGCATGTCGCCAAAACGTAAGGCGGCTAGACCTAAGCCGCTGCAGAATTACGCGCCCGTATTCGCGGCTTTGGGGGATGAGATCCGGCTCACGCTGGTCGCGGCCCTATGTGTCGGCGGCGCCATGTCCATTACGCAGTTGACTTCCGGCACCGAGATATCGCGGCAGGCTGTAACGAAGCACTTGGGAGTGCTGGCGGCGGCCGGGTTGGTGCGCGACTTCAAAGTCGGACGCGAAAGGCTGTGGGAATTCGAGCCCGCGCAATTGGATGAGGCGCGGCGCACGTTGGAACTCATCGGACAACAATGGGACCATGCTCTGGCGAAGCTAAAGCTCGCCGTGGAGAGCAATCCTGCTTGAGCGCCTTTATGGGCGCTTCAAAACGGGGCAAACTCCTATATAATCCGCGCGCACTTCCGATTCGGTTTGCTAAGTACCCGAGCATCGGCCTGAAAGATTACGTTTGGCGCTGTAACTTGTTGATTTTTAAGGCGCCCGTAGCTCAACCGGATAGAGCACCGGCCTTCTAAGCCGGCGGTTGCAGGTTCGATTCCTGCCGGGCGCGCCATCTGAATGTCGGGCGTTCGACGATGGTGGACGTAGCTCAGTTGGTAGAGCCCCGGATTGTGATTCCGGCCGTCGCGGGTTCGAGTCCCGTCGTCCACCCCACCTTCGATGAGGTGCGAGTCGAGCAGTGCGTAGTTGGAAAAGGTTTTTGGGCCGTTAGCTCAGCTGGTAGAGCAGTTGACTCTTAATCAATTGGTCGTAGGTTCGATCCCTACACGGCCCACCATCCAATAGCCTTTGAGGACGTCCAAGAACTTCCACTGCATCAGCGCAATCGCTGGAAATGTTGAGAAATCCTACCAAAAAATGCATCCCGGTATCCACGAACCGGACGCAAACCAAGTATCTGCTTCACAGAGCAATATCGTCACAGGATCAACAACGGGGTTAACTTTCACGGCAGATGCTTTGGACGCGCCGTCCTCCGAGAGAGGGCCTGAATCCATTTTGCGCAATTGCTAACCTATTGGGATTCTAGGATTCATGTTATGCCACATATTGCATACGTATGCTAGATGTGGCATAGTGTTCGGGTGAAGCCAGTAATCTGGATGGGAAGCAGCAGGGACGATGTTCGACAGTTTCCCGAAACCGCGCAGGACGCTCTGGGCTTTGAATTGTACCGGGTACAGTGCGGGCTAGATCCGAGGGATTGGAAGCCGATGAGTAGCGTCGGCCCCGGTGTTAGGGAAATTCGCGTGCGAGACGAAGTTGGAATTTTCCGGATGATCTATCTCGCCACACGACCCGAAGGCGTGTATGTATTGCCCAGCTTCCAGAAAAAGACCCAACGAACAAGTCGTTCGGATCTGGAACTGACGACGAAGCGATTTAAGTCGATCGCAAGGTGAAGCTATGAGATTCAAGAAGGTTGCAAACAGTGAACACGGCCCGCGTCACGTGACGCCGGCGGGACGCAGTGTCTTTTATGATCTTTTTCCGGCAGAGAAGGCGGCGGAGATGGAAATGCGCGCGCAGCTGTTGATGGGCTTGGAACATTGGCTCGAAAAGAGCCGCATGACGCAATCCGAGGCTGCCAAGGTGCTGGGGGTTACACAAGCGCGCGTATCGGATCTGAAGCGAGGAAAAATCAACCGATTTAGCATGGACCTGTTGGTACGCTTGGCGGCACGCGCCGGACTCAAGCCCAAACTGAAATTGGCGGCGTAAGAGATGAGAGTGTTGATGTCCACCGACCGCCGCATACAGCTACCCTTTGGCGGGGGCATGACTGGGGGCATCGATGAATCAAGGTACTTTTATTGATTTATAAATCAATAGTTTATGACTTCGATGTGGTGGCTACACGGGCCCACCATCCAATAGCGTTTGAGGACGTCCGAGAACGTCCACTCCGGTAAGAAAATCGCGGCAAATCGCCTGCAATCTTGCCCAAGAACTAATTCTCCGCAAACGCAAGCTGCCTACCTGACGAGTATTCTCAAGGCGCCCGCTCAGTTCGCGGAGCGTAGTCCGAGATGTTGAACGAACGGATCAAAATCGCGATCGCTGTACAACAATGAGAGTTCCTTCTCGATACAACTCGTCGCGATCAGCGTATCAATGGTCTTCCGAATCGTTATCCCGATGGTCTTGAGTTTGCGGAAGTTCCTTGCGGCTTGAAGCGCGATGTCTTCGCCGACGAGCGGGACCAGAGGCATCGAAGCCAACAGTTTCCGGGCTTGATTGAAATCGCGCTCGCTGACGAATCCTTGTAACACCTCGGTCAATATCAAGTCGCCGGTAAACACCTGTTCGACTCCAAGAAAAGCGTCCAGCTTCTCAGACTGCGGATTGACGACGCCGCGAAAGTAATCGATCCAGACGCTGGTATCGACCAGTATCATCAATCCGTTCTCATTGCGTCCAAGTCACCCTGCCACCTAAGCTTGCCGCGAAACCGGCGGATCTCTTGCTGTTTGCGCAGGCGAACGATCGTGCGCAGCCCCAACTCGACCGCCTCCCGCTTAGTTTTCAAGCCGGTGAGGCGAAGCGTTTCCTTCATCAACTTCTCATCGATGACGATATTGGTGCGCATAATGTGTACTCCGAGACGATTTCGTACACATTATAGGCCCCCCCAATAAGAGAGAGCAAAGACTCCAATTACCACGTCATCGCCGTTGTCCGGTCGTCCGACCAGATACGCGTATTGGTCCCAGAGTGTCCGATGCCGTCCATCGACAGCCGTCATTTGGCAGGGGGCATT
The DNA here is from genome assembly GCA_963800385.1 of uncultured Gammaproteobacteria bacterium. Taxonomy (GTDB): domain Bacteria; phylum Pseudomonadota; class Gammaproteobacteria; order Steroidobacterales; family Steroidobacteraceae; genus Bog-1198. The sequence continues at coordinate 181,998 of CAWDAU010000010.1, forward strand.
TGGTGGGGCATCTGCAAATTTGTAGGAATCTATTGTTGCTTAAATCAATGGGTTGCGCCGCGAACGTGGTAGCTCACCATCCAATAGCGTCCGAGATCGTCCACCGACGCGACGAAATCAATCGCAATTGGAAGATATTTTGATTGACGGCCGCGAACGCGCGTCCAGGTCTTGCACCGCCCCAGAAGTTGAACGCAACCTGTGTGCTGACAAATTGCGATTATGTCGCCAGCGGCATTGGAAGACCAAACACCCGTGTGGGACACTTGCAAGAATAAAGGGGAAAGGGATGTCCAAGGATTCCGGAGAGAGGCGAGCTGCGGCGGCGCTGACTTACGTCGCGCTCCTACTGATGCTTGCGGCGGCGGCGGTGGCGGAAGCGGTGGTTCGGCACCTGTCAGTCTGGCGGTAACTTCGTCGAGCGTTTCTGTCGTCGCAACGACCTCAGATGCCGCGCCGACCGCTTCGATTGACGCAAACATCGTGGGTGCATCAGCCGCCCAGTACTACTTCTCCCAGAGCTTTACTAGCAACGGCATCGCGGCCGTAACGAGCACGGGGAATGGGGCGATGAATGACTATACCTTGCAGTTCAAAGCCCCCTCGTCACTGAGTCCCGGCAGTTATGACGATACAGTAACAATCACCGCTTGCTACGACGGCGCCTGCCTGCAGCAGGTGACGAATAGTCCGCAAACGGTCTCCGTGAGCTTTGTCGTCAACGAATCTGCGGGCGTTGCGCCGCAAATAGCGGCACTCGGCCCCAACACGGTAAATGCTGGAACTCGATCCGTAGGACAGCGTACAGACGTGCGATTCTTTCTCCCCTCAGACTATAAAGAATAAATACCCGCAGAGATCTTAGGACATGTCGCGGCAGCACGATCCCTTGGCGATGAAGCTGAGTTTGGCCGACGATCGGGTCATACTCAGTAAGTGGCTACCACCGCAGGCGGGGGTTGTTCCGAAAATTCGAATCGGCCTTCGATGGGTCAATGTGCTATGGGCGCTGCCCCTGATTGTCTTGGCTTTGGTGGCGGGAGTGGCACTTGCCCAAGCGTTGCGAGAACTTTCGACGATTCAAGATTTTCTCGTGCGCTACCCCGGTGTGCCGACGACGGCCGTCGCAGTCACTTCAGGATTTCCCGCATGGCTGCGACTGATGCACTTTCTGAATCTATTCTTCATGGCATTTATCGTGCGAGCCGGCGTTCAGATCCTGGCCGATCACCCGCGGCTGTATTGGAAGCGCGACTGCACGCCGGGAACCGAGTGGTTTCGTTTTCAGAGTGCAGTTCCCACCGATCGCATATGGACCGCTAAGGACGATTCAGTCACCCTCCCAGGGTGGCTAGGCATCCCCGGTATCCGTCACTCCATCGGGCTCGCTCGATGGTGGCATTTTTCGATCACCCTACTTTGGATGATCAACGGTATTGTCTTCTACGTACTGCTCTTTACGACGAATCAGTGGCAACGAGTGGTACCGACTACATGGGAGGTATTTCCCAACGCCGTATCGACGGCGCTGCAATATCTCTCGCTCACGTTTCCCTCGGATCATAGTTGGACGCGTTATAACAGTTTGCAGCAACTTGTCTATTTCCTCACCATATTCCTTGCCGCGCCGACCTCCATCCTCACGGGCCTTATGCAAAGTCCGGCGATCTCAAACCGCCTAGGTTGGTTTGGTCGAGCATTGAATCGACAGAGAGCGCGATCGATCCATTTTATTGCCATGTGGTGGTTTCTCATTTTCATCCTGGCGCACGTGACGCTGGTATTCATCACCGGCGCGCGCCTCAACTTGAACATGATGTGGGCGGGCGTGAACAACAGCTCCTGGAGCGGCTTCGCGGTATTCATTCCAGCCCTGATCATTGTGGGCGTGACATGGTGGTGGGCCTCCCCATTCACATTGCGTCACGCGCGCCTCGTTCAGAGAGTCGGCGAGGTGATGGCCCGACCGTTCGGCATCGTGACTCAATCCTGGGACGCGACCAGTCAGCTCACCGAAAAAGACATCTCGCCGCACTTTTGGCCGAACGGCACGATGCCGAAATCGACAGAATTTGATTCGATGGTGGCGAATAACTTCGCCGACTACCGCTTGCGGGTAGGCGGCCTGGTCGAGAATCCCTCGGAGTTCTCCTACGCGGCGTTGAAGGCGATGCCGAAGCAGGAACAGATCACCACCCATTTTTGTATTCAAGGTTGGTCGGGCGTCGCTAAATGGGGCGGCGTTCCGATGCGCCACATCCTTGATCTGGTGAAGCCGACGGCCGAGGCCCGCTACGCGGTGCTGTACTCTTTGGCCGATGGTGGTGACGGTGGACGCTATTACGACACGCATAGCTTGCAGAATATGCGTCACAAATTGACGATCCTCGCGTACGAGATGAACGGAGCACCGCTCAGCGTGCTGCACGGAGCGCCGCTGCGGCTACGTTGTGAGAACGAAGTTGGATTCAAAATGGTCAAATGGATCGCGTCCATTGAATTCGTGCATGACTATGCCGATCTGGGCGCGGGTGAGGGCGGCTACAACGAGGATCATGAATTCTTCGGCTACCGCGTGCCGATTTGATAAGGCGTCCCGGGAAGACCCGAGGCCGCGATGGTGGCGTGACAGCGTTCTGGTCGGGGTAACTAGATGATGACATCCCATGCGTACTCCAGCAAGCATCTCAACGCATCCCATTCATCCGATGCTGATCGTTTTTCCGGTCGGTCTTTGGGGTTTTTCCTTAGCCTGCGACTTGCGATAAATATCTGGCTGCGATTGAGCGCGCTCGGCATCAAGGATGCGAGCATGTCACCCCGGTGCTGCTGTCGATCGTCGGCGTAGCACTGCTTTTTATATCCGGGTGGCTGGGCGGCCAAATGGTGCACACACCGGGCGTGGAGGTCACAACCGGACCTCTGCGGCAGGCATGGCGAATGCCGTCGGCATGGCCATTGCAGAAGCGCAACTCGCCGCGCGCTGCAACCGCTTGGATCACGCGCTGATGGACCATTACACGTGTGCGCTTGTGAGCGATCGCGATCTGATGGAGGGGGTGGGAGCGGAAGCGGCCTCGTTCGCCGGGCATCTGAGGCTTGGCAGACACATCTGCTTAAACGACGACAATTATGTGACACTGTCTTCCGGAACCGATATTACGTTCATGGAAGATCGCGCGGCGCGCTTCCGCGTTTACGGTTGGCACACGATACGAGTGGAGGACGGCAATGATCTCGCCGCGATCGACATGGCGCTGACAGAAGCGCACGAGAACACACTGCAACCGTCGCTCATCCTGATATGCACGCATATCGGCTACGGCTCGCCCGAACAGGACAGCTACAAAGCCCACGGTTCTCCGCCGGGTGTAGAGGATGTACGCAGAACTAAGGAGAGACTTAATTCGCCAGCCGAGCCGGCGTTTTGCGTGCCCGATGCCGCGCTTGCGCATTTTCGTATGGCTCTCGATCGCGGCGCCAAAAGCGAGACAGACTGGAACAGTCGCCGCAGTGCTTATACCAAGGCATTTCCCGAACTCGCCTTGGAATTGAAAGGCAACCTTCGGGGCGTGTTACCCGCGGGGTGGAACACGGATATTCCGGTGTTTGCGGCGGACACGAAAGGTATCGCCACCCGCGAAGCCTCGGGCCAGATCATGAATCCGATCGCGCCGGAGCTGCCGACGTTGACCGGCGGCTCAGCCGATCTCGAAACGTCGACGAAAACTGCACTAAAAGGATTCGGCGATTTCAATCCGCTATTGACGGCAGGCGAAGATGCGCAAGGCTCCGAGGGCGGTGGTTGGAGCTTCGCGGGTCGCAATCTGCATTTTGGGGTGCGCGAACATGCGATGGGTGCGATCTTGAATGGCATGCCGGCACATGGCGGCATGCTTGCCTACGGCGCGACTTTTCTGATCTCTGACTACATGCGTCCGGCGCCGGGCAAGACCGTGCTGCGCGAGTACGGATTCACAATCGGCAATGTTTGCTCGCGCGCGAGGGCGTTGCTGTCTTGATATTGCCAATTTCGAGAGGAGTTACTCAAATGAGTGCGAAATTCAAAGTAGGCGATCACGTACGCTGGAATTCAGAAGCGGGGCACGTGAGCGGCAGGATCACCCAGGTGCACAAGAAAGACACCGGCTACAAGGGTTACACCCATCACGCGAGCGCAGAGGATCCGCAGTACGAGATCAAGAGCGATAAAACCGATCACGTCGCGATGCATAAAGGATCGGCGCTGCACAAGATCGATTAAGCGATGTCACCGACCAAGCCTACCAAAATGCCGGCGACGATCTGGACGATCGGCCACTCGACACGCCCGATCGAGGAGTTTCTAGGTCTGCTCGCCGCAGTCCGCATACAGGCGATTGCCGACGTGCGCAGCTTTCCCGGTTCGCGCAAATACCCGCAGTACGGCAAGGAAGCACTCGCGGCGACGCTCGCCACACACGCGATCGGCTATCACTGGTTGCAAGCGCTTGGCGGCCGTCGACGCGTCGCGCCGGATTCGCCCAATACGGCGTGGCGCAACGCCTCGTTTCGAGGATATGCCGACTATATGTCGAGCGAGGAATTTGAGCACGGATTGGCGCAGCTGCTGACGATGGCGAGCAAATCGCGAACGGCAATCATGTGCGCGGAGGCGGTGTGGTGGCGCTGTCATCGTTCGATGATTGCCGACGCGCTCTGCGTACGAGGCATCGAGGTCGTGCACATTGTTGATGCCAAACACAGTAAGTTGCATCCGATGACCGCGCCGGCGCGGATCGTACGGGGCGAGTTGACCTATGCTGCGGCGGATAGCGGATAGCATTGAGACACTCGTCTCGATCAAGAGGTCACTCGCGGATAGCCTTCCGTACTACTTTCCGTAGCTCTGGGATGACGCATCGTTCGAACCACGCGTGCTTGCGCATCCAGATAGTGCTCCTCCAACTGGGGTGCGGCAGCGGGAAGAATTGAGGACCGTACACGGCAAAGGCCTTGACGGTCTCCGTCATGGAGCTCATTCGCTGCGATCCCAAGTAATGCCGTTGAGCGTATTGACCGACCAAGACCGTGACCTCCAGATGGAGAAGGTGTTTGAGCAAACGCTCGTGCCAATGCGGAGCGCACTCCGGGCGGGGTGGCAGATCGCCTTGGTTTTTCCCGGCGCCGGGATAACAAAATCCCATGGGAAGGATTGCCACTTGAGCTTTGTCGTAAAAGACCGACCGATCCATCTGCAGCCAATCGCGTAGACGATCACCGCTTGCGTCGCTCCAGGGGATCCCGCTGTGATGCACTTTGCTGCCGGGCGCCTGACCGATGATCAACAGTCGAGCAGTGTTTGCCAACTGCACCACGGGACGAGAGCCTGACGGCAGATGAGCCGAACAGATTTGGCATGCGCGAACTTCACGCAATAGAAGGGTTAGCGACATTCAGTCAGTTTGTTAGAAGGAGTTTCAATTGTGTGCTATTGGATATCTACGAGCATTCTGCAGGATGTCGCACCGACCGCCGACAGAAACTTGGGTACTTCCAGCGCATCGCGCGCATTGAGTACTCCGATTGGGCGCGAGGCTTGATCAATGATGGGAATGTTCTTTAACCCGCGGTCCTTCATGATCGACCAAACATTTTGCAGAACATCATTCGGTTCGCAGTGGACGACGCTCCGTGTCATGACACTCGACGCCGCTCTCGTGCATCTCGAGCCCTGGCAGCGGCTCATCTGGCGAACCACATCCGTCTTAGTGATGACGCCGGCAAGCAATTCACCGCGGTTGCGCACGACCAGAAGATCGGAATGGCAGTCGAGCAGCAGTTTCGCCGCCTCGATGAGGGAGATGTGATCCTCGATCGTGACGAGCCGCTTGCGTGCTGCCGGCAAAAGTCTTTGGACAAACATCGATTCATCCTCCCGTTCAGCATCCTCGTGGCGATGTGTAGCAGACCCTGCCGAGCAACTCCGTGCTTTCAAAAGTGACTTGTGATCCGATTCTCAAGCCTCTCTCATCGGCTAAAATCGATCCGCATAATCGCCAAGATCCCTGCGACAACCAATCCGCAACAGCCAAAGCGCATTCCCAAGAGCGTCAGAGTCTTCAGTGCGGAATGGACGTAGTCCTCAATCACCACCTGGAGACCGAGCGCGGCATGGTAGAAAATCCCAGCCAACAGCAACACCATCAGTAGTGAGACGATGGGCGTTCTCAGCCACGCGATGAGCGTCACATAGTCGCTGTTCGTATGCATAATGATCGACTCGGCGAACCACACCGTTAAAGGCACCAGCGCGAGGGCCGAGACTCGTTCGCGCCACCATTGTTCAACGCCTGCCTTTGCCGAGCCGAGTCCGAGCGCGCGACTGAGCGGTGATCGCATGCCTTCGTTATTCTGGGGCTTCATCTTGTCAAGGCGGAGCTGGCAATCCAGGTGATTATCGTAAGCGCCGAACTCATCAGCACCGCCGTCCAACCCGATGCGTATATCGTACGCAGCTCGAAACCATAGCCAGCATCCCAGAGCAGGTGCCGAATGCTTCCGGAAAGGTGGAGAAAAAAAGAAAACGTACCGCCAAACAGCAAAACCCGGCCGACCCCGGAACCCATGAAGACGTGTATCTTTGAGTAGGTTTGGGGTCCGGCTGCCGCAGCAACCAGCCAAACTACCAGCACGATTGCATACAGGCTCAAAACGACGCCACTGATCCTGTTTGCAATCGATAAGACTGACGTGAGCTGAGGCCGGTAGATCTGAATGTTGGGAGAAAGGGGTCGCAGGCGCCTCGGTGTAGAATTCGTCATGGGTAGATGCTCGTTGACAGCGGCCACTTAAAATTTATAGACCCTTAAGTTCGACGCTCGAGCAGCATTCTTTTGATGTTCCCGATCGACTTACCGGGGTTCAGCCCTTTGGGACAGGTCCGCGTACAGTTGAGAATAGTGTGGCACCGGTACAGCCGAAATGGATCTTCGAGCTCGTCGAGCCGTTCACCGGCTGCCTCATCCCGACTGTCAACCAGCCACCGATTTGCCTGCAGGAGCACCGCAGGGCCTAAAAAGCGATCTCCGTTCCACCAGTGACTCGGGCAGCCGGAAGTGCAGCAGAAACACAGAATGCACTCGTAGTGGTCATCGAGTCTGCTGCGCTCCTCGGGAGATTGGAGTCGTTCCCTCTCGGGCGGCGGAGACTTTGAGCGCAGCCAAGGCCGAATGGCCGCGTACTGTGAAAAGACGCGCGTGAGATCAGGAACCAAGTCTTTGATGATCCGCATATTCGCCAGCGGGTAAATCGTCGCGGGCTCGCCTAAGTCGGCAATGAATCTCGTGCAAGCCAACCAGTTCGTACCATCGATGTTCATCGCGCAGGAGCCGCAAATGCCCTCGCGGCACGAGCGACGGAAAGTGAGCGTGGAGTCAACGGTGTTCTTGATCCAGAAGAGGGCGTCCAGAACCATCGGACCACAGGCATCCAGATCGACCTCGAAAGTATCCATGCGCGGATTACGCTCCAGGTCCGGATCGTAACGATAGATCTCAAACGCTTTCACCCGGGTGGCGCCCGCCGGAGCGGGCCAAGTCCGCCCTTGCTCGATGCGCGACTCCGCGGAAACACCCAGGTTTCGCGGGATGGGAAAACGCTTCAGCGCTGTGGCGCGAGGCTCTTGGTCGGAGGATCGAATGATCACCACAGCCCTTCTTTCGGCCACATAGGCGGGATCGGAGTCAGTGAAGGCGCCGCCGGCACGGTCATGAGGGATGTTATGCCTCTGAAATGCCCGGCTCGCTCGATCAAATGGATCATCTCCGCTGCCGCGCGGATCGTCAAATGATGAGGAGTGAACCCCGGCCGCGGAGAGATGTAAGCTGCCATTTCACGCACGAGATCGAGCTGCCGATCAGAGCTTTGCGACAGGAAGGAAATCACCAAGTTTTCCAGTGCTATTACGCGGACGCGAAGCTGCACCAGCTCGGCATTCGTCAACGGAGGGACCTCGGTTTGCGCATCACCGAAAATCAAGGCGCCCTCCATACATCGCGGAATTGCGCCGCCCTCGTTATCCCACCTTGAGAGTGCGCTGAGGCGCAATTGCGCGGGGTCGAGGACATTCAGCTTTCTCTGAGTCATGGAAAGGATCGTCCACATCGCGTGACTGACGAAAATCGTGCCGAGCGGGCACGGTTCCCCCGCGGCACTCTATATCCATCACCACTGTTGCTGTGAATCACCGGGTCGCTGTCCAGAAGCATGACAATCGATCGCAAGGTCGTCCGTGCGGTAGGCGACAAAGCAAGAACGTATTCTGCAGTTAAGGGGTTGCGAAGTTTTCGGTGATTCAGCGCCTGCATATGACCGATGCTGCGCGCATAAACGGTATATGATATTGGGTTGTCGACTTGGATTTCCCTACACCTGACGCGAAGGCTTGCACGTGCCGCACACCGCACCTTTGGCGGCTAGTCCGCACCGGAATATGCTGCTCGCGGCGATCGAATGGCAAGAATTGCACGAAGCACTTAGACCAGTCTTCATGCCGCTCGGCCAGGTCGTCTTCGAGCCGAATGTGCAGCGCGAACATGTGTACTTCCCCACGACATCGATCATTTCGTTCTCGTACATGCTGACGGGGGGCGGATCGGCCGAGTGCGCCGTCGTTGGCAACGACGGACTCGTTGGCGTCGCCGTGTTGATGGGCGGCGGAATGATGCCAAGCCGGGCGATGGTACAGAGCGAGGGCTGGGCCTGCCGCCTCACGAGCCGGTTACTCCAAGTAGAGTTCATGCAAAATATTGCAACGCGCCACCTGTTGCTTCGATATGCGCAGGCGCTGATCACACAGATAGCGCAGACGGCCGTCTGCAATCGACACCACTCGATTGCACAGCGAATCTGCCGCCGCTTGCTATTGGGCCTAGATCGCGGCACCGCTGACGAAGTGACCTTGACGCATGACATGTTAGCCAATCTACTGGGAGTGTCGCGCGATGGCGTGACCAAGGCCATGTGCGAGCTGCAGAGGTCCGGCATTATTCATTACCATCGAGGTCACATAACGGTGATCAATCGAGCCGATCTCGAAGCACGTTGTTGCGAGTGCTATGACGTGATGAAGCGCGAGACTGATCGATTGCAAGGACGATTTGCCGATGTCGCCGGACTCCGCGGGTCACCCCGGGGGCGCCCTTTGGCAAGCGTGATATCCAGTCCCATTCAACTTCCTGTGTATCTGTGATTTCAGAGTCTTATCGGAGCGCAAGTCGGCCCCATAAATCGAGGCTTTTTTAGCGTTTCTCGACGTCCAGAAGTGTCCCGAAGCGTGGGTGCGGCAGTGCAGTGGGTGTTAGACTGGATTCACAATACGCAGGAACTTCACCAGCTGTTCGTTAACGACATCGGGGGCTTCGTGTTGCACCCAGTGGCCAACATTGTCGAGTTCGAGCGCTCCTACGAGGCCCGGGAGACCACCACGCATCTGGTCTGTGGTCAGTGGATAGAGTTCTCTCAGCCCGTCCGCCTTTCCCCAAATGAAAAATGACGGCTGAGTGATCTTCGCGCCTTTGAATGCGGCAGACAGATTGAAATAGGGTTCGGCGGCGCGGTAGTAGTTCAGGCCACCGTGAAACCCGGTGCGCTGGAATTCCGCGATGCTGTGATTGACGTAATCGGGCTCTGCCCATGAGGGCAATGGACCGGGAGCCGGACGATGAAGGCTGCGTGCAGGATCCATAGGACTCCACCGTTTGTCGACTGGAGCAGATCCTGATGCCCAATACAGAATGCCTGGAATGGTTACTGCTGCATTAGCCCAAATCTGATCGGCGTCGGGTCGGATCTGTTCGAACATGTAAAAGTCGCTTTGATGGCCCGACTTTCGCATCTTTTCGAAGACGCTGACATCTCCGCGCGGAACGTAAGGCACACTCAGGCAGAACACGGCTTTGAATCGATCAGGACGCATCAGCGCCGCATTCCACGCGTGAGTGGCACCCCAGTCATGGCCCACGAGGACAGCGCTGGGGATCTTCAGCGCATCGAGCAGACCAACGAGGTCACCGGCCGTATACAGCGGCATGTATAAGTTCGCGTCCGCCGGCGCGGAGCTGCGGCCATAGCCACGCATATCGGGCGCAATTGCTCGATAGCCAGCCGCCGCGATCGCTTTCATCTGTCGACGCCATGTATAGGCCGTATCAGGAAACCCGTGGCAGAAGAGCACAACGGGCCCGTCTCCTTGCTGCGTGACGTGCAAGGAAATGCCATTCGTAGCGATGTCATATTCTTGGATAGGGACGTTCGCGGGGCCTCCAGTGTTTGCTGCCTTCGCCAATTGGCCCAGCCATAGTCCTGCGCCCAGGGCTGTGGCACCTGCAAGCACAGCGCGGCGAGAGAGGGTGTTCACAGTAATCAAAGACCCATCTTCTTCCGCTGCAATACTGCTTCTTAAATCGATCTCAAGTTTTCTCGTATTGATGCTCACGGTACGCCCCTTGATTTCACCGTGACACTACGTCGTAGTCACTGAAGCGCGCTCAGCTGCTTTTCCGAGTGGGTGGGTAAACTCAAAAAGGTTATCCCACGGATCTGCAAAGAAAGCCACACGCAGCCCCATCGCGACCACGTCGTGCGGCTCAGAGACGACAATCACGCCCCGGTGTTTCAGCTGCTCGATCGCGGCATCGACACTGCCGACTCGAAAACACACATGATGCCATCCTGCCGTCTTGTAGCTGGCATGAAGATCCGTATACGTTGCGGTGGGTACGGCCACGCACGCCGCATCTCCAATGCATGACCGCTGTACGGACCGTGTGTAGTCTGCCATCAGCCAGTGCCTGGGGATCGCCCGACGGGAGCGTTCCGAGCCTTTCTGGCCAGGTAGAAGGCTATTTGGCTACTCAGATCGCTTCGTTCAGCTCAGGTGTCCGGACCGGCACGGCGATGCACATCGTCTCAGCCCATTCCAGATTCGATGATCCGATTGATACGACGGGCGCTCGCTCGGTGGCCATGAACGCGAAGTGGGTACATCGCGCCGTCTTGCTCGGTCGTGAGAGGAAAGAGCACACTGACCGCCAATGGCCCGCTAAACGGCATCTGGTGTCGATTACACCGCAGCACTGGCGTGTTATGTTGGCCAATCACGGCCCGGCGTGTCCAACGTCTGAACCCCGGTTACGCCTCGCCTCGGAGTCAATCGGCATGGCTATGGATTCTTCTGCAAACATTTATCGACGCGAGGGGAACGAGACCCTCATCGAGATCCGGCTGCAGATGGTTCGTCAGATGTTCCACACTCTCGACCCGGCACCGTTTCGAGAGAAGGACCTGGACGAAGGCGCCGAGCAATACATGGTAGAGGCCTGCCGCGAGGCGGGGACTCGCCGGCGGCTGCGCCTCGTCGTGCATCTCCCGCTGTCAGAAGCGCAGAGCGAGGCCGCGCGCACACTTGCCGATTCCGTACACAATTACTTCGCGTATCGCGAACGGCAATTGCACGCCGATATCTTTCGGCTGCTTCGCTACGGTGCCGTGAGCTTTGTAATCGGGTTTGCGTTCCTGATCGCCTGCTTGGTGCTTCGAGGCTGGCTGGTGGCGCATCCCGTGGGGTTCGATCGAAGCATTCTTGATGAGGGTCTTCTCATCCTCGGCTGGGTCGCGATGTGGCGGCCGACGGAGGCGCTGCTATATGACTGGTGGCCGTTGGCGCGACGCAACGCGCTGTTGCATCGATTGGCCTTCATCCCTGTGGAGGTGAGACCCACTATCTGAGGCGCGGCGTCGGTCAGCTTGAGAGGTCGACGCCCATGCGTGCCGTCAGGTGACGTGCAGGGAAAAGCGCTGATTGGGACCTTTGCGGAACTCCACAACGTCTTCAATATGCCACCCACTGGCCGTGGCGCTCGGCACGCCCGGGGAGCCAGATCCTCCTTGCTCCTTGTTTTGTTGTGGTCAGCGATCATCGATCGTGTGACAAACAGGCTTGGCGGCAATGGCAGCTGCACATTGAGGACGAATATTTTGACCGGCCCATCCGAAGCGACCCGCTTGATCACATGGGCGAGCGCGCGCAGCGAATGATTGGATCCGTCGATGGGTACGAGCAACCGCTTTTCGTCCGCCATGGCGAGCTTGCTTCGTCGAGCCTTGACCGCGAAGAGTGCCACTTTGGCAGCGGGACGATATTGGGAAATATACCTAGGGTTTCCGCACTTGCCCGGCTATTTTTCCGTAGCGCGGACGCGCATTGTCGCTGTCCAGCAGTGCATCGCATGCTGGAACTAGTGTATGCCGGAAATCCAAGCAGAGATGCCGATGACGAGGTTTCGCCCGAAGCGATTTGGGGCTGTACCTGTTGGCGATTGCGCTCGGCGTAGGGTGCCTTTCAGTGCTTTGGCCATTCGCCTCTGTCATTACGTGGTCCCGTTTCAGGTTTGGTGGCTCGCTTCCGAAGAAGGCATGCCCGCGCATGTATTTGGGATACCTGCTTTGCCACAGTGGTACAACCGGGACGGCGCTCCTCATTCGGCCTCGACACACATTGAGGTATCACGCGATAACGCAGCCCGCGAGGATCCCGCAGTCCGCTATTTGCAGCGACCGCATGCGAGTCTAGGCGCTGCGCTTGCCATCGTCATCGCGCTGCATGTGCTCTCATTGAATAGAACTCGAAAGGAGCGTTCCAATGGCTAAAAAACCAGATAAGGGCAGAGCAATTGTAAGGACCACGCAGCGACTTCCCATTACTCGCCATGCGGGGGATCATTGATCCGTGCGTCGTAAGTGCGTTACCGCCCCGACCATATTTGATTTGCAGTCGATCATCGTGACAATGCGTGTCTGGGGCGTTGCGAGCTTTTTGATGCTGGCGTCGTTCGGTTGCGCGTCGGTGGTCCCGCCACGTGCGCCTTCCGCCAATGTGGAGGTTCCGGCAGCTTGGTCCGCCGGAGATAGGCCCGCCGCGGATGGCAATCCCGTGCTCGCCGAATGGTGGCTCCGATTCGAGGATCCTCTTCTTGCCCGACTCATTGCTCAAGCGCTGAAATCGAACAAGACTCTGGCCAATGCGACGGCGGCGTTGCGCCAAGCGAGGGCGCTGCGCGATGCATCTCGCGCGGCGCTTTTTCCCTTATTGAACGCATCGGCGGCTGCGCAGCGAGGCAGCAATAGCTATCCAACCTTCAGTAATGATTTCAGCGCCGGCTTGGATGCCAGCTGGGAACTGGACATATTCGGTGCGAATCGTAGCGCACTGTACGTAAGCGATGCCCTTGTGAAGGCCAGTGCGGCCAGTTTGGGCGATGCTCAAGTGTCGGTCGCGGCCGAAGTGGCTCTTGATTACATCACGGTGCGCGATGCCCAAGCACGGCTCGCGATCGCGACCGAGAACCTGGCCAATCAGGAAAATACGCTGCAGATTGCGGGGTGGCGTCATCAGGCAGGATTGTCCACCTTGCTCGAGACCGAGCAGGCGCGCGCTGAAACTGAGCAGACGCGTGCCCAGTTGCCGTTGTTGCGCACGGTGATCGAGCAATTCACTCATGCAACTGCGGTACTCACGGGCCAGCCACCACGCGCATTATCCTCGGTGTTGACCGAAGCGGCTCCGGTGCCCCGAGCGGACAGCCGGCTTGCACTTGGGATCCCCGCGGATACGCTGCGCCAGCGACCGGATGTTCGTTATGCGGAACACCAGGTGCGCGCTGCTATGGCGCGGATCTCGCAAGCCAAAGCGGCGCGTGCACCGGATTTTGCGCTCGGAGGTTCGCTCACCTCGAGCGCGTTGTCGGTGGGAGCATTGGGCAGCAGCGCGTCCATTGTCAAAGCGATTATTGCCAGCGTTGCAATGCCGCTATTCGACGCCGGGGCCCTGCGCGCGCAGGTGCGAGCCCAAGTGGCGGCGCTGGAGCAGGCGCAGGCTGCTTACGAGGCATCCATCCTTTTGGCGTTGCAGGAAGTGGAAGATGCGCTGGTTGCCATTCGCGGCGACGGAGACAGGACCCGCAGTCTGCGAAAGGCCGCCGAGGCGGCCGCCAATGCGTCCCTCATGGCGCGGCAGCTCTTCAGCAGTGGGCTCACGGATTTTCTGACCGTGCTCGACACTCAACGCGCCCAATTGAGCACCCAGGATGCGCTGGCGAGCGCGATCGCAGACGTCTCTTCCGACCATGTCCGGTTGTACAAGGCGCTGGGCGGCGGTTGGACGTCCGCCGAAGCGGCGGGCTTACGGCCCTCTGCGCAGACATTGTCTGGGCTTGTTCGCTGATGGGCACAAGCGCACCGACTGACGTGGCCACTTTGCTCGACGAGCCAAAGGCGCGTCGTTGGTATCGTAGGCCGGTGACCTGGTCTCTTGCGATGGGAGTCGTCCTGATCGCGGTCGCCATCGGGTATTGGCAGATGCGTCGCAACGCCAACGCGGCGCCGAGCTACTCCACGCAAGCAGCGGCACGCGGCAACCTGACTCTGACCGTCACGGCCAACGGCACCATTCAGCCCACCCGTTCCATAAACATCGGCAGTGAGTTGTCCGGAACGGTGCTCGAGGTGAACGTGGATGTCAACGACAAGATCCGCAAGGGCGAGGTGCTGGTGGTGCTCGACACCGCGAAGCTCAAGGATCAGATCCTCCGTTCGCGGGCAACCTTGGCCGCGGCCCAGGCGAAGGTCGCACAGACCGCGGCGACCATCACCGAGGCGCAAGCCTCGCTCGGCCGTTTGCAGGAAGTGGCGGTCTTGTCGGGCGGCAACGTCCCCTCAAAGGCAGAGATCGATACGGGCCTTGCGGTACTCGAGCGTGCCAAGGCCGACGATGCAAGCGCCCGTGCCGGCGTTCTCGATGCGCGCGCGGCGCTGTCCACCGACGAGATCAATCTGTCGAAAGCCTCGATCACCGCGCCGTCGGACGGCGTCATACTCACCCGCAACGTCGATCCGGGAAACGCGGTGGCGGCCTCGTTGCAGGCGGTGACCCTCTTTACGGTGGCGGAGGATCTTTCTAAGCTCCGTTTGTGGGTCTACGTGGATGAGGCAGACGTGGGCTCCGTGAAGGTGGGGCAAGACGCCACTTTTACCGTGAGTGCGTATCTCAACCGCAACTTTCCTGCTCGGGTCACCCGCGTGGGCTTCGGTTCCACGATCACCGATAATGTCGTCACCTACCTGACCTATCTGGATGTCGATAATACGGACTTGAGTTTGCGTCCGGGAATGACGGCGACGGCGTCGATCATTGCCGAACACCGTACTGACGTGCTCATTGTGCCGAACACGGCCCTGCGTTTCACGCCGACCGCGACCACTCCCGATCAGGCGGCCTCATCGGGCATTGCAACGAGCTTGATCCCACGAATGCCGCGCAGCAGTACCAAGAAATCCGCAGCCGCCGACGCGAGCACCGCAATGGCGAAAGCAGTGTGGGTGTTGCGCGAGGGCGTCGCAGTATCTGTCGCGGTCACGCCAGGAATCAGCGACGGGCGAATGACGGAAATCACCGGTGGCGATTTGAAACCAGGTATGTTGGTGATTACCAACCAGAAGTCTGCCAGCGTGCCGTGAGCGACCCCCTCATTCGACTGATCGGAGTCTCCAAGCGATACGGCACAGGTGAGGCCGAGTTGATGGCGCTGAAGGACATCAATCTCACCGTATCCGCAGGGGAGTTCGTCGCTATCATGGGGCCAAGCGGGTCGGGCAAGTCCACTGCGATGAACGTCCTGGGCTGTCTCGACACACCCAGCGCGGGGCAGTACTTGTTTCGCGGCGCCCATGTGGAGGCACTCTCGCGAGACCAACGCGCCCGTCTGCGGCGACGGTATCTGGGTTTCGTGTTCCAGGGCTTCAATCTCCTGGCACGAACGTCGGCTCAGGAGAATGTCGAACTGCCGCTGCTGTATCGGGGCGATAAAGCCGGCGTGCGTCGCGTTGCGGCCGCCAAAGCCTTGGCGTCAGTGGGATTGGGTGGCTGGGAAGACCACACGCCCGCCCAATTGTCGGGTGGTCAGCAGCAGCGCGTGGCAATTGCGCGGGCGATCGTCACCGAGCCGGATGTCGTTCTGGCCGACGAGCCGACCGGCAATCTGGACACACAGCGAAGCCACGAGATCATGGGCCTCTTGACGGCCCTCAACAAGGACCACGGCATCACGGTGCTGATGGTCACTCACGAACCTGACATGGCAGCATACGCCAGACGCATGGTGCATTTCGTGGATGGCAAGATTGCCAAGGACGTCGCGAACCCGCACCCTGCGACATCGGCGCCGGTCGAGTTGTTGCCGGCCGACACGACCTGATGCTGTTCAGCGTCTTCATGCTCGCGGTGCGGTCCATCCGGCGTAACCTGTTGCGCTCATTCCTCACGATCTTAGGGATCGTCATCGGTGTGAGCGCCGTGATCACGATGGTAACGCTGGGCAACGGGGCGACGAAATCCATCAATACCCAGATCTCGAGCCTCGGCACCAATCTCCTCATGGTGAACCCGGGACAGCGTCAACCCGGCGGGGGAGGGGGTGGCGGCGGTGGAGTGCCGCAGTTCACGGAGGCGGACGCCGATGCCATTCGATCGCAGATCGGCGGTGTCTCCGCTGTCGCCCCGCAAGGCCGCATCGGCGTAACCGTGATCGCCAATGGCCGCAACTGGGTGACCAACGTCGTCGGCAGCACCAATGAGTGGTTCGAGACCGGCAATTGGAAGTTAGCCTCCGGTCGCATCTTCGTTCCCGACGAGCAGCGAGCGGGGTCGGCGGTGTGCATCGTCGGCGAGACGGTTCGGCGCGAACTGTACGGCGGTACGGTGGGTCAAACCGGGCTGGGCGAGCAACTGCGAATCAGACAGTTTTCCTGCAACGTGGTCGGGGTTCTCGGAGCGAAGGGTCAGGGCGGTATGGGCGATCAAGACGATACCGTGATCGTGCCGCTGCACACACTGCAGCGTCGCGTCACCGGCAGCCGCAGAGTCGGCATGCTGCTGGTGTCCATGCAGGAGGGCAGTGACAGTGCGCCGCTGAAAGCCAGTCTTCGCCAGTTGATGCGAGAACGGCGCAAGCTCGCAAGCGGCGATGACGACAACTTCAATATTTTCGATACCCAGCAGCTTGCCGAGACTCTGTCAGGCACGATGGGCGTGCTGACCAGCCTCTTGGGTGCGGTGGCGGCGGTGAGCCTGGTGGTCGGAGGCATCGGCATCATGAACATCATGCTGGTGTCTGTCACCGAGCGCACTCGGGAAATCGGCTTGCGCCTGGCCGTGGGTGCGCTCGAGAGCGAGGTGCTGATGCAGTTCCTGATCGAAGCCGTGGTGCTCTCCGCCCTCGGCGGCGTCGTGGGTGTCGTATTCGCCGCCGTGGCCTCGTACTTTCTAGCCGGTCTGATGCACGTGCCCTACGCGTTTGACGTCACCATCAATATTTCGGCGTTGGTATTCTCGGCTGGGATAGGGGTCGTGTTCGGTTACTTCCCGGCGCGACGTGCCGCCCGCATGGATCCTATCGAGGCGCTGCGCCACGAATAAGGGCGCACGGTGTAACAGCTATGAGCAATACGTTGCCACCTTTGATACCTGGTCGGATCTCCCGGGGTGCGCAGGGTTCATCGCAATTCGGATGGACCAGATGGGTTCCCGGATTGCAGGTGATTCGGACCTACGAGATCAAATGGCTTTGGCATGATATCGCCGCCGGTTTGGTGCTGACGTCCGTTCTGGTACCGGTCGGAATTGCCTACGCCGTTGCTTCGGGTGTGCCGGCAATATGCGGCCTTTACGCGACCATTGTCGGGATGCTTGCCTATGCCCTAGCGGGGCCAAGTCGCATTCTCGTGTTGGGACCGGATTCCTCGCTCGTCACCCTGGTGCTGGCAGTGACACTGCCTTTGTCCAGGGGTGATCCAGAACGCGCCATCGCCCTCGCAGGCATGATGGCCATGGTCTCCGGGGCATTCTGCCTAATCGCCGGCGTGGCTCGATTGGGTTTCATCACCGATTTGCTGTCCAAGCCCATCCGCTACGGCTACATGAACGGCATCGCCCTGACAGTGCTGGTCAGCCAATTACCGTCAATGCTGGGCGTATCGTCCGGCGACGAGGGGCTGTTCAACGAGTTATCGGCATTGTTTCGGGCCGTGGTAGCGGGCCACATGAATTGGGTATCCCTGTCGTTGGGGGCCGGAACGTTCGTGGTGGTCCTGCTGTTCAAGCGCAGTCGGTACATACCCGGGGCACTGACGGCGGTCGTTGGAACTACCATTGTCGTTGCGGTGTTCGACCTCGCCGCGCGTGCCGGCGTCGTGGTTCTCGGGCCCTTGCCCCAGGGACTGCCCGCCATCTCGTTCCCTTGGATGATCTCGACTGACTTCGCTCCTGTACTGCTTGGGGGTGTTGCCGTGGCTCTCGTGTCATTTGCCGATACGAGTGTATTGTCTCGGGCCTATGCCGCTCGCTCCGCGTCCTTCGTTGATCCCAACCAGGAAATGGTGGGATTAGGTGCGGCGAATCTGGCGGTGGCGCTGTTTCAGGGACTTCCGATCAGTGGCAGCGCCTCTCGAACCCCGGTGGCCGCCGCGGCAGGCGCAAAGACGCAATTGACGGGTGTCGTGGGAGCGTTGGCAGTCGCAACCCTGTTGTTGGTTGCGCCAAACCTGCTCAAGAATCTGCCCACGGCCACCTTGGCCGCGGTGGTCATGGCATCGGCCGTTTCGCTCATCGAGATCGTTGATCTGCACCGGATCTACCGGATCCAGCGATGGGAATTCTGGTTATCGATCAGTTGCACGATTGGCGTTGCGGTATTCGGGGCCGTTCCGGGCATCGGACTCGCGGTCGGGATCGCGGTCCTGGAGTTTCTCTGGGACGGCTGGCGTCCCCATTACGCCATTTTGGGTCGAGTTGCAGACTTGAAGGGATACCATGACATCGCCCGGTATCCAGAGGCTCGAGTCGTGCCAGGACTGGTTCTATTCCGTTGGGATGCGCCTCTGTTCTTCGCGAACGCCGAGTTGTTTCGGAGCCGAGTGCTCGACGCCGTAGCGGATTCGCCAACGCCGGTCGTGTGGTTCGTCGTGACAGCTGAACCGGTTACCAGCATCGATGTGACGGCCGCCGATGTCTTGGGTGAACTAGAAGATACTTTGATCGCTGCGGGAATCGAACTGTGTTTTGCCGAAATGAAGGATCCGGTGAAGGACAAACTAAAACGCTTCGGACTGTTCGCGAGGGTCGGCGAGGAGCGATTCTTTCCCACGGTGGGTGAGGCCGTCGGAAGCTACTTGAAGGGTCATCCGGTCCCGTGGGTCGATTGATGGTTCGATCCCTTACGGGCTCTTCGATACCACAGTGTGTCAACGGCCACCAGGCTCAAAGCGAGCCACGTTATCCCTGCTGATGCCGCTGCAAGCACGTCGCTCAGATAGTGAACCCCAAGATAGACACGACTTAAAGCGACCAGAGCGACCAAGGTAATAGCGACCAGAACAGCGAGGACTTTGAAGTACCACGCAGCGAGACGGGCGATGAGATACGCTGCCGAAACTCCATAGATCAGAGTGGCGGCCATGACATGTCCGCTCGGAAAGCTGTAGGTATGCAGAA
>CAWDAU010000011.1:0-1007910 GCA_963800385.1 uncultured Gammaproteobacteria bacterium
GGGCGTTCATGCCGGGTTGACCGATCGACGCGCTAGGAGCTGGCATGCCGCCTGTTGCGTTCGCCGCGGGAGCGACGGGGGCTGGCGGGCGGTTATCTCCAACCATTGCGGCTGGCAAGTTTGCGGGAGCAGGTGGTGGGGGCGGCGGGGATGGTGGGCGGTTGTCTCCGACCATTGCGGCGGGCGGGTTTGCAGCAGGTGGTGGGGGCGGTGGGGCTGGCGGGCGGCTATCTCCAACCATTACCAGGCGGCTTTCCGGAGGCGGCGAACCGGGCGCGTCCTTCGGTGATGGGCCGAAGCCGAGAGCCTGTACTTGCTGGCGCACTGCATCTTCGTTGGGTGATCCGAAAGCGTGCTGGGTATCAAGTCCGTGTTCTTGAGCAAATTGTCTAGCCGATTTGGGTATACCTCGCTGGTCTAGCACCGATTGGATACCTTCATATATATTCTGAGCACAAGGAGCGGCTGCAGCACTGGCTTGTGCTAGCTTTCATGAAAACTTCGACTATTTGCTCGAATTTCAGAGGAGCAGGAGTTTTGGAGCTCTGAATATCATCGATGTGTTTACTTCCGTGCTCGGCGATGCGTGCAAGTTGGGAATGTAGTTCGGTAGCCGAGCCGTGAGCGGAATCATGGGCTTTGCTGATGGTTCCGTTCGTATCGGTGACATTACTGGCCTGGTCGGCACCCCACTTAAACGCCTCGCGAATCGAATCAGCCGACATTCCTTTCTGAACCTCTGGGCTGAGCGGCCCTGACAGTCCTTGCGAAAGCTGTTCGGAGGCTATGCCACGACGCTGCAGTAGTTTGTCTTTTGGATGCGGCAGCGCCAATGATATTTAAGTCTGAGGAGGGAATCCACCATTGGCCCACGAGCGCTTCTCCGTAGGCGCAGGTGGCCCTTCACCACTCATTTGCACAGCCCTTCTATTGCCGCAACGTCTGAATCAACGTCGTGGCGGAGTGGATCGCGGACGGAGGCTGGTTCGCCAGCAGATCCACCATCGCCAATTTCTGAAAGTTTTGCTGAGCGATTTGATCGATTTAGCGAGATCCTGAAGTGTGGCTGGCTCATCGTCCAACATCCGAAGGAGATAATCGCCGCCGTCATAAAGCGACACGGGGCCGTATATGCCGGTGGCTAAAGAGCCTACCTCGTCGCCGGGGGCCGGATTGGTTCGATGAGTATTTGCTGTTACGACCTTATTGACAGTGGAATATGCATCGCAAACTGTTGATTTCGCGTCGTCGGCTTGTTGTGCGGTGTACGCGAGGGTGGGTGGCGCAGTGGATAAATTGTTGCTGGGTATCGGACGAAACCAAGCCGAGACGCCTGCAACCACGCCGACTAGTGCAATCACAAGCGCTGCAAGCGCAGGCCATCGGCCGTAGCGGGGCGGGCCCGGCTGTTGCGACGGCCACTGGGTCATACCGGTGGAAGGGGTAGGAGCATGACCGGCTGGGAACCCACTCGCGCCCGGACCGTAATGCGGGCCGCTTGGCGGATATTCCGACATGGGGCGATGGTATCGCTGATCACCAGTTTCGGTATTCACCATTGCAATCCGTTACGGCCTTGACGGCACTCTTGATGGCATGGCGGCCGCGCCAAACGAGCCCGGTCATGACGCCGCCGACCCAACCCCCTCGACCATCCAAAACCTCTGCAAATGAACCGAACTGCAACACTGGAGCCATGAGTCGCCGCCACGTCCAGCTGTTGACCCGGGCCGGCTGCAGGATCTGCGACGGGGTCCACGCGCAGCTGAAGCAGCTCGCCGCAGAACTCGACTTCGACCTGTCGACCACCGACGTCGACGCCGAAGCGAGAAAGGCGACAGCGCGCTGAGAGCCGAGTTCGGCGACCGGCTGCCGGTGGTCCTGCTCGACGGCCGCGAACACAGCTACTGGGAACTCGACGAGCCCCGGCTGCGCAAGGATCTGGCCACCGGGTGACTTCCCCGTAAATTTGGTGGCCCATCAGGTAAGCGTCTACGGTGGAGAGCAGTCAATTCACCGGTGTTAGCAAGGGAGCAGGCCAGGTGATTCAGCCGTGAGCGTCCTGCTCTTCGGTGTGTCGCACCGCAGCGCGCCGGTCTCCGTTCTGAGCAGCTCAGCACCGACGAGTCCGAGCAAGTCAAGATCGTCGACCAGATCATGCAGTCGCCGCTGGTGACCGAGGCCATGGTGCTCTCGACTGCAACCGCGTCGAGGTTTACGCGGTCGTCGACGCCTTCCACGGCGGCCTGTCGGCCATCGGCCAGGTGCTCGCCGAACGCTCCGGGATGACTGTGCCCGATCTCACCAAATACGCCTATCGTGCGCTTCGAAGACAACTACGGCCGCAAAGGGACCAACACGTGACCGCGATCGCGTGTTTCAAGGCTTACGATTTACGCGGCCGCATCCCCACGGAACTGAACGACGAGGTGGCTTACCGGGTGGCGCGCGGCTATGCGCAGTTCCTCAAGCCCAAAAGAATCGTGGTCGGCCGCGACATCCGCTTGAGCAGCTCGAGCCTCACGGACGCTGTGTGCCGCGGACTGACCGACAGCGGCGTCGATGTGTACGACATCGGCGTCTGCGGCACCGAGGGGGTGTACTTTGCCACCTTCGATGGCGGCTACGACGGCGGCATCATGATCACCGCCAGCCACAATCCGCCCGATTACAACGGCATGAAATTCGTGCGCGAGCAGTCCAAGCCGATCAGCGGCGACAATGGACTGGCGCAGATTCGCGCCTTTGCCGAGCGCGGCGAGTTCGAGACGCCGCAGCGCTTGGGCGTGCGGCATCGCATCGACATCATGGACGCCTACATCCAGCATTTGCTCTCCTATGTCGAGGTCTCGAAGCTCAAGCCCTTGAAGATCGTGGTGAACGCCGGCAACGGCGGGGCGGGGCTCATCATCGACAAGCTCGAGCCGCATCTGCCGTTTGAATTCATCAAGATTCACCATCTGCCGGACGGGAATTTCCCGAATGGGGTACCGAATCCCATGCTCGAGGAGAACCGCAAACCGACCGCGGCGGCGATCCGCACCCACGGTGCGGATTTCGGCATTGCCTGGGACGGGGACTTCGACCGCTGTTTTTTGTTCGATGAGCAGGGCGGCTTCATCGAGGGCTACTACATCGTCGGGCTGCTGGCCTCGATACTGCTGCGCGGCCAACCCGGCGGCAAGGTGGTGCACGACCCACGCTTGACCTGGAACACCATCGAAATCGTCGAGGCGAGCGGCGGCGCCGCGGTGCTGTCTAAATCCGGCCATGCCTTCATCAAGCAGCGCATGCGCGAGGTGGACGGCGTGTACGGCGGGGAGATGAGCGCGCACCATTATTTTCGCCGCTTCGCTTATTGCGACAGCGGCATGATTCCCTGGCTGGTGGTGGCGCAAATCCTGTCCGAGAGCGGACGCAGCCTGTCGAGCCTGGTGGGCGAACGGATTGGCCGATTCCCGGTGAGCGGCGAACTCAACTACCGCATTCCCGATGCCAAGGGTGCGATCGCCCTGTTCGAGCAGCGCTACGCGCCCCAGGCACTCCAGGTGGATCGCACCGACGGGGTGTCCTTTGAATTCCCCGAGTGGCGCTTCAATCTGCGCACCTCGAATACCGAGCCCCTGATACGCTTGAACGTCGAGGCCCGCGCATCGGTGCCCTTGATGCAAGCGAAGACCGCCGAATTGCTGAATTTGTTGAAATCGCAGGGAGCGGTGGCCGCCGATCACTGACATGCCGACGCCCAAACTCAGTGTCGTGATTCCGGTCTACAACGAGGAGGCGGTGCTGCCGACCTT
Source organism: uncultured Gammaproteobacteria bacterium (assembly GCA_963800385.1). GTDB lineage: Bacteria > Pseudomonadota > Gammaproteobacteria > Steroidobacterales > Steroidobacteraceae > Bog-1198. The sequence continues at coordinate 3,801 of CAWDAU010000011.1, forward strand.
GTTCGCGCGCCTCTATCCGGCGCTCGATGCGTTGCAGGTCTCCTACGAGATCGTGTACGTCAACGACGGCAGCAAGGACAAATCGGTCGCGCTGCTGCGCCAGCAATTCCAGTCGCGCCCGCATGAAACCCGCGTGGTGCTGTTCCATGCCAACTTCGGCCAGCATTCGGCGGTCATGGCGGGCCTCGCCTATGCGCGCGGCGAGTATGTCGTGACGATGGACGCGGATCTGCAGAATCCGCCCGAAGAAATCGGCAAGCTGGTGGGCAAGCTCGAGGAAGGCTTCGACTATGTCGGCACGATCCGCCAACAGCGGCAGGACTCGCTCTGGCGGCGCAGCTTCTCCAAAGCCATCAACAAGGTGCGCGAATGGATCACGCCCGTGCGCATCACCGACCAAGGCTGCATGATGCGCGGCTACGCCCGTTCCGTGGTGACGGCGCTCAATCAGACCCGCGAAGTCAACACCTTCATTCCGGCGCTGGCGTCCTTGTACGCGATGCGGGCCATCGAGGTGCCGATCGCCCACGAGGAACGCTTCGCCGGGCGCTCGAAATATTCGCTGTACAGCTTGATCCGCTTGAATTTCGACCTGATTACCGGCTTTTCGGTGGTGCCGCTGCAGCTGTTTTCCATGATCGGCATGCTGGTCGCGCTCATGTCCGCCATGCTGTTCGTGGTGCTCATCGTGCGCCGCATCTTCATCGGCTCCGAGGCCGAAGGCTTGTTCACCCTGTTCAGCGTGGTGTTTCTATTCATCGGACTGGCGCTTTTCGGCATCGGCCTGCTCGGCGAGTACGTCGGCCGCATCTACGCGCAGGTGCGCGAGCGGCCGCGCTACATCGTGGAAGCGGTTCTGGAGGAGGGCGACGACGCGCTCATTCCCGCGCGCAGCGCGACGCTGGCTCGGGCGCAGGACGTCACTTAAGGTGGCGAGCGCCGTTGCGTTTGCGTACAGCGGCCAGGCTACCTTGCCGTGACGAGTGCGGTGGTATTCGCATATAGCGAGGTCGGCGTGCGTGGGGTGCGTGAACTTCTGGCTCAGGGGGTCGACATACCGTTGCTCTTCACTCACGCCGATGATCCGAAGGAATCCCAGTGGTTCGGCAGCGTGCGGCAATTGGCGCAAGATCACGGGCTGAAAGTCGTGACGCCGGAATCGCCCAACACACCGGAGTGGATCGCCCAGGGCGCGGCGCTCGAACCGGATTTCGTTTTTTCCTTCTACTACCGCCACATGCTCGATAAGGCGTGGCTGTCGCTGCCGCGCTTGGGCGCCTTGAACATGCACGGCTCGCTGCTCCCCAAATACCGCGGCCGGGCCCCGGTGCATTGGGCCATCATCCACGGCGAAACCACGACCGGCGCGAGCCTGCACTACATGGTGGAGAAGCCCGACGCCGGCGCGCTCGTCGATCAGGAAGCGGTGCCGATTCTGGAGAACGACACGGCGCTCGAGGTCTCGCTCAAGGTGGCGGACGCCGCGCAGACGGTGATTGCGCCGCAGCCTGCCGCGCTTGCTCGCCGGCACGGCGGCATCCCGTCCCTTGGACCTGAAGCAAGGGATCCTATTTCGGCCGCCGCACCCCCGAGGACGGACGCATCGATTGGCGCTCGAGTGCGCGCGCCATTCACGATCTGGTGCGTGCGGTCGCGCCGCCTTTCCCCGGCGCCTTTACCGAGGTCAACGGGTGTAGGCTGGCGCTGCTTAAGACGCGGCTGGATACGCATCCCGCGGCCTATCCGGCCCAAGCGTCCCTGTTTGTACGCCGCGGACGGTATTTGGTACGCCGATTGCGTCGACGGGCGGCGTCTTAAGATTCTGCAATTGAGCGTAAACGGCGAGATGGTGCAGCAGAATAGCGTGCCGCGCGCGCTGTCGCAGCAACCGATCGCACTCGCCTAAAGAACAAAGAGGTTCACTTGAAAAACGTACTGATCCTTGGCGTCAACGGATTCATCGGCCATCACTTGAGCAAGTACCTCCTGGCCCACACCGATTGGCATATCTACGGCATGGACCTACAGTCCGAACGCGTCGGCACGCTGCTCGGCAACCCCCGCTTTCATTTCGTGGAAGGCGATATCACCATCAACTTGGAGTGGGTCGAGTATCACGTGCGCAAATGCGATGTGATCCTGCCGCTGGTGGCGATCGCGACGCCCGCGACCTATGTGCGCGAGCCGCTGCGGGTGTTCGAGCTGGATTTCGAGGCCAACCTGCCCATCATTCGCCATTGCGTCAAGTACAAAAAGCGCGTCGTGTTTCCCTCGACCTCCGAAGTGTACGGCGCCAGCCGCGACAAGGAGTTCGATCCGGAGACCTCCGAACTGGTGCTTGGGTCCCATCCACAAGCAGCGCTGGATCTATTCCTGCGTGAAACAGCTCTTGGACCGCATCATCTGGGCCTATGGGCAGCAGGGCCTGCAGTTCACGCTGTTTCGCCCCTTCAATTGGATCGGGTCGGGCTTGGACAGCATGGACGATCCGAAGGAGGGCAGCTCGCGGGTGCTCACGCAATTCTTGGGGCACATCGTGCGCGGCGAGCCCATCAAACTGGTCGATGGCGGCACGCAAACCCGCGCCTTTACCTTCATCGACGACGCGGTCGAGTGTCTGACCACCATCATCGACAACCCCAACGGCATCGCCGACGGCAAGATCTACAACATCGGCAATCCGCACAATCTGTACTCGATCCGCAAGCTCGCAGAAATGATGCTGGAAATCGCCCGCTCGCGCCCCGAGTACGCGCCCACGGCGCGCAACACCAAGCTGATCGACATTTCGGCCTTGGACTATTACGGCAAGGGGTATGCGGACATTCCGGCGCGCCTGCCCTCGATCAAGAACACCACGGCGGAGCTGCATTGGACACCGAAGACCGACATGCGCACGGCGCTGAACGCGATCTTCGACTCTTACGCGCACGCCTTGCCTTCCGCTTCGGCCCTGTTGTCGCGCGATGCTTAAGCAGACGCACATCGGCCTGAAGGTCGATGTGGATACCCTGCGAGGCACGCGCGAAGGCGTACCGCGCCTCACGGCGCTGTTCAAGAAGCTCGGCGTGGATGCCACCTTCTATTTCTCGGTGGGACCGGATCACACCGGGCGCGCCATGCGCCGGGTGTTTCGCAAGGGCTTCGCGCAGAAAGTCGCGCGCACCTCGGTCCTCAAACATTATGGATTGAAAACCCTGCTGTACGGCGTGCTGCTTCCCGGCCCCGACATCGGCCTCAAAGCCGGCGGCGTCATGCGCGGCGTGCATGACGGCGGCTTCGAAGTCGGGCTGCACACCTACGATCACGTGCGCTGGCAGGACTACGGTGGCGCGCGCCTCGGAAGAGTGGACGCGGATCGAGTTCGAGCGCGGCATGAACGCCTTTAAGCGGTGTTCGGGTTCTATCCGCAATCGCACGCCGCCGCCGGCTGGCAGATCAATGCGCCACGCGCTGGAACTCGAGCGCGAATACGGCTTAAGTTTCGCCAGCGACACCCGCGGCCAAACGCCCTTCTGGCCGCTGCTGCAAGGCGCGGCGCAGTTCCTGCCTGCAACTGCCGACCACCTTGCCGACCTTCGACGAGTTGCTGGGGCGCGAGGGGATCGATGAGTCGAGCATCGCCGAGGCGGTATTTCGATTATCGGAAAAGAATGCCGCCGCTCAGCCGGACCGCTTGCAGGTGTTCACGCTGCACGCCGAGCTGGAAGGCATGCTGCTGCTGAATGCCTTCGAGTCGCTGCTGACCCGGTGGCAGGAGGCGGGCGCCGTGATGACGCGCATGGCGAGCGATTCATCAACGGGCCCTTCAAAGATCGCTGCCCGATCAGACCGTCGTCATGGGCGAGGTGCCGGGTCGCTCGGGACTGCTCGCGATGCAGCCCCCGAGCGGCGGAGGCGGCGTGAGTTTGAGCGTCGGCGCCGGGCAGGCAGACACGCTGGTTGTATTGGGGGCTCGCCGGGTTCTTGAGTCTCGTATGGCTGGCGACCCTGGGCAATCGGCCGCTCTTCAATCCCGACGAAGGGCGCTATGCGGAGATTCCGCGCGAGATGCTGCAGCGGCGGCGATTGGATCGTTCCGCACTTGAATGGCCTCGACTACATCGAGAAGCCGCCGCTGCAGTTTTGGGCCACCGCGGCGACCTACCGGCTGCTCGGGGTCAGCGAGTTCTCCGCGCGCCTGTACACCGCGCTCACCGCGCTCGCGACCATCGCCCTGATCGGATTCCTGGCGGCGAGGCTCTGGGACCCAGGCCGGCCTGGCGCGCCGCGGCGGTGCTGTCCGGCACGTTCATGTTCGTGATCTTGGGTCAGCTCATGACCTTGGACATGAGCCTGACGTTTTGGATGACGGCGAGCCTGGCGGGGTTTCTGCTGGCGCAGCACACGCCCGCGGCGGAGCGCGCCGTGGATGCTGCTGGCCTGGGTTGCCGCGGCGCTTGCGCGGTACTGACCAAGGGTCTGGTGGCCGCGGCCATTCCGGCCGCGGTGCTCGTCATCTACAGCCTCTGGACGCGCGATTATTCGCCCTGGCGCAAGCTGCACCTGAAGCTGGGGGGTGCCGCTGTTCCTGGCGGTCACCGTGCCCTGGCACTGGCTTGCGGCACGCAGGCTCGACGACTTTCTGCAGTTTTTTTTCATCCGCGAGCATTTCGCGCGCTATCTTGACGCCCATTGCGGATCGCCAGGAGCCGTGGTGGTTCTTTGGCTGGGTTTTCTTGGCCGGCACGGTGCCGTGGACGGTGCCGGCGCTGCGCGTGCTGGTGAGCGGGTGGCGCAGCCCCCGCGGGCAATTCAGTCCCACGCTGTTCCTGTGGATCTGGGTGGTGTTCACCTGCGTGTTCTTCTCGTTCTCCGACTCGAAACTCATGCCCTACATTTTGCCGGCCATGCCGGCCTTGGCGCTGTTGATCGCGCGCGCAGCCCTTGGCCACCTTGAAGCGCGATTTGCTGTGGACGAGCATCTTGACCACGGCTGCGGCGCTGGCCTTGGGTGCGGCGAGCTTCCGCTGCCCGAGCTGATGCCGCTTCGCGGCAAGCAGCCGTACTTGTTGCTGCTGGCAAAGCCGGCGCGCGAGATCGCGGTGCTGCTGCTGGTGTCGGGGCTGTTCGTGTGGGTGAGCGGGGCCGCGATGTGACCCGCGCGGCGGCGGTGCTCGGCGTCGGCTGGTGTCTCGCGGTGCTGCTGCTGATCCGAACCGCATCCCTGCTCGCGCCGATCTATTCCGGGCATCGGTCTGGCTGCCGCGCTTCCCGCGGCGGATCGCTCGGCGCCGCTCTACAGCGTTCGCACCTATGACCAATCTCTGACCTTTTATTTGCAGCGAACCGTCATGCTGGTCGAGTATCGTGGCGAGCTAGACTATGGATTGCGCAGGTCCCCCGATCGGGAAATCCGACGTCGATGAGTTTCTGACCCAGTGGAATTCGCAGGCCAAGGCCTACGCGGTGATGGACAAGAGAACGTTCGATAATTTCAAGGAGCGCGATGTGCCCATGCGTACCGTCGGTGAAACGGTGAGTCAAGTCTTGGTGGCAAAGCCATGAGCTGGGTCACCTGGGTGTTGATTTTGACGCGGCGTGGGCTTGAATGCGGCGGCGCAATTGCTGCTGAAAGTCGCCACCCGGCCGCTGGCGCATTTCAGCGCCTTCAATGCCGATACCTTGACGAGCAGCATCGGCATACTGCTGCGGAGCATGCCCTTTTGGGGCGGCATGCTGTGCTATGCGGCCAGCGTCTGCGTCTGGGTCGCCGCGCTGTCGAAAGCCCCGGTGAGCACCGCCTATCCCATGCTGTCCTTGGGCTATGTCGTGGTGGCCGCCGTATCGGTGGCGTGGCTCGGCGAGGCCCTGACGCCCGGCCAAAGTGCTGGGTATTGCGCTCATTTGCAGCGGCGTGGTGCTGGTGTCGAGGAGTTCGCTATGAAACCCTTCTTGCCCTTCACGCGTCCCACCATCGATGAAGCGAGCATCGCCGCGGTGGCGGAGGTGTTTCGCTCCGGGCAGCTCGCCAGCGGCCCCAAAGTGGCCGCGTTCGAAGCGGATCTGGCGGCATATCTCGGCGGCAGCCGTCACTTGCGGGTGATGACCTCCGCCACGGCGGGTCTGGAAATGGCGCTGGAAGTCGCCGGCATCGGGCCGGGCGACGAGGTCATCGTTCCCGCCATGAGTTTTGCGGCCAGCGCCAATGTGATCGCGCGGCTGCGCGCAAAACCGGTGTTCGTCGATATCGATCTTTATACCCGCAACATCAATCTCGATCTCGTGCCGGCCGCGATCACGCCCAAGACCCGCGCCATCATGCCGGTGCATTTCGCGGGACTGCCCGTGGACATGGATCGGCCTCTACGGGCTGGCCGCCGAACATGGGCTGCGTGTCGTGGAAGATGCCGCCCATGCCATCGGCTCGAAATACAAGGACAAGCCCATCGGCAGCTTCGGCGATCTGGTGGTGTTCAGCTTTCCACCCCAACAAGAACATGACCACCATCGAAGGCGGCGCGATCAGCACCGGGGATTCACAGGCGGCGGAATTGCTGGAGCAATACCGTTTTCACGGCATCAAACGCAACGCCGAGGGTGAAGTCGACGTGATGTTCCCGGGCGCGAAAAGCAATCTCACCGATGTGGCTGCGCAAATGGGCATCGACCAACTGCGGCGTCTGGACGGATTCAATGCGCGCCGCCTTGAGCTGGCGGGCCGCTACTTCGATGAGTTCAAGGATTACGGCGGGGTGGTCATGCCGGCGCGCGGCGATGCGGGCCACAGTTGGCACATGTTTCAGGTGCTGATCGATTTCGCCGCGCGCGGCATGACCCGGCCGGGGTTTCAGAAAGCGATGGCGGACCGCGGCATCGGCATCGGCGTGCACTACCCCAGCATTCCGAGCCTCAAATATCTATCGCGAGGCGGGCTATCGCGATGCAGACACGCCGATCGCCGCCCGCGTCGGGCGCGAGACCGTGACGCTGCCGCTTGTTTCCCGCCATGGCGGATGAGGATGTGGCGCGCGTGGTGCGGCGAGATCGAAGGCGTATTGAAATAACCGATCGGCTTTCGCGTCCACGCTGCAGACAAAACCGCCCGGCTTGCCGGCGCAATTGGGGATGGCGCAGACTGCCAGCCCCCGGCTAATTTCACTCCAAAGGAATGTTCATCATGAAGCGTTTAATGATTCTTGCGCTGGGCGGCGCAGTATTCGCCGCACCGTTGTATGCGGCACTCGCGCCCGGCGCCCACGCGCCCGACTTCACCACCGAGGCGACGCTCGCCGGCAAGCCATTTACGTTTTCCTTGGCCAATGCGCTTGAAGAAGGGTCCGGTGGTGCTGTACTTCTATCCCGCGGCATTTACGCCGGGCTGCACCGTCGAGGCGCATAACTTCGCCGAGGCGACCGACAAGTTCAAAGCGCTGGGCGCGACGGTGATCGGCGTTTCGCACGACAACATCGACACGCTCAACAAATTTTCCGTGAGCGAATGCCGCAACAAGTTCGCGGTGGCCGCCGATGCGGATCAGAAGATCACCAAGGAATACGATGCGGTGCTGGCGCAAAAGCCCGAGTACGCGAATCGCACTTCCTACGTCATCGCGCCCGACGGCAAGATCATCTATGAGTACACGGCGCTGAATCCCGACAAGCATGTCGAGAACACGATGGCCGCGGTCGAGAAGTGGAAGGCGGAGCACAAGAGCTAAACACGTCTACGCTGTCGCCGGGCCGGCCATCGCCGGCCCGGCCGATGGCCCTTCGCGCATGAACGCGAGCACCGCCTCGGCGCATTCTAAGGGGCGGGTCTTGAGCAGCAGATGCGGCCCGTCGACATCGACCCGCCGCGCGTGCGGCACACCGTTCACGAGCCTCGCGGTGGCGGCTTTGGATATCACCCGGTCGCGGGACGCGCACAGCACCAACGTCGGCACCGAGATCCTCGCCAATGCCGCCGTTTCGTCCACCGCCAAGAGCTCAGCGATCCGGCGTCGAATCACGGCCGTTGCGACGCCCGCCATCGCGCGCTCCGCTTGAGGCGGCGCTTTCGACGGCGAGGCCGAACCCCACATGAGCGGCGCGCGGATCCAGCGCGGCAAGCCCTTCAGAGGCAGCAACGCTGCGAGCGGACGTGCCCAGGCGAGGCGAGGGTAGGGATTGCTGGCGAAGGTGACGCACAGAATGAGGCCCGCAAGACCCGGCGGCGGCCGCGCCGCGATGCGAATCGCCAGAGGCCCCGAAAAGGACTCGCCCAGGAGCACGAAGGGGCCGCGCATCGGCAACGCCGCGCGCACCAATGGCTCGAGTTCGTCATAGCCCAAAGGGACATCGGGCGGGTAGGGCACCACTTGCGCACTGATACTAAGATCCAGGGCCTTTAAAAAGTCGGCAAACAATTTGCCGGTGCCGTCCAAGCCGGGGAGTAAGACGAGAACCGGGACCCTCACATCACCCGCCACCACGGTACGGCGACAATTCTATCGTCCAGCCAATAGCTTTCGTTGCCTCCATGCGGAACAAGGGCCCCGCGAGCGCTCAAATATATGCTAACAATTCATGGTGGATAATCCAACATGAACTGTTGACTTGTCCTGCCTCTGCGCGGTTGGCGCACAGCGCCGCGGCCGGCATTCGGCGCCTACCTTGGGCGCATCGGCCAGCGGCCGGCGTATCAACGCGCCATGGCGCAGAGCGAGGCGCTTGCCAAGAAAGGCTAGCGCGATCGGCTAATCGTGCGCCCGCGGCATGAGCTTCGCTGCGGTCCTGGGCCGCTTTATAATACGCGGGACCTCATGCATTCCCAACAGCATTCCGCCTCCCTCGATACCGTTGTGGAGAACTGCCGGATTCTCAACAGCATCGATGAGGTCATGCCGATCAGGACCGAATGGGACCGATTATGGGTCGATGCGCGAGCCGGCTATGCGCTGAGTTTCCCCTATTTTTACGAGAGCTGGATCACCCTACATCGCCCGCAGGGAGCCGAGCTCTGTTGTGCGGTTTCTTATGATAACGGCCAGCTAATTGCAGCCCTGCCAATGGTTCTGCTGCGAAGCAGGCTCAAGCTCTGGAAGCATGCGGTGGTCTGCAGCCCAGAGGCCGCGGAAGGCTGCGACATTCTTATCAAGCGCACTAATGAATCTCAGGCCGTTGCCACCGCACTTCTGAAGAATTTCCTCATGTCTGCGCGACCGGATATGGTCAGCTTCTCCTTCGTGAAATCAGGATGTCACCTTGACATTGCCGTCCGCAGCATCGCAAGTTTGCGTATTGTCAGTGCCTTCGACAACGTGATGCCCTATGCCGATATGAAGGCAGAAGTCGATTGGGCTTCCTACAAGCGGTCCTTGAGCAAGCACTATGAAAGCAATGTCGCCCGCAAGACCCGCAGGCTGCAGGAAATCGGGAAAGTCAGCGCGGAGATCGTTCGGGGGACGTCGACGCCGGCCATTGAATGGCTGTTCCTGCAGAAGAAAAAATGGTCGGAACGCACAAATAAGCGGGGACACTGGGTCTTCTCATCGCGTTATCAGGACTTGATCATCAAGCTCTTTGCCACCGATCCGAGATTTCTGGTTTTTGTCTTGAAACACGATGACACGCTGATTGCGGTGAAATTGGCGGTCATCGGTTCCGGTTTTGCCAGCACCATGATGATCAGCTACGACGACAAATATGAACGATTTTCTCCTGGAAACATCCTGGACGAATTTATGATGCGGCATATTTTTGAGAACTATCGGGATAGCGAGGGCAAGCATCTCGACATCGACTTCGGCCCCGGTGACGAACATTTCAAATTGCACTGGAGCCGGGGAAACGTGCATCCGAGCAAGAGTTTTATTATGGCGGCGTCCCGGGCGGGTTTAGCGAAGTTTCAATTCGATCAGAGCCGCGTCCGGATCCAGCGCCTTGCTTCTCGCTTGGTGCAGGCGACGCTGCAGCGCGTGGGTCGAAAATCGGCGTAAATGAATGTGATGTGACTTCATTTAACGGCAATCGAAGCTATTAGAGCGATTCCCGCTTGTAGGACTGGTGTGTCGGTTTAACGAGCCAGCCCGTATGGTAGAATTTTTGCCTCACGCACTCTGGGCTTAAACCGTTGTTTTGCCCGAGATAATTATTGACCCGCGGCAAAACACCAAATACTCCAATGCTTCCTCCCGTTACTGTAGAAACCATTACCAGTATCGCGGGAGTCGAGGCGCTGCAATCCGACTATGAGCACCTGTGCGGCACTACCGACAACAAGCTGCCCTTTGCGCTGCATGAATGGCATTCGACCTGGTGCCGCCACTTCCTCGGCAGCGACCCGCGTATTTGTGATGAACCGCTTTTTTACCTGTTGCGCAATGCGGCGGGAAAGTGTGTTGCCATCGCGCCTTTCATACTCAGCAGGCGAAAGTTTGGGCCGCTCAAAATAGTATCGGTAAGCGTGCTGGGCCCAGACCCGTACCTGACCGAAATACGCGCCCCGCTCATCGAACGCGGTTTTGAGCACCTGACAGCGCGCGCAGCGCGGGACGGGCTGGCGAGTATTCCGGACTGGGACTGGATTCATTGGAGCGGGCTGGGCGGCAGCGGGGTGGGCGAAGAGTTTGCCGCGGCTCTCAATGCGGGCGGTGTGTTGCGATGGGATGTTCCCCTGTCTTACTTCCTGCTCGATTTGCCTTCGAGCTGGGAGGAATTGCGATCGCGCCTCAAACGCAATATTCGCGAGTCGCTGCGCCATTGTTACAACTCCCTCAAGCGCGACGGACATCGGTTCGAATTTCAGGTGATCGAGGATCCCGCCGGTGTACGCCAGGGCTTGGACAGATTTCTAGCGCTGCATGCGATGCGTGCGAACGCCAACCATAAGGTGATTCATCCGGACCGCTTCGCATCGCGAATTGCCCGGGATTTTCTCTACGCGGTATGCGATCGGTTGGCGGCGCGCGGAGCGGTGCGCCTGTTTGCCTTCAAGGTCGCGGAACAGACCGTCGCCATGCGGCTCGGCTTCGTTGTCGGCGACAGTTTGTATTTGTATTACTCGGGATACGATCCGCTTTGGGCTCGCTATAGCGTCATGACCACAACCGTGGCCGAGGCTATCAAGTATGCGATCGCATGCGGTCTCAAAACCGTCAATCTTTCACCGGGCCGCGAGGTTTCCAAGATGCGCTGGGGGCCGCGCCAAGTCGACTGTGGTTCGGCGTTCGAATCCAACAGGCGTTTGCGTTCGCGTTTGGCGAGCAGCGCTTATCTCAGCGCGCGTTCCGAAACAGGAATACCGTCGCGCGTTTTGCAACTCATCACAACACGTCGCAGCTGGAGCTGAGCCAATTTGCGCCTACCTCGCGGATGCTTTCCCGGCGGCTAATCGTGCGCCCGCGGCATGAGCAGCTTGGCGATGAGGGAAGTCCATCCCGATTGATGCGAGGCCCCGACGCCGCGGCCGTTGTCGCCGTGAAAGTATTCGTAGAAGGGAATGCAATCCCGGTAGTAGGGATCGAGTTGCAATTGCGGTTGATGGCGCAGGACCGGTCGATCGCCCAGGCCGTCCTTCAGAAAAATGCGCGACAGGCGGCGCGCCAGTTCGGCGGCAACTTCCTCGAGGGTTAGAAACTGTCCCGATCCGGTCGGGCATTCCACTTTGAAGTCATCGCCGTAGTAGTGATGAAATTTCTGCAGCGATTCGATGATGAGGTAGTTCAAGCGGAAACCAGATGGGTCCGCGCCAATTGGAATTGCCGCCGAATTGCCGCGACTCCGACTCGGCGGGCGTGTAGCGCACCGATTCGTTCACATGGCCCACGTGCAGCTCGAACGGGTGCTCGAGATGCCACTTCGACAGCGCCCGCACGCCGTAGTCGGAAAGAAACTCGGTCTCATCCAGCATGCGCTTCAGCAGCTTCTTCATGCGATGGCCGCGCAGCAGCGACAGCAGCCGGCGCTCGCCGCGGCCCGGCGATTGCCAATGCGACACCAGGCTCGCCAGATCCGGCCGATGCATCAAGAACCACTCCAGCCGCCGCGTGAAACCCGGCATTTGTTCCAGCAATCTCCGGCTCGAGAGTTTCCACCGCAAACAGCGGGATCAAGCCCGACCATGGAGCGGATGCGCAAGCCGCACCCGCTGATCGTCGGGCAGGCACAGCACATCGTAGAAGAATTGATCTTCATCGTCCCACAGGCCGCCACATCGTCGCTGAACAGGCAGCTCATGGCCTCGGCGATGCTCAAGAAGTGCTCGAAGAACTTGCTGGCGATGTCTTCGTACACATGGTTGTGCTTGCGACAGTTCCAGCGCGATGCGCATCAGGTTCAGCGCGTACATCGCCATCCAGCTGGTGCCGTCGGATTGGTTGATGTAGCCGCCGGTGGGCAACTGCGCGCTGCGGTCGAACACCCCAATGTTGTCGAGGCCCAGGAAGCCGCCCTGGAAGATGTTGCGCCCGAGGGCGTCCTTGCGATTGACCCACCAGGTGAAATTCAGCATGAGCTTGTGAAACACGCGCTCCAGAAACTCCAGGTCGCCTTTGCCGCCGTTTTGCTTGCGGTCGATCTGATACACGCGCCAGGTCGCCCAGGCGTGCACCGGGGGATTGACGTCGCTGAAGGCCCACTCGTAGGCGGGAATCTGGCCGTTGGGGTGCATGTACCATTCGCGCGTGAGCAATACCAATTGGTGTTTGGCGAATGCCGCATCGATCAACGCAAAGGGTATGCAATGAAACGCCAGATCCCAGGAGGCGTACCAGGGATACTCCCAGTTGTCGGGCATCGAAAGAATGTCGGCGTTGTTCAGGTTGCGCCAATCGATGTCGCGGCCGGACAGGCGCGAGTCCGGCGGTTTGGGCTGGCCGGGATCGCCTTGCAGCCAGCGCGGCACATCCAGGTAGTAGAACTGCTTGTTCCAGATGAGTCCGGCAAACGCCTGACGCTGGACCACGCGCTCGTCGGCGGAGGATATGCCCTTCTGCAGGTCCGCATAGTAGGCATCGGCCTCGCGCTGCCGCTGCGCCAGCGTCGCGTCGAAAACCTTGAAGGGCTGTGCAAGGGTGTGCCGCGACAACCGCAGGCGAAACTCGCGCTTGCCGCCGGCGGCGATCATGCACTGATGCCAGATGCCGGCCTTGGTGCCGAAATGCGCAGGATTCACCCGATCGGTCAGGCCATGCGACGATGCGATCGTGAAAGCCATCCTTGAAATAACCCTCCGCGCCCACGTTCCACAGGCGCCGCGCATTGGTTTCGTTTTCGGTGTAGAGCACCTCGGCGTTGCCGTCGAAATACAAGCGGCTCACGCCGAGCCCCGCCGGCTCCACCGCGATGGCGCCGGCTTCGGCGGCTTTCACTTGCGGCTTGTCGGAGCCCAAGTCCCAGCTCCAGGTGTTGCGCAACACCAATTGCGGCAGCACATGCAGCAGGGCGCTCGGGCCGCGGTTCCAGACCGTGACTTTCATGAGGACATCGCCGGGCTCGGCTTGCGCGTACTCGATGAACACGTCGAAGTAGCGATTCTCGGCAAAGATGCCGGTGTCCAACAACTCGTATTCCGGCACGTCGGTGCCGCGCCGCGCATTCTCCGCGACCAGATCCGCATACGGAAATGCCCGGTGCGGATATTTGTAGAGCATCTTCAAGTAGGAGTGCGTGGGAGTCGCGTCCAGATAGAAGTAATGCTCTTTGACGTCCTCGCCATGATTGCCTTCGGCGTTGGTGAGGCCGAACATGCGCTCCTTCAAAATCGGATCGCGCGCCATTCCACAGCGCGAGCGACAGGCACACCAATTGCTCCGCATCGCAAACCCCGCCGATGCCATCCTCGCCCCAGCGGTAGGCGCGGCTGCGCGCATGCTCGTGCGGAAAGTATTCCCAGGCGGTGCCGCCGGGGCTGTAGTCCTCGCGCACGGTGCCCCACTGGCGCTCGCTCAGATAGGGCCCCCAGTGTTTCCAGCCCTCGGGCCCAAGCACGTTGGCGAGCAGACGCTCTCGCTCGATGTTCATTCAGAATTCCTTAAGTCTTCGAGATCTTGCGCTCGAGATAGATCCATGAGCGCAGTATCTCAGCGACGCTCCAGGCCTGCGCGAAGCAGCCCCTGGCAGTGTGAGGTGCGTCACCATCGAAGATCTCGCTGACCGAGCCCAAGCAGGCGGCGTTCACATGCTGCGCGATGGGTTCGAGCAAGGACTGCGCCGCACGCGCATCCCCATAGACGCGAAAGTGCGCGCGCGCGAAGGGCCCGAGCAGCCAGGCCCACACCGTGCCCATGTGGTAGGCCGCGTCGCGTGCCTTAGGATCACCGGCGTAGGCGCCGAGATAGCCCGGGTTCTTCGCGCTCAAGCTGCGCAGCCCGTAGCTGGTCAAGAGGTCCCGGCCGCAGCGCTCGACCACCGCGCGCATCTGCGCCGGCGGCAGGGCTGCAGTAGGGCAGCGAGATCGCAAGAATTTGGTTCGGCCTCACCTTGTCATCGCGCGCCGTGCCGCGCTCCACGTCGATGACATCGTACAGGCAATGGCGTTCCTCGTTCCAAAATCGGGCGAAGCTCGCGCTGGCGCGCTCCAACAGCGATTCACAGAAACGCTTCTCGATCACATTGTGCACGCGGCCGGCGGCTCGCACCATGACGTTGAGCGCGTTCAGCCACAAAGCGTTGATCTCGACCGGCTTGCCGATGCGCGGCGTGAACACCTGCTCGCCGTTCTTCGCATCCATCCAGGTGAGCTGCGTGCCCGCCTCGCCGACGTGCAGCAGCCCGTCTTTGTCATCGACCTTGATTCCGTAGCGCGTGCCGTCGACGTGCGCATGAATGATCGCGATCAAGGTCGGAAACAGCTGTCCCAGCAGTTCCGGATGCGGCTTGCGCTTGCAGGTAGTCCTCGAGCGCATGAAACATCCACAGCGTGGCATCGGCGGTGTTGTACTCGGGCGCTTCGCCGCCGTCGGGAAAGCGGTTCGGCAGCATGCCGCGATCGACGAAGGCGGCATAGGTCTTCAGGATGTTGGCAGCGATGTCGTAGCGGCCCAAGACCGTCGCGAGTCCCGGCAGCGAAATCATGGTGTCGCGGCCCCAGTCGGCAAACCAGGGATAACCGGCAATGATGCTCGCGGTCGCGGCGCCGGCCTCGCCCCGCCGCACGATGAATTGATCCGAGGCGCGCGCCAAGGTGCGTATCCACGGCGGCGCGTTGCGCGGCAGTCGCGCCGCCAGGATCTTGGCATCGTTCTGAATCGCTTTCACCACATCGCCGCCCGCCGCGGGCGCCGCCGTCTCGGCGGTGGCGATGAAGAACATCGGCAGGCGCGGCGCGAGGTCGGCGCTGAAGCTGCCGGGAAAAAACAAATCCTCGGAAGCATCCAGTCCGCGCAGCGCTTCCTCGCGATGCCAGAAATTCCAATACCATTCGGGCGCGGGCGTGAACCGACCCTGAGTCGCCAGCAGGCGGTAGGGCCGGGCCGAGCGCGACGCCAGAATTTGGCACTGGTCCTCTGCTGACTCCAATTCGAACGGCTGGGCGCCGTGCGATTGGCTGTGATAGTCGCGATACGCGACATAGGGTTTGAGCACGACCTGCAGCGGCGCGCTGTTCCTCAACAGTTCCAGCCGCAGATAGCTGGTATTCGCGCCCTGCGCCATGAATATTTGCAGTTCCAAAAGCGCATCGGCCACCGCATAGCGCCAGGTGGGAATGCCCTCGATGAGCGCGAAGGATTCCAGATGCACGAAGCCTTGCGGACTGACCGTGCCGCCGGCGAATTCATTGGCGGTCAGGTCGGTCTTGAGGCCCAAGTACTCGACGCTAAGATCGAACTTGGCCACCAGCAGCGTGCGTTGCACGGGCGGCGTCAGGCTCGCCATGAGAAAGGCGTGGTAGCGGCGGGTATTGGCGAGCGCCACCGTGCCGCAGGCATAGCCGCCCAAGCCATTGGTCACCAGCCACTCGTAGCCCGCGGCACCTTCCCAATTGCCGCAGACCTGACGGCCGAGCGTCAAAATCGTGACCTTTTCATTAAAAGCACCGCGCCTGTGACTGCCTGTAGAATAGCCGTTTGCTCCAACCAGGGTGTCGGATGACGCTTAAAATTCCGAAGGAACCGGCTGCATTGATTTGCGGTTCCGTGGCCTATGACACCATTTTGGTGTTCCCCGATCGCTTCCAGAACCACCTCTTGCCCGACAAGCTGCACACCTTGAACGTGTCCTTCCTGGTGCCGGAGATGCGGCGTGAATTCGGCGGCTGCGCCGCGAATATCGCCTATGGCCTGAACTTGCTGGGGGACAAGGGAATCGCGATGGCCACAGCCGGTCACGATTTCGCACCGTACCGCCAACGCATGCTGGCGCAGGGCCTCGCGGTGGATCACATCCGCACCGTCGATGCGACCTTCACGGCGCAGGCTTTCATCACCACCGACTTCGACAACAATCAGATCACCGCCTTTCATCCCGGCGCCATGCAGTTCGCTCACCTCAACAAGGTCGCCGACGCCGGCGGCGCGATCACCCTCGGCATCGTGGCGCCGGATGGCCGCCAGGCCATGATCGAGCACGCGGCGCAGTTCCACGCCGCTTCCATCCCCTTCATCTTCGACCCCGGCCAGGGGATGCCCATGTTCGGCGGCGATGAACTGAAGACCTTCATCCGGCAGGCGCGCTGGCTGACGTTGAACGACTACGAGTGGGGCATGCTGCAGCAAAAGACCGGCCTCTCCACCGCGGATGTGGCAGCCCAAGTCGATGCGCTCATCGTAACCTTGGGCTCCGAAGGATCCGTGATCTATACCGCCGGCCGGACCTATCGCATCCCCAGCGCGAAACCCAACGCAGTAATCGATCCCACCGGTTGCGGGGATGCCTATCGGGCTGGTCTAATTCACGGGTTGCTGCACGGCCTGGATTGGGAAACGATCGGCAGGACGGCCTCCCTGATGGGCGCGATCAAGATCGAATCGCGCGGGCCGCAGAATCACCGCTTTACCCGGACCGAGTTCGATCAACGGTATCGGGATAATTTCGGATAAATTTCAAGGAATTACATTCATGAGTAGAAGTAGCTTCTCATTCACCTCGGAGTCCGTTTCCGAGGGCCACCCGGACAAAGTCGCGGACCAGATCTCCGACGCCGTGCTCGATGCCATCCTGGCGGCCGATCCGCGCGGGCGCGTGGCCTGCGAAACGATGGTGAAAACCGGGGTGGTGATCGTCGCGGGCGAGGTGACCACCAGTGCCTGGGTGGATGTCGAAGCGCTGGTTCGCAAGACCGTGCTGGACATCGGCTACGACACCTCGGACATGGGATTCGACGGCGCGAGTTGCGGCGTACTCAACATCATCGGCAAGCAGTCGCCGGACATCGCCCAGGGCGTGGATCGCAAGGACGAACGCAAGCAAGGCGCCGGGGATCAGGGCTTGATGTTCGGCTATGCCACCAATGAAACCGACGTGCTGATGCCCGCGCCGATCACCCTGGCGCACCGCCTGGTGAAGCGCCAGGCGCAGGTGCGCAAGAACGGCAAGCTGCCGTGGCTGCGGCCGGATGCGAAGAGCCAGGTGACCTTGCGCTACGAGAACGACAAGCCGATCGGTCTCGAAGCGGTGGTGCTCTCCACGCAGCATTCCGATGACATCGGCACCAAGCAATTGCGCGAGGCGGTGATGGAGGAAATCTTGAAGCCGATGCTGCCGGCCAAGTGGATCGACAAGCGCACCAAGTACCACATCAATCCCACCGGTCGATTCGTGATCGGCGGACCGGTGGGCGACTGCGGCCTCACCGGACGTAAAATCATTGTCGACACCTACGGCGGCTTCGCGCGCCACGGCGGCGGCGCATTCTCGGGCAAGGATCCCTCCAAGGTCGATCGCTCCGCGGCCTATGCCGCGCGCTACGTGGCCAAGAACATCGTGGCCGCAGGTCTCGCCGACCGCTGCGAGGTACAAGTCTCCTATGCCATCGGCGTCGCCGAACCGACCTCCATCATGGTCGAGACCTTCGGCACCGGAAAACTCTCGGACGCGCGCCTGACGCAGCTGGTGCGGGCGCATTTCGATCTCACCCCGTTTGGTCTGCGCGAAATGCTGGACCTGGCGCGGCCCATTTATCAAAAAACCGCTTCCTACGGCCACTTCGGCCGCAAGGAAGAAGAATTCAGCTGGGAGCGGACCGACAAGGCCGAAACGCTCGCCGCCGAATCGAAAGCCACGCGCGCTGCCTAAGCCGCTTTAAGGAGTCGAACCGTAATGAATGCAGCAGTCAAAGCTCAGCCCGATTTCATCGTCAAGGATCTTGCGCTCAAGGATTGGGGCCGCAAGGAAATCAAGATTGCCGAGACCGAAATGCCGGGGCTCATGGCGATCCGCAACGAATTCGCCGCCCAGCAGCCGCTGCGCGGCGCGCGCATCACCGGTTCCTTGCACATGACCATTCAAACGGCGGTGCTCATCGAAACCTTGAACGCCTTGGGCGCGCAGGTGCGCTGGGCGTCCTGCAATATTTATTCGACCCAAGATCATGCGGCGGCGGCGATCGCCGCGGGCGGCACGCCGGTGTTCGCGGTGAAGGGCGAGTCGCTGGCCGAATATTGGGACTACACCCATCGAATTTTCGAGTGGCCGGACGGCGGCCATTCCAACATGATCTTGGACGACGGCGGCGACGCCACGCTGCTGCTGCATCTCGGCGCCAAGGCGGAGAAGGACGCGACGCTCCTTGCCAAGCCGGGCAGCGAAGAGGAACAACATCTGTTCGCGGCCATCAAGGCGAAGCTCAAAACCGATCCGAAGTGGTACTCGAGCCGGCTCGGAAAAATCAAAGGCGTGACCGAAGAGACCACGACCGGCGTCAAGCGGCTGTATCAGATGGCGAAGGAAGGGCAGCTGGCTTTCCCCGCCTTCAACGTGAACGATTCGGTCACCAAGTCCAAATTCGATAATCTATACGGCTGCCGCGAATCCTTGGTCGATGCCATCAAACGCGCCACCGATGTCATGATCGCGGGCAAAGTCGCGGTGGTGTGCGGCTATGGCGATGTCGGCAAGGGCTCGGCGCAGGCGCTGCGTGCGCTCTCGGCGCAGGTGTGGGTCACCGAGATCGATCCGATCTGTGCGCTGCAGGCCTCGATGGAAGGCTATCGGGTGGTCACCATGGACTACGCCTGCGACAAGGCGGATATCTTCGTCTCGGCCACCGGCAATTTTCATGTCATCACGCACGATCACATGCAGCGCATGAAGGACCAGGCCATCGTTTGCAATATCGGCCATTTCGACAATGAAATCGAAGTGGCGGCGCTGCGCCAACACACCTGGGAGAACATCAAGCCGCAGGTCGATCACGTGATTTTCCCCGACGGCAAACGGATCATCCTGTTGGCGGAAGGCCGCTTGGTGAACTTAGGCTGCGGCACGGGTCACCCCTCGTATGTCATGAGCTCATCGTTCGCCAATCAGGTGCTGGCGCAAATCGAATTGTTCGCCAACACCGCGCAGTATCCGGTGGGCGTGTACGTACTGCCGAAGCACCTGGATGAAAAGGTGGCGCGCTTGCAGCTCTCGAAACTCGGGGCGCAGTTGACCGAGTTGACCGACGTGCAGGCGCGCTATATCGGCGTGAGCAAGTACGGTCCTTACAAGGTGGATCAATACCGCTACTAGGAGTTTCAAGCGTGGCATCCCGGGTGACATCGAAAAAGGTTTATGCCGACGCGGCCGCGGCACTCAGTGGCGTGGTCAGAGACGGCATGACGCTCATGTGCGGCGGCTTTGGGGTGTGCGGAATCCCGGAAAAGCTGATCTCCGCCTTGCGCGACTCGGGCGTGCGCGACCTGACGGTCGTGTCCAACAACGCCGGCATCGACGGTGCCGGTCTTGGCCTGCTGCTCGAGTCGCGGCAGATCAGCAAAATGATTTCTTCCTACGTCGGGGAGAACAAAGAATTCGAGCGCCAGTATCTCGCCGGAGAATTGCAGCTCGAATTCAATCCGCAGGGGACGCTCGCGGAGAGGATTCGCGCCGGCGGCGCCGGCATCTATGCTTTTTTCACCAAGACCGGAGCCAACACCTTGGTTTCGGAAGGCAAGGAGCAGCGCGTGGTGGACGGCGAGACCTACGTGCTCGAGACCGGCTTGACCGCGGATGTCGCGCTGGTCAAGGCCTGGAAGGGCGACGGGGAGGGCAATCTCGTCTATCGCAAGACGGCGCGCAATTTCAACCCGAACATGGCAACCGCCGGACGCATCACGGTGGCGGAAGTGGAGGAATTGGTCGAGGTGGGCTCGCTCGATCCGGACCAGATCCACACCCCGGGCATTTTCGTGAACCGCATCATTGTGGGCGCGCCGTACCAGAAGAAAATCGAGAAGCGCACGGTGCGCAAACGAGGAGAGGATTCCCATGCCGTGGTCGCGTGACGAGTTGGCGGCGCGCGCGGCGCGCGAGCTCAAGGACGGTTTTTATGTGAACCTCGGCATCGGCATCCCGACCCTGGTGGCGAACTTCATTCCGCCGGGCATGAAGGTGGTGCTGCAGTCGGAGAACGGCATGCTCGGCATCGGACCTTTCCCATTCGAGGGAGAAGAGGATCCGGACTTGGTGAACGCCGGCAAACAGACCGTGACGGCGTTGCCAATGAGTTCCTATTTCTCCTCCGCCGATAGTTTCGCCATGATTCGCGGCGGCCATATCAACCTGGCGATTCTCGGCGCCATGGAGGTCGCGGAGAACGGCGATCTGGCGAACTGGATGGTGCCCGGAAAGGTGGTCAAGGGCATGGGCGGCGCCATGGACCTGGTCGCCGGGGTCAAGCGGGTGGTGGTCGTGATGGAACACACCTCGAAGGACGGCGAATCGAAATTCAAAAGCCGCTGCGACTTACCCTTGACCGGCGCCAACGTGGTCGACACGCTGATCACGGATTTGGCGGTATTCACACGCGCCACGCGCAAGGATCCGTTCAGATTGTTGGAACTCGCGCCCGGCGTGACTGCCGAGGAAGTGCGCCGCAAGACCCGCGCGAGCTACTTGGAATAAAGGCTTAAACCGCCGCGCGCAAGCTGGCGCGCCGCTGCTGTTCCTCGCGGACATCCGAGTCGGCCAGGCCGGTATTCGCCGCAATGATATCCACCAAGCGATGCGCCGGATCCTTCGGCAACGTGACTTCGTGAATGCGCTCCCAGATGCGAATGCGCTCCTCCGCGGTCTTGAGCCGCGATGACTGCTCGGCCAAGTCCATGCGGCGCCGCTCCGCGGCCTCGGCCTGCTGATGCACGAGCCTTGCGCGGAAGTCCATCATGGGATCTTCGGGCGAGGATGCCGAAGGTCGTCCGATGCCGGGGCCGGGTTTATATGGGTTCACGAGCGTCTCCTACAGAATACCCGCCACGGTAACACTGTATGGGCTCCTCCGAGGGTGTTTCGCGCCCGGCCCCGGGTCACTTCACCGACTGACGCGATCCTGAGAGCTTGGGCCAGCGGCGGATGTAGTCGGCCTGCTGCGTCGTTTGCGGTATCTTGGGCCAGCTCTTGGCGCGCTCGCTCTGCTGCCACAATTGATTCAACTCCTCGATGGCCGCGTTGCCATCGCGCGCCGCAGCCGCCAAGTAACAACCCATGATGAGTCCGGTGCGCCCGATGCCCTGGCGGCAGTGGACATAGACGCCGTGTTTCGCCTCAACCGCGGCGCGAATGTCCGACAGCAAGTCTTGGACTTGGGTCGCGCTTTCCGGCACGCAGCTATCCGCGATCGGCGAGTTCTGGTAGCGGGTATAAACCGGGAGGAGGTGCCGGTACGCCGGCAACTCGCCCTTCTCGGTCAGGTCGATGAAGTGATTGATGCCGGCCTCGCGGAAGCGCGCCAGCCGCGCCCGTGCCTCGCTGTAATCGCCGCCAATGGGATATTCCCCGGCGAGCAAGCGGCCGGGAATCACCCAGTAGCTGTTCGGCAGGGGGCGGTTCAAACGGCTAGGGATTCAGAAAGGTTGCATCGCGTCATAGGGAGACGGTACTACAAGCTCGCGGCGCAATGTGAGCTGCGATCGACGTCGAGAGAGATGCTGCCCGTTCGCGCCGTCGCGTTTCAGATCGTCTTGCTGCCGACGTTCGATTCGGGGCTGTCGACGCCGGCCGAGTTATAGGCAACCACGGCAAAATAGTAAGTACCCGGCGCAAGGCCGCTCACGACATACGAGGTCTCGCTGGCGTTCGAAATCGTGACGGTCGTCGTCAACTGAGTGGCGTTGGTGCCGTAATAAATATGGTATCCGGCAAGATCGGTAACCGGGGTTCCGTCAGTGTTCAAGGTTGGCGCGACCCAGGAAAGACTTGCCGTACCGGTTGCGGGCGGCGCCACCGGTGCCGCCTGGACCGCAATCGTGAAAGGACCAATGGAGGCGCTAGTGCTGCCGTTGCTACCGGTAATGGTGATGGCCCCGGAGGTACCCACATTGGCGGCGGCGGGTTTGCCGGTCAATACGCCGGTGTCCGGATCAAATGTCGCCCAGGCAGGTTGCCCTTTGATACTGAACGTCACGACCCCGCCGCCTCCTGAGACGGTGGGTTGAAACAGATAGTTTTGGCCAACGGTGACGCTGCTCGCGGGCGTACCCGTCAGGGTCACAGGTGCGGGGGCCGTAGGAGGAGGTGCGGCAGCCGCGGCAGCAGTGCCCGGAGACCCGCTCCCGCCACCGCCGCCACAGGCCGTCAAAAGCGCTCCGGCTATCAGTAGCGCGGACAGCGAATACAGCGCTTTAACGGGGCTGGTCGTTACCATGGCCAAATTAGAGTACGGGCGCTTCGAGGGTGCAATGTGTCGCAGTTTGGGGACTTAATATCGTCAGGAATGTGAAGTCCGACACCCCAATTTACGATGCGGCGTTTAACTAAATATTTTCCACGGCGCTGAGACCGGTATCCACATATTTGGTCGGCAGCCGTCGAATGCGTCGAGGTAAGATAGCGCCCGTGCTGCAGGCCAACCCATTGAAAATGCAAATCTTCCTTGTTCGTACAACGGCGTTGGTGTGGCTCCTGGTCTGCTCGATGCAGCATGCCGCTGTCGCCGCCGAACCTCCGCCGGCTTCCACCCCTCCCGCCGCCGTTCCGGCGGACTATCGCATCGGCCCCGGGGATACTTTGAAAGTGTATGTTTTTCAAAACGAAGAACTCTCCGCTACCATTCCGGTCCGCCCCGACGGAAAGATTTCCACCCCGCTGGTCGAGGACATGGTTGCCGTGGGCAAGAGTCCATCGCAATTGGCGCGCGACATCGAAAAGTCTTTGGCCGAATACGTCAAGTCACCCAAGGTCAATGTGGTGGTGATGGTGGCGGCAAGTGTGTTCAGCCAAGTGAAGGTCATCGGTCAGGTGAAGACGCCGCAGGCGCTGCCCTATCGCGACGGCATGACGGTGCTTGATGCCGTCCTCGCGGTGGGCGGGTTGGGTCAATTTGCCGCGGGCAATCGGGCGCATATCGTGCGAACCGAGAATGGCAAACAAACCGAAATCAAAGTAAAACTGGATGCGCTCGTCAACAGCGGCGACATGAAACAGAACTTGCTTCTGAAGCCTGGCGATGTACTGGTAGTGCCGGAAACACGTTTTTGATGGCGCGAGGCGATTCATGACACCAGCTTTCGATCATGTTTTCGATGAGGTGCGTGGCGCCTGGCGGTTTCGTTGGGTTGCATTGATTACGGCGTTCATCGTCGCATTGATCGGTTGGGCCGTAGTGTTCGCGCTGCCCGATCGATACGAAGCGGATGCGCGGGTATTCGTGGACACGCGCACGGCGCTCAGACCGGCGCTGCAGGGGTTGACCATCGATCAGAACGTCGACGCGCAGATAAACTATGTGCGCCAATCCCTGCTCGAAGGTCCGCAATTGGAGCGCATTGCCAAAGAGGCCGGCGTGCTGTCGCCGGCAGTGACAGATGAGCGGGCCCGCGCCAAGATTCTAAACGCGTTGAGCGACCGCATCGTCCTCGGTGTATTTAGCGCCGGCACACAAGGCGACGAGCGCAGCACCGCCGGCACGATTTACAGCTTCCACTACATCGATGCCGACCGCGCGCGCAGCCTGCGCGTGGTCGAGTCGTTGCTGAAGACCTTCGTGGAGGAAACTTTGGGCGGCAAGCGCGAAGGCTCGCAACACGCGCAGCAATTTCTCGAGACACAGATCAAGGATTATGAGCAGCGATTGAGCGCGGCAGAGGACAAGCTGGCGGCCTTCAAGAAGAAGAATGTGGGTCTGATGCCGAGCGATCAAGGCGGCTATTTCGCGCAACTGCAGAAGGAAGTGGATGAAGCCAAGAAGGCAGAGTCGGATTTGTCCGTGGCCATGAGCCGCCGCGATGAGCTGGCGAAGCAATTGCACAGCAACTCGGTCGTATCGGCCGCCGGCTCAACGACGAGCGGCGGCCGCAGCGGTGGCGGCGGCGACACCTTGAGCCGCATCCAGGAAACCCAAGCCAAACTGGATGAACTGCTGCTCAAGTACACCGACAAACACCCCGACGTGATTGCCACGAGGGCAACTCTCGAAGAGCTCAAGCAGCGGCGTGCAACGGAGTTGGCAAATTTGCAGCGTGGCGATGCCAGTGCGATCGCCTCGAGCGGCGCAGGGAACAATCCCGTCTATCAAAGCATGCAGCTTGAACTCAACAAAGTAGATGTCGAGATCGCCGCCCTGCGGCGCGAAGTGGCGCAGCATCAAAGTATCGTGGCGGATCTTCGTCAACGCCTCAACAGCGCACCGCAAGTCGAGGCTGAGTATCAGCAGCTCAATCGCGATTACGACGTGAATAAAGCCCAGTACACCGCGTTGCTCGAGAGCTATCAGAAGGCACGATTGGGCGAACGCGCCGACAATGCGGGCTCGGTGCGTTTTGAAGTTGTTCTTCCACCGACCTCCCCGCTGGTTCCGGTGTGGCCGAAACGAATGCTCCTCCTCGGGCTAATATGGCTCGCCGCGCTTGGCGCGGGCGGCGCCGTCGCCTATGGTTTGCATACCATCAAGCCGATCCTAAGTTCGGTACGCGCGGTTCACGATTTGACCGCTTTCCCCGTACTCGGCGTGGTGAGCGTTGCCTTTCCGACCGCGCAGAGGAAGAAAATACTGCGCCACGTATGGCGAATTTCCGCCGCTAGCGCTTGCCTGGTGGTCGCGCTGGGAATAGCCCTCGTGCTGAACTGGTCGGGCGCCAGGCTCAGCATCCACGCGATTCATTCTCTGGTGAAAATATGAGCCTAGTCGAACAAGCCATCGCCCGGCTCAGGAACCAGCAAGCGGCTACCCCGAGACCGGCCATGGGCAGCAATGCATCGAAAGCTGTCATGCCGCCGCCTCTTGTGGACGAATTGCACGATTCCGTAAAGGCCGCCGACCGAATGATGATCGACCTCAACGCCTTGCGCGCCGGCGGTTATCTTCCGGAACTGAGCAAGGATCGGCAGTTTGCCGATCAGTACAGGCGAATCAAGCGGCCGTTGATTGAGAAGGCCCTCGCGGGCGATGACTCAGGCGGCGAGCCTCGCATCATCATGATCGCGAGCGCGGTGCCGGGTGATGGAAAAACCTTCACCAGCATCAATCTTGCCCTTAGCATGGCTTTGGAACGAGATATTTCCATATTGCTGGTCGATTCAGACGTGTCGAAACATCACATCACGGACATATTCGGACTGCGACAACGGAAAGGGTTGCTCGATGCGCTGACCGATGAGAGCCTGGATCCTGAAGCGCTCGTTGTGCACACCAGCGTGCGTGGCTTTTCGATTCTACCCGCGGGCACTCGGGTGGAGGGCACCGCCGAGTTGGTCAGCAGCAACCGAATGCGCCAGATTGTAACGATTCTATGCGCACGCAATCCGCGGCGAATATTACTGCTGGATTCACCGCCGCTGCTGATCACGAATGAAGGCCGCGCGCTCGTGAAAATCGCGGGCCAAGTGGTTCTGGTCGTACGCGCCGGAGAAACACCGCGCCATGCGGTGCAAGCTGCAATCGGCATGGTCGACGAAAAACAGGCCGGGGGTCTTATTCTGAATGACGTCAAGGTTGGATTCACGGAAGGATACTACGGGTACGGAGCGTACGGGACCCCTAGCGATGGTCCTTAAAGCCTGCTTGCGCTGCGTTTCGCTCGGAATTTCCGCGACTCTGATGTTGGCGACGATCGCTCACGGACAGGTCAGCCGCACGGCCGGAACCGCCGCGGGCGAACCGGACACCACCAGTCCGGCGCAGAGCACCCGCACAGAGTCGCTCGCTTATGGCGCCGATGTGGGCATCGGCGAATCAGATAACGTGACACTCGTTCAGACCGATAAAGTCAGTCAGACGATCGCAATAGCGGATCTCGACTTTGACCTCAAGGATCAGACCCGACGATTCGATGTGGATGCCAAGGGCGCTTTCAGTGATCTTGACTACCTGCAGGGGGCCTACAGCAATCAATTGATCGGCCGGTTTGACGGCAGAGCAGTGGCTGCGCTCATCCCCGATCGCGTCAACTGGGTGCTCACGGACAGCTTTGGCCAAGCGCAGATCGACCCTTTCACGCCGGTCGTGCCCACCAATCTTGAAAACATCAACTATGTGGCCACCGGGCCGGATGCGACCTTTAAAATGGGACCGACAGTCTTCCTGGACCTGAGCGCCCGCTACGAGAAAACCACATACCAGACCGAGCCCTTCGACAACAATACCGTGCTCGGCAGCGCGGCCTTTGGGCGCGCGCTTTCCGCTCAGTCAAGCCTTTCACTGAACGGCAGTTTTGAGCGAGTGTCGTTCGAGAACACCACTCTCAACACGGATTTCAACCGCAGCAGCCTCTTTGCGCACTACGAGGTGCAGGGCGCGCGCACCGAACTCATGGCTAATTTGGGCGCAACCAAGGTCGAGCAAGGCTTGGCGTCTTTCACCGGCCCTAATGCGAAGCTGCGGCTGCTGCGCAAGCTCTCGTCGGTATCAACACTCACCTTCACCGCAGGGCGCGATATAACCGACGGCAGTACCGCCTTCGCCAATTTGCAGAGCGGTGCGATTGGCGGCATCGTAACCGCACCGGCCGTGGTTTCGCCGAGCAACTACACCGCCACTTATGGCTCAGTTGGCTGGGAGTACGCGCGCAATCGCACCACGATAGGGGTGAGCGGGACATGGGAAAAGGATTCCTATGATGCGCAGCCGTTGCTGGATCTGACGCGCGGCAGCGCTGAGTTCAGAGTTGAGCGGAAATTGAGCCGAGAGTTGACGGCCGCAACTACTGGGTCAGCCTCTACCGAACGCAATACACCAGCACGGATTTTGCTGAAACGGATGGACTGGTCGGGGCCGCACTGGTGTTTCATGCGCGGCCGGGGGTTGGAAATTAAATTGCGCTACGATCATACGTCGCGGAGCGCATCGGGCTGGGAGTCGTGCCAGGTGTGGGAGCTATCCGCGGGGCGGCACTACAGCGAGAATAGGGCGTTTCTTACGATCGGCTATCGGCCAAGAACCGCCCAATCAACCTAAGTCGCCGAGCGCATTGCGCGCCCGCATTGTCACACTCAGGCTTTGGCGACTGCGATCTTGCGGTGACGACCGCGCAACACGGCTAAGCCGCCCATCACCAGTGTCAAGCCCGCAATGGCGGACGACGCGTCAATCTCCGGTGCGGCGACAGGCTTGGGCGGGGGGTTATGCGTGCAGACTTCGTACGGGAAGATGCCCAAGAACCAGTGGGTGGTGCAGGTAACAGTTGAGACGGTAGCAGACGCGATACCCGCGGCAGTGGTCAATACAATCGCGAGAGCTAATTTCCTAACCATTGAGTGCTCCATTTCAAACGTGACGCTTCCTGCGTGTGATAATACGTGTACCGGTCGATTGCCAGCAACCGAGATTTGTGTAACTGAGAGCCGGCAGACAGTCTCAAATACATTATGTTAAATGATATCCGCCCAATCATGGCATGGGAAGTTTCAAAATCCGGCCCAGTTGCCTGATCCTATCGCAACAGCGGCAAGCGCAAAGTTTGTCGTCATATGCGCGGTGACAGCCTCGCCCAAGCGGCCCTCTCGTTTCACGATCCAGCCATACGCAAATCCGGCCACGCATCCTGGCAGCCACATGGCTCCGTGGGCCGCGCCAAAAACAGCCGCACTTGCCGCAACCGCCCACCAGCTCACGCGCGGGTAGGGTAACGAGTCAAAATCGCGGGATTGCAGGCGCCGCAGTAGAAAGCCGCGGTAAGCGAGTTCCTCGGCCAGCGGCACAGTCAAGACCGTGCCTGCAACGCGACAGGCTATCCAAGTCCAGCGCAGGAGTGGCGGAGCGGCCGCCAAGGCTTCCGGCATGCCGTAATCCGGCGTGAGCCAATGCGCTGCGACGATCCAAACGAGGAAAACGCCGATGCCCACCAGCGGGCCGCGCCAGCTCCAGCGCCAGTCGAGCGCTGCAAGACGATGTCGATACATCACGAGCACAGCCACGCAGGCGATCAGACGGAGCGGATAAAGCCACTCGAACCTGCCCGACAGCGCGTGCGACAGCATTCCAGCCGCAAGAATCGCAAGTAAGGGCATCAAAAAAACGGCCGTGGGGTTATCGGATCGATTGGCCGCGGGCTCTTCTTGCGCCCGACTCAGCCAGCGGCTGTGTCGCGCCCAGAACGCCATGCCGACGGCAACCACATTGAAGGCGATCCAGCCGGCCTGCGAATGGAATCCATATACGGCAACCTCGGGATAGCCGGCATCGCCGATGAGTACCAGCACGGCGACTCGCACGGCGTTCAGCCCGAACATTAGCGCAAGGCCCAGCGGAATCAGCAGCAGTGCACGCGGAAAGCGGTATTCCTTCCGAAAATAGCAAAGCCAGGCGACGCTGAAGATCAGGATGAGGCTCATGCCCTCAACGCCCGAACAATAGTCCAGAATTTCCACCGCGAAGCGCGATGTTCCTATTACCCGCGTTGCCGGATCCGCACTCAATCCCGGCAGGATCGGCTGCAATATCAACCTGACGAGTTCGAATGTGGCTGCCGTCGTCGACCACCAGTATTTTTGGGTAAGCGGTATCGCCCATGCCGCAATCAGCGCGGCGGCGGCTGAGTAGATCCAAATATTGCCGAGTGCCCGGGTCGCCTTCAGCCAAAGCAGCGGAGGGGCCACTGCTGCGAAGGCGCACAGTGCCGCGGCCGCACCGCACGCCAGCCACAGACAAACAACCGCCGCGAACGGGATGAAGGATGGAGTCGCCGGAAAGAGTTGCGAGCCCAGCCACGCAAGAGTCGCGACGAGCGCTAGATGCGCGGCAATCCAGGCTGGCCTTAGGTAGGCCCTTGGCGGCGCCAGCCTGATCAATGACCGCCAGGTCTCGCCATGGGAAAAGGCAAATACGGTCAAGGCGGTCGCGAGCGCGATGATGAATTG
This sequence comes from uncultured Gammaproteobacteria bacterium, assembly GCA_963800385.1. Taxonomy (GTDB): domain Bacteria; phylum Pseudomonadota; class Gammaproteobacteria; order Steroidobacterales; family Steroidobacteraceae; genus Bog-1198. The sequence continues at coordinate 33,192 of CAWDAU010000011.1, forward strand.
GAATCCGAAATGCTGCGCATTACGCAAGTCGGCGCCGATTCCCAGCGCCGCATCGGCCCGCGCCACGTCGACGAACTCAGTCAGAAAGATCTTTTCGATGAAGAACAGGGCGCCAAGAATCGCCGCCCGTGCAGGCAATCCGAGTTTGCTTCGAATTGCCTCGCTGTCTGACGATGCTGGATATTTCAAGCGATGATTATCGTAGTCGTCACGGGGAGGATCGCAGCTACTCGAGCGGCGTGCCGTTCAAGTGCCCCAAATACCAATCCATTGCTTCCGAAAGCCCCGCGCTCACCGCGTGAGTCGGCTCATATCCCAACAAACGGCTGGCTTTGCCGATGTCTGCGAGCGAATGGCGAACGTCGCCGGCCCGGAAATCCCGGTAGATGGGCGACGAATCCGCTCAAATGCGCGAAGCTCGGAGCGAGCATGGCGCGCAGATGTTCGAACAATTCATTGAGCGAGGTTCGCTGTCCCACGGCCACGTTGTAGACCTGGTTCACCGCGGCGGGGTCGGTCGTCACCGCCGCCAGCAGGTTGGCCTGCACGGCGTTGGCGACGTAACAGAAGTCCCTGCTGGTCTCGCCGTCGCCATTGATGTACACGGGCTCATTGTGAATCAGCGCGGCGATCCATTTTGGGATCACGGCCGCATAAGGCCCATTGGGATCTTGGCGGGCACCGAAAATATTGAAATAGCGCAGGCCGATCGAGGGAAAACCGTAGGTACTCGCAAAGACTTCGGCATACAGCTCGTTCGCATAGCTTGGTGACCGCATAGGGCGATGAGCGGCTTGCCGATCAAGGATTCGACCTTGGGCAGACCCGGATGATCGCCGTACGTGGAGGAAGAGGCAGCATAGACAAATCGTTTCACGCCCGCGGACCGCGCGGCCGTCAGCATCTCGAGGAAGCCCCCGATATTGACCGAATTCGTGGTGACCGGATCTTCAATCGAGCGCGGCACGCTTCCGAGGGCCGCCTGATGCAGGACGAAATCAACCTCCGTCGCAGGCTCTGCCGGCAAGCCATCAGCGATCGCGAATATCGCCTTCGATGAAGCGGAAGCGGCGCCACTGGGCGGGCGCCACGCGGCGCTCAACTTCTTGGAGATTGCGCGGTGCCCGGTGGCAAAATTATCGAAGCCGACAACATGCTGGTCGAGTTCCAGCAGAGTCTGTAGAAGATTGCTGCCGATGAAACCGGCGGCCCCGGTGATAAGCCACCGTCGCGGAGAGCGTCGCCAAGGTCTGCGCGCACCTGCGATAGCGCATCACAGCCGCCACATGCGAAATCCCGCCGCGCAGATGGCGGTTCGATCAAACGCGGATTTGACGTCGATAAATACGCCGTTCTTTTTCAAGACGGGACAAAAGCTCGCGCAGCGGCATGACGCAGGTAACTTCTATGCGGAACCGCAGCGACAACGGCATCCGCATCGGGCGGCAATTCTTCCCAGGGTGTAAGCGCCACACCATAGTGCGTGCTTCGGCCTCCGTGGAGTCCGCGATCGGATCGTGAACGCTTACCGTCGCAACCGAGTTCCTTCAGCTCGCGAATCACATCCGCGACTTTGGAGTTGCGCAGGTCCGGGCAGTTCTCCTTGAACGTGAGTCCCAGCACGATAACCTTGGCGCCCGGCAACGGACTGCCGCTTTTGATGAGCTGCTTGAGCGTCTGCTGCGCGATGTAGGCCCCCATGCCGTCGTTGATTCGCCGCCCCGCCAAAATAACCTGCGGGTGGTAGCCGATCATTTCTGCCTTGTGCGTCAGGTAGTAAGGGTCAACGCCGATGCAATGGCCGCCGACGAGACCAGGCCGGAACGGGAGAAAATTCCACTTGGTGCCGGCCGCTTGCAAAACCTCCAAGGTATCGATACCCATGCGGCCGAATATCAATGCCAGTTCATTCATCAGTGCGATGTTGAGATCGCGCTGGGTGTTTTCGATCACCTTGGCAGCCTCGGCGACTTTGATGCGAGCTGGCCTTGTGCACTCCGGCGGTGATGATGGACGCGTACAGATCGCCGACTTTGCGCCAACGTCTGCATCGTCATCACCGGAGACCACCTTGATGATCCGCGCAACCGTGTGCTCCTTGTCGCCGGGATTGACTCGCTCGGGAGAATAGCCGACATGAAAGTCCTGCTTCCATCGCAAGCCCGAATGACGCTCCAGCACGGGGACGCAAACCTCCTCGGTGGCGCCTGGATATACCGTCGATTCATAGATGACAATTGCGCCCTTTTTCATATGCTGTGCAACCGTCGTTGAAGCACCGATCAAGGGGTGAGAAATCGGGAATATGCGCCACATCGACCGGCGTCGGGACCGCCACGATGATGAAATCTGCGCGGTGTAATTCGGTTGGATCGCAGGTGGCAGTCAGCTGCACTGCGGAGCGCAGATCTTCCTCGGAAACCTCCCCCGTGGGATCACAGAAGCGGCGATAGCTGTCGATTTTGGCGGCGGACAGGTCAAAACCAATGGTGTCGAATTTCTTGCCAAATTCCACCGCGAGCGGCAGGCCCACGTATCCCAAGCCGACGATGGCGACGACTTCACTCATCTCGTTCGATACCTTTGTATGATGCTGATGGCGGCGGCCAGGGCTCCACCGGCTGGAAAGTATATGTGATAAAACCCGCGCATTCAGCGAAATGCGCCGCACTTCGGGGCAGTTGGGTTTTGCGCCGATCGGGCGGAATTCTCCCGGCCTCGGTGCCGTTCCGCCCGGTGCAGGCGGTAGGCGACGCTCGTTCAGACGTTTTAGTGTGCTGCCTGCTATATTTGACGCATTCGCCTTCCGCGTTTGTCCTAAACTGGAGTACATGGGAATGTCTGTAAGGTCGACGATCACGGGGATATTCGAGCAAGTGGCCAAAGAGCAGCAACGCACGCTCGTGCCCATGTCGGATAATTTAAAATTGCTCGATTCGGGCCTCGATTCGCTAAGCTTTGCAATCATCGTCGCGAAGCTCGAAGACGCGGTGGGCTTCGATCCCTTCAATGCCGATGAGCTGGTGGAATTTCCGATCACGTTTGGCGATTTTGTCCATTTGTACGAATCGCGTTCGCCCTGAGCTCCGGCGGCGTCGGAGCACGTGAATGCGCTGCGCCCCAGACGACGCGTACGTGTCGAGTGGGCTGTAACTGATGCGTACCGTCATCCGACCTTCGGTTCGCGCGGATGCCGCACAGATCGTTGAGCTGCTGCTGGACGCCGGACTGAATACGAACGCGCAGCCGGCGGCGCTCGATTGGAAATACTGGACGAAGCGCGAAGATTGGGCCGGTCCACGTTCTTTTGTCGCGACAAATGGCGCACAGATTCTGGCGCATGCAGCGGTCGTGCCGGGACGTTGCGCCACGGCTTCACGCCATTTCACTGTTCTGCATCTGATCGACTGGGCGGCGCGACCCAACGTAGCCGGCGTCGGCGCCTCGCTGATGAAGCACGCCGGACGGCTAGCGGATGCACTGCTCGCCGTGGGGGGCAGCGAGCAGACGCTGCGCATTCTGCCGCACATCGGCTTTCGGCCGTGCGGGACTGCGGAAGGCTATGTTCGAGTTCTTCATCCGCTGCGTTTCGTCGGCGCCCCGAGCACGGCTCTGTGGAAGTGTTCCGCGCGACTGGTGCGGCGCGGCTGGTGGCGTGGGATTTCGCCCATCGGGGCGCCGCGAGGCTGGAGCATCAGGCGTATCGCCGTCGATGAGATGAAGACCCTGGTCGAAGCGCTGCCGCGCGCTTCGAGCGGAATGAGCGTTTTCGAGCGCTCTCAAGGCTTGTTCAGCTATTTGCTGCAGTGTCCGATTGTGCCCATGGAGTTGTACGCGCTGAGAAACGAAGACGCCGTGCACGGCTATTTCCTGCTTGCCTTGGCTCCCGGACAAGCACGCATTGCAGATTGCTGGGTGGCGACGGATCAGCCCGCGGCCTGGCAGGCATTGATGCAGTATGCGGCTCTGCAGGCTTGGCAACACCCTGATGTCGCGGAGTTGGTCGCGTGGTCGAGCAATGCCATCATGACCAGGGCGCTGGTCGGAAGCGGATTTCACCGCCGCAATCAACAGCCGATTTTCGTGCGTTCCTCGGCGGCCGAGGATCTCATCGCCATGGGTGCCGTACACATCCAAATGATCGAAAACGACGCCGCTTTTCTGCATCAGGGCTCCGTTGAATTGTGGTCCTGATCGATGGCACACCAAACTAAGGCGCCGAGGCTTTTGCGGTACCAGCTTCTGCCAGGCGCGGCTCGAACAGAACCTTGAGCGATAGGAAGTGCTTCTCGAGCAACTGATAACTCAAGTACGCGGCGCCGAAACTTACTAGCCCAATCATCATGCTGTACAGGTAAATGGCGTGGGCGGGCGGATGGCTGCCGAACGTCTTGTCCAGCCAGGGCTCACCCCACAGCTTGTGCATCAACTGATGAAAGATGTACATGGCATAACTGTACTTTCCGCAGGAACGCAGCGGCGCCCAGCACAGGAACCGTGCAAGGATTGAGGTCCTTGCTTGCCCGCCAGCAGCCGCGGCAGTCGCAACCAGCGTTGCACAACAAAACGCGAGCAGCGTGTAGCCGAAGATCTGGCTTCGGGTCGAATCTATATCGTAGGCATGCGTAATCGGAACGCCGACCAAGAATAGCGCAAGCGCGGCAAGATTGACTGCGCTGAGTCGGGACGTAAGCCAGGCGCTCGCGGTCGGAATGCGCAAAAGGCAAGCGCCGGCGCCGCCGAGTGCCAAAACGTCAAGACGGGAGGTTGTTGCGGTGTACACGGTCCAGCTACTCGCGCCGCTCAATACCATGATCCCGCGTATCACGAAGCCGGTGATAGCAATGCATATGCATACCGCGAGCAGGCGGCGCACCGAAAGCCGATGAACGATGAGCGGCCAAAACAGGTAAAATTGCTCCTCGATGGCCAGGGACCAGAAGTGTCCGAAACCGGACGGCGCGGCGTGCGTCCAATTGACGGTAAATAGCCACAGCGAAAGCTGCTCCTTCAGGCGCGCCGACGGCCAGCTGGGACCGAAGTGAAGTTCCGGCGCGACCACCAAGAACAGAATCAATACGGCGTAGTAAAGGGGGAGAATGCGCAACGCGCGGCGGGCGTAGAAAGCACCAAAGTAGTTCGCGGCAGATTGCGAATCCAGCAAGGATCCGGTGATCAGGAAGCCGGAGAGCGCAAAAAACAGCTGCACGCCGATCCAACCGGGATGAACAAGGAATGCCAGTAGATGCGAGACGCCGTGCAGCGTGGCCGGCAGAGCGTCAGTCGTGTTGTGCAGGACGACCCAGATGATCGCCAAGCCGCGGATGCCGTCGAGGGCGGGGATGCGCTCCCCGGGATTCACGCGCTGAACCGTCGGTTCGGGCTTGGAGGTGGTGCTGGCCATGGGTTCCGAGAGAGGCGCGAGCGCGGATTTTACGTTGACCGCATCTTGCAACAATGCGCGAAGCCCTGGAAGCCGGAAGGACCGAATAACCCTGTGCCCAGGGCAGAGAACAGCTATCACATTTGCTTGGCAGGTAGCGTTATGCCCGTCACGCAAGGCTGCGGAAACTGCATGTTATGATTTGCTTTTCGGGGCGGCGAACCCGGCGCCGAGAATTCCGAGAATGATGTCGTCGTGGCGATCTCGTACCGGACGCTCCGGTCCGATAGACGCCGCAACATCACAGGGTATTACGACGCCATGATTTACATTGTTTTCTGGGCAGCCTGTCTGACGTTGGTTTATGTCTACGTCCTGTTTCCTGTGATGGTTCAATTGCTCGCGCGCCGATTCGGAAAGCCCGTGTCCGAGGCGGATGTGGCGCTAAGCGTGTCGATTGTCGTCACGGCATACAACGAAGAAAAGGGAATTCTCGCCAAGCTCGATAATCTTCTCGCGCTGAACTACCCCGCTAACCTCGTAGATATCATCGTGGCCTCGGACTCCTCGAGCGATGCCACCGACAGACTCGTGCGCGACTGCGGCTCGCCGCGCGTACAATTGCTGCGCGTCGAGGGTCGGCAAGGCAAGACCGCCTGTCAAAACGCCGCCGCGGAGATGGCGCGAGGCGAAATTCTGGTTTTCACCGATGCGACCACACGGCTCGACGCCGGTGCGCTGCATGCTCTGGTCAGACGTTTCCACTCAGCCAATGTTGGCTGCGTTGCCGGCCGTTTGATGTACGTGAGCCCGACCGAGAACGTCACCGGCCGGGGCGGCGAAGCCTATTGGGACTATGAGGTCAAACTGCGCATGGCAGAGAGCTCCTTGGGCTCGCTCATCGGGGTCAGTGGATGCCTGTACGCGGTGCGGCGTAGCGCATACCGAGCAATCAATCCTGGCCTGATCAGCGACTTCGTGATTTCGATGAAGATGCGCGAGCAGTCGCTGCGCACGGTGTTGGCGGCGGACGCCCTATGCTACGAGGAGACGCTGAACCGCACGACGCACGAGATGTCGATGCGCGTGCGCGTGGCGATTCGCAGCATCAACGCCCTCATGTCCGAGAGCCGCTTCCTCAATCCTTGGCGCTACGGGCTGTTCGCTTGGCAATTGTGGTCGCACAAGCTGCTGCGCTACGCCTCGCCGTTTCTGTGGCTGATAGCCCTTGCTGCGAATCTCGCGTTGGTCTCGAAACACCCCGTCTACACGGTACTTCTGCTGTGCCAGCTCGCGGTCATCCTGGCCGGCGCCATGGGTTTCGCTTTGCAGTCGCGTCTTGCGAAACTCGGAATACTCAGCCAACCGTATTATTTTCTGCTAACGAACATTGCCTCTTTTCTTGCAGCATTCCGCTATGTGAGAGGCGAGCGCATGGTGACATGGAAACCTCTGCGGTAATCGCAGACGGCTCGCGTGGCGACGACTCCGGCTTCGCGCAGCACGAGGCACCGGTTGCCTACCTGGTCGTGGTGCGCAAGGGGCCAAGCTGGGCGCCGTCGGATCTCGAGCCTTTGTGTCGCTTGTTATCAAAACGATTTGCGGGAGAGATATGGGCCTTCGGATCGTACGATGCCGATCTCCAAGTGGAGCGCTTCCGCTTGCGAGTAGTCAACGAGGAGCGCTCGACAATACGGTTCATCAATCGGCTTCTGTCCGCCCGCCAGATGCTGCGCTGGACCGCAGAGCTTCGGGCCGCGCGGATTTCCCGTCTCGCCGTCATTGCGGTCGATCCATTCATGGGCGGACTCTTGGCGCAGTACGCGGCGCGGCGCTCGAAGGGCATCTTCATCTGTGAGATCAATGGCGTGTATGCCGATCGGAACAATCTCGGCGCCCACAGCGGCTGGATTCAAGCACTGCGTTTGACGATCAGGCGGCTCATGGGTGCATACGTGATTTCGCGTGCCGCCGCAGTGCGTTTGCTATTCGCCGAGCAACTGAAGGGCTTCGTGCGGTTGCCGCCGCGGATGGTTACGCGGCAATTCTTCGACATCACTCACATCGAGCGATTCTATTCAGGCGTCGAGGAGCCCATGATTCTCGGAATCGGGTTTCCGTTTCGCGTCAAGGGTTTCGACATCCTTTGCCGGGCGTTTCGTGCGATTGCGGCCGAGCACCCGAGTTGGAAGCTCGTGCTGATCGGCTACCGGGCTCCGGAAGAATTACATGCCGCCGGGCTCGAGCATCCGCAAATCGAGGCCTATCCGGGTGTCTTACAGCCGCAGGTGGCCGAGTGGATTTCACGGTGTGCGATCTTCGCCCTGCCGTCGCGCACGGAGGCCATGGGCCGGGTTCTGATCGAAGCCGGTGCGGCCGGGAAGTGTCGGGTCGCTACCCGGGTCGACGGCATTCCAACGGTCATCGAGGACGGAGTCGACGGGCTGTTGGTGGAGAAGGAGGACGTTGAGAAATTGTCTGCGGCGCTCGCGCGCCTCATCGGCGATGCGGCTTTAAGGCGCCGCCTGGGCGAGGCGGCCCGCACCCGTGCCCAGCGAGATTTCTCGGGCGCCGTCTATGTCGAACACTACGCCGAATTGGTCTCGTGCGCCCTGCAGCGGAGCGAGGCTTGAACAGCCCGCCCGCTAGAGTTCTCGAGGTGCTGTATTCCTTTCGCATCGGCGGCTCGGAACTGGTCGGACTGGATATCGCCAGACAGTTGGCGGAGGGCGGTGCTAAGGTCTACTGTGCCGCCATCGATGCCGCTCCGGGTCCACTGCTGGAGCAGTGCAAGCAATTTGGTCTACAGGTGGTCGATCTACAGATCCCCACGCGCAATCCACTGACGCGCAACGGATTGAGTCTCGCGCTGGCCAGACGCCTGAAAGATTTGGGTTTGGACGCCATTCATTTGCAACACTTCCTTGCGCTCAACAAGCTCGGCCTTGCGGCGCGTCTCGCCGGCATCGAGCGTGTGGTGGTAACCGAACATTCCGTGCTGGATGCATCCCAGAGTCGTGCCGGGCGGTTTCGGATTCGACTCAACTGGCGCTTGGCGAACACCATCACCGTCGTGCACGAGGGCATCAAGGAGTATCTTTGCCGTCGCCTCGGCATTCCGGATCGGAGGGTGGAAGTAATCCCGATCGGCATCGAGACCGAAAAGTATCATCGCGACGATCGTTCATCGCGACGCACCGCGCTAGGAATCGGCGATGAATTGGTGTTCATGTTCATCGGGAGGCTTGCGCCGGTGAAAAACGTCCCAGGATTGGTCGCCGCGTTTCTGGCTGTGCAGGCGAAGGGCCGCACGATGTCGCGGCTGCTGATTGTCGGGGGCGGGGACGAGGAATCGGCGGTGCGAGCGCTGATCAAAGATCATCCAGCCGGCCACCGGGTTACGCCTGTGCGGAGAACAAACGGACGTGCGCTCCTACCTAGCGGCGGCTGACGTGTTTGTCCTCAACTCGCGCTCCGAGGGCACGCCACGCGCTCTTCTGGAGGCCATGGCAACGGGTTTGCCCGCCATCTGTCCCGCTGTCGGCAACATTCCGTCGATGATTGCCGGCCGCGGCTGGCTCACCGATCCCTCCGATCCGATGTCCCTCGAAAATGCCATGCAATTCGTGCTCGACAATCCAGCGGCGGTCGAGGAATCCGGCCGCCGGTGTTCGGCGTACGTGCGTGAAAATTTCGACTCGAGGCGTTCGGCCGAGCGGTATCGCCAGCTGCTTCTAAACTCGGGCGCCGGCGCAGCGAGGCCTAAGACCGATGCAACCTAAGGGCATGGCGCGCGGCGCCCAACACCCGCCGGTGGCCATTCAGCTCATCAGCACCGGAGGTTTCTACGGCGCGGAGCGGACCTTGCTGGAATTGGCGACGTACCTGCGCGACCAAGGGTGGGACAGCCGAATCGTCGCATTGGAAGGCGACGGGGCGGCTGAGTTGGTTCGCCGCGCCACAGAGCACGGAATTCGAGCCGAGGCTTTCGCCCCGGCCGGCCGATTGGGTTTGCTGCCCATGCTGCGCAGACTTCGTGCCATGCTCTCCCGTGAAGCGCGCGCCGTCGTGCACTCCCACGGCTACAAACCGGATATCCTGCTTGCCGCTCTGGGTGTTCCGCGGCGCTTGCCGTGCGTGAGCACGTGCCACTCGTGGTACAGCGAGACTGCAAAGCTCAAAGCGCTCGAATTTCTCGACAAGCGCGCCGTGCGCCGCTTCGATCAGGTGATCGCCGTATCCGAAGAGATCTATCGCGACCTGCTCGCGAGCGGGGCACCGGCGAGTCGATTATCGAGGATCGACAATGGAATCAGCATCCCGCAGCTCGATGCGCACACGCGAGATGCGATCCGCTCGGAATGGAAGCTTGCGCCTGGCGAGAAGCTCGTGGTGCAAATAGGTCGACTCGCGAAATCCAAGCGCAACGCGATGTTGCTCAAAGCCGTGTCCGAACTGCCGCGCAACATCACGGCCAGAGTACTTCTCATCGGAGAGGGCGAGGAGCGCGCCGACCTTGTCGAATATGCGCGTAGTGTTGGTATGGACGGCCGCGTTATCTTCGCCGGATATCGTCGGGATGCCGCGGCGATCATGTCCGCGGCCGACATATTGGCCATTACCTCAAACAAAGAGGGTCTCCCGATCGTGGTTCTGGAGGCGATGGCCGTGGGCTGTCCGATCGTTGCGACCGCGGTTGGAGCGATTCCTCACGTTCTGAGCCAGGAGAGCGCGTGGATTTGCCCGGTGGACGATTACGCGGCGTTTGTCCGTGCGCTGCGTGAGGCACTCGATGGAGCCTCGCCCGCCAAAGATCGTGCCACCAAAGCGAAAGCCATTTTCCTCGAGCGACATTCGCGCGATGTGATGGGCCGACAATATCTCGACTTGTACGCAAGCGCTTGGCACGCGCGAGGGTGGGCATGAATGGCCATTGAGCCGCCTTTGTCGATCGCTCCCGGCCGCACGGCGCCGCCGCAAACGCTAGCGGTTCCGGCCATGGGCAAGGTTCGGCTGCAGGGCGTTGAGGCGGGACGCGGTATTGCAGCGTTGTTGGTCGTGCTCTATCACGCCGCGTTGCACGTCGAGGGCGATGTCCCGGGCTCAGTGGTGTTATGGCGCCTGCCGCATTTCGGTCACGCAGGGGTCGATTTCTTCTTCGTCTTGAGTGGTTTTATCATAACGTTTGTCCATCGCACGGATATCGGAAGACCCGAGCGCCTTGGGCATTACCTCGAGAGGCGGTTCACACGAGTGCTGCCCTTCTATTGGTTGGTGTTGAGTTTTTCCCTGCTCGATATCTGGCTGCTGCATCGGGCGCAATTCCCCGGCATCCGCGAACTGCTATCGAATGTGTTGCTTCTGCCTCAAACCAAGGATCAGATCGTCGGCGGCGCTTGGACGCTGGTGTTTGAACTCACTTTCTACCTGGTGTTTGCCATTGCGATCTGCAGCCGCCGGATCGGCGCGATAGTGCTTTGCACATGGGCTGCATTCGTCGCGGCGGGCTTTTTCGTGACGCCTTCAGCGGAGAGTGCGGTGCTCAACGTCGCAACCTCGCCGTTCTGTCTCGAGTTCTTTCTCGGCATTGGCGCCGCAATTTATCTTTCGCGTCGCTCGGTGCCCTTCAGCGGCCCTCTGTTGGTGGTCGGCCTTGTGGGGTTTGCGTCGGCCGGTCTGTGCGAGGTCGCCGGCTGGCTCTATGGGTTTGGGACGGCAGCACGCCTGGCTTACGGCACCTGCTCGCTGATGGTCATTTTAGCTCTCGTGGAGCGCGAACGATCGGGCCGTCTCACCGTACCAAGGTTCATGGCGGTGCTGGGGCGGGCGTCGTACTCGGTCTACCTCGTTCATCTGATTGCGATTGGAATCACGTTTAAGTTTCTCGCAATGGCGTTTGCGCTCGCGCCATCATGGTCCATAGCGATTTGGATTCTTCTCTGCACCGCAGGACTCGCCGGCGGGATTCTCGCATCGATTTGGCTAGAGCAACCGATTATTCGACTCGCCCGAAGGAGCCTATTCGCACGAAGCTAGCCCATCGCTGCGCGCTTCCATGATTTTGGTTGGATCGACGCTCATTGGATGGGGCGCTCGATTCGCGTACCATCCGTAGACCGTCTCGCATGCGCGTCAGAGTGGCGTGGAGTTTATGCATGTATTGGCTAAAAAGAATCTCAAGCAAGCTGCCGCGGCGTGCACAACAAGAAATGAAGCGAGTGCACTTTTGGCGCCAAATTCAATTCGGCACTTTCGCCACCGCAGAGCCGGAATACGTTCGACTTGATGAGTGGATTACGGCGGGAGACTGGGTCATCGATGTCGGCGCGAACGTAGGGCATTACACGGTGCGGCTTTCTCAGCTGGTTGGCGCACGGGGACGAGTGGTCGCATTTGAACCTGTCCCGGACACGTTTGAGTTACTCACCTCGAATGTGGCGGCTGCGAAGTTGCGCAACGTATCGTTGTTCAATGCGGCTGTCTCCGCTCAAACCGCGGCCATGGGCATTGCGATGCCGCAGTTCAACTCGGGACTGGAGAACTACTATATGGCCGCGCTGACTTCCACGGAAGGTGAGTTCGAAGTCCTCACGATCGCCTTGGATGGCATCGGTTTGCCGAGGCGCATCGCGCTCGTGAAGATCGACGTTGAAGGGCACGAGCTGCAGGCATTGCAGGGAATGGAGCAACTGTTGCTCAGAGACCATCCGCGACTCATCGTGGAGGGGCAATCGGAAGCAGTACGCGAATTTCTCGGCCGTCTAAACTACGAATTCGAAGAGCTGCCGCAATCGCCAAATCGAATTTTCACACCGCGTCAACCGGATACCTAGGCATCAATCACGCTGCGCTGGCTCGGGCGGCTTGCGCCTTACCAGACCTACTGCGCAGCTAAGGGTCACGAGCGTCCAAAAAACGTTGGCATAGAGTTCGGAGAGAAAGAATCCGGTGATACAAAGTCCTATCAGGCCAATTCCCAGTGCGCGGGCAAACGCGCGGGGCTCATCGGGGGGAGCCTTGGCGTTCTCCAGTCGCGGAACGGCGGTCACGCACAGAAACCTGAGGCTAGAGACAATAACCGAGATGTACAGCGCGAAGCCGAGAACACCCAATTCGATCAATGCTTGCAGGAAGGTGTTGTGCGGTGCTCGGTAGCGACCTCCCGCGAAGCGGCCGTCAACTGTTTCGAAAGCGCCGGCCCCGTAGCCCCAGGGCCGATTGAGCGCCAACGGCAGGTTGCGAGTCCATATAGCAAGCCGTCCCGCAGACGGCCCCGAATCCTTCGCATCGGCGTTGTAGTCGGACCCCAGCTCGGTGATAGTGCCGAGGCGAATAAGGGTCCTTTCGGGCAGTGAGTGCCAGCCAATGCCGCCGATCAAAGCAAGCATCACCACCCGGGCGATTATCTTCGATTTAGAGATCCGAAACTGCAACTTGCCTCGCCATGCGATGGGCAGCACGAACGTCATTGCAATGATGTCGAATATCAATCCGAGAAATCCGCCGCGTGATTCGGTGAGAAGGGTTGCTATAATCATTACGGCAAGCGATCCCAAAGTATAGGAGCCTCCTCCATCCACGGAATATGATCCCAAAGGTGATCACGAGGGGAAGAAGTCCGACCAATACGAAGGCGAAATCGTTTGGATCGTAGCTGTTGCTGTAACCCGCACGTGCACCACCCGCGTCGTTGATCTTCGACGTGAGTAAGGTTGCCACAAGAACGACTGAGGCGAACACCGCGCCGTGCAGAATCGTCTTGACGGAGGTCCAGTTTCGAGACGCCTGAATGGTTAAGATCAGAGTAATGACGACCGCCAGCACTGTGCCCGTGATGATTCCGAAGGTCGCTGACCGAAGCACCGAGAATAAGATGCTGACGGCAATCAAGCCCATCACAAATATAGATAGCCTCGCCGGTGGAATGGATTTCCATGTAGCCGAAATCCGATCTTTTCGCAGGCGAAATGCCGCCATGATCGCAAGAACGACTACCACCTTCGCCAACGGAATTTCGTGTAACCAGGGCAAGAAATCGCCGACCCTGCCGACGGCAACAACAATGTACGCGCCCATCAACCGTGTCAGGGTTGCCGGATTCGAGAGACGGTTTGACGGCAGCGCTCTGTCAACGCGGTCATGCGGTGCGTCATCTTCATTTTGAGAAGCGATTGGAATTCGATCCGACGACGGACCTCGCTGTGATATCGACGGGGGGGTCATCGGCCCTCGGCCGGACCGGACGCGCATTGCCGCATGCTCCAGTTTTGCAATTGCAACAAATGCCAGAGGCCGGCGGGAGAGATTCCGTTTCGGTCACTCATGAATCGCTCGAGTGTGCGTGTCACCGCCGTCGCATCAAGGAGTCCGCAGCCACGCACACTCTCGGCGGAAAGCGCTGCTTCGACTTGCGGTCGAAGGACACCGCGCATCCACGTACCCACGGGAGCTGAGAATCCTTGCTTAGGCCGGTTAAACATATCGGTGCGCAGATGGCGCGCAAGAATTCTTCGCAAGATGTATTTGCCTTTGCCGTCTCGAATCTTCCAGTGCATCGGCAATGCAGCGGCCATTGCCGCAACGATGTGATCGAGGAACGGGTCTCGCGCCTCTAGGGACACTGCCATCGATGCGCGGTCTAACTTCGTGAGCAAATCTCCGACCAGATACCGGCGGATGTCCGTGAGCATGAAAAGATCACGAGTATCGAGTCCTCCGGGCGGCAAAGGAGCGCCATCGAGCGGGTCACCGGCATTCGGCGGGTGTGTAATTAGGGATCTCGCTTCGAGTCTGCTGAATTCCGATACTGCAGCTTCGTACGCGGCGGACGGCGAGGCAGACCGCGCCATGCGCACAAATTTCTGCACTTTGTCGGCGATAGCTGCGTAACCGGGTCCACCTCGCCGAGTTAACGCGTAAACCTGACGAATGAGTGCCGCGGGGAGTATGTCGAGGAGCTCTGCACTCGCGAGATAGGCAAATTGCGCCCACCCCCCGATGGAGTCGGCAAACCGAGCACAGATCTGATATCGCGGATAGCCGCCAAAAAGTTCGTCGGCACCGTCAGCCGAAAGCGCGACTTTGAGATTTTGGCGTGCGAGTTTGCACACAATATAGGTCGGAATGACGGAACTGTCCCCGATGGGTTCGTCGATCTGAGCACTTAAGGTGTCGTAGACCTCCAGCGCGGTGGCATCGGATACTTCGAGTTCCGAGTGGTCGCAGCCGAGCTCTTTTGCGATTTCGCGAGCGTAAGGGATCTCGTTGAATCCGCTGTCGGCGTAGCCGATCGTATAGGTGCGTAGGCGCAGGCCGCGATTTCTGGCGAGTAGCGTGGCCACGATACTCGAGTCGATGCCACCGCTCAGGAATAGTCCGACCGGCACGTCTGCAACCATGCGTAGATCGAACGCCTCGGTCAGCCGGGATTCGAATCGATCGAGGAGAGCCTCGTCATCGAGCGCAGCAAGCTCGCGCTTCAGCGAAGCGGAAGCCGTAGGATCGTATAGCGTCGACGGCGTCCAGTACTCCTCGATGTTCGTGGCGAGCTCTGCGGTCACACGGACAACGCAACCGGGCGGCACACTTAACACATCCGCAATCAGTGAATTCGGTGCGGACACGTAGCCATAACGTAGAAACTCAACAGCCGACGCGGCGCTGACCCTGCGCTCGCCCTTTAGTCCCCGCATCACACTGCCCATCTCCGAGGAAAAAGTCAGTCCGCCGGAACCCAAATGGTAAAAAAGCGGTTTTACCCCGAAGCGATCGCGAACAAGAAGCACCTCTCGGCGCGTCGTATCCCAAAGCGCAAACGCGAACATGCCTCGAAATCGCTGCAAGCAACCTAAGCCCCAGCGCACGTAGGCCGCGAGGATGACTTCCGTATCCGATTCGCTGCGGAATTTCTCGCCTTCGGCGATCAAATCGGCGCGAATTTCTTTGAAATTGTAGATCTCACCATTGTAGACAATCCAAACCTTGCCGCTCGGATGCGCCATAGGCTGGTGTCCGAGCGGGGAAAGATCGAGGATGGCAAGGCGCCTGTGGCCTAAAACAAGTTCACCGTTCGACAGGACTTCCAGGCCGGAGTCATCCGGCCCTCGATGGGCGATGGCATCAGCCATCGCGCGGACTGTGTTCGGATCGACGCGTCGCCCGGGTGCGAAAATGCCTGTTATTCCGCACATGGTGCCGATCGCTCCTGAACTGTCGCTGCTTCAATAACCTGCCGAACGGCCTCATGCATGTCGCGATTGACTGCGCGCCAATCGTACGACCGCTCGGCGAGTGCCCTGGCAGCACCAGCCATACGCGCGGCGCGCTGCGGATCGAGCAGCAGTCGCACCGTCTTGTGAGAGAACGCTTCCGGTGAGTCCGCGATTTCCATTTCCACGCCGTCGAGAACTGCGAGGCCTTCGGCGCCGATTTTCGTGGTCACGACGGCGCGGCCCATGGACATCGCTTCGAGAACTTTCAGTTTCGTCCCACCTCCGGAGGTCAACGGCACGACCACGATGGCGGCGTCTGCGTATTCACGACGGAGGTCTTGAACGAAGCCCGCCAATTCGACGCCCGAGTTCGGATCGGCTGCGAGATCGATCAGCAATTTCGGCGGATCCCGGCCTACGACTCGCCAACGAAACCGCGGGAGCTGGGCGCGGATTTGCGGCAAAATTTCCCTCGCAAAATAAATCACCGCTTCCCGATTGTAGACATCGTTCATACCGCCGACCCATGCCGCCGTGCAACTCCCGGCGTTCGGCGCAGCGAGGGGCGCACGCGAGGTATCGGTACCGTTTTTAACCAGAAAAAAACGCGCGGCAGGAGCGAGGCGAGTCAGTGCTTCCCCGTCCGCCTCGGAAACGATCACGCAATTGCCTGCAGCAATCAGCATTCGCCGCTCGTATCGTTTCGTCAGCTTTGCCTGGATCCGGAATGCGAGTTTTTTAAGCCGCGATCGCTGAATAGATGCATAGCTCGAGAGTCGTGCATGCTCGATATTATGATTGGTTAGGAGTTTTGGGCGCGCGACTCGCCGCAGGTACGCCCCGCTCGGTAAAGAATCCGCATGCACAATCGCGACGTCGCGCGATCTGAGCGCCTCGCGTATGGCGCGATGCATTGATGCGCTGTGATATTTGGCTGCAACGAACGGCCGCAGCGTCAGCGCAGACGATAGTAGATCCCACATCAATCGAATACGACTGACTTCGGCTCCAACGCGCTCAATGTGAACTGTTTCACAAAACGCCTTCATAGCTTTTTCGATTTCTGCATATCCGGCCGAAGTGCCGGCTTTATCATGAAAGCCGAAAAAATGTACCGCGAAGTGCTCTGCGTGGCCCTTAAGTATGTTCAAGGTTCGCAGATAATGTCCGGTGACCGCAGGATAGGGGACGCGGGTAGCTATGAAGAGCAGATTTGGCTTAGGATTCAAGGATAATGGCGCAGAAGTTCGGCCGCGACGCATCATAACATACGGCTATTCTGCAGAAATCGACTGGATCTGGGGCGGTACGCAATGGTATCGCTTCATATGTAAGTGGAATCCTATCAGCGTCGGCACTCATAAACTGAAATGCTGGTCAAACATTGCAGATGTCAATTCGTCAGAAGGGTGTGAAGGAATTCGAGGTGCGGCAGCAACCCGTGGAGAGAGCCACGCAACAGTAAAAGATTACAAGTCTTGTCGGATTTGAGAGACAGATTGTCTGGATTTTACGGGGGTGTAGGGTATGAGTTGTAGCGGCGAGCATTTCTGCGACCGTGAGCTGCGTCATACTTCTTAGCCGAATTTCAGGCAATTCGAGGGTCCTGCGATGATAAGCCGACGTAAAGTATTAAAGGGTGGCGCGATCGCGGCAGTAGCCGCCGCCGTCCCCTTCATCCACGTGCCTCGAGCGCGTGCCCAAACCGTCTCGACCTTTGATTATTATATTTCCCCAAAAGGGGACGATAACAATAGCGGCACTCTGGCAAGTCCATGGTCGATCACCGCGTTGAATTCCAAGCAATCGATTTATTCTGGCAAGCGAATTGGGATTATCGGCGATCAAGGAGTCATCCAACATGGGACAGTTGGCGGCGTGCAGCACACCCTTTATTCTCTCTATCAAGCCGCTCCTAAAGCCGGTCAAGTTCTGGTCTTGAACGGTGGTTCCTCCGGGAGTCAGCCGACCTATCTTGCATCCTGCGATAGCTCCGGCGTTTATAGCGCGCGACTCGCGATAATCGATGCCAGCGATCCGTCGACCGGAAACAAGCCGACCGTCGAGGCTGCATTGATCGCTCAGAACACGTATATGAATCTGGGAGCGGTGGCTAATTGGGGAAATGTCACGGTAGATGGCCTAACAATGCGCAACTTCACTTTCAGTGCCTTGATGTTCTATGGCACACAAGGTACCGGAACGCAAATCAATAACCTCGTTATCAAGAACTGCGAAATCTACAACGGACAGAATGTTGCTACCACTGACAATCCTGGCGCGATATGGATCGATGGTGCGACCAATGGTTTGATAACGAACAACATGATTCACGATTTGCAGACGAACGCCGGTACGGCGCCCTGGGGATTGCTCGGATACATTCAGTTCAATTCCTTAGGAATGAGGTCAAGAACTGCACTTTCTACAATTGCGTCGCCGTTTCGCAAAAGGACAATTGGCAACAAATGGAAGTTTCCTATTGTTACTTGGGCTACGGCGTGTGGGGTTCGGCCTCAATCCGGCGGTGCGCTGCTGTGTGCGACGGTCCACAATCTAGTCACCCAAACAGGACTGACCAGCAATTTCCATCACAATGTTTGCATTGGTCCTATGGATTTGGATGGCGAATCAAGCCAGCAGAATCACGGCCAAGTGAACATGTACAACAACACATTTTATGGAGCGTTACAGCGGCGCCGCGTAAAATGGATGCGATGTACTGCAACTTAGGAAACGCGGGTGGGCATTGGGCCTTTTATAACAATTTGGTTTATTCGCCCTACGGCTACGATGGCCTGGCTAGCAGCGTCCGCCGGGTACAATGTATATCACGACTATCAATGCGAACCCGTCATGGTTCACGCAATGCGACTACAACGCTTACGGGTCGGGCATGACGTTCGGATATGGCTGGAACGGTGGGCAATACGCGCTGCCCTCAACTACGTGGAAGGGATACGGGCTCGATACGCATAGCAGTCTCCTAGCATCAAATCCATTTACCGGTAAGCCGTCAGAAGCCAATCCGAGCTCATTCGCCATTACGGGTCCGGCGACAACGGCCGGCGTAGGAGGCGCGGTTTGTGGGGCGTTGGATGGAACCGGGTCAATTGGATGCGACTTTGCAGGTGCCCCTGTACCCGTGCCGCAAGCCCCGTCGCTCACAGTGAGTTAGATCGAACCGTAGCCCTTTCGGAAAGGACAACGGACTAACCTGGCTTAGTGAGCTAATGTGCGTGCACTAATTGTGATGCGGTCACGGACAAAAGCAAAGGTGCGGAATCAATGGGCATTCGTGAATTGATACCTTGCGCTGGGGCTCGCCTAATGTTGGTGAAGCATTAGAAATACATGAACCGGCTGTTTCGGAAGGTGGCGTTCAACTATTCCGAAGGTGGCGCCAGAAGGCTTTTGCAGAAAAGCATATCCGCCGCATTGAGTACCCTCTATTCAGAAAGTGTTTGGAATATATATGTCCACGAGGGTTCAACCGAAGTACGTTCAAGTGAGCCTCTTGTTCGGTGCCGGGAGCTTCAATATAGGGATTTATTGGATGCCAAATACTACAAAGTGTTGGCGTTTCCCGAGGAGATACGGCTTCGCTTCGAGAGACAAAATACCTGCTACGGATTTTATTTAAACGAAAATCTCGCAACTATCGGCTGGAGTAGCGATGGCTACCTGGAACTCGATCGCGGCGTCGTGTTTCCCTGCCCATCGCAGGTTGCGCTTTTCGACTTCTTAACGCTGCCAGAATTCAGGGGTCGCGGTTTCTACACCGACGCGCTGCGTTACCTAATCAACAACGTGCAGGAACGCAGCGTGCGCTCCATAGTCATAGCGGCCGATCCGAATAACACATCCTCCATAAAAGGAATATGGCGCGCAGGTTTTCACCCATTCCTTCGGTTGAACCGGCGGAAAATTCTTGGGATCACCTTCGAATCGAGGACTTCTGTCCCGCCGGCTCGGCCAGCAGACAAGCCAACAGTGTCGCCATAGATCGACGCCAATCCGCAATGTACCGATCAGATTTCGGTGCGCCGACGCCGGAGCAGTCGCGTCAGCAATTCCAGGATCTGATCGTAGTGGTCACGGCCAAATTGTCGAATCGTGAGCAAATAACAGGTACCGCCGACAAACATTTGGAACCCCACTGCAGCGAGTGCATTGATTTTCATGGATAAAGATAGCTGTGCAGCCTCAACGGCAATGCAGCTAAAGCCAGCGCACGCCGCCGGTACTAACATCGGTTGTAGTAGAGCGCGAAGCTTGGTCCCAAACGCCCTCGCTATTCGTCGCATGGCTGTTAAAAAGACTATGGGAAACCCAATGATCCAAGCGATAGCTGCGCCATTAACCGCCGATCCATGAAATCCCACTAGAACCCCGATCAGAAGCAAGGGCATCATCACCACCGCCCAAACGATCATGTTTTTGAAGGTCGTGGAAGTACGGCCTGTCCCCATCACGGATGAGTCGAGAAGCGCGTAAATACTTCTGAGCGGCAAAATAAAACAGAATGCGCAAAATGGCACGACCAGCGGGACCCAGCGTTGGCCAAATACCAGGGGCAGCGCCACCTGCGATAGCGTGCCCATGAGCCAAAATAACGGGAATAATACCGTGGACGCCAAGCAGATGATTTTTATCAGGCCTCCGAGTTGTGATCCGACGTCCGCCTTAGCAGCGAAGGCAGGAACCGATATTTGATTGACGATTCCGGACAATTGATCAAGAGCTGAGTGGGATAGCGATTTTGCGAGCGAATACGGGCCAAGTACTCCTGGTCCGCCAAATCGACTTAGGAGGAATGTGTCGAAATCTCCAGTAGCGAAATAAGTCAATCGTTGGCCAATCATATGTCCGCTGCTGAGCAATATTGGCTTTAGAACTCCAAGGCGAAAATTAGGGACGAGCAATCGGCCCAGAGTCATCCACAATAGGCAGGCGCGTAGTCCCGTGCCTAGAATGTTGCCGATAATCAGCGCCCAATAGCCCTCTCCAAGATAAGCCAAAATCAGTGTGGAGATTCCTTGCAAGAGGCTGGACAGCGTTTGAATCACCGCGATCTGCTTAAAGCGCATCTCTTTCGACAGCAGCGCGACCGGGACCACAGTAAGCGCGGCCAACGGTAGGTAGAAAGCGGAAACTTGAAGAACCCGAGCCAAGGCGGAACTGTGGAAGTAGGCACTTCCGAACGGCGCGGCGACAATTATGAGTGTACCGAGGATAAGGGAGCTCAGCAGAACAGCCGTAACTGCGGCACCCTGCTGCTCAACGGGCAGTTCTTTCCGACTGACCAAAACCACGCTCAACCCGCCATCCAGAAGCAGCCGGCGAAAGTCGTGAATAGTCCAGCAGTAGCGATTAGTCCGTAATCCTCCGGCCGAAGAAGCCGGACCGTAATTGCAGTCAGTGCCCATGTAACTATTTGCGTTATGATCCGCGCAGAGCCAATCCAGCGCAGCCCGTGGACAGCGCGGTCAATCGGAGTAGGGGGCTTTTCGCCTTGTTGCACGGAATCGCTCATGTCATAGATCCGAACGAAACGAAGCGTGCAGAGACTTCTTGCGCATTTGGTAGTCAGCTGCGCGCTAAATTGTTTAATTCGACTCGTTCAACTTCGCCGACCAATTCAACAAATTCGCTGCGTGGAAGTTCGAAGAAGCACTCTACGTAAATTGCTTCGCCCGCCGGAAGAAGTCGAGAGTGAAACATGTTCAAGCCCATGGTGGCGTGAGTATAGTTGACTGCTTTGTTCGCGAATTGGAAACAACTCAGCATTTTCCTTTTTTTGTCTGCGACGCTATCTATATTGACCAAGACATTGGGGATGCAATTGGACCAGACTTCGTATTGTAAAGTGCGAATGGTGCGGTTTATTTTGCCAAGAGCCGCCGCCAGGATGAAGTTGCATGCGCGGTGATCTGGATGACCGTCGAGGACAAATGGAGTAAAAATCGCATCTATCTGGCGCTCCTCGATTATTTGTCTCAAAGCCGCTGCCGCGGTGTCGGCATGCGATCTCAAATTCGTCAGCCCCAAGAATATTGGCGAACCAATTCCAATCTCACGTGCGGCATTGCGAGATTCCTCGTTCCGGAGTTCCTTCAATGTCTCGCGGCTCATTGAGACGCTAGCATGCTCGTCAGCACCATCTTGAAGTATCACCACTGAGGCGGAATGACCGCTCATGGCTTGAAGCGCTAGCGCCCCACCGCAGCCAATGGCCTCATCATCTTGGTGTGGCGCCACCACTAACACTGATCTTCCGAAGGGAGCGGTGATGGGAACTGGCCTCACGGATTCGGAGAAAACATCGGTGACCGACGCAAGAGTCTGCAGCCGAATGTCCAAATGTTGGATGGTTGTCCTCAGCAACAGCTTGAACTGCTTTTTCGAGAATAAGATTTGCAGGAGGAGATCTTTGGCCTGCCGGAGCGTATGACGAAGCATAAGTTGAGTTACTTGCCAGAAAACAATCGACTTAGCAGAGGTCTCTTTTGCAGCCGCGCTCGCAGCTGAGCATACATTGGCCCTATACGGTCGCGCACGTACGGTTTACCGCGTGTAAACCACTGATACGCCGGCAATGCAGTGGCAAAACTGGCGTAATAGTCGGTCACTTTCATGACCTCGTTACTCCACTGCAGCTTGTACGGTTCAGCACCGGTCAGAAAATCGAATCCATTCCATTGCTCTTGGCAAGCCTCCTCTAACAACATTGCAATGTGAACTTTGCCAGGCGATAGATTGTGATATTCGGTTTTGTAGGTGGGGCGATACCACTGAAGCCAATTGTCGGAACAGAAACCAACTCCGTAACTTACATTTGTCTCTCCACACCGCAATGCAGAGAGATGAAGGCCGCGTCGCCACATTCCATCTACAATTGCGGCGAAATGTCGGCGTTGGGCGGCATCTCGGAATCGTCCCGGTTGGCCCTGCGACAGCCATTTTTCGTCGTGCACGACGAAGAACTCCTCAAGGAATGCATGCGCGTCCTCCAATTTTTCCGGTCGCCAAAGCGAAATTTTGCCGAGAGCCGCCAACCGCTTTCTCTGTCGTCTTACGTCCGTGCGGTGACTCGGAGACCACGTGGATTCTATCTGTCCATAAGTTCTGCCAGCTATGCTCAGTCGAGGGGCAGTTTGAACTTGTTCGGCGACCGCCAAGCCTCTCGTTGCAAGATAGGAAGGTAAAATTTTCGCGGCCAAATCTGTCTCGGGGATGCTGGCGAAACGGTAAACGATCCGTCGGCCAAAATAATCGAGGGCAGCGTCGAGCAGGGCTGGCAAAACTTCCGGGCCGGCACCGGTTGCGATTACCGGCGACTGATAATCACCTCCCGCAAACGTGGTGGCCTGGCAAAAGTACAGACCGCGTGCGTCGGTTTTGACGAGTGACATCGGCAGCAATCCGACCAGGCGGTTGTCCTTCCGGGCAACGATTACAACGATGCGCTTTGGTGGGAATGCTTGTTGCCATGCGAAGTACCAGGATGATTGCGAGAGCGCGGCTGTAAACGATTGCGGAATCGCCTCATCCCACTCGGCGGCGATCGACTCAACCGCCGATGCTCCGTTAATGATGGTTGTTGAAAGCGATGCCATTGCTCCTCAGTCTAGCGTTTTGCGGGTATTTGACGCCTTGAATTTAGTCTACACGTCTGCTCAGGCTATACACCAATGAGATGTCGGTTCTGCGAAGTGATACGCGGAGAGGATCTTGCGCTTTTAGAGTCGTTGCGCATGAGAGGACCTGGATGGTCGCAATAATCTTTGCGCCTCTAGCGTCGGTTGGAAGCTGTTTGACAATGCGTCTATACTTCAGCGAACCAAGGCGTGCGAGCCGGTTGGTCAAACGTCTGCCGGTTTTAGACCAACCTTTGTGAGATAGACTTTATGCCGCCGCGTGTCACCGTATTGATGCCCGTCTATAACGCCGCGCCACATCTATTGGAGGCGGTGGACAGCGTTCTCACAGGAAGCTTTGCCGACCTGGAATTGCTGGCAATCAACGACGGCTCCACTGACGACTCGGAAGAGTTATTGCGGAGTGTTGCCGATTCCAGGCTAAGAATAGTTCGGAATCCAAAAAATGTGGGCGTCGCGGCGACGTTGAATCGTGGTCTGGACCTCGCCCAAGGCAACCTAATCGCTAGAATGGATTCAGACGACATCTGCCTGCCAGATCGGCTTGAACGGCAAGTCGCCTTCATGGAAGCGAATCCGAGTATTGGTCTGAGCGGGACATGGGCAAGGACATTTGGCGCCGCTCCTGAAAGGCGCATAAGCCCACCGCTGTCGCCGACCGAAATTAAGGTGCAGTTACTCGCGTTTAACGCCTTGTGCCATCCCACGATTATGTTGCGCCGAGATCTATTCGCCGAACGCGACCTTCGGTATGACATCGACGCGCACCACTGCGAGGACCTGGAGCTGTGGATGCGCGCTGCGGAGTATTTTCAGCTCGCCAATATACCAATAATAGGGTTGCGATACCGGGTGCACGTCAATCAGGTCACAAATTCCTTTGCACCAGAGCAAAAGGATACGTTGGCGAGGCTACAGCGAAGACAGCTGCTGCTGCTTGTCGCGGATGCCACTGAGGCCGAGGTCCAATTGCATTTGAATGTCTTCGATCTAAGCAGGCAAGTGACGCGTGACGAACTTGTCGCGATGGGCGAATGGCTGGAGCGTCTCGACGATTCCAATAGGCGTACCAATCGATATGACGCCTCGGCGTTCCATTCGTTCTTGGTGCAAAGATGGCTAAACCTGGCGCACCGCTGTGCTCCTCCCAATTTGGAAGTATGGCGCATCTGGAGACGCTCGCGGTTCGCCAATGTTGGGTTATCGGCCCGTCTTTGGTTGCTTTGCAAGAAAGGGCTTCTTCGATAGAAGCCGCCGCTGGCTCTCAGCATTCAACTAAGACGCGACTTATGTAAAATTAGATCGGGACCGATCTCACTATTGCTCGAGGTTGCTCTTGTATGATGGTATCGGGCTTGAGACAGTACCAACACGGCTATTGGGGGTGATAGTCGTCCTGTTTTGCGTTACGCGTTTGAAAATAACTTCGCTGCCAAGGGCATAAAATCCAGGCAACCAGACACATGAAGACTCGTCTCGCGAAAGGGCTAAAAACAATCCTCGGCCGGGCAGCGGCGGCTACAGGCATCGATGCGCGAAACTTCGGTAGCGTTATGACTATCGTTGCCTTCCACCGCGTCAATGACAAGCTGCCAGAAGACGGGCTAACCTGCCCGTCAGCTAAATTTGAGCTATTTTGCCGTTTTTTCATGCGCCACTTTCGGGTGGTCTCTCTATCGGAACAAGTCGCCGGCGCCCGCGCGGGACGGAGTATGGCCGGTTCGCTTTCAATCACTTTTGACGACGGCTATCTCGATAACTACAACGTAGCAGCTCCCATTTTGCGCAGACTCGCGCTGCCGGCAACCTTCTTCGTGACGACTGGGTTTATCGGATCATCCATCGTTCCTTCCTGGGATCGCGAACTGTCAACGCCGCAGAGTTGGATGAATTGGGAGCAAGTGCGTTCGCTCGCATCGCAAGGATTCGAGATCGGCTGCCACTCTGATACGCATCTGAACCTCGGTGAGGTCGCGCTTACAGAGGCGCGTAGCGACCTGTATGCCTCTCAGGCCAAGATTCAGAGAGAGTTAGGGACCGCGGCACGCTTATTTGCCTACCCATTCGGCGGTCCGCAACATATCTCGGAAGATTCAAGGCAGTTGATCCGCGAGCTCGGGTTCGAGTGCTGCGTCGCATGTCATGGCGGCACTAATGCGCCGATTCCGGATCCCTTCAATTTAAATCGGATTGGAATTGCCGAGTGGTTTTCGAATCCATATCAGTTTTCGTTCGAGGTCGTGGCGGGGAAAGCTTAGAAATTTTCCGCAGGCACGCTGGCTGCAGGTCAGTTAATGCGTCGATCCGGAAAAGCTGATGGTGCTAGCGCATGCGGCAGAGGTGCATGCAGCGCCCGAGACTCCAAATAGTGCCATGAGATGGCAGCCAGGGGCACGACTACAAGCATAGAGAGCGCAAACAAGGCCCACGGTGAGAGACCGGTGTAGCGGTACGCGAGATAGAATTGGACCGGGCACGACAGAATATACACGCCATAAGAATAATCGCCGAGTTGATTGAATCGACGCATAGGTCCGCCGGGAACAAAACTGCACCACAGTGTTAAGTATGGCAGAGTCGCCGCCAGTACGCAGCGATGCAATAGGTGATTTGAGGTAAAAGTGGCCGCGATAGCCAGCGCGACCACAAATGTGGCAGCAATCACCCACGACATCAGAACGTGGGTTCGAAGCAGATAAAATGAAGAACCACAGAAGAACATAAAAATGAAACGCGCGCGATCTGTGTCAAGCAAGTGAAACCATCCGAACAAATCACCTGCAAATCCAATTGCACCGAAACATGCGACTCCTACGACTAGAATGGGGAATCGTAGCGCCCCAAGTAGTCCCAGCAGAGACAGAAGCAAGTACATCTGCAATTCGTGCGGTAACGTCCATAGAGACGTGTTGAACTCCGTATGGCTGGTGTCAAATGCTCGGAGCAGCCGCGTCGCGGCGCCGATGCCGGGAAGCATCGTCGCATTCTTGGCAAGATATAAGAGAGTGTCGTGACGCGACCAGAAATCGATCGCCGGCAGCGGACTGGTAAACAAGCCGACGACCACGACGAATAAAAGGCTCGATACCCACAGTGCGGGATAAATTCGCATGATTCGCGCCCAAATGAACCGTCTCAAATCCTTGGAGCAAAAACTCTTGGTAACCAGAAATCCGCTCACGATAAAAAACGCATCGACGCCGATATCGCCAAGACCAATGCCGAATAGGGAATAAACGATTTCGTTCGATGTCCGACCCGCAACTCCAAAGCTATGCGCATAAACGACTGCGGTCGCTGCGGTGAAGCGAAGCAAATTGAGATTGTTGTCGCGTCCCGTCGATAGGGCGGCCAGTGATAGGCGGGGGTTCACAGTGGCTTGGTATTTGTTGGGTACGAAACGAGTAGCGAACGGCCTATCCTTGAGTCGGCGGTCCGTTCCTTAGTGCAATAAAAACAGCTATAAAGGGTGCTGCGAGCGGAAAGGTTAACATGGAGTCCCGAGAAATTATCGCGCTTACGAGTGGCCATTCCTGTGATGGAACCTGCATGATGGACTTTCCCTCAGGTTCATACTGAGATCTAACGAACGCTGCGTCGCGAAATTCGACTTGGCAGCATTGTCTGCATGTTGCGACATGTGCTGTGGCTGCGACATTTCGTGGCCTGCTCAAGAGCCAGGTTATGATCTCTGCATCACGAGAAGCGCGACTATGGCGGTGAAAATGAATTTGCCGATTGGGCCGAAGACAGCATGCCTGTTATTTTGTCTGGGCGCTCTTGCGGGCTGTGGGTCCGGCTCGAACTCGGCGAATCCGGCTTCCACGACCCTTGCATCCTCCGCACCATCTCCGCCAGTATCCACTCCGCTGTCGATCGCGGGTGCGCCACCGACGACCGCTACGGTGGGCACGGCGTACAGCTTTACGCCCACTGTGGCGGATGCCCCCGGCGCGATGCTCACGTTCTCGATTCAAAATGCGCCGTTGTGGGCGGCCTTTAATTCTACGAGCGGACAGCTGAGCGGTACTCCGTCGGCTACCAATGCGGGCAGCTACTCGAACATCATTATCAGCGTAAGCGATGGCGCTTCCAGCAAGGCTCTCGCGCCATTCTCTATCACCGTCACAGCCGCTGCCGCGCTGTCGATTTCGGGAACGCCACAGACGACCGTTACAGTGGGCACGGCGTACATTTTTACACCCACGACGACCGATGCTGCCGGAGCGACTCTTACGTTCTCTATACAAAATGCGCCGACATGGGCTGCTTTTGCGGCCGCGACCGGACGTTTGAGCGGTACGCCCTCAGCGAGCGATGCCGGCAGCGATCCGAATATCGTGATCAGCGTGAGTGATGGCGCTTCAACTAAGGCTCTCGCGCCATTCTCGATTACTGTGACGACCGCGAGCACGTCGACGACGCTTGCCGCGAAATACCCGGGCGATGTCGGCATTGGAGCGGACTCCTCTGTCGTCTGGTACGAGAACTTTGCGGAGGGCAGCGTGGCGGCGGTGGTGGGCCGTTACGACAGTTACGTCAATAGCGCAGGAATGAGCCTGGTTAGCGATCATCCGGCAAACAGCCCGGGCGCGGTCGCACTCGATCTTAATGCCGGCGGCAGCGACCCGGCGACTCAGGCGACCCACTTTTACAAGAGTTTTGGTGCGGGGTACGAGGAGTTGTATTTCCGTTACTACGCAAAATATGTGGGCACCGGACCTTGGCACCATACGGGTTTGTGGATCGGCGGCTACAATCCATCGCTGCTTTATCCGTATCCACGCGCGGGCCTGAAGCCCGAGGGCAACGATCTGTACTCGATCGGACTCGAGCCAATTCCATCCTTTACCAACGTGCCGATGGATTTCTACACTTATTGGAGGGGGATGCAATCGTGGAAGTCCGCGCCCACTGGCGCTCCAGGGGATTATTTCGGCAACACGCTGTTGCACAACGCCGAGTTTCGTATGCAGAGCAACACCTGGATCTGCTATGAGATCCACCTGAAGCTCAATCCTAATCCGGCCAACGGCACGGGGGCGATACTGGAAGTGTGGCAGAACGATTCTTTGATCCGGCGCTTTGATGACTCCGGTCCGTTGGGCTACTGGGTGAAGGACAAATTCTGTCCGGCCGATGCGGACGGCAGTGAATGCACAGCTTTCAAGCCTGCCAATCCATCGCAGGTGCTGCTCGATCAGCAGTGGAGAACCACCAGCGCACTGAAGATCAATTACTTCTGGCCGCAGAATTACAATACGGAAAGCCCCAATTCGGATCTAATTCTGGACGACATGGTGGTTGCGAGCCAGCGCATCGGATGTACGGTACCGAAATAAGCCGAGCGACCCTCAGCTACGCTTCTTGAGCCGCCGCCCAACTATCGGCAAATGCACGGTCCGTGCGAGATGGTCCTCGCAATGGAGCTTGGTGCTTACCAATCGGCTTATTGTTTTCTTTAACATATGTAGTTCGCAAATGGCGACAGGTTGGCGAATTAGAAATATCGAATGAATATGTGATCTCAAAGATTGCGGGTGAAAGGAATCATCACCGCGGAGAAATTTTTAACAGGAAATCTTGGGAGATTCGTAATGAGTTCAGTTCGCCGCAGCCGCTGCGCCAGGTTTGCGTTCGCATTGAAGTCACTACTCGGATTGACGGCTCTCGGCTTACTCGCCGCGTGCGGTCAGAGTTCAAACGCTTTCACATCTCCATCGACGGAGACAACTGCGACGGCATCTGCGCCGGCATCTAATGGCGCCGCGACCACCGCGGCGGCTCCGCCTCCCTCCGTGACATTGAAGGCAAATGCGAGCACTGTCGCGGTGGGCGAATCGGTCACGTTGCAGTGGAATGCCGCCAACGCTCAGTACTGCACGGCTTCGGGGGGCTGGAGCGGCACTCTGCCGACCACCGGCACCACCACGACTCCGCCTCTTTCTGACCAGACCAGCTACTCACTGGCATGCAGCGGAGCGGGCGGCACGACGGTCCAGTCAGTTGCCGTGTCGGTAGTCCAACCCGCTGCACCGACACTGACGCTAAGTGCCGCACCCACGACCATCAGCACCGGCGGCAGATCCACGCTGACCTGGGCATCCACCAACGCGACCGCCTGCGTGGCCAACGTCGGCAATTGGAGCGGCGCTGTGCAGACCAGCGCAGTATGGCAAACCCCGGCCCTCTGGAACACGACCGAATACGAGATAACCTGCACCGGAGCCGGCGGCTCAGTAACGCGATCGGTAACCGTTACGGTCTCGAGCCAGGCGCCCACTATCACGCTGAGCGCCACGCCCAGCAGCGTGAAATCAGGTTCCGCC
Organism: uncultured Gammaproteobacteria bacterium; assembly: GCA_963800385.1. Classification (GTDB taxonomy): domain Bacteria; phylum Pseudomonadota; class Gammaproteobacteria; order Steroidobacterales; family Steroidobacteraceae; genus Bog-1198. The sequence goes on from CAWDAU010000011.1 coordinate 62,776, forward strand.
TCCACGCTGACCTGGGCGAGCACCAATGCATCTGCTTGCAGCGCATCCGGCGCCTGGAGTGGCGGCAAAGCGCTGAGCGGCTCGCAATCCACCGGCGCGGTCTCCGCCAACTCGACCTACACCTTGACGTGCACGGGATCCGGTGGAAATGCAACTCAATCGGCGACCGTTTCGGTCGGTACGCCCGCACCGACGGTTCTAATCAGTGCGGCGCCGAGTTCGGTGACGAGCGGAACAAGTTCGACCCTCACCTGGTCTGCCACCAATGCAAGCGCCTGTGCAGCCGCTGGCGGCTGGAGCGGCAGCAAAGCGTTGAGCGGCTCACAGTCGACCGGCGTGCTGTCGGCGAACGCGACTTACACGCTGACCTGCACGGGCAGCGGCGGCAGCGCCACTCAGTCGGCAACCGTCTCGGTGAAAGCGGCCGCGCCCACCGTTGCCTTGAGCGTGGGCCCGAGCGCCATCAAGAGCGGCGGCAGTGCCACGCTGACATGGTCATCGACCAATGCAACCTCGTGTGCCGCCTCCGGCGCATGGTCGGGAGCCAAAACCATCACCGGCACGCAGTCCACCGGAGCGCTGAGCAGCACCTCGGTCTATACCCTCACCTGCACCGGCACCGGCGGTACGGCCGCCCAGACGGCCACCGTTACCGTCAGCGCCAAGCCGACCGTCACCGTGAGCTTCAGTGCCAGCCCCAGTACCGTCGCCAGCGGCAAGGCATCGACCTTGACCTGGTCGTCCAATAACGCCACCTCGTGTGCTGCCTCGGGAGCCTGGTCGGGTGCCAAGGCGATCACCGGCTCGCAGTCCACGGGCACCCTCACCGCGAATGCGACCTATACCCTTACCTGCAGCGGGACCGGGGGCAGTAGCGCCGCGCAATCAGCGACAGTCTCGGTAACGCAACCCGTGCCGACTGTCACCCTCACAGCGAGCCCTAGCACTGTAGCCAGCGGCAAGAGCGCTACGGTGAGTTGGTCGGCGAGCAACGCGACGGCTTGCACTGCCTCGGGAGCCTGGTCGGGCGCCAAGCCCGTCAGCGGATCGCAAAGCACCGGTGCATTGACCGCCAATGCGACCTACAGCTTGAACTGCACCGGCAGCGGTGGCAGCGCCGTCCAATCAGCAACGGTATCGGTCACGCAGCCGGTGCCAACCGTTACTCTCTCGGCCACTCCCAGCACAGTCGCCAGCGGCAGCAGCTCCGTGCTGAGCTGGTCAGCGACCAACGCGACATCCTGTGCGGCCTCCGGTGCCTGGAGTGGCGCTAAAGCGCCAACCGGCGGTTCGCAATCGACCGGCGCGCTCACTGCCAACCAAACCTACACGCTGACTTGCAGCGGCAGCGGCGGGAACGCGGTGCAATCCGCAACAGTATCGGTAACAACGCCTGCGCCCGCTGTGACCCTCACCGCGAATCCCGCCACGGTCAAGAGCGGCGCCACCTCTTCGTTGAGCTGGTCATCGACCAATGCTTCCGGCTGCAGCGCGTCGGGAGGCTGGAGCGGCTCGAAGGCGACCGCCGGTTCACAAACCACGCCGACCCTTACAGCGACCACTAAATACACCCTGACCTGCACGGGCGCCGGAGGTTCTGCCTCGCAATCCGCCACCGTCACCGTCTCGGCGCCCGCCGCGCCCACCGTGTCGATCAGCGCCAGTCCTTCCAGCATCAGCAGTGGCAGCTCATCCACCCTGACCTGGAGCTCGACCAATGCCACTGCCTGCACGGAATCGGGTGGCTGGAGCGGCGCCCAAGGGATCAGTGGATCGAAATCCACCGGCGCACTCACTGCCACTACGGTGTATACATTGAGCTGCACCGGAACCGGCGGCACCGCCACTCAAAGCACTACTGTCACCGTCACCGCGAGCACGTCGACGACGCTTGCCGCGAAATACCCGGGCGATGTCGGCATTGGAGCGGACTCCTCTGTCGTCTGGTACGAGAACTTTGCGGAGGGCAGCGTGGCGGCGGTGGTGGGCCGTTACGACAGTTACGTCAATAGCGCAGGAATGAGCCTGGTTAGCGATCATCCGGCAAACAGCCCGGGCGCGGTCGCACTCGATCTTAATGCCGGCGGCAGCGACCCGGCGACTCAGGCGACCCACTTTTACAAGAGTTTTGGTGCGGGGTACGAGGAGTTGTATTTCCGTTACTACGCAAAATATGTGGGCGCGGGACCTTGGCACCATACGGGTTTGTGGATCGGCGGCTACAATCCATCGCTGCTTTATCCGTATCCACGCGCGGGCCTGAAGCCCGAGGGCAACGATCTGTACTCGATCGGACTCGAGCCGATTCCATCCTTTACCAACGTGCCGATGGATTTCTACACTTATTGGAGGGGGATGCAATCGTGGAAGTCCGCGCCCACTGGCGCTCCAGGGGATTATTTCGGCAACACGCTGTTGCACAACGCCGAGTTTCGTATGCAGAGCAACACCTGGATCTGCTATGAGATCCACCTGAAGCTCAATCCTAATCCGGCCAACGGCACGGGGGCGATACTGGAAGTGTGGCAGAACGATTCTTTGATCCGGCGCTTTGATGACTCCGGTCCGTTGGGCTACTGGGTGAAGGACAAATTCTGTCCGGCCGATGCGGACGGCAGTGAATGCACAGCTTTCAAGCCTGCCAATCCATCGCAGGTGCTGCTCGATCAGCAGTGGAGAACCACCAGCGCACTGAAGATCAATTACTTCTGGCCGCAGAATTACAATACGGAAAGCCCCAATTCGGATCTAATTCTGGACGACATGGTGGTTGCGAGCCAGCGCATCGGATGTACGGTACCGAAATAAGCCGAGCGACCCTCAGCTACGCTTCTTGAGCCGCCGCCCAACTACCCGGGCGGCATGTTTCGCGCCGAACATGAAGCGCATGATCGGGCCGAACACGGGCGAGCTCGCGACGCCGACGATGAAAAGTCCCGGAATCGACGACTCGAAGTTGGAGCTGAGCGCTGCGACGCCTCCGAGTTCGCGCACGATGCCGCCGCGCAGTGCGGGGTCAAGGTAGTCCAGTCGATCGATGTCGACTTCGAAGCCGGTGGCGGCGATCACGCGGTCGGTGCGGATCTCCTGAGGCGCACCTGCGCGACGAACGCGTAGGCCGACGCCGCCGTCAATTAAAGACGCGGATTCAAGCTGCGTATCGAGCCACGTTTCGATGTGCCCATCCACTCGATCTCGCAGCCACCAAGCGCCGCTCGGCCCATATGAGCCCCTCACGTAGCGGTGGCGTTTGGCAGCAGGGAAGTACCAACGAAATACGCGTGGAAGCTCTGAGACCGCGTAGGACTTCCAGCCGCTGGCCACACCGGCATCCGGCGCCAAGATACGCTGCGTCAGGGTGCGCAGGCTTGAGCGAACGTTCCATTCAAGGCGATCGGTGCGCGCCAGCAGGCGCACGCGAGCGCCGACTTCGTGGAGCAGCGCGGCGGTCTCGAGGGCTGATTGACCGGCGCCAATAATCGTCACGTCGCGGCCGGCATAGGCCTGCACGTCTTCCATGCGCGTGCTATGCACTACGAACGGTTCCGGAAGAGCCGCAAGTTGCAATGGTATCGTGCGAAATGCCATGTGACCGGTCGCCAGCACTACGCGCCGGCTCGTAATTCGACGTCCATCGGAGAGGGTTAGTTCGAAACCTCCGGCGCAGGGAGCGACCCGTGCGACCTTCACATCATGAATTTCACCGACTGCTTGCTGTCGAAACCAAGCGGCGTACTGCAGAAAAAGCTCGAGGCTCAACGGATTGCCGACGGCCTGGTAGGGCACTCGCTGATCCGCGCTGTAGCGCTCCAATGTGAAACGGCGCGCGGGGTCCCAAAGATTGGATGCGAAGCGCTCGGACTTGAGGATCATGCCTCGCGGCATGTAGGTACGCCAGCTCTCGAGCGCACTGCCGAAGATCTCAAACGGCTGCTTTGCAGCTCGAAGGTGCGCCGCAATCGACAAGCCATACGGTCCTGCACCTACAATCGCGATGTTCGAGTCCAACGTCACGCCTCCTGTTGATCTGTCCGGACTGGTGCCCGCGATACCGCACGCTTGGCACGTCGCCAAAGTCGGCGCAACCCGCGATCATAAGCGTAGTGATATAAAGCCGGTTGCGGGTCGAGCCAGCGCAAGAAACCGTCGACGAGCTTGGTTTTCGGTTGCAGCAAACCCGGCGGGGGTTTGAACCCCAGAGAAGCGCGCCAAGCCGCAGATTCTGGTGGCAGACTCGCCAGCGCGGCTGCCGGTAGTCCAATCTCGGACCGGTAGGTCAAAAGCGGCAGATTGATGCCGCAGAGCGTCGCGATCTCCTCCTGCCAATCGGTCCTGCCGACCGTGGGTTCGATGATGACAAATTCACCTGAACGGCTATCGCGCTTGAATTCCAAGCTTCCCAACCCCCGATAGCCGACCCGGTCTACGAAGGTTCGAGTCTGTGCGCTTAGCTCAGCGGCGGCCTCAGGCGCTGCAGCGCAGACGGCGGTGGTGCCGACCATCGGCGGCGCGCATAGCAGCTTGCGGCCGGGGAAAAGCCCGAGCAGTCGTCCGTTGCGGTCACAACTGAACAGACTGAAGAAGATTTCCGTCTCCGGTCCGTCAATCCATTCTTGAACGATTAGGCGGGGCGCTTGCCGCAGCATACGTTGGGCCACTTGCTCTGCTTCGGCGATCGAGTCGACGCGAACGGCTCGCTCGGCGATATGCGCGAGCACCAGTGTTTTGTCGGCGGGCTTTAGAACAAGGGGAGCGCTGAGCTGACTAAATTGCGAGCAATCGTTCATGCTGGAAACGGCAACGCCACGTGGCACCCGGAAGCCCTCGCGCTTCGCGAGCGTCTGAAATTGGGTCTTGTCGGCCAGAGCTTGAACCATGTCGGCCGAAGGCAAGCTAATGCGGTAGAGCGTTTCAATTTCGCTTCGAGCCGCAGAAATTGTGCCAACGCTATTCGTCGCTAGTCAGAATCAACACGGGCCGAGTCCCGAGCCGCGTTCCGAGTTCCCGCAGAGCGCTGACGAGAGGGGCTCCATCGATACTCGCGGCTTTCACGAAGTGACAATACCGAGACCAGCAGGCCGCCGCTTGTCGGGTATTCTCGACAATGAACAATGGCACGCGGGCTTGGGAAAGGCTGCGAATCACCCCCAGCCCATTCAATGATCCACCCACAACGACTGCAGGAATACCGGAATGCATTCTCGTTCTGTTCTTCGCCCTTTGGTTCCAGGCTCTCTCGGGGTAGCTACGGTTAAATCGCGCCGCGCAGCCTCGCTGGTGTGGTGCTGCATGTCAAGTCCGGTATCGGAGTCTCAAAACTGTGGAATTCGTCTCGGCAAGAAATCGTCTATCGCTATCTGATCACAGGTTTTGCCGACTGTGGAATCCACTGCAAGCTTACAGTCCGCAGGGGTCCGGGCTACACTAGATCCACTTCGCCCTGCAGAGTCGGCGCCGGGCGGCTACGAGGGCTTGATAAGCATGTGTGGAATCGTCGGGGCGATCGCTGAACGCAATATCGTACCCATCCTGATGGAAGGATTGCGGCGGCTGGAATATCGGGGATACGACTCGGCGGGCATCGCCATCGTCGATGATACCCATCATCTGGTGCGCTTGCGGGCCGTGGGCAAGGTCCAGTCGCTGCAGGATGCACTCGACCGCACGCCCTGTCACGGCGCGCTTGGAATCGCGCACACTCGTTGGGCGACGCATGGCGTGCCGAGCGAACGCAATGCACACCCGCACATCTCTAACGATGGTCTCGCGATCGTTCACAATGGCATCATCGAAAATCACGAGACTTTGCGCGTAGAGCTGGAGCGGGCCGGCTATACATTCAGTTCGGAGACCGACACCGAGGTCATCGCGCACCGCATTCACCATCATTTAAGAACTGCCGGTGATCTGTTCGACGCGGTGCGTAGCACGGTCGCTGAGCTTCAAGGTGCCTACGCGCTCGCCGTGGTGAGTGAGCAAGATCCCGACCGCATGATTCTCGCGCGCGAGGGTTGCCCGGTGGTGATAGGGCTCGGCGTCGAGGAGAATTTCGTAGCTTCCGATGTTGCCGCGCTGCTGCCCGTGACTCGGCGGTTCATCTTCCTGGAGGAGGGAGACGTCGCGGAGATCCGCCGCACCTCCGTGCGAATCGTCGACCGGAAGGGCAATCGCGTCGATCGTCCTGCGTGCGAGAGTGACTTATCCGCGGACGCGGCGGAGAAGGGGCAGTATCGCCATTTCATGCTGAAGGAAATTCACGAACAGCCGCGCGCGGTGGCCGACACGCTCCAGGAGCGGGTGGCTGGCGGCCGCCTGCTCGAGGCCGCCTTCGGTCCCGCCGCCAGCGAGATCTTCCAGCGCACGGAGACCGTGCATATCGTTGCGTGCGGCACGAGCCACCATGCCGGCGCGGTAGCACGCTACTTCATCGAGCAGATCTGCAGGCTGCCCTGCGTAGTGGAGATCGCAAGCGAGTACCGCTATCGCAATCCGCTGGTGCCGCGCAACTCATTGTTCGTGACTATCTCGCAGTCCGGCGAGACCGCGGACACCCTCGCTGCGCTGCGGCTTGCGAAGCAGTCCGGATATCTCTCAACCCTCGCGATTTGCAACTCTCCGGAGAGTTCCCTGGTTCGCGAGTCCGAGCTCGTGATGCTCACTCGCGCGGGTCCCGAGATCGGAGTCGCCTCGACCAAAGCCTTCACCACGCAGCTCGCTGCGCTGGGCATGCTCGTGATCGCTCTCGCGAAGCATCACGGCGCGGACGCAGAGCGCGAGCGCGGCCTGGTCACGCGTCTGATCGAGCTGCCTGCGCTCTTGGAGCAGACCCTCGCGCTCGATTCGGTGGTGCAGAAACTCGCGGAGCGCTTCGCCGACAAGCACCACGCGCTGTTCCTCGGGCGCGGGGCTTTGCACCCGATCGCCATGGAAGGTGCGCTGAAGCTCAAGGAGATCTCCTACATCCACGCCGAGGCCTATCCGGCAGGCGAGCTCAAGCACGGGCCGCTCGCACTGGTCGATGCGGACATGCCGGTGATCACGGTGGCACCCAACAACGATCTGCTCGACAAGCTCAAGTCGAACCTAATGGAGGTGCGCGCGCGGGGGGGTGAGCTGATCGTATTCGCGGATCCCGAGGCCGGCCTCAAGGAAGATGATGGGGTGACTGTGATCACCATGCCGCGCCACGTCACGTACTTCCAAGCGCCCGCTGTCTACACGATTCCGCTGCAGCTGCTCGCCTATCACGTGGCGATCTTGAAAGGTACGGATGTGGACCAGCCGCGAAACCTCGCCAAGAGCGTCACAGTCGAATAGCGGCTAGCGCGCGCCCTTGCCCATCACGACCACTTCCAGGGTCTGCGCGAGGATGGCGAGATCGAACAGCAAATTGCTGTTCTTGATGTAATAAAGGTCATACTGCAACTTCTCCAGCGCATCCTGCTCCGAGGAGCCGTAGGGATAGCATAGCTGTGCCCAGCCTGTGACCCCGGGTTTCACGCTGTGGCGCTCGACGTAGTACGGTATCTTTTTTGTCAGCAGCTTGACGAATTGCGGCCTCTCCGGACGCGGTCCCACCAAGCCCATCTCGCCCTTGAGTACGTTCAGGATTTGCGGTAACTCATCAATACGCAGCTTGCGGATCACGGCACCGATGCGCGTGACGCGCGAATCGTTCTTCTGTGCCCAGATCGGCTGGCCGTTCGCCTCCGCATCGACGCGCATGCTGCGAAACTTCAACAGCCTGAAAACTCGGCCGCCAAATCCCACTCTTTCTTGCTGATAAAATATGGGCGAGCGCCAACCGTCTTCCAACTTGATGGCCAAGACCGTGGCCACCATCAATGGGCAGGTGAAAATAAACAAAGCCGACGCCGCGAGTAGATCGAGCACACGTGCACTCTGCAACCGGAACGATCCGCGTTTGAAACCCTCGCCAAAAATGAGCCAACTGGGATTCAAGACATCGAGGCGGACTCGACCCGTTTCGCGCTCGAGAAAAGTCGATAGATCGGTCACGTCGATGCCGGCCAGGCGGCAGTCGAGCAGCTCGCGGACTGGAAACGCCTCGCGCCGATCGTCCATGGCCACTACGATCTCGTCCACTTCGTGACGCTCGCACAGTGCCGGGAGCATTTCGCCTGAGTACACCTGGCGGTCTGGCGGCAGGGCAAACTCCTCGCCAGGAGGCTGCACGAAGCCCACGAGCACGAAGCCGCGCTGGTCGGAGCTGCGCCGCAGCCCCGCGATTGGCTTCGCGCGCTGGCCAGTGCCGTAAACAAGCACCCGCCGCTTGAAGGTTGAGGGGTCCACCAGGCGCGAAAATCCGAGCCGGAGGAGCAACATCAGGGCAATCACCAGGAGACCTGCGATCAAAAGAACGGAGCGGCCAATCCACAGATGCGGAATCAGGTAAAAACCTAGTGCGGCGATCGCGATTCCCGCGCCGACGGAGGCGACTACCCGGACGAGGATGCCTATGGTACGCGCGCGCTGACGTTCGCTGTACAGCCCGAAGGCCATCGTGCTGGCGAATGTAGCTCCGGTAAAAAGCAGGCCGCGCGCCCAGATTGGGCCAATATCGAAGTCAATTGCGCCAGGGCTCCAGTGGAAGCGCAGGAATCTAGCACCGAGCAATCCACCAAAGACAGCGGCTGACTCGAGAATGGCGAGCACCGCCATGGATAGCGGGAATCTGATGGCCTAACAGCCGAACGCGCATAGCATCCCACCGCTTGGACCTATCCGTGGAGTCCGGAGCATCCCTCGGCTAAAGTTCAAGTATAACGAACTTCCCTCGGGGCGAACCAGAAAGGGCTCACACATTTGCCGCACTGCGGTTAAGTTGCAAGGGCTAGGCTAGGCGGGCCGATCTACCATGATTTTCGTACATTCTGACGAAATCGCCGTAAGTCACGGGGAATCTCATTTCTTCGCCCGCTTCAAACGGATCAAAACCCAAGGCATCCTCAAGTCTAGCAACGATGAGGGCAAAGCAGAGAGAGTCCAGGCCGGAATCGAGCAGTTTTAGCTCTGGTATTAACCGTGACAGCTTCCGGTGCTGCTCGATCGCCACCTGCTCAAACTGTGCCTTGATGGCGTCTTCGACAGACATACACTTCGCTCCCACTGCTTACGATGGAGCGAAGAATACTAGACATTTCGGACCTAATGCCGACCGTAGGGTTGGCGAGCGAACGCGACCGGCGCTTTTTTCAGCGCCCAGTTTGCCCGCCGAGCCTCGGACTATATGGTCTTGGAACCTACATTGCTTTGCGCGCTCTCCGTGCCGTCAGCCGCCATGGCAGCGACGGCAAAGTACCAGGTTCCGCTGCTGAGACCGGTAATTTCATAACTGGTCGTGCCCGCACTGTTGACAGCAATCGATTGGTTTAGAGCGCCCTCGGTGGTGCCGTAGTAAATGTGGTATCCGGTCAGCGTCGTCACCGGTGTGCCGTCAGTATTTTTCGTCGGTGGCACCCAGGTCAGTGTTGCCGTTCCATTGCTGCTTCCGGTCACGGTCACGGTCGCGCTTTGGCTGGCCGTGCCGCCGGTGCCTGTACAACTCAACGTATACACCGTGGTCGAACTGAGTGCGCCGGTGGACTTCGTGCCGCTGATCGCTTGAGTGCCGCTCCATCCGCCGGAAGCGGTGCAGGCCGTGGCATTGGTCGAAGACCAAGTCAGCGTCGCTGCGCTACCGCTGGCCACGCTAGACGGACTTGCGCTCAACGACACCGTGGGCGCCGGAGCAGCCGAGACCGTCACCGTCGCAGACTGCGACGCCGAGCCGCCGGCGCCCGTGCACGTCAGGGTAAATTTCGTGGTTGCCGTCAGAGCGGCCGTCGACTTTGTGCCCGTGGTCGCTTCTGAGCCGCTCCAGCCTCCCGATGCCGTGCAGCCGGTGGCGTTGGTCGATGACCAGGTCAGTGCCGACGTCGCGCCGCTCTTGACCGTGGCAGGATTGGCCGTGAGGGTGACGGCCGGTGCGGGCGTGGTGACCGACACCGCGGCGGATTGTGCGGTACTACCGCCGCTGCCGCTGCAAGTGAGCGTGTAGGTTTGATTGGTCGTCAGCGCGCCGGTTGACTGCGAACCGCCCGTGGCCTTGGTGCCGGACCAAGCGCCGGATGCGCTACAGGAGGTCGCATTGGTCGCCGACCACGTCAGCATGGAACTGCTGCCGCTCGCGACGGTGCTCGGGGCCGTTGACAAGGTGACGGTGGGGGCGGCCGTTTTCACCGAAACCGTAGCGGATTGGGTCGCGTTGCCGCCGCTGCCTGTGCAATTGAGAATGTAGGTCGAGTTGGCAGTCACCGCGCCGGTCGACTGCGAACCACTCACCGCCTTGGTGCCCGACCAAGAGCCCGAGGCCGTACAAGCCGTCGCGTGGGACGTGGACCACGTCAGAGTGGCGCTGGTGCCGCTCGCCACCGTGCTGGGGCTCGCCGTGAGGGTAACGGTGGGCACGGGTTGCGTCACCGAGACGGTCGTTGACTGCCCCGCAGACCCGCCACCGGTGCCGGTGCAGGTGAGCGTATAGGTCGCATTCGCAGTGAGCGCGCCCGTGGACTGCGATCCCGTGAGGGCCTTAGTCCCCGTCCATGCTCCCGATGCGGTGCACGAGGTTGCGTTGTTGGAGGACCAGGTCAGGGTCGATGCGTTGCCGCTCGCGATGGTGCTGGGGCTTGCACTGAAGCTCACCGTCACGGTGGGCTTTGCGCTGACCGTCACGGTTGCTGTTTGCGCTGCGGTACCGCCGGCGCCGGTGCAGGTGAGTGTATACGCGGAAGTGGCGGTGAGTGCCCCGGTGGACTGGCTGCCGGAGACGGCTTTCGCTCCCGACCAAGCACCCGATGCGGCGCACGAGGTCGCGTTCGTCGCCGACCACGAGAGCGTCGCGCTGCCGCCGCTCTTGATGGCGCTCGGTCCTACGCTCAGCGTGACAGCGGGCGCGGATGCTTTGACGGAAACCGTTGCGGACTGTGCAGCGCTGCCGCCGCTGCCCGTACATGCCAGAGTGTAAGTCGCATTGGCTGACAGCACGCCAGTGGATTGCGAACCGCTGATCGGCTTGCTGCCGCTCCAGGCACCGGATGCCGTGCAGGCCGTCGCATTGGTTGCAGACCAGCTGAGCGTCGAGCTGGTTCCGCTCGTCACGGAACTCGGCGCAGCGCTGAGCGAGACCGTGGGTGCCGCTGAATTCACGCTGACCGTGACTGCCTGAGTGGCGCTTCCGCCGGGACCCGTGCACGTCAACCCGTAGGTCGAGTGGGAGGATACCGCGCCCGTCGATTGCGAACCGTTGAGCCCTTTGGTGCCGCTCCAGTTGCCCCATGCCTTACAGGAGGTCGCGTCGCGGCTCGACCAAGTCAAGGTTGACGAGCCGCCCGCTTTCACGGTACTCGGCGCTGCGCTGAGCGTGACAATCGGTGCTTTACTGGAAACGGTGACGGTGGCCGTCTGCGTGGCAGACCCGCCGGCTCCCGTGCAGGTCAATTCATATTCGGTGGAGTTGGTCAGAGCGCCGGTCGACCAGGTCCCACTGGTCGGCACACTGCCGTGCCAACCGCCTGAGGCCGCGCAGGCGGTCGCTTCCGCGGATCTCCAAGTAAGGGTCGAACTGCCACCGCTGCTCACCGTCGTGGGTGCGGCAGTCAATGACACTGATACTGCAACGGGTGTCGCAGCCGTGACCACAGACACGGCGACCGATTGAGTCGTGGTTCCACCCGACCCGCTGCAGGTCAGCGTGTAGCTCGTTTGGGAAGACAGCGGCGGTGTCGTGGTGGTGCCGGATGTCGGTACCGTACCGCTCCAGCCTCCGGAAGCCGTACAGGCGTTCGCGTTAGTGGCGCTCCATTGCAGCGTGTCTGAGGCTCCCATGGCGACTGCGCTTTGACTCGCCTTCAGGCTCACCGACGGTGGCGCAACGACGGCAGGTGTCGCGGCGCTGTTCGATGTTTGTGGTGTCTGGGGCGATTGCGCTGTGGGTGAGGGCTGCGATGTCTGCGAAGTCTCAGCGTTCGAACTCGCACCGCACGCAGCGAGCGAAATTAGCGCGGCTAGCCCGAGTATGGATTTCAACGCGAACGCAAACCTTGAGCAGCGGCTGCGGCGAATCGAACTCATACGCGTCTCCCCAAAATTTATTGCGACAAATTTTTCGCGGAGCTCGATTCCATTCATCCGCAATCTTTGAGATCACATATTCATTCGATATTTCAAATTCGCCAACCTGTCGCCATTTGCAAACTACATATGTTCAGTGGCGAGAAAAACTTCTTTTGTGTTTCAAAAAATAAAAAATTGCACACGCGAGTTACACGTCGCGCATTGGCGACGACGTTGCAAGAATTACCGAGAAGCGGCGAGCGCGTTTTATGAACGAAAGAAATAGCCTATAAAAATGGGTTTTTTTTGTAGGACAAAAGTTCTTGGGATTCGCGTAGGCTTCGACGAGACGTTAAGTAAATCCCTTAGTGAACTACTTCTCTTGCTTCAGCGCAGCGCCGAGTGTCTGCATGCAGAGACAGAATTTTTCTTTTGCGCCGTCTGCAGGCGCGTCGGAAATGTTTTTGATTCGTAGTTTTTTTCTTCGGAGATCGATTGAGTAATGAAGTCGGACCCGCTGATCTGGATTGCGTTGGCGCATTTTGGAGCGGCGTGCCGCTGGACTTGGCTCGCGCACAAATGGTAACGACGTTAGACCCGAGCGTTTTCGCTTCCGAAACGAACTCGGTGGGTTTATGGGTTCTGTGCGGTGGTCGAGTGGTGAAGTTGGGATAAAAAAGTGGCATGGCCGAGGCGAGAGCCTTTCGCGGTCCAATGCGACAACGCTTATTTCTGTGGATGGTGGGCGGTACAGGGATTGAACCTGTGACCCCTGCCGTGTGAAAGCAGTGCTCTACCGCTGAGCTAACCGCCCGCAAGTCAGGCGCAAAGTATGACATCGGCACAAACGCTAAAACAAACGCTTAGCGCGCTCGGATCTGCCTTCCGGGCACGGCTCTGCTAGACTCGCGTCCCGCAAATCTCAGACCCTAGTCCATGACTGTCCGAACTCGCTTTGCTCCCAGTCCTACCGGCTTCCTGCACATCGGCGGCCTGCGAACGGCACTCTTTTGCTGGCTGTACGCGCGTCGGCATTCAGGGCAATTCGTCCTGCGAATCGAGGACACCGATCTGGAGCGATCGACCGACGAGGCCATTCAACAGATTCTCGACGGGATGGAATGGGCGGGTCTGATTCAAGACGAAGGTCCATTTTTTCAAACCAAACGCTTCGACGCGCTACCAGGAAGTCATAGAAGAAATGCTGGCCGAGGGCACGGCCTACCGGTGCTATTGCACCAAGGAAGAGCTGGAGCAGATGCGGGCACAGCAAACGGCTCGCGGTGAGAAACCTCGCTACGACGGTCGCTGGCGCGAACGCACCGATTCAATCCCGGACGCGCCCTTCGTGGTGCGATTCAAAAATCCCTTGACCGGCGAAGTGGTGGTCGAGGATGTCGTGCATGGCCCGGTGGTGTTCCAAAACAGCGAGCTGGATGATTTGATCATTGCGCGCTCGGACGGAACGCCGACCTACAATTTCTGCGTCGTGGTGGACGATATGGACATGCAGATTACGCATGTGATTCGTGGCGACGATCATCTGAACAACACGCCGCGACAGTTGAACATGCTGCTTGCATTGGGGGCCAAGCCGCCGGTCTATGCGCATCTGCCGATGATTCTAGGGGCGGACGGCGCGAAGCTCTCGAAGCGACATGGAGCGGTCAGCGTATTGGATTATCGAGACCAGGGATTCCTGCCCGAAGCCGTCCTCAACTACTTGGTCCGCTTAGGTTGGTCGCACGGGGACCAGGAATTCTTTTCCATCGAGGAGATGCAGTCATTCTTCGACATCGCGGATGTTAATAAATCGGCGGCGGCTTTCAATTTCGAGAAACTGGCGTGGCTCAACCAACAGCATATGATGCGGGCGACACCCGCGCGCGTGGCGTCAGTCTTGCGCTGGCATTTGGAGCGGCAAGGCATTCAGACCGCCGATGAAGCCAAACTCGAGCAGATCGTCCTCTCGCTGCGCGAACGCGCCAAGACGCTGAGCGAAATGGCGCAGAGCAGCGTGTTCTTTTTTCGGGCGCCGGTGACCTATGATGAGAAGGCCGTGGGCAAGCACATCACGTCCGAGGTCCCGGCACTGCTTGCGGAGGCCGCCGCTGCCCTCGGCCGGCTGGACAGCTGGAGGCCGGGCAGCGATTCACGAATTGATCAGTAGCTTCGCGGCTGCAAAGGGCATATCGCTCGGTAAGCTCGCGCAGCCCATTCGACTGGCCGTATGCGGGGGCACTGTGTCGCCGCCCATCGATGCTACTTTGGCCATTTTGGGGAAAGACGAGGCGCTCTCTCGCCTGGCGCGCGCGCAGGCAGCTCTGGAGCGCGTAGCTTGTTCATTTTCTTGACGAAGTCTCCCCTCTAAGGTAACGTGCCGCGCCTCCATGTGGGGCCATAGCTCAGCTGGGAGAGCGCTTGCATGGCATGCAAGAGGTCGGCGGTTCGATCCCGCCTGGCTCCACCAGATTTACGCGAACGATAGGTTAATTACGTCGATTGTCCCCATCGTCTAGAGGCCTAGGACACCACCCTTTCACGGTGAGAACCGGGGTTCGAATCCCCGTGGGGACGCCAATTTTCACCGAGTTGGCGCCGGGCGTGACCACCCACATTCTCCCATGTAATCACCGGGGTACTTTGGCCGCCGCCTTTGACTAGGCCCATATTTATGGGTGACAATGAGGCTGGCCTGTCGGGGATTGGGATCCTAATCCATGAGCACCACGAAAACCACTTTGGAAATGTCCAAGACTTTGTTTCGGAGGGCTAAGGCTACTGCGGCGGGCCGCGGCCAGACTCTTAAGCAATTTGTAACCGGCGCTCTTGAAAAGGAGTTGGGCTCGAGCGAATCCGGCACTGGCGTCAGTGCTAGCACGGCTCTTCGAAGGGTTCGGCAACTTGCCAAAATAAACGCTGCAAGTTGGCAAACGGATCAAGACGCAGTCGCGGCAGTGCGCGAGCAACGGCGGGGATGATCGTCGATGCTTCCGTCTGGGTGGCAATCTTTCGTGAGAATGACGTTCATCATGCTGCCAGCGTCGCGTTCTTGGACTTGGCGGTCGCGAATCAGCGAGATTTAAACATACCCAATTTGGCTCTTGCCGAGATCGCGGGTGTATTTGCACGCCAAACCGGGCAGGCTAGGCTTGCGACCCGCACGGTACGGGCCGTACTCGCATTGCCGCGTGTGCAGCGTCATGGACTGAACGACGTGCTGGGTGATCGAGCCGCTGCTTTGGCGGCGAGTTGTAAACTTCGCGGTGCTGATGCGGTTTTTGTCGCGCTCGCCGAAGCACTCGATGAACCGCTGATCACCTTGGACCGGGAGATCCTGGAACGGTCATCTCGGGTCATCGAAGCCGAAGCACCCGATGTTTGGTTGCATCGCGAGTCAAGCGGGTAATCGTCGCCGTTTTGAGCAGCTTCGATGCCGCGAAGACATCGAGAATGGCCCGGTTCAGCGGCGCGCTGTCGGCCATGACATGGCTGAATGGAGCGGACGCGGAACGCGGAAGGGTGCAAGGCGGCATGGGTCCATTCTCGCAGGCTGGCGCGGCACGTCGCTGAAAGAAAGCCGGGAAAAATGAGTCTCCCCGCATCGCTAGGGCGGTTCGCGATCAGTTTCCTGGCGCTACACAGCTCGAGACCTTTCGCCAGCTCGCGACAACGCTGCTGTTAACTTACGCGCTACGCAACGCCGATTGTCACGCGAAGAATCTGGCGCTGCTTTATACCTCGCGGGCTGACGTTCACCTTTCACCGGCCTACGGTATGATTACGACCGTCGCGTACCCCGGATACCAACAAAATCCTCCCGGCATCAGCTTTATGGGCAAGAAAACCTGGAGTCCGGGTAAGAGTCTCGGAAAGTGCATCGCCGCCACGTTTGGCGTTTCCGTCAAAGCACAAGTCGAAATCGTCGAAGCGATCAGCGATGCGGTTTCAGATATCGCGCCTCGGGTGCGAGAAGCGATGACACGCTACGCCGCTTTTGAGGATATCGGCAAGCGAATGCTTCTCGCATGGAACGAGGGTGTAACGGGATTGCGCGGCAAGCGCGTGTATAGCCTTCAGGAATGGAATCCGAGCAGTGCCTTTGAAGGCTTTCCCGATCCGACCCCGCATTCGAACAAGAAGGCGGTCATCGGCCGCTCCGAGGGATTAGCAAGACGCTCGTAAATCGCTGGCGGAAATCTGAGCAGATACGTGGTAGCCACCGAAAATCCTCGGAAACTCGTTGGAGACTTTCCAGCATCCATTGAGTATGGCGACCGCTCCTGGGGCATTGCGGGCGCGTCAGCGTTCGAGGTAGTCGTTCCATTCTGCGAGGGTTTCAAAGAGTGGGTTCGAACTTTCTCCCCTTAGGGACGCCACTTTCTGTGTCCGGCTAGAGGAGCCTCGTAAAGCTCTGAAAGGTCAAGCCGAATTGCCTGCTTGCGGCGTTGCGTCCAAAATACCCACAATGAAATTCTTGGATCCAGACACCGAGAGCGCTGTACGCGACTTCCTCGCGCGAATTCCCGCTGATATACGGCTGGAGCAAGCGATACTTTTTGGCTCGCGCGCGCGCGGAGAGCACCTCGCTTTGAACGCTGGCGACAATGATAGCGCGGTTAGCCGATCCCACTATGCAATGTTCGACGTCGCACGGGCCGCACTCTTGCGAAGGGCGCATGCGTTTTCGAGGCAATCATTCCATTCTTCAAGGGTTTCTCAAAGTGGGTTCGAACTTTCTATATTTAGGGACGCCACTACAGTTATGGTCTGTACACAGGGGGCCACGCGCAGCGGATTGTGCGCGCTACGAGCCTCGAGGCTCGCTACGCACCCGGCTATCTCGAGGAAGTCGGCGTAAATGAGACGTAGCAGTGTTGATCCTGAGACATGCCGACGAACGCTTTGATCGTGGTGCCGCTGCAAGCCCCCGTCCATTTGACGTCATAGTTATTGATGAAATCGGGTGGCGTTGCAGTCAGCTCCACCAGACTTCCGTTCGGAAATGCGTGCTGGAAGAAGTTCTGTCCCGTGACTGGGTTGTAGTCTATGCCCGCAGGGGAGCTGACGACTGAGCCGCCGGTCGTATCGGTGAGCACCTGCAGGACGAAAGTCGCTGCGGGCGGCGGGTTGCCGGCGCCTCCACTGCTGCCGCCTCCACCCCCGCCGAACACCGTGAACTTGGCGGCAAACTCACAGCCATCAAATGGGAACGCATTGTCGATCATGATCGTGCAGAAGTCCTCCCACACCGGACTCGTGCCGCTCGCGGCAAAGAAGAACGGATCCCCGACGCCGCCGGTGGAGCCGCCGTTACGCAGGCCTGCCATCGGAATACCGGACAACGTCAGCGAGCCGTCGCCTGCGACCTTGAACGCCTCCAATTCGGCGTCGCCGTCCAGGACGTAGAGAAATTGTGCCTGCGGATCGGCAACCACGGAGATCGGGCCTTGGGGACTGGTGCCCGTGGCTGCCCCGGAGACAAAGCTCAGCGCGCCGCTATTGGGATCGATACTGTAAACCTGCACGTTGAAGTTCGAGTTGGGTGGGGAAAAGACCGGGCCCTGGATTCCGACGTAGAGGAACCGGCCTTCCGGGTCCATGGCCAGAGACAGCGGTGACTGACTCACTGCCGTGCTGATGGTGATGCTGTTCCGCAGATTCATGACCCCGGTGCTCTGATCGATGGAATAGCTGGCGAGTTGGTTCACGTTTCCCTGCGAGGAGAGGCTGGCAACGTAGCCGAAATGCCCCCCAGGAGTGACAACCAGCGACCAGGGATTGTCGCCCGTCGGTGCGCTTCCGACCGGACCTACGAGTTGACCACTGACGCGGTCGATGGAAAATGTCTCGACGGTGTCCCAAAACTTATTACCGGTGGGTGTCGCGGTCGCGTGAAGGTAGGTGACATATGCGAATTCCCCCGATGGATGGAAGGCGATCGCGGTCGCCGGAGCTCCACCTGAATCCGCCGTTGTCACTGGGGCGGATAGCGCACCAGTCGTCGAATCAACCGAAAAGACAGATATGTTGCCAATCGGCGCGCCAAATCTGACCTCGTTGACGACGTACACGAATTTGCCCGTGGGATGCACCACGACGGAGATGGGATTTCCATTCGCTGGCTTCGTGTCCGTCGGACCCGAGATCGCGCCGGTGACCGGGTCGAGCTGATAGACCGAAATGCTGTTCGCGGGAACGTTCGCCGCGGTACCGGGTATGGCGAGGCTCCCGTTCGTGACGTAGGCGAAGCGGCGCGACGGATGAACGGTCACGGAGATCGCTCCTGGGCCGACGGGCGCCGAGCTCGTCGCGTCCGACAATGCTCCAGTTGCCCCGGTGATCTTGAAGCTCGAGACGCTGACCGCGTTTGTGCCGCCAAAGGAGAGCGCGTAGACCATGCGCGGCAGCGCGGACGCGAATCCCGGGATGACCCAGGAGAAGTTCGACACTGCGGCCGACAGCATGTTGCCATTTACGGCGGTGGGAATCGGGGCGAAGGCGCCACCGGGCTCTGCCTTGTAGATCACGGGTGTTGCGTCGGTGGGGATGCGCGCGGCATCGAAGGGAATTTGCACGGTCGCTGGCAACGAAAATGCCGTGCCATGCGGCGTGAGCGCATACATGGCGCCCGCCGCATCGATCCCGGTCGACGGTAAAGCCGGGGCGTCCGTACTGTCCCGCGGGATCTCGATATCGACGCTCGTGGACAATGCGCCTGCGGGAATCGTGACGCTCGCGCCGTAGAACCCATTGACTGTCCCGCCAGACGGTCCGATGGCGCTTCCAGTGGCAGCATCGACGCTTATGGAGACCGTGGCGGAGGCAGTGGTGTAGTTGGTTGAATCGGTGGGAGTGAAGCCAACCGAGAGAGTTTGTACACCGGCGCTGAGGACCGTGGCCACGGCCGGCGTGTAGACGAAGGAGCCCGCCACGGACGCGGTGGCGTCCAGCTGGGTAATGCTCAAGGGAGTGCCGACAGTGATGTCGGCAGGCGCCGACCAGGTGAGGGTGGGCGTGGCCTTAGCGACGGAGAGCGAGACGGTCGCAGAGGCGGAGGTGTAGCGAGCGGAATCGGTGGGGGAAAAGGTGACCGAGAGCGCCTGTGTACCGGCGTCGAGGACCGTGCCGGCGGCAGGTGTGTAAACGAAGGAGCCCGCCGTCGAGGCAGTGGCATCCAGCTGAGTGGCGCTCAGCGCAGTGCCATAGGTGATGGCCGGCGGCGAGGCCCAGGTGATGGTGGGCGTGACCTTTTGGCCGCTGTCGTTGCTGCCATCTTTTTTACAACCCGCGAACAGAGCGCTGACGGACAGCAACGCGACGAGAGCGCTGCGATAGGGCAGGCGGGCACTCATCGACCGCCCGCCTTGCAATGCTGGGTGTCCGCCAGTTGCAGCACATTCGCCGCCGCGAGTTTCGTTGGGTCGGGAGCCGCGTACTGTTGCTGATTGAGCTCGGCGAGGATTTGCGTGCAGCTCATTTCATCATCGCCGGCATGTGAGGCGGTGGGATCTGACGCCGCCCGGGCATAGCTCTGCTGTGTGCCCTGCAATTTCTCGCAAGCCTCGGCCGACAGGGGTGCGTTTGGAAGCCCGTGCGTGAGCAGCGAGAGCTTGCCGAAGAGGCCACCGGCCACGCCATGCTTTTGTTCCAGACGGGTATACAAAAGATAGTTGCAGTGTTTGGCTTGGGCTTCGGTCTCCGGAAGACCGCCGGAGGTTGCCGTCAGCGCCACGGCATCGATGGATTTCGATCTTAACTGGCCGATGAGGCTCTGGCGCATTGCTTCCGCGACGTCGGTGCTTTGCGTCAGTGGTCCCCGCGGCAGGGCTATACCGACGGTCACGTGGGTACCGCCGGCCTGACCCGGCGTCATGTGCGCTACGGAGGCGCACGCCATCAACATAACCCAATTTCTTCTGGACATGTGTTTCGCCCCCGGTTCTCATCGCCGTGTTCGACTTACGCTTGCATGAGGACGCGCGATCGAGCGCAATTTCGGCTCATGAGGTCGGTTGCGCGGCTTCGAATTGTCAAAAGCCGCTGGGCAGCACCCTCGGCGACTGACATAATCCTGATCACATCTCACGAATCGCCATGTCGCCGACGCCACGCGAGAACATCACCCGACTGCTGCTCGACTGGAGCTGCGGCAACGAGGCCGCATTGACGAGTCTTTTTCCGTTGGTTTACGAAGAGCTGAGAGTCATCGCGCAAGGCCACTTGCGGCACGAGCGTTCGGCTCATACGCTGCAGCGAACCGCCTTGGTGCACGAGGCCTTTCTGCGCCTGGTGGATCAGAAATCAGTCAATTGGCAATCGCGTGCTCAGTTTTTCGGGCTTGCCTCGCAAATGATGCGTCGGATCCTTGTCGATCACGCCCGCAAGCGTGCGGCAGCCAAACGCGGTTCGGACCCCTTGAGGGTGGATCTCGACGAGGTCCTGGGCGAGGCCGATGCGGATGTGGACTTCGAAGCCTTCGACGTACTGTTGCAACGTTTCGAGGCCATCGAGCCCCGCTCGGGGCGGCTGGTCGAGCTGCGGTTCTTCGGCGGACTGAGCATCGACGAAGCTGCCACGGTGCTCGACATATCCGTTGCCACCGCCAAGCGCGACTGGGTGATCGCGCGCGCGTGGCTGCAGCGCGAGCTGTCACGCGGGTAAAGTTGATTACCGGCTGCCGGCCCGCTGGCCCTCGACACGTGCAACCGCGGCAGTGCTGCGCGCCAACCCCGCGAGCGCCTGGTCGTAGCCGCGATTCTCTTGCGGGGGCAAGGTGATTTTTGCTTCCTTGAGCAGCCGCTCGTAATGCGGCACGCTCGCCGCAAACCAATCGTGTGCGGCACGCCAATGGCGCGCCTGCGCCGCGGGCACCGCCGTTAGCATGGCCCGCTGCGTCTCGATGAGGCCGAGTCCCATCTCACAGGTCGCGAGCAGATATTGGGTTTCCATCGTATCGCCATCAGCGGCTATGGCGTTCAGCGCATTCATGCTGCGCGCGAAGGCGGCGGCTGCGGCGTCACGGCGCCCCGAGGCAAACAGCGCCCGCGCGACATGATGGCTGATTCGCGCCACATCGAGCCGCGCCTGCGAGTTGTTCGGATCCGTCGCGGTTTTAGCCGCAGCATCGAGGGCCGCGTCGTAGTAAGTGAGAGCCCCAGCATAGTCGCCGCGCTCGTACAGTTCGATGCCGATGTTGGCTAAATCCGCAGCGATAGCCCGCTGGTAGCGCAGGGCGTGCTGCGGATCGACGCTGAGTAGATGTTGGTCCAAGGCCAGCGCCTTGCGCTCGAACGACAGCGATTCCTCGATAGTCGCCGGCTGGAAACCCCTCGCTTGGACGATCACGCCGGCATTTCCGTATTGAGTGCCCAGATGAAACTCCAACGTCAAGTTCGAGGGATCCCTGCGGCGCAACTCCTCGGTGAGGGCGACGCCTTGGTAGGCGCTTGAAATTGCGGCCTCGGTCTGCCCGGACCAACCGAGGTGGAAGGCATGGGCACTGTAAATCGCGGCGAGCCGATCCTCGGCCGCCGCTTCGTGCGGTTTTGCGGCGGCGAGTTCTTGGAAGATCGCGACGGATTGCTGCGACTCTGCTACGGCCGCCCTGATGTCACCGGTGAGCAGCGCCACGACGCGGCTGCGCTTGAGATGCTCGGTCGCGAGTGCGACACGAACTTCCGTGTCGCTCGGGTTGGCTGCCGCGAGCCGAGTCAACAGCGCGATCGCCTCGGCGTAGCTCGCCATTGCCGCCTGTGGCTTGCCCAGGTTGGGACTGTAGAATAGCCCCTGGATGTCGCCGACTTTCTCGTACGCTCGCGCCAACTCCAGTTGCAGATTGCGATCCGCTCCGGACTCCTTCGAGAGTGTGTCCAGGTACTTGAGCGCGGTCTGCACCAACAACTCGCGCGCCGCCGTAGCTCCCGGAAGGTCGCGAATCGACTCGTCCATCTGAAACATGAAGGTGTTGGCAAGGGCACGAACACTCGCAAAGTGACGCTCGGCGCGCGTGCGCTCTTGATTGGCGATGTGCGCCTCGCGGGTCGCGACCACGATCCCGGCGAGCAGCACCACCAAAACCAGCAGCGCGGCCGCCAGTTCCACGCGGTGCCGGCGCAGGAATTTTCGCGCGCGATACGCAAGTTGATCGCCGCGCGCGACGACCGGCAGACCGACCGCGTAGCGGCGCACATCATCGGACAGCTGCTCCACCGAGCTGTAACGCTTGTCCGGCTCCTTGCGCAGCGCCTTCAAGGTGATGGCATCCAAGTCCCGGTCGACGCGTGCGCGCGGCTTGTCCGTGGCTGCAAATTGCGCCGCGGCGGCGCTCGGTGTCAGCGGCGCCGTCTCGCACACATCCTCGATCGCATCGCGCGTGCAGGCGAGCTTGCTGCGATACGGACTGCGGCCGGTGAGCAGGTGGAACAACACCACGCCGAGGGAATACACATCGCTGGCGGTGGTAATGCTGAGGCCGAGCATCTGCTCGGGACTGGAGAAGGCCGGGGTCAGCGCCCGCATGCTGGTGTGCGTGACATCCGCCGCTACGCCCTCGGCGGGTCCTTCCTGCAGCAGCTTCGCGATGCCGAAGTCCAAGAGTTTGATCGTCCCTTCCGTGGTCACGAGGATGTTGCTCGGCTTCAAATCGCGGTGGACGAGGAGGCGCTGGTGCGCATAGCTCACCGCCGCGCACACCTCACGGAAGAGGCGTAGCCGCTCGCCCGTGGACAGGCCCCGTGCTTCGCAGTACTCATCGATCGGCCGGCCATCCACCAGTTCCATCACGAGGTACGGCTGCGCGTCGTCGGTCACTCCGCCGTCGATCAGCCGCGTGATGTTCGGGTGCTCCAGCGTGGCGAGAATCTGCCGCTCGGCCTTGAAGCGCTGCAGGATGAAGTCGGTGTCGAAGCCGACGCGCACCAGCTTGATGGCCACCTCCTTCTCGTAGAGCGCATCCGCGCGGCGCGCCCGCCACACCTCTCCCATGCCGCCGCGCCCGAGACAGGCCAGCAGCTCGTAGGCGCCGATGCGACGGCCCGTCCGATCTGCCTTGAGAGGCGCAAGCGCCCCGATCGGCAGATGCTCAACGGCGGGCCGATCGAGGACGGCATCGGCCGTCGCGTGCGCGCTCAACAAGGACGCCACTTCCGCTCGCAGCTCAGCGTCATTGCCGCAGGAATTCTCAAGGAAGGAGCCCTGGGCGGGGCCCTCGAGCGTGCTCGCCTGCTCGAAGACCTCCTTCACGCGCTCCCAACGCTCGGGCGTCACTTGCAGATCACCTTCATCGCACCCCAGGTGTCGCTCAAACTATCAGCGCCGCAACTCGAGCGCCATCCCCGCTGCT
This sequence comes from uncultured Gammaproteobacteria bacterium, assembly GCA_963800385.1. Lineage (GTDB taxonomy): Bacteria > Pseudomonadota > Gammaproteobacteria > Steroidobacterales > Steroidobacteraceae > Bog-1198. Next base: position 86,234 of record CAWDAU010000011.1, read on the forward strand.
TGAATCTGCCTCGGTGAGCCTGTCCGGCGCGATCCTGCGCGTTGAGAGGTGTGTTCAGTGCGCCACCGAGGAGCGCGACGTGGGTACAACAACAAGAAACCTAATTGCCATCGACGGGCCGCGAGGCTCATCGCGGCTCCGCCGCATGATCAGCCACATCGGGTCGGTCACAGCGCTCGGCTGTCTCCTGGCGACCTTGGGGTGTCATTACGACGCGGCCCCGGGCGGCGGCGGCGGATCTGCGCCGAGCGCGCTGTCGTACCCGAGCCCGGTGCAGGGCACGGTCGGTACGGCGATCGCGGCCCTCACGCCGAGTGTCACAGGCAGCGTCAGCACCTACTCTGTGAGCCCGGCGCTGCCGGAGGGTCTCGCGCTCGACACCGCAAGCGGTGTCATCTCCGGAACCCCGACCGCGATGGCGGTGCAGGCGGTTTACACCGTCACCGCGGCGAACGACTTCGGCAACACCACCTTTGCTCTGTCGCTGACGGTCAACCCGGCGGCGCCGAGCGGCCTTTCCTACCGAAGTCCCGTACAGGCAACAGTGGGCATCGCCATCACGCTGACACCGACAGTGACGGGGACGGTCGCCAGCTACTCGGTCGACCCCGCGCTGCCGGCAGGTTTGGCGCTGGACGCTACCAACGGTGCAGTTTCGGGAACTCCCACCGCGACAGCTGCGCAGGCGAGCTACACGATCACCGCGAGCAACGTGACTGGCAACTGTACCTTCCAGCTCTCGCTGACGGTCGGTTCTGCGGCGAACACAACCCAGCCCACGAACTACACCCCCAGCTCGACCGCGAGCCTCATCCAGGCGGCACTGCTGCAGGGTCAGATCGACCTGCCGACCTCGCTCATGTACCGAATATGGTCGTTGTTCGTTGACCCGCAGCTGCCGCCGCAGTACGACGGAGATGACGAAGGCGGCGAGGACGAGAGTGTGTTTCAGGATATCCAGCGGACCTGGAGCACTATGCCCCCGAATGTACAGGCCGCGATTCAGCCGTATCTACTGCGGCCCACCGATGCGGGGAGCCCGTTCAGCACGGGGCGGGTTAGCGCCGCCGCGCGCGCGCGCGCCGCAAAATCGACCGCCGCGGTTCGCGCGACGGCAACTGCCCGACAACAGATCACAGCCGTTGGTGATATTCCGGCGTGTTCGAGCTGGGTCTTCAGCTCTTCAAGTGTCTACGGTGGGTTTCTCAAGTACTGGACCTGTCACACGACCGATGCCGAGGACGCCCAGGTTTTCGCCACCGTCGACGGCATTTTCACTCGCCACTGGGATGAGATGACCGGTGATATGGGTATCCCGCGTCGCGACGATGGTAGCGGCGGGGACGACAGCATGGACATCTACATTCTGGATTACGGACAGTGTATGCCGCGCAATAGCGGCTGCAGGGTGCTCGCGCAGAATGCTCAATCGAAAACACTGGCGTTGACCATCCCGGCGCAGGCCGCCGCCGGCAGTCTCGGCGGCTCGAGTGCCTATTTGCTGCTGCGCAAGAACCGTGCGATCAGCGCGGATATTAGGTTCGAGTCAGACGTCGTGCACGAATTCTTCCACGCACTCCAGTTTGCGCACTACAGCAGCGACACGCGCGTCGTGCACTATCCCAATGGCACCACTGCCTTCGATCACAGCTGGTTCGTCGAAGCATCCGCCAAATGGGCCGAATGGGCCTACGTCCCGGCCGCGACCCCCACTGAGGTGGAGCCCTGGTATCCAGCCGCCTCGGACGTGGAGGAGTACGCGGACGACGTCTACCAGCCAGGCATGGTGTCCTTGCTGCGTCAAGGGTCGAGCCAGCATCCGTACGCCTCGTATATATGGCCGTTCTTCATGCAACAGCAATCCGGCGGTCCGGAAATCGTCGGTAACGTCTGGAAGGCGGCTGAATTCGCCGGCAATGCCGCGCAGATCAACAACGCGATCAATGCGCAGCTGCACTTCGACTCCAATTTCGGCGAGTTCATGGTTCGCAATCTCAATTACGTGTTTCCCGGCGATCCGCTGAAGACCCACTTTTGGGACATGGATCCTCTGTTCAAAAGGACCGCTCACCCCATCTTCACCGATCCGGGCAACTTCCCCGATGTCGGGATCGGCGTACCGGCCTACAAGACGCCGCTCGACTTCGAAATCGAGAACCTCGCTGCCAACTACATCAACGTGCACGTGCAGCCCGGCGTCGGCGTGCAGCATCTGGTGCTCGCGCTCGACACCGACCCCGCATCAATGAACCTCGAGTCGATCGCCGAGGTGCTGGACGTGAATGGAGGCCCTGCGACCTGGAAGCGTTTCACCTCAGCCGACAATGCGTCTCTCGAATTCTGCCTGACTGACCCGGAACAGAACGTCGATGATCTGATTGTGATGATCGGCAATCATCGCTATGACCAGTCCGACAGCGACCTCAGCACCCCGACGGTGAAGGGGACGCTGACGATCACTGCGGACGGCGACTGCGGGGCGTGGTCCGGCAGCATCACGTCCGTGTTCAAGAACCTCATGACCACGACGGAGGGGGCGGCAGTCTCCCAGTCCTACGAGATCACGACTCAGACCTGGACGATCTCCGGAGCTCAGCCTGACCCGAACTTTCCCGCCTATGAGCAGCTCCGGTTCAATTGGGTCGCGACCGACATTGTCGATGATACCTACGATCTGTACGGGGCTTGCGATCAGTCGACGCGCCACACCAGTACATCGGGATCTGCTTCGCTGACGGGATCTCTGCTCTACGACATCACTCCAGGTGCCAACGGTGCCTGGTTCCCTGGCAACCCCCCCAGCACGACGATTACTCCCGATCCGACCAAGACTTGGACGCCCGTGTATGACCAGATCGCCTGCGACGGCTCGGAGATTACGAGCGACGGAGGTCCACGCACGATTTCCAATCAGCTCGGCTTGGCAATCCAGTATCTTCCCTCGGGCCTCCAGCCGGACCCGAACGATGCGAATCACTATGTGGGCAGCGTGACGGCTTCGGTAGGCCCCGGCCTGACCCAGATCGTCAGCTACGACATCCGACACCACGCCAAGTGAACGACGCCACGCCGTGTCAGCGGCGACCGAGCGCGAGCGCAAGGACCGCCCCTGCGCGATGGGGGTTGGTTGTGCGGCTCATAGAATTAAGAGTTTCTGTTTGGTAGCTTGCCTGACCGCGGCAAGCGGAATGCCGGCATCAAAAGTAACGAGCCGCCCTGATTTTTCGCACCGTGCGTCACAGCACGGCGGCCATCCTCGACGATTGGACGCTCGCGGATGCGCGCGCCAAGGCCGGACTGGAGTCCTACCTGGGCGCGTCGACCGTGAAGAAGGGCCGTCGGCGGGTGGCTGTCAAAAAGTCATCGAGCGGCAAAAGCGCCGCCAAGAGTTGACGAGGCTTACGCCGTATTCCCCGCATCGATGGTGATCACCGTGCCGGTGATGTTGCGGCCCGACTCGCCCAGCAGAAACAGCGCGCTCTGCGCGACGTCGATCGGCTCGGGCATGCGCTGCAGGGCGCTGCGCCGCGCGATCTTCTGGCGCTGCGAATCGCTCAACTCATGCGTCATTTCCGTGGCGACGAAGCCGGGCGCGAGCGCATTCACGGTGATGCCGAGCTGGCCCACCTCGCGCGCCAGCGAGCGGGTGAAGCCGATCAAGGAGGCCTTGGTCGCGCTGTAAACCGACAGCCCGCTGTAGCCGGTCGAGGCGACGATCGAGGCGATATTGACGATCCGCCCTTCGCGCTGCGTCATCATCGATCTGACGCACGTACTTCGAGAGTATGATGGGCGAGACGGTGTTCAACTGGATCAGCCGTTGAATTTCCGCATCGCGCATGTTGGACAGAATGCCGCTGGTGCCCAAGCCCGCGTTGTTGACCAAGCCGTACAGCGGCCCGAAATCGGCGCGCAGCGCGCGCACCAGCGGCGCCAGTGCCGCCAGGTCGGACAGATCGCAGGCCCGAAATTCGATGGCGCCGTGTCCTTCCTTGGCTGCGTGGGCGGCCGCCGCCGACAGCTCCGTGCTCGCTTGCGGGCGACGGCGATGACGCGATAGCCGGCACCGGCCAGCGCGACGCTCATGGCCAGGCCCAAGCCCCGGCTGCCGCCGGTGACGATGACGTTACGCACCGGGCGAGAGGCTCCCCGGCGCACCAACTTGCCGGCGACGCTCAACTCCAAGGCGGGCACGAAGCGCAGCTGGGCGGGCACCTTGTGGGCGGCCAGCGCGCGCCGGCAGGCGTTCAGCAGCTCGCTCTTGATCTTCGTCCGCCGATCCGGCATCGAGCGGAGCTCGCACCGTCCGTCGAGCACCACGTCAGCCACCACCAGCGAGCCGGTGAAGGGATTGCGCCGCGCTTTGACCAGGGACATGCGCACCCGCGGGTCGGCATTCAGCACGGACTCGACTTCCTCGGGATAAGACTTTCAAGCCGCCGACATTGATGACGCCGCCCCGGCGGCCGCGAAAATAGAAGCGCCCGTTGGCAAGTTCCACCAGATCGCCGGTGTCGACGTAGCCATCGGCGCCGATGATCGGCGCAGGCGCATCGCCCAAGATAGCGCGCGGCGTTGCGCCGCGAGCGGATCCACAAGCGTGCCGTCCTGAACCTTCAAGTCGATGCCGCTGCTGGAATTGCCGATCAAGTTCTCCGGGAAACCCGCGAGCCCGTCATTGACGTCGAAGGCGACGCCCGCTTCCGTGGAGGCAAAGGCATGCGCGACGCGCGCCTGCGGATAGGCGGCGCGCAAATTGTCCAACACCGTTTGATCGGCCACCTCGCCCGACAGGCGCACGTACTCCGGCGCGATGAGCGCGGTTTCGCCGCTCATCAGCGCCCGGCGCCAATGCGACGGGGTTCCCGAGATGTGCGTGACGCCCAAGGCCCCCGCGCGCGCCAGAGAACTCGCGCGTCGGCTCCCCCGCACTGGAGAGCACCAAGCGGCGCAGCCGGAAAGCACGGCGCGCAAATAGATCTGCAGTCCCCCGTAGCGGCGAATGTCGTAGAACGTGCTCCACACCAGGGGTTTGGCCGATGGCGGCTGGCGCGGCAGGGCGCCGGCGAGACTCTCAAAGCTGTGCACCACCAATTTCGGCACGCCCGTGGTGCCGGAGGTGAGCAGGATCCATTCGGTGGCCTCGGTGGCGTGGCGCCGCAGTTTCTCGAGCTTGAGGCTGCGCCGCGACGCTGTCGATCACGGCATCCGCTGCGGCGGTGGCGCGCACGAAGGCGAGCTGTTCGGGCGTCAAGTCCGGGGTGCACAGCACCACCCGTCGCGCCACGCCGTCGAGCTCTAACGAGCGCGAGCGCGGTGGCCAGCTGCTCGCGCGTCGCCAAGCAGCACGCAGCGGCCGCGCAACGACTCGAGCTTGCCGCCGAGTATCGAGCCGGCGGCGAGCTCTTGCAACGCCACCGCGCTGGCGCGGCCGTGAAATACGCCGGCCACGGTGCCGCCGGATGAAATGGATTCCCACAACGAACTCATATCTCATTCTAGCAGCGGCGGGCAAGGGCTCGACAACGCTTCGCGTCATTCTGTCAAAATGCCGCGCTTGAGCGACTCCGTGCACATCGAAAGCCATCCCGCAAGTTTGTCCGCCGCTCTGCGCGGGCTGTTCCCTTGCGGCGCATTGACGGCGGAACTGCGCGGTGCCGGGGATCCTCGCGCGCTCTATCCCGAGGAAGCCCGCTCGCTGCAAAAAGCCGTGCGCCAGCGAATCGAGGAGTTCGCGGCCGGCCGGCAGTGTGCCCGCCTGCTGCTGCGCGAATTCGGCATCGAGGACTGCGCCATCGAAGTCGGCGTCCATCGGCAACCCGTGTGGCCCGAAGGTTTGGTGGGCAGCATCACCCACACCTTGGGCTTTTGCGCGGCCGTGGCCGCGCGCCGCTCGCTCTTGCGCTCCGTCGGGATCGACACGGAAATCGCCGCCAGCGTCAAGCCAGAACTTTGGCGCGGCATCTGCACGCCTGCCGAAACCACCTGGCTGCGCTCTTTGCCGCAATCCGAACAAGACTCGGCGGCGACGTTGATTTTCTCGGCCAAGGAGGCTTTCTACAAATGCCAATTCGGCTTGACCCAACAGCGCTTGGGATTTCATGACGTCTCGATCGAATTGCCGCTGGGGAGGGCAGCGCGGCGCATTCGCAGTGCTGGCCAATCGGCGCCTCGAACTCGAGCGCCACGCCGCATTGCCGCTGCGCGGTCAGTATCTGTTCCACCAACAATTCGTCACGGCGGGGGTTGCTGTGAGCGCCGCTTGAGCGGCTCTTGCGTCCGAGAATTGCCGGCTCGGTCAGTAGGCCTTCTCGTCGCGAAACACTTTGACCACCGTCAACAGCAGGATTTTGATGTCGAGGAACGGCGACCAATGCCTAAGGTAGTCAAGATCGTAGTTGACCCGCGCTTCCATGTCTTCCAGATTCGAGGTCTCGCCGCGCCAGCCGTTGATCTGCGCCAGACCGGTGATGCCGGGCAACACTTTGTGCCGCAGCATGTAGCCCTTGATGAGCTTTCGATACTCCTCGTTGTGAGCCACCGCGTGCGGCCGCGGGCCTACCAGGCTCATGCGGCCCTGCAAGACGTTGATGAGCTGCGGCAACTCGTCCATGGACGAGCGGCGCAGCACCCGGCCGATGGGGGTGATGCGGCTGTCTTTTTTGGAGGCCTGACGGATCTCCGGCCCATCCTCGGTCACCCGCATGGTGCGAAACTTGTAGATCGCAATCTCTCTGCCGTCCAAGCCGTAGCGGCGCTGCGTGAAAATCACCGGCCCGGACGAGGTGAGCCGGATTGCCAGGGCGATGAGCACCAGCACGGGCGCCAGCAGCAGCAGGATCAGCGTGGAGAAGCCGACATCCGTGACGCGCTTGGCGACGCCGCGATAGCCGTAGAAGGGCGTTTCCAGCATGGCCACCACCGGGATGCCGTGGATCTCGGTCGGGCGCGCCTGGATCAGATTGAACACGAAGATATCGGGCACGTAATAAATGGACGCCGTGGTGTCGCGTAAATCATCCAGCAAGTCCATCACGCGCTTCACGTGGCGAATCGGCAGGGCGATGAAGATGACGTCGGTGCGGTTTTCTTTCACGTACTGCGACAGGTCGCTCAAGGTGCCGATCAGATTGACTTCGCCGTCCATGCCGAGCCGATCCTTGCTGCGATCGTCGAAAAACCCGACCATTTCCACCCGCATGCCGGCATGGCTTTGCAAACGCCGCGCGAGTTCGAAGCTGGTGGTGTTGAATCCGGCGATGACGGCGCTGCGGGTCTCGACGGCGTTGACCAGGAAACGGTGCTTCACTTCCTGCATCGCCAGGTTGACCACGATCAACAGCACCGGCGTCGCTGCCGCCCAGGTGAGAAAAACGCGCCGCGGATAGCTGCTGAAGGTTCGGGTCACGTAGCCGACCGCGAACAACACGGCCAGCAGGATCACCCAGCGCAGAATCAAATCCGCGACCTCGGCCATGCGGCGCGAGGCGAGTTCGGTGCTGACTTCACGCGGCGGCTGCACCAGAACGAGACACAGGACGCTGACGATGACGATGGCCGCCGAGGACGGATCGAAATGGTGACCGAACAACACGATGGTGGCGTACAAACAAGCGACGGCGACCACCGCCGGCGCCACCGCCTGAACACCGGTCAACAGCGCGATCATGAAGCTCTGTTTTAGCAAGACCGGCTGCGTCATCTTGAAAATCCCTTGCCCTGCGAACGCCTTTTGCCGCCGCCCGAATGATATTCTAGGCGCCTATGACACACGTTCCATTACTCGATCTTAAGGCACAGTACGCGCAGATTCGCGCGGAAGTGATGCCCATCATAGAGCAAGTGTGCGCGAGTCAGCGCTTCATTCTCGGCGAGCATGTGCTGGCATTGGAGGCCGAAGTGGCCGCCTACTGCGGCAGCGCCGCCGGCATTGGCGTCTCGTCCGGCACCGATGCGTTGCTGCTCGCGCTGATGGCGTTGGGGGTGGGCGCCGGCGATGAAATAATTACAAGTCCTTTTACCTTTTTCGCCACAGCGGGAACGATTGCGCGCCTGGGAGCCCGCCCGGTGTTCTGCGACATCGACCCGGTCTCCTTTAACTTATCGCCGCAGGCCGTGGCTCAATTCATCGATCGGCTCTGCACCGCAAAGGGCGGCCAGTTGATCAACCGCGCCACCGGCGGGCGCATCAAAGGGATCATGCCGGTGCACCTCTACGGTCAATCGGCCGACATGGAACCGCTCATGGCGGCGGCGCGGCAGCACGGTTTGAAAGTGATCGAAGACGCGGCGCAGGCCATCGGTACCGAGTACCGGGGCGCGCGGGTCGGTTCGATCGGCGATATCGGCTGCTTCTCGTTCTTTCCGAGCAAGAACTTGGGTGCGTTCGGCGACGCCGGACTGTGCACCACCAACGATGCCGGGCTCGCCGAAAGCATGCGCGTGCTGCGCGTGCATGGCGGCAAGCCGAAATATTTTCATGCGCTGATCGGCGGCAACTTCCGAATCGATGAATTGCAGGCCGCGGTGCTGCGCGTCAAGCTCAAGTATCTGGACGGTTGGACCGAGGCGCGCCAGCGCAATGCCGCCTATTACAGCGCCGCATTTGGCGCCGCGGAATTCGCCGGGAAGCTGGTTACGCCGCGCGCCACCGTCGAGGGCCGCCACATCTTCAATCAATACGTGGTACGCGTGAAAAATCGCGACGCGCTGAAGGATCATCTGAGCTCGCGCGGCATCGGCACGGAAATTTATTACCCGGTGCCGCTGCACCTGCAGCACTGTTTTGCCTATTTGAAGTATGCGGCCGGCGATTTCCCGCAGTCCGAGCTCGCCGCCGCCGAAACCCTGGCGCTGCCGATTTACCCGGAGCTCACCCAGGCGCAGCTCGATCATGTGATCGCGAGCGTCGCGGATTTTTACCGCAGTGCCGGCGCACACGGCTCCGGCGAGCGCCGCGCGGCGCGCTAGCCTTTCTTGAAGTCGTCCGGCAGCAGCTGGTGGCGCGACAGCAGCTTGTAGAAATCCGTGCGGTTGCGCTTCGCCAGGCGCGCAGCCTGGCTCACGTTGCCGGTGGTGATCTGCAGGATTTGCGACAGATAATTGCGCGTGAATTCGTCGCGCGCCTCATCGAAGGACGGCAGACGGGTCGGATTGCCGCCGAGCGACTGCTGCACCAATTCCGCCGTGATGATGGGTCCATGCGATAGCGCGACATTCTGCCGCACCACGTTGTAGAGCTGCCGCACGTTGCCGGGCCATTCCGCCGTCGCCAGCAGTTCCACCGCTTCGGGCGCATAGATCTTGCGCTGACCGCTTTCCTTGGCGATCTGCTCCAGGAAATGCGCGACCAGCAAGGGGATGTCCTCGCGGCGGCGTCCGAGCGAGGGCACCTCGATGTGCACCACGTTCAGCCGATAGTAAAGATCTTCGCGAAATTGACCCGCCACCATCAATTCGTGCAGGTCGCGATGCGTGGCGGAAATGATGCGCACATTGGTTTGCACGGCATCGGCGCCGCCGACGGGCCGAATGGTGTTGTCCTGAAGTACGCGCAGCAGTTTGACCTGCAGCCGCATCGGCATGTCGCCGACCTCATCCAACAGCAAGGTGCCGCCATCGGCGGTTTCGAACAGGCCTTTTTGGGCGCGCGTGGCCCCGGCAAATGCGCCGCGCTCGTGACCGAACAGCTCGGACTCCAGCAGATTTTCCGCCATGGCGCTGCAATTGACGGAAACGAACGGCTTGTTGCGGCGCGGGCTGGCCTCGTGAATGGCGCGGGCCAGCAATTCCTTGCCGGTGCCGCTCTCGCCGGTCAACAACACCCGCGCATCGGTTCCGGCCACCATGTTCGCTTGGGCCAGTTTGTCTTCCATGAGCTGATTGCGCGTGATGATATTCGCGCGCCAGTCCTCATCGACGTGCGCGAAGCCCGACACCTTGAGCGCCTTCTGCACATGATCCAGCAGTTCTTGCTTGTCCACCGGCTTGGTGAGGAAGCCAAAGGCGCCGCTTTGCGTGGCATGCACCGCATCGGGAATGGTGCCATGCGCGGTGAGAATGATGACCCGCAGGCCCGGCCAGCGGCTCTGCAGCTCCTTGAGCAACCCGATGCCGTCCATCTGGTCCATGCGCAGATCCGTGATCACCAGATCCGGGCGAAACCGCACGCAGGCGGCCAAGGCAGCGGCGGCGCTTTCAACCGCTTCGACCTCGTAGTTCTCGGCACGCAGACGGATCGTCAGCAGGCGCAGCAGCCCCGGGTCATCGTCGACCACCAGAATGCGCGCTTTGCGTTTCTGCGGCGTCTGCGAGTCACGGGTGCTCGGCTGCAGGCCGAACGACAGGGGGGTGGTGGCAGCAATCGAATAGGCGTTCAGTGCAGTCTCTCCGGTTAGGCGTTATGGCTTCTGGGGGGAGCCGGTTCCGCGGTCGGTGACAGATCGTTGCTCGATATGTGTTACCGCCTCGAGTTTAGCCCTGGCTTCGTCCAAGGCCTTGCGCAACTTCGCATTTTCATCGGTTTCAGCGGCCAGGCGACGATTCATCGCCTGCAGCTTGTCATGCGTGTCATCAGGCACGGTGTTGCGCATCCGCGCGTTCTCGGCTTGCAGGATCAGCCGTTGCTCGACCTCCTTGAGCTGCACCGTGGCCAATAAGCGCTCCACAGGCAGTAGAGTTTCAGGCCTGGCGAGCAGTTCCGCCAGCTGTCGCTGCGCTGCGACGGGATCGGCTCCGCTGTAGCCCGGGGTCGCCAAGGCGAGCGCATAGCGGAGCCGGTTGCTGGTGGTCGGCTGCAGTTCGGCCGCGTCCTTGGCTTGCTGAAAGATTTCGGCCTGCCGCGCCGGGTCCCCCTGCGGCAGGTTGCTCATCATCTCCAACAAGGGCGCCACCGGGCTGGGATCCTGCTGCGGACGCTCAGCCACGACCGGGGCGGGCGGCTTGGGGCTGCCCATCATCCCGCAACCGGCTGCGCACGCGGCCAGCAGGGTGCATGCTGCGATGCGATTGCCGTTATGCGGCATGAGCTTTTTCGCGCGCCGCCGCGGGACCGCCCGCACGCAGGGGTAGGCGGACGCGGAAGTGCGCGCCGCCGCTTTTCGATTCGAAGATCTCGATGCTGCCGCCGTGCGCGTTGACGAATTCGGTGACCACGGAAAGGCCGATGCCCGTGCCTTTGACGTGGCCGCCTTGCGGTGTCTTTCCTTGATAGAACGCTTCGAAGATGCGATTGCGCTCCTCGGCGGGTATCCCGGGACCGCTGTCCATGACGTCCAATATCAACTGCTCGCGTTCGGCGCGCGCATGCAGCGAAATCGTCCCGCCGCGCGGGGTGAACTTGACCGCATTGGAGAGCAGATTGTCGAGAATCAGCCGCACCTTGCTGCGGTCGGCCAGGGGCGTGAGATCCTCCACCTGCACGTCGAGCCGTACGCGCTGCGCCACCAGCGTCAGTTGCTGATTCTCGAGCACGCTCTTGATCAACGGTCGCAGCTTGAATTCGGAAATCTCCAAGCCGACGCTCTTGGCCTGCCAGGCACTGAAAGACAGGAGATTTTCAATCAGTCGCTGAAGCTTCATGCCGTTCTCGCGCAAGATTGCCGTGACTTCGCGCTGGCCGCTTTGCAGTTCGCCCACCGCACCGTCCATCAACAGTTCGGTTCCTTCGCGGATATTTGCCAATGGTGTTTTCAATTCATGCGACATATGTCGCAGAAATCGGTTCTTTTCCTGTGCCAAATCGAGCAGCCGTCCCCGCAGCCACTCCAGTTGGGCCGCCAATCGCTCCAGGTCCGCGGGCCCGCGGATCGCGATCGGGCGCGAGAAAGTGCCGCGACCCAATTCGCTGATGGCCCGATCGATGGCGCGGATCGGCCGGCCGAACAGATACGTAAAGACGCCGACCACGGCCAGCGTCATCGGCACGAGCAGCAGCGTTTGCCACACCAGATTCTGCTGTGCGCGTTGGGTGGTGCGCACCAGGCCGGTGGTTTCCGTGTCGATCTGCAGGCTGATCCGATCGGAGAGCTTCGAGGCTGCCTCCAACAATTGCGGAAAGGCGGCGATCACCTCCGTCACGCGGCTCGAGTTCGGCGCCGCGTGCCGCAAGTCCTGCAGCAACTGATCCGCCTTCGATTCCACCGCGCGCACTCCCTCTTGCGAGGCTTCATCCAAGGGCAGCCCGAGCAAACCGTGGGTGGCGGTGATCAAGCGGGCATGATGCTGCGCATAGGCATCGAGCAGATCCGCGCTGCCGGTCACCTGATACAGGCGCGCTTGCCGATCCAACGCCTCGATCTCTTCGAACATGCGTTGATTGCTGCGTGTGCCCTGCATGCCGTGCGCCACCAGCTGCTGGCTGCGAACCGACAATCGATTCATTTGCACGGCCGCGTTCACGATGGCAAACAGCAGCGGCGCGGCCACGATCGTGAAGCCGATCAGCATCAGTCCGCTCAGTGACTTCGGTCGGGGCAATCGCATGGCGGGCATTCTAGCAGCGTGTAGGAGTCAAAAAGGAGTGACCCCGTCGTAACTGTACAATCGAACCGCATGAGCCGCGAAGCGCCGTATTCGAAGCTGTCTCCCGAGATCGTGCTCGACGCCGTCGAAGCACTGGGTTTTCGCTGCGACGGCCGGGCGCTGGCGCTCAACAGCTACGAGAACCGGGTGTATCAAATCGGCATCGAGGACGCTGAGCCGCTCATCGCCAAGTTCTATCGCCCAGAGCGTTGGAGCGATGCGGCGATCCGCGAGGAGCATGCCTTCGCCCTCGAGCTTGCGGCCCAGGAAATCCCGGTGGTTGCGCCATTGTTGCAGGCCGGTGAATCCTTGCATGTGCACCATGGCTTTCGCTACGCCGTATTCCCGCGCCGCGGTGGGCGCTGGCCGGAACTGGGCAACAGCGATGAACGCGAATGGGTGGGACGCTTTCTGGGGCGCATCCACGCGGTCGGTCGAGCCGGCCGCTTCGACGAGCGTGCCGCGCTCGACCTGGACGGACTGGGCCGCGATGCGCGCGATTTCGTCTTGGACGGCGACTGGATGCCCGACTACCTGGCGACCAAGTACGCCGAAGTGACCGATGAATTGTTGGCGGCGGTGGAGGACCGGGCGCGGGGCTGGGGCGGGGCCCGGCTCGGCCGCATCTTGGGCGATTGTCACCGCGGCAATATTTTGTGGACCGATTTGGGACCGCATTTTGTCGATCTCGACGATTGCGTGACCGGACCTGCCATTCAAGACTTGTGGATGCTGTTGGCGGGTGATCGTCAGGAAATGCGCACTGAGCTTACCGATTTGCTGAAGGGCTATGAACAGTTCCTGCCCTTCGACCGGCGCGAAATCGACTTGATCGAGCCGTTGCGCGCGCTGCGCATGATCCACTACTCCGCGTGGCTGGCGCGGCGCTGGCACGATCCGGCGTTTCCGAAGGCTTTTCCGTGGTTCGCGGAGCCGCGCTATTGGGAGCAGCACCACCGCTCGCTGCAGGATCAATTGGCCGCGGTGCTCGAGCCGCCGCTCGAGTTGTGAGGCGGAGGCGGGGTTGTGATCGGAGGCGTATTTGGTAATGATAGGGGATGGCTGGCAAGAAGATGGGATGGCGTGCGCGAAGATTCTGCTGCTGTGCGCGGCGGCGCTGGCGACTGCCGCCTGCAACAAGGACTCGGGCGGAACGCCGGCGGCGAACGTGGCGGCGCGCGCCAAGCCCAAGGCGCCGGCCGCCCCCAAACCCGGCTCCACGGCGGCGGAACAAACGGCGGGCATGGTGCAGGCGGCAAGCCGGGGCAAATCGCAGCGTGCCGGTCGAGTTGAAATTCGACATCGCCCAACGGCCCAAGGCCGGGCAGCCGCTCGACATCACGCTGGCGCTGGTCGCGCAAATCGATGCCAGTCCCGCCACCATCCAGCTCGAGGGCGATGAGGATGTTGCGGTCGCGCCCGATGCCGGCAAGTTCGATATTCCCACGGTGCAGGCCGGCGAAGTCTATCGCGAGACCGTGCATGTCACGCCCAAAGCCGAAGGCGTGGCGGTGCTCGGGGTGACCGTTTCGCTCAAGCATGACGATGTAGTGGAGCAGCGGGCTTTTTCGATTCCCATACTCGCGGACCGCTGAAACTTAAGGCGTCAGGCGCCTGAACATCGTATAATGGTGAGTTTCCCTCAAAGGCCTCATCGTGACTCAGAAACTTCGCAACATCGCCATCATCGCCCACGTCGATCATGGCAAGACCACGCTCGTCGATCAATTGTTGCGTCAATCCGGCACGCTCGATGCGCGCAAGGACTTGCAAGAGCGCGTCATGGATTCGAACGATCTGGAGCGAGAACGCGGCATCACGATTCTCGCGAAGAACACCGCGATCACCTGGGGCGACTATCGCATCAACATCGTCGACACGCCGGGCCATGCCGATTTCGGCGGCGAGGTGGAGCGCGTGCTCGCCATGGTCGATTGCGTGCTGCTGCTCGTCGATGCGGTGGATGGTCCGATGCCGCAGACGCGCTTCGTCACCCAGAAGGCCTTCAAGCATGGCCTGCGGCCCATCGTGGTGATCAACAAGATCGACCGCGACGAGGCGCGTCCCGGTTGGGTGCTGGACCAAACCTTCGATTTGTTCGATCGTTTGGGCGCCACCGATGAACAATTGGATTTCCCGGTCGTCTATGCATCGGCGTTGCGCGGCTTCGCCGGCTTAGACTCGACCGTGCGCGACGGCGACATGCAGCCGCTGTTCAAGACGATTGTCGAGCACTGCCCGCCGCCCGATGTGGACGTCGACGGACCCCTGCAGCTGCAGGTCACGCTGCTCGATTACTCCAGTTATGTCGGCGCCATCGGCATCGGCCGCATCAAGCGCGGCACCATCAAGCGCGGCATGACCGTCACCGTGGTTTCGCGCGAGGGCAAGCAGCGCTCCGAAAAAATTACCCAGATCTTAGGGTTCCATGGTCTCACCCGGGTCGAAGTCGAATCCGCCGGGGCGGGCGACATCGTGGCATTCGCGGGAATCGCGGAACCGAAGGTCTCCGATACCCTGTGCGATCCGGCAAGCGTCGAGCCGCTGCCCAGCCTGACGGTGGATGAGCCCACCATCAGCATGACCTTCGAGGTCAACACCTCGCCATTCCTGGGCCGCGAAGGCAAGTTCGTCACCAGTCGCCAAATTCGCGAACGTCTCGAGCGCGAGGCCATCCACAATGTGGCGCTGCGCGTCGAGCCGACCGCCGATCCCGACAAGTTCGTGGTCTTCGGGCGCGGCGAGCTGCACCTCGGCGTGTTGCTCGAGAACATGCGCCGCGAGGGCTTTGAAATGGCGGTCTCGCGGCCGCGCGTGGTGGTCAAGCAAATCGACGGCGTGGCGCATGAGCCCTATGAGCAGGTCACGGTGGATGCGGATTCGGACGCGCAGGGGGACATCATGTCGGCGCTCGGCAGCCGCGGCGCGGAATTGAAGGACATGCAGGCCGACGGCCGCGGCCGGATTCGCCTGGACTACCTGGTGCCCTCGCGCGGCCTGATCGGTTTTCAGACCGAGTTTCGCACCATGACGCGCGGCACCGGGCTCTTGCATCACGTGTTCGATCATTATGGTCCGGTGGTGCAGCGCGAACTGGGCCAGCGTGCGAACGGCGTGCTCATTGCCAATGGCCAGGGCACGGCATTGGCGTATTCCCTGTTCACGTTGCAGGAGCGTGGCCGCCTCTGCATCGGTCCGGGCGAAGAGGTCTACGAGGGCATGATCATCGGCCTCAATAACCGCGACAATGACCTGGTGGTCAATCCTCTGAAGGGCAAGAAGTTGACCAATATGCGCGCGGCTGGAAAGGACGAGAATGTGGTTCTCACACCGCCCATCAGATTCACCCTGGAGCAAGCCATGGAGTTCATCGATGACGACGAACTCATCGAGGTCACGCCAAGCTCGGTGCGCCTGCGCAAGCGCAATCTGAAGGCAACCGATCGCAAGCGCTCCGAGCGCGAAACCGTCGATCAGGGAATTTGACGGAATATTGGCCGAACCGAGACGCGCGTCACGCCGCCTATCCGGGATCTCCCTAACATCTAGCGCATTCAGATGCCGGGAAACACCGGCTCATGTGCGGGAGATCTTAAGGCCTTGTCACGCGATACCGCGGCTGCCATTCGCAGCGAGCCAGCGCAGTCTGCAGACAGCCTCAACCCTCTGCTGCAACGGCAGATTGCGGAGACGCGCGGCCGCGCCGGCGCGCCTGACTTAGAGCAGCTCTTGAAAACCGTCAGCGCGCACTACGATCGGCTCGATGCCGAACGGCGCGGCGTGGTGCGCTCGATGCAGCTGATGTCCGATGAGGCGCAGGCCATGACTCGCGAGATTCGCGAGCAGACCGCCATCCACCTGCAGACCATCCTCGACAACGTCAAGGACGCGATCATCACGGTCGATGACACCGGCCGGATCGAATCATTCAATCACACCGGCGAGCGGATCTTCGGCTACCCCTGCGCCGAGATCCTCGGCCGCTCCATCGGGTTGTTGCTGGCCGATGTGGATGCAGCGCATCCTTGCGACTACCTCGAGCGCCTTGCCACCAAGATCGACGACACGCACGTGGATCTGGCCGCGACGCAAACCTGGGGTCTCGTCAAGGGCGGCAGCCGCGTCGCGATCGAGGTGGGCGTCAGCAAGGCCAAGCTCAACTGGTTGGACGGCTACATCATCTGCATCCGCGACATCACCGAGCGGCATCTCGCCGAGGTGTCGGTGCGCGAAAGCGAGGGCCGCTATCGAACATTGGTGGAGCACGCTCCCGAGGCGATCGTGGTATTCGACGTCGACTCGGCCAGGATCGTCGACGTCAACGACAACGCCTGCCGCTTCTTCAAGATGAGCCGGGCGGCGCTGCTTGCCAGCGGGCCTGACACGATCAGTCCCCCGCTGCAAGCGGACGGTACGCCCTCATTCGGCGTGTCGCGCGGCTACATCGAGAGCGCCCTGGCCGGCGAGGTCCCGGTGTTCGAGTGGCTGCACTGCGATTCCGCCGGTCAGAACTTCCCCTGCGAAGTGCGCTACGTGCGCCTGCCGAGTTCCAACCGGCGCCTGCTCAGGGCGAGCATCATCGATATCACGGAGCGCAAGCGCGCGGACGCGATCGCTTCCGGGGAACGGCGGGTCTTCGAAAAAATCGCCGCCAATGCACCCTTGAACGCGGCGCTCGAGGCGATCTGCGAATTGATCCAGCGCGCGATGGCGGAAAGCTTCTGCGCGATCAATCTCTTGGATCGCGACAAGCAAGCCTTGAGCTGCGGCGTGGCGCCGCACCTGCCGCGTGAATTCGTGCAGGCCATGGACTTTGCGCCGATCGGCATCCGCTACGGCTCCTGTGCCGCGGCGGTCTACTTGAGCCGCCTCGTCACGGTCGCCGACGTCGAGACCGACGCGCTCTGGGAATATCGCCGCGAGGCGGCGCGGGAGGCCGGTTTCCGGGCCGCTTGGTCCGCGCCCATCGTGGCATCGGACGGCCAGGTGGTGGGCACCTTTGCCGTGTACCGCCGGCAAGTGGGAATACCCTCCTCGCGCGATCACGAACTCATGGTGCGCATGGCGCAGATCGCCGGCATCGCCATTGAACGGCGCGCCGCGGAAGACGCTTTGCGCAACAGTGAATCGAAGTTTCGCGGTCTGTTCGAAAGCGTCATGGAGGGGGTCTATCAAACCACCCGCGACGGCCGCATTCTGGTCGCGAATCCAGCCTTCGTGAATCTATTGGGCTACTCCTCCGCCGAGGAACTCTACCAGGTGCCGGCCGGCGCTTTGTACTGGTATCCCAACGATCGCGAGAACTTCGCGCGGCGCGCCGAAGCCGAGGGCGAGCTGCGCAACGAAGAATACGTGATGCGCCGCAAAGACGGCACGATGCTCGTGGTGGTGGATAACTGTCGCGTGGTGCGCGACTCAGGCGGCCGCACCTGCGGTTTCGAAGGCACGCTGACCGATATTACCGAACGCAAAAAAGCCGAGACTGCCGTTTTCCAAGCCAAGGAGCGCGCGCAGGTGACCCTGCAATCGATCGGCGATGCGGTGATCACCACCGACGCGGAAGGGCGGATCGACTACATGAATCCGGTCGCCGAAAGTCTCACCGGCTGGGAGAACCGCGAGGCGCAAGGCCAGTTGATCGGCAACATTTTCACCGTGGTGGATGAGATCACGCGCGAAGGAGGCGAAAGTCCGGTGGCGCGCTGTCTGCGCGAAGGCCACGTGTTGGGCCTCGCCGAACATACCGTGCTCATCAATCGCCGCCGCCAGGAAATCGCCATCCAGGACTCGGCGGCGCCGATTCGCGACCGCGCGGGCAATCTCATCGGCGCGGTGATGGTGTTTCATGACGTCAGCAAGGAGCGGCGGCTGCATCGCGCGCTGCACTACCAGGCCAGCCACGATGCGCTGACCGGCCTCATCAACCGGCGCGAATTCGAGAACCGCCTGACCGTCGCCGTCGAGGACGTGCGGCAGAACCCGCAAGCGCGCCACGTCCTCCTGTACCTGGATCTGGACCAATTCAAGCTGGTGAACGACACCTGCGGGCATCCGGCCGGCGATCTGCTGCTGAAGCAGATTACCGGCGTCATTCAGTCGCGGGTACGCGGCGGCGACACCCTCGCGCGCCTCGGCGGCGATGAGTTCGGCATCCTGCTGCAGGACTGCGCGCGCGACCAGGCGCTGCGAATCGCGGAGAACCTCCGTCAAGGTATCCGCGATTATCGATTCACCTGGCAGGGCGGGGTGCTCGCGGTCGGCGCCAGCATCGGCATCGTGGAAATCACCACCGAAATACCCACCGTGGCCAACGTCATGAGCGCCGCCGACGTCGCCTGCTATTCCGCCAAGGATTCGGGCCGCAACCGCGTGCAGCTCTACAAGCCCGACGACATGCCGGAGCGGCATCGGGAGATGCATTGGGTCTCCAAGCTGGCGCGCGCCCGCGACGAGAGCCGCTTCGAATTGTTCTATCAGCCGATCGTGCCGATCGGCGCGCAGCGCCACGAGCGCGAGCATTTCGAACTGATGCTGAGGTTGCGCGATGAGACCGGCACCATCGTGGCGCCGGCCGAATTCATCCCGGCGGCGGAGCGCTACAACATCATGCCCTCGATAGACCGGTGGGTGGTGCGCCAGGCGCTCGATCGAGTCGTGCATCGCATCGAGTCGGGCGTCAAGCCCTTCACCGTCGCGGTGAATCTGTCGGGAACCTCCTTGAACGATGAACGGTTTCTCGAGTTCCTCATCGCCGAGCTCAGCGCCGGCGAATTGGCGGCCGGCGCCATGTGCTTCGAAATCACCGAAACGGCGGCCATCGAAAATTTGAGCAACGTGGTGTACTTCATGCGCGAGCTCAAGAATCGCGGCTGCCATTTTGCGCTGGATGACTTCGGCAGCGGCCTGTCCTCGTTCATGTACCTGAAGACCTTGCCGGTCGACTATCTCAAAATCGACGGCCAATTCGTCGAAAACGTCACCCGCGACCCGGTGGATCGCAGCATGGTCGCTGCCATCAGCCAGGTGGGCAACGCCATGGGGATCCAAACCATCGCCGAGCGGGTCGAATCGCCGGAAGTGTTGGCGGAACTCGGCCGCTTGGGGGTCGGATTCGCGCAGGGCTTTTACATCGCCAAGCCGCGTTCCACCCGCGAATTCCCCTACCTGCGCTCCTGAGCTCAAGGACTTTCGACGAATTCCCGTAAACGGCGTACTCTTGCGCCGCAGGGGTCGAAGCAAGCAGAAAAAAGGAGGGGTTCGTCATGATTCTTGGAATGTCGATCGCCGCGTTTACGCAGCTTCATGTGATCATCAGCTTGATCGCCATTATCAGCGGCATCATCGTTGTCTTCGGGATGTTGAGCGCCAGGCGCATGCCCGGCATGACGGCACTGTTTTTGATTACCACGGCGGCCACCAGTGTCACCGGCTTCCTGTTTGCCACGCCGGTCGATGCGCCGCGCGTCATTGGATCGTTCGATCCCGCCAAGGTCATCGGCGCTATTTCGCTGATTTTTCTACTGCTCGCGGTCCTCGCTCTGTACAGCTACAAGCTGGCCGGTTCCTGGCGCGGGATCTACGTGGTCAGCGCGATCGTCGCTCTGTACTTCAATTGCTTCGTGCTGGTGGTGCAGTCGTTCCAAAAAATTCCGCTGTTCCATGCCCTGGCGCCGACGCAAAAAGAGCCGCCGTTCGCCGTCGCGCAGGCGATTCTCTTGATTCTGTTCGTCGGACTCGGCATAGCGGCTTTCAGGAAATTTAAACCCTTCCAGGTGCCTGCCGCGGCGTGACGGATGCGCAAGGTTCGTAAATTTCGGCCGAGAAGTTCGGGGGCCGGCATCCTCTTGCTGGCCCTGCTGCTGTTTCGCTCCTATATACCGGCCGGCTTCATGCCGGCCGACGGCGTGCCGTTCGCGCTGCAACTGTGTCCCGCCGCCATGGCGGGGATGCCCGGCCACGCGCACCATCACGACGGATCGCATGCGCAATTTGAATTGTGCCCGTTTGGCAGCGTCCCAGGCGCGGGACCGATTTCCCACCAGGTGCCCTTTGAACCCGTTGCGCCGGCGGCCGCCCAGCCGCTCGTTGTCTTCGCAGCTCCCCGTCTCACCCAGCGCACCGAGCGCTCCCACCCGCCGCGCGGACCGCCCGCACTCGTCTGATTGATACCGCCTGACTGCGCGCGCTCGAAACGGGCGCGCGTGCATATCAATTGCGACGTGGGAGATCCCGTGGTTTCGTTCAATCGAATTGGCCTGGTCATGACGGCAATGCTGTTCGCCGCGGCACCGCTGCGCGCCGCCGATGTGGGCAGCGTGCGGGGTGTGGTTCACGACCAGCAGCACCGGCCCCTCGCCGCAGTCCAAGTGCAGCTGAAATCCGCCACGTCGCAATGGATGCAGTCCTCGACGACGGATACCCGGGGTGAGTTTTCCTTCATGACGGTGCCGCTCGGCGACTATGTCTTGAGCTTCAGCGCCGAGGATTACAGCCCGGCGGAGCAGGCGGTGACGGTCGCTTCGGGTTCCGCGCCGGTCGCCCATGTGCAACTCGTCAAGGGGGCGGGGCTCGACACCTTGACCGTGACGGCCGCCGCCGACACCACCGTCCTCAATACCGCGACCCCGACGACGGTGGTGAACCGTGAAGACATTGCGCACGCACCCGGAGCGGATCGCAGCAACAGCCTGGCGATGATCACTGACTTCGTTCCCGGCGCTTACGTCGTGCATGACCAATTGCATGTGCGCGGCGGCCATCAGACCACCTGGGCGATCGACGGCGTCGAGGTTCCGAACACCAATATCGCGAGCAACTTGGGTCCGCAGATCGATCCGAAGGACATCGACTACCTGGAAGTACAGCGCGGCAGCTACCAGGCGGATCAGGGCGATCGCACCTATGGCGTATTCAATGTCGTACCGCGCACCGGCTTCGAACGCGACAACCAGGCGGAACTCGTCGCCAGCGGCGGCTCCTACGGACAGACCAACGATTACCTGAGCGTCGGCAGCCATACGGAGCGATTTGCTTACTATGCCAGCGTGAATGGCAATCGCAGCGATCTTGGCATCGCGACGCCGGTGGCGCAGATCATTCACGACGCGGAGAATGGCTATGGAGCGTTCAGCACATTGATATTCAATGCGACGCCGGACGATCAGTTGCGCTTCGTCTTCTCCGCGCGCCACGACAGCTACGACATCCCGAACACCCCGGGCCAGCTCGCGGATGATGTGCAGCGCGAAACCGATGCCTTCGCCATTCTTTCCTGGGTGCGGAAGCTCGGCTCCGATGCGGCCTTGACCACGGCGCTGTTTTTTCACCAGAACCAGGCGGATTTGGACGGCGCCGCGAACGACTTTCCCGTCAGCACCACCGACCAGCGCTCCTCGACCTATGTGGGGGGCCAGGAAAACCTGCGCTGGCATCTGTCCCGGCACGACCTCGAGGTCGGGATCACCGGATACAGCCAGCGCGACAGCGAAAACTTCGCTGTGCTCTTCAACGACGGCAGCAACGCGCCGATTGCGCAGACGCTGAAGCCTGCCGGCTTTCTGGCCGCGGCCTACCTCGAGGATACCTACAAGGCGACCGATTGGCTCAGCTTCGAAGGCGGGCTGCGGCAGACGCATTTCGCAGGCGCGGTGACCGAGAATGCCGCGAGCCCGCGCTTGGGGCTGACCGTGCTCTTGCCCCAGGTGAAATGGATCTTGCGCGGCTTCTGGGGGAAGTACTACCAGGCGCCGCCGCTGACCACCTTGAGCGGTCCGCTGCTCGAATTCGCGCAATCCAATGATCTGGGTTTCATCCCGCTGCACGGCGAACGCGATGAGGAGTACCAATTCGGCCTGACGATACCGCTCCATGGCTGGACGGTCGACGTGGATCATTTCCATACTCAGGCCAAGAACTTCTTCGACCACAACAACATCGGAAATTCGAACGCCTTCTTGCCGCTGACCATCGATGGCGCGCTGATCCAGGGCAACGAGTTGACGATTCGCTCCCCGCGCATCTGGAATGTCGGGCAGTTTCACCTGGCCTATTCAAACCAGACCGCGGATGGCATCGGCGCGATCAGCGGCGGACTGACCGACTTCAGCCCGCCCGCGGGCAGCTTCGCCTTGGATCACGATCAGCGCAACACCGCCAATGCCGGCCTGGATTTGAATTTGCCGCGCGGCGCTTTCGCCTCGATGAGCGTCTACTATGGCTCCGGATTTGCCAATGGCGAGGCGCCGCCCAGCCATTTGCCGGGTCATGCCGAAGTCAACTTGAGCGCCGGCAAATCCTTCGGCGAGAGTTTTTCCGCATCGCTGACCATTCTGAATCTCGCCGATCGGCATTTGTTGGTCGACAACAGCCTCACCTTCGGCGGCGTGCATTACAATGACCCGCGCCAGATCTACGCGCAGATTCATTACAAGTTCGGCTATTAAGGATGGGCCATGAGTTTTGAGCTTCAACCTCGTCTACAGAATGAGCTGATCAGGCTGGAGCCCTTGCGGGCGCAGGACTTCGAAGAGCTGTACGCGGTGGCCTCGGATCCTCTGATCTGGGAACAGCATCCCAGCAGCGATCGCTACCAGCGAGCGGTGTTCGAAAATTTCTTCAAGGGGGCGATGCAGTCGGGCGGGGCGTTTCGCGTGATCGACAACACCAACGGCGAGCTGATCGGCAGCTCCCGCTACAGTAATTACGAGGAGGCCAAGCGCCAAATCGACATCGGTTATACCTTCATCGCGCGCAGCCGTTGGGCGCGGCACTACAACCGCGCGCTCAAGACCCTGATGCTCGATCATGCCTTCAAGTACGTGGACCGCGTGATCTTCAAGGTGGGGATCAACAATTGGCGCTCGCGCAAGGCGATGGAGAAGCTCGGCGGCATGTCTATCGGCGAGGAGTCGGTGAGCTATTCCGGCGAGCCGAGCCATCCCAATGTGATATTCAAGATCGACGCCAAGGATTGGGCCGGCCGGGCGCGCTGAGCGGCTTGCCGATGCGCTGAGCCGTGTTCCACGCGACGCGCCGACCCCCTGTTCACGCGATGCGCTGCAGGGTGACTTTGAGGCCGTCCTTGGGTTTGGCGATCGGCACCAGCTGTTGGGGCATCACATACCCCGGAGCAATGCTCCATCGGTAGCGCAGCAGCAGTTGATGCATGATGGCTTTCACCTGCAGCGTGGCAAAGTGCTGCCCGATGCACATGTGCGCGCCGCCGCCGAAGGGTACCCAGGCGAAGGCATGGCGTTTGTCTTCTTGGCGCGCGGGTCCGAATCGCTCCGGGTCGAACTTGAAAGGATCGGTCCAAAGCGAATCCATGTAGTGCACATGGATCGGGTAAACCCCGACCAGCATGCCCGCCGGGATCTCAAATCCCTGAAAGACCGTATCCTTGACGCACATGCGCGGCATGGAGGTGAGCGGCGGCGTCAGCCGCAGCGCCTCGCGCATGGTCCACGACAGTTCCTCGACCTTATCGAGATCGTCGAATTCGAGTTGCTTGCGGCCGATCGCCACGGCTTGGGAGCGCAGGCGTTCCTGCCACTCAGGATGCCGCGCCAGCAGGTACATCATGGTGGTCAGCGTGCTGGTGGTCGTGTCGTGCGCCGCCATCATCAAGAAAATCATGTGATTGATGATTTCATCGTCGGTGAACCGCTCGCCTTGCTCGCTTTGGGCGTGGCAGAACTCGCTGAAGAAATCGCTGCTATGGGTGGCGCGTTTCTGCGGCAGCAGCGCCCGGAAACGGCTCACCAACAATGCGCGGCCGCGTATTCCGCGCCACATCGAAAGCCCCGGTACGGGCATGCGCACGATCGCGAGCGATGCGGCCACGGTCGCCATGAAGGCGCGATTTAGCGCTTTGGCGCTCTGGCCGAGCCGCACTCCCATGAAGACGGAGGCGGCCAGGTCCAGCGTAAGCTGCTTCAAGAGCGGGAACATCCGACGATCCGCGGACCGCTGGTTCGCGGGCAGCCACGCGCCGAGGCCTAGCTCGATGGCGGGACTCATCTGCTCGAGGTAGGTGCGCAGCGCCGACTTGCGAAAGGCGACTTGCATGATGCGGCGCTGGTAGCGATGCTCATCGCCGTCCATCGCCATGATGGCGCCGGGAAAAACTTTGCCGATGTAAGGTTCCCAGCCGCGCGCGCTGGAGAATGCGCCGTCGCGGTTCTTCCAAACGAATTCCAGCGCGTCCGGTCCCAACAGGCTGATCATGCCGCCGCGGCCGATCGCGATCTTCCACACCGATCCATGGACCTTTTCGAGCGCCTGCAGATGGCCGACCAGGTCCTTGCGCATGGCCAGTATCTGGCCCAGCACGGAGGATCGCTGAACGGGGAGGGGCTTGCGGAACGCCGCACCGGGCGGCGCCGCAGCCGGCAAAAGCTCGGTCACTTGTTCATTCATGAGTCACCACCGGGCAGGCGTTTGCGGGGCGATGGTAGCAGATTAGTTGAACCTAATTTTCACGCCGCCAAAGTAGGCGCGCGGCATGCCCGGACTTTCGAATCGATTGTCCACACCGGGGCCGTTGGGGATGGCGTTGGGCGGCACACCCGGCGCCCCAACGCCGGTGGGATCGCTGAACAAGCCGAAAGTCGAGTACCTTGCATCGAATAGATTTTGCACATTGGCAAACAGTTCCACCTGCGGGTTGAGGTGGTAGGAGCTGCGCAAGCTCATCACGTGGTAGCCCGGCAGCTGCGGATTCTGATTGGACTCATCGCCGCGGTAGTACGATGCGCTTACCAGTAGCACTGAGCCGCCCACCGACCAGTCGCGCGATACCGAATAGTCGGCACCTAACTTGACCCGGCTCGAGGGAATGAGCGGCAGGCGATCGCCGGGAACGACCTGGATATTGCCGTCGGCGCCATGGAATGGGTTCGACGGTGAATTCAGCAGCAGCGGCGAACGAAAGGTCGCGTCGATATAGCTGTATTGCGCGTATCCCGACCATTGCTTGCCCTGGTAGTTCAGGCTTGATTCAAATCCCTGCCGCCGGGTTGCTCCGACGTTCTGAAAAAAGCCGCTGCTTAGGGAAGTTGCGATGCCATAAATATCGTCGTCCGAATCGGTCCGGAAAATGCTGGCGTTCCAAGAAAAGTGCTCTCCTGCGGAGGATGAGCGGCCTCGCACTCCCAATTCCACGGTGTGCGCGATGACTTGCCGCAAATTGGGCGGATCGCCGGCCAGTGCCGAGGGAAGCAGGCAGGGGCGCAGCGGGTCCGAACACTCGATCTCGCTCGCCGTCGGTGCTCGGTTGTTGGTGGAGTAGCCTGCGTAGGCCGTCGCGCCGCCCGCCAGCCTCAAGGTTGCGCCCAACGCCGGATTGAAGTGCGTGAATCGATTATCGCCGCTCAAAGCGCTGCCGAGCTGATCGGACAAGTCGATCTTGGCGATGTTGTAACGTCCGCTCGCGGTAATGGAAAGCCGCGAGGTCAAATCGAACGTATCGGTCAGATACAATCCGTAGTACCTGTTGTTGGAATCTAGGTCGACAGGGGTCGCCGAAAAGGCCGTTCCTTCGCGTGTAGCGACGAAGAATCCGGACGGCAGCACGACTAAGGCGGCGTTCAAGACGCCCACCTCGGTGCTGGAGAGAAAATTCGAGTGCGCCGTATCCAACGTGGCGCCGACGGCAAAATCATTGTCGTGACCGAAGAGTTCTGCGGTATTGGTCAACTGCAGCGAACCGCCCCAACCGTCTGAGCGGATGCGCTCAAAGTCGAGCTGGCCGATGAGGGTTGCGCCGCCGTTTGAGATATCGGGTATCTGACCGCCCGCTGTATCGGTCAGCGGTGTCAGCCCGTCCCCTTGGCATAGCGTCTGCGCCGTGGTGCCGGCGCACGCCGTATAGCCGGAGTTGTCACCGTTGACAATCGATTGCCGATAGTTGCGCGAATAAAGGACGCCCTGCAGGGCGAACGTGTCGCTGAATTTCAGCTCCGCGTTCAGAGTGACGAAGTTCAACGTGTTGAAATTGCTTTGCGGACCTGTGAAGACGTTCTCTGGATTGATGGCGAGGGACTGCACGGGCGCCGCGCCTTGGCCGTAGAGTAGATTGTCGGCACGCGTATAGCTCAGGTCGAAGCTCGCACCGCCATCCCGAAAGCTCAAATCTGCATAATATTGATGCACCGAATCGTGCGAAAACAGCCGCCAGCCGTTCTGATCCAGGAGGCGCGCCGCTGCATAGAATCCGAACATGCCGTCATTCGCACCGAATTCCACCGCGCCTTGGCGCTCCGCGAAGGAACCGCCGGCCAGTTGACCATCGAGTCCCCGGTGGGTGAATCCGTTTTTCATCGTGACCGAGATCGCACCGCCGAGTGCATTCAGGCCGAACAAGGGATTGGCACTCACGATGTCGACGCGATCGATGGCGATGTCCGGGAACAGGTCCCAATTGACGGTGTCGCCGAAAGCTTCGTTGATGCGCACGCCATTCTGGTAAACCGCCAAACCTTGCGGGGTGCCCAAAACGGGCGAGGCCTCGAAACCGCGATATAAAATATCGGGTTGGAACGCATCAGCAAGCGTGTCGTTGACAGTGACGCTGCCCAGCTGAGTGCTCAACGCCCCGATGAGGCTGGAGGTGCCGTCTTGGCTCAAGTCGCCGGCCTTCAAGGTCTGCACATTGCCGGGCACCTTGTCCACGTCCACCGTCATTCCCGGCACGGGCGTGGTTCCCACGACCACAATTTGGTCAATTGACCAAGCCGGCGCGCCGATCAAAAGACACAGCAAGCCGCCGAGCAGGAGAAATGTGGCTGCCTTGCGCGGAAGATTGACGGCCGCGCCATGCTTTCCCAAGTGATGCCAACTGCAGATGAGCGAATTCGGCGCAATCATGGTTCCTCGATCGGGAAGGCGGCGGCGCTGTGAGCAACTATCTGCGGTTGATATTAACAGCCCAGTCGCCGGGTCTTGATTCACTCAAGTGACCTGGCTTATCCGACATTCGCTCGCCGCCGTACTGATTGTTGTCTGGAGCGCGGGCGCACATGCGGCTGCCGATTCCTCGACGATATACCTCGCGCGCCGCGGCTGGCATATCGATATCGGCATGGCGGCGGCGGATTTGTCGCCGCCGCTGACCCAAGCCGCGGCGCCGCTTCCCGCTGCGCGCTATGTTTTTTTTGGGTTTGCGGACAAACACTATTGGCTGGCCGCGAACCATCACGCGCCGGTGTTGCTGGCGGCGCTCTGGCCGGGTGCCGGCATCGTGCTGACGACCGGGCTCAGCAACTCCCCGGCGCAGGCGTTCGGCGCGGCGCCACGCGCTGGGGTCAATATCGTTTCGGCATGGCCATATATCCCGCGGCGACTATGCGGTTTTGCGGGATGTCCGGGATAATGCACGCTATGGCTGCCATCGGAACAGAACGGGTCTTGACGGTGCATCACTGGAACGAGACCGTGTTCAGTTTTACCACCACTCGCGACCAGGCGCTGCGATTCGAGAACGGGCATTTCATCATGCTGGGGTTGCGCATCGACGAGAAGCCGGTCATGCGCGCCTACAGCATTGCCAGCGCCAACCACGAGGAACATCTGGAATTCTTGAGCATCAAGGTGCCGGACGGCCCCCTCACTTCGCGGCTGCAGCATGTCAAACCGGGCGATGAAGTACTCATCAGCCGCAAGCCGACCGGGACGCTGTTATTGCGCGACCTCAAGCCCGGGAAGCGTCTTTACCTGTTGAGCTCCGGGACCGGGCTCGCGCCGTTCATGAGCCTCATCAAGGATCCGGAAGTCTACGAACGCTTCGAAAAGGTCATTTTGGTGCACGGCGTGCGCTATCGAAGCGAATTGGCGTATCGCGACTATATTGAATGGGAATTGACGCACCATGAATACCTTGGCGAGCAGGTGCGGGAAAAGCTGGTCTACTTTCCCACCGTGACGCGCGAGCGCTTCCGCTACCAGGGCCGCGTGACGGCATTGATCGAAACCGGCAAGCTCTTCGAGGATATCGACGTGCCGGCGCTCGATCCTGCGGAGGATCGCGTCATGATTTGCGGCAGCCCGGCGATGTTGACCGATCTCTCGGCCATGCTGGACGCGCGAGGCTTTCAAATTTCCCCGCACGTGGGCGCTCCCGGCGATTACGTCATCGAGCGTGCCTTCGTCGCCCGTTGAGGCCGGCGCAGTGCACCGCCCCCGCCGCGGCTATACAGTGGTCGGCGGCCTATACAGTAGTCGGCGGTTCTGACTACTGGATTTACCAGCGCCGCCGCGGCGCGTAAAATTTTGCACCATGCCGCGTCATTTTATCGGCCAGCAAAGCTTCAAGGACAGGGGAGCCTCGTCCAACATCGCGGGGCGGTTCGAGTCGTTGATTTTGGAAAAGGCCGACGATGGCTGGTATCAGGAGGAGATCGTCGAGAGTCCGACCGAAACGGTGCTGCCGGACCGGGCGCGCAGCGTGATCACCTCGAACGATTCACCCGATGTCGGTTTCGAGGTGTCGATCAATCCCTACCGTGGCTGCGCGCATGGCTGCGTCTATTGTTTTGCGCGCCCGACTCACTCCTATCTCGGGCTCTCGCCGGGTTTGGATTTTGAAACCCAGCTTTTCTACAAAGCCGATGCCGTCGGCATTTTGGAAGCGGAACTGGCCAAACCGAAGTACGTGTGCAAGACCATCGCGTTGGGCATCAATACCGACGGTTATCAGCCGCTCGAGAAGCGGCTGCAAGTGACGCGCGGCATTCTCGCCGTGCTGACGCGCTGCCGCCATCCGCTCACCATCGTTACCAAGAGCGCCTTGATCGTGCGCGACCTGGATCTGCTCGCCGATCTCGCCAAGGACCAACTCGTGTCCGTCATGGTGAGCATCACCTCGCTGAGCAACGACATCAAACGCACGCTCGAGCCGCGGACCGCCTCGCCGCAAGCCCGCTTGCGCGTCATTCAGCAGCTGACGGAGGCGGGAGTTCCGGTCGGGGTGCTGGTGGCGCCGGTGATTCCAGCCATCACGGATCATGAGATCGAAGACATCCTGGCGGCTTCCAAAGAGGCCGGCGCGTCGCGTGCCGGGTACGTGCTGCTGCGCCTGCCGCATGAACTGAAGATTATTTTTCGCGAATGGCTCGCGCAGCACTATCCGGACCGCGCCAAGCACGTGATGTCGCTGATCAATCAGTCGCGCGGCGGCAAGGACTACGATTCGCAGTTCGGCACGCGCATGCGCGGCACCGGACCTTACGCAGAATTGCTGCGCACCCGATTCGATTTGGCGAAGCGCAAACTGGGATTTGCCGCCGCGGAAGAGCGCTACGAATTGAATACCCGCCTTTTCAGGCCGCCGCTGCCGGCCACGCCGCAGCTTACGCTGGGCTTTGATTGACGATCAGTTGAAACTTGCGGGTACGTTCGTTGAGCGGAATATCCGCGACGATCTGTACCTCGAACGCCACGTTGCTCAGGCGTTTTTGCGCCAGTATTTCCGCCAGCCGCGCTCGCACGCCGGCCGCGGCGCCGGCGCGTTCGGCATCCCGGAGTCCTGCCTCGACGCAGATCAGAAAGCGAAACGAGCTGGGGCCGGTAATTTGCATCTGAAATCGCGTCACGCCTTGGACGAATATCTCGTTGATGATGTGCGGACTGATGAAATCCTTGGCGCCTCCGGCATTCACGAATAGGGGCATCTGCTCGGTGCGACCCACCAGATTTTGAATCACGATGCGCCGCGCCTGCGGCGCGCTCACGGGGCGCAAAATGTCGGACATGCGGTAGCGGATCAGCGGCAGGGTGCAATTGAAGAGATTGGTGATGACGGAATGGTCCTCGTAGAACTCGAAAATCAAATTGTCGTCGATGAGCGTCATGGTGTTGCGGTCGGGATTCGAAATGCCGAGCATCATGTGCTCGGTGCAGGCATACAGGCTGAGCGCCCGGGCTCCGTCGAAAGCCTGCGAGAGAAACTCGAGGTCGGCCGCGGTAACCATTTCGCCCGTGGCGATCACGGCCGCAGGCTTGATGCTGAGGCGCCCCGCGCGCTGCTCATCGCCCAGCATCTTGAGTGCGGTCGTGTAGCCCGAGAGCGCATCAGGCGCGAACGCATTGATTCCGCGTGTCACCTCGGGGAGCGGTGTGTTGACCTCGAAGGCGCGGGCATCGACGAACAGGCTGCGCAGCCCGCGCTGCATGGACGCAACGCCGGTGACGCCGGCGAAATGGCCGCCCGTGGCCCCATAAAAAGCCACCCGAATGCGGCGCAAGCGGAAGCCCAGGCCGCCAAACTGTGCGCGAAACGCCTTGCGGTTGCGAATGGCGGCTGCGCGCAGCCGGGCAAAGTCAGCGGGCGAATACACGAAGTAGCCGACCTCGCCGGAGGTCCCGGAGGTATGCATGACCGTCAGGTCATCGAATAGTCGTTCTTTTGGATCGGTCGAGCGCGAGAGAAACTCCGCGATGACCTGTTTCGTGACTCGACGGTCGGTCACGATGTCGTCGAAATTCGCCATCAGAAGCGCTTTGGTGAGCTGCGGAAAATCGCCGGGCGTGCAGGTGTTCACATCGAGTCCGCGTTCGCGGATGATGTTGGCGTAATAGGGCGCACGCTTGCCGGCATACTGAATCAGCGCCCGGAATTTCTGTGCTTGGGCGGCCTCGAGCTCCGCGCGGGTTTCCTCCATCTGCGACTTGCAACCTCGGCGGCGAGCCATTTGGCGAGCGGCCATGATAAGTCCATTGAACGGCAGCCGCACCATCCCCGGGCTATACTGAAGCGTCTGTCTTAGAGCGATACCGGGAGTTTCCGCATGGCCAGCCGACGTCTCATTCTGCAATTAGGCGCGAGCCTTGCCGCGACTGGTCTGTTGCCCAAGGCGATTGCCGCCGATTCGCCGCCGAAGACCCTGCTGATTCTGGGCGGCACCGGCTTCATCGGGCCGCATCTGACCCAGGAAGCTCTGCGTCTGGGCTGGCGTGTAACGCATTTCAATCGCGGCAGGCGCAGCCCTCAAGGCGTTGCGGACGTCGAGACGCTCATCGGCGACCGCAATGGCCAAATCGACGCGCTGCGCGGCCGCAAGTGGGACGTGGTGATCGACGACACGGGCCAGATTCCCAAATACGTCAAGATGTCGGCGGAAATGCTGGCGCCGAACGTCGGCTACTGCCTGTTCATTTCAAGCATTTCCGCGTACGCGAGTTTTGCCAAGCCCAATGACGAGAACTCGCTCACGGGCAAACTCGCAAATCCCGATATCGACAAAACCACGGATGAAACCTACGGCCCCATGAAGGCACTGTGCGAGCAGTACTCAGCCCAGGCTTTCAAAGGACGCGCCTGCATCGTTCGCCCCGGCTACATCGTGGGACCTCTGGACGGCTCGGACCGGTTTACCTATTGGCCGGTGCGGGCGTCGAAGGGCGGCGAGATGTTGGCGCCGGGCACGCCGCACGATCCGATTCAAATCGTCGACGTTCGGGACCTGGCAGCCTGGATGATGAAGCTGGCGCAAGCACGCACCACCGGGTATTTCAATGCCATCTCGCCGCCGCGCGCATTTACCATGGGCGACATCATCACGGCGAGTCTGCACGCCAGCGCAAGCGCGGGCACCCAAGCGACCTGGGTGCCGGAGGAATTCCTGGCGAAGCGCTGGAAGCCCGAGGAGCTCGATTTGCCGCCGTGGTCGCCGATGAGCGGCGATACCGCGGGCGCTTCGCTCACATCGACAGTACGCGCGCAAAGGGCCGGATTGAAGACGCGGCCGATGCGGGAAACAGTGCGCGATACGCTCGCGTGGTTTCACTCGTTGCCGGCCGATCGTCAGGCGAAATTGCGCGCGGGTTTGGATCCGCAAAAGGAAATCGACGCGCTGCGCGCCTGGCACGAGAGCGGCGGCAAGAGCGGCGGCAAGAGCGGCGGCGCGTAGGAATTCGCCCGCATCTCAATCGCGGGACGAGGCAGCTCGAGGCGGCAACCCTATATTTTTTCATCAGACTTCCCAACTGCAGCGCCAAAAGTTTACTCTGTAGTGCAAAGTGATGGCTGCCAAGTCGGCGCATGGGCATAAATGGCGCCGGCGGCGCACAATGAGCAGCCGGTCGAGGCAAATGCGCAGTAGATGACGACGATAAGAGGAAGTGACCGCATGGAAATGCATTTTGGTTGCACGCAATGCGGCAAGTGTTGCCACGATACCAAGGTCCCGCTGACGGTGTCGGAAGCAATCCAGTGGCTCGATCGCGGCGGTGAGGTGCAGCTGCTTTGCGAAGCGTCCCCTTGGCCGGATGCGCTAAATGCCGAACCCAGGGCCGCTCATTTCAAACGGCGCTCCTTTCCGGTCACGAGCGGATCGGTGCGGACGCAAGTCGTCGTCACGCTCGTCGCGAATATCGTCGGAGCCTGTCCGAATCTGCGCTCCGATATGCGATGCGGGATATACGCGGATCGCCCCCTGGTTTGCCGCATTTATCCTGCGGAAATCAATCCATTGGTCGCGCTGGCGCCGCGCAACAAGGCGTGTCCGCCGGAGGCATGGGCCAATGATCAGCCCGTATTGCAGCGCGGAGGAGTGCTGATGGACGAGACCCTCCAGCGCGACATCGAAAAGTCGCGTTCTGCCGATGTGTTGGAGGCGGACCTCAAGCATCGACTGTTTCTCGCGTTGAACTTCACGCACACCGCCATGGTTCACGAAGCGGTCCTGGTCTATTCTCCGGCGGCGAACGTCCTCCTGTCTGCTCTGACCGGCGCGGCCGCGAGCGGGGCCGTTCAAAGGCCGGCGGCTCAATGGCATTTCGTCTCGGATCAACCGAACACCCTGCGATCCTTGGCGGCGAGCGGCGCAGCCGCGCTTGATTTGCGCGATACGCAAGCGGCCGCTTTTCAATACCTTCGATTCAAGCGGGAGCCGATCTTTGCTTTCGAGCTCAAGTGAGAAGCCGTACCTTGACCAATCCGCCCGCGGTCGAGCAAGGTGAATCGGCGCTGTCTGCGCCCAACGACAACTCCACATGATTTTGCGGCTCCGGCACAATATGCGCATGGAATTCTCGAGACGATTTCTGTTGCTGCTGGCCTTCAGTGCAGGCGTGCTGCGGGTCGAAACCGCTCAGGCTGAGCTGGGCGCGGGCCGCGCCAGCATCGTTGCGGATTCGACCCAGATGCAGGGCAGCGTGCAAGTCTATTCCTCGCCGCAATTCGAAATGCAGGAAATCACCAACCCGAATGGCGTGCGCGTACGAGAATTCGTGAATCGCGATGGCCTGGTATTTGCGGTCGCGTGGAGCGGTCCGGTGGAGCCGGACTTGCAGCAACTCCTGGGTGTGCGTTTCGCTCAATATCTTCAAGCCCGGATGGCGCAAACTCCGCCGGGGCTGCGCCGGGAGCTGCGGCTGGCACTGCCTGATTTTGTGATCGAATCGGGCGGCCATATGCGGGCCTACCGCGGCCGCGCCTACCTGCCGGCGCTGATGCCCGCCGGCGCATCGATCGCTGCTCTGAAATAACGAGGCCGAGGCAGGGATGCGAGTTCACTTCAATTTTGCGCTCCTGAATCTTTGCACCGCGGCGCTGCTTTGTGGCTGCTTAGGCAGCAACAATTCCACGCCGATCGCGACGGTACCCCCGCCGGTGCTCAACACCATGGCGGTGACCGTCGATTCGGGACCGGCCGCGGCGACCGGCCAGATCAATCACGCCTATGCAACCGTCACGGTATGCGCTCCCGGAAGCAAGACACAATGCGCGAATATCGACCATGTGCTGCTCGATACCGGATCTTGGGGCTTGAGACTGGTGGGCTCGGTGCTGACCGCCAATAACGTCATGCTGACTGCCGAGCACGACGCTCAAGGTCAAGCGATCGAGGAATGCATGACCTTTGGCGGCGGCCAAACGTGGGGTCCTGTGGCGTTGGCGGACATATCGATGGCAGGCGAGGCCGCGCCCAGCGTACCGGTGCAAATCATGGACGACGGCGGCACGGCTGCGCCGCCCCCGGCGACCTGCGGCGCTAATGGCACCTTGATCAATGACGTATCCGGATTCGGCGCAAACGGCGTGCTCGGCATCGGCGTATTCGTCCAAGACTGCGGCTCAGCCTGCGTGGCTGCCGCGGCACCGCTGCCGATTTATTTTGGATGCACCGCCGCCGGCATCTGCACGGCTGAGAACGTGGCTTTGAGCGCACAAGTGACCAATCCCATTGCCCTGTTTGCCGTCGACAACAACGGTGTCATTATCGATCTGCCGAATCCGATCAACGCCAATGGCGATGCCGCTCTTTCCGGGGAAATCACCTTCGGCATAGCGACGCAGGCCGACAATGCGCTGCCCGTGACCGGACTTACGCTGCTGGCGGCCGATTCAAACGGCGAATTCACCGCCACCTACAACGGCAGCGCGACTGCGCTCCCTGCGCTCATCGACTCGGCCACCGATTCCTTTTTCTTCGACGATCCCGGGATCGCCGTGTGCGCGGCCGGCGCCTTCGTCGGCTACTACTGCCCGGTCACCAGTCCGCAAAGCCTGTTCGCAGTCAACACCGGGGCAGGCGCGAATGGAGCGGTAAACACGGTCCAATTTGCAATCGCCGATCCGAGTGCCTTCGTCGTCGGCGCCGCGGCGTTCGTCAACTTGGGGGGCGGCGGCGGGTCCACTACTTTCACCTGGGGTCTGCCGTTTTTCTACGGCCGGAAGGTCTTTATCGGCATCGAGCAGCGTTCGGGCGGCGGGTTCACCGGACCCTATTACGCGTATTGACCGGTGCGCCCGCACGACGGCGCCGCGGCATTTCGATTTTCACTTTCAACCCTTCGCCAATTCGGCGCTGATCGAAGCGAAGCCTCGCGCGGCGGCGACGTCGCCGGCTGAAATGCCCGAGCCGTTGCGCAGCAGTTTGTTGGCGCCGGCCGCCAACAACAAATGACAAATCTGCTGATGGCCGCCGCGGCTTGCGGCGATCAGCGCTGTATCGCCCGCACGGTTCTGAACGTCCAAGTCCGGCGAGCGCGCGAGCAGCGCCTGAACAATCTCGACATTTCCCGCGGCTGCGGCCAGCAGCAACGGCGTGTCGCCGCGCTGGTCCCGTGCATTGAGCGGCAAGTCGGTGGCGAGCAGCGCTGCCAGGGCCGCGACCGCGGATTGACGCGCGGCGGCGTGCAGCGTGCCCGCGCCCTGGGCGTCTATCGCTTTGGGATTTGCACCGGCGCTCAATAACAGCGCGACCGCCTCGCGCGAGCCGGCGGCGGCCGCAAATAAAATGGGCGTGCGGCGCTCGCGATCCGCGGCGTCGATGCCGGCATGATGTGCCAGCAAACTGGAGATGAGGGCCGTGGAGCCGCTGGCGCAGGCCAGCATGAGCGGGGTGCGGCCTTGCGCCTCCGTGGCATTGGCGTCCGCGCCCGCGTCCAACAGCAGTTGCGCCACTGCCGGATGAGCCGTGCCAAGCGCGACCAGAAGAGGCGTCTGTTCGCCCGGCGCGCGGGTGTCGGCGGATACGCCGGCCGCCAACAGCGCCTTGACCAGCGCCGCGTCGTTGCGCGCCGCCGCCAGCCACAGAATACTGTGTCCGCTGCGGTCGGCCGCGCTGGCATCGGCGCCCCGCGCCAGCAGCAACGGCAAGCTTTTGAAGGCATGCGCATCGGCGGCGATTTGCAGCAGAGGCGCGCCCTGCGGCAGCCGCAGATTGGGACTCGCGCCTGCGGCGAGAAATTGCTGCACGCCGGCGCTGTCGTCGCGGGATACCGCGATGGCGAGTGGGGGCCAGCCGCGATAAATCTCGCCCGGGTGAGCCGCATCGAAGGGTGCCGATTGCCGCTCTGGATCGGTGGCCCGGGTCGCGTGCGACCCCAATGCGCGCAACTGGGTGGCCGCTTCGTCGGCTCGCACGGCCAGCGCCGCATCGAGCGCTCCATAGCCGCGCGAATCGTGCGCCTCGAGAGTCGCGCCGGCGCGCTGCAGCGTCAGAACCGCCGCGGCGCGATTGCCGCGCGCGGCGTAAAACAGCGCGGTACGCCCTTCATGATCCGCCATTTGCGGATCGGCGCCATGGCTCAACAGCAATTCGATCAGCCGGGCATCGCCGCCCTCGGCGGCAATCATCAACGCGCTGGTGCCGGCGCTGTCGACGGATCGAAGATCCGCGCCCAGCTCGATCAACAGCGCCGCCGCTTCGAAACTGTCCGCTGCGGCGGCCAGCGATAGCGCACTGCGGCCGAACTCATCGTGAACGGCGGCGCCGGCCTGGCCGATGCGGCGCAGCTCCTCGGTATTGTTCTTGCGCACGCAGACGACGACCCACGCGCTCATCAGCGCGGGATCCAATTCACCCAAGGTTTCGTTGGCGAGGAGCGGACGGCCTGATTTCAAGGCCTGCACCGCGCGGTAATAGCCTAATTTGGCGGATTGCTCCAACCACTGCCGGGCGGCTTCCGGAGCTGTACCGGCCGTTCGGCTCAAATAACCGGCCAGCACATAGGCCGCCGGGGCGGATCCGCGTTCCGCCGCCGCGCGAATCAAGTTGCTGCCGCGCGTCTCATCGAGCGGCACTCCGACGCCGTTCAGGTACATCAATCCCAGCAGATATTCGGCGTCCGGATTGCCCGCATTGCCGAGCGCGGTCAGCAGCGCTGTGGCTTTCTCGAACTGCAACGTTCGCAAAGCGGCGCGTGCCGGCTCCAACGCATCCTGCCGTACGGCGGTTTTGGCGCTGTGCGGGGCGGCCGCGGCGCTTGCGCACCCGAGGCCGGTCAGGATCCACGATGCGAGGAGGCGTCTGCTCATGCGGTGCCGAATTTCGTTTCGACGTCGATGCCGATCGATTTTAGAAACTCGTTCGGCAGAATGCCGCCGGCGCTGACGATCAGCGCATCGTTGTGCACCTTGACCTTGCTGCCGTCGCGCTCGAGCAGGATCTGCTCCGGCTGAACTTCGCGGACCTGGGAGTTCAACAGTATTTCGAGCTGCCCCTTGCTCTTTGCGGCATCGATACGCTGGCGGTTACGGGTCTTGGCGCGTTGAAACGCCTCGCCTCGATAGGACAGAGTCACCTGGGTATCGCCCAATTCGGCGATGCTGGCGGCGGCCTCGAGCGCGCTGTCGCCGCCGCCCACCACCATCACCTTCTGCCCTCGGTATTGTTCCGGGTCGATCAACCGATAGACCACTTTGGGAAGCTCTTCGCCCGGCACGCCGAGTTTCCGCGGTGTGCCGCGCCGCCCAATCGCCAAGAGCACATTGGCGGCGACGTATTGCGCGGAACCGGCGCGGACATGAAATGCACCATCCTTCCGTTCGACGCTCTCGACGCGCTGTTGGTAGCGAATCTTCAATCCCTTGCAGGCCTGAGTCCAAAATTCCAACAACTCTTCCTTGGTCGTATTGCGAAAATGCACCTTGCCCACAATGGGCAGTTCGACCGGCGCGGTCATCACCAGCTTGCCCCGCGGGTATTGGAAGACCGCGCCGCCGAGCCGATCCTGCTCCAGCGTCTGGTAATTCATGCCCAACTTCTTTGCGGCGAGCGATGCCGCAAGACCCGCCGGGCCCGCGCCGATGATCAGCACGTCGAGTGCGCCGGAACGCTTCACTTTGGATGCCGCAATGGCCTCGAGCGCTTGTTGGCCTTGCGTCAATGCATTTTTGATCAATCCCATGCCGCCGAGTTCTCCGGCCACGTAGATTCCCGGCACATTGGATTCGAAGTTGGGCTTGAGCAGCGGAATGTCCAAGCCGCGCCGTTCCGTGCCGAACACCAGGGTGATCGCATCGAAAGGACAAGCGGCTCTGCAAGCCCCGTGGCCGATGCATTCGGTGGGATTGACCAGCACCGCCTTGCCATCGATGAGACCGATCACATCGTGATGAGCGGTCTCGGGGCAGGCCGTGACGCAGGCGCCGCAGCCCAGACACTTGCTGGGATCGATCAGCGGGTGCAGCGAGGCCGGTTCTGTCATGCCCGCCGCGATCGCTTCCTGCAGCGTCTGCTGATGATAGGCATGAACACGGCGCTGCCGGCGCACATAGTACGCAGTGATCCCGACGAATGGGATCGCATAAATCACCAACCACCATATGTCCATACGCGCGCCCGCCGACTCCGCAATCCTGGGAGGCTAATGATGAATCGCTGAGAATACTGCGCTTTTCATCACGGGCTGTGATTTTCGTCACATTCGAGTCCCGCGGAAAGTGTCGCGGTTTGCGCACATGAATACGCCCGGACAATCTAACATTACAATGCTTTCCAATACAAAGTTCGCAGATCGAAAGAGGCGACTTTACGGCCGGAATGCCTTTTTTTGACGGGTGCCTGCGATGCCATTATTTTGGTTGCTGACCGGGAGCTGCGCGACGCTCGCGGTCATCGTCCTGATCCTACCGTGGCTGCGTACGTGGTCGCGCTTCAATGCGCTACTGTCGCGCCGCTGGATCGGCGCACCCATCGTGTGCGTGCTGGCGTTTTGCGTGCTGGCCGCATACCTGTCGCTACGACCATCTCGGTCCGATTCCTCGCCGAGCGCCGTGAGTTCGCCCGCCAACCCGACCGCCGGGTTCGGCGATGCGGTGCGGGCATTCGATGCGGCGGGGAGCGGGTCGAACAAGGCGGACGGCGCTGCGCCGAAGCCCGCCGCCAGTTCGATGGACAGCGCGGTCGCGAGTTTGGTGTCTCGTCTCGCCAAGGGCGGAGGCTCCGCGGATGATTGGGAACTGCTCGCGAAATCCTTCGAATTTCTCGGCCGCCCGGCCGATGCCCTCAAGGCGCGCGCGCATCAGTTGCCGGCCGCCGCGAGCAGCACGGGTAGCTCGTTGAGCGGCGAAGTTGCTCTCGCCGCTGCGTTGGCCGCCAAGGTGTCGGCCGGCGAAACGCTGTTCATCATTGCCAAATCGATCAACTCGCCGGGGCCGCCGGTGGCGGTGCTGCGCGGCAGCGTCGGTGCTTGGCCGCTGAAATTCTCTCTGGACGATTCGCTCGCGATGCTGCCCGGCCGAAATCTTTCGAGCGCCGGACCGGTGATGATCGAGGCGCGCATTTCGCGGCGCGGCCAGCCCTTGCCCGCAAGCGGCGATCTGCAAGGTTCGGTGGGGCCGGTCGATCCGGCCGAGCACGCGCCGCTCAACATTCTCATCGATCGCATCGTCCCATGAACACCCTGGTGCAAACCAAGATCGCGAACAGCAGCGCCGCGCCGCGGCTGCATTGGCCGCTGGTTTGGACGCTGGCGGTCGCCGCGCTTCTGTTTTGGGGCAGCCATGCGCACCTCGAGCGCTATATCACCCCGCAACGCGGACTGGGTTATTGGCTGGGCATCATCGGCGGCTCGCTGATGCTGTTGCTGCTGGTCTATTCGGCGCGCAAACGCTATATGTGGCTGCATTGGCTGGGGGGAATCCCGGCCTGGTTCCAGTTCCACATGGTCCTCGGCGTGCTCGGCCCGATTTTGATTTTGTTCCACGCCAACTTTCGGCTCGGCGCCACGAACAGCAATGTTGCCCTGTTCTCCATGCTGCTGGTGGCCGGCAGCGGGGTGATCGGGCGCTACCTGTACACCCGGCTGCATGCGAATTTGGATGGACACGAGGACACGCTGGAGCAATTGAAGGCGGTCGGCGAGCGCCTGAGCAAGCAGTCGACCTCGATCGCCGTACTGCCGGGCCTGGTGGAAGAGTTCGACCGCGTGGAACGGCGTTTCATCGTGCCCCCCAACGGAGCGCTCAAGCGCCTGCTGCACTTGTTCACCGGCGCCGTTCGAATCGCGCGGGCACGCCGCGAGGTGCGCGAGAAAATCAGGCAGGCGGTGAAGCTTGCGCGCCGCGGCGACTCGCCGCTCATCGCCCGCCACGCCGCGCGCATCGGCGAGCTGGCGCAGAGCTACGCTTACCGCCGTCTCGAAGCGGGGCGGCGCATGAACGAATTTCAGTTGTACGCCCGATTGTTTTCATATTGGCACGTGCTGCATGTTCCGCTGTTCTTCATGCTGCTGATCGCTGGAATCGTGCACGTCGTCGCGATCAACGTGTACTGATCGCACTTTATGGGCACACAGGGAGGGTGTTGTTGGGCGGCGGCTACCTTGGCGGCGGCGGTATTTTTGATGGGTGCGGGAGCGGCATTTGCCGTGTCCGTGGAGACATTATTGATGCCGGGTAAAGTGAGCCAGGCGCACGTCAAACAAGAGTCCAACTGCGCCAATTGCCATGACCGTTCGAACGCACGGCCGCAATCGGCGTTGTGCCTGGACTGCCATAAGGATATCGCGGCCGATGTAAAGCAGCAGCGCGGATATCACGGCCGCATGCCGAATGCCGGGTCCGGCGAGTGCCGCGCCTGCCACACCGAGCACAAAGGACGCAATGCCGATATCGTGCAGCTGGACCGGCTGCAGTTCGATCATCAGCTGACCGATTTCAAGCTGACGGGTGCGCATGCATCGCTCGACTGCGCCGCCTGCCATGCAAAGGGCGAGGCATATCGCAAAGCCGCGGCAACTTGCGGCGGCTGCCACAAGGCCGACGATGTGCATCGCGGTCAGCTGGCGCAGTCCTGTTCCGACTGCCATAGCTCGCTGGGCTGGACCGACGCCAAATTCGATCACGACCAAACGCATTTTCGGTTGACCGGCGCCCACGCGAGCCTCGCGTGCAACGCCTGTCACATCGCGGGCGTCTACAAGCAGACCCCGAAGAGCTGCGCCGGCTGTCACGCGACCGACGACGAGCATCGCGGCACGCGCGGCGCCGACTGCGCGAAATGTCATTCCACTCAGGAGTGGAAAACGGCCAAGTACGATCACCTCAAGGAAACCGGCTTCGAGCTGCTGGGCGTGCACGACAAGATCAATTGCACCGCCTGCCATCGCAGCGGCAACTACAAGGAGAAAATCCCCGAGGACTGCAATGGCTGTCACCGTGCCGACGACACTCACGCGGCGCGCTTCGGCCCGAAATGCGGCGATTGCCACGACAATGAGCGGTGGCGCATCGCGAGCTTGGATCACGCGGCCCGCTACGATTTCGACTTGCAGGGCGCGCACGCCAAGCTCGATTGCCATGCCTGCCACACTTCCGTGGCAGCGACGCAAAAACTGGGCAAGCGCTGCGTGGATTGCCATCGCGCCGAGGATCCGCACGGCGGCAAGCTCGGCGAAGCCTGCGAGAAATGCCACGGTCAGCAGCACTGGCGGGGCGAACTCAAGTTCGATCACGATCTGAGTGAATACCCCTTGCTTGGACTGCATCGGCTCGTGAGCTGCGCCCAATGCCATGCCACGCTGGCGTTCAAGGACGCGCGCAGCGGTTGCAACGACTGTCACGCGCACGATGATGTGCACAAGGGCGGCCTGGGTGCGAAGTGCGCATCCTGTCATTCGCCGAACGGCTGGCCGCAGTGGAGCTTCGATCACGCGCAGCAAACGCATTTTGCCCTGACCGGCGGCCACGCCAAGCTGCAGTGCGCGGACTGCCATCGCGAGGCGCCGGGCAGCACCAAGACCTCGTCCGCCTGCGTAAGTTGTCATCGCCAGGATGATCGGCATCTCGGCGGCTACGGACCGCAATGCGAGCGCTGTCACTCGACCGATTCCTGGAAACATGCGCGGATGCAATAAGCCATGAATTCCAGCCGCCAAGACCGAAGCCTGCGACTGCCGCGAAAGCGGCGGCAATTCGCCATCGCGCTATTGTGGCTTGTGGGCCTCTTGGGCGGCGCGGCTGCGCCGCTGCAAGCGGCCGCTCCGCCCGTGACCGTGCCATTCGATCATCTGCCGACAGGTTTCGAATTGGACGGGATTCACCGCGATCTACCCTGCGAATCCTGCCACATCAATGCGATCTTCAAAGGCACCCCGCGCAACTGCGGGGTCTGCCATATCACCGGTTCGACCTTCGATGCGACGCCCAGGCCGCCGAACCATGTTGCCAGCACCAACAACTGCGCCGCGTGCCACGACACCGCGTCTTTCCGCCCGAGCGTGCACTTCGATCACAACGAAGTCTTGGGCAGCTGCGCCAACTGCCACAATGGCTCGATCGCGCAGGGCGAGGGGCCGACTCATCCGGTCACCAGCCAACAATGCGCAGCCTGTCATACGGTATTGAGCTGGAACCCGCCGAAGACGGTGGATCATTCGCAGATTCCGCTGGCGGTCGCGGGATTTTGCATCATCTGCCACAACGGCGTGCAAGCGGCCGGAAAGCCCGCGGGACATCTGGTCACCAATCTGGAATGCGGCGACTGTCATCTCACCAGCAACTGGCTCGGCGCGACCTTCGATCATACCGGCATCACCGTCAATTGCGTCAGCTGCCACAACGGCACCAAAGCCGTGGGCAAGCAGGGCAACCACATGCCGACCACCACGCTGTGCGAGAACTGCCACACCACCGGCATCGGCACCAAGACGCCGAGTTGGACGCCCTCGGGATTCGATCACACGCAGATGACGGTGACCACCTGCCAGACCTGTCACAGCGGCAGCGTCAAGATCAGCAGCGGCTTCGTTTCCGGACAGCCCGCGAATCACGTTCCGCCCATTCCTTCATTGATCGATTGCGGCATTTGCCACGGAAACAATCCCGCCGCGGAAACCTGGACGGTCTTGGCTGCGAGCATTGCCACGCTGCATAGCGGCTTGAACGTCAACAATTGTCTCGAGTGTCATGCCGGGCAGACTTACGCGGGCATTCCGGCGCCCTACATTCCGATGTCGATTTCCGGCGTGTCGCCCACCAAGCTCACGCCGCTTGCGCCGCCGCACATTCCAATTCTCGCCGGTACCGATTGCAGCGCCTGCCACGGTGCGGCTTATAGCGCGGGCGGATTTGGGCCCGCCACCGCGATGAATCCCGCGAAGCACGCCTTCGTATCCTCGGCGTGCGATACCTGTCATGACACCGGCAAGGCGTTTTATGTGGGCGCCGGCACGCCGCTGCAGCTGCGGCCGGCGGACCACCTCAGCAGCACCGATCCGCGCATGGCCACGAGCGATTGTTCGGTCTGTCATGAGACCACTGATTGGATCAGCACCGCTTTGCCGGCCGGACACATGCCGAATCCAGCCAATTTGAGCTGCCTGCAGTGCCACACGGCCTCGCCCGGCGACTACACGCCGGCGACGCTCGCCGCCAATTCGATTTTGCACACCGGCGTCAGCGGCAATTGCGGCTTGTGCCACGGCAACAATGTCACTGCGCTCACCTGGTTCAACAACTTCACGCCCAAGGATGCCTTGCTCGCGCCGGCTCATATCCCTTACCTCACGGGCAGCGATTGCAGCGCCTGCCATCAAACCAGCAGCTTTGCGGTCGGCGGCTTCGGCCCCACGAA
Organism: uncultured Gammaproteobacteria bacterium; assembly: GCA_963800385.1. GTDB lineage: Bacteria > Pseudomonadota > Gammaproteobacteria > Steroidobacterales > Steroidobacteraceae > Bog-1198. The sequence goes on from CAWDAU010000011.1 coordinate 130,057, forward strand.
CATGAGCGCCGCCAAGCATGCATTCGTCCCGGCCTCGTGCGATACCTGCCACGAAGCGGGCTTGAATTTCTACATGGGCGCATCGACGCCCGCGCTGCAAGGGCGCCCGGCGGACCATCTTGCCAGCGGCAACGCGCAACAGGTCTCCGGCGATTGCTCGGCGTGCCATCAAACCACCGACTGGTCATCGAACATCATGCCGCCGGGCCACATGCCGAATCCCGGCAATCAAGCCTGCAGCGTCTGCCACACGGCCATCGGCAGCACGCTCGCGAGCTACGACACGCTGGCAAGCATTGCGGTGCTGCATACCGGAATCAGCGCCGGTTGCGCTCAATGTCATGGCGGCGTCGGCGTTCAGCTCACGTTTTACAACAACAACGACAATCCCAAGGCGGCGATACTCACGCCCTCGCACATACCGTTCCTGGTCGGCACCGATTGCGGTTCGTGCCATGCCGCCAACTATGTTGCGGGCGGCTTCGGGCCCACCAACATGAGTGCGGCCAAGCATGCGTTCGTGCCCACGACCTGCAACACCTGCCACGAAGCGGGTTTGAGCTTCTACCTGGGCGCCTCCACGCCGCCGCTGCAAGGGCGGCCGGCCGATCACACCTCCGGCAACATGGTCGCGCCGAATGATTGCAGCCAATGCCACGAGACCACGGATTGGAACAGCACCGCACTGCCTGCCGGCCACATGCCCAATCCCGGCGGCCAGGCATGCACCGTGTGTCATTTGGGAGCGCCCGCGAACTACAAGGCGCCATTCGCCAGCACGGCGGTGCTGCACACGGGAATCAGCACCGGTTGCGCGCAATGCCACGGCGGCACCTCGCAGCTGAGCTTCTACAACAACGATCTGACCATCAAGGCGGCGGTGCTGACGCCGCCGCATATCCCGGCGTTCACCGGCACCGACTGCAGCGCATGCCACGCCGCCAACTATGTGGTGGGCGGTTTTGGTCCCATGAACATGACCCAGGCCACGCACGCGGGCGTCGGCACGAGCTGCAATGTCTGTCATGAGGCGGGCCTCAGTTTTTACATGGGCGCGGCGAGTCCGGGGTTGCAGGGCCGGCCGGCCGATCACAATTCCGGGCAGATGTTGGCACCCAACGACTGCAGCATTTGCCACACCACCGCGAACTGGAACAGCACGGCGCTGCCCGCCGGCCATATGCCGAACCCGGCCAATCAGGCGTGCGCGGCTTGCCATACGACCGCGCCCACGGATTATTCGACCGCGACCTTGGCGGCCAATTCGGTCCTGCACTCGGGGATCAGCAGCGGCTGCGGGCAGTGTCATGGCGGCACCAGCGCGCTCACCTGGTACAACAATTTCACGCCCAAGGATGCGGTGCTGACGCCGCCGCACGTTCCCTATTTGACGGGTACCGATTGCAGCTCCTGTCACTCTTCATCCACGTACGCGGTCGGCACCTTCGGACCGATGAACATGACGCAGGCCAAGCACGCGTTCGTGGCGACCACTTGCAACACTTGCCATGAGGCCGGACTGAGTTTCTACATGGGCGCGGCGAACCCGGCGCTGCAGGGCCGCCCGGCAGATCACAATTCGGGTCAGATGCTGGCGCCGAACGACTGCAGCATCTGTCATACCACGGCGAACTGGAACAGCACCGCTCTCCCCGCGGGGCATATGCCGAATCCGGCCAACCAAACCTGCACGGTTTGCCATACCAAGGCGCCTACCGACTATACGACCGCGACGCTGGCGAGCAACGCGGTGTTGCACACGGGAATCACCAACGGCTGCATCAGCTGTCACGGCGCCCCATCGGCAAGCGCACCGGTGTTTTATTTGAACTTCACGCCGAAGTCGGCGGTGCTTTCACCGGTGCACATACCGACCAGCACCACGCCATGCGAGTCGTGCCACACGGCGACGGTGTTCACGGCGTTCAGCGGCACCACGATGACTTCGGCAAAGCACACCGCGATGTTTGCCGTCATCGGCAAGACCTGCGACGCCTGCCACAACGCCGTGACGCCGGCGCTGAGCTTCTATGGGGTGAGCAACCTGACCACCCGCCCGAATGACCACAATTCGGGCAGCAAAAAAACCAACGATTGCAGCGGCTGCCACAATACGAATGGCTGGGGGGGCGGGGCGGCGGTCAAGAAAACCGCGGCGGCGCCCGCGGCGGCGCACACGACGATTGCGACCGTGGTCAATCCAGCGGCCGTCGGACCCCGGGGCATGCCGGCGATGCTGGGCACGACGGCGGCGCTGAACATCAACGCGGCGCTCAATGCGAGTGCCGCGCGTAGTGCGAGTGCCGCGCTCAACCCGACTGCCGCGCTCAACTCGAGCGCCCCGCCGGGCAGCACGGCTGCGCTCAGTCACGCGGGCGTCACCGGTGCCTGCGCGAGTTGCCACAACGGCGTTCTGGTGTCGGGCAAACCGCGGGCGCATATCGCCAGCAATAACGCCTGCGCCGATTGCCACACGACTTTCGGCTGGATTCCCGCGCGTTTCGAGCACCGTCCGCCCCTCGGCAGCTGCTTTGGGTGTCACAACGGCACGACCGCGCCGGGCAAGCCCATCACCCACGTCCAGACCTCGCAGGACTGCACCGCGTGTCACGGAACGATTGCATGGTCGCCCGCAAACTTCAGTCATGTCGGGGTCATCTCCAGCTGCCAAGGGTGTCACAACGGCATCACCGCGCTGGCTAAAACCGCACAGCACCCCATTACGGCGCGCGACTGCGGCACCTGCCACAATACTTTGAGTTGGACGGTCTCGACCCCTGCGCCGAGGTTGCGTCCCCTGCTTCAGAGGCCACCGGGCGCAGCGGCCGGTCAAACCAAGTGAACCTCGCCGTGGCGTCGCCTGCAAGCGCTCGAACACTCGCGGCGATTGCCGCGGGCTTCGCGTTGCTCGCCATGGAAAGCGCGCCCGCGGCGCCGGTGTCGGCGGTCCTTGCATCTGCCGGTCCGATGGTGAAATTCATCGACACCCAGGAGCTGGAAGACCACGCGGATATTTCCATCGAGTTCGCCTGCTCGGTCAGGTACGTCACCAATGTGCCCGCGAGTCACGGCGACCGCACGACCATCACCCTGCGGCTTGGCCCCGACTGCGGCCCGCAACTGAGTTCCGTGAGCCCGGAGCTGCCGCTGGTCGGCGGCGGCGGCCAGTTGGTGACCGGCGCCCGCGTCGATTCGACCCTTCCCGGCGAGATGACGCTGGAATTGACCTGGTCGCGGCCGCTGGATTTCGTCATGGCGCCGACCGCGTCGGGAATCGGCTTGCGCGTCAGGCTGCTCAACATCAATCGGCGCAAAGGCACCGCCATGGTGGCCGACAGCGCGCAACTGTCCAAATATGCGGTGAACCTTGAATCCTCGCAGGTCAAGTTCGGACGCGATTCGGTCGAGGCTGCAGCCGCCGGACTGCAGGCCCAGGCCTATGTGTCGGAGACCGACATCGATGGCGCGCATTGGTATCGATTGCGCGTGGGTCCGTTCAACTCGCGCGGCGAGGCGGAGCGCGTGCTGAAAATCGCGCAAGCGCAGTATCCGCGCGCGTGGCTCGCCATCGACGATGAACAGAACGACCTCTCGGTCATTGAAAGGGCGGGCGTGCAATCGAGTCCGCTCGCCAGACGTACCGATCCAAAGCTGCCGGACGCGGAGCGTGCGTCGATATTGAGCAACGCGCGCGCCGCGATCGACGCGCATCGCTATCCGGAAGCAGTCGACTTGCTGACCCGTCTGCTGCGCCAACCCGAGTATCCCGCCCGCGCCGACGCACAGGAGCTGCTTGGACTCGCGCGGGAACGCGCCGGCCAGCTGGCGCAGGCCAAGGCGGAGTATCGGGAATACCTGCAGCAATATCCGCAAGGGGCGGGAGCGGCACGCGTCCGCGCCCGCTTACAGGCGCTCGCCCAGGCTTCTTTGCAGGCAACCTCGGCCGGCGAGTTCGGCACGGCCGCCCAAAATCACTTGACCTTCGCGGGCAGCGCTGCCGTCAGCTATCAATACGGCAAGGATCAAACGGTGTCCTCCGGCACGACCACCACAACCAACTCCGTGAACTCCGCCTTGGTGTACGGCGACTTGCTGCTTCGCGAGCGGGGCCAACGTTATGATTTCACCGCGCGAGTCGATGCCGGCTATACGCACAATTTACAGACGGTATTCGGCGGCAGCCAGGACCGCACCACGGCCGCCTACGCGGAACTCACCGACCGCTTGCTCGGCATTACCGCGCGAGTCGGACGCCAATCCCTCGCGGCGCAGGGCGTGGTGGGATTGTTCGACGGCGTTTTCGTCGGCTATCAAATCAATCCGACCTGGTCGGTCACTGCCGCGGCGGGGTTGCCCTCGTACTCCGGCTATTCCCAAGTGTCGAGCCGGCAGAAGTTCGGCACCCTCACCGCCGAGTTCGATCCCTTTCAGCACCAGTGGGTGTTTGACGCCTATCTGTTCGATGAAACCAATGGCAATGCCACGGAGCGCCGCTCGGTGGGCTTTCAGACCCGTTACTCGGCGCCCGGCCGCACCGCCGTGGTGCTGGTGGACTACGATGTCGCATTTCAACAGCTGAACTCCGCGACCCTGATCGGCAATGGCAAGGTCGGTTCCTGGGTGATCGGCTTCGACGCGGACCATCGCCGCAGTCCGCTGCTCGAGCTCAGCAATGCACTCATTGGACAAACGGTAACGGATCTGCAAATTCTGGAAACGCAGCTGACGCCCTCGCAGTTGAGGCTGTTGGCATTGGATCGCACCGCCACCAGCGATACCGTGGTGCTCTCGGCCAACCGCTCCCTCGGCGAGCGCTGGCAGTTCATGGCGGACATAGGCGCGCTCGAACTGGGCGGCACCCCGGCTTCCGCAGCCTCGCCGGGCACGCTGCTGGCCGCGGTCCCCGCCACCCCCTCGACCGGCGTGGACAAAAACGCTTCGCTGCAGATGGCGGGCGCCAGTTTGCTTCAGGCAAGCGATTTGCACATTTTCAGCGTGCGGCTCGATGATTCTCCCATCTCGCGCAGCGTCACATTGTCGTGGGACGCGCGCTTTGCTCTGCCGGGAGCCTGGCGGCTCGGACCCAGATTGAGCGTCGAGGAATTGAACGACCCGACCCTCGGCGGCAAGCAAATGCTTTATCTTCCCCAACTACGGGGTGACTGGACCAACCGCTTTTCCGTGATCGAAATCATTGCCGGCTACCAAATAGAGAGCCAACAGACCCTGCTGCAGCAGCAGGGATTGACAGGTCAATCCTCGTCGGCTTCGATTCAACAGCGCTCGTTGTACGCGTCCGCTGCATACCGGGTACGCTTCTAGGCCGACATGAATAGAACCGCAAGCCTGTCGATGCTGTTTTGCCTGCTCGCTTCCTGTGCATCGCAACGGGCCGCGCCGTCGCACGAGTTTTTCGATGAGCAAACCGCCATGACCTTGAGCGTGGTCAGTCTGCCCTTCGTATTCGCGCGCGACCGCTCCGACGTCGCCGCGCATGCGCGCGATTACGCGACGCTGGTTGCGGCCGAGATTGACCGCTCAGGCGACTTCAGCGATTTTCTATTGCTGTATCGATGGTCGACCGTGGACCGGCGCATGGCGCCGCCGCCGCCGCAGAGCGCGGGCGCGTTGCGGATCGTCGCGGACGGACGTGTCGTCGACCTCAAGCCCATGGAGAGCGTTCCTGTCAGTTTGACCCATGGCCGTGCGCTTTATGTGCCTCCGCACGGCGATGTCATTCCGCGCGCCTACGCGGTCGACACGGCGCTGCTGCATTATCTGGCGGCGTCCCGCAGGTTGACTTTGCAAATGCCTCAGGAGGAACTCAAGATGGACTTCACGCTTTGGCAGGACGGGCGCAAGGCGCTGGCGAACTTCCTGCGAACCGTCAGCGGCGTTTGAGCGGCGGTGATGCAAAACACGCCGCGAACCTTCCATCTCGCAGGATTCGCACTGGGTTGCTGCCTGCTGATGAGCGCCGCCGCCCAGGCCGCCGAGAAATTCGCCGAAATCCCGGTAGGCCAGCTGTTGCCGGATGCGCCGCTTCGCGGACTCAATGGCCCGTCGCGGCAGTTGCGGGATTTCCACGGTAAGCCGCTGCTCATAAACGTCTGGGCGAGTTGGTGCGGACCCTGCAAGCAGGAGATGGCGTCGTTGGAAAGGCTGGCATGGAACCAGATCGCGCAACGCATCGACATCATTGGCATTTCAACCGACGACTACCCGCAGCAAGCGCAGCGCTGGCTGTCGCAGTCCCATTCAACCATCAGCCAATTCATCGACCAGAAGCTGCAGCTCGAACACTTGCTGGGCGCCTCCCATCTGCCGCTGACCGTATTGGTCGGTCCGGATGGGCGCATTCTCGGCAAGATAGTCGGCGCGCGCGAGTGGGATAGCCCGCAAGCGCTGCAATTGTTGCGCGATCGATTCGCGCTTTGACGCAGGCCGCGCGCTCTCGCGGCCGCACCCGCGTCTTGACTCGCATTGCTCTGTGAGGCAGAGTTTCGCGCACCGGCGCTTCAAGACAACGTTGCGCACGTTTCACATCGCCATTTGGAGAACGTGCTGCTGAAGCGCATAAAGCCCTCGGGACGCCATTTCGAATTCTTTGCGAGCCGAGCGATGCTGCTGCTCGGCGTTCTGTTCTGGCCGGTCGGCAGTTTGGCCGACTCCTTTTCGATCGGCGATTTCCTCGAGGACAGCAAACTTTACGTCACCGCCCCGCTGCGCTGGGATAGCCAGGACTGGCTGTACTTCGGCGCGGCGCTTGCCGCGGTTGGCGCGGCGCATGAATTCGACAGCCGCGTGAGAACGCGCTTCGCCGATCCGAAGCAGCCGCTGACCGGCGAGGACAAGAATTCCGCTCGCGATGCGCTGCCCGCGCTGGCATTGGTCGTCGGAACCGGCCTGTATGCGGGCATGATCGGCGACCAAGATGGCTACCGGGAGACCGGGTCATTGCTCGAAGCGGGGATATTCAGCGTTGCGAGCAGCGAGGTTTTGACTCTGGTGGCAGGACGGCAACGGCCCGACGCCACCATCTCGCCGAACATGTGGCGTCACGGCGGGGATTCCTTTCCCTCCGTGCACGTGAGCGCGGCTTTTGCCATCGGCACCGTCTTCGCGGAGTCCGGTAACGATGAATATCGCTGGATCCGCCGCATCATCGGCTACGGAGTCGCCACCGCGACGGCCTATCTTCGCGTGCATGAAAACGTTCATTGGTTATCGGACACCGTCGCCGGAACGGCGCTCGGCATCGCGACGGCGCGATTCGTCCTCGATAGACACGGCGGCGAATCGCGCGCCTCGATTCAGTTTCAGCCCTTGAAGGATGGGTGGCAGCTTGCCTACACGGTGCGTACTCCGTAAAGCCGCCGCCGCGTCCGGGTGAGCGATGTTCCTTCGCCGGTTGTGCCTTGCGACAGCGATCTTGAGCCTGGCGGGCGTTGGCGCCGCGCGCGCCCAAACGGACGAGATCCAGGTTTATAATGCCGAGATCGCAGCGCCCGGCGTGTTCAATTTGACGCTGCATGACAACTACACTCCGAACGGGCGCTCGCTGCCGGAATTCCCCGGAGGGATAATTCCTGAACACGCGCTCAACGGTGTTCCGGAATGGGCTTACGGCGTCACTGATTGGTTGGAAGCAGGGTTGTACATGCCTCTGTATAGCCTCAGCGGCAACGGCAGCCTGACCTACAATGGCTTCAAGCTCAGAACCTTATTCGTGGTGCCGGATGCGGCTGAGCGGAAATTCTTCTACGGCGTGAATTTCGAATTCAGCTGGAACACGGCGCACTGGGACCAGCGTCGCAATACTCAGGAAATCCGCCCGATCCTCGGTTGGCACCTCGGCGATGTCGAGATCATCGTCAATCCCATTCTCGACAATTCGTACCAAGGATTCTCGCGCCTCGATTTCGCGCCGGCGACGCGCGTTGCCTACAATTTCAACAAGCGCTGGGCGGCCGGCCTCGAGGAGTACGATGATTTCGGTCAGCTGCGCGGATTCAATGCGCCCGCGCGCCAGCAGCATCAGCTGTTTGGAGTCTTTGATTTCAAGGGCAAGCCCTGGAGCATCGAGGGCGGGGCGGGTGTGGGCCTCACCGGCAGCACCGATCACTGGGTCCTCAAACTGATTTTATCGCGGGATTTGAACTGAAGCGAAGCGCTGCTTGCGCGCTCAGCCGCGGGCCGCTCTGGCAACGAGCGGCGCCGGCGCGGCGCGTTCGTGCGATTTGCCGAGCGCCAACGCGATCGCCATCCAAACCGCCGATATGCCAGCCCCCACCCAGCCGACCCCCGCGGGGCCCAACCCAAGGCCGCTGGTCAGCAGTTGGAACACCGATGCACTGGTGGCATCGCCGCCCCGATAAATGAAGGTGTCGATCAGGCTCTTGGCTTTGTATTTCTCCTCGCGCGTGCACACGGTGTAGAGCGAATCGCGGGACGGGCGCGTGATGGCGTATTCGCCCACGCGGCGCACCGCGAGCACCCCGACCAGCACCGCGAAGCTCGGCAGCAGCGCGAACAGCGCGTAGCCGGCGGTCATGATCAGCGGCACCGACACCAGCAGCGCGCGCAGGCCGACCCATTTGAACAGGCGGCCAAACAAGAAGATTTGCGTCACCAAGGAGAAGGTCTGCACCCAGAAATCCACGTCGGAGAAGAAGCGCGTGCGCTCATCGCGCGTCGCAAAGACTTTGGCGACGAAGGCCTGCTGCTCGAGGTATAAAAACGTCGACACCCAGGAGAGCAGGATCACGAACAGGGCGATGCCGAGCAGATAGCGCGAGCGGATGACTTGATGGAAGGCCGCCAAAATGTGGCCGCCCAGCGGCGTGTTCACTTCCGCGCCGCGTGCGCCGGATCCGTGATGCTGGTGCCAGTGGATGACGCGTCTCATGAAAATGACGGAACTGGCGAGCAGTGCCGCGGAAATGAGCAGCAGATTGATGGTGCCCAGGGGTACCGCCAGCCGGCCCGCGACCAGCGGTCCCAGCAGGCCCCCGCTGCTGGCGCCGGCCGCGATGAATCCGAACATGCGGCCGGCCTGCTCGCGCGTGAACACATCCGCCATCAGGCTCCAGAACACCGCGACGATGAAGAAATTGAAGACGCTCACCCAGACATAGTAGGTGCGCGCGATCCAGGTGTGATCTTGCTGCAGGTTGAACCAGAGATAAAAGCCGAGCAGATTGGCGGTGAAAAAAGCGTACACCCAGGGCAGAAAAACCGGCCTGCGAAAACGCGAGGTCAGCCAGCCATACACCGGCTGCAAGGCCAGCATGCCGACAAAGGTGGCCCAAAACAGATACGGCAGCTTTTCGACCCCGGAGGTGATGCCCATGGTGTCGCGGATCGGCCGCAGAATCGTGTAGCTGAAGAACATGCAAAACAGGGTCGCGAATGCCGCCAGCAGCGCCGGCAGTTCTTCCGGCTGCACCGCGACCAATCGGTGAACGAGGACCGCGATCCGAGAATCGCGTCTCAATGCCCGTTGCCTGAAGCCGCGCGCCACGCCTCAAGCAGGGCTGTTTCTCGTTCGGGACTAAGGCCGGCCGCCAATTTCGCGCGCTCCTCCGCCGGACGCTGGAGATGCCATGCCAGCGTGTCGTTGACGGTCGGCTGAACGGGCCGGATGGAGAGACCCTCGCGCAATGCGCGCGTGACGCTGGCGTCGGCAAAGCCGGCAAATTCACCCGCCGCCGGGATCCAAACAGGCATGTCCGACCAGGGTTGTATCTTCTCTTTCTCCAGGAACCCCGCCGCCACCCAAACGGGATTTGGCGCCGGGCTGGGTTTTACGGTCGCGTCGGCTGCCTTGACGCTTGCCGAGACGACATCGCCGATCGTGAACATACCCGGAGGCGAAGTGGCGTTGAATGTGCCCACGGTTTCGCGTTCGACCAGGCGCAGCACGAATGCCGCAAGATCCCGGGCGTCGATGAATTGGACGCGGTCGCTGGGCTTGTCGGGCGCCACCATGTCGCCGCCGCGCGCCGCCCGGGCAGGCCAGTAGGTAAATCGGTCAGTAGGGTCGCGCGGCCCGACGATGAGGCCCGGGCGCACGACGGCAACGCGCCCCGGCATGGCTTTTTCAGCCGCTTTTTCGCACAGTGCCTTCAACGGTCCATAGGTGCCGCCGTCGACCTTTTCGATGGTTTCGTCAGCCAGCTTGCCGACCGGCGAATCCTCGGTGTTGGGGTTTGCGAAGCTGGCGTACACCGAGATGGTGGATATGAAGATATAGCGCTTCACATTCGGGGCGAGCAGTTCGGCAGACAAGCGAACGTGACGCGGCACATAGCCTGAATCATCGATGACCGCGTCCCAGTGCTTGCCCTTGAGCGCGTTGAGCTTGGCATCGCGATCGCCCTTGAGGTGCACCAGCTGCGGAAATATGCCGGCGTTGGTTTTGCCGCGATTGAAGAGGGTGACCGAATGCCCGTGCTGAAGCGCGAGCTCGACGATGTGCACTCCCAAAAATTTGGTGCCTCCGAGCACCAGGATGCGCAGCGGCCGGCGTGTTTTCTCCGTGGCCAAACCCGGGGTGGAGCCGGCCAGCGCCGCGGCCGACATGGCATAAACGAATTGACGTCGATTCATCCGGCTACCTCGCGGCTCGCGCGCCAGAATATTCGTCGCGAGCGGCATGTAATGCGTGATTGTGCGGGGGTCCTGCGCAATATTACACGATAGTGCGCCACATAATTGCGCAAGGAAGGGTAAGGTTGGGGAGAAAAATGCATTGCGCTATATCGCGTATCGATATACTATACTCCATGTGCCAATCCAGGCTTTTAAATGCCGCGACACGGAAAACCTGCACTTTAGGATTCGAGTAGCCCGTTTTGTGAACATCGAGGCAGTGGCGCGCCGTAAGCTGGGACAATTGGATGCTGCCTTTTTTCTGCGAGATCTGGCATCGCCGCCGGGTAACCGGCTTGAAGCGCTGGATAGGGATCGCAAAGGGCAGCACAGCATCCGCATTAATGACCAATGGCGCGTCTGTTTCGTATGGACGCCGCAAGGTCCGATCGAAGTAGAGATAGTGGATTACCACTAGAGGAGTTATGTAATGGCCAAGAAATTGAAGCCTATCCATCCAGGCGAGCAACTGCTCCAAGAGTTCATGGTTCCTCTTGAACTGTCGAGCAATGCTGTTGCGCGCGCCTTGGATGTTACGGCGGCGCGTATTAATGAGATCGTGCGCGGTCGGCGTGGTATTAGTGCGGACACAGCGCTTCGTCTCGCGCGTTTTTTCGGCACGTCGCATCAATTCTGGCTGAATCTGCAGGCGAATTACGACGTGCAATGCGCCGAGGATGAGGCCGGTACCAAGATTGCCAAAATCAAGCCGATTAAAGTCGCCGCGGAAGCCGAGCACGCCTAGGCTCCCAGGCAGCCACGCCCGCATACTGATATGGTAATCGCGACACGAGATGACCTTGCAACAGACTAATTCACGCGAAATTCCTCTAAAGTCCGTCCAGCCCCTCGATCGGCGGGTGTGCGTCGCGCCGATGATGGATTGGACCGACCGCCACTGCCGCTTCCTGCACCGCCTGTACGCGCCGCATGCGTTGCTCTACACGGAAATGATCGTGGCCGCCGCGATCGTGCGCGGCGATGTGCGTCAATTGCTGGACCATGATGCCGGCGAGCATCCGGTCGCGTTGCAACTGGGCGGCTGCAACCCCGCAGAGCTCGCGAAGGCCGCCCGCATCGGCACCTCGGCGGGATATGCCGAAATCAACTTGAACGTCGGCTGCCCCAGCGATCGCGTGCAGAACGGCTCTTTCGGCGCCTGCCTCATGCTGAAGCCGGCGCTGGTCGCCGATTGCGTGCGCAGTTTGCGGGACGCGACTCATTTGCCCGTCACGGTCAAGTGCCGAATCGGCATTGACGAGCGCGACGACTACGAGTTTTTCCGCTCTTTCGCCGATGCGGTGCGCGCCGCGGGAATCGATGCGCTCATCGTGCATGCACGCGTCGCCATCCTCGGCGGCTTGTCGCCCAAGCAAAATCGCGAGATTCCGCCGCTCAAACCCGATCTGGTGCATCGGTTGAAGCGCGATTGCGCCGGCTTGACCGTGGTATTGAACGGCGGCCTGTGCGAGAGCGCCGCGATTGGCGCACACCTGCGCGGGGGCGTCGACGGCGCCATGGTCGGACGCGCCGCCTATCACCGCCCGGCGCTGCTCGCCGAACTCGAGCAAAGTCTGATCGATCCCGCGTGGCCGGTTCCCGAGCCCTGGGAAATCGTCGAGCGCATGGTGCCTTACGCAAAAGCGTGCGCGCAGCGCGGGATGCGGCTGCATTCGATCACGCGCCACATGCACGGTGTCATGGCGGGGCGCGAGGGCGCGCGCGCGTGGCGCCGCTTTCTTTCGGAAGTGGCCGCGCGCCCGGATGCGGCGCCCGAGACGCTGTTTTCGGCGCTGCCCCTCATAAAACAGGGTATTGCTGCCTAAACGTCCTAAGCGTCTCAACCTTACGTTAAGTATAATAGGCTTGGCAATGGGCAAAGAAATCGAAGTAGCCATCCTATTTGCCGATGTCGTCGGCAGCACCAAGCTCTACGAGTTGCTGGGCGACCTGCGGGCGCGCGACATGGTGGGCATTTGCATCGACGTGATGCGTGCGGCCACCGACCAGAATCACGGCACGGTGATCAAAACGATGGGCGATGAGGTCATGGCCACCTTCCCCACGGCGGACGATGCCTTGAACGCGGCGGCGCAGATGCAGAAGCAAATCGTTACGCATCCGCAGCTCAAGGTCGATGAACAGACCGTGGCCATCCGCATCGGCTGCAATTTTGGGCCGGTGGTGCTCGAGAACCGCGATATTTTCGGCTCCGCGGTGCACACGGCGAATCGCATGACCAGCCAGGCGAAGGCCGGCCAGATCATGACCACGGCTACCATGGTCGACCGGTTGTCCTCCGATTGGCGCGCGCAGGTGCGGCAGATCGATGTGGCGACTTTGAAGGGCCGCAGCAGCGAAGTGGCATTGTTCGAGGTGCTATGGCAGCCCGAGGATGTCACCAGCATGGTGCCGTCCATCGCCATCGCGGCGCGCGAGCGCGAGAAGGGCGCCAAGTCGCAACGGCTGCGTCTGCGCTATCAGGGTCAGGAAGTGCTGGTGGATGATTCGCGCGCGAACATCACCATCGGCCGCGCCGAGGAAAACGATCTGGTGGTGAAGGGCAATCTCATCTCGCGGCTGCATGCGCGCGTCGAGGTCAATCGCAACAAATTCATGTTGATCGATCAAAGCACGAACGGCACCTTCGTGGTCGGCAAGGACGGCGAAGAAGCGTTTGTCCGCCGCGACTCGATGCAAATCCGCGGCGAGGGATTGATCGGGCTCGGCAAGGCACCCGACAGCAATTCTTCCCAGGTGATCCGCTATACCTGCGAGGAATGAACGCGCCGCACCGCGCCCTGCAGTTCGTTCCGCAGCGCGCGCGGTACCCGTTCGCCGAAGCCGCTCAAGTACTGATCGATCCCGGCGAATTCCTCTTGCCAGAGCTTGGGATTGACGGCCAACAACTCTTCGATCGCGGCCGGAGCGATATCCAATCCTTGCAGATCCAAATCGGCAACAGTGGGTAGATGGCCGATGGCCGTTTCGCGCGCGCCGCTCTTGCCCTTGCAGCGATCGATGATCCAGCGCAGCACGCGCAGATTTTCGCCGAAGCCCGGCCACAGATATTTTCCGGCGCTGTCCTGGCGGAACCAGTTGACATGAAAGATTTGCGGCGGGGACTTCAATTTGGAACCCACGTTGATCCAATGCGCCCAGTAATCGGCGAAGTTGTAGCCGGCGAAAGGCTTCATGGCCATGGGATCCCGCCGCACCACGCCCACGGCATCGGTGGCCGCCGCCGTCGTTTCGGACGCCACGCCGGCGCCGATCAGGACTCCATGCAGCCAATTGCGCGCCTGGTACACGAGCGGCGCGAGCGTGCGGCGGCGGCCGCCGAACACGATCGCCGAGATGGGCACGCCCCCGGGGGCATCGGCCAGCTTTGAATAACCGGGATTTTGCTTGGCGGCGACCGTGAAGCGCGAGTTGGGCTGCGCGGCGGGCCCATTCTCGGGATCGTAAGGACGGCCCTGCCAATCGATGACGGGATCGCCCTCGGGCAATCCTTCCCACCAAGGCTGGTGGTCCGCCGTCAAGCCGACGTTGGTAAAGATCGTATTCCTGCGGATCATCTCGTAGGCGTTGCGATTGGTCTTGGCGTTCGTTCCGGGCACCACGCCAAAGTAGCCCGACTCGGGATTGATGGCGTATAAGCGGCCGTCCTTGCCCGGATGCAACCAAGCGATGTCATCGCCGATGGTCCAGACCTTCCAGCCCGGATAGCTTGCCGGCGGGATCAACATGGCCAGATTGGTTTTGCCGCAAGCGGAGGGGAAGGCGCACGCCAGATAGTGGGTCTCGCCTTGCGGATTTTCGATGCCGACGATCAACATGTGCTCCGCCAGCCAGCCTTCGGTGCGTGCTTGCCAGCTCGCGATGCGCAGTGCATGGCATTTTTTGCCGAGCAAGGCGTTGCCGCCGTAGCCGGAACCGAAGCTCTTGATCGAGAGCTCCTCGGGGAAATGCATGATGAAGCGGCGCTGCGGATTCAAATCGCCGGTGGAATGCAGGCCCCTGACGAAGGTCCCTTCGCGTGCGATCCGTTCGAGCGCGGCGCGGCCCATGCGCGTCATGAGGCGCATGTTCAACACGACGTAGGCGCTGTCGGTGATCTCCACGCCGCAGCGAGAGAAGGGCGAGTCGAGCGGCCCCATGCAATAGGGCACCACGTAAAGCGTACGTCCCCGCATGCAGCCGGCGAACAAGGCGTCCACTTGGGCATGAGCTTGCTGCGGCGCCATCCAGTTGTTGTTGGGACCCGCGTCCTCTTTGTTGGCCGTACAAACGAAGGTGAGGTGCTCGACCCGGGCGACGTCCGAGGGATGGGAGCGCGACAGTACGCAGTCGGGAAAATTCTGTGGATTGAGCGGCAGCAACTGCTGATCCGCAATCAGCTCGCGCTTCAGGGTTTCGAACTCGGCGTCGCTGCCGTCGCACCATTGAATCTTGGCGGGTTCGGTCAGCTGAGCGACTTCATGCACCCAGGCCGCGACATCCTGATTCATCGAGGCGAGAGTAACGTGCTGAGGTGCGGTGGCCATTGGCTGTCCCTAGAAGAAGGCTTGATAGATGGATAAGGATGACAGATGGGTGTGGGCGCGCCAACTCCTCTCCACGCGTGAGATAACTCCGACAGGGGATTGGGTTTCGGGGCGCGCGCGGATTTGCTTTAAAGGTAGAACCAAGCTGTAGAATTATCGTTAACTCTTTGATTATGAATATTTTATGCCGATTTGTGCGATGAATGACGTACACTGACCTTATGTACAGAGCGCTGCTAATCCCCACGCGTGGACGGCTCATTGCGACCTGTCTCCTCTTCAGCCTTCACGGTCTCGCAGCCTCGGATCCGATCAACATCAAGGCCATTGCAGAGGTGGAGCAATCGAGCCAAGTCCACGGCCGGGAGGGCACTCGATTGATCCCTGCCGAGCGCGTGGTCTCGGGCGACACCGTCTTTTATACCCTCGAGGTTCGCAACACGGCGCCGACCTCGGTGCAGCACCCCATCGTCACTTACGCCATCCCCACGCACATGACGTACACGCCCGATTCAGCGGTCGGTCCCGGCACCGAAGTCACCTATTCGGTGGATGACGGCGTGAGCTTCGATGTGGCCGAGAATCTAAAAGTCCAAGAACCGGGGGGGCAGGTGCGCGCAGCCGCGGCGGCGGACTATACGCATATCCGTTGGCGCCTGAAGAATGCGTTGAAAGGCAATTCGGTGGCGTTGGTGCGATTTCGCGCGCGTGTGAAGTAGCCCCAATGAATACCGACTATCAAGACGTTTTCACCCTGGGCGGCCCGCTGGCGCGCGCGCTGCCGGATTACGCTTATCGGCCGGAACAAGCCGCAATGGCCAAGGCGGTAGGAGCGGCGCTCGCGCGGCTCGAACCGCTGATCGTCGAAGCAGGCACCGGCACCGGCAAGACGTTTGCCTATCTCGTACCGGCATTGCTCTCGGGACGCAGCGTCATTATTTCCACCGGGACCCGCACACTGCAGGACCAGCTGTTTCGCCGCGACGTGCCGATGCTGGCAAAGGCGCTCGGGCTGCCCGCGAAACTCGCCCTGTTGAAAGGGCGCACGAATTATCTGTGCCGCCACCGGCTCGAGCTCGCCACGCAGCAGGGTTCATTGCTGGGTCCGGAGCGCGGCATGGCGCGCCTGCTCGCACGCGTGTCGCGCTGGGCCGCGACCACCAAGAGCGGCGATCTCGCCGAACTCACCGACCTCCCGGAGCAGTCGCCGATCTGGCCGAGCATTACCTCGACCCGCGAGAACTGCCTGGGCCAGGAATGCCCGCAGTTTTCGCGCTGTCACGTCATTGAAGCGCGCCGCAACGCGCAGGCGGCGGATATCGTCGTCGTGAATCATCACTTGCTGCTCGCCGACCTGGCGCTCAAAGACGAGGGCTTCGGCGACTTACTGCCCGGCGCCGAGGCGGTCATCCTGGACGAGGCGCATCAAGTGCCGGATATCGCGGCGCAATTCTTCGGGCAGACCTGGTCGGTGCGCCAGGTTCAAGTCCTGATGCGCGACATTACCGCGGAACTTTCGGCCGCGGCGATCCGCGCGCCCGCATTGGTCGAGTCGGTGCTCGGCGTCGATGGCCGGCTCGACGGACTGAGATTTGCGTTGCAGCGGGGCGCGGGGCGGTATGAGTGGACGGATCTGCCGGATACGTTCTTGGACGCGCTGCCGGAAATAGAAACGGCATTGAGCGACCTGAGCGGTGATCTCGAGGGGTTGGGCGCAGGCGCCGGCACCGCCAACTGCGCGCGCCGCGCGGCGCATCTGGCCAACGCGCTGGCCTGCATGCGCGAGCTCTCGGACGAGGCCGGCCTGCGCTGGGTGGAGGCTGGAGCCAATGGATTGACGCTGCAATTCACGCCGTTCGAGGTCGCGGAACGTCTGCGCGAGTACGTCCAGTCGCGGCCCTGCGCGTGGATCTTCACGTCCGCGACCCTGGCAATCGCCGCGGATTTTTCGCACTTTGCCGAGAGGATCGGACTCTCCGACGCGCGCACGCTGTGCATCGATAGTCCCTTCGATTATCGCGATCAGGCGCGGCTGTTCCTGCCGCCGCGCATGCCGGATCCGCAGGATCCTAAGTTCGCGGAGAAATTCATCGAGGCGTGCGCTCCGCTCATCGAAGCCTGCGGCGGCCGCGCGTTCCTGCTCTACACCAGCTATCGCGCCCTGGCGGAAGGGGTGCGGGCGCTCCAGGCGCGCTTTCCCAATCCGCCTTTCCCGGTGTTGGTGCAGGGCGAAGCGCCGCGCGAAGCGTTGCTCAACCGCTTCCGCGAACTCGGCAATGCGGTACTCCTCGCCACGGGAAGTTTTTGGGAGGGCGTCGACGTGAAAGGCGACGCACTCTCCATCGTTGCCATCGACAAGCTTCCCTTCGCGGCGCCCGACGATCCACTGTTGAAAGCCCGGCTCGAGGGAATTCGCCGGCGCGGCGGCAACCCCTTCTTTGAATATCAATTGCCGCAGGCGGTGCTGGCGTTGAAGCAGGGCGTCGGGCGGCTGATCCGCGATTTCGACGATTTCGGCGTGATCGTTCTCGGCGATCCGCGCATCAAGACCAAAGCGTATGGGCGCGTATTTCTCGAGTCCATGCCGCCGAGTCCGGTGCTGAGCGATGGCGCCGCGGCGGCGGCGTTCCTGAAAGATCGGTTGCGCCTGCGTTTGCCGCCGGTGCCGGCCGCGCAGGCCACCTGATGCGGCTGCTCGCGCTCGATGCGGCAACGGAGGCGTGCTCGGTGGCGCTGTTGGTGGACGGCGCGCTCATCAGCCGGACGATTGAATCCGGCAAGAGCAACGCGGCGAAGATCTTGAGCATGGTTGAAGAAGTGCTCGCCGAAGCACAACTCTCCCTTTCGATGCTCGATGGCATCGCTGCCAGCATCGGTCCAGGCGCCTTCACGGGGGTGAGGATCAGCGTGGCGGTCGCGCAGGGTTTGGCGTTCGGCGCTGAGCTCAAGGCGGTGCCCATCACGACACTGGAGGCATTGGCGCTGCAAGTGATTGAGGGTCCCGGCGGGCAGGCGCTGGCCTGCCTCGATGCACGCATGGGAGAAGTGTATTGGGGATGTTTTGTCTGGGATGCCGCGAGCGGCGTACTCCCAAGCGGTGCGTTGCGTGTGGGGCCGCCCGGGGATGTGTCATTGAACTCGAGCGCGCCCACTATGGGCGTTGGACGAGGATTTTCCGCCTACCCCGGTCTCGCGGCGCTTCCCGGCGTGACGATCGACGCGGCGCGCAGCGCCGCCCTGCCGAATGCCCGGGAGATCGCCCGCCTTGGCGCTTTGCGCCTGACGGCCGGCGGCCTCGATCCGGCCGAGCTCAAACCGCTCTACTTGAGAGACAAAGTCGCTTTCACGGCGGCGGAAAGGGCGGCCCAGTCGCCGCTGTAACGGAACTGTCACAACCGAGGCCTGTAATACTCGGCTTTGGAATCAAGGGACTAAGCTATGTCTGCCAGGCGCATCCTCATCGTCGAAGACGAAAAAGCCATACGCGACATGATCGCCTTCGGATTGCGGCGCGCCGGTTACGAGGTGGGAGAGGCCGAAGATTGCCGGGAGGCGCGCGCCCGGATCGTGGATGTGCGGCCAGACCTCATGCTCATCGACTGGATGCTGCCCGACATGAGCGGCCTGGAACTGACCCGTTCGCTCAAACGCGCCAAGGACACCGAAGAGATTCCCGTGATCATGCTGACCGCCCGGGCGGAGGAGCAGGACAAGGTCAACGGTCTCGAGGGAGGCGCGGATGACTACATCACCAAGCCTTTCTCGCCGCGCGAACTGCTGGCGCGCATTCAAGCCGTTTTGCGGCGCGCGGCGCCGGCCGGCGCCGACGACATCATCGAGGTCGATGGCTTGAAACTCGATGACTCGAGCCACCGTGTGAGCGCGGGCGAGCGGGAAATCGCCTTGGGACCCACCGAATATCGCTTGCTGCATTTCTTCATGACCCACCCGGAAAGGGTATTTACACGCGGTCAGTTGCTCGACCGAGTCTGGGGGGGTAATACTTACGTGGAAGAGCGCACCGTGGATGTGCACATTCGCAGATTGCGTAAGGCGCTCGAACCATTCTCATTGGAAAAGTTGGTGCAAACAGTGCGCGGCGCCGGATATCGATTTTCGACGCGGGACGCCTAGGCAGACAGGCTCCTAGCCCATGGCAGCGATGTGGACGTTCGCGCTCGCGCGGCTCGCGGGCATCTTGCTGTTGGGCCTGTGCCTGGGTCTGCTGGCCGGACCCATTTGGCTGTGGATTTTAGGCGCCGCTTGCTTCTACCTTGCCTGGCAGTTGCTGAATTTGTACCGGGTGGACCGCTGGCTGCGGCTGCGCTCGCAAATCGATCCGCCCAATATCGGCGGTATCTGGGGCGACATCATCGCGCAGGTCGTGCGCCTGCATCGGCGCAAGCAATACCACAAGCAGCGGCTGGTGCAGCTCTACCGCGAACTTCGCCGTTCCACCGCCGCGCTTCCCGACGGGGTCATCATCTTGAGCACGCAGCGCGAAATCGTCTGGTTCAATCGCCAGGCAGCGCGATTGTTGGGCCTGCGCAGGCCCGTCGATGTGGGGTTGCGAATCGACAATCTGATCCGCGCGCCTGAATTCGCGCATTACCTGCACGGCGATGATTTCGCGCTGCCGCTGGTGATTCGGCCGCCGGTGCAGATCGATATGTTTCTGGCGCTGCAGATGGTGCCCTACGGCGGCGGCCAGTCGCTGCTGTTGGTGCGCGACGTCACCCGCCAAATGCGCCTGGAGGCGATGCGCAAGGACTTCGTCGCCAACGCCTCGCACGAGCTGCGCACGCCCTTGACCGTGATTTCCGGATATTTGGACACGCTCGCCGATGACCCGTCCGTGGATCCGGCTTGGGGCGGCCCGATCAAGGACATGCGGGCGCAAGCGCAGCGCATGAACACCATCATCGCCGACCTGCTCGAGCTGTCGCGATTGGAGTCCGCCGACGGCGAAGCGGCGCGCGATCCCATCGATGTGCCGCGAATGCTCGAACGGCTGCATCGCGATGCGCTCATAAGCCCCGATCGTCCGCGGCAACTGCTGCTCGAACTGGTCAGCAGCGACGGCCTGTATGGCTCGGCCCACGAGATCGAATCGGCCTTTACGAACTTGTTGGTCAATGCGGTGAAATACACCCTCCCGGAGGGCACGGTTCGAATGCGCTGGTGGACGGACGAGGAGGGCGGCCATTTCTCCGTCATCGACAGCGGCATCGGAATCCCGGCGGAGCACATCCCGCGGCTGACGGAGCGCTTCTACCGCGTCGATGCGGGCCGCTCCCGCGACCAGGGAGGCTCGGGATTGGGGCTCGCCATCGTCAAGCACGCCTTGCAGCGCCACGGCGGATGGCTCGATGTCCAGAGCATCGAGGGCAAAGGCAGCACCTTTACCTGTCATTTTCCGCAGCAGCGCATCTGGAAGCTCGAGATGCGGAACACCGCGAACGCATGAAAGTCACAAATATCATGTACACGGTTGACGTACGCTGTAATCGGATGTAAACGAACGCTGCACGCATTTATTCAGCGACGTGCTGCAAGGTTAAATTTATGGAAACCGCCGATCTTACCCATCACATTTCCCGCCGCTTCAACGAAGACCTGGAGAAGGTGCGCAATCAGGTGCTGCAGATGGGCGGCTTCGTCGAGCAGCAGCTGCACAAGGCGATCACCGCCTTGGTCGAGGGCGACAGCCGGCTGGGCGAGTCGGTAGCGACGGACGATTACAAGGTCAACGGCATGGAGCTGTCGATCGACGAAGAATGCAGCCGAATTCTGGCGCTTCGCGCGCCGGCGGCGGGCGATTTGCGGGTGATCGTCGCCATCATCAAGACCATCACCGACCTTGAGCGCATCGGCGACGAGGGTGAGAAAATCGGCTATATCGCCTCGCGTCTGGCGACCATGGAGCGGCCGGCGGACAAATACCGCGAAGTGAAGCATTTGGGCCGCCAGGTCGCGCAGATGGTGCACGACGCCTTGGACGCCTTCGCGCGCATGGATTCTCAGGCGGCCCTGAAGACTGCCCAGGAAGACAAGATGGTGGACGAAGAGTACGAGTCCATTCAGCGGCAATGCATTACCTTCATGATGGAAGATCCGCGCACCATTCGCCGCGCGCTGGAAATCATGTGGATCGTGCGCGCCTTGGAGCGCATCGGCGATCACGCCAAGAACATTTGCGAATACGTGATCTACATGGTGCACGGCAAGGATATCCGCCATTCCTCGCTCGAGGACGTCGCCAAGCAGATCGACGCGGCGCACGCGCTCATGCGTCGCTGATGACGGCGCGGCGCGGGAACCTTCTCGGATTCCTGGCTTGCGTGGGCCTACTGGCCTACGCCTACTACGCCCAAGCGGTGCTGCATCTGGAGCCCTGTCCCCTGTGCATTTTTCAGCGAATCGGCGTCTTTGCGCTGGGCGTCATTTTCTTGATCGCCGCCTGGCACGATCCGCAAGCCTTCGGCAGGCGAGTGTATGCGGTGCTTGTCACGCTCGCGGCGCTTGCTGCCGCCGCCGTTGCCGCCCGCCATCTGTATATCCAAAGCCTGCCGCCCGATGCGGTGCCGGCCTGCGGCGCATCGCTCGACTTCATGCTCAAGGTGTTCTCTTTGAGCGAAGTGCTGGTCAAGGTGCTCACCGGCTCCGGCGAGTGCGCCAAAATAACCTGGGAATTCCTCGGACTCGCCATGCCCGGCTGGGTCCTGATCAGCGCGCTGCTGTTGGGCGCCTGGGGCCTGTGGACCAACTTGCGACGTCAGCCGCCGGTGCTGCGCTTCTGATGTCGAAGACGCTGCAATTGACCCAGGAGTTGATCTCGCGTCAATCGGTCAGTCCCGCCGATGGCGGCTGCCAAGCGCTGATGATCGAGCGTCTGGCGGCGGTGGGATTTGACGTCGAGAGCCTGCGCTTCGGTCCGGTGGATAATTTCTGGGCGAAGCGCGGCAGCGGCGGTCCGGTCTTTTGTTTTGCCGGCCACACCGATGTGGTGCCGTCGGGTCCTCTGGATGAATGGCGCTCCGATCCCTTTGAGCCGGTCATCCGCGATGGCCGGCTCTACGGCCGAGGCGCGGCCGATATGAAAAGCGGCTTGGCCGCGATGGTGACCGCCAGCGAGGAATTCATCGGGCAGTACCCGGCCCATCGCGGCACGCATCGCCTTTTTGATCACCAGCGATGAGGAGGGACCGTCGGTCGACGGCACCCGGCGGGTGGTCGAAGTGCTGCGCGAACGGCGGGAGAGCATCGACTGGTGCCTGGTCGGGGAGCCCTCCAGCGAGCACACGCTCGGCGATACCATCAAAATCGGCCGCCGCGGCAGCTTGAGCGGGCGTCTGACGGTGCACGGGATTCAGGGACACATCGCTTATCCGCAACTGGCCGACAATCCGGTGCATGCCCTGGCACCGGCGCTGGCGGAATTGGCCGCGCGCGTCTGGGATCACGGCAACGAGCATTTCCAGCCCACGAGTTTTCAAGTCTCGAATATTTCCGCGGGAACCGGCGCGCCGAATGTGATCCCCGGCGAGTTGCGGGCGCGGTTCAACCTGCGCTTCTCCACCGAACAAACCGTCGAGGGTTTGAAGCAGATCGTCGAAGAGATCCTGCAGCGCCACCGCGTCAAATACAGTTTGGAGTGGTTCATTTCCGGCCTGCCGTTTCTGACCGTTCCCGGCACCTTGTCGCAGGCTGCCGCGCGCGCCGTGCAAGAGCAATTGCAAATCATCCCGAAGCTCACCACCGGGGGCGGGACTTCGGACGGACGATTCATCGCGCCCATGGGAGCGCAGGTGATCGAACTGGGCGTGATCAACGAATCCATCCACAAGGTGAACGAATGCGTTCGCGTGGCGGACATCGATAGGCTGCAGCGCATTTACCGGCGCACCCTGGAACTTCTGCTGGCATCCTAGAGTCGATACTCTGCTCTCGATGTGAAAACCTGAAACTGTCCGGTGCTCTGGCTCTCGCGGCATGGCTGGCGTGTGCGCTCCCGCCTGTGCGCCATATGAAAAATGCGGTTTCGCCGGCTGTCCGGGCGATGCGCAAATTACCGCTGACGTGAATGCATTGTTCGTCCGGCATCCTGAATTGGGCCCTTCCGCCGGGTTGGACGTACAGACGCGGGACGGAGTCGTGTATCTCTACGGGGTGGTCGAGACGGATCTGGTGCGCGAGGAGGCGGAATCCATCGCCCTGCAGGCCCACGGAGTAAAGAAGGTCGTGAATTCGCTGGGCGTGACCAATGCCGGGCGTTAAAGCGCTTCCGGGGCAATGCGCAGCGACAGCCGGACTGTGGTGCCGCGCTCCGCGGTGCTCTCGATCTGCAAGTCGGCGCCGATCAGCTGCGCCTGTTCGCGCAGCCCGATCAATCCGAAGTGCCCCGGACGCGCCGCCGCTGTATCGAATCCGACGCCGTCATCGGTGATCTCAAGCTGCATGTGCGCGTCATCGGCGCAGCGCAAGCCGATGCACACGCGGCTCGCCCGCGCGTGACGCTCGATGTTGCGCAGCGCCTCCTCGGTCATGCGAAAAATCACCTCCGCCCGTTCGTCGCCAAATCGCGCGGCGTCCGGATCCAGAGAAAATTCCACCGCAAGTCCCGTACGATCCTTGAAGCGCTCGACCGCCTTGGCGATCGCCGGCCCGAGGCCCAGGTCGCGCACCGAGCTGACGCGCATTTGCGCAATGGCCGAGCGCGCTTCGTTGAGGCCGGCGTGCGCCACTTCCTCGGCACGCGCCAACTCATCCGCAATGGAAGCCGGATCGTGCCCTTGTAGCTTGCGCAGCAAGCGCACTTCGCTCAGCATGGCCATCATGGAGTGCGCCAGCGTGTCGTGCAGATCCCGCGCAATTTGCAGCCGTTCGCGCGCAATGGCCGCGTAGCGCGACTCCTTCGCCAGGCGCTCCACTTCGCGGGTCCTCACCGCAACGCGGCGCTCCAAATCGCTGCTGAGCGCGAGCAGCTCGCTGCGCTCCTGGCGCAGATCATCCAAAACTTTGGCGAATGCCGCCGCCAACTGGGCAACTTCGTCCCTGCCCGGGGGCACTTCGATGCGCGCCACCTCGTTGCGTCCGACGGCGGCGGCGGAGCGGGTGAGATTTTTCAACCGGTTGGTCAGATGCCGTGCCGCGAGCGTGCCGACAACCGCCATCGCGGCGCCGAGACAGATCGAAATCCACAAAATGCGTATCGCCAGTGCGTCGGCGCGCTGATACACGAGATCTTTCGGCTCGCTGAGCTGCACCGTCCATGCATCCTTGAGCTGCGCGGCATCGACGCTCACCGGCGCGCGCGTTACCAGAACGATCTCGCCATTCGGCAGCCGCTCGAAGCGCGGCGCCACGGAGTGCACGGGCGAAGGTTCGATGGGCGGCGCTTCATCGAGCAATACGCCGTTCCAGGGCCGATTGCGCAGTTGATCCGGTCCCACCGCGACGGTGCCGGCGCGATTCGTGATCAGCGTTTGCGCGGAACCGCGACGATCCAGCGTGTCGCTCAAGCGCTGCACGTCCGCCGCCGCCCAAGGCCAATTCAAGTGCGCCGCGATGACCCCGACGATGCGGCCGGATGAGTCGCGCAGCGGCGCCGCAAGGTCGCCGAGCAACGGTCCGGCATTCGCTTGCCGAGATTCTTCGATCACGCCGACCCAAGGACCCTTCAAGCCCTGCTGAAACCAGGCGCTGGCGGCGGCGCTGCCTCCGGGATGCATGCTGCCGTTCGCCGCCAGCAGCACGCCGGAGGCATCCGCGAGCGAAATCCAGCCTAAATCCGGATAGGCGGCGATGAGCCGCTTGAAGCGCTCAGCGGGCGCCGCATTCCCGTCCGCGGCGCGAATGGCCGCAAGCCGCGTGCTGACCGCTTGACCCAAGTCCGACGCCAGCTGATCGGTCTCCAGCACCAAACGGCGCACGTGCTGTTGGACGACGATTTCACGCGCGACCCGGCCGGCCCATACCGACGCCGCAACGGCAAAGCTTGCCGCCAGCGCAACCACGAGCCAAATGAGGCCCGCAATCAGGCTGTGCCGCGGATCCAATTCCTTAAGCAGCGCTCTACTCATCGGACGCTCGAGAAATGACAAAAGTCGCTTTCAAATCATGCCTCTTGGATCGCAGCAGTAACAGCCGAACGGGTACCGGCAATGGTTTTTCTTGCGCAAAGCCGCTCCTGCGGCAGTCGCCCCCCGAGGGAGTTGTGGTGCCGCGCCCTTGGCCGGTGTCCATTCAGCGCCGCGGATTCGTTGTTGCGCAAAAGGTACACTCTCCGCCCGGCGCTGCCTAGGTATGTTATATATGTAGCTTGATCGGCTGATCCAGTAGAATTGCGAACCAGCGCAACTGTCACATAGATGTAACAATACGTCGATTAAATCCAACAACTGAAAAACAATTGGAGTGGAAACCGTGAATGACGTAAATGCGATCAAGAAACAGGGTTTGATGCTGAGCGCCCTGTTGGCGGTCATGGGCGTCGCCCATGCACAGAGCGCCGCTGCCCCGGCGGCCGATGACAGCCTTACCATGCACGGAATCACGCTGTACGGCATCGTCGATGTCGGCCTGCAGAATGAGACCCATGGCGCGCCGATCAACGATTACTTCCCGGCGGGCGCCGCGGATATCGTGCAGAAGAACAGCAACAAATCCATCACCGGCATCACGCCCAACAACTTGAGTCAGTCGCGCATTGGTTTGCAAGGTGTGGAACCGCTGTTCGGCATGGGCGACTGGACCGGCGTGTTCAAGCTGGAGACGTTCTTCAATCCGCAGTCCGGCGAGATCAGCGACGCACTGAAGTCGTTGACCCAGAACAACGGTCGCAGTGTGGCCTCGGGCACGCAGACCACGAACCTGGATTCCAGCATTGCTGGGCAGATATTTCAGCAGTCTTACGCGGGCATCAGTTCCAAGACCTACGGCACCTTGACGTTCGGCCGTCAGAATACGCTGTTGGCCGACGGCGTCGCTAAATACGACCCCAACGCCGCTTCGCAAGCATTTTCCTTGATCGGCCTGTCGGGAACCACCGCGGGCGCCGGCGATACCCAGGACCGCCGTCTCGATGGCTCGATCAAGTACACGTTGAACGATCGCCAACGTTGCGCGCTTTGGGGCCAACTACAAGCCGAACGCCGGCAACGGGATCGGCAATTCGGTCACCGAAATCGATGTCGGCGGCGACTTTGCCGGACTGTCGCTCGATGCGTACTACGTCAAAGCGCACGATGAAATCGCGGTAGCCTCGCTCAGCGCCGCGCAGGTCGCGTTGTTGCCGGGCCTGGGCTTCTCGCCGGACAAAGCGCTCGCCGCAACCGTCTCGGACAACACCTCTTACTCCCTGATGGCCTTGTACAATTTCGGCGCGGTCGTACCTCTGAAAATTTTTGGGGGCTACGAGCACATCAGCTTCGCCAATCCGAGCAGCCCGCTGCCGGTGGGCTTCGACGACATCGGCGGCTACAAGCTGGCGTTCGTCAACAACGCGGCGTTTCCCAACGACAAGATATTGCAAGTCTACTGGGCGGGCGTGAAGTACTTCATCACCCCGAGCGTTGAACTCACCGGTGCCTATTACGGCTACCACCAGAACAGCTTCGGAACCGGCGCCAATGCTGGGTGCACTACCAATATCGCGGGAACCTGCAGCGGTACGACCGATGATATTTCGGCTGATGGCATATGGCACATGAGCAAGCGCTTCGACACCTATGCGGGCGTGATGTACACCGGCGTGCGTAATGGCATGGCCAACGGCTATATTTTTCACACCACCGACATTACCTCGACCATGGGGTTTCGCTTCAAATTTTGAACCAGGCTGTGTGACCGCATGGCCGTCTCCCGGCCATGCGGTCTCGACACGGCCACCGCCGCGCGCGTAGCATAAGCCCCTACCGGAATCCTCGAGGGGAACGCGATGAACTCCACAGAAAAAAAACGCGGCGGTTGGAGTTGGTGGTATCTGCTTTTCGTTGTCCAGTTCGCGGTGGCTCTCTGGCCGCCTTTCTACAATAAAGCCGAACCCTATCTGTTTGGTATCCCATTCTTTTACTGGTTCCAGATGCTGTGGGTGATCGTCAGCGCCGTGTTCACGGCCATCGTCTATTTCGCCGTGGAAGAATAAGAAAAAAATATCAGGAGGCGCCCGTGTCGGAACTCAATTGGACCGCGCTGATCATTTTTGTCCTGCTGTTCGGCTTCATCACCTGGTTGGGGTTCGCGGCCGCGCGCTGGCGCCGCGGCGACTTGGACCTCCTGCATGAATGGGGCTTGGGCGGCCGGCGCTTCGGCACGGTGGTGACCTGGTTCTTGGTCGGCGGCGATGTCTATACGGCCTACACCTTCATCGCGGTTCCTGCGCTCGCCTTCGGCGCGGGCGCGGTGGCATTTTTCGCCGTGCCCTACACCATCATCATCTATCCCTTGATGTTCTTGATCTTTCGACGTCTGTGGAATGTTTGCCACAAGCACGGCTACATCACCGCGGGCGACTTCGTGAAGGGCCGTTTCGGCAATCGTTGGCTGGCTCTGGCCGTATGCATCACCGGCATCGTCGCGACCATGCCCTACATCGCCCTGCAGCTGGTGGGTTTACAGGTGGTCATCGGCGCGATGGGGGTATCGGGCAGCGGTTTGATGGCCGACCTGCCGTTGCTCATCGCCTTCGTGATTCTGGCGGCGTTCACCTATTCCAGCGGCCTGCGCGCGCCGGCCTCGATCGCCATCGTCAAGGACATCCTGATTTACGTGACCGCCTTCGCCGCCGTCATTGTGATTCCCTACGAACTCGGCGGGTTCGGCAAGATTTTCGCCGCCGTGCCTGCGCAGAAACTGCTGCTGGCGGTGCCGGGGCCCAATACCACGGGTGCCTACAGCGCCTATGCCACGCTGGCCTTGGGATCGGCATTCGCGCTGTTCCTCTATCCGCACTCGCTGACCGGTATTTTGAGCGCGAGCAGCGGCCGGGTCATCCGCCGCAACGCCGCCTTGCTGCCCGGCTATACCTTCATGTTGGGCCTTCTCGCGCTGTTCGGCTTCTTCGTCATTGCCAGCGGCGTGGATAAGCTCCCGCAATACGCGGCCGGCTTCAAGCAATTCGGCAATAATTTTGCGGTGCCCGCGCTGCTGTTGCACAGCTTTCCGGCATGGTTCGCGGGCGTCGCGTTCGCGGCCATCGGCATCGGCGCACTGGTGCCGGCGGCCATCATGTCGATCGCCGCGGCCAATTTGTACACCCGCAATATTCACCGCGAGTTCATCAACAAAAACCCGACCGACAAACAGGAATCGAAGGTGGCCAAGCTGACTTCGCTGATCGTCAAGGTCGGCGCGTTGGTGTTCATTTTATTCGTGCCGACCAAATTTGCGATTCAGCTGCAGCTGCTGGGCGGCATCTGGATCATTCAAACCCTGCCGCCGGTGATACTCGGCGCCTACACGCGCTGGTTCAATTCCTGGGCGTTGTTGGTGGGATGGGCGGCCGGCACTTTGGTGGGGACTTGGATGGCCTTCTCGGTGCAACTCGCCAACACCTTTCCGCTGCACGTGGGCGGCCAGACTTTCCCGGCCTATGCCGCCGTATATAGCGTGCTGCTCAATCTATTGGCCGCGATCGTGCTGACGCCGATATTCAATGCCCTGGCCGCGAATAAAACCCGGATCGACCAAACGGTCGCCGCCGACTACCAAAGCTGAGAGGGGAAGGCTCATGGGGGTCTGGATACGGGCTTGGCGGCCGCTCAAGCCCTTGTTCCCATTCGGCTGTAACAAAATTGTCACAATGGATCCCGATAATTCAAGCCACCCCAAAGCCTTGAGGCCCCAAGCGCCGAGGCGGGTAGAAACTGGAGATCCCCATCGATGAAAACAATCAAACGCCTTTTGATCCTCGGCGTCGTCGCCTCCATGAGCATGGCTGCCGCCGCGGCGGATATCTCGGGCGCCGGCGCAACTTTTCCCTACCCGATTTACGCCAAGTGGGCCGATGCGTACCGAAAGCTTACCGGCATCGGACTTAACTACCAATCCATCGGCTCCGGCGGCGGGATCAAGCAGATCAAGGCCAAGACGGTCACTTTCGGGGCCTCGGATATGCCGCTCAAGCCCGAAGACTTGAAAGCCTCCGGACTCATCCAGTTCCCGATGATCATCGGTGGGGTGGTGCCCGTGGTTCACATCAAAGGAATCGGTCCGGGTCAATTGCACTTGGACGGCGCCACGGTTGCTGCGATTTACATGGGCGATATCACGCAGTGGAACGACGCGGCAATCAAGAAGCTCAATCCCAAGCTGGCGCTGCCGGCGACCGCCATCGCGCCCGTATACCGCTCGGACGGATCCGGAACGAATTTTCTGTTCTCCGACTATTTGTCGAAGAGCAGCGCAAAATTTCAATCCAGCATCGGCGCCAACACCTCGGTGCAGTGGCCGACCGGCATCGGCGCCAAGGGCAACGAGGGCGTCGCGAACATGACGACACAGACCGATGGCGCCATCGGCTATGTGGAATACGCGTTCGCCAAGCAAAACAAAATGGCATTCGCCACGATGACCAACAAAGCCGGCAACGCTGTCGAACCGAGCGCCGAGTCGTTCCAGGCGGCCGCGGCCACGGCGGATTGGGCCGGCTCCGACAGCTACTACTTGATATTGACCAATCAGCCGGGCGCGAAAAGCTGGCCCATCACCGGCGCGAGCTTTATCCTGGTGTACAAGCAGCCGGATGATGCCGCCTCGGTGCACGAGGCGCTGAAGTTTTTTGCGTGGGCCTACAAAGATGGCGGGGCCATGGCGGGCGAACTTGACTACGTGCCGTTGCCTGCCGCATTGATTTCCCAGGTAGAGAAGACCTGGACCACGCAGATCACCTCGGGCGGCCGCCCGGTTTGGAGCGGCAAGTAAAAGCGCTTCGCGGATTCGCTAGCCAGGAATTAGGTAGTTAAGATACGGTAGCTCGGGCCCGGCGTAGCAATATGCCGGGCCCGAGCTACTTTAGCGCAACGCGGAGCGGAACTGACATCGTGGCGATCATAGATCCGGGGCACGCCGCAAAGCAGCTGATTTTCGAGAGAATATTCCGTTCCGCCACGTTGGTCGCGGCGATCCTGGTGTTGTTGATTTTGGGCGGCGTGGCGGTCTCGCTGTTGCGCGGCGCATGGCCGGCGCTGGCGCACTTTAAGTTCGCATTCGTGACCCGCGAGATTTGGAATCCGGTGACCGATCAATTCGGCGCGCTCGCGCCGATTTACGGCACCGTGATGACCTCGCTGATTGCCATGCTGATAGCGGTCCCGACAGGCTTCGGCATCGCCTTGTTTCTGACCGAGTTGTGCCCGCCCTTGTTGAAACGGCCCATCGGCGTCGCGGTCGAATTATTGGCGGCGGTGCCCAGCATCATTTTCGGAATCTGGGGTTTGTTCGTGCTGGCACCCGTGCTGCAGCGCTATGTGCAACCCTGGTTGATCCGCACCTTGGGCGGCATTCCCGCGATCGGCCATCTTTTCAAGGGGCCGCCCTACGGGATCGGAGTCCTCACCGCCGGTGTCGTGCTGGCCATCATGGTGCTGCCTTTCATCGCCGCCACCATGCGCGATGTCTTCGATACGGTGCCGCCGATGCTGAAGGAATCGGGCTACGGGCTCGGCGCCACGACCTGGGAGGTCATTTGGAATGTGGTCGTGCCGCACTCGCGGGTGGGCATCGTCGGCGGTGTCATGCTGGGTTTAGGCCGTGCGCTGGGTGAAACCATGGCGGTGACCTTCGTCATCGGCAACGCGCATCGAATCAGTTCCTCTTTGCTGGCGCCCGGCACCACCATCTCCTCGGCGATAGCCAACGAATTTACCGAGGCGGTGGGCGATCTGTACACCTCGTCGCTGATCGCACTCGGCTTGCTGCTGTTTCTGATTACCTTCACGGTCATCGCGCTGGCGCAGGCCATGCTGAACCGGCTCGAGCGCCGCACGGGGGCGGTCGCATGAAACGGCGCCTTTTCCGCAAGGTCAAGAACGGCGCATTCTTGACCCTGTCGCTGATCGCCACCCTGACGGGGCTCGCCTGCCTGGCGGCCATCCTCTGGACCCTGATTTCGCACGGCGTCGCCGGCCTCTCGGCGCACATCTTTACGCAGATGACGCCGCCGCCGGGCAGCCAAGGCGGCTTGCTCAATGCAATTTACGGCAGCGCCGTGATGACGCTGCTCGGCATTCTGATCGGTTCGCCGATCGGCGTCCTGGCGGGTACCTATCTCGCGGAATACGGCCGGAATTCGGCTTTGAGCAAGGCAATCCGCTTCATCAACGACGTTCTGTTGAGTGCTCCTTCGATCATCGTCGGTTTGTTCGTGTATGAAATAGTCGTGGTGCGCATGGGGCATTTTTCGGCCATCGCCGGAGCCCTGGCGCTCGCCATACTGGCGATTCCGGTCACATTGCGCACCACCGAGGACATGTTGAATCTGATCCCCATCGGCATGAAGGACTCTTCCGCCGCGCTGGGCGCTTATCCTTGGCGCACGACCTTGAGCGTGCTGTATCCGGCCGCGCGCAGCGGCATCGTCACCGGACTGTTGCTCGCCATCGCGCGCATCAGCGGAGAAACCGCGCCGCTGCTGTTCACCGCGCTCAACAATCAGTTCTGGAGCACCGACCTGAATGCGCCGATGGCCAACCTGCCGGTGGTCATCTTTCAATTTGCCTTGAGCCCCTACAAGGATTGGCAGGACCTTGCCTGGGCGGGCGCGTTGCTCATCACCGCGACCATATTGATCCTGAGTGTTTCCGCGCGCGTCTTGCTGGCGCTGCTGCAGGCTGAACGGGGCGCTGGACGATGATTCCATCGACCAAACCGCCGAAGCATTTGAAGACGCGGATGCCCTATCCCTTGGCGGCGGAGCCCGCCAAGGACTTGGGTCCGCCCAAAATCGAAGTTCGCGGGCTGAATTTTTTCTACGGCGCGGTGCAATCGCTGCACAACATCAACATGACGCTGGCGGATCGCTCGATATCGGCATTCATTGGACCCTCGGGCTGCGGCAAATCGACGCTGCTGCGGGTGATGAATCGCATGTATGCACTGTATCCGCGGCAACGGGCCGAGGGCGAGGTGCTGATCGGCGGCCGCGACATATTTGGACCGTCCGTGGACGTTGCCGAGCTTCGCTATCGCGTCGGCATGGTGTTTCAGAAACCCACGCCATTTCCCATGACGGTGTTCGACAACGTTGCCTTTGGGCTGCGCCTGGCGGGCGGTTTTCGCGCCGCCGATCTCAAGGTGCGCGTGGAGGCTGCGTTGCGCGATGCCGCCATCTGGGATGAAGTCAAGGACAAGCTCCACGCCGACGGACGCAGCTTGTCCGGCGGACAACAGCAACGGCTATGCATCGCGCGTGCGATCGCCGTTGAACCGGAGGTGCTGCTGCTCGATGAACCCACGGCGGCGCTCGATCCCATTTCGACCCTGCGCGTCGAGGAAACCCTGCAGGCATTGCGCGAAAAATATTGCATCGTAGTGGTTACGCACAACTTGCAGCAGGCGGCCCGCGTATCCAACGTGACGGGTTTCATGTTCATGGGCGAGCTGATCGAAATCGGGCCATCGAGCGAAATTTTCACCTCGCCCAAGAATCGCAAGACCGATGACTACATCACCGGGCGATTCGGCTGACGCCATGAATGACATGAACCTGTCCGACACGGCGGGGCAGGCGGCGGCCCCTGCTTTCGAGGCCCGCGACAAAGTCTTCGATCCTGTCATGGCGGCGCACAGCGTCAGCGTGCACTATGGCGACAAGTGCGCGGTGCGAAACGTCACTCTGGATATCGGGCGCAATCAGGTGCTGGCGCTGATCGGACCTTCCGGCTGCGGTAAATCGACTTTTCTTCGTTGCTTGAACCGCATGAACGACACCATCCCGAGCGCGCGCGTCGACGGCACCATCACCCTCGATGGGCAAAACATTTACGATAAACGGCAGGATGTGGCGCAGCTGCGCGCCCGCGTGGGCATCGTTTTTCAGAAACCCACGCCGTTTCCACATTCGATATATGCCAATGTCGCCTACGGGCCGAAAATTCACGGTCTGACCAAGAGCCGCGCCGACATGGACGAGCTGGTTCAAACCAGTCTGGCGCGCGCCGGCCTCTGGGAAGAGGTCAAAGATCGTCTCTCGAACCCGGGTACCAGCCTGTCGGGCGGCCAGCAACAGCGCTTGTGCATCGCCCGCACCATCGCGGTCAATCCGGAAGTCATTCTGATGGACGAGCCCACCTCCGCGCTGGATCCGATTGCGAGTGCCAAGATCGAAGATTTGATCGATGAGCTGCGCGAAAATTATGCCATCACCATCGTGACTCACAACATGCAGCAGGCGGCGCGCGTTTCGCAGCGCACCGCATATTTCCACATGGGCGATCTGGTCGAGATCGGCCCGACGGATCGCGTCTTTACCAACCCGCAGCAAAGGCTCACCGAAGACTACATCACCGGCCGCTTCGGCTGAAGGCGCAGTCCTCAACGATGCGCTGGATTGACGGTTAATGCTGCCGCTGCATCCAGAACGGCGCGCCGCGTGTCCTTTTTCCCGGCGTAAGCGGCGCTGCGATATTGATAGGCGAGGGCATCTCTCGGATTGAGGGAGATCGCGGCGCTAAGATCGGCGATGGCCTGGTCGAAGTCGCGCAGACCGAGCCGTACGTAGCCGCGGCCGCGAAGGGCTTCGGCGTCCATGCGGTCAAGCTCGATGGCTCGCGTGTAGTCGGCGAGCGCGCCATGGCCGTCGCCGCTTTCTTGCCGAAAGAACGCACGCTGCCGATAGGCGGCTGCGCTGTGCGGCTCGAGCCGAATCGCCTCGCTGAAATCAGCGATGGCGTGCTCGCTCTCATGCTTGGCTCCGTAGGCTTGACCGCGATTGAGGTAGGAAGCGTAGTTCGCAGGCTCCAGCGCGATGGCGCTGCCGAAGTCCGCTATGGCGAGATCCCATTGGGCCAGGCTCATGCGCGCGTCGCCCCGATCGACATAGGCGGAGGCGAGGTTCGCGTCCAGGCGGATTGCCTGGTCGAAATCGGCAATCGCCCGCTGTGCGTTGCCGCCGGCGAGATTCAGGTCGCCGCGCGACTTGAAGGCATGCGCGTCGCGCGGATCGAGCGCAATCGCCTGGTCGAATTCCGCGAGCGCGCGCGCGTTGCGGTCCGGCCCCTGCACGCTGAGCCCCAAGTCGAAGTGGGCGGCTGCCAGAGCGGGGTTCAAGCGGATGGCCTCGCGCGCATCGCTCGCCGCCGCCGCATCGTCGCCCAGTGCCCGATATGCAAAACCGCGGCTGCGCCAGGCGGCGGCATTCGCAGGATCCATCTGAATCGCCCGGCTGAAGTCGGCAATGGCGCTGCGCTGATCGCCGCGACGCGAATGGACCGTGCCGCGGCTGATCCATAGGGCAGAGTTCGAAGGTTCGAGCAGCACCGCCTGATCGAGGTCGGCGATGGCGCGATTCTCGTCGCCGCGCTTGCTATAGATCGTCGCGCGATTGATGTACGCCGAAACCAGTTTGGGATCGAGCGCCAGCGCCTTGTCGTAGTCAAGCAAGGCGCGGTCGGCGTCGCCCCTCAGGAAAAAAAGCAATCCGCGATTGCAGTAAGTCTTTGCCTGGATGCCGAACTCGGGGTGCTCCAAGTCGGTGCTGTAATCGGCGATGGCGCGGTCGAAATCGCCCAATTGTTGATAGCGATAGGCGCGATTTCTCAGCGCAACAGCACGTTTCGCGCCGTCCTCGCGCGGGTCCTGAATGATGTTGGTGCACGCGAGCACGGCGACTTCCGGCTTGCCCGAGCTGCAGCGGATGGCATCGCCGCCGTGTCCGCCGCCATGTTGCGCCCCCTGCGGGTTGGCCGCGCGAACCAGGGCCAGCGCGAGCGCCGCGGCGAGGATGGGACGCATGCCGCGGTCGCGGCCACGTGGAATACTCAGACAGGCTCCTAGTGGCCGCCGTTGAACCGGTAGCCGGCGTCGTTGAGCGCCTGCGCGGTCTTGGCCATTTCCGCCGCATCAAACTTGCCGACCGTGCGCGTGTCGTAGATCGATCCGCTGGCAAGTCTCAGTTCATCTCGCAGGAATGGAACCACTTCCGCGCACGGCACGATGCTGCCCTGGGCTTCGCTGGAAAGCGCGACGACGCACATGCGTCGCTCGCCGTCGAACGTGATGATTGCGGCCGGATTCGCCGTCATTGCGGCTCGCACCGGCGCCGCGGTGTTGTTGGACGAACCGCAACCCGCGAGCAGCGCAGCGCCGCAAACCAACAGCGGCGCGAGGGAAGCAGTGATGTAGCGATTCACGCCAGACTCCTGAATGTCAGTCGTTGCGCAGCAGTTCGTTGAGCGATGTCTTGGCGCGGGTCTGCGCATCCACGCGCTTGACGATCACGGCGCAGGCGAGCCCATACTTGCCATTCGCCGCGGGCAGCGTGCCGGGAACGACCACGGCGCCGGCCGGTACCCGGCCGTAGAGGATCTCGTCGCGTTCCCGGTCGTAAATTCGCGTGCTTTGACCGATGAAAACGCCCATCGAGATGACGGCGCCGGATTCGACCACGACGCCCTCGACGATTTCCGAGCGCGCGCCGATGAAACAGTTGTCTTCGATGATGGTCGGGCCGGCCTGCAAGGGCTCCAGCACGCCGCCGATGCCCACGCCGCCGGATAGGTGCACGTTCTTGCCGATCTGCGCGCAGGACCCGACGGTGGCCCAGGTGTCGACCATGGTGCCGCTGTCCACGTAGGCGCCTATGTTGACGTAGCTGGGCATCAACACCACATTGGGGGCGATATAGGCGCCGCGCCGCACCGTTGCCGGCGGCACAACGCGCACGCCGGCGGCGGCAAAGCGGTCTTCGGGCCAGCCGCTGTACTTGAGCGGCACCTTGTCGTAGAAATTGAGGGCGCCCGCCGGCATCGATTCATTGTCGTTGATCCGAAAGGACAGCAGCACGGCTTTCTTGAGCCATTGATTGACGCGCCACGTTCCTGCTTCCGGCTGCGCCACCCGCAGCCGCCCCTCGTTCAGCAGCTCGATGGCCTGCTCGATGGCGGCGCGCTGCGCGGCCGGCGTATTGCGCGGACTGAGTTGCGCGCGGGCTTCGTAAGCCTGGTCGATCAGCGAACGCAAATCGTCGTGAGAATTCATGGCCGTGCTTCCCGCCGGTCCAGCGCCAGCATGAGCGCTTCCTGCACGCGCTGGCACGACTCTTCCTTGAGCAAACCGCCGTCCTCGCGGGTGACGTAAAACACGTCTTCCGCACGCTCGCCCACCGTCATGATTTTGGCGCCGTTGATCGCGATGCGTTCGGCGCGGAACACTTTGCCGACTTCCGACAACAGGCCCGGACGGTCCGCCGCGATCAGCTCGAGAATGGTGCGATCGTTGCGGCTGTCGACGCTGAAATTGACCTGGGTGGGCGTCCAGAACATGCGCACCTGGCGCGGCGCCCGCCGCGTCACGGCGGGCGGCAAGTCTTCGGGCTGCTGCAGTACGCGCCACAAGCCGCGCTCGATTTCTCGAATGCGCGAAGTCTCGGCGATGACCGCGCCGTTGTCTTCGAGCACCACGTAGGTCTCGAGGCTGAATCCATTGGCGCTGGTGATCAAACGGGCATCGACCACGTTCAGGCCCATCTGATCGAGTACGCCGGTGGTGCGCGCGAAGCTGCGCAGCCGCCGCGGCGTGTAGGTCAGCACGGCTGTGCCGCCGCGGTCGGTAAGCTGGCGCACGGCGACCAGCGGCGTGTCGTCGTTCGGCGGCCGCTCGGCCAACAACGCCGTGTGCCAGGCGATCTCCTCGGGCGTGTAGCGCAGAAAGTACGCGTCGGTCCATTGTGCCCAGACCGCCGCGGCTTGCGGCACGACGTCCGCGGGCAACCTGGCGAGTGCTTGGTCTTGAGTTTCGCGGATCAGCTGCTCCTGATCGATCGGTGTTTCGAGGCCGCGGCGCAGCGCCCGCTTGGTGCGCTCGTAGAACTCTTCGAAGAGCCGCGCCTTCCAGGAATTCCATAATTTCGGATTGGTGCCGCGCACGTCGGCAACGGTCAAAACGTACAGGTAATCCAAGTGCACTTGATCGCCCACGTGGCGCGCGAACTCCTGGATCACGTCCGGGTCGCTGATGTCCTTCTTTTGCGAAGTGATCGACAAGATCAGATGATTGCGCACCAACCAGGCGACCAGGCGCGCTTCGTAGCGGCCCAAGCCTTGCTCCAGGCAAAATGCTTCGGCATCGACCGCGCCCAATTCCGAGTGATCGCCGCCGCGGCCCTTGGCGATGTCGTGAAACAGCGCCGCCAGATAGGCGACTTCCTGCCGCGGCAAGGACTGCATGATCTGGCTCAGGGCTGGAAATTCATGGTTGAATTTCGGCATCGCGAAACGGCGCAGATTGCTGACCACGAACAGCGTGTGCGCATCCACCGTATAGGCGTGGAACAAGTCGTATTGCATGCGCCCGACGACCCGTCCGAATGAGGGAATGTAACGTCCGAGCACGCCGTAAAGATTCATGCGCCGCAGCTCGTGCGTGACGCCCACCGGCGCGCACAGGATCTCGATGAACAGGCGGTGGTGGCGCGGATTCTGGCGGAATTCCTCGTCGATGAGTCCGACATGCGCGCCGATCAGCCGAATGGTTTCGGCGCGCACGCCGCGCACGTCCGGATGCTGCTGCAGCAATACGAACAGCTCGAGCAGCGCGCCGGGGTGGCGCGCAAACACCTCCGGATGCGTGACTTCCAGGTAGTCGTTGCGGATCTGAAAACGCGCATTGATCGGCAATGGCGGCGCGCTTTGCGTCAGAATGGCCTCGCGAAACAGCTGCAGCAGCATTTCGTTCAAAAGGCTGATGTCCATGACGGTGCGGTAGTACTTCTGCATGAGCTGTTCGACCGCGAGGGTGAAGCTCGCGTCTTCGTAACCGAACAGTTTCGCCAGC
The DNA here is from genome assembly GCA_963800385.1 of uncultured Gammaproteobacteria bacterium. Classification (GTDB taxonomy): domain Bacteria; phylum Pseudomonadota; class Gammaproteobacteria; order Steroidobacterales; family Steroidobacteraceae; genus Bog-1198. The sequence goes on from CAWDAU010000011.1 coordinate 168,246, forward strand.
TTGATTTGGTAGTCGAACAACAACCGGTCTTCGCGCCGCCCGGTCAGCACGTGCAGGCCGAAGCGCACCTTCCACAGGAACGACTGCGCAGCCTGCAGCTTGCGCAGCTCCTCGCGTGTCAAGAATCCGTGCGCCACGAGCTCATCGAGCGTGTCGGTTCCGAAATGGCGCTTCGCCACCCAGCCGATGGTTTGAATGTCGCGCAGGCCGCCGGGGCTCGACTTGACGTTGGGCTCGAGGTTGTAAGCGGTATCGAAGTAGCGGTGATGCCGCTCGGTCTGCTCCCGGACCTTGGCCTCGAAGAAATCCTGCGACGACCAGAGCCGGTCCGGCGCAAGCGCGCGCCGCATTCCGGCGAACAACGGTTCGGGTCCCGCCAGCAGGCGCGCTTCGAATAGCGTGGTGGCGACGCTGATATCGGCGAGGCTTTCCCGCTGGCAATCGTCGATCGAGCGAACGCTATGGCCAACCTCCAGGCCGATGTCCCACAAAAAAGTCAGGAAGCGCTCGATGTCCGGTTGCCAGTCGGCCGAATCGCTTTTCGGCAACAGCACCATGATGTCGATATCGGAACTCGGATGCAGTTCGCCGCGGCCATAGCCGCCGACGGCAATCAGCCCCAAGTCCCCGGTAAATTTACCGGCGTGGCTGACCCACGCTGCGCGCAAGACGAGGTCCACCAGACGCGCGCGGTCTCGCACCAGATCTTCGATCGGCTCGTCGGCGGCGAAACGATCCTTGAGCAGCTCGCTGCCCTGATCGAGGACTTGGCGGAAGATGATGGGGGAGAACTGGCCCTCTTCGAGGGCTGCGGGGACTGCCGTGAGGTAGGGCCAGTCGGCGATTTGATCGAGGAACTTGCCGTGGGCGTTCAAGAAGCCGCCGCGGCAGCAGGCGCATCGACGCTCGCGCCCAAAGTGAGCACCTCGTAACCGGCATCGGTGACCAAGATCGTGTGTTCCCACTGAGCCGACAACGACTGATCTTTCGTCACAACCGTCCAGCCGTCGGGCAGCAGGCGAACGTCGCGCCGGCCGGCGTTGATCATGGGCTCGATGGTGAAGGTCATGCCGGGCGTCAATTCCAGGCCGGTGCCGGGCTTTCCGTAATGCAGCACCTGGGGGTCCTCGTGGTACACGCGGCCGATACCGTGACCGCAATATTCTCGCACCACCGAGAAGCTATTGGTTTCGGCATAGGTCTGGATGGCATGGCCGATGTCGCCCAGGTGGGCCCCCGGCCGGACCTGTTGAATGCCGCGCCACATCGCCTCGTGGCACGCCGCCGTGAGACGGCGGGCGAGGATGGCGGCATTGCCCACCAGGTACATGCGGCTGGTATCCCCATGGAATCCATCGCGGATCACGGTGACGTCGATATTGATGATGTCGCCGCTCTTGAGGCGCTTATCGCCGGGAATGCCGTGGCACACCACGTGATTCACCGAGGTACAGATGGTCTTCGGAAAGCCGCGGTAATTCAGATTGGCCGGGATGGACTTCAGCTCCTCCACGATGAAATCGTGGCAGCGCTTGTCGAGCTCATCGGTGCTCACCCCCGGCTGCACATAGGGCTCGATCATGTCCAGGACGCTGGCCGCCAGACGGCCTGCGGCGCGCATTTTGTCCTGTTCTTCGGGGGTTTTGATGGTCACATTCATAAGAGGAGTCGCACGAACTTTAAGGGCAGGCGGGCTTTGTTTCCGCTAGGCGTTCATGGTATAAAGCGCGGCTATTTTTAACAACCCCGCACGCGTGTCGTCACAATCGACTGGGTGCCCGGTCAGCACTGAGATGTAGGTTTAGGCCGGCATTTTCAAGGCAAAACCGGGTTGCCGATTGGGACACGCGGAGGCTCAACCCGACCAGGAGTTTTATTATGACCAGCGTGTCCATGCGACAAATGCTGGAAGCGGGCGTCCATTTTGGGCACCAAACCCGCTTCTGGAACCCGAAAATGGCTCCGTTCATCTTCGGCGAACGCAACAAAATCCATATCATCAATCTGGAAAAGACCCAACCCCTGTACGCGCAGGCGGCGGCTTTCATCAAAAGCGTGGCTTCCGGGGGCGGCAAAGTGCTGTTCGTCGGCACCAAGCGCTCGGCACGCGATGCGGTACAAAAAGAAGCTACCCGCTGCGCCATGCCCTATGTCAACCAACGCTGGCTCGGCGGCATGCTCACCAATTTCAAGACCATTCGTCAGTCCATCAAGCGGCTGAACGAACTGGACGAGATGGCGCAAAGCGGCGCCTTGGACCGGCGCGGCAAGAAGGAAGCGCAGATGCTGCGCCGTGAGATGGACAAACTGCTCCGCAGCCTCGGCGGCATCCGCGACATGTCGGCATTGCCCGATGCCTTGTTTGTGATCGACGTGGGTCATGAGCAGATCGCGATTCACGAGGCGCAGAAACTCGGCATTCCCGTAGTCGCGGTGGTCGACACCAATTGCTCTCCGGACGGCATCGACTATGTCATCCCGGGCAACGATGACGCCATGCGCGCCATCCTGTTGTACGCCGGCGGCATCGCCGATTCGGTTCTCGAAGGCAAGGCGTCGCTGCCCGAAGTTCCCGTGGGCGAAGATGAATTCGTCGAATTGGACGAGGAAGGCAATCCGAAGAAGCGCAGCGCAGGCGCCCGGCGTCCCGCGGCGCCCGCGCGCGGCCAGCGCAAGCAGCCGCCTCGCCGCAAAGTGCCCGTGACCGTCGTGCCGAGCGTCGCTGCCGTGGCGGCATCGCTGGATGAGGTGGAGGTCGAGGCTGACGACGTCGATGCCCCGGATACACCGCCGGCGGAAACACGGCCGGCGAGCGCGCCGCGGCGCCGGCCGGCAGGTCGGCGCGCTCCGGCGCGCGGCGCGTGAACCGATGAACATTACGGCAGATTCAGTCAAGCAGCTTCGCGAGCGCACGGGCGCTGGGTTCATGGAGTGCAAGAAGGCGCTGGTCGAAACCGCGGGTGATTTGGACGCCGCGGCCGAGCTCATGCGCAAGAGCGGACTCGCCAAAGCGGACAAGAAGGCCGCGCGGGTTGCCGCCGAAGGCACCGTGGCGATCGAGCGATCCGGCAATAGCGCCGCGCTCGTCGAAGTGAACTGCGAAACCGACTTCGTCGCCCGCGGCGACGAATTTCAGGCTTTTGCCAAGGCGGTCGCCGCGGCGGCCTTGAGAGCGGCACCCTCGAGCTTGGAGGACCTGCTGAAGCTTGCGCACGAAGGCTCGACGTTGGATGAGCGGCGCCGGGCATTGATCGCCAAGATCGGCGAGAACATGGCCGTGCGGCGTTTCGTGCGCGTCTCCTCGCCGGGCCCATTGGGTACCTACATCCATGGCTCCAGAATCGGCAGCGTGGCGGCATTGCAGGGCGGCGACGAATCGTTGGCGCGCGATATTGCGATGCATGTGGCAGCCGTGAACCCGGCCTATATCGACGTCGGCGACGTGCCGGCCGAGTTGCTGCAGAAGGAGCGCGAAATCCTGACCGAGCAGACCAAGGGCGAGAAGAAGCCGCCCGAGATCATCGCTAAAATGGTGGAAGGCCGCCTGCGCAAGTATCTGGCGGAAATCACCCTGCTGGGGCAGCCCTTCATCAAGGACGAGGACATCACGGTTGAAAAGCTGCTCAAGAAAGCCGGCGCCAAGGTGACGATGTTCGCGCGCTATGAGGTCGGCGCGGGCATCGAGAAGAAACAAGACGATTTCGTCGGCGAAGTGATGGCGCAAGTGAAGGCCCAAGACAAGGACAAGAGCGCCAAGGACGATGGTCCCAAGAAGCACTGAGCGCCTATGAGCACGAAACCCGGCACGGCTCGTTATCGACGAATTCTAGTCAAATTGTCCGGCGAAGCCCTGCTGGGAAACGAGGATTACGGCATAGACCCGGTGATCCTCAAGCGAATCGCCGGTGAAATTCGCGACCTGACCCAGATGGGGGTTCAGGTCGCGGTCGTATTGGGAGGCGGAAATATTTTTCGCGGCGCCGGCTTGGCGCGCGCGGGCATGGACCGGGTGACCGCCGATCACATGGGCATGCTGGCCACCGTGATCAACGCACTGGCCCTGCAAGATGCGTTGGAGAGCCTCGGCGCCTACGCGCGCGTCATGTCGGCGCTGCGCATCAATGAGGTTTGCGAGGATTACATCCGGCGCCGAGCGGTGCGCCACCTGGAAAAAGGCCGCGTCGTGATTTTCGGCGCAGGCACCGGCAACCCGTTTTTCACCACCGACACCGCCGCGAGTTTGCGCGCCATCGAGATCAACGCCGAAATCCTCTTGAAGGCCACCAAGGTCAACGGCATTTACGATTCCGACCCGGTCACGAATCCCAACGCCAAACGCTATGCGCGGCTGACATTCGACAAGGTGTTGAATGACCGGCTCAATGTCATGGACGCCACCGCCATCGTCATGTGCAGGGAAAACAATTTGCCCTTGCAGGTCTTCAATCTCTTTAACGCCGGCGATTTGATGCGTATCGTGCAAGGCGAAGACGTCGGCACCGTGGTTTCGGCTGAACCTTAAAGTTGGGGGATCCATGCTCGAGGATGTGAAAAAGGACGCGACCGTGCGCATGCAGAAATGCGTTGCGGCGTTCAAGGAGCAGTTGAAGAAGATGCGCACCGGCCGCGCGCATACCAGCCTCATCGAACACATCAAGGTCGACTATTACGGCGCCGAGATGCCGCTCAATCAGGTGGCCAATATCGCCACGGAGGATGCGCGCACCCTGACCGTGAGTCCCTGGGAAAAGGCCATGGTGCCCATCATCGAGAAGGCGATCCACAAATCGGATCTGGGTCTCACGCCCAACACCGCGGGTCAAATCATCCGCATTCACATGCCCGCGCTGACCGAAGAACGGCGCCGCGACATCATCAAGGTGGTGAAAGCGGAAGCGGAGAATGCGCGCGTTGCGGTGCGCGGCGTGCGCCGCGAAATCAACAACGAACTCAAGGAAATGCTCAAGGAAAAGCTCATCCCGCAAGACGATGAGCGGCGCGGGCAAGACGACATTCAAAAGTTGACCGACAAGCATGTCGCGGAAATCGATCACGCCATGGCCGACAAGGAAAAGGAGCTCATGCAGGTCTGACTTGAAGCCGGACCCGCATCCTCTGAAATCGCGTATGGCCGACTCGCCGCAGCATGTAGCAATCATCATGGACGGCAATGGCCGTTGGGCCCGTTCGCGCGGCATGCCGCGGGTAGCCGGACACCGCGCCAGCGTCAAAGTCGTGCGCAAGATCGTCGAGGCGTGCGCCGAGCGCAAAGTCCGCTACTTGACCTTGTTCGCCTTCAGCAGCGAGAACTGGCTGCGGCCCGCCGAGGAAGTCGGCGTGCTCATGGGCTTGTTCCTCGACGCGCTGGTGCGTGAAGTGGCGGATTTGCATCGCAATCAAGTGCGCCTGCGCTTCATCGGCGACCGGGAATCGCTGGGCGCGGAGCTCAAGCAAAGGATGCAGGATGCCGAGACGCTGACCGCGGCAAATCCCGGCCTGGGGCTGATGGTGGCGGTTGCGTACGGCGGACGCTGGGACATCGCGCAGGCCTGCAGGTCGCTGGCCGCGGAGGTGGCCGCCGGTAAATTGCTCGCATCGCAAATATCGGAGCAGCATATCGGCGCGCGCTTGGCGCTCGCCGGCGTTCCTGATCCGGACCTCTTGATCCGTACCGGAGGGGAACAGCGCATCAGCAATTTCCTGCTGTGGAATCTTGCCTACACCGAGCTCTATTTCACCGCCGCGCTGTGGCCTGAATTCTCTCCCGCGCTGCTGCAGGCGGCGTTCGAGCACTTCGCGCAGCGTGAGCGTCGCTTCGGCAAGACTTCGGCCCAGGTCGCGGCGAAAGCCGATGCGTAGGAGCCTGCATGCTTAAGGTCAGGGTTGTCACCGGCTGCATCTTGGGAGCCCTGTTGTTGCTGGGGTTGTTCTTGCTGCCGCCGTTTTGGGCCGTGCTGGCATTTGCGCTGGTGTTTGTGATCGGCGCCTGGGAGTTTGCCGGGTTCGGCGCGTTGCGAGCACCCCTCGAGCGCGCCTCGTATACGCTCGCCGTCGCGCTCGTCCTGTACGCCGCTTGGCGCTGGACCGGAACTCGCGCGCACCTGATCGTTCTCCTGAGCGGCGCGTGCGCATGGTGGCTCATCGCGTTCTTGTGGCTGACGCTCGCGCCGGGGTGGCACCGGCGGGCGCTCACGCTGGCATGCGGGCTGGCGGTATTGACGCCGGCCTTCGTTGCGCTCGCTCGGCTGCAGATTTCCGCCGGCGGCTTTGCTCGCGGCCCGCTCATCGTCTTGTGGCTGATCCTGATGGTGGTTGCGGCCGACATCGGCGCTTATTTTGCCGGGCGGGCCTTCGGACGGCGAAAATTGGCGCCTCGAGTGAGTCCGGGCAAGACTTGGGAGGGCGCCTTGGGCGGCTTAGGGCTGGTCGCCTTGGTCGCCGCGGGCGGCGCGCTCTACTTCAGCCTGCCGCCGCTGATCGCCGTTGTATTCGGATGCGGGGTGGGAATTTTTTCCGTCATCGGCGATCTGACGGAGAGCATGTTCAAACGCGCCGCGGCGCTCAAAGACAGCGGCACACTGCTGCCGGGGCATGGGGGTCTGCTGGATCGCATCGATAGTGTGACGGCGGCGGCGCCCTTGTACGCTCTGGGCCTGTTCGGTTCCGGCGTGATCCGCTAAGCATGCAGCGTGGTATCGCCATCCTCGGCTCGACGGGCAGCATTGGACGCAGCACGCTTGCGGTGATCGCACTGCACCCGGAACGCTTCAAGGTCGCGGTGCTGGGAGCTTTCAATAGCTGGCAGGTCATCGTCGAGCAAGCGCGCGAATTCAATGCCGAAACGGTGGTGCTGGTCGAGCCGGAAGCCGCGGCCCGCGCGCGCGCCGCCCTGCGCGAGTTGGGCTGCGCTACCCGGGTCGAGAGCGGCGAAGCGGCGCTCAGCGCCGCCGCCGGCGCGGCCAATGTGCACATGGTCATGGCGGCGATCGTGGGCGCCGCCGGCCTGAATTCGACCTTGGCCGCCGTGCGCGCCGGCAAGCGCGTGCTGCTCGCCAACAAGGAGGCGCTGGTCATGACCGGGCGGCTGTTGATGGACGAAGTGCGCCGCGCCGGCGCCGAACTCATCCCGATCGACAGCGAACACAACGCGATCTTCCAATGCATGCCCGGCGGCTACCTGCCCGGCGATGCCGCACGCGGAGTGACCCGCGTCATATTGACCGCTTCCGGCGGTCCGTTCCGCAGCACCGCTGCCGCCAGGATGGCGCACGTCACGCCGGATGAAGCGTGTGCCCATCCAAAGTGGAAAATGGGGCGCAAGATTTCAGTCGACTCCGCGACGCTCATGAACAAGGGTCTCGAGGTCATCGAAGCGACACTGCTGTTCGGGTTGTCGGAAACTCAGGTCAACGTGGTCGTGCACCCGCAAAGCGTCGTGCACTCGCTGGTCGAATACGCGGATGGGTCGATGCTGGCGCAACTCGGCGCTCCCGACATGCGCACGCCCATTGCGCAGGCGCTGGCGTGGCCCGAGCGATTCGCTTCCGGTGTACAATCCCTGGACCTTCTGGCGATTGGACATCTCGGATTCGAACCGCCGGATCATGTTCGATTCCCGAGTTTGACCCTGGCGAGAGCCGCTGCGCGCGCCGGCGGTACCGCCCCGACCGTGTTGAATGCGGCCAATGAGGTCGCGGTTCAAGCGTTTCTCGACCGGCGCTTGAACTTTGTCGGCATTTCAACGGTCATTGACAAAGTACTGCAGCGGCTCAGTGCGTCTCCCGTCAAGGCTCTGGGCGATGTTTTGGAGGCCGACGCTGCGGCGCGTCGCCTGGCGGTTACCATGATTGAGCTTAGCGCTGGAGCCCCTGCATGATGATTTTGGTGATCCCCGCGGCCTTCTTGGTTGCGATCAGTGTCTTGGTGGCTGTGCACGAGTTCGGACACTATTGGGTCGCCAAGAAACTCGGCTTCAAGGTCTTGAGGTTCAGCATCGGCTTCGGCAAGCCGCTGCTGACGCGCATTGGCAAGGATGCCGATCGCACCGAGTATTGCCTGGCCGCGATCCCCTTGGGCGGCTACGTCAGGCTGCTGGACGAGCGCGAAGGCGACGTGGCGGCATCTGAACTGCATCGCTCGTTCACGCGCCGGCCGATCTCGCATCGCATCGCCGTATTGTTGGCGGGACCCGCGATGAATCTCCTGTTCGCATCTTTGCTATACGCGATTTTGGCCATGGTCGGTACCGAGATCGTCAAGCCGGTGGTCGGCGACGTGCGGCTCGCAAGTCCCGCCGCCGCCGCAGGACTGCAGCGCGGGGACCAAATCGTGCGTGTCGGGGAGCATGCCGTCAATGACACCGAAGAGCTGCAAATCGCGCTGATTCGTCAATTTACGAGCGATGGCGTGCTTCCGCTCCTCGTGCGCCGCGACGGCAGCGAGCGCCCCGTGACATTACGGGTCATGACCGACCGGCGGGCGCTGACCGAACCGGGCAAATTGCTGCCTGGCTTGGGCTTCGATTTGGCTACTTGGAACGCCGCCACGAGCGTCGGCGTCGGCACCGGCGGGCAGCGCCGGCGGCCGCGCCGGATTGCGGCCGGGCGATCGGCTGCTCGCCGTGGATGGGCAGCCCATTGCCAATTCGAGCACCTTCCGTTCCCTGGTCGGTGGCGCGGCAAATCGCGACATCTCGATTGAAGTCGAGCGTGGCGGCCAACGATTGCGTATCGTAGCGGCGGTTCCGCAGGCGATGGAAGACGGCAAGCCGGTGGGCCGGCTGGGGATAACGTTGAAAGAGGGCGCGCCGGTCTGGCCGCCCGGCCTGGTCGAAAGCCATCGCTCGGGACCCATCGATGCGCTGCTGATCGGGGTCAAGAAGACTTGGGAGATGTCCGCACTGACCGTGCAGATGCTCTGGCGCATGCTTACCGGCCAGGTTTCGGCGAAGAACATCAGCGGTGTCGTGAGCATCGCGGAGTTCGCCGGCATCAGCGCTTCCCTGGGCGCGACGGCGTACATGGCCTTTCTGGCGATTATCAGCGTGAGCTTGGGCGTGCTCAATTTGCTGCCCGTGCCTTTGTTGGATGGCGGCCAGGTGATTTATCAGGCCGTCGAAGCGGTAAAAGGCAGTCCTTTGTCCGAACGTACGCAGCTTTTTGGCCAGCAGATCGGAATCGCGCTGCTGGTGGTGTTGATGAGTTTGGCTTTCTATAACGACATATCAAGACATTTGCATTAACGGGAAATCATGATCAAACCGAAATTCCAGCCGCACGAGCGCAGCTGCCCGCGCAGCGTCGCCCAACGAAATTGCATCCGGTCGTTGCCGCGTGCGGCTTGATTTTCGCGTAGCCTTGTTGGTGGCGCTGGCCAGCCAACCCATCTGCACGATTGTGCGGGCGCAAACGGCTCAGGATAACTTCACGGTCGGCGACATCCGCATCGAGGGCCTGCAGCGAATCTCCGAAGGCACGGTATTCAACTACCTGCCCGTCAACATCGGCGATCACCTGGACGGTGCGCGCATCGGCGAAGCGATGCGCGCTTTGTACGCGACCGGATTCTTCCGCGACGTTGAATTGCGCCGCGAAGGCAACACGCTGCTGGTCGTGGTGGTGGAGCGGCCGTCCATTGCCAAGTTCGAGATCAAGGGCAACAAGGACATCAAGACGGAAGATCTGCAGAAAAGCTTGCGCAACGTGGGCCTCGCGACCGGCAAGACCTTCGATCGCTCGGTGCTCGATGAGGTGAAGCAGTACCTCACCGATCAGTATTTCAGCCGCGGCAAATACGCGGTGCGCGTCGACACCAAGATCACCGAGCTGCCGGGCAACAAAGTCGACATCAACGTCGATATCAAGGAAGGCAAGCGCGCCAAGATCGAGCAGATCAACATCGTCGGCAATACCAAATTCAAGGAAAAGGACATCCTCGGCACCTTTGAGCTGAAGACGCCGAATTGGCTGTCCTGGTACAAGCAGGACGATCGCTACTCGCGCGAGTCCCTGACCGGCGATCTGGAAAAGTTGCGTTCCTTCTACATGGACCGGGGTTACGCGAATTTTCAGATCGAATCGACGCAGGTGACGATCGCGCCGGAAAAAGACGACATGTACATCAGCGTGAACGTCAGCGAGGGCGACGTGTTCAAGGTGAGCGAGGTCAAGCTTGCCGGCAACATGGTCGTGCCGGAGGAGCAATTGCGCCGTTTGCTGCTGGTCAAGCCCGGCGAGACCTATTCACGCAAGCTGGTCACCTCCACGCAGCAATTGATGAGCTATCGGCTGGGCGCGGACGGCTACGCATTCGCCAAGATCGATCCGGTTCCCACCGCCGACAACGAGCACAAGACCGTGGCGTTGACGTTTTTCATCGAGCCCGGCAATCGCGTCTACGTGCGCCACATCAATTTCAACAACACGACGGCGATCAACGACGAGACATTGCGCCGCGAAATGCGCCAGCTGGAGGGCGGATGGCTGTCGAATTCGGCGGTCGAGCGCTCCAAGGAGAGATTGCAGCGTCTGCCATACGTCGAGAAAGTCGAGTTCGAGAACAAGCCGGTGGCGGGCAGCGCCGATCTGGTGGACGTCGATTTCAACATCAAGGAAGGATTGCCCGGCCAGTTCGGCGGCGGCATCGGTTATTCGGAAGCGCAGAAATTCAGCTTGAACGGCAATTTCGTGCACAGCAATTTCATGGGCACCGGCGAGCGCGTGGCATTGGAAGTCAATGCCGGCTATTACAGCAAGTCCTACACTTTCTCCGTCACGAATCCTTACACCACCGTCGACGGCATCGCGCGCACCTCGTCGTTGACGCTGCGCGATGTCACGCAGTTCGTGGCGGCCTCCTCGGCCTTCTCGACCAAGCAGATCACCGGCGCAGTGCAGTGGTCCTATCCGATCAGCGAATACCAGTTCTTGAGCGTGGGTACCTCGGCGAACAAGAACAGCCTGGTGGTTTCGCAAGGCTACAGCTCGCAGCAGTCGGTCGACTGGGTCAGGCAGAACGGCAAGGCTTTCCAGCGCGACCTGACCGACACCAACGGCGACGGCGTGATCAATTCCTTGGACTCCCCCTATACCGTGTACGGCACGGATTTCTATACCTATGAGCTGACCGGCGGCTGGTCGTACGAGGGCCGCAACCGCGCGCTGTTCCCCGACCGCGGCATGAAAATCGCGATATCGGCGCGTTACGCGCTGCCCTTGAGCGACGTCCGCTACTATCAGTCGAACTTCGACTTCATCACCTACATACCGCTGTGGCGCAAGTTCTTGCTCTCCGCGCAAGCATCGGTGGACTATGCTTCGGCGTTGGGGAGAACCACCTCCTTGCCGCCCTATCTGAACTACTTTGCCGGCGGTCCGGACAGCGTGCGCGGCTACATGGAGAGCACTCTAGGTCCGCGAGACAACATCGGTATCGGCAACCCCTTCGGCGGCAATTTCCGCGTGGTCAACCGCTACGAGTTGATTTTCCCGGTGCCCGAAAAGTGGAAAAGCTCGGCTCGGGTCAGCTGGTTCTACGATATCGGCAACGTGTTCCAGACCGGCAACAAGGTCAAATTCCTCGGTGTCGATGACATAACGCCGGTCGATTATCACTTCAATTATGCTAATCTAAAACAATCAACAGGCATCGCAGTGCAATGGCTCGCGCCCTTGGGTCTGTTCCGATTCTCGTACGGTATTCCTTTGAATCCTTTCCCGGGTGATACGGTGCGGTTCGGGGACCAGACGGAGCGTTTTCAATTTTCCATCGGTCAAGCATTTTGACCGCAATTTGAGGTCTTAAAGATAACATGTCGTATCTTCGCAGCATTCCGCTCTTGGCCCTTGGTCTGTGCGCACTCATGGTATCGCAGCAAGCCAGCGCTGAAATCAAGATCGGGTTCGTGGACTTCCAAAAACTCATGGCTGAGGCGCCTCAGGTCAAGAGCGCCATGCAGGCATTGCAAAATGAATTCGGTCCGCGCCAGCGCGAGTTGGTGGCCATGCAGAATGACCTCAAGGCGCGCGACGATAAACTGGCGAAAGAGGGTGCGATCATGGCCGAAGCCGATCGTGCCAAGGCGGAAAAGGCGCTGCGCGATCAGCAGCGTGAATTCTCGCGAAAAGGCGGCGAGTTCCAAGACGATCTGTCGACCCGCAAGAACGAGGAACTCGGCAAGGTGCAACGCTACCTGCTGGAAGAGATCCGCACCTACTCCAGTGCGCAAGGATTCGATCTGGTGCTGGGCGAGGGTGTCTTTTACGGCAAGCCGCAGTTGGATATCACGGCGCAGGTTCTGGAATTGCTGAAAACCAAGACCTCGGCTGCCCCGAAACCGGCGGCGAAACCACCGGGCGCCAAATAGGCGGCCGGCCGCGCACTTAGGAGTGCAGGAAGAATTCAATCTCGGAGAGTTGGCGGTGCGTTTCGGGCTCGCGCTGCGCGGCGAGCCCCGCCTCAAGGTGCGCGCCGTCGCGACCCTGGCCCGGGCGGAGCCGGGGAGTTTGAGTTTCCTCGCCAACTCGCGCTACCGCAGGCAATTGGAAGGCACGCGGGCGACCGCCGTCGTGGTCAGCGCCGAGGATGCAGCCCATTGTCCGGTCGCGGCACTGATCCATCCGAATCCCTACCTGGCCTATGCGCGCATCGCCACGCTCATGCACCCGACCCCAACCCCGGAGCCCGAGAAGCACCCGAGCGCCGTCATCGGCGCCCGCGCACGCATCGCAGCCTCCGCCCGCATCGGACCCTTGGCCGTGGTCGAGGACGAGGCTGAGATCGGCGATCGCGTCTCGATCGGTCCCGGCTGCATCGTTCAGCGCGGCGCGCGGGTGGGGGCCGACTCGGTGCTGGTATCGCGGGTCAATCTGTACCCACGCGTCATCCTCGGAGAGCGATGTATCCTGCACGCCGGCGCGGTGGTGGGGGCGGACGGATTCGGGTTTGCACTGGACTCCGGAAGCTGGGTAAAGGTGCCGCAAGTGGGCAGCGTGCGAATCGGCGATGATGTGGAGATCGGCGCCAACACCACGATCGATCGCGGCGCCATCGACGATACGGTTGTCGAGAACGGCGTCAAACTGGACAATCAGATCCAGGTAGGCCACAACGTGATCATCGGCGCCCACACCGCGATTGCCGCTTGCACCGGCATTTCCGGCAGCACGGTAATCGGCCAGCGCTGCATGATTGGCGGTATGGTGGGGTTTGCGGGACATTTGACGATTGCCGATGATGTGGTGGTCACCGGGTGCAGTTTGGTCAGCGCCTCGATCAAAAAGGCGGGAAGCTACTCGAGCGGTATGCCGACCGTGGAAACAAGACTTTGGCGGCGCATGGTGGCTCATTTGCGCCGGCTGGATGGATAGGAGAACTAATGTCGGAGTCCGATAGATTGGATATCGCAGCGATCATGCGGCAGTTGCCGCATCGATATCCATTCTTGTTGGTGGATCGGGTATTGGAATGCGTCGCCGGCGAACATTGCTTGGCGCTCAAGAATGTGACGGTCAACGAGCCGTTTTTTCAGGGGCACTTTCCGCACCGGCCGGTGATGCCGGGAGTCCTCATCATCGAGGCTCTGGCCCAGGCAGCCGGCATTCTGGCATTCAAGACCGCGAAGGTCGTGCCCGACGTCAATACGCGCTTCTACTTCGTCGCCATCGACAATGCGCGATTTCGCAAGCCCGTCGAACCGGGAGACCAACTGATGCTGCGCGTCGAGTTGAAGCGCTCGTTCAAGGGGATTTGGAAATTCGATTGCCTGGCGCAGGTCGATGGCAAGGAAGTGGCGTCGGCGGAAATCATGGTTGCGCCCGAGACCAAGGCGCCGGCCCGTTCGGGAGCGGCAGGATGATCGATCCGCGGGCGGTGGTCTCGCCGCAAGCACACGTCGCGGCCGACGTGCAAATCGGGCCCTTTTCGGTGATCGGCGCCGATGTCGTGATCGGTTCCGGGACCTGGGTTGGCCCGCATGTGGTGATCAACGGCCCGACGCGCATCGGCTCCAACAACAAGATATTTCAGTTTGCCTCGCTCGGAGACGCGCCGCAGGACAAGAAGTACAACGGCGAACCGACCCGCCTCGAGATCGGCGACCGCAACGTGTTCCGTGAATCCGTGACTGTGAATCGCGGCACGACGCACGATAAGGGCGTGACGCGCATCGGCAACGACAATTTGTTCATGGCCTATTCGCATGTGGCGCACGACTGTCAGCTGGGCAATCAGATCGTGATGGCGAATTGCGCGACTCTCGGCGGTCACGTCGAGATCGGCGACTGGGTCACGATGGGCGGCATGTCCGCCGTCCACCAATTCACCAAGGTGGGGGCGCATTGTTTCATCGCCCATCACGCCGCCGTGACCCGCGATGTGCCGCCGTATGTCATGGCCGTCGGCCGCCCGGCCGAGCCGCACAGCGTGAATTCCGTGGGACTGCAGCGCCGCGGCTTCACGCCCGCGCAAATTCTGAATATTCGCCGCGCTTATCGTTTGTTGTACCGTTCCGGCCTCAAACTGAAAGCGGCCATCGAAGAGCTCGAAAAGGCGGCGGCGACGCAGCCGGAAATCGTGCCCTTCGTCGACTTCATCAAGCGCAGTTCACGCAGCATCGTTCGCTAGCGGGAGCCCGGATGCCCGAGCCGCTGCGAGTGGGTCTGCTGGCGGGCGAAGCCTCAGGCGACACCCTGGGCGCCGATCTGATCGTTGCCCTGCGCCGGCGCGCACCGGACGCGAAATTCTTCGGCGTGGCGGGACCCAAGATGCTGGCCGCCGGCTGTGAGAGCTGGGAGCCGGCGGACTCCCTGGCGGTCATGGGTCTGTTCGATGTGCTGCGCGATTTGCCGAGGCTCGCAAAGCTGTTGGCGCGCATCAAGCGGATGTTCCTGGCGGAACGGCCGGACGTGTTCATCGGCATCGATGCACCGGATACCAATTTGCGCGTGGCACGCCGTTTGCACGCCGCCGGCATCCCGACGGTGCAATATGTGAGTCCGCAAGTGTGGGCCTGGCGGCAGGGCCGGGCGCGCAACATTCGAGAATCGGTGGACCTCGTGCTCTGTCTGCTGCCGTTCGAGAAGCGCTTTTACGACGAGCATGGCATCCGCGCCGAGTTCGTCGGCCATCCGTTGGCCGATGCCATTCCGGAAAACATCGACCGCGAGTCGGCACGGCGCACGCTGGGTCTGGAGCGCGAAGCGAGCGTGGTCGCGCTGCTCCCGGGGAGCCGCCGCGGCGAGGTGGCGCGGCTGGCAGCCGATTTCGCAGCCACGGCACGCTGGTTGGCGGCGCAGCGGCCCGAGCTAAAATTCATCGCGCCGATGGCGAGCGCTGCAACGCGGCAGATTTTTTCCCAAGTGCTGGCACGCGATGCACCCCACCTCGAGGTGCAATTGCTCGACGGCCAGGCGACGGCCGCATTGAGCGCCGCCAACGTCGTGCTCGTCGCTTCGGGCACCGCCAGCTTGGAGGCGGCCTTGTGCAAGCGCCCGATGGTGGTGGTGTACCGCTTGGGCGCCTTGACCGCCTGGCTGCTGACGCACTTCAATTTGGTGAAATCCAAGTTCTTTGCACAGCCAAATCTACTTGCGGATCGGCGCGTCGTCGGCGAATATTTTCAGGACCAAATCATCCCAGAGTCGATCGGCGCGGAGCTCTTGATGTGGCTTGACGACACCGAACGGCGCGCCGACTTGGAACGCGAGTTCGCGCGCATCCATGGCGATCTGCGCCGCGGCGCAGGCACACGGGCGGCGCAGGCCATCATCGATCTTCTGAACGCTCGCAAGACCGCGGCGGCATCGTCCCCGTGAGGCGGATTGCCGGTATTGACGAAGCAGGCCGCGGGCCGCTCGCGGGACCGGTGGTGGCGGCAGCCGTCATCTTGCGGCCGCGGCGGCGCATCGAGGGCGTGGCGGATTCGAAATCCTTGAGCCCTGAGGAACGCTCGCGCCTGAGCATCGAGATCCGGCGTGAAGCACTGTGTTTCGGGATCGGCTGGGCGGATCATGTCGAAATCGACGCCTTGAATATTCTGCAAGCGACCTTCTTGGCGATGCGCCGCGCGTTGCTGGCCATGACGGTGACCCCGGATCACTTGCTGGTGGATGGCAACCAGCTGCCCAATTTGCAGGGATTGGGCAAGGTGCTGACGGCGCGTGCCATCATTGACGGCGATGTCACCGAGCCGGCGATCAGCGCCGCGTCGATTCTCGCGAAGACCGCGAGAGATAGTTATATGAATCATATGGATACGATCTATCCCGCATACTGCTTCGCAAGTCATAAAGGCTATGCGACTCCCGACCATCAGCGTTTATTGAATTTACACGGGCCCTGTCCGCTGCATCGGCGCTCCTTTGAGCCGGTGCGCCTGGCGCTGCGGTGCGAACCTTGACGAGCTTCGTTCACCTGCGGTTGCACACCGAGTACTCGCTGGTCGACGGGATCGTACGCGTGCCGGAGTTGATGGCGGCCGTCTTCGCCGCGGGAATGCCCGCCGTGGCGCTTACCGATCAAAGCAATTTGTTCGCGATGGTGAAGTTCTACAAGGAAGCGCAGGCAGCCGGCGTGAAACCGCTGATCGGCGTCGATGCCTGGATTCGCGAACCGCTCGAGCGCGCGCCGCCCTCGCGCATCGTTTTCCTGTGCCAAAATCTGCTGGGCTACAGGCATCTGACTCAGCTCGTGACCCGTTCGTACCTGGAGGGCCAGCATCGCGGGGTGCCGATGCTGGAACGCAGCTGGCTCAATCGCGAGGCGCTCGAGGGATTGATCGTGCTCTCGGGTGGATTCGAGGGCGACATCGGTCAGGCGATTGCGCGCGGCCGCGACGAGGAAGCCGAGCGCTGTCTCGAACGCTGGCAGGCCTTTTGCGGGGACCGGTTTTATCTCGAGGTACAGCGCACCGGACGCGCCGGCGAACAAGTTTGCTCGGAAGCGGCCCTCGACCTCGCGCAGTCGCACGGGGTGGGCGCGGTCGCGACCAACGACGTGCGTTTCTTGACGCGCGCGGAATTCGAGGCGCATGAGGCGCGGGTCTGTATTCATGACGGCGCGCAGCTCGGGGACGCCAGCCGCCCGCGCCGCTACTCCGAAGAGCAATACCTTAAGACGCCGGCTGAGATGCGCGAGCTTTTTCAGGATGTACCGGAGCTACTGGCGAATACTCTGGAAATCGCCAAGCGCTGTTCACTGGAGATTCGCCTGGGCGCCTCCATGCTGCCGGCGTACCCGGTTCCAGCCGGGTCGAGCACCGAAGAGTTCCTGCGCGCGGAATCCAGGCGCGGCCTTGAAGGCCGCCTCGCGGCGCGGCGGGCGCGGCGGCCGCGGCGTCCGCGGTGTCCGCAGCGGCGGGGCCGATCGCGGCTTACGAAGCGCGGCTCGATCTGGAGCTTGGCGTCATCTGCGCCATGGGCTTCGCCGGATATTTCTTGATCGTCGCCGATTTCATCCGTTGGGCGCGCGAGAACGGCGTACCGGTCGGCCCTGGCCGCGGTTCGGGCGCCGGATCGCTGGTCGCCTATGCGCTCGGCATCACGGATTTAGATCCGATCGAACATGATCTGTTGTTCGAGCGATTCTTGAATCCGGAGCGCGTCTCGATGCCGGACTTCGACGTCGACTTCTGCATGGAAGGACGCGATCGGGTCATTGAATATGTCGCGAACAAGTACGGCCGCGACCGCGTGTCGCAGATCATCACCTACGGCACCTTGGCCGCCAAAGCGGTGGTGCGCGACGTCGGGCGCGTGCTCGGCCATCCGTACGGCTACGTGGATAAGATCGCGAAGCTGATTCCGCTGGAAATCGGCATGACGCTCGACAAGGCGCTCGAGCAGGAAGAAGAGCTGAAGCGCTTGTACGACAGCGACGCCGAAGTTCGCGATCTCATCGAGCTGGCGCGAAAGCTCGAGGGGTTGGCGCGCAACGCCGGCACCCATGCCGGCGGGGTGGTCATCGCGCCGTCGGTCTTGACCGACTTCACGCCGCTTTACTGCGAAGAGGGCGGCGGCACGCCGGTCACGCAATTCGACAAGGACGATGTCGAGGCCGCGGGCCTGGTCAAATTCGACTTCCTCGGGCTGCGCACGCTGACCATCATCGATTGGGTGGTGCGCGACATCAATGCGCAGCGCGCTAGGCTAAGCGAAGCGCCCTTGGTCATGAGCGCGTTGCCGATGGATGACGCGGCGACCTATGCGCTGCTCAAAAGCACCAAGACGACCGCCGTGTTCCAGCTCGAATCGCGCGGCATGAAGGATCTGATCCGCAGGCTGCAACCCGATCGCTTCGGCGACATTGTCGCGCTCGTGGCGCTGTTCCGGCCGGGGCCGCTGCAATCCGGCATGGTCGAGGACTTCATCGCGCGCAAGCACGATACCACCGGTGCGACCATCGACTATTTGCACCCCGACTTGAAGCCGGTTCTGGCGGCGACTTACGGGGTGATTCTGTATCAGGAACAGGTGATGCAGATCGCGCAGATTCTCGCCGGCTACACCTTGGGCGGCGCCGATCTTCTGCGCCGCGCGATGGGCAAGAAGAAGCCCGAAGAAATGGCCAAGCAACGCTCCATTTTCGTGAGCGGCGCCGTGGCGCGCGGTGTGCGCGAGGCGCAGGCGACGCACATATTCGATCTGATGGAAAAATTCGCCGGCTACGGATTCAACAAGTCGCATTCCGCGGCGTATGCCCTGCTGTCCTACCAGACGGCGTGGCTCAAGGCGCATTATCCGGCGGCGTACATGGCGGCGGTCCTGTCCTCCGACATGGACAAGACCGAGAAAGTGGTGACTTTGATCGACGAGTGCAACGGCATGCGGCTCAAAGTGCTGCCGCCCGATGTCAATGCGTCGGTCTATGCGTTTCGCGTCGCGGCTGCCGACAGCATTCGCTACGGCATGGGGGCGATCAAAGGCGTCGGCGCCTCCGCGGTCGAAGCCATCATCGAGGAGCGCGAGAAGAACGGCGCCTTCAAGAGTCTCTCCGACCTTTGCCGGCGCATCGATTTGGCCAGGGTGAATCGGCGGGTCTTGGAGGCCCTGATCCGCTCGGGCAGCTTGGACCTCATTGGGGCCAATCGCGCCTCGTTGACTGCCGAGCTCGAGCGCGCCATGCAGCTGGGCGAACAGAATTCGCGCGCCCTGAGCGTGGGCCAGGTCGACCTGTTCGGCTTGAGTGCGGCGGAGAATGCGGCGGTGGCCGATTGGTCCGAAGCGGAACGCCTGGCGGGCGAGCGCGAAACGTTGGGGCTGTTCCTGAGCGGTCATCCGATAACGCCCTACGAGCCGGATTTGAAATTTCTCGTGAGCTCGCGGCTCGCAGATATCGGCGGTCCGAAGCCGCCTGCCGCCGAAGGCGGGCGGAGTTGGTCGGCAGGCAAACCGGCGACCGTTGCCGGCCTGGTATTGGAAATCCGGCGCCGGCCGAACCGGGTGACCTTGATTCTGGACGATCGTAGCGCGCGTCTCGAGGTCAGTCTCTACGAGGAAGTCTTTCAGCAGCATCGCGACATCATCGTCAAGGACGCCATCCTGATCATCGACGGCACGCTGCGCTTCGATGACTTTATTGAAGCCTGGCGACTGCAAGGCAAGTCCTTGATGGATATCGACCGGGCGCGCGAACGCTTCGCGCGCCGGCTCTGGCTGCGCTGGCCCGCCGAATTCGACGGTCCCTCAGGGATGAACCGCTTTGAGCAGCTGCTGAAGCCCTACCTGCGGGGGCCCTGCGGGGTGAGCGTGGCGGTCAATCGACCCGAGTACTGCGGCAAGGTCAATTTACCCGACGCCTGGTGCGTGCGCCCGACGCGGGAGCTTTTGGACCGGCTCTCGGCGCTTGTCGGGCGCGAAGGGTGGTATTTAGTGTATGGTCCGCGCAACGACGTGCGCGGCGAGGAATCTTCTTCATGGCGATGAATTTTCTGGAATTTGAACAGCCCATTGCGGAACTCGAGGCCAAGATCGAGGAGCTCAAATTCATCGGCAGCGATGCCAGCGTCAATATCACCGAAGAGATCAAACGCCTGCAATCGAAGAGCAGGGCGCTCACCACCAGCATTTTCGCCAACTTGACGCCCTGGCAGATCACCGAACTCGCGCGCCATCCGCAGCGCCCGTATACGCTCGACTATGTCTCCATGATTTTCAGCGATTGGCACGAGCTGCACGGCGATCGCATGTACAGCGACGATCTGGCGATCGTCGGGGGCCTGGCGCGGATCGAAGGCATACCGGTCATGCTGATCGGTCACCAAAAGGGGCGGGACACCAAGGAACGGGTGCGGCGCAACTACGGCATGCCGAAGCCCGAGGGATATCGCAAGGCGCTGCGCTTGATGAAACTGGCGGAGCGGTTCCGCGTTCCCGTGATTACCTTGATCGATACGCCGGGAGCTTATCCCGGGATTGGATCCGAGGAGCGCGGGCAGAGCGAAGCCATCGCGCGCAACTTGTTCGAAATGTCGCATCTTGCGGCGCCGGTGCTCAGCATCGTGATCGGCGAGGGCGGATCCGGAGGGGCGCTTGCCATCGGTGTCTGCGACTATTTGGTCATGCTGCAGTTCAGCGTTTATTCGGTGATCACGCCGGAAGCCTGCGCGTCGATTCTGTGGAAGAGCACGGAAAAGAAGGAGATCGCGGCGGAGGCGATGGGCGGCACGGCCGAGCGCCTTTTCAAACTTGGGCTGGTCGATGAGGTTCTCAAGGAACCGCACGGCGGCGCGCACCGCGATCCGCAGCTGATGGCGGAAACCATGAAGCAAAGCATCGTCAAGAATTTGACCGAGCTGCGCAATCAACCGATCACTCAGCTGCTGGACGCACGCCAGGCGCGGCTGCGCGGATTCGGCGCATTCCGCGACGGTTGAGCTTTTCCGCGGCAACCTTGCGGGCGCTGCTCGAGGCTTGCGTGCCCCTCGAAGCGGCCGGCCTGGTGGTCGGGTTGAGCGGCGGTCCGGATTCTGCCGCGCTGCTGCGCGCCGCCGCGGCGCTCGGCCAGAGTTTTCGCGGGTTGCCGCTGCGCGCACTGCACGTTGACCACGGGCTGCAGTCCGCCGCTGCCGATTTTCGCGCAGCTTGCGTCAGCTTGTGCGAGGAGCTGCGCGTTCCGCTGCGCATCGTCGGCGCAGCGGTTTCGCGCGAAGCCGGCCTGTCGGTCGAGGCGGCGGCGCGCGCCGCACGCTACGCGGCGCTCGAACCGGAAGTGCAGCCGCGGGAGTGTCTGCTCACGGCGCATCATCGCGAGGATCAAGCGGAGACATTGCTGCTGCAGGCACTGCGCGGCGCCGGCGTCAAAGGCATGTCGGCGATGCCGGCCTGCCGCCCGTTCGGCGCGGGCTGGCACCTGCGCCCCTTGCTCAACGTGGCGCACAGCGATTTGCGGCAGTTCGCCGATCTTGAGCCCGGGGCATCGATCGATCCGATGAATCGCGATTTGCGCTTCGACCGCGTTTATCTGCGCAGCGTGGTTTGGCCGCTGATCGAGAAGCGCTGGCCCGGCGCGGCAATCGCCCTGACGCGCGCCGCGGGGCACATGGCGGAGGCGCAGCAACTTCTGGACATGGCGGCAGAGGCCGATTTAGGGCGCCTTCGCGATGGCGACGCGCTGTCGATTCCGGGCCTGAGAGTTTTGCCGCCGCCGCAGCGCGCCAACGCGATCCGCTGGTGGTTGAACCAAGCGGGCCTGGAAGTCCCTTCCACCGCGCGGCTCATCGAGGCACTGCGCCAGGTGTTCGAGGCCGACGCCGATCATTCGCCATCCATCGTCTGGGGCGCGCATGCGTTGCGCCGTTATCGCCAGCGATTGTTCGTCACTCCTGCCGATCCGGCGCGAATGCCACAGCCGCAGCCTTGGATGGTCGCCGCGGGCTCCTCGGTCGAATTGGGCCCGGGGTTGGGAAATTTGACCTGGATCGAACTGCGCGGCGGCATTGCCGCGGAGCGCTTGCCTGCCCGCGTCTCGGTGCAAAGGCGCGAAGGAGGGGAAACTCTCAAGCCCGCAGCCGCGGCGAAGACGCAAACGTTGCAGCACCTGTGTCAGTCGCGCGGCGTGCTTCCCTGGATGCGGGACGCGCTGCCGCTGGTGTTTGCCGGCGATGAATTGGTCGCGGTGGGCGACTTGTGGCTGGATGTGCGTTGGTGCGTGCCCAGGGATGCGCCGGGGCTCGGGATCGCGTGGAACGAGGCGCCGTTGCTGACGTAATTGCATTGTCGAGTCGGCGCCGATCTGCTAATCTGAACTCCCGTCGAATTCCCATTGTTCTTTTTGGCTCTCGTTTGACTCATCCGCTGATCGTTCGCGGAGGCAAACGTTAAATCGGCGGTGCCTCATTATGAATCGATTCGTTTTTGTCACCGGCGGCGTGGTTTCCTCGCTCGGTAAAGGCATCGCCTCGGCATCGCTGGGCGCGATTCTGGAGGCGCGCGGCCTCAAAATCAGCATGGTGAAGTTGGATCCCTACATCAACGTCGATCCCGGCACCATGAGCCCGTTTCAGCACGGCGAAGTGTTCGTTACCGCGGACGGCACCGAGGCCGACCTGGACCTCGGCCACTATGAGCGCTTTGTGCGCACCACGACCGGGCGCAACAGCAATTTTACGACGGGAAGAATCTACGAACGCGTGATCGCCAAGGAACGGCGCGGCGATTATTTGGGTGCGACGGTTCAGGTCATTCCTCACATCACCGATGAAATCAAACACCGCATCCGCATGGGAGCCGCGGATTCGGACGTGTGCATGGTGGAGATCGGCGGCACGGTCGGCGACATCGAATCGCTGCCCTTTCTCGAGGCGATCCGTCAAATGGGCGTGGAACTTGGACGCGACAAGGTGCTGTACATGCATTTGACCTTGGTGCCGATCTTAGGCGGTGCCGGCGAAATCAAGACCAAGCCCACCCAGCATTCGGTCAAGGAGCTGCGCGGCATCGGCATTCAGCCGGATATTTTGTTGTGCCGCTGCTCGCAAAGCCTCCCCGATGAGCAGCGCCGCAAGATTGCGCTGTTCACCAATGTCGAAGAGCGCGCGGTGATTTCGGCGGTGGATTCCGACGATATTTACAAGATCCCGCTGCTGCTGCACGACCAGGATCTGGATGACATTGTGATCGACAAGCTGCGCTTGAATGCTCCGCCGACCGATCTTGCCGAGTGGCGGGCCGTGGTCTCCGCCAAGCAGAATCCCGAAGCCGTGGTGGACATCGGCATGGTCGGGAAGTACGTGCAGATTCGCGATTCGTACATATCCTTGAACGAAGCGCTGATGCACGGCGGCATCAAAACTCGTACCCGCGTGAACATTCATTATTTCGAATCGCAGGATATCGAGCGTTCGGGCGCCTCCGCGCTGCAAAAAATGGATGCCATCCTGGTGCCGGGCGGCTTCGGCGACCGCGGCATCGAAGGAAAAATCCAGGCGATCCGCTATGCGCGCGAGAACGGCATTCCGTATCTCGGCATTTGCCTGGGGATGCAACTCGCCATCATCGAATACGCGCGCAATGTGCTGGCGCTCAAAGGCGCGAATAGCACCGAATTCGACCGCGCCACCAACCATCCGGTGATTGCCTTGATCACCGAATGGCAGGATTTGGAACGCGGCCAGCAGGTGCGCGACGAGAAGTCGGACTTGGGCGGCAGCATGCGGCTCGGCGCGCAAGAGGCCAAGCTCGTGCCGGGTTCTTTGGCGCGGGCGTTGTACGGCAAGGAATCGATCTTCGAACGTCATCGCCATCGCTATGAGTTCAATAATCATTATCTGGATGAGCTGTCGGCGGCGGGCCTGCGCTTCTCGGGTTTCTCGGCCGACGGTCTGGTGGAATTCATTGAACTGCCCAGCCATCCCTGGTTTGTGGCCAGCCAATTTCATCCGGAATTCACCTCGACGCCGCGCGATGGCCACCCGTTGTTCGCGGGATTCGTCAGGGCGGCACGCCAATTTCGGGCCTCGCTGCAGCCGGGCCGCGCCACCGCATGAGCCTATGAAGCTGACGTCCTTCGAGGTCGGGCACGATCGCCCGTTCTTCTTGATTGCGGGTCCCTGCGTCATCGAGAGCGAGGGCTTGGTGATCGAGGTGGCCGGACGCCTCAAGGAGATGACCGGCGCGCTCAAGATTCCCTTCGTATTCAAAGCCTCGTTCGACAAGGCGAATCGTTCCTCGCGCGGCAGTTTCCGCGGACCCGGATTGCAAGGCGGCCTAAAGGCCCTCGCCAAGGTGCGCGAACAGATCGGCGTGCCGGTGTTGACGGATGTGCATGAAGATACCCCGCTCGAGGAAGTCGCCGCGGTGGTCGACGTTCTGCAGACGCCCGCTTTCCTCTGCCGTCAGACAAATTTCATCGTGGCCGTCAGCTCGCAGGGTAGGCCGGTGAACATCAAGAAAGGGCAGTTTCTCTCGCCCTGGGAAATGCAAAACGTGGTCGACAAGGCGCGCTCCACCGGCAATGCGCACATCATGGTCTGCGAGCGCGGCTTCTCCTTCGGCTACAACAATCTGGTGTCGGACATGCGCTCGCTCGCGGTCATGCGCGGCACCGGATGCCCGGTGGTGTTCGACGCGACGCACTCGGTTCAGCTCCCCGGCGGCCAGGGCGACTCCTCGGGCGGCCAGCGCGAATTCGTGCCGGTGCTGGCGCGCGCCGCCGTCGCCGCCGGCGTGGCCGGCATATTCATGGAGACGCATCCCAATCCCGCCGAGGCGCTGTCCGATGGACCCAACGCCTGGCCTCTGGATCGCATGAAATCGCTTCTGGGCACGCTCCAGGAGCTGGACGCCGCGGTGAAGAGACAACCCTTCGAGGAATCATTGCTATGAGCCGGATCGTCGATATTCGCGGGCGCCAAATCATCGATTCCCGCGGCAACCCGACCGTTGAAGCGGATGTGGTGCTGGATTCCGGCACGATTGGCCGCGCCGCGGTGCCCTCGGGCGCCTCGACCGGCTCGCGTGAGGCGGTCGAGATGCGGGATGGCGACATGAAGCGCTTTGGCGGCAAGGGCGTGCTCAAGGCCGTTGCCGCGGTCAATGGACCGATCCGTGCCGCCGTCATGGGTTTGAACCCCTCGGATCAGGCAGAGCTCGATGCCAAAATGATCAGATTGGACGGTACGGAGAATAAATCGAATCTCGGCGCCAATGCGATTTTGGCGGTGTCGCTGGCGGCGGCGCACGCGGCAGCGACCGACCAAGGCCTGCCTTTGTATCGGCATCTGGCCCCCAGCCGCGATCTGACGCTGCCGGTGCCGCAGATGAACATCATCAACGGCGGCGCCCATGCGGATAACAGCGTCGACATCCAGGAATTCATGATTTTGCCCTTGGGCGCGCCGTCCTTCTCCGAGGCGGTGCGCTACGGCGCCGAAGTGTTTCACACGCTGAAGAAGGTCTTGCATGCCAAGGGATTGAACACCGCGGTCGGCGATGAGGGCGGCTTCGCCCCGGATCTGCCTTCGAATGAAGCGGCGATCACCACGATACTGGAAGCCATCGACAAAGCCGGCTACCGCGCGGGCAAGGACATTTATCTGGGATTGGATGCGGCCAGCTCGGAATTCTTCAAGGATGGCGTATACGACCTCGCGAGCGAGGGCCGCAAATTCAATTCATCCGAGTTCGCCGATTATCTGGCAGGGTTGGTCGCAAAGTATCCGATTGTCAGCATCGAGGATGGCATGAGCGAAGGAGATTGGGAGGGCTGGGCGACTCTGACCCGCAAACTGGGGAGCAAGGTGCAGCTGGTGGGCGACGATATCTTCGTGACCAACACCAAGATATTCGCCGAAGGCATCGCGAAGAAGATCGCCAACTCCATTCTCATCAAGCCGAACCAAATCGGCACGCTGACGGAAACCTTGCAATGCGTCGACATGGCGTTCAAGGCGAAATACGCGGCGGTCATCTCGCACCGCTCGGGGGAAACCGAGGATGCCACCATCGCGGATATCGCAGCCGCGACGACTGCGACGCAGATCAAAACCGGCTCCATGTCGCGCTCGGATCGCATCGCCAAATACAATCAGCTGTTGCGGATCGAAGCTGAGCTCGGCGCCAAAGCCGCTTACGCCGGGGTACGCGCACTATCGGTTCCAATATCTTAAGAGTTCATGCTAAGCTCCTGTCCCCATGAGGATTTTCGCGGCTGTACTGGCGATCGCACTGATCTTGCTCCAGGGTAGACTCTGGTTCTCCGATAAAGGCTTGCGCGAGGTGTCCGGATTGCAGGCCTCGGTCGAGACGCAGCGCGCAGCCAATCGGGAACAGTCCGGGCGCAATCGTCAACTGGGCGCCGAAGTGGCGAACCTCAAGACCGGGCTCGCGGCGCTCGAAGAGCGGGCCCGCAGCGAACTCGGCATGGTCTCCGCCAGCGAAACCTTCTACCAAGTCGTGAGAGCCAATACGCCGGCTCCCGCAGCGCCCGCCGCGCCCGTCACCGCTCGCGCGCAATGAGCGCGCGGGCAGCGCGCCGCCTCTGGGCCATCGTTCCTGCGGCAGGCCGCGGCGAACGCTTCAGCGCCGCCGCGACGGCAGGCATTCCAAAGCAGTACACGGCGCTGCGAGGCAGGAGCGTGCTCGAGTGGTCGCTGCGCGCGTTGCTGCGCGAGCCTCGCATCGAGGGTATCGTGGTGGTGCATGGCCGCCGGCGATGAGCGCTTTGGCGAGGTCGCGCAAGAAATCTCCATTCGCCCAAGTTGCTGACCACGATCGGCGGAGCGCAGCGCCAGGATTCGGTGTTGAACGGCCTGGCATTTCTTGCCGCATCGGCGCAGCCGCAGGATTGGATTTTGGTGCACGATGCGGCGCGGCCATGCCTGCGCGCCGCCGATCTCGGCGCGCTGGTGGACTCGCTCGAAGGGAATTCCGCAGGATGCACGCAGGAAATCTTGGCGGCGCGGTTCTCGCCGCTCCGATCGTCGATACGCGTCAGGCGCGAGCTCGCGCATGGCATGGGAGACGGTCGACCGTGCCGGCCTATGGCGTGCGTTGACGCCGCAGGTTTTTGCTATGCGCAATTGCGCCGCGCGCTTGCAAGAGGCGGCCGCCGGCGGATTGGCCGTCACCGATGAGGCGCAGGCCATGGAGCGCCTCGGCATCCGCGCCCTGCTGGTGCCGGGCTCCGCGTTCAATATCAAAGTGACGCGCGCCGAGGATTTGGAGATGGCGGCGGCGATACTGCAAGATGGGAGAGAGCAGCGACATGCGAATCGGACAGGGAGTGGACGTGCACGCCTTCGGCGCGGGCGATCACGTCGTGCTGGGCGGTGTGCGCATCGCCCATGCGCAGGGCATCGTTGCGCACTCGGACGGCGATGTGGTGATTCACGCGTTGTGCGACGCCTTGCTCGGCGCCTTGGGCGACGGCGACATCGGCCAGCACTTTCCGGACAGCGATCCGCGCTACCGCGGCGCCGACAGCCGGGTGTTTCTTGCGCGAGGTGGCGCAGCGCATGCAGTCGGCAGGATTGCGCTTGGTCAACGCGGACATCACGGTGCTCGCGCAGGCGCCGCGCATCGGCGCGCATCGCGGCGCCATGGCGGCGAATCTGGCGCAGGACCTGCAAGTTGCGGCAACCGCAATCAACATCAAGGCAACCACGACCGAGCGCTTGGGGTTCGTCGGCCGCAAGGAGGGAATCGCCGCGATGGCCTCAGTGTTGTTGTCTGCGCTGACGGCCGCTGCGGAGCGCGCTTGTTCAAGATCGCTTCGATCGCCTCGAGCGGTACCAGCAAATCCTTGTGGACCACCTGAGCGCGCTGGGTGGGATTGACTCCGGTACCGCTGCGCGTAAACAGCGGATCTGCGAACAAGCGTGCGCAGCTGCTTGAGCGCGTGACTTACCGCGGGCTGCGAAATCATCAGTATCTTCGAGGCCCGGGTCACCGACCGTTCGCGCATCAGCACCGCGAAGATCACCAGCAGATTCAAGTTCACGTTGTCGAAGTTCTTGGGATTCACGTTATCGCGCCCGTCGATTGGCGGCCTGCCGATCCTGGATGCCGCGCGGCAGTTTGCCGGCATTGCGCCCGAGTTCGTCGCGCACCACGCCGCCGATCAGTGCAATCGCCTTGCGCATGAACGCGCTCTTCGGACGCCGCGTCGAAGTCACCATCGACAGCGGGAAGGTCGAGCGTCGGGTTCAAGATGGGCTTGATCGAGAATATGCTCGGCCCAGGGCGAGGATTTGATCGCGTTGAGCGACAGCACTCCGAAGCCGTGGCCTTGCCGCACCAGATCGACGATCGCCGCTATGCATTCGACTTCATGCGCGATTTGAATTTTCCTGCCGATATTCGCCAGCGCGTGTTCGACGGTCATGCGGTTCGCATGCGGGCGGCCGGGAATGACCAACGGATAGTCGGCGAGTTCGCTCAAGGAAATGGACGCGGGAGATTTCTTGGATCGGGATGCCGAAGCGATCAGGAACAACTGATCGTCGAGCAGCGGTGCGACATCGAAGTCTTCGGAGGCCGCGGCATTGTAGGCGAGGGCGCAGTCGATGCGGCCGACGCTCAAGCGTTCCAGTATATAGGCGGACAATCCCTCCGAGAACGCCAGCCGGGATTTGGGCAACGCTTTGCCGAATGCTTTGACCAAGGGAACGGTCACGATATTGCCGAGGCTCGGCGGGCAGCCCCAAGGTGATGTGGCCGGCATCGCCGCTGCGCGCGGTTTCCATTTCTTGGCGGGCACGTCCGACCTGCGTGAGGATGCCGCGGGTGTGCTCGAGAAGCTGGCAACCCGCCTGCGTGAGCACCACGCCGCGGCCATTGCGATCGAACAAGTTTTGCCCGAATTCCACTTCGAGATCCGCGATCTGGCGGCTCAAGGTCGGTTGGCCAACCGACAGAAAAGCGGCGGCATGCGTGAAGCTGCCGAGTTCGGCAACGTGGCGGAAATACTCGAGCTGCTTGAGATCCAATGGAAGGCCTGATATCTGTTATCCGATATGCACATATCAGCGCAAATTCATGCGAATTTAGTATACCTGGGGTGTCGGCGCGGAAGCTAGTGCGGCGCCGCGCGCGCATGCGCTAATATGGCCGTCATGAAATCGACGGTCGTCATCATCGGGGGCGGACAAGCGGGCGCCCAAGCCGTCGACACTCTGCGGCGCGAAGGATTCGCAGGAAGGCTCGTCTTGATCAGCGACGAAGACCCTGTTGCCCTATCAACGGCCGCCGCTGTCGAAAAAATTCCTGTCGGGCGAGATGGCGGCCGAGCGGCTGTTATTTCGGCATCGCGCCTTCTACGAGGAGCATGCGGTCGAGCTCAAGCTCGGCGCGCGGGCAACTCATATCGAAGCCGGCCCGCGCCGGGTCAGGCTGTCGAGCGGCGAGCAAGTCGGCTACGACGCTCTGTTGTTGTGCATCGGCGCATTGCCGCGGCGCATGAGCTGCCCCGGCTCCGATCTCGCCGGAGTTCATTATTTGCGCAACGTCGGCGATGCCGCGGCCATTCGCGAGGGCCTGCAGCCGGGCGCGCGCGTGATCGTCGTGGGCGGCGGCTACATCGGCCTGGAAATCGCCGCAACGGCGCGCGGGATGGGCTGCGCCGTCGTGGTTCTGGAAATGGCGGATCGGGTCATGAATCGCGTGGTGGCGTCGAATGTCTCGGAGTATTTCGAGCACGAGCACCGCACTCAAGGCGTCAAAATCATTTGCAACACCCGCGTGGTGCGCTTTACGGGAAACGGCCGCGCGGATGGCGTGGTGTGCGCCGATGGCAGCATGCACCGTGCGGATCTTGTGGTGGTGGGCGTCGGCGCGATTGCCAATACGCAATTGGCCGCGGACGCCGGCCTGCGGTGCGACAACGGCATTCTCGTGGATGAAACCTGCAGAACCAGCGACCCCGCAATTTTTGCCGCCGGCGATTGCACCAACTATTTTTCGCCGCGCTACCAATCGCGAGTGCGGCTCGAATCGGTGGACAATGCCTTTGAGCAGAGCAAGGTCGCGGCTCTGAACATTTTGGAGCGGCGCGTCGCCTACGAGCGGATACCTTGGTTTTGGTCCGATCAGTACGACAACAAGCTGCTGATCGCCGGATTGTCGCAAGGCCACGATCAGCAAGTGACGCGCGGGGATCCGGCCACGCGCAGTTTCAGCGTCTGCTATCTCAAGGGCGGAGAATTGCTGGCCGTCGAGGCGATCAACCATTCGAAGGACTATATGGCCGCGCGCGCCCTCATTCCGAAGCGCTTCCGGCCCGATCTGGACAAGCTCGCGAACCCTCAGTTCGCGCTCAAGGATGCCGGCGGCGAATCCGCGCTGGTTCCCCCGGCGCTGATTCCCTGAACCAACTTGCAGCTCTGGTGCGCGCGTTCGAGCGTCGCACACGCGGCGCTTGCGTCTGCCTGGCTCATGGGTCCGGAGACCACGGCAAATGTCTTGGCCGGAGGGGTCGGTGCGATCACCGCAATGTCGGACAGCTCCTTGCCGAACCGGCGCTGCAGCTCCGCGCGCTTGCGCTCGGCCGCCGCGGCGCTGTGCAAATCGGCCAGCTGTAGATGGTAGAACTCCTTGAGCTTTGCCCGGGCCTCGTTCGATTCGCGACCCTGCGGATAGACCACCAAGAAGGCCTGCAGGGAAGCCGCCGAGGGATCGTTCTGCAGCGCCTTCCAGGCAGCCGCACGCTGCAAAGCAGTGATCTGATACGCGACGTCGCTGGCATGCACACCGCCGCTCCATGCCTTCAGATAGGCGTTGTAGCCCGCGATGCTGTTGGTTGCCAGCGCGGCGCTCCACGCTTGTTCATCCTGCAGCGCAAGAATCCGTCCCTTGGCGTCGTCGGAATACTTGCTATGGGGATATTCGCGCACAAATGCTTCATAGCCTTGAAGGGTGTCGGCAGCGCTTGCCTTGTCCCAGGCGTGCTCGGCCATGTTGCACGCGCTCAAGGCCGCAGCGATGCAAAGCAGGGCCGGCATCAAAAATCGAGTGTTCATAAAGTAACTCCTTCGCCTTACCCTTATTGGATTCGACGCGAAATCTTAAGTTCCGGGAGCGCGGGCGCATTCAGACGCGGAGCAATACGTAGAGCGCGCCGGTTCCTCCGTCAATGGCCTTGGCTGAGGTGAATGCCATGACCTCCAGATGCCGGCGCAGCCAGAGGTTGACCGCGGTCTTGAGAATCGGACCGCGGGCTCCGGAACGATAGCCCTTGCCGTGCACCACTCTGACGCAGCGGTGCCCGGCAGCTCGGCTCTGTGCGATGAACTCCGCCAGCCGCGCCCGCGCTTCGCTCTGGGTCAGTCCGTGCAGATCGATCTCATCCTCGCTGGGGATCAAGCCGCGCCGCAATCGGCGCATCACCTGATCGCGCACCCCGCTGCGGTGAAACGCCAGGGATGCGGCGGCATCCTCGCCGGCGGCCGTCGCGATCAACGGCATGGTCTCGTCGAGAGCTTCGGCGGCGCCGCGGAGCGGCGGCCGACTATGCGCGCGGCGCAGGGCTGCCGGCGGCACGCGACGCGACGGCTGCGCGGCCAACGGTTTGACGTCGCGCATCGCGGCGCGAAATGCCGCGGCCTCGCCCGAATCGGCTTCGGCATGCGGCTGCGGTGTGCGCTTTTTGCCCATGGATCCAGTATAGTCCGCGGGCACCCGCCAGTGCGGCGCAGACTGTCAAGTAGTGAAGATCCTTCTTTCCAATGACGACGGCTACCGTGCCGAGGGCCTGGCGGCGCTTGGAGAA
Source organism: uncultured Gammaproteobacteria bacterium (assembly GCA_963800385.1). Lineage (GTDB taxonomy): Bacteria > Pseudomonadota > Gammaproteobacteria > Steroidobacterales > Steroidobacteraceae > Bog-1198. The sequence continues at coordinate 199,944 of CAWDAU010000011.1, forward strand.
GCGATCAAGCCGCTCGGCGCAGTGACGATCGTGGCTCCAGATCGAAATCGCAGCGGCGCGAGCAATTCGTTGACACTGGATGTCCCGGTGCGAGCCGTGCGCTACGATACCGATGCTTATTACGTCAATGGCACGCCGACCGACTGCGTGCACCTGGCGATCTCAGGGCTGTTCGATTTTGAGCACGACATCGTGGTCACCGGCGTCAACGATGGGGCGAATCTAGGCGATGACACTTTGTACTCGGGAACCGTCGCCGCGGCCGTCGAAGGCCGATTTCTCGGCCTGCCGGCGGTGGCGGTTTCGCTTTGCCTGACGCCGGACAGTCCGCGAAATTTCGCGAGTGCGGCGCGCGTGGCCGCGCAGCTCGTGCGGCGCGTTGCGCAGCATCCTTTGCAAGGTTCGGAGGAGGGCCCGGTCATTCTCAATGTCAATGTTCCAGATCTGCCGGATGGACAATTGCGCGGCATCAAGGTGACCCGGCTCGGCAGCCGGCACCGCGCGAAGCCCATCGTCAAGGCTATGGACCCGCGCGGCCGCGAAGTCTATTGGGTGGGGAACGCCGGCGCCGGGCAGGATGCCGGGCCAGGCACGGACTTTCACGCCGTGGCGCACGGCTACGCGTCCGTCACGCCGCTGCAAGTCGACCTGACGCGCCATGCTGTGCTGGCGGATCTCAAACGATGGCTCGAGATTGAGTAACTTCATGGAAGGCCCGCGCCTCAGCGGCATCGGCATGACCTCAGCGCGCACCCGCGAACGCCTGGTGCAGCGATTGCAGGAACAGGGCATTGCCGATCAACATGTGCTGGATCGAATCCGCAGCGTGCCTCGCCATCTGTTCATGGACGAGGCGTTGGCCAGCCGTGCCTATGAGGACACGGCGTTGCCGATCGGCTTCGGCCAGACGATTTCGCAGCCCTTCGTGGTGGCAAAAATGACCGAGGCGCTGTTGGCCGCCGGAGAGGCGCCGCGGGTGCTGGAAATCGGCACCGGATGCGGCTATCAGACCGCCGTGCTCTCGCCCCTGGTGGCGGAGATTTACAGCCTCGAAAGAATTGCTCCGCTGCTGGCGAGAGCGCGGCGCACGCTGCGCGAATTGCGCATTCGCAATGTCAACTTTCGCCATGACGATGGGAACATCGGCTGGCCGGCGCGCGCCCCTTTCGACGGCATCTTGCTGACCGCGGCGCCGCACACCGTGCCGGCGGCATTGTTCGAGCAGCTGAAGGTCGGCGGCCGGCTCATCGCGCCGGTCGGCGCCGAGGGAAAACAGGAGCTGTTCCGCTACACCAAGGGCGAAACCCGCATTGACCGCCAGTCGCTGGGCGCGGTGAGCTTCGTTCCGCTGGTCTCAGGACTGCAGCGCTAGGGGCCTGTCCGAATAGGCGCTCCCTTAAGCTGCCGACATTGCGCCATTCGCGATTGATGTGTGTTCTGGGAGTTTGCGGCCTGTTGCTGCAGGGCTGCGCCGAAACGCCGTTCGCACCCCCGGTGTATGTGGTCAAACCGCGGGACACGGTCTATAGCATCGCCTGGCGCTATGGTCTTGATTTTCGCGACCTGGCAAGCTGGAACAACATCGGCAGCGACTTCCATATCAGCGTCGGCCAGACGCTGAGCTTGACGCCCCGCCGCACCGCGCGGACGACCATGACGCGCCCACCCCGGGCGCCGTCCCCGAAGACGCCCATTCGTTCCGCGCCGAATGTCGGCGGCATCAAGTTCGACTGGCCCACCGACCGATCCGGCGGCACACCGCGCCCGGTGCCGGGCGGCGGAGTACTTCTCGCCGGACAGCTGGGCCAAGACATTCGTGCGGCCTCGGCAGGGCGGGTGGTCTACACCGGCAGCGGCATTCGCGGCTACGGCAATCTCATCATCATCAAACATGGTGAGACCTGGCTTTCCGCGTATGCGCACAATCGCGATTCGCTGGTGCGCAATGGCCAAGAGGTGTCGGCGGGCGAGTTGATCGCGCACATGGGCGAGGGCGCGCCGAACAAGCCGGTGCTGTATTTTGAAATTCGCCGCGACGGCAAGCCAGTCGATCCGCTGCGATTTCTGTCACGCTGAAGTCAAATCTATATTACATAGATAACTATTTGAATTATATAGAATTATGGTAAATAGTTAAATTTGTCGGGGACTTGCGACAGAAAGTTCCGTATGTTTTACTGCGACCCGTCGGGAAGATCCATTGCGGGGCGCTAGGCTTACACGGTTAATCGAAAAACAACAATAAGATCAACTAGAAGAAGAATATATCTCGATAAAAGTTTGGTTGTGTATTCGCTTATCGCCCTGCTATTTTTTCTCACCGCTACAGCAGCAATAGCGCCGCGACCCGGCGCTTCTCTCCCACCAAAACATTGAACGTGCGGCATGCCGCGCCGGTGTCCATGACCTCGAAGCCAATCCCCGCCCGCAAGAACTGCGCGCCGACAGAGGCGGCCGGAAAAATCTGACGCTCACCGGTCCCGAGCAGCACCAGTTCCGGTTCCAGCGCGAGCGCTCGGGCCAGTCCCGCAGCAACCAGATCGTCGAGATTCTGGATGTTCTCGACGGCGGCTACCGTTGCGGCGCTTAGGATGACCGCGCCACGATAAAGCTTGTCGTTCACGCGCAGCTCGCCATTTCCATAGGCACGGATGATATTGATGCCGGAAGTCGAGTCCTCGGCGAAGCGCATGTGCTTAAGATACTCAAATTGCCGGGGGAGCGTTTGTGTCCAGCGAGTATATTCGGTTCCTAGCCCGCGGCAGCTCGCGCCTCCGCGTTCCGCTGCTCGAGCAATTGATTGCGCGCGCCGACGCTTGTTCGCCGGTGGCTGACTGGCGCGCCGAGGCGTACCGCGTGATCGCGCCACCGGCCGCCGCCATGCCGGCCGTCGCCGCCGCGGCGCTTTGCGCAGATATCGGTGCCGTGAGTGCGCCCTGGGTGTGCGTGGCGACACCCGTTCACTATGAGGCAGAGATGAGCAGCGTGCGCTTGCCGGTGGATGGCATGCTGTCGCTGACGCCGGCTTGGGCGGGGTCGCTGGCGGCGGATTTCAATCGGGTCTGGAAGGGCTCGGGAATCCGCATGACGGCATCCCGCGCGGCGCAGCTTTTTTGTATTTTCGATCGCCCGCTCGAGGTCGTGACGCGCGATCCGCAGGATGTGCTGGGCCGTCGCCTCGAGGAGTTTCTCCCGGCCGGCGCGGATGCGGCGCGCCTCAGCCTATTGATCGCTGAGACTGAAATGTGGCTCTTCGACCACGAGGTCAATCGCGCCCGCAGCGCGCTCAATCTGCCGGCTGTCAACGGGCTTTGGTTCTGGGGCGGCGGCGCGCCCGTCGCTGCTCTGCCGAGGGTCGAGGGTTGGACCGCGGGAGATGATTTATTTTTCAGTGCCTTCGACTTCCCTCGGGATGAGACACTTCAAAGCGGCGTCATCGCCGCCGGATGCACACCCGGGAGCGATGAATGGCGGGCGGTTGAATCGCGCTGGCTCGAGCCGGCGGCTGCTAAGCTGCGAGCCCGGCGCATATCGCGCCTGCAGATTTCCGCCGCGGATCGGTGTTTCATCGTGAGCGCGCGCGGTCTGCGGCGATTTTGGCGCAGAACCAAGCCCTGGTGGGAGTCATTCGAATAAAGCATATGGAAATACGCCGCCGCACGCACGAGGCTCCAACGGATTTTGCCGGGCATCTGCATCCGGTGCTGCGGCGTGTGTATGCGGCGCGCGGCATTGCCGATGATGCTGAACTGGACTTATCGCTCGAGCGGCTCTTGCCGGTGGGATCTTTGGAGGGGCTCGAGGCCGCGACGCGGCTCTTGAGCTTGCACAGGGCCGCGGGCCGGGTCTTGATCGTCGGCGATTTCGATGCCGATGGCGCCACCAGCACCGCCTTGCTCATCAGGGCGCTGCGCGCCTTGCACTTCGCTCACGTCGATTTCTTGGTGCCCAATCGCTTTCGCTTCGGCTATGGATTGACGCCGGAAATCGTGCAGCTCGCAGCCACCCGCGCACCGTCGCTGATCGTCACGGTGGACAATGGAGTCTCGAGCGTTGCCGGGGTGGAGGCGGCGCGCGAAATCGGCGTACCCGTGCTCGTGACCGATCACCACCTGCCAGGAGCCGTATTGCCGCGCGCGGCAGTGATCGTGAATCCCAACCTGCCGGGCAGCCGCTTCCAAAGCCCCGCATTGGCAGGGGTCGGCGTGGCTTTTTACCTGGCCGCCGCCCTGGCCAAGGCGCTCGGCGAGACCGGCTTCCGGGCGGCGGACTATCTGGATCTCGTGGCGCTCGGCACGGTTGCCGACATGGTTGCTCTCGATCGCAACAATCGAATCTTGGTCTCCCAGGGCATCAGGCGCATCCGCGCGGGGCGCTGCGTTGCCGGCATTCGCGCGCTGCTTGAATCGGCCGGCCGCAACGCACAGCGTCTCAGCGCCGCCGATTTGGGTTTCGCCGTGGCGCCGCGCTTGAACGCCGCGGGACGGCTGACGGATATGAGCGTCGGCATCGCGTGCTTGTTGGCGGACGACTTCGCCGAAGCGCAACGCCTCGCCGCACAGCTGACGCAACTCAACGACGAGCGGCGCGAAATCGAACAGCGCATGCAGCTGGAGGCGGTGGAGCTTGCCGCGGATTTGCGCGAGAGTGAAGCCGCCGAGTCCCCCGGGGTTTGTCTGTTCGACGCGAGTTGGCATCAGGGAGTCGTGGGTTTGGTTGCCGGTAGAATCAAAGACCGGCTGCATCGCCCGGTCATCGCGTTTGCACGCGCCGAGGACGGTTCGTTGCGCGGCTCGGCGCGCTCCGTTCCCGGCATCCATATACGCGACGCGCTCGACAGCGTGGCCGCCCGGCGCCCGGACCTCATCGACCGGTTTGGCGGGCACGCCATGGCGGCGGGCTTGTCTTTGCGCGAATCCAATCTGCCCGACTTCAGGGCGGCATTTGCCGACGAAATTGCGCGGCGCGCGAACCGTGAGTTGCTGAGCGGCGCGATCTACTCGGATGGGGCGCTCTGCGCCGCGGAGCTTTGCCTCGCCACCGCCGAGGCGCTGCGCAGCGCGGGACCGTGGGGTCAGGGATTTCCCGAACCGGCGTTTGACGGCCGGTTCATGGTCGAGGAGACGAGGCTGGTCGGCGACAGGCACATGAAAATGCGGCTGCGATTGCCGCAGCAGGACTCGGAGACGATCGACGCGATCGCGTTCGGCTATGTCGGCGGCCCATCCGAAGATGCCAACCTGCGAGGCGGCGCAAGAATACAACTTGTCTATCGGCTCGAGATCAACGAGTACCGCGGAACCGCCCGAGTGCAGCTCAATTGCCAGCACCTCAAGATCGAGTGAGCCATGTGTTAGGATTCGCGCCCATGGAAATCAACCAGATCAAGCGATCGATCAAAGATCTCGAGGAACGCACCGATTCCTTGAGGAGGTATCTTTGATTACGACAACAAGAATGAGCGCCTGCAGGAAGTAACCCGGGAACTCGAGCAGCCGGGCATTTGGGACAACCCGGAGCGCGCGCAAGAACTCGGCAAAGAGCGCGCCAAACTCGAACAGGTCGTGATCGGCCTGGATCACCTGAAGCGCAGCTTGAGCGATGCCGCCGAACTGATCGATCTGGCCGCGCAAGAGTCGGACATGACAGCCGCCGCGGGGATTGAGGCGGATGTGGGCCGCTCGGCCGCCGAAGTCGAACGGCTCGAGTTTCAGCGCATGTTTCCGGGCAAAATGGACTCGCACAACGCCTTCCTCGATATCCAGGCCGGCGCCGGCGGCACCGAGGCGCAGGATTGGGCCGCCATGCTGCTGCGCATGTACCTCAAGTGGGCCGACTCGCACGGGATCAAGACCGAAGTCATCGATCAAAGCCCCGGCGAAGTCGCAGGCATCAAGGGCGCCACGGTCGAAATGATCGGCGATTACGCCTACGGCTGGCTGCGGACGGAAACCGGCGTGCATCGGTTGGTGCGAAAATCGCCGTTCGATTCCGGCAACCGCCGTCACACCTCGTTCGCCTCGGTGTTCGTCTCGCCCGAGGTCGACGACGATATCGATATCGAGATCAATCCCGCGGATCTGCGTACCGATGTGTACCGATCGAGCGGGGCGGGCGGTCAACACGTGAACAAAACCGAGTCGGCGGTGCGAATTACGCACATGCCGAGCGGCATCGTGGTGGCCTGCCAGGGCGAGCGCAGCCAGCACAAGAACCGTTCCACCGCCATGAAAATGCTCAAGGCCAAGCTCTACGAGCTGGAGTTCAACAAGCGCAATGCCGCGGCGAAGGTGCTCGAGGACTCCAAGTCGGACGTGAGCTGGGGCAACCAGATTCGCAGCTATGTCTTGGATCAGTCGCGCATCAAGGACTTGCGCACGGGCGTGGAAATCGGCAATACCACGGCGGTGCTGGACGGCGCGCTGGATGAATTCATGCAAGCCAGTTTGAAACAAGGCCTGTAATCTAATCTTATGAGCGACAACGACGAAAATCACTTGATTGCCGAGCGCAGGGCAAAGCTTGCGCGGCTGCGCGAGCGCGGCATCGCTTTTCCGAACGACTTCCGCCGCAACGCGTTGGCGGGCGACCTCTTGACCGCGTACGGCGAGAAGTCCGCCGAGGCGCTCGAGGCCGCGGCGATCCGCGTCAGCGTGGCGGGCCGAATGCGCGCCAAGCGCGTCATGGGAAAGGCGAGCTTTGCGAAGCTGGAGGATTCGAGCGGCGCCATCCAGATATTCCTGCAGCACAGCGCACTTGGCGAGACTTACGATGAGTTCAAGGGATGGGACGTCGGCGATGTGCTGGGCGCCGAGGGGGTCTTGTTTCGCACCAAAACCAACGAATTGTCGGTGCGCGTCGAAAAGATCCTGCTGCTGACCAAGTCGCTGCGGCCGCTGCCCGACAAGTGGCATGGAATCGCCGATACGGAGATGCGCTACCGGCGCCGATACGTCGATCTGATCATGAACGAGGAGAGCCGGCGGGTCTTCGAGATGCGCAGCGCGATCGTGCGCTACCTGCGCGGTTTTCTCGATTCGCGCGGCTTCCTCGAGGTCGAGACGCCGATGCTGCATCCGATTCCCGGCGGGGCGGCCGCGCGCCCTTTCAAGACGCATCACAACGCCCTCGACCTGGACATGTACCTGCGCATTGCGCCCGAGTTGTACTTGAAGCGCTTGACCGTGGGCGGCTTCGAACGCGTCTATGAAATCAACAGAAATTTCCGCAACGAAGGCGTTTCGACCCAGCACAACCCGGAATTCACCATGTTGGAGCTGTACCAGGCCTATGCCGATTACAAAGACTTGATGGAGCTGATCGAACAGCTGTTTCAAGGTCTCGCCGACAGTTTGATCGGGTCGCGCAAACTCGTCTATCAAGGCACCGAGTTCGATCTCTCGAAAAGCTTCGCGCGCCTGAGCATCGAAGACATCATATTGTCGAACAATCCGGATCTGGATCCGATGTCGTTGCGCGATGCCGCGTATCTGCGCCGCGTGTGCGATCAGATGAAGATTTCTTACAAGGCCGGCGATGGTCCCGGAAAATTGCAAATCGAGATATTCGAAAAAACCGGCGAACACACCCTCATCCAGCCGACCTTTGCCTACGCATACCCGGCGGAGGTTTCCCCTCTATCGCGGCGCAATGATCAGGATCCTTTCATCACCGATCGATGGGAATTTTTCATCGGCGGCCGCGAACTGGCCAACGGCTTTTCCGAGTTGAACGATGCGGAGGATCAGGCGCAGCGCTTCAAGGATCAGGTCGCGCGCAAGGATGCGGGGGACGAAGAAGCGATGTACTACGATGCGGACTACGTGCGCGCGCTGGAATACGGCATGCCGCCGACCGCAGGCTTAGGGTTGGGGGTTGACCGGTTGGTGATGCTGTACACGAACTCGCCCTCGATCCGCGACGTGCTGCTATTCCCGCACATGCGGCCCGAGTAGCGGGTAGGGCAGGGGCAACTCAACGGCCTGCACCGGCGGCTCGCCCGGCAAATCGCCGTCGGCGGCAGAACTCGCCTCGACGCTGAGCACCGCGAGCGCCTCGATGCGCCCGTGACTCTCGACCACCTCGGTCAACCGCCCTTGGCGTCCGTCGGCCAAGCGCAGCGCCTGACCGACGCTCCATTGGCCGGAAGGCAGTCCTAGGCGGAAAAGTCGGCGCTTGATCCTTCCCAAGTGCTGGGTGCGTGCGATGATCTCTTGCCCGGTGTAGCAACCCTTGCTGAAGCTGATCCCGTCCAGCAAGTCAAGGTTCAGCATCTGCGCGACAAACGCCTCGCTGGTTGCCGCGTAAATCTGCGGCAGGCCCGCGCGGATGTCGGCGAGCCGCCATTCATTGTCGATGCGTGCGGCTTCGTCTGCGTCCGCCGCTGCCGCGATCTTCTGCGGCGGCGCTATCAGCCAGCAACGCCCCGCGTCATGACCGACCGGCGCTATGCCGATCCCATCCTGTTCGAGGTAGCGAGGAGCGCTGCGCGGATTTGTGCCGAATTGACCCGCCACCACCAGATCGGCCGCCTCCTCGATGCGCACCTTCGCGCGCAGCACGAATTTGCGCATTCGTTGCATGGTTGCGCCGAGAATTTCGCGCGGCAGGATCGCGATCACGCCGCTCGAGTGCGGCAACAGATATATGAGTGCCAGGACTCGGCCTTGCGCGCTGGAATAGGCGGCAAACACCGGAGTGTTGTCAGTCAGCCGTTGGGTATCGTTGGATACCTGGCCCTGCAAGAAGCCCAGTGTGTCGGCACCGATGAAGCGCAGTATCCCCAAATGCGCCAAGCGGCCGGACGATGCGGAGTCGATGGTCATCATATATGAGATGGGAGCGGCGGCTTCGATGTCAAGCGGATGCCCCGTTGGTCGCGCTTTTCTGGCAAACTTTCATCTGTGACGTCGACTCCAATAGAATCCGTGCCCGCCATGCCGCCCATGCCTCAGGATCCGGCGCCCGCCGCAAGCCCCGAGGAAATCGGCGGACGCGAGGGACCGGAGCCGACGCGCTTCGGCGATTGGGAACTCCGTGGCCGCTGCATTGATTTCTAATCGCGCCGGGCGCGCACCCGTTTCGCCGCCAGGAGCATGCTGATGCCCGCACGCGGCCGTCCCACATCCCCGCATGTCTGGCTGTATCGATGGCAGATCGGCAACACGTTGTCGATACTGCATCGAATAACGGGCGCGGCGCTGGCGCTGGGGTTGATCGCCTTGAGCTATTGGTTGGTGTCGCTGGCGGCTGGGCCGGATTCCTACGCCGCCGCCATGCGGCTCCTCGCCAGTCCGATCGGACTCGCGCTCCTTCTGGGGTGGACCTTCTCATTCATGTTTCACCTGTTGAACGGCGTGCGCCATTTATTTTGGGATGCGGGCAAAGGTTTCGAGCGCACTCAACGGCATGCCAGCGGCTGGTTCGCGGCGCTGGGCGCGATCGCCTTGACGCTGTGTGTGGCCGTTTGGGTCTGGGCGCGGCTGTCATGAGTTTGCGCAGCCCCTTGAGCCGCGTGCTCGGCTTAGGATCCGCCAAAGACGGCACCGCGCATTGGTGGGCCCAACGGGTCACGGCGGTTGCATTGGTTCCGCTCACTCTATGGTTCCTCGTCTCGCTGTTGACGTTGCCGGATTTGGAATATGAAACGGTGCGAACCTGGCTGTCGGTACCGATCACGGGATTTTTGTCGGTGCTGTTGGTTGCGGTGCTGAGCTATCACTCCTACCTCGGCACCATCGTGATCGTCGAGGACTACGTGACCTCGAGCGGCATGAAAATCCTTGGTCTCATGATCTTAAGATTTCTTTATGTGCTGGCCGGCGGTGGTGCGATGTTTGCGATTTTTCGAGTTGTGTTCGGATTCTCCCGATTATGAGCGATTACAAATTCGTCGATCACAGCTACGATGTGGTCGTCGTCGGCGCCGGCGGAGCGGGATTGCGCGCGACCTTCGGCCTCGCCGAAGCGGGATTGTCGACCGCCTGCCTCACCAAGGTGTTTCCCACGCGCAGCCATACGGTGGCGGCGCAGGGCGGCATTTCCGCCGCGCTCGGCAACATGGGCGCGGATGATTGGCGCTGGCACATGTATGACACCGTCAAGGGATCGGATTGGCTCGGGGACCAGGATGCCATCGAGTTCATGTGCAAGGAGGCGCCGGCCGCGGTCATCGAACTGGAGCACTACGGCGTGCCGTTTTCGCGCACCGAGGACGGGCGGATTTATCAGCGGCCGTTCGGCGGCATGACGACGCATTTCGGCAAGGGAATCGCACAGCGAACCTGCGCCGCGGCCGATCGAACCGGCCATGCCATGCTGCACACGCTCTATCAGCAGTCGCTGAAGCACGAGGCCAATTTCTTCATCGAGTATTTCGCGCTCGACCTCATTATGGAAAATGGCGAGTGCCGCGGCGTGATCGCCCTCGACATGTCGGAAGGCAAATTGCACCGCTTCCGCGCGCACCGGGTGATTGTGGCCACCGGCGGCTATGGCCGGGCGTGGTTCTCATGCACCTCGGCGCACACTTGCACCGGCGATGGCGGGGGAATGGCGCTGCGCGCCGGCCTGCCGCTGCAGGACATGGAGTTCGTGCAATTTCACCCCACGGGCATTTATGGCGCCGGCTGTCTGATCACGGAAGGTTCGCGCGGGGAGGGCGGATATCTGACCAATTCCAGCGGCGAAAGGTTCATGGAGCGCTATGCGCCGAATGCCAAGGATCTTGCGTCCCGCGACGTGGTCAGCCGCGCGATGACCGTCGAAATCCGCGAGGGCCGGGGCGTCGGCAAGCTGAAGGATCACATCGATCTGCATTTGGAACACCTGGGTCCGGCGGTCATCAAGGAACGGCTGCCCGGGATCGCCGAAACCGCGCGCATTTTTGCCGGCGTCGATGTCAACCAGGAGCCGATCCCGGTGCTGCCTACGGTCCACTACAACATGGGCGGCATACCCTGCAATGTGCATGGGGAGGCGGTGACGCGCGGCGCGGAGGGGGAGAAGCTGGTGCCCGGCCTCATGGCGATCGGCGAGGCGGCCTGTGTATCGGTACACGGCGCGAATCGCCTGGGTTCGAACTCGTTGCTCGACCTGGTCGTATTCGGTCGCGAGGCCGCGCAGCACTGCGTGCGCGCCGTGCGGCCGGGGACGCCGCATCGGGAATTGAAGCCGGACGCGGCTGCGGCTGCCGTCGAACGGCTGGATAAATTGCGCCATGCCAACGGGTCGCAACGCACCGCCGACGTCCGCTTGGAAATGCAGCGCGTGATGCAAAGCGACGCGGCGGTATTTCGCACCGCCGAAACCTTGAATGAAGGCAAGCGCAAGCTGGCGCAAGTCTACGCATCGTTTTCCGACGTCAAGGTCAGCGATCGATCTTTGATCTGGAACAGCGATCTGATCGAAACCTTGGAGCTGGACAACCTGCTCGGCCAGGCGATCGCGACGCTGCACTCGGCCGAAAATCGCAAGGAAAGCCGCGGCGCGCAAGCGCGCGAGGACTTCCCCAATCGCGACGACCAAAAGTGGCTGAAGCACACGCTTTGCTGGGTCGATTCGTCGGGCAACAGCCGCTTCGACTACCGCCCCGTGCATTTGAACACCCTGACCGACGAGGTCGAGTCGATCCCCCCGAAGGCGCGGACCTACTGAGGAGCATTGATGGCCGAGTTTTCTCTTCCGCCCAATTCCAAAGTCCGCAGCGACGGGCGGGTTTTCAAGGCGCCCGCCGGCGCCGCCAACATCCGCGTGTTCAAGATCTATCGTTTCGATCCCGATGCCAATGAAAATCCGCGCCTCGACACCTACGAGTTGGACATGGATCACTGCGGTCCGATGGTTTTGGACGCTCTGATCAAGATCAAGAATGAAGTCGACACCACCTTGACCTTTCGGCGCTCCTGCCGCGAAGGCATCTGCGGCTCCTGCGCGATGAACATCGACGGCAAGAATGCGCTCGCCTGCATCAGCGCATGCGCCGACGTCAAACGCGACATCCGGATTTATCCCTTGCCGCACCTGCCGGTCGTCAAGGATCTGGTGCCCGACCTCAGCAACTTCTACGCTCAATACGCTTCGATCAAGCCCTGGCTGCAAACCCGCACGCCGCCGCCGCCGGACGCGGAACGGCTGCAGTCCAAGGAGGACCAGGAAAAGGTCGACCGGCCCTCGGCATGCATACTGTGCGCTTGCTGCTCCACCAGCTGTCCGAGCTACTGGTGGAACAGCGACCGCTATTTGGGTCCCGCGGCCTTGCTGGCCGCTTATCGGTGGATCGTCGACACGCGCGACGAGGCGGCGGGAGAGCGCCTGGACAGCCTGGAAGACCCCTTCCGGCTGTATCGCTGCCACACCATCATGAATTGCACCGAAGCCTGCCCCAAGGACCTCAATCCCGCCAAGGCCATCGCCGAAATCAAGCAAATGATGCTGCATCGGCGCTATTGATGGGTGCGGATGAAGGCAGGCTGCGCTGGCGTTGCCGGCGGGGTATGAAGGAACTCGACATCTTGTTGGCCCGTTACCTGGACGGGCGGTATCGCGCGGCCTCGCCCGCGGAGCGGGAAGCATTCGGGCGGTTGCTGGAGATCCAGGATCCGCTTATTTATGCCTATTGTTTGGGCCAGCAGAGGCCCCCTGAGCATCTCGCGGGCCTGATCGAACGAATTACCGCCTGGGAGCCTGCCTGAGTATTCCCTGCAGCCGCGGCTCGCGCGACAGCCTCCTGCCAACCTGCCCCTGAGCGGCTGATAGAATCTACTGTGTGCGCAATTTCACGTTTAATCCTCTCAGCTCGGTATTTGTCGAACTTTTCCCGTGGCAGTCGGTCTATCGCGACAGGCGTAGGTTTACGCGCGCCGGTTTGTGATCACCCATGAGCGTCGAGGAGAGTGACCTCAAACTGGTCGAGAGAGTCCAGCGCGGCGAGCGCGCGGCGTTCGATTTATTGGTACTGCGATACCAGCACAAGGTGCTGAAGCTGATCATGCGTTACGTGCACGATGCAACAGAAGCTGAAGACATCGCACAAGAGGCTTTCGTCAAAGCATACCGTGCGCTGCAGTCGTTCCGCGGCGATAGCGCCTTCTATACCTGGCTTTACAGAATCGCGATCAACACCGCCAAGAATGCGCTGGTCGCAACCAAACGGCGGCCGATGGACTACGATTTGGATTTGCAGGACCCTGAACAATACGATTTGCATGCCCGCCTCGCCGAGGCGGAAACGCCGGAAGGGCTGCTGCTCACCGACGAGATTCGTGAAACCGTGAACCGGGCGATCGAAAACTTGCCCGAAGATCTGCGCACCGCCATCGTGCTGCGCGAGTTGGAAGGCTTGAGCTACGAGGATATCGCCCAAACAATGGATTGCCCGGTAGGCACGGTGCGTTCGCGAATCTTCAGAGCGCGCGAGGCGATTGACAAAAAGCTGCGGCCGATTTTTGATGGCGGATTAGGAAGGCCCGAGGACACATGAGCGAACAAATCCGTGAACAAGTCTCGGCGTTTCTCGACGGCGAGTTGCCGGATCGCGAAACCGAACTGCTGCTGAAGCGGCTGACGCGCGATGGTGAATTGCGCGAGAGCTTTGGGCGCTATGCGCTCATCGGCGAGGCGCTGCGAGGCTCCGGATCCCTGACTTTGACCCGAGGCTTTGCTTCCCGGGTGAATCTCGCCATCGACGGCGAACCCGCGCAGGCTCCGCTGCACGCACAACCGGGCGGCGTCTCGCGATGGTGGCGGCCGCTGGCGGGAGTCAGCATCGCGGCGGGGGTTGCCGCGGTCGCGATCGTTGCTCTGCAGCAACGGGCAATTTCCCCGCGCCTGAACGGCGCTTCCGCGCTCACGGCGCAGAATGTGAATGCGGCGGTCCCTGAGAAAACAGCTCAGCCGGGGCCGGCGGCCGTTGCGGGCGGACCGCGCGAGGCGCTTTCGTATACGGTGCCGGCGACCTCCGCCGAGGTGCCCTCGTCGCTGGTGCCCGCGCGCTTGACGAACTATGTATTCGCCCACAGCAAGTACTCCTCCGGTCTGGGCCAGCGCGGGGTGCTCGCCGACTTGTTGATCGAGGACGATGAGCCGCAATTGAACCCGCTGCAACGCGCCGCGCCGCCTGGCACCGGCCCCACGCCTCGCTCCATGATGCAAGCCGCGCCGAACCGAGCCCACTGGCTGATTCCTTGCGCTTTGGTTGGCGCGCTGCTCGGCTCGGTTCCTCAGCGCGCGAGCGGCGCCGACGATCCGCGCGCTTGGCTGGAAAAAATGAATAAGGCGCTGGCGACCCGCAATTACGACGGGACGTTCTTCCATATCAGCGGCGGCCGCGTCGAGACCATGCGCATCGTCCATCGGGTGCGCTCGGGGCGCGTCACGGAGCGGCTGCAATCGCTCGACGGTTCGGGACGCGAGTTCGTACGTGCCAACGACCAGCTGACCTGTTATTTGCCCGACCAGCACACGGTGTTGGTCGAGCCGCGCCCGGATCGTGGCCCCTTCCTGGGTTCGCTGCCGCAGTTCGACGCGACGGTGAGCGATTCCTATCGCATCGAGGCGCTGCCGGCGACGCATATTTTGGGGCGGCCGGCGCGCGTCATCGCCGTCAACCCGAAGGATCAGTTCCGTTTTGGCTATCGTCTTTGGCTCGACGAAAAGACCGCAATGCCGCTGAAAACACAGCTCTGCGATCCGCGCGGCCAGGTGATCGAGCAAATATTCTTCGCGCGCCTCGATATGCCGGAGAGCATTCCGGACAGCGATCTGGCGCCGACCGTGCGCACCGACGGCATGCGCTGGGTGCGCCAAGGACCCGCGGTCGACAACTCCTCGGCGGCTCTGGCGGCCTACCGAGCGAGCCAACTGCCGCCGGGATTTCGATTGGCGGTGCAAGGAGCGCAAACGCTCGGCGGCACCTCCGTTCCAGCGAGCCACTTGGTCTACTCGGATGGGCTGGCGACCGTATCGGTGTTCGTCGAGCAGGGTAGCTCCGACCCCGCTGCGACTCCGGCTCCGGACTCCCAGCCCCGGGCGCCAATGCAGGGACTGACCCGAGTGGGCTCGGGATATGCGTTCTCCACCGTCGTGCAAGGGCACCAAGTCACCGCCGTCGGCGAAGTTCCCGCGCAAACCGTCGAGTTCATTGCGCACTCGGTGAAAATCTACAACGGCGCAGAGATTCCTCGTCATTGATTGACCCCAAGCGTTTTCTGCTGTACTCGCGCCCTGGGTGCGGCCTGTGCGAGGACATGCTGAGCGAGCTTGCGTCTTTGCCTTGCGCCCGGGGCGTGCCGGTCGATGTAGTCGACGTCGATCTTGACCCTAAGATGCGGGCGCGCTACGGCCACAAAATCCCGGTCCTGCTGTTTGCGGGAGAGTTGTTGTGCCATGGCCGCCTGGACCCGGAAGAAGTCGATAAGGCCCTCAAGCTTAACCGCCGACCGGTATAATGCTCGGTTTGCCCAAGCAGGCTAAAAGCCCCGGTCTAGATGAAGAATATCCGCAATTTTTCCATCATTGCTCACGTCGATCACGGCAAATCCACCCTGGCGGACCGCTTCATTCAGGAATGCGGGGGCTTGGATGCAAGGGAGATGCAGGCCCAGGTGCTCGATAGCATGGACTTGGAGCGCGAACGCGGCATCACCATCAAGGCCCAGAGCGTTACCTTGGGGTTTCAATCCGTTACCGGCGAGCTGTATCAGCTGAATTTCATCGACACGCCGGGGCACGTCGACTTCTCCTACGAAGTTTCACGCTCGCTTGCAGCCTGCGAGGGAGCCTTGCTGGTGGTGGATGCCGCGCAAGGGGTCGAGGCCCAGAGCGTCGCCAACTGCTACACCGCGTTGGAGCAGGGGCTCGAAGTGCTGCCGGTCATCAACAAGATCGATTTGCCGTCCGCCGATCCGATCAAAGTGATTCACGAAATCGAAGAGATCATCGGCATACCGGCCGAAGACGCCGCCTTGGTCAGCGCCAAGACCGGCGAGGGCGTGCACGAATTGCTCGAACAGTTGGTCAAGCGAATTCCGGCGCCGCAGGGCGATCCGGACGGTCCTTTGCAGGCGTTGATCATCGATTCATGGTTCGACAATTACGTGGGCGTGGTGTCGCTGGTGCGTGTGATGAACGGGGCGTTGCGCACCGGGGAAAAAATCCGCGTGATGTCGACCGGACGCAGCCACCAGATAGACAAGCTCGGCCGCTTCTCGCCGAAACCCGTGACGCGGGAGGCGCTCGAAACCGGCGAAGTGGGCTTCGTCATCGCAGGAATCAAGGAAATCGACGGCGCTCCGGTCGGCGATACCATCACTTCGGAGAACAACCCGGCAAAACAGCCGCTGGCAGGCTTCAAGCAGGTGCAGCCGCGGGTGTTCGCGGGTTTGTTTCCGGTGAGCTCCGACGACTACGAGCAATTCCGCGACGCGCTGAAGAAACTCAAGCTGAACGACTCGGCGCTGCATTTCGAGCCGGAAGTCTCGACCGCGCTCGGCTTCGGATTTCGCTGCGGATTCCTCGGGCTGCTGCACATGGATATCGTGCAGGAGCGCCTGGAGCGCGAGTACGGGCTCAATCTGATTACCAGCGCGCCGACCGTGATCTACGAGGTTTTGCTCACCGATCAATCGGTCGTCAATGTCGACAATCCAACCAAGCTTCCCCCGCAAGACCGGATCGAGGAGCTGCGCGAGCCCATCATCACTGCGAACATTTTGGTGCCGCCGGACCATGTCGGCGCCGTGTTGACCCTGTGCAGCGAGAAGCGCGGCGTGCAAAAAAAGATGCTGTTTCTGGGCAGTCAGGTGTCGCTGCAATACGAGTTGCCGCTGGCGGAAATCGTGCTCGATTTCTTCGATCGTCTCAAGTCCTCGAGCCGCGGTTATGCCTCTTTTGACTACGAATTCAGCCATTTTCAAGCGGCGCCATTGGTCAAGCTCGATGTCTTGATCAACGGCGATCCGGTCGATGCCCTGTCGCTCATCGTGCATCGCGACAACGCCTACGCGCGCGGCCGCGAGCTGGTCGACAAGATGCAGGAACTGATTCCGCGCCAGATGTTCGACATCGCCGTGCAGGCGGCGATCGGCAGCCATATCATTGCGCGTGCCAGCGTCAAGGCGATGCGCAAGAATGTGCTGGCCAAATGCTACGGCGGCGACATCACGCGCAAGCGCAAGCTGCTCGAGAAGCAAAAGGCGGGAAAGAAACGCATGAAGCAGGTCGGCCAGGTGGAAATTCCGCAAGAAGCTTTCCTCGCGGTCCTGCAAGTCGGCAAAAAGGCCAATTGAGCGGGTGTTGCGCGAATGATTATGTTGGGGGTATTTCGTGAATGAGGGTGATCGAGTTTTCCTAGGGCTGTTGTTGGCCGGCGCGGTCTGCGTGCTGGTCATTCTGATCGATGGCTGGTTCTTGAGACCGCGGCGCGATCCGGGGGCGACCAGCGTCGAGGAGCCCTTGTTGCCGAAATTGGCGGGCTATGCCTTGGTCGGCCTGTCCTTGGCGATGCTGTGGCGCCTGTTTCGCTACGAAGCCGTCGACTTCAGCCTCATGTTGGTGGTGGTCGGCGTCGTCTCTGGAATCATTTGGGGGGCCGATGCCGCATTTTTCGCGCGGCGCCGCCGAGTCGCGGCGGCATCCGCGGGAACCCCGTCGGAGCGGGTGCGCGAGCCCATTGCGGTTGAATATGCGCGCTCGTTCTTCCCGGTCATCATCCTGGTGCTGGTGATTCGATCCTTCTTGTTCGAACCTTTCCGCATCCCGTCCGATTCCATGATGCCCACCCTGTACGACGGCGACTTCATCTTCGTCAGCAAGTATTCCTATGGCTTACGTCTGCCGGTGACCAACACGCTGGTGTTCGAAACCGGCACGCCGCAACGCGGCGATGTGATCGTGTTCCGCTTGCCCCCCAATCCCAAGATCAACTACATCAAGCGTCTGGTCGGGTTGCCCGGCGACCGCGTGCGGGTCGATGAGAACAATCAGCTGTACATCAACGGCAAGCCCATGCCGCAGGCTCCCGGACCGCCTTACACGGGACCGAAACAAGACTTGTGGAATTATGCGGGCGTACCGACGGCGTTCGAAACGCTGGGCAGCGTGCGCCATCGCATCATGTTCGCCAATGGCAGCGTAAAAACCGGGGAGTGGCTGGTGCCTCCCGGGCACTACTTTTTCATGGGCGACAACCGCAACAACAGCAAGGACAGCCGCTGGCTCGATGAACCGGATGCGCCGGGATTCGTTCCGGAGCAGAATCTGGTCGGAAAAGCGGTCCGAATTTGGCTTAATCTCGATACTCGTGACGGACCTCTCTGGAGACGGGTCGGAAATAAGATTGAATAGGGGCTCTTTTAGGGAGGTTTTTATGCGAAACCGCCAGCAAGGCATGACTTTCATCGGAATGCTCTTCATTCTCGCGATGGCTGGCGTGATCGTCTATGCGGGGATACGGCTCGCGCCGCTGTACCTGAACTACATGAAGGTGGCGCGCACCATGGAATCGGTGGCCAGCGAGGTCAAGGGCGACAATCCCGATCCAGTGACGATACGCAACTTGATCGATCGGCACTTCAATATCGAAGACCCGTCCGGCGTTACCGTCAAGGATATCGAGATCACGAAAGACGACGGCGGTGTGCAGATGCATGTGGCGTACGACGATTCGGTGCCCTATGTGGCAAACGTTTCGCTCAGCGTGCACTTCGAAAAGACAGTGACGGTGCGGTGATCCCACTGCGCAAGCCGGACGATCTTGCGGATTGGGTCGCGCGGTCATTCGGCCATGTGTTTACCGAGCCTGCGCTTTGCGCCTCGGCGCTCACCCATCGCAGCGCGGGAGCGGATCACAATGAGCGGCTGGAATTCCTGGGAGATTCTGTTCTCAATTGCGCCGTCGCGCGGCTGCTCTACGATGCGCATCCGCAGGCCGATGAAGGGGACCTGTCGCGGCTGCGCGCCTCGTTGGTGAGCGGCGAGAGTCTCGCGCAGATTGCCGCGGATTTGGGATTGGGCGAATACTTGCGTCTGGGCGCGGGTGAATTGAAAACCGGCGGTTTTCGGCGCGCCTCGATCCTGGCGGATGCGTTGGAGGCGATGCTGGGAGCCATATTTCTGGACGGCGGATACGCGGCTGCGGCCGCGGCGGTGGAACGTCTGGTGGGTGCGAAAATGTCGGAGCTGCCGGCCGCCGGAACGCTCAAGGATCCGAAGACGCGGCTGCAGGAACTGATGCAGGCGCGCGGTCTGGCATTGCCGGTCTATACTCTGACGGCAGTTGCCGGAGATCCGCACGAACAATCCTTTACCGTCATGTGCGAGGTCCCGGTGTTCGGCATCGGCGCCGGGGCGGAGGGCGCCAGCCGGCGCCGCGCGGAGCAACTGGCCGCGGCCAAGGTCATCGGGCTGCTGCCCGCCGAAATCAGCAAGCCATGAGCGAGTCCAATTTTCGCGCCGGACACGTGGCCATCGTCGGCCGCCCCAATGTCGGCAAATCGACTTTGGTCAACGCGCTGGTGGGCCGCAAAGTGAGCATCGTGACCGCCAAGCCGCAGACCACCCGGCACCGGATCTTGGGACTCGTCAATCGCCCCGAGGCGCAGCTGGTCCTGGTCGATACGCCGGGACTGCACGAGTCGACGCGCCGGGTCATGAATCAATACATGAATCGCGTGGCGATTTCATCTTCGCAGGATGCCGATGTCGTGCTATTCGTGATCGAGGCCATGCGCTTCACCGAGGAAGACGTGTGGGTGTGGGAGCGGGTGCGCGGCTTGAAGCAGCCGCTGTTCCTGGTGGTCAACAAGGTCGATCGCGTTCACCCCAAGGATCAACTGCTGCCTTTTCTGGAAGAAATGACCACGCGCGTGCCCGCCTCGGGAATCATCCCGATTTCGGCGCTGCAGTCGGACAATCTCAATCGCTTGGTGGATCTGGTGGGTTCGCGCCTGCCGCTATCGCCGCCGCTGTTTGCCCCGGACGTTGTCACCGATCGCGACGAGCCGTTTCACGCCGCGGAAATCGTGCGTGAAAAGCTGACCCTGAAGCTGCGCGAGGAGCTGCCTTACGGCATCAACGTGCAAATCGAGCGCTTTGCGGATGAAGACAATCGAATTATGATCAACGCGGTCATTTGGGTGGAGCGCGCCGGGCAGAAGGCCATCGTGATCGGCCAGGGCGGCGAGCGCTTGAAGGAAATCGGACGCCTGGCGCGCATCGAACTCAATGACCTATGGCAACGCTCCGTGCACCTGGAGCTTTGGGTCAAGGTCAAGGAAAATTGGGCCGACAGCGAAATGGCTTTGCGCCAGTTTGGGTACGACACATTGTGAAGAGCACGGGCCGGGCATCCGGGCGGCGCGTTTTTCTCGCGCCAGCCTATGTATTGCATCAGTACGCCTACCGCGACACCAGCCGCATCGTGGAGGTGTTCACCGCGGAGCATGGGCGGCTCACTCTGTTCGCGCGCGGCGCCAACGGCCCAAAATCCGCGCTGAAGGGGGTTTTGCGGCCCTTTCAAAGACTGCTGGTTTCGTGGTCGGGCACCTCCGAGGCCTGTTCGTTGGTGGCGGCGGAAAGCGACGGGGAGGTCACGCGTCTCAGGCCCGAACGGCTGATGAGCGGCTTTTATCTGAACGAATTGCTGTTGAAGCTGACCGAGCGGCGCGATCCGCATCCTGAGATCTTCTTTTTATACGCTTCCTGCGTGCAGGCGCTGTGCGAGGGTGAAGTCGAGGAGCGGGCGCTGCGCCGTTTTGAAAAACGCCTGCTGAACGAGCTGGGCTACGGTCTCGAATTGACCCAGACCGGCGATGGCATGCCGGTGCAGCAGGACAAGTATTATCGATTCGCGCTGCAAAGCGCTCCGCAATTGTGCGTGGCGGAGGCTCCGGGCGCCGTTTACGGCCAATCGCTCGCGGATTTGCAGGCAGAGAGTTTCGAGGATGCCCGATCGCTGCGCGACGCCAAGCGCCTGTTGCGCGCCGCCATCGATGTGTGTCTCGACGGCCGCTCCTTGAAATCCCGCGAGGTCATGCTGGCGCTTCGCCAGCGCGAGCCGCCGGCTGCTCGGACCGGCTCCCGGGAGCGTTCGTGAACGAGCCGCAGCTCCACGGCAGCATCGCGCTCGGCGTCAACATCGATCATGTAGCCACCTTGCGCCAGGCGCGCCGCGCGCGCTATCCGGATCCTCTGTTCGCCGCCCTGCTCGCCGAAGAAGCGGGCGCGGACAGCATCACGCTGCACTTGCGCGAGGATCGGCGCCACATTCAAGACCGCGATGTGACGGCGATGCGCGCAGCGTTGCAGACCCGCATGAATCTTGAAATGGCGGTAACGGATGAAATGGTCCGCATCGCGCAAAACGTAAGACCGCAGGACGTGTGCCTGGTGCCGGAGTCGCGCCAGGAGATCACCACCGAGGGCGGGTTGAACGTCTCGGGTCAGAGTGCGCGCATTGCCGACGCCGTCGTCGCGCTGAGCGGCGCGGCCATCCGCGTCTCTTTGTTCATCGATCCCGAAGAGGCGCAGATCGAGTCGGCGCGGCGCGCCGGCGCGCCGGTCATCGAACTGCACACCGGCGCGTACGCCGAGGCCGCCGGCGGCGCGCGTGCCCGCGAGTTTGAACGGCTGCGCAGCGCGGCGAAGTTCGCGGCCTCGCTGGGATTGACGGTCAACGCAGGCCACGGCCTCAACTATCACAACGTCGAGCCGATCGCCGCGATCCCCGAAATCATCGAGCTCAACATCGGACATTCGATCGTGGCGCGAGCCATCGTCGATGGCCTGTCCAAGGCAGTGCGCGATATGAAGCAGCTGATGTGCCGCGCGCGGGCCGGCGCATGATTTTCGGAATCGGCATCGACGTACTGCAGGTCGATCGAGTAGAGCGTGTGTATCAGAAGCACGGCGAACGCTTCGTCAGGCATCTGCTGTTGCCGGAGGAACGCGCGCAGCTCGAACGCACGGCGCGCCCGGTACGATTTCTCGCCATGCATTTCGCCGCCAAGGAGGCGATCGTCAAAGGCATGGGTACGGGATTCTCCCATGGCGTATGGATTCGCGACGTCGGCATCGTGCAAAATTCGTGGGGTAAGCCGCAAGTGGTCTATTCGGAACGCGGCGCGAAAGTTCGCGACGGGTTGGGGATCGGCGAAGGTCATGTGACCTTGACCGACGAAGCCGGATTGGTGGTGGCCGTCGCCATTCTCATGCGGCGTGGCGCGGCTTGAACACTCTGGTCTTCGACATCGAAACGGTTCCCGATACCGACCTCGGCCGCCGGCTCTACGCCTTGCAGGAGCTGTCCGACGAGCATGTGGCGCAGATCATGTTCACCAAGCGCCGGCAAGAAACCGGCAGCGAGTTTCTGTCGCACGAGCAGCAGCGCATAGTCGCCATTTCCGTGGTCATGCGTATCACGGGATACGCTCAAGGTGTGGAGCCTGGGCGACGAGTCCTCGTCGGAGAAAGACCTCATCGAGCGGTTTTTCGACGGCTTGGACAAGTACACGCCGGATTTGGTGTCTTGGAACGGCGCCGGCTTCGATCTGCCGGTCCTGCATTATCGCAGCCTGCTGCATAGCGTGGCTGCCGCGCGCTATTGGGAACTGGGGGATAGCGACCAGAGCTTCCGTTACAGCAATTATTTGAGCCGCTTTCATTGGCGGCATATGGACTTGATGGACATTTTGTCGGGTTTCCAAGGCCGCGGCCGGGCGAGCCTGCACGACATCGCGACGTTGCTGGGCCTCCCGGGAAAACTCGGCATGCATGGCTCCGAGGTATGGGGCGCTTATTTGCAGGGATCTCTCAACCGCATCCGCGACTACTGTGAAACCGACGTGCTCAACACCTATCTGATCTATTTGAGATTTCAGCTGATCCGCGGACACTTGAATGCCGCGGAACACGCGCACGAACTGCTGAGGGTGCGCAGGCTCCTGGCCGAGTCGAACGCGGCACACCTCAAAGAATTCGCCGCAGCGTGGCCCGAGACCGCGACTTAAGTTCGGTCCAGGAGGCCGACATCGTCGACCTTGCGCACGATGGCCGCGGCGTCGCGCGCGTCGCGGGCAAGGCTGTGTTCATCGAAGGCGCTCTACCCGGGGAGCGGGTGCGTTTTCGCGTCCTCAAGCGGCGCCGGCATATGGACGAGGCGGCCTTGGTCGATGTGCTGGTTGCATCGCCCGACCGCGCCGCGCCGCGCTGCGCTCACTTCGGGATTTGCGGAGGCTGCTCCTTGCAGCACATGGCGCCGGCCGCGCAACTGGCCGCCAAAGAGCGCCAACTGCTCGAAAATCTGCAGCGCATCGGCAACGTGCGGCCCGAGCGGGTGCTCGAGCCTCTGCGCGGACCGGAGTGGGGCTACCGCCGGCGTGCCCGCCTGGGAGTCAAGTACGTGCAGAAAAAGGGCCGCGTGCTGGCGGGATTCCGCGAGCGTGAGAAGCCCTACATCGCCGATATCAAGCGCTGCGAAGTATTGCTCGCGCCGCTCGCTGAGCTGCCGCAGCAGTTGGCGGGGCTGACCGAAACTCTGTCGATTCGCGACAAAATGCCGCAGGTCGAAGTGGCGGCGGGAGATCGCGCGACGGCTCTGGTGTTTCGGGTGCTGGAAGCCCCGGGGGCCGCGGATCTGGAAAAGCTTGCAGCGTTCGGCGCGCAGCGCGGGCTGCAGATCTTCGTGCAGCCGGGCGGCCTCGATACCGTGCGGCCGCTGCGCGACGACTATGCGCCGCTTGATTATGCGGTGGACGGCGGCAGCGTGCTGATCGAATTTGGGCCGGTGGATTTCATCCAGGTGAACCGCGACATCAACTCATCCATGGTGGATACGGCGATGTGTCTGTTGCAACCGCAGCCCGGCGATTGCGCGCTCGACTTGTTCTGCGGTTTGGGAAATTTCACTTTGCCCTTGTCGCGCCGAACGCGGCAGGTGACCGGTGTGGAAGGCGATGCCGCGCTGGTGTCCAAGGCTCGCGGCAACGCCTTGCGCAATGGCATCGGCAACGCAAGCTTTGCGGTCGAGAATCTGTTCGAGCCGAACGGCTTTGGCGCCTGGGCGAACGAGCACTACGACTTGGTGCTGCTCGATCCCCCGCGCGCAGGTGCCGCGGAGCTGCTGCGCTTCCTGTCCCGCTGGAATCCGCGCCGGGTCGTGTATATTTCATGTCATCCGGGGAGTCTCGCGCGCGACGCGCAGATCCTGTCCGCAGATCATGGCTTGGCGCTGGCCGCAGCAGGAGTGATGGACATGTTTCCGCATACGACGCACGTCGAATCGATCGCGGTGTTCGAGAAGTCGCCCATGAGTCTCGGTCCCTTGATGGTCGATATCGCCGGAACCGAACTGACGGCGGACGACCTTGAGGTGCTGTCGCACCCCTTGGTGGGAAGCGTCATCCTGTTCAGCCGTAATTATCGTGACCCGGCGCAAGTTTCCAGTCCTGACGGCGGCCATCCGTGCCGTGCGCACGCCCGCTCTCCTGGTCGCGGTCGATCACGAGGGAGGCCGCGTGCAGCGTTTCCGCGACGGCTTTACGCGTTTGCCGCCGGCGCGCTCCTTGGGGCGCCGATATGACGAGGATCGCCGCGAGGGACTGGCCACCGCTCAGGCGGTCGGTTGGTTGATGGCCAGCGAACTGCGGGCCGTGGGCGTCGATTTCAGCTTTGCGCCGTGCGTCGACCTTGACCATGGGGTCAGCGAAATCATCGGCGATCGAGCCTTCCATCGGGACCCGGACGCGGTGGCCGCTCTGGCGGTAGCCTACATGGCGGGCATGCGCGAGGCCGGCATGGCCGCCACGGCCAAGCATTTTCCCGGCCATGGTGCGGTGTTCGCGGACTCCCATGTGGCCTTACCCGTCGACCGCCGCGCTTTGGTGGATCTGGAGCCCGATATCCGGCCCTACCGGCTGCTCATCGAAAACAACCTGGCCGGGGTCATGGGCGCCCATGTGGTGTTTCCGGCGGTCGACCCCCTGCCGGCCAGCCTCTCGCAACGCTGGATAACCGGCGTGCTGCGCGGGGAGTTAGGCTTTCACGGCTGCGTCTTTGCCGACGATCTGACCATGGCCGGCGCCGCCGCCTTTGGGGGCGTAATCGAACGGGCGGAGCTGGCATTTGCTGCAGGTTGCGACGTCCTCCCCATTTGCAACGATAGACAAGCGGTAAAGTCTGTGCTCAATCACTTCGGGCCGGATTTGGGCTCGCCGGCCTCGCAGGCCCGGGTGGTAAGGATGAGGGCACGTGGTGAGGCCCCGGCAAATCTTGGAGCGGACCGGCAGTGGCAGCAGACGGTAACGATGATTGCGGGTCTTTCGGCAACACCCCCCCTGGTGCTGACGGAGGGCAATCATGACGGAGTTTGATCCGGGGCTGTATCGGCGCTTGGTCGAGAGCTCGCCCGAGGGCGTGGCGCTGATCGATGCACAAGGCGCGGATCACCCGGTGGTCTATGTCAATCCCGCTTTCGAGGCAATGACCGGATATTCGGCGGCGGAGCTGATGGGGCGGAACCTGCGGTTGCTGCAAGCCGACGATCGCGAACAGGACGGGCGCCACCGCTTGCGCGATGGCCTGAGCCGCGGACAATCGTGCCGCGTATTGCTGCGCAATTATCGCAAGGACGGCAGCTTGTTTTGGAACGAAATGACGGTGGTTCCGCTGCGCCACGCCGACGGCTGCGTGACGCATTTTGCCAGCCATCACCGCGATGCCGGCGAGCGCTTGCGCATCGATCCCAAAGGCGGCCAAGGACAGCTTGAGCGGCGCTCATCAACCGACCGCCATCGCGGTGCGCGACGATCGCTTGACCGGCCTTTACACACTGCCGTATCTCGAAGAATTGTTGAAGCGCGATTGGGCTGTCGCGCATCGCGAGCAACGCAGTATTGCCGTGTTTGCGGTGGACATCGACGCCTTGGATCTTTACAACACCACTTTCGGGCGCGCCGCCGGCGATTCAACCATCCGCCGCGTCGCGCATGTCGTATCCGGATGTTTGCGCCGTTCGAGCGACGTGACGGCGCGCATCGACGGCGGCAGCCTGATCGCGTTTGCGCCGGGCCTGTCGGTCGAGCAAGCCTTGCGTGTCGGCCAGCTCATGGCCGAGCGGGTGCGGGAGCTGCGAATTCACCATCCGCGGTCCGCGGTGCTGCGCTATATCAGCATCAGCGTCGGCGTCTGCGCCAGCATTCCGGGCGCCTCCGACAGCCCCTCCGATCTTCTGCAACGAGCGCAGCAGCAGCTGCAGTTTGCCAAGAAGTCGGGACGCAATCAGGCTGCTTAGCTTCCCGCTCTGCGAGCACGACCGGCCGGTGCAGCGCTCGCGCCGATCGGCGTATCGCTGTTCTGCCGGCAGGCGTCAAATTATCGCGTGCTAGACTGCCGCGACGTGTGACTGCCTGCGAGGGAGTGTTTGGACGCATCCGCAATCGCCAGCCGCGAGGCCGGCCTGCACAAAGACCTGAGCCGCGCCCAGCTCATCATGATCGGCCTTGGCGGCGCGATCGGCACGGGCCTGTTCATGGGCAGCGGTGTCGCCATCGGCTACGCCGGACCGGCGGTGATTGTCAGTTATGCGATCGCGGCGATCGCCGCCGTGGCGATTGTCTTCAGCCTCTCGGAGATGGCGGTAATGCATCCGACCGCGGGCTCGTTCGGCACCTACGCGGAGATCTACCTCAATCCCTGGGCGGGAATCATCGCCCGCTACTCCTACTGGATGGCGCAAGTCATCGCCGTCGGCGCCGAGGCGGTGGCGGCGGGCGTCTACATGACTTTTTATTTTCCGGGCACCCCGGTCTGGCTGTGGTCGGTGGGTTTTGCCATGGTGCTGCTCTATTTCAATTCCCGATCCGTCACAATTTCGGATCGATCGAGTATTGGTTCGCGCTCATCAAGGTCGTGGCGATCGTCATCTTCATTATTTTGGGGGCTGCGACCATCTTCGGGCTGTGGACGGCGCCGGTCGGTTTCCACAATCTGACCGGGCTCCCGGCGGCTTCATGCCGCACGGCTTCGGCGGCGTTTGGATGGCGGTGATCTTGGGTATTTTGTCGTTCAACGGCATCGAAGTCATCGCCGTCACCTCCGGCGAGGCCAAGGACCCGGTGCGCACGATTCCGCGGCGCTGCGCAGCATGGCGCTGCGGTTGTTCCTGTTCTACATCCTTGCGCTCACCATCGTCGTCACCTTCGTGCCCTGGACCGAAACCGGCGCAACCGTCGTGACGCAAAGTCCTTTCGTGCGCATTTTCGCGCACTCCGGCATCCGCCATGCGGCCGGCATCATGAATTTCGTGGTGTTGAGCGCCGCGCTGTCGAGCATGAACACCAACGTTTATCTGTGCTCGCGCATGCTGTTCTCCTTGTCGCGCGGCGGATTTGCGCCGCGGTTTCTTGGGCCGCTTCGGCAAGAACGGCACGCCGATCACCGCCATTTTGCTTTCGGGCGCCTGCATCCTGGCGGCCGCGGTACTCTCCAAGCTGACGCCGCTGGCCTACAACATATCTGTTCGGCATCGCGCTGTTCGACGCGATGATCGTGTGGATCATCATTCTGTTGAGCCATTTCAGTTTCCGGCGCAGGCACAAATTGGCGGAATTGCCGGTGCGCACGCCGGGATTTCCCGTGGTGCAAATTGTCGGACTGGTGCTGCTGGCGCGGTTCTGGTCACCATGGGTCTGGACAAGGAGACCTGGCAGATCTCGTGGATCGTCGGCATCCCCTGGCTGCTGCTGCTGACGGGAGGGTATTTTTTCGTGAAGGCACGGCGGGCTCGCAATGCCGCTGCCGCGGCGGCGCTACACCGTGAATCGCGCCGAGAAAACCGATGCGGGACGACGGCAGCAATGATGCCGGCGCCTCAAGACTTCCAAGCCCTAGGGCATCTGCCCGCGCAGAATCGTTGCCAAGACCTCGCTATCGATATTTCCGCCGGAAACCACGGCGCACACCTTCGCCTGGGCGTATACGCGCCGATAGCGCAGCCGCCACCGAGATCGCGCCTGCGCCTTCAGCCACGATGCGGTTGTCCTCCGCCAGCAGCTTGATGGTCTGCGCCACCTGCGCGAGCGGCACGGTAATGACTTCATCGATCAGCGTTCGCAGCAGAGGCCACATTTCAGGCAGCACCGTACCGTAGCCCACGCCGCTCACGAAGCCCGCCTCGTGCGGGGTGGGCGTCGGCGCGCCCGCCTCGAAAGCCGATTGCAACGGGTGCGCGCTGCCCAGTTCACAGGCGATTATTTTCACCTCGGGCCGCAGCGCGCGAACGGCGCACGCGATGCCGCAGGCGAGGCCGCCGCCGCCAACGGGGATGAGGATCGCCTCGACATCGGGCCACTGCTCGAGGATTTCGACCCCAATGGTGGCGTCTCCGGCCAGCGCTGCGGGGTCGCGCACCGCGTCGATGTACAGGCCGTGTTGATGAGCGAGCGCGCCGGTTTCGATCGCGCGCCACCAAACATCGTCGGCGAGGACCTCGATTCGCGCGTCCAATCGCCGCAGTTTTTCCAGCTTCGCCTCCGGCGCGTTGGCGGGGACCAGCGCGGTGGCGCCCAGCCCCAAGCGGCGCGCCATCCAAGCGACCCCGAGAGCGCTGTTGCCCGAACTGGCGGTGTAGATGCCGGCGGTCAGATCCGCGCGGTTCCGGCTCAATACCGCGTTCGCGATCGGCCGGACTTTGAATGAACCGATCGGCTGGAGATTCTCCAGCTTCAGGCGAATTGTTTTGCCGCGCGGCGCGCCATCGCAGGCAACCAAGGGCGTGATCATGCTCAAGCCTGCGAGGCGCGCACGCGCCGCAGCGATCTGGGTCAAATCGACCGGTTTTACCTCATCGAACAAGGCTCGCCTCCGTCATGCGCCGCGCTGCGCCGCAGGCTCATGATTGCATATTTATATGACTGTGCATATAATTTGCCGCAGGTCGATACCTGCGACAGGAGCCGGAAAGTGGAACAAGATTTCGAGGCGCTGCGCAAGGAATTCCCGGTTCTGCAGCGCAAGACCTATCTCAACAGCGGCTCCTATTGTGCGCTCGCGAATGAGGTGAGAGCCGCGTTCGACGCCTACATGGAAGATCGGTTGCTGGTGGGCGCGAATTGGGACGTTTGGGTCATGAAGAACGAGTCGGTGCGCAATCTCACGGCGACCCTGCTGCACGCCTCGCCCGACGAGATTGCCGTGACGGCCTCGGTTTCCGCCGGACTCAACGCCTTGGCGAGCGCGCTCACGTTCACCGGTCCGCGCAACAAGGTTGTGATCAGCGATTTCGAGTTTCCGACCAATGCGCAGATCTGGCACGCACAAGAACCGCGCGGCGCGAAAGTCGTCCACGTGCCGCGCGCCGCCGACGGCTACATCCCGACCGAGATGTTCGAACGGGCCATCGACGAGCAAACGCAGCTCGTGGCGATCACGCACGTCTGTTTCCGCAACGGCGCGAAACTCGATATTCCCGGCATCGTGCGTCTCGCCCGTGCCAAAGGCGCCATGGTGCTGCTCGACTGCTATCAGTCCGTGGGCTCGCTCGACATCGATGTCAAGGCCCTGGATGTCGACTTCGCCGCCGGCGGCATGCTCAAGTATTTGCTGGGAACCGCCGGGATCGGCTTTCTGTACGCCAAGGACTCGTGCGTGCGCTCGCTGGTGCCGACCAACAGCGGCTGGTTCGCGCAGGCGAACATCGCGGCAATGGATATCACCGCCAACCGTCCCGCGCCCAATGCGCGCCGCTTCGAAGCCGGTACGCCGCCTGTCGTGAACTGCTACGCCGCCGAGGCGGGTCTCAAGCTGCTGCTCAAAGTCGGTACGCCGGCAATCGAAAAACGCAACTATGCGCTGACGCGCCGCTGCATGATGAGGCTGGCGGAGATCGGTTGGCCGAGCATCACGCCAACGCAGGATTCGCGGCGCGGTGCCACCGTCGCCGTACCGTCGTGCGACAGCGCCAAGCTGTCCGCGGAGCTCATGAAGCGTGACATCGTGACTTCGCATCGAGACGACAACGTGCGTGCCAGCTTTCATTTTTACAACAATGAGGACGATGTCGAGTCCTTCGTGGCGGCAATGCAAGAGTTGCGCGGTTCTCTCGGGCCGCGCCGCGGGACTTAGAGCAGGTTCCTGCTATGGAAATTCGCATCCTGCGGCGCGCCGAGGTGCGCCGATTACTGCCGATGGGCGAGTGCATCGAGTTGATGCGGCGGACCATGATCGCCGTTTCCGAAGGACGGGTGGTGCTGCCGCTGCGCTCGATCCTGGCAATGCCCGGGAATCGCGGAATGATGGGCGTGATGCCGGGGTATCTCGCGGACCCGGAGTGCTTCGGCGTCAAGCTCGTCAGCCTGATTCCACGCAACAAGCCGCCGCAATATTCCTCGCATCTGGGCCTGGTGCTGCTGTTCGAGGCCGATCACGGCCAACCGGTCGCGCTGCTCGATGCCGCGGAGATCACCGCGATTCGTACCGCGGCCGCGAGCGGTCTTGCCACCGGTCTGTTGGCGCGGGAGGAAGCCGGCGACTTGGCGATTTTAGGCGCCGGCGAGCAGGCCGGCAGTCATCTCGAGGCGATGCTCAACGTGCGGCCGCTGCGGCGCATTCGCGTATGGGCGCGCGACCCTGACAAGGCGCGGCAGTTCGCGCAAGCGGAAAGCGCGCGGCATCGGATCGCGGTCGAAACCTGCGCCACGGTCCGCGATGCGGTCGCAGGCGCCGATATTGTCTGCACCACGACCAAGGCGCGCGAACCGATACTGCAGGGCGATTGGCTGAGCCCCGGCGTGCATCTGAACGTGGTCGGCTCGAGCGTCGCGGCCGCCGCGGAAGTCGACATCGCCGCGGTCGCGAAGACGCGGTTCTTCGTCGACTGCCGCAACTCCACGGTGAACGAGGGCGGCGAGTATCTGCGCGCGCTGCGTGCCGGCGCCATCACCGCCGAACATATCTTGGCCGAGATCGGCGAAGTGGCCAATGGGTCGAAAGCGGGCCGCCGCTCCCCCCTGGATATGACGCTGTACAAATCCCTCGGCATCGCGCCGCAAGATTTGGCGGCGGCGCATCATGTCCTTGAAAAGGCGCGCGCGGCCGGCGTTGGGCAGGTCGTCGACTTCTGATGAGCATGGCGCGAAGCAAAAAAAAAATCGCCGCGGCAATCCCCGACGCAACGCCGCCGCCGGCGGATCGGGGGCTTTTTGACGACTTTCTGCCGCATCTGATCGCGCGGCTCGCCTATCGACTCAACGCGGATTTGATCGAAAAATTACGGCATGAAGGCATCAACGTGACCCGCTGGCGCATCCTGGCGGTGCTCGCCATGGGCGATGGCATCACCATCAATGAGATCGTCGATCGCGCGATGGTGCAGCAGTCGGCGCTCAGCCGCGCTCTGATGCGCATGGAGAAGGAGAGCACGGTCCGCCGGGTCCTGCGGCGCGAAGACGCCCGCTGCGTCGAGGTGTACCTCACGGACAAGGGACGGGCGCTGTTCAATTCCCTGAACATCGTGGTGCGGCGCCGCGAGCAGCGGCTGTTGGAAGGTTTCTCTCCTTCGGCAACCAAAGCGGCCTTCACTCTGATCCGGCGCATGAGCCGCAACATGCAAAGACCAGCCTAGGACACCATGAGCCCCAGCAACACCCCTCCGCTCATCGCCAAGCGCAAGGGCTATTATTTCGAGCTCAAGGCCGGAAAGCGCTATTGGTGGTGCAGCTGCGGCCGCTCGAAGTCTCAGCCCTTCTGCGACAGCTCGCACGTCGGCAGCGAGTTCCTGCCGGTCCTCTTCAAAGCGGAGCGCGACGAAGAGGTCATTTTCTGCGGCTGCAAGCGAACCGGCACGGCGCCGTTCTGCGACGGTGCCCACAGCAACTTGCCCGGCGGTTATCTCACCGATGACCCGGACAGCCCGGAAAATCGCGCCGTGGTGCAGATCGACGCCGGACCGGGTCCGATAGTCCGGCTCGACGGCCAGTGCTATGTCTTCGCCACTGCGCGCGCAACCTTCAGCGCGTGCGGCGCGATGCGCTACTGCCGGGTCGTCACGCCGGCGTTGGGCGCATTATTTCAATCGCAGTTCTACGCCGAGGTCGAGGCGGGCGGCAGCTCACCGGTGATCGCGGCCGACGGGCGCCATACCGTGCTGTTCGTGATCGAAGGCCATGGGGATATTGAAATCGGCGCTCGACGCTTCGCGGTGGCGCCGCTGACCGGCATCTATGTGCGGCCGGCGGAAGCCTACCGCGTGCACAATAAGGGCGCGGCGCCGTTCAAGTTCTTCGTTTCCAATGGTCCCGGCAGTGAGGATTTGCTGCTGAGCGA
Organism: uncultured Gammaproteobacteria bacterium; assembly: GCA_963800385.1. Taxonomy (GTDB): domain Bacteria; phylum Pseudomonadota; class Gammaproteobacteria; order Steroidobacterales; family Steroidobacteraceae; genus Bog-1198. The sequence continues at coordinate 232,257 of CAWDAU010000011.1, forward strand.
CCTCATGCCCGCGATTTTCGAGTCGCAGCATCCGGATCGAGTCGCCTCAATCGACCCCGCGCAGCGGCACAAAATGGCCGAACGCTACTACCAGATGCTGGTCAACCGCGAGCACGGTTCGACGGTGGTGACGCAGTTCATCGGCAACATTCCTTTGTCCAAAGCCGAGCCCCACCGGCATCTGTACGAAGAGGCGCTCATCTTCCTCAATGGACGGGGGATGGTCTGGACCGAGAGGACCAAGACGCCGGTGAGCGCCGGGGACGTGCTGTTCTTGCCGCGCAAGCAACTTCATTCGGTCCAATGCACAACACCCGGCGGATTTGATATCGTCGGCGTCATCTATCCCGGGGACAACCCCTCCATCAATTACTAGAGCAATATGGCCACCCACTCACAGACCCTTTCCACCCTGGTCGATGGCATCCTGCGCGGCGGCATTCGCGTCGTGGATCTGACGGTGCCGCTGGAAGCGGCTACACAGACGATTCGTCTGCCAGAACAATTCGCGCCGTCGAAACCCTTTGCTTTGGAGGAGATCTCGCGTTATGACTCGCGCGGCCCTGCCTGGTATTGGAACAACATCAGTTGCGGCGAACATACCGGCACCCATTTCGACGCACCGATTCACTGGGTTACCGGCAAGGACTATCCGGAGAATGCGACCCACAACATCCCGGTGGAGCGATTCATCGGTCCGGCCTGCGTCATCGATGTCTCCAAACAGGTGCAGGGCAGCGCGGATTTTCTGCTCACGCAGAGTGCGGTCGAGCAATGGGAAAGCCGGCATGGCCGCATCCCGAGCCGCGCGTGGGTGTTGATTCGCACCGACTGGTCGAAGCGCCCGGGCGAATCGTTTCTCAATTTCGCCGCCGACGGCTCCCATACCCCCGGCTTCCATCCGGAGTGCGTGCCGTTCCTCGCGCGGGAACGCGACATCCTGGGAGTGGGGGTGGAGACGGTCGGCACCGACGCGGGGCAGGCGCACACCTTCAATCCGATGTTTCCCTGCCATACCATCATGCACGGCGCCAATCGTTTCGGGCTCGCCAGCTTGACCAATCTGGATCAACTCCCGCCGACGGGCGCGGTGGTCATCGCGCCGCCGCTGAAAATTGTGAACGGTTCAGGCAGTCCGCTGCGGGTGCTCGCGCTCGTGCCGGTGTAGCGCAGTGCTCCGCGGTCTCGCCGCCGCCGCCCTGTTCGCGATGGGCATCGCGCAGGCCCTCGCGCAAGACCCGGCGGCGCGCCAGATCTCCATCGATGCGACCGTGACAGTGGGCGCTTTGCGTCCGCTGAACGGCGTGCAGGCCGAGGATTCGCAGGGCGCGGCATTCTATCGAACGGCCCATGTCGACCTGGTGCGCATTCCCGATGCGTCCGGCGCCGGAGAAATCGACGCCATTTTCCCCGACATGAGCGCCGATGCTGAAAATCCCAAAAGCTACCACTTTGCCGCCACCGATCGGCTCGTGGCATCCATCAGAGCGGGCGGCGCGCAGCCCCTGTTTCGAATCGAACGCCGCGCGGGGGCAGGGGCAGGGGCAGGCGGCGCAGGCCCCGGCGCCGCGCCGGCCGCCGATCTGGATAAATGGGCGCAAATCGTGCGGCACGTAGTGCTGCACTACAACGCCGCCTGGGCCCAGGGATTTCGCGATCGTATCCGTTATTGGGAGATTTCAACCGCGTCGGACTCGAAGCAGTTTTGGAGCGGCGCCGCGGCGGACTACTATCGTTTGTACGACAAGACCGCGCGGGCCATTCAAGCGGCCGATCCTGCCGCACTGGTCGGGGGCCCGGCGATTTCCAAGCCGCTGATCTTGGGCGACTATCGCGAAAAATTCATCGACTTCGTGCGCTTGAACAACCTGCCGCTGGATTTCTTCACCTGGCATTTTTACGCGGTGGACTCGAACGACCCTTATGTCTTCGTCACGGTGGCGCGGCAGCTGCGCATCATCCTCGATGCCCGCGGATTCGGCTCGGCCAGGAATGTGTTGGACGAATGGAATGCCGACCCGGCCGATACGGACTTGCCGAACGCGGCTCGCGCGGCGTTCGTGACGAGTTCGCTCATCTACATGTTGGGCGGCCCCATCGATGCGCAGACCTATCGCAGCGCGACGGCCTCGGTGCGCCTGGGCAGCGGCGCCAGCGATCTGGTTGGAGCGGCGCTCGGCGCCTTCGGGGCGCTGAAGAGCACCCCTTTGTTGATTCGAAGCAGCGGCGGCGACGATGCGGGTTTCGCGCTGGTGGCCGGCAGGTCCAAGGACAACCGCCTCGTTCAAATCCTGATCAGCAACTTTCAGATCGCTGCGAAATATTTGGGCGGCCCGCGCAACAACTGGGATACCACGCTTCCGGAGCGGCGCACGCTCCAATATTCCAACAATGCCGCCTATGACGCCACGGTCACCCTGCCGGCCTCGGGAAAGTACCAGGTGAAGCGCTATCGAATCAGCGACTCGAGCAGCTTCGCGTTGCTCGATCAGCGCGTTGAAACCGGACCGAATATCCATGTGCAGGCCGCGCTGCCCCCGCCGGGGATCGAACTTATCGTCATCAGCGCGAAGTGATCAAATGGGGTTCAAGCCGAGACGCAAAAGATCGGCGATTTCCGCTGCGATCTGCGCCTTGCGCTGATCGTCGCCTCGAACCAGGCCCTTGGCGAGCCAGCTGCCGGCGCCGCGCAGGAACAGGAGCAGGCAATCGCGGTTCACATCGCGCATCGAGCGTTCATGATGCGCCTCGCGGCACAACGCCCGGTAGGCCTGCACCAGCTCTCTGCTGCGCTCGGTCGCGAGGATCTTCTCCGTTTCGCTCAACGAATCGTAGCCCGTCGAGGCGCGCAGCGGCTCGATGTCGTCGCGCTGATGGGAGATCGAATTTGCGCGCAGCACCGCGATCAGCGTTTCGCTCGCAGAGCCTCCCTGCGCGGCGGCCTGCTCGCGGATGAAGCAGAAAATCCGATGGGTGCGGGCGTAGCAGGCCGAAAGTATGGTTTGCTTGTCCCCCACGTAGTGGTAGAGCGTTCGCTTGGTGGCGCCCACCGCCGCGGCGATGTCCTCCAGCGATGTCGTGTCGACGCCCCGTCGATTGAACAGCTGCGAGGCCGCCGCGAGAATCTTTTCGCGTTTCGCGTCGAACTGCGCTTCGCGGTCGAATAAGCCCCCGCCTTGGGTCAACAGCGGCGCGAAATCGATTGGCGGCGGATCGATCCCGCGGCCGCGATCGGCTCCCCAGCCGTTCGCCAGGATGTCCTTGGCCGCCGCAACGATGTCGGGGCGGCTGACACGCAAGGCTTCGGCGAGCGATGAGCTCAGGGGAATCGAGTGAATGATGCTGATGATGGTACGCGCCACGATTTCAAAATCGCAGCAGCGAATGCGCCCGGCCTTGGCTCCCGCTTCGATCAAGCTCGCGAGCCGCGCGACCACCGCCTCGAAAACCCCCAGCACCGTTTCGCGCGCCGCTTGGTCGAGCAGACCTATTTCGCTCAAGGCGGCAAGCTCCGGCTCGGCCGGGTCCAGGGTGCCGGCGATGAAGTTGCCGAGCACCTGCAGCGTGCTCCTGCCGGGCTGGGCCGCCTCCTCCAGCCGCCGCGCCATGATCTCGGAGGAGCGCAAATACACCTGAAACATCAGGTCTTCGCGATCCTCGACATAGTAATAAAGCGAGGCGCGCGAGAAGCCGAGCTTATCCGCGACGTCCGTCAGGGAGGTCATCGAGATGCCCTTGGAGTTCAGTTCGCGCGCGGCTTGGTCGAGCAACTGTTCACGGCGCGGTTTCGCCGCCGTATCGAGACGGCGCGCGGCGGCGGCGCTTTTGCTGACCGGTCGCATCGCGCTAATATTCTATGGCGCAGCCCTGAGGCCGGGTTTCGGTTTTTTGCACGCGCCTTCCGGCGAGCAGGTCGTCGAGCGCGGATTTGACGTACTCGCGGCCGGCCGCATCGTCCGCGAACACTTGATCGTCCATGGCGCCCTCATAGGCAAGCTTGCCGTCGCGATCGACCACATAAAAACTCGGTGTTGTTTTCGCTCCGTAGCGGCGCGCAATGGTACCGTCGACATCGAACAAGAAGGCGCTGACCGCGGCATGCGTTTGCGCAATGCGGGCGCGCGCGGCCGCCGGCGTCAGAAACCCCGCTTTGTCGGGCGCCGCCGTATCGATGGAAAGCCAGACGATTTGCCGGGATAGCGCGTAACGCTGTAATGCTTGCATTGCTCCGCTTTTGTATTTGACCGCGGTAAAAGGGCAGACGGGGCTGGTCCATTCCAAAACCACCAGCTTGCCCGCATAGTCGCGCAAGCTGTGCCGCTTGCCGTCGGCTCCCCGGGCCGTGAAGCGGGGCGCCGGCGTTCCCACCTCGGCGTGGTCGAGCGCCGTGGGGCGCGCAAGCCTCGCGAAGCCGATGCCGGTAAGCGCGATCGAAACGATTGCGGCGGCCCGTGCGGATCCCTTCAACGCATCAAAGGTAGACGACACGGGCCGCCACGAGGGTGCTACTGGCCGCCTCCGCTCTTCTCCGGCGCTGCCGGTTGCGCAGGCGCGCTTTGCGCCGGCTGGCCTTGCTGCTGCGAAGCCTGCTCCCGGCGCCGTTGCATGTTGCCCTCCGCCGCGGCCAATTCATTGGGCTCGATGAAGCCGTCATGGTCGGTGTCGATCTTGGCGAACGCACCCGCGAACTGCTTGCCGATCGGTCCGGTCAATTCGGACATATCCAGCTTGCCGTTCATCTTCGTGTCCAGCATGCCGAACAGACGGTGCTTGTTCAGCTCCTGATCGAACGCGGCATACTGGTTCATCTTGTCCGAGGTTTCTCCGACCCACTCGTAGTGGAAGGCGGTGTAGAGCATCTCGTCGAAAGATTGATCGCCCCAGGGCACGACCCGATTGTGATCCGGATTGGCCGGATTTCTGACCGAGTTGTCATAGGTGTAGACGGCCAGCAATTTCGATCCGGCCGGCACCTTGACCGGCTGAACGAAGTTGTACTCGCGCTGCCAATTGAAGTCGTAGTGCGGCAGGGCGACCAGCAGCGTCTTCTTGCCGTCCGGTTCGATCAAAAAGAACTTCGAGGACGCGCCGCGGTAATGGGCGTGCGGGAACGCCCCGTACAGCATCATGTCCCGAGGCACATCCATGTACGCCTGCAGCTCGGTGCTCTCGGTGTTCGCCGGGATCACGATGTTCGCATTCAGCACCACCGAATTGCGCATCACGTATTTCGGCTTGTCTTTCCAGAAGTAAAGCGCGATTTGCGAGTGCTCGGTGACCTGCTGACCGAATGGCGTGTAGTGAACTTGGAAGCCGATGGCGCCGCCGGCCGGAATGAACGCGCCGGTGTTCTCCGGCTCGACGAAGGATTCGGCGCCGACCGCGTAGCCGCCCAGCGAGGTTCCCCACTTGCTCTCATTCGCGACTTGACCGGGTCCCGGCACTTGCGCGAGGTAGCCGGTAAGAATGTGATGCACGGTTTGGCGATTCACGACCTTGATGGTCGAGGCACGCAGCCACTTGCCCTCCTTCAGAGGATTGACGACGTAGGGGCGCTGATAGTCGACGATGCCGTTTGCCGGGATGGTGTAGGCAGGAATATCCAGCACCAGGTCCGGCTTGCCCAACGGCCATTCAGCCGCGGTGAAGTTTTTGCCGGCCATCGGATCCGGGCCGATGCCGCGCGGCGCGCCGGCTTCGACCCAATGCACGAGCGTCTTGATTTGCGTGGACGACAAGCTGCGGTCGCCGAGGAAATGGCCCACGCTGGGATCGGCGCGCCAGGGCGGCATGCGTTGCGTGCGGATCATTTCGCGAATCATGGACGCAAATGGCGCGATCTCCTCGAACTTGGTAAAGGGCATCGGACCGATGCCGCCCGGCTCATGGCAGGACACGCACTTGTCCTCGAACATCGGCGCGATGTTCTTCACGTAGGTCACTTTGCTCGCGGCGATTTTCGCGCGTTCCGGGAAGTCGATGATGCAGCCCACCGGTTCGACCCGCGCAACCGCAACCGGCTTGCCGGCGAGCATGGAATCGAGCGCATCCTTGGCCCAGGTGTGCTCCGCCGCGGCCTTCTGGCGCTCGTAGGTGACTTTGTCGTCGATCGGGCCTCGATACACGATTTTCCAGGTCTTCGGATCGACGATGATGACTTCGGCAGTTCTCGTCACGCCCAACTGCTCGCCCACCAGCTGATTGGTGTCCATGAGGATGGGCAGGTGGTAGCCGTAGGCTTGCGCCTCCGCGACAATCGCGTCGCGCTTGTCCGACGGCGTGGAGTTCAGCATGAAAATCTCGACGCCCTTGGCCGAATATTGGTCTTGCAAAGCTTTCACCGCGGCGCTGGTGTTGCGGCTCACCGGACAGTTGTTCTCCTGGGTAATGAGCACCACCGCGCTGGCGTCGCCAAGCTGCCGCAACTCGTGCGAGTGCAGGTTCTGATCGGACAGCCGGAAGTCATCCACGGTCACCGGCAACGCAACTTCGGCGGGTGCTTTTGCCGCCGCCGTGGCGGTCGCGCCGCTTGCGCCCGCGTAGCTGAGGCTTGCGATGGCCATCAATGCCGCTGCGGCGGCAGACGCACGAGTCTTCTTCATAGTCGTTAACCTTCCCCGGTGGTTCGCCATGGTATGGGCGCGCCTAGAGAGCGCGCAGAGTCTACGTTTCGGTGCCATTATGCCACCAAATGTGGGGGATGTCTCATGACCCGTCCGGTGGGCCCCGCCGGCTCAATTCGTGCGTTAATGGGCCCATGAACGCCTCTCCAAGGCTGCGCCGTGGCTTGTTCTGGGTCGGGTCGGCGATTCTCGCGATCGCCGCATTATGTGTCCTGGCGGCCGTGGCGTTGGATGCCGGGTACCTGCGGGGACCGCTGCTGAACCTGCTTGCGGCCTATTCAGGCCGCCCGATTCATGTCGAGGGCCGTCTGAGCGTGCGTATTTTCTCGCGCAATCCGCGCCTCGTGGCCGAAGGCGTCGTCATCGGCAATCCGGCGTGGACGCCCGCCGGGAGCGCCGCGGTTCTCGGCAAGGTCACGGTGATATTCGACGCGCCGCAATTAGGCAAGGAGCTGAGCATCGATCGGCTGCAAATCGACCATGCAACGCTGCACCTGCTGCGCGACGCCCAGGGTCACGCCAACTGGCAGCTGCAGAATCCGGACAGCAGCGCGCCGCACGCCATGATGATCATTCGCTCCTTGTCCATGATGGATGCCCGCGTGCTGCTCGAGGATGTGCAAAAGCACCGCCAATTCGACGGCACGATTTCCGCGCACGATGCGAATGGCGCGGCGGGATTGCAGCCCCTCAGCATCGAGGGGAAGGGTCAGCTGAACGGCAAGCCGGTCAACTTCGAATTCAGCGCCGATCCACTGCGCACGGCGAGCCGCAACGCCCACTACAACTTCAAATTCGCCGAAAGCTCCAGCGGTTCGCACCTGATTGCCGGCGGGTTTTTGCAGCATGGATTCGATTTGCGTTCCTATGACGCGACCTTCGAGGCCTCCGGCGCCGATCTCAAGGATATGCGCTACCTGACCGGCGCGAGATTGATCGACACCGGCAGCTACCATCTTTCCGGACACCTGGCGTGGCGCGCCAACACCTCCACCTCCGCGTTCAGCGACTTGTCGGTCAAGAGCGGCCAAAGCGATTTGCACGGATCGGTGTCGATCAATTCGGCCAAGGGTCAGTTCAACGTCGACGGGGAATTGGAGTCGCAGCTCCTGCGTCTCGCCGATCTCGGTCCGCGCGCGGCGGGCCGCGATCCCGAAGCCGCCGCGAACGAGCTGCTCTTGCCGAGCGCCGCGCCCGATCCGACGGCATTGCGGCTCGGCAAGGGGACCGTGCAATATCGGGCGGCGCGCCTGGAAGCGGGGCGCACCGCCATCAGCGCTTTTGCGGCGAAGGTGAGCAACGATCACGGCGAGCTGACGATCGCGCCGGTATCCGCGCAAATCATGGGCGGCAATCTGACTGCCCAGATCAAGATCGACGCGCGGAAAGAGATTCCTGCCGCGCACTTGGAAGTTAGAATCAAAGGTATGCAACTCGCACAATATCCCCGCAAAAAAGCCGGACCGCCGCCCATTGAAGGTTCGTTGGCGGTAAAAATGGACCTCACGGGCCGCGGCAAGTCTCTGCATGATGCCGCGGCGAGCGCGGACGGCACACTGCAGGCGAGCCTGCCCGGCGGCATGGTGCGCGAATCGCTCGCGGAGCTCGCCGGCATCGACCTTCGCGGCCTGGGATTGTTGCTCACTAAAGACAAGAAAGAGGTGCCGGTGCGCTGCGGCATCGCCAACTTTCAAGCGCACGAGGGCACCTTGACGGCACGGAGTCTGGTGCTCGACACCGCGCCGGTGCTGATCGCCGGCGAAGGATTCATCCATCTGCAGAACGAGACCTTGGATCTGGTCTTGCGCGGCTATCCGAAGCATGTGCGCTTTTTCCAGCTGCGCTCGCCGATTGTGATTCAAGGTACTCTTAAATCCCCCAAGATTGGTATACAGGCACACGACTCAAAAATGGTGCTGGTCGATCCCGGCAAGGCGAAGGATGTCGACTGCGAGTCGCTGCTCCAATGAATCTCGCGGTGGCAGTCGGCAAGAGCGACCATGCACAGGGCCCGGAGGACGCACCGGTCACGGTGGTCGAGTACGGCGACTATCAATGCCCTTATTGCGCGGATATGAATCCCATGATCAAGGCGATTGCGAAAGCCATGGGCACGCAATTGCGTTTCGTTTTCCGCCACATGCCGTTGCTCGAGATGCATCCCTATGCGCAGCATGCCGCGGAAGCGGCCGAGGCGGCCGGCGCCCAGGGAAAATTTTGGGAGATGCACGATGCAATCTTGCAGCAACAGTCCGAATTGGGCTCCGATTTGCTGCATCAGCTGGCGGTAAGATTCAAGCTCGATGTCGGGCAGTTTTCCGCTGATCTGGCGACGCGCCGCTACCGGCCGCGGGTCAAGCGAGACTTCATGGGCGGCATGCGCAGCGGCGTCGCCGGAACGCCGACTTTCTTCATCAACGGCAAACGCTACGAGGGGGCGCTCGACCACGCCTCGCTCTTGTCGGCCATCGGACGAGCCTGACGGGGCAGGCTCGGGGCCGTGCTGCTAGACCCGCACGAACTCCAGCAGACGATTGTTGGCGGGTAGATCGTGATCGACTGCAAGCCGCAGCGCATGGCGCCCGGCAAGAACATTGAGATCCGTCAGGTCGCGCAGGCCCGAGCGGGGATCACGCTCCTTGAGCATCAGATCGAAATCGCGATTGCTGTCCGATGTGTAGCGGCCGGCGTAGCGAAACGGCCCATAAATGCACAGCACGCCATGCGGCGACAGCACGGCATCGACGCCGCGGAACAACGCCTCCACTTCCGCCCAGCCCATGATGTGCAGCGTATTGGCGCTGAAGACGGCATCGACGTTGCGCAACGGCCATACGGTTTGCTTGACCTCGAGAACCGTGGGCGGGCGCAGATTGCGCGTGCCCTCGAGCTTCACCCGAGCCGCGAGATCGGCGAGGTAAGTCAACTGCTCGGTGGGATGCCAGGTCAAATGCGTCAAGTGCGCGGAAAAATACACCGCGTGCTGTCCGGTGCCGCTGCCGATTTCGAGAACCTGCGTGCGGTCCGCAAAAGCCGCGCGCAGCACCTCGAGAATCGGACCCTTGTTTCGCTCGCAGGCTTCGGAGAAGGGCAGCATGGGCATATGTTACAGTGCGGCTTCCCGCCCGCAAGACTTCAGGAGATTTGGATGGCGACCCTGTATGATTTTTCAATTCCCGCGCTGACGCGCGGCCTCACCAACATGTCCGCAATCCTCGATAAGGCCGCCGCCTACGCGGCTGCAAAAAAAATCGATTCGTCCGTGCTCGCGCAGACACGCCTGTTTCCGGACATGTATCCGCTCAGCCGCCAGGTGCAGATCGCGTGCGACACCGCCAAGGGCGCCGCCGGCCGGCTGGCGGGCATCGAAGTGCCGAAGCATGAGGATACGGAAACCACCTTGCCGGAGCTCAAGGCGCGCATCGCCAAAACGCTGGATTATTTACGGACCGTCACCGCGGCAAAAGTCGCCGGCGATGAGGCCCGCACTATCGAGTTGAAGTTCCCCAACGGCGCGTGGAAATTCACCGCGCAGAGCTACGTCAATGATTTCGTGCTGCCGAATTTCTATTTCCACTACAGCATGGTCTATGCGCTGCTGCGCAAGAGCGGCGTGGAAATCGGCAAAGGCGATTTTCTCGGCGCCATTCAATAGCGGCGCGGCAGCCTACGAGAGCTGCTCCACCAGCTCTTCGACGCGGGTAAACAAGGCTTCCTCGGTGCGCGCAATGTGCCCGAACCTCAGCTTGAGCGGGCCGTCGAGGCGGTATTCCTTGGGCTTGCCTTGAATGAGCTTCAAGACCCGCTGCGGGTCGATCCGATTCTGCTCCTCGAACAGCATGTAGCCGCTGCTCGCGCCGGCGTCGATCTTGCGGATGCCGAGCGCCGCGGCGCGTAGCTTGAGGTAGGCGGCGCGGAACAAGGATTGCGCAAACGGCGGAATCGGACCGAAGCGGTCGATCATTTCGACCTTCAGTTCGTCCAATTCCTCGCGCGAGGGCGTGCTGGCGATGCGTTTGTAGAGCATCAAGCGCAAGTGCACATCCGGTACATAGTCCTCGGGAATGAGCGCCGGCACGTGCAATTCGACCTCCGGCCCCGCATCCAGCGGCCGTTCAAGATCGGCCTGTTTGCCCGATTTCAGCGCCGCAACGGCGCGCTCCAGCAGTTCCATGTACAGGTTGTAGCCGATCTCTTGAATTTGTCCGCTTTGTTCATCGCCCAAAAGCTCGCCGGCCCCGCGGATTTCCAAGTCGTGCGTTGCCAGCGTAAATCCGGCGCCCAGATCTTCGAGCGACTCCAGCGCTTCGAGCCGCTTGATGGCATCGGCGGTCATCGCCTTTCGCGGCGGCGTGATCAGGTAAGCATAGGCGCGATGGTGCGAGCGCCCGACACGGCCGCGGAGCTGATGAATCTGGGCGAGGCCGAAGCGATCGGCGCGGTCGATGATGATGGTATTGGCCGTCGGCACGTCGATGCCGCTTTCGATGATGGTCGTGCATACCAGAACGTTGAAGCGGCGGTGATAAAAATCGAGCATCAGCTGTTCAAGGTCGCGTTCGCGCATCTGGCCGTGCCCCACTGCGACGCTGGCTTCCGGGACCAATTCGCGCATGGCTTGCGCGGTTTTCTCGATGGTCTCGATGGTGTTGTGCACGAAATAAATCTGGCCGCCGCGTCGAATTTCGCGCAGCGCGGCCTCCCGCACGATGGTCTCGTTCCATTCCAGCACGAAGGTCTTGACCGCCAAACGCTCGGCGGGCGGCGTGGTGATCAAAGACAAATCACGCAGGCCGCCCATCGCCATGTTGAGGGTGCGCGGAATCGGGGTCGCCGTCAGCGTCAGAACATCGACTTCGGTCCGCAACGCCTTCAATCTCTCCTTGTCGCGCACGCCGAACCGATGCTCCTCATCGATGACCACCAGCCCCAAGTCCTTGAAGCGAATCTTGCCTTGCAGGAGACGTTGCGTGGCGATGACGATATCCACGGTGCCGGCGCCGATCCCTTCGATGACGCCGGCCGCTTCCTTGTTGGTGCGAAAGCGCGACAGACTCTCGACGCGCACCGGCCAGTCGGCGAAGCGGTCCACAAAATTCGTGTGATGCTGCTGTGCTAGCAACGTTGTCGGCACCAGTACCGCAACCTGTTTGCCGGCCTGCACCGCGATGAAGGCGGCACGCAGCGCCACCTCGGTTTTGCCGAAGCCCACGTCGCCGCAGATGACGCGGTCCATGGGCTTGTCGGACTTCAGATCCGCGATGACCTGTTCGATGGCGGCGGCTTGGTCGACCGTCTCCTCGAATGGAAAGCCGGCCTGAAAGGCGCGGTATTCGGCTTCGCCGGCCAGCATGCGCGTGCCTTGCCGGGCGGCCCGGCGCGAATATAGATCGAGCAATTCGGCGGCGACGTCGCGAATTCTCTGTGCGGCTTTGCGGCGCGCCTTTTGCCATTGGTCGCCGCCGAGCTTGTGCAGCGGCGCCGTTTCCGCAGGCGCGCCGGTGTAGCGCGATACCAGATGCAGCGATTGGACCGGGACATATAACTTGTCGCCCTCTGCATATTCGAGCACCAGGAACTCGCCGGTGTAGCCGGCGATGTCCATCGTCTGCAGCCCGACATAGCGGCCGACGCCGTAAGTCTCGTGCACCACCGGTGCGCCGATGCGCAGATCCGACAATTCCTTCAATATCTTGGCCGGATCGCTCTCCGTTCGCCGCCGGCGGCGCTCCTGGCGGGCGCGGTCGCCGAACAATTGCGATTCGGTAAGAATTTCCAGGGAGGGTTTTTCGAGCGTCAGTCCCGAGACGGCGGCGGACACCGTAATCCCCAGCTTCGCGCCGCTCGCTTGGAATGCGGCAAAGCTGTCGAAGACCTTTGGCTGAACTGTCGCGCGCACGCAGCAGATCCAAGATGAGCTCGCGGCGGCCGGCTGATTCGGCCGCGATCAGGATGCGCGCCTCGGCGCCGTCGATATGCGATGCCAATTCGGCGGCCGGCTGCTCGGCGCGCGCATCGATGCGAACCACGGCGGGCGCCGCGGTGGGAAAATTTTGGAACCGTCCGGCCGTCTCCGGGGGCCATTCGAAGTTGCGCACTTCAACCTTCGGCCACGGCGACAGCGCTTGCCGAAATTCGTCGGGCGTCAGATAGACCTCGGCGGGATCCAAGATCGGGCGGTAGCGGTCGTGCCGCAGCTGTTCATGGCGCTCCACGATTCCGGTCCACAGTCCGCTCGCGCTCGAGGCCGCATCGTTGATGTCCAGCACCACGCTGTTGGGCGGCAAATACTCGAACAGATGCGAGGTGCGCTCGAAGAACAACGGCAGGAAGAATTCGATCCCGCCGGGCGCCACGCCGGCGCTGATGTCGCGGTACACCGCCTGCTCCGAAAGATCGCCGCTGAAGCGCAGTCGATAGCGGCGCCGGAACTCGCGCACCGCCTCGGCGTTCAAGGGGGTTTCGCGCGCCGGCAGCAACTGAATGCGCTCCAATTTGTCGAGCGAACGCTGCGTCTCGGGATCGAAGCGCCGAATGCTGTCGACGTCTCGATCCAGCAGATCGACGCGGTACGGAGTGTCCGAACCCATCGGGAAAACATCGATGAGCGAACCCCGAACCGCGAACTCGCCATGCGCCACGACTTGAGTGACCGCGGCATAACCGGCCATCGCCAATTGCGCGCGCAGCGCCTCGAGATCGAGCGTCTCGTTGAGATGTATTTTGAGCGAGTAGGCCTCGATGTAGCTGCGGGGCGCCAATCGCTGCAGCAGCGTGTCGATGGCAACCAACCACACGCCGTGGCGCGCGCGCGGCAGCTCTGCCAGCGTCGCGAGGCGGGCGGAGGTGATGTCCGGATGAGCGGAGAAGCTGTCATAGGGCAGCGTCTCCAAATCGGCGAACACCCTGACATCGAGACCGGGTCCGGCAAAGAACTGAACTTCCTCGCTTAAGGTCTCCGCTTCGCGCGAGCTCTGCGCGATGACCAACAGCGGGCCGCCGGCCGCGGCAGCCGCTTCGGCAATGGCGAGCGCCGGCGCTGCGCCATACAGCTTGCCCCATTTGACCGGGCGGCCGTCGCTATCGGGAAGGATGGGGTGGAGTAAAGACATTTGCGGTTTTGGAAAAATAAAAAACGCCCGCCGCGAACAAGCCGCGGTGGGTGCTTAAGAATCAAGTTTAAATGATGTTACGCGAACCTAGGCGCGGTTACGCGGGATTAGCTGGGCTGGCGGCGGGTTCGGCTGAGCTGACGACGACGCTGTGAATGACGTGATCGCGCTCGAAATACACCACGAAACCTGGATATTCCCAGCGCGAGATCGGCGGTTGTCCGACGGCCGGAACCTTGCTGGCAGGAGCGCCGAACTTGCCCGCAACTTGGTCCATGGTCATGCCCCGGGTCGGCGTGGGCACATCGGATTGTTTGACCGCGATGCCGTTATCGACGGCGATGGTCTCGGCCGCGGCGAGGCCGCTCGCGAGCACCGTGGCTAGCAGCAGAATTCGATACCTCATGGCGTACCTCATATGTTACCGATATCCTATGATTACTTTTGGCCCCTTGAAACTATACCACTGCCTTTATGGACCAATACTTGACCCAATTAACACTCTGATTGTGTTGCCATTTAATCGGTCCCGGTAAGGATTCGTCGCCGCTCATGTTCCAACCCCTCCCTGTCTTTGTGGGTCTGCGTTACTCGCTGGCTCGCGAGCACAGCTTTTTCGTATCTTTCATCACCTGGGTGTCGCTGCTTGGCGTCGCCGTGGGCGTCGCGGCGCTGATCACGGTGCTTTCGGTGATGAACGGCTTTGAAACCGAGCTGCGCGGACGCCTGCTGAGCTTGTCGGCGCACGCCACGCTGACCTTGGGCGGCGAGCCCATTCCCGATTGGCGGGCCCGCATAGACCAGTTGCAGGGTTCGCCGGGCCTGACCGGCGCGGCGCCGTATTTGGACTCCGACGCCATGCTGAGCAAGCAGTCCTCGATGAGCGGCGCGATCGTGCGCGGCATCGATCCTGAATGGGAACCGAAGGTTTCCACGATCGCCGATGCCATGCGCGAGGGCAAGCTGACCGATCTTAAGCCGGGAATGAACCGAATCATCCTGGGACGAATGCTCGCCTACCAACTGCAGGTGGGTCCGGGCGATACGGTGGTCGTCATGATCGCAGGCAATTCAACCGCCAGCGGCGGCGGCTTCACGCCGCGTCTGCAGGAATTCGAGGTCGTCGGCACCTTTGAAGTCGGCTTGCAGGAGCATGACAGCGTGCTCGCATTGATCAACCTGAGCGATGCCGAGGCATTGCGGGGTCTTTCCGGGCCCAGCGGAATCCGGCTCAAGTTCGACGATGTTCTCGAAGCGCCCGTTCTGGCGCGCGCCGCCGCCGCGCGCTTGCAATCGAAAATGCAGGTGCGCGACTGGACCCAGGAGAACGAAGCATACTTTCGCGCCATCCGCATCGAGAAGACCATGACGGGTTTGATCCTCCTGCTGATTGTCGCGGTGGCGGTGTTCAATATCGTGGCAACGCTGGTCATGGTGGTGAACGACAAGCGCACCGACATCGCCATTTTGCGGACCTTGGGCTTGAGCCCACGAGGAGTTCTGGCGGTTTTCATGACGCAGGGCGTGCTGATCGGCTGGATCGGCACGGCGCTCGGGGTCGGGTTGGGTCTCGCATTGGCGCTGAACGTCGATGTGATCGTGCCGTTCTTGGAAAGCACTTTCAATTTTCACATCATGGACCCCGACGTCTATTACGTTTCCGGCATCCCGAGCGAGCTGCATCCGGCCGATGTGGTCAGGATTGCGATCGCCGCGTTCGTGCTGACCTTCAGTGCAACGATATATCCGGCCTTGCAGGCCTCCCGCACGCAGCCGGCCGTCGCCCTGAGGTACGAGTGAAGCGCTACTGGTACGAGGGTTTCTTGGGGTTTCGCTATCTGCGCGCGGCGCCGCATCGCGGCTTCGTGTCCTTGATTGCCGGCATCGCCATCGTCGGATTGGCTTTGGGCGTGGCGGTGCTGATCATCGTGCTTTCGGTGATGAACGGCTTCGAGGAGGTGTTGCGCACCCGCATCTTGAGTCTGACGGCGCACGCCACGATCTCAGGCATCGAGGGCCGCATTCCGAACTGGCGGGCGGACATCGCAAAGCTGCAGGTCTTCCCGGGCATCAACGGCGCGGCGCCCTATATCGAGGAACAAGGGTTGATGACCCACGGCGACAAGTCATCCGGCGTGCAGCTGCGCGGCATCGACCCTGCGGCCGAAGCGCGGGTCGTGGATCTGGGGCCGCATCTTTTGAGCGGCCATTTGACCGACCTGACACCGGGCAGTTACCGGGTGATTCTCGGCAAGGCCTTGGCGCAAGAACTCGGCGCCAAAGTCGGCGACCGGGTCGTGTTGGTCGTGGCCCTCGGCGATGTCACGCCGCTCGGCGTGCTGCCGCGGATGCGCGCATTTGAAGTGACCGGAATTCTTTCCGTCGGCATGTACGAATACGATCGGCGCATTGCCATCATGGCAATTCAGGACGCGGCGAAACTGCTGCGCATGGGCGACGCCGTCACCGGCATCCGTCTGAATCTTGCGGATATGTATGCGGCGCCGCGCGTGGCGCGCGCCGCCGCCATCGCCATCGGCGGCGGGGTCGAAATCCAGGACTGGACCAACGAGCACGTGAATTTCTTTCGTTCCATCACCATCACGAAGCGGATTTTGTTCGTGATGCTCTCGTTGATGGTCGTGGTCGCGGCGTTCAACATCGTCTCGACCATGGTGATGGTGGTGAAGGATAAGCGCCGCGATATCGCGATTCTGCGCACCTTCGGCTCCTCGCCGCGCAGCATCCTCTCCATATTCATCGTTCAGGGCAGCCTCATCGGCATGCTCGGCATCCTCTTCGGCGTCGCGCTCGGTGTCATTATCGCCGTGAATCTACAGGATCTCGTACACGCGCTCGAGGCCGTGGTCGGTTTCAAGTTTCTGGACCCACGCGTGTACTTCATGAGCGACTTGCCGGCGCATGTGCGCCTGAGCGATGTGCTGCGCATCTGCGGATTTGCCTTCGTTCTGGCGTGCATGTCCACCGTCTACCCGGCGATGCGCGCCGCGCGCTTGTTGCCGGCCGAATCTTTGCGAAACGATTGAGAACAAAAGGATGTCGACTTCAATGGAAACGGTGCTCGAAGGGGTGGATCTGGTCAAGGAATTCGTGCAGGGCGGGGTGACGCTGCAGGTGCTGCGCGGTGCGAACATCAACGTCCGCGCCGCCGAGCGCATTGCCATCGTCGGCGCCTCAGGATCGGGCAAGACTACGCTGCTGCAGCTGCTGGGCGGCTTGGACCTGCCGACGCGCGGTACCGTGGGCATTGCCGGGTCGGCGATGAACCAATTGAGCGATGCCGAGCGCGGGCGTCTGCGCAACCACGCCGTGGGCTTCGTCTATCAATTCCATCATTTGTTGCCCGAGTTCACTGCGCTCGAGAATGTGGCCATGCCGTTGCTGGTGCGGCGCATGAATCCGCGCGCCGCGATGCGCGAGGCAGGAGCGCTATTGGCGCGCGTCGGATTGGGCGAACGGCTGAGCCATCGTCCCGCGCAACTGTCGGGCGGTGAACGGCAACGCGCGGCGGTCGCCCGCGCGCTGGTGACCCGGCCCAAGCTGGTGCTGGCGGATGAGCCAACGGGAAATCTGGACGGCAAGAACGCCGCGCAGGTGTTCGAACTGATGCTGGAGCTGAACCGCGAACTCGGCACCAGTCTGGTGATCGTCACGCACGATGAAAGGTTGGCGGCGCGCCTGGATCGCGTGCTTACACTGACGGAAGGGATCTTAATCGAGCGCGATGCTGCGCTCGCATGAGCGCGCGCGGCGCCGCCGCAGCTGGTAGATGACTCGGGCGCGCCAGGCGGCCTGTGCCAGTACGTAGCCGCAAGCGGCCGCAATCAGACCGAGCACCAGGGCTCCCAGCAGCAGGGGCGGCCACAGCACGCTCATGTCCGCCCAGAGCGTGTGATGCCGGATGGCGTGCAGGAAGGGCATCAGATCCCAACCGAGCAGTTTCGCGCCCACCCAAAGGGAGCCCGCGACCTGCGGCACCCAGGTGAAGGGGTTGCTGATGAAAACCGTGCCTATCAGCACCGGCAGGTTCAGCCGAAAGAACACCCCCAACAATGCGCAGGCGACCAGGTGCACCGGCAGGGGCGTGGGCGGAATGAAGGCGATAAACAGGCCGAGAGCGAAGGAGCGGGACACGCTGGCGCGATTGAAAGCCCAGCAGCGGCGGTCGAGCATGATTGCCGCGAAGTGTTTCAAACACCAGTGCTGTTCCAGCGTGCTTCGGTCCGGGGTGACGCGTCGTAGCCAGCGTTTCATGGTTTTTTTTTTACGCCTCCCAAGTGCCCATTATGCCGATTTCGTGACGCCTGCACTCGACTCTGCGAGCATTTGGGAAATCAATGGCTTGTAGCGGGTGGCAAAAGCACTGTCTGAACAGTCGGCGGTCAAGTATCATGCCCGCAGCTTCGCATTTGACTTAAACGAGGGCGCAATGTGGGAGATTATCCGCGCGGGCGGCGGCTTCATGTGGCCGATCATTATATGTTCCATCGCGGCGGTCGCCATTATCTTGGAGCGTCTTTGGACTCTGCAGAGCAATCGCGTCATCCCGCGTGACCTGGCGCAAAAAGTCTGGAATTGGATCGAAGCGGACCAAATGAGCGACAAATTGGTGGTTGCACTGGAACAGAACTCGCCGCTCGGCAAGCTGTTGGCCATCGGACTCGCGAACCGCGACAAGCCTCGGGAGATCATGGTGGAGCGCCTCGAGGACGGCGGCCGCCACGTGATTCATGATCTGGAACGCTTCCTCAATACCCTCGGCACGATCGCCGCGGTTGCGCCGCTGTTGGGACTGCTGGGAACCGTCGCCGGCATCATCCATGCGTTCAATGCCATCACGGCGAGCGGACTCGGCGATCCCAGGACTCTTTCCGGCGGTATCGGCGAAGCCCTGATCACGACCGCCGCGGGATTGACGGTTGCGATTCCCTCGCTGATCGCGTATCGCTTCTTGAGGAGCAAGGTTGAGGGCCTGGTCATTCGAATGGAGAAGGAAGCCATGAAACTCGTCGATGCGCTCGACGAACGCGGGGGATTCGCCAAACGATGAACCTGCGCCCGCGCCGCCCAGAAGATCCGGAAATCAATCTGATCAACATGATCGATGTGCTGCTGGTATTGCTGATCTTCTTCATGGTCTCAACGACGTTCAATCAAGAAGGACGAGTCAAGGTTCAGCTGCCGCAATCGAGCGATATGCCGATTCCGCGCGGATCGCGCGAGCCGCTGGTCATCACCGTCACCGCGGAGGGCGCCTACCGCGTCAACGAGCGAACCTTGATCAACTCCAGTCCCGATACGCTGCGCGCCGCCCTGATCAAGGAAGCCGGCACCGACCGGGGTCCGATCACCATCCGCGCGGATGCGCGCACCACGCATCAAGCGGTGGTGACGGCCATGGACGTCGCGGGCAAACTCGGTTTCGCGCAGCTCAACATCGCAACCGTGCATGAGGATAACGCCCCTTGAACGCCGCGCCGCCGGCTGTCAGCGCCACCACTGACGGCTGGGCGATTTATCGCCGCGTGATCCAGTATGCGAGACCGCACGCGGCGATGTTTTTCGTCGGCGTCTTGGGCGCGATTCTGTTCGCCGTGTCCAATGCCTCGCTGGCGTACCTGGTAAAGCGTTTCATGAAGGGCACGTTCGTACTGCAGGATCCGAACGTTCTCTGGCAGGTGCCGGTCGGCGTGGTGGTGCTTTTTACGCTGCGCGGCCTGGGCGACTACATCGCCAACTATTTCCCCAGTTGGGTGGGACGGCAGGTGATCAAAAGCCTGCGCCACGACCTGTTCCAACACTTCATGCGCGTGCCGATCGCCTATACGGACCAGCAGCAGTCCGGACACTTGCTGTCGAAATTGACCAACAATATCGAACTGGTCGCGGCGGCCGCCACCAATGCAGCCATTTCGCTCATCAGCGACTCGTTGAGCATCGTGATTCTGGTCGGGTATCTGTTCTATTTGAACTGGCATCTCGCCGCCTTTTGCATTGCCGCGGCGCCGGCAATCGCCTGGTTGATGCAGATCGCCAACCGCAGTTTCCGCCGCTACAGCCAGCGCATCCAAAACTCGATGGGCGATATCACGCGGGTGGCGAAGGAAGCCATCGACGCCTTGCGTCTGATCAAGATCTTCAATGCGGAAGATCACCAAACGCAGCGCTTCGAGCAAGTCAACGAACACAACCGCGCCTCCAACATGAAATTGGTGCGCGCCAAAGCCATCAGCAACCCGGTGGTGCAATGCATAGCCGCGATCGCGCTGGGCAGCGTGCTGTTCGTGTCGATTCATCAGGTGCAAGCCGGCGATCTGACCCTGGATGATTTCTTCGGATTTCTGACCGCGCTGTTCCTCATTCCGTCGCCGCTGCGCAGCCTGGTCAACATGAGCGGGCCGTTGCAGCAAGGCATCGCCGCGGGGCAAAGCGTGTTCGAAGTCCTGGACCAGCCCACGGAAGGGACCGGCGGCACGCGCGCCCTGGTGCGCGCCCGCGGCGAAGTCGAATTTCGCAATGTGTCCTTTGCGTACGAGGGCGAGAAGGGCGACGTGCTGCGGGATGTGAGCTTCAGCGTGCGGCCCGGCGAAACCGTGGCCATCGTCGGCCGATCCGGCAGCGGCAAGACCACGCTCGTCGGTCTGGTGCCGCGGTTTTACGACGTGCAGCAAGGCGCGGTGCTGTTGGACGGAGTCGATGTGCGCGAATACCGCTTGACCGACCTGCGCTCGCAGGTGAGCCTCGTCAGCCAGGAAGTGGTGCTTTTCAACGATACGATCCGCAACAACATCGCCTTCAATGCCGTCGGCAAGAGCGCGGCGGAGGTCGAGGAGGCGTCGCGCGCCGCCAACGTCATGGAGTTCGTCAACCAACAGCCCCAGGGCCTCGATACGATGCTCACCGATCGCGGACAGAATTTTTCGGGCGGCCAGCGGCAGCGAATTTCCATCGCGCGCTCGCTGCTCAAGAATTCGCCGGTGCTGATTCTCGACGAAGCAACCGCGGCGCTCGACAACGAGTCGGAACGGCGGGTTCAGCAGGAGCTGGCGCTGCTCATGAAAGGCCGCACCACGCTGGTGATCGCCCACCGGCTGTCGACGGTCGAAAGCGCGGATCGAATCATCGTGCTCGATCAAGGGCGGATCGTTGAGATGGGCAGTCATCATGAGCTTTTGGCGCGCGCCGGCCTGTATGCGGCGCTGCATGGGATGCAGTTCAACGCTTGAGCAAGCGACTCACGAATGTCGGCGCAATCCTGGCTCAATAAAATCTGGTACGGCGGGGTCCCGCCGCCGTGGTGGATGAAGCCGTTGTCCGCGGTTTACGCTGCGTTATCGAGCATGCGCCGCTCTGCCTATTCGCTGCATTGGGCACGCTCCACGCGCCTGTCATGCCCGGTCGTCGTGGTTGGCAACTTGAGCGTCGGTGGGACCGGCAAAACCCCGCTGGTGTGCTGGTTGTGCGGCCGGTTGGCAGAATCAGGCTTGAGACCGGGGGTCGTGACCCGTGGATATGGCGGCACATCCCGGGCGCCGCGTCTTGTTCAAAACTCCGATAATTCCGATCGGGTCGGCGATGAAGCCATTTTGCTGGCGCGCCGCAGCCGCGTCCCGGTCGCGACCGGGCGCAATCGTCCCGCCGCGGCGCAGCTGTTGATCGATGCGGGCTGCGACGTCATCGTCAGCGACGATGGGCTGCAGCACTATGCTCTGCAGCGCGACTGTGAAATCGTGGTCATCGACGGCGATCGCCGCTTCGGCAATGGGCGCTTGCTGCCCGCCGGCCCGCTGCGCGAAACCCCGGCGCGCCTCGAGCGCGCCGACGCCGTCGTGGTCAACGGCGGAGACTCGCCCGGCGAAGGTGCGCTGCGCATGCGCTTGCTGGCGACAAGCGCGGTTGCCATGAAGTACGGCACGTCCAAGCCGCTGCGCGAGTTTTCCGGTCAACCGGTGCATGCGGTCGCTGCCATCGGCAATCCGCAGCGCTTCTTCGCCATGCTGCGCGCGGTCGGGATCGATGTCCTTGAACATCCATTGCCGGACCACGCCAGATTAGGGATTGAAGATATATCCTTTGCCGACGATCTTGCGGTGCTCATGACCGAGAAAGATGCCGTAAAATGCCGCGACATCGCCGGGCCGCATCATTGGTACGTGCCCGTCAGCGCGACCTTCGCGGCGGGCGATGCCGAAAGACTGCGAAGCATCGTGGCCAGGACAATTGCCGAGCGCGCGGCGCGCGCCTGAGGGACCTATGGACAAGCGCTTGCTCGATTTGTTGGTTTGCCCCCTCTGCAAGGGGCCGCTGCGCAGTGTCGGGGCGGCCAATGCGCAAGAGCTGGTGTGCCGTCCGGATCGGCTGGCCTATGCGGTGCGCGACGGCATCCCGCTGATGCTGCCCGAAGAGGCGCGCGCCTTGAACGCCGATGATCCGCTGCTCGAAACTTAAGGAGCCTGTCTGAGCAATCCCCGCGGCCGCCCGTTTCACGTCGTCATCCCGGCGCGTTTTGCTTCCACTCGGCTGCCTGCAAAACTGCTGCTGCAGATCGACGATCGGCCGCTGATTCAATGGGCATGGCAGAGCGCCGTTGCCAGCGGCGCCGCTTCCGTACTGGTGGCAACGGACGATGAGCGCATCCGCGCGGCGGCGCTCAAGTTTGGCGCCGATTGTGTGATGACATCGCCGAACCACGTGTCGGGTACCGATCGAATCGCCGAGACCGTGCGCGCCAAAGGATTGGCGCACGACGATATCGTGGTCAATCTACAGGGCGATGAGCCGATGATGCCGGCCGAGGCGATTGCGCGGGTGGCGCAAGGTTTGCGCGAGACCTCAGGCAGCGAAATAAGCACCGCGGTCGCGCCCATCCAATCGTTGCGCGAATTTCTCGACCCCAACTGCGTCAAGGCGCTGCGCGCAAGCGATGGACGGGCCTTGTATTTCAGCCGGGCGCCGGTGCCGTGGCCGCGCGATCACATCGCCGCGGAGCGGCCTGCGGCCTTCGATGGAGCGTGGCGCCACATCGGCATCTATGCCTATCGGGTGCGCAGCTTGCTCAAGTTTGCGGCCTGGGCGCCGACGCCGCTCGAGGTCACGGAGAAACTCGAGCAATTGCGTGCTCTCGAGCACGGCATGCACATCCATCTGGTGACGCTGTCGGAATCGCCGCCGGCAGGAATCGACACGCCGGCGGATCTGGAGCGCGTCCGGGCGCAGCTGCAGAAGTCCTAGCCCGGCGAATCATAATGTTTGCATGGGTATAATTCAAAGGGCGGCAGGCTCGAGACGGCCGTCGCAGCGCGTGCTGTTTGTCTGCCTCGGCAACATTTGCCGCAGTCCGACCGCCGAGGGGGTGCTGCGGCATTTGGCCGCGATCGAAGCGCCCCAGTTGGCGCTGGAAATCGACTCGGCCGGCACCGCCGGCTATCACATCGGCGCGCCGCCGGATCCGCGCAGTCAACGCGCAGCGCTCCGGCGCGGCATCGATATCAGCGGCTTGCGGGCGCGCCGCATCGCGGTGCAGGATTTCGCGCGCTTCGATCTCATCCTCGCGATGGACCAGGAGAACTTACGGGAGCTGCAAACCCAGCGGCCCCGCGATGCGCGCGCCGCGCTGAAGCTTTTCCTCGAGTACGCGCCTGATTTGGCGCTGCGCGAGGTGCCCGATCCTTACTATCGCGATGCCGGCGCTTTCGAGCAGGTGCTCGATTTGACGACGGCCGCTGCGCGCGGCTTGCTCTCTGCCTTACAGGAAGGTGCGTAGCAGCCAGTACAGGCCGCCGGCACGAGGCCGCCATGAAGGTATTCACGTCTTTTTCGTGCATGGTGCGATTGAGCGCATAGGCGGTCGGTACCGTGCCGATGAGAATCAGCATGATCAGACCCATGCCCTTTTGGCCATCATTTCCGCCGTGAAAGAAGCTCACTCCGGTGCAAGTGAGGATCAGCAGGCCGCGTATCCAGAGCGGAGGCGGCTTGTTGCCCTCAGGCTCCTTGTACAGCGCCGGTATTCTGATCGCCGATTTGAGTAGGGGTCAGGAGCAGCCACGCTGCGCTGAATCCGACCAACGGCGATTCCAACAGGGTTTGGCCGATCTTGGTAACCTGACCCCAATCGACGCCGCTGGTGCCCGAACCGCTCGCCGCCATGAGCTGATTCATGAGGCCGACGCCGATGATGGAGCCGATAAGGGTGTGCGAACTCGATGAGGGGAGGCCAAAATACCAGGTACGCCCTCACGGTATAAATTCAGTCCGTGACAACCGGATGACATCCAAGATCTAAGCGCATGCCCTTCACCATTTCTCACACCGCTGTCGTGTTGCCGTTCGCGCGTTGGCTCGCGCGCTGGCAACTATTATCAGCCGCAACTATTGGCGCTATGGTTCCGGATTTTCGAATATTTTTCCCCGGTATGCCGCGTGTGGAGACGCACAGCCTGGCGGCGCTATTAACGTTTTGTCTGCCGATCGGATTGAGCACTTACTGGATTTTCCAGGGCGCGATCAAGTCGCCAATCCTCGAAGTTCTGCCCGATGGTCCCTACGCCCGTTGGCGTCCGTTCGCCGCCGAGGCCGATATTCGATCATTGCGTCAATGGGCGATGGCCAGCGTGGGTGTATTGGGGGGCGCCCTGACCCACTTGATTTGGGATGCCTTCACGCACGAAGGCGGCAGGGGCGTGCGCATGTTCCCGGTGCTCGACGATTCGCTCATCGACATTGGTAATCGACACATTCCGGCCATGTACGTGCTGCAGGACCTAGGATCGCTCATCGGACTCGCTGCGGTGCTCGCGATGCTCTGCTGGGGCCTGCGCCGTGGGCACGATGCGCCGGTCCTGAAGCGGTTGCTCGCGAGCCGTGAACGCGTGATGTGGTGGCTGATCTACGCGCTGGCGGGCGGCGTTTTCACGGCAGGCTTCTACGCTTGGGCAAGACTCGGCCAGCCGCCCATGCACTACATGATCTTGCGAGTCTCCGCGATAGCGATAGCCAGCGTGCGCGGCCTCGCGGCCGCGCTGCTCTGTGTCAGCGTGGCGCTCGATCTAAGGTTGCATCAACTCCATCAACGTTCATCGGGCCCTGATGGCTGACTGGGCGCCGAGGACCAGACAACATACTTATTGTCCGTTCCTGTGCTGGCCGGTGCGGGCTCAGCCGCGCGTGCCGGCGTCGGGTTTGGTGCAGGCGCTGATTCACGCGCGGGAGCCGGCTCCGGCGCTCCGCTCATGAGCGGCAGCTCACGGGCTGGTTCAAACGCCGGACGCAATTCCTGGCGCTCGTAGGACTGCGAAGCCGCTTGGGGCGTGGCCTCCGCGGTCCTCGGCTCGGAGCCAGCGACGCTATTGGCCGCCGTTTGGCCCTGGGCCGCACCGCCGGACTGATTCGCGCCCGAGCCATTACCGGTATTCTCTGCGCCGTCGCGCCGGCCGCGGCCGCGGCGTCGCCGGCTTCGACCGCCACGCTCACTGCGTTCGCCCCGCTCGTTGGGCGAGCGCTCCGCTTCGTTGCCAGAGCGAGGGACTGGGTCCTGGCGAGGCGCCTGGTCCTGACGCGGCGCCTGGTCCTGGCGGGGCTGCTCTTGCCGAGGCGGCTCGTTGCGCTGGCCAACGGCATTGCGCTCCGATTGCGCCTGGGCTTCGGGCCGGCGCGGGCTCGGCTCATTGCGATTGTCGCGGGGATTTTCGCCGCGCGGCCGCCCGTCGCGGCGTGGATCGCGCGGGCCGTCGCGGCGAATGTCGCGATGGCGGTCGCGGTCGCCGCGATCGCGGTTCCGATCTCGGTCGCCGCCGCTGCGAAAGCGATCGTGGCGAGCGTCGCGTTGCGGCGGCCGGTCCCGATGCGGCTCGCGCGCCGGAGCGCTGGCCGCCTTCGAGGCTGCGCGAGCAGCGGGATCGCCGAATAGCCAGCGCCAGAATCTGGTCAGTGCGCCGAGCTGCCCAGCCTCGGGGGGCGTTTTCGGCGCAGCGGCGACCGGCATCGGCACGATGGGTGCGCTCGAGGCGGGGAGGATGCTCGGTACCAGCGGCACATCGCCCGGCGGTTTCTTGTCCCGGTTGCCGATGTTCGAGTCGTCGACCGCGGGTTGATCCGCCAATTGATAGCTGACGGTGCTGTTCTCCGGAAGCTCCTTCTCATCGTCGCGAACCCGGCGCAATGTGTACGCCGGCGTTTGCATATGAGGATTCGGCACGACGATCAGCGACACTTTGTCGCGCAATTCGATCTGATTGAGCTGTTCGCGCTTCTCGTTCATGAGATAGGTCGCAACATCGACGGGCACCTGTGCCACCACCCGGCCGGTGCGCTCCTTGCGGGCCTCTTCGCCGATCAGACGCAACAGCGCCAACGACATCGATTCCACGCTGCGAATCGTGCCCATGCCGCCGCAGCGCGGGCAATTGATATGGGTTGTCTCGCTCAAGGCAGGCCGCAAGCGCTGGCGCGACAATTCGAGCAGCCCGAAGCGCGAGAGCCGGCCGAGTTGAATGCGTGCCCGGTCCATTTTTACCGAGTCGCGCAGCATGTCTTCCACCGCGCGTTGATTGGCCGTGGACTCCATATCGATGAAGTCGATGACGATCAGGCCGCCGATGTCGCGCAATCGAAGTTGCCGTGCGATTTCCTCGGCGGCTTCCAGGTTGGTATTGCGCGCGGTGGCTTCGATGTCGCCGCCGCGGGTGCTGCGCGCCGAGTTGATGTCGATCGAAACCAGCGCCTCGGTGTGATCGATGACCAGGCTGCCGCCCGAGGGCAGCGTGACCTTGTGCGCATACGCCGATTCGATCTGGCTTTCGATCTGATAGCGCGTGAACAAAGGCACCGGATCGGTGTAGAGCTTCAGCTTGCGCTGCGCATCCGGCGGCATGAAGCGCTGCATGTATTCTTGGGCTTTCTGGAAGGCCTCGGGCTGGTCAATCAGACACTCGCCGACATCATCCGAGAAATAGTCGCGCAGGCCGCGCGTCACGGCATCGCTTTCCTGAAAAATCAGGAACGGAGCGGGCCTGCCGTCATTGGCAAGCACAATGGCGTCCCACGCGGTTTTAAGATTGTTGAGATCCCACTGCAGTTCTTCGGTCGTGCGGCCGACTCCGGCCGTGCGTACGATCGCGCCCATGCCGTCGGGAATGACCAGGCCGTTCATCGCGTCGCGCATCTGCTCGCGATCCTCGCCCTCGATGCGCCGCGACACGCCGCCCGCGCGCGGATTGTTCGGCATCAACACCAAGAAGCGGCCGGCAAGACTGATGAAAGTGGTGAGCGCGGCGCCCTTGTTGCCGCGTTCTTCCTTTTCGACCTGGACGATCAACTCCTGGCCTTCCTGCAGAAGGTCCTTGATATTGAGGCGGCCGCCGTTGGCGGGTTGCGCCCGGAAGTATTCTTTGGAGACCTCCTTCAACGGCAGGAAGCCATGGCGCTGCGCGCCATATTCGACGAATGCCGCTTCGAGACTCGGCTCTACGCGGGTAATTCGGCCCTTATAAATATTGGATTTTTTCTGTTCCCGGGACGGGATCTCAATCGATAAGTCGTATAGTTTTTGACCGTCGACTAGCGCAACTCGCAGTTCTTCTTCTTGAACTGCGTTGACGAGCATTCTTTTCATGTGCCCCAACTAAAATGGTAGGGGCCGAGGAGAGCTTGAGAATGAAAGCCGGGGTCTTCGTCAGGGATGCGGCAAGCAACGAGTAAGCGCCGAGCGCGAGGTACGCGACCGGCATCAACTCCATCACTTTAAGCCAAAACGTATACGGCAAGCCCGGGGCCTTGTTCTCGGTTAACCGCTTATCAGCCGCCTAAACTCAAGATTTGAGCTTTCGCGCGTCTGTCTCATCGGCCGAGCGATGGTCTGGAGTTCCAGAACCAACTAATATGCGGCTCCCCAACGGATGGGGGGCCACTGGAAACCGGTGTCTATATGCGTCACCAAAGATTAGGCGTTGCCCTACATAAGGATATCGCGCCTGACACGGTTTTAAGACAATATCACGACATAGCACCAGGGTCAATGTAATCAATACCTTAGATCAACGCCGATATAATTCAAGCGACACCATGAACAGCCCCGTTACCGATCTGCCGCCCGTGCGTGTGCCGAAAAGCCCGCTTACCCTACGCACCGTCACGGAAGACGAGTCCGGCCAACGGATCGATAATTTCCTGATGCGCCACTTCAAGACCGTGCCGCGCAGCCGGGTTTATCGGCTGCTGCGCAAGGGCGAAGTGCGCGTCAATCGCAAGCGCGTCGACGCCGAGTACCGCATCCAGGCGGGCGATGAGGTGCGCTTGCCGCCGGTGCGGATCGAACAGCATGCGCAGCCGGGCCGGCCCTCGAGCAGTCTGCTCGAATTGATCGAGCAGGCGGTCATATTTCAAGACCGGCATGTGCTGGTCATCGACAAGCCGGCAGGGGTGGCGGTGCACGGCGGCAGCGGTATGAGTTTCGGCGTTATCGAGGCGCTGCGCGCCTCGAGGCCGCGCGAAACGCTGGAGTTGGTGCACCGCCTGGACCGCGATACCAGCGGCTGCCTGCTCGTCGCGCGCGATCGCAGCACGCTCACTGCTCTGCATGCCTTGATCCGCAACGGCGGCATGCACAAAACCTACCTGGCGCTGGTCGCCGGCAGCTGGCAATTGGGCGCCAAGCGGATCGATGCGCCGCTCGCAACCGACAACCGCGAACACGGCGAAAGACATGTGCGAGTGGCCGCCGCCGGCAAGGATTCCGTGAGCGTGTTCAAGCCGGTACAGTTTTTCGGTTCGCTGGCGACGCTGATGGAGGTGGACATTCCAACCGGGCGCACGCATCAA
The DNA here is from genome assembly GCA_963800385.1 of uncultured Gammaproteobacteria bacterium. Taxonomy (GTDB): domain Bacteria; phylum Pseudomonadota; class Gammaproteobacteria; order Steroidobacterales; family Steroidobacteraceae; genus Bog-1198. The sequence goes on from CAWDAU010000011.1 coordinate 260,830, forward strand.
ATCCGCGTGCATGCCTCTTTCGCAGGCCATCCGCTGCTCGGCGACGACAAGTACGGCGATCGGGCGCGCAACGCGGATCTCAAAGCCCACGGCCTGAAGCGCACATTTTTGCATGCGCAATCGCTGGCCTTCGACTGGCCCGGCTCCGGCGTTCCTTTCCACGTGAGCGCGCCACTTCCCCAGGAATTGGCGGCAGTGCTCGACGCCATCACGCCCATGAAGCGCTCCGCGGCGAAAAGCAGGCGCTCCGGCGGGGCGGCGAAACGCTAAGGAACCGTGAACCCGGCGGCGCGCAGCGCCGCACTCAAGCGTATCAATGGCAGCCCGATCAGCGCGCTCGGATCTGTGCTTTCGATCGACTCGCACAAGCTGATGCCGAGGCCTTCGCTCTTGAAACCGCCCGCACAGTCCAGGGGCTGCTCCTTGGCTACATAACGCTCGATGGTGGGCTGATCCAGCGGGCGAAAATTGACTCTGGTGCGGTCGATGAACTCGATCAGCGCGTTGTTTTCCCGGCGCATCAGCGCCACGGCGGTGAGAAATTCCACGCTGCGGCCGGAGCAGCTTCGCAGCAGCTCCCGGCAGCGAGCCTCGGTGCCCGGCTTGCCGAGCGAGGCGTCGCCGCCGTCCAGGATCGCGACCTGATCGGAGCCGATCACCCAAGCATCGGGGTGCTGCGCCGACACCGCAGAAGCTTTTTCCCTGGCCAGTCGCACGGCCAGCTGCAGCGGCGGTTCACCGCCGCGCGCGGCTTCGTCGATGCCCGGTGCGAGGCACGCGAAGGGCAAGCCAAGTCTGCCGAGGAGCTCTTTTCGATAGCGCGAGGTTGAGGCCAAAATAAGCGGGGGTGGAGACTTCAAAAACAAAGACTTGCACCGGATTCGTTTTGACAGGGTGGAACCTGCGCCCTATTATACGCGGCCCATGGCATCGGCCCCGTCCGACCGAGTAGATTGCGCACGCCTGGCGGCGGATGCGGCTGTGTTGGAGCGCGTCTACCCCTTGAACGAGCTGTCTCGCTTGAAGGATTTATTGGCCGATGCGCGCGGATCGGTAAAAGCGCGATTCGCTTTTTCGAAATTGGAGGCGGGCCGTGTCGGCGCCAGCGTCGCCGTGCAGGCGACGCCGCGGCTGGTCTGTCAGCGTTGTCTGCAAGCTTTTGAATTGCCGGTAACCGGCGACAGCGAGATTGAGTTTGCAATGAGCGAAGCTGAGGCGCCAGCGGATTCGCCTCGAGAGATTTATTTGATGGAGCAAGGCTCGGTATCGTTGCGCGAATTGGCCGAGGAAGAATTGTTGTTGGCATTGCCCGCCATTGCCTCCTGCAGCACGCCGGAGACTTGCGGTCGAGCGCCGACACCGGACGTGCGGCAAAGGCCGTTTGCGGTATTGCAGGATTTATTGAAGAAAACTTGATAGGACAGACAACCCATGGCAGTTCAAAAAAGTAGAAAGACCCCGTCGAAGCGCGGGATGCATCGCTCTCATTCGGCGCTGGCGGCACCCGCGGTGTCGGTCGAGCCCAAGAGCGGTGAAACCCATTCGCGGCATCGCATTTCGCGCGATGGCTTTTATCGCGGCAAGAAAGTAATGCAGACCAAGGCGGACGCGGCGGCAGCCGAAGAATAAGCCGTCAATCCAGCCGGCGAATCGCGCACCGTGTCTGCGCCGCTGCATATTGCCATCGACGCCATGAGCGGCGATCGAGGACCGTCGGTTTCCGTTCCGGCGGCGCTCGCGGCGGCGCGCGAGTTCAATGACGTGCGATTTACCCTGACCGGCCGGCAAGCCGATCTGCAGCGTGAACTCTCGGGCGCGGCGCTGCCGAATGTCGGCTGCCTGTTCGCAGCCGAGGTGGTCGAGATGACCGATCATCCGCGCGAAGCGTTGCGCCGCAAGAAGGATTCGTCGATGCGCCGCGCGATCGACCTGGTCAAGGCGGGAGACGCGCACGCCTGCGTCAGCGCCGGCAACACGGGAGCGTTGATGGCGACGGCGCATTTCGTCTTGAAAATGCTGCCGGGAGTCGAGCGGCCGGCGATCGTCTCCATCATCCCTTCGCGCGGCGGTCATACCTACATGTTGGATCTTGGCGCCAACGCGTCCTGCACCCCGGTGCAGCTGGTGCAGTTCGCAGTGATGGGTTCGGTGCTGGCGGCGGATCTGCCGGGGGCGCACGAACGGCCGCGGGTCGGGCTGCTCAACATCGGCGAAGAAGAAGTCAAGGGCAACGACGTGGTCCAGGCCGCGCATAATTTGATGTCGACCGCCGACATCAACTACGTGGGTTTCGTCGAAGGTCACGATATTTTTTCCGACAAAGTGGACGTCGTCGTCACCGACGGGTTCACCGGCAATATTGCTTTGAAAGTCATGGAGGGCGCCTCGCGTTTGATCACCGGCGCCATGCGTGAAGAATTCGAGCGCTCGATGCTGCGCAAGCTGGGTTATTTGGCCGCGCGTCCCACCTTGAATGCGCTGCGCGCGAGAATTGATCCGCGCCGCTATAATGGCGCGGCCATGGTCGGCTTGAACGGCATCGTCATCAAGAGCCATGGAGGCACCGACCAGTTCGGCTTTCAGCGCGCAATCGAAGTGGCGGTCTTGGAGGCGCGCAACGGCGTGCCGGCGCGCATCGCGCAGCGGTTGAACGTCTCACGCGGGATTTGAAAGGATTTTGATGTACTCAAGAATCGCCGGCACCGGCAGCTATCTGCCGGAAAAAATTCTCACCAACCGCGATCTCGAGAAATTAGTCGACACCAGCGACGAATGGATCCGCACGCGCACGGGCATTGCCCAGCGCCACGTGGCGGCGGAGGGTGAAACCACCACCGATCTCGCCGAGCACGCGTCGCGCCGCGCCATGGACGCGGCGGGGGTCCGGCCTGCGGACATCGACCTGATTTGCGTCGGCACGACCACTCCGGATCTGGTATTTCCCAACGTCGGCACTCTGCTGCAGGATCGATTGGGGATACACGGCTGCCCGGCATTCAGCCTGGAGGCTGCCTGTACCGGATTCGTTTACGCCTTGAGCGTCGCCGACAAATTCGTGCGCCTGGGCGAGGCGAAATGCGCGCTGGTCGTGGGCGCGGAAACTCTGACGCGCATCATCGACTGGAACGATCGCGGCACCTGTGTGCTGTTCGCCGACGGCGCGGGTGCGGTGATTTTGCAGCCGGCGAGCGAACCGGGGATCATCAGCACGCGGCTGCATTCCGACGGCAAGTACAAGGATCTGCTCGACCTATCCGGACGGCGTGTCCAAGGGCTTCAAGCTGGTTCGCGAGGGCAAAGCCAGCGTGCAGATGAAGGGCAACGAAGTCTATAAGGTCGCGGTCAATACCTTGGGGGCCTTGGTGACCGAGACCTTGAACGCCAATAACATTGCCAGGGAGCAACTCGACTGGCTGATTCCGCACCAAGCCAATATCCGAATCATCGAGGCGATCGCGAAGCGGCTCGACCTGCCGATGGAGCGGGTGATCGTGACCATCGACACGCAGGGCAATACCTCGGCGGCGTCGGTGCCGCTGGCTCTCGATACCGGAATTCGCGACGGCCGCGTGAAGCGCGGCCAGCTGCTGCTGCTCGAAGCATTCGGCGGCGGCTTCACCTGGGGATCGGCGCTCATTCGTTATTGAGGCGGCCGGGTGCGCAAAAAAAAACGCCGCGGGGTTAGCGCGGCGCTTGAAGTCGAAAATTAACCGCTCGATTACTTCGAGACAGACTTCTTGAACATGCGGTCGATCTTCTCGTTGATCGCTTCGATGGCGGTCGAATTCGCCTGCGCCGTCGACAAGGCTTGGTTCGCCGTGCTCTGCGCGCCCGAAGCCGCCGACTGAGCGCTATTCGCCGCTGCGTGCGCAGCAGCCGCATCGCTCGAGGCCCGCGCCGTGTCGCCTTGCAGCTTGCTGACCTGTGACTTCAGGTCATCGATCTGCGCCTGGATCGGCTTCAAGTCAGTGCACCCCGCGAATGCGATGACGCAAGCCGCGGCGAGAGAGACCTTTAGTGTGGTTGTCAGATTCATAAAAATATTCCCCTAGGGTTAATTCATTCGTGTCGGAAAACTCCGATGTGTTGCCACAGCAGGTACGGTCACGCCGTCGAGCCCGCCCGCGTCGCAGCACAGTCCTACATAAAGCCAAATTCGCGCCTCGAATGCAACTGAAAATAATGAAATGTCGGTATATCAAGGCGCTTTTATGCGTAGTTCATTTCTGACAAGCGTCCCTATCATTAAGAATGCGCCATATAAGTGCAATTTTTACCCGAAGTCCTAATTGCGAAGCGTCGAAAATTGATGAAGCGCCGTTCACGTGAGGGCGATTGATGGGAGTTTTTAGTGGCGGCGCTTGCGCGGCTGAGGCACGTAGCCAACGCTGGCGCGCGGCGCTCGCACTCTCATGCATGGGTCGCGATGAAAGCGCCGCGCGCGTGCACGAGCTGAAGAGAAAATTTTCTTGGCTGAGGCGATTGGTGCTGATTTTCTCATCCCATGCCAGATCCCAGGTAATCGATGTTCGCTTCGCGGGTAACTTTGCGGGTATGGCCGCCGATGGCAATCGAAGAGATTTTTTTGATCCATTCCGACTTGCCAAGTCCTCTTGACTGTATATAATACCAGTCACTGTCTACATATACAGGTGACGCATGTCGGACCTTACACCCCGTCAGACTCAGATTCTTCGGCTGATTCAAAATGCCATTTCCGAAAGCGGCATGCCGCCCACCCGTGCGGAAATAGCCCGTACCCTCGGCTTCAAATCCCCCAATGCGGCCGAAGAGCACTTGCGTGCCTTGCAGCGCAAAGGCGTGATCGATCTGATTCCCGGCGCCTCTCGCGGCATTCAGCTCAAAGATATTTTGCGCGAACAATTGGGTCTGCCGCTCATCGGCCGAGTCGCTGCCGGCCGGCCGATTTTGGCTGAAGAGCATATCGAAAAGCGTTATCAAATCGATCCGCAATTATTTCAGCCGCAGCCGCATTATCTTCTGAAAGTGCAGGGCATGAGCATGAAAAATGCCGGCATTCTCGATGGTGATTTGGTTGCCGTGCATCGCACGCCCGAAGTTCGCAATCGCCAAATCGTGGTCGCGCGTTTGGAAAATGAGGTCACGGTGAAACGCTACCGGCAAGAAGGCGCAATTGTTTGGCTGCTGCCCGAAAACGCCGATTTCGAACCTATTCGCGTCGATCTCAAAGAACAACCCATGATTATTGAAGGGGTGGTCGTCGGTGTGCTGCGTCGTGGTAAAGACGTGGATGCCGCTTGAATGCGGAGGCACGAAGCCGGAGCCGACGCCCTCAGGGCGCCCGCAGGGCGAGGGCCAGGATGGCCCGAGTCAATGCGGAGGCACGAAGCCGGAGCCGACGCCCTCAGGGCGCCCGCCGCCGCCCTCAGGGTCCGGGATGGGCGGGCCGCAAATATCATCAATTGCAGAAATTTTGGCTGATGCGCGAGTCTGGAAGTTAAAAGACGCCTCGGCCGCCCCCGCTCGTCCGGTTTGGTCCACCGGTAAAAGCTCGCTGGATGCCCGCTTGCCGGGAGGCGGGTGGCCGACGGCGTCGCTTATCGAAGTATTGTTGGACGATACCGGCCTCGGCGAAGTTCAGCTGTTTTTGCCGGCGTTGGTAGCATGCCAACGCAACGCTGCCCGGGAGAGCGGGGATGCGCCATGGCTGGTGTGGATTGCCCCTCCTCATGAACCCTATGCGCCTGCCTTGGCGCAGTCTGGTATCGAGCTTAAGCGTTTGTTGGTGGTTCGCCCAACGACGGCCACGGAGGCTTTGTGGGCGGCCGAGCAGGCATTGAGCTCGGGGGTTTGCGCTGCCGTTTTGCTTTGGTTGAGGGGCAGCGACGATCGCTGGCTGCGGCGTTTGAAGCTCGCCGCCGAGGCCGGCGGTTCGCTCGGCGTGCTGTTTCGTCCCGAGAGGCATCGTTTCGAATCCTCACCGGCCAATTTGCGCATTGTCATGAGCCATGGCTCGCCGTGCACGCAAGTCGATTTACTCAAAGTCCAGGGCGGCCGGCCCGGCCCGGTAGATCTTGGTGGTCCGTGAAATTGCGCTCAGCGAAATCACGAACGGCAGACTTATTTGCCGCGATCCCCACGCGCCGTTCGCCGCTGGCCCTGGCGCCGCAGCCGCTCGCGCAGCCCGCTCCTAACCGACTACGTCCAAAACAGCTGTGGTATGCCGCCGTGTTCCCGGCCATGGCGCAACCGCAACCCGATGCCGTGGCGCTGCAGAAACTCTGTTTGCACGCGCACTCTTTCACTTCCTTCGTCAGCATCGAGCCGCCCAATGCGTTATTGCTGGAGATCAGGGGCAGCGTGAAATTATTCGGTTCCCTGCAGCGGCTGCACGAGGAACTGGACGCGCGTTGGCGCCGGCTTGCGCTGCCGGCTCGCAGCGCCATCGCGCCCTCGACACTGGCAGCGTTATGGCTGGCACGCGCGGGTGCCCCCTCGCAAATCGAAGATGTCGAACTGCTGCGTGAGTCTCTGGCCAAGGTGCCCATTGCTTGCACGGCTTGGGATGCAGAACGGTTGCAAAGCTTGCGCGCCATGGGCGTCACGCACTTGGGCGAACTGATGCGCTTGCCGCGCGCGGGTCTCGCGCGCCGGCTAACGCCCGCGCTGGTCCGGGATTTGGATATTGCATTGGCACGGCAGATGGCGCCGCGCCGCGCCTTCGTGCGGTGTGAGCGCTTTCGGGAGCGCTGTGATTTCGAAATGGAAATCGAGCAGACGGCCTATTTGGAAAAAGCGCTCGAGCCCTTGATCGAGCACTGCGCGCAATTCTTGCGCCGGCGCCAAGCCGGTATCCAGTCATTGCGGCTGAAGCTGAGGCATCGGGGAGGGCCGGCGACGTGCGTGCAGGCGGGCTTGGCCGGCATCACGAGCGAACGGCGGCGTTTGAGCGACGTGCTGTGCCAAAAGCTGGCGCAGCTGGATTTGCGCGCGCCGGTTCGAGGCATGGAATTGATTTCCGGGTCCTTGCGGGGATTGTCGGCAAGTTCTCTCGATGTCTTTGCCGGATTCACCGGCGCGGCCGGCCGCGACAGCGCGCCGCAATTGGTGGAACGCTTGCGCGCACGGCTGGGCGAGGACGCGGTATATGGCGTTTGCCTATTTCCAGAACATAGGCCGGAAGCGGCATGGCGGCGAGTCCATGAATTGCGCCTGAGCGTCGCAGCCGGAATTGATGAGGAAGCCATCGATCAGAAGCTGCCGCGTCCGGTGTGGTTATTGAGCGAACCGCTGCCCTTGCCGCAGCCGGAACTATTGCACGGCCCGGAACGCATCGAGAGCGGCTGGTGGGATGGCAAAGGCGTGGCACGCGATTACTACGTCGCGCGCCAGACGCCCGCAGGGCGCCGGCAGAGTCATTCCGGTGGCGTGCGGTTGTGGGTTTTTCAGGAACGCCAGTCCAAGCGCTGGTATGTGCACGGCATATTCGCTTAAAGAGCCGACGTGTACGCCGAACTGCATGCTTTAAGCAATTTCTCCTTTCTGCGCGGCGCCTCGCAGCCTGAAGAATTGGTTGCGCAGGCCAAGGCATTGAATTACGCGGCACTGGCGCTGACCGATGAGTGCTCTCTGGCGGGCGTGGTGCGCGCTCATGTCGCCGCGAAAGAGCATGGATTGCCTTTGATCATCGGCAGCGAGCTCAACTGTCTCGATCAATGCCCGAGTCAACTCAAGGTCATCGTTCTGGCCACCGATCGAGCGAGCTACGGGGCGTTGAGCCGCTTGATCAGCAAAGCGCGCCGTGCCGCCCGCAAAGGCGGCTACGCGTTGAGGCGCACGGATCTCGAGGACGCGCTTCGAGGATGCTTGGTGATCTGGTTGCCGCGCATGGACAAAGCGGGGCCGGCGTCCCAAGAACACGATGGCCGCTGGTTGCGCGAGCGCTTCACGGGAAATTTATGGATCGGCGCGGAGCTCACCACCAGCGGCTGCGATGCGCGGCGCCTGGAGTGGCTCGAAACACTGGGCAAAACGCTGCAGCTCCCCTGTGTGGCGGCGGGCGATGTGCACATGCATCGGCGCAGCCGCCGCGCCTTGCAGGATGTGCTGACGGCGATTCGCCTCAAAGTGCCCCTGCATGCCGCAGGCTACGCCCTGCATCCCAACGGCGAGCGTTGTTTGCGTTCGCTGCAACGTCTGCGCGAACTCTACCCCGCGGCGTTGTTGGCGCAAACAGTGGCGATCGCGGAGCGCTGCACTTTCAGCCTCGATGAACTGCGTTACGAGTATCCGGAAGAGATCGTGCCGCCGGGAGAAACTCCCGCGAGTCATCTGCGGGCGCTGACTCTGCAGGGCTGCGCCTACCGGTGGCCTGGGGGTACGCCCGCCGCCGTGCGCGCGACCATCGAGCATGAGCTGCGCTTGATCGCGGAGCTCAAATTCGAGCCGTTTTTTCTGACCGTGCACGATGTGGTCGAATATGCACGCTCGCAAAACATCCTCTGCCAGGGGCGAGGTTCCGCGGCCAACTCGACCGTCTGCTACTGCCTGCGCATCACGGAGGTGGACCCTTCGCGCATGTCCATGCTGTTCGAGCGTTTCATCTCCAAAGAACGCAACGAGCCGCCCGACATCGACGTGGATTTCGAGCATGAGCGGCGCGAAGAAGTCATCCAATATATTTACGGAAAATATGGGCGCGAACGGGCGGCGTTGGCCGCCACTGTGATTTGCTACCGGCCGCGCAGTGCGTTGCGAGACGTCGGCAAAGCTTTGGGCCTGGATCTGGCGCAAGTCGACCGGCTGGCCCGCGGCATGCAATGGTGGGATGGCCAGCGCATCGATCCGGAACGCATCCGTGCATCGGGGTTCGACCCGGAGAATCCGCTGATTGCCCGGCTCATGACGCTCGCGGCGGAAATTCTCGGTTTCCCCCGCCATCTGTCGCAGCACGTGGGCGGCTTCGTCATTGCCCGCGGCCGATTGGATGAGCTGGTGCCCATCGAGAATGCGGCGATGCCGGAGCGCACCGTGATCCAGTGGGACAAGGACGATCTCGATGCGCTGGGACTTTTGAAAGTGGATGTGCTCGCCTTGGGGATGCTGACCGCGATACGCCGGGCCTTCAACCTGGTCAATGAGTTTGGCGGCTCATCCGCCGTTGCCGGCGATCTCAAGCTCGCCAGCGTGCCGAGCGAGGATGGCGCGGTGTACGACATGATTTGCCGAGCCGACACCACCGGCGTGTTTCAAATCGAATCGCGCGCGCAAATGTCCATGCTGCCGCGCTTGAGGCCGCGAAATTTCTATGATCTGGTGATCGAAGTGGCCATCGTGCGCCCCGGACCCATTCAAGGCGAGATGGTGCACCCGTACCTGCGCCGCCGCAGCGGGGAGGAGGCGGTGAGCTATCCCAGCAAAGAGGTCGAAGCGGTGCTCAAGCGCACGTTGGGCGTACCGATTTTTCAAGAGCAAGTCATGCAGCTGGCGATCGTCGCGGCCGGTTTCTCGCCGGGCGAGGCCGACCGGCTGCGCCGCGCCATGGCCGCCTGGAAGCGCAAAGGAGGCTTGGAGCCATTCCAAAAGCAACTGATCGACGGCATGCGCGCGCGCGGCTACGAGGATGGTTTTGCGCAGCAAATCTTCAAGCAGATTTTGGGGTTTGGCGAATACGGCTTTCCTGAATCGCATTCCGCCAGCTTCGCTCTGCTGGTGTACATCTCCGCGTGGCTGAAGCATTACGAGCCGGCGGCGTTTTGCGCGGCGCTCATCAACAGCCAGCCGATGGGGTTCTATGCGCCGGCGCAACTGGTGCGCGATGCGCGCGCCCACGGCGTGGAAGTGCGCGCCGTGGACGTGACCATCAGTGCAGCGGATTGCACGCTGGAACGGCGCGAGGATGGCCGTCCGGCGCTGCGCTTGGGATTGCGCTTGGTGAAGCATCTGTCGCAAGAAGGCATTGCGCGGCTCATGGCCGCGCGCGCCGCGCGCCCCTTCGGCAGCATTGCGGATATGGCTGAGCGCGCCGCTCTCGATCGACGCGATCTTGAAGCCTTGGCCGCCGCGGATGCCTTGACCCGCTTGAGCGGACATCGGCATCGCGCGGTATGGCAGGTCACGGGCGTGGAACGCGCGCTGCCCTTGCTGCCGGCGGCAACGGCGGTCGATGAGGGCATTCCGTTGCTGCGCGCACCGCGCGAGGGCCAGGATATCGTCGCCGATTACGGCAGCCTGGGACTGACGCTGCGCCGCCATCCGCTGGCGCTGTTGCGCGACAAGTTGCGGCGCCGCGGCGTCGTGCCCACACAGGAATTGTGGGAGCGCCCGAACGGCAAATGGGTGATCACGGCGGGTCTGGTCATCACGCGGCAGCGGCCCGGCAGCGCGGGCGGCGTGACTTTCGTCACGATGGAAGATGAAACCGGCTATGTGAACCTGATTGTCTGGAACCGTGTCGCCATCGAGCAGCGCGCGGCGTTGCTGGAATCGCGTCTGCTCGAGGTGCATGGCAAATTGCAGCGTGAAGGCGATGTGCAGCATGTGATTGCGCAGCGCCTCACGAATTTATCCTCTTTGCTCGGCGATCTGGCGGTGGCATCGCGCAACTTCCATTGAGCCCGCGCTCTTGCCTCGGCCTTTCCTATACATCCAATCCGATGGAGCGCATCAGCTCGATGCCGTTACTCTTGGTGACGATGCCAGGCCGCAGTTTGAAGTCGAACTTGAGCTTGCCGTCCTTCAGTTCGTCTTGGAAATGAACATTCTGGATGGCGCCGGGTTCGAGCCCGGCGATTTCCGTCAGCGCAAGATCGTGGGTGCTGATCACTCCGATCGAGCCTCGGTGAATCAGTGCTCGAATGAGACCCTGCGCGCCGACGCGCCGGTCGGCCGAATTGGTGCCTTGCAATAATTCGTCCAGCAAAAACAGCAGCGGCAGGGGGTTGGGCTCGAACAGCCGCCGCAGGCGCATGATTTCGGCGTAGAACCGCGAACTCCCCTCATGCAGCGAATCGTTGATGCGGATGCTGGCGCCGATCTGCACGGGCGTCAGCTGCAGCGATGCCGCGCGCACCGGCGCCCCGGCCATCGCCAGCACGGTATTGATGCCGATCGTGCGCAGCAGCGTGCTCTTGCCCGACATGTTCGAGCCGCTCACCAAAAGCACGCGCGTCTCGCCGGCGATCGCCACGTTGTTGCAAACACGCACCGCGGCGGGGATCAAGGGATGGCCCAGTCCACTTGCCTTGAACGCCGGCGGCCCGTCGAGGAATTCGGGAAAGGGGTCAGCAACTTGCTCGAAGGAGTACTGGGCGAGAGACAGCAGTGCCTCGATCTCGCCCAGCACTTCGAGCCATGAGCGGATGACGATGCCGTGAACGCTGCGCCAGCGCTCGGCGGCGAGCGCGGTCTGCAGCGGGTACATCAGCAACAGCATGAACGGCGCGAGAAGCGGATTGCGGCGCGCTTCGACGAAATTGACGATGGTGGCGAGTTTGGAGAGGGCGGCAGAGGCGTTCAAGCTGTGGGACGACAGCTTGCCTTGCAGCTCGACCAGCGGCGCGGCATCGAAGCGCTGCGCTTCGATGAGCTCGAGCAGGCCCGCCAGACCTTTCAAGTCGTCGAATGCGCCCTCGACCGTCGTTATGGCCTCGTGAATCGGCTTCCTCAAGAAATACCCGATCGCCGCCTCGACCAGGATGATCGCGAGCAGCGGAAACAACAGGCCCCAGATCGCCCAAACCGCGACGGTGCCGACCGCGATCCCGGCGATCAGCGGCGCCGTCCAGCGCAGCCACCGGCTCTGGAGTCGATTCGGCGCCCGCGCCCACTCATTGAGCGCCTCGGGATGCAAATCTATTTTCAACGATTCGCCGTCGATCGCCATGGATTCGCGGAACTCCAGACGGGCGCGCAAATCGGCAATGCTGGCGTGGCGGGCCTGTATCTCTCGCAAGTCCGCCGGGGCGAGAAGCCACTGCGCCAGGATGCTCTCGCCCAACTGGGTCCGAGCCGCACACAAAAGCTCGTACAAACTGTCCGTGCCGAACAGGTCCAAGTCGTCCCCATAGATATGGTGCGGGACGGCGAAGCGCGCGCCGCTCGTGCCTTTGCCGCTCCATCGATCGTTGAGCCGATCAAGACCTGCCTGATAAAAATCCGCCGCGCGCCGCGCCTGGCTGCGTTGATTACGGACGCGCTGGTGATGAACCAGAAGGGCTATGAATGCCAAAACGGGGACGAGCAACCACAGTGCGGAAACAGCGGGCGGCCCAAAGCACAGCCATGCAATGATCAAAAATGCGGTGCCGATGGCCAGACGCACCCTTTCGATGCGCGCATTGAGGGTGTCGAAGCGCGCGACGCGCGCGTTGCGATCGGCGAGACGCGTTGAATATTGTTCTTTCGGCGACACAAAAACAGTGTGGCACATTTCGCGCGGCGAGTTTTCGCCGGCGCGTTGGCGGACGCCTTACTGGCGGGTTTTCTTTTTCTTGCGCGGGGCCTTGCCCGCGTCGCCCGTCTCGCCGGCGGCGGCATCATCGGGATCCGCGCCGCCAATTTCATAGTCGTCGAAATCGCTCATGAGTTCCGCGGTGCGGCGTTCCTCCATGACGCGCTCCAGGCGCCGCCAAGCGGGCTCGGCCCCCTTCGGTGCGCGGCGCCGTTGCGAATCGACGTCGCGCATGATGTGATCCACGTCGACATCGTCGCCGCCGGGCGCGACGTCCTCGGCGTCTTCTTCCTCGAACTCTTCGGATTCGGGTTTCTCGCTTGACACGCGCGCGTTATAAACGGAAAAGCGGTCCCCGTGCAATACCCCCGCGCACAGTTGTCTATTTGACCAGGTCGTTGAGTTGGAATATGGGCAACAGGAGCGCAATCACGATGAACATGACGATGCCGCCCATGAATACCACCATGAGCGGCCCCAGGAGGTTGGTCATGTTGGACAGCAAGCCGTCCATTTCACGTTCTTGATTGGTGGCGGCGCGCTCGAGCATTTTTTCCAACTCGCCGCTGCTCTCGCCGCTGCTGATCAGGTGGATCATCATGGGCGGAAACAGCTTGCGTGCGGCCAAAGAGCGTCCGATGGGCGCGCCCTCACGAACCCGCAGGGCCGCTTCTTCCACCGCGCGCTTCATGGGCAGATTGGTGACCACCTCGGCCGAAATGCGCAGCGCCTCGAGAACCGGCACGGCGCTCGCGGTCAATATGCTGAATGTGCGCGAAAATCGGCCGGTATTGAGACCGCGGATCAATCGTCCGGCCACCGGCAGCCGCAGCAGAAACCGATCGAATCGCAGGCGCGCCTCCGGATTCTTCAGCCAGCGCAAGAATCCCCAAACCACGGCGCCGATGGCGATCAACCCGTAAACCCAGTAGTGGCGAATGAGGTCGCTCATGCCGATGAGAATCCGGGTCGCCATCGGCAATTCCTGATTGCTCGACTGAAATACCGCGACCACTTGAGGAACGACGTACGCCAGCAAGAACGACACGATGCCGAAGGAGAGCACCAGCAGAACAATGGGATAGACCAGCGCGTTGCTCACTTGCTGGCCCATCACTTGACGCGATTCGGTGTAGTCCGAGAGCCGCTCGAGGACCTGATCCAGCTTGCCGGACTGCTCGCCCGCCGAGACGGTGGCGCGGTATATCTCCGGAAACGCCTGGGGAAAATCCCGCAGGCCGTCGGCGAGCGGGTGCCCTTCGACGACCTTGCTGCGCACGCCCAGAATAATGCGCTGCACGCGCGGCTTCTCGGTTTGTTCGGCGACCGCCTGCAAGGTTTCTTCGAGGGGCAATCCGGATCGCAGCAGCGTCGCCAATTGACGGGTCAACATGGCCAAATCCAAGCTGGACAAGCCGCGCCGCAGAAAGCGCCGGCGCCGGCTCTGCTTCAGCTCCTGCGCGGCCGTCTCTTGGATCTCCATCGGCAGCAATTGCTTGTCGCGCAACAGCTGTCGGACGTGCTTGGGCGTATCGCCTTCGATGAGGCCCTTGCGTTCGCGCCCCTGGGCGTCCAATGCCGTGTATTCGAAGGCACCCATCAGGAGTTGCAGTCCATCGAGCGGAGCCTAGTCCTCGCGCGTAACGCGCAGGACTTCTTCCAAAGTCGTCTCGCCCGCCATCACCTTGCGGCGTCCATCGTCGCGGATCCCGGGACTTGCGGTGCGCGCATAGCGCTCCAGTTCCTGTTCGGACGATCCGTCGTGAATCATGGTGCGCATGTGGTCATCGACCGCGATGAGTTCGTAGATTCCCGTGCGCCCGCGATAACCGGTACCGGGATCGCTGCACGGCCGGTACAACTCCACCGGGCCGCCGTTTGGATCCAGATTCAGCAGGCGCCGTTCATATTCGCCGGCCGTGAATTTCTCCCGCGTGGATGGATTCAGGACGCGGACCAGGCGCTGTGCCAGCACGCCGATCAAGCTGGAGGACAGCAGGAACGGCTCGATGCCCATGTCCCGCAAGCGAGTGACGGCGCCGACCGCCGTATTGGTGTGCAGGGTCGACAGCACCAAGTGCCCGGTCAAGCTGGCCTGCACGGCGATTTGCGCGGTTTCCAGGTCGCGGATCTCACCGACCATCACCACATCCGGATCCTGGCGCAGAATTGCCCGCAAGCCCCGTGCAAAGGTCATTTCCACCTTGGTGTTCACCTGGGTTTGGCCGATGCCGTCGATGTAGTACTCGATCGGATCCTCGACCGTCATGATGTTGCGCGTGTTGTCGTTGATGCGCTCGAGGCTGGCGTACAAGGTGGTGGTTTTGCCGGAACCGGTCGGACCGGTCACCAAAATGATGCCGTGCGGCTTGTGGATGATTTCATCCATCGTGTCCTGGGTGCGCGGGTCCATTCCGAGCGAGGTCAGCTCGATCCTGCCGGCCTGCTTGTCGAGCAAGCGCAGCACTACGCGTTCGCCATGCCCGGAGGGCAGGGTGGAGACGCGCACGTCGACCGCGCGGCCGGCGATGCGCAGCGAAATGCGCCCGTCTTGCGGCAGACGGCGCTCGGCGATGTCGAGTTTCGACATGACCTTGATGCGCGAAACGACCAGGGGCGCGACCGCGCGCTTCGTCTGCAGCACCTCGCGCAGCACGCCATCCACGCGAAAACGAATGACGAGCCGGTTCTCATAAGGCTCGATATGAATGTCGGAGGCGTTTTCTTTGACCGCCTGCGTGAGCAACGCGTTGATCAAGCGAATGATCGGCGCTTCGTCGTCGCTTTCCAGCAGGTCGGAGGACTCGGGAATGTCCTCGGCCAGATGGGCCAGGTCGGTGTTGTCATCCAAGCCCTCGAGCATTTGCATGGCCGCGCCCGAGCCCGCTTCGTAGGCGGTGCGCAGCATCGCATCGAAGGTCTCGACCGAGACGCGCATCAGCTTCAAGGGAACGCCGACGAAGCGGCGCACTTCGGCCAAGCTCTGCGGCGTCACGCCGGGCCGGCATACCGTATCGGCTACCCCATCGGCGATGCCGCGCACCAAGACACCGTGGCGCTTGGCAAACGGAAACGACAGTTTGCGTGCCTGTTCGGGGTCTTGCAGTTCCGCGTTCATGGCGGCGGAGGTGTCCGCGGCGGCGTGCTGCGGCGGGCGGCGTGCTCGGAGCCGCCTGCGAATCCTCAGGTAAGGGCGCGGTGAAGGGCCGGTTGGGCGTTGCCCCTTGCGGGTTGGCATCCCCCGGCGGCGGCGGCGGGAAGCGCGATGCCGGACGGAATCGCGGGCACGGCCGGCTGCCTCTGGCCGGGCAACAGCGTGATATGGCCGCCATTGAGGGTCTGCTGACTGCGCCGCATGTCATTGTAAGCGGCTTCACTGGTGCTCTCGGTGGAATCCGAGTCGCGCATGATTCGCGGACGAATGAAAACCACCAGATTCTTCTTTTGGCGCGATCCGCTGCGCGACTTGAATAGATTGCCGATGAGCGGGATGGCGCCGAGTCCCGGCACGCGATCCTCGCTCTCCGTGACCGTATCGGACATCAGGCCGCCCAGCACGATGATGCCGCCGTCTTCGATCAACACCGTGGTCTTGATCGAGCGCTTGTTGGTGGAGATGTCGGCCGAATCGGTCAATTTCGCCCCGGGGGAGGAGTCTTCCTGCTCAATCTTCAATTGAACCGAGTTGCCCTCGTTGATATGCGGCGTGACTTTCAAAATCGTGCCGACCTCTTCGCGCTGAATGGTCTGGAAAGGACTGCTGGTACCCGAGACGCTGGCCGTGGTGTTGGAGAAGGACCCCGTGATCAACGGGATCTCCTGCGTGACCTTCACCTCGGCCTCTTCATTGTTCATCGTGATCAACGAGGGCGTAGAGATGATGTTGCTGCTGCCGTCGCTGCGCAGCGCTTGGATCAGCGCCGCAAAACTCACGCCGCTGTTCACCACTCGGCCGATCGCCACCGTGGCGCCCGTGCCGACGGTCGAGCTGCTGATGGTGGGTGTTCCCACGACCCCCGGAACCGCCGTGGTGGTCGTCGCAGTGCCCTGGGTGAAGCCCAAGGCGGCGGCGGCCATATCGACGATGCTGGTGCCCGTGCCGGGCAGATTGATGATGCCGGCGGGTACGGTGCTGTTTCCTTGCCCGAAGAGCAGCCACTGCACCCCGAGGTTTGAGCTCTTGTTGACGTCCACTTCGACGATGATGGCTTCCACCTGAACTTGCGCACGCCGGATATCGAGCTTGTCGATCACGCCCATCAAGGACTTCATGATTTTTGGCGGCGCGGTAATGATCAGCGCATTGGTCGCGACATCTGCCCAAATCGTGACGCTGGCATCGACATTGGAGCCGCCCCCGGACGCCGGATTTGCGACCGGCGGTCCGCCTTGCGCTTTCGCCGAGGCGGTGGCTTGTCCCTTGAGCTTCTCGGCGATCTTTTCGGCGTCGGCATAGCGCAAGTAGCGCACCTGGACGTCGCCGCCCGAAGCCATGGGCGTGTCCATGTTGAGGATCAAAGCCTTGAGTCTGAGGCGCGCGGAACGCTCCCCCGTCAAGAGAATGCTGTTGGTGCGATCATCGGCAACCACTTTGGCGAGGGCGCCGCCCTCGGCGCCGACGCCGGAATTGATCGAATTGACGGTTTTCACCACGTCCGCCGCGCCGGCATTGTGCAGCGGGATGACCTCGATGGGTTCATCGCCAGCCTCGTCCATGCGCTCGATGATGTGCATCATCCGGCTCACGTTGCTGGCGCGATCGGAAATAATCAGCATGTTGCCGCCGGGGTAAGCGGCCAGGTGGCCATAGGTCGGCACCAGGGGCCGCAACATCGGAACCAGCTGAGCCGCATTGACGTTCTTCAAGGTGACGATTTGCGTGACGATCTCGTCCGAAGAGGAGCTCACATTGTTGGGCAGGTCATTGGCCGGCAATTGTTTCAGTTCGGTGTTGGGGACGATCTTGATGACCTTGCCGGCAGGCACCGCGACATAGCCATAGACCTGCAGCACCGCCAAGAATGCCTCGTAGAAGGCCGCCGGCGACATCGGCGTCGAGGACAGCATGGTGACTTTGGCGTTGACGCGCGGGTCTACGATGAAATTCTTGCCCGTCACTTCGCTGACGGCCTGGATGATCTGGCTTAAATCCGCATCCTTGTAGTTAGGCGTGATCGTCGCGCCTTCCTGGGCTTTCGGCTGCGGGACCGCAGGCGTAGCCGACAGCAGACAGGCGAGCGCCAAAGTCGCGGCAAGCCGGCGTTTGGAAAGCAGTTCAGTCGCTTCAAAGTCATGGTACTTGCATATTGAACGGCTTCGGCCGCCCCCGGCAGTATTGGTTTGAATTTTCATTGGGGTTACGTGGCGGCGGCGGGTTGAGCGGCGCGGCGCCGTTGGCCGCCGGGCCCAGGTTGGACGAATCGCCCTCGAGTTCCTTGGTGGCCTCGGCTGCTACTTGCGCGATGTTCAAAGTGATGTCCTGCTTCTGGCCACCGCGTTCGATGGTGACGGTGACATGATCGGAAGTCTGGATGGTATTGAAGACATCCTGACTACGCTGTGGGTCGTCCAGAGGCGTGCCGTTGATGGCGGTTACCAAGTCTCCGGCCTTGAGCCCCAATTTGCTGAATATCGCGCGATTTCGTCCCGGATAAGCACGAAAGCCTCTCAGTTTTCCCGCCGCGTTGTCATAAGAGGCCACCGTGCGCATCACCTGATCGAGAATACTGGGGTCTTGCTGCACCATTTTTCGAATGTTGTCGACCGCGGCCACGGTGCGCGGGTCGCCGCCCGGGAAGCGCCGGGCGGCGGCCACCCGGCTCGAGAGCAGGCAATTGTCGGGGCAACAACAGCGTTTCCAGCGCGCCGCCGCGATCCAGGATGACGTGATCCAGATAGACCGAATGCAATGATGCCCCGCCGACGCGTTCGCCGACCGAAAACACCTTCGAGGGCGCTCCGCCCTCGCTGATGATGGCGACGCCATGCTTGGGATCCTGGGTCGCAATGGTTCCAGCCAACAGCAGGTTGGCGGAGCTTTGCGGCGCGTTCCCCTCATCCTGCGTGGCGCGCCGGCGCAACGCCGAACAGGTGTGCCGCCACCACCGTTTGAATATCCACGCCCGAACGTTGCGCGCGGGGCGCAGGCCGGCGCGACCACCGGCTCTGGGACTTGCAGCGGCTTGGATATGAACGGCAGGGCGATTTGCAGCAGTTGCAGCAAAATCAGCGCACCAAACACGAACGACACTAGTTTGGGCCCATTGGCTTGCAGCCGGGACAGCCAATTGTTTGTGCGTGTATCGAGCATTAGTGGAGTGGTGTGTCGGCGGCAATCATACGGGCTCTGTCCTTGGACCCTCAAGCATTTGTTTTTGCTTGCTAAAGTAAAGTGACAGCGATTGGAGACAGTTGACTGCCTTAGGGCTGTATGAAGGCAATTGATTTGATCCAGTGAGCGGGTTTCGGGTCCATGTCTTGTAAACGGTCCAATCGCGCCCTATAAACTGATGACTCATGAGTGATATTGAACGCGGGAGGGACGGAACGAGCCTAATCGTCGAGGAAGCGGCGCCGAAGCTCAAAAGACCGCCCCTGTATCAAGTAGTTCTGATTAATGACGATTACACTCCCATGGAGTTCGTCGTCGACATCCTGCAGCGGTTCTTCGCGATGGACCGCACCAAAGCCACTCGGGTTATGCTGGAGGTGCACACCAAGGGCAAGGGTGTGTGCGGAGTCTTCACTTATGAAATTGCCGAGACCAAGGTGGCTCAAGTGATCGCGTACGCGCGACAACATCAGCATCCGCTGATGGCAACGCTAGAAGAGGCGTAATGTGCTAAGTCAAGAACTGGAATTTTGTCTGAATGATGCTTTTGCCGGCGCGCGCGAGGCGCGGCATGAATTCATGACCGTGGAGCACCTGCTGCTTGCGATCGTGGATACGCCCAAGGTCCGGGAGATACTGAAGTCTTGCGGCGCGGATACCGCCAAACTCAAGAACGAACTGAAGCAATTCATCGAGCAAACCACGCCGCGCCTGCCCGCGGGCGAGGACCGGGACGTGCAGCCGACGTTGGGATTTCAGCGCGTCCTGCAGCGCGCCGTTTTTCACGTGCAATCGAGCGGCAAGAAAGAAGTCACCGTGGCCAACGTGCTGGTGGCGATCTTCAGCGAAAAGCAATCGCACGCCGCCTACTTGCTGAGCATGCAGGACGTGTCGCGCCTCGACGTCGTCAATTTCATCGCCCACGGACTGTCGAAAGCCGGCGGCGAGGAGCGCAGTGAACGCGACGATGGCGCAGCCTCGCCTGATGCCGAGCGGGAAGGGGACGGCGGCGGCAATGCCTTGGAGAAATATGCGACGAATCTGAACGAGTCGGCGCGCAAGGGCAAGATCGATCCTCTCATCGGGCGCAAGCTCGAGGTCGAGCGCACCATCGAGATTCTGTGCCGCCGGCGCAAAAACAATCCTTTGTACGTGGGCGAGGCCGGCGTCGGCAAAACGGCGATCGCCGAAGGGCTGGCGCGCATGATCGTCGAGAATCAGGTGCCCGACGTGCTGCTCGATGCCACGATCTACTCGCTCGACATGGGTTCGCTGGTAGCCGGCACCAAGTACCGCGGCGATTTCGAAAAGCGTTTGAAGGCGGTGCTGGCGGAAGTGAAGAAGCAGCCCGGCGCGATTCTATTCATCGATGAAATCCACACGGTCATCGGCGCCGGTGCGGCGTCCGGCGGCGTGATGGATGCCTCGAATTTGATCAAACCCGCCCTCAACAACGGTGAATTGCGCTGCATCGGCTCGACCACATACAACGAGTACCGCGGGATATTCGAGAAGGACCACGCCCTGGCGCGGCGCTTCCAGAAAATCGACATCACGGAACCTTCCGTGCAGGACACGGTGGATATTTTGCGCGGCTTGAAGTCGCGCTACGAGGAGCATCACGGCATCAAATACGAGGATGATGCGCTGCGTGCGGCTGCGGAATTGGCTGCGCGGCACATCAACGATCGGCATATGCCCGACAAAGCGATCGATGTCGTGGATGAAGCGGGCGCGAATCTGCGGCTGCAGCCGGTGGAGAAGCGGGCACAGTCGGTCACCGTGACGCAAATCGAAAACGTCGTGGCACGCATCGCGCGTATTCCGCCGAAAAATGTCTCGATGTCCGATCGCGATGTATTGAAGAATTTGGAACGCAACCTGAAGCTGACGATATTCGGCCAGGACCGGGCGATCGAGGCGTTGGCGGCCGCCATCAAAATGTCGCGCTCCGGCTTGGGCGATCAGCGCAAGCCCGTGGGATCCTTCCTGTTCTCCGGCCCGACCGGTGTCGGCAAGACCGAGGTGACGCGGCAACTGGCCATTGCCATGGGCGTGGAATTCGTGCGCTTCGACATGTCGGAATATATGGAGCGGCACACCGTCTCGCGCCTCATCGGCGCGCCGCCGGGCTATGTGGGCTTCGACCAGGGCGGTTTGCTAACCGAAGCGATCGCCAAACATCCGCACTGCGTGCTGCTGCTCGATGAGATCGAGAAGGCGCATCCCGATGTTTTCAATCTGCTGCTGCAGGTCATGGATCATGGGACGCTGACCGACAACAACGGCCGCAAGGCCGATTTCCGTCACGTCATCATCATCATGACCACCAACGCGGGAGCCTTCGAAATGAGCCGGCCGAGCATTGGCTTCACTCAAGTCGGATACCGGTGCGGACGGCATGGAAGCGATTCGGCGCTTGTTCTCGCCGGAATTCCGCAATCGTTTGGATTCGGTCATTCAATTCAGCAGTCTGGATCAGGACACCATCGAGCGCGTGGTCGACAAAATCCTGGTCGAGGCCGAGGCGCAGCTGGAGCAGAAAGGCGTTTCGATTTCCGTCGACGAGCCGGCGCGGCGCTGGATCGCAAAACGCGGTTACGATCCCAAGATGGGCGCGCGGCCGATGGCGCGCATCATTCAGGAATTCATCAAGCGGCCGCTGGCCGAGGAGCTGTTATTCGGCAAGCTGGTGAACGGCGGCCATGTCGAAGTGACCTTGAGCGAGGATGGCGAGAAGCTCAAGCTCATCACGCGCGGCGCCGACCAACCCGCATTGCTGTCGCACGAAGGCAGCGCTTAGCCGGTGTATCGGGTGCCTTGCTACTCAAGGACGGGGTCGCTTCGACCCCGTAGCAGTTGCGCGAAGCGCATGGGAACTCGGGGTCGCCTCGACCCCGTTGAAAGGTGGCGCGCAAGCGCCTCATTAGCGGCCGCGGTAGACGATGCGGCCCTTGGTCAGGTCATACGGCGTCATTTCGACCGTGACCTGATCGCCGGTGAGAATTCGGATGTAGTTTTTGCGCATCTTGCCTGAGATATGCGCGGTAACTACATGCCCAGTCTTGAGTTTGACGCGAAATGTCGTGTTGGGCAGAGTCTCGACGACTTCGCCCTCGAATTGAATAGCCTCTTCTTTTGACATGCGTCCTTATGGTATGCGTGAAACCGGGCGCATTGTGCATAAAGCCCTTGGTTAATGCAATTTACCCGGCCGGCAATCCCCACTTGGCCGTAGGGAAGCGCTTCGCGTACCGGCGCAGCAGCGCGACGAATTGAGCTGCGCGAGACCTCGCGGGCCCCCAGGCCCGCCAAGTGCGCACTGGCCACCTGGCAGTCAATGACTTTGATGTCGCGCGCGCGACACTCCGCGACCAGACGCGCCAGGGCCACTTTCGAGGCATCGCGCTCCAGACTGAACATCGACTCGCCGAAGAAAACCTGGCCCAGCTGGATTCCGTACAGACCCCCAACCAGCGTGTCGTCGCGGTAGGTCTCCACCGAGTGTCCGAATCCCAGCTCGTGCAGCTGATCGTAGGAATCGATCATTTCCGCATTCAGCCAGGTATCCGGACCTGAGCGGCGGGGCGCGGCGCAGCCTCGGATCGTCGCCCCGAAGGCATGATCGATTCGTGTGATGAAAGGGCCGTGCCGCAAGGTCTTGCGCAAGCTGCGCGAGCATTTGAACTCCTCCGGAAACAGCACCATGCGCGGGTCCGGAGACCACCAAAGAATGGGCTGTTGCGCGGAATACCAGGGAAATACCCCGCGCTCGTAGGCTGCGAGCAGACGGGTGGGGCTGAGGTCCCCGCCCGCCGCAAGCAGCCCCGGCGGTTCGCGCAGCGCCTGATCCAAGGGCGGAAACCAGTTCGGATCCGCCTGCTCTCCCAACCACACCAGCCGGCTCAGAGCCGCAGCTCCTCATCCGGTGCCCGGTGGTAGGGCACGTGGCTCTGTACCGCCGCGGCGTACGTGTCGACGCCGCGCGCCTCGCGCGCGGCGTAATCGCGGATGGCGGCCGCAAAGCGTGCGTCGGCGATGTAGTGCGCCGAGTGCGTCAAGGTCGGAACGAAGCCCCGCGGGACCTTGTGTTCGCCCTGGGTCCCCGGCTCGAAGCGCTGCAGCCGTTTCTCAATGCAATATTCGATGCCCTGGTAGTAGCAGGCTTCGAAATGCAGGCTATGAAAGTTGCCGCCGGCGCCCCAATAGCGCCCGTACAAGGCGTCGCTGCCGACGAAAAAGATGGCCACGGCGATGGGCTCGTTGCCCATCCGCGCTACCTTGAGCATCAGCTCATTGGGCATCGCGGCCGCGATGCGCTTGAAAAAATCGAGATTCAAATAGGGTTCATGACCATGCCGATGAAAGGTGTCGGCGTAGAAGCTATAAACCGTCCGCCAAAGGGAGGCGGTTAGGTCTCCGCCGTGCAGCGTATCGAATTCGATGCCGGCTTCGGCGACCCGGCGCCGCTCGCGCTTCGCCTTCTTGCGTTTCTCGGCCGTGAAAGTGGCGAGAAAGCCTTCAAATGAATCGTAGCCCTGGTTGTACCAATGAAATTGGCAGTCGCGCCGCAGGATCAGTCCGGCGCGATCGAGATCGGCCGCGGTGTCCTGCGTGGGAAACAACACGTGCCACGAGGACAGGTGCTCGTTTCGGGCATGCTCGAGGGCGGCGCGGATCAGGATTTGGGTCATGGCCTTGGCATCCGCCTGCGGACTCAACAGCAGCCGCGGGCCCGAAACCGGCGTGAAGGGCACCGCCGTCAGCAGCTTGGGGTAGTAGCGCAGGCCGTGCTGTGCGTAGGCGCCGGCCCAGGAGAAGTCGAACACGAACTCGCCGCGGGAATGCGCTTTGCGAAACAGCGGCATCGCGCGCCGCGAGTTCGCCTGCGGAATTTTCCACCACCAGATGTTCGGGCTGCCAGCCGGTGCGCGCCGCGGCGCATCCGGATTCTTCCAGCGCCAGGAGGAATTCATGCCGCAGGAAGGGTTGTGCGCCGCCGGCGAGCGCGTTCCAGCGCTGCGCCTCGATCTGCGCAATGCTGCCCAGGAAGCGCGCAGGCCTCGAGGTCACGCGTGGGCAGCGCGGGGTGCGGCGTGGGTTTCGGCCTCAATTCGTTCTAAGTATTTGTCGGCATCGAGCGCCGCCATGCAGCCGGTGCCGGCCGAGGTGACCGCCTGACGGTAAACGTGATCGGCCACATCGCCGGCGGCAAAAACCCCGGCCACGCTGGTGCCGGTCGCGCCGCCCTCGCTGCCGCCCTTGACCACGATGTAGCCGCCGCGCATCTCTAATTGTTGATCGAACAGCTGGGTGTTGGGGACATGGCCGACGGCGATGAAAACGCCGTCGACATTGATCGATCGCGTGGCATTGCCGCCCGCGGCACGCATGCGCACGCCGGTCACACCGGAGTCGTCGCCCAGAATCTCATCGATGGTGTGGTTCCAAACAATGCTGGCTTTGCCGGATGACGCCAAAGCGAACAAACGGTCCTGCAAAATCCTCTCGGCTCGCAATTTGTCGCGGCGATGCACCAGGGTGACGTGCGATGCGATGTTGCCGAGGTATAAGGCCTCTTCGACGGCGGTGTTGCCCGCCGCCGACGACGGCGACCGCTTTGCCGCGATAGAAAAATCCGTCGCAAGTGGCGCAGGCCGAGACACCCTTGCCGCGAAAGGTCTCCTCGGAAGGCAGCCCCAAGTACTGGGCGGATGCGCCGGTGGCGATGATGAGCGCATCGCAGGTGTACTCGCCGTTGTCGCCCGGCGAGGCGGAATGGGCGGTGGCGCAAATCGACCTTGTTGATATGATCGGGGACGATCTCCGTCTTGAATCGCTCCGCATGGGCGCCGCATGCGCTCCATGAGCGCAGGTCCCTGCAGGTGCTCGACGTCGCCCGGCCAATTGTCCACATCGGTGGTCGTCATGAGCTGGCCGCCTTGCTCCAAGCCGGTGATGAGCAAGGGATTTCGATTCGCGCGCGCCGCATAGACGGCCGCGGTGTAGCCTGCAGGACCTGAGCCCAAGATGAGGAGACGACTGTGCCTGACAACGCTCATGTATAATTTGCCTCTCGTCTTGAAAAGTCGCTCAAGGCTCCTAGGAGCCAAGCGATGCTTAAGGTTAACTGACCCATGGTATGTAAATCTGTGGGCGGGAGCCACTTCCAGCAAGTCGCCCAGCGCATACGCCCTCGAGGTTGTTGCATCTCGTTTGACCGGTTACTATCACATATTATTCAACTAGTTAAGAAGTAATCATCATTAAAGGTCTAGATATAGCGGACGCTTCGTCGCCCAACAAGCCCAAGCAGAAGATAAAGCTTTCTGCCGCGGTCTCGCGTTCTTTGCGTGAAGGCACGCTGTGGGTGCTGGGCGCGCTGGCTCTGCTGCTGTTGCTGGCGCTGCTCTCGTATCACCCCCACGATCCGGGCTTTTCGGACACGGGCGAGCCAGGTCCGGTCGGCAACTGGATCGGACCGGTGGGCGCGTGGCTCGCGGGATTCTTCCTGTTTCTTTTTGGGCGGCCCGCGTACCTGTTTCCCGTCATGCTGGCCTATGCCGGGTGGCTGGTGCACAAGGATCATTCACTGCCGGAGGGCCGCTCGCGCATCAACACCTTGCTGCGCGCCTTGGGATTCGTTCTCACCCTGGTTACCAGCTGCGGGCTTGCATCGTTGCACTGGAGCGGTTTGGGGTTGCCGAACAGCGCCGGCGGCGTGCTGGGCGATCTGGCCGGTAAGGGCAGCGCGCATGGCCTGAGCTTTCTCGGTGCGACCTTGTTGTTGCTGGGCTTGTGGCTGGCCGGGGTTGCACTATTCGTCGGGCTGTCCTGGTTCGAAGTGATGGACCGGCTCGGCGCGGCGGTGCTGGCGGCCATTGAGTGGATTCGCAGCCGCATCGAGCAGCGCCGCGAACTTAGCGCAGGGCAGCTGCGCAAGCAGGCGCGCCAGGAAGTGGTGCGCGAAGAACAAAAGAAAGTCGCGACCCGGCCGCCGCCGAGAATCGAGCCGCCCGCGCCGTTGCCGCAAAAGAGCGATCGCGTCGAGCGCGAGCGTCAGGTGCCGCTATTCGACGCGCCGAAGTCCAGCGAGCTGCCGGCATTGTCGTTGCTCGACGAGCCGGGCGTCCGCGAGCAGTCTTATTCCGACGAAGCGTTGGAGGCGATGTCGCGGTTGGTGGAGATCAAACTGCGGGATTTCGGCATCGAGGTGGAGGTCGTGGCGGTGCAGCCGGGCCCGGTCATTACCCGCTTTGAATTGCGTCCCGCGCCCGGCGTGAAAGTCAGCCAGATCAGCACACTGGCCAAGGATCTGGCGCGCGCACTGTCGGCAATCAGCGTGCGCGTGGTCGAAGTGATTCCGGGCAAGTCGGTGGTCGGGTTGGAGATCCCCAACGAGAAGCGCGAGATCGTGACCTTGGGCGAAATCATCAAGTCAAAACCCTACGATGAAGTCGGCTCGCCGCTCGCGCTCGCGTTGGGCAAGGACATCGGCGGCGTGCCCATCGTCGCGGATCTTGCGCGCATGCCGCATTTGCTGATTGCCGGCACTACCGGTTCGGGCAAATCGGTGGCGATCAATGCCATGGTGTTGAGCCTGATCTACAAGGCCACGCCGGAACACGTGCGCATGATCATGATCGATCCGAAAATGCTCGAGCTGTCGGTGTACGAGGGCATTCCGCATTTGTTGTCGCCGGTGGTGACCGACATGAAGCAGGCGGCCAATGCTTTGCGCTGGTGCGTGGCGGAGATGGAGCGCCGCTACCAGCTCATGTCCGCTCTCGGCGTGCGCAATATCGGCGGCTTCAACCGCAAAGTGAAGGATGCGGCCGATGCCGGTAAACCCATCAAGGACCCGATTCGCATGCAGAAAATTGCGCAGGGCGTCCCGGGCGTGGTCGAGGAGGACGTACCGGAGTTGACCGCTTTGCCCTTCGTGGTGGTCATCATCGATGAGCTCGCGGATCTGATGATGATCGTGGGCAAGAAGGTGGAGGAGCTGATAGCGCGCCTGGCGCAGAAAGCCCGCGCCTCCGGCATCCATTTGATCCTGGCGACGCAGCGGCCTTCGGTGGATGTCATCACCGGCTTGATCAAGGCCAATATCCCGACCCGCATCGCCTTCCAGGTATCGGCCAAGGTCGACTCGCGCACCATTCTTGACCAAGGCGGCGCCGAGTCGCTGTTGGGCCACGGCGACATGCTCTACCTTCCGCCCGGCACCTCGATCCCCACCCGGGTACACGGTGCTTTCGTGTCCGACCAAGAAGTGCACCGCGTGGTCGCGGGTTTGAAGACGGCCTCGCCGCCGGTTTATATCGATGAAATCCTGGAAGGTCCGCGCAATCCCATTCCCGGATTTCCGTCCGATGAGGAAGAGGCGGCCGAAGGCGGCCCGGCCGATGCCGAGGCGGACCCGCTGTACGATGAAGCGGTGCGCATCGTCACCGAGACCCGCAAAGCATCGATTTCAGGCGTGCAGCGGCGGCTCAAGATCGGCTACAACCGCGCGGCGCGTTTGGTCGAGGCCATGGAAGCGGCGGGCTTGGTCGGTCCGTTGCAGTCGAATGGCAATCGAGAGATTTACGGTGCCGCGCCGCCGGAGGAGTGACCGATGCTCAAATCTACCATCGCCGCAGCATCGCTCATTTGCGCCGCGGTAGTGCTCCCCGCGGCCCTCTCGATCGCATCTCCGATGAGCGAGGTCGAGAAGTACTTGAGCGGTCTTGCGACCTGGTCCGCGGATTTCAAGCAGACCATCGACGATGGTCACGGCAACGTGGCGCGCAGCGCCGCCGGCAAACTGTATCTGCAAAAACCTGGAAAATTTCGCTGGGACTACACGGAGCCATCCGAGCAGCTGATTTTGGCGGACGGCAAGCAGATCTGGTTCTACGACAAAGACCTGCAGCAGGCCAATGTGCGCAGCATGGACGCAAGTCTTGCGAACACACCCGCGGTGCTGTTGTCAGGCGGGGGCTCGTTGAGCAGTCAGTTCGACGTGACAGCGCTGCCGCCGAGCGAGGGACTCGAATGGTACCAGCTCATCCCCAAGCACCCGGATACCGATTTTCAGCTCGTGCGCATCGGATTTCGCAACGGCGACTTAGCCGCCATGTTCCTCGCCGATAAGTTGAATCAGGTCACGCAGCTGACCTTTACCAATTCGAAGCGCAACGCCAAATTCCCGCCGGATTTGTTTACATTCGTGCCGCCGCCGGGGGTCGATGTGATCGGGCGCGGCGGCAAGTGACGGCAAGCGGCACGTACCGGCCGTTGGCTGATCGGCTGCGCCCGCAGTCCCTCGATGAGTATGTCGGACAGTCCCATCTGCTCGGCGCGGGCGCACCCTTGCGCCGCGCGCTGGAGTCCGGCCATCCGCATTCCATGATCCTGTGGGGACCGCCCGGAACCGGGAAAACCACGCTCGCCCGCCTGGTCGCGCACGGCGCGCACGCCGAATTCGTCGGACTCTCAGCGGTGCAGGCGGGGATCAAGGATATCCGCGCAGTGGTCGAGCAGGCGCGCAGCTTGCGCGGTACGCGCGACACCGTTTTGTTTCTCGACGAGGTGCATCGGTTCAACAAGTCGCAGCAGGATGCGTTTCTCCCCTACGTCGAGGACGGCACGCTGATTTTTATCGGTGCGACCACGGAGAATCCGTCGTTTGAGGTCAACAACGCTCTGCTGTCGCGCGCGCGCGTCTATGTCCTCAAATCCTTGACCACCGAGGACTTGGGTCAGCTGCTGGACCGGGCCGTGTCGGATACCGTACGGGGCCTCGGCGCGCTCAATCTGCAAATCGATGCCGGGGCGCGCGAGTTGCTGCTGGCTGCCGCGGATGGAGACGCTCGGCGCATGCTTAATTTATTGGAAACCGCGGCGGACTTGAGCACTCCACACGGGTCCGGCCGCCGGCTCGACACCGATACCATGCGCGCGGTGATCGGCAGCACCTACGTACGCTTCGACAAGGGCGGCGAGAATTTCTACGATCAGATATCGGCGCTGCATAAATCGGTTCGCGGCAGCGATCCCGACGCTGCGCTGTACTGGCTGTGCCGCATGCTCGCCGGCGGCTGCGATCCTTTGTATGTGGCGCGCCGCGCGCTGCGCATGGCGAGCGAAGACATCGGCAATGCCGACCCGCGGGCGCTCACGATGGCGCTGGAGGCGTGTGCCGTGTATGAACGGCTTGGCAGTCCCGAGGGCGAGTTGGCCATCGCTCAGGCGGTCGTCTTCATGGCGTGCGCGGCCAAGAGCAACGCGGTATATACGGCCTTCAACGCCGCCGGCGAAGATGCCGCGAAGTTGGGCTCGCTCGAGGTTCCCCTGCACTTGCGCAATGCGCCCACGCGCCTCATGAAGGAGATCGGCTATGGCAAGGGTTACCGCTACGCGCACGACGAGCCGGGCGGTTATGCGGCAGGCGAGCGTTATTTTCCGGATGACATGCCGGATCGCCGCTACTATGTACCGGTTCCGCGCGGACTGGAGATAAAAATCGGCGAAGCGCTCGCCGCGCGTCGCGCACGCGATTCGAAGCTCCAGGATGCGGGTAAATGAAGAAGTGCCAATGAATATGAGCGAAGGAAAGAAAAGTGCTTGATCCGAAGCTGCTGCGCAGCGATTTGGCGGGCGTCGCCGCCGCGTTGGCGAGAAGAGGTTTCGTGCTGGATGTCGGCGCGTTTGCCGCCCTGGAAGAGCAGCGCAAGAGCGTGCAAGTCGAGGCGGATCGCCTGAGAGCCGAGCGCAACGCCAACGCCAAGGCGGTGGGATTTGCGAAGTCGAAGGGCGAGGATGCGAGCCCGCTGTTGGCGGCCGGGGAAGCCTTGGGGGAGGGGCTGCAAAGAGTCGAAAAGCGCCTCGAACTCATTCAGGCGCAGGTCGCGGATTTGCAATTGGGGCTGCCGAATATTTTAAACGCCAGCGTCCCCGAAGGCCTCGATGAATCCGCCAACGTCGAGGTGCGCCGCCGCGGTATGCCGCGCGAATTCACCTTTACACCTAAGGACCATGTTGCGCTGGGCGAGCCCTTGGGGATGGATTTCGAGGCCGCCGGGCGCATTTCCGGCGCGCGCTTCGTAGTTCTGAGCGGCATGCTGGCGAAACTGCACCGCGCGCTGGCGCAATTCATGTTGGACCTGCACATCCGGGATCATGGCTACCGCGAACACTACGTCCCTTACCTGGTGCACGCCGAGGCGCTCCTCGGTACGGGGCAGCTGCCAAAGTTCGAACAGGACCAGTTCGCGGTGCGCGGCGATCCGGGTTTCTACCTGATCCCGACCGCTGAAGTGCCCTTGACGAATTTGGTCCGCGATCAAATTTTGGCGCCGGAGCGCCTGCCGCTCAAATTCGTGGCGCACACGCCATGTTTCCGCTCGGAGGCGGGCGCATCGGGGAAGGACACGCGCGGCATGATCCGCCAGCACCAGTTCGACAAAGTCGAGATGGTGCAGATCGTGCGTCCCGAAGATTCCTATGCAGCGCTCGAAGAGATGACCGGTCACGCCGAGGACGTGCTCAAGGCGTTGGAATTGCCCTATCGAGTGGTGTCGCTGTGCGCCGGAGATACCGGCGCGAGCAGTGCCAAGACCTACGATCTCGAAGTCTGGCTGCCGTCGCAGAAAAAGTATCGGGAGATTTCCTCGTGCAGCAACTGCGAGTCGTTCCAGGCGCGCCGCCTACAGGCTCGATGGCGCAATCCCCAGACCGGTAAGCCGGAGCTGGTGCATACCTTGAACGGCTCGGGGGTCGCGGTGGGACGTGCGCTGGTTGCGATTCTGGAGAATTATCAACGCGAGGACGGCAGCGTCACGATACCGAGGGCGATGGTGCCCTACATGGGAGCGGCAACCTGCTGCGGTGAACCGCAGCAGGTCGCCCAAGAAATCTAGTTGCGGCTGCCCATCACCAGACGCAGTACGTACCAGAACATCAGCGCGATCGATGCGAATAACTGCATCGCGGCCGACACATAGCGATCTTCCGGATAATGCTGAATGATGTTGGACGTGTCGTACAACACGGCCGCGCCCGCGAAGCCGATCATGGCCACGGAGAACCAGGTTCCCAACTGAAAGCCGAAAACGGCTCCGCCGATCATGGCCAGGATCGCGACCACGCCGCCCCACATCAGGATGGCGCGCAGGAAAGAAAAGTCCTTGCGCGTGCGGTGCGCGACCACCATCAAGCCGCCGGCGCCCAACGCCGTGATCAAGGTGGCACTGTCGATCGCACCGGGCGCCTTGCGGTCGGCGATATAAAGCAGCGGCACGAAGATCAGCGCTTCCGCAACCACATAGGCCGCGTAAGAGAAGTATTGCATGCCGAGCGAGCTGCTGGTTTGCGCGGTGCGGGTGGCGAGCCAACCCACCAGCATGAACGCCCCGAGAATCAGGAACCAGTTGAAACCGAGCATGAAGCTCGCGATCTGCTCAGCAAGACCGGATTCGAACAACCCCAGCTCGACCAGGATGAAACCTAGGATGCCACCGACTACATGGGTGTAGGTGCGCGTGATGAATTGCGCTCGGCTGTCGACGCCTGAGCTCGGAAAAGCAGAGTTACTGCTTGGGAAAGTGGCCATCGTATCCTCCAATTAGCCTTGAGGGCATATTTTAGCACCCCCGCGAAGCGGGTGCCGATTTAGCCCGGGTTGCACTAAATATAGGGGTAACTCCCGGCCATTCAATGCCTTGGCAGCCGGACAGCCAAAGTTTTGTCGGGTAAAATCGCCGCCCGGCGCTCGGGTTTGCTATTCGGAGAGGCGGCAGAGTGGTTGAATGCACCGGTCTTGAAAACCGTGCGGAAGCGTGGCCGAGTGGTTGATGGCACCAGTCTTGAAAACTGGCAATGGGGCAACCCGTTCGTGAGTTCGAATCTCACCGCTTCCGCCAATCGCGAGTTCGACCAAATCGCCGGGAGCGATTTGGGGCGCCGGAGCGGTTTTCGCGACGGCGCGCGAAGCGCGAGGGCCAGGATGGCCCGAGTCACAAAATCGCTTTCGGCGATTTTGGACGTTGCCGCGCAGCGGCGACGATCCGGAGCGCAGCGCAGGACGAGCGGCGCAGCCGCGAGCAATCTCACCCTCTCCGTCACACGCGAGTAACCACCGTTGCTACGCGGCCCGCGCGTCACCCAGCAGCGTGTCCTTGATCTTCGCGATTTTCGGGCGGCGTTTTTTGGCAGCCTGCCATAAATCATAAACAATCTGCATGCGCAGCCAAGATTCAGCGGAGCCGCCCAGGGCGGCGGCCAACCTGATTGCCAGCTCGGCGCTGATTGCTGCATGTCCATGGGCGACGCGTGAGAGCGCTACACGGGAGACGCCGAGGCGCTTGGCAAACTCGGTTACCGACAGGCCGCCGTCGGCGCGTAGCACGGTATCTAACAGGACAGCTCCAGGGTGCGGTGGGTTGTGCATTCGAGTCATAAAAATCTCCAAATCAGTGGTAATCCCGGTAGTCGACCAGGATCGCGTCGGTCCCTTCAAACCTGAAGGTCAATCGCCAATTCCCGTTCACCGACACAGCCCAATGACCGGCCAGATCGTTCTTGAGTGGGTGCCAGTCCCACCCCGGCAAATTCATATCCGCGGCGGCCGTGGCGCCATCCAGTCTGAGCAGCTGCAGGCTCAGTTTTTTCGCGTGCATCGGCTGAATCCCAGCCTTAGATCCCGTGCGAAAAAATCGCTCAAGTCCGTTGTGGCGGAAACTCTTGATCACCGGCGAAATGTATCGTTAAGCGATACAGATTGCAAATCGACTCGCTGCGCTGCAGCAAAGGCAATTTCATGCCCATAAAAAGCGGCGAAGGCAATCTTTTTACTTGATAATTGCAATCCATGGAATACAAACGGGAGGCGAGCGTTGTCAGGCCGGAAAATTAGTGCGACCAGCGCCTTGGCTAAACGGCAAACCCTGTCACGCAAGAACGGCGCGGCGATCTGCGCCGCGGTTTGTCGCTTCGACGATTCCCGCCGCTATGAACTCGGCGTCGAGTCGATTTTTCAGCTAGCGACCGATGTCGGAGCGCTGATCGTGAGGAACGGCGCCTCGCGGGCGCCTGCAGAGTCGATTGAACGATACTGCGGAATAGTCCATGCCGTCTCGGGCCGGCCGCTCCCTTCGGCGCGCACGGCAATCAGCGCACGGATGCTGGTTTGGATGTGCCTCACGCGCGCGAACGGTTGGATGGACAATCTGGTTCGCGTACATTCCAAGAGGCGCTGGGAAGAGCTCCAGGAGATGATCGTCGCTTGGCGGGATGCATGGGGGAATGATGCGCGAGCCAAATACGCCGAGGCGCGGTTCACGACATTGACCGGTATCGTTCGTGGAGCAACCGAGGAACACGATGCTTACATGCATGCCGCTCTGATCAAGGCGTTGTCGGACGTGCAGGCCTGATGAACTCCGTTCGCGCGCCCACGGTATTCTTGAGCTACGCCTCGGCGGACCGCGAGGCGGCGCGCCTGCTCAGAGACGCGCTGCCGGCACTCGGCTTGGAGGTCTGGTACGACGAGAGCGAACTTGGCGGCGGAGAGATGTGGGATCAGAAGATCCGCAAGCAAATCCGCGAGTGCGATTACTTCATGCCTGTCATCTCGGCGCAAACCGAAGCGCGTCATGAAGGATATTTTCGCCGGGAATGGCGCCTGGCCGTCGAAAGGACTCTCGACATGGCGGATGATCACCCCTTTCTTTTGCCCGTCGTCATCGACGACACCAGCCAAAGCGGCGCGCGCGTGCCTGAGAAATTTCTGTCGATCCAATGGGTGCGCGTACCCGGCGGACAATCCAATGCTGCACTCCAATCGCTCTGCAAGCGGCTGCTGGCAGGCGAGGCGGCGGCTGCGCCGCGTGATCCCGCGCCTGCCGCCGGCCGGACCCGCCGCGCTCCCGCGCCGCCGGTCAAGTACCCGGAGTTTCCCGTGGAGGACGCCAAGTCGAAAACTCAGTTCTGGCTGCAGGTGGTCGGTTGGGCCTTTCGGTCGGCTTGGATTTTCTTCAGGCAATTGCCGCGCTGGATCCGGATTATTGTCTCCATCTGGCTTTGCGTCGTGCTGCTCTCCAAAGGATGCAGCTCGGATGAGCGCCGCTCGTCGAGACTCTCCCCGGGCGATGCGGAGCAGCTCCACGCCATTTCGCAAAAATATCACGGTAGTTTCGACAAGAAGGATATCTCGCAACTTGCTGCGCAAATCGCGCGCATGACATCGGATGCGACGGAAACGCCGGCGGAGCACAGTCCGCTGCTGGCCGTCCCCTTTACGGCGCCGGCCGGGAATGCGGAGGCTGCAAAGATCGCGGATTCCACCTTTGCGTTGGTGTATGGCAAGCTCGCCATCGCCCATCACGGCCAGGTGGGATTGAGTCCGGAGTCGACGGCTTGCGGCGACTCAAATTCCGCGGTGGAGCGCGGACGTTCGAACCACTCGGCTTACGTTCTTTGCGGTGCGATCGGAACCGAGGCAGCGGCGCAAGTGCTCTGGGTCAAGATCTTCAAAGTGGGCGACGGCTCGCTGGTTTGGTCGAAGTCATATCCAGTCGCGGGTGCTGATCCGGCCAAAATCGCCGCAGAGGTCAATGCTCGAGTGCCGGCTCTGAACGATGATTCATAATGAGGTGCGGCTTTACACTTCCAGCCGGTCTTGCGGGCGGGCGACCAACGCATACAAGGCCGGCATCAGATAGACGCTGATCAACAGGCGCGTGAACAAACCGCTGACGATCACCAGCGCAAACGGCCGTTGGGTGTCGGTGCCGACCCCTGTCGCAAAGGCCACCGGCAGCAGCCCTAACGCCGCAACCAGTGCCGTCATCATGATTGGCCGCAGCCTCAGTATGGCGCCGTCGCGGATGGCTTGCGCAACCGGGGTACCGTTGCGCCGCAATTCATTGACATAGGAGATGTAGACCACGGCGGTCTGCACCGAGACGCCGAACAGCGCCAGAAAGCCAATCCCCGATGAGACCGAGAAGGGCGTGCCGCTGATCCACAACGCCAGGATGCCGCCAACCGGCGCCGAGAGCACCACGCCGAGCACGGTGATGAAGGGAAACTTGAAATTGCTGTACAGGGCGAAGAGCAGCAGAAAGATGAGAAAGACGGTCAGCGGAATGATGATGCTCAATTGATGGCGCGACGCCGTATATTCCGAGTACTCGCCGCCCCAGTCCAAGCGGTAGCCGCGCGGCAGCTTAACCTTTGAGTTGACCTGCTGCATGGCATCGTCGACAGCGCCTGCCAGATCGCGGCCTTCTATCGAGAATTGCACCCCGATGTAACGCGAATTATTTTCCCGATAGATGAAGGATGCGCCGCTTGCAACCTTGATGTCGGCGAATTCCCTGAGCGGAACTTGCTGACCGCCGGGCGTCGCCACCAGAATATTGGCGATTTCTTCCGGGGTGTCGCGATACTCGCGCTCGAGCCGGACAACCAGGTCGAACTGTTTTTCCTCCTGCACCACCTGAGTCGCGACGTCGCCGCCGATGGCGGTCTCAATCAAGCCGTTGATGTCCGCGACGTTGAGTCCGTAGCGGGCGATTTTCGCGCGATCGATCTTAATGGTCAGACTTGGTTGCCCGAGTTCCTGGACCAGTGTTACCTCGCGGATGCCGCGCACCTGCTCCAAGACCTGCTTGATCGCTCTGCCTTTCTGCTCGAGAGTGTCCAAGTTGGACCCGAAAACCTTGACGGCGAGGGCGCTCTTGAGTCCGGTCTCCGCCTCGTCCACGGCATCCTCGGCCGGCTGGGTATAGTTGAAGTTGACGCCGGGAAACGACGACAGCCTGCGATTGATGGCCTCGATGAGCCCCGCCTTGTTGCGATAGGCGCCTGACCAGGTTGAATAAGGCTTTAGCCCGACGAAGAATTCCACATTGAAAAAGCCGGTGGGATCGGTGCCGTCGTCGGGTCGGCCCAGCTCCGAGGCAACCGTGGTGACTTCCGGAAACGACTTCAAAATGTCGCGCACTTTGGGTGTGAGCTTGGCCGACTCGTCGAACGAAATGGTGTAGGGCATGGTGGCGCGCACCCACAGCGCGCCCTCGTCCAAGTGCGGCATGAACTCGGCGCCGATTCGTGGAACGAGCAGCAGCGAGCCTCCCAGCAAAAGCGCAGAAGCGATCACCGTTCCCCAGGCATGCCCAAGGCAAAAATCCAAGCCCCGGGTATAGAGCGACTTGATGCGTTCGAATGCCGCATTGCGCTTCTCCTGCACGCCCGTGCGCATGAACCAGGCGCATAGCACGGGCAGGAGCGTCAGCGTGACGATCAAAGAGCCGATCAATGCGAACACCATCGTGTCGGCCATCGGTTTGAAGAGCGTGCCCGAAGGGCCCGCCAGTACGTAGATCGGCAGGAAGCTGGCGACTATCACCGCAACCGCGTAGAACAACGGACGATCCACTTCGGCCGCAGCCTCGGCGATGATCGCCTTGATGTTGAGCGCAGTTCCGCGCCGCGCGGCGACCTGGCGGAAGATATTTTCGACCATGACCACGGCGGCATCCACCAGTATGCCGAAGTCCACCGCGCCGATGGACAGCAGGTTGGCCGATGCATTTTGCAGGTCGAGACAAACGAAGGCGAACAACAAAGCCAGCGGGATGGTTGCCGCGACGATCAGCCCGGCGCGAAAGTTGTACAGGAAGAAGATCAGCACCACGACCACCAGCAGCATGCCGCGCAGCAGATTGCGCTCCACCGTTTGGGTGGTCAGGTCGACCAGGTCGCTGCGGTCATAAAAGGGCAGCACCTTCACATCCTTCGGCAGAATCTCTTCGTTGAGTTCCTTGGTCTTCGCCTCCACCCGCTTCAGCACGTCCTGGGTTTTCTCGCCGGTCAGAAGGAGTATCACTCCTTCAACCGCATCATCCTGCTTCTCGAAGCCGAATTCTCCCAGGCGCGGAGCGATTCCGATCGCAACGCGGCCGACGTCCTTGACCAGCACCGGCGTGCCGTTGTTGACGGCGATCACGACGTTGCCGATGTCCTCGGTGGTGCTCAACAGCCCTAGGCCGCGGACGTAGTAGAACTGTCCGCCTTGCGAATAGAATCCGCCGCCGCCGTTGCTGTTGTTCGCCGTCAGGGCGGCTTCCACTTGAGTGACGGATAGTCCGACCGATGCGACCTTCGCAGGATCGAGCAGCACTTGGTACTGCATGGTGCCGCCGCCAAATCCCGAATCGTCCGCAACGCCGGGCACCGATTTGTATTGCGGTTCGATGACCCAATCCTCGAAGGTCTTGAGCTCCATCGGCGAGCGGTCGCTGCTTTGCAAGACGTAGCGGTAGATGAGGCCGGAGGGCGAAGCCAGCGGCGACATCGACGGCGATATGCCGCTCGGCAGCGTCACATCGCCGATGCGGTTGAAGACTTGTTGGCGCGCGAAATATTTATCGGTCGAGTTTGCAAATGTCATGATGACATCGGAAAGACCGTACAACGAGATCGAACGGATGGTGACCATTTGCGGAGTGCCGTTCATTCCACGTTCCACCGGCACCGTGATCAGGCGCTCGACCTCCTCGGCGGCGTGCCCGGGCCACTGCGTAATGAGCTCGACCATGGGCGGCGACAGATCGGGATAGGCGTCGACCGGGAGCCGGTCCAGCGAGCGCGTTCCGGCGCCGATGAGCACCGCGGTCATGAGAAGGACCAGAAATCCCTGGCGCAACGACGAGGTTACGATCCGATTCATGAAGGACGACGAGCGCGGCGTGTCGCCGGCCGGGGTCGGGTCGGTGCTCATTGAGTCTGCATGAACTGCACGAACAGGCCGCCGTCGACCACGATGTCGTCGCCGGTTTTGAGGCCCTCGGCGACGTCGTACTCATCTCCGGTACGGTAGGCCAAAGTCACGTGCTGGCGGGCGAAGCTGCCGTCGGGCTGAATCGCGTAGACAAACGGCAGGTTGACATCGTCGCGCAACACCGCGGACACCGGAATCATGGTGCCAGTGCTCTGCTGTTGGGCGTGAATTCGCACGCGCACATACATTTGCTTCTTGAGAAAGTCCGCCGGGTTCTTGGCGACCACGCGCACGGCCACGGAACGGGTGCCGGGATCGACCAATGCGGCTATGTTATCGACGGTGCCTGAAAAACTCTTTTCGCCGATTCCAGTGACGATTTCAGCCGAGTCGCCGACCCGCACCCCTTCGAGGTCGGCGCCGAACACCTGCGCCAGTACCCACACCCGTGACAGATCGGCCACCGTGAAGCAGGCAGTGCTGCCGGCTTGCAGCAGCTGCCCCGGCGTGATGAGTTTTTCCACCACCGTACCCGCAACCGGGGCGCGGATCACGCCGTCGATGCGCGAGACGGGCCGGCCCTCCTGAATCGCTTTGATGCTTTCCGCGGGGACCTGCAGCGACACGAGTTGCTGCAACGCTGCTTCGCGGTCTGCCTCGGCGCCGACGGCGTCGGTTTCGGCTTGATCCGCTTCACGTTTGGAAACGCCATTGTGTTGAACCAGATCCCGGTCCAAATCGGCCAGCCGGCGCAGAGTTGTCGCGGTGGAAATCGCTTTGCGATACGCGCTGATTGCCGCCGCGAAATCCGGCGAGTCGACGATGGCGAGCGGCGCCCCGAGCTTGACGCGTGCCCCCAAGTCCACGAGCAGCCTCGACACCGGACCGGAAAACGGCGCAAGCACGCTGGTCGCTTGATCGTTGTCGAAGTCGACCACGCCGGTGGTCTCGACGGTCTTGTGGAATGTGGATTGCGCGACCTTGTACAGGTGGATGTTGCGCCGCTGTTCGGGCGTAAGCGTGACATTGCTCGCTGTCACCGACGGCGCTTGGGGGTTTACATCGGCTTTGGGCGAGCACCCGGCGATTGCGGCCAGCAGCGACAATTCGAGCGCAATAATAGTCCGCATTGGATTCGATTTTCTCTTCATGGCTGCTTGGCGATTTCCGGCCGGTGCCACCAACCGCCGCCGAGCGCTTGGAACAACGCCGCCGTGTCGGCAAAGCGATTGGCTTGCGCCTGGATCAAGCCGATCCGGCCTTGCTGGTAGGTCTGTTGAGCGCTGAGCAGGGCCAAATAGCCGGCATAACCGCCTTGCCATTGCCGTTGGGTCAGCTCCAAGGCGGCCTTGGCCGAGTCGGCGGATTTGGCTGCGGCCTTCACCGCTTCGGCATCCTGCTGCAAGGCGGTCAAGGTGTCGGCGACGTTCTGAAAGGCCGTCATTACCGTGCTGCGGTATTGCTCGGCGGCTTGCTCATAGGCCGCCTTGGCCGCACGCTCTTGGTGCAGCAGCGTGCCGCCTTGAAAAATGGGAGCGGTGAGCGATGCGCCGATTCCCCAAAAACCGGTACCCGAGGTGAACAGCTGGCTCATCTCGGCGGCAGAACTGCCGGCGTTGGCGGTCAATACGATATTGGGGAGTCGATTCGCGATGGCAATTCCGATTTTCGCGCTGGCATCATGCAGGTTCGCCTCCGCCTGCAGCACGTCGGGACGCTGCGATACGAGCGCCGACGGCAGACTCACCGGTAAATCTTGCGGCAGTTGCAGCGTCGAGAGATCGAAATTTACCGCAGGTGCCTGGCTCGGAAATCGCCCTGCCAAAACCGCCAGCTGGTCGCGCAATTGCGCCTCTTGTTTGATGAGCGGAGGCAGGGTGGCGGCAAGCTGCGCGAGCTGCGCCTCTTCGGCGGCCACGTCCAGGCCGCCGGCGTAGCCCTTATCGAGCTGATAGCTCAGGACCTTCAGACGTCTTCTCGGCGCTGTCGATCAGCTCGCGGGTGGCATCGATCTGCATTTGCGTGGAGCCGACCTGAATGGCGGTGACCACCACATTCGAGGTCAACGTCGTGTACGTCGCGATCATTTGAAAGCGGGCTTCTTGCTCGCTGCGCCTCCAGCGATTCGACCGTACGCCGGTTCAAACCGAAAGACGTCGGGCACAAACGAGACGCTGACCTGAGGGTGTGAAAAGATTGTAGAGAAATGTGTTGGAGTTGAGTGCCGGCGATAATCTGCTCGGACTGCCTTTGACGCGTGGCGTCAAAATTGGCCGAGACGCTGGGGTAGAAGACGCCGCGCTGGGCCAGCATATTTTCTTTCGCAACCGTCAGCGCCGCCTGTGCGGCTTTGAGATCGTGATTGCTCGAAAGTGAACGGTCGATCAACTCATTGAGCGGTGCGGAATGAAACAGCGTCCACCAATCCGCAGCGATATCGGCGCCGCTGGAGAAACGCTGAGGCTCGCCGGCCACCGTATTCGGCGTGCTCGCGGTGGTCGAGCCAGCGGCGTGGGAACATACCCACTTACTTCAGGGGCGGCGGGTCTCTTGAAGTTCGGGCCGACGGCGCAGCTCGGCGAGCATGGCCAGGAAGGCGGCCGCAACGGCGGGCTTAACGCGCGATGTGACACTGTGCGCTGATCAAGGATGCTGATGGGCAATTAGGAATCTCGACGCGCGATAGTATTTAATAGCTCTCGAACGTCCGCCGGTTTTTATTGGCACAGCGCCGGAATCCTCGATGAGCCGACAAATATACTATGTTCGAGCGGGAACCTCGACGAGAGTTCGGTTTTTCTTCAAGCTTAAGGCGAGTTGACCTTCGGCCGCCAATGCGGTGAAGTCCAGGCCGACCGAAGCGCCGACCTGGGTGGAACTGTCAAATAAGAATGCCCGTGCGGGGGATTATGCGTTTGCAGACCTGGTTCTTCCTTCTTGCGCTTTCTGCTCGCCTGCGGTCGCCGCGCGGCGGTCGAGGAGCGCCCGCAGAGCACCGATTCCGCGTCCGCCGCCGCCGCGGTAGTCGCCCGCGGCGCGCGCTTGTTCAAGGCCCGATGCGCCTCGTGCCACGATCCTGCGGTCGAGCGGGCGCCGCCCAAGGTGGCGCTGGCGCGGCGCTTTCCCGACGATATCGCGACGGCGCTGAAGAGCGGCGACATGCAGCCGATGGCGGCGGACTTGTAGCGACGAGGACATCCATGCGATCGCGAGTATCTCGGTCCGACGGCATGACGGAGCGAGGCAGGCGACCTGCCGGCCTGCGCCTCTCGCGGCGAAGTTCAGCATGTCCGGGCCCGGCTGGAATGGTTGGAGCATCGACGCGCGCGAATTCGCGCGACTCAACCCAATCCCGGCTTCGCGCGCGCCGATGTGCTCGCGGCTCAAGGTCAAATGGTCCATGACCT
Organism: uncultured Gammaproteobacteria bacterium; assembly: GCA_963800385.1. GTDB lineage: Bacteria > Pseudomonadota > Gammaproteobacteria > Steroidobacterales > Steroidobacteraceae > Bog-1198. The sequence goes on from CAWDAU010000011.1 coordinate 301,773, forward strand.
ATACCGGCGGCCGCTACGGCCAACCGACCCTGGTGGGCGGGCGCTTGTTTCTGACCAGTTCCAGCGGCCGAATTTATTCGCTGGATGCCAAGAGCGGCTGCATGCATTGGCGATTCGATGCTGACGCGGGCGTGCGCACGACGCGCTGTCATCGGGCAGGTGCGCGGCGCACCGCCCCAGCGCCTATTGGATGTTCTTCGGCGATTTCAAGCGCCAGGTCTATGCGCTCGATGCCGCCAGCGGAAAATTGCAGTGGAAAATGACTGCTCGAGACGCATCCGCGCGGCACGCTGACGGGCGCGCCCGTACTGTACCAAGGACTGCTCTACGTGCCGATTTCGTCGTGGGAGGAGACGGCCGGCGGCGTGGGCGCTTACGGCTGCTGCACGGCCCGCGGCGGATTGGCCGCTCTCGATGCCAAGGATGGCCGGTTGGTATGGAAAACCTATGCGATCGAGCAGGAGCCGCAGCCGACCGGCAAAAATTCCGCGGGCACTCAGATGTACGGCCCCGCAGGGGCGGCCGTTTGGTCCGCGCCGACCGTCGATGCCAAGCGGGGGGTGGTTTACATCGGCACCGGAGATACGTACACCGACGTCAAGGAGAGCGGCTCCGATGCGATCATGGCACTCGATCTTGCGACCGGCAAAGTCAAGTGGCGAAACCAGGTCACCGCGAATGACAGCTTCCTGATGGGCTGCAACCGCAGCGGCACCGTCAATTGTCCGACGGTGATGGGACCGGATTACGATTTCGGCGCATCGCCGATTCTGTTCACGCTTCCCGATGGCAAAGACATTATTCTGGCCGGCCAGAAGTCGGGGGTCGCATTCGGAATGGATCCCGATCACGGCGGCAAAACTTTGTGGCGCAACAAGGTCGGCAACGGCGGCGCCTTGGGAGGCATCGAATGGGGCATGGCAGCCGATGCCAAGCAATTGTATGTCGCGGTGGCCGATTTAGGCATACCGCCGCCGCAGGGCAAGGCCGGCCTGTATGCGCTGGATCCTGCAACGGGAGAGCAACGTTGGTACACGCCCGCCCCGCGAGTCGGCTGCAGCTATGGCGGTCGATGTTTGAGCGGTCAGTCTGCAGCACCGAGCGTGATTCCCGGGGCTCGTGTTCTCGAGCACCATCGATGGGCATTTGCGCGCTTATGACGTCAAAGACGGCGCGATAGTCTGGGACTTCGACACGGCGGCGCAAAAATATCAAACCATCAACGGCGTCCACGACCAAAGCGGCGGATCCCTCGATGTGGCCGGCCCGGTCATGGCGGGCGGCATGATGTACATCATCTCCGGATATGCCGGCGCGCTCGGCGGCGCGCCCGACAATGTTCTTTTGGCTTTTTCAGTCGACGCAAAATATTTTAACAAAGGAAATTCAATGCGAAATCTCGTCTGGACGGCATTGGGATGGATCGTTTTATGCGCAGGCGCTGCGGCCGCTGCGCCGCTGCAGGGACCTGAATTTTCAATCAGCTTTCCTGCCGCGCAAAATAGCGCGCCGATCGACGGACGGGTGATTCTGCTGCTGAGCCGCGACATGACGCGCGAACCGCGCACGCATGTTGAGCCCAATGAACCGCTCGCAAGCCCCTACTTGTTCGGGCTCAACGTGGATGGACTCGCGCCCGGCGCTCAGGCTGTGCTCGATGACAAGGCGTTCGGCTGGCCGGCTGCGCGCCTGTCGGCGATTCCCAGCGGCGACTATTACGTCCAAGCGGTGCTGAATCGCTACGAAACCTATCACCTGGCGGATGGCCGCACGCTAAAACTGCCGCCGGACAAGGGCGAGGGTCAGCAATGGGCGCGCAAGCCCGGCAATCTCTATTCAACGCCCGTCAAGCTGCACCTGGACGCCGCCCATCCAGCGAGGACAGCGCTGCTTCTCGATCAACAGATTGGCCCCATTCAACCCAAGCCCGATAGCGAGTTCGTGAAGCACATCCGCATCCGCAGCGAGCTGCTGTCGCGCTTCTGGGGCCGCGACGTTTTTCTTGGCGCCCACGTCCTGGTTCCGAAGGGGTTCGACACGCATCCCGAGGCGCGATATCCCCTGATGGTGTTTCATGGCCATTATCCGGACGATATTTCCGGTTTTCGCACCACGCCGCCGGATCCGAACCTGCCGCCGGACTATTCCGAGCGCTTCCATCTCGCCGGCTACAATCGCATTCAACAGCAAGAGGCCTACGCCTTCTATCAGAAGTGGATTTCCGCCGATTTCCCGCGCTTTCTCGTGATCGAAATCGAGCACGCCAATCCCTTTTACGATGATAGTTACGCCGTGAACTCGGCCAATCTGGGCCCCTATGGCGATGCCATCAACAAGGAATTGATCCCGGAAATCGAACGCCGCTTCCGCGGCATCGGCGCGGGTTGGGCGCGCTTCACCTATGGTGGTTCGACCGGCGGCTGGGAAGCTCTGGCGACACAGGTCTTTTATCCCGACATGTACAACGGCGCATTTGCCGCCTGCCCGGACCCCATAGATTTTCGCGCGTACACCCTCATCGACATCTACAAAGATCGCAACGCCTACTTCCTGAAGGGCGAGGCGTCGTCCGTGGAGCGGCCTGCATTTCGCAATTATCTGGGCGAGGTGTTCGCTACGCAGCGCGACGAGAACTACATGGAATTGGCGCAGGGAGACCGCAGCCGCTCCGGCGGCCAATACGATATCTGGCAAGCCGTGTTCGGCCCGGTGGGGACGGACGGCTACCCCAAACCGATTTTCGACAAAGTCAGCGGCGTGATCGATCCATCGGTGGCCGCGTATTGGCGCGATCATTTCGATCTGTCGTACATCATCGCCCGCGACTGGAAGATACTAGCTCCCAAGCTGCAAGGGAAAATCCATCTCTACGTGGGCAACGGCGACAACTACTATCTGACAGATTCGATGTATTTCGGACAGGAGCGGCTCGAAGCGTTGCGGCCGCCCTACGCAGGATCGGTGGCGTACGGCGATCGCGCCGAGCATTGCTGGAATGGAGACCCGAAGCAGGCTAATGCCTATTCTCGGCTGCACTACAATTTCCAATATCTGCCGCAAATTCTACAGCGCATCAAGTCCACGGCCCCTGCCGGAGCGGATCTCAAGAGCTGGCGCTATTAGGGCAGCGCGGCTAGCAAGCCGCTTTGGTGGGCTGCGCTACCACGGTAGGGTCGGTCAGGAATGCCTTCACGCGGTCGAACTCGCGTCTGAGCGACGCATTGCCGCGGTCCAGCGCATGGACGTCCGCCGCGACGCTGTCGATCTCCATGCGTTCGGCGAGAGATTTCAGCGCGTTTGCGCGGATATTCGCGCACGCACCCTTGAATTTATGAGCGGCCTTGGCGACTACGGCGCGCTCGCTCCGAGCCAGCGCCGCGGCGATTTCAGCCAATTGCTGCTCGCCGCTTTCGATGAAGGCGGCCACCAATTCCTGCGCAAATACCGGGTCGCCATCCGTCACCTTTTGAAACTCGGATAGATCGACCGGCGCCGCGGACGCCGAGGACGGATTCGCAGCGGCGTCCGCGGGTGCCTCCGCGGCGGCCGGGTCGGGTTTTTCCAGGCCGAATTTAGTCAGCACATTTCGCAGCCGTTCCACCTCAATCGGCTTGGTCAAATATCCGTCCATGCCGGCCGCTTCGCACAGTTCCCGATCACCCGTCATGGCATTCGCCGTCAGGGCGATGATTGGAATGTGGCCCGAGGTTTCCCCGTCGCGAATCTTGCGGGTGGCGGTCATGCCGTCCATGACCGGCATTTGCAAGTCCATCAACACAATGTCGAACCGCCGCTCTTTGCACGCCGCCACGCCCTCGGCGCCATTGCCGGCGACCTCCACCGTGCAACCCAAGCGCTCGAGAAAACGCACCGCGACCTTTTGATTGACGAAATTATCCTCGACCAGCAGCACGTGCCCGGCAAAGCGCTGCTGTGCCTGGGGCTGGGTCAGCATATTGAGCGTGATCATCGGCTGGGTTTCCATTTGCCACTGCCGCGGACCGCCGCTCATCACCCGCGCTACCGCGTCGATCAATTCCCGCACGCGCACCGGCTTGGTGAGATAGGCGGCGAAACCGAGCGCGGCCAAGCGGGGCGTGTCGCCGTGGCGATCGAGCGATGTGAGCATGACCAGTCGGGTATTGCCGAGCCCCCGCATCGCGATTATCCGCTCGCCCAACATGGCCCCGTCCATGTCGGGCATTTGAAAATCGGTGATGACCATGTCGAACTGATGGTCCGAGGCGACGGCGTCGTTGCAATTCGTGGAGCGCGGCGGCTCCGCTGCTCACGCTGGTTACCGAGTAGCCTGCGTGCGCCAGCTGCGCGCTCAGGACTTTTTGGTTGGTCACGTTGTCATCGACAATCAGGATCCGGCCGCCGGCCTCGCTGCGAAGCCTGCGTTCGGGGCTGATGCCCGGCGCGGGCTTCAGGGGCAGCGTGAAGAAGAATTTTGATCCAACGCCCACTTCGCTGGAAACCCCGATTTCACCGCCCATCAGTTCGACCAGCTTGCGCACGATGGACAAGCCCAAACCGGTGCCGCCGAAATGGCGGGTGGTCGAGGAGTCAGCCTGCACGAACGGCTGAAACAGCAGGTCCAGGGTTTTCTCGGCGATTCCCATGCCGCTGTCGCGAACCTCGAAATAGGTCTGGGGACCGGAGCCGCCCGACCGGTCGCGCACTTCGATGACGATTTCGCCCTGTTGTGTGAATTTGATCGCGTTGCTGACCAGGTTCACCAGGCACTGCCGCAAGCGTTGTGGATCGCCAAGCACACGTCCCGTAATTTGCGGTTCGACATTGACGATCAGTTCCAGCCCCTTGGTGGCGGCCTGAAACGCCATGGCGGACCCGACGTCCTCGACATTGGCGCGCAGGTCGAGCTCGATGGATTCCAATTCCAGCTTGCCGGCTTCGATTTTCGAGAAATCCAGGATGTCGTTGATGACGGTGAGCAGCGAGTCCGCGCTGGAACGAATGGTTTCCGCATAGTCGCGCTGCGCGCGATCGAGATGCGTGTCGAGCAGAAGTCCGGTCATGCCGATGATGCCGTTCATGGGGGTGCGAATTTCATGGCTGACATTGGCGAGGAAGTGACTCTTGGCGCGGCTCGCCGCATGCGCCGCTTCGGTCTGTTGACGCAGCAATTCCGAGGCCACGACTTCTTCGCTGATGTCCCAGGACACGCCGAGCAGCCGCGAAGGGGCGCCGTCTTCATCGAGGATGATGCGCCCGTAGTTTTGCACGTGCACCGTGCTGCCGTCGGCGCCGCGCGCGCGGTAGCGCAGGCTGATTCGATCGCTCTTCTCGGCGAGCGCCGCCGCAACCGTTGCACGAAACACGCGCCGGTCCTCCGGCAACACCAGCTCTTCAATGTGCTCCACGTCGAGGTTCTCGGGGGTTCCGCGATAGGTCAGAGCCTCGATCGGATTCTCGAGCCACAGGTAGCGGCGCGCGACCAAGTCGAGTTCCCAGGAGCAAATCCCGGCGCTCTCGGTGGCAATGTTGATGCGTTCCGCGAGCCGGCGATTTTCGTTCGCGCGGGCCTTGAGCATTTCCGTGGTACGCACGTCGCGGGTGACGTCCCAGGTTACGCCGACGATGTAGCGGACATGTCCCTGTTCGTCGCGCATGATGCGCGCGTAATTCTGCATGTGGTGGATTTCGCCGTCGATCCCCTTGACGCGGAAAACGTACTCGTAGGAATCCATTTTATTCGCGATCGCTTCGCGCGGCGTCTGCAGCAAAATTTCGCGGTCTTCCGCTAAGACGATGGTCGTGAGGGTTCGAAAGTAGTCCCGCAGCGGCACATGGTCCAGCCCGAAGCAGGGTGGGCGCGGTCCGTGCCAGGAGAAGCAGTCGGATTTGATGTCGAACTCCCACGGAGCGATCCCCGCCGCCTTGGTGGTCACGCTCAAGCGTTCGAACAGTGCGCTCTCCTGCGCCGATTTGCTCTCCAGTTCAGATGCACGCAGCACTTCCTTGGTGACATCCCAAGTCACGCCCATCAGCCGTGTCGCCGTGCCGTTCGCGTCCCGATACACGCGCATGTGCGTCTGTACGTATTGCGGTTCGGAGCGCGGATTGGCGGTTCGATGCCGCAGCGGCAAAATCGCATCCGGGGTCCGATCCGTCAGCAGCGCGCGAATTGCGGCATTCGCTTGGGCGCGGTCATTCTCGTGGATGAGATCCTTTGGATTCAGGGTGGATGAAGGCGGTATGCCGAATAAGCGGCCACAAGCTGCCGTCGTTGATGAGCTCGCCGGTGAGGAGATCCTTTTCCCAAATGCTGATGCCCGCCGTTTCGGTGGCGAGCTTTAGCCGGGACAATAATTGCGTTTGCCGTTCAGCCTGCTGCGCGAGCAGCTGCGCGGCGCGCGCTTGCTCGCTCATGTCGATGGTCAAACCCAAAACCCGGATCGCGCGGCCTTGGAGGTTGCGGAACACTTCGCCGCGCAGTTGCACCGGCCGCACCGTGCCGTCGCGCTCTTGTACCCGGTAGGCGATTTCCATCGGCGTCTCGCCCTTGAGCGCCTTCACGAATTCCGCGCGGTAGCGCGCGCGATCCTCCGGATGCACCTTGTTGAGCATCAGCGCGTCGGCTCTTTTGTCCGCCGCGGCGATTTCCGCGTCGTAAACCTCGGCGAGGTCGCCGCTGAAATGCATGGTGTTGCGAACCACATCCCACTCCCAGATCCGCACGCCCGCACTGCGGGTGACTTGCTCCAAGCCCTCGAAGAGGGAAGCCTTGCCGTATTGCAGGGATGTGGGGTGAAAGTTCACCAGCGCGGCACAGACTCCTCGGAACCAGGCCCAGGCGCCCTTCGCGATCTGTTGGAGCCGCGCAATCGCTTGTATTTTCGGGTAAATGATGGGCGCTCCGGAACCTTGGAGATGGCTCTCCCAGTTCTCGTATCGGCGTGCGCGGGGGCAGCTTTAGCGGCCCCCGCCAAGCCAAACGCGGCGCCCGTCACAGCGGCAGCAAAATCACTTGAGTATCGCCTGGTAAGTCCACGCATGCGACAAACCGCGCACGTCGGGAACCGCAGCGATCGCCGCGGCGCCGGTACCCGCCGCCTGCTGGATCATGCCGATGACGATCAAGTCGTTGACCGGATCGATCCAAAACCAGGTGCCGGCGGCGCCGCCCCACCAATATGAACCCTTGCCGTAGTAGCCGCCCGCCGCAACCGGATCGGTGTAAATGGCAAAGTCCAAGCCGAACCCGGCGCCCGGCGCAAGGATCGGCACGCTCGGCTCCAACACATTGGTGCGCATCAGTTCAACGGTCAGCGGCGAGAGGATCCTGACGCCGTCCAATTGACCGCCATTCAACAGCATTTGGCAAAATCGCATGTAGTCGTTGGCGGTCGAGACCAAGCCGCCGCCGCCGGAGGAGAGCGCCGGTTTTGCCGCGAAATCGTGATTCAGTGCTTCGCGCACGCCGACCGCGCGCAGTTTTCCATTGTTGTCGTAGCTATAGAATTCCGCGAACCGGTTCAGCTTGTCCTTCGGTACGTAAAAGGCCGTGTCGGTCATTCCGAGCGGTTTGAAAATGCGCTTTTCCAAGAACTCTTCGAAGGGCATTCCGGAGAGTTTTTGAACAATGTAGCCCTGGATGTCGGCCGAGATGCTGTAGTGCCATTCGGTGCCGGGCTGTGAATTCAACGGCAGCTTGGCTACGCGCTTGATGAACTCGTCCAGCGTATTGTCGGGGTTCAGCAGGTCAGCCTCCACCTGCAATTTATCGACCGCCGTTTGACTGAAAAATCCATAGGTAAAGCCGCCGGAGTGCGACATCAGTTCGCGCATGGTCACCGGATGGTTCTGATCCTTCATGACGACGTTGCCGTTGGCCTCGGTCGTGTAGACCTTCAATTTGGCGAACTCCGGAATGTACTTCGCCACCGGATCGTTGAGTTGCCACTTTCCATCCTCGAACAGGATCATCATGGCGACGCCGGTGATCGGCTTGCTCATCGAATAGATGCGGAAAATACTGTCCTTCTGCATCGGCGCATTGGCGGCGATGTCGCGCTTGCCCGCCGCATCGAATTCCACCACCTTGCCGTGGCGCGAGACCATCGTAACCGCGCCGGCCAGACGGCCGCTGTCCACGAGTTCTTTCATGCCGGCACTCAAGCGAGCGAGGCGCTCCGTCGACATGCCTACGCTTTCTGCGCTGGCCCTGGGCAAATCGTGCGGTGCCGCCATCGCGGGCGAAACGGCGAGGGCAGCCAAAGAGGCTATGGCAAGTAAGCGCGGCAGATGCATGCGGGGACTCCCTGTTGGATGTTATTGGCGAACTCTAAAACAGAGTTTATTCCAACACGAAAAACCTGGACAAGCTCCCTAGGCGCGCTCGAGGATCCAGCGCGCCATGAGATCGAACAGCGCGCCGCGCGAGGTCTGGTCCTCGTTATGGACTTCGTGAAGCAGCCTAGGGTAGGTCACGAGCCGCTTGTCCCGCGAACCCAAGGAGTCGATCAGGGTGCGTGAACCGCTGATCGGGCAAACCCGGTCCGCTTCCCCGTGTACCGCCAGCCAGGGCAGCGTGATCAAACAGCGGCAGCCCCGGCAAGCGTTGCCGCACGCTCTCGCCGATCAAGTTTAAGTCCGCGGCGAAGTCCGCGAAATTGCCGATGTGGGTGCGCGTGCCGGGGTTCATCCCGTGGCCGCGCTGGTCGTAGACGAAGCTGGCTATATGCCTGCGCGCCAACGCCTCAGCCGCGTGGCGGTAGCGGGCGCCGTGTTCGGCGATGCCGTGCACGACGATGAGGCCGGCCTGCGCGTGGGGCGGCACGGCTTCGAAGCCCGGAAAGGGTGTACCGATCAAGGACTGATTTCCGCCGCGGAGCGAGCTTGCACTTTGGTGAGCAGCCAGATCCCGGTGAGAACGAGAACGGTTCCGGCAGCGATCCACGCCGTAAACGGCTCACCGAGCAGAATGACCGCCATCAGAATGGTCGAGAGGGGGCCGATCGTGCCGGCCTGCGCCGTCAGCGAAGCGCCGATGCGCTCGATGGCCATCATGACCAGCACCACGGGCGCAAAGGTGCAGAGAGTTGCGTTCAGCACGGAGAGCCAAAGCACCGCGGCGGGTACCCACAGGCCGGCGGCCGGCCTCACCAAGAAAAATTGCGCGATACAAATGAGGCAGGCCACCGTGGTTGCCAAACCCGTGAGCCGCAGCGCGCCAAGGCGCTTCACCTCCTCGCCGCTGTAGGTCAGATACACGGCGTAACTCACCGCGCTCGCGAAAACCAGCGTCGCGCCGAGCGGTACATTCGCGCCCTGCACGGACAGCTCGCGTCCGAACACGCACAGCACGCCGCAATAGCTGACGGCCAGGGCCAGAACTTGTGCGCGCGTGACTTTCTTGTGGAACAAGAAGGCGCCCAAGGCCAGCACCAGGGTCGGATTGAGGTATAAAATCAGCCGTTCCAAGCTCGCGCTGATATAGCGCAACCCGACGAAATCGAGAAAACTCGACAGATAGTAGCCGCAAAATCCGAGCGCCAGCACGGTGCGCACATCGCGCCACGTCAGCGCCGGCTTGCCTCGTCCAGCCCACCACGACAGCAGCAGGAACATGGGCAGCGCGAACAACATCCGGTACATGATGAGCGTGACTGCGTCGACGCCGTGGCGATACGCCAATTTGACGATGATCGCCTTCCCGGAGAAGCCGACGGCGCCGAGAGCGGCCAGGACAAGGCCGCGCCGCTGCGCCTTCTCGAGCATCTTGGTGGTGGGGGACAACGCGCTCACGAAGCCGATTCTACGGTCTCGCGGGGCGGCAGTTGGCCATTTGTCAGGCTTCGCGCAGCCTAAACAGCTTGCTTTGGGTGCGATCGATGTCCGCGTCGGCCGGGTTTGGCGTGCGCTCCCCGTCGCGCACGATTTTCTCGATGTCGGCCGCCGGTACGGCGGCGCTGCGGAAAAATCCTTGGTACTGATCGCACCCCATGCGCCGCAGGATGCCCAGCTGCTCTTCCGACTCGACGCCCTCCGCGATCACCTTCAGTCGCAGTCCGTGGGCCAGCGATATGATGGCGCGCACGATGGACGCATCGCCGGCGTTCGACGCCACGTCGCTGATGAAACTTCGATCGATCTTGAGCTTGTCGATGGGGAAGCGTTGCAGGTAGCTCATGCATGAGTAGCCGGTGCCGAAATCGTCGATGGCGACCACCACGCCGAGCTCGCTCAGTTCCTCGAGCAATGCCACCGAGGTCTCGGCGTTGCTCATCAAGGTGGCCTCGGTCAGTTCGATTTCCAGGTAAGTGGCATCGAGAGAGTGCTCCTGCAGCGCAGCGTGGATCTTCTTGACGAAGTTGGCTTGCCGGAACTGCAGCGGCGAGACATTGACGGCGATTCGCAAAAACGGCATCTGCCGCCGTTGCCATTCACGCGCCTGCCTGCAAGCTTCGCGTATCACCCAATCGCCGATCTCGAGAATGAGGCCGCTTTCCTCGGCGATGGGGATGAATTCGCCCGGCAATATCGAACCTCGGGTCGGATGCTGCCACCGGATCAACGCTTCTACGCTGCGCATCTCGCCGGTTGCGATGTCGATCTTCGGCTGGTAATGCAGGGAAAGCTGCCCTTGCGAGAGCGCTCCGCGCAGCTCCGCCTCGATTTCCAGCCGCTCGCGCGAGAAACCCATGACGCTGGCGTCAAAGAATCGAAAGGTCTTGCGGCCGCTGCGCTTGGCGAAATACATCGCTTCGTCGGCCCGCGCCAGCAGCTCCTCGGCTCCGGTGCCGTCGTTCGGGTAGCGCGCAATTCCGATGCTCGGGCTGACGTGCAGCTCCAGGCCGGTGAGCCGATAGGGCTGCGAGAGGCTCGACATCCAACGAGCGATGAGTGCTTCGATTTCCTCGGCAGAACTCAAATTCCGCAGCAGCAGCAGGAATTCGTCGCCGCCTGCGCGCGCGACCATGTCGGTGGAGCGCGCGATCGACAGCAGCCGCGCGGCGACATGCTTGAGCAAAGCGTCGCCCGCACCGTGTCCCAGCGAATCGTTGATGATCTTGAAGCGGTCCAAGTCGAAAACGCATACCGCGAACGGCTTGCGCTCGCAGACGGCGTGATTCAGGCGCTCCACGAACAGCACGCGATTGGCGATTCCCGTCAGCGCGTCGTGAGTTGCCTGGCGCTTCAGTTCGAGATTGGCGTTGGCGAGCGACTTGTCCCGTTCCTCGAGCATGTGAACCGAATCGCGAAGCTGTTGGCGCCTGTCGTGCAGCCGCAGCCGCAGCACACGGCCCAAGACGCCCAAAAGTATGCATCGGCCCAGGGTAGCCACGAAGCATAACCAGACGAGACCACGCGCCAGCGCGCTATCCTGCGGAATCGATATCCTTGCATTGACGGATGTCATCACCAGCGCCGCCGCGGCCGCAACGCCGAACCAAGCGACGGCGGATTGCTTCTTCGACAGACCCAGGCTGGCGCAGCCAAACACGACGAACAGCACGGTGAAGAAGTAAAATGCCAATTGCGGCACCAGTGCGGCGAATGCCAGCTGGATGGAACTCGAGGCGATGGCCTGCGCGAGGGCAAAATCGCTGGTATCGCGCCGGCGCTTGACGCTCCAGGCGCGCAGCAGAAGGATGATCGAACTGTCGATGAGCCCGATGGCCGTGTAGGCAAGCGGAACGGTGAAGCTGACGGTGCCGGCGATCGCGAATCCCGCGAGCAACATGCCATCGATGAGATAGCTGCATGCGACGGCCAAAATCATTTTAGTGCCGAGGCTGCTTTCCGACACTCGCTTGGCGGGTCTCATGGCCCGCGATCATGGCCGGCCCCTCGGGGTAATACCGCGACATAGTTCAATAAATACAAGCCCTAGGGCTCAGTTTGGGGCGGAAAACTGCGGATTTTCGACGAACTCGCCATCCGCCGTGCAATCCAGCACCGCCCAGTGGGAATCCTATTGCGGCCCCATCAGTTCAGCGGCGGGATGGGGCAACGCCCGGATTTTTTCGGCGGTAACTTCGGCCTTGTAGCGATTTCCAAAATGACTGCGGACGTAGTTGACCACATCCGCGATCTGGGCATCGCTCAAATGCGGCGGCCCCGAATCCATGCTGCGGCCGACCGGGTAGCCGAAGGGCGGCATGCCATTGCGCCCGTTCAGCACCGTCACGGCCACGAACGCCCAGGACGCAAAATTCTTGTCTGCGGCAAGTTTAGGATAAGCCCCGGCACCCACGGCCCCCTGACCACCCGCCATGTGACATCCCTGGCAGATGTGTTCATAGATCTGTTCGCCGCTGAGCGAACCTATGGATGCCCGCGAGGTGAACAAGGGACTGTCCGCGTGGGCATTCAACACCGCGAGGAGCAGCGCAGCCGCACTCAGCGCAACGATCCTCATGCTCTTTCACCTTGCGCGACGGCGCGCCGGTGCAGCCGGTCGATGGCATCGAGCGCCGAGGTAACGGCTCCCTCCTGCCATCCGCCCAGAAATGATGCGTGCTCGCCCGCGAGCGCAATTCGTCCGTCGATCTGACACAAATTGTCGTAGTGTTTGGCCCGCGTGGCGGAGGTCCACGTGCCAAAGCACCCCATCGCAAATGGCGCGCGATGCCAGGCCACGGCAACGCCGTTCTCGAATTCCTGATGATATTGCGGGTGGATTTGGCTGCCGTAATCGACCACTCTTTGCACGCGCTCCGGCGGCGTCATTGCCGTGAACTCCATTGCGCGCATTCCCCACAGGTAGGCCCCCAGCAGCACGCCCTTGCCGCCGCTTTGAAAGCCGGTATTGGGATAGCCGATATTCATGATCGGCAAGTCGGTATAGGTAATGCCGCCATAGATCTTTTCGTCTTCCTCCCAGAAGCGGCGCTTGAATTGCAGGCCTGCCTTGACCGCCGGGGCATAGGGAACCGCGGAAATCGCGGCGGCCATGCTTTGGCCGACGTTCATGGAAATCTGCGCGAGAATGGGCAGCGGAATGGTGCATAGGCACCAGTCGGCCCGGACCGTTTGCGGCGCGCCTGGACTTGCGGTGTCCGAGAAAGTCACGCTGACTCCGCGATCATCCTGGTGGATGTCGGTGACCTTGGCGTTGTAGCGGACGATCGGTCCCAACTCTCGGCCGAATGCTTCTCCAATTCGGCCCATGCCGCCTGCGGGTTGAAACAACGCCGTCTGCATGTCGAAGGTGTCGCCGTTGGCCACTCCCGACCACAATCCCGAATGGAGAATATCGTGCAGCGCAACGGGCTTTGACGGAATGGGGCGGGCGCTCAATCCGCCGCCGGGACTTTTTTCGTAGCCGCGCCGCTCGCTGCTCGCATCGCTTGCCACGTAACCGTAATCGCTGTCGAGTGCTCCCCAGCGGCGCAGCGACTCGAGCAGCATTTCCTGATCTTCCTGGGTGACCGCGGCGTCGAGTGAGTTCTGCCGCGTTGCTTTGGCAAGGAGTTCTGCGATATGTCCCTGGTAATCGGCTTTGACCTCGCGGTAACGCTGCGGCTTGCCCCCGAATGCGCTGCTGCTGTGTAAATAGGCGTTGTAATTGACTTGGAAGAAGGGCTCGAGAGGAATCTTCAACAGCTTGGTGTAATGCATCATGCCGTGATGGTGATAGGGAATCCGCCACGGGCCGGGATTGATGTACAAATCCTTGTCGAACTCGCACTGCTGCGTGTGGCCGCCCATTTCCGTGTAGCGGTCGCCGCCGCGCAGCGTCCAGTTTCGCCCGCCCGGCCGGGTGTTGTACTCGAGCAGTTGAACCTTGTAGCCTGCGTTGCGCAGCTCGTACGCGGCAGTCAGGCCCGCCATGCCGGCGCCCAGAATCAGCACCGAAGCGCCGCGCGGCGCGCCACGCAGATCAACCGGGCCGCGGTAGGGCGATTGCGCCGCGAACCCAAGGCTGCTCATTGCCTGATACATGGCGGTGGCGCCCCCGACGGCGCCGATCATGCGCAGCAGTTGCCGCCGGCTCAAAGCACCAGACCCATCCTCATTTTCCATAGCATCCCCGTATCAAGGCGCCATTTCCCTTGCAATCAATACTACATGAGCCGGGATGGCACGCATCAATCGTGACCCCGCTCTTAAAAGCATGGGTTGTACTGTCTCCTTCCTGGCCAAGTCTTATACAATGCCGCCGTTGTTTATTGGGCCTGGAAGCCACGGGTGCTCTCATGCAAAAACTCAACAAGGTCCGTTCGTTCTCGATCGCGCTGTGCGCGAGCGTTGCATTGTTGGCGGCAAGCGCACCGGCATCTGCGCAGCATGTCGGGGCGGCCGGACATGTGGGCGGATGGCATGGCGGCGGTTATGGCTGGCGCGGCGGCTATGGCGGGCGCGGCGGTTATGGCTGGCGCGGCGGGTATTGGGGTCCCTGGGGTTGGGGATGGGCTGGTTTGGGGCTCGGGCTCTATTTCGCGACGCTGCCCTATTATTACTCCACCTATTGGTGGGGCGGGGTGCCTTACTATTACGCCGACAACACCTATTACCGCTGGAATGCCGGCGTGGGGCAGTATGAAACGGTTGCTCCGCCTGCGGGACTTCAGAATCAAGGCGCTGCACCCAGCACGGGACCGTCGGAGCTCATTGCCTACCCCAAGAATGGTCAGAGCGAGGAGCAGTTGGGCAAGGACAAATTCGAGTGTCATCGGTGGGCGGTTGGACAAACGGGGTTTGATCCGACGCAACCGGGAGGCGGGTCGGCGCCCGGCAATCGATCCAATTATCTTCGGGCTCAAGCCGCGTGCCTGGAAGGGCGCGGCTACAGCGTCAAATAAGCACCCGTTGCATCGCGCCGGCGCCGTGAGGGCCATTCCGGGCCTCAAGATGCAGTAGCGCGCTTTTCTTCGACAGACGCCACGTTATCGTGGCAAAATACCCGGCTTTTGACCCGGCCCTTGGGGCCCCCTTTTAAGCAACTTCACGGAATTCTCGCTATGGCCCGAACTACCCCGCTTTCCGATATCCGCAATATCGGCATCATTGCCCACGTCGACGCCGGCAAGACCACGACGACGGAGCGCATCCTGTATTACACGGGGCGTAAGCACACCATCATCGATATTCACGATACGAAGGATCTGAAAACCTCGACGACCACCGACTATCTGGAGCAGGAACAGAAGCGCGGCATTACGATTCAAAGCGCCGCCGTGTCCGCTTTCTGGCGCGACAAGAAAATCAATTTGATCGACACGCCGGGACACGTGGACTTCACCATCGAAGTGAATCGATCGCTGCGCGTGCTGGACGGCGCCGTGGTGGTGTTTGACGGCGTCGCCGGGGTCGAGCCGCAATCGGAAACCAATTGGCGCCTTGCCGACAACTACGGCGTTCCGCGCATTTGTTACGTGAACAAGATGGATCGCAGCGGCGCCAACTTTTTGCGTTGCGTGGACATGATCAAGAAGCGCTTGGGCGCAAGGCCTCTCCCGGTGCAGCTCCCGATCGGATCGGAAGACAACTTCAAGGGCATGGTCGACCTGGTGGAAATGAAGGCGCTGGTGTGGGAATCCGATGACAAGGATGCCGAGTGGCAGGTGCTCGAGGTCACTCAGGATCTGGCGGACAAATTGCACATCAGTGTGCCGAGCGACCGGCAGCTGCTTTCCGACGTAAACAAGTTCCGCACTGAACTGGTCGATACCTGCCTCGAGCAGGACGATGAGGCGATGGAAGCCTATCTCACGCATGGGACCATGCCGTCGGCCGACACCTTGCGCGCCTGTTTGCGCAAGGGAACATTGAATTCGGCCTTCACCCCCGTGCTCTGCGGTTCGTCCTACAAGAACAAGGGCGTGCAGCAGGTGCTGGATGCGGTTGTGGACTACCTGCCGGCCCCGACCGATGTCCCCTCGATCAAGACCGTCGATGCGGACGGCCATCCGATCGGCGAGCGCAAGACTTCGGACGATGAGCCATTCTCGGCGCTGGCTTTTAAAGTCATCAACGATATTTACGGTGCGCTGACCTTCATTCGTGTTTATTCGGGGGTTCTGACCAAGGGTGCCTCGGTCATGAACTCCACGCGCGGCAAACGCGAAAAAATCGGGCGCATGGTCGAAATGTTCGCCAAAGAGGCCAATCCGGTCGAAGAAGCGCGTGCCGGCGACATCATTGCCTTGGTATCCCTGGCGGATACCGAGACCGGCGACACCCTGTGCGACGCGGCCAACGAGGTCGTGCTGGAGCGCATGCGATTCCCGGAACCGGTCATCAGCGTATCGGTCAAGGCCAAAGTCAAGGCCGAACAAGAGAAATTCGGCAGCGCCTTGGGCAAGATGGTGCGCGCCGATCCTTCGCTGCATTTGGAAACGGACCGCGAGACCGGCCAAACCATTTTGCGCGGCATGGGCGAGTTGCACTTGGAGGTGACGCTCGATCGCATGCGCACCGAGTTCGGCGTCGAAGGCGTCATGGGCGAGCCGCAGGTCGCTTATCGCGAGACCATCACCAAGAAAATCACCGAACAATACATTCACAAGAAGCAGACCGGAGGTTCCGGGCAATTTGCCGAAGTGTGGATCGTTTTTGAGCCGCTGGAACGCAGCACCGGCTTCCAATTCGTCGACGAGACCGTCGGCGGTTCGGTGCCGCGCGAATTCGTGCCGTCGGTGGAAAAGGGCCTCAAGGTGCAAAAGGAAGACGGCGTGCTGGCGCACTATCCGACCGTGGATTTCAAGGCGACCTTGATCGACGGCAGCTTCCATGACGTCGACTCCAATGCCATGACCTTTGAAATCGCCGCCAAGGCTGCATTCCGCGAGGGAATCCGCAAAGCCGCGCCGATTTTGCTCGAGCCGGTGATGAAGGTGGAAACCGTGACCCCGGGAGACTATCTGGGCGATGTCATCGGCGACATCAACCGCCGCCGCGGTTCCGTGCAGGACCAGCTGGAGCGCGGCACCAACATCGCCGTGGTCGCGATCGTGCCGCTCTCGGAGATGTTCGGCTACATCGGACAGTTGCGCGGCATGACCAGCGGGCGCGCGTCGTACACGATGGAGTTCTCGCACTACGAGCCGGTTCCCCGCAACGTGGCGGATGAAGTGATTGCCGAGGTGGCGAAGGCCAAGGCCGCGCTTACGGCATAAGGGTTGCGGCGGCGCTCACGGACGAGCGCCGCGCAGCCGCTTTGCGTCGATCGCGGAGCGCATTTGCGCAGCAGACCGCTGGCGGGCGCCGCTGACCCTGTACACTAGATTTCCGTGACCGCCCCGAAAGCGCCAAATAAACCAGCTCTGAGCACGGCGGCTGCGATCGCCGGCGACGAACGCAACAACCGCCTGAACACCAAGGCGGCGGGCATCATCGGGTTGGCGGTCATGTGCAGCCGGCTGCTGGGGCTGTTGCGCGAGCAGATTTTCGCGGCTCTGTTTGGCGGCGGCATGGCGATGGACGCCTTCACCGCGGCTTTCCGCATTCCCAATCTTTTGCGCGACCTGTTTGCCGAGGGCGCGCTGTCCATGGCCTTCGTGACCACCTTCAGCAAGACCATTGCGCGCGGCGGCGATGAGGACGCGTGGCGGCTGGCGAACAAAGTGGCGACGATGACCGCGACTGTGCTCGGAGTGCTGTGCATCGTCGGCATGGTGTTTTCCCCCGAGCTGGTGGCGCTGCTGGCGCCGGGATTCGACCCCGACAAAGCCGCGTTGACCGCGCACCTCACGCGCATCATGTTCCCCTTCATCCTGCTGGTGTCGCTCGCCGCATTGGTGATGGGAATGCTGAATGCCAAGAACCGGTTTGGCATGCCTGCCATGGCATCGAGCTTCTTCAACGTCGGATCCATCGTCGGCGGCGTGCTACTAGGATATTGGGTCGATCCGCACTTCGGTCCCCGCGCTCTGATCGGGCTGGCCTTTGCGACCCTCATCGGCGGCGGCCTGCAGCTTGCCGTGCAGTTGCCCTTGCTCGCGCGCCTCGGCTATCGCTTCCGTCCGGACATCCACTGGCGCGATCCGGGAATCAAAGCCATTTTGTTGCTGATGGGACCGGCTGTGATTGCGGCCAGCACCACCCAGATCAACGTCCTGGTCAATTCCATGTTCGCATCCACTTTGGGCGATGGCGCAATTTTTTGGCTGGCCATTGCGTTTCGACTGATGCAGCTGCCGCTCGGCCTGTTCGGCGTGGCGCTAGGAACGGTGACGCTGCCGCTGCTGTCGCGCCTGGTGGTGGCCGGAAAAACGCGGGAATTTCGCAGCGAATTGGCGCGCGCGATCCGCTGGGGGCTGCTGCTGACGCTGCCTTCGATGGTCGGCCTCATGCTGCTGGCGGAGCCGATCATTTCGGTGCTGTACCAGCATGGGAAATTCAATGCGGACCAGGCGGCGCAAGCGGCTGGAGCGCTGCGCTTCTACGCCATCGGCCTTGGCGGCTATGCGGCGCTCAAGGTGTTGGTCAATGCATTCTATGCGCTCGACCGGCGCAAGACACCGATGCTGGTGAGCTTCGTGGCGGTGGGCCTGAATCTATTGTTGAATTGGCTGTTCACGTTTCGCCTGGGCTGGGGCCATCGCGGCCTGGCTTTCTCCACCGGCTGCGTCGCGACCTTCAACTTTTTGTTCCTGTATTTCCTCATGCAGCACCAACTGAAAGGACTCGAGTCGCGCCGCTTGATTTTGGTGCTGGGCAAGGTTGCGCTGGCAAGCGTTCCGTTGGTTGCGGTGTGCGCGGCCTCATCGCACTGGCTGCTCGCCGACTGGCCGCATCAAGCGCTGCTGCCCAAGATCGCGGCGCTTCTCTCCACGGTGATCGCGGGCGCCGGCGTGTTCGCGGCCGCCGGTATTTTGTTGCATATCGAAGAACTCAAAGAGCTGCGCGACGCATTCGTCAGGCGCCTGAAGCGCGCTGCCTAGCAGGCTTCGGCGCGCGGCATGAGCATTGCGCTTTTTTCCGCCAGATAAATGAGAATGGCGCCGGATTCGAACAGGGCCAGAGGCGCGCCGCCGGGGCCCTGGGGGTCGAGGATGGCCGGTATTTTACCGTTCGGGTTGAGAGACAGAAATGCCGGGGCCGTTTGTTCATTGGCGTCGAAACTGACCCGGTGGGGTTCGTATGGCAGAGCGGTTTCTTCGCACATAATCGAGATTTTCACGCCGTTCGGCGTCGGCAGCGAGTACCGCTGGATGCGGTCGCGATGCCGTGGGGGCCATTTCCGAGTGATGGCGAAGCTCGAGAGCTCATTCGTCGCGGTCATCTCCGACTATTGTTAAATGCGCCGGCGCGCCTCGCTGGCGAGCGTCCGCTTGGGATGGGCTATGATAGCGGCGAACTCATCGATTAACCGGAGGGCGCCATGAAGTTACAGCTGCCACTGTCAGTCTGGCCGATGTTATTGGCGGGCGCGCTTTGCGTTACGGCGGCCGAAGCGGTACCCGTATCGCGCCTGGAAGTGCGCGTCGTTACCGGCGGCGCGGAACTCAGTGCGGGCAGCAACTTGGAGTTGCGGATCTACGAGGCAGGCAAGAATGTCAGACGCCTGCCGCTGGTCCACGGCGAGGCATGGCTTCCCGACTCCACGCATCTTATTCCCGTCAAGCTGAGCGAAGCGCTGGACCCGCGCAATGTACTCCGCTTCGCGCTCTACTACCGCGCCGGCAGCCCCTTGGCGCCCGCATGGGAAGTCGTTTCCGCGGACGTGGAAATCCCCTCCGGCCAGGAAGCGCCGCAGCGGTTGCTCGACGCGACCTTGTCGGGCGTGATTGCAAAACAGGGCGAACTCGCGACGCCCGAGCGCGATCAGGCAACCTTGGCTTGCAGCAGCGACGCGGACTGCGATGACCGTCGGGCCTGCAACGGCAAAGAACGCTGCGCGCCGCATACGCCCGGCGCCGATGCGCGCGGCTGCGTCAAGGGAACGCCGGTGGTGTGTCCCGTCAATCAAGTGTGCGGCGAGGGCGTGGGCTGCCAAGGCACCGATGCGCTGAAAAAGTTCTCCACCGACGCTTCCGCTTCGAAGAAATAGGCGACTGCCCGGGCCCGGAGCGCTGCTGAGCGGCGCCGGCGCCTCGCTTCGTCTACCATTTGCTTTTGCGGCAACGGCCGCGGAGCGCAATAAGCCATGAATCCAGACTTCATCGACCTGCGCAGCGACACGGTGACGCGGCCCACCGCCCTGATGCGCGCCGCGATGGCGGCCGCGGACGTCGGCGACGATGTGTTTGGAGACGATCCCACGGTCAATCGCCTGCAGGCGGTTGCCGCGGAGCGATTCGGATTCGAGGGCGCGTTGTTCTTTCCGACCGGTACCCAGAGCAATCTGGCGGCGTTGATGGCGCATTGCGGCCGCGGCGACGAGTTCTTGGTCGGGCAGGAAGCGCACACCTATAAATACGAACAAGGCGGCGCGGCCGTTCTCGGCAGCATTCAACCGCAGCCGCTCGAGCACGAACCTCATGGCGGCATCGCGCTGGAACGCATCGCGGCGGCCATCAAATCCGAGGACGACCATTTCGCCCGTACCCGGTTATTGGCGCTCGAGAACACGATTGGCGGCCGCGTGCTGCCGATGGATTACTTGCGGCAGGTCACGGAGTTTGCGCATTCGCGCGGGCTCGCCACTCATCTGGATGGCGCGCGCCTGTTCAATGTCATTGTGAAATTGAAAATCGACGAGCGCAGCGCGGCCGCCGGTTTTGATTCGGTTTCGGTTTGCCTGTCAAAGGGCCTCGGCGCTCCGGCAGGCTCGATTTTGATGGGCACGCGTCAGCTCATTGCAGCGGCCCGGCGCTGGCGCAAGGCGCTCGGCGGCGGCATGCGGCAAGCGGGCGTGCTGGCGGCGGCGGGATTGTTTGCCATGGAGCATCATGTGCAGCGCCTCGCCGAGGATCATGCCAACGCGGAATACTTGGCCGAGGGATTGCGTGCGGCGGGTTTGCGAGTGACGCCGCCGCAAACCAACGTGGTGTACATCGAGGTCGCAGCCGCGCAAATTGACGGCCTCAAGGCGCACCTGACGCAGCGGGGCATCATGGCGAGCGTCGCGCCGCGGACGCGTCTGATGACGCATCTGGATTTGCCGCGTGCGAAGATTGAACGCGCCGTTCAGGCGTTTCGCGACTATCCGCACTGGCCGGGCTAGCAGTCCGGCGAAAATCGGCGCCTCGCTTCGCGCAGCTCCTGCGGTGTGTCGATATCCTGGGCAGCCGATGGCATGTCGACCAGGATGCGATGATCGGCGGGCAATTGCTTGATGAGTTCGCGAAGACCGACGTCGCCTACGAGTTTCAACGCGCGCGCATACAACCAGCGCGGCAGAATCGCCGGTGCAGCGCCGGAAAGCTGGATTCTTCGGGCGATCAGGCGCCGCGGGGCGGACTGCCAGCGGCGCACCAGCTTCAAAAGATCGCGGTTATTCAGGTGGATCAAATCCGTCGGCAGCCACAACACGGCCGACGCGTAGCGCGCTGCGGCAATGCCGCGGTGCACCGAGCTCGCTAGTCCCCGCGCCCGCTGTGCATTCACAGCCCAGCGCACTTTCATTCCTCGAGCCTCGATCCGATAGCGCGCGGCGTTGCGCGGGGCCACCACCGTGGTTCGATGGGCGCCAAGGCTTGCGGCGGCGTTGAGCGTTTTTCGCAGCAAACTGACGCCGTGCACGCGGGCCAGGGGTTTGGGCTGTCCCAAACGGTAAGAAAAGCCGGCCGCCAGCACGACAATATGCAGCTTGCCAAGGTGCGCGGCATTCATTGGTATGATAGTGCCATGAAAAGCGCTCACGCGAATCTTCAGCGCGGTCCGTTCCTGATACCCATTTGGCTGACCGCCATCGCGGCGGCGGCGGTTTTCGCGGTCGCGATCCTCGCGCTGTGGATGTGGTTTACCGCGAATTCGACCGTAGTGATCGTCATTCGGCACGCGGAGAAGGAATCTGTCAGCGCGCCGGATCCGCCGCTGTCGGCGGCCGGGCAGGCGAGGGCGGCGCGCTTGGCGCAGATGTTCGGCCAGCCGGCGGGCGCGGGCCATCTCGACGCCATCTACATATCCTCGGCGTTGCGTAATCGAATGACCGCCGCACCGCTGGCTGCGCGGCTTGGAATCGCTCCCCTTGTCGCGCCTAGCGACGATCCTCAGGGGCTCGCACGGCGCATCGTGCGCGAGAACCGCGGCAAGCGGGTCCTGGTGATCGGACACGTCAATACGGTGCCGAATATCGTCGCCGCGCTGTCAGGCGGAAGCGACATCGCGCCGATCGACGAGAACGAGTTTGGAACCATGTACATCGTCGCGGTGCCGCGCATCGGCCGCGCCAATGTTCTACGCCTGAACTACTGAGGGTTCGACGCCCGCAACAGAATCGCCTTGCGAACGAATTCCGCGTGCTTGGCAATCTTGAAATCCGCCAGTATCGAGTCGCGAATACGGCGCCCGCCGTCGATGAGGTACGACGCGCGCCGCACGCCTATCCCCAAGGGTCCGTTGACCCCGTACATTTTCACGACGGCCTTGTGTTGGTCCGACAACAGCACGAACGGCAGGTTGTACTTGGCTCGAAATTTAGCATGCGACTCCGGGCTTTGAGGGCTGATTCCCACAACCCGCAGGCCGGCCCGCAGCACCTCGTCGTGCAAATCCCGCAAGACACAGGCCTGGCGCGTGCAGCCCGGGGTGAAATCCGCGGGATAAAAGTACAGGACGATCGCACCGGAACGCAGCAACTCGGTCAGAGATCGATCCGTGCCGGTCTCGTCCGGAAGGGTGAATTCCGGCGCACGTTCCCCCGCTTTGAGCATACTTTCTCCTCCTCCGCAACATCCTAGCCTATGCTTTGCTTCCCGGGGCGCGATACTTTGGCAGAACGAAGCTTTGCTGCTAGTATTCTTCGCCCTTTTCGGGGGAGTAGCTCAGTTGGGAGAGCGTCGCGTTCGCAATGCGAAGGTCGAGGGTTCGATCCCCTTCTCCTCCACCATCTCAAGAGGCCGGTTGTCCCTCTCCGGCCTCCATTTCCTGCCTCGGTAGCTCAGTGGATAGAGCGAGTGCCTCCTAAGCGCTAGGTCGCAGGTTCGATTCCTGCCCGGGGCACTCTTTTTTCATTTCGCCATCATCACTGCGGGATGCAACAAGTAGAACCCGATGGCAATGACGATCAAATAGACGAGCAGGACGAAAGTCCATCCCATGTTGTGCCGGATGACATCGCCTTCCTTGCGCACGAACTTGCTGGTTGAAACGCCGACGCTCGCGGTTTGCGGAGCGATGGGTTTGCCGATTTCCGCGCCGATGGAATTGAGCGTCGGCAACAGCAGCGGCGGCATGCCGAGCTGAACGCCGACCAGCGCCTGAAATTTGCCGAACATGGCGTTGGTCGAAGTATTCGACCCCGACAGCGCGACGCCGATGAAGCCCAGTATCGGGCAGACAATGATGAAAGCGGTGCCCAAACTCGAAAATCCCTTCGCGAGCGAGGCCGCCATGCCGGAATAATTGAAGACGTAGGCCAGCCCGAAGATGAACACGCCGACGAGACACGCACCCCACATTTGATGGAAGGTGCGGCGGAATATTTCGCCGATCTGCGCCGCCTTCAGCTTGCCCATCGCCAGCAGCAACCCGGCAACGAGGATCCACGATGCGAGGATGGCGGTACCGCCGACGAAAGGCGCGAAATTGAAAACCGCGCTGACGCCGGGCTTTGCCACATCGCAGGTGGCTGCCAGCGATGAGCAGGCGACGGCCGACGCTTTGAACCAGCTCACCTTCGGCAGAGGCGACCAAGGCCCGGTCCAAGCGGCGACCACGATCAAGAGCACCACGAAGGGCATCCAGCACTGCCATATTTCGCCGGCATTAAGTCCATGGCCTCGCCCCTGCTTTACCTTCTCGGCATCCACCGGTACGCCGCCATAACCCAGTACGACTTTGGGTTGCCAGAATTTGAGCAATACGAACAGCGCGATGAAGCAGACGATCGCCCCGGTGACATCGGGCAGATAGGGCCCGAGATAGACGGCCACCGGATACTGGCCTGCGATATAGCCGAGGGATCCGACCACTGCGAGCGGCCAGCCGCCCTTCATGCCCTCCTTGCCGGAGACCAAGTACATGAGCACCCACGGCGGCAGCAACGCCAGCACCGCGACCATGGTACCGACCGCCGCCGACAGCCCCGTGAGCGAATAGCCGGTGACCGCTGCCAGTGCGATGATCGGGGCGCCGAGCGCGCCGAAGGACACCGGGGCGTTGTTGGCAATCGCCGCGACGCGGATCGCGTTGAGATCGGAAATGCCCAGCGAGATCAGGATCGGCGCCACAAACGCCCACGGATATCCGAAACCGACCAGGCCTTCGAGCAGCGCGCCAAAGGCCCAGGCGAACAGCATCGTTTGCACGCGTATGTCCATGCTGCCTTGCGCGATCAGCCAGCGGCGGAAATTTTCGAGCACGCCGCTCACTCCCAGCGTGTTGAACAGCACCATGCCCCAAACCGTAATCCAGTCGACATTCCACACGCCGGTTGCCGCGCCATAAACATAGGCGTGGGCGCCGTCGTTGAACGGCATTTTCCATATCCACGCAGCAAGCCCGAAGGTAATGATCGAGCCAACGAGGGTGGCCACCCACGCCGGCCACCTCAATATCGCCAGCATCAACAGCAGTATGACGACGGGAACCAGCGCCACCAAGCAAGTGAGCGTGAGGTTGTCGAGCGGGTTAATCAGTTGCGTGAACATGATCTCTCCATCGATGTTCGCCGCGGGCGTAGGCGTGCTACGTGCTGGCGCCACCGCAATTTGCTTATTATTTCTTGCGACTGCTCCGGATCCAGTAACAGTGCTGCCGATTCCGCCGAAACAATAACATAGCACAGGCCCAGGCACCCCTCAAATGCAGGCGGCGGTGCATCGCGCGGATGATGTTTGCGCCGCGCGCGCAAGCTGCGTTTCGGCGCAGGGTGCGGGCCGGCGCACAAGGCGCATAATATGGACAATGAATATTTCATTGCGGTCCGGGCCGCCGGCGGACGCCGCTGCGGAACAGCGCCGGAAGAGCATCGTGGCGGCGCTCAGCGAGGTGCTGCCGCGTGCTTCGATCTTATTTCACGGTGAAGACACCGCCCCATTTGAGTGCGATGCCCTGACGGCTTATCGAACCTCGCCGATGGCGGTCGTGCTGCCGGAAACCGAAGCTCAAGTCGCCGCCATCTTGAAGATCTGCCACCGGATGGACGTGCCGGTCGTGGCGCGCGGCGCCGGCACCGGGTTGTCCGGCGGCGCTACGCCGCACCGCGCGGGAATCGTTTTGTCGCTGGCCAAATTCAACCAGATGAAGGTGGACCCGGGGTCGTGCACGGCAATCGTGCAATGCGGGGTGCGTAATTTGGCAATCAGCGAAGCGGCCGCTCCTTATGGCCTGTATTACGCGCCGGATCCCAGCAGCCAAATCGCCTGCACCATCGGCGGCAATGTGGCCGAAAATTCCGGCGGCGTGCATTGTCTCAAGTACGGCCTGACACTGCACAACGTACTGCGGGTCCGCGGCTACATGATCGACGGCGAGGCGGTGGAATTTGGGTCGCAGGCGCTCGATGCCCCCGGTCTCGATCTGCTCTCGATCGTCATTGGCAGCGAGGGAATGTTGGCCGTGACGATCGAGGTCACCGTGAAATTGATTCCCAAGCCGCTGCTGGCCCGTTGCATCATGGCGAGCTTCCGCGACATCGAGTCGGCGGGCGCCGCGGTTGCCAGCGTCATCGCGCACGGCATCATTCCCGCGGGCCTCGAAATGATGGACAAGGCGATGACCGCCGCGGTCGATGCATTCGTGCATGCGGATTACGATCTCGAGGCTGCGGCGATCTTGCTGTGCGAGAGCGACGGCACACCGGAAGAGGTCGAAGAAGAGATTTCGCGCATGGAGGCGGTGCTCAACGCCGCGGGAGCATCGCGCATTGCGGTAAGCCGCGACGAGGCGCAGCGCCTGAAATTCTGGAGCGGCCGCAAGAACGCCTTTCCTGCGTCCGGCGGCATCAGCCCCGATTACATGTGCATGGACTCGACCATTCCCCGCAAGCGCCTGGCGGAGATGTTGCGCGCCATTCAGCAAATGGAAATAAAGTATGGCTTGCGCTGCGTGAATGTATTCCACGCCGGCGACGGCAATCTGCACCCGCTGATCCTGTTCGATGCCGAGGACGCCGCGGAGATGCGCCGCTGCGAGCTATTCGGGGCCGATATTCTCGAAACCAGCGTGCGCCTTGGCGGCACGGTCACCGGCGAACATGGCGTGGGCGTGGAGAAGCTCAATTCGATGTGCGTGCAATTCTCGGAAGCCGAGCGCGCGCAATTCATGGCTATAAAGCGCGCCTTCGATGCGCGCGAACTGCTCAATCCCGGCAAAGTGATTCCGACGCTGCATCGCTGCGCGGAATACGGAAAGATGCATGTGCACCGCGGAGCATTGCCGTTTCCCGAGCTGCCGAGATTTTGATGGCGGCCGATCCCGCGCTCGTGCGTCTCATCGATCAAGTGGCGGCCGCGCGCGCGCACGCCACGCCGCTCGATATTTGCGGCGGCGGCACGAAGCGTTTCTATGGCGAGTTGCCCTCCGGCACGCCGCTCGAGGTGACGCCGCTCTCGGGCATCAGCAGCTACGAGCCCACGGAGCTGGTCGTGACGGCACGCGCCGGCACACCGCTGCGGGATCTTGAAGCGGCACTTGAGGAACGCGGCCAGTGCCTGCCGTTCGAGCCGCCGCGTTTCGCGCCCGGCGGCACGGTCGGCGGCATGGTGGCGGCCGGGTTGTCGGGTCCGGCGCGGGCCAGCGTCGGCTCGGTGCGCGACCATGTGCTCGGCGTGACCCTGTTAAATGGCCGTGCAGAGATGCTTACCTTCGGCGGACAGGTGACAAAAAATGTCGCGGGCTACGACGTGTCGCGCTTGATCGTCGGATCCTTGGGAATCCTCGGCGTCATTTGCGATGTGTCGCTCAAGGTGCTGCCGACGAGCGTGGCCACGCAAACCTTGAGTTTCGAATGGAGCGAGTGCCGCGCGCTCGAAAGCTTGGCTGAGTGGGCCGGCCAACCGTTGCCCATCAATGCCAGTGCGTGGCACAGAGGCTTGCTGCGGGTACGTCTGGCCGGCGCACGCGCCGCGGTCGCTGCGGCCTGCGAGCGCCTGGGCGGAGAGCGCTTGGAACCCTCGGCCGCGGATGCCTGGTGGGCGAGCGTGCGCGATCAGCGCGCGCAGTTTTTTTCGCTCGCCGAGAAAGACTTGGGGCCGGGAGAGGCGCTGTGGCGGCTGTCGGTCCCGGCCGTGACAGCCGCGCTCACGCTCCCGGGAGAGCAATTCATCGAGTGGGGCGGCGCGCAGCGCTGGTGGCGCACCACGGCCGAGACCGCCGTCGTTCGCGACGCCGCCGTGCGTGTGGGCGGCCATGCGACCCTGATGCGAGGCGCGGATCGGTCCCAGGGCGTCTTCACACCCTTGAGTGCGGTGCTGATGCGCACCCATCAAGCCCTCAAACAGGCCTTCGATCCCGCGCGCATATTCAATCGCGGCCGCCTGTATCAAGGTCTGTGAACGCATGCAGACGCACCTAAGCGCGGAATTCAGCGCAAGCACCGAGGGCAAGGAAGCGGCCGCCATCCTGCGCAAATGCGTGCACTGCGGATTTTGCAATGCGACCTGTCCTACCTACCAGTTGCTCGGCGATGAACTCGACGGCCCACGCGGCCGAATTTATCTCATCAAGCAAATGCTCGAGGGCACGGAGGTCACGCGCAGTACGCAGCAACATCTGGATCGCTGCCTGACCTGCCTCAATTGCCAGACCACCTGTCCGAGCGGCGTTGAATACGGGCATTTGATCGATATCGGCAGAAAACTGGTGGAGGAGCGGGTCGAGCGGCCGCCGCTCGAGCGGGCCAAGCGCTGGCTGCTGCGGGAAGGCCTGACCTCGTCCTGGTTCGCTGCGGCGCTCAAGGCGGGTCAAGTGCTGCGCCCGCTTTTGCCCCGGGTATTGAAGAACAAGGTCCCGGCGCGCACAGCCAAGCAGAGTGCGCATGCCGCCCGCGCAGTGAAGCTCCGCAAAGTGCTGATATTGCAGGGCTGCGTGCAGCCCGCGATGTTGCCCAACATAGATCGGGCGACCGAGCGCGTGCTCGATGCGGCAGGCATCCAAGTCGTGTACGCCGCCGGCAGCGGTTGCTGCGGAGCGCTGCGCACGCACTTGAGCGACAGCCAAGGCGGCTTGAATGACATGCGGCGCAATATCGAAGCATGGACGCCAACGCTGCTGTCCGGGGAGATAGAAGCCATCGTTTCTTCCGCCAGCGCCTGCGCGCTGGCCATCAAGGAGTACGGCTCCGCCTTGGCGCACGATCCGGCCTACGCGGACCGCGCGCGGCGCATCAGCGCTCTGGCGCGGGATTTGAGCGAGCTCTTGCCGGCGATGGCGCCGGCGCTCAAGGATCGTTTGCACGCCGCACCTCAGCCGCGCGCGGCTTTCCACGCGCCGTGCACGCTGCAGCACGGTCAACGGTTGCGCGGCATCGTTGAGACGCAGTTGCGCGCATGGGGTTTCGAGCTGACGGCGGCCTGCGATGAAAGTCATCTGTGTTGCGGATCGGCCGGCGCCTACTCCATCCTGCAACCGCAGATCGCCACGCAGCTGAGGGACCGGAAACTGCGCAATATTGGCAAACTCGAGCCGCAAATCTTGCTCTCCGCCAACATCGGCTGCATCCAGCACTTGCAGTCCGGAACATCGATGCAGGTGCTGCACTGGATTGAATTGCTGGATCGGGCATTGAGCTGATGGACGCCGTGAACTGATGGACGCGGTTTCGAGCGAACTGCTTGCGGCGCAGGTGAAAGCCGAAGCGCTCTTTGCGCAGGTCGTGGATCTCGGTCTGGTGAGCGCCGGTAAACTCGAAAGCGAGCTGACGGCGGAGATCCACGCGCTCGCGCAGTCGCGTTTCGGTGTGCACCGTCACTGGCACAAGCGCATCGCCCGCTCCGGCCCGAATACGCTGCTCACCTACCATGATCCCCACAGCGATCGGCGCATCACCGACGACGATATCGTTTATCTCGATTTCGGCCCTGTGTTCGAGGCCTGGGAGGCAGATTTCGGCCGCACCTACGTGGTGGGATCCGATCCTGACAAGCATCGTCTGGTCGGCGACCTGGCGGACGCATTCGCGCGCGGCAAGGCCTTTTACCGGCAGTCGCCCAATCTGACGGCCGGGGAGCTGTACGACTACACCGCGGCTCTCGCCGCGGACTACGGTTGGGAGTTCGGGGCGCTGACCGCGGGGCATTTGATCGGTCATTTTCCGCACGAGACCCGTCCGCATGATCCCGATGTCTTGCGGATACGGCACGGAAACTCGACTTCCTTGCGCGAGCCCGACGCGTTGGGGCGTCCGCGCCACTGGATTCTCGAAATCCATTTCGTCGACCGCCGGCGCGCAATCGGCGGCTTCTTCGAAGAGCTGCTGACGGTGGACGCCAAAAGCTGAGCGCGACCCGCCGGCGCGGGCGACCCGCCGCCGCCGGCTAAGGTGCGCCGCCGGTGAGGGTGCGCCGGTTAGTGCGACTCGCCGCGATGATTCAGCGCCCAAATATAGGCCGACACGGCCATCACCTGATCGCTGCTCAGCTGCGCGCCGCCCATGGCCGGCATCGGCGAACGATAGCGTTTCGGTTGCGTCACGCCGCCGGCAATGGTGGCGGTAATTCCTGCATAACTGCCGTTGCTCCACAGCCATTTGTTGGCCGTTAAATCAGGACCGAGCGGCGAGCCCTTGGCGTCGCTCCCATGGCAGCCGCTGCACGTGGCGCCGCCGACCTGGCCGTGATAAACGCGCTCTCCCAATGCCACCATGGCCGGTGTCGTGCCGGGCGGCGCGGTCAGGCCCGCGGTCGCACTGCCCGCATCGGGATGCGTGCCTTCCGGAGGCCGCGCCTGCGCCGCGGCGATCGGGCCGGGTGCCTCGGTCGCGCTGGGGCACGGCACGGGCGGCGCCTCGGCGGATTCCCCGCCTCGATAGACGATACGGTAGATGCGGCCGGCGACATCGTCGGAGACATACAGCGCGCCATCCGGGCCCACGGCTAGGCCGCTCGGACGATGCGCGGCCTTCTCGGGCGACTTGTCGGCTCCTGCGAAGCCGTCGGCAAATATCTCGCATTTGCCCGAAGCCTCAGCGCCGGACAGTCCTTGGTACACGACGTTGTAGCCGCCTTGCGCATACGGTGCGCGATTCCACGACCCGTGGAAGGCGATGAACAGGCCTTGGCGGTAGCGAGCCGGGAATTGTTTGCGGTCGTAGAGCACCATGCCGTTGGGCGCCCAGTGCGCCGGGAAGTAGGCCGTCGGCTCGATTTTTTGAGCGCACACACCCGCGGTTTTTCCGTCGCCGCCATACTCGGGCGCGAGCAGCAGCGCCTTTCGATACGGATCGTGATAGCACATCGGCCATCCGTAATCGCCGCCCTGTTTGAGCAGCAGCACTTCTTCGGAAGGCAGCGTGGCTTCGAGCTCCGGGTCTTGGATGACATCGGGCCAGTTCGTGTGCAGCTGATCCCGGCCGTGTTGCGTGACAAAAATATGATGCCCGATGGCATCGACGCCAAAGCCTTCGGCATTGCGAATGCCGGTGGCGTAGCGCGCGGCGGGCGAGAATGTTTGATTGATTTTCCTGGCATCGTAGCGCCATACGCCGCCGCGGGTCTCGAGTTCGGCGCATGGATTCTTGCCCGGCGACTTCAAGGTGCGATTTTTCTCCTGGCAAGAATTGGTCGCGCTTGCAACGTCGACGTACAGGTCGCCGTTGGCATCGATCGCGAAGGGATGCATGGGGTGATCGCCGCCCAGCGGCAAGCCGCTGACGACCACTTGCGATGCTGCTCCCGGCAGGATCGAGCCTTCTTTGAAGGGATATTTGACGATCTTGTCGTTGAGTTCGGCGTACAGCCATCCCTTGTAGATGCCGATGCCGGTGCCGCCGGCGCCGCCGCTTTGCAGCGTCGCGCCGAAGCGTTCGTTCACGTCGGCTTTGCCGCGGCCGCCGCTATCCTGCAGCGCCACCAAAAAGCCGCCGGCATGGGGCGTGTCGTCGCCGTAGTAGCGCCCCGACCAGGTGTTCACGTACACCACGCCGTTCGCGGCCACAACCAGATGGCGGGCGTGTCCGATGCCGTCCGCGAACACGGTGGCGCAAAATCCGGGCGGCAGCGTCAACCCACTGTCATCGCCGCTGCACTTGCCCGACGGCGTGTCGGCGCCACGGCCCGCCGTCGGTACCGCAAGAGCAATGGCGCAATACACGGCGCCGGCAAGGGCCGCGCGGCCCAGCAGACGATTCCGCGATCGATTGGTATGCATGACGACCCCTAGGGATGAAGCGCTGAGCCTGCCGCAGTGTATTCGCGCATCGCAGGGCTCGCAATCGAGGTACAGTTCGCAGCCAAGGAGTTTGCATGTGCTTGGTTTTAATTGCTTGGCGAGGAGCCGCTGAATATCCCTGCGTCGTCGCGGCCAACCGCGATGAACTGCACGCGCGGCCGAGCGCCGCGGCACACTGGTGGAAGTCGCGGCCGCCCATACTCGCGGGCAGAGATCTTCTGGCGGGCGGAACTTGGCTGGGCGTGACGCGCACAGGCCGATTCGCGGCGCTCACCAACTATCGCGACCCTGAGCAGCGGCGAACGGACACGCCGAGCCGCGGCACGCTGGTCGCATCGATCCTGCAGTCGGGCGATCCGGTCGAGCGGAGTCTCGAGTACCTGAGCCGCGTGGGCGCGCAATACAATGGCTTCAGCCTGCTATTTTCCGATGGCGAGCGGCTCGCCGTTTACGAAAGCGCGCGGCACAGCGGCCGGGTTTTGGGGCCGGGCATTTACGGTCTGTCGAATCACTTGCTGGACACCCCCTGGCCGAAGGTGCAAACCGCCAAGTCGCGCCTCGCGACGGCGCTTGCGGATTTGAGCACGACCGATGCCGTGCTTGCGTTGCTGCGCGATGAAGCGCCGGCGCCCGACGATCAGCTGCCGCGCACCGGCGTGAGTTTGGAATGGGAGCGGCTGCTCTCGAGCGCGTTCGTGCGCGCGCCCGACTACGGCACCCGCTGTTCAACCGTGCTGCGCATTGATGAAAGCCGCCGCGCATGCTTTGATGAGTGGAGTTGGGATGCGTCGGGCGAGCCCACCGGCGCGGCGAGTCTTCAGTTCGAACTGGAGTGAAGTCTTATGTTCAAGCGCGTGCTGCTTTGCTACGACGGCACCGAGGTGGGCCGGCGCGCGCTGCGCCGCGGCGCGGAACTCGCAATCTTGCTGGGCGCGCATGTGTCGGTTCTTTCCATTGTGACCGACGGCATCGGCAATGCCGCGGTGCTGGCGGGAGCCGCCGGGCAGGCCTGTATCGTCGATGAGCCCGCAAGCTATCGCAAGCTGCTGAGCGAATCCGTAGATTGGCTGAAGGCGCGCGGCCTCAGCGCCGAGGGGTTCCTGACGAGCGGCGATTATCTGGATCAAATCATCGCCTTTGCCAATCGACTGAACATTGATCTGATCGTCCTCGGCCACTATCCACGCCCGACCGGCGGCTCCTGGTGGTCCGCTTCGAAGCGCGCGTCCCTGGCAGACAGAGTCAAGTGCTGCATTTTTGTCGCCGTCAACGCGGCTGAGGAACCGGCGTCTGTGCCAAAATGACCCATGAGTTCCGCTGATGCCCCGGCCGCACCGCCTTTGCCGTCGCTGCGCGATCGCGCGCTGGGAATAATTGCAACCGCCACGTTGCTCGCGCTGTTGTACTTCGCGCGCGACGTGCTGGTGCCGGTAACCCTGGCATTCATCCTGAGCCTGTTGATCGCGCCGCTGGTGCGTGCGTTGCGCCGCATCGGCCTCGGGCAAACGCTGTCGGTGCTGGCCGCGGTGATCGTGCTCGCGCTGTCTTTCGGAGCCTGCGCCGCGGTCATCGGCTCGCAGCTCGTGCGCATGTCGGGGAATGTGCCGCAATACGAGCGCACCCTCGAAAACAAGCTGGAAACGTTGAACAACCTCACCGTGAGACGGGTCAACAGCTTCACGGCGCAGGCCGGCCGGATTCTCAATCGCAACCCGGCCGCGGCGCAGCCGCGCACGCTCGAGCCCGATGCAGTCGACAAAGTGCCGATCCCGGTCGAATTGCACGAGGCGCCGGCTAATTCCTTGCAAATTCTTCAAAGGGTGCTCGGTTCCCTCTGGCTGCCGATCGAGACGACCGGCATCGTGCTGGTGGTGCTGGTATTCGTTCTGCTCGAGCAGGAAGCGCTTCGCGACCGCTTCATCCGCATTGCCGGCGGCACGGATATTCGCCTGACCACGCTGGTGCTCAACGACGCCGGCGAGCGGCTCTCGCGCTTTTTCGTATCGCAGTTCGCGGTGAATTTCGGCGTCGGCGCGCTGATTTGGATCGGCTTGAGCGTCATCGGCTTGCCGCATCCGATGGTGTGGGCGGCGCTCAGCACGCTGCTGCGTTTCGTTCCGTATGTCGGGATTTGGATCGCGGCGCTGTGCTCCGCGGTGTTGGCGGCTGCCGTCGACGCCGGCTGGAGCATGGCGATTGCAACGCTGGGTCTGTTCGTCATCGTCGAGCTGCTCGCCGCGCAGCTGGTGGAGCCGCAGCTCTACGGGCACACCACCGGGCTTTCGCCGCTGTCGGTGGTGATTGCGGCGATATTTTGGAGCTGGCTGTGGGGTCCGATCGGTTTGATCGTCTCGACGCCCCTCACGCTGTGCCTGTTGGTCGCCGGACGTCATATCAAGGCTTTGAGCTTGCTCGATATCCTATTGGGCGACACCCAGGCCTTGACCATGCCGCAGCGCTTTTATCAACGCGCGCTCTCGGCGGATTCGGATGAAATCATCGCGAGCGCGCGCACATTTCTGAAGCGAAATTCTTTTGCCAACTATTGCGATCTGGTGTTGTTGCCGGCGTTGCACCTGGCGCGCTTGGACTTGCTGGCGGGCGCCATCAGCAAGGAACAACAGCTGCGGGTTCGCGCGGCGATGGTCGCGGTGATCGCCGCCATCGGCGGGGAGCATCAAAGAGCGCCGCGCCGCCGCTTGCGCCCCTCCGTGCTCGACAAGTCGAACGCCGGCCGATTGCTGCGACAGCAGCGCGAACAAGTCAGCGGCCGCTGGCAAGGGCCGATGGCGGTGCCGGCCGGATCCGTGATCGTTTGCGTGAGCTTGGGTTCGATGGCCGATGATCTGGCCGCCGAACTGTTGGTGCGCATCTTGCGCGAGCAAACAATAGACGCGCGCCATATGTCGATCGAGGATATGGAAGCCGCGCCGCCGCCGAATGCGGCCCAGGCCGTGTCCATCGTTTATGTGGTCAGCGCCTTCCCGAGCGAAGAGCGCAGCCGCGGCGAGGCGACGGCGGAGAAGTTGCGCCGGCAATTTCCGAATGCCTGCATCGTCGCCGTGTTTCTGCCCGGCATGCTGCTGCGGGAGGATGAAGTGGGCGGAGCGTCCACCATCCCCGGAGCGGACAGGTCCGCCGGATCATTGGGCCACGCCGTCCAGATCTGTCTCGACATGCAGCCCAAAGCCGCCGGCGCATGACGGCGGCCGCTGGGGAGAGAAGGTATGTGGCTGCAATCAACCTCTGCAAGTGAACGGCGTGCGCTGCTGGCGACGTACTTGGGGTACGGGCTGGATGGCTTTGATTTCATGATTTACAGCTTCGTCATTCCCACGCTGCTCACGCTCTGGAGCATGAGCAAAGCGCAAGCCGGCTACATCGCAACCGGCGCGCTCATCACCTCGGCGATCGGCGGCTGGGGCGCCGGAGTGCTTGCCGACCGGTTCGGCCGCGCGCGCATCTTGCAGCTCACGGTGCTGTGGTTCGCGCTGTTCACCTTTTTGAGCGGCTTTACGCATGATTTTGCCGGGCTGTTCGCGACGCGCGCGATGCAGGGACTGGGCTTCGGCGGCGAATGGTCGGTGGGCTCAGTGTTGGTCGCGGAGATCATCGATGCGCGTCATCGCGGCAAGGCAACCGGACTGGTGCAAAGCAGTTGGTCGGTGGGATGGGCGGGGGCCGCCTTGGCGTTTTGGGCGGTGAGCGCCGCCGTGCCGCCCGCAATCGCCTGGAAGATTTTATTTTGGCTCGGCATCCTGCCCGGCTTGCTGGTCGTTTACATTCGTCGCAATGTGCCGGAGCCGGCAATATTTACCCAGATGCGCGCGCAGCACGCACGCGCCGGGTTGCCGGCGCAGCACGGCGCTTTCCTGGATATTTTTCGCCCGCCGCTGCTGCGCACCACGATCCTGGCCACCCTGTTGTCGACCGGAATGCTGGGTGCCTATTACTCGATCACCACCTGGTTGCCGACATTCCTGGCGAATGAACGCCATCTCTCGGTGGGCGCGACCACCGGCTACCTCTTGATGGTGATCACCGGTTCGCTGGCGGGATATCTGGTGAGCGCATGGCTGACGGATGCGATCGGCCGCCGACGCGGCTTTATTCTGTTCGCCGCCAGCGCAACGGTGTTGATCTTGCTGTACACGCGCATGCCGGTCGCCGGCGGGATGTTTCTCATCGGCTTTCCATTGGGTTTCTTCACGCTCGGAATATTCTCCGGCATGGGGGCCTGCTTGGCCGAGCTTTATCCCGGCGCCGTGCGCGGTTCAGGGCAGGGTTTCACTTACAGTGTCGGACGCGGCATCGGCGGATTCTGTCCCTCGTTGATCGGCCTGCTGAGCACGCGCTTTGCGCTCGGCGACGCCATCGCCGGTTTCACGGTCGCCGCCTATGCCCTGGTCATCGTGTCGGCATTGGCGATTCCCGAGACCCGCGGGCGCGTGCTCATGCCGGAAAGCGCCGCCGAATCATGAGCCGCTGGGAGTTCTGGATCGATCGCGGCGGCACGTTCACGGACGTCATCGGACGGGCACCGGACCGGTCGCTGCACACACTCAAGCTGCTGTCGGAGAACGCCGCCCACTACGACGATGCCGCGGTCGAGGGCATACGCCGGCTGCTGAAGATCGGGCCTGGCGTTGAGATCACGGCGCAACAGGTGGCCTGCGTGAAAATGGGCACCACCGTCGCCACCAACGCGCTGCTGGAACGCAAGGGTGAGCGGACCGTGTTGGTAATCACCCGCGGCTTTCGCGATGCGCTGAGAATCGCCACTCAGGCACGCCCGCGCTTGTTCGACCGGCATATCGTGCTTCCGGAAATGTTGTACGAGCGCGTCATCGAAGCGGCCGAGCGCGTCGGCGCTCATGGTGAAACGCTGCAAGACCTGGACGCGGCGGCGCTCGAGCAGCAATTGCGGCGCGCTTTCGCGGATGGGTTCCGCTCCTGCGCCATCGTCTTTATGCACGGCTACCGCTACGTTCATCACGAGGTTGCGGCGGCGAGCGTTGCCCAGGAGGTCGGTTTCACGCAGGTGTCCGTGTCGCACCGGGTGAGTCCCTTGATGAAACTGGTGCCTCGCGGCGATACCACGGTCGTGGATGCGTACCTGTCGCCGATCTTGCGCCGCTACTGCGACAAGCTCGCGGGCTTGATGCCCGGCGTGCCGATTTTTTTCATGCAAAGCTCCGGCGGCCTGACCCAGTCGCAGCGTTTTCACGGCAAGGATGCCATCCTGTCGGGTCCTGCCGGCGGGATCGTCGGCATGGTGCGCACGGCGCAAGCCGGCGGCCACAGCCGATTGATCGGCTTCGACATGGGGGGAACCTCCACCGATGTCAGCCACTTTGCCGGCGAGTTCGAACGCGCATTCGACACCGAGGTGGGCGGCGTGCGGGTGCGCGCGCCGATGATGAGCATTCACAGCATCGCCGCCGGCGGCGGATCGATCGTGCGGTTCGACGGCGCGCGCTTGCGGGTCGGGCCCGAATCCGCCGGCGCCAACCCCGGTCCCGCCAGCTATCGGCGCGGCGGTCCGCTCACCGTGACCGATGCCAACGTCCTGTTGGGCCGCATTCAGCCGCGCTTCTTTCCGCGCGTGTTCGGGCCGGCGGCCAACGAATCATTGGATGAGGAGATCGTCGTGCGGCGCTTTTCCGAGCTGGCGCAGCGCATCGCGAGCGCCACCGGACGGCCCGTGACCCCGGAAGAGGTCGCCGGCGGAGCGCTGCGAATCGCGGTCGGCGCCATGGCGAATGCCGTGAAAAGAATCTCCGTGATGCGCGGACACGATGTCGCCGCCTACACCCTGCAATGCTTCGGCGGGGCGGGCGGGCAGCATGCGGCGCTGGTCGCGGATTTACTCGGCATGTCGCGAATCTTCATTCATCCCTTTGCCGGCGTGCTTTCCGCCTACGGCATGGGGCTGGCCGATCAAATAGCGATGCGCGAAGCGGCGCTCGAACGCGAATTGAACCTCGAGGGCCTGAGCGCGGCCGCGGCGCTGGCCGCGCGTCTGCTGGACGAGGCTGCAGCGGAACTCAAGGCGCAGGGATTGGCCGGCGATGGCCTCACGCGCCTGGCGCGAATTCACGTGCGCTATCAAGGCACCGATACGTCTCTGCCGTGCGCGCTGCCGCCGACGCTGCAGCCCGAGAGCGTCGCAGCAGTACGCGAGGAATTCGAGCGCAGCTATCGGCGCAGGTTCGAATTCGTGATGCCCGGCCACGCGATGGTGATCGAAGCGGTGTCCGTGGAATGCATCTCGCCGGGTGCGGATTCGCCCATCGCGGAGAGCCCGGGCGCGAGCGCGCCGTACGAGCCCGCTGCCAGCGCTGAAATCTCCATGTATTGTTTGGCCGATGCTGCGCTTCCCGCCGGCTGGCGCCAAGCGCGCCTCTACCAGGCGCATGAACTGCGTCCGGGAGCGCGGATCGAAGGGCCTGCCATTCTCACCGACAGCAACGCGACCACGGTGGTGGAGCCCGGTTGGCTGGCGCAAGGGGTGCGCGGCGGCTGCATCGAACTGCGCCGCGTGCAGCGCAAGCACGGCGAGCGTGCGCTGGGCACCGATGCGGACCCCATCGCGCTGGAGCTGTTCAACAACATCTTCATGAACATCGCCGAACAGATGGGCTTGCGTCTGCAGAACACCGCCTATTCGGTCAATATCAAGGAGCGCCTGGATTTCAGCTGCGCGCTGTTCGATGCAGCCGGCGCGCTGATTGCCAACGCGCCGCACATGCCGGTGCACCTCGGTTCCATGAGCGAGTCGATCCGCAGCGTCATCGAGCGCAATCCGCAGATGCGCAGCGGCGATGTCTATGTATTGAACGATCCATATCATGGCGGCACGCATCTGCCCGACATCACCGTCGTGACGCCGGTCTATCTGGACGCCGCCGATGCCAAACCCGGCTTCTTCGTGGCCTCGCGCGGTCATCATGCGGATATCGGCGGCATCACGCCGGGCTCCATGCCGCCGTTCTCGCGGCGCATCGATGAGGAGGGCGTGCTGATCGACAACTTCAAGCTCGTCGAGGACGGATCGCTGCGCGAAGAGGCCATGCAGCGCTTGCTCTCCAGCGGTACCCACCCCTCACGCAACCCGGCGCAGAATCTGGCGGATCTGCGCGCGCAGATCGCCGCCAATGCCAAAGGCAGCTCGGAGCTCAAGGCGCTGGTTGCACAATACGGCGCCGGCACCGTGCGCGCGTACATGCAGCATGTGCAGGACAACGCGGAAGAGTCCGTGCGCCGCGTCATCACATCGCTCACGGACGGCGCGTTCAGCTTGCCGCTCGACAATGGCGCCTGTATTCGGGTCGCGGTGCGCGTCGATCCTGTGGCCCGGAGCGCCTGCCTCGACTTCAGCGGCACGAGCGCCCAGCTCGGCGACAATTTCAACGCGCCGCGCGCCGTGACTACCGCGGCCGTGCTGTACGTGTTTCGCACCCTGATCGAGGATGACATTCCGCTGAACGCGGGTTGCCTGAAGCCGCTGCGGATTGTGCTGCCGGATGCCTGCATGCTGAACCCCGCGGCGCCGGCGGCGGTGGTGGCCGGAAACGTCGAGACTTCCATGTGCGTGACCAACGCGCTGTATGGCGCGCTCGGCGTCATGGCGGCCGGCTGTTGCAGCATGAGCAACTTCACCTTCGGCAACGGACAGTATCAGTACTACGAGACCATAGCCGGCGGTTCCGGTGCGGGTCCGGAATTCAACGGTACCAGCGTGGTCCAAACGCACATGACCAATTCGCGCCTGACCGATCCGGAGGTGTTGGAGTTCAGATTCCCCGTGCGGCTCGACTCATACGAAATTCGTGCAGGCTCAGGCGGCCGCGGACGTTGGCGCGGCGGCGACGGCGGAGTTCGCCGGATACGGTTTCTCGAACCGATGACGGCATCCATCTTGAGCAACGGCCGTAAGGTGGGAGCATTCGGCATGGCCGGCGGAGAGGCGGGGGCAGTGGGGGAGAACTATATCGAGCGCGCCGACGGCCGCCGCGAGGCGCTCGCGTACATTGGCCAGGCGGAAGTGGGCCTCGACGATGTCATGGTGGTGTGCACACCGGGCGGCGGAGGTTACGGGTCTCCTGGTCGATAAGTAAAGTTATGGTTGATTCCTAACTATTTCATAATTATCAATATTAATTCGACGCTTTTATCGATCAGTAGAGCGAACTTAAAGTGATTTCTAGCTTAAAATTGAGCCATCAGATGAAGGCCGAACATGCCCCAAATTGAAATTGTCGAAGTAGGCCCGCGAGACGGCTTGCAAAATGAAGCGGTGCTGTTCAGCTCGGCGCAGAAGCTGGAGCTGATCAGGCTCGCGATCGACGCCGGCGTTCGCCGCATTGAGGCCGCCAGTTTCGTCAATCCCAAATTGGTGCCGCAGATGGCGGACGCCGAAGCCGTATCCCAAGGACTCGTCCGCCGCAACGATGTGATCTACATCGGCTTGGTGTTGAACAAACGCGGCGCGCTGCGCGCGATTGAGGCGGGACTCGATGAACTGGGGGCCGTGTGCGCGGCCTCGGATGGATTTGCGCTGCGCAATCAAGGTCAAACATCCGATGAATCCTTGAGGATGTGCTGCGAAGTTGTGCGACTGGCGCGCGATGCCGGGCGGCGCGCGCAGATCACCATTTCCACCGCTTTCGGTTGTCCGTTCGATGGGGAAGTCGATCCCAAGCGTGTGGTCGACATGGCCAAAGTGGCCGCGGCGGCAGGTCCGGTCGAAGTGGCGATTGCAGATACCATCGGAGTGGCCGGTCCCCGGGATGTTGCGAATCTGGTGAGCGCGGTCCGCGCGGCGATTGCACCGCTGCCGGTACGCGTGCATTTTCATAACACGCGAAACACCGGATTGGCCAATGTTTGGGCGGCGGTGACGGCGGGCGCCAAAACAGTGGATGCTTCCTTGGGCGGCCTCGGCGGCTGTCCGTTTGCGCCTCGTGCGACGGGCAACGTGCCCACCGAGGATGTGGTTTACATGCTGGAGCGCTCGGGATATCGCACCGGACTTGATCTCGATCGCCTGATCGAGGCGGCGGGCTGGTTGTCCGGCAATATGGGGCGCGAGCTGCCGGGCATGGTGAGCAAGGCCGGGAGTTTTCCAGCCGCAGCGACCGCTCGAGCTAGTGCGCAGCCAAACAACGCTTGAAGCGGCCATCGACGCGGTGCGCGTACCAGTCGGTCGTCAGGCTGCGCTTGATCTTCGGACCGCCGAGCTTGATTTGCGGCACCATCGCGCGGGGCAGCGTGTACCCTGAACGCTGCTCCGCAAGCGCGAATACACGCAGATACAGCGGCGTCGCTTCGAATCCCTTGGTTCTGCCCGCGAGCAACGCCCTGTGAATTTCGGCGCTGCTCATCTTAAGACGCGCGGCCAGCGTGCGCAGCGCCAATTCAGTGGCGCCCGGGTTGTCCGCGTCGCCGTCATGGGGCAACAGCGCGCCATCGGCGATCAGCGGAGTTCCCGCGGCAAGCTTCAGCGCATTTTGAAACGCCGCGTTGCGGCTCGCGTATTGTCCGGCGTTGAAATCCGCGAAGCGGTACAGGAATCGGTCATACGGCGCTCGATAGTCGAGCAGATGCGCGATGCCGAAATACACGCTGCCGCGGCGCGTGAACAGTTCATCCGCGATACTCGAGCGGACCGGGTACGGATAGGGTGCGGCGGCGGAGAACTGCTCGGCAAAAGCCACATTGACCTGCATCGGACCGCGGGTGCGGATCGGATTGCGGTCGGCGAACAAGGTTTGGCCCAACGGTACCGCGGCGATGAAATCCTCGTAGGCATCGCTCAAGTCCTTTTCGGTTCGGGCGGCATCGATTCGTTGGCCGTAGGTTCGGCCGTCGGCTGACTTGAGCTGCAGCACGCTGTTCACCAGCACCAGGGGCACGTGGGCGCGGCTCGCCCTGCTGTCGATTTCCTTGCGCGCAATGGCGCCAAGACCCGGAATGACAGGATCGACTTGAAAACCCGACTCCTGCGCAATGACGGCGACCACGGCGCAAATGTTTTCCTGGGTCGGCGTCACGGTCAATGCAGTGAAGGCGCTGTAGATATCGGCTGTCCATCCGGCTTTGTCGGATGCGCCGGCGGGCAGAGCGTGTTCTATCAGTGCTTTGGCGTCCGCGCTGTTCAGGGCGGGCGGCGATTCAGGCTTCTCGTGGGCGCAAGCGGCGAGCAGCAACAGCGCGCCCATGACTGGCGTAGCCGACGCTGCCCGCATTTAGCGCGGCTGCATTCTGACCGCCCCGTCGAGACGGATGGTTTCTCCGTTCAGCATGACGTTCTCGAGAATTTGCACCACCAAGGCTGCAAATTCATCCGGCTGACCGAGCCGCGGCGGGAACGGCGTTTGCTTGCCGAGGGAATCCTGAGCCTCTTGCGGGAGACCCTTCATCATGGGTGTCGCGAACAGACCGGGCGCCACCGTCATGACGCGAATGCCGCTGGATGCCAACTCCCGGGCCATGGGCAACGTCATGCCGACGATGCCGCCCTTTGAGGCGGAATAAGCGATTTGGCCGATCTGGCCGTCGAACGCGGCCACCGATGCCGTCATGACGATGACGCCGCGCTCTCCTTCCGCA
Organism: uncultured Gammaproteobacteria bacterium; assembly: GCA_963800385.1. GTDB lineage: Bacteria > Pseudomonadota > Gammaproteobacteria > Steroidobacterales > Steroidobacteraceae > Bog-1198. The sequence continues at coordinate 343,740 of CAWDAU010000011.1, forward strand.
TTGGGCGAATTGGATTGCATGGCCACCGCGGCCGCTTTGGCGACCAACACGGTACCGAGCAGATTGATTTCGATCATGCGGCGAAAGGAGCTGCCCGACATCGGTCCTTGCCGGCCGACCAGACGCCCCGGCGTGGCAATTCCCGCGCAATTGATTGCCGCGTTGATGCGGCCCATCCCGGCCGCCGCTTGCTTCACTGCGCTATCGACTGCCGCTTCATCGCTCACGTCGACGCCGAAAAAAGCGGCATTGGCGCCCAACGCAGCCGCCGCGGCGCCGCCTTGCGGGCTGAGATCGAAAATTGCTGCTTTGCCGCCGCCGTGCACGATTCGAGTTGCGACGGCCAGTCCCAATCCTGAGGCGCCGCCTGTGACGATGGCATTCACTTCCTTCAATTGCATGCAAGAACTCCTATAAGCCGCGGGCGAGAGGCGGCGTCTCATCAATCTTAGATCATTGCTTCGCGCGATGCCTCGGTGAGAGCATACTGTCGGCGAATGCACTTCGGGGGGGCCGCGATGAGTACATTGAGCATTGCCGGCGATGTCGCGCCGCTGGTTTTGCAGCGACGCAAAGGCGGCATCGCGCATCTCACGCTGAATCGTCCGGCGCAGTACAACGCGTTATCCGAGGAAATGTTGGCGGCACTGGAAGCCGCGCTGAATGCGCTCGGCAGCGATGCCTCTGTGCGCGTGCTCGTTCTGGGGGGTGCCGGCAAAGCCTTTTGTGCGGGCCACGATCTCAAGCAGATGCGGGCCCATCCAAACTTGGAGTATTACCGGCGCCTGTTCGGCGATTGCAGCCGCGTGATGATGCGCATCCAGTCCTTGCCGCAGCCGGTCATTGCGCGGGTGCACGGAATCGCCACCGCCGCAGGTTGCCAGCTGGTGGCGATGTGCGACCTCGCCGTCGCGGCGAACGATGCGCGTTTTGCCGTTTCCGGCATCAACGTCGGTCTGTTTTGCGCCACGCCCTCGGTTGCGCTCGCGCGTAACGTGGGCCGCAAAGCGGCGTTCGAAATGCTGGCGACGGGCGATTTCATCGACGCGCCGACCGCCTTGCAGCGCGGACTCATCAATCGCTGCGTGCCGCCCGAACGCCTCGATCAGGAGGTGGACCGCCTGGCCGATGCCATCGCCGCCAAGCCGCGCTCGGTCCTGGCCGCCGGCAAGGCCTTGTTCTATCGACAGCTGCAGGGGGACATCGACAGCGCCTACCGGCTGGCCGGGGAAGCGATGGCCTGCAATATGATCGATGAGATCGCGCAGGAAGGGGTGGCGGCCTTCATCGAGAAGCGATCCCCCAATTGGAGCCCCGATTAGCCCCCTGGATGTTGCAAATTCGCTCAGCCGCAGCGACGGATTTGGGCATTTGTTTAAGGCCGCGAGTCCTCTAAAATGGATGATCCTATGAGCGCCGTGTCCATCGCCGCCAAGCCGATCCCCTACCAGCCGACGAACAAAGTTCGCTTCGTGACGGCCACCTCGTTGTTCGATGGCCACGATGCGTCCGTCAACATCATGCGCCGCGTGCTGCAGGCTTCGGGGGCCGAGGTCATTCATCTGGGCCACAACCGCTCAGTGCAGGAAATCGTCAATGCCGCTCTGCAGGAGGATGTGCAGGGAGTCGCAATCACCTCGTACCAGGGTGGGCACGTCGAGTTCTTCAAATACATGATGGATTTGTTGCGTGAGAAGGGCGGCGAGAACATCAAGGTATTCGGCGGCGGCGGGGGCGTGATCGTGCCGGCAGAAATTCGCGAACTGATGGCCTACGGCGTCACTCGCTTGTACTCCCCTGAAGACGGCGCCAAGCTCGGATTGCAGGGCATGATCGATGATGTCATCCGCACCAGCGATTATGACCTCAGCGCTTTGGCGCCCGCACCGGAAGAGGCCTTGGAAGCGCTGCGCTCAGGCAACCGCCGGCAGCTGGCGCATGTGATCACCGCGGTTGAAAATAAGGCCTATCCGATGCGGATTCGCCAGGGACTGCTGCAGGCCGCGGCCGGCATCAAAACTCCCGTGCTCGGGATTACCGGCACCGGCGGCGCGGGCAAGTCCTCACTGACCGACGAGCTCATTCTGCGTCTGCGTCTCGATCAGAACGACCGCCTGCGCATCGCCATCATCTCGATCGATCCGTCGCGCAAGCGCACCGGCGGGGCGCTTTTGGGCGATCGGATCCGCATGAATGCCATCGACTCCGAACAAATCTTCATGCGCTCGCTCGCCACGCGCGACACCGGGACGGAGATCTCCGCGGCGTTGCCGGAAGTGCTGGCGGCATGCAAGGTGAGCGGCTTCGACCTGATCGTGGTGGAAACCTCCGGCATCGGCCAGGGCGAGTCCGCCATCGTTCCGCTGGTCGACACCTCGCTCTACGTCATGACCCCGGAATTCGGAGCGGCATCGCAGTTGGAGAAAATCGACATGCTCGATTTCGCCGACTTCGTCGCCATCAACAAGTTCGATCGCAAGGGTTCCCAGGACGCGCTGCGCGATGTACGCAAGCAGTATCAGCGCAACCGTCAATTGTTCGCGCAACCCGCCGAATCGATGCCGGTTTACGGAACCATGGCTTCGAGGTTCAATGACGATGGGGTGACGGCGCTTTATCAGGCCATCATGCCGCGCTTGCAAGAGAAGGGTCTGAAGCTCCAGGCCGGCAGGCTGCTGCCGGTGACGGTGAAGGCCTCCTCGCGCGGCCGCGCCATCGTGCCGCCGGAGCGGGTGCGCTACCTGGCGGAAATCTCCGCGACGCTGCGCGATTTTCACCGCTCCCTTGCGCGGCAATCGCGCATCGCGCGCGAACGCCAATCGCTCAAAGTTTCGCAGGCTTTGTTCGCAGCCTCGGGCCGCGCGGCCGCGGGTTTCGACGAGTTGATTGCGGCGAAAGACGCCGAGCTCAGTCCGGTGTGCGCCAAGCTGCTGGAGCAGTGGCCGAAAACCCTGGAGCTGTACGCGCAACCCGAGTATGTCGTGAAGATTCGCGACAAAGAGATTCGCACCAAGCTCACCTCCGAGTCGTTGTCGGGTACTCAAATCCGCAAGGTGTCGCTGCCGCGCTACGAAGACGATGGCGAAATCCTGCGTTTCCTGCTGAAGGAGAATGTCCCGGGCTCCTTCCCTTATACCGCCGGCGTGTTCGCCTTCAAGCGCGAGGGCGAGGACCCGACCCGCATGTTCGCGGGCGAGGGCGACGCGTTCCGCACGAATCAGCGCTTCAAACGCGTCTCCGAAGGCATGCCGGCGCACCGCCTGTCCACCGCCTTCGATTCGGTCACGCTGTACGGCTGGGATCCGGATCTGCGGCCCGATATCTACGGCAAGGTCGGCAATTCCGGCGTGTCGATCGCCACCCTCGATGACATGAAAGTGCTGTACTCGGGGTTCGATCTGTGCGCGCCGACGACTTCCGTGTCCATGACCATCAACGGACCGGCGCCCATGATCCTGGCGATGTTCATGAATACCGCCATCGACCAGCAATTGGACAAGTTTCAGCGGCAGAACGGCCGCGAACCGACCGCGGATGAACACGAGAAGATCAAGGCGTGGACCTTGTCGACCGTGCGCGGCACGGTGCAAGCGGATATCTTGAAGGAAGATCAGGGTCAGAACACCTGCATTTTCTCGACCGAATTCGCGCTCAAGATGATGGGCGACATGCAGGAATATTTCGTGCACCACCAGGTGCAGAATTTCTATTCGGTGTCGATCTCCGGCTATCACATCGCCGAGGCCGGCGCCAATCCGATTTCGCAGCTGGCCTTCACGCTCGCGAACGGCTTCACCTTCGTCGAGTCGTATTTGGCGCGCGGCATGCATGTCGATGACTTCGCGCCGAACTTGTCGTTTTTCTTCTCCAACGGCATGGATCCCGAATACTCGGTGATCGGCCGCGTGGCGCGCCGCATCTGGGCGGTGGCGATGAAGCACAAATACGGCGCGAATGAGCGCAGTCAGAAGCTCAAATACCACGTGCAGACCTCCGGGCGTTCGTTGCACGCGCAGGAGATGGCGTTCAACGACATCCGCACCACGCTGCAGGCGCTGTGCGCCGTGTATGACAACTGCAACAGCCTGCACACCAATGCCTACGATGAGGCCGTCACGACGCCGACGGAGGAGAGCGTGCGCCGCGCCATGGCGATTCAGCTCATCATCAACCGCGAGTGGGGATTGGCCAAGAACGAGAACCCGAACCAGGGCAGTTTCATCATCGATGAGCTGACCGACCTGGTCGAGGAAGCCGTGCTGAAGGAATTCGATGCCATATCCGAGCGCGGCGGGGTGCTCGGTGCGATGGAAACCGGCTATCAGCGCGGCAAGATCCAGGAAGAGTCGCTGTTCTATGAGCGGCAGAAACACGATGGCACCTATCCGATCATCGGCGTCAACACCTTCCGCAATCCGCACAGCGAGGCCGCGCCGAAAACCATCGAACTGGCGCGCTCGACCGACGCGGAGAAGCAGTCGCAGCTCAAACGCCTCAAGGACTTTCGCGCGCGCAACGCTGCCGAAGGCGCGCTGCAGCTCGAGCGGCTGCGCCGCGCGGTGATCGAGAACCGCAACACCTTCGATGTGCTGATGGACGCGGTGCGCCACTGCTCGTTGGGCGAGATCACACACACCTTGTACGACGTCGGCGGCCGCTACCGCCGCAACATGTAGGCTCGTATGCCCGAATATCAGGCGCCGATCGCCGACATGAAGTTCGTGCTGCGCGAATTGGTGGACATGCAACTGCTGGCGCAGCTGCCGGGCTTCGCGGAGATGACGCCGGACGTGGCCGATGCGGTGCTGGATGAGGCCGCTAAATTCGCCGCCGCGGTGCTCTCGCCGTTGAACCGCAGCGGCGATCTGGAAGGGGTGCGCTGGCAGGATGGCCGGGTGCTGACCGCCGGCGGCTGGAAACAAGCCTATGCGCGCTTCGCCGCCGACGGCTGGAATGCGCTGTCCTGTCCCGAGGAATTCGGCGGACAAAATCTGCCGCGCGCGCTCTCGGCGCTGATCGAGGAGATGTGGAACGGCGCCAACGTGGCGTTCGCGCTTTGTCCGATGCTGACGCGCGGCGCGATCGATGCGCTCGAGTTGCGCGGCACGGAATCGCAGCGCGAGACGTACCTGCCGAAAATGGTGAGCGGCGAGTGGACCGGGACCATGAATCTGACGGAACCGCAGGCAGGTTCCGACCTGTCGGCGGTGCGTACCCGTGCCGTGCCCACGGCCGACGGCCGCTACCTGGTGACCGGACAGAAGATTTTCATCACCTATGGCGAGCACGATCTCACCGGCAACATCGTGCATATGGTGCTGGCGCGCGTCGCCGGAGCGCCGGACGGCGTCAAGGGCACCTCGCTGTTTCTGGTGCCCAAGTTCCTGGTCAACCCCGACGGTTCGCTGGGCGCACGCAACGATGTGCATTGTCTGTCGGTCGAGCACAAGCTCGGCATCCATGCGAGTCCGACCTGCGTGCTGGCTTTTGGCCAGAATGGCGGCGCCCTGGCGGAACTCATCGGCGAGGAAAATCGCGGTCTGGAATACATGTTCATCATGATGAACGCCGCCCGCTACTCGGTCGGCATCGAAGGGGTGGGCCTGTCCGAGCGCGCCTATCAAACCGCGCTCGCCTATGCCCGCGAGCGGATCCAAGGCACGGAGGCCGGCAAACGCGGCGGTGCGCGCGTGCCGATCGTGCGTCACCCCGACGTGCGGCGCATGCTGCTGCTCATGCGATCCCAGACCGAGGCCATGCGTGCGCTGGCCGGCGTGGTCGCGGTCTCGCTGGATGCGGCGCGTCTGCACCCCGATGCGTTGCAGCGTGAACTTCACCAAGCGCGCGCCGATCTGATGATTCCCGTGATCAAGGGCTGGTGCACGGAGAATTCGGTCGACATTGCCTCCTTGGGCATCCAGGTGCACGGCGGCGTGGGATTCGTCGAGGAAACCGGCGCGGCGCAATATTTGCGCGATGCGCGCATCACGCCGATTTATGAGGGCACGACGGCGATTCAGGCCAATGATTTGATCGGCCGCAAGCTCGCCCGCGACGGCGGTCAAGCCGCGCAAACCGTCGTCGCGGAAATGCGGACGCTGGCGAGCGCCTTGAGTGCCGAGCCGAAATTGTCGGGACTCGCGCCGTCCTTTTCCGCCGCGGTGGACGCCCTGGAACGCGCGATTTCGTATGTGGTGGAGAATTACGGCAGCGACATTCGCGCCGTTTCCGTGGGCGCGGTGCCGATGCTGAAGCTATTCGGGATCGTGGCCGGGGGTTGGCAGTTGCTGCGCTCGGCGTCGATCGCACAGCGGCGATTGGCCGGCGCGTACGGCGCGGATGCGGCATTCTACGAGGCAAAAATGTCGACCGCGCGCTTCTATGCGGACTACGTGTTGCCCCAGTCCTCGGGATTGGCGCACAGCATCGTGTACGGCGCGGCCGGTGCGCTCGCCGAAGGTGCGCTTTAAGGCTGCATGGACGCGCGCTACCCGCGGCGTATTGTCTGCCTGACCGAAGAGCCCACTGAGGTTCTCTATGCTCTCGGCTTGGAAGAGCGCATCGTCGGCATCTCCGGATTTACCGTGCGTCCGGCGCGGGCGCGGCGCGAGAAGCCGCGCGTCTCGGCTTTCATCAGCGCCAAGCTCGAGCGCATTCTCGCGCTGCAACCGGATTTCGTCATCGGCTTTTCCGATATTCAAGCCGATATCGCCCAGGCGCTGATCAAACGCGGCATCGAGGTATGGATCAGCAACCATCGCTCGGTTGACGGCATCTTGGGTTACGTGCGGCGCCTGGGCGCGTTGGTGGGGGCGGCCGAGCGCGCGCAAGCCTATGCGCTCGAGCTCGAGGCGCATATCGAGCGCGTGCGGCAGGCGGCGGCGCTGTTGCCGCGGCGGCCGCGCGTCTATTTCGAGGAGTGGGACGAGCCGCTCATTACCGGGATTCGTTGGGTGAGCGAACTGATCGGAGTCGCCGGCGGCGATGATGTCTTCCCGGAACGCGCACTGTGTGCGCTCGGCAAGGACCGCATCTTGGGCGACGCCAGCGAAGTCATCCGGCGCGCGCCGGACATCATTTTGGGCTCCTGGTGCGGCAAGCGTTTCCAGCCCACTCAAGTCGCGGCGCGGGCGGGCTGGGATGCCGTGCCGGCGGTGCGCGACGGGCAACTGCACGAAATCAAATCTCCGCTCATTCTGCAACCGGGCCCCGCGGCGCTCACCGATGGTCTGGATGCCATTCACCGGGTTTTGAGGCAATGGTCGACGCATCGCTGAAACCGGCTGCCGTGGCTTCGCCCTGCATCAACATCTGCCGCCTCGATGCGCAGGGGCTGTGCGTCGGTTGCCGCCGCACCTTGAGCGAAATCGCCGAGTGGTCGGCCGCCAGCGATGCGCGGCGCCGCGAGATACTGAGCGCGCTCGAGGCACGGACGCTGCGCCCTTAAGGCACGGCGGAGGCGCGCGATTCCAGCGCCGCCAGCGGGTGCTCGCCGCCGCGCCAACGCGGCTCAAAGAAAGCCCCGATCATCGCCTCCGTGACATCTTCGATCCGTCCGGGCCGCCAGCGTGGTGCGTTGTCCTTGTCGATGAGCACGGCGCGCACCCCCTCGAGAAAATCGCCCTGCTCGAAGGCGTAGGCGGCCATGCCGAGCTCCATGCGAAAGCAATCCGCCAGTCCCATGCTTGCGCCGCGCTGCAATTGCCGCAACGTCACGCTCATTAGGGTCGGGGAGCGGCTGCGCAACAGTCTCGCGGTTTCGTGCGCCCAGGACGCGCACACGCTGCGCGACTCCGATTCGAGCGAGCCGACGATGCCGGCGACCGATGCCTTCGAAAAATGCGCGTCGATATGCTCGCGCAGCGCCGGCAGCGTCGGCGCGGTTGCGGGCGGCGCCGCTCGCAACCGCAGGAATCGGCACAGGTCCGCAAAGCGATCTTCTCCCCAGCGCAGCTGCGACAAATCCTCGGCGATCGATGCGACAGCTTCGGGCGACAGGTATAGGTCCGCGAGCCCGGTGTAGAGCGCGTCGGCCGCGCCGATTTGCAGCCCGGTCAAGGCCAGGTAGCGTCCCAGCTGACCCGGCAGCCGCGACAAAAAGTAGCTGCCGCCGACGTCGGGAAAAAATCCGATCGCGACCTCGGGCATCGCCATCCGCGTGCGCTCGCCGGCGATGCGCAAACGCGAACCTTGGGAGATGCCCATTCCGCCCCCCAAAACGATGCCGTCCAGCAACGCGGCATAAGGCTTTGGATAGGAATACAGCAGGTAGTCGAGCGGATACTCCGCTGCAAAGAATTCCTCGTGCAACGAGCCGCCGGTTTTGAAGCTCTTGTACAGGGCGCGTATATCCCCGCCCGCGCAAAATGCTTTTTCGCCCGCCCCTCTGATCAGCACCGCAAAAACATTGGAGTCGGCTGAATACTCATCGAAGAGGGCACGCAGCCGCAGGATCATCTCCAGCGACAACGCGTTCAGCGCGGCGGGCCGGTTCAGCGTGACGTACGCCACGTGATTGCGAATTTCGCTCAATACTTGCAAGCGCGCTCATCGTCAGCGCTCATGACCGGCACTGCGCGCTTCTATTTCAGGCTGATGGTGGTATTGACGCCCGCGGCCGGGCCGCCATCGTCGAACCATCGGGAGGTGACGGTCTTAGTCTGAGTGTAGAACTGCACCACCTGCTTGCCATAGGGACCCAGGTCGCCGAGTTTTGAGCCGCGCGAGCCGGTAAAGCTGAAAAACGGCACCGGCACCGGGATCGGCACGTTGATTCCGACTTGGCCGACATCGATTTCGCTTTGAAATTTGCGCGCCACGGCGCCGCTTTGGGTAAAAATTCCGGTGCCGTTGCCGAAGGGATTGTTGTTGATCAACGAGATCGCCTCATCCAGGGTGTCGACGCCGACGATCACCATGACGGGGCCGAAAATCTCGGTGGTGTAGATTTTCATGGCGGGCGTCACCGCGGAAAAAATCGTCGGGCCGATAAAGTTGCCCTGTTCGTAGCCGGGGACTTTGATGCCGCGCCCGTCCAACTCGAGTTTGGCGCCTTCCTTGATGCCTTCTTCGACCAGTCCCAAGATGCGATGCTTGGCGTTCTTCGAGACCACAGGGCCCAAATCGGCGTTTCTTTCCACTCCCGCGTTGACTTTCAAGCCCTTGGCCTTGGCCACGATGTCCGGTATCCACTGTTGCGCTTCCCCCACCAGCACGGTCACGGAGGTGGCCATGCAGCGCTGACCGGCGGCGCCGAAAGTCGCTCCGATCAGCGAATTCAGCGATTGCTCCTTATTCGCGTCCGGCATGACGACCGCGTGATTCTTGGCGCCCATCATGCATTGCACGCGTTTGCCGTGCGCGGATGCCAGGCTGTAGACGTGCGTACCCACCGCCGTCGATCCTACAAAGGAGACGGCGGCGATGTCGGGGTGAGTGCAAATCGCATCGACCGTGCGCTTGCCGCCATGGACGATATTCAAGACTCCCGGCGGCACCCCCGCTTCGAGCGCGAGTTCAGCCAACAACATGGGCGTCAACGGATCCTGCTCGGAGGGTTTGAGCACGAAGGTATTGCCGCACACAATGGCCATGGGAAACATCCATAGCGGGATCATGGCGGGGAAATTGAAAGGCGTAATGCCCGCGCAGACGCCGATCGGCTGCCGGATCGTAAAGGTGTCCACGCCGCCGGCAACATTCTCGGCGAATTCCCCCAGCTGCAAACTGCCGATGGAACAGGCGTGCTCGATCACCTCCAGCCCACGGAACACGTCGCCCTCCGCATCGGCCAGGGTTTTGCCTTGTTCCGCGCTCAAAGTATGCGCGATGCGGCTCATGTGCTCGCGCACCAGCGCTTGCAGCTTGAGCATGATTCGCGCCCGAGCGGCCAGCGGCGTGTTCTTCCACGTCTTGAAGGCTTTTTTGGCCGACGCGACCGCGGCGTTGAGCTCATCATCGGTGGCGAAAGGAACCTGAGCCAGCACCTCTTGAGTCGCCGGGTTGACGACGTCGTGCCATTCGGCGGTCCGCGATTCGACGAACTTGCCGTCGAGCAGCATTTTGACGGTGGGCACAGGATGTTGTAGCGCCGCAGGTTTGCTGGTCATGATTGTTGAACTCTCGAGCACGCCATAGGGGCGACGCTCTAGTTTATCCGATACGTGATCCGCCGGCTGAAGGTATCGCGTAAACTAGTGCTGTGCAAAATTCGACCGCCGAACCGGGGACCATCGCCATCTGCTTCGTCGCCTCTGCGCTTCAGAGTGTTCGCGGACGCGACCTGAACGCGGAGGAGCTCCTGGCGAACGTGGGCCTCTCATCCAGTCTGCTGCAAGTGCCGCAGGCGCGGGTTTCGGCAAAGCATTACGGCGCGCTGTGGCGCGCCATTGCGGCCGCCCTTGACGATGAATTCTTCGGCCAAGATTCCCGCCGCATGAAAGTGGGCAGCTTTGCGATGCTTTGCCACTCCATCTTGAGCTGCAAGACCTTGGGCCATGCATTGGATCGCAGCCTGCGTTTCTACGCGCTGATTTTGGACGATATCTGCGGCAGCACCGAGCGCGACCTGAAGGAGGCAAGAATTGTGCTGCATGACCCGGCGGCGGGCGTGGCGCAGCGGGTCTTTGCCCACGAACTTTTATTGATGCTGCTCTATGGGGTTTCCTGTTGGCTGGTGGGGAGGCGGATACCCATCCTGCGCACCGAATTCAGCTATGCGGAACCGGCGCACAGCGCCGAGTACCGCCTGATGTATTGCGCCGACTTGCGCTTCAACCGCCCCAACACCCTGCTGGCCTTCGAGGCGAGTTATCTGGATCTGCCGGTGGTGCAGAACGAACGGTCCGCCAAGGAGTTTCTGCGTACGGCGCCGGAAAGCATCTTGTTGAAATACAAAAACGGCAGTAGCCTCACCGCCCGAGTGCGGCGGCGGCTGCGGCAATACCTGCCGGGGGCGGTCCCGGATTTCGAGGAACTGGCTGAAGAAATGAGCATAACGCCCGCGACGCTGCGCCGCCGCCTGCACGAAGAAGGCGAGTCCTACCAATCGATCAAGGATCAGTTGCGCCGCGATCTGGCCATCAGTTATCTGAGTCACTCCAGCCGCAGTGTCATGGATATCGCCGTGGAATTGGGTTTCTCCGAGCGCAGTGCCTTCCACCGTGCGTTTCGCAAATGGACCGGCGCCTCTCCCGGGGAATTTCGCCGTACGCTGCAGGCCTAGGGCGCCGGGGTATCGAGCATGATCGTGCCATGGATTTAAAGGGGAAGGTTTTCGCGGTGACCGGCGCCGACGGCGCGTTGGGTCAGGCCGTGGCGGCCACCTTGGGCGCATACGGCGCGAAGCTCGCGCTCATTTCGCACTCGGCCTCCGCGGCGGACCAGCCGGCAGCCGGCGTGTGGCGCTATGGGGGGATCGACCTGACCGTCGCGGCCGCGGCGCGCTCCGCGATGGAAAGAATCTTCCGCGATGCAGGCCGTCTTGACGGCTTGATCAATATCGCCGGAGGATTCCGCTGGGAGAAGCTTGGCGAAGGTACAATCGACAGTTGGGATGCCATGTACAAGCTGAATTTGAGAACGGCGGTGGTTTCGTGCCAGGCGGCACTGCCTTACTTGCTGCGCGCGGCGAGCGGACGCATCGTCAACGTGGGCGCCATGGCCGCACAGAAGGCGTCGGCGGGCATGGGCCCGTACGCGGCATCCAAGGCCGGAGTCGCACAATTGACGGAAGCATTGGCCGATGAACTGAAGGACCGCGGCATCACCGTCAATGCGATTTTGCCGAGCACGCTGGACACGCCCAAGAATAGGATGGATATGCCGCAAGCTGATTTCAAACGCTGGGTTCGCTTGAGCGAAGCGGCAGAGGTCATCGCCTTTTTGGCGTCGGACGAGGCGAGCGCGGTGACCGGCGCGCTTATCCCGGTCGCGGGGCGCGTATGACGGCGCCACGCATTTCCGCCGGTGCGCGGCTGCGGGCCGCCGTCGCCGATGAGAAGCCGCTGCAGGTCGTCGGGGCCATCAACGCGTACACCGCATGCATGGCCGCGGCCTGTGGATTCAAAGCGCTGTATCTCGCCGGCAGCGGCGTCGCGGCGAATTCCTTGGGCGTCCCGGATCTGGGGATAAGCACCATGGATGATGTGCTGGTCGACATCCGCCGCATTACCGATGTCTGTCCATTGCCGCTGCTGGTGGACGCCGATACCGGATGGGGCGGCGCATTCAACATTGCGCGCACCGTCAGGTCGTTCACAAAATTCGGCGCCGGCGGCATGCACATCGAGGACCAGGTGCAGTCGAAGCGCTGCGGCCATCGACCCGGCAAGGAAATCGTCTCCAAGCAGGAGATCGTGGATCGGATCAAGGCGGCCGTCGATGCGCGTACCGACGATCAATTTGTCATCATGGCGCGCACCGACGCGCTCGCCGTGGAGGGGATGGAGAAGGCCTTGGATCGAGCGGTCGCCTGCGTCGAGGCCGGTGCCGACATGATTTTTCCCGAGGCCATCACGGAACTCGCCATGTACCGGCGCTTCAAAGACGCGGTGCAGGTGCCGATTCTCGCCAACATCACCGAATTCGGCCAGACGCCGTTGTACACCCGCGATGAATTGGCCACGGTCGGCGTCGACATCGTTCTGCATTGCTGTTCGGCTTACCGCGCGATGAACGCCGCGGCGCTCAATACTTACCAGGCGATTCGCCGCGACGGCACGCAAAAGAATGTATTGGCGACCATGCAGACGCGCGCCGACCTGTACAAGTATCTGGACTATTACGCCTACGAGGCGAAGTTGGACAAGTTATTCGCTGAAGGAAAAGAAAAGTGACCAGCAATTCCGAGCCGCAAAGCGCGGGCGCATTCAAACCGAAGAAATCGGTCGCACTCTCCGGCGTCACGGCGGGCAATACCGCGCTGTGCACGGTGGGCAGAACCGGCAACGACCTGCACTACCGCGGCTACGACATTCTCGATATCGCCACCCAAAGCGAATTCGAAGAAATCGCGCACTTGCTGATCCACGAAAAATTGCCGAACGGCAAGCAACTGGCGGCTTACAAAAAGAAACTCAAGGCAATGCGCGCGCTGCCCGCCGCCGTTGTCACCGTGCTCGAGCAGCTGCCGGCGGCCAGCCATCCGATGGACGTGCTGCGCACCGGCGTCTCTGCGCTCGGCTGCACCGTGCCCGAACCGGACCCTCATAGCGGCGATGCCGCGCGCGAGTTGGCGGACCGGCTGCTGGCGTGCTTGGGTTCGATGTTGTGCTACTGGTATCACTACTCCAAAGAGGGGCGGCGCATCGAGGTGCAGACCGACGATGACTCGATCGGCGCGCATTTCCTGCACTTGCTTCACGGTCGAAAACCCCCGGCAAGCTGGGTGCGCGCGATGCACACCTCGTTGAACTTGTACGCCGAACATGAGTTCAATGCGTCGACATTCACCGCCCGAGTCATTGCGGGCACAGGCTCGGACCTTTATTCCTGCATCACGGGCGCCATCGGCGCGTTGCGCGGCCCGAAGCACGGCGGAGCGAACGAAGTCGCCTTTGAAATCCAGAGCCGTTATGCGTCGCCCGATGCCGCCGAAGCGGATATCCGCAGGCGCGTGGCGAACAAGGAGGTCATCATTGGTTTCGGGCATCCGGTCTATACCGTGTCGGATCCGCGCAATCAGGTGATCAAGGAGGTGTCGCGCGCCCTCGCGCGCGAGGCCCATGAGATGCTCGGTTTCGAAGTGGCCGCGCGAATCGAAGCCGTCATGTGGGATGTCAAGAAAATGTTTCCCAATCTGGATTGGTTCTCGGCCGTTTCCTATCATCTGATGGGGGTTCCCACGGCGATGTTCACGCCGCTGTTCGTCATCAGCCGCACCTCGGGCTGGGCGGCGCACGTCATCGAGCAGCGCGAGGACGGAAAAATCATCCGGCCGAGCGCCAATTACACGGGTCCTGAAAATCTGGCCTTCGTGCCGCTCGCGGAGCGCTCCTAATGTCCTCCCACGATATCAAGTCTGCCGAGCGGCCGGCGCCGGATGCGGTTCTCACGGCAATCGCCGACTACGCGCTGAGCTACGAGATCGTCAGCCCGCTCGCCTACGAAACCGCCGGCTATTGCCTGATGGACACCCTGGCCTGCGGCTTTCAAGCATTGAAGTATCCCGCGTGCACCAAGCTGATGGGGCCGGTGGTGCCGGGCGCGACTCTGACGAACGGCGCGAGGGTTCCGGGAACAGCCTATGAACTGGATCCGATCACCGCCGCATTCAACATCGGCGCCATGATTCGCTGGTTGGATTTCAATGACACGTGGCTGGCGGCTGAGTGGGGCCATCCTTCGGACAATCTCGGCGCCATTCTCGCCGTGGCAGATTATCTGTCCCGCTCGGGCAAACGCGTCGCGGTGCGCGATGTCCTTGCCGGCATGATCAAGGCGCATGAAATTCAAGGCGTGCTCGCATTGGAGAACAGCTTCAATCGAGTCGGGCTGGATCATGTGCTGCTGGTGCGGGTTGCCTCCACCGCGGTCGTGACCGCCATGTTCGGCGGCACCCGCGAGCAGATCGTCAATGCCGTATCGAATGCCTGGATCGACGGCGGCGCGCTTCGAACCTACCGGCACGCGCCGAACACCGGTTCGCGCAAGAGCTGGGCCGCGGGCGATGCGACCAGCCGGGCCGTGCGTCACGCGCTGTTCGCGCTCAAAGGCGAGATGGGCTACCCTTCCGCGCTGTCGGCAAAAACGTGGGGTTTCCAGGACGTGCTGTTCAAGGGGAAACCGATCGTGTTGCCGCAGGCGCTCGCCAGCTACGTGATGGAGAATGTGCTTTTCAAGATTTCCTTCCCGGCGGAATTTCATGCACAGACGGCGGTCGAAGCAGCCATGACGCTGCATCCTCAGGTGGCGGCCAGGCTCGATCAGATCGAGCGCGTGGTGATCGAGACCCAGGAGCCGGGGGTTCGCATCATCGACAAGACCGGACCGCTCGCGAATCCCGCCGACCGCGATCATTGCATTCAATACATGGTCGCCATCCCGCTGCTTTTCGGCCGGCTGGAGGCTTCCGACTACGAGGATGCCGTCGCGGGCGATCCGCGCGTCGATGCTCTGCGCGCCCGGATGCAGGTCAGAGAAAACGCCGGCTTCACGCAAGACTACTACGACCCGCAAAAACGCTACATCGGCAATGCGGTGCAGGTGTTCTTCAAGGACGGTTCCTCGAGTGAGCGCGTGGCGGTGGATTTCCCGATCGGACACCGCAAGCGGCGCGCCGAAGGCATGCCGGTGCTGGTCAGGAAATTCGAGGGCAGCGTCGCTGCGCACTTCCAGCCGAAGCAGACCGAGTCGATCAAGGCGATGTTCGCGGATCGAAAAGCGTTGCTGGCGATGCCGGTCAGCGACTTCGTCGCGAAGCTCGTCACCGCTTCATGAAAATATAGTGGTCCGTGCGCCCGCATTATGACGCATAGCGCTTGGCCTGAAGGCGGCAAGTCTGGATAGTGGCCGGGATGAGGGAAGGGATTGCGGCGCTGCCGCCAGCTTGGGGTTTTGAGCGCCGCAATCGCAGCGATCGGCGTCATCGAATCGTCTGGTCCGTCCTATACGGCAGCTTCAACCCGCGGCGGCGGCGGCCGGCGCGGCGGCTCAGCGACTCTCGCTTTCACCCGGTTGATTGGTATTCGGCGCATTTGCTGGGCGTGTCCATCGGCATATTGCTGTTGAGCGCGGCGGACGCATTCCTCACCGGCATATTGCTGCTGCACGGGGCCGATGAGATCAATCCCATCATGGCCGCGCTCGTCTACCGCAGCGTGGCCGCGTTTGCCGCGTTCAAAATGGCCATGACCGGCACCGGCATCGTAGTCATGGTCTTTCTGTCGCGCTATCGATTCATGCGCCTGCTGCGAGTCGGTCTCGTGCTGTACGCGGTGTTGCTGGTCTATGCGTGGCTCATCGGCTACGAAATTTGGATGCTCAGAGGCTCGGGCGACCTGCCGGTCTTGTAAATTCTTAAGACCGCCGTCACATTCCATATTGTGCCGCCTTCGGCTAAACTAAGGCGCTGTTCAGCAGCATTCATCCCCCTTTATCACGTTGATATATTTGAGGTTTTTCGCAAACCGCCGCACTCATGAGCCAATCACTTGCCGACCAATTAGCGACCACGGCGCTGTCCGGCGGAAACGCCGGGTTCATTGAAGATCTCTACGAACAATTCTTGCGCGACCCGAGCAGCCTCGATCCGGCTTGGGCGAGCTATTTCAAGAGCCTGCAGGGCAACGGTGTGGACATTGCCCATGGGCCGATCCGCGAGCGCCTCTTGGCGCGGGCTCAGAAGCCGGCCGCCGCGGCCGATACGCAGCCCAAAGCCGTGCCTTCGGACGGGGCCAGCGCCAAGCAGGGTGCGGTGTCGCGCCTCATACAGGTTTATGCCAACCGCGGTCATTTGATCGCCAATCTGGATCCTCTGGGTTTGCAGGAGCGGGCCAAACCCTACGTGCTCGACCTGCAGTATTTCGGGCTGTCCGAGGCGGACCTGAATACGGAATTTTTTACCGGCAGCCGCAATCACGCCATCCCGGAGCGCACCACGCTCAGCAACATTCTTCGCGACTTGAAGTTCATATACACCGATACCATCGGTGCGGAATTCGCGCACGTGTCGGATACGGAAGAGCGCCTGTGGCTGCAGGACAGCTTCCAGGTCGGCCGCATGCAGCATCGCTTCAGCGTCGATGAGAAGAAAAATATTTTGTGGCAATTGACCGCGGCGGAGGGCCTCGAGCGCTATCTGCATACCAAGTACGTCGGTCAGAAGCGCTTCTCGCTCGAGGGCGGCGACAGTTTGATTCCCTCGCTGGACGATCTGGTGCAGCATGGCGGCAAAGCCGGGGTCGAGGAGACCATCATCGGCATGGCGCATCGCGGCCGGCTCAATGTGCTGGTGAATCTACTCGGTAAATCGCCGACCGATCTGTTCAGCGAGTTCGAGGGTCAGTACGACCTCGCCAAGTTGCGCGGCTCCGGCGACGTCAAATACCACAAGGGGTTTTCAGCCGACCTGAAGACCGGATCCGGCAATGTGCACGTGGCGCTCGCCTTCAACCCTTCGCATTTGGAAGTGGTGAACGCGGTGGTCGAAGGTTCGGCACGCGCGCGCCAGGAGCGGCGCGGCGACACTCCCGGGGACAAGGTTTTGCCGGTGCAGATCCATGGCGATGCGGCATTTGCCGGGCAGGGCGTGATCATGGAGACCCTGCAGCTATCGCAGGCGCGCGGCTTCTACACCGGCGGCACCGTGCACATCATCATCAACAATCAGATCGGATTCACCACCAGCGAGCGGCGCGATGCGCGCTCGACCTTGTACTGCTCCGATGTCGCCAAGATGATCGAAGCGCCCATTCTGCACGTGAATGCCGACGATCCGGAGGCTGTGTGCTTCGTGACGCGCTTCGCGCTCGACTACCGGATGAAATTTCACAAGGATGTGGTCATCGATCTGGTCTGCTATCGAAGGCACGGACACAATGAAGCGGACGAGCCGGCCGCGACGCAGCCGCTCATGTATCAAATCATCCGCAAGAAGCCCACCGTGCGTCAGCTGTACGTGGACAAGCTGGCGGGCGAGGGTATTTTGAGCGCCGCCGACGCCGCCGCCATGATGGAGCAGTACCGCAGCGGGCTGGACCAGGGCAAACCCCAGGCGCGCGCCGCGCTCGGGCTGATCGGCAACCGCTACACCGTGGACTGGAGCGAGTATCTGGGCGCGGACTGGGAGGCGGTGAAAACCGGCGTGGATTTGGCGAGGCTGCGCGTATTGGGCAAGGCGATCACGACTTACCCGACGGACTGGAACTTGCATCCGCGGGTGCTCGCCATCATGCAGGCGCGCGAGAAAATGGTGAACGGCGAACTCGCGTTGGACTGGGGTTGCGCCGAGAATCTTGCGTATGCGAGCCTGCTGCAGGAGGGCTATCCCATCCGCCTCACCGGTCAAGACAGCGGCCGCGGCACGTTTTTTCATCGCCACGCGGTGCTGCATGACCAGGCTTCGGGGCGCGCGTACGTGCCGCTGCAGCATATCGCCACGAATCAGCCGACATTCACGGTCACCGATTCGGTGCTGTCCGAAGAAGCCGTCATGGGATTCGAATACGGATTCTCGACCACCGAGCCGCGTTGCCTGACCATCTGGGAAGGCCAATTCGGCGATTTCAGCAACGGCGCGCAGGTCATCATCGATCAGTTCATCAGCTCCGGAGAAGCCAAGTGGGGCCGCTTGTCCGGCCTCACCTTGTTCCTGCCGCATGGCTACGAAGGCCAGGGGCCGGAACATTCCTCGGCGCGCCTCGAGCGATTCTTGCAGCTTTGCGCCGAGTTCAACATGCAGGTTTGCGTACCGTCGACGCCGGCGCAAATGTTTCACTTGCTGCGCCGGCAAATGCTGCGCCCGCTGCGCAAGCCGCTCGTCATCATGACTCCCAAGAGTTTGCTGCGTCATCCCTTGTCGGTGTCGCGTTTGGAGGAACTGTCGAGCAGCGGTTTCCAGCCGGTGATCGATGAGATCGACGATGTGCGGCCCTCGGCCGTGACGCGCATCGTGTTGTGCAGCGGCAAGGTCTATTTCGACTTGCTGAAATCGCGGCGCGATGCGAAGGTCGAGAGCGTGGCGATCGTGCGGATCGAACAGCTGTATCCTTTTCCCTCCGAAGAGTACGAGGCGATATTGCAGAAGTATTCGGGCGCGCGTGAGATCGTCTGGTGCCAGGAAGAGCCGCAGAATCAGGGCGGCTGGTATCAAATCCGCCACCGGCTGCAGGCGAAGCTCGATGAGAGTTACGAGCTGCTGTATGCGGGGCGCGCCGGGGCCGCGGCGCCCGCGACGGGCATCGCATCGCTGCATGAGCAGCAGCAGAAGAACTTGGTCACCGCGGCGCTGCAGGGCGAGCCGCCGGAAGAGACTTCCCGACAAACACTACGCGTCCCGGCTGCTCAAACTAGGACTGGTTCATGACAATCGAAGTTCGCGTGCCGCAGCTGCCGGAGTCGGTGGCTGACGCCACGCTGGTCTCGTGGCACAAAAAACCCGGCGACAGCGTCGTGCGAGATGAAAATCTGGTCGACCTCGAGACCGACAAGGTGGTGCTCGAGGTGCCTGCTCCGGTGGCCGGCGTCATCAAGGAAATAAAGCTGACCGACGGCACCACGGTGACCAGCGGTCAACTCCTGGCCGTGATCGAAGAGACGGCCGCCGCGGCCGCGGTACCGGGCGCGAGTGCTCCCGCGATCATGGCGGCTGCGAGCGGCGCAACGGCGACGGCAAAGGAATCGGCGCAGCCCGAGTCCTCCGGCGGCAAGCTCAGTCCCGCGGCAAAGCGCGTCGCGGAAGAAAATCGAGTCGACCCGAAGACGGTTGCAGGATCAGGGCGCGACGGCCGGGTTTCAAAATCCGACGTCGTGAATTATCTGTCGCTGAAGGAGGGTGCCGCGCCAAGCGCCGCGCGCCGGCCCCCGGCCGGCGCGGGCACGGGCGGCGCGCCGAACACTGCCGCCAAGGCCGCCCCGGCGCAATTCGTGCCCCCGGCCAGCGCGCGCGGCAATCGAGCCGAGCAGCGCGTGCCCATGACGCGGCTGCGCGCGCGGATCGCGGAGCGCATGGTCCAGGCGCAAGCCACGCAGGCGCTGTTGACCTCATTCAATGAAGTCGACCTGAAGGCCGTCAATGAGCTGCGCTCGCGCTACAAGGATCAATTCGAGAAGCAGTACGGGGTCAAGCTTGGCTTCATGTCCTTCTTCAGCAAGGCCTGCGTCGAAGCGCTGAAGAAATTTCCATCGGTCAATGCCTCGGTGGACGGCAACGACATCGTCTATCACGAGTATTTCGACATCGGCGTGGCGGTTTCGACCGACCGGGGCTTGATCGTCCCGGTGTTGCGCGACGCCGATCAATTGAGCTTCGCGGACATCGAGAAATCGATCGCAAACTTTGCCGCGCGCGCGCGTGCCGGCTCCATCACCATGGAGGAGCTCACCGGAGGCACCTTCACCATCACCAATGGCGGGGTGTTCGGCTCTTTGCTGTCGACACCCATTGTGAACTCGCCGCAGAGCGCCATATTGGGGATGCACAAGATTCAGGAGCGGCCGATGGTGGTGGACGGTCAGATCGTGGTTCGGCCGATGATGTACATCGCCCTGACTTACGACCATCGCATCATCGATGGCCGCGAGGCGGTGCAGTTTTTGGTGGCTGTGAAGCAGTGTCTGGAGGATCCAGCGCGCATGGTGCTGCATATATGAGCGACATTTACGATGTGGTTGTCATTGGCGCGGGGCCCGCGGGTTACCCGGCGGCGATTCGAGCAGGGCAAAACAAACTGAAAGTGGCCTGCGTGGATGAGTGGCGGAACACCGACGGCAGTTATGCCTTTGGCGGCACCTGCCTGAATGCCGGCTGCATTCCCTCCAAGGCGTTGCTGGAGTCATCCGAATTGTTCCAGCGGGCAAAGGACGAATTCGCGACCCACGGCATCAAAATTGGCGCGCTCACGCTCGACCTGGCGGCGATGCAGAAGCGCCGCGCCTCCATCGTAAAAACCATGACCAATGGGATCAATGCGCTGTTCAAGGCCAACGGCGTTGCCGGCATCCAGGGGCATGGACGATTGCTTCCCGGCAACAAGGTGTTGGTGAAGGCCGCGGACGGCACCGAGAAAACTCTCGAGGCCAAGAACGTGATCCTTGCTTCGGGGTCCACGCCCATCCGCTTGAGATCCGTGCCTCATGACGGCAGGCACATCGTCGATTCCTGGAATGCCCTGGAATTCGATGCGGTCCCGAAGCGCTTGGGCGTCATCGGCGCCGGCGTCATCGGCCTGGAGCTCGGCAGCGTGTGGCGCCGGCTCGGCAGCGAAGTGGTGGTGCTCGAAGCGCTGGAGACGTTCCTGCCCATGGTGGATCAAACCATCGCCAAGGAAGCGCAGCGTCATTTCAAGAAGCAGGGCCTCGATATCAAATTGGGCGCCAAGGTATTGAGCGCCGCAGTGTCCGGCGATGCCGTGGATGTGGTGTACAGCGACGCGCAGGGCGAGCATTCTTTGCAGGTCGACAAGCTCGTGGTGGCGGTCGGGCGCCGTCCCTTTACCGAAGGACTGCTGGCGGAAGGCACCGGAGTCCAGTTGGACGAGCGCGGGTTCGTCGAAGTGGATGAGCATTGCCGCACCGGCGCGCCCAATGTGTGGGCAATCGGCGATGTGGTGCGCGGCCCCATGCTTGCGCACAAAGGCAAGGAGGAGGGCGTGATGGTCGCCGATCTGATCGCCGGACACTATGGCGAGGTGAACTACAAAGTGATTCCCTCCGTGATCTACACCCAGCCTGAAATTGCCTGGGTCGGGCAGACCGAGGAACAAGTGAAGGCCGGCGGCAGGCCCTACAAAACCGGCACATTTCCTTTTGCCGCGAGCGGCCGCGCACGCGCCATGGAAGCAGGCGCGGGAATGGCGAAAATCGTTTCCGCCAAGGACGACGATGAAGTGCTCGGCGTGCATGTGATCGGGCCGATGGCCGGTGAACTGATCGCCGAAGCGGTGTTGGCGATGGAATATTCGGCGAGCACCGAAGACATTCAGCGCACCATTCATGCGCATCCCACCTTGTCGGAAGCGATTCACGAGGCGGCTCTCGCCGTCGACAAGAAAGCCATCGATGCGCTGAACCGCTAACCTCGGAGCTCGAGGTGTAGCGTTTGTCCCACAGATACCTGCGGCGGCCCGGTCGCGCGCGAGTGTGAGCAAAATCTCATTTGAATAATGGCACGTTGAATCTCGGCTACTCGTACCTGAACAATGCCGGCGAGTCGAAGAGCGGAACGGTCGGCATCCCCTACCAGACGACGACCAATGACAACGTGGTCGGGACCGCCAATCCGACCACGGAGGCCGCAGTCACCGGCGGCAGCAACGCCGTAGCGGTCACCTTCACCACCGATGACGGTAATTTCGCCAGCGGACTGTCGGCGGACCTCTCCGCGCTGCCGCTCGGCTGGAGTGCGCCGGCGGGCAGCTTCACATGCGCCAGCGTGAGCGTCGGGTCCGCTTGCCAGGTATCGCTCACCTACGCGCCCACCGCTGCAGCGAGCGGCACGCTCGCCTTTGGCTTCAGCTACGTGAACAGCGCGGGCACCTCCAAAACCGCAACGGTCTCGATCCCCTACAGCGCCGCGCCATAGCGTGCCGCCCGCGCAATGCGCACGCTGCCGATCAGCCTATTTCTTGCGTCGGGCGCTGATGACGTTCGGCAGCTGCGCAATGCGCGACAGGACTTTGGACAGCTGCGGCAATCCCGAGATGGAAATTCCGATGCGCATATGCGCCACCTTGTCATGCGGATCGGTGACCGTGGTCATTCCCTGGATGCTGATTTTCTCATCCGCCAAAGCGGCGCTGACGTCGCGCACCAGGCCGCGGCGGTCGAAGGCCTGCACTTCGATGGCGACCGGAAATTCGCCGTTTCCGCTTTTGCCCCAATCGACCGCCAGCACGCGGGCCGGCGCCTTCGCTTTGAGACGCGCCAGATTGGCGCAGGCTTGACTGTGGATGCTCACGCCGCGTCCGACGGTGATGTAGCCCACGATGGGTTCCGGCGGCACCGGCTTGCAGCAGCGTGCATAGGTTGACAGGAGATCGCCGATTCCTTGCACGGCGAGCTCGGGCGCACGGGCGCCGCTCGGCGCCCGAGAGTGGTCCAAGCGTTCCTCGCGCGCGTGCAACAGGCGCTGCATCGCGCCGGCGACTTGCGCCGCGCTGATCTCTCCCAGTCCCAGCGCCTCGTGCAAGGACTCGGCACTGTCCATTTCCAGTTCGGCCAGCAGATCAGGCATCGGCGGACTCTTCAGCCCTAAGCGCTGCAATTCCCGCTCCAGCATGGCGCGGCCCTCGACCTTGTTCTGCACCTCGTTTTGCCTGCGAAACCACGCCCGTACCTTGTTGCGATGGCGCGGGCTCGCCAAGAAGCCCGATTGAGCCGAAAGCCAGTCGCGCGAGGGCTGCGAGGTCTTGGCAGTAATGATTTCCACGGTTTCGCTGTTCTTCAATCGATAGTCGAGCGGCACCATGCGGCCGTTGACCTTCGCGCCGCGCGTGCGATGCCCTAAATCCGTGTGCACTTGATAGGCAAAGTCGAGCGGCGTGCCGCCGACCGGCACATCGACGATTTCGCCCTTGGGCGAAATCACATAAATGCGGTCTTGAAACAGATCGACGCGAACGCGCTCGAGAAAATCGCGGCTGCCGCCCGGGTTCTCGGCGGGCGCGAGCAGCGAGCGCAGCTCGTTGATTTTTCGCTCGTAGGCCTGATCGCCGCGGCCGCCCTCCTTGTAGCGCCAATGTGCCGCGACGCCGCGCTCGGAATCGGCATGCATTTCATGGGTGCGGATCTGAATCTCGACCGGCTCCTGGCCGGGACCCAAGACGGCGGTGTGGATCGATCGGTACAGATTGTCCTTCGGCGTGGCGATGTAGTCGTCGAATTCGCCGGGAATGAATTGCCACAGCGAGTGCACCACTCCGAGCGCCCCATAGCAATCGGCAATGCTCCCCACCAGCACGCGCGCCGCGCGTACGTCCATCAGCTGTTCGAAGGCCAGCTCTTTGGCCTGCATTTTCTTCCAGATGCTGAAGATGTGTTTGGGGCGCGCCTCGATGAGTGCATCGATGCCGGCGCCGCGCATCGCCTTCTCCAGCGCCGCTTTCAATTCCTCCATGTAGCGTTCGCGTTCGGAGCGGCGTGTCTTCAACGCGGCGGCAATATGCTTGTATTGCACCGGTTCCAGATAACGGAATGCCAGGTCTTCCAGTTCCCATTTGACCTGCCACACGCCGAGACGATTGGCGAGCGGCGCATAGACCTCGCGGGTCTCGATCGCAAGCTTGCGCTGCCGCGCCATGCCGAGGTTCTTGGCGGCGCGCAGTCGTTGCAGCTGTTGCGCGAGCCGCACCACGACCAGCCGCACATCGCCGATCACCGCCAGCAGCATTTTGCGCAGCGCTTCAGCCTGCACCGCTTCGAGGCCACGCTCGGGCGCCCAGTCCCCCGGCAGGCCGAACTCGCCCAGTTGGCGTAAAGCCAGGGCGAGGCGCAGCGGTTCCGCGCCGAAGCGCAGCGCCGCTGCGGGAACTTCAAGGTAGCCGGCGTCGAGCAGCGGTTGCAGCATCGCGGCGAGCACCACGTCGTCGTCCGCGTCCAGTGAGCGCACAATGTCGGCCACCTCGAAAGCGGCATCGCGCAGCGATTCCGGCTTGGAGCGGCAATTCGATCGCGCGCAGGTCCGCGATGGCGGCATGCAATCGTCCGCTCAAGGTCTGGCTGGGTGCGCTTGTTTCCATGCTTCGGGTGGGTTTAGGCGGCTATTGCCGGTATCATACGCGGGCCATGCCAGCCCCTATGACGAATCAAATTGCGCGCGCGTGAAGCGGTCATCCGCGTGCTCGGCATCGATCCGGGCTCGCAACGCACCGGCTTCGGCGTTTTGGATGCTGCGGGCTCGCGTTTGACTTACGTGGCAAGCGGCGTCATCCGCACCACGCAGGCCGATTTTGCCTCCCGGCTGTGCGAAATCTTTCGCTGTATGCAAAGCATCGTTGCGCAATATCAACCGCAGCAAATCGCCATTGAAAAGGTGTTCGTGAACCGTAATCCCGACAGCGCCTTGAAGCTGGGCCAGGCGCGCGGCGCGGCCATTTGCGGCACGGCCAACGCCAACGTCGAGGTGTTCGAATACGCCACGCGCCAGATCAAGCAGGCCGTCGTCGGCGCCGGTAATGCGGAAAAGGCCCAGGTGCAGCTGATGATGCGCAGCCTGCTCAAGCTCGATGGGCCCGTGCCTGCGGACGCGGCAGACGCCCTGGCGGCGGCGGTATGCCACGCGCTGCGGGGAAGGGCGCTTCTGCTGCAGGCGGCTTTGAGCCGATGATCGGCTTTCTCAAAGGCCGGCTGGCGATGAAGCAACCGCCGCTGCTGATGCTGGATGTCAATGGCGTCGGCTATGAGTTGGAAGCGCCGATGTCGACTTTTTACGCCCTCCCGGCCACCGGTGAACCGGTGGCGCTGTTCACGCACTTGGTGGTGCGCGAGGATGCCCATATCCTGTTTGGATTCGGCACGGACGGCGAGCGGCGCCTGTTTCGCGGGCTGCTCAAGGTTTCGGGGGTGGGCCCGAAGATCGCGTTGGGTGTGCTGTCCGGGGCGAGCGTGGAAGATTTCCTGCGCACCATCGAGGCTGAGGATGTGGCCATGCTGACGCGAATTCCCGGCATCGGCCGAAAAACCGCGGAACGGATCATCATTGAGATGCGCGACAGCGTGCAGAAACTCTCGTTGCCCGCCGTCGCAGGCAATCCGTTGAACCCGGCAGCCGCGCAATCGGCGCAAAGCGAGGCGTTCGGCGCGCTGGTTGCCTTGGGCTATAAGCCGGCGGAAATCACCCGGCTCCTGAAGTCGGCCGATGAGCCGGGACTGTCGACCACCGAAATCATTCGCCGCGCCCTCAAATCCGCGGTGAAGGCCTAAAATCGCGTATGAGCATCGAACAAGATCGGATCATTGCCGGCGGCAGCCGCCGCGACGACGAATTGATCGATCGGGCCGTGCGGCCCAAGACCCTGGCCGATTACATCGGCCAGCCGAACGTCAAGACGCAGATGGACATCTTCATCCAGGCGGCGCGCATGCGCGGCGAGGCACTGGATCATGTCTTGATATTCGGGCCGCCGGGACTCGGCAAGACCACGCTGGCGCACATCATCGCCAACGAACTCAAGGTGAATCTGCGCCAGACTTCCGGTCCAGTGCTCGAGCGCGCCGGCGATCTGGCGGCACTGCTCACCAATCTCGAGCCTCGGGACGTGCTGTTCGTCGACGAGATACATCGCTTGAGTCCGGTCGTCGAGGAAGTGCTGTATCCGGCCATGGAAGACTCGCAGCTCGACCTGATGATCGGCGAGGGTCCCGGCGCGCGCTCCATCAAATTGGATCTACCGCCCTTCACCCTGGTGGGCGCCACGACCCGGGCCGGCTTGCTGACCTCGCCGCTGCGCGATCGCTTCGGTATCGTGCAGCGGCTCGAGTTCTACAGCACGGCGGATTTGACCCAAATCGTGATCCGCAGCGCGTCGATTCTGCAGTTGAACCTGCAGCCGGACGGCGCCGACCGCATCGCGGAGCGATCGCGCGGCACGCCGCGCATCGCCAATCGGCTGCTGCGCCGCGTGCGCGATTTTGCAGAAGTGAAAGCGTCAGGGATCATCAGCGGCGAAGTCGCGCTGGCGGCGCTCACCATGCTCGAGGTGGACCCGGAAGGTTTCGACATGCTCGACCGCAAGCTGCTCTTGACGATCATCGAGAAATTCGATGGCGGCCCGGTCGGCGTGGACAGCTTGGCCGCTGCGATGAGCGAGGAGCGCGGCACCATCGAAGATGTCATCGAGCCGTTCCTGATCCAGCAGGGATTTTTGATGCGCACGGCGCGCGGCCGTGTGGCGACACGCGCCGCCTATGCGCACTTTGACCTGGCCGCTCCCGAGCGGGAAATGAACCTTTCGCTGTTCCGGGACAGCCAGTAAATGTCCGCTGCGCCGAGCTTCGCGTCACGTTTCAATGTTTACTGGGAAGATACCGATGCGGGCGGCGTCGTGTACTACGCGAACTACCTCAAATTCTTGGAGCGCGGCCGCACCGACTGGTTGCGGGCGTTGGGGATCGATCAGCAGCAGCTGCGCGCGCAGCGCTGCCTGCAGTTCGTGGTGGCAAATATTACCGTGGACTTCCTGCGTCCCGCGCTGCTGCATGATGAAATTCTCGTCACGGCGGTCCTCGAGCGGCTGGCGGGTGCCACAATACTTTTCAAGCAGACCATCGAGCGGGGCGACGAGCAGTTGATCGATGCCACGGTGCGTGTCGCTTGCCTCGATTCCGGCACGCTAAAGCCGCGCGCCATCCCCAAAGATCTTTTTACGGAGTGGCGCAATGCCCAATGACTTGTCGGTTTGGAGCATGGTGCTGGACGCGAGTCCCATTGTGCAGGTGGTGGTGGGATTGCTGCTGATCGCTTCGGTGACCTCTTGGGCGGTCATCTTTCACAAGAGCCAGGTGATCGGCCGCTCGCGCCGTCAAGCGGCGAAATTTGAAACCGCGTTCTGGTCCGGGGGCGATCTTGCCAACTTGTATCGCAATATAGAGACCAAGGGCCGCGCGGGCACCGGTCTGCAGAGCATCTTCGAGTCGGGGTTCGGCGAGTTCAGCCGGCTGCGCCAGCAAGGGGTGCCCGCGGAGCAGCTGTTGGACGGCGCGAGGCGCGCGATGCGGGTGGCGCAACTGCGCGAGCTGGATCGCTTGGAACAAAACCTGGCGATCTTGGCCACGGTCGGCTCGACCAGTCCCTACGTGGGATTGTTCGGCACGGTCTGGGGCATCATGAGCGCGTTCCACAATCTCGGCAATGTGCAGCAGGCGACGCTTGCGGCGGTGGCGCCGGGCATCGCCGAAGCGTTGATCACGACCGCCGTGGGTCTGTTTGCGGCCATCCCCGCCGTGATTGCCTACAATCGCCTGGCCGATCAAGTCAGCCGCCTGGAACTGCGCTTCGATACGTTCGTCGAAGAGTTCTCCACCATCTTGCAACGTCACGGGTCCACCCGGGCGCCGGGGTAAGCGATGCCGACGCCGCAGCGCCGCCGACGGTTGATGGGCGAAATCAACGTGGTGCCCTACATCGACGTCATGCTGGTGCTGTTGATCATTTTCATGATCACGGCACCGTTGCTCAAGGAAGGTGTCAAGGTGGACTTGCCGGACGCGGGTGCGAAGCCGATCGATGCGGATTTCCTGGCGAAGCATGAGCCGTTGATCCTGACCATTGATTCCGGCGGCCGCTTGTACATCAATTTTGGCCAGAATCAAGATCAGCCCGTGTCCGAGTCGACCGTCAGCTCGCGCACGGCCGCGCTCCTGCGCCGCGATCCGCAGACGCCGGTTCTGGTCAAGGCCGACACCACCGTACCGTATGGCACCGTGGTGCGGGCCATGGTGCTGCTGCAGAAGGCCGGCGCTTCGAAAGTCGGGTTTCTGACCGACCCGGTACGCAATGTGCCCAACCCGCGCCCTGCCAACGGAGCCTCCCGCGGAGCGCGCTGAATGCCGGGTTTTTTTCGCGAACACTCATGGCCCCTGCTGCTCTCCGTCGCACTGCATGGATTGCTGGCGGCCGCGCTGCTGGCGGCGACGCTGATTTCCATCAACCACGCGCTGCCCACGGCGCAGCCGATTCCGGTCGATGCCGTCGTCATCGATTCACAAGTCTTGCACGCCGCGCAGCGTGCGCTGACCGAGCGGGCCGAGCAGGAGGCGGCGCGGGTGCGCGCGGCCGCGGCCGCGAAAGCCGCGGCGGATGCCGCTGCCGCGCAGGCAGCGGCCGATGCGCAAATGGCCGCTGAAAAGCAAAAGGAGGCGGAGCAGACCAAAGAGGCCGCAGCCGAAGTCGAGCGCACCCAGCAAGCCGAGGCGGCACGCGCCACCGAGGCGCAGAAAGCCGCCGCCGCGAAGCATGCCGAGGAGCTCAAACGCGCGGAAGACGCCAAACGGGCGGACGATCTCAAGCGCGCGGCGGAGGCCAAGCGCGCCGCGGAGGCCAAGCAGGCCGACGATGCCAAGCGCGCCGCGGACGCCAAAGCGAAGGCTGACCGCGAAGCGGAATTGAAGCGTCAGCTGGCCGAGGAAGAACATGTGAGCGCGGTCGAGGCGAGCCCGGCGCGGGCGCTTTATATTGCGCGCTTGGCCGCCAGAATTCAGAATGCCTGGATCAAGCCGCCATCGGCGCGTGCCGGGCTGGATTGCATTGTAAACATTACACAGATTCCGGGCGGCGAGGTGACCAGCGCGCACGTCAGCCAGTGCAACGGCGACGCCGCCGCCCGCCAGTCGATCGAAAATGCCGTATACCGGGCTTCGCCCTTGCCGGCGCCGCCGGACCCGGCATTATTCGAGCGCAACCTAGTGATTCACTTTCATCCTGAGGAATAGAGTTCACCCATGCATAAGCTGTTTTCGTGTTTGACGGTCCTCGTGCTGACATTGGCAGGTCCTCTGGCGCACGCTGAGTTTGTCGTCGAGATCACGAAGGGTCAGACCGAAGCCATTCCGATTGCCGTTGTGCCGTTCGCAGCGGCGCAAGTGACCGCCGCTTCGTTCGATGTGGCGCAGCTGGTGAGCGACGATCTGGCACGCAGCGGCCGCTTCAGGACCATGGACCGCAAGGACATGATCGATCAGCCGCATACCGGCGCCACTATCGCATTCGACGATTGGCGCAGGCTCAACAATGACTACATGGTCGTGGGTACCATGCAGGCGGACGGCACGGACCACTACAGCATTACCTACGAACTGTACAACGTACTTACCCGGCAGCGGCTGCTGGGTTTTCAGATCAGCGCCAATCGAGCCGGTTTGAGATCCGCCGGCCATCAAATCGCCGACGCGGTGTTCGAGAAAATCCTAGGAATCCGCGGGGCATTCTCCACCCGCATTGCTTACGTTTCGGTGTTGGGGCATCTGCCCGACAAGACCTTCCAGCTCATCGTGGCTGACGCCGACGGAGAAAACCCGCATGTCGTCATGCAGTCTCACGAGCCGCTGATGTCGCCGGCATGGTCGCCCGACGGCTCGAGCCTCGCTTACGTTTCTTTCGAGCAGCGCTTACCGACCGTATACGTGCAGACCTTGAAGACCGGCGATCGGCGGGTGGTCTCGGCGCATGCCGGCGTGAATCAGGCGCCGGCGTGGTCTCCGGACGGCCGTAAGCTGGCGTTGGTGCTGTCCACCCGCGACGGCAACTTGGATATCTATACATTGGACCTGGGCAGCCAAGTGTTGGCACGCATCACCGATGATCCGGGAATCGATACCGAACCGCAGTGGTCCAAGGATGGCCAAAGCATTTATTTCACTTCCGACCGGGCGGGGGGACCGCAGATTTACAAGGTCGGCATCAAACCGGGCGACAAGCCGCGACGTCTTACCTTCCAAGGCAGTTACAACGCGCGGCCGCGCATCTCCCCGGATGAGTCGCAATTGGCGTTTGTGACCCAGGAGAACGGCGACTATCGAATCGCGACCATGGATCTTCGCGGGCGCGGCGATGTCCAGGTGCTGACGAAGGGCCATTTTGATGTCTCACCGAGCTATGCACCCAATGGGGCGGTGCTGATTTATGCCAGCCGGGACAAGGGAAGGGGCGTGCTGGCCCTGGTCAGCGCCGATGGCAGAGTGCAGCAGCGGCTGATCTCGAGCGACGGAGAACTCCAAGAGCCGGCTTGGGCGCCATTCTGACGTCAAACTAATACACAAATAGCCTGATCGCCGGTACCCTTACAAGCCATGGATTCACTTAGGATCAGGACGGAGAAATAAATGAAACGCATCCTTTCGATCGCCGTGCTCATTGCAGGCGCCGCACTGCTGGCCGGTTGCCCCAAGAAGCACAACGTGAATGACGCACCCGTCGCCGGTACCCAGGTTCCGGATTCAAGTGCCAACGCCGCGGAAGGCGCGTCGACCGCGACTTCGCCGCTGGGCGAGAATGCCAATAGCAGTTCACGCGGCCTGAATGGCGAGGGGACGGGACCGCTCGCGCGCAAGATCATCTATTTCGATTTCGACAAGTCGGAGATCAAGCCGGAGTTCGCGGACATCGTGACCGCGGCGGCCCACACTCTCAGCGCCAATCCCAAGCTGAAGATGAAACTGGAAGGCAACACCGACGAGCGCGGCACCCGCGAATATAATATCGGCTTGGGCGAGCGCCGCGCGCAGGCAGTGCGCAGGGCGCTGATGCTGCAGGGCGTTGCGGAATCGCAAGTCAGCACGGTCAGTTTCGGCTCCGAGCGGCCCGCCGTCGAGGGCGATGACGAGGCGGCATGGGCGAAAAACCGGCGCGTGGAATTGGTCTATCTGCCGTGAATAGGCGTGCCTTACTGGGCTTGAGCGCAGCGTGCCTCCTTTGGGCGTTGAGCGGCTGCGCATCGACCCCGCCGGGTGAGGATCCGGTGCAGATCAAATTGAAGGACTTGGATACGCGCCTCGAGCGGATCGAAAGGGTGATGGCCAATAAGAGCCTGCTCGACGTCTCGAATCAGCTGGAAGCCCTGAGCAGCGACGTGCGCGCCATGCACAATGACGTCGATCAGTTGAACAACGCTCTGGAATCGAGCCGCAGACAACAGCGGGACATGTACGCGGATCTGGATTTGCGCCTGAAGAATCTGGAGGCGCGCGCCGGCTCGACGGCGGCTGCGAGCGCGCCGCCTGCGGCAGCGGCCGGTGCCGCAGCGGGCGCTGCCACTGCTGGCGCTGCTGCCGGGACCAGCGCCGCCGACTCCGGCGAAGATAAAGTCGCCTACCAGGCAGCGTTTAACTTGTTGAAGGACGGCCAATATGACCGCGCCATCGGTGCCTTCCAGAAATTTCTGGCGGCCTATCCCACCAGTTCGCTGGCGGACAACGCGCAGTATTGGCTCGGGGAAGCCTACTACGTGAACAAGGCCTATCCGGAGGCGGAGGCGGCGTTTCAGCGCGTTGTCGACACTTATCCGCAATCGCGCAAACTCCCCGACGCGCTGCTCAAGATCGGCTTCTGCCGCTATGAGACCAAGCAGTGGCAGTCGGCGCGCGAAGTGCTCGGCCAGGTCGTCGCGCGATTTACCGACACCCCCGCGGCGCGCTTGGCCCAACAACGTCTGGATAAGATGTCATCCGAGAAACATTGAGTGAGCAGGCGGTCAAATCCGGGCGATTGCGCATCAATGAAATTTTTCATTCGTTGCAAGGCGAGGCCGACTGCGTAGGATTCCCGACGGTGTTCGTGCGGCTGACCGGTTGTCCGCTGCGCTGCCAGTATTGCGATACCGAATATGCTTTTCATTCCGGGGAATGGTTCGATCTCGACGCCATCCTGACGAGGGTGCGCGAATTCAAAGCCCGCCACGTCTGCGTGACCGGCGGCGAACCCCTGGCGCAGCCGAATTGTTTGAAATTGCTCGAGCGCCTGTGCGATGCCGGTTTTATCGTGTCCTTAGAGACCAGCGGCGCGCTGGACGTGGCGGCCGTCGATTCGCGCGTTTCGCGCGTAATCGATGTCAAGACGCCCGCCTCCAATGAGGCGGCGCGCAACCGCATTGAAAACTTCGCGCATCTCTCGCCGCGCGATCAGCTCAAATTCGTGATCTGTTCGCGTGCGGACTATGACTGGAGCAAAGATTTCCTGCGCGAGCACGCGCTGAGCGAGCGCTGCCGCATCCTTTTTTCGCCCAGCTACAACCAACTGGCACCCACGCTGTTGGCGGATTGGATTCTCGCAGATCATCTCCCGGTGCGTTTTCAGATGCAGCTTCACAAGGTGTTGTGGGGCGATGTGCCCGGCAAGTGACGCGTGACGGCTCATACGCGCGCCATCGTGTTGCTGTCCGGCGGTCTCGATTCGGCCACCGTGCTCGCGATGGCGCGCTCGAGGAATTACCAGTGCTACGCGCTGAGCGTTGAATACGGTCAGCGGCATTGCGCGGAATTGGACGCTGCCCGGCAAGTTGCGCTCGCGCTCGGTGCGCATGAGCATCGGATCATGCGGGTGGATTTGGCGGGGATCGGGGGTTCGGCGCTGACGGATGCTCGCGTTGCCGTACCCGAGACGCCGCAGCCGGGAATTCCGGCGACCTATGTTCCCGCCCGTAACACCCTGTTTCTGTCGCTGGCGCTCGGCTGGGCCGAAGTCATCGGCGCCCGGGACATTTTTATCGGCGTCAACGCTCTCGATTTTTCTGGCTATCCGGATTGCCGTCCCGCCTTCATTAATGAGTTCGAAAAGCTGGCACAAGTTGCCACCAAAGCCGGCCTCGAGGGCGCGCGTTTCAAAATTCACGCACCGCTGATCGAAATGACCAAAGCGGAGATTATTCGAGCCGGCCTGAGCCTTGGCGTGGATTTCAGCGCGACCGTTTCATGCTATCAGGCCGACGCCGAGGGCAGGGCCTGTGCCCGGTGCGACTCCTGCCGGCTGCGTGCGGCAGGCTTTGCCGCGGCGAATACGCTGGATCCCACGCGCTATCGATAGGTCGCAGGGCGCGCCCGAAGCCACCCGGCCAAACGGGCCCCTGAGGTGGTGGTTTGGCGATGATCTGGCGGCAAAGTTCGGCTATGATGCGCGCCTGCAAATGGGACGGTAGCTCAGTTGGTAGAGCAAGGCCCTTTTAAGGCTTTGGTCCTGGGTTCGAGTCCCAGCCGTCCCACCATAATTTTATTCATAATATCAATAAATTATAGAATACAATTATAATCTACTTCGAATCGATGAGCAGGGAACGCTCACCCCGCGCCGCTCTCAAGTCGGCGATCG
Source organism: uncultured Gammaproteobacteria bacterium (assembly GCA_963800385.1). Lineage (GTDB taxonomy): Bacteria > Pseudomonadota > Gammaproteobacteria > Steroidobacterales > Steroidobacteraceae > Bog-1198. The sequence continues at coordinate 377,191 of CAWDAU010000011.1, forward strand.
ACCGCGGACCCTTGCGTCGTTGCAGCGCCGATCTCGAGTGCGAGCCGTCGGCCGCATTCCACCAGGCGACCCAGATCGTGCGGATCGACGGCGGCAGCGGCCGGAGCACCGATGAGAACCCCGAGCAAATTCTCAATCTGTCCCGCACTCTCGCTGATGGCGGCGAAATCGAATGTAGCTCCGCTACCGTGGATTCTGTGTGCAAAAGTCCGCAGTTGCACCAGTCCCGTTGAATCGCCCGCTTGTATGCGCCGCTAGCAGCTCGAGGAGGCGAGAAAGTTCGCGTTGCGTACGGTGCAGGAAGCCTTCCCGAATCGTCGCCAATATCGCCAGCAATCGTGCGTCCTTGTGGAGCTCATCCATGTGCAAGTTCCCCCAGAGCCTGGCGAATGACCGCCAGGAACTCGGCATTGTCCGCGGGCTTTTGCAGATAGGCCGTCGCTCCGGCTTTGACGGCGCGCTCTCGGTTCATCGACAGAAACAGGGAAGTCGAATTCTCGCGCAAACAGGCACTTAGATTGAGAATTCGGTGGTCAGCCGTCCCAACAAAATGTAACACTAAATCAATATGTTATAGTAAATAGCTATAATTCACATCGATTATTTGGAACTTCCATTTGCTCACCTTTGCATTGATACGGGCGGGTCGCGAAAGAGCGAAAACCCGTGACCTAGGCACGATGTTCCGCTACAGTATTACTTTGCATGTTAGGTAACACTTTATGGCGACCAACCTCACGAGCAAAGGACAAGTCACGGTTCCGAAGAAGGTTCGAGACTATCTTGGTCTTAAGCCCGGGGCGGCGGTCACCTTTGAGCGGCTCGACAGCGGTGAGATCGCGTTGCGCGCTGCGAAGGCGGCCGCCAAGCGACGGACCAGCAGATTCGCGAAGCTGCGCGGTCGGGCCACCGTGCGTATGACGACGGAAGAGATTATCGCGCTGATGCGCGGAAACTAAATGATTCTGGTCGATACGAACGTCCTACTCGACGTGCTCGAAGACGATTCCGAGTGGGCGGTTTGGTCGCAAGGGAAGCTCGACTCGGCGAGTGCCACCGACACTCTCGCGATCAATCCTATCATTTACTCAGAACTCTCCATTGCGTTCACCAGGATCGAGGAACTTGAAGCGGTAATCATCGAAGCATCCCTAAACGTGGAGGACATCCCGCGTGAAGCGTTGTTTTTGGCTGGCAAGGTGTTTCTCAGCTACCGGCGCGCTCGCGGCGTCAAGCAAAGCGCGTTGCCAGATTTTTATGTGGGCGCACACGCTGCCGTCATGCATTGCCCGATCCTCACACGCGATGTGGCGCGATACCGCACCTACTTTCCGACCGTTCAGCTCATCACACCTTGATCTAGTATGTCTCCGACGACGCTTCGCGGCGGGTGCTACGCCGTGTGCTGAACAGCGAGGCTCAAGCGATCAAGCCCTGCAAAGATCCGGCGAGAAGCGTCGTATTCCGAGGCGACGGAAAAAAAACAGTGGAGGTATTTGAGATCAAGGATCGATTTAAGTCATTAGGTATTTCGGTAGATTGGAAAAGGGTTGAGGCAGTGATCGATACTCGAAACGAAATTGAACACTACCGGACCGCGATTCCCTCAAAGCGCATGATGGAACTGCTTTCTGGTTCCTTCATTGTCATACGTGATTTCATCGTAGGTGAACTATAATAGAAGACGATCCTGCCAAACTATTAGAGAATCCAACTTGGGCGAAGTTGCTTGAGGTCACCGAGGTTTATGAGCGTGAAAAAAGTATCTGCGACCAAACGATTGCGGTTATACCTTGGGAATTGGCAGGACAAGGAAAAGTCAGCCTATGCCTTCGGTGCGAGCACTGTAATTCAGACCTGCTAAAGCCCATCGATGCGAGTGACGCGGATCCTGAAACGTGTCATTCAATTGTTGTGCTTGTGGTCAAAACTCCAAGTTTGACGAGATCGTTGAGAAAGCAGCGGAGGAGTGTTGGTTCGCGGACGCTTACCTAGCAATGACCGACGGCGCAGATGAACCTCTAGAAGATTGTAATGAAAGCGGGCGATACACGTTCCTAGTGGAGGAAGGTCGCTGTTTAGCGTGTTCATCGCCGCTTCAATTCTCCGCATGTGCCGTTTGTGATCAACCACTAACCGCCGGAGAGCAAGATTTTGGTGGCCTTTGCGGGTACCACCATAATCAGGTGACGAAAGCGGACTAGGGAGTGCATTGGGGCCTTGAGCGCCTTGGAACCTCGTAGCGAAACAACGGTGCGTAGTGGTTTTCGTGGCTTGGATTCAGTGCAAATTCAGTGCAGTGACTAACTCCTAGCGACAATTTTCCACGCATGACCTCCCTGGGGTGCCGAACACGTTTTCTCGATGATTAGAGAGTGAGCTACGATGCTTTGCCGAGCGGAGAGGTGTGAAACTATCGAGCAGATCACTGAGGCTGTTCGGTGGCGACGCCACAGAGGGCTGTGGGGGCCTTGTCGCCGAGGCACCGGTCGCCCCCGCACCGGTGCCTGGTTTTGCATGTCAGCCTTGCGCTAATAGGCGCCTTCCAACTCCGTCTGGCCGCGCGGAAATGATCCGTCGTCGTGCCTGACAGCAATCACTCCAAATAGTAGCCTGAGATCGTGCAGATGGCTACTTGCAGTGGCTGACCTGTGGCGATGAGTAGCTCGGGTTGCATACCCTTTTCAAAAAACAAATACGTCTCGGCGTTAACTACGGAATTCGAGGTATTACTGAGCGCAGCATTCGTTCCGAGATTGCTCACAGGCCAATCGTTGCGCTGCGGGAGGCCGGAAGAAAAAAGTACGACTTCGCTGGGATTATCTCCACTCAACACATTAATAAAGCAGGAGACATGAGATACCAAGGTCCGGGTGTTGGTTGTGGCTGGAACAATAGAAAACAACAGTAGTGTCCCAACGTTGATCGGGACGACGCGTTTAAGTTGTTGAACATGATACAGAAAACGACTTATTTTCTTGGTCTCGATTTGAACATCGATTCGGCCTCGCGCACCGTGACCGCGGTCCCCGCCGCGGAGTCGATCGATGCATCAAGGCCAGCTCGTTTTTTCGCAGTTGATGCGCCATCTTCCGTTGACGACGTTCCGCCGGTGCGTGGCGCGTTATGCCGGGGAGCACAAGGTCAAGAGCTTCTCGTGTCTGGATCAGTACCTGTGCATGGCCTTCGCGCAGCTGACCTATCGAGAGAGTCTGCGGGATATCGAGGCGAGTCTTCGAGCCCAGGCGGCGAAGCTCTATCATCTGGGGATTCGCGGAAATGTTTCTCGCAACACGCTGGCCAATGCCAATGCGACCCGCGATTGGCGGATCTACGCGAGCTTCGCCGAGCGATTGATCGGCATCGCACGCGGCCTGTATGCGGAGGAACCCTTCGGCGTGGACTTGGCCGAGACGGTTTACGCACTCGATGCCACGACCATCGATCTGTGTTTGTCGGTCTTCCCGTGGGCACCGTTTCGATCGGCCAAAGCGGCCGTCAAGCTGCACACGCTGCTGGATCTGCGTGGCAATATTCCGAGCTTTATACATATCTCCGACGGGAAGATGCACGACGTCAACGTGCTCGACTTGTTGCTGCCGGAGCCCGGTGCTTACTACGTAATGGATCGAGGCTACCTCGACTTCGAGCGGCTGTATCACCTGCACGAGGCGGGCAGCTTCTTCGTCACGCGCGCCAAGTCGAACCTCAAAGCCGAGCGTCGCTACTCGCATACCGTGGATCGCGCGACCGGGCTGATCTGCGATCAAACGGTGATCTTGAGTGGCTTCTATTCGCACAAAGGGTTTCCCGTTCCGCTCCGTCGCATCAAGTACATCGATCCGAAGACCCACAAGCGCCTCGTATTCTTGACCAATCAGTTTGGCTTGCCCGCATTGAGCATCGCCGACCTGTATCGCTGCCGCTGGCAGGTCGAGCTTTTCTTCAAATGGATCAAGCAGCACCTGCGGATCAAGGCGTTCTTCGGAACTTCCGAAAACGCGGTGAAGACACAAATCTGGATCGCCATCTCGGTCTACGTCCTCGTTGCCATCGTCAAGAAGCGGTTGAACCTGCCGCGGTCGCTCTATGAAAATCTACAGATACTCAGCCTCACCCTCTGCGAGCAAATGCCCTTGAATGAGCTACTTGCGCAAATAATGTAAGTCGCATAGCTATATCTTCTTTTTGTTTGGACTCTCTTTGATAAAACCGTGGCGCTCGATGCATTCCTTTCCGGAATGCGCGAACTTATGAACCATACCGCTGCTTGAGCAGAGCGAGAACTGGGCTCGAAATGCGGGTTCCCAAATATGGAAAAATAAGTTCCATTTTATGGAATATTGATGTAGATTGCGATCAATGCTACTGATTGGTACAGACGTCGTAGAACGCTATTTCTCAGCGAGCGTTGGTTATAAGGGGATTAGAGCGGCACGTGCGCAATACGACGCCTGGCGGGCGCTGGTGGAAACGGCCACATGGAAGACGCCGGAGGATGTGAGGAAAGCACATCCCAAGGCGAGCATCCTCAAGGGCGGCCGGGTAGTCTTCAACATCAAGGCAAACGATTTTCGTCTGATTAGCCTTGTGCAATATGCCGACGGCGTGGTGATGATCCGATTCTTCGGATCTCATGACGAATACGACAAGATAGACGCGGAGAATATTTGATGAAAGCTACGTTAATTGTAATCCAGAACGAAGCCGACTTTATCGAAGCAAAAGCTTTGGTTGAGGCGCTGATGGCATCAGAGGACCCCAAGGATCGTGCTCGGATGGTAGCTCAAGCGCGCTTGCTGGAGGCCTACGAGCGAGTGCAATGGCCACGTCGTCCGGCGACATTGCCCTCTCTGCTGCTCTATTTGATGGACCAGCACGGCCTTTCCCGCGCAGGCATGGTCCCGCTGCTTGGAACGTCCAGCCGCGTCAGCGAGGTTCTCAACGGCAAGCGTGAACTTAGCCTCACAATGGTTCGTAGGCTTCGCGAGCGCTTCAATGTTTCTGCGGACTTGCTGATCTCACGTCGACGAGTGAAGCGCGCCGGGAGGCAGATGGCGGCGTAATCGATCGTTGGTCACGCAAGCGCGACTAGTGCCGCCGGGCTGGCAACTAGGCTGAATTGAAAGTCCAACGACGTCCGCTCACAGCCAATACTTTAAGGGGGAGGCGCTGGGGGCATCCAAAGACTCGGATATTGAATTCCTGTGAGAACAGGAACTTAGGCTGAGAATGCGGTGGCCACCCGTCCCACCACAGAGGGGCACATGTGGGTTCTGGTGCATGGCGAGCGCGCATACGCACATTGGATCAAATCATGTCACCTAGAGTTTCAGTTAGCGCATCTCATGCTGCATCGATTTCAACCACTTTGACGCCGATTCAAAGTCTTGGGCGCCGCTTTGGTAATCGCCGTCAAAATACCGCTGAGTATTTGTCGAGGGCTCGGTGGGCACCCGGGCACCGCCACATCGACCGGGATTACCGTGGAGACGCGACCGCACGTGGCATAGCTCTCGCCGAATATTCCACCGGTGCAACCGCAATCGCCGATTGCAACGACAAGTTTCGGATCCGGCGTCGCATCGAAAGTGCGGCGCAGCGCCACTTCCATATTCTTGGCCACAGGTCCCGTCACCAGCAATAGGTCGGCGTGCCGCGGACTTGCTACAAACCGAATGCCAAGGCCTTCGATATTGTAGAGAGGATTGTTGAGCGCGTGAATCTCCAACTCGCAGCCGTTACACGACCCGGCATCGATTGCTCGAATGCACAGGGCACGGCCAAGGACTTCGAGAATCCGGGATTGCAGCGCGTCGAGGATACGCAGCGACTCGTCACTCGGCGGAGAAGGCTCGGTGATGATCCCGATGCGACAGATTTTGCTCTAGCGTTTTCAGCATGGCTATAAATCGTGGCCGCTGTAGGACAGGTTGAAGGATTTATTGATCAGCGGAAAGTCCGGCACGATGTTGTCGATGATGGCGTGCTCAATCACCGGCCAGTTTTGCCACGATGGGTCTTGCGGGTGACATCGTCGGATCATTCCATCCAGGCCTGCCTCCAGTGCGAGAAATACGGGGCCGCGCCAGCCTTCGATCATTCCGACACCTTGTGCACTTTCATCCGGCACTGAAATTGTCACTTGATGCGGCCCCGCAGGCAGCTCCGACAGGAGCTGCTGCAGGAGACGCACCGATTCTGTCACTTCATCGAAGCGCACGGCCACGCGCGCTGCCACATCGCCTTCAGTTTGCACGATTTTTTTTGGCGCGAGGTGACTGTACGGCTCGCAGGGTAGATCGCAGCGCAGGTCAAAGGCTTGTCCGCTCGCGCGTCCGGCCAAGCCGGTCAAGCCTAATTGCGCGGCCAGAGTCGGCGCGACGACGACCCGCGCCTACGAACCGGTCGCGCAAACCGGCGTGATCGTCGTAGATTGCCCTCAGTGCTTTGACCTCCGGAGCAATCGATACGATCGAGTCGACGAGCGAGCCTACGCCGGCGGATGAAGGGTCTACGCGCGTGCCGCCCGGCACAACGAAATCCATGAGGTATCGCTGTCCAAGCGCTTCCTCGGTTGCGCGCAGCAGCTGCTCCTTGAGCCGCGAGAACTGACTGAGTCCGAAGGAAAAGCCCGCATCGTTCGCAATCGCGCCGAGATCCCCCAAGTGATTGGCCAGACGCTCCAATTCTAGCGCGAGGGCCCTTAAGTGTACGGCTCGATCAGGCAAGCGCGCTGCGGCCATACCTTCGAGCGCCTGGCAATAGGCCCACGAAAAAGCGACGGCAGAGTCGCCCGAGATGCGGGCTGCCAGTCGGTGGCCGTCAAGCAGCGGGAATTCAATGAAGCGCCGTTCTATGCCCTTGTGGACATAGCCCAGACGCTCCTCGAGCCGGAGCACTTTTTCGCCCACCACCGAAAACCGGAAGTGACCTGGTTCGATGATGCCTGCGTGAACGGGCCCGACCGGAATTTCATGCACACCGTCCCCTTCCACCGAAATGAATCCGTAGCGATCAATAACCGGTAGCGAGGGAGATGGCGGGGCGTAGGTATCGACTAGCGGATGAAAGCTCTCCGGCCAAGCGGCATGACGCAACCATGGGCGTATATCCGGATCAGTCGAGCGCAGTCCGGACAGATCCGCCACGGCGCGCTGCATGCGGCTTGCACTCGGGAACCATTGCTGAATCCCCGGGTATTGGCTTTCCCCATCAGGCAACGGCAGACTCAGCACAAGCACGCCCTGAGCAGCCGTATACGCGACTCGGACCCGGTCATGGCCATGTCGATCGCGACTTGCCCAGAGAGACTGCAATCGACCCCCTCCGGTTGCCACATGTTCGGCGGCCTGCTGCCAATCGTCGCTCGAAACCGAAAGGCCAAGAACTCTTGGTGCGCCCGCGATCATCCTTCCGTTAGGTTCGGAGTCCTCGGCCGCCTGTTGGAACCATCGTTGCAGAGCCATCTCATTCTCCACCGATCAGGCGCGCCGCAGCCCGATACCAGTCAGCGAGATAAGGTGGAATGAAAAACCCCAGCACCAGCACCAAACCCAAGTGGACGAACACGGGTACGAGCGCGGGCGGATGCGGCAATCGTTTGGCTGTGGTATCTCCAAACACCATCGACTGCACACGACCAAAGATTGCCGCGAAGGCCACGCCGAGCGCCAACAGCAATATAGGTGTCGCCCAGGGTTGCTGTTTCATGGCCGTCGTCAGAATAAGAAATTCACTCGCAAATACGCCGAATGGTGGGGTGCCGAGAATGGCGAGGCTGCCCATCATTAATCCCCAACCAACCGTGGGACTCAAGGTGATGAGCCCGCGAATGTTGTCCATGAGTTGTGAGCCGGCTTTCTGCGTGGCGTGTCCCACGGCAAAGAAAATGGACGATTTGGTCAGTGAGTGCACTGTCATATGCAGCAGTGCGGCGAAGTTCGCCACAGGTCCGCCCATTCCGAACGCAAAGGCAACGATCCCCATATGTTCGATCGAGGAATAGGCGAATAAACGCTTCACATCGCGTTGTCGCCACAGGAAAAACGCCGCGAGCACCACCGACAGCAAGCCAAAACCCATCAACATCCTGCCCGGCAAGGCCGATTTCAGCGAGCCCTCGACGAGCACCTTGCAGCGCACGACGGCGTACATCGCCACATTGAGCAGCAGTCCTGACAAAACCGCGGAAATAGGCGTCGGGCCTTCAGCGTGCGCATCCGGCAACCAATTGTGCAGTGGTGCAAGGCCGACCTTGGTCCCATATCCCACGAGCAGAAAAACAAATGCAAGCCCCAGAACCGAAGGCTCCAGTTGCGACTTGACCGAATTAAGATGCGTCCAAAGCAGTGCGCTCACACCCTCGGAGCCCAAGATCTTCTCGGCCGCAAAGTACATCAGGATGGTGCCGAACAGCGCCTGGGAAATTCCCACGCCGCAGAGAATGAAATACTTCCAGCCGGCCTCGAGGCTCGCGGGGGTCCGATACAGTGTCACCAGCAGCACGGTGGATAGAGTTGCAGCCTCCATCGCCACCCACATGAGGCCCATGTTGTTGGTGGTGAGAGCAACCAGCATGGTTGCGATGAACATCTGGTACATGCTGTGGTACAGGCGTAGCTGACCAGCCGTTACCCGCCCGTGCTCCGCCTCGATGCGCATATAGGGGCGCGAGAACAATGAAGTGGTTAGGCCGACGAACGCAGTCAGCGTCACCAGAAAGACATTGAAGGCATCGATAAAGAATTGCTCGTGTCCGACCGATAAATTGCCATGTGCCACGACCCTTGCTGTCAGCGCACATGCGGCGAAGAACGTAAGCAATGAAAAGATCGCATTGGCTTCCGGTGCCCAGCGCCGGCCCCCAAAAATGCCCAGCGTCAGGGCGCCCAGGAGCGGGGTGCCTAGAAGAACGATGAACTCCACCTTATTGATCCTCCTTCAGAGTTTCAAAGTTCTTCAGGTCGAGACTGTCGAATTGTTCCCGAATCTGGAAGAAAAATACGCCGAGAACCAACATCGCCACTAAAACATCGAGCGCAACTCCGAGCTCAACAACCATCGGCATGCCGTAGGTGGCGCTCATGGCGCCGAAGAACAGCCCGTTCTCCATCGATAGGAATCCAATCACCTGCGACATCGCTTTTCGACGCGTGATCATGGTGAGGAAGGCAATGAGGATCACCGCCACGGCGATGCCGATGGAATTGCGCGTGGCCGTGCTCGCGAGCGCCGAAATCGGTTGGGCCAGTCCGAATGAAAAAATGACGACCAGTACGCCCACCAGCATGGTTGCGGTGATGTTGAGCAGCGGTTCGGTGTCCCAGTACACGCCGAGACGACGGATGAGGCGATGTAATAGCCATGGCAGGAAAATCACCTTAAGTCCAAGGGTCAGTCCCGCGGACAAATACAAGTTAAATCGCTCGTTCGCCAGGCAAGCAACAGGGTCGCGAGAAACAATAGAGTGCCCTGGCAGCGCGAGCAGATTGACCAGGGCGACGATGCGTCGCTGCGACAGCATGGCGAATGACAGCAGCAGCAATAGTGCGGCCAGCGTGTTCAGCAATTGCAGGTCCCACGACAGCGCATTCATATTCATGCCCCCAGCAACAACCGCACCAGCAATCCGAGCACTGCAAACAGAAAAGCCGTTGCCAGAAACTCTGGCGCGCGAAACACGCGCAGTTTCGCCGAAACCGTCTCGATAAATGCCAATGCAGCGCCGGCGACAGTGAGCTTTGCACCCAGCAACGCAACCGACAGGGCCAATCCCAGCGGTGCATCGCTCGTCGCTATACCCCAGGGAATGAATACCGCGAAACCGATGCACGCATAGTTGAACAACTTCAGCGCCGCGGCCCATTCCATGAGCGCCAGGTGACGCGCGGAATACTCCAGCAGCAGCGCTTCGTGAATCATGGTCAATTCAAGATGCGTAGCGGGGTTGTCGACCGGGATACGCGCATTTTCGGCCAGCAGCACCATCGTGAAGGCGACTGCGGTAAAGGCGAGACTTGGATTGAGTGCGAAGGTCTGCGCCGAGAGGCGCTCGGCGATGATCGGCAACGCCGTGGTGGCGCAAGTCAGGGAAACGACGAAGATAACCACCAGCAATGCGGGCTCCGCGAGGAATCCGATCATCATTTCTCTGCGTGCACCGAGCGTGCCGAAGGCAGTCCCGATGTCCATTGCCGCCAAAGACAAGAACACGCGCGCGGTCGCAAGAAGTCCAACCAAGCGCAATCGCATCCGCGGCTCGCGTAATGGGTAAGCGCGTTGCAATCGAAGGGATGACGGCTGCGGCCGTCACCATCGCGCCAAACACCACGTACGGCGCGAGCCGGAATAGTTGCGAGGCGTTCTGCGCTATCACCGCATCCTTATGGAATAACTTCCGGATGCCGCGATAGGGCTGCAGAATGCTCGGCGCAGACTTATTCTGCAGCCACGCTCGGCACTGATTCACCCAGCCGAGAAACACCGGTGCCGCGGCCAGCGCCAAGGCGATTCCCATCACTTGCACCGCCCAGTCAAATATCTTCATAGCATCAGCGCCAGCAAGACGACGAGTGTAACGAAACTGTAGAGCAAATAAGTCGCGATGCGACCTTGCTGCAGCCAAGCGACTTTATCTGCGACCCGCCGAACGAGCGGACCCAAGGGCTCATACAGAGCGCGCCAAATGCGATCACCAATTTCCAAGCGATACTTGGGCTTGGTGTCGAAAGGGCCCGGCAGTTCGCGAATGAGAAAGAATAGGGGTTGGAATAAATGGCGAATCGGCTGACCGAATCCTTCCGCCGTATCTTGCATGCGGCTCGTGAGCCCGCCGAATCCACAGTCCCAAGCAGCGCCTTTACGCACGCGCTGATGATAGAAGATGCGCACATTGACAATGGCCGACGCCACGACAACTAAAATCACCGCAAAGAACACCAGAGGTGCGTAAGAGGACTCTCGTTCTGGAATAGGCACCAGCAGCCACCAGGGCGCATTGCCCAACGGTAGTTCGCCCAAGCCGAGTTGCTGAGTGACGATGCTGAAGTATGAAATGACGGTGGTCGGAAAGAATCCGAGCAGCACGCAGCCGAACGCAAGCCACGCGAGCCCGAGGCGCTCGGCAAATCCAGCGTCGTGAGCCTGTTGCAGAGTGGGTTCCCGCGGCTGACCGAGAAAGATCACGCCAAAGAATTTGACCATGACATAGCCCGCGAGTGCCGCGGCGAGTGCCAGCAGCGCCGCGCCCAGAGGCAGCAGCATGTTGATGAAGGCGTGCGGCACCTTGTACGAGAATAGGAAGGATTGGAGGAGCAACCATTCCGACACGAATCCATTCAAGGGCGGCAATCCAGCAATGGCCAGCGCGCCGATGAGCGTCAGCCACGCGACCCAGGGCATGCGATGGATCAGGCCCCCCAGGCGTCCTAGATTGCGTTCCCCGGTTGCGTGCAATACCGCACCCGTACCGAGAAATAGCAGGCTTTTCATGAATGCATGATTGAGCGCGTGGTACATGACGGCAATCAATGTAAGCGCCGCCGCGGCACGCATACCCACGCCCGCGAACACTATCGCCAACCCCAGGCCGGTAAACATGATCCCTATGTTTTCAATCGAGGAGTAGGCGAGCAGACGCTTCATGTCAGTTTGAGCGGCTGCGAAAACGACGCCGTACAAAGCGCTAAAGAGTCCGAGCGTCAACGGCAGCAAACCCCAATACCATAGGGGCGGCTGACCCAAGAGATCAAAACTGACCCGAATCAATCCATACAACGCCGTCTCGAGCATGATGCCGCTCATCAGCGCCGAAACCGGCGAAGGCGCAGCCGGGTGTGCTTCTGGCAGCCATACATGCAGGGGCACGAGGCCTGCCTTGGCACCAAATCCAATCAGCGCAAGACAGAATGCAACCGTCGCCCAATTTGCACTCAGGTGTGCACTTCGCATCGCGTCGAACGTGAAATGCCAGCTGCCGCCCTGAAGGATGCCGAAGCTCAAGAGAATTGCGATCGCACCCAAGTGGGCCATCAGCAGGTAGAGAAACCCGGCTCTGCGAATTTCAGGAATGCGATGTTGGGTGGTGACCAGAAAATACGACGACAGTGCCATCGTTTCCCATGCCAACATGAATGCATATGCGTCATCGGCGAGCAATACAAAGCCCATGCTGGCGAGAAACAAGTGATATTGCAGGCAGAGCAATCCGGGCGCCGTGCCTTCGCCGCGTCTGAAGTAGCCAGCCGCAAAAATCGAAATTCCCGCAGAGGCACCGCCCAGCAACACCAAGAACACGCCCGAAAGTCCGTCGAGGCGCAAGTGAACGGGCAAGTCCGGCAGTCCGATCGGCAGTACGAGCTGTTCGGTGGCGTGACCAAGGCTTGTCGCGGCAACGACTGCCAGCGCGGCACCGACAAGGGCGCCCAGCGGGAAGAGCGTCCGCCCCACCAATGCGAGACTTAAGGGCCGCACCATCCCGGCGAGCCCAACCAAGCACCATGCCACCAGCAACAGTACACGAGAGCGTTAACGGCGAGGTGGAACCAAGACTCATCAGGCGCCGGTTCTCATGGTCGTGAAATGGCTGCTACCACGTCGATAAACCGGATCCTGCCATTTGCGGTCATGTAATTTCTATTATAATGTTATACGTATTGACCTGTCACCTAATGTGAGTCTCATTTGACTGCCGAAGATCGCACCGCCCGGCTTACCATTTTGGTCGACCCACGCAAGAAGGAACTGTTTGAGCGCCTGTGTGCACAAGAGGATCTGACACCTTCGCAGGTCGTGCGACGCTTGATACGCGACTACATAGAGCTCCGCACGGGCAAGCCGTGGACACCCGCTGAGGAGCGCCCGAGCGCGGGACGCCGTCGTGTCTCCGTTCGTCGAACCTAAGTGCGTTGGTTTTTACCATAGGTGTCAACGAGCCAATCGACGACGCCATCTTTAGCCGCGTCGCCTGAGTGTGCCAAGAATATTCAGCTTTCACGTCGCCAGATAGCTGCCCTTCGAATGGGACAGCAATGGGTCTAGACGGCTCAGTCCAGTATCCGGTCCCATCTCCTCATCGTTGTCCCCTCCAAACGCAAAAAGGCGGAGGAGCTTCCGCTCGCCCGCCTATACGTTGTAGCAATATGTCTGTTTGGGGAGTCTGAAAAGGCCCTGAACTGAACTATAAATTAGACTTTTGGCATCTCTTCGAGTAGCTCAACGATAGAGTGCCATCGCTGCGCGCTTGAAGGCGGCAGCGCTGTCGCGCCTGTTGTAGAACATGTGGCCGCCCGGGAAGAGCTCGAGCTGGATGCGGCCCGGCCGGCCGAAGTTCGGCATCTGGTCGATGACTAGGCGGGTGACGAAATAGGGGCAGGCGAGATCGTCCATGCCATGGGCAATCAGTACCCCGAGCTTGGGATCGGCGGCGACTACCTGACGCAGCTCAACCGAGGTGGTGTCGCCCATGTCGCGATCCCAAGCCGCGATCACCTTATCACTGAGCAATATGTACGGCCCTTCCGTTTTATACCCGATCTGGTTGGTGACGAGGTCGACATAAGCGGCAGTCAGCGGTCCGCGCGAAGCACTAAGGATCGGATCGCCGCTGCGCAACTCAGCGCCGGCGGGGAAGGGGTCGTCTGCGGTGACGTTGGGATCGTAGAGCGAGATCACCTTCTGGTCGGCGCGATGATATTCGCGGATATAGGTCAGCACGCCGACCCGCCCATCCATCTGGCGTACGAGCGCGGGATTAAGTCCGGTCAGCTCGATGACGTTGCGAACCAACCGTTCAGTGGCTGCCTTGTCGGCGCGGCCTTTCAGCAGATCGGTGACGAATTCGCCGCGGGCATAAGCTTCAACCGCCGCGAGATCCTCGGGGCCGGCGAGCTTACCCTGGCGCTCGAGCCAGGCGGCGTGCATCGACGGCAGGTTGATGACGTAACCCATCGGTGAGAGTGCATCGGCATCACCGCCGACCAGCAGCGGCGGGCTCAACAGCGGCGACACCATCACGATGCCGTTCAAGCCGACGCCGAGCTCGTTCTGGAGGAAGTGCGTCATGCGCGGCGTGCGGTAGCCGCCATAGCTTTCGCCGACGATATATTTGGGGCTGGTCAGCCTTTTGTTGGCGACCAGCCAGTCGAACACCACTCGGCTGAGATAGGCGATGTCGGTCTCAGCCGTGTAGAAGCGGCGCTTGGTCTGCTCGGCATCGAGGAAGCTGCGGCTGAAGCCGGTGCCTATCGGATCGATGAAGACCAGATCGGTGAAATCGAGCCAGCTGTTGGGATTGTCGGTCGGCACCGGGCTATCTGACGCGCTGTTGCCGGCGACGCCGAACTGGATGGTCTTGGGCCCGATCGCACCAAAATTGATGAAAGCCGAGGCCGCGCCCGGGCCACCGTTGAAGGCGAAGCTCACCGGTCGCGGGCCACGGCTGTTGCCGGCATTGGGCACGACATAGGCCGTATACATCACCTGCGCGATCGTCTTACCCTGATCGTCGAGAATCGGCATGGCGCCGACCTTGACCTGATAGGCGAGCGGCTTGCCGGCGATCGCCGCCGATTGGGCCAGACTGCGCTCGGCCGGCAACTGCGTGCCGCCCGGCGTCAGCGCATCGGGCGACTTGGATGCCGGGGCTTGGGGCGAGCGGCTGCCAACCACATTGTCGGCGGAGTTTGCCGCAGTGGTTAGCATCAACAGGGCGGCGGCGAGAATTGGGCGCATGAAATTACCTTAAACGCTAGCAGTCTGTTACTTGGCCATCAATGCAATCGAGCTCGCGCACTGGGCGACGCGCAATCTTGCCAATGCCGGTGCGCGGTGTTCTTCAAAAACTGAAACTGCTTCGCCGTTCCAGATGCGATATGCCTAAGGATGTGCGTTGGTGCAATCAAGTGTTGACGCGAAGACATCGAGCTTATCCGGCGGTCGCAGCACGCGATATCTAATTGCGCTAATAGCCGGCATAAGAGGACATTAATCACATACTTAACGGCGGATCTCGGTGGCCAGACGTCTCATATTTAAATTGTAACAAAATCAGTTGTTAGCAATCGATAACTAGAATTGACGTTGAGCGGAAAAATAGCTTTAGGCCTTCGAAACGTCTTAGATCAAAGACTGATCGCAACTTGGATGATTCTGCTAATTGCGTGGAACCGCGGGGAGAGTGAGTACGACTGCGCTGCTCCGCGCGGCCTCATCGAATCTTTTCGTTTCCAAGGCTCACGGGCTATCCACTCCGCAGTTCGAGTCCCCTGCGCAATGTCCGTAACGCACTAGAACATCGTGCGTCACATGTTTAGGATAGACGTCGCAGCATCGGCAAATGCTGGTAACGATCAAATACGATCAGACGCGAGCCTATAAGGGCGAGAGGGTCTCGGCCGACTGCCGCGCGCCTCCACAAGAAGAAGGGGAGAAAGTAATGAGACTGCTTTTTAGCGCACTTGGCGTTGGTGTCATGCTGCTGTCCTTTGGTCCTGCGGTTGCTGAGGTGAAGTCTGCGTCTGAATGGGACACGACGAAAGCCCGCGGCCAAACGCGGGACATCGACTTCGACACCAGCGAAGGCACCTGGATGGCCTTGAGTCTGTCACCCAACGGCCAGTGGATCACCTTTGATCTCTTAGGACATATTTACCGCATGCCGGCCGGCGGCGGCAAAGCAGAATGCCTCACGCAGGACTCTGGCATCGCGCTCAATATGCAACCGCGTTACTCACCGGACGGCAAGACCATTGCCTTCATCAGCGATCGCAAGGGGCAGAACAACCTATGGCTGATGGACGCGGATGGCAAGAATCCGCGCCCCGTTGACATCAACAAAACACAGCGCGCGCTGAGCCCGGTGTGGACGCCGGACGGCAACTATATCGTCGTGCAACGCCAAGGCACTCGTCCCGGCATGGGTTCGTTGTTTTCCTGGTCCCTGGTGATGTATCACAAATCGGGCGGTGCCGGCGTGCCGTTGCTCAATGCCGATTCATCGCCCGGCTGGCACTCGATCTCTTCTGACGGCAAATACCTCTACTTCGACGTTTCCATTTGCAATCCGGTGCCTTACGGGCATACCGATCCGATGCTTGGCTGCCTGCAGATTCGCCGCATGAATTTGCAGACGCGCAAGGTCGAAGAAATCACCGGTGGCAAGGCCGAACAGGAAGATCACTCGACCAGCGGTGGCGCTGTCGCTCCGGAGGTCTCACCCGACGGCCGGTTTGTCGCCTTCGGCCGGCGTATACCGGATGGCACGGAGTCTTATAAGGGTCATGTGTTCGGTCCTCGCACCGCGCTGTGGCTGCGTGACCTTAAGACCGGGGCAGAGCGTCTCATCATGGATCCGATCGAACTCGACGAATCTGAGGAACTCTCGCGCCAGATGCCGATTCTGCCGGGAATGGCCTGGGCTGCGGACGGCAAGTCCATCGTCATTTCCCAGGGTGGAAAGTTTCGCCGCCTTGATGTGGCGAGCGGCAAGGTGGATACGATTCCTTTCACCGCTCACGTCCACCGGACCATTTCCGAAATGGCGTATTCCCCGCTGCCGCTTGGTGATGAGGCATTTGATGCCAAGTTCATTCGCTGGCACAGCGCCTCTCCGGATGGCAAACATCTGGTTTTCCAGGCAATCCACAAGCTCTGGTTGATGGACTTGCCCGGCGGTAAACCTCGCAGGCTCACGCCGGACTCCTTCAAGGCCGGTGAGTTCTCGCCGGCCTGGTCGCCGGACGGTAAATCCATCGCCTTCTCAAGCTGGGACGACGCCAATCATGGTCAGCTCTGGACCATCGCCGCGAACGGCGGCGCGCCAGTCCCCATCACCAAGGAACCGGGCGAATACTTGAATCCAACCTGGAGCGCCGACGGCGCGACGCTGGCTTTCTCCCGTGGTTCGGGTGCCACGCTGCGCGGTCGCGACTGGGCGCGCAATGAGTGGTACGACATCGTCGTTAAATCCGTGCACGGGGGTGAGCCGCAGACCCTGGTTCGCCTCTCGGCGGAGGAGGCGCCCGGTGCGCGCGCGCAGTTCGGTCCGGCAGGCCGAATCTATTATTCCGAGCATCGGGTCGAAAAAGGTGCAAGTGTCTTCGACAGCAGCGAAGTGACTGACCTCGTGTCCGTGCAGAAGGACGGCAGCGATCGGCGTGTTCACGCCACGTTTCTGAACACAACAATGATCCAACTATCTCCTGACGGCCAAAATGTGGTCTGGCAGGAAGGAGACAACGTCTACTTTGCGCCGCTACCCCTCAACTTCACCGGTGGCGAAGCCATCCGCTTCGATCGCAAGGCAGCCGCCTTCGCCATCAAGGCGGCCAGTCTCGATGGCGGGATGTATCCGCATTGGCGGGATGCGACCAGCATCGAGTATGGAAATGCCAATAAATACTTCGTCTATCATCTCGATACGGGCAAGACCGACGGCAGCGAAATTCATCTGAGCGTTCCGCGAGCCCTGCCGCAAGGTTCCATCGCCCTGACCCACGCTCGCATCATTACGCTGAAGGACAGGCAGGTGATCGACTCCGGCACCATCGTGGCGAAGGCCGGCCGTATTGTCTGCGTCGGGGAGTGCCCGGTCGCCGATGTCAACCAGGTCATCGATGTTCAGGGCAAAACCATCATTCCGGGCTGGGTTGACATGCACGCCCACCATCACCGCGAATCCGGCGGCATCACGCCCACGCACAACTTTGAGTCAGCGATCTATCTTGCCTACGGTGTGACAACCACGCTCGATCCCTCAACCTGGTCCGAAGAGGTGTTCCCGCTGGCCGAGATGATCGAGGCCGGCAGCGCCATCGGCCCGCGGACTTTTTCCACGGCGACGCCGCTGTATGGCCCCAGCGGCCCGAATAACAATGAACTCACCAGCTACGAAGTCACCGAGCACGAAGTCAGGCGCCTCGCCTCCTACGGCACCGTGGCGCTCAAGCAGTACTTGCAACCCGATCGCGAGCAGCGTCAATGGATCACGGAGCTGGCACGCCAGCAGCACCTTCGAGTGACCGGCGAAGGTTCCATGGATTTGCTTCACAAAATCTCCATGCTGATGGATGGCCAAACTGGCTTCGAGCACCCGACGCCCTACGACCCGCTGTACGGCGACGTTGCCAAATTTTTCGGTCAGGCCCACACCGTGTACTCGCCGACCTTCACCGTGGGCGGTGCAGCCCCTTGGAACGAGGAATACTTTGACCAAGCTAGCGACGTTTGGAAGGATGCCAAGCTGCAGCGGTGGACTCCCTGGCGCGAACTCATGCCGCACCTGAGAAGGCGCTTCCTGCGTCCGCCTACCGACTATCACTTCGGGGTGCAGAGCCAAGGTCTGGCAGACATCATCGCCAACGGCGGCTATGGCGCCATTGGCTCGCACGGTCAGCAGCACGGTATCGGCGCGCACTGGGAAGTCTGGATGCTCGCCAGTTCGCTCGGCAACATGGGCGCTCTCGAAGTGGCCAGTGTGCACGGTGCCCATTTCCTGGCCGCCGACAAAGACCTCGGCACCCTGGAACCCGGAAAGCTGGCGGATCTGATGGTGCTGAATGCCAATCCGCTCGAGGACATTCACAACACCGCGAACATTGCCATGGTCATGAAGGCCGGCACGCTCTACGACGCCGACACGCTCGATGAGATCTGGCCGGAGAAAAAGCCATTCGGGGCGTATTACTGGGTCAATCTCGATCAGTTGCGGAACGACACACGCCCCGTCGACATCTACGATAAGAAATAGGCTCCGCGCTCAGCACCGCGAAGCTGGTTTCCGGAGCGCTTCTTGCGCGGGGGTGACGCCGATGACCTCGGTTCCGGCTCAGTTTATATATCTTGTGCCGCCGGCTGACCGATCGGGACGATCAAAGCGCTTGGATGCTCGGCGTCGTGGAATAGCTTTACTGTCACCGCGCGCGCATCCGCCATCGTCTCGTCGGCGACCGGTTTGCCGCTATTATAATTCTTCTGCCATTTTATCGTGTGATTGGGCCTTACCACGAGCCGCAGCCTGTGATCCTTTTGGATCAGTCGAGACACGTAGAAGAAACGCTCGAAGTCATAGCGCAGCGCTTCCGTGGTATCTATCAGCTTCTCCACGCGAAGCCCTGCGCGATAGCGCGCCCGGAAATTCTGCTCGGTCAGATATACGCTCGCGCCGTCAGTGCCGATCTCATAGATCGAAACATTGAAATCCGTGTCTGGCTGATCTATTGCGATCCATGCGCTGAATTTGAAGAACCCGCTCACCTCTGTGTCGCGCTCAAATGGCGCGCTGTGATAAATGAGCTTGCTTCCGACGGGTGAAAGCACGAGTGTCTGATCCGTCAGATTATAGTAAACCGCTGATGCCGCCGCCTCTAGAGTTGGAAACTTGAGATCGCGCGGATCATAGACGTAGTAGTCGGGCTTGGCGCGCCCGGTGGGCGACGTGGATGTGAGCGAACCGGACATGAATACGTCTTTTGGATTGCTTGTGGACTGCAGATAAAGCTTCTCTTCGCGCGCCGTAATCTCCTCCACGGTGTCGGAGTAACGCCATTTATCGGCAACCATCACATAATAGGCGACTTTCTTTTTCAGGAACTCCGGCTCGGGTTCGTCTTCCATCGTCCACGCATACCAGTCACGATCCAGCTTCTTCATGTCCACGACGCTGTCCGGACCGACTTTGAGTCCGAGAAACTCCGCCGCGGGTTTGCGCACCCGTGGATGATCCCACGGCCCGATGACGAGATAATGCTGGGCTTTGTCACCGGCCTGCTTCAGATGCTCACGATGGAATTCCAGCGTGCCCTGGCTGATCCCCGTCGTACATGCCAGTGAGCGAAAGGACTGGAATCTCAAGATTGGCGAGTTGTTCGGCGTCGGATTGGCGCGATCGTAATATTCTTCCTGATGCGGATGCTGCATCCATTCGCGAAATGGCTTGGATTCAAATCCGAAGAAGGTGTCCGATCTCCTTGAAGGGCAATCCGGATTCGAGGAATCTCAACTGCTTTTTCGCCCAATTGGCCTCATCCGCCATTACCACCCCCTGATTCGCCTTTCCCCAGGTGAACACAAGCCAGGGGGCGAGGAAGGAATAGAAAATATTGTGACGTAGCGGGTAATCAAGACCCACCCAACAGGGGGCCGACGGCACGATCGTGGCGAGATGCGGCGGATCTCCGCGCACGGTCGCCCGCTGGGTAAAGCCTACATAGGAAATGCCGCGGGCTCCGACCTTGCCATTGCAATAGGGCTGCCTGGCGATCCACTCTACGATGTCATGGCCGTCACTCGGATCATTGAAGAAAGGAACGAATTCGCCCCCTGAATTGCCTCTGCCGCGCACATCGATCGCAAGGTAGGGATAGCCGTGCTGTGCGAGCGAGATCGCTTCCGGATACTCGCTGTCGGCGGAATAGGGGGTGAGGGAGAAGATGGCAGGACGCGGCTTCTGCAAATCCTTGGGCAGATAGACAATCGCGTTCAGCAGAATGCCGTCGCGCATCGGAATCTTGACCCGTAGCGGTATCTGTACATCCGGTTCCGCTTCGGACTCGTCTTTCCCAGGAAGCTTGGCGAACGTCCTGGATGAGGACAGAAGCGTCGCGGCTGATACAGCCGACAAGAGATCTCGTCTATTCATAGTTGTCTCGGCATTGTTTTACAGCGGGCCACTTCGCCCTCAGCCAGCCACGTGGCATTTGTATACGAGTCTTCGTTTCCGCGCAGGAGTCATTTTATCCGGGCAGGCGTCCTTATTCGCACGGGCGTGTTGTCATTTCCAAGAAGATGTCTCGTTGCCGATTCTTACTCCCGTAGCTGACACATCACCAACTAATAGCTCTAATAGGTTTCATCACAACGGCTAATTCCTCTGATCGGAATCCGGCGAACTTAATGGAGTTTAAGGGGGCTGCGAATCGCTTAGATCCGCTGGGGATGATGTTATCATTCATAAGTCGGCACGCTTCGTGCGAGCCGATAGGGTTGGTGATTAGACGCCTTACTCAGCGGTGGAGTTACGATGCCCGCATACGCTTTGGGAGCCGATACGCCCGACATCGCGTCAAGCGCGTTTCTGGCGCCCGGCGCATCAGTAATTGGTAGGGTTGCGTTGGGTGATAACGCGAGCGTCTGGTTTGGGGCGACCCTGTACGGGGACGAAGACTCAATCAGCGTTGGCGTGAATAGCAACATTCAGGATGGGGCGGTACTTCGAACGGCACGAGGGCGGCCCGTCCTGATCGGCAACAACGTAACAGTAGGGCATCAAGCCCTTTTGGAGGGATGCACGATCGGCGAGGGTTCCCTTATCGGGATAAAAGCGGTCGTGCACTTCGGAGCAATTATCGGGAAGCGCTGCCTAATCGGTGCCGGGGCAGTCGTAATGGAGGGTGAATCCTACCCGGAAGGCTCATTGGTCATTGGAGATCCAGGCAGGCTGAAGCGCCAATTGACGCCTGAAGAATTCGCATTGTTGGAAGAGAGTGCCGTGATCTATGTGAGACGACACATCGCCTATAGCCGCGAACTCGCGACGACAAAAACAGAGCGTGCCGTAGATTCAGCGTGATCGATCACGGGCTTGCCGGTACCCCAAGCCGACTCCATCGCCCATTACGCTCCCAGAGCTCGAGGGCATCATCGGCAAATCCGGGGGCCAGTGCTACTCGGTCGAATTTGCAGCGTCCCTTCTGACGAAGATCCAAAGGGGTGTGGTCCATCCCGAGGGTCGAATGAAGATGCGCCGCGAGCACTTTGTTCCGCTGTCGAAGCAAGCCGTCGCTATTTTGCAAGAGGTCCAAGAGATTTCCGGTCCATGTCCTTGATCGACAAACTCTATGATTCTGCTGAAGTCTTGCCGCGCAATAAGGCGCCCAGGGATTGGCGGCGTGAAGCCCGTGATTGGCGGCGACGGCTTGGTTCGACGCCATCGGCACTCACCAACGCGGACCATCTGCTGCTGGCCGGACTTGTCCATGATCCAGTCGTACTTCATGAGACAATTCCCGCGAACAGGCGGGCTGACGCCCCATACCTCGCGCTTCGGGGTCTACTCGGGCGTTCTCTAGATGGAGTTCGATTAATGGCATCCCTGAGCGGAAGATCTGAAGTTCAAGCATTGCGCAGCCAACAGATTCGAGAAGTTGCCAACGCAGCGATTGGCCGAATGGACGTGCTGCCTTTCTGGTTCGGCGAATCTCATCGCGCGACAGCCCCACAAATCCGGAAAGCAGGCGCGGCCGCTCTTGAGCGAGGCGAAACATTTTATGCGCCGACACTCGGTCTTGCCACGCTGCGTGAGGAGTTGGCGGCCTACCTCTCTCGCCTACATGGTTCCCTCTCAGCAGACCGCATTGCCGTCACGAGTTCGGGTGTGTCGTCGCTGATGATCGCACTTCAATCCCTGGTCAATGCCGGAGATACGGTGGTTGCGGTAACGCCTGTATGGCCTAATCTCTGTGAGATCCCCAGAATCTTAGGCGCAACAGTCCATTCAGTGCCGCTGGAGTTCGGCAGTCAAGGCTGGACGCTCAATTTGGGGCAACTGATTGATGCCATTCGACCGGGCGTCGCCGCCGTGATCATCAACAGTCCGAATAACCCGACGGGCTGGACGATCACCCGGCGGGAGCAGGAAGAGATCCTGGCTCATTGCCGCGAGCTTGGAGTGTGGCTGATCACGGATGATGTTTACGAACGCGTGTACTTCAGTGGGCCTTGCGCGCCTTCCTTTCTGGACATTGCCGACCCGTTAGACCGACTGGTCAGCTGCAACTCGTTCTCCAAAGCATGGCGCATGACGGGCTGGCGTGTCGGGTGGGCTGTGGTTCCCGCAGCGCTCCTGGAGAGCTTCGGCAAACTGATCGAGTACAACACCTCGTGCGCCCCGGGATTTGTTCAAGCCGCAGCGCGCGAGGCATTGAGAAGCTGCGATGAGGATATTGACGAACTCGTGCGCGAGATCAAAGCAAACCGCGACACGCTCTACGCGCGTCTCGGCGCAGTCGATCGCATTGAACTTGGCATGGCTCCCAGAGGGGGGATGTACGCCTTCTTTCGCGTTCGCGGAATGACCAATAGCTTGGCGTTTTGTAAGGATCTGGTGGTCAATGCCGGTGTCGGCATCGCGCCCGGTTCGGCGTTCGGCAGCGAAGCACCCGAATTCTTGCGTTGGTGTGTGGCGGCCGATCCCGCGAAGCTCGAAGAAGGCCTCGAGCGCTTCGTGAGATATTCGGGTCGTGGGTGACTAAAATTCAATTACTGACCTCGAGCTTTTGGAGAAAATATGGGTCGCTGCATCGTATTGCTTGCATTTTGTTTCCTCGGTACCGCGCTGGCCTCGGGGGCCGAGGCGCCATCGCCACTGACCCGCCTTCTGGATGGAGAGCTCGGGCGTATCCCGGCTAAGTCGGGTATCTATGTGAAGCATCTGCGAAGCGGCGAAGAAGCAATGGTCCGCGCTGACGAGCCGTTCGAGAGCGCTTCAACGATCAAACTCGCCACCTTGGTGCTGTCCTATCAGATGGTGGATGCCGGTACGCTCAAACTGGACGAGCGAGTTGAAATCACGCCGGCGGTGCTGCGCGGCGGTTCCGGCATCTATCGCTTCAAGGATGTGGGCCTGAAACCCACGATCCGCGACATCCTGACAGAAATGGTCATCACCAGCGATAACACCGCAACTGACATCATGATCGCGAGGGTGGGAGGGAAGGATAAGGTCAACGCCTTTCTGCGCGGCGCCGGTTATAAAGTACTGAAGCAGGTCCACACGACCGGCGAATACTTCCGGCTCGACTATGCGGCCATCAATCCGAAGTACGAAACACTCTCCAATGAGGATGTCTTCGCCCTGTGCTGCGCGGACACGACGATCCATCGAATGCCCGTGTTCTCCGACCAACGCAAGGCTCTGATCGATGAGGCCATGGCTTTAAGCGCTGGGCACGACCCATCATCCGTCGATCCGAACGACAGCAGCAAATGGTTCGGGGCGGCCAGCCCGCATGAAATGGGACGACTCGTTGAAGGTATCGAGAGCTGCACGGTCGCCAAACCCGCGAGCTGTGGCGAAATGCGTCGGATGCTGCTGGCTCAGCAGGCAGGTAGCATGAAGATTCCGCATTATCTGACGGTACCCGTGGGACACAAGACGGGGGAGACCACCGGTGTGACCAATGACGTGGGCGTCATTTACTCAGGTACCGGCCCCATCGTCATTGCCTTCTACAACATGAACATGACCGGCGCCCGCGCTGACGTCGAGGACGCCATGGGCAGGGTGGCGCAGTCAGTTGTCGACTATTTCGATGGACACAACCAACCCGCTTCGCATTAAGGCCATTGGCTCAATGGTAAAGCGCCATCGCTGCGCGCTTGAACGCGGCGGCACTGTCGCGTGAAGATGCCTGCTCGCGAATGGGCTGCAGCCAAAGCGCAATTCGCAGTCGTGTTCGGCGATCGGTTCGAGGTCAATCGTTAATCAACCGGCTCGACACACAGAATTTCTGACAGTCCCCCCAAAGCGCGGGCTGCCGCTCAGACAATCATCGGCTCCTGGTACGCGCCCCAGATTTCACGCAACGCGCCGCAGATCTCCCCTAGTGTGGCTCTCGCCTTGGCCAGTTCGATCGTCTTCGGCACCAGGTTGAAATTTTCCGTGCGGGCCTGCGCTTTGAGCTCCTGCAACAATCGCTGCACGAGCGCGTTGTCCCGCTTCGCCCGCACCGCGTTCAATCGATCAATCTGCAGCCGGGTGCACTGCTCATCGTACGGATGGATCTCCGCTTCGATTGCGCTCGCTTTGTCATCGACGTAGCGGTTGACGCCCACCGAGATCTTCTCGCCCGAGTCGATCTTCTGGAAGATGGCGTAGGCTGAATCGGCCAGCTTTTGCTGGAACCAGCCTTCTTCCACCAGCTTGACCGCGCCGCCCCGCTTGTCCACTTCGTCCAGTACCTTGAAGATTTCCTGTTCCATGTCCGAGGTAAGACGTTCGATGAAATACGATCCGCCGAGCGGATCGACGACTGCGGTCACATTGATCTCATCGCGGATGATCTGTTGCGTGCGGATCGCGAGCTTCATCGCCTCCTCGGTGGGAATGGCAAAGGCCTCGTCGAGGCCGTTGGTGTGCATGCTCTGGCAACCCCCGAGCACCGCGCCCAAGGCCTGGATGGCCGTGCGCATCAGGTTGTTGTGATACTCGACCTTGGTCAGGCTCATCGCCGCCGTCTGCACGTGGACCCGCAGGCGCATCGACTCCGGCTTCTTCGCGCCGAATCGCTGCGACATGATCTTGGCATAGACGCGGCGCGCCGCTCTGAACTTGCATATCTGTTCAAAAAAGTCCTGGTGGCTGATGAAAAAGAACGACAGCCGGGGCGCGAAGTCGTCGATGTCCATGCCGGCGGCGATCACTTCCTCGCAGTACGCAATGGTGAACGCCATGATGAAGGCGATCTCCTGAATGGCATTGCCGCCCACGTCGGACAAATGATAGCCGCTCAGGCTGATCGGGTTGATCTTGGGCGTGGCCTGGGTGCTGTAGATGATCAAGTCGCGCAGCAGGCGCACCGCGCTTCTAACCGGGTAGATCCATTCCTTCTGGGCGACGTATTCCTTGAGCGGATCGGCCTGCAGCGTGCCGGCGAGTTTCATCAAGTCGCAGCCGCGCTGCTCGGCCACGCTGACGAACATTGCATAGATGACCCAGGCGGACGGGTTGATGGTCAGGGAGACGGAAATCTTCTCCAGATCGATTCCGTCGAACAGCCGTTCCATATCCTCGATGGTGTCGATCGCCACGCCCACGCGGCCCACTTCGCCGAACGCCATGGGATCGTCTGAATCCAGGCCGAGCAGTGTCGGCAGATCGAAGTCGGTCGAGAGCCCCGTTTGGCCGGTCTCGATCATGTACTTGTAGCGGCGGTTGGTGGCTTCAGGGTTGCCGAAGCCAGCTACTTGCCGGATGGTCCAGGGTCGGCCGCGATACATGGTGGGATAGACGCCGCGTACGAATGGATAGGCGCCGGGAAAACCCAGCTCTTCGACGGGAATGTCCGCCACGTCGGCGGCCGTGTACACGCGCTTCAGAGGGATGCCGCATTCCGTATGAAACTCAGCACGCTCTTCAGCACGGCCCTTCAGCGCCGCGGCAAGTTCCTTCTGCTCCCACAGAGCCTGTTGTTCGCGAACTTCTGCGATCGCCGCATCTGAGAAGAGTTTCATAGGGATCCCGTTCTAGCTTTTCCTGTTCCAACCGAGCAGCACCTCGGCCGCTGACCGCGGATCGGATTCGCGGTTCACGACGGCTTGGAGTTGCGCTTCGAGTACGTCGGCATGCTCTTCGAACTGCTGCTGAAACGCATCGCGCGCCATGTTGAAAATGCGCGTGCGGCAGTTGCTTCGCCGGCGCCCGACCAGCTCGCCGCTCTCCTGCAGATGCGTCCAGTGCCGGTCGATGGCCGACTTCAAGGATTCCAATTGCTCGCCCGAGACCGAGCTGACGGCGAGAACCGGAGAAACCCATGTCGAGTTTGGCCGGGCGGCGCCGAGCGACAGCATGCCTTTCAATGCGGCGACCGCTGCACCGGCTTCGGGCTTATCGGCTTTGCTCACCACGTGAATGTCGGCGATCTCCAGAATCCCCGCTTTGATGGCTTGGATGTCGTCGCCCAGGCCGGGTGGCGACAGCACCACAATGGTATGCGCCGCCCTGACGATCTCGACCTCATCCTGACCGACGCCCACCGTTTCGATGATGATGGGCGAATAGCCGGCTGCATCGAGTACATCGACGGCTTGCAGCGTGGAGGGCGCGAGGCCGCCGAGGTGTCCGCGGGTGGCCATGCTGCGCACGAAGGCTTGGTTCGCTTCGGCTGCATCGTTCATGCGCACACGATCGCCCAGAATGGCGCCGCCCGAAAACGGACTGCTCGGATCCACGGCCACCACGCCGACTTTGCTGCCGTCCGAGCTGAGCGACTTCATCAGAGAGGACACCAGCGTCGACTTGCCTGCGCCGGGCACCCCGGTGATGCCGATGATGTGTGCTTTGCCGGAGCGTCTATAGATCTCTGCCAGTGCCTCGGTAGCTTCGGCGTAGTTGGCCTCGGCTCGCGAGATCATGCGAGCGATTGCCGATCGGGAGCCCGCCAAGACGTGCGGCACCAGTTCGAGCGAAGGGGTGTACGCCTGACGCTTCGCTCTGCTGAAGAGAGCAACGCCTGTCATATACGCCCGCGGGTCGCTACCAGCTCCGTGATGGTGGACACGATCAGATCGGCGCGTGCTTCCTGCGGAATGATTACATCCACACCGCATTCCCGCAGCGGCTCATAATCCTGCCCGGGGATCACCCCGCCGGCCACCACGAATATGTGGTCCGCATTGTGCTCGCGTAAGCATTTGCACAGCTCGCGAAACAGCGGCACGTGCGAGCCTGACAATAGACTGACACCGATGACATCCACGTCCTCCTGAATCGCGGCGTTCACTACTTGCGTGGGTGTCTTGTAAAGGCCCGTGTAGATAACCTCCATGCCGGCGTCGCGCAGGATTCGCGCAACGATTTTTGCGCCGCGGTCATGGCCGTCGAGCCCGAGCTTGGCGACCAGCACCCGGATCTTGTCGGCGGATCGCACGTTTCGCGCCACGGCCATATCACCCTCAGTCATCTTGAGTCACCCCATCCATAGTTCGGTCGCCATACCGGCGGCTCTAACGCGATTTTACTCCTCCGTCGATGACATGCTGACGCATCAGCCGGCGCGCTATCTTGCCGATCCCGGTGCGCGGCAGATCCGAAACGATGTGGAATACCTTGGGACGTTTGTAGCCGGTGAGCCGCTCCCGGCAAAACTGGGCCAAATCGGCCTCCAGCAGTGATGCGCCCAAAGACAGAGTTACCACGGCATGCACGGCCTCGCCCCAGCGCTCGTCCGGTACGCCGATGACCACCGCCTCCTTGACGCCCGGATGGCCCAGCAGGATGCCCTCGACCTCGGTTGGGATCACCGTGAGCCCTCCGGTCTTGATCATTTCCTTGACGCGGCCGTCCAGCACCAGGTATCCGTCCCGATCGAAGCGGCCGAGATCACCCGTGCGCATTCCTTTGCCCGTGATCACCTGCGAGGTCGCCGCTTCGTCCTGCCAATAGCCGGCGAACAGCGTGGGGCTACGGGCGATGATTTCGCCGGATTCGCCCGCAGCCGCGGGCTCGCCGCTCGCGTTCAACACGTGCAGCTGAGTGCCTATCATCGGCCGGCCGACGGTGCCGATCTTGCGGAGTTGGTTCGCCGGACTGCAGACGGTGTGACAAAGCTGCTCCATCATTCCGTAGAACTGCACGAAACCGACCTCCGGCATGCGCTCGATCAGTGCCCTGATCAGGTGGTCCGGCATCGGTTCCGAGGCATAGGTAATCAAGCGCAGCGCTGACGGCACCCTCGCCGGCATGGCATCCAGAAGGCGGCGCAGCGTGGTCGGCACCGCATCGAAATGCGTGATCTGAAACGCGTGAATCGCCTCCCACACCCCAGACGCATCGAATTGCGGCAGCAGGACATGCGTGCCACGCATCAACGTGAGCGGCAGCAACTGCTCCATGCACGACGAGAACAGCGGCAGAAAATGCAGCGTGCGCTCGCCGTCGTGCAGGCCGAACTCTAAAGCCGCCGTCGTGGCGGCAGCCAGCAGGCTGGCATGCGTATGCACGGCACCCTTGGAGCGGCCGGTCGATCCGGATGTAAAAAAAATGACGGCGGGATCGCTGAGCGCAACCGGTGTCAAACTGCGCAGCCTGCGTGCCGCGGCCACGCAATCCTGGTAGGGATGGAAGATATCTCCCGCCGGACATTCGTCGAGACAAAAAACGCGTTCGACACCAGCGGCTTGCAACTGGTCGCGATGTTTGGCCACGACCGCACCTTGCGAGGCGCCGATGATCAATATCTTGGGGCGTATCTGCTCCAGGGCCCGGTGTGCATCCTTCCAGGTCCACCAATGGTCCAAAGGCGATGTGATCCCGCCCAACATCGAGACTCCGAACAAAATCTCGAAGAACTCTGCTCGATTGCCGATCCAGAAGGCGACACGATCGCGTTTCTGCACGCCCAGCGCGGCCAGTCCCCCGGCCAGCTTGCATGCGCGCTCGTGCACTTCTGCGTAGGTCAGGCTCTGGCCTTGAAAGATCACTGCTGTGCGGGCCGGCTCAGAGACTGCCGCCCGCGTCAGGATCGCATCCAACCGCGGCTGGCTGCCGTGCTCGTGTGTGTTCACTTCTATCCTCAGCTTCCGTGCTGTGCTTGGTTCTTGAAGATTTGCGCCGCCTTTGACCGGATCTTATCGAGCCGCGACACGCGGGCACATCTAATAGCGCTAATAGACGGCATAAGATCCCGTTAATCCTCGCCTCATCTCCAATGCCGCGACATAAGCGGCCTTTATTCGTTCCATTACTCCAATTCGCGGCGCCCGACCGGCAGTACGTCTAGAATGCCAGGCGAACCTTGATGCGAGATCGGCAGCGCAATGACGTCCCACAGCACCCGGTCCGAGCTCGGCGAATCAACGGTCGCGGCGGCGATCGCCCGCTTCGTCGCGGCACAGCGCGTCAACCGTGTCTACACCCTGCCGGGCTCGCACGTGAAACCCATTTGCAGCGAGCTGGCGTATCTGGGCCTTCAGATCGTTTCGACCCGGCACGAATGTTCCGCGATACATATGGCGCATGCCGAGGCGGATCTCACCGGCCGCATCGGTGTTGCGATCGTGACAGCCGGTCCCGGCCTCACCAATGCAGTCACGGGAATCGCCAGCGCCTTTCTGTCGCGCACGCCGCTCCTCGTCCTGTCGGCGCGCGTGCCCGATGCGCAAGCCGGCATGGGTGCGCTCGAGGAGGTGCCGCAGGCTGAACTGGTTCGCCCCGTGTGCCGTTACGTGCGTGAGATATCCGATGCCCGCCACGTGTTGCCCGGCTTGCACATGGCCGCGACGCTTGCCTTGGGCAGCGACGGACCGCCGGGTCCCGTGTACGTCGATTTCACGCCCGGCCTGCTTAAGGAGTCGATGGCGGCTTGGCACGCCGATGCGTATTGGTGCACGATGATCGAGCGAGCTGCGCGCTTGCCGCACGAGGATAGCATCGCGCTCGCCGCACAACTCATCCGCGGCAGCCGCCGGCCGCTCGTGATCGGCGGACGCGGCGCGTTGGGATCCGGCGTGGCATTGGAGAAATTCCTGCAGGCTTGCGGCTGCTTGTACCTCGACACGCGCGAAAGCCGCGGGGTGCTGCCGCCCGGCAATCCCAACAGTGTCCCGGCGCTGCGGGGTCGCGCCCTCGCCGAAGCAGACCTGGTGATCACGCTCGGCAGGCGGCTGGATTTCGAGCTGGCATACGGCTCGCGCGCGGTGTACGCCGAATCTGCACGCTTCATTCGCATCGGCCGCAGCGCGGAGGAGTTGTCCGAGAATCGGCGGGGCGACGTCGAAGTGTGTTCCGACGTGGGCGCAGCGCTGCAGTGTCTCGTGAATGCGGATGCGAAGCCGGCCGACGCGGATACCGCCTGGCGCGACCAGCTCATTCGAGCAAACGCCGAGAAGACTCGGCCCGCAGCACCGGGCGTGCACACGAAACCAGCGGGCGGCGACGGCCGCATGCATCCGCTGACGCTCATCGAGGCGATCAACCTGATCACCGACAATGAGACCATCAGCATCGTGGACGGCGGAGATATCCTGTCGTTCGCCCGCATCGGCCTTCGCGCGCACACGTATCTGGACCTCGGACCGTTTGGCTGCCTCGGCTCGGGCGCACCGTACGCGGTGGCGGCCGCTCTCGCGTTTCCGTCCCGCAGGGTTGTTGCGCTCATCGGCGACGGCGCCTTCGGATTCGCAGCGATGGAAATCGAAACTGCGGTGCGCACCGGCGCGCGCGCCCTGTTTGTCGTGGCGAACAACGATGCCTGGAACATCGAACGCCATGATCAATTGGCCAACTATCCGGACCAGGAACTCGGCACCACGCTGTCGCCGGCGCGCTACGATCTGCTCGCCAAGGCTTTGGGAGCTTACGGTGAGCGGGTGGAGCGCGCAGAAGACCTGGCGGGTGCACTTCAACGTGGGCTTGTCAATCTGCCGGCGCTCATCGATGTCGCGGTGACGCGCGATGCCGTCTCGCCTGATACCAAGAGCGGGCTGGCAAACGTTCCGGCACTGCACGCGACCCAGGCCTGGGAGGATGCGGAGCGTCGCAAGCTGGATCGCCCGTCAGGTCAACCGAAATAGCGTCTGACAGCCGCGCTTATGGCTGCCATTACAAGGATTTGATTCCTTCGGCGGATTTTCGGTGCCTAGAATCCCCGCGGCAAGGGAGAGAACAGTCACCAAGAGGGAGAGGATGATGCGCGCTTGGCTTTCAGGACTTCTGATGATGGCAGCGGTGCTAACCGCTCCCGTGCTGGCTGCCGGCAAGGTCGTCCGGACCGAGGCCTCCTCCGACGGTGGACCCGACGCGCAACCGCTCGCCAGCCGCGACCGCTGGCTGCCGTCGTCGGTGCCGACCAGCGATACGGTGCTGCGCATTCCCGTTCCGCCCGGCTGGAACGAGCCCAAGAGTTCGTTCGTGCTGGTCGGGGGCCGCCTCTTCGACAGCACCGGCGCCCCGGCGCGGCCGGCAACGGTCGTGGTGCAAGGCAAGTCGATCACCGCGATCCTGAAGCCCGACGATCGCAATTGGCCCAAAGATGCGGTGGTGTACGACGTCGCCGGCAAGACCGTCATGCCGGGACTGATCGACATGCACAGCCATCTCACCTTCCTCGAGGGGGCCGACGCGGCGAACATCTTTTCGAATGCCAATACCAGCGGCGCGGAGTCGGTGATGCGCGGGCTGAAGCGCCTCTCGCTCTATCTGGAATCGGGCATCACCAGCGTCCGCGACGTGGGGTCGCATGGCGACTCGCCGTTCGTGCTCAAGCGGCTGCAGGCGTCGGGCGAAATCCAAGGTCCGCGGATCTTCGCAGCCGGCCAGCTGATCACCGGCATCGGCGGCCACGGCGACGTCCACGCCTACACGGCAGGATACCCTGAGATTCCCAACGGCAATCCCAATTCGATGGTCTGGCTCGCGAGCGGGCCGGATCAATGGCGCGCGGCGGTACGCATGCAGTTTTCCAAAGGTGCCGACCTGATCAAGCTCGCCAGCGAATACTCCCAAGCGGAGGTCGACGCTGCAGTCGATGAGGCTCATTCGCTCGGGCTGCCAGTGACGGTCGACGCCGAGACCAAATATATCGCCATGGCGGTCAAGGCCGGCGTCGATTCGGTCGAGCATCCGCTGCCGCGCAGCGACGAAACCATCGCGCTGATGGCCCAGCGTCATATCGCTTCGATACCGACGTTGGTGGCATATCGGGTCATCATGCGTGCCAGCGGCGGCTATTACGGCACGACCTCGCGCCGCTTCGAACTCAACGAATCCACCATCGAGGCAATGGCGAGGAAGCTGCATCGCGCGGGCGTGAAAATGGCAATCGGGCTTGACGTTGTGGCCCTCGCCGGAACCGGCTACTTGCCGGGATCCTATATCGACGAACTTCAGTCCTTCACGCGGATCGGCTTCAGCACCAGCGAGGCGTTGATCGCCGCAACCCGGAATGGCGCCGAAATCCTGCACATGGCCGATCGGATCGGGACCATCGAGCCCGGCAAACTGGCCGACATCATCGTCGTCGACGGCAATCCTGACGAGGACCTGAGCGCGCTGCGCAAGGTCAGGACCGCCTTCGTCAACGGCCGTCTCGAACTGCAGGACGGGCGCATCTACCGGCCGGCGCACGAGGAAGTGCCGATGCCGATCCGCAAGTAATGTTCTACACCATCGCGCGCTTCGAACTGCGCTACCAGTTGCTCAACCCGGTATTCTGGGTCGCGACCGTGCTGTTCTTTCTGCTGACCTTCGGGGCGACGACGGTGGAGTCGATCCGCCTCGGCAGCGGCGGCAACATCCATACCAACGCGCCGACCGCGGTCGCGCAGATCCAGCTGATCATGTCGCTGTTCTTCATGTTCGTGACCACCGCGTTCGTCGGCAACGTGGTGGTGCGGGACGACGAAACCGGCTTCGGCGGCATCATCCGCTCCACCAAGATCGGCAAGCTTCCGTACATGTTCGGCCGGTTCAGCGGCGCCTTTCTCGGCGCTGCGATCGCGTTTCTGGCGGTTCCCTTGGCGATCTGGCTCGGCACATTCATGCCGTGGGTCAATCCCGACAACCTCGGGCCGAACCGGATCCACGACTATCTGTTCGGCTACTTCGTGCTGGCCCTGCCCAATGTGTTGATGACCTCGGCGATTTTCTTCGCGGTCGCCTGCTGGACAAGGTCGGTGACGTATAGCTACTTGACGGTGATTCTGTTCATGTTCGCCTATTTCGCGCTCACTGCGATGCTGCGCAAATGGCCGGACTTGTCCATGGCGTCGTATTTTGAGCCCTTCGGCACGGTGGCCTACGGATTGGGCACACGTTATCTGACACCGGTCCAGGCGAACACGCTGCCGCTCAAGCTCACCCCCCTGCTGATCAGCCACCGTCTGTGGTGGCTGGCGATTTCCGCGGCGATCGTCGTGGTGGCGGTATGGCGCTTTCAGTTCGCCGACCGCGGCCTGTCGAAGCGCGGCGCGAAACGCCTGGCGGCGCGCGAGCGCAAGCTCGCATTAGTCACGCCGGCCGTGGTCGAGCGGCTGCCGGCCGCGGTGCCGCAACGGGCGGCGTGGCATCAGCTCGCCGCGCGCTCGCTCTTTGAGATGAGGCTGGTCTTCAAGAGCCCGGCCTTCTGGGTGCTCGCCCTGGTCGGTTCGATCAATCTGTTCTCAACGCTGAATCTGGCCGGCCGGTTCTACGGCGTGCCCATGTGGCCGCGCACCTTCGCGATCGTGGACACGGTTCGCGGCACCTCGATCTTGATCACGTTGCTGATTGCGATCTATTTTTCGGGCGAGGTGGTGTGGCGCGAGCGCGAGCGGCGCATCAACGAGATCGTCGACTCCACCCCGCTGCGTAATTGGGTGTTCCTTGTGTCCAAGCTGGCCGGCGTCGTGGGGGTGCTGGTGGCGCTCAGCGTCGTGGTCTTGATGCTGGAATCGATTCTGTTCCAGCTGGCCCGAGGACTCACCGATATCGAGTTCGGCGAGTGGTTGGCGTGGTACGCCGCGCCCAACGCTTTCTATGTGCTCCAGATCTCAGTGCTCGCCATCGTGCTGCAGGCAGTCAGTCCGAACAAGTTCGTCGGCTGGGCGCTCATGCTGCTCTACCTCATCTCCACCATCGTTTTTGCCGGCATGGGCCTCGATCATCCGTTGCTCAATTATGCGGAAGAAGCCATGCCGTTGTCGGAGATGAACGGCGACAATTACGGCGGCGCCGTGGGTTGGTGGTTGCGCATCTTCTGGACGGCATTCGCCATGATACTGGTGGTCGTGGGCCATTTGATGTGGCGCCGCGGGACCGCGGTCACCCTGCGCAGCCAATGGCGCACGCTGCCGTCGCGGCTACGCGGCAAGCCTCTTGCGTTCCTGGCGGCCGCGCTGCTGGTCACGATCGGCCTGGGCGGCTTCATCTGTTTCAACATGAACATCCTCAATCATCGCGTAAGCGAGGACCAGGAGAACAATCTCCTCGCCAACTATGAGAAAGAATACGCTCGATATATTGGCTTGCCGCACCCGACCTTGACGGACATCAAGCTCGATGTTGACCTGCAGCCATCGCGCGGGGCGGTGCACTACGATGGCAGCTACCGCTTCATCAATGACACGAAGGTGCCGCTGCCGACGCTGCATGTGCGCATGTTGCCGGGCGCTCTGAAGCTGGATGCGGTATCCGTGCCTGGGGCCAAGCTGGTGCACGATGACAAAGTCAACAGCTACCAAATCTATCAATGGGACCAGCCGATGCAGCCCGGCGAGAGCCGCACGCTGACTTTCAAGACCTCGGTGGTGAAGCACGGCCTGGCGGCGCTGCCGAGCGATCGCCAGGCTTTCGAATTCGATGCGCAGCCCGCACGCAACGGCGCATATCTCACCAATCTGGGATTTGCGCCGTTCTTGAACATGAATTCTCGGGCCTTCCTGCAGGGCAACAGCCTGCGCCGCAAGCATGGCCTGCCGCCCGAACCCGGGGCGGTGAAGCTCGAGGACCCCAAAGGACCGGACAATGGTTTCGCCGGCGTGGATCGGGTCAACACGGACGTCACCGTCACGACCGACGCGGACCAGACGCTGATTGCGACCGGCGAGTTGGTTTCGGAGAGCGTCGCGAACGGCCGGCGCACCGCGCGGTTCGTGTCGCCCATCCCGACGCTCAACTTCATCACGATCCAGTCGGCGCGCTATGCCGTGAAGTCGGCGGATGCAAACGGGGTCAAGACCAGCGTGTATTTCGAGCCCAAGCATCCGATGAACATCGATCGCATGCTCAGCGTGATGAAAGATGCGCTCGACTACTACCGCAAGAACTATGGACCGTATCAATATTCCTATGCGCGGATCATCGAGCGGCCGGACTACGGCGGCGGGGCAAACTCGGCTCCGGGCACGGTCGGCTATTCGGAAAAGGCCGGCTTCACCATGGACTTGAGCAATCCGAAGCGGCTCGATTTTCTGGCTTATGTGACGGCGCACGAGCTGGCGCACCAGTACTGGTTCCACCAAGTGCTGCCCGCGGACGTAGAGGGCGCCGAGGTCATCACCGAGAGCCTGGCGCAATATTCCGCGCTGATGATCATGAAGCATCGCTACGGGCGGGACCAGATCCGTCAGTTCCTGAAATACGAACTCGATACCTATCTGCAGGGCCGCCGCACGGAAGCGGTGGCGGAGAATCCGCTCGCCCGCGCCTACCGCCAGGGGTACATCCACTACAACAAGGGCTCGATCGTGATGTATCTGATGCAGGATCGCCTCGGCGAGGTGCGCGTGGACGGCGTGTTGCGCGGACTCGTGGACCGTTTTCACTTCAAGACCGCACCCTATGCGAGGTCGAGCGACCTGGTCGAAGGCCTGCTGGCCTTGGCCCGCACGCCGGCGGAGCGCGAACTGATCCTCGATCAATTCTACCGCATTACGCTCTATGACTTGAGTGCCAAGCAGGCGACCGTGCGCAGCCTGCCCAACGGCCAGTTCGAAACGACGGTGACCGTCGATGCCGGAAAATTCTATTCCGACGGCCAAGGCAACGAGCGCTCCGCGCCTTTCGACGAATTGGTCGATGTCGGCGTGTTTACCGAGCGCCCCGGCGAATTGGGCTTCGAAGCGGCCGATGTTCTGTCGATGCAGCGCCTGCAAATTCGCAGCGGCGAACAACAAGTGCGCATTGTCACCGCGCGCAAGCCCAGCTTCGCGGGCGTGGATCCCTATATCAATTTCATCGACCGCAACTCGAACGACAACATCATACGGGTAACGGACTGAAACTAAATAATTGCATTCCAGCTCGGGGAGAAGTGACCGTGTCGCGATTCAGATTCGTCATGCCTTGCGTTCTTGCCGTTCTGGGAGCCTGCTTGCCGGTGCTGTGCCTGCAGGCGGCGCAGTCGTCCAAGCCGGACGCGCCATTCACCTCGAACGACATCCCGAAGGATTTCAAAGCACCGAACGCTGAGCGGGACTACACACGCCGCGTCGAGATGGTTCCCATGCGCGACGGCGTGAAGCTGCAAACCTTCATCCTGATACCCAAGGGTGCAAAAAACGCGCCCATTCTTTTGACGCGCACTCCTTACGACGCTTCGCAACGCTCGCAGCGTGCCGCGAGCGCCTCGCTCAAGTCCACGTTGCCGCTGGCGGATGAAGTGTTCGTCGACGCGGGCTACATCCGCGTGTATCAGGATGTGCGCGGCAAGTACGGTTCCGAAGGCGACTACGTGATGGAGCGCCCGGCGCGCGGGCCGCTCAATCCGTCATCCACGGATCATGCGACCGATGCGTGGGACACCATCGATTGGCTGGTGAAAAACCTCCAGGAATCCAACGGCCGGGTCGGCATGATCGGCTCATCCTATGAGGGATTCACCGTTGCGATGGCGCTGCTCGATCCACATCCGGCCCTCAAAGCCGCGGTTGCAGAGAGTCCGCTGATGGACGGGTGGATGGGCGATGACTGGTTTCACAATGGCGCTTTCCGCCAAGAGATGCTGCCATACGTCTATATGCAGACCGCCGCACGCGCGGCGGGCATCTATACGGGACTTGGCGGCGACACCTCGCGCAATACACATGACGACTACGAGACCTTTCTACTTGCGGGCTCGGCCGGCGACTACGCGCGCAAGTATGGCTTTGACCAATTGCCCTGGGTCAAACGAACCTTCGCTCATCCTGCCTACGATGCCACTTGGCAGGGACAAGCGCTCGACAAGCTGCTCGCGGCTCATCCGTCGAATGTGCCGACCATCTGGGAGCAGGGGCTTTGGGATTCTGACGATATCTACGGCGCGAACAAAGCATGGCTGGCCCAGAAAGCAGCGGGTCGCACCGCCAATAACTGGTTGATCATGGGCCCGTGGCGTCACAGTCAGGTCAACAGCAAGGGCTACGAAGTCGGACCGCTGCACTGGGAGGGCGACACGTCGAAGCAGTACAACCGCGACATGGTGCTGCCGTTCTTCGAACATTATCTGCGCGACGGTCCGGCGCCCAAGCTTTCCCGCGTGACGGTCTACAACACCGGCGCTAACCGCTGGGAGCATTTTGACGACTGGCCCGTTGCGTGCGAGCGTGGTTGCGCGAGCGGCATGAAGCCGTTGTATCTTCGCGAACACGCCGGCCTGTCGTTCGACCGGCCGAGCGGCGCAGAAGACTCCTCCGATACTTACCTAAGCGATCCGGCCAAGCCCGTGCCGCACGTGCCGCGGCCGGTCGTCGATCCGTTCTCGAACATGGCGGGCGGGTCGTGGTCTGCGTGGGGGGACATGCTGGTGACGGATCAGCGCTTTGTGGACGGCCGCCCCGACGTGCTCACGTACGAAACGCCGGTGCTCACGGCCCCCGTCGGCGTGCGCGGCATGCCGCTGGTCGATCTTCGCGCCATGACCACCGGCACCGATGCGGACTTCGTCGTCAAACTCATCGACGTCTATCCGGCGGACTATCCGAACGATCCGAAGCTGCGCGGCTTCGAGCTGCCGATCGCAATGGACATTCTTCGCGGGCGCTATCGGACGAGTTTCGAGCACCCCGTGGCAATCGCGCCGAATGTGCCGCTGCAGTACCGATTCGAACTGCCGAACGTGAACCACGTGTTCCAGCCGGGACACCGCATCATGGTCCAGATCCAATCGACGCTGTTTCCGCTCTATGACCGCAACCCTCAGAGCTACGTGGCGAATATTTTCGATGCCAAGGCGAGTGACTATAAAAAGGCGCAGGTCACC
Organism: uncultured Gammaproteobacteria bacterium; assembly: GCA_963800385.1. Taxonomy (GTDB): domain Bacteria; phylum Pseudomonadota; class Gammaproteobacteria; order Steroidobacterales; family Steroidobacteraceae; genus Bog-1198. The sequence continues at coordinate 415,623 of CAWDAU010000011.1, forward strand.
GTGCTGCGCTCGAAGGCGCAGCCGAGCGCCTTGTTGCTGCCGGTCGTAAACTAGGAGGATCGCGGATGCGGAAAGCTTATGGAACGATCGCTCTCGCGTTGGCATGCTGGCTGCCCGCCCTCGCGCTGCCCGCCACCTACAAGGACTGGGCGGACGTGGAATCGGAGCTGGTGAGCAAGAAAATGCTGCATCAGCAGATCCCGATGCGCGATGGCGTAAAGCTCGACGCCGACATTTACCTGCCTCATGGCAAGCCGCCGTTTCCCACGGTGCTGTACCGATCGCCGTACATCCCGGACTTGTTCTTGAATCCCGGCATGCTGCCGGTCAATGCCTTGAACACGGCATTGCTGGAGAATGGCTACGCCATTGTTCACGAGAACGAGCGGGGCCGCTATTGGTCGGGCGGGGAATACGAGTTTCTCGCGAACGCGGGCGCCGACGGCTACGACACCATCGATTGGCTATCCAAGCAGGCATGGTCGAACGGCAAGATCGGCACGTATGGCTGTTCGTCGACGGCTGAGAATCAGCTCAAGCTCAGCACGATGGCCCATCCGGCCCATGCTGCCGCCATCGCGCTCGCGCCAGGCGCCGGCATCGGCAAGATCGGTCCGTACAGGGAGCAGGGCAACACCTTCCGCGGCGGCGCTCTGCAGCTCTTGTACGCTTCGTGGTACCGCGAATACATCTGGTATGGAAAGTATGGCGATCCACGGCCGCAATACCCCGTGGACTTGCCTCAGGCGGATCGCGAGCGCATCGGCGAATACTTCCGCCTGCAGCCGAACCGCAACGAATACTTGACTCATAGTCCTTTCGACTACGAGCAGTATTACAAGCATCTGCCGGTAACCGACCTCAACAAGGCGGTCAATGGGCCCGTCACGGACTGGGATCGATTCTCCAAGCGGACGCCGGGTGATCCCGCCTGGCGCGACATTCAGTTGGCGAACGAGGGCGACAAGTTCGGCGTGCCCATGTTGTGGGGCTTTTCCTGGTATGACATCGCCAGCGGCCCCAACATTTCCATGTACAACTATGCCGCCAAGAACACCTCGACAGAGCGCGCCCGGAATGCCCAGCAGATGTTCATCGGACCGACGACGCATTGCATGTTCGGCAGCGAAAAGCGTCGGACGATAGTCGGCGAGCGCGATATGGGCGATGCGCGTTACGACTATGTGGGGCGCTTCATGGAATGGTATGACTACTATCTCAAGGGCATCCACAACAACGCGCCGGAGCGTCCGAAAGTTCAGTATTACCAGATGGGCGCCGACAAATGGCTCGGCAGCGACAGCTTCCCGGTCGCCGGAACGACGTTTGTCGATCTGTACTTGGACAGCGCCGGCCGCGCCAATACCTTGTACGGCGATGGCGTGCTGAAGCTCGATCGACCCACGCGATCCACTGCCGACACCTTCGTCTACGACCCGATCCGGCCGGTGCAAACCAACGGCGGCGGCGCATGCTGCATGGGGAACGTCAAAGTTCTGGGAGCGTACGATCAATCCACGCTCGAAATGCGCAACGATGTGCTCGTGTATACCGGGCAAGCATTGAAAGAAGACCTTCCCGTCGCAGGTCTCGTGGAGGCGGAGCTCTACATCTCGTCCGACGCGAGAGACACCGACTTCACCTTGAAGCTCATCGACGTGGATCCGGCTGGCGTTGCTTACAACCTGGATGACAACATCTTACGCGTCCGCTATCGGGAAGGGTTCGATCATCCGGCGCTCATGCAGCCGGGGCAGGTCTACAAGATCGCATTCCAGCCCATGGCGACGGCCAACACCTTCAAGAAGGGGCACCGTGTGCGGTTGGAAGTTTCGTCCAGCAACTTTCCGCGCTACGAACGAAACCTGAACACGGGCGGCAACAATTTCGACGAGTCAAAGTCGGTCGTTGCACACAACAGCGTGCACCATTCCGGCGTGTACCTTTCACGCATCCGGCTGCCGGTGACGCCGGCGGCGGCCAATTTGAAACCCGCGGCAGCGCTGGAGCGCTGATCCGGTTTTCTGAGGGTTTGAAAATGCGTATTCTCTCGAGTTCACTGCTGCTCGCCGGAACCTTCCTGTTCGGGGGCGCCGACCCGCTGTTGGCACAGGATGCCGGCACCACACCGTCGACTGAGCAGCTTCCTGCCTCCGCCTATGCGCGCGCCGAGGCCGTGGTACCGCAAAATATCCGTAAGCTGATCTACGGCATGAGCGTGCGCCCGCAATGGATCGGCAAGTCGTCGCGTTTCTGGTACGAGAAGCAGACGCGCGAGGGCCGCGATTATCTGGTGGTCGATGCCGCCGCAGGCACAATACGGCCGCTGTTCGACCGCGATGCGCTGATCGGCGCCTTGGCAGGCGCCACGGGCAAGTCCATCGAGCACAAGACTTTCAAGCTCACCGGTCTTAAGGTCGACGATAAGAGCGGTACACTCCGCTTTGCACAGGATGGCAAAGAATGGAAATATGATCCGAGTGCGCGCGTCCTGACGCCGAATACCGATCCCGCTGATGGCGAGCGATCGCCCGACGGCGCCTGGCGCGCTCTGGTCCGCGACGGCAATCTGTTCGTGATTTCCACGAAGGACGGGAGTGAAAGGCAACTCACTGCCGACGGCACGCCGGATGCGCCCTATGCCACGCCGGTGATCGACCCGAAGATCATGATCGCCCAAGGAACATCGCATCCGGTGGTGCAGCCCGCTCTGAGCTGGTCGCCCGATTCCCGGCGCATCGCGACATTTCGGCTGAGCCTGACGGGCGCGCGGCGGCTGGCGCTGGTCCAATCCACGCCGCCGGGCGGCGCCCAGCCCAGGGTGTTTGAATACGTCTACACGTTGCCCGGAGACACCGCGACGCCGCTCGCGCAGGGCATGATCTTCGACATGGAGACGGGCAAGCGTACCGACATGGCGCTCCCGCCCGAGCCGGTACTCTATTATTTCGGCCCCGAATTTGTATGGAGCGCCGACGCCAAGGCAGTGTTCGAGCGCGTTGCCGAGCGCGGGTACAAGAAGCTCAAGCTTTATCGCGTCGATGCCGTCACCGGCGCGTCCAGCCTGCTGTCCGAAGACCGCTCGGATACCTATGTCGACACCTGGAGCCAGTTCTGGTTCTACGACGAAAAAAGCGACACGGTATACTGGACTGCAGACGAGACGGGCTACTTTCACCTCTATGCCATCGACGCGCATAGCGGCGCGCGGCGGCAACTGACCTCAGGCGACTGGGTCGTGCGCAGCGTCGCCGGCGTTGATGCGCCGCACGGGAAACTGCTGATCATCGGAACAGGCCGCGAAGCGGGACGCAATCCTTATCTCCGCCATCTCTATGCGGTGCCTCGCAAGGGCGGGGCAGTGAAGCAGCTGACCCCCGAGCCGTTCGATCACGATGTGGATGTCTCTCCCGATGGCCGGTATTTCGTCGATAATATGTCGTCCGTCGACCAGCCGGCGCGATCCGTGCTACGCCGCGCCAGCGACGGGCGCATCATGATGGAGCTGGGTCGGGCCGACATCAGCGACTATCTCGCGGCGGGATACCGTTTGCCCGAACCTTTCGAAGCTCTGGCGGCGGACGGCAAGACTCCGCTCTACGGCACCATCTTCAAGCCCGCGGATTTCGATCCTGCGAAACGCTATCCGATCATCGAAGAAATCTATGCGGGTCCGCAGATGATCGCCTACAGCCCAACCTCCTTCGAGGTGGCGATGACCCAGCGCTTCCTCAATGCACACGTGCAGCTCGGCGCGATTGGTGTGATCGTCGATGGGCGCGGCACCGCCGGTCGCTCGCGCGCCTTCCAGCAGCCGGCCTATCGGAATCTCCACGCCGTGGGCCTCGATGATCACATCGCCGCGATCCGCGCCGTGGCCGCAATAAATGCCTGGATGAACATCTCGCGGGTGGGCCTCTACGGCTATTCGGCCGGCGGCTATGATGTGGTGCGCGCGCTCGAGGAAAGGCCGGATTTCTACAAGGTCGGCCTCACCGGGTGCGGTGTTCAGGACAACCGGCTCGACAAGGCCTGGTGGAACGAAGAGTGGATGGGAAGCGAGCCCGGTCCTTTCTGGGACGCCAACTCGAACATTCACTGGGCGTCGAAGCTGACCGGCAAGCTGATGATCGTGCATGGCGAGCTTGATGAAAATGTGCCGCTCTCCAATTCGTTGCGGTTGGTCGACGCGCTGATGACCGCCAACAAGGATTTCGAGCTCCTGATCGTTCCCAATGCCAACCATCCCGTGATGGCTCGTCCTTACTTTTACCGGCGGAGCTGGGATTTCTTTGCGCGGGAGCTGCTCGGCAAGACGCCGCCGAAAGATTATCCGATGAAGCCCTACAATTGAGGTCGGCCGGAATTCGTGGGGCCGCCGGATTACTTCACCACGGGCAGCCAGAGCGCCGAGGGCTGCCGTCGCACGATTTGCCGACGGTAGCTAATAGAGCTAATGGGTAACATAAAGATTTGTTATCCGATTCCGAATTGCGCGGGTGCAAGATCGCTGGCAAGGTTTGAGCCAATGTCCGACACAACTTTAATCAACGCAACTGCGCCATCACCGTGCATCAACGTTTGTCGCCTGGGTGCGAACGGCTTGTGCGTGGGATGTCTTCGAACCCTCGGCGAGATTGCGGAATGGTCGGGCGCGACGAATGCCCGGCGCCACGAAATTTTGCTGCAGCTCAAGCTGCGGACATCTTCCGGTGCACCGTATGGCGATAAAACGGACTAATAGCTCCTATTAGAGGTATTAGCTGTCGTTGCAAAGAGACGCGCAGCTACTATGCATAAGCGTAACGCTCCTGCAAATGCCGTTGCGCATGACGATGATGTCGCGGCAGAGGTGAGGGACTCAAATGCTTCGGATCGAAAAGCTAAGCCACGTCTATCCAAACGGCACCCGCGCACTCGATGACGTGACGTTCGAGGTGCCGCGAGGCATGTTTGGGCTTCTCGGCCCCAACGGCGCCGGCAAGTCTACGCTGATGCGCTGCATCGCCACTCTGCAGGTGCCGACCTCCGGTGCGATCCGCTTCGATGACATCGATGTGCTCGCCGCGCCGGACGCGCTGCGCCGGACACTGGGCTACCTGCCGCAAGATTTCGGGGTGTACCCGCGCGTGTCGGCCTATGAAATGCTCGATCACATTGCCGTCCTCAAAGGCTACGGTGTTCGGAGCGAACGGCGCGAGGTCGTCGAAGCGCTCCTGCAGCAGGTCAACCTATGGAGCGTGCGGCGCAAGGCTCTGGCCGGATTTTCCGGCGGCATGCGCCAGCGATTCGGCATCGCGCAGGCCCTGATCGGCAAGCCGCAGCTGCTCATTGTCGATGAGCCAACGGCGGGCCTTGATCCCGAAGAGAGCAACCGATTTCTGAACCTGCTGTCGGAGACGGCCGAAAACGTGGTGGTCATCCTGTCGACGCACATCGTTCAGGACGTCACCGAACTGTGCCAGCGCATGGCCATCATCGCCGGGGGCCGCATCGTGCGTGCCGGCGCCCCGCTCGAACTCATCGCCGAGCTGCGTGGGCGCGTCTGGCGCAAGGCGATCAACAAGCCCGAACTCGACGCCTACCGGGCGGCTCACCAGGTCATCGCAACCCGATTGTTCGGCGGCCGCACCATGATTCATGTGCTGTCGGACGCGCGTCCCGAAGGAGGTTTCGAGCCAGTCGAAGGCGGACTCGAGGATGTGTACTTCTCGACGCTCGCCCCCAAACGCACCGCGGCCTGAGGCGCTGAAAATGCTACGTCACGTCGCAGGTTTCGAGCTGCGCTACCAGCTGACAGCGCCGGCTTTCTGGGTCACGAGCATCATTTTCTTCCTCCTCACGTTCGCCCTCGTCAATTCCGACAATTTGCAGCTCGGATGGGGCGGCCAGGTGTTTCGCAATTCGCCGTACACGCTGGCATTGGACTGCATGATCATGGGTGTGTGGGCGATATTCATCCTGACGACGTTTGTCGCGAATGTCATCGTGCGGGATGAAGAAACGCGGTTCGGTCCGATCATTTATGCCACCCGCTTGTCGAAGTTCGACTACCTGTTCGGACGCTTCCTGGGGGCATTCGGGGCCGGGTGCGTTGCGTTCTTGAGCGTGCCGCTTGCGGTGGTGACTGCATCGGCCATGCCATGGCTCGATCCCCAGACGATCGGTCCGTTCCGGCCGCTCGACTACCTGTACGTATACTTCGTGCTGTGCGTGCCGACACTGTTCATCATCGGCGCGTCATTCTTTGCCCTGGCGACGACGACGCGCTCGATGTTTGCGACCTACATCGGCGCCCTCGTGGTGTTGGTGATCTATTTCCTCGCGACCGGATACTTCAAGCGAGCCGAGTTTGCTCCAGCGGCCGCTTTGCTCGATCCCTTCGGTCTGTCGGCGCTCGACGCAGCCACCAAAAACTGGACGCCGAACGAACGCAATATGCTGTGGCCGCGGATGGCGGGCGGCATGCTGCGCAACCGCTTGCTGTGGCTGGCCGTGGCGTTCGGACTGCTTGCGTACGCGTGGCGTTCGTTTCGCCAAGAGAACCGGTCTCTGCCGAGCGACCGCGAGGCCGCCGCTCGTGCGGCACAGGATGGCGCTGCCGCGGGCGGCCCGCAACCGTCCCAGCCGCAGAAACCCGCGGCGCATCGCGAGCTGGGGTGGGGACCGCTCGCGGCGTTGACGCGATTCGACGTCTTGAGCGTCATTCGCAGTCCCGCATACGTGGTCCTGCTCGGGATCGCCTTCCTCAATGCCGTCGTCGGGCTCTGGTACGCAGGCGATGACTCCGTAAGTGTGATTTTTCCGGTAACGCGGGTCATGATTCAGACGCTGCGCGAGCAGTTCACGACGTTTCCGCTGCTCATCGCCGCATTTTATGCGGGCGAGCTCGTCTGGCGCGACCGCGAGCGCCGAGTGTTCGAAATCGTCGACGCAACGCCATCCTCGGACATAGCCTTCCTGCTGCCGAAGATTCTGGCGATCGCGATCGTGCTGTTCACGATGGCGCTCATGAGCGTGGTCGCCGCAGTCTGTGTGCAGGCCCTCAAAGGCTTTCCGCACTTCGAGTTCAGTCATTACCTGGGCTGGTACGTGCTTCCCTGGCTCGTCACCATGCTGCTGTACGCCGTGCTTGCGGTATTCGTGCAGATGCTGGCGCCGCACAAGTTCGTCGGGTTGCTGGTGATCCTGCTCGTGCTTGTCGCGCAACGCACACTGCCGAGCATGGGCTTCGATCACCACCTTTATCTGTATGCGACCACCCCGCCGACGCCGATCTCCGACATGAACGGTCAGGGCGAATTCGCGCGCTATGCCGCGTGGTTTCACGCCTACTGGTCTGCATTCGCGGCGATCCTCGCGGTGCTTGCGTATGCGCTGTGGCGCCGCGGCGAGTCCGCTCCGCTCAAGGTGCGCCTGCAGCGCCTGCCGGCGCGGCTCAAGGGTCCTCCCGGTTGGATTGCGGGCGCCGCCGCCGTCGTGATGGCGGCTCTTGGCGGCTATATCTACTACAACACCAACGTCCTGAACGAGTATCGCCCCTACGTTGCCAGCGAGCGCTGGGCGGCCGATTACGAAAAAACCTTGAGCCAGTTCGAGAAGGTGCTGCAGCCGCGTATTACGGACGTGACGCTCAAGGTCGATCTTTTTCCGGATGAGCCGCGGGTCGTGACGCGCGGCAGCTATGTGATCGAAAACCGCACGGGGACGCCGCTCAAAGAGGTGCATATCTCGTGGGTGCGTGCCCACGAAGAGAAGTCATTCCTGGGAACGGAATCGGTCGGCCCGCTGGAGCTGACTTCGCTGTTTGTCCCCGGCGCACGGATGACGCGCGACTTTCCGGGGTTCCATTACCGGATTTATACCTTCGACACGCCGCTCGCGCCCGGCGAGCGGCGCGAGATCACTTTCGAGACCGTGCGCCAACAGAGGGGATTCCGCAATTCATTCAACGAGGTCAGAGTCGTCGACAACGGAACTTTTCTCGACAACCTACAACTCGCACCCCACCTGGGCGTGTCCCAATGGCCCTACCTGACCGGCCGGGCGAAGCGCCGCCAGTACGGATTGCCACCGGAGCCGGGCGCGCCGAAACTCGAGGATACGGCCGCGCGCCAGTTTCATTACTTGAGTCACGACAGCGATTGGGTCAACGCCGACTTGACCGTCTCCGCGCCGGCGGCCCAGACGGTATTGGCGCCGGGCAAGCTGGTCGATTCAAAGGTGGAAGGTGGCAGGCGCATTTCGCACTTCCACACCGAGGCGCCGATTCTGCATTTCTTTTCGATCCAATCTGCGCGCTACGCGGTCCGCGAGGACCACTATAAGGACACGGCGCTCGCCGTTTATTACCACCCGGCGCACCCCTACGACGTCGAGAGCATGATCAAGACCATGAAGGAGTCGCTCGACTACTACACCACGAATTTCAGTCCCTATCAGTTCCGGCAGCTACGCATCCTGGAATTTCCCGACTACCTCAACTTTGCTCAATCCTTCCCGGGCACCGTGGCCTACTCGGAAGCCGCGGGTTTCATTTTCGACACACGCCGCCTGGACAAGGCCGATTTGGTTACCTACATAACCGCGCACGAAACCGCCCATCAATGGTGGTTCCATCACATCATCAGCGCCGACATGGAGGGCATGACCGTGCTGTCGGAAACGCTCGCGCAGTATTCGGCGCTCATGGTGATGGAGCGGCTGCACGGGCCGGACAACATTCACCGCTTCCTGCGCGAGTCGCTCGACGGGTATTTGCGCGGCAGAGGCAAAGAACCGGTCGAAGAGAGGCCGCTCGAGCGCGTCGATGGTCAAAAGCAGGCGTACATCGGTTATCAGAAAGGCGCGGTCGTGATGTACCTGCTCAAGGATCAGATCGGCGAGGAAACCGTCAACCGTGCGCTGCGGCATCTGCTGCGCGACTATTCCTTCAAGGGACCGCCGTATCCGCGTTCGCGGGAACTCGTCGATTACCTGCGCGAGGAAGCCGGACCCGAGCATCAGCAACTCATCACTGACCTGTTTCAAAAGATAACGCTTTATGATTTGAAAGTAGCGAGCGCCCACACGAGCAAGCGGCCGGATGGCAAATGGGACGTGACTATGGATGTCGAGGCGCGCAAGCTTTACGCCGACGGCAAGGGCGTCGAGACCGAAGCACCGCTCGACGAGGCGATCGATATCGGCGTCTTCACGGTAGACCCCAGCCGGGAGGCCTTTTCCAAGAGTAATGTCTTGTCGATGCAGAAGCAACGCGTGCAAAGCGGAAAGCACACTTTCACCGTGGTTGTCGATCAGGAGCCGAAATGCGTGGGCATCGACCCCTACAACAAGTATATTGACCGCAAGCCCGACGATAACCTGCTGAAGCTGGAGCAGCACTAGCCTGGCGGGAGCACACGACGAAACGGGCATATGATTGAGGGCCGTGATGTTTGCAAACAGGTTTGCCCGCAGTGTTGCTTGCGTGCTGTCGCTGGCGTCAGGGTTGACGCAAGCTTGCGATGCGCTTAAGCCGTTCGCGGGCCAAGCGGCGGCTCCGTCGCACGAGCAGGAGCTCGATCGGGGCCGTCAGGCTTTCGAGGCGAACTGCGCCGTGTGTCACGGCATGGATGCCAGTGGCGGCCGCGGTCCCAACTTGCATCGAGCTCACATCCAGCGCGCTCCGGACGAGGCTTCGCTATGCGACTTGATTGAGTCCGGCATTCCGCCGGAAATGCCCGCCGGCGCGTTCCTGACCGACGTCGAAGTCAGGTCACTCGTCGCCTACGTCCGCTCTCTGGGGCAGTCGGCGGCGGCCGCGGCTACCGGCGATGCCGCGCACGGCGAGCGGGTATTCGCCGCCAGCGGCTGTTCCGCCTGCCATATTCTTGCCGGTCGCGGCACCGCCGTCGGTCCGGAACTGACGGACCTTGGTGATCGCAGAAGCGCAGCGTACGTCCGCGAGGTCCTCCTCGATCCCGCTTCACGGCTGCCGGCGGAGTTCCTGATGGTCCGGGTCGCCACGCTGTCGGGTCAGGTGGCCGAAGGAATTCGTGTCAACGAAGATAATTACAGCATCCAATTGAGAGACGCCGCGGGAAACTTGCGCAGCTTCGAGAAGGCGGAGCTCAGGTCTCAAGAACGGCTCAAAGGCCAGACGCCCATGCCTTCATTCAAGAATCTGCCGCCGGCCGATGTGAATGATTTGGTGGCTTATCTGCTCGCGCCGAGGAGCAAGCCATGACGCGCGGCGCTTGGGCGCTTTGCGGCGCATGGATGGTTTGCCTCCTGGCGGGCTCCGCCCGTGCCGAAGTTCCGTTCGAGCGCATCCTGCAGGCTGACAGTGAGCCGCAAAACTGGATGACCTATTCGCGCAACTATTCGGGACAACGCTTCTCGCCGCTGACCGAAGTGAACGCTGCCAACGTCAAGGATCTTAAGGTGCAATGGGCCTACCAGATGCCCGATACCAACAATGAGACCTCGCCGCTCGTGGTCGACGGCATCATGTACTTGACGGCGGCCAATTCCGCCACCGCGCTCGATGCTCGCACGGGCCGTGTGCTGTGGACCTGGACTCGTCCGATGCCGCCGGATTTTCATCTGATGCAGTTCGCCGCGGCGAACCGCGGCGCCGCCGTGCTCGGCGACACACTTTACTTGGCGACGCTGGACTGCTATTTGGTGGCGCTGGATATCAAAAGCGGCGCGCAGCGCTGGGCCACCAAGGTGGTCGATTACTCGCTCGGTTATGGCATGACCGGAGCCCCACTGGCCATCGACGGCAAGGTTATCGCCGGCGTGGCGGGCGGCGAGGCGGGTATCCGGGGATTTCTCGACGCCTACGATGCCAAGACCGGTCAGAGGTTATGGCGCTTCTGGACCATACCGGGTCCTGAGGACAAGGCCGCCTTCAAAACCTGGGGAGGCGACAGCGCCAAGTCCGGCGGCGGTCCGACCTGGGTCACCGGGGCCTACGATCCCAAGCTCAAGCTCCTTTACTGGGGCATCGGCAATCCCAGTCCGGACTGGAATGGCGACAAACGGCCGGGTGATAACCTCTACACGGATTCCTTTGTCGCGCTGGATCCCGATACCGGCAAGATGCGCTGGTATTTTCAGTTCACGCCTCACGACACGCACGACTGGGACGCCGGCCACGTGCCGGTCTTGATCGATGCTGACCTGAACGGACGAGCGCGGCATCTGATCGTGAATGCCAACCGCAACGGCTTCTATTACGTGCTCGATCGCGTTACGGGCGAATTCTTGAAAGGACAGGCGTACGGCAAACAGACCTGGGCCAAGGGGCTCGATGCGAAGGGCCGGCCGATTGTGCTTCCCGATACCGAACCGAGCGAGAAAGGCGCCTTCGTCTGGCCGAACGCCAATGGCGCCACCATCTGGTTCAGCCCGTCATACGACCCTGTGCGGCACTGGATTTTCGTACCGGTGCGCAAGCGCGCCGCGACCTACTTCAAGCGGTCCATGGAGTATCGGCCGGGCCGCTATTTCCCCGGCGGCGGAGAAAACGAAACGCCCGATATCGACGCGTCCGGGGAAGTGCGCGCGATGGATGCACTGACCGGCGACGTGCGTTGGATTTTCCCGCTGCTCTCGCCGGCAAGTACCGGCCTGCTGGCGACGGCAGGCGGATTGGTGTTCACGGGTACCATTGAGGGCGATTTCATCGCGCTCGACGCGGGCACCGGCCGCTCGCTATGGCACATGCAGACGGGATCCTTCATCAACTCGAACCCGATGAGCTTCGGCATTGACGGCCGTCAGTACATCGCCATCAGCGCGGATCGCGTGCTGTACGTGTTCGGCTTGAAGTGACCGCGCCGCCGCACCGACTCGCGAACTTGCCGACGCCATCAAACGCGATAGAACGCGACTTATTGCGTCGCGACCGCCACGGCGGCACCCGCCATGGCGGTTCCGGAGCCGCGGTTCAGCCAGCGAAGCGACCGTGGATTGTTGAACAAGTCCCTGACGCGCAGGGCGGCCATTGAATAACTGCCGAAGACCAGCGATAAAATGACGCAAATCGCGCCGCCCACCTTGAGGGAATCGGCGAGCGTGATTCGCGGCAGGTCGAGCACGGTCGGCAGCAGCGCCAGGAAGAACATCATGACCTTGGGATTGCCCATGGTCAGCGTCAAGCTCGCAAGAAACAGGTGCGAGGGCCGTCGGCGCTTGGCCTCGCCCTGCGCCGAAATTGGCCGCACCGGGGCGGTCCACATCCGAAACGCCATCCACAAGAGATATGCGGCGCCCAAAAATTTGAGCACGATCATCAAGGCGTGAGCAGTTTGCGCGAGCGTGGCCATGCCGGCGGCGGCGAGCGAAAACCAAACAAGATCACCGGCGATGAAACCGAGGATGAAGCCCGCCATGCCTTTCTGGCCGTGCGCCAGAACCCGGGAGACGATGGCTGTGACGCCCGGTCCCGGCGTCAACGAGAGCAGGAGATAAAGAAGGCAGAATAGTCCCAACGAATGCAATGACACCGATGCGCTCCGTCCCATCGCAGGCCACCCCGCAGCGATACCATAACGCTCAGGATCGCCGCTGGCCAGCGCGGACGCCATGCCATTACGCAAACTTATCCCGACTATTAGAGCTTTTTGTTGTCTTTTCATGTTAACGAGGAGGCTAATAGGCGCTCCGTGGCAGCAAACAGAAACCGGGCAGCCCGAATGACAATGAACCGCCGCGAGATTCTTCTTGCGGCAGCCGCTACAGCGTTGCCGCCGCTATTGTCTTCGCGCGCAGAAGAGTGCGCGCGCCGACGACTCCCGTTGCCATGCCTGAGGACCCAGCGGCGCTGAGCTTGGCGGACGCCTCCAGGGCAATTCATCAAAAGAGCGTTACGAGCCGCGAACTCACGGCGGCCTGTCTTCGACATATAAAGCAGCACAATCCACAGATCAACGCACTGATTTCCGTCATGGAAGAGGAAGCGCTTGCGCAGGCGGCCGCACTTGATGCGGAAACGCGCGAGGGACAATTTCGCTCGCCGCTTCACGGCATTCCGATTGCACTGAAGGACGCCATCGACACCGCGGGAACGCGCACGACCGCGGCCAGCGCGCAATTTGAGAATCGCGTACCGAGCGAGGACGCCGCAGTCGTGCGACGCCTGCGCCGAGCCGGGGCGGTGATCATTGCCAAGGCGAATCTCGCGGAGTTCAGCGTGAGCCCGAGCGGTGCGTCGTCGCACTTCGGACCGGTGCGAAATCCTTGGGGATTGGATCGGGTCACAGGCGGTTCGTCCAGTGGCTCGGCTGCGGCGACGGCGGTTCACATGTGCTTTGGAGCGCTCGGCACCGATTCGGGCGGTTCGGTTCGAATTCCCGCCGCTTGGTGCGGGCTGGTCGGGTTGAAACCCACGCATGGACTGGTCTCAACGACAGGAATCATTCCGTCCGTGGCGAGTCTCGACACCTGCGGCCCCATGGCGCGAAGAGTCGAGGATGTGGCGCTGCTGTTCGGCGAGATGGTCGGCTACGACCCGCTCGACGTGCTTAGCGTCGAGAGGCCCAAGGAAAACTACGCGTTGGCGGCGCGCCAGCCGCTGTCGCAGTTGCGCATCGCAGTACCGCGACAGCCATTCTTCGACAATGTCGATCCGCAAATCGCGCGCTCGGTCGAGGAGGCGCTGTCAGTGTTCGCCAAGCTCACGTCGGGCATCAGGGATGTGAGCCTTGCGAATTTCACCCAGGCGAATGACGTGCTCATCAATGCGGCGGAAGTGGTTGCTTACCATCATACGATGCTCGAACAGCACCCGGACAAATATACGCCTACGACCCGCAAAATCCTCGAATGGTGCGCCGCCTACGTCGAGGATAAGGCCCAAGGCAACGCGTCGGCCAAATTGGCGCGTTATATCGAGGCCCGCGCAGCGCTGGAGCGCCGGCGGCGCACCATCGATGCCGCCTTTAAGGATTTCGACGTGCTCGCCATGCCGACGATGAAGAGCCAGCCTCCGCCGATCGAGCGCGCCCTGCAGGCCGAACGAAATTCGGTCGATGATGCCTTGTTCTCCATCGAGAACACGATGATATTCAACGTGCTTGGTCTGCCCGCACTGACGCTTCCCTGCGGCTTTTCATCCGCAGGCCTGCCCATCGGCGTGATGATCTGCGGTCCGCGTTTCAGCGAGGGCAGGCTGCTCGCGTTGGCGGCGGCCTATGAGCGGTCGACGCAATGGCATGAACGAATGCCCGGACTCAGTCAAAAAAGGAGAGAAGCGTGAACCGACGAGAATATCTGCTTGCGGCACTGTCGGCGGCCGCCGTGGCGCCCGCAATGAAGGCGTGGGCGGAAGCCATTGCACCGCCAAGCGTGACCAGCGTCGATGAACGCACCGTTCAGGAGGGTTGGAGGGTTGAGCGTTCCACGCTGGTCGTCGACGGCTTGGATCCGTCCGCGCTGAACGAGAAGTATCTGCAGATGCTGAAGGCGGGCGGCGTGAACTGCTGGCATCAAAGCGTCGGCGGCATCGCCTCGTTCGCCAATCTGCTGTCGTTCTGCGACGCGCACCCGGCGCTCATTCCCGCGGGGTCCGTCCGCGAGATCAGACAGATTCATGCGCAGGGGAACATCGCACATATTGCCGGCTGGCAATCCGCCGATCCCCTGCTCATGGATGCGAATGGGCAAGGACTCCTGGGCAACCTGCGCGTGTACCGCCAGCTGGGGCTTCGGATCTGCAGCATCGCCTACAACAATACGAATATCTTCGGCGGCGGTTGCCTCGACCCGGACGTGCCCCTCACCCGGGCCGGCCATCGTTACGTCGAAGAGATCCACAAGCAGAAGCTGGTGCTGGATCTCTGCGGCCATACCGGTGAACGCACCTCATTCGATGCAATCCAGATGACCACGGGCGTGCCCGTGATCTGTTCGCACACGAATGCGCGGGCGCTGATGGACAACCCGCGCAATATTTCCGACCGGCTCATCGAAGCGATTGCTAAAACCGGCGGCGTGATCGGGCTCACTGGTTTCAGCGATTTCCACGTCCGCAGCGGTAAGGATGTCAACGTGCCCCATATCCCCCAGGCCACACTGGACCAGCATCTCGATCAGTACGACCACTTGAAAAAGCTGGTGGGCGTCGATCATATCGGCCTGGGCCCCGATTTCATGACCGGGAGGGTGGACTTGGATGCCATTGGGCTGGATCGCGAGCGCTGGCCAGCGGATGTCTACGGCGAATGGCCTTGGTACATGGTCAAAGACTTCGAAACCATCGTCGAGCTGCCCAAAGTGGCCCAAGGCCTGTTGAAGCGCGGCTGGAGCCCGGCGGAGGTGCGCAAGGTTCTCGGCGAGAACTGGTTGCGGGTCTATGAGAAGGTTTGGGGAGCATAGCAGTGACATCATGCATCCGCGGATTGCTGTTGAAATGCGTGATCGTGCTGGCCGCATTTGGCGTCGATGCGGTTGCCGGAGCCGATGCGGCAGCCACACAAGCTGCCGCGGCTGCGGGAACCATTGCGATCACCGGCGCGACCGTCATCGACGGCAACGGCGGCCAGCCTATGGAGAACGCAACCGTGTTGATCCGCGGAGACCGGATTGCCGCCGTGGGTGCAGCCGGCACGGTCGAGATACCCGCTGATGCCAAGCGCATCGATGCCGCAGGAAAATTCGTATTGCCGGGCTTCATCGATTTGCACGTGCATTTGGTTTATCCGCGCGACGGGCGCCAGCCGAGCGACAGCCTCTCGACCTTGAGCGCCTTGGATTTCATGGAGCGGTTTGTGGATTCGGGCATCACCTCCGTGCGCGACGTCGGTGGGATGATCGAGCCCATGCAAGCATTGAACGAGGCGCAGCGGCTGGGCTATATCAAGTCGTTGCGTCTTTATTCCGTCGGGCAGCTCATCACCACGACGGGCGGGCATGGTCCCAGCTGGTCTTACTTCGCGAGCGGGCCTTACGGCTTTCGGGAGGCCGTGCGCAAGATGTACGAGGCAGGATTTCGCTACATCAAGCTGTCACCGCCTTATACGCAAGAAGAAGTGAGCGCGGCAGTCGATGAAGCCAAGATCCATCTGATGAGGGTCACGAGCCACGGCGGCGGCTTTTCGGACTCTGAACCGCCGCAGATGACCCGGCGTGCCGTGCTCGCCGGCGTCCAATGCATCGAGCACCTGTATATGCCGGTTGCCGACTTGGATTTGATCGCCGAGCGCAAGATTCAGATCGTACCGACGCTCGAGATCATGAAGCTGCTTTACGAGTCGCCCGGGGTGATACCAACGATGGACTATCTCGAACATCAGCGCGGCTGGTCCATGGCCATGCACGAAGAATTGTTCCGCGAGGCGCGCAAACGACACATTGTCATGGGCATCGGGACCGACGCGGTGGTCGAGTTGATGGCGCACTATCCTCGGATGTATTTCGACGAAATGGAATACTTCGTCCGCCTAGGGATGTCCCGAATGGAGACGATTTCGGCGGCGACGCGGAACGGCGCCGCGATACTGGGACGCGAGAAAGACCTGGGGACCATCGAAAAGGGCAAGCTTGCGGACTTGCAGGTGGTCGATGGGAATCCACTGGATTCGTTCCAAGCGCTAAGTCATCCGTCGTTGGTGATGATAGGCGGCTCGGTGCTTCGGGCCGGCGGCGTAGAGCCCCGATGATTTTTATGGAACGAGTATCCAAATGAGTGATGAGCTTTCGATGCATTTGAATCGTCGGATCATTCTGGTCGAAAGCAACACACCGAAGGTTGCAGGCTTGAGGGAAGCGGCCAAGGCGCATGCCGAATTTCTCTACGAGATGGCCGGAAAAAGCGCATGACCGGGACAGTACTGGCGGACAACCCGAGCGATGGCGTGCGGCTCATCACGCTGAATCGCCCGAGTCGGCTCAATGCAATCACCGCGGAGTTGTTGGAAGATCTGAACAGGGCGTTGAGCAGCGCCAATCAGGATCCGGCGATCCGGGCGATCGTCCTGACAGGCGCCGGCCGCGCCTTCTGTTCCGGGGACGACCTCAAGGATTTTCAAGCGCAATTGGGAAGCGAACCCAAGGTCCGTGCCTATATTGAGCGTATTCAGGACGTCAGCCGATCAATCCTATTCGGGCATAAGCCTGTTATCGGCGCCATCCACGGCTGGGCGGTCGGCGGCGGATTGGAATGGGCCATCAATTGCGACCTCACGATTGCTGCGGAAGGATCGCGCTTTTTCTTCCCCGAGATCACCTGGGGTCTGTTCGTCACGGGCGCGGTGACTGCGCTGCTGCCGACTATGATCGGCGCGCAGAAGACCCGCGAGCTGCTTTATTTCGGCGAGCGCTTTGACGCTGCGCAAGCGCTGCAGTGGGGAATGCTTTGGAAAGTGGTGCCGCACAACCAACTGTTGATTGAAGCGATCCGGGTTGCGCGGCGAATCGCCGACCTGCCCGAGCGTCCGGTCAAGGATCTGAAGGGAGTTTTGACCAAGCTCTCTTTCGGCCTCCAAGAAGCGATGGCCGAGGAAACGGAGGCCACGGTCCGGGGTTTTCTGGATCCGGAGTCGGCAAAACGCGTGGCCTCATTCACATAAGACCGGTTTATATCGTGCATAAGAGCTATTAGTCATTGCCTAAGCAGGCATCGCTAAGATCAAGATGTGCAGGGAAAGAGAACAGAGTATTCATCGTTGGGGAGGCTGTATGAAGGCGCGTTCTAAATGGCTGTGCTTGGGTACGGGCGTGATTGCGGCGTGCAGCGTTGCTGCGTCGCTGGTTGCTGCGGACACGCCGCCGGTCCAATCGAACGATATCAGCCTCAACGATATTCCCAAGGACTTCAAGGACAAGCTGGCCAACGAGGATTTCACCAAACGCGAAGAAATGATTCCGATGCGCGATGGCATCAAGCTGAAGACAATCATTCTAGTGCCGAAGGGGGCGCAGGGCGCGCCGATGATATTGACCCGCACGCCGTACGACGCAGCGGAGCGCTCCCAACGTTCCGTGAGCGGCTCAATGCTCGCCACCCTGCCGCTTTCCGACGAAGACTTCGTTCGCGCACACTATATCCGCGTCTGGCAGGACGTTCGCGGCAAGTATGGTTCGGAAGGCGACTATGTCATGACGCGCCCCTTGCGCGGACCATTCAATCCCACCAACACCGATCCCAGCACCGATGCCTGGGACACCATCGACTGGCTGGTTAAAAACGTACCGGAGTCCAACGGCAAGGTTGGGATGATCGGGTCCTCCTATGAGGGCTTCACGGTTGTCATGGCGCTGCTCAACCCACACCCCGCGCTGAAGGCTGCTGTCCCTGAGAGTCCGATGGTCGATGGCTGGATGGGCGATGATTGGTTTCAATACGGCGCTTTCCGCAACCTGATGCTCGGCTACGTGCACATGCAGACCGCGCAAACCGGGGCCGGAACGGTCACGCCGACCGATGCCTTCGACGCCTATGAGGAATATTTGAGCGCAGGCTCAACCGGCGACTACGTGCGCGCGCACGGGCTCGAAAAACTCCCATGGATCACGCGCATGATGGCGCATCCGGCCTACGATGCCTTCTGGCAGGCCCTTGCGCTCGATAAACAAATGGCCGCTCATCCCTCGAATGTGCCGACGCTGTGGGAGCAGGGGCTGTGGGATCAAGAGGACATGTGGGGTGCCAACCATGCCTTTGCGGCACTGAAGGCCGCGGGTCACGAGGCCAACAACTGGCTGGTCTTAGGTCCTTGGCGCCACAGCCAGGTCAACGGCACCGGCTATGTCTTGGGAGCGCTGCGCTGGGAAGGAGATACGGCCGAACAGTATCGCCGCGACATGGTGATGCCGTTTTTCAATGAACATCTGCGCGGCGGACCTCCGGCGCAGCTGGCACGCGCGATGGTCTACAACACCAGCGAGAATCACTGGGAGAAATTTCAAGACTGGCCCATCGCCTGCAAGAGCGGCTGCGCAAAGAAGCTGACGCCTGTGTACCTCGGCGCGAACTTCAGCTTGGACTTCAATGCGCCGAAGGAATCCGAAGCGCAGGGCGATACCTACGTCAGCGATCCTTCCAAACCGGTGCCCTTCTTGCCGCGGCCGATCATGGACCCGTTCTTCGGGTATCCCGCCAACCCGGTGGGCTACATTCCCTGGGCCAAGTGGCTGGTGCAGGATCAGCGTTTCGTCGACGACCGCACCGATGTGCTCACGTATGAGACGGCGGAACTGAGCACCGCGGTCAGGGTTCAGGGCGTGCCGGCCGCCGATATTCGCGCCATCACCACGGGAAGCGATGGCGACTTCGTGGTCAAGCTCATTGATGTCTACCCCCCGACCTATCCGACCGAGCCGGCGATGGGGGGATATCAGCTGCCGATTGCACTGAGCATATTCCGCGGGCGCTACCGCGATAGCTTCGAGCACCCCGCGGCAATCCCGCCCAAGACGGCGCAGTCGTACCGCTTCGAGCTGCCGAACGTGAATCATGTTTTCCTGCCCGGTCATCGGATCATGGTGCAAATACAATCGACGCTCTTCCCTCTGTACGACCGCAATCCTCAAACCTTCGTACCGAACATATTCAACGCGAAATCGTCTGACTATCAGAAGGCGTCGATCACAATCCTGCGCTCCAAGAACCAGTCAAGCGCCGTTTGGCTGCCCATGGTGAGCGATCACCAGTAGCCGCACATGGCTGCCGCGCTAAAAGCCATCACTCGCACGGCCGCAGCTGCGGCCGTGCTGCTGACTGGGTTCAATCCGGCGTCGGCGGGCGAATCGCCGAAGACCGTGACCGCGGGCGACTACACCCGTGCGGAAAGATTTCTGCGCGGTCACATGCCTCAGTATGTCGACAACGCCGATATCGAACATCATTGGATCGGCACCGAGGATAAGTTCTGGTATTTGCGCAGCAATCCTGCCGGCGAACATGAGTTCGTCGTGGTCGATGCGGCAACCGGCCAGCGAAGCCCGGCCTTCGACCCGAAGATCATCGCCGCGGGCTTGTCCGAGGCCACCAAGAACAACGTCGAGGCGGGGAAATTGCCCTTCAGCGTGTTTCGATTCGTCGACGAAAAACGTGCCATTGAATTTTTGACCGGTGCCGTCCACTGGACCTGCCAACTCAATACGGCGCGGTGCCTCAAGGAACCGCCTTCGGGCGCGCATCCCTTTGAGGTGACGTCGCCCGACGGGAAATGGGCGGCCTTCGTGCGCGACTACAACGTGTGGATTCGCCCCATCGGCGGCGGCGAGGAAATCGCACTGACGCAGGATGGCATCGAACACGACAGCTACGCCACTTTCTCTGGGTACGGGCTCATTTGGATGGCCCTCGTTCGCCAAGGCCTACCGCTGCCGACCCAGGTACTCTGGTCGCCGGATTCCAAGCGCCTTCTGACCTATCGGATGGACGACCGCAAGGTAAAGACGCTGTCGCTGCTGCAGGCGGTACCGGAAGACGGCAGCATGAGGCCCAAGCTGTTTACCTTTCGCTATCCGATGCCGGGCGATGAAGATCTTCCCTCCGGGCAGCTCGTGGTTTTGGATGTGGCGACGCGGCAGCAGACGCCGCTGGACGCGCCGCCGTTCATTGCGCTGCTCGCCTCTCCGATGCAGAAGCATGACGCTTGGTGGGCGGCCAACGGCAAGAATGTGTACTACATCCGCTATGATCGGTACCGCAAGAACGTGACGTTGTACAAGGTTGACGCCGACACGGGGGGCGCGACGACGCTGCTGCGCGAAAGCAGCGGCACCTTTTTGGAGCTCACTCCCGAATATTTCGAGCGGGACTTGCCGACCACGCTCGAAAATGGCGATGTCCTCTGGTATTCGCAGCGCGACGGGTGGGGCCACCTCTACCTCTACAGTGCCGCGGGAAAGCTGCTCCATCAGATCACCCGCGGCGAGTGGAACGTACGAAGCATTGCCCACATCGACGCAGCGCATAAGCGCATATATTTTTTGGCGGGCGGCCGCGAGAAGGGCCGCGATCCGAATGAAGTTGTCCTCTACAGCGTGGGCTTCGACGGCAAGGGTCTGCGACAGTTGACCCCCGAAGAGGGCGATCACGAGCTTCCTCATGGCTTGGGTATACTCAAACTACCGGATCCTATGGTGAGCGACAGCGAACGCCTGCGGTTTTCGCCCTCCGGTCGTTATTTCGTCGATGCCTACTCGCGGCCGAACACGGCACCGGTTTTTGTGGTGCGCACCGCCGCAGGGCGCTTGATCAAGAAATTGGAGCAAGCCGATCTCGCCAAACTCATTGCCGGCGGCTACACGCCCGTCGAGCCGTTCAAGGCCGTGGCAGCCGACGGCAAGACGCCGATCTACGGCAACTTGTACCGGCCCAGCAATTTCGATTCGAGCAAGCGGTATCCCGTCATCGACTCGATTTATCCGGGCCCGATGGACACCCGGGTGGGGAAGAATTTCGGGCAGGCGCTCTTCGGTACCTTTGACGCCTTTCAAACGCAGAGTCTGGCGGAGTTGGGGTTTATCGTCGTGACCATAGATGGCCGCGGCACGGCACTGCGTTCCAAGGCATTCATGGATTACGCCTATGGCCACATGGAGAGGGCCAGCGATCTTGACGACCATATCGCGGGTATCCGCCAGTTGGCGGCCCGATATCCTTATATGGATTTGGACCGGGTGGGCGCGGAAGGGCTATCCGGCGGCGGCTACGCCACGGCGCACGCACTGCTCGCGTATCCTGATTTTTATAAAGTAGGCGTGTCGTCCTCCGGGAATCAAGATCAACGCGGATACATAAGCCGTTGGGGCGAGATGTATCTGGGGCCGTTCAAGGAAAACGAGAAGGCGTACCTGGCCGCGGCCAATTCCACCCTGGCAGGCAACCTCAAAGGCAAGCTCTTGCTGATACACGGCGAGATGGACGAAAACGTTTCCCCCGCATTGACTTTGAAACTCGTCGATGCCCTGATCAAGGCGAACAAGGACTTCGATTTGCTGTACATGCCCAATCAAGGTCATGGAGCGGCCTTGTCGCCATATGCCGTGCGCCGGGAGTGGGATTATTTCGTTCGCAACCTGCTCGGAGCGGAGCCGCCGGCCGATTACGATTTACGACACCCGCATTGAAGGAGACGCAGTGAAGAATCGCTGGAGCCGCCTAGCCACGAGTATCGTAGCCGCCATCTTGTGCGCCGTGTCTGCGGCGGCCGCGGCCAAGGAGGCGCCGGCGCGGAATCACGTCGCGGTCGAAGGCTTAAAGGCGAGGGCCGAGGTGCTGATCGATCACTGGGGCGTGCCGCACATCTATGCGCACTCGGCATACGACGCGTTCTTCGTTCAAGGGTGGAATGCGGCGCGCGATCGGCTCTGGCAGATTGACCTGTGGCGCCGTTCGGGTTTGGGCGAGCTGGCCGCGGTGCTGGGCGAGAAGTACGTGGCCGAGGATCGTGCCATCCGCCTTTTTGAATATCGCGGCGACATGAGCAAAGAATGGGCAGCTTACGGCCCCGACGCGAAAGGCAACACCGAAGCTTTCGTGGCCGGAATCAACGCCTATGTCAAGGCGGCGCGGGCGGACCCGAAATTGCTGCCGCCCGAATTCGCCTTGGCCGGGTATCGGCCGGCCTTTTGGAAGGCGGAAGACGTGGTGCGAGTACGCAATCACGTGCTGGTATTCGGCGTATTTCTCGAGTTGCTGCGAGCGCAGATGGCTTGCAAGGATGGCTCCCCCAGCACGCAATTCATGCCGGAGATTTCGCCGCCCTGGACGCCATTGGTACCGCGAGGCCTCGAACTTTGCAGCATTCCGCCCAATGTGCTCGAGCAATATTATCTGGGTAAGGGCCGTGTGGTTTTTTCCAAGCCGGGATTGGCGCCGGCAACGGCATACGCACCCGGTCCCAGCTTCCTCGATCCCCGGGCGTCGGGCGAGGATCCGCGCAATCCCAATCGAGGCAGCAACAATTGGGTCATCGCACCCGAAAAATCGGCGACCGGCCGGCCAATCCTGGCGAACGATCCTCACCGCAGTGAAGAGGTGCCTTCGGTGCGCTACTTGGCGCATCTGGTGGCTCCGGGTCTCAATATCATCGGCGCCGGCGAGCCTGCCTTGCCGGGGATCTCCATCGGACACAACGACAATATCGCGCTGGGCTTGACGGTGTTCTTCATCGCGCAGGAGGATCTGTACGTCTATGAGACGGATCCGCAAGATCCCGGCCGTTATCGTTATGCCGATGGCTGGGAGCCGATGCGCATCGAACGCGAATCGGTGGCGGTGCGCGGCGGCACGAAACGCGAGGTCGAATTGAAGTTCACGCGCCATGGCCCGGTGGTGTTCGAGGACCCGGCCCATCACCGCGCTTACGCGGTGCGTGCCAGCTGGCTCGATACCGGCGGCGCTCCGTACATGGCGTCCATGCGCTATCAGCGCGCGAAGACGGTTGAACAAGTCGCCGACGCATTGAAGTTCTGGGGAGAGCCGGGCAGCAATCACGTCGTGGCCGATACGAGCGGTAAGATCGGCTGGTTCCCGGAAGGCTTCACGCCGATTCGCCCCGATACCGATGGCCTGTTGCCGCTGCCGGGAGACGGGCGATACGAGTGGCACGGCTACCTGGACCGCGGCCTGCTGCCATCCGAAGTGAATCCGAGCCGGGGCTATATCGCCACCGCCAATCAAATGAATTTGCCCAACGGGTACCCCTACGATCAGAGGAAGACGAGCTTCTTTTGGATCGACAATGCAAGGTTCAATCGCATCTCGGAAGTTTTGGATGGATTGCCCAAGGTTTCCTTGAAAGACTCCGAAGCGCTGCAGAACGACGATGTGAACGTCGCGGCGCGGCGTCTGGTTCATTTGCTCGGGACGATCGCAACGCCGGATCCAAAACGTGCCGAACTCGCCCAATGGCTCGCAGGCTGGGATGCCAAAGTGACGGCACGAAGCCCGCAAGCGGCGTTGTATGAGGTGTGGCTGACGCGGCATCTGACGCCTGCGCTGCTGGCGAAAGTTGCTAGCTCGTTCCCCAGTGCTCTGGCTGCAATCGCCTTCGAAACGCATTTGCTGCATATGGTCGAGCTGCTGGAGCATCCCAATCAGCGGTTCGGCGACAATCCGGAGCACGCGCGCAACGAATTGATGCTGAGCACGCTGATCGATGCCTTTGCCGAAACCCAAGCGCTGCTGGGTCCCGACCGCGCGTCGTGGCAGTGGGGCCATCTTGCCACCACGTTGCTCGAACATGCGCTTGCGCCGCTGGCCGATGAGACTCAACGCGCGAAAATGACGGTGGGCCCCGTGCCCAAGGCGGGCGATGCCAGCGTCGTCGGCGTTGCCGAGTACGACAGCAAGACCTTCAAAACCATCGGCGGCGCGAGTTTTCGCATGGTGCTGGATGTGGGCCGATGGGACGACTCGGCGGCGGTGAACTCTCCGGGTCAATCCGGCGAGTGGACCAGTGCGCACTACAGGGACCTGTTCCCCTTATGGCTTTCAGGACAATATTTTCCCTTGCTCTATACTCGGTCGGCGATCGAGCAGGCCACCGAAAGAAAAATCGTGCTCGAACCTGCCAAGGATCAGTCCCATGCAAGTGCCGGCCCCCGTGTTCAGTAAACATCTCGAGGGCGTGCTGGCGGGCACGGTCGTCTGGGACAACCATGCTTGCATGCCGCTGCGTCCGGACGATGAATCATTTTTACCGCAGCTAGCCCGGCACAAGGCGGCCGGGGTGAACCTGGTGGCTCTCAACGTCGGTATCGATCTATGCCCCTGGGAGCAGACATTTGCCGTCCTCGCGTCCTTCCGGCGCTGGATAGCGCGCCACGCTGAAGACTATGTCCTCGCGCAGAGCGTCGCGGACATCGAGGCTGCCAAGTGCAATAACAAGCTCGCCGTTGTATTCGACATCGAGGGAGGCCGGGCGGTCGAAGCGCATCCGGGACTCGTTGAGATCTACTATCGGCTGGGCGTGCGCTGGATGCTGATTGCCTACAATCACAGCAATCGTCTGGGTGGGGGCTGTCAGGCCCCTGATGGCGGATTGACCGACTATGGCCGTGAAGTGATCGACGAAATGGAACGTGTCGGCATGGTTCTGTGCTGCTCTCACACGGGTTATCGAACCGCCCGCGAAGCCATGGACTATGCCAAGAACCCGGTCATATTCTCGCATTCGAATCCGCGCGCGGTGTGGGGTCACGACCGCAATATCCCCGACGACCTCATGAAGGCTTGCGCAGCAACTGGGGGCGTGGTCAACCTCAACGGCATCGGTATTTTTCTCGGGAACAACGACAATTCGACCGAAACGCTGCTGCGGCACATCGATTATGCAGCGCAGATCATCGGAGCGGAACACGTCGGCCTGGGATTGGACTATGTGTTCGATCATTCTGAAATGGACGACTACATCGCGGCGCGGCCGGATATCTTTCCACCCGAGAAGGGCTACAACGATGCCATGGCCATGATTGAACCTGAACGGATCCCCTTGATAGCGGAAGGACTGCTAAGCAGGGGCTATAGCGATGCGCAGGTGAGAGGAATCATGGGTGAGAACAACATGCGAGTCGCGAGGCACGTCTGGCGTTAGCGCCGCAAGCAGGTTTCGCGTTAGCGCGCCCGGCGCCTTGCCGCATAGGCGACGCCAAGAATCCCAAACCAGACCGGCCCGACGATGAGCGCGACCCGGGTATCCGCGTTCGTCCCCAGCATCACGGTAACGCCGACGAGGAACAGTAAAACCAGCCAGTTGGCATAGGGTGCGCCCGGCATGCGATAACCCACTGCAGCGGCCGTTCCAAGCCGCACCCGGGTCCGATAATGCAGGTGACAAATCATGATCATCGCCCAAGTCCATATCGAGCCCACCAAGGTAATGCTGGTGAGCCAGACAAAGGTCGATGTCGGCACCAGGTAATTCAATGCGACTCCGAGCAGCATGATGGCGGCTGAGACATGGATTCCCGCGGCAGGAAGCCGGCGGCGGTTCAACACCTGGAACATGCGGGGGGCGTGGCCGCGCTCACCCAGTGAAAACAACATGCGGCCGGTGGTAAAGACACCGCTGTTGCACGAGGACATGGCTGCGGTGATCACGACCAAATTGATGACGGAGGCCGCGGCCGGCAGGCCCATCTTTTCGAACAGGTAGACGAACGGGCTGACGTCTTCCTTGAGCTGATGCCACGGAACCAGCGAGAGAATGATGATCAACGAGCCGATATAGAACAACATGATCCGCAGGATGATGCGATTCGTTGCGCGCGGCAGCACCACGGTCGGATTCTCAGCCTCGCCCGCAGTGACGCCGATCATTTCAATGCCTGCGTAGGCAAAGGTCACCATTTGAATGGTTTGAAGTGCCGCCGCGAATCCGAAAGGGAAGAAGCCGCCGTCGTTCCAAAGATTGGCGAAGGTCGCGGTTGGGCCAAGCGCCCCGACGCCGAAAGTGATGATGAACAGACCCGTGAGTATCAGGCCGACGATGGTCACCACCTTGATCAGCGCAAACCAAAATTCGACTTCGCCGAAAACCTGGACGGCAAGCAGGTTGAGCCCGTACAAGATGCTGAGCCCGGCCAACGCGGAAGCCCACTGCGGAATCGCGGGAAACCAATAGTTGACATAGATGCCGACCGCGGTGAGTTCCGCCATCGCAACGACGATCCACATGAACCAATAGGACCAACCGGTCACGAAGCCGGCGAAGGGCCCTAAAAACTCCTCCGCGTACGCTGCGAAGGTGCCCGAGACGGGCTGGTAGGTCATGAGTTCGCCGAGCGCGCGAACGATGAAAAAGATCACCACGCCGACGAGCGCATAGCTGAGAATCAGGGCCGGTCCTGCGAGGTGAATCGCGCGGGCGGAGCCCAAAAATAGTCCGACGCCGATGGTCCCGCCGATGGCGATCAGCTGAATGTGTCGAGCACGCAGACCGCGGCGCAGGGCCGGCGCAGCATCAGAGATCTCACCCGGTGCCTTCTGAATGATTTTCATCGGCGCAGCAACTCATCCACGGCCGCGTAGGGATCGAGCGTCTTGTCCACCACCTTGAGCACCACTTCGTCCACGCTTTGCAAGCTCAAGCGGGTGGCGAGATCCCGCAATACTTTATCTCGCAGCAGCGTTTGTACCTCGCTACGCATGGCCTCGACGTTGCGCTTGCGCGCTTCGCCGCTGTCGGCGGCCCAAGCGCGATGCTTTTTGACCGCTTCGATCAGTTCCTCGATGCCTTTGCCTTCCATTGCCGAGGTTTTGATCACCGGTGCGCGCCAATCGAGGCGCGGCGACCCGAGGCTTAGCATGTGAGTCAGGTCCCGCACCGCCTGATCGGCTCCCGGGCGGTCGGCTTTGTTCACGACCAAGACATCGGCGATTTCCATAATGCCGGCTTTGATCGCCTGAATATCATCCCCGGCGCCCGGGATGGTCAGCAGGCACACCGTATCGACGACCCGCACCACATCGATCTCTTGCTGACCGACGCCCACGGTTTCCACGAGAACGACATCGAAGCCCAGGGCGTCGAGAAGACTCACCACGCGCCGGGTGGCGCGGGCAAGACCGCCGGAATTGCCGCGGTTGGCCATGCTTCTGATGAATACGCCGGCGTCGAGATAAAGATCGCGCATCCGGATGCGATCGCCAAGAATGGCTCCGCCGGTATAGGGGCTCGATGGATCTACTGCAACCACCGCCACCCGGGCGCCGGTTTTGCGATACGCCGCCGTCATCGCCGCAACCAGGGTGCTCTTTCCGGTTCCCGGGGGTCCGGTGAAGCCGACCAACATCGCGTTGCCTGTGTGCGCGTAAGTGGCACGCACGACATCGGCCGCCTCGGCTTCTTCGTTCTCGACGATGGATACCAACCTCGCGATATCCGCAATTCGGCCTGCGCGTGCGCCTGCCAAGAGCTCCTGTACCCGGCTCATTTCTTGGCCGGCGACCGTTGCTTGTTCAGTGGGACCACCGCGACAGCATTGGCTTTGACGACCAAGATGGGCTCGGCAAAGACGTTCGCCGCAGAATCCTCGGGCGCAACCAGTTCAATGATCTTATGCGCCGTACATTCAAAGGTGCGCGAGGACTTGCCGACGGCGATGAGTTTGGCCCGTACCTCGAGGTAGTCGCCGCTGCGCACGGGAGCGAGGAATTCGCTGTTCATGGTGCGCATCAGGCCCTCGTCCCCATCGTGTCGAATCAGCGCCTCGGTGACCGCGTCGCCGAAGAGCTGCAATATGCGGGCTCCATCGACCAGTCCGCCGGCATAGTGGCCGTCGGAGGTCGACATGCGTAATCGAATGAGGCTCTGGATCGGGTCGGTCATGGGTTCATTCCTTAAGCGAAGCTGCCGAAACTTGATCGCGGACCAAGCGCCGCGCGACCTTGCCGATGCCTGTCTTGGGGAGCTCCAGGACCATCCGGATGGATTTGGGGCATTTGTAGGCCGCCAGATGCTCCTTGCAGAAGGCCTTCAATTCTGTTTCCTGAAGCGAAGCGCCCGGCGCAGGGGTGACAAATGCATGCACCGCCTCTCCCCAGCGCTCGTCCGGAACACCGACCACCACGGCGTCACGCACACCCGCATATGACATCAGCAGGTTCTCGATCTCACTGGGAATCACCGTCATGCCGCCGGTCTTGATAATTTCCTTGACGCGGCCCTCCAGCGACAAAAATCCTTCGCTGTCGATTCGTCCGAAGTCGCCCGTGCGCATCCACTCGCCCAGCATCACCTGCTTGGTGGCCGGGAGGTCCTGCCAATAGCCGGCAAACAGCGTGGGGCTGCGCGCCACGATCTCGCCGGATTCATGAGCGCCCGCAACTTCGCCGGCCTCGCTCAAGAGGTAGATCTCCGCACCGATCATGGGACGGCCCACCGTGCCTATCTTGCGGAGTTGATCGGCGGCGCCGAGAACCGTGACGCACAGGTGCTCGATCATCCCATAGAACTGGATGAAGGAAACGCCGGGCATGCGTTCTATCAGCGCGCTGATGAGTGCGTCGGGCATCCGCTCGGACGCGTAAGAGATCAGCCGCAGCGACTTGGGTATCTGCGCCGGCAAAACCTCCAACATTCGTCGCAGCGTGGTTGGAACCGCATCGAAGTGCGTAATTTCGAACGCGCGTACCGCCTCCCATGCCGCTGCGGCCTCGAAGTGCGCAAGGATCACATGCGTGGCGCGCGCGTAGACCAGCGGAATCAGGTGTTCCAGGCACGACGAGAACATCGGCAGGAAGTGCAGGGTACGTTCCGCTTCGGCCAGTCCCAGTTCTCGGTTCATCGTAGCGGCCGTCACCACCAGGCCGCCGTGGCTGTGAACCGCGCCCTTGGATCTTCCAGTCGATCCGGAGGTGAAAAGAATCCAGGCCGGATCCTGCGCCGCGACGGGGTACGGATTTTTCAGCGGACTCGTGCCGTGCAACAACTGCGCATAGGAAGTGCATATATCGTGGCCGTCCGGATCGAAGCAAAGCACATGCTCGACGCCGGCGGCCTCGATGCTGTCCTGCATGGCCGCGGCGGCCGCGCCTTTGGCGGCGTCGACGATCAGGACTTTGGGGCGAATTTGCTCGAGCGCAACTTGTGCATCCTCCGAAGTCCACCAATGATCCAGCGGCGCGGCGATCGCAGCCAACATAGGCACGCCGAACAGCACTTCCACAAACTCGGCTCGGTTGGAACTCCAAAGGGCGACGCGATCGCCTTGTTTCACGCCGAGGGAAGACAGGCCGGCGGCAAGGCGGCGGGCGCGTTCGTGGACTTCGCGATAGGTCCATTGGGTGTCGCCAAATATCACCGCGGTCCGATGCGGCACGGAAAAGGCCGCTTGCGTCAGCAAGTCGTCCAGGCGTGCGATGCCGGCACCGGCCGTCGTGTCTATCGGGTTTCGTGCCATTGGCGCACGAAATCGACGATTTTGGAGGTCGTGGTGCCCGGGCCGAACACTTCCGCGACGCCAAACGCCTTTACTTTCGGAATATCGGGCGGAGGGAGGATTCCGCCCATGATGACCAGCACTTCTCGGGAGGCGTTCTTGCGCAGCGCACCGCAGATCTCTTCTGCAAAATGCAAGTGGGCGCCGGACAGGATGCTGAGGCCGAGGACATCGGCGTCTTCTTCGACGACTGTGCGGGTGATCATCTCCGTCGTCTGAAATATGCCGGTATAAATGACTTCCATTCCCGCGTCGCGAAACGCGCGCGCGATAATCTTCGCACCGCGATCATGACCGTCGAGCCCGGGTTTCGCCACCACCACGCGCAAAGGCCTCTTCATACTGCTCATCTCCCCGCATGCATCCTAGTAGACTATCGGCGCGCGATATTCGCCAAAAACCTCCCGCAGCACATCGCAAATCTCCCCGACGGTGGCCTGTGCTTTAATGGCGCGCACCACCGCGGGCATCATGTTGGCGGTGCCCACGGCCGCTTCCTTGATTTCCTTGAGCGCGTTCGCTGTTTCCGCCTGCCGCCGCGAGCGGCGTATTGACTGGGTGCGCTTGATCTGACGCTCGCCGAGCCCTGGGTCCAGGACGAAGGGCTCGAAGGGCAGCGGCGCCTCCGGGTCGACATTGACATTGACGCCGACGATAAACTCGTCCTTGGTCTCCAGCGCGCTCTGGTAGGCGGCCGCAGCATCCGCGATCTGCCGCTGGATGTAGCCGTCCTCGATGCACTGGACCATGCCGCCTCGGTCCAGGATCTGGCGGATCAAGGCCTCACCTTCCTGCTCGAGACGGTTGGTGAGATTCTCGACGTAATACGAACCTCCGAGAGGATCGACCACATCGAGAACCCGGTTCTCGAGCGCAAGGATTTGCTGAGTGCGCACCGCAATTTTGATCGCACCTTCGGAGGGAATCTGGAACGCCTCGTCCTTCGAATTGGTGTGCAGCGACTGGGTTCCACCCAATATCGCCGCCAAGGCCTGGATCGCCGTTCGCGCGATGTTGTTGTCCGGCTGCTGCGCGGTAAGGCTGACGCCGGCCGTCTGACTATGCGCGCGCATCATCCAGGATTTCGGATCTTTTGAGCCGACCCAGTCGCGCATCATCCGGGCCCAGAGGCGGCGCGCCGCGCGCAGCTTGCAAATTTCCTCAAAAAAATCGTTGTGAATATCCCAGAAAAACGACACCCGCGGCGCCACGCTGTCCGCGGACAATCCGCGCTTGGCGGCTTCGGTCACGTAGCAGTGTCCGGCGGCCAGCGTAAAGGCGAGTTCCTGCACGGCCGTGGAGCCCGCTTCCCGAATGTGATAGCCGGAAACGCTGACCGGATTGTAGCGGGGCATAGTCTTTGCCGCGTACTCCATGGTATCGACGACCAGGCGCACGGCGGGGCGGGGCGGATAGATGTATTCGTTTTGCGCCGTATATTCTTTCAAAATGTCATTTTGAATGGTGCCCGTAATCAGGTTGTCGGGCACGTCCTGTTCCTTGGCGACAACCTCGTACATCCCCATCAACACGAACGCCGAGGCGTTGATCGTGTAAGAGGTGGAGACCTGATCGAGAGGTATCCCCTCCATCAGCAGGCGCACATCGTCCACGGTATCGACCGCGACGCCGATTTTGCCTATTTCCGGTATGGCGATGGGATGGTCCGAGTCGCGGCCAAGCAGCGTGGGAAGGTCAAAGTCGGTGGAAAGGCCGGTCTCGCCGTGAGCCAATAGATATTTGTAGCGTCCATTGGTGTCTTCAGCGGTTCCGAAGCCCGCGACCTGTCGAATCGTCCAGGGACGGGCGCGATACATCGTGGGATGCACGCCCCGGGTATAAGGATATTGCCCTGGAAAGCCGATCTTCTTTTCAGCATCCTGGCCCCCGACATCCGCCGCCGTATAGAGGTCGTCGATCGGCAGGCCCGACAGGGTCGTGAAGGCTTCCTTGCGCCTCGGCAGCTTTTGCAGGCTGGCGGCAAGCGTCGTCGTTTCCCATACCGTTGAGTCTGACAACTTATCGCTCACGCCTTCTTCCTTGGTTGGCTTTAGTTTCTCCACCTCGCGCCTCTCCATCAATTACACATAAGCTCGTCCACTTCAACTGCGCCCCAAATGCCGAAACACCTGCAATCTCCGCGATCCCGCGCAGGAGTTCCGCGACGCAATAGTAGCCATCCGGAGCAGCCTAACGATAACTAATAGCTCTAATAAGAGAAATAAGTTATGGTTATGCAATGAGCGTGCAATTGGATATCGATCTGTTGCGAAACTTTGCTGCCATCGCCGATTCAGGCGTGATGAGCCGCGCCGCGGAACAAGTCGGTCGAACCCAGGCGGCGCTGAGCCAGCAAATCAAGCGGCTGGAAATGACAGTTCAGCAAACGCTGCTCACCCGGACCGGACGGGGCGTCACGTTGACCATGCACGGCGAGCGGTTGCTTGCCCATGCGCAGAAAATATTGCGTACGCATGACGAGGCCGTTGCCGAACTCATGGGCGAGAGCTTATCGGGCGATTTGCGTTTCGGATGTCCCGACGACTACGCCCAAGTCTTTCTGCCGCCGCTGCTGCAAACCTTCGCGCGTCAACACCCGCAAGTTTTGATCGAGGTGGTCTGCGGGCCGACGCCGCGATTGCTGGAGCGGCTCAAGGACCACGTGTTGGATATTGCCATCGTGTCGCTGCCGGACAGCCCGCAGCGGGACCATTTCCTGCGGCGGGAACCCTTCGTTTGGGTCGGCAGCAAGGGCGGCGACGCGGTCAACCTTGACCCGCTGCAGCTGGCGCTATCGGATCCCGACACGCTCGATCATTTGGCGGCGACGACAACGCTTGACCGGGTCGGACGCAAGTACCGCATCGCGTACGCCAGCGGCAGCGTCGCAGGACTGTCGGCCGTCGTTCGCTCGGGTCAGGCTATTGCAGTCCTGACGCGCACCGCCGTGCCGCCGGACCTGCAAGTGCTGCCGCCCTCGAGCGGCCTGCCGCCGCTGCCGTCGGTGGGCATCATCCTCAAGAAAGGACGGCGCCAGGCATCCAGGTTGCTGGATCGCTTCGAGGCGCACGTTCGGTCGGTCTTGCCGACGCTCTAAAGTCTCGGAGCGGCATTCACATATAGGGGTAGAAGCCCTTTCCACTTTTGCGTCCGAGCAAGCCGGCGCCGACCATTTCGCGCAGCAAAGGTGCGGGGCGGTATTTCGGGTCGCCGAAATCACGCTGCAGCACCTCCATGATCGATAGCAGGGTGTCAAGACCAATGAGGTCGGCCAGCGCGAGCGGACCGATGGGTTGATTGCAGCCGAGTTTCATCCCCTCATCGATGTTGGCAGCCGTCGCGACCCCGTCCTGCAGCGCGAAAATCGCCTCGTTGATCATCGGGCAAAGAATCCTGTTCACCGCAAAGCCCGGTGAGTTCTTCACCTCGATGGCGGTCTTGCCGATCGCGCGGATGAAGTCCGCGGCGCGCGACTGCGTCTCATCGCTGGTCAGGAGGCCGCGGATCAGTTCCACCAGCGCCATGAGCGGCACGGGGTTGAAGAAGTGCATGCCGATGAATCGCTCGGGGCGCGAGGTCGCCGCCGCGAGCGTCGTGATGGAGATCGAAGACGTATTGCTCGCCAGCACCGCGGTCGGAGCGATGATTGCGTCGACCTGTTGCATGATCTTGCGCTTCATCTCGAGATTTTCGGTCGCCGCTTCAATCACCAGATCGACCGTCGCCAATTCGGCGTACTGCGTGGTGCCGCGAATCCGCGCGACGGCGGCCGCGCCGTCCGCGGCCTTCAGCTTGTCTTTTTTAACCAAGCGGTCGAGACTTGCGCTGATGCTGGACAATCCGCGGGCAACGGCTGCGTCCGAGATGTCCAACATCACCACCTTAAGCCCCGATCCGGCGCACGCCTGCGCGATGCCGCTGCCCATGGTGCCCGCGCCGACAACTCCGATCGTCGAAAAAGTCATGAGAGGCTCCGATTACTTACGCAATGCCTGCATGGTAATCCAGCGCCACGTTCAGCGCGCGGCATCCGTGACCATGACGATGTTGTCGTTCGAATTGCGGTCGATAAAGGTAATATACGGATCGATCGCGGCGTAGGCCGGTCTCTTTGCGGTGACGATGCGGATCTGCTGTTCGCCCGAGTGAAGGGCAAGACGCTGCAGCGACAGCACATCCGCGGCGGCGAAGTCGCTTTCGCCGGGCCGGGCCGAGAATACGCCGACATCGACCAATTCATCGAAGGCGGCCGGCCGCTCGTTGCCCTTGCCATCGGAATAGAATTTGCCGGTGTTCACGTCCACCACCGTCTCGAACCGTCCATCCGGCAGCCGTCTCACCTGGGCCTCTTTGGCCTTCAAGTCATAGAGCGTGATGCGCTCAAGTTGGTCCAGGACCAACTCGCGTTCGGCCGGAGTACGGGCGAGCGACAGGAAGCCCTCGACCAGATCCGTCGAACGCGCATACGGCGGCCCTTTGAAGCGATATTTCGCGAGCAGTTCCCGCAGCATGCCGTTGACGCGATCTTCCCCAAGGCGGTCCTGCAACAGAAACATGACCACGGATGCCTTGTTGTAGTGAATATAGTTCTGGCCATAGGTGACGGCGAGCGGCCTCTCCTCGGCCGTTTCCTTGCGGCGCCCCTGCAGGTAGTTGTCCATCTCGTATTTCAGGAAGCGCCGGATCTGCTCCTCTCCATAACGATGTTTCATGATCATCAGCGCCGAATATTGCGACAGGGATTCGGTCAGAATGCTGTCGCCTTCCATATCGGCGGGCATGACCTGGTGAAACCAATATTGGTGTCCCAGTTCATGGGCGGTGACATAGGATAAGTAGTCGACGCGCTTCGGATCACGGAGATCCATGATGAAGCCGTCATTTTCGTTGTAGGGAATGGTGCCGGGATAGGACTGCGCACCCGCGGCATAGTCCTGCATCTCGATGATGCGCGCATAGGCGTAAGGATAGGGCCCGAAATTCTTACGGTCGTAGTCCAGCGCATCCTTCATGACATTCAGCATCCGCTCGACATTCATGCCGTGCCTGGGATCGTGATAGACCTCGAGCCGGACGCCGTTTGCATCCAGCGAATCGAGTTGGTAGTGGCCCGACAAGATCGAAAAGAAATTCAAGATCGGAACGTCGCGTGACACGAAGTGAGCAGTGCGGCGTCCGTTGGCCACCGTGTCGGACACCCGAGCACCCGTCGCGATGGGAGTCTGATCGGCATCGGTCGACACCGTGACGTCCGAAAAAACGCGGTCCATGCCGACGTAGTTGAAATTCCGTGCCGACGGGTCATCGAGCTTGTAAGGCGTCAGTTCGTCCGCAAGGCCGAATTTCCGCCGCTCGATCTTGCCGTTCAAAAAGTCCGAGCGGTTCACGCCGATCATCGGCGTGAAATAGTAGTTGCCGATGTAAGTGCCGTGTTCCGTCACACGCGAATCGATTTCCTTGAGGTCCCTGTCGGAGGGGAGTGCTTTCAAGCCGTGCTTTTTGATTTCGGTATGGAAGGAAAGCGAGCCGCTCTCGCCGGGCTGCAGCGGGCGATCGAACTTATAGATCCAGTACTGCGAATCCGCATCGGCGGAGATCAGTTTCGTCCCCGGCACGGAGAGCGTGACCTGGGTTATGGTCAGCGGGATCATGCGGATGTGCAGGTCCTCGATGGGCTTGTCGGTCGCATTGACATAGCGATAGGAGCCATCCGCCACCAGAGCGGAGCGGGAGGGGAAAATCGCCACATCGAGCTTGACGTCCGTGACCGAAGGCTGCGGGATGTGGACATAGCGGCCATATTTTTGTTCGTAACGGGCCAGGAAGCGGTTCTTGTCCGCTTCGTTCCAGTGTTGATTCAGAATGTTCATGTTGTAGAAGAGAAAACTTCCCAGCGCAACGGTCGCCAGCAGCGCCCCGGCCAGAAATGCCAGCGGTTTGCCGCGCAGCCTCGCCGGCAGCGTGCGCCATTGTCCCTTCAACGTGACGGCGGTTCCGCGCCGCCACATCAGATGACCGAACACCACCAGCATCACGCCGAAGGCGATCCAATACAGCCTGAGCCACCAGCCGACGGCGCCGCCGAAGTCCGTGCCCTTCATGTCCGACAGCAGCCCAGGCACTTCCGCGTAGTTATAGAGCGGGTGGTCCAGCCCGATTTTGTTGAAGATGAGGCTGGTGACAAGGTACAGCAGCATGATCGCCCAGCCGACGAACTTGTTGGGGCTGACGGCCTGAACCACGATGGACAGCACGCCCAGCAGGACCAGATAAATGGCAGTCGGTGCGACGAACCATTTCAACCACTGTCCGGGTTCGACGGCGGTGAGGCCGCGTGACAATTGGAATAGCACGGCCTCCAGGCCGGTCATGACGACCCCGAGGGCCAGCAACACGCCTGATACGGCGAGCAATTTGGAGATGACGAAGACCCAGTTCGGCAGGGGTGTCGCATCGACGATTTCGTCCACGCGGCGTTCCCGCTCGCGCCAGACGATCTCGCCGGCATAATAAATCGCGATGAGGATGCCGATGGTCGCCGATTCGCTCTGCACTCCGTCGATGATGGCGAAGGTGCGAGGCCAGATCGGCACGTCGTAGGCGCGATGTGTGAGCAGCAGCGTGCTGAGCAGGTTCAGCGCTCCAATGATGGCCAGAACCCAGAACGCGGGACTGTTGAAGACGAGCGCCAATTCGAACTGGGTGCGGGTCAGCAGTTGCGTCCACAGCGCTCGCCGGGGCGTCGCTGCGGGGAGGCGGGCGACGATGATGGGCTTGATGGCCGCAAGCTTGCGCTCTTGGGCCAGTTGGCGCTCCAAGGCACGACGATTTGAGCCGCGCTCGGCGAATTCAAAACGCCAAACCGCAATCGCAACCACAGCCACCGACATCGCAATCCACAGCGCGCGGTTTTCGAGGAGCGCCGAGCTCAGCGTGACATCGTGCGCGTTCGCCTCGGCCGGGCTGAGATATCGCGTCGCCAAGCTGTAGGCTCGCCCGCCGAAGGGATCGAGATAAGCGCCGAGCGAGAAATCCGGCCATTTCCCCGCCATGAGCAGCAGCGCGAAGTAGACGAACATGAACAGAATGACGGTGAGATAGCTGTAGGTCACCGAGCGCGTCCAGCAGGCGATGGCGAACAGGAATGCCGAGGTGATCAGGAGATTCGGCAACGCGATCGCCAGATAGGAGGTCAAATAATCCTGTATCCGGTTTGCTCCCAGGGTCGCCGGATCGAGCCACGGCATCAAACTGCCCAGCCAGATGGCGAGCGGCACCGCCAGAAAGGCCAGTGCGGAACCGAGAAAGGCGCCGCTGAAGCGGCCGGACATGTAGGAGAGCTTGTCGACCTTGGTCGAGCGAATGATGCTGGCGAACCCGGTCTCATCATCGCGAACCACCACATTCGCGACGAACGCGGTGGTCACGAATATGAAGAAGACCGACATCGTCAACTGAAGTTGCGCGATCGCGAGCGGACTGTTGATGTGCACGTTTCCGCCGCCGGCGATCTGCGCCGAAGGGATCGCAACCGCTCCGAAGGTCAGCAGAAAGAACAGGACCGTCGCGGCCCAGAATACCGGGTTGCGCATTTGATAATGCAGCTCGAAGCGCGCAATCGTATAGAACACCGCTTGCCTCTATGCAGCCTTCTGCGCCGCGCGCCGGGCCCGCGCCAGGGCGGATAGATACACATCTTCCAGGCCGCCCTCGACCGGCGAAAACCCATCGCCGGGATCTTGGTCGGACAGCACATGCACGATGGTGCGTCCCGCGAACAATCGGGTCGAGATCACTTCGTGAGAGGCTTTGATCTCATTCAGCTTGTCGCGCGCAATCGTCTTTGCCCAAATGTTCCCGCGGCTGCGTGCGATCAGCTCGCTCGGCGCCCCCTCGAGTTGAATGCGACCGGCTGCGAGGACCGCCATGCGCGGGCAGAGGTCGACGACATCTTCAACGATATGCGTCGATAGAATCACCACGACGTTCTCGCCGATTTCCACCAGCAGATTGTAGAAACG
This sequence comes from uncultured Gammaproteobacteria bacterium, assembly GCA_963800385.1. Taxonomy (GTDB): domain Bacteria; phylum Pseudomonadota; class Gammaproteobacteria; order Steroidobacterales; family Steroidobacteraceae; genus Bog-1198. The sequence continues at coordinate 453,533 of CAWDAU010000011.1, forward strand.
ATTGCGCTCTTCCGGGTCGAGACCCGCGGTCGGTTCGTCCACGATGATCAGTTCGGGATTGCCGATGAGGGCCTGGGCGATGCCGAAGCGCTGGCGCATGCCTCCCGAGAAGCCGGCGATCGCCTTCGTGCGAACCGACCATAGATTGGTCTGAACCAGCAGCGTCTCCACGGTGGCCCGGCGATCGGCGGCGGATACCACGCCTTTCAGCGAAGCCATGTGATCGAGCATGTCGTAGGCGGAGACACGCGGATACACGCCGAAATCCTGCGGCAGATATCCAAGCGTGGCGCGCAGGCGATCCGGTTGCTTCAGCACATCGATGTCGCCGAACTTGATGTCGCCGGCGGTCGGCGTTTGCAACGTCGCGATGGTCCGCATGAGCGAGGATTTCCCCGAGCCGTTGGGCCCGAGCAATCCGAACATGCCCTTGCCGATGGAAATGGTCACCCCGTCCAGCGCCCGGGTGCCGTTCGGATAGACATGCTCAATTCCTTTCAAATGCAGCAAGGCAGTCTCCTTTGACTCATTGGTTTGGCACGAATCGCATGTCGGCAGGGCGGTGATACACCGGCAACTCAAAATGCCACCGCGATGCTTGCGAATCGCACTGACCGCAGCCGCTTCCCGGGTAAGGCGCGACGGCCCTAGATCTCGCGCGGCGCATTGAAATTCTTCGTGTAGGAGGTAGTTCGTCGTGGGATCCTGCAACCCTCGCCCGAGTGTTGCGCTGTTTCATGCATCATCCCGTGGTTTTAACGTGACTGTCACAAGCACGTCATCGGCGGATCTTAGTCGCGCGCAATAGCCCAACGACAACTAATATCTCTAATAGGCTTCATAACAGATGGTTAACTCTGATGTCGAGCTGACGACGGCGCATTGAGTGCGTCAATTTTCCAACCGGAGCAATTGGGGCGAGTGAGATGCAGGTGAGCGATTAGAGCAGGTGATGAAGGTCATTAGAGCTATTAGTTGGTTATTCGAATTTTCGTGCGATAGATATATGCGACCAAACCGCGGGATCAGCATGGCACGCTGAAGTTCCGTCGTCATCAGGGAGATGGATGTGAATCGGAGAGATCTTATCGGCCATGCGCTGACGCTGGCGGCCGTTCCGACGACGCTCTCGCTGCTGCCAAAAGGGAGTGCTCTCGCCGCCGGACAGCAAGCGGCGACTTTTAGCGCGCAGGTCGACTTCGGGGTCCGGATCCCGATGCGCGACGGCGTCCATCTGAGCGCGAGGCTCTACCTGCCGCGCGAGCTGAAGACGCCGCGCCCGACGATCTTTTCGCTGACCCCCTATGTCGGCGATGGCTATCATGCCGAGGGTATCGATCTGGCCCAGCACGGCTATCCCTATCTGACGGTCGATATCCGCGCGCGCGGCGATTCCGATGGCGAGTTCACGCCCTTCTTCGCCGATCCAGCCGATGGCCACGACATCGCCGAATGGATTGCGAAGCAGCCGTTCTGCAACGGCAAAGTCGGGATGCGTGGCCTGTCCTATGTCGGCTACACCCAATGGGCAACGGTCCGAGGCGATCCGCCGCATCTCGCAACCATCGTGCCTTCGGCGCCGTGCTGGGTCGGATTCGATTTTCCAATCCGCTACAACATCTTCTTCAATTTCGCGATCACATGGTTGGCGAGGACGCACGGCCATGCGGGGCAGGACAAAATCTACAACGACGGGCAATATTGGAGCGGCGAATTTCTGCGCTTCCTCGAGTCCGGCTTGCCCTTTAGGAAGATGGACGAGTTCTTTGGCCTCAAATCCAAGGCCTTTCAGGAATGGCTCGACCATCCCCATCAGGGTGAATATTGGGATCGTGCCAACCCGACGCCGGAGCAATTCGCGAAGTTGACCATGCCGGTGCTGTCGCTCTGCGGCACTTACGATGGCGATCAGCTCGGTACGATCGAATTCTATCGCCAGCACCTGAAACTGGCGGGCCAGAAGGCGAACCACCATTTGGTGATCGGTCCATGGGGGCATCTCGAGGTCCGCCAGCCCAAGGCCGAATTCTTGGGCATCACGGTCGGCCAGGCCAGCGTCATCGACATGAGCAAGCTGCATCGCGACTGGTACGCCTTCACTCTGGAGAATGGCCCCAAACCGGAGTTCCTGAAGAACAAGGTTGCCTACTACGTCATGGTCGCCGACCGATGGCGTTATGTCCCGACGCTCGAGGCCGTTACCGCTCGCCACGAAGCGCTCTATCTGCAATCGACGACCAATGCCTCGTCGGTTTTCAACGCAGGATCGCTGGCGACCCAGCCGGCCAAGCGCGCGGAGCCGGACCGCTATGTCTACGACCCACGCGATCTCAGCCTCCTTAAACTCGAATCGACGCTGACCCAGTCGTATTTGACCGACCAGACGATGATCATGGCGGCCGAGGGCCGCAAGCTGGTTTATCACAGCGAGCCGTTCGCCGAGGATACCGAGGTCAGCGGCTTCTTCCGATTCACCGGCTGGATCGCGATCGACCAGCCGGATACGGATTTCATGGTCTCGATCTACGATATCGGCGCCGACGGTTCGAGCATGTTCCTGACCGAGCAGCAACAGCGGGCGCGCTATCGCGCAGGGCTTCGCGTCGAGAAGATCATCAATACGAAGGAGCCGTTACGCTACGATTTCGACCGCTTCTTCTTCGTCTCGCGTCTCATTGGAAAAGGCCATCGGTTGCGGCTGGTTGTAGGGCCAAACCACAGTCTGAACTGGCAGAAGAACTATAACAGCGGCAAGCCCGTGGCCGATGAAACCGTGAGTGACGCTCGCTCCGTGACCGTGCTGTTGCATCATGACGCGGCGTACCCGAGCGCACTGTACGTCCCGATTGGTCAGTCAGAGGCTTGACGATCTTCTGACATGGGCGTGCATACCCCAAGGCGTGCACTACATGCCAACGCCTGCTTGCGGCGCCCGTTGCTGATAATCATCCGTTATGTCTCCCATTAGAGTTATTAGCTAGCGGCATCCCTCACCGCAGGACTAGGATTTCCGAGCTGCTCAATTGTTCAGCGGGATGCATTAAAACTACAGCAACTAGGGGTGATACTGTGACCATTCATGCGCCTTCCCTGGCACGACACACCAAACTCGTTCGACCGCTGGCCAAATCGTCGGTCGCCGCGGCCGTTCTGCTCGCCTTGTACGGCACTCCACCGACCGCTCGAGCCGACGACCAGTCATCGAAGACACAGACCGGAGGCCTCGACGAAATCATTGTAACGGCGACCCGACATAAGGAAACGACCGAAGAGATTGCGGGTGCCATCTCGGTCTACTCTCCCGAGCAGATTGCCCAGGATTCGGTAACTGACCTTGCGACGCTGGGCCGGCAATTGGGAATCGCGGGATCGAGCGGCGCAAAGACAACGGCGATCACCTTCCCCATCATCCGCGGACTCAACGCGAGTCCCGCCGCCGGCAGCTTTCACGTGTTCAACCAGGCGCCGGTAGGGACCTACTACGACAATTCACCGGTGGAGGGATACTTCCAGCTCCAAGACATTCAACGGATCGAAGTTCTGCGCGGACCTCAGGGCACGCTCTATGGCGCAGGCGCGCTGGGCGGCGCGTTGCGCATCATCCCGAACGCGCCCCAGCTCGGCAAATTCGCCGCCGATGTCGATGGCCGAGTCGGATACCTCGATCACGCGGGCGACGCGAGCTACACCACAACCGCCATGTTCAATATCCCGCTCGGTGACACGCTGGCCATTCGCCTCGCCGGCAACTACGAATACCAACCGGGATACATCGACGCTTTCGGGTTGATGCAACGCAGTGGACCGCTCGGCATCCCCGTGCTGGCCGATCCTTCCGACCCCGTCAACAGCCCGGGTGTGTACTACAACCAGAAGGACTGGAACGGTCAAAAGACTTTTACCGGACGGGCCAGCGTACTGTGGCAACCGACCGCAGAATTCAGTGCAACGGCCGCCTACATGCACGAGAAGGCCTACGGCAACGGGACCCCGTCCGACAACTCCCGGTTTCAAGGCGGACCGGATGTCATCGATCCCAGAATTATTTTTCCCGCCGGCAGCAATTTCACCACCTTCTCGTCGACCTTGCAGCCCTTCATGCGCAACTCGGACCTGGCAAGCCTCGATCTGAGCTATGACGCCGGTTTTGCAACACTGTCCGCGACCAGCACCTACTCGGCCACCAACGGCTACTTCAACACCGACACCAACTATTTGCTCTTTGGGCTGCTGGGCTCTTACGTGCCTTTCTATGCCGGGGTTCCCACCAATCCGCGTTGGATCAACACCAACGAAAGTCTTGACGACGACCATGGCTTCAGCCAGGAAGTGCGGCTCGTGTCGAATACCGGTCCGGACAGTTTGTTCGACTACACGGTGGGTGTGTTCTATCAGAAGAAATATGACAACGCGACGTTTCAAAACAGCAGTCCGGGCACTCCGGAGCGCTCGGCCGCGGCGGGCTGCACGGTCCCCGTCCTCTTGGGAGGGTGCGGGGTCCTCACCGGCGCAAACGATGTCGCAAATTTGGGGATCGACCGGCAAGTTTTCGAAGACAAGTCGTTGTTCGGTGAACTCACCTATCACTTCGCCAAGAACTGGCAAGTCACCGGCGGCATCCGTCATTTCAAGCAGGACTTTTCGGACTCGGGCGAGACCGATGTCTACACTTTTGCGGTGGCGTCGCCGCTGACGACGCAAAGGTCGACGGCAACGAAGACTCTCGGAAAGGCATCTGTCGCGTGGGAATATACGACCGGTCAGCATGTCTACGCGCTCTGGTCGCAAGGCTTCCGCCGCGGTGGCGCGAACGGACAACTACTGAATACCGGTGCGTTTGCTGACCTGGCGCCGCAGATTTATAAACCGGATTCGGTCAACAACTATGAATTCGGCACCAAAGGACGCATCGGCAACGAGATCAGCTACTCGTTCGATGTGTTCTACATCAAGTGGAAGGATCCCCAGGTGTCCGGCCTCACTCCGCAGGCCAATTTCGCGGTGTGGAACGCCAAGGCAGCCGTCTCAAAAGGATTTGAGTACGAATTGAACGTTCCGCTTGGCGTGCCAGGCCTCAGATTCGCGACGAGCGGCACCTATGCGGATGCCAAATTGACCGAGGATTACTCCTATCCTGACTTCAATGGCCCGATCGCGGGTCCAGCCGGTGAACAGCTGCCGGGCAGTCCGAAGGTGAGCGTGGCCGGCACGCTGCTTTACGGGCACCCGCTCGGCGCAGGCTCCAACCTGGTGTTGACGTTGAACGACACCTATACCACCAAGATCGTGACCAGTGCTTTTGCGGTATTGGGAATTGCGCCGATCACCGTGCCGGCGCTCAATCTCGTGAATGCTTCGGCAGCGTTCACTCATAATAACTGGCGCGTTGGGCTTTATTCGACCAACTTGTTGAACAAGCGCGAGATCGTCGGGCAATCATCGGGTGGCCCATCCTTGACCTATACCGAGACCGCCAATCGGCCCCGCGAGATCTATTTGCGGGGTGGATACTCGTTTTAGGACTGACGCGGCCTTAAGAGGGCTTTCCCCGCGAAGCCAGCCACGGATGGCTGGCACGCCCGCCGATCGCGGGAGGCTGGTGCACCCCGCGCCGACTGCTCATAGTTTTGTGTAAAGTGAAACCATGACCGAGCAGAAAAGTTCCGACCCGGCCGTCCAGGCATATCAGCTGATGTGCGCAGGGAGGCTGCTCGCTGCGCTGCCTCTGGCCGAGCAGGCCGTGGCGGGGCAACACACCTGCCTTCCGGTGCACGGCATGCTCGCGACCCTGTTGCTGCAACTCGGGCGCGCCGCGGATGCGGAGGCGGTCGTGGCGCAGGCGCTGGAATGCCGGCCAGGAAGCGCGGATGCGTACGATGCGCTGGCTCACGCGTCGATGCTGCTCGGCAACCATGCGCGCTCGAACGAGCTGTATCGCCGCGCGGTCGACCAGGCGCCCAATGACCCGCGGTTTTGGTACAACCTAGCATCGAGCGAACGCAGCTTCGGCCGCTTGGTCGAAGCCGAAGCCGCCTGCGACAGGGCCATCGCACTCAATCGGGCACAGTACGCAACCTACCTGTTGCGCTCCGAACTGCGGGTTCAGTCTGAGCAGCAAAATCACATCGCGGAATTGAAGTCGCAATTGTCGGGCCGCAATCTCCCCGACCGTGCCCGGGTGCTTCTCGGCTACGCACTCGCCAAGGAATTGGACGATTTGCAGCAGTATGATGAAGCGTTTCACTGGTTCTCGGAAGCGGCCAGATCACGCCGCAAGCAGCTCTCGTATGACGTCGCCCTGGATGAGCGGAAATTGCAGCGCATCCGCGAGGTCTTTCCAAAGCAGGCAGCGCGTAGCTCGGTCAAAGATTCCGAATCACGGCGCTTTGTGTTCATCATCGGACTGCCGCGCTCCGGCACCACGCTTCTCGAGCACATTTTGACCGGCCTGCCGGGCGTGCGGTCGAACGGAGAAACCGAGAATTTCAGCCGGGCATTGATGGCGGCCGCGCCTCAGGAGGGCCGAGACGTGTTCAGTGGCGCTGCGGCCGCGCCGCCGGACATTGTTGCCGCGAACTACGCCAGATTCGCGAACGCGAACTCAAGTGATGAAATGATCATCGAAAAGCTGCCCATGAACTATCTCTATGTGGGAGCGATTCGCAATGCACTGCCGCAAGCAAAATTACTGCTGGTCAGGCGCGCGCCGCTCGACAGCTGCTTTGCCATGTATCGAACACTGTTCGGGGTAGCGTACCCGTTCAGCTACGACTTCCAGGACTTGGCGCGATATTACGCTGCCTACGATCGGCTGGTTGCCCACTGGCGCGACTGCTTTGGCGAGGCAATTCACGAGGTTGAGTACGAGGAGCTGGTGAAGTCCCCGGCGTCCGTGGGTGCCGGCGCGGCCAGGTACTGCGGCCTCGATTGGTCGGACCAGGCAGTCGACATTCACAAGAGTGCCTCGGTGTCTTATACCGCCAGCGCCGCGCAGATTCGTCGCCCCATCTATGGCTCTTCTTCCGGGCGCTGGCGCCATTATCGCAAGCACCTTGAACCGCTGGTGCGCGCCCTGCGTCAGAACAAAGTGATGCTGCCGGCGGACGCCTAAGGTTGCTGCGAAGCGGCGGGATGCCCCCGACCTGCGGTCCACTCTCGCGGCCGCCTCGGATCCGACCGCCACCAGCTGCCGTTGCGCGAAAGAGCGGGCAGCGACCACTCGATGTACAGCACCCAAGATCCGGTGCGGATCGATTGCGTGTGATCGTACTGACCGGTTGCCGTCACCAACCCCCGATGTGTTTCCCAGGCCACCCAGGGAACGTTGGTTTCATTGACGCGATCGATCCACGGTGCGCAGCACGCGGGCAACTGGGTCAGGTCGCGAATTCTCGTCTGCAATATGAAGTCGGCTGCCCATCTTAGATAGCTCTCCAACAGGCCCTCGACAAATTGCCGCAATGCCAGGGTGTCGACCGGACCTGCATTCGTTCTTTGCTTAGGGTCTGCGGTGTTTAAGGCAGATTGGATTTCGCCCATGCAAGTCCATTTCCAAGTAGCGGCTGAAAGAAATATCAATCTTCCATGTCAATTCAACGCGGGCAGCCAGATGGCACTCGGCTCGTCCGCGGTTCGCAGCAAGGTGATCGTTGCTGGCCCGTAGTCCGCGGGCTTTGCATCGAAAATATTGGCAACAAATGACTGCGGGTTGCGGTCATACAACGGGAAGAGCGTAGACTGGATTTGAACCATGATTCGATGCCCCGACAGGAACACGTGATTCACATTCGGCAGTTCAAATCGATAGGACTGCGGCACGTTGGGCGGGATCGGCGTGGGATGCTCGAAGCTTTCGCGATAGCGGCCGCGGAATATGCTCAATGCGATCGGCAGCTGGTAGCCGCCCAAAGGCGGATCATTTGCGTAGACGGCGGGGTAGACATCGATGAGCTTGACGACGAAGTCCCCGTCGCTTCCGGTGGTCGTGGCGCGGATGTCTGCCATCGGCGCGCCCCTCACCCGCACCGGCGAGTCCAGCACCGGCGTCTCATAGGTGAGCACATCGGTGCGGCCGTCCACGAAGCGCTGATCGTGAACCAGCCACTGGCTCCAAGGCGCGTAGCCTTTGCCGGTGGTCCAAAGTTCAAAAAACGGGTCCATGACCGGCCGGGGTAAAAATGGTACCGGTTTGGCGGGATCACTGACGTAGGCATCGCTGCCGCCCCTGGCTTCGGTGGGTGCATCAAAAGACAATCCGAAGCCGGCATCAAGATATAGCGGCTTTAAGCGGACGGGAGAGCCGCTTTCGGAGTTGCCTGGCCAATCGGGGAGGCGCTCCCAGCGATTTTCGCCGGTATTGTAGACTGTGGCCCGGGCCAGTTGCGCGGGAGGTCCGGCGCGCAGGTGCTCATTGAGAAACGGCAGCACCATGTCGCGCCTAAACTGCACCGCTGTATCGCCCTCCCAGCGCAGCGGGCCGAGCGAGTAGCCTTCGCGATTGACCTGACTGTGCGACCAGGGTCCGAGAACCAGCCAATTGTTGGACTCATGGCCGGCTGCCTTGAGTGCCCGCCAGGCGTGATTGGCACCCCACATGTCCTCTTGGTCCCACAGGCCTTGCTCCCAGAGCGTCGGAACCGAGGAGGGGCACGCCGCCAATAATTTATCAAGCGCCTGGCCTTGCCAAAACGCATCGTAGGCGGGGTGGGCCATCATGCGAGCGACCCATGGCAATTGCTCGAGACCATGCGCGCGTACGTAATCGCCGGTCGATCCCGCGCGCAAGAATTCCTCATAGGCATCGAAGGCGTCGATCGGAATGACTTCGCCTTCGCCGCGCTGCGCGGTCTGCATGTGAATATAGCCGAGCATTCCATTGCGAAAAGCACCATAGCTGAACCAATCGTCGCCCATCCAGCCGTCGATCAGCGGACTCTCCGGGACTGCAGCTTTGAGCGCAGGATGCGGATCGAGCAATGCCATGGCGACGGTGAACCCTTCATAGGACGAGCCGATCATGCCGACCTTGCCGCTCGATTCCGGAATATTTTTGACCAGCCAGTCGATGGTGTCCCACGCATCGGTGGTGTGATCCACAGGGGTGGGATTCAGCGCGCCTCTGACCGGCCGCGCCATGACATAGTCGCCTTCCGAGCCATACTTGCCGCGCGCATCCTGCCAGGCGCGGATGTAGCCCTGCCGCGCAAATTCTTCATCGGCCAGAGGCAGGGTGTTCAGCAGGGAATGACTCACAGCGCGTTGTGAGCGCCTGGCCGCGTTGTACGGCGTGCGCGTCAGCACGATGGGCGCGTTCCGGACACTCTTCGGTATCAAGATGATGGTGTATAGCTTTACCCCATCGCGCATCGGAATCATTTCGATGCGCTTCGAGTAATCCTGATTGACCAGGCGGTCGACAAATTTGTCCGGGATGTCGTTCAAGTCAGCCTCGCTCTGATTGATCTTAGTTTTCCGCACCGGGCGAGCGACAATTAAAAGCTCTTATGCAGGCCATAAAATATCCTTACACCCTCGCTCGGTCCGGCATCGTAGGCTGTAGCCAATGGCGCCTCGATCAATTGCACCGCTTTGGTTGATGGGTCTCACCAACTCGGTGTTCGGCATGTATGCCGGAATTGTGTTGATTTCTGTGCCCCAGCTGCTTAGCAACCGGCACGTTCCGGAGACCACGATTGCGGCCATGACCGCGGTGATGGCATCGCCGGGATTTTGGACCTTCCTGGTGAGCCCGGTACTCGACGTGTACTTCAGCAGACGCTGGTACTCGATCGCGAGTGCGCTGATGGCGGCTTCGTTGTTGGTTGCCGCCCTGCTGAATCTGGATCACCTCGCGTTGGTGGAGGGTCTGCTGGTGGCAGGCTATTTCTTTGCCAACCTCTACCAAAGCGCACTGGGCGGCTGGCTGTCCAGCATCATAAGCCAGGAGCAGAAAAGCGCGCTCAGTTCCTGGGTCACCATCGGCAATGTAGGCGGCGGCGGCGTCATGGCGGTTGCCACGGGAGAATTGGTTAGAAACCTGTCGCCGCAAACCGCGGCGTTCTTGCTCGGAGCCGTGATTTTGCTGCCGACCGGCGTTTTCTTCTTCATGCCCGCACCGGCGCCCGATCGACGGCTTGCCCAGGAAAGCTTTGCCCAATTCTTCGGCGAAGTGCTGAGCCTGCTCAGGCGGCGCGAGGTCTTGACCGCCATCGTGCTATTCGCCGCGCCCGCGGCAACATTTTCGCTGACCAATTTTCTGAGCGGTATCGGCGATGATTTCCACGCGTCGAGCCACTTTGTTTCGCTGGTCGGAGGGGTTGGGATCCTGGTGGGTGGCGTTGGCGGAGGCCTGCTGTTCCGATGCGTCGATCGTTGGTTGCCGCTTCGTTTCCTGTATCTTGCGATCGGCGTCGCGGGATCCCTGTTTACTCTGCTACTCATCGTATTGCCGCGGACCCCGGCGCTGTTTGGGATCGGGTTCCTCGGTGAGAACATCTTTCAGGGGTTGGCGATTACAACCTCGATCGCCGTTGCTTTTGAGACCATTGGGCAGCGCAACCCGCTCGCGGCCACGATCTATTGCTTGATCACCTCGGCTTTCAATATTCCGATAACCTACATGCTGCTGGTCGACGGCTGGGGGTATGGGAAGCAAGGTGTCGCCGGCGCATTTGCTGCCGATGCTTCTCTGGGGATCCTCGCGAGCGCCTTGCTCGGGCTTCTATTGGTCCGGACGTCGTCGCCGCCAGCGGCGACCGACGTGGCGGAGAATCCGTGACCAACCGCGTTGCGGCAGGCCGTTATTATCCCGCCTTATCCCGCTCATTAGCGCAATTAGTTATCTTTTCGCTAGCGGCAGGAGTGCTATTGAGGGGACGAGGCAGCCAATAACTCTTGCGTCGAGGGGGATGCGTATGACGATCGACAGGCGAGAACTTCTCACCGGAGGAGCGGCGGCGATGTTGGCCTGGGCGCTGCCGGGACTTGGCAAAGCAGCGGACGTTGCTCCTTTGATGAGGGATGCGGAGGATATTTACGGGCGCGCAATTGTCATCGACATGCTTGCGGACGAGTTGCGCGACGACCAGGGGCTCGGATTCATCACCGACAGCGGCGTTACTTGTATGAGCACGACGCTCGGCGCGCGCATGCCTGAGAATCCCGAGGGCACCCACATGCTCGACGGCTGGCCGAAGGATGGTGCCGTTGCCGATTGCGTCGCGTGGCAAAAGTTCATTGCGGCTCACGCCAACAAGCTGCTGCACGTGCGCGCCGCCGCGGACATCGCGCGCGCCAAGCAAGAAGGCAAGCATGGGGTGATGCTTAACTTCCAGAATTGTCCGATCGAGACGCGCTTGGAAAATCTCGACATGTTTTATGGGCTCGGCGTCCGGGTGATGCAGCTCACGTACAACGAGCGCAACCTGCTGGGCGACGGGTCCACGGAGCGGACCAATGCAGGCCTGAGCGACTTCGGCATCGCGGTGGTCGCAAGGATGAACGAACTCGGTATCCTCGTCGACACTTCCCACTCAGGTTGGGCGACCTGCGCCGATGCGATTGCGTTCTCGAAGCGGCCGCCGATCTTTTCGCACACCGAGTGCTACGCGTTGAGCCAGCATCCGCGCAACAAGCCAGATGAACTCATCATGGCCCTTGCCGCCAAGGGCGGCGTGATGGGGCTCACCACGGTTGGTCCGATGGTGACCAACAGCGCGCCGTCGACGCTCGAGGCCTTTCTCGATCACGTCGACCATGTCGTGAAACTGGTCGGCGTGGAACATGTCGGCTTCGGCACTGACACACTGATCCGCGGCTGGGAAACCGACCCTAAGCTCAAGGAAACGACCTTGGCACGCTACGGTGAGCCCTATTACAAGCCGAGCTATCGGTTCCGTTACCCGATGGGCACGGAGGGTCTGAACGATCAACACAAGCTAAAGTTTGCTACCGCGGGTCTTCTGAAGCGGCGCTACCAAGCCGATGACATTTTGAAGATCCTCGGCGGCAACTGGCTGCGGGTTATCGGCGAAGGAGTCGGCTGATTGAGCCACCGGATATCAGAAATGTCATGAGCGTCACCTCGGACTCATCCATTCATGCAAGTCTGCCCACACTGCAAGATTTGCCATCGCTGAAAGACGGCATCCTATGCGACGTGCTCTTTCCCGCCCCTCCGTCCGATCTGCGAATTGAGCTGGAAAGCCGCAGGAAGGCGGGTTACTCGTATGTTTCGTTGACAATGGCGGTAGACGATGACGCTTCACCCGCCACTGTCTATAGCCGCCTTGCAAAAATTAGATACGAGCTCAGCAGGCAGGCTGACGTAATCCTGGTCGACACAGTGGCTGAAATCCGTGCGGCAAAAACCGCGAACAAGCTGGCGGTGGGCTTCCACTTTCAGGGGACCGAGGCTATTGGCCGAGATCTCGCGAACGTTGGCGCATATTACAAGCTCGGCGTTCGCTGGATGTTGATGGCCTACAACTTCCAGAACAACGTTGGTACTGGCTGCATGGAAGCGCAAAAAAATGACCTTGGATTGTCGGCCTTCGGCAAGAATCTGATTCGGGAAATGAATCGCGTTGGTATGATAGTCGACTGTTCTCATTCCGGTTATCGGACGACGATGGATGCCATGTCGACTTCCGCTCAGCCGTGCATATTTTCGCATTCCAATCCGCGCGCGCTCTATGATCACCCCAGAAACATTCGAGACGATCAGATCAAGGCGTGTGCGCAAACCGGCGGTATTATCGGCATTAATGGAGTTGGAGCCTTCATTGGGGAGCCCAAGAAGGTTTCACTCGACACGGTGGTGCGTCACATCGACTATGTCGCCGATCTGGTAGGGCCTCAGCACGTTGCCCTTGGGCTCGACTACATGACACCGACGCACGTGAAGCTGCTCATCGATTTTTATAACGGCGATACGTTACCGAAAGTCGGCCTGGCCCCCGAGATGCCATGGGGCTTTATGAACCCCGGCGACGCCCCGTTGCTGCTGAGCAAGCTCCTTGCCAGGGATTACTCTCCGGACGCGGTGCGCGGGATCATGGGTGAAAACTTCCTGCGCGTGGCAGCAGCCGCCTGGCATTAGGAAGACGCTCGGTGCTCTAACTTTTCTCCTCGGACCAAACAATCACGAGCGCGCGATCCGGCGTGCGCAAAATTGGAGGGATTATCATGACGCGCGAATCAGGGCCAACGACATTGTCGGATTTGCCGTCCGTCAGGGACGGGATTCTATGCGACATGCTGCTCGGGCCTCCGCCGGGTGAGTACATGGACCATTTCCGACAAATGCGCGCCGCGGGGTTTTCGCACATTTCCCTGTCGATGGCGGGCGATGATGAGGGGCCCGCAGCCATTTATAGCTCAATGGCGCGCATGCGGAGGCAATTGAGCCTGGAACCGGACAAATATGTCCTGGTCGATACAGTTGAGGACATTCGGGCAGCCAAGAAGTCGGGAAAGCTCAGCATCGGTTTTCACTTTCAGGGCACGGAGGCGATCGGCCGCGATCTCGCGAACGTCGGCGCGTTTTACAAGCTCGGCGTTCGTTGGATGTTGATGGCGTACAACTTCCAGAACAATGTCGGCACGGGATGCGTCGAAGCAGAGAAGCGTGACTCCGGCCTCTCCGATTTTGGACGCGAGCTCGTCAAGGAAATGAATCGCGTCGGTATGCTGGTCGATTGCTCTCATACCGGCTACCGGACGAGCATGGATGCCATGGAAGCCTCGACACAGCCCTGCATCTTCTCGCACTCCAATCCGCGCGCGCTTCACGAGCATCCGCGCAACATCACGAACGAGCAGATCAAAGCCTGCGCGCAGACTGGCGGAGTCATTGGCGTCAACGGTGTGGGGCACTTTATGGGGGAGAGCGGCGCTGTTTCCGCCGATGCGATGGTACGTCAGATCGACCACATCGCCCAACTCGTCGGTTCTCGACATGTGGCGTTCGGCCTCGACTATATGACGCCCAAACATTCCATCATGCTTGTGGCTGCGAGCGGCGGCGACACGACGAAATACGCCATGCCTCGGGAGGTTCCATGGAAGTTCTTCGAGCCGAAGGAGACGCCGCTGCTGCTGAACAGGCTTCTTGAGCGCGGATATAGCCCGGCAGACGTTCAAGGCATCATGGGCGGGAATTTCCTGCGTGTCGCCGAGCAAGTGTGGCGGTAGGTGGGCGAAGATGCCTTAGCCAGAGCGGGTCCCGAAGTCGCTAATCGCTACCGCATTCTGCTCATACTAACGGTTGTCTATGCGCTGAACGTGCTGGATCGCTACATCCTCGGCGTGTTGCTCCCACAAATCAAACACGACCTGGCGGTGAATGACACGTATCTGGGTGTGCTGACGGGCGCCGGATTTGCGATTTTTTATGCAACGCTCGGCGTTCCCCTGGCGAGCGTGGCCGATCGTACCAGCCGCAAGGGCATAATCGCCGCATCGCTTGCGTTGTTCAGCGTCATGACTGCCATATGCGGTTTCGCCAGGACCTTCGCCCAGCTTTTTGTAGCCCGAATCGGCGTCGCGGTAGGGGAAGCCGGAACTAGCCCGCCATCCTTTTCGATCATCTCGGATTACTTCCCGCAAAGTGAACGCTCCAAAGCCATGGCGATTTTCACGGTGGGAGCGAATGTCGGCGTTCTTGCCGGTTTCACTCTAGGTGGGCTGGTCGCGACGCGTTATGGCTGGCGCACCGCATTTTTCATTGTCGGTGTGCCGGGCCTCATAATGGCGGCGGTTGTCGCGGGGATTGTGCGCGAGCCGGATCGGGGACAATCCGACCGCTTCCAAGCGGGACGCCCCGTTGAAGGCCGAGTCGTCGGTGTGCGCGAGGCGCTTGCGTTTCTCTGGGGTCAAAAGTCCTTCTGCCACCTTGTGCTCGGCGTTGCCCTAACCCTGTTTGTCTCCAACGGAGTCTCGGCATGGCTGCCGTCATTTTTGCTGCGCTCGCACGGCGTGGCAACGGACAAATCAGGTATTGCCGTCGGTCTGGCTCTTGGCATCGGCGGAATCGTTGGCACGCTGGCGGGAGGCGGCGTCCTCGTTGACCGCATGTCGTTGCGAGATCTGCGCTGGCCCGTATGGATTGTGACGATCTCCATGGTGTTCACATTCATTGGCAACCTGCTGGTGTTCATCGCGCCCATCGGTACGCTGGCCATGGCGGCATTTATCGTGCCGGCGATCCTTACCACCGTCTGGCAGGCGCCCACTCTGGCGATGACCCAAGGTTTGGCACCGATAAACATGCGCGCAACCGCGGGCGCGTGCTATGTGCTCATCGCCAATCTGATAGGGCTTGGTCTCGGTCCGCTGATCGTGGGTGTCCTGAGCGACACTTACGCTCGTGTCGGAGCCGGGCAAGATTCCTTGCGCTGGGCACTTTTATCGACAGTGCCGGTCGGTCTTTGGGCGGGCGTGCACTTCTTGCTCGCAGCGCGGAGCCTCCGCGCCGACTACGTCAAAGCCCAAGTCGGCTTGGAACACCGGCTCACAGCTCACCCAGGAGAAAATTGATGGTCCTTGTAGCGGCGCTTCGCGTTTTCCGGCAGCACCGCAAGGGATTCCTCGTCCTGTGCGCCATATTCTATGGATTGCTTGCCATGGCCATGTTGGCCACGATGTTCGTTCCATCCTTGAAGCCGCTCGCCAAGTCGTTTTATGACATCAACAACTTGACTCATTTTTCGCTCATTCGACGCGTATTTACCGCGTATGCAAGCGGTCACCTGCTGACCGCCGCCGCGCTCACTTTTTTGGTCAATCTCGGCGTCGCGGTGCTGCTGACCACCATCCCTTCGCTCATCGTTCCGTTCATTGGCATTCTAGCCGTGTTTTACCGCGGGCTGCTTTGGGGGGCAATGTTCGCGCCGTTCGGTGTCGAGCGCCTGATCTTCGTGCCGCACTTCCCGACGGTGATTGTGGAAGGCATGGGTTATGTCGTGGCGGCTTTTGCGGCTTATGTACATGGTGTCATGGTGTCGCGGCCCGAGCGCTATGGCTTCACCAGCAAAGGCGAAGCCTACCGCAAGGGTCTTACCACCGTGGTTCAGCTTTATCTAATCGTGGTGCTGATACTGCTGTGCGCGGCTCTTTATGAAGCTTATGAGGTGATTCATTTGGTACCGATGTTCGTGCATTCTCTGTCCCGAAAGTAGTCCTGCTCGCAGATTCGTTGGGGCCAATGACGGCAAGATCCAAGATAAACGCGGAGAATATTTGATGAGAGCTACGTTGATTGTGATCCAGAACCAGGGTGACTTTATCGAAGCAAAGGCTTTGGTTGAGGCGCTGATGACATCAGGACCTGAGGATCGTGCTCGGATGGTAGCTCAAGCACGCTCGCTGGAGGCCTCCGAACGCGTGAAATGGCACGTCGCCAAAAGTCCAACGACGTCCCCTGGCAGCCAATACCCGGAGGGGATAGTAATTGGGGCATTGACACAAATAGGGCCGTCGAATTCTCGTGCACATAGGCACTTAGATTGAGAATTCGGGCCGATGCCACCCTTTGCATATTGAACTTGCCTGTTCGGAAAATAGACCACTAGCTAGCGTCGCAAGTTTTGATGATTCTTGTATTGCCAAAGAGCACAGCGCCCGCCAGCGTTGCTCCCCTTCTAATTCGTCCGCAAGTGTGAGGGCACCGGTTAATCTGTCCGTTGCCCCAATTGCTCGGTCCGAGGCCGCGCCAATTCTTCGAGCAATTCCGTCCACAGCGCTGATCTAACATAATCGGCTCTTCCCAATGCGGAGCGGCGGCAATGGACTGGCGCCCTTGGCAGCAATGAAAACCGCCAGTGCTAGAGCATCACTTGAGGCGGCGGGAAAGCAGTTTTGAATTCCTAAATCCTCAAACCAGGTTGCGGCTATGGGTTTATGATTCTAGCGCCCGAACAAACAACTAGATCCGGATAGAACAAAAGAGTTTCACGGATGATATTTCGGTTACCTTTCTTGGCATCCCTGTTCATGGCGCTTTGCGGTTTTACGAATAGCGCTGCAGCCGCCGTCGAGACCTATCGCGTCAATCTGGATCCGCTCATCGATCGAGCGGCGGGGCACAGCACGCAATTCGCGGTGGATGTTCTTCATCGCCTGGATTCGGAATCCAGCGGAAGCTGGTCGAGCGATGGAGACAATGTCGTTTGGGACTATGCGATCAAAATCCCGACGGCGCTCAGTGTGGGCTTCCACGCCAATCGCTTGCTGCTGCCGCAAAAAGGCACATTGACTGTCGTCGGAGGCGGACGCCAATTCACTGTTCGAGGCAGCGACCTGCATCGAGCCGATTTCTGGAGCCGACCCGTGCAGGGCGACCAACTGGCCATTCACATCAGCGTACCCAGGCAACTGCGCCATCAGACGCTGCTGCAAATTGCGGCCTTTCAGGCCGGCTATAAGAGCTTGGCAAGCGGCGTTCCGGATCACCCGCACTACCGCGCGCTGAAGTCGCTGGCCGCGAACGCCAGTTCCACGTGTGTGGAGAACTACGCCTGCGATGCAAGTGCCGCCACCCAAAGCCAGGCTTACGCCAGCGTTGCCCTGGTCATTTCTAACAAAATCATCTGCAGCGGGACGCTGCTCAACGACGTGCCTCAAGATGGCATTCCTTATGTTCTTGCCGCACGGCATTGCGAAAACGGAGATGATGGCGGGGGTGATCCGGCGGCCGCGGCCAGCGTTCAGGTGTACTGGAATTCGATCACGCCCTGCGGCCAGAATTTGCTGACGATCTTTGATGAATCCAGTCAAGTTCAAGGTGGCGCGACCACCGTGGTCGAGCAGCAAGATCAGTGGCTCATGCGGTTGGATTCCCAACCGTATTTCCAGGATGCCTATTTCGCGGGTTGGGACGCGAGCGGTGCGGCGCTAGTCGGTGGCTACACCATCGACTATGCCGGCGGCAATTCCCAGCAATACGCAACGTTCAGCGGGACGGCCATCACCGAAGACTTCACCGCGGTTCAACTGTCTGTAGGTTACAACACGACGTATTGGGGTGTCGTCAATTCGCTGGGCAGCGTCGATCACGGCGCCTCGGGTTCGGGACTGTTCAACAAGGACAACTTACTCGTCGGATCCGCGAGCCGCGCCGTCGCGGGTCAGTGTCCCGTCAATCCGCCGCCGGCACCCAGCAAAGACAGCGTGTCTGCACTGTTCAGCCGACTTGCGAGCACCTGGACTTCGACGGCGGACGCATCAAGCAGCACCGGCTCGATCACGCTGGCCTCGGTGCTTGATCCCACGAATACGGGCGCCACCACAT
Source organism: uncultured Gammaproteobacteria bacterium (assembly GCA_963800385.1). Classification (GTDB taxonomy): domain Bacteria; phylum Pseudomonadota; class Gammaproteobacteria; order Steroidobacterales; family Steroidobacteraceae; genus Bog-1198. The sequence goes on from CAWDAU010000011.1 coordinate 471,822, forward strand.
CGCCCGGCATAGCTGGTTTTCCACCGACTACCTCCTTGTATGTCTCGCAGACGGCGGCTCAAACCGGTTCCACGGTCAACCTTGTGATCAATACAACCGCTGGCGCGGTATGTACCGCAATGGGTGGCGTCCCCGGCGATGGCTGGACGGGGGTATTGAGCACAGGCCAATATTTGGCAGTCACCGAATCCAATCCGGCCGTTGTGACCTACGGTGTCACTTGCACGATCGGCGCGCGCTCTAGCGCGGCGCAGGTGCAGGTAACTTGGTCAGTGGCGCCGCCGACTTTGACCTTCTACGATCAGAATCTTCAACTCTACGTCGGTGTCGCCAACATTCTCGTGTGGAGATCCAACAATCCTTCGTGCATCGCGACGGGCGGCTCACCAGGCGATGGCTGGAGCGGTTCGCTTGGGGCGTCAGGTCAAGTCAATGTCACCGAGAACCAGCCGGGAACCTACGACTATACGTTGACTTGCGGCACTGGCAGCCAGGCCATTTCGCAAACCCTCACCTTGACGTTTGTTTTGCCGACCGCATCGATGCAGTTGTACTCACTAGCGGGTTTGCGGCTCGGACAGGGCATCGCCTTTAACTGGCACGGTTCGGGGGACTGCACCGCTTCTGGTGGCGCTGCCGGCGACAACTGGGCGGGAGCCTTGAGCGGAAATTTTGGCAGCGCCTATCTCACGGAGCAGACCGCAGGTACCTACGTTTACAAGATCTCTTGCGGGCCGCCGGCGGTTGCAGCTACCGCAGAAGTTACGTATATCTTTTCGGGTGCGCCGCCTAGCGCCACGTTGATGGCGCCGCAGCCGAGTTACGTGATTGATCTGTCTGTCCCGCAACTTCCCAACGTGTTGACCTGGACGTCGAACGTAGAGCCCTGCGAGATCGACTATACGGGACCCGTGGGCGGCACCGATGTCAGCGGATTCCCCCCGCAAGGGACCGACACGCAACCCCAGTGGATCGCCGGCACGTATACCTATGTGCTCATCTGCGGCAGCGGGTCTGTGCAGACTACCAGTAGCACGACGATTCAATGGCAGCAACAGCCCAATCCGCAGGTCACATTGACCACGGAAAACGGTAGTGAGTTCATGCTGTCGGGCGGATATCTGGCCTGGTCGACGAATGTTCTGCCTTGTATCGGCAGTGGCGGAGGTGCGGGCGACGGATGGAATGGACCGCGGCCGTATTACGGCGGCCCAGGCAATACCAGCGCGTCGTTGATCAGCGAGGCCAGCGCCGGTACTTATAATTTTTCCATCACCTGCGGCGTCGGAGCCACCGCCAGTGCGTCTGCGACCGCGATTTTCAACAACGTTGGCGGAAGCGTTCTGACGCTGACACCCGGCGGTACCATCTCGGTGTTCGAGAACCAACCTGTGTACCTGACCTGGAATTCCGCGGTGGGACCCTGCACCGGCTACGGTGGCACCGCGGGCGACGGGTGGAGCGGCCCGCAGCCCCAGAAAGGAACCCTTGGCGTAGTGGAGCCGCTAGGATTCGACGCTCCCTTGACCCTGGTGTGCGGAACCGGGACCGCAGCGGTGGAGGCGCAAACCACGGTTTGGGTGTATGCCCCCGCAACGCAGATCTACATCGGGTTCGGGAGTTCCTTGAGCAGGAATGTCGTGGGTCGGTCGGTGACTTTGAACTGGAATTCGCTGCAAGCTGCGTCCTGCACGGCAACCAATGGTGCGACGGGCGATGGCTGGAGCGGAACACTTCCATGGTATGGATCGATGACCGTTGTCGAGTCGCAGCCAGGCTCAGTCTCCTATGGGCTCACCTGTCAAAACGGTCCGCTTTCCGCCAATCAGCAGGTCACGGTCTTTTGGGACGCGCAACCGGCCGTCAGCTTGGTGGCGAGCACGCAGAACGCGGTGTTGGGGACAGCTTTCACGCTGACTTGGTCGTCGACCAGCTCGTTCCAATGCAATGCATCGGAAGATAGCGGAGCAAGTATCGCCTTCGCCGGGCCACAGCCGACCTCGGGTTCCATGTCCATCCAAGAGTCGTCGGGAACACAGCATACATACGCCATGACGTGCTCCAACAATTATGGAAATGATATACAAGCGCAGACCGTCGTGAACTTCACTGCCAGTTCTGGAGGCGGATCGGGCAGCGGCTCTAGCGGCGGTTCAGGATCGGCATCGAGTTCAGGTCATTCGGGGGGCGGGGATCTCGACCCGGCTTCAATCGGCCTGCTGGCAATACTGACCACGATGCGCGGCGCCTGGCGACGCCTGCGTTTTAGCCGTCCTAAGCGCAGGAGCAAGGCCATGATGTCGGGGGCGACCTAGAAGAACTTTCGAATTGCAAAAATCCTGATGCCTTTCCGCGTAATGTGTCCACATTAGCGGACTGCGGCATTGGGGGGGTGGCGCTCGGGTTTGGCGTTACAGAGTCCCATTGTCAAGTAGTTACCCATGGAATATCAGCTGCCCACAACTGATCCAAAGCAAATGGTTGCGCAGCTCTTGAATGATGGGAGAAGGGTTATCGAGGCAATGATCGGCACAAAATTCGAGCGAATGGGTGATATTTTCAAATCGATCACGATCGTCTGTGCATTGGCTGTTCTCGGGACGTCCGCGGTCGCACAGGCGCCGCCGCCATCATCAGCAGAAGCTTCCACGCCGCAGCTGAATCGCGCGGATCTCGAAGCATGGCTCGATGGCTTGGTTCCCTACGCGCTGCAGGACGGAGACATCGCCGGGTTGCTGGTGTCTGTCGTGAAAGATGGCCAAGTGCTGCTCGAGAAAGGCTACGGCTACGCCGACGTCTCCAAGAAAACCCCGATGGACGCGTTGCGCACTGTGACGAGCGTGGCATCGCTCTCGAAGACTTTCACAGCGACTGCGGTCATGCAACTCGTGGAGCAGGGCAAGCTTGACCTGGATCGAGACGTCAACGCTTACTTGGATTTCAGAATCCCGCCGGCGTTTGGTAAGCCTGTCACTCTGCGCAACCTACTAACGCACACGGCAGGATTCGAGGAGACCTCTTATAGGAGTTACGAACCGCCGCTCACGCTGCGACAGCATCTGTTGATGATTCCGGACCGGATTTATCCGCCGGGAGAAGTGCCGGCCTATTCGAATTACGGATTCAATTTAGCAGGTTACATCGTCGCACGCGTTTCCGGCGAGCCCATTTCGGTTTACATCGAGCGGCACATTCTCGAGCCGCTGGGGATGAGTCATTCGACCTTCCATATGACGCTGCCCGCGACGTTGCAGCCGTTTGCCGCTAAAAATTATCCGATGGCTTCTTCTGGCGAGCCTTATCCGCCGGATGCCATAAAGGAAATGATGCCGACTGAAGCGCCGGCAGGTGCACTCTCGACGACAGCCCATGATATGACGCGGTTCATGCTGGCGCATCTGCAGCTAGGCCGTTACGAGAACTATCAATTGCTGCGGCCGCAAACCCTTGAGCTCATGCACGCGCCGCTCTTCGTGCCCATGACGGGCGCTCAACCCATAGCGCTCGGGCTTTTTTCGGACAACTACAGAGGGCACCGAGTCATTGGTCACTCAGGCGACGGCGAGGGATTTCATGCGGAAATGAAATTGTTGCTCGACCAGAACATCGGGCTGTTTACGGCCGTCAACAGCGACGGGGAGGTAAAAGGAATTTTTCCGGCCGCATTCATGCTGCGAACCAAGCTGTTTGAGCAGTTCATGGATCGCTACTTCCCCACTCCTTCCGCCCCTCAGGAGCCCACCGTGCACACCGCCAAAGAGCACGCACAGCAAGTGGCCGGGGAATACGTTTGGTCACGCCAGCAGAGGGGCGATTATCAGGAAGCGTTATCGCTCATCACGCGATTCCTGGCTCTGAAACCTTTTGTCCGGGCCAATGCCGATGGCACGATCGAAACGCCGGCCACCCTGACCTTTGAGAAAGACGGGCGGGCACAAACGTGGCGCGAGATAGGACCGTTCGTTTGGCGCGAAGTTGGCGGTGATGCGCACCTCCTCGCGAAAGTCAAAGATGGACACGTGCAGTCCATTTGGTCCGATCAGGTGATTTCGTTTATGGTGGACCTAAAGGTGCCCTATCTGTGGTCGAGCCGCTTGCACGTCCCATTGTTGGGATTGGCTGTCGTTGTGATGCTCCTCACGGCCCTGACATGGCCCGTCGCGGCGATCTTGCGTCGCCGCTATGGGCGCACTCTGCAGCTTACGGGGCACCAAGCGCGGGCTTATCGATTAACGCGTTTCGCCGCAGTCCTGGGCGTCGTCTATGTGCTGTGCTGGTTCGTGGCGCTGGCGGCGGATTTCGCTTCCAATGTGAGCGTCACGCCATGGGTTCGATTGTTTCAGCTGATTGGCCTGTTGTGCGTCTCAGGTGTTGCGGTCGCCATTTGGAATGCATGGTTGACCTTGCGTAGCGGCAGAGGTGTCTGGGCGAAGGTTTGGAGTGGGGTGCTGGCGCTCGCGCTGCTGTACCTCGCAGTGTTTTCATTCGCCTTTCACTTGATCAGCGCCCATTTGAAATAAGAGGTAGTCCATGGTTGACCAGGCAAGCGCGAGCGCGAGTGGCATCGCCCCAAGAGTGTTGCGCGCGCAGGGCGCGTTGTCATTGAGCGTGTCTGTGATGACAGCTTCGGAGTTACGGCTTGGTGCAGAGAAGGCGGGTCGCGCGAAACTTATCGAGTTAGTCGAGGCGTATTTGGACCGGCTCGCGATACTCGATCGCCTTGCCTAGCTTTTTCCCATACGTCCGGGCTAAGTATGTCTTGTGTTTGATACCAGGGATGTACACAGAGATTCCGGTTTTGTTTGCACTCGTGCCAATTTGATAAAACTCTCTGGTTTTTCCATCGGCATATGTTGCGGGGTTGATTGAATTGGTTTGCAACCCGCCAGTGCGGCCAGAATACTGAACCATACGGTTCACTATATAACATGCACATTGTCAACAAGCAACGTGGGCGAGCGCGTGCTGCATTGGCCCGCAGACCACGGTCATCGCATCCACTCGCGTGAATGCTCTAGCCGTCGATCGCGAGCGGTCTTAGAAGGGATTCGGAAAGCCCGTGAGAGTCATGTCGGCCTTGCGGCTGTCCGGAAGCAGCACGATCGCATCGTACCCATTGATGAATATGCGCATCTGCCATTGCTCTGTCTCGGCAACTTTCGCGCGAAAGAGTTTCTGGTATGGCCTTAAGCCTTTCAAGTCGATGAGTACGGCGTGTGTCGGAGCGGCGAGGGGCAATAACGGCAACAACCAACTCGGTATCTCGCTCCATTTGGAGTAACTGCCCAGCGGCAGGACCGCCATGCTGTAAGCATCGCGCCCGTTCGCAATGGCGAATTCGTGCGCGAAGTTGCCGATCGGAAAGGCCTGGACCGGATTTAAGCCGTGATACATGTGTTCGGAGCCGAACTTAAATAGAGCCTTCGGCAGAGCCTCTCCTTGGTCCACAGAGCGATGATAATCCGCGAGGAAGCCTTGTTTGAACCATGCTTCGCGGACCGTGTTGTTGTACAGGCCGACGAACTCGCCTTTTTCCGCGCGTCGATAGTAGCTATATATCTCGGCGGATTTCGCCAGACCGTCGAGCAACCGCCGGGCCCGTGTTCCTGGGGGCGCGTGGAACTGCAACTGCAGCGCGCTAATTTGCGCCAACGCGTCGCCGGTATCCGACAGATAATTCCCATGGGGACCGCGGTTGCCTTCGATCTTGCGGGCGGCCTGCAGCAACGATTCACAAGCCGCTCGCATCTTCGCGGTCGGCGCGAGTTTCCCGAGTTCTTCGAGATAGCGCGTCGTGCCCTGGGTCTGCTCGAGTCCCCAGATTGGATCGGACCCCTTCTCGGTGCGGGCGACGTCTGCCAGGAATTGCAGATCTTAGTCGGAGGCGAAGCCGATCAAATAAGGATCGCGACGTGCTATGGCGGCCAGAGCTGTCACTTCACCGCGCGCACCCGGCCGCAAGGCGTCTTGCATGCCAACGGGATCCTGCTCAACGACAACATGGTGAAAGCCGAGTTTTGCGTGCAGGTCCTGGTAGAGGGCGCCGGCAAATATGGGTGTGTCGTGATCATAGTGACTCTCGCCGATCAAGACGAACTGAGCATGGGCAAGTTCTGCGAACAGAAATTCCGCGCCCGGCCCGGACAAATGGCCGTTCGCGAATGCAATATCTCGGCTTGCTTTCTGCAGCAATACCGCGGTATCGGGCGGTACCTGCGGCCCGGCGGGCGTAGAATTGGTCATGCTCTTGGAGGTTAGTCCGGCGGGAATTTGTGCGGCGGCGAACGGGCCCGCGAAAAGAAACCCGAGCACAGCGACGGCCTTCACCTTAAGCATTCCCGCTGCTCGATTCAGTTTTTCTTGCGCGTATAGCGGATGACCCAGCTATCCGACCAGTTCTTCCCGTCCTGCGTTGCCTGCCAGTGCCAGATAAAGCTATTTGGCGCAATGTCGGCAAACACCATGCGATTGGCTTTCACATTGCCCGGCCGCGCCAAGGTGGTGAGTACGAAGTTGCCCTTGCCATCCGGGCCGCCTTGTAGGTCGATATAGCTCCCTTGATTGTCCACCCAGGTCTGGCGCCAAGTCCTGTTGCCCATGAAATACGTCGAAACGCTGTGCCCCGCGAGCGGGCCGCCCTCGAAATGTTCCTCGGTGACGCAACCACCGTAGGTGCGGGTGATGTGATTGCTGCCGTGACCGGCCGGCCCACTGGGCGATGCATCCCAGCTGGCATCCCAGTCGCCCAGCCAAAAATCCAGTTGCTTGAATTCCGCCCCCGCGCACGGCGATACCGGAGCGGCTTGCCCAAAAACGCAAGTGGAGCTGATCAACAGAAAAATGACCAAGATTGCGCGCATTATTCTTTCCCCCGTTGCCCGGCGTGGCTCAAGTATAGCCGCTCGCCCTGGTGCTTTTTTTGGTCGTATCAGCAGAGCGCCGGTGCCGCGCCGCCGCATTGGTCTCGGCGATCAGAACGCGTTCGGGCATCCACTCGCCGCAAATGTTCGCAACTCGAGCGGCGCCCGGGTAGCATTGAGTGCCTGCTCCCCGGATACGCAAATTCATGACGAGGTGACGGATGAATCGACGGCAGTTTGTTCAAGTCCTGTCCGCAGCGGCGCTTGCGGCATCGGGCAACGTGACGGCGAAGGAGAAATCGCCCCGGCCGCTGCGCATCCTGGTACTCGGAGGAACCAAATTCATTGGCGTTCATATCGTTGAACTTGCGCTCCGGCATGGGCATTCGGTCACTCTGTTCAATCGCGGCAGAACCAATGCAGATTTGTTTCCGCAACTCGTTCATCTTAAGGGCGATCGCGACGCGCAGCTGAACGCGCTCAGGGGCAAACAGTGGGACGTCGTGATCGATGATTCAGGTTATGTGCCGCGTCACGTCAGATTGTCCGCCGAATTGCTCGCGCCCAATGTGCAGCGCTACATCTTCATTTCTACAGTCGGGGTTTACGCAAACTTTGCGGTCCCGAGCACCGAGGATTCGCCGGTCAGCAAGATCGCTGATGAATCCACCGAGAAAGTCGACGGTGACTCATATGGACCGCTGAAGGCGTTGTGCGAAAAGGCCGCTGAAAAGGCGATGCCGGGGCGCGTCACCGTGGTGCGCCCGGGTCTGATCGTCGGTCCGCGCGATCCTACAGACCGGTTCACCTACTGGCCGGCGCGGGCAGCGCGCGGCGGTGAGATGGTGGCTCCGGGCAAGCCGAGCGATCAGGTGCAATTCATCGACGCGCGTGATCTCGCGGCATTCGTGATCCGGCTGGCCGAGCGCCAAACCGTAGGCACTTTCAACGCTACCTCGCCTCCCGGCAAATTCACCATTGGCGATGTGGTCTCGGCGAGCATTGCCGCGGCCGATGCGATGGCGCATCCCAACCCTGCGCCAAGTCCCGTGTGGATACCTGCGGATTTCCTCGAGAAGCAAGGAATCAAGCCCCTATCGGATATACCGGTTTGGATCCCGGCGCCGGGCGAGTACGCGGGCCTCAACGAGGCGAGCGTCGTGCGTGCGTTGCGCGAAGGCCTGGCAATTCGCCCCGTTCAGACGACGGTCGATGACACGCTGACTTGGCATTTGCAGCGTCCGCCGCAGGAGCGCGCAAAGTTGGGTGCTGGCCTCACGCCCGAGCGCGAAAAAGCTCTGCTGGATGCCTGGAAAGTTCACGCCAGCGACGCACGCTCGACCGATGATTTACACGCCGTGATTTAGCGGCGCTGCGGAGTAGGGCGGCATATTGCCGGGCGTCTCACGCTTGACGAAGCGGCCCGCGCGGGAGTCGACACCCCCACGCGGGCCTTCGCACTCAGTGTTTCAGCCTGATCAAATTCGCCTGGGTCGCGCCCGAGACGTTGTCTTCCGTCACGACCATGAAGCCGAGCGCCGGCGTCAACTGAAACTCCACCGGGTCGACGGCGACGGGCACATCGATGGTGGTGTTGGGCGCCACCGGCACGAACATCGCATTCGAGACGGACGGCGTGAAGGCATTGAACGAGCCGGTGCCGGTCAACGATTCCCCGGCCCCGGTGGCATCGAACGCATTCATGGTGTAGCTGAAGCGCGGGCTGGTCGGCGAAATGCCAAGATCCGACGCCAGCACCGGCATGAGCACGGTGGACCCGTCGGTCGGCGCATCCGCGGCAAACTCGGCGAATTCCGCACCGGTGGACAGATTGAAGAGGAAGGTGCCGATCTGTCCATTCGCACTGCCCGTTTCCACGGCGCCGACATCGGCAGAGAACAGCACGTAGTCGTAGACGCCATCGCCGTTGACATCGATATAGATGTCGTATTCGCCCGACGCGGGATTTGAGAAGCGCCCGTACGTGTTCACGGCGAATACCAGGACGCTGTCGCTGGCCGAGATCGGATTGCTCTGCACACCCACGGCTCGCGGTTCGAAGGCAGTATCGATGGTTCCGGTCTTGGGATTCGTGAGACCCCAGGCGTAGAAATCGCCGTTACCCGAGATCACGCCCCGGGAATTCGACAAATGAATGCGGGGATTCTTGCCATCGCGCAAGTCCGCGTCCACGGTTGAGCGGGCGCGGGTCACGAGATAGTAAGGCAGGCTCAGGCTCACGCCGTTATTCGTCGCCGCTTCCGGCGAGAGTGCGATGACACCCGAGGCATCCTCAAATTGGACATTGCCGAAGGCATCGTGCGTCGCACCCGCGGTTCCCGCCGGCACATCGAGCGTCATGCGCACAACGCTCTCATCGTGACCGCGAACCGATACGCTGGAACTCCCCAGATGGACCGTATGCGGCACGCCGCCTGCCGAGGTCGCCGCCGCGGTGAACGAAGCCGGCAAGCGATCGTGATTGCGCACGATGATGTCGCGTTCCTCATGAAAATTGCGAGTCAATTCGGCGACGCCGAAGGACATGAGTCCCAGTTTGTCGCCCTCATCGCCATGCGCTGTGACATTGGTGGCCGTAGCGCCCACCGCTTGCACCAGACCGGCGCCCTCGATGCGCGGACTGAAGTCCGGAAGCGCGGTCGGCGCCGCCGTCTCGACGACGGCCGCACGCAGTCCGGGCTCTTGCCAGTTCTTGTGCGCTTGCACCGCCAGAGCCGCCACGCCCGCCACGTGCGGGGTCGCCATCGAAGTACCCGAATCATATTGGCCGCCGGTACCGGTGCCCATCGAAGTCGAAAACACATTGACCCCGGGCGCCGCGATATTGGGCTTCAGCGCCCCATCGCCGCTGCGCGGGCCGGACGAGGTGAAGGAGGCGGCTAGCCTGAAGGTTGCGTCTGGAATATTCGCCGGCGCGATTGACGCGTTGGCCATCGACGGCACGGCCAGGTAAGTCGGTGTGTCGCTCAATTGCAGTTCGATGAATGGAATCTTCGCCGCATCGATCAGCGGGTTGAAGAATCCGGCGGCGTTATTCACCACGCCCAGCGCGACGGCGCCGGCGTTCTGCGCATTGGTCACCTTCTGGTCGAAGGAGCAGGTCCCGCGCGAGATGATGACCAGCGCACCGGCGACGGCCGAGGGGTAGTCGCCGGCATTGCAGCCCAAGCTCAACCCACTGCCGGAGGTCAGGATCACCGCCGGTACATTGCCGCTCGGCGGCTTCAGGCTATTGGCCTCAACCCCGATGGTGCTGCTGCCCGAGGAAAAGGAGATTTGCAGACCGTTGACTAGGAATGCCCGCGCATTCATCGCCGCGACGCTGATCGCATGAGTGGCTGATGCAGGATCGCCGGTGATATAGGGCGCACTGCCTGCGTTGCCCGCCGCGGCAACCACGATGATGCCCGCCTTCGCGGCGTTGTCGGAGGCGATTGCGTCCGCGCTGGTGCTGGTGCCGTAGGCGCCGCCCAGCGACATGCTGATCACGTCCATGTTGTTGTGCACGGCCCATTCGATGGCGTCGGAGACGACATCGGTCGATCCGGTGCAGCCGAACACACGCACCATATAAAGATCGGCGAGCGGGGCGACGCCCGGACCGATCCCGAAGCCATTCGCGTAGGCGGCCGCATTGTACGGCCCGTGATACGTGGCGCCATCATTGGTGACGCCAAAACCTGCGGCCGTCCCGGAAACATGACTGCCGTGGCCGTTGCAATCGAGAGGATTAGGATCCGGCACCGGCACACTGCCGGGTACATCGGCATTGTAGGCATCGCCCACCAGATCCGTGCCGCCTTTCACCTTGGGGGCATTCGGGCCGAACAGGGTGGGATCCGCCGGTGCGGTGCTGGTGGCGGCGGCAGCGGCAAATGCTGCCTCAGTCCCGGGGCCGCCGAAATTCGCGTGCGTATAGTCGACACCGGTATCGATGATGGCGATTTTCACGTGCTCGCCGCGAAATCCCGGGACGCCTTGCCACACCTGCGGCGCGCCGATGAAGGGCACACTGACGGTATTGCTGATTTTGTACTTAGGAACGCCGACCACCTGCACCACGCCGGGGAGGTTCGAGAGACCCGCGATTTCGCTGCGGGCGATCTCGATTTTCATGCCGTTCATGGCGTCTTGATAGTGTGCCAGCACTCTGCCGCCGCGCGACACGATGGTCGGTTCGAGCGCGGCGTGCTGCTGCGCCACCTGGGCGTGAATGGCCTCATGATCCGACTGACTGATGACATGTCCGGGAGTACGCGCGCGCACTTCCGCGACGGACTCATGGCTCATGGTCACCACGACTTTGATGCGCTCTGCGCCGAGCAGCGATAGGGGTTTGTTCGGCTTGGCGAGCGGTCCGGTGCGGCTAAAGGCTTTGAAGCGGTTCGCGCCGGCCTGTTGCGCGATCGCGGTCGGCACGGCGGCGGCGATCGACACAATGGCGGTCAACGCCACCATGCATAAATTCCGCGTCCACGTGTGTGCAGTCGTCCCCACGACGACCTTTTCCTTTCTGTCCATGTCGGATGACCCCTTAGAATAATTGTTGAAATGTCGGCCGCGATGAGCCCGGTTCGTGATCAATCACGAGCGCCAAGCTCCCGCCGGCTTCTCGCCGTAGCGTACCGTACCGACCCGAATAGGCCAACCGATTTTATGGGTCACGCTGCTCGCAGCATTGAACATAAGTCGCATGCTGCGGCGGATTCGAGACCAAGAAAGTCGATGTGAACCGAGCGTCGCAGATTTGTCCGCGGTACCTCGAAGTCCGTGCGCGGCTGTACGGCGGCGGGACTTTTAAATCAGATAGATAGCGTTAATTTCTTAAATTTACATTTACTAAAGATAGGCTGCGGTGTTCCAGAGCGCGTCGGCGTTGCGCCTTTCCGGGCCGCATCGGTACATCCAGGCGCCGCCGCAAGGGGCGTCCATAAAGTCGCCCCTTGCGGGATCGCGGTCGCTGAATTACGCGGCCTTTCCTTCCGCCAGCGCGCGGACGTCCGCTGCTCCCAATGCTTTACCGCCAATCGCCCAGTCGCCGCTCTCGAACTCATTGATGCGTACCCAAGTAACCGGGCGCATTTTCTCTCCTTCCACCATGATCATCGCTTCCGTGACTTTTGCAATGAGTTCCTTTTTTTGCGACGCACTGAAAACGTCCTTGATCACATCGATAGTTACTAAGGGCATTGCGATTCTCCTGTTTGATTTTGGGCAGCACGACCTTCCCGCGCTGGAGTGAAAAGTCTCGCATGCGTAGCTCGCCGCGGCTTGCAGAATTCATGGAGAAATTCTGATCATTTGTAGGAGCTGATGCGGGGAGCTAAGCTGATCTTATGATTTACCGGTTCGGTCGGTACGAGCTGAATCTCAACACCCGAGAGTTGTTGGCGGACGGAAGGAACTGCCATCTCGAGCCTCAGGTCTTCGCACTTCTTGCGCTGTTGGTGGACCAACACGACCGCCTTGTCTCCAAGGAGGAACTCATCGAGAAGGTGTGGGAGGGGCGCGTTGTCTCCGATGCTGCGCTGGCGAGCCGGGTTAAGGCGGCACGCCAGGCACTCGACGACGACGGGAGATCACAGCGCTTCATCAGGACGCTCCACCGACGCGGCTATCGGTTCGTTGCGGACGTGAAAATGCAAAGCTGCGTCAGATCCGCCTCGACCGCGGCCGCCACCGTCGGCGCGGTTACGGCCGGCTTATCGTCACGCCCCTCCCTCGCCGTACTCCCGTTCCGCCAGATTGGCCGCGCTGGGCCCTGCGCGGCGCTCGCCATTGCGTTGCCGGCGGAGCTGATCGTTGAACTGTCCCGATTGCGCTGGTTGCTGATTACTGCCCGCGGATCGTCGTTTCGCGTGCGAATGCGGGACGGCAACATACGAGGAATAGGGCGTCTGCTCGGCGTGCGCTATTGCCTCCTTGGCACGATCGAAGTGAAGGATCCGTTCCTGGTGATTGCAGTGGAGTTGGTAAGCACCGTCGATGGAGGTGTCTTTTGGGCTGAGCGATTCAGCGGCCGGCTCGACGACGTTCATAGCATCCGCAGCGATATTCGCCGCCGGGTGATCACGGCGCTCGAACTCCAAATACCGCTCCACGAGGCTGCTGAAGCCCGGCGGCACGCCGTCGATAATCTCGATGCGTGGTCCGCCTATCACTTGGGCTGGCAGCACATGTATCGCTTCAACCGTCTCGATAACGCTGCCGCCCTCGCGCTGTTCGAGCGGGCGGTGGCGCTGGAGCACTGCTTTGCGCGTGCGCACGCCGGTTTGTCGTTCATCCATTTTCAGTCGGCGTTCATGGGTTATTCGGCGGACATCGCGCGAGAGAAAGATTTCGCTCGCCGTTTTGCCGAAAAGTCCGTAGAACTCGATCCGCTCGATCCGTTCGCTAATTTCGCGATGGGGCGAACCTACTGGCTCGAAGGGGACCTCGAGCGCAGTTTGGGATGGCTGGAGCGATCAACGAGCCTCAGCCCCAATTACGCGGAAGGAATCTATGCGCGAGCTTGGACTGAGGCGCTGTCTTTGCGCCCACAGGAAGGGCTGATGCATGCCGATCTCGCAATGCGTCTCAGTCCCTTCGATCCGCTCTACTATGCCATGCTGGGGACACGGGCCTTCGCCCACATGGCGATGGAGGAGGACTTGGAGGCGGCGGAGTGGGCTGAACGGGCGGCCTGCTCACCGGGTGCCCACGTGCTCATTTCTATGATCGCTGCGGTGGCGCATGCGCTTAAGGGCGATCAGGAGCGGGCCCGTTATTGGGCCGGCAACGCGCGGCAACGGAATCCCGCGCTGTCGCAAAGCGACTTTTGCCGTGCCTTTCCGCTGCGGTCGGCAATGCGCGAACGGGTCGTGCAGGCGTTAACGCAGCTCGGATTTTAGTAATTCAAACTGATGCAGATGACGTGAAACGCACAGGAGAACCACAAAAGGGCGAGTAGCGCCAAAGCAATTGCGATGCTCCATGCCTTGATCCACCACTCGCGGGAGCCCTTGCAGGTGAGCCAGGCATTCCACACAGCAATAGCGAAGCCCGGTACCGTCAGAGGACCGACGAATTGAATCACGCGTATCCACGGATCAGCCGTTGGGAACCAACACCGCGGCGCCGGTGAAGCGCCCGGCGCGAAGATCTGCCAGCGCCTCGTTGGCTCGATGCAAGGGGTAAGGCGTGGTCGTTGTCACGAGGCCGATTTGCGGCGCCAGACGCAGAAAATCGAGCCCATCGCGGCGCGTGAGATTGGCGACCGAAAGAAGTTGACGCTCCTCCCACAAGAGATCGTAGGGAAAGCTCGGGATGTCGCTCATGTGAATCCCGGCGCAGACAACGCGGCCGCCTTTGCGCACCGCTTTGAGAGCCAGTGGAATCAACTCGCCCGCGACGGCGTAAATGATGGCGGCATCGAGGGGTTCGGGCGGCATCTCATCCGAGCCGCCGGCCCACTCCACCCCCAGTTTGCGGGCGAATGACTGTGCGCTCAGGTCGTTGGGACGGGTGAAGGCGAACACCGCGCGGCCCTGCCAACGCGCGACTTGCGCGACGATGTGCGCCGCGGCGCCGAATCCGTAAATGCCCAAGCGCCTTCCCTCGCCGGCCATGACGAGCGAGCGCCAACCGATGAGGCCGGCGCACAGCAGCGGCGCCAGAGCGACATCCTCGCCTGTCTCGCCCAGCGGAAACGCGAAGCGAGCATCCGCGATGGCGGCGCTGGCATAGCCTCCGTCACGGGTGTACCCGGTAAAAAGCGGCCGGTCGCAAAGATTTTCCTGTCCGCTAAGACAATAGTCGCAAGTCCCATCGGTGTGACCCAGCCAGGGAACCCCCACGCGTTGACCGAGTTCGAGGTCTCGCACGGCCGCGCCGAGTGCCTCCACGCGCCCGACGATCTCGTGACCCGGAATGACGGGTAGTTTGCCTGCCGGCAGGTCACCGTCGACCACGTGTAAATCCGTGCGGCACACGCCGCAGGCGCTTACCTTGACTCGAATTTCGTTCGGACCGGGTCGTGGATCGGCGAGCTCGGTCAGCCTCAGCGGCGTGCGCAACTCATTGAGTACCATTGCATGCATACGTGCGCCGAACGATCTCACATCCGCAGCCTCCCGCCAATTGCGGATGTTCCGCAGCAGCCTACGCATATCGGCGGCCGCCGGGTGGAAGTGTTGAGTTGAATGTCATAGGCTTGCGCGCTCCACAACCGCCATGGATCTCGTTGCATGACTGTCACCTCCGCATCGGTCGAAGAAGTAAACGCAGCGGCCGAAGCGGCTGCGGCTGCTTTCTATTCCTACAGCCGCAGCGCTCCAGGACTTCGGGCTCGGTTCCTGCGCGCTATGGCACATAGCATCGAGGGCCTCGGCAGCGCTCTCATCGAATGCGCGGCGCGCGAGACGAGCCTTGCGGAAGCGCGGCTCGTGGCGGAACGCGGCCGCACCTGCGCACAGCTGCGGATGTTTGCCGATATCGCCGAGGCCAACCGGTGGATCGACGAGTGTATCGAGGCAGCCGACCCGGCGCGCGCCCCGCAGCCTAAACCGGCAATCCGCTCGCGCTTTGTACCCTTGGGTCCCATCGTGGTATTCGGCGCAAGCAATTTTCCGTTGGCCTTCTCCGTTGCCGGGGGCGACACCGCGTCTGCATTGGCAGTGGGCTGCCCGGTGATCGTCAAGGCCCATTCGGCGCATCCAGAGACTTCCGCGCTGGTCGGAAATGCCGTGAGTCTTGCCGCTGCGCAATGCGGTTTGCCCGCCGGTGTATTTTCAGTGTTGTTTGACGCCGGCTACGAAGTGGGTGTGAATCTGGTGAAACACCCCCGGATCATGGCCGGAGCCTTTACCGGTTCGCGATCGGGCGGCCTCGCCTTGTGGCGGGCCGCACAGGATCGCGCCCAGCCCATTCCATTCTTCGCCGAAATGTCGAGCGTCAATCCGATTTTCGTCTTTCCGGGCGCAGCCGCCGCCAGGGCAGCGGCGATCGCGGCGGGAATGCATGCATCGATCACCGGCAGCGTCGGTCAGCTCTGTACCAAGCCGGGCCTCATCTTTGCTGTGGATGACGCCGCATCCAGAGGCTGGCTCGACGCCCTGGCTTCGCAGCTGTCGCAATCTGCGCCGGCCGCAATGCTGACCGCCGCCATCCAGGCCGCTTGCCGGCGCCTTGTTGACAAACGCGTGCGGACCGAAGGGGTTCGATCACTCGCGCGAGCAACGACGGACGCGGGTCCCAAACAGTCAGGAGCTGCGCTGCTCGCCGTGGATCTCGATACTTTCCTGCGCACGCCCGCCCTGCACGATGAGATTTTCGGCCCCACCAGTCTGGTCGTTTACTGTTCGAGTCCCAAAGACTTCTTGCGCTGCGCACGGGCGCTGGAAGGTCAGCTCACGGCTACGGTGTGGGCGGAGCCCCGCGAGCTCGTCGACCAAGACGAATTCTTGTGGACCTTGGAACAACGCGCAGGACGACTGGTGTTCAACGGCTTTCCCACCGGCGTCGAAGTCGGTAAGGCGACCGTACACGGCGGCCCGTTCCCGGCCACCACCGATAGCCGCTTCACCTCTGTCGGAACGCGCGCACTCGCTCGCTTCATCCGCCCGATCGCCTATCAAAATGAATTCACTCAAGCGCCTGACCATTCATAGGTCGGCAGTTCGAGGGTATCCACGATGTCCCGGCTCAATGCCCATCTGGCTAACCCGGGTATCGCGGCCGACCTGATGACTTGATTGCGCAGCCACAAGCCCCAGGGAGTTCTTGGTGCGAAGGCGGCCGCAAATCGTGCCGCGGCGCGTTGCTTCGAGACCATGAACGGGTGCAGCTTCAGTTCATATGACTGAAAAGCGCTTGCGTGATCGCCGCCGGCCTTTGCCAACTCGCCCGCCAGGACATACGACGAGATCATTGCCAGCGCTGACCCCTGGCCGCCGGTCAAGGAGATGCAAAATGCGGCATCGCCAACCAGTGCAACTCGGCCGCGCGACCAGCTCCGCATCTCGATTTGACTCACGCTGTCGAAATAGAGGTCCTGTGCCTGATCGAGCTGGGCCAGGATGGCTCGGCACTCCCAGCCCTCCTTGCCGAACTGCTCGTGCAGAATGTTCTTTTGAGCTGCCAGATCCAGCGATCTGCAGTGCGGATAGCTATCCGACGCGAACACGAACAAGAACAGCGTGCGATCGCCGTGTAGCGCAAATCGGGCCAGCATCCGTCCGGGACGGCCGAAGAGTACATATACCTCTTCATCGCGCGGGCGATAATTTGCGACTTCAAACGCGGCGGCGATATGGCCCAGCGGTCTCTCGAACTGCTCCTCCGGACCAAATGCCAATTTGCGAACGTTGGAATGCAAGCCGTCGGCACCGATGACGAAGTCGAAAGGCCGTGCCGCGGCATGCCGGAACGCGACCTCGATGCAGTCAGATTGCTCCGCGAGGCCGGTTATTTCGTCGCCAAACAGCACCTCGGTCGAATCGGTAATTTTTTCAAACAGCAGGCGTGCCAAATCGCTGCGAGCCAGCGTGATGAACCGGCCGCCCGTCAGCTCACTCATGACCTTGGTCCCGAATCCCGCTATTCGACGACCGCGGTCGTTCACGATCCGCATTTCGCGCATGTGGTATCCGACGCGTTCGATCTCGGATTGCAACCCCATCTGCTCGGCAATTTGGTAGCCGATCCCCCAAAAGTCGATGACATAGCCGCCGCCGCGCGGCGCAGGCGCTGATTCAATCAGAACCGGCTTGAACCCCGCCGCACGCAGCCAGAAGGCGAGGGTGGGGCCGGCAATGCCGGCACCCGAGATGAGAGCGCTTCGGTACGGCCTGGGGGTGATGATTTGGCTACTCGGGCGCACCGTTGGAAGCAGTGCTTCGCGCACGATCTAGAAAGGCGCCGATGATCGGGTTGAGCCACTCGGACCGTCCCGAGAAGGTCGCGTGATCCGTTCCTGGCAGCACGCACAATTCCGCATCCGGCAGTGCATGAAATATCGTGAGCGTGTGCTCGAGAGTGATCGCGTCGCGATCGCCCGAGATTACCAGCACCGGCGCGGTGATTTTTTCGAGAAGCCCGAGATTCAGCTCCGCTTCGGTGGGAGACGTGAGCCATAGTTTCGACAGCTTTTCATCGATGGTCTTGGGTTTGGGAATCTGGCTCGCGCGCAATTCCTCCAAGTCTGCGGGTCTTAGGCCCTCCGGCGCGATGTTGACGCCGCTGATGACGAGTCGCCGCACCAATTCAGGGTGCCGGACCGCGAGCATCAGCGCCAAAATTCCGCCATCGCTGAATCCGACGACATCGACCTGCCGCAGTTTTAGCTTTCCGAGCAGCGCAGCGGTATCTTCCATCATTGCGGTGTAGCTCAAGGGTCCAGGCACGTCGGGCGTACGCCCCTGACCCACCTGATCGGGTGCAACGATATGATGATGTTCTGAAAAGACATCCAGTTGGCGCACGAAGGAGTGCTCACCTGAATCGCCTCCGCCGTGCAGGAAAACGAGCGTGGAACCCGTGCCGCGGACGGCATAATAGATTGCGTGGCCGTGAATCGTGGCCTTGTGCCACTCAGAGGTCCGATCCGATGCTCGCATGGTGTCCGCCTGTACGCAGGTCAACGAGAGCATCGATACGGTCAGTGCGCCCACACTCGCCCACAGGCTGGTGTGCCGCCGTTGCCGGATCCAGCGCGCTCTCGCAGATCTATTCATGGGCTCCGTTGCCGCCGTTTGGGAGCGTAAGTCTAACTCTCCGTTGTCGCGATGCGTCAGGGCATCTTTCCCCTCTCGGCCATCGAAACAAGCGTTTTTCAAAAAAATCAATTTATTGCGGTAATTAGCTATCATTTACCTCATGGCCAATGCTCGAAGCATCCCGGGAGCCGAGACATGAGACGTGGAATCCTTGAATGTTGCGGCCTCATTTGGCTGCTTGCGCTCCCGGGGCTGGCTCTTTGTCTGCCGGCCACCGTCGATGCGCAGCACTCCTCTTTCATCGCTGCGGAGGCGGTGAAGCGCATACTCAGTGAGCCGGGCGTCCCGCTGCTCGGCTCCGCCAAAGCCGACGTCACGGTGGTCGAGTACTTCGACTACAACTGCCCCTTTTGCAGAGCCTTGGCTCCGGTTTTCCGGCCCTTCACCGCTCAGGATCACGACGCCGCAGTTCTCTACAAGGAGTGGCCCATCTTTGGTGGAGTGTCGATTTATGCTGCGCAAGCCGCGTTGGCCGCGAATTATCAAGGTAAATACCTGCAGGCGCACGACGCGCTAATCGGTGCGCCCCGACTTGAAAAATCCAGCCAGGTCGATGCAGCTTTGCAGGGCGCCGGTATTGACATGGCGAAGCTGAAAAAAGATTGGGTTGCGCATCGAGCGTCAATCGGCGAACTGTTGATGCGCAATGACCGCGAGGCCCGCGGACTGGGGTTGCGCGGAACACCGGGAATTTTGGTGGGCCGGCGCATAGTCTCGGGCGTTGCGGATTTGCATGCGCTGCAGTCTGCCGTTGCGCAAGCGCGCCGCGAGGATTCCAAACAATGAGCCGAGACGAAGTTAGCGTGCTGAGGCACCCCGCAGCACGGAATCGACCACCGTTTCGATCATTTTGGCAGAGAGCTTAAGGTGACCGAACAGCGCGCGAAAGTAAAAGGGCGCTATGAGAATGTCGATGAATAGCTCGACATTGACGTCAGCGCGAATTTCCCCGCGTTTGATGCCCCGGCGAAATGCGGCGCGTATCGAGCGACGGCGCTTCGCCAGCACGTCCTTGCGGATGGTCCGTGCGAGTACCGGGTCATCCGCCATCTCGCCGACGAGGCCTGCGACCGCGGAACCTAAGGCACCCTGAAAGCCGGTGACCAGGGTTTCAACAGTTCGCATCAGGTCCATGCGAAGCGATCCCGTGTCCGGCGTCGGGTGAGCGCCTAATTCCGACACGACCGCGTAAGCCACGAGATGTCGTTTGCTCGGCCAGCGCCGGTAAAGGCTCGCACGCGCCCGGCCGGTCTTGCGCGAGATTCCCTCCATGGTGATTGAACGATAACCGTGAAGCTTGAGTTCCAAGAGCACGGCATCGACCACGGCTCGGTCGATTGACCGGTCCACGGGCCGGCCCAGGCGGAGTTTGGGCTTTAGCAAACTGCGCCTGGGCGTTCGTTGGGGTCAGGTTTGGGGCTGAGGCTGGGGCAGGGTCAGTTTCAGTGCGGCAGCCGCAGATGCGACCTTGCTTTGCGCGTCTTTGCCGGATGTCACAGCGTCCTCCGGATTGCCCGCTTTGAAAGCATCCTCCGCCTTGCTCCACGCCGTATTGGCATCGGCGAGCCCGGACTTTGCCTCGCCGAGATTCACGTCCTTCGGAACGTGCTTGGTCTTTGACAGGGCATCGACGCGGGTTTGCACCGCGCTGAGCGATTGGGGAACCGAAGCCGCCAGACTGCGCCATTCGTTGCCCAAAGCCTTCACCATTTCATCCTTCTTGGCCGCTACGGCGTCCGACAACCCATTGATCTCGGTCAATACGGCGGGCGCGCCGGCAATTACCGCGGCGTAGTCCTTTTTGTCGAAGGAGGCAGTCAGTCCGGCGACCTTGGTCTGGGCTTGCGCGTATTGGTCGGGAACGTACTTTTGAGCGTCGGCCGAAATGGCGCTCAACTTGCCATTGATGTTATCCAGAGCATTCTTGGCAGGCTCCATCTGGTTTACGCAGGCCGCAAACAACAGCGCGACAGAGCACAACGTCAGAAATCTTGTAATTCTTTGATTTGACTTCATGGGAGGCCTCCTTACTTCAATGAGATAAGGTACGCCATGTCTCGAAAAGATTGCAAGTTACGGCGTTTTCACCCCGAGCACCACGCAGCGTATGTTCCCGGCGCCGCGCTCGATCTTGCAGTCCCGCGGGCGCACTCGCCGGGCACAATCGAGGCCGGTTTGTCATAGCGCGGGGCAAAGAACACCGGCTCATGTTCCGCATGCCGAAACAAGCCCGTAATGAGCAGCCCGTCACGGGCGCCGCCATTGCAAGCTTCTAGAGTGCCTGGACGCCCCTTCGCCAACCACCGGCAGGTTTCAACCCATGCGTAGTCACATCATCGGCTTCGGTCTGCTCTTGGCGGCCATCGCTCTTCCCGCCGCGGCGGACAATGGCCCCCTCTATGTCGCCCCGGGGCCGTCCAATCTGGTCGCTCCCGATGTCGTGAAGCGCAGTCAAGAACAGCTGGCCGGATCGGCCAGAAAATTGGGCGATTTGATCGGTGACTCGCTCAAGTCGCGCACCAGCCATGCCACCGATCTGGTGGTAACGACGCGGTGCGGTCATTACCTGTCAGCCAGCATTTCGTTTGCAGACGGATCGGCCAAGACACTCAATTTGGGCAACGCGCCGGCAAGTCAAAGCGATATGAACAAGGCGAGGGCGGCCATTCCGATACTACGCTTCGTTGATCAGCCCGGCTGCGACCACTGACGCCAGCCGTCTCTGCTACCATCGAGCGATGCCGTCCGATCCGATCGAAAACTGGCACCGCGTCGCCGCGAATCGCGATGTCCAGGGACTAGGCCAGCTCCTCGCCGACGATGCGGTGTTCCATTCACCTGTCGTGCACACTCCGCAAGCCGGCAAGCGCATCACCCAGAAGTATCTTGCCGCGGCCTTTCAGGTCTTTTTCAATGAATCATTCCGCTATGTGCGTGAAGTGCGAGGCGATCGGGATGCCGTGCTCGAATTCCAGGTAGAGCTGGATGGAATCAGCGTCAATGGCGTCGACATGATCAAGTGGAATGACGCCGGAAAAATCACCGAATTCAAAGTAATGCTGCGCCCTTTGAAAGCGGTCAATCTCATTCACCAGAAAATGGCGCAAATGCTTTCAAGCGCAGGCGCGGCGTCGAACTAGCGCACGCCGCCGTTACCGGGCGAAATGACCCGGCCTAACTCGGTGGCACGGCTCAGGCGGTCCAATACGCCGTAGGCGAGGCGCGATACCCGAGCGATGGCTTCCTCGCCGGCGCGCTCATTTGCAAGATAGGTGGTCATGACGCAAATGACGTACGGGCGGTTTTTGAGGAACACGATGCCGGAGTCATTGCGCACCCCCTCGAGTTCGCCCGGCTTGTTGGCGATTTTCAGATCCGGCGGCAGCTCGCGCGGAATCCAGCTGTCCTTGCCGGTCGCCAACACGTTGAAAAAATCATCGAGCAGCGGAGCACCGATCACCTTGCCCCGATAGAGTTGTTCGAGCAGCTCCATCATCTCGCGCGGCGTCGAGATGTTCTCTCGGCCTTGAGCCGCCGCCTGAAGATCCATCATCTTGCGGCGCAGTTGCGTGTGCGCAAGGCCGAGCGATTCCATCAAGCGCACGACGTTGTCCATGCCCACGCGATCGATGAGAACGTTCGTCGCCGAGTTGTCGCTGACCGCCACCATGATCGTCGCGAGATCGCGGTTGGTGAGCGCGGAAACTCCCGGCGTGAGGCCGCCGAGAATGGCGCTGTCGGGCACGATATCCGCGGTGCGCACCACATAGCGGTCATTCAATGTCGCTTTGCCGCCGATGCCACGCGCGGACTGCTGCGCTTGATGATAGAGCTCCGCCAGGACTGCGATCTTGATGGAACTCGCCTGTGGAAAGATCTCATCCGGGTGCACGAGGAGCTGCTGTCCCGAGGTCAGGTCCAAAACGGCTACTCCGAGTACGCCATCGAGCTGTTGCTCAACTTCGGAAACCGCAAGCCGCAAGTGATCCCACAACACTTGCTGCTTGGCATTGAGCGGCGAGTCGGCCGCCTGCGCGGGCGCCGATGAGAGCAGGAAACCCAAGATGGCCAGCCGTTTGAGCATCCCCAATACCCCGCTTACCTTGTTCGAGAATCGGCGAGCGCCAGAATGCCATACATCCACAGCCCGCGCAGAAGTGAACGCCGCAGGCTAGGGCGGCGCCCAAGTCGAGTCGATCAGATGCTCGTCCATTGCTCTGCCCGGCGCACACTGATTCGAATAATAGGCGGCTTGCAGACCGCCGATCATGCCGCGCTGCTGATAGTTGATGTTGTAAATATCCAGCGCGTTTTGCTTGGCGGTCTCGTCCGCGACCCCGAGCAGCTTTGCTGCGCGGTAGTTTCGCTGCACTGCCTGGCATTCCGTGCGCGCTTCGTTCAGTTCGCCGCGGACGTGCATGCTTTCGTGCGTGAACAGATCCAGGCTGTCGAGCTCCTCATGTGTGGCTCGGCCTGGATGGCGCAGATAGGCCATCAGTGCGCTGCACCAGGGTTTTTGAATGACGATTCGGCCGGTTCGGGGATTGGCGTGCCCGGACGCGAGCATCTCCGGGTCGATCATCGTGTCGAACAGGGTGTTGCAATGAACCCTGGCGCGATGCTCATCGGCCAGTTGGGTCGCCTCGACCGACAAAAACCATTGAAAATACCACGTGTGGACGGGCGGCCAGCCAAACGCGACGGTCAGTCCCAAAACCAATGCCAGGTAAGGTTTCACGACCGGTCGCGGGTGATCGAAACCGGCGGGCGCGACCAAGCCGCCGCGAATCTCTCGAAATGCGCACCAGGCAAAAAATAAGGACGCCACAATCCACAGCAAAAGCACTGATCCCCAGCATTTCCTGCGGGTGACTATAGACGCCGCGCTGGGCGCGTACTGTGAAGCCGCTCAGATTGTGGCCGACTCCGCGGCACGCCCCCGCCGTCGGCGCAGCGTGCCGAACCCAGGATGGGAACGGTCGGCGCGATCTATCGAATCAAAGAGATCACCATTGCGATCGTCAGCAATGCCATTGAGGTAATCAAGACGTTGTGGCCCCAGCGGGCAATCTTGCCAAGCATATTTAAAGCTCCCGGTAACGATAATCACAGAACACGGCAACCTGGGAGCGGTTGCAATTTCGCTGCATCAATATGGGTGCAATTCGTTACAGTTCAACCATCGTCGATGCGACCGAATCGAGCTAATTGCCGGGAAAACGCCGCTTTTTGGCGTCAAGTGAGCAATTCTCGCCACCCGGTGAAAACTTATCGCCGCGCTGCCGCGCCGCGGCCGGTTTTCGGCAACGTCAACCCGCGCGGCGTTTCGGCCGCCCAGACTCCTAGGCGCCGCCGGCAGAGGATGCGTCGACGGCGAATAGCTGCGTTTCGAAGTTCTGAAATGCTTTGAACTCGAGCGCGTTGCCGGTGGGATCGAGGAAGAACATCGTCGATTGCTCGCCGGTTTGGCCTTTGAATCGTGTGTACGGCTCGATGACGAATTCGACCTTGTGGCGCTGCAAGCTTTCGGCCAATTCGGCCCACTGTGCCGGCCTGAGCACCACGCCGCAGTGAGGCACCGGCACACCCTGCCCATCGACCGGGTTGAAATGGCTCGCCAGTTTTCCGTTGCTGCCCAAGTTGGGGTTCAGATGGCAGACAAACTGATGCCCGTACAAATTGAAGTCGATCCACTGCGCGCTGCTGCGGCCCTCGCTGCAACCGAGAACCGTCCCGTAGAAAGCGCGCGCTTCGGCGAGGTCGCGCACTTGAACGGCAATATGGAATGGCGTTAAAGCTTCTTTCACCAACATGTCCTGCGCGGCTTGCGTAACCGGCCGCAGAAAAGCATAACATTAACGCTTATGAATGAATTGCAGCGATGCCGCTGAGCTTGTTTTCCGGTCTGCGGCCTTTCGATCGCCGCCAGGCTGTGCGCGACTGCGTGGCCGGCGTGAATCTTGCCTCGATCAATCTGCCGCAGGTCTTGGGCTATGCCCGCATTGCCGGCATGCCCGTGGTCACGGGATTTTATACGCTGCTGTTGCCGCTGGTCGGATTCGCGCTATTCGGCTCGTCGCGCCATCTGGTGGTGGCTGCGGATTCGGCCACCGCGGCGATCATCGCCGGCTCCCTTTCGCAGGGCACGGTGCCGGGCAGCGAGCATTATGTGGCGCTTGCCAGTTTGGTGGCGCTGCTGACCGGCGGATACCTGTTGCTCGCGCGGATTTTCCGCTTGGGCTTCCTGGCTGATTTTTTGTCGCGAACCGTGCTCGTCGGATTTTTGACCGGCGTGGGCTTGCAAGTCGGCATTGCGATGCTCGGCGATATGTTCGGCATTGCCACCACTTCCGGTAACTCGCTGGTTCGGCTGTGGCAGTTGGGTGCCGGCCTGACGCAGCCGCATTGGTCGACGATCGCGCTCTCCGCTTTGGTCACCACCGTCGTCTTGCTTGGCGATCGCTTCGCGCCGCGTTGGCCGCTGGCGCTGCTGTCGGTGGTGCTGACGATCGCCGCGAGCAACGCGCTGCACCTGGCCGAACAGGGTGTTGCGGTGGTCGGTCCAATCACCGGCGGATTGCCGTCGATTCACCTGCCGCGCGTGAGTTGGAGTGAATTCCTGTCGCTGCTGCCGCTTGCCGGGTCCTGCTTCGTGATGATCATTGCACAAAGCGCGGCCACATCGCGGGCATTCGCGCAGCGCTATGCCGAGCGGGTCGACATCGACGCGGACATGTTGGGATTGTCCGCGGCCAATTTGTCCGCTGCGCTGACCGGCACTTTCGTCGTCAACGGCAGCCCGACTCAGACAGCTATGGCCGATAGCGTCGGTGCGCGCAGTCAGATTGCACAGTTGGTGTTGGCGGGGGTCGTGCTGCTGGTGCTGCTGTTCCTCACCTCGCCGCTGCAGCACCTGCCGCGCTGCGTGCTGGCGTCCATCGTCTTCACGATCGCCGTCGGCATGGTCGACTTCGGCCGTCTCGGCAATATCCGCCGCGAAAGTCCCGGCGAGTACTATCTGGCGGTGGCGACCGCGGCCGCCGTGGTTGCGCTCGGGGTGGAGCAGGGAATCTTGCTGGCGATCGCGCTGTCCCTGTTCCGGCATGTGCGCCACAGCTATCGGCCCCACACCATGATGCTGGTGGCGGATGCCGAGGGACGCTGGGTAACGGTGCCGGCGCAACCGGGCAAGGTTACGGAACCGGGCCTGATCGTCTATCGATTCGGCGCCGATCTATTTTATGCGAATCAAAACCGCTTCACCGACGAAGTGCGCGCGCTGGTTGCGCGCGCAGCGACGCCGGTGCATTCCGTTGTCATCGACGCGAGCGCGATCACGGATATCGACTGCAGCGCCGCGCAATCCTTGCGCAATCTGATCGATGAGATGAGGGAACGAAATGTTGCGCTGGTGTTTGGCCGCGTCAGCAGTTATCTGAAGTCCGATATGGACCGGCACGGCATCACGGCAGCGGTTGGAGCTGCACGAATATTTCCTACACTGCATGATGCCATTGAGTTTGCGCGCGGTCGCCCGCTCGCGCGCTCCAGTCAAGCGCAACCGGGCAGCGCTTGAACGGCCGATCTGCGGCGCCAATTCAGCAGGAAATTCCGCCGATCCAGGTGCGCAGCACCCGCAGTTCGTCGTTCATCAGCACAAGATCGGCGCGAAACCCTGGCGCGATTCGCCCGAGTTCATGCTCCAACCCCAGGAAGGCCGCCGGGTACTCGCTCGCCATGCGCGCTGCCTGCGCAACGCTCAAGCCCAGCAGATGCACCGCATTGCGCACCGCAGGAGCAGGCGAATGCGCTGTGCGCGCATTTGGCGCAGAAGCTCGCCCGCTAGCGCCAAGAATCGGCCTCGCGCCTGCGAGACCGATTCGCGAGCCAAAGGAAAGCGCGGCTGCTATGCCGCGGGGCTGCCTTCAACCTGGATTTGCAGCTTGACGTCCATCTTGAAACCGTATTTATCGCCGTAATTCACGCCGAAATCGGCGCGGTTGAGGGTGCCGGTGGCATCCGCGCCGCAAACTTCCTTTTTGCTCATCGGATTTTGCACGCACTTGAAGGAATCGATTTTCAGCGTGAGCGGCTTGGTCACGCCGTGCATGCTCAGCGTGCCTACGGCTTCGGTGGGAGCGGACCCATGGAACTTGGCCAGCTTGCCGGTGAAAGTCGCGGTGGGATACTTGGCGACATCGAACATTTCAGCCGACTTCGCGTGCTCATTCAGTTTCGGCATGCCGAAGTCGATGGAATTCATGTCCACGGTTACTTCGATGGAACCGCTCTTTGCGTCCTTGTCGTAGACCACCTTGCCCGAGGAGGAATCGAATTTGCCGCGCCAAACCGACAGTCCGCCGAAATGGTCGGCGGCGAAACTCGGATAGGTGTGGTTCGGATCGAGATTGTAGGTGACCGGCGCTGCAAAGGCGCTCGCGCCGAGCAGGGTGGCCAGTGACGCCAAGACAATACGGTTCATTGAAAGCTCCTTAGGACGTACGGGTATAATTTCCGGCTGCCGCTGCAGTATCCCGGACGCGAATCATAGCCCAAAGCAAAGGCCGTGCCCGGGCATATCTCCGCATGGATTTTATTTAGGGGTTTTTCATGGAATTATTCGCTGCGATCGCATCGCGCTCGACCGCCAAATCGCTGACTGGACCGGGCCCTTCGCCGGCGCAAATCGCCCGGCTTCTCGAGGCCGCCGGGCATGCGCCGGACCACGGACGCCTGAAGCCGTGGCGCTTCGTGGCGGTCAACGGTGCCGAACGGGAAGCCTTTGCAATTGCGGTGGCGCAGTCCCGGCGCGATCAAAACCCCGGGTACAGCGATGAGCAGATGGAGCTTGAACGCGAGAAGATCAGACGCTCGCCGAGCATCCTCGTGGCCGGATGCGTCGTCAGAAAGGACATCCCCAAGGTGCCGGAAATCGAACAGGTGATCGCCGCCGGAGCGGCGGTTGAGAATTTGTTGCTGGCGGCGACCGAACTCGGCATAGGCGCGATGTGGAAGACCGGGCCCGCCGCGTATAGCGCCCGAGTCAAGGCGCTGGTCGGTCTGTCGGCCGATGACCATATAGTGGCCATCCTGCATCTTGGCACGGCCGTCAAATGATGTGCGGGCGCAGCGAGGCGGTCTTCACCAGCGCCCACACGGCCTTGCCTGCGGCGAGATCCAATTCGCGGGTAGCGGCCTTGGTGACTCGCGCCATGATGAGAATGCCGCCGACGTCGATCGCGATCAGATCGGAGTCGTCGACCTCGTCTGCGATGCTGGTTATCACGCCCGGCAGGCTGTTGCGGACGCTGAGATGCCGCGGCGGTTCGGTCGCCACGATGATGTCGCGCGCCAACAATTGCACCCGCAGCCGCGTGCCGGGCGCCGCCTTGGCGCACTGAACCTTCAGTTCGCCTTGGCCCACTTGCACCCGCGTCAAAGCACTCGATGGATCCGTGCCGAGCACCGTCCCGTCGACAATGGCGCCGACGGCATCGGTGCCGATGATCGCGCGGACTTTGGGGTGCAAACCCATTTCACCCAAGTCCCCCTGCGCAACGGTCTTTCCCGCCTCCATGAGCACGAGGTGAGTTGCCAGGCGCAGCACTTCATCAAAGTTGTGGCTGACGTACACCATTGGGATGGCCAATTGGTCGCGCATGTTTTCGAGGTAAGGCAGCACTTCCTCGCGGCGTGACGCGTCGAGCGAGGCCAACGGCTCATCCAGCAGCAACAGGCCGGGCTGAGACAACAAGGCTCGACCGATGGCCACCCGCTGACGCTCGCCGCCGGACAGCTCATGCGTGCGGCGTCCCAACAGCGGCCCGAGGTCCAGCAATTCCACCACCCGATCCACGCCGACGAACGGCGTCACGGCGGCCCGCTTCAGCCCATAGCGCAGATTCGCCTCGACTCTCAAGTGAGGAAACAAGCGCGCGTCTTGAAACACGTATCCGATGCGCCGCTTTTCGGGCGGCACCTTCACGCCTGAACCGGTATCGAGCAACACGCTGTCATCCAGCGCGATGCAACCTGTATCCGCCTCCAGCAGGCCCGCGATCACGTTGACCAGTGTGGTCTTGCCGCAGCCCGATCGACCGAACAATGCGACGACTCCGGGAGTGGGAAGCTCGAAATTCGCGTCCAGCACAAATGCGCCGCGCCG
Organism: uncultured Gammaproteobacteria bacterium; assembly: GCA_963800385.1. GTDB lineage: Bacteria > Pseudomonadota > Gammaproteobacteria > Steroidobacterales > Steroidobacteraceae > Bog-1198. The sequence goes on from CAWDAU010000011.1 coordinate 500,621, forward strand.
CTTGGTTGCGGAGACTCGCAGCATCAGCGGCCCAACATCCGCCGCACGCGCCGTGCGAAGCATTCGGACAGAAACAACCCGGTGAGCCCCAGCGCGCAGGAAAGGATCGCCAGGCGCGCGGCCTCGCTGCCGCCGCCGGGCGTTTGCAGTGCGGTATACAAGGCCAGCGGCAGAGTGCGCGTTTCGCCGGGGATGTTCGAAACAAAAGTGATGACGGCGCCGAACTCGCCGAGCGCGGCCGAAAAGGCGGTAATGGCGCCCGCCAACACGCCGGGCAACATCAGCGGCAAGGTGATGCTGACGAAGCGATTGAAAGCGCCGGCGCCCAGGGTGCGCGCCGCGTCCTCGAGTCCGCGATCGACGTTCTCCAGCGAAATGCGCATGGCGCGCACCATCAGCGGAAAGGACATCACCGCGGTCGCCAGCGCCGCGCCGTTGCGGGTAAAAATGAGTTCGATGCCGAAAACACGCTCTAGCCAGCCGCCGATCGGGCCGCGAGCGCCGAACAACACCAGCAGCAGATACCCGACGACCACCGGCGGCAGCACCAGGGGCAAATGCACGAATGCATCGAGCACGGTGCGGCCGACGAATTGCTTACGCGTGAGTACCCACGCCAATACGAGCCCCAACGGCAGACTCAACAGGAGGCTGCGAGCCGCGACGCTCAAGCTCAAGACCAGCGCCTCGCTCTCATTGGAACTCAGCCACATCGTTGTAAGATCTCGTTACGGGACTTCGAGCGTCACGCAGTATACTGTGTGCCCGCCTGAGCCTTAGGATCCGATCAATGCCCTATTTTCACGCGGCGGCACCTGCCGCAGCGTCCCAAGACCCCGCTACGGCCACCCGAATCGGCGTCCTGCTCGTCAATCTAGGCACGCCGGATGCGCCAAGCTATTTTGCTGTTCAGCGCTATTTGCGCGAATTCTTGAGCGACCGTCGCGTCATCGATAATTCGCGCTTGATTTGGCTGCCGCTGCTCTACGGTGTGGTACTGCCGTTTCGGCCCCTGCGTACGGCGCGCAATTATCGCAAGATATGGATGAAAGAGGGCTCGCCGCTCGCGGTGTATTCGCAGCGGCTCGCCGTCAAGATCGGTTCATTGTTGAGTGCGGCCTTCAACGACAGGGTTCACCTTGAATTGGCGATGACCTATGGCAATCCGAGCATCGAGCGTGCCGTACAATCCTTTGCGGCGCGCGGTATCGATAAACTGTTGGTTTTGCCTCTGTATCCGCAGTATTGTTCCTCCACCACCGGATCGGTGGTCGATGGCACGAATCGCGCGCTGCAGCGCTGGCGCAAGCTGCCCGAGACCCGCTTTGTCAACGACTATCATGACAATGGCGCTTATATAGAGGCCCTCAGCCGCAAAATACGCCGGCATTGGGATGCGCTAGGCGGCCGCTCGCATCTACTGTTCTCCTATCACGGAATCCCGGTCTCTTATGTCGAGAAGGGCGATCCTTACCGGAGCCAGACCGAGGCAACCACCCGCCTGGTGGCGGCTCGTTTGGGATTGAACGAAAGCGAGTGGTCGCATTGCTATCAATCACGATTCGGCCGCGTGACATGGCTGCAGCCCTACACGCTGGAAAAGATCAAGGAATTGGCGGACCGCGGCATCCGCGACCTCACCGTGGCCTCGCCGTCCTTCGCGGTCGACTGCCTCGAAACGCTCGAGGAAGTCGCCTTGGAATATCGCGACCGATTTCTGGAGTGGGGAGGCAAGCGGCTCACGCTGGTGGCCGGATTGAACGATGATGATGAGCATGCGCAAGCGCTGGCGGCCATCATCGGCAATCGGCTCGCGGGTTGGGACTAACCTTGACTCCAAGCGCGCTGCAGAATTGCCGCGCCATTCGCCTGCGCGGTATGCGCGCCGAATACGGCGCCCCAGCCTTGGTCCCCTAGGCGGGTTGCGCAGAAACCTTCCGCAGCCGCGGCCGCCGAAGAATTGGCCGCCCCGGCGATCAACAGTTTGGCCTGCACCAGCGTGACGAAGGACTGCGCGAATCGCCGTGCATGCGCCTCCGTCATAGCGCCGCCGTCGATGCTGGCGGCGAATCGTTCGAACGCCGCATCGAAGTGCCGCTCCTGACCGCGGGCGAGCGACAACTCATCGAGTACCGCCGCGCGCGTCGCCTGCGATTTTCCAAAGGCGCGCAGCACGTCGAGGCACATGATGTTGCCCGACCCTTCCCAGATGGAATTCACGGGCATCTCGCGCGCGATCCGCGCCAAAGGGAGTTCCTCGGTGTAGCCGTTGCCGCCCAAAACTTCCATGGCTTCGGCCGCCAATTCGCAGCCGCGCTTGCATACCCAAAATTTTGCCGCCGAGGTGAGGGCGCGGCGCAGTGCAACCTCGCTTGGGCTGTCGCTGTCGAATGCGCGCGCGAGGCGCAGGCTGAGCGCGCAGGCCGCCTCCGATTCCAGCGCCATGTCGACCAGCACGCTGCGCATCAAGGGTTGCTCGATCAGCGGAGATCCGAACGCCTGGCGGTGATGCGCATGATGCAACGCCTGAACGAGGGCGTGGCGCATCAAGCCGGCGCTTCCCGTGCAGCAATCGAGGCGCGTAAAAGTGCCCATTTCGAGGATGGTCGGCACGCCGCGTCCTTCCTCGCCCAGCAGCGCCGCCCACGCATCCACGAACTCGACTTCGGAGGAGGCATTGGAGCGATTGCCGAGTTTGTCTTTGAGGCGCTGAATGTAAATGCCGTTCAGGCTGCCGTCCGGCAGGCGCCGCGGCATGAAGAAGCACGACAACCCGCCGCTGCTTTGCGCCAGCACCAGGTGAGCGTCGCATTGCGGGGCCGAGAAGAACCATTTGTGTCCGGTGATCCGAAAGGACCCGTCGCTCGAGCGGACCGCGCGAGTGGTATTGGCCCTCACGTCGGAACCGCCTTGCTTCTCCGTCATGCCCATGCCGATCAGGCCGCCGCGCTTTTCCTCGAAGGGAATATCGCGCGAGTCGTAGTCGCGGGTGAGCAGCCGGGGCAGCCAGTCGCGCGCCAGCCAGGCATCACGCCGCATCGCGGCGATGGCTCCGTAGGTCATGGTGGTCGGACACAGCGATCCGCTCTCGATCTGCGCCTGCATGAGATATCCCGCGGCTCGGGCCGCGTGCGCTCCGGGGGCCGCGTCCGGCGACCAGGGGCTGCTGTGGTAGCCGCGTGCGGCGATGCCACGCATGAGTGCATGCCAGGAGGGATGAAATTCAATGGAGTCGATGCGAATCCCGCGTGCATCGAAGCTATGAAGCGTGGGAGGGAAGCGGTTCGCGAGGCGTCCATGCTCGAATTGAGTGCACGATCCTAATTCAGCTCCGGCCAGTCCAAGTTCGGGCGCAGCCCAGGACGCCCCTTCGCGCTCGACGGCCTCCTGCAGCGGCTGATCGCTCGCGAACAGGTTGTAGTCCGTCAATGGCGGAGTCTGATTGAACACGGTATGTGTGCCGGAGCCATGTTCCATAATTTCGATCTTGCGCCTAGTGCGCGAGCAGTGCTAGATTCCAGCGCAATGCGTTCTTCCAGCGGCAAATTATCTTCTCGCCCCGGCGCCCGCTTGTGCCTGGGTTCGCTCGCACTGCTGCTGCGCCGCTAGGCGCCACTCAACCCAAGCGCCACCGGTCGGCGCTCTACAAGACCGGAAATTCACCTAAAAAGCACTGCAACGCCGCAGTGTGGGTTTTAAATCTGTTGAGCGAGAAGAAATTCTATGTTGCGCAATCCGTCTTCCAAGTACCGCAGTTTTACCCCCGTCGGCCTCGGCGACCGTCGTTGGCCGAATGCCGTCATGACCGCACCCCCCACCTGGTGCAGCGTGGATTTGCGCGACGGGAATCAGGCGCTGATCGAACCGATGGATGCGGCCCGCAAGCGCCGTATGTTCAACCTGCTGGTGAAAATCGGCTTCAAGGAAATCGAGGTTGGATTCCCCGCCGCTTCGCAAACCGATTTCGATTTCGTGCGAGGACTGATCGAGCAGGAATTGATCCCGGAAGATGTGGCAATTCAGGTGCTGACGCAAGCGCGCCCTGAACTGATCGCGCGCACCTATGAATCGCTGCGCGGTGCCCGTCGGGCCATCATGCACGTCTATAACTCGACCTCGATTGCGCAGCGCCGCGTGGTGTTTCGTACCGACCGCGCCGGCGTGATCGACATTGCGGTTCGAGGCGCCAGCGTCGTGCGCGAACACGCCTTGAAGCAACCGGACACGGATTGGACTTTCGAATACAGCCCGGAGAGCTTCACCGGCACCGAATTGGAATTCGCCGTGGAAGTCTGCGACGCGGTCAATGCGGTGTGGGAACCGACGCCGCAGCATAAGTCCATTCTCAATCTTCCCGCGACGGTCGAAATGGCGACGCCCAACATTTACGCCGACCAGATCGAATGGTTCTCGCGCAACATCAAGCACCGCGGCTGCAGCGTCTTGAGCGTGCACCCGCACAACGACCGGGGCACGGCGGTGGCGGCAGCCGAACTGGCCGTGATGGCCGGTGCCGACCGCGTGGAGGGCACATTGTTCGGCAACGGCGAGCGCACCGGCAATGTGGACATCGTCACCCTGGCGCTGAACCTGTACTCGCAAGGCGTCGATCCTAAGTTGGATTTCTCGAATATCAACGAGGCGGCCCGCTGCGCCGAGGCCTGCAATCAGTTGCCGATTCACCCGCGCCATCCTTATGTGGGGGATTTGGTGTTCACGGCCTTTTCCGGATCGCACCAGGACGCCATCAAGAAGGGCCTGGCCGCCCGAACCGAATCGGACATCTGGGACGTTCCCTACCTCCCCATCGATCCCTCGGATCTGGGCCGATCCTACGACTCGATCATTCGGGTCAACAGCCAGTCGGGGAAGGGCGGCGTTGCCTACCTCTTGGAGCGCGATTATCAGTTGGCGATGCCGCGACGCTTGCAAATTGAATTCAGCCAAGTCGTCCAGGCCGCGGCAGATATTACGGGTAAAGAACTGACTTCTCTGGAAATATGGGAGCTGTTCAGCCGCGAATATCTCGCGCCGCGAAGGCCGTATCTGTACCGCGCGCATCAGCTCAGCGCTTCGACGGACGGTGCCGACCACGAGCGCTTGACGCTGCAGATGGAAAATGCCGGCCGCCCGGAGACTTGGTTAGGTTCAGGTTCTGGGCCCATCGATGCGATGGTCCATGCCGTTGCGTTGCCTTTCGACGTTCTATCTTATGAAGAGCATTCCCGCGGTAAGGGAAGCGGCGCCCAGGCGGTCTCCTACATCGAAATCACCACCCGCTCGAGGCGCACCCTCTTTGGGGCCGGCATGCACCCGAATATCGTCACCGCCTCTTTATTGGCCGTCGTCTCGGCGGTAAATCGAGCGATTGCCATCGGCGCGCTGCCGGCGCGGAGCGATTCGATACCCGATCAAAATTTGAGGAATGTCGTATAATACATTGATAATTAAGTATAAAAATATGGACACCGGAATCTTTAAAACTGTGCAAGGGCATTCTGGTCCAACACTTCAGCGATTCTTGCCGCACTAGTTGAATGCCGGACAGAATCGGATATAGTGCGCAGCTTCATGAATTGAGCTGATCGATGCTATTGATTTCAGGGGCTTTTCTTCAAAAATGAGCGAACGCGAAGACGAACATTTCGATATCGATGATGAATTTCTCGGCGAAGCTGAGGAAGCGCATGACTTCGATCCCCTCATCGAGCGCACCGAGCGGCGCCCCAAGGTGGCAGCTGCGGGCAAACGCGGCAAGGCGGCGTGGAGCAGGGTGGAAGATGTCCTGGCTGAACGCCAGCTAGAGAAGGAACTGCGCGATATATTCGAGGACGATTGAATCGTCGTTTCCTGACGCTGCGCGCGCCAGGCTTCGCGGAACTTAAATCACATGTCTTCCTCCTTGCCAGACAACGCTCGGGCCTGGCTCGTGCTCAAATTTGGCGGCACGAGCGTTTCCACTGCCGTCAATTGGCACAACATCGCGCAGGTACTTAGGAAGCGCCTCGCCGAAGGCTTTCGCCCGGTGGTCGTTCATTCCGCTCTGTCGGGAATCACGGATCAACTCGAGTCGCTGCTTTCCGCCGTATTGAACGGGTCCCACGCGCCGGTCCTCGAGCAAATCGAACTCGCGCACCGCCGTCTCGCCGAACGCTTGAACATTGTTCCCAACAGCCAGTTCGCGGCGTTTGTGCAGGAATTGCGCGAGTTGGCCGACCTGTCGGCGGAGCGGCGCAGCATCGGCGATGCAGCGCGCGCCCGGGTCATGGCCATGGGCGAATTGCTGGCGACCACTCTCGGCGTCGAATTTTTGAATGCGCAGGGCATCGGCGCCGTTTGGGTCGACGCGCGTACCGTGCTGCGCGCCGACGAGCGCCGCAACGCCACTCAAAAAGCCAGCCTGCTATCGGCGACCTGCGATTTTGCGCCCGATGCGACTCTGCAGGCGAATTGGCGCTCACTCGATCAAGTCGTGCTCACCCAAGGCTTCATCGCCGCCAATGCGGAAGGGGATACGGTGTTGCTGGGGCGCGGCGGCTCGGATACCTCGGCTGCCTATTTCGCCGCCAAGCTCGGTGCAGCCCGCCTCGAGATCTGGACCGACGTGCCGGGCCTGTTCAGCGCCAATCCGCGCGCCGTGCCGACCGCGCGGCTGCTGCGCGAGCTTCACTATGATGAAGCGCAAGAAATCGCCAGCAATGGCGCCAAGGTGCTGCATCCGCGCTGTATCCTGCCGGTGCGGCAGTACAAAATTCCGTTGCATGTGTACGCGACGCAGGCGCCGGGCCTGGAGGGGACGGTGGTGAGCGCCAATGTTGCCGACACCGCCGCCCAGCTCAAAGCCATTGCGATCAAGAAGGGAATCACGCTGGTCTCCATGGAGAGTCCGGGCATGTGGCATCAGGTCGGCTTTCTGGCCGACGCCTTCCAGGTGTTCAAGCAGCACGGTCTGTCGGTCGATTTGGTGTCGACCTCGGAAACCAATGTAACCGTGTCCCTGGATCCCACCGCCAATACTCTGGACGGCGACGCCCTCGAGGGACTGACTGCGGCCTTGAGCGAGCTTTGCCGCGTAGAAATCTTGGGTCCTTGCGCCTCTTTGAGTCTGTTGGGGCAGAACATTCGCGGCATCCTGCACGAATTGGGGTCGGCATTCGAATTGTTTCAGGATCAAAAGATCTATCTGGTGACGCAGGCCGCCAACGATTTGAATTTTACCTTTGTCATCGACGAGTCGCAGGGCGACCGGCTGGTCCATCAGCTTCACGAGCGGCTGATACAGAGCATCGGGTCGGACAAGGTGCTTGGGCCCACCTGGGAGCAACTGTTTGGCGACAAGGGCGCGCGCGCCGCGCGGAGTTTGAACTGGTGGGAGCTGCCGCAGAAGCGCAGCGCGCTGCTCGATATCGCGGCGCGCGAATCCGCGGCCTTTGTCTATGACATGGAGACTTTGGACGCTGCAATCGCAGCCGTGCTGCGCGTGCGCTCAGTCAAGCGTTGGGCCTATGCCATGAAGGCGAATTGGCACCCCGAGATTTTGCGCAGGATCTATGCCGCGGGACTCACCCTGGAGTGCGTATCGCGCGGAGAACTCGAGCATGCCTTCGGTGCGGTGCCGGCGCTCGATCCGCAGCGGGTCTTGTTCACGCCCAATTTCGCTCCGCGCGCCGAATACGAATTCGGTTTCGCGAAGGGCGTTACGGTGACCTTGGACAATCTTTATCCTTTGAAAATGTGGCCGGAAGTGTTTCGCGGCCGAGAGATCTTCCTGCGCATCGATCCTGGATTGGGACGCGGCCACCACAGTCACGTGCGTACCGCCGGCGTGCACACGAAGTTCGGTATCCCGCTGCCGGAGGCGGATGAGCTGATTGCACTGACCCGGTCCGCGGGCGTGCGCGTCACCGGCCTGCACGCACACACCGGCAGCGGAATTTTCGATGTGGCGAATTGGATCGAGACCGGCGCGCTGCTCGCCGGGCTTGCCAAGCGCTTTCCGCAGGTGGCGGTCGTGGACTTGGGCGGCGGAATGGGAGTTCCTGATCAGCTGGGGTCGAGCGAAATTGACCTAGGCCTGCTCGATCGGGGCGTGGCGCAGCTGGCGAAGGACTTTCCGCATCTCGAATTTTGGATGGAACCGGGCCGCTATCTGGTGGCGCGCGCGGGGGTGCTGGTCGCCCTGGTGACCCAGCTCAAGGGCAAGGGCGACGTGCATTACGTGGGCGTTGCCACCGGCATGAACTCCTTGATCCGCCCGGCGCTCTATGGGGCGCATCATGACATTCGAAATCTGACCCGTCTCGATGAGCCGCTGAGCCATCGCGTCAATATCGTCGGCCCGATCTGCGAGAGCGCGGATCAATTGGGCGCGGACCGCTGGCTTCCCGCGAGCCGCGAAGGCGACGTAATTCTCATTGCCAACTGCGGAGCATATGGCTACGCCATGTCCTCGAACTATAACCGGCGCCCGCCCGCGCGGGAGTTTATTATTTGAACATGAAACAGGTCGGCATCATCGGTTGGCGCGGCATGGTGGGTTCGGTGCTCCTCGAGAGGATGCGCGAGGAAAAGGACTTCGACCTGGTGTCACCGACTTTTTTCAGCACCTCGCAGGCGGGGTCGGCGGGGCCGGGCGTGGGCGCGTCCGCGGGCGTTGTGCAGGATGCGAATGACATCGCGGCGTTGGCGCGCCTGCCCATGCTCATCAGCGCCCAAGGCGGCGACTACACCCAGTCGGTGCACCCGCGCCTGCGGGCAGCCGGCTGGCAAGGGTACTGGATCGATGCCGCCTCGGCGTTGCGCATGGAAAAAAATGCGGTGATCGTGCTCGATCCCGTGAATTTGGACGTCATGCACGCGGCGCGCGAGCGCGGCGTCAAAGACTTCATCGGCGGCAATTGCACGGTGTCGCTGATGCTGATGGCGGTCGCCGGCCTCATGCGTGCGGGAATGGTGGAATGGATCACTGCGATGACCTATCAATCGGCCTCGGGGGCCGGCGCGCAAAACATGCGCGAAATGCTCGAGCAAATGGCTGTGCTGCATGAGTCGGCGGCGGTCCTGCTGAAAGATCCCGCGTCGAGCATCCTCGACATCGACCGCAGCGTAAGCGCGGCCTTCTCGGCCCCGGAATTTCCCCGTGCGCACTTTGGCGTGCCGCTGGCGGGAAGTCTGATCCCCTGGATCGACAAGGATTTGGGCAACGGGCAAAGCCGCGAGGAATGGAAGGCGGCGGCCGAGGCCAACAAGATCCTCGGGAGCGAATCGCGCCCCATCCCCATCGAGGGAATCTGCGTCAGGGTGGGGGCGATGCGCTGCCATTCTCAGGCGTTGACCCTGAAGCTCACGCAAGACCTGCCTATGGCAGAAGTCGAGAGGCTGATCGGCAGCGGCAATCCCTGGGTGCGTATCGTGCCTAACAATAAGGAAGATTCGGTTCGCCGGCTGTCGCCCGCCGCCGTCAGCGGCAAGTTGGAAATCCCGGTTGGCCGGCTGCGCAAGCTTGCCATGGGGGGCGAATACCTTTCCGCTTTCACGGTGGGCGATCAGCTGTTGTGGGGCGCGGCCGAACCGCTGCGCCGCACGATGCGCTGGCTGCTGCCGCAGCTGGCCTAGGAGCCTGTCTGCCGGGATTCTAGGGCGCCCACATCACTTCAACCGGGGTGCGGCGCTGACGCAGCACGCAGCGGACGGGCATCTCTTCGGCCGGTCCTGCGGCGCTCGCGGCGCAGTAAGTGCTCCACTTCTGCGCGCCGCTGATCAGCAGCACGATGCGGCGCGAATCGAGCAGGGCACTCAAATTCAGACTCAGGCGCGGATGGGGAGCCACCGGCGAGCGCATGCCCACGCAGCCTGGGACCGCCGCCGGATTAAGGGCGCTGGCTAAATTCGGCGATCGCGGGAACAGCGAGGCGGTATGGCCATCATCGCCCATGCCGAGCACGACGGCGTCGAAGGGGCGCGGTACGCGGGCAAAGGTCTCCCAGGCCGACACTGCGCCGAGATCCGGAGTGGGCGCGCCATTTTTGAGGCCGATGAAACGCGCCGCCGCCGCGGCTTCCTTGAGCAGCACCTCGCGCACCAGCTTCTCGTTGCTGGCAGGATCGCTGGGATCCACCCAGCGCTCATCGGCGAGCGCGATGCATACTCGGCTCCAGTCGAGCGGTTCGGCGCGCAATAACTCGAACATTTTGACCGGCGACTTGCCGCCGGACACGACCAGGCTGGCAATGCCGCGCGCCGCGATCGCCGCGCGCAGGTCCGCGGCGAGCTGGCCGCTGAGGGCGCGCGACAGCAGGTCGCCGTCGGCGAATTTCTTCACGGGGGAATTCGGGGCGGATGCAGAGTCAGTCATCGTGTCAGCCTAACATTTGCGCGCGCATTCCAGTAAGTCCCAAGCGCTGTGGCACAATGCGCCCTGCCAACGAACCTCCAGCGTCTGCGTCGGGAGTTTTATGAAGGATTTGACGGACAGTTCCATCGTCAAGAACATATTGCAGATGGCTCTGCCCATTGCGGCGGGCATGTTCTTTCAGACCTTGTACTTTCTGATCGATCTGTACTTTGTCGCCGGGCTGGGAGACGCAGCGATTGCCGGTGTGGGCGCCGCCGGCAACGTGATGTTCGTCGTATTTGCGGTCACGCAGGTGCTGGGAGTGGGGACGGTCACGCTGATATCGCATGCTGCCGGCCGCAAGGACCAGGCAGATGCGAATCTGGTGTTCAATCAAAGTTTGGCGCTGGCAGCGGGCTGTGCCGTTCTCACCATGTCGTTGGGATTCTTTGCGGGGCCTTACTATGTCAGCACACTCGGGGCAAGCGCGGCGACCGTCGCTGCGGGAATTCAATACCTTCACTGGTTTCTGCCCAGCTTGGCGCTGCAGTTCGCCGTGGTCTCCATGGGATCGGCGCTGCGCGGCACGGGGATCGTGCAGCCCACCATGATCGTGCAGGTGCTGACGGTGCTATTGAACGCCATCCTGGCGCCGGTACTGATTGCCGGGTGGGGCACGGGGCACCCGATGGGAGTTGCGGGCGCCGGTCTTGCGAGTTCCCTCTCGCTGGCGGTTGGGGTCGTCATGCTCTCCTTGTATTTCCACCGGCTCGAAAAGTACGTCGGCTTCGTGCGCGGGCAATGGCGGCCGCAAATGGCGATATGGCGCCGGCTGTTGCGCGTGGGGCTGCCCGCGGGCGGCGAATTTTTGCTGATGTTCGTGCTGATGGCGGTCCTGTACTGGGTTCTGCGGCCCTTTGGCGCCGATGCGCAAGCGGGTTTTGGAATCGGCATGCGCATCATGCAGAGCATGTTCCTGCCGGCAATGGCGGTGGCGTTTGCCGCGGCTCCCATTGTCGGCCAAAACTTTGCCGCCGGTAAATTCGGGCGCGTGCGGGAAACCTTTGCGCTAACCACGCTCATCGGCAGCTGCATCATGGTGTTCATGACGCTTTTCTGTCAGTGGGGCTCGGCGTGGGTGATCGGAGGATTTACCAAGGATCCCACGGCCATCCGCGTCGGAACGCAATATTTGCAGATAATTTCCTGGAACTTCGTGGCTTCGGGGTTCGTGTTTACTTGCTCCGCGGTTTTCCAGGGTCTGGGCAATACGGTACCCGCGGTGGTGAGTTCGGCCAGCCGGCTGCTGAGCTTCGTTTTGCCGGTGCTGTGGCTGTCGACCCAACCCCATTTTGCGATGATCGAAGTTTGGTACATCTCGGTAGCGAGCGTCGCCTCGCAGGCGGTATTCAGTTTGTGGCTGGTGCGCAGAGAATTGCGGCTGCGGTTGAGCGCCGCGCCGGCACCGGTGCCTGCTTAGGCGCCGCCGGGACTTTGACGATATGACGCTGCAAACTTTCGTGTCGTTGGCCGGATGGTTGGCGGCCCTGCTCATTCTCGGCGCCTATGGCTTGCTTTCCTTCGGCAAGATCTTGCCGAGTTCCTGGGTCTACCAAGCCATGAACATCGTCGGTGCCGCCGGATTCATCGTCAATTGCGCCTACAACAATGCCTGGCCGTCGGTGGCGCTCAATGTCGTGTGGATGGGGATCGCGTTCTACGCCTTGCGCCGGAATTTTCGCGCCGGCAACCCGCGGCGCTGAAAACATAACGCTCGAATTCCACGCGACACCGCGCTTCGCGAACGACCGCAAGGTGTCGGCGGTCCGGCTAGTCTGCGCGCTCGGTGTGACGCGACTGCAGTTCGGCGGCGACTTGAGCCAATGACAAGCCCTTGGCCTTGAGCAGCAGCGCGGTGTGGTACAAAAGATCGGCCGCCTCGCCGATCACCGCCTCGTCATCCTGCGCAACGGCTGCCAAGGCCAGCTCGACGCCTTCTTCGCCGACCTTCTGAGCGATGCGGGTGATTCCTTGCTCGACCAGCTTTGCGGTGTAGCTCCCCGGCGGGGGGTCCGCGATGCGTTGCGCGATAATCTGCTCGAGCCTTCCCAGAAACTCCAGGCGGTGAGCCAGCGAGCGCGGCGCCTCGGCGCCCCAGCACGTCTCGGTGCCCAGATGACAAGCGGGGCCCGCGGGCTGAGCCAGAATCAGCAGAGCATCGCGGTCGCAGTCCGCGCCGATACTGCAAACTTCGAGGAAATGGCCGGATGTTTCGCCCTTGGTCCACAGGCGGCTCTTGCTCCGGCTCCAAAAGGTCACCCGGCCGCTGGATTCGAGTGGCGGCCAAGGCGTCGCGATTCATATAGCCGAGCATCAGCACGGCCCCGCTGCTCGCGTCTTGAACGATGGCTGGGATCAGGCCGTTCATTTTTTCCCATTCGAGTGTCGGCAATTTCATGGACGCACCTCGATGCTGTGGGCGCGCAATTCGCGCCGTAAGGTTGGAATCGAAATTTCACCGGAGTGAAATACGCTCGCTGCCAGTGCCGCATCGACGCGCGCGGCGCGGAAAACTTCCACAAAGTGGGCGGCCGCGCCGGCGCCACCGGAGGCGACCAAGGGAACCTGGCAGCATTCGCGCACCGCCACAATTGCGCGATATCATATCCGCCGCGCACGCCGTCGCTCGCCATGCAATTGAGCACGATTTCTCCGGCGCCGCGCTTTTGCGCCTCGATTACCCAGTCGTGGGTATCTGCGTGCGGCGTCGCGGGCTACGTGCAAGCGTCGCCGGTATATTGCTGTACGCGGTATTCGCCATCGACGGTTTGGCTGTCGATACCTACAACGACGCATTGTGCGCCGAATCGCTCGCTCAGTGCATTGATGAGTTCCGGGTCTTCGAGCGCGGGAGAATTGACGGAGATTTTTTCGGCCCCGGCCGCCAAGATTGCTTCGGCCTCCGTTACCGAACGGATTCCTCCCGCAACGCAAAATGGAATATCCAGCGTTCGCGCCACCCGCGAAATCCAGATGCGATCGACGCTGCGGCCTTCGGGACTTGCGGAGATATCGTAGAACACCAGTTCATCGGCGCCCTCATCGCGGTAACGCGCGGCGAGCTCCAATATGTCGCCGACGACGCGGTGATCGCGAAATTTCACGCCTTTGACGACCTGGCCGTCGCGCACGTCGAGACAGGGAATCAGGCGTTTGGCAAGAATGGCTGCAATTCCTCGATGGGGATCAGGTTCTCCAGCAGCGCCTTGCCGCTGATGGCCGCCGCGGCACCGGCGGCGGCAAGCTCATGCAAGTCGCCCGCGTGGCGGATGCCTCCCGAAGCCTGCCATTCGATCTGCGGATAGCGCCGTACCGCCTCGCGATACAAGCCGACATTGGGCCCGTGAATGCGCCGTCGCGGCCGACATCCGTACACAGCACGTGCTTGAGCGGTCGAGGCGGCGAAGGTTGACCAAGCGTCCCACAGCGAGTTTCGGACTGCCGTTGCCAGCCATGGGTCATGACTCGCGGCACGCCGTTGTCATCCATGCAGACATCGAATGCGAGCGTCAGACGCTGCGCGCCGAAAGCGCGCAGCCACCCGTGAACTTGCTCCACCTGAGAGACGGCCGCGCTGCCAACCACCGCGCGCGCGATACCGCCATCCAGAATTTGTTCGAGCGCAGCGGTGTTGCGCAGGCCGCCGCCCACCTGCAGATTCGTGGATTGCCTGGTGGCCGGAGTCGAGAACGATCGGCCCGATTTTCGAGCGAGCCGTCGCGCGCGCCGTCGAGATCGACAACGTGCAGCCAATCGGCGCCGAGACTCGGTATTGCGCGCCGAGAGGGCGCCTGAGGATCGCACGGAATAGCATGTCTCGGCTTCGAAATCGCCATGCAAGAGCCGCACGCAGCGCCCGGCTCGCAAGTCGATGGCGGGAATGAGCTCTCATGTTGAAGGCATTGCAGCGCTCAGAAAATTGCGCAGCAATCGGGCGCCGACCTTGGCGGATCGCTCGGGATGAAATTGAGTGCCGAAAAAATTACGCCACTGCACGCAGGCGCTGAAGACCATCCATAGTCGCTGCTGGCGATCATCGCGGGGCTCGGGGCGCAGCGCATAGCTGTGCACGAAGTAGGCATAATCGCCGTGGCGCAGGCCATCGAGCAGCGCGTTCGGCCGTTCGATCTCAGGGTATTCCATCCCATGTGCGGCACCGCAGGCCCAGGATCGGCCGGCAAACGGGCTGGCGCGGCCCGGAATGATGCCGAGACATTCCGCCGCATCTTCCTCGGAGGCCTCGAACAGCAACTGCATTCCGAGGCAAATGCCGAGTACCGGCTGCTGCAGTGAGGGAATCAGCGGTCCTAGATTGTTCTGCCTCAGCCGGGACATGGCGTTGCGCCGCGGCGCCCACGCCCGGCAAAATGACATGGCTTGCCTCGCGAATCTTGCGCCCATTTGCCGACACTGCGGAAGTCGTGCCGAGCCGCTGCAACGCGAATTGCAGCGATGCGATATTGGCGCCGCCGCCGGCGATGATCACGACATTGCTGGCGCTCAAAGCGTCCCCTTGCTGCTGGGTATACCTTCGCTGTCGAGACGAATCGCCTGACGCAGACTGCGGCCCACGCCTTTGAAGCAGGATTCGATCATGTGGTGCGAGTTCTCGCCGCGCACCGTAATATGCAGCGCCGCGCCCAGGGATTCCGCCAACGACCGGAAGAAATGCGGCACCAATTCGGTGGGCAGGTCGCCGACGCGCTCGCGATTGAATGTCCCTTCCCAGACGAAGTAGGGGCGGCCGCTCAAATCGAGAGCGACCTGCGCTTCCGCCTCATCCATGGCCAACAGAAACCCGTATCGCGCTATGCCTCGCTTATCGCCCAGCGCCTTGCGCAGCGCCGCGCCCAAGGTCAGCGCGCAGTCCTCGACGGTGTGATGTTCGTCGATCCGCAAGTCGCCGTTGCATTTGAGATTCAAGGCAAAGCCGCCGTGTTTCGCGATTTGTTCGAGCATATGATCGAAGAACCCCAAGCCGGTGGCGATGCTGCTCGGGCCCTCGCGCGCCAGATCGACTTCGACGCTCGATATCGGTTTCTTTGGTCTTACGTTGCAGCGGGCGCGCCGCTCCGGGCCTCAAGATGCGGGCGGCGATCGCCGGCCACGATCTCCTCGGTGCGGCCGCCCAGGGTGATCCGCAAGTCCCTGAATGCCGAATTGAGCCGCAAATTCGAGGTCCGTTTCCCGGTCTCCGACCATGTAGCTGTGGGCTTTGTCGATCTCGTTCGCCTGCAGAAATGCCTGGATCATGCCCAGTTTGGGCTTGCGGCAGGAGCACTCCTCGTTCTTGAAATGCGGGCAGAGAAACACCGCTTCAAATTCGATCCCCTGGGAGTTGAACAGATGCAAGAATAAAGCGATGTGCGATCTCGAAGGATTCGCGCGGAAAGCTCGGCGTCCCCAGCCCGTCTTGGTTGGTGACGATGACAAAAGCGAAGCCGGCGCGTTTCAGCTGCAGCAGCGCCGGTATGACGCCCGGCATCAGGCGGATTTTCTCCAGGCTGTCGATTTGTTCGTCGGCAACCTCTTCGTTCAGCGTGCCGTCGCGATCGAGGAATAAGATGCGTCTTGCGCTCATGCGGCTTCCAGGCAATGCAGCAAGGCATCATTTTGCGCGCGCGTACCCACCGAGACCCGCAATGCGATCGGGCAGCGCCGGATGGGCGCGCAGATCCCGGACGATGAGGCCGCCGGCAACGCTGTTGCGCATGAACCGATCCGCGTCGCGGCATTCGATCAGCAGGAAATTCGCGTCGCTGGGCCATACCTTCGCCACCAGCGGGCAATCTGCCAGGCCTTTGCTTAGATAGTCCTTTTCCATCAGTAGTGCTTCCAATCTAGCTCGTGAGGCGGTCAATTCTTCGGGCGCGAGCGCGCGCAGCGCCGCCTCGATCGTCGGCTGGGCAAGTGCATAGGGGGGAATCACGCGCGCGGGCTATTTGAATCAGTTCGGGTGCAGCGAGCAGCGCGCCGAGGCGTGCCCCGGCAAGTGCATGCGCTTTGGACAAGGTGCGCAGAATAGCAAGTGTTTGAAAGCGCTCCAACCATGCCGCCAGGCTCGCGGAGCGGGACCACTCGATATATGCTTCGTCCATGATGACGATGGCCTTGCCGTCGAGCGCCGTGCAGATGTGCTCGAGGGCGGCTCGGTCTCATGAGATTGGCGGTCGGATTGTTCGGCGAGCACAAGTACACCAATTTGACGTGGGGGTGCCATGCTGCCAGCAGCCGCTCCGGGTCGATGCTCCAGCCTTGTTCGCGCTCGAGTGAAAGCTCGATCACCTCCGCGCCCTGGATCCGCGCCGCAACCTGGTACATGCCGAACGTAGGACCGCATTGCATAATTGCGTCGGTGCCGGCCCGCAAATAAATCCGCGACAAACATCGATGGCTTCGTCGGCGCCGCGTGTCGCGAGAACTTGCGCGGCGGATACGCCGTACAGCGACGCCAAACGGGCGATGAGCGCCTGAGGTTGCGGTTCAGGGTAGCGGTTGAGCCCGGCGATGCTATGTCGCCCGAGGGCCTCCAGGGCGCCTCATTCGCATGCATGCGGATGAGGGACGGCAGCCACGCCGCATGCGCATAGGGCTTCAAGGCGACGATTTCCGGACGCGCCAAGGAAATCAGAGGATTCACTGCAGTGCCTCCAGGCGGATGCTCACCGCGGCAGCGTGCGCATCCAAGCCTTCAGGTGCGCCAGGATCCTCGCGGTCGGCCCCAATTCCTTGAGCCCGAGGCACTGAGTTCCTGGACCGTGATGCGCCGCTGAAAGTCCTCGAGCGACAGCCCGCTGTAAGAACGCGCGTAGCCGTAGGTGGGCAGGGTGTGATTGGGGCCGCTGCAATAGTCTCCCAGAGACTCGGGCGACCAATGTCCGAGGAACACCGCCCCCGCGGTGCTGATTTTCGGCAACCAGCTGCGCGCGGCGGCGATCTCCAGGATCAGATGTTCCGGCGCATAGGAATTGGCGATGTCGAAGGCGGTTTGCAGAGTAGTCGACCACGATCAGCCGCATCGCTTCGATCGATTCCGCCAGTATTCGCGAGCGCGACAGCCGCGCGCTCTGACGTCGCACTTCGGCAAATACCGCCGCGGCCACTGCCGGTTGGGTCGTTACCAGAAGGGCTTGCGCCTCGGGGCTATGTTCGGCCTGCGCGAGCAGGTCGGCGGCGACGAATGCGGCGTGCGCTTCGGCGTCGGCGATGACCATGACCTCGGTCGGGCCGGCCGGCAGGTCGAGCGCCGCGCCGCCGGCGTCCTGCGCCACCAGCAGCTTCGCGGCAGTCACGTAGGCGTTGCCGGGTCCAAAAATCTTGTCGCACTTCGGGATGGACTCGCTGCCGTAGGCCATCGCCGCGATGGCTTGGGCACCGCCTACCTTGAAAACTTGTTCGATGCCGGCTTTGCGTGCCGCCACCAGCACCGCGGGATTCGCGCCGCCGGCGCGGCCGGGCGCGGTGCACATCGGCTTCACCGGACAGTGCGCGAGCGCGGCGGGCACCGCCAGCATGATGGCCGTGGACGGCAAGGGCGCCGAGCCGGCTGGGACGTACAGGCCGACCGCGCGGATGGGCACACTGAAGCGCTCGCAGATCACGCCTGGCGTGGTCTCGACGCGCAGCGGCGGCGCGCATTGCGCCGCGTGAAAGCGGCGCACGTTGTCGATAGCGCGCTCGATCGCCGCGTGCTGTTCGATGCTCAAGGCGCGTTCGGCGGCGGCAAATTCGTGGGTTGTCACCGCCAGCGCCTCGAGACGCACGCCGTCGAATTGCTCGGTGAACGACTTGAGCGCGGCGTCGCCTTCGCGGCGCACCCGTTCCACGATGTCGCGTGCAGCGGCATTGACCCGCGCGGCATCTTGAAGCGCCGGGCGCTGCAAGGCGGCGCGCCGCTCGGTGCTTGACAATGAGTTCCAATCGAGAATTCTCATGCGGGATTCTTGCCTAAGCCAGCATCTTCTCGACCGGCAGTACCAAAACGGAAGTCGCGCCGGCGCCCTTCAAGTCCTCGAGCGTCTCCCAGAACACATTTTCGCGGCACACGGCGTGCACCGCGACCCGATCGCCCAAGCCCTCCAGCGGAATGACGGTGGGCGACTCGCTCCCCGGCAGCAACTTCGCAATCGCCGCCAAGGCGGAGCGCGGCGCGTGCAGCATGATGTACTTGCTGCCCTTGACCTGCTCCACGCCGTCGATGCGCATCAGCAGGCGCCGCGTCCACTCCTGTTTTTCCTGCGGGATCGGCATCGGCGTGCGGATCAGCGCGGCCTGGCTCTCCATGACCGTTTGCGCGTGGCGCAGGTGGTTCGCCGCCAGCGTCGATCCGGTGGACACCAGGTCGCAGATGAGATCCGCCCGGCCCAGCCGCGGTGCAATTTCCACCGATCCGGACAACACCACCACTTCGGCGGCGATCTCATGCTGTTTGAGAAAGCGCGCCAGAATGTGCGGATAGGTGGTCGCGATGCGTTTGCCTTGCAGCGAATGCGGATCCTGGTAGTCGAATCCGTCCGGCACCGCGATGCAAAGCCTGCAGCGGCCGAAGTCCAGCAGCTGCACGGTCTCGAACAAGGAGTCGAGCCCGCGCGCTTCGAATGCAAGCCGCTTCTCTTCGACCACGTTCAAACCGACCAAACCCAAATCGCAGACATCTTCCTGCACCAGATCCGGGATGTCGTCATCGCGGACGAACAACACGTCGAGCGGCATGTTCTCGCCATAACACATCAACTGGTCCTTGCCGCGGCTGTACTTCAAGCCGCAGCGCGACAGCAATTCCAGCGAGTTCTCGGTGAGACGGCCGCTCTTTTGCACGGCGATCTTGAGGCGCATCGAATCGGCGCCTGCCTTGGCGCTACGCATTGAGTTTCAGCCGTTCGGTGACGGCGCGGTAGCCGCCGTTGCCCGATGTCAGATAGCGTGCGACGCGGCCGATGGTGGTGACGCTCACGCCCGTTTGCTTGTGGATTTCGCGGTAGGGCAGGCCGCGCTCCAAGAGCTCGACCACCGCCCAGCGGTCCGCCATGGCCTGCAGTTCGGCGGGGGTGCACAGATCGCGGAAGAAACTGCGGCACTCGTCCACCGAGCGCAACGCCAAAATCGCCGCACACAGCGCCCGTTCGTGCTGCTGTTCTTGCCGCTGGGTCACCGGCCGGTTGGTCTTCATCTCGGCAAATCCTCGAGCGGGTGGAATATTACGTTCAATCATGTATTAACGCACTATTACATTAATACATTATCAAAGATCGCGCAAGCGCCCGCGGGCGAAATGCTTGACGCGCGTGCCGCGACTGCCTAAAATTCAACGGCTTATCTAGACCGGCTGAGGGAAAGGCCCTTAGAAGCCGGGGCAACCAACGATATGTCCCATTGATGGCGGACTGATCGGAACGGTGCCAACTCCTGCGGGGCCGCTCCTTAGATGGTGCGGAACCGGTAGATGGGCAGCCACTTGCGCGGTCTCACGCGACGTCAATGGGCTACGAGCCGATGCTCCAGGGGTAGTTGCCTTAAGGAGCTTCAAGTTGGTGGCCGAAAATATCCCCGATCCGATCGATGAGACTTTGCGTCTCGCGCCCTTCGATTTGCATTACGGCGATGCACTCGCGGATGCGCGCGTGTGCTTTCGCCTCGTGGGCAACGAGCAAGGACCCGTCGTGGTCGTGCTCGGCGGAATTTCCGCGCATCGCATCGTCGCGGGCGCGCCGGGCGGGGGCTGGTGGCCCGAAATGGTGGGGCCGGGGCTCGGCGTCGATACGCGCCACTACCGGGTGTTGGGAATCGACTATATCGGCGGGCGCGGCGACAGCGCGACGCCCGAGGTCGGCGGCCGATTTCCGCCGATCAGCTCGTACGATCAGGCCAAGGCGCTGAGCCAGATCGTCCGGCATCTGGGATTGCGAACCCTGCATGCCATCGTCGGCGCTTCGTATGGCGGAATGGTGGCGTTGAGTTTTGCGGAGCGCTACCCGGCGCTCGTGGGTCACATCGTGGTCCTGAGCGCGGCCGACCGCTCCCAGGTCCTGTCGACTGCATGGCGCAGCGTGCAGCGCCAAATCGTGCGCGAGGCGATCGCGCGCGGCGACGGCGCGGCCGGACTGAAGCTTGCCCGCGCCTTGGCGATGGCGACCTACCGCAGCCCCATCGAGTTTGCGATTCGCTTCGGCGGCGCGCCGCAGCGCATGGCGGACCGCTTTCGATTTCCGATTGAAGAGTACCTGTTCGCGCGCGGCGACGACTACGTGCAGAAGTACCGCGCCGAATCGTTCTTGACCTTGAGCGAATCGATCGATTTGCATGAAATGGACGCCACTCAAGTGCATACGCCGGCCACATTGATCGCCGTGCGCGAAGATCAGTTGGTGCCGTTCAACGACATGCAGGCGTTGTCCGCGCGCTTGAACGGTCCGCGCCAACTGATCGAGATCAATTCAATATTCGGCCATGACGCCTTCTTGAAGGAAGGCGCGGCCCTTACCCCCATCATCAAGCACGCCCTTGCGGAGCAGCAGCCATGAGCAGCAAAGCGACACCTAAAAAAAACCTGGCGACGCGATCGGTTCGCGCCGGTCTCGAGTCGGACGCGCACCATGGTTCGGTGGTGCCGCCGCTCTATCTATCGAGTAATTTCGCGTTTCAAGCCTACCGCCAGCCGCGCAAGTACGACTACACGCGTTCCGGCAACCCGACCCGCGATCAGCTGGCCGACGCCTTGGCGGATTTGGAAGGCGGCGCGGGCGCAATCGTCACGTGCACCGGTTTGGCGGCCATTACCTTGATCTTGGCGACGCTCCCCGCCGGCGCACGCGTGCTCGCACCTTACGACTGCTACGGCGGCACGTACCGGCTGCTGACGGCGCTGCACGCCAAGGGAAATTTGGTCGTGGATTTCGTCGATCAAAGCAACCCGGCAGAGCTGCGCGCGGCGCTCGAGGCTGCGCCCAAGCTGGTATGGATAGAAACACCGAGCAATCCCTTGCTGCGAGTCGTCGACATTCGCGCCATCACCTCTGCCGCGCGCGCCGCCGGCGCGTTGAGCGCTGTCGACAATACTTTCTTGTCGCCGATCTGGCAGCAACCTTTGTCGCTGGGCGCTGACTACGTGATGCACTCCACCACCAAGTACCTGAACGGCCACAGCGACGTCGTCGGCGGCGCCGTGATCGCGGCGTCGCAGGAGCTGCACCAGGCCCTGGCATGGTGGGCGAACGCCATCGGCGTTACCGGCGCGCCGTTCGACAGTTTTCTGACGCTGCGCGGTCTGCGTACTTTGCACGCGAGGATGCGCGTGCACGCCGAGAATGCCGCGCGCGTGGTCGAGTTTCTCGCGCAACATCCCGAAGTGCTGCGCGTGTACTACCCGGGTCTGCCCGGCAATGCGGGCTACGAAATCGCATGCCGGCAACAAAGCGGCTTTGGCGCAATGTTGAGTTTCGAACTCGCCGGCGAAGGCGCGGTCGAGGCGTTTCTCGCCGGCCTGCAATGCTTTACCCTGGCCGAATCCTTGGGCGGTGTGGAAAGTCTGATTGCCCACCCGGCCAGCATGACGCATGCCGGCATGGAGGAATCCGCGCGGCTGCGGGCGGGGATCGGTCCCGGACTCTTGCGCATGTCGGTGGGCATCGAAGATTCTGCCGATCTTGTGGCGGATCTGCGCGACGGTCTCGCGCGAGCCGCCGCGCACAGCGCCGCGCATGCGGCTAAAGCGCCGACAGCACCGCGTCGGCAGCTGCGCGCGTCGTAAGCGCTTTGCCGGCAGGGGCGAGATCGGCGGTGAGCTTGCCCGAGCCGATTGCCCGCGCGACCGCGTTCTCGAGCGCCTGCGCTTCGGCGTCAAGATGCAGGGAATAGCGCAACAGCATCGCGCCGCTCAAGATCGCCGCATAGGGATTGGCGATACCGCGGCCGGCGATGTCGGGCGCGGATCCGTGGATGGGTTCGAATAGGCCGCCGCGCGCGGCGGCGGACAGCGAGGCCGACGGCAGCAGACCCATGGACCCGGCGAGCATGGAAGCTTCGTCGGTGAGGATATCGCCGAACATGTTTTCGGTCACGATGACATCGAACTCTCGCGGCCGTTGCAAGAGATGCATGGCCGCGGAGTCCACCAGCATGTGCTCCACGCTCACCTCGGGAAACTCGGCCGGCATGATGCGATTCACGGTGGAGCGCCATAGGCGCGAGGTTTCGAGTACATTGGCCTTGTCCACCGAGGTCAGTTTCTTGCGGCGGCCGCGCGCCAAGTTCGCGGCCAGCCGCACGACGCGTTCAATCTCGGCAAGCGTATAGCGGCACACGTCGACCGCCTCGGTGGCGGTGCGGGATTTTTCGCCGAAATAAATGCCGCCGGTGAGTTCGCGCACCACCATGATGTCCACGCCGCGCAACAATTCGGCTTTGATCGGCGAAGCATCGAGCAGAGCAGGATGGGGCGCCACCGGGCGTAAATTGGCGAACAGCCCCAGCGCCTTGCGCAGCTGCAGCAAGCCCTGTTCCGGACGAACTTTGGCATCCGGGTCGGACCATTTAGGTCCGCCCACCGCACCCAGGAGGATCGCGTCCGACCGCATCGCCAGTGCCAGCGTGGCGGGCGGCAGAGGCTCGCCGGTCGCGTCGATGGCGGCGCCGCCCAACAGCGCCGATTCGAATTCGAAACGATGGCCGAATCGAGCCGCCAGCGCCTCGAGCGCGCGCACCGCTTCGGCCGTGACTTCCGCGCCGATGCCGTCGCCGGCGAGCACCGCAATGCTTGCGTCCATCAGCTGCGCGCCGCCTCGAAACGTTCGATCAGCCCAAGCTTGCTGCGCAGATAGCCGAATTCGTCCAAGCCGTTCAGCAGGCAGTGGCGGGCGAAGGGTTCGATGGCAAATGAAATTGATGCGCCCGCCGGCAATGTGAGCCGCATGCTCTCCAGGTCGATCTCGACTTCGCAGCCGGGATGCTGCAGCAGCCACTGCGATGTGCGCTCATCGACGACGAGGGGCAGGAAGCCATTCTTCAGCGCATTGCCGCGGAAGATGTCGGCGACCTCGGTGCTGATCACCGCGCGAAATCCATAATCCAGCAACGCCCAGGGTGCGTGCTCGCGCGACGAGCCGCAGCCGAAATTGCGGCCGGCCACCAGAATCTGCGCGCCGCGCGCTTCGGGCCGGTTCAAAACGAAGTCAGGTTTTGGCGAGCCATCTTCGTTGTAACGCCAGTCGGCGAAGAGTTGCCGGCCGAGACCCTCCTGGGTCGTGGTGGTCAGAAACCGCGCCGGGATAATCTGATCGGTGTCGATATCGCCGGAGGCGATGACGACGGTTCGCGATGCGATGCGCTTTAGCGGCAGCATTACAGCAGCTCGCGCGGATCGGCGATGCTGCCCTTGACGGCGCTGGCAGCAGCGGTCAAGGGACTTGCCAGCAGCGTGCGTGCGCCTTTTCCCTGACGGCCTTCGAAATTGCGATTGCTGGTGCTGACTGAATATTGTCCCGCCGCCACGGTGTCGCCGTTCATGCCAAGGCACATGGAGCAGCCGGATTCGCGCCAGTCGGCGCCGGCCGCTTTGAATATTTCCGCCAAGCCCGCAGCCTCTGCCTGCCGCTTGACCTGCTGCGAGCCCGGCACGATGAGTAGGTGCACGCCCTGCGCGACTTTGCGGCCCTTGAGTATTCGTGCAGCCGCTTGCAAATCCTCCAGCCGCCCGTTGGTGCAGCTGCCGATGAAAACCACGTTCACCGGCTTGCCCAACATGCCCTCGCCGCCGTGAAATCCCATGTAGCGCATCGCCTTGTCGAATACTTCGTCGCCTTTCTTGTCCGGGATCGCGGCGCCGATCGGCAGCACCATGCCGGGATTGGTGCCGTAAGTGATCATCGGCTCGATGCGCCCGGCATCGATTTCGACCGAGGCGTCGAATCGAGCCCCGGCATCGGTCACAAAGGTTGCCCAGCGCGCTTCGGCGGCCGCCCAATCCTCAGTGCGCGGCGCCCGCGGTTTGCCGCGCAAGTAGGCGTAGGTAGTTTCGTCGGGCGCAATCATGCCGGCGCGCGCTCCCGCCTCGATCGACATATTGCACACCGTCATGCGCTCGTACATCGACAGCGCGCGCACGGTCGAGCCGCGATATTCGAGTACATGGCCGGTTCCGCCGGATACGCCGATTTGTCCGATGATCGCGAGAATCAGATCCTTGGCGGTGACGCCCGCGCTCAACCGGCCCTCGATATTGACGGCCATGCTCTTGGGCTTGCGCTGCAACAGGGCCTGCGTGGCGAACACGTGGCCGACTTCGGTGGTGCCGATCCCGAAAGCGAGGGCGCCGAAGGCTCCATGAGTGCTCGTGTGGCTGTCTCCGCAAACTATGGTCATTCCCGGCTGCGTCATCCCGAGTTCAGGACCGATGATGTGCACGATGCCGCGGCGCGCGTCCTGCATGCCGAACAGCTCCAGGCCGAATTCGGCGGCGTTCTGTTCCATCTGACGCACTTGATTGGCGGCGGCGTCCACCCTGACCGGCACCGCGCCAAACACCTGTGCGCTCATGGTCGGGGTCGAGTGATCCATGGTTGCGAGCGTGCGCTCCGGGCGGCGCACCGGCAGACCGTGGCGCCGCAACATGCTGAAGGCCTGCGGCGTCGTCACCTCGTGAACGAGGTGCAAATCGATGTACAGGACGGCCGGGGTGTCGCGGGTTTCAGCGACCACCTCATGCGCCGACCAGACTTTGTCGAACAGCGTGCGCGGCGCCATGTCTTCGCTCGAGTCAGCCCGCATTAAGCCACGGCATGCGCGCGCGTAGTTGCGCTCCGACCTTCTCGATCGGGTGGCTCAAATCCGCCTTGAGCAGCTTGGAATACTTGCGCCGGCCGCCGCGATTTTCCGCAATCCATTGGCGCGCGAATTTGCCTTGTTGAATTTCCGCGAGGATCTTGCGCATCTCCTTCTTGGTGGCCCGGTTGACGATGCGGGGTCCGCGGGTCAAGTCGCCGTACTTGGCGGTTTCACTGATGAAGCGGTGCATTTTTGTAATGCCTCCTTCATGCAGCAGATCGACGATCAGCTTGAGCTCGTGCAGACACTCGTAATAAGCCACCGCGGGCTGATAGCCCGCCTCCACCAGCGTCTCGTAGCCCTTCACGACCAGTTCGGTCGCACCGCCGCACAATACGGCCTGTTCGCCGAACAGGTCCGTTTCAGTCTCTTCGGCAAAAGTGGTTTCGAGCACGCCGCCGCGGGTTCCGCCGATACCGTCGGCGTAGGCCAGCGCCTTCGCCTTGGCGTGCTTGGAGCGATCTTGCGCCACCGCGAGCAGGCACGGCACACCGCGGCCCTGTTGGTACTGACGCCTCACCAGATCTCCAGGACCTTTCGGCGCGATTAGAACCACATCAAGATCCTTGCGCGGTTTGATCTGCTTGAAGTGAATGTTGAAGCCGTGGGCGAACAGCAGCGTCGCGCCTTTTTCGATATCCTTGCGCAATTCGGCGTAGAGGGATTTTTGCGTCAGGTCGGGGACCAGCATGGCCACCAATTGCGCGCCTTTGACCGCCGCGATCGGCTCCACCGCTTGCAGGCCGTCCTTCTTGGCGCGGGTTCTGCTGTCGCCTTTGCGTACCCCGACCACCACGTCGTAGCCGCTGTCGCGCAGGTTGAGCGCGTGCGCGCGCCCCTGACTGCCGTAGCCCAGAATCGCGATGCGCGCGCCGCGCAGCGCCTTCTTGTCGACGTCCTTTTGGGAATACAAACGCATTCAAATCTCCTCTTCCAATCGTGCAGCCGGATAAGCATTGCCTCAAGACGCGAAACCCCGCTTAAAGACTTTCGCGGCCTTAAGCGGGGTATCTGGGGAAATTGCGCTTAAACGCTTTGTTAACTAGCATCAGATAGCAACACAGAACCTTTTATCATGCAAGGATTTCCAGGCATCGGCGCGTGCCGGCGAGGACTCGTTTTTTATGCAGCATCTCGGCAGGCATTCTGCAATCGCATTGTGGCTGTTATACGAAGACGAAATCGAAGGCTGGCGCATGCGCCAGGCGCCGCTCGCGCGCCAATGGCTCGGCGAACAAAACTTCAAGGCGGAGAAGCATCGCGTGATTTTGCTGCCGGATTCCGCGGGCGGCATTGCCGCCGCCGCCGCCGGCCTCGGCAAGCGGCAGGGAGAGCTATCGCTGTGGCACACCGCGGGGCTGCCCGAAAGATTGCCCGCGCGCCGGTTCCATCTTGCGCAAGAATTCAGCGCTGCGGAAGCAACGCAGCTGGCATTGGGTTTCGCTTACGGTGCATATCGCTTCGATCGCTACCGCTCCTGCAAAGGCGAATTGGCGAGCCTGGAACCGCCTTCGAATGCCGACATGGCCTACGTTGCCGACGCCGCGGAGTCGCTGCGCATGGCGCGCGACTGGATCAACACGCCGGCGGGCGATTTCGGTCCTGCGCAACTCGCTGCCGCGGCGCGCCAGGTGGCTGAACGTCATCAGGCCGAATTCCGGGAATGGGTCGGCGAGGATCTCTTGACGGCAAATTTTCCGGCGATCCACGCCGTGGGGCGCGCGAGCAGCGAGGCGCCGCGCCTGGTCGAATTGCGCTGGACGCCCCCTGGCGGAGAGGCATACCCGCGCCTGACGCTGATTGGAAAGGGCGTATGTTTCGATAGCGGCGGGTTGGACATCAAACCGAGTTCCGGCATGTCTCTCATGAAGAAGGACATGGGTGGCGCCGCCGTCGCGCTGTCGCTCGCGCACTTGCTCATGAGTTCGAAGATCCGGGCGCGGCTCTGCGTCCTGATTCCGGCGGTGGAAAATGCCATCAGCGGCAACGCCTACCGGCCGGGCGATGTGCTCGCGACCCGCAAAGGTCTGAGCGTCGAGGTGGGGAATACCGACGCGGAGGGCAGGTTGGTTCTATGCGACGCGCTGGCTTTTGCGGACGCCGAACATCCTGCGTTGATCGTCGACTTCGCCACGCTGACCGGCGCGGCGCGGGTCGCGCTCGGACCGGAGCTTCCGGCTCTTTTCGGCAATGACGAGCGCATGATCAACGAACTGGCTCGAGCGGCAGCCGCCGAACACGATCCGCTGTGGCCGATGCCATTATGGGCCGGTTATGAGGATGAGCTGGCCAGCAAGGTGGCGGATTTGAACAACGTCGCGTCCTCGACTTTTGCCGGCGCTATTTTCGGCGCCTTGTTTTTGCAGCGCTTCGTCACCGACTCGCCCTGGGTGCACATCGATTTGTACGCTTGGAATCCGAAGGAGCGGCCCGGACGCGGCGTCGGCGCGGAGGCCCAAGCGTTGCGCGGCGTCTATCGCTACTTGGTGGAGCGCTTCGGCATTGCGTAAGCTTGGCGGCATGCCCAAAGAATCTCTCGCCGCCGTTACGCGCCGCTACTCACGCTTGGTGGTCGATGGGCTGAAGCAGACGCCGAGCCGATCCATGTTGCGTGCCGTCGGTTTCAGCGATACCGATTTTGAAAAGCCGCAGGTGGGGATTGCGTCGACATGGAGCAATTTGACGCCATGCAATATGCATATCGACGAACTCGCACGCTGGGCGGCCGCGGGCGCCGATGAAGCAGGTGCGAAGGCTGTGACCTTCAACACGATTACCGTATCCGACGGCATCTCCATGGGCACGCCGGGCATGCGCTATTCGCTGGTGTCCCGCGAGATCATCGCCGATTCGATCGAGACTGTCGTGGGCGCGCAAGGCTTCGACGGCGTCGTCGCCATCGGCGGCTGCGATAAGAACATGCCGGGCTGCATGATGGGACTTGCCCGTCTCGACCGCCCGGCGGTGTTCGTCTATGGCGGCACGATCCGCCCGGGCGCCGGCCAACGCGACATCGTTTCGGTCTTCGAGGCCGTGGGCGGATATGCTCGAGGAACGGTATCCGAGCAGCAACTGAAGTTCGTCGAACGCACCGCGATTCCTGGCCCGGGCGCCTGCGCGGGCATGTATACCGCCAATACCATGGCTTCCGCCATCGAAGCCATGGGAATGAGCATGCCGAATAGCTCGGCGCAAGATGCCATCTCGAGCCAGAAGCGCGATGACTGCCAGCGCGCCGGCGCCGCGGTGGTTAACCTAATCAGGCGCGGCATCACACCCAGCCGAATTATGACTCGCAAGTCCTTCGAGAACGCGATCACGGTGGTCATTGCGCTCGGCGGCTCGACCAATGCTGTGCTGCATCTACTGGCGATGGCGTCTTCCGCCGGCGTCAAACTGCAGATCGATGACTTCACGCGAATCGGCAAGCGCGTGCCGGTGCTCGCGGATTTGCGGCCCAGCGGCCGCTATTCGATGTCGGAATTGGTCGCGGTGGGCGGCATTCAACCGCTGATGAAAACGCTTTTGAGTGCGGGCTTGCTGCACGGCGATTGTCTGACGGTAACCGGAACGACGCTCGCGGAAAATCTTCGCCATGTGGCCGCTTATCCCGATGAGCCGCCGATCGTGCGTCCCTTGAGCGACCCGATCAAAAAGGATAGCCACTTGGTGGTTCTGTACGGAAATCTCGCGCCCGAGGGCGCGGTTGCAAAAATTACAGGCAAGGAGGGTCTGCGCTTCAAGGGACGCGCGCGCGTCTTCGATTCCGAAGAAAAGGCGCTGCAAGGAATCCTCAGGGGCAAAGTGAAGGCCGGCGAGGTCGTGGTTATTCGCTTCGAAGGCCCCAAGGGCGGTCCGGGCATGCGCGAGATGTTAAGTCCAACCAGCGCGATCATGGGCAAGGGTTTGGGCCAAGAGGTCGCGCTCATCACCGACGGCCGCTTTTCCGGGGGGAGTCATGGCTTCGTGGTGGGCCACATCTCGCCGGAAGCGGCGCTGGGCGGCCCGCTGGCCCTGGTTAAGAGCGGAGACGAGATCACGATTGACGCGCAACGCCGTCAAATCACGCTGCATGTTGCTTCCAGGGAGCTCAAACGCCGCGCGAAATCATGGACTGCCCCGCGGCCTTATGCGCGCCGGGGCGTTTTGGCGAAGTACGCGAGGCAAGTCAGCAGCGCCTCGTTGGGAGCTGTAACAGATCTGGAGCATACTGCATCAAAACTCGCCAAGACCTCGTAAAGTCTGACGTTCGTATGAGCGATATTGGACTTACATCGCGCTTGCAGTTCGGGCGGGATATGTGTCAGTCTTCTTACTCGCCGAAGGGAACTTGCTGGGAAGCTGCTGGGAGATCTAGCTGCAAGTTGGCGGCGTGCGTGATGCGCAAGATCAAGATACAGGGGTAGGGCCGAACAGACTTATGTATTACGAACAGCCTTCGCTATTCTCCGGCAAAAGGGGTGCCGCCCTCATAGCCGTCATCCTTCTTCATGTGGTGATCGTGTGGGGATTTTATACCGGCTTGGCCGGCCAGCTGGTGCAGAAGATTATTCCTCCCGTCGAAATTGCCCAGATCGAAAAACCGAAGGACGTCGACAAACCCCCTCCGCCCCCGCCCAAGCTCGAAGAGATAAAGCCTTACGTTCCCCCTCCGGAGTTCGTCGACATCCAGGCGGCGCCGCCCGAGAACAACGCGATTTCCGTCGTCACGCAAACCAAGACCCCGCCGCCCGCGCCTGTGGTCGCGGCCCCGGTACAGCACAATATCGTCGGCGCGCGGATGGATCCGAAGCATCCGTTCCACATCGGCGAGGAATATTATCCGGACGCTTCGAAGCGCGCCGGCGAAGAAGGCCGCTGCATCGTGCTCGCGCATGTCGCCGCGAACGGGCAAATTCTCGATGCGCAAATCCAGCAGAGCTCGGGATTCCCGCGCTTGGACGAAGCATGTTTGAAGGGCGTCAAAGGGCAGAAGGCGCTTCCCGGCATGGAAGACGGCAAGCCGGTCGAAGGCCATTTCGCGTTCGCGATCGTTTGGAAGTTAACCGGAAAGTAGCCGCATGAATGAGCGGCTCGAGTTTTAGAACTACCATTATTAATAAGCTTTTATAAGTAGAGGGAATCGGTCAATGCAAGAGACAGTTGTTGAAAACCCATATGGCCTAGGTGCGCTGATTGCCAATGGCAATATCGTCAGCAGATCGATCCTCGCCGTATTGCTGATTATGTCGTTGATGACATGGTTCATCATGATCACCAAATTTTTCGATCAACGGCGCCTGCGGCTGCAAGCAATAGAAGCTGAAAAGGAGTTCTGGACTTCGAGCACGCTCACCGATGCAATCGGCAAGCTCAAGGGCGGATCCAATCCGTTCCGCGCGCTCGCCGAGACCGGCAAGCAAGCGTATGAGTATCACGAGGTCAACAAGACGCGGCTCTCCGGTGCTATCGGCACCAGCGAGTGGATCACCGAGTCGCTGCAACGCACCGCGGATGCCATCATCAGCCGTCTGCAAACGGGCTTGCCGGTACTCGCCTCGGTCGGTGCAACCGCTCCGTTCGTCGGATTGCTCGGGACCGTGATCGGCATCTACAACGCGCTCATCGCGATCGGCGTCTCCGGACAGGGCTCGATCGAAAAGGTGGCCGGCCCCGTCGGCGAAGCCTTGATCATGACTGCCATCGGCTTGGTGGTCGCCGTGCCGGCGGTGCTGGGCTACAACGTTCTATTGCGTCGCAATAAGACGGTGCAGGAACGCGTCAGCCATTTCACGCACGAGTTGCACGCGTACCTGATCTCCGGCGTCAAGATGGGCTTGGGAATGGACAAGCCGCCTGCCGCGGTTGGTAAGCCGCCTGCCGCTGCGGTTGCCCGCTAGGACTTGAAACATGGCGCTTCACGTAGGAGGAGTCGAAGAAGAGGCCACGGCGATGTCGGATATCAACGTCACGCCCCTCGTGGACGTGATGTTGGTGTTGCTCATCATTTTCATCATCACCATCCGGGTCATTCTGCAGCAGGTGCCGGTGACGCTGCCCAAGGCGACCAATCTGATTACACAGACGCGGCCGGAAAACATCACCATTGCCGTCGATAAGCAGGGCGCCATTTACTGGAATACCAAACTGTTGTCCGGCCAGGACGAGTTGCTGGCGATGCTGCGCGGTATTGCGCGGCAGGAACCGCAGCCCGAGGTACACATTCGCGGCGACGCAAATGTTCGGTATCAATTTGTGGGCCAGGTGCTGGTAGCGACCCAAAAGATCGGCATTCGCAAGGTTGCGTTCATCACCGAACCCGATCGCCCCACTTCACGGTAGGAGATTTAGTACATGGCCATGAGTGTAGGCGGGGGCGGCGAGGGCCAGTCCTATTCCGAAATCAACATGACGCCGCTCATCGACGTCATGTTGGTATTGCTGATCATTTTCATCATCACCCTGCCGAATCAAACGCACGCGGTGAAAATCGACAATCCTTTGCCGCCGCCGCCCAATTTCGTTCCCCCGCCGCCGCCGGAGGTGATCGATCTGACGATCGACTTTGACGGCACGCTGCTTTGGAACAAGACCCCGGTGGATCGCAAGACCTTACAGGGCTATATCGAGACCGAGGCGCAGAAGGACCCGCAACCTGAAGTGCACATCACGGTGGATAAATTCGCCAAATATGAAATCGTCGCGCAGACGTTGGCGGATCTACAGCATCGTGGATTGAAAAAGATAGGATTCGTCAACAACGATTTCTTCTGAGAAGGTACCCCTGAGTGGTTTTACGGCGCGTCATGCCCTGCTGGGTTACGCGCCGTTTGTTTGAAACCATTCAAGTTGCCCCGGCACGCGTGTACCGCCGTGCCGACTAAATTTGATACAGAGTGAGGTCTGCAATGAGTCATTCGATTTTGGGTAAATACCGGCCGCTGCTTTTGTGCTTGTGTGCGTTCGTCGCATTTGCGGGAATCTCACCGGCCGTACACGCGGCCGACAAGTCCAAGCAGGAAATCAGCCGGGCCATTGCCAAGGAAATTGCGGCCGCGCAAAAGGCCATGCAGGCGGGCCAGTGGTCCGAGGCGCTGAAGAGTTTGGAAGCCGCGGAAGGCAAGCCCGGACAGACGACGTTCGATAAGAAGACCGTCGCTGAATTCAAGGGCATCTGCTACGTTCGGTTGAACAATCTCAAGGCGGCGCAAACCGCCTACGAACAGGCAGTGGCGACCGGAGGCTACTCGGCGGAAGAGTTGCCGAAGACTTATCGTCTATTGTTCCAATTGGCGGCGACCAACAAACAAGACGCCAAGGCCATTGAATACGGCAAACAGTCTGCCGAGGCGGGCGCGGCCACTGCCGATGACTTGCTGATCATGTCGCAGCTCTATTACCAACAGAAGGACTGCAAGAATTCCGGCGTCTGGGGCGACAAGGCGATTGCGGCGTTCAAGAAGGCCGGCCAAGCGCCGAAGGAGGTGCTGTATCAGATCAAATTGCAATGCGCCAGCGACGCCAATGACACCAACGGCATGAAAACGGCGCTGTACGATCTGATTCGGCTCACCAACAAGACTTCCTATTGGAACAATCTGATTCGCCTGGAGCGCCAGGATGAGCGCGACGATCACAACACCTTGATGATCTACCGCATCATGTACGACACCAATTCCATGAACGCGGATACCGACTATATTGAAATGGCTCAGCTGCTGGGCGATGCGGGCTTGCCGGGCGAAGCTGAAGCCGTCCTGGAAAAGGCGATCAGCACCGGGGTACTCAAGGACGAGCACAAAGAGCGTACCATGCGTTTGTTGGCCGCCTTGAAGACACGCGCCGATTCGGACAAAAAGGGCTTGCCGCAGCTCGATGCCGAAGCCCGCAAGAATCCGGCAGGACAGCTCGATATGAAGCTCGGCGAGGTCTACTTCGGCGCGGGCGATTACCAGAACGCGGCAAACGCCATTACTCGCGCGCTTGGCAAAGGACAAATCAAGCAACTGGACGAGGCCTATGTGTATCTGGGCCGCGCGCAAGTGGCGTTGAAGAATATTCCCGAGGCGAAGAAGGCCTTCGAGAAACTCAAGACCGTTCCGAACGTCAGCCCGCGCGTGCTGAAGCTGTTCGAGTTGTATTCGGACAAACTTGGCTCTTAAGGAACAGTTATGACCATCAAAGCCGGCGACAAAATGCCCGAGGGCGCATTTACGCGCATGACCAAGGATGGTCCGCAGAAGATGACGACGGAACAGCTTTTTGGCGGCAAGACCGTCGTGCTGTTTTCGGTGCCGGGCGCCTTTACGCCGACCTGCGATGCCAAGCACTTGCCGGGCTTCGTGGATCTAGCCGACCAGATCAAGGCCAAGGGCGTCGACACGATTGCCTGTACCGCCGTGAACGATGTGTTCGTGATGAACGCTTGGGGCAAACATGGCGGCGTGGGCGACAAGATCTTGATGCTCGCCGACGGCAATGGTGCTTACGTCAAGGCATTGGGATTGGAAATGGACGGAACCAAGTTCGGCATGGGGATGCGCGGCCAGCGCTTTGCCATTGTCGTCAAAAATGGCGTCGCGACGCATGTCGATGTCGAGGCGCCGGGCGAATTCAAAGTCTCCGCCGCCGATTATGTTTTGAAGCAGCTCTAGCGGCTCGCGCCGGTGCGGCGGCGGCGCGGTCGGAACCGGCGCGCCGCTCAGGTTGCGAGCAGCTTTTCGAACTCGGGTACTGCTTGAAATAGATCCGCCACCAGCCCGATATCGGCCACCTCGAATATAGGCGCTTCGCCATCTTTGTTGATCGCCACGATGGTGCGCGCGTCCTTGATACCCGTCAGATGCTGAATCGCGCCGGAGATTCCGATCGCGATGTACATTTCCGGAGAAATGATCTTGCCGGTCTGGCCGACTTGCATCTCGTTCGGCGCGTAGCCCGCGTCGACCGCGGCGCGCGACGCGCCGACGGCAGCACCGAGCTTGTCGGCCAAACTGAACAGCAGCTTGAAGTTCTCCGCGCTGCCGAGCGCGCGGCCGCCCGATACGACGCGCGCGGCGGTCTGAAGATCCGGCCGGTCGGTGGACCCCGATTTGGCGCCCACATAGCGCGTGTGCGACGGCAATGGCACGTTCAACGCTTTTGATTCCACCACGGCGCTGCCGCCGGAGGCTGCGGCCTGAAAGGAGGCAACGCGCACCGTGGCAATAAGCTTGCGCGCCGGGTCCGCCTCGATGGTCACAATGGCGTTACCGGCATAAATTGGCCGGCGAAAGCGATAGGCGGCCTCGACCGCCATCAGATCGCTGACTTGCGGTACGCCGAGCAGGGCGGCGAGCCGCGGCATCAAATCCTTTCCGAAACTGGTCGATGGTCCGAACACATGCGAGTAGTCGGCCGCCAGCGCCGCGAGTTGCGGCGCGAACACCGCCGCTAGCGGATGCTCATTCTCCGGCCGATCCACCCGCAACACCGATTTGACGCCGGCGAGCGCGGCGGCCTGCGCCGCGGCAGCGCTGGTGTCGGCCCCCAATAGGACGATGCTGATTTCTGCATCGGCAATCTCCTTGGCACACGTCACGCATTTCGCGGTCGCGGGATTCAAGGCCTTGCCGTCGTGTTCGCCGACGATGAGTATCTTGTGCATCAGATCAAACCTTTTTTCTTGAGCGCGGCGATGAGTTCGGGTACATCCTTGACCATGACGCCTTTCTGGCGCTGCGCCGGCGGCTCCGTTTTCACGCTTTTGAGCAATATTCCCGCGCCGACTCCCAGGGCGTCGAGCGATGTGACATCCAGCGGCTTCTTCTTGGCTTTCATGATATCCGGCAACTTCACGTAGCGTGGTTCGTTCAGGCGCAGGTCGACGGTGATCACGGCGGGCAAGTCGACTTCGATGGTCTCCAATCCAGCATCGACCTCGCGAGTGACCGCAACTTTGCCGGACGAGATTTCGATCTTCGATGCATAGGTCGCTTGAGGCCGCTCCCAAATCGCCGCCAGCATTTGGCCGGTCTGGTTGGCATCATCGTCGATTGCCTGTTTGCCCAGCAATATCAGGTCCGGGCTTTCCTGCTTCGCCAGCGCAAGAAAGACCTTTGCCGCGCTCAGGGGCTCCACCACGGCGTCGGTTTGCACCAGAACAGCGCGATCGGCGCCCATGGCCAGCGCCGTGCGTAACTGCTGCTGAGTGTCGGCAACCCCGATGCTCACCGCAACGACTTCGATATTCGCGCCGCGCTCCTTGATGCGCAGCGCCTCTTCGAGCGCGATTTCGTCGAACGGATTGATGCTCATTTTGACGCCGTCGAGCATGACGCCGCTGCCGTCCGGTTTTACCCGAATGCGCACATTGTAATCGACGACGCGTTTGATACAGACCATGATCTTCTGCACGAAAACTCCTTAAACCGTTGCTCGAGGAACCGTTTGTGCGCGGGCCTCAGCGTGTTGTTCTGAAAATACGCTGCTGATTTTAGCCGCGCATTGGCGCAACTTCGGCAAAAATCGCTCGAGTCCGGTCTTCAGGGGCAATGCCGAGGCCATGAATCGCACCGTCAAAACGGCCAGGGCGCGCTCGTTCAGAGGCACCGGTACGCTGAGGGCATATTCATCGATCAGGCGGCGGGCGCGCATCGATGTCGCGTAACCGAGCGCCCTGATTTCCGCCAGTGCGCGCAGAAGTTCGGGCCGATCGCGCGCCGGCTGGTCCTCTTCCTTGTTGGAGCGCGCCAGTATGTCGATCAACGCGTCGCGCTGTGCGGGCGGGCAGTTTGCCAGGTATGCGCGGCCGGTCGCCGTGTTCAAAACCGGCAACTGAAAGCCGGCCGAATAGCGCTCGATCGCGAGCGGCGTGCTGTGATCGGTGGCCTCGCGCAGCATCATTTTCGTGCCGGACAGGGTTGCAAGGCTGACGGGCCAGACGATTTCGGCGCATAGTCCGTAAATCATCGGCTTGGCGATCTGGCTCACCCAAGCCTCATCATCGAATCCTTCGCTCAGACCGCGCACCAGGATGGTCAGCCGATAGCGCTCGTCGGTACTGTCGCGATACACAAAACCCGAGTTGCACAATGTTTCCAGGATCCGATAAACGGTGGTGCGGGGAAGGCGGATTTCGTGAGCCACTTCGGAAACCGTCGCACCGTCGCGTAAGTTGAGCACTGTCAGCGCATCGAGCCCGCGCATCAGCGCGCGGATGGGGCGAGTGGAATCCATGAAGCCTCGAGGATGGGTGAACGCGCTAGTCTAAGGAGCGACACTTCCCTTGTCCACCTCGCGGTCAGTCAGTAGACTAAGGCAAAGATGACGCGCTACTTCTTTACGCGGCTTGCCGGCGCTATCCCCACGCTGTTCATCATCGTCACGATCAGTTTCTTTTTGATGCGCGCCGCGCCAGGCGGCCCTTTCGATCAAGAACAAGCGCTGGCGCCGGAAATCAAGGCGAATCTGCAGCGCGCCTATGGGTTGGATCGCCCGGTATGGACGCAATACGGACGCTATCTTGAGTCGCTCCTGCACGGCGACTTCGGACCTTCGTTCAAATACAAGGATTTTACGGTCACTGAATTGATCGGCCAGGGGTTCCCGGTGACTCTGCAGCTTGGCATCATGGCAATCGCGCTGGCATTGTTGTTGGGTATTCCCTTGGGAACCTATGCCGCCCTCCATCACAATTCGGCGGCCGACACCGCGACGATGTCGCTCGTCGTGACGGGTATCGCGATCCCCACCTTTGTCGTATTGCCATGCCTTGGGCTGCTGTTCGGCGTCTATCTTCATTGGCTCCCGGTCGCGGGCTGGGACAGCGGGTCGCTCCGCCACCTCGCGCTGCCCGTCATCGCGCTGGCATTGCCGCCGCTGGCCTATATCGCGCGTCTCACCCGCGGCAGCATGCTGGAAGTATTGCGCAGCCACTACATTCGAACGGCGTTCGCGAAAGGGCTGCCGCTGCGCAGCGTGATCTTTCGCCATGCGCTGCGGCCGACGCTCGCGCCGGTGGCGAGCTACCTGGTACCCGCCGTGGCCTCGATTCTGACCGGATCCTTGGTGGTCGAGACCATCGCCGGTGTGCCGGGCATCGGCAGATATTTGGTGCAAGGAGCCATCAATCGCGATTACACGCTCGTGCTCGGCATGGTCATCATTTACTCGGCCTTGCTCATCGTCATGGGGTTGCTCGTCGATCTTCTGTACGCGTGGCTCGATCCCCGCGTGAGGCTCTGACGGGTGAGCCTGTTGGACGAGGACGCGATGCGTCGCTTGCGGGCCAGTCCTGCCGCCGTGGCGGCATTGCTCATCATCATGGCCGTCGTTATTGTCACCTTGCTCGGGCCCTTGCTCAATCCGAACAATATCCAGACGCTCGATTGGCAGCATGCGGCGGCGCGGCCGACGCTGCAAAATGCGCATTGGTTCGGCACCGACCGCTTGGGCCGCGACCTCTACGCGCGTACGCTCGCCGGTGCGCGCGTCAGCATCGCGATCGGAGCGGTGGCGAGCATGATCAGCATCCTGGTCGGGGTGGGATATGGCGCCGTCGCCGGCTACGTCGGCGGCCGCACCGACCACTTGATGATGCGCGTCATCGAAATCCTGAGCGGGCTGCCGTTGATCTTCTTCGTCATATTCTTGACGGTCATTTTCGGCCGCAGCGAGTATCTGCTGTTCGTTTCCATCGGTGCGGTCGGATGGCTGACCATGGCGCGAATCGTCCGTGGTCAGACCTTGAGCATCCGTCAGCAAGAATTCATCGCCGCGGCGGTGGCATCAGGCGCCGGCACCGGCCGCCTGATTGCAAAACACGTAATTCCGAACCTGTTGGGGCCGGTAATCGTCTATGCCACCTTGACCGTGCCGCAAATCATTTTGTTCGAGAGCTTTTTGAGTTTCCTGGGTTTGGGAATTCAAGAACCCGGGGCGAGCCTGGGCACGCTGATCGCCGAGGGCGTCGGGGAAATGGAGGCGGCCCCCTGGATGCTCTTGGTGCCCGGCAGCTTTCTCGCGCTGTTGCTGCTCTGTTTGAATATCTTCGGCGACGGTCTGCGCGACGCGCTTGACGTCAAGGAAGCGTGACGTGGCTTCGATCCTAAGGGTCGATGATTTGACGGTCCGCTTTGCGCATCGAACCGGGACCGTCGATGCGGTTGCCGGCGCGTCGCTGCGCGTCGAGCCAAACGAATGCCTGGGCATCGTCGGGGAGTCCGCATCCGGAAAGACCCAGCTGTTTCTGGCCGCGATGGGACTGCTTGGCGGGCGCGCCGAAGTCAGCGGTAGTATCAGATTCGCGGGCGAAGAATTGCTGGGCAAGACAGCCGCGGCGCTCAACGCCATCCGCGGCTCGAGGCTCACCATGATTTTTCAAGATCCCATGACGTCTTTGACGCCGCATTTGACGATCGGCACGCAACTGGCCGAGGTGCTGGTTTGTCACTCGCGGCTGTCGTGGAGCGCCGCGCGCACTGCCGCCGGCCGCATGCTCGAAAGGGTCCGAATGCCGGATCCCAAGCGCCGGCTGCAGCAATACCCGTATGAACTGTCGGGGGGAATGCGCCAGCGGGTCATGCTGGCGATGAGCTTGCTGTGCAAGCCTGACTTGTTGATCGCGGACGAGCCCACCACGGCGCTCGATGTGACCATGCAGGCGCAAATCATGGAACTGCTGCGCATCACGCGCGGCGAAACGGGCATGGCGCTGGTTCTCATCAGCCACGATCTCGGCGTGATCGCCGGCCTGGCCGATCGAATCCTCGTGATGTACGCGGGCAGAATCGTCGAGAATGCCGCCGCCGCCGAGCTTTTGCGCCAACCCCGTCATCCCTATACGGCCGAGTTGCTGAAATGCGTTCCCAGGCTGACCGGGCCGCGCCTGGCGCGCATGCCGACTCTCGCAGGACAGCCGCCGCAGCCCGGCGAAGTTCGGCAAGCCTGCGCCTTCGCGCCGCGTTGCCCGCGCGTCGCGGAGCGCTGCCGCCTGGAGCGTCCGGCGCTGAGCGGCGACTCGAGCTGGCAAGTCGCCTGTCACTTCCCGTTGCCATGAGCGCAGCGCTGCTCGAGGTGCGGAATTTGCGGGTCGAATTCGGACCGCAGACGGCCGTGAGCGACGTGAATTTCGAGTTGTTTTCCGCCGAGACGGTGGGCCTCGTCGGCGAGTCGGGCGCCGGAAAATCGACGTTGGCGCGGGCGCTGTTGCGTCTGTTGCAGCCGGCCCGCGGCAGCGTGGAACTTTCAGGACTGGATTTGCTGAGGTGCCCGCCCGCAGCGATACGCGCGCAGCGCCGCAACTTGCAAATGGTTTTCCAAGATCCGCTCGCAAGTCTAAATCCGCGCATGAGCATCGGCAACGCCATCGCCGAACCGCTGCTGATATTCGCGCCCGAATTGAGTGCTGCCGCGCGGCGCACGAAGATCGGCGCGATATTGCAACGCGTCGGCCTGGACGTCGAGGTCGCCGCTCGTTATCCGCATGAACTCAGCGGCGGCCAGTGCCAGCGCGTGTGCATCGCCCGGGCCACCGTGCTCCGGCCCAAGGTCCTGATTTGCGATGAAGCGGTCAGTTCTCTCGATGTGTCCATCCAGGGACAAATCATCAATCTCCTGCTGGATTTGCAGCAGGACATGGGCATGGCGATGCTTTTCATCAGTCACAACCTCGCGGTGGTGCGGCATCTCAGCCATCGGGTGCTGGTGATGTATGCGGGAAAGGTGGTCGAAGTCGCCGAATGCGAGGCGCTGTTCGCGGCACCGGTTCATCCTTATACCCGCGCGTTGCTGTCCGCCGTGCCGCGCATCCCCCCCGCTGCCGGCGTGCCCGCGCCGCTTGCAGAAGCAACTCTGGCGGGGAACGCTGACGCTCGCGGTTGCGCCTTTCGCGACCGCTGTCCGTACGCGCTGCCGCTGTGCTCGTCCGCCGATCCGCCGCTTGCTGAAATTGCGGCCGGACACCGGGTAGCCTGCCACCGTTCGCACGAGCTGTTCAATCCGCTATCCTAGGAACCCATGACGCAACGAAAACCGGTACGGCCGAGCGATGGGCTCGCCAATGTGCGCTACGAGATCCGCGGCAAGCTGGCGCGGCGCGCCTTGGCGCTAGAGCGCCTGGGCTATGACATCGTGTCGTTGAATATCGGCAATCCGTTCGCCTTCGGATTCCGCACTCCCGAAACGATGCGCCTGGCCATGATCGAGAATCTGCGCAACAGCGAAGGTTATGTGCACCAGAAGGGCATTTTTCCGGCGCGCGAGGCGGTTGTCATGCAGCAGCAGGAGCGCGGCGTGCGCGGCGTCACCGCGGAAGAGGTATTCATCGGCAACGGTGTGAGCGAGCTGATCGACCTCACTTTGCGAGCGTTGCTCAATGCCGGCGACGAGGTGCTGGTACCCAGTCCCGATTACCCTCTGTGGACGGCGGCAGTCAATTTGAATACCGGCCGCGCCGTGCACTATCCCTGCCACGCCGCGCAGCGCTTCATCCCGGATGCGCAGGAGATCGAGGCGCTGATCACCAAGCGCACGCGGGCCATCGTCGTCGTCAATCCGAACAACCCCACCGGAGCGGTCTACCCGCGCGAGACTTTGGCGGCGATCGCGCAAATGGCTGAGAGGCATCGTCTGGTGGTGTTGTGCGACGAAATTTACGACCACATTCTTTACGATGATGCCGAATTCGTGCCGATCGCGACCCTGGTGCACAATACTCTGTGCTGCACGATGAGCGGCCTTTCCAAAGTCTATCGCGCATGCGGCTATCGCGTGGGTTGGGCATCTTTCTCCGGCGATATCGAGGGTGCCAGTGAGTACTTGAGCGGCTTGGAATTGCTCTCGTCGCTGCGGTTGTGCAGCAACGTGCCGGGGCAGTGGGCGGTGCAGACCGCGCTCGGCGGCTATCAGAGCATTCAAGAGCTGACGCGCCCCGGCGGCCGCTTGTATGAATCCCGTCGGACAATCATCGACGCGGTGGCGCGCAGCAAGTATCTGAAACTGGCGCGCCCGATGGGCGCTCTGTACGCCTTCGTTGAAGTGCGCAGCGACGCCTTGCCGGACTTCGACGATCAGGCCTTTGCGCTCGACTTGTTGGAGAAGAAGCACGTGCTGGTTGCGCCGGGCGTCAGCTTCAATGTGGGCTATCGCAATGCGTTCCGGATCACCAATTTGCCGGAACCGCAAGTGCTCGCGACGGTGTTCTCGCGTATCGATGAATTGCTGGATGCGCAGGCCGCCGCTAAGCCGGCGCTCACGATCGTTTCTCCCGCCGTCAAGGTCCGGCAGCACTGAGCGCGGCGCGCGTTTCTACCGCCTTGCTGGCGGCCGTCGCTGCCGGCCGTACCGTGCTCGCGCCTAATACGGAATTGGCCGCTGCGTTGTTCGATGCCATCGAGCGCGTTCATCGCGATGCCGGCGACGAGGTCTGGGCAACGCCCAAGGTTCGCGATTATTCGAGCTGGCTGCGCGAGCAGCATCTGCAGCGGCAGCTCGATGATGCGGGCGCGCCGCGCCTGCTCAGCGAGGTAGAAGAGCGCGAACTGTGGCGCGAGGTCATCGACGCGGCGGACGTCGGCAGAGACTTTCTCGATCCCGCCGCCGCGTCGCGCGCCGCGCGGCGCGCGCGCCGCGCGCTGTTTGAATACGCCATTCCCCTTGAGGCGCTCGATGCGGCGCAATCCGAGGAGTGCGCCGCATTTCTGCACTGGAACCGCGCATTCGAGCGGCGCTGTCGAGACTTGGGCTGCATCAGCGCGGATATCCTGCTCGCGGGTCCGGCCGCGCCGACCGGTCCAGTCGATTGGATCGAGAGTCCGCAATGGCGCCCGGCGGCGCGGCACTGGATGGAACATAACGCTCGCGTACTGCTGCCGCTGCGCACGGCACAGCGCGAGCTGGCCTTGGTGAGGGCGCCGTCGCCGGCAGGGGAGCTTGCCGCCATGGCGGATTGGGCGCGGGTCAATCTGGCTAAAGAAGGTTTTCGCGCCTGGATCTGTGTGCCGGATTTGAGCCGGCGCCGCGCCGAGGTCGTCGATGCCTTCGATGCCGCACTGGCGCCGCGGCGCTTCGCTCTGCGCGGCGGCTCCGGGGCGGCCCCGTATGCCGTGGCGGGCGGCACGCCGCTTGCCGACTATGCGCCGGTGCGCGCGGCATTGGCGTTCCTGGCCGCGAGCTTGAAGCAGGTTACGTTCGCGCAATTCAGCGCGCTGCTGCGCGCGCCGGAATTTCAGGCCACCGACTCTGAGGCGAGTGCAGCAGCGCGATTGGACAGCGCGCTGCGCCGCCGCGCATCGGGCGACGCGGATCTCGCGGGTTGGCTGGAGTTGGCCGAACGTGTGGCGCGAATCGAGCGGATCGCGCCTGCGCCGGCCGCCCAGCGGCTGCGCGCGGCCCAGCGGGAGCTGGGGGAATTGCACGGCGCGCGTCGCATCAGCGAATGGGTTGCGCTTTGGTTGGGGGCACTGGAAACCGGTCCCTGGGCGCATCGCGGACGCTGGTCGAGCATCGAATATCAAGCGGCGGAGCGATTTCGCGAGTTGCTTGCCGCCGTAGCAACGGGCGATGCGGTGTTTGGCACGCATTCGCGCGAGTCGGCGCAACGGCTGCTGGCGCGGGCGGCCCGCGAAACGCCGTTCCAAGAGCAAACCGGCGTACCGCCCATCTGGGTGAGCGGCCAACTCTTGGACCCCTGGCTTGAGTATGGCGGCATCTGGGTCAGCGGCTGCGATGATCAGCAGTGGCCGCCGCCCGTGGCGGCGGTGGCCTTGCTGCCGGTGAGCGTGCAGCGGCAATACGGCGTCGTTCCCGCCAGCGCGGCAGCGCAGCTGGCGTCGGCGATCGACCTGCAGAGCCGCTGGCAGAAGCGCGCGAATTGCTGCGTGTTCAGCCTTTCCGACGCAGGAGAGGGCGGCGCTTCGAGCGCTCCCAGCCCGCTGTTGCCGCAGAACATCCCCCTCGAATTGCCGCTGACCGTTTCGGCGCAGCCCCACTGGCTCAAGATGGTGCAGGCGGCGCCGGTATTGGAGTCGCTCTGGGATGAAAGGGCTCCGCCGCACGCGCCGGGCGAGCGCACGCGCGGGATCGCCACTTTGAAAAGCCAATCGCGCTGCGCGTTTCGCGGGTTTGCCGAGACTCGACTGGATGCGGAATCTCTGGAGCAACCGATCCCCGGATTCAACGAACGGGAACGCGGCGAACTCGTGCACCATGCCCTGCAGCAGCTGTGGACGGAGCTTCGCGACTCGGACGCGTTGCGGGCAGCGAGTCCGGAAATACAACGGCGGCTGATCGATGCGGCCGCTGCGCGAGCAATCGAATGGGTGTGCCGGCGGCGCGATCCGGGTTCCACCTGGCGCATGCGCGAGGCGGTCCGACTGCAAAATCTATTGGGAAAATGGCTGGAATTCGAGAAGGGGCGCTCGCCCTTCGCCGTCGAAGCGCTCGAGGGCGCCGATCGAGTCGCGCGTTTCGGCGGACTTGAATTCAGAGTGCGCATCGATCGCGTCGATCGACTGTTGGATGGTGCTCGGGTCCTGATCGACTACAAGACCGGTGCTGCGCAGACCGATTGGCGCGGCGAGCGGCCCGACAATCCGCAATTGCCGCTGTATGCGCTGCTCGCGCCGGATGCCTTGGTTGCAGTCGCCTATGCCAAGGTGAACGCCGCGGAATGCGCCTTTGTGGCGGAGTCGGAACGGCGCGATATATTTCCGCGGACGCGCCCGAGCGGACTGGAAGGGATGGCGACTTTCACCGACCTCGTTCAACTTTGGTCGCGTCGCATCGAACGCATTGCCGGCGAGTTCGCAGCCGGCCGCGCCGAGGTGGCGCCCACCCGCACCGCATGCCGAAGCTGCAAGCTGCAAGGCCTATGCCGGGTGCCGGCGGCGCTCGAGGATGGAGATGAGTTCCATGAGTGAAGACGCGCGCTACGCGCTCGACGGCGCCGCCCGCGAGCGTGCCGTCGTCGCGCAGGGTTCCGTCCTGGTTCAAGCCCCGGCAGGCTCGGGCAAGACGACGTTGTTGGCGCAGCGCTACCTGCGGCTGCTGGCATCGGTCGACTCGCCCGAACGGATTTTGGCGCTGACTTTCACGCGCCGCGCCGCTCAAGAAATGCGGCAGCGCGTGCTTGGCGCACTGCGCGCCGCCGGCTCCGCCCAATGCCCGCCGGGTATGAATCAGCTTACCTGGAGCCTGGCGGCGGCGGCGCGGCGGCATATGGACTCCTTGAATTGCGACCTGCAATCCCAGCCCACGAGATTGCGCATCGAGACCATCGATGCTTTCAATTCCTGGCTCGCCAACCAGCTGCCGATTGCCGCGGGTGCCGGCGCGGGGTTGCGTGTCCAGACCGATGCCGCACCCAGCCATCAAGAGGCGGCACGCCGAGCCTTGGCGCATCGGGAAGCGGATCAATTCGGACTCGCGGTCGAGCGCGTGCTCGCGCTCGACGATCAGCGTTGGCGCAAGCTGGTGAAGCTCATCGCCGAGATGCTGCCGAGCCGCGACCGCTGGCTGCCGTTGCTCGTGGGACAGTTGCAGGCGGCCAGCGCGCTCGACGAAGCGCAGTTGCGCCGTGTGCGCCGGCATTTCGACGAAGATTTGGAATTGCTGGTCGCTCGGGTTTTACTGCGCGCCCGGGAAGTCTTGGGGCGGGAGAATATCGCGGCGCTGTCGTCGCTCATGCACGGCGCGGCGCAGCGCATCGAAGACCGGGCGCCGCTGGCCTGGCGTCAAGATG
Organism: uncultured Gammaproteobacteria bacterium; assembly: GCA_963800385.1. Lineage (GTDB taxonomy): Bacteria > Pseudomonadota > Gammaproteobacteria > Steroidobacterales > Steroidobacteraceae > Bog-1198. The sequence goes on from CAWDAU010000011.1 coordinate 545,530, forward strand.
GGAGTGAGTTGCGCGCGGCGCCGGACGATGCCGCGCGTTGGCGCTGCATGGCCATGCTGCTGCTGCGCGCGCAAAAAGCCGGGTTGCGCAAGAGATTCACCAAAACGCAGGGTTTTCCGCCGGGCTGTGCCGACACGGCCCGCATGCTGCGCCTTGCGGAGAACCTCGGCGCGGACCCGCGGATACTCGAGGCTTTGTACGAATTGCGCACGCTGCCCGATCCTCGCTACAGCGACGCGGCGTGGGAGCGGGTGCGCGACGTGGCGCAGGTGCTGGTGTTGGCGGCGGCTGAATTGGACGGCGTTTTCCGCGAGCAAGGCGCCGTGGATTTTCCCGCGGTGTCGATTGCGGCGTTGCGCGCGCTTGGTACGCTCGACGCGCCGACTGATTTGAGCCTGCGTCTCGACTACCGGCTGCAGCACATTCTCGTCGACGAATTCCAGGACACGTCCAGCTCGCAGTTGCAACTGGTGCGGCTATTGACGGCCGGATGGCAACAGGGCGACGGCCGCAGCGTATTCTGCGTGGGTGACCCGATGCAATCCATATACGGATTCCGCCAGGCGGAGGTCAGGGCTTTCTTGGAACTGGCCGAGGAGGGCATTGGCGGCCTGCGCTTCGAAGTGCAGCGTCTGCGCAGCAATTTTCGTTCGGCGCCGCCGCTGGTGGAGTGGGCCAATCGATGTTTCGCGCGCCTCATGCCGCAGAACGACGATCGCAATGCCGGCGCCATCGCATTTCGCCCCAGCGAAGCGGCGGTGGCCGCAGCCGAAACCGCGGAGTGCGCGGTGCAGTGTCAGGGATTCGGCAGCCGCACCGCCGAATCGAACGCGATCGCCGCGATGATTGCCGGCGCGCTGGCATTGCATCCCGGTTGGCACATTGCCGTCTTGGTGCGCGCGCGGACCCACGCGCGCGGAATTGCCGCGAGCCTGCGCGCCTTGAATATCGGCTTTCGGGCGGTCGACATCGAGCCATTGCATGATCGGGCCGCGGTTCGCGACATCATGATGCTCACGCGCGCCTTATTGCACTGGGGCGACCGCATCGCCTGGCTCGCTGTCCTGCGCGCTCCCTGGGCTGGACTGTCCCTCGCCGATCTGCTGACGATATCCCGGACCGGACAGCTGGTGTGGGATGCGGTCCGCGATGATGAGCTGCTGCTTTCGCTCAGCGAGGATGGCCGCGCCCGGTGTCGGCGCCTGCGCCTGGCGCTCGCGGCCGCGTTCGAGGTCCGCAATGAGACACCGCTGACTCGCTGGATCGAACGAACCTGGCTGGGCTTGGGCGGCCCCAGCTGCATGACGAGCGCGCAGGACCTGCAGCTGGCCGGTGCCGCTTTCGCCCGTATCCGTTCGCTCGAGGAGCGCGGAATGCCGGATGCAGCCGACCTGCCGGAAATTTTTGCCGATCTTTTTGCCGATCACGGCGGCGCGAGCAACGTTGAAATCATGACCATTCACAAGGCGAAGGGTCTGGAATTCGATATGGTCGTGCTGCCGGCGCTCGATCTGTCCGTGGCGCCCGATCGCGACCAGCTGTTGCTGTCCCACCCGTTCGCGCGTACCGGACGCGACGGAATGGTGATGGCCGCGCGGCCGCCGGTGGGTACGGATGGCGATGCGCTGTTCGAGTTCTTGCGCGGCCGCCGCCGCGATGCCGCTATTCTCGAAGCGCAACGTCTGCTGTACGTGGCCTGCACCCGCGCAAAGTGCCAGCTGCGCTTGAGCGCCGTCATCGAGGCGGGTGAAAATTCCGAAGACCCTGACGAGACCGCGGTGCGCCGGGAGTTCCGTCCGGCTGCCGCCAGCTTGCTCCGCGCGCTCTGGCCGGTGCTCGCCGACGACTTCAAGCTGCCGCCGGCGCCGCTCCGGCAAGCTGAAGACGCGGACGATGCGCCACGGGGAGGTCCACTCAAGCGCCTGCCGCTGGAATGGTCGCAGGATTTGCATTTTGCGCCGCTGCTGGGCACCGCCGCGGTCGCGATTGCCGCCGCGAGGGAAGAAACGCCGGTATTCGATTGGGTCAGTGAAACCGCGCGGCGGGTCGGCAGCCTGGTGCATGCCGAACTCCAAAGCATGGAGCTGGCCGCTGTCGACCCTGCCGCGATCCAGGCGCGCGCGGGCCATTTCCGCAGGTGGCTCGGCATTCATGGGGTACCCGAGGAGCGCTTGAATTCGGCGACGACGCGGGTCGTGGAGGCGCTCCTCGGCGTGCAGCAAGATCCGCGCGGACGTTGGATACTGAAGCGAGGGTTTCGCGAGGAGCTGCGCGAATACGCCTTGTCGGGGTACGGGCAAGGTGAGTTCTTGCGGGTGGTGCTCGATCGCAGCTTCATTGACGACGAGGGCACCCGCTGGGTGATCGACTACAAAACCAGCGAGCACTTGGGCGGAGGTCTCGAACTGTTTCTGGACCGCGAGGTTGAGCGATATCGCAGCCAGCTCGAACGCTATGGACGTTTGGCGCGTCGCTTGGGACCGCAACCGGTGCGCTTGGGGCTGTACTTTCCGCTGATGCGGGCCTGGCGTGAGTGGGGTTACGAGGAGGCGATTGACTAATCGGACTACTGGATATATAAATACTACTGTACGAATAAACAGTCTCCTAAACAACAACACAGGAGTCAGCCATGATCGGATACGTCACTCTCGGCACCAATGATTTGAAGCGCGCAGCCGCTTTTTACGATGCGTTGTTGAGCGAAATTGGCGCCAAACGCATGATGGAAAGCGACGCCTTCGTCGCGTGGTCGGTGAAGCCGGACCTCCCCGGGCTCGGCGTGACCAAACCCTTCGATAAGAAAGCCGCCTCCGTCGGCAACGGCGTCATGGTGGCGCTCGTGGTCGATAGCGAGGAAAAGGTGAAGGCGGTGCATGCCAAGGCTTTGCAACTGGGCGGCAAGGATGAGGGCGGCCCGGGCAAGCGCTCGGAGAATTTTTACGCCGGCTACTTTCGGGATTTGGACGGCAATAAGCTCAATGTTTTTGTCGGCGGCTGAAGAGCCGCGCGCAGCGCCAGCCTAAAAGGTGAATTCCAGTTCCACCGGAAATCGTCCGGAGGGGTCTCGCGGGCGAAGTTGCGATAGGTCATTCAATTGATTGCGGAGGGCCGGAGAGGCCTCGGCGCGCTCCTTGAGCGTCCCCGACAACATGCCGGTGCGCGTAGCGGGGGAGAAGCGAATCTGCGCCCGAGCCTCCACCGGCCCTCCCGTGTCGTTGAGCGTTGCACTCATGCTTCCGTCGGGGGCAATACTGTCCGGTGCGAGCAGCAATTCGTAGCCCCCCAGATCCGATCCCGCGGCTACCCGTGGCGACGAGATGTCGGATACCGCGATCTTGCCGACCGCAGCCGCGAGCTTTTGGAAATTGCCCTTGATCAGCGTAAAACTCAGCTTGGCGGTGCCATTCCATCCTTGGGCAAATCCGAGACTCTGGAGATCCGCGATGGGACCTCCGCCGCTAATGTCGTGCGCCGTAAAGCTGCGGGGCTTGAGTTCCGCCGTGCCGTCGATGAGGAAACCCCGCTTCACCCAATGAATGTCCGCTTCGATCGCCAGCCGCAACACAGCGAGCGGATGTACCTGCCATTCGATCGCACCGGCATCGCGTGCATTGATGCGGATCCTCCCTGCGGCTCCATGCAGCAGGCTGCCGGAAAAATCCTCGGCTTGCACCTGGGGCGGCAAGAAGCGCGCAGCGACGGAGGCCGGCAGCACATAGATTACCGCGCCCGCCAGCAGCGCCAGACCCAGTAGGATGAACGGCCAGCGTCGCGCCGGCCGCGTGCGGCTAACGTCGCGTTTGGCTGAAGGAGATGCTGGCATTGACCAGTCCCGGCGTTGGGGTCCGATCCACCGTGATCGACTCGATGGCAAGACCGTAGCGCCGGTCCAGCGTATCGAGCCATGTGACCACGGTGTCGAAAGGTGCGGCTTCCAGCTGCACACGCGCTCCGCCGGAGGTGTTGGGCTGAGTCCCGCGCAAGAAGCCGCCGAGACCGACCTCGCGCCCGACTCGATCGACGAGAACGACCGGCGCCTCGCCGGTGTCGGCGGGTAGCTCGCCGCCGCGCGCGCGGATTTCGGGCGCATTGACGCGCATCCAGGTCAAATCCGCGCGGCGGCTTTCATTGCCTTTGAGCGCCCGCGATACTGCCGACTGCAGCGGCATGAGAATGCCGCCGATCAGGATGATCAATCCCAGGGCGACCGCGCCCACCGCCACCACGCGTTGCTCGCGCTGCTGTAGACCGGCATACCAAGTCGAGAGCTTATTCATCGCTGCGCCGCCGCGCGCTGATCGCGAATGTGTAGGTGCGCCTCGACGCCCGTCGCCGCCGGGTTCGAGGATTGAATTTCAGCGGCGAGTCCTTCTTTGCCCACGGATTGGGTCAGTTGCGACAGCGCGTCGAGACTCGGCGCCGTCACCGTCATATCGAGCGCGTTTTCGCGGTAGCTCAAGGCGCTGATGCTGGTCTTCGGCGTCGCGGCCAAAGCGCCGCTCAAGGTTTGCAGCGTGCGCAGAAAGTATTGCGGCCCGGCGCCGGACTTGCGAATCCGCTCGAGCTTGGATTGCATTTGCCGGCGCGGATCTGCCGATGCGTTGCCCGGCATGGCGGAGGAAAAGATCTGTGAAATCTGGCTGTCGAGCGCCGCCGACTCGTGCTTGGCTTGACGAATTTGCAGCGCCTGCGCGGCGACATGTACCACGAGCAGTGCTGCTGCGAGCCCGACCGCGAGCCGCCAGCGATGCCAGCGCTCGCCATAGGCCGGGGTGCGCGAAAACTCCCCCTGCAGCAGATTCACCGCATCGGCAGCGTTCATTCCGCGCGCCAACCACGGCAGTGGGCCGTCGCTCAGCAGCTGAACCTTGAGCGACGCGAAGTCATCCAGCAAATCCTCAAAGTCCCCTTGGACCCGCGCCCAGTCCTCGCGCGTCAAATAAAGAATCGCGCTCTCCTTCGCCTTGGGCTCCTCGCCCGCCTGCAGCGGGTCGCCGATCACGCCCGCGACCACGAGCGCCTCCTTCACCGGCGCGAGTTCAACGGCGAATGGAATTGCGCCGGGCCGCCGCACCGCCAGACGATTGTTCTCCAGCCACAATACCGTTTGCCCGGGATTCTCCGGCATCAGCGAGATATCGGGATATATCGCCGCAGCATCGAATCCGGCCGCGCTCAAGTCGGCAATCCAGCCCTGCAACACGGCGCGCGACACCACCGCCACGGGTGTGCTGCCGCTCGAGCGGCGGTGGCCGATCGCGAAGCTCAATTGATCGACGTCTTCGGTCAAGTGTTCTTCAAGCGCAAACGGAACCGCCTTGGCAAGTTTGGTTCCGCCGCCCGGCGGGAGTTCTGGCTCAGCCAATAGAATCTGAGCTGCGGGAGCGAGCGCCACGACTCTTCCCGAGCGCCACACGGCCGCCGCAAGGCTCAAGGATCCGCGCTGCCGGGTCTGCGTCGGCGCGCCCGCCTCATCCAAAATCAACCACTCGGTGTCTTCTTGGCCCGGCGGTGGAAGGCGCAGTAGCAATGATTGCGGCATACGTTTAAGGCGTCCCAAATGATCGCATCAGCGGCGTGACCTTGCCGGTGCCGCGGAACAAAAGACTGTACAAGGTGAACTCCGTAGTGCCAAGCACCACGCGGGTTGTGAGTTGAAAGTATTGACTTTGCGTGCCGAGCGGAGTGCCGAGGCTCAGCATCGCCTTGGGACCGCCAAAACTGGTGGCGACATTGGTGAATGTCTGTACGTCGGGAAAGCATCCGCTCTTGCGGCCATTCGTGAGCACCGCGGGACTGTTCGACCACTCGCCATTCAGGCCTTCCACCAAGCTCTCGAGCACCAACGCCGGCGCCGTGCACAGATTGATCTTGGTATTGGCGCTTGGCAGCGCGGTGACATAGGGAGCGATCTTTCGGTAGCGGTCGGCCCCGAAGCCGGGAAGGTTCATCAGTTCGCTGGGCGACATCATGGGCCAATTGCCGGTGCGGTAGGGCGGCGATTGCGAGGTATACATCGCGTCCTCGGCGCCGTCCGGATTGCCCACGACGTCATCCTGATCGAGCCAGTCTCGCGCCAAACCCGCCCACTTGGGCTCAACGCCGACCGAAACGAGCAAACGCTGGAATTGCTGCAATGGCAACGGATCCTCGGTGACACCATCCGCTCCCAGGCGCGCCAGGCTGTTGAGGTTGAAGCGTCCCTGCATATCCTCCAGAGAACCCTGCATCGTACCGATGGGCTCGCCCTCAGGGTTGTTATCCGGAGTGATCGGCAGCGGTTGCGTCGCCTGCGCCCAAGGTCCGGCCAAAGTCGTGAATTGCGGACTGGTCTGTGCATCCTGCGTCAGCACATCCGCAGCCAAAGCTTCGGCGCCCAAGCCGAACTGCAGTGCTTGTTCCGCGGCCATCATGCCGGTGGTACGCCGCAATTCCAGAAAGCCGTCGAAACTCAATTTCGTGGCGAGCACCGTCGCCAGTGCGACCAGAATGAGCGCAATAATCAACGCGACGCCGCGCTGCTGTCGTCCGCCCGCAAATGGCTTCATCCGGCGATCTCGACGAGGCGGCGTATCGCTCCCCAATCCTTGAATTGGACGATGATTTCAACCGCCACGGGCCGCGACTGCCAGTCGACAGTCGAACCGTTTTGAATGGTCGTGTTTTCGGGCCATTGATTTTGCCAGGCTTGATTGCCATCGAGGTAACGAAGCTGCACGCCCTTCACGCCGGTCAACAGGTCCTGCACGATCGGTTTGTTACCCTGCACCGTGTCCAAATTGACCTGATAGCTGCGCTTGAGCACGTCGCCCACCAGGGCATAGGAAACTCGCTGCAAGGTGCTGCGCTGCTGGCCGGCGGTGTTCGACCATCCTGCGCGCGTCAAGTCGACCATCGAAACCGCACTGGGGTCGCTCGCATTGAAACTGAGGCCGGGGCTCGGGGAGGCGCCGGAATTGAAGCTCATGCCCGGCGGGGAAGCTGAGGCGGAGCCGGAACTGGCGCCGAGACTCGCCGAGGTGACCGTGACGCTCCCGGCGCCCGGGGTGCCGCGCAGCGCGGGAAGTCGACTTTGACCGAGGATGTCCCGTACCGGCCGGGGCACCAACTGCGCGAAATCCGCGACCATGATGCGCAGGCCGAATTCAATTTCGCGCGAGCGCTTCAGGGAATCCTCGGTGCGCTCCGCCGAGATGCGCGCGGCCCGATAGGTCGAATATCCGAGTCCCGCCATGATTCCCAAAATCAGCAGCGCCACCAAGATCTCGACCAGGGTGAAACCCTTGGCGCCACGGCGCGATTTGCAGCTGCGTCCGCTCATGGGTTTCGCGGAGTCGTCGGAGCCGGTGCCGGCGAGGGTACGATGGGGGTGCCGGGGCCGCCCGGTACCTGAGCGCCGCCGCCCGTGCCGGGTTGCGCCGGGTTGGGCGCGCCCGGGACGGTGGCGGTTACGATGCCGGCGGTCCAATCAAGCACCGTCGATCCCGGCGTCGCCACGGAGCTGCCCAAAAAACCGACGGCTTGCGCGAGAGGGTTGCCCTTGGTTTTGGCATCGCCTCGATACACCCGCACCACCACGCGTTTCATGCTGGCGATGCTGGTATCGAAGTAGCGCGTGTCGTAGTGCCATTTGCGGCTGCCGAAATCAAGCTCGCCGGTATCGGTGTTTTGCCCAAACTTGACGACGTTGAGGCGCACTTCCGCGAGGCGATTGAGCGCAATCCATTGCGCCAGGGATTTGTCGCGCAAAAAACCGCTGGTGCGCGCGGTGCCGTTAACCGCCACCATCAGGGCGGTCAATCCCAGGGCGACCACCACCAGGGCGACGAGCACCTCGACCAGGGTGAAGCCTGCAGCGCGGCGCGAGTGTCTCAACTCGGCTTTTCCACTTTGTTGGAACTCTCCCGCGAAATCTTGCCGAGCGCATCGCCGTCGACCGCCGTCTTCGCCTGGGTGGCGTCGCGCCGCAAGATGAGACGAAACGGGGTGCCTTCGCCGCTCGCGGCGATCGCGATTTGCGGAGTGGGCGGCGCGGCGTTGGACAGGTCCCGGTCGATGGGCTTGATGACCACGGTTTGTGAATCGAGCTGCAGCTGAAAGCTGATGCCTTTGGGCAAGTCGCGATGCCTGAATTCGCGTTCCTGATCGAGCATCAACCAGAGATTGCGGCGCGTGTCATAGACCAGGAACTCATAGGCCGCAGGCTCGATCAGCAATCCGAAATCGCGGCCCTCCAGCAGCGCCCGCTCATGCAGTAATCCCACCAGCCCCTCGATGCGGCGGCTTTCCTCGTCGAGCTGGCTGTCGCGCCCGGTTGAGGTCACGGAGAGCACCGTGAGCGAAATGACGACGGTGATGATCAACATCACGATCAAGATTTCGACGAGCGTAAAGCCCTTGCTGCGCGCGGCCGGGCGCGCAGAATGCTCGGACGGGCTCCATGCCTTATTTCTGGTCGAGGGAATAACTGACAATGTCAGCGTCCGGACCTTCGCCGCCGGGTTTGCCGTCGCGTCCATACGAGATGATGTCGTATTCGCGTCCATCGGCCCCCGGACTCGTATAGAGATACGGATTACCCCAGGGATCCTTGGGGATCTGCTTCAAGTAGCCGTTGGCGGGATAGTTGGTGATGGTCGGATCGGCGGGCTGCTTGACCAGTGCCTGCAGGCCTTGCTCGGTGGTCGGATATTTAAAATTATCGAGCCGGTACAGATCCAATGCGGTGCCGATGGAGCGGATATCGGTCTTGGCCGCCGTAATTCGTGCCGTATCGACCTTGCCCAGGATATTCGGCACCACGAGTGCGCCGAGCACTGCCAGAATGACCACGACGACCATGATCTCAATTAGGGTGAAACCGCTTTGGCGATGACGCATAGTGACCTCGAAAATTCCTCAGATCATAGCAAAATAGAGAACCTCGATGCCCCGTGAGGCCGCGGACCGCTTTACGCCCCTGCTTTCGGCACTACAGTGGGATCGCGGCCGATGGATTTGGTTGCTTCTAATTTTGCTGCTGCTGGGCGTCGTGTTGGGTCTTGGCGACAGTGTCAGCGCATTGTTGCGCTATGATCGCGGCGCGATCGCGGCGGGAGGCTGGTGGCGGTTGCTTACCGCCCACATCGTGCATCTCGATGCTGCACCACCTCATCCTCAATGAACTGGGCCTGGTGTTGATGTGGTCATTGTTTGCCCAGGACTATGCCGCGGAGGAGTGGTGTGCGATCGTCCTGAGCGGCGCGTTGGCCATCAGCTGCGGACTTTGGTGGCTGAGTCCGCGCGTGAGCTGGTATGTCGGCGCCTCAGGAGTACTGCACACGGTCATGGCGGCGGGAACGGCCCAGCATCTGGCCACGCGTGCCTGGGACCGGTGGATATTGCTCGTGGGCTTGAGCGCCAAATTGGCCTGGGAGCAGTGGGGCGGCCACCCCGCACCCATGGTGGTCGTTGACGCCCATCTGTATGGGGCGGCCTGCGGCTTTGCGGTAGGCGCCGCACTGTCGTGGCGGGCCGCTATAATTCGCCGGCGGTCAGCATAAGGACAGAAGAATACATGTCGCTCGCTTTCGTATTTCCCGGGCAGGCTTCCCAGTCCATCGGCATGATGAGTGCCTTGGCGCGGGTTTCTCCCGTCATAATATCGACCTTTGCCGAGGCAAGCGCGGTGTTGGGTTACGATCTCTGGCAGCGGTGCCAGGAAGGTCCGGCGGAGCTGCTCAATTCCACAGAATGTACTCAGCCGGCGATGTTGACCGCGGGCGTCGCCACGTATCGGTTATGGCGCGAACGCGGCGGCGCCAAACCTGCAATGATGGCGGGCCACAGTCTCGGTGAATGGAGCGCGCTGGTGGCGGCCGAGTACCTGGATTTCAAAAGTGCGGTGGCCTTGGTGAAGTACCGCGGCGAGCTCATGCAGGCGGCGGTGCCGAGCGGCGAAGGCGGTATCGCGGCCATCCTGGGACTGGAGGACACGGATGTCGAAGCCGCGTGCCAGGAAGCCTCGCAGGGCCAGGTGGTGGAGGCGGTCAATTTCAATGCACCCGGACAGGTGGTGATTGCGGGTCACGCGACGGCGGTGGCGCGCGCGATCGAGACCGCCACGGCGAAAGGGGCGCGTCGCGCCATGGCGCTGCCCATGAGCGTTCCGGCGCACAGCTCGCTCATGAAACCGGCGGCCGAGAAGTTGCGGATTCGGCTGGAGGGCACTCAGGTGGCGGAACGTTCCGAGATCAAGGTTTACGGCGTCGATTGCAAGATACACTCGAGCGCCAGTGACATTCGCGCAGGCTTGGTGAAGCAGTTGCCGACCCCGGTATATTGGGCGGCGACGGTGCGCACCATGATTTCCGCAGGCGCGACCCAAATTTTTGAATGCGGACCCGGTAAAGTGTTGACGGCGCTGAATCGGCGGATAGACAAGAATCGGGATCTTAAAATGCTGGCGCTGGAAGATCCGCAGGCTTTCGATGAGGCGCTGGCGGCGGTGGCTTAAATGTTGAACGGAGAGGTGGCCTTGGTGAGCGGTGCATCGCGCGGCATCGGCGCGGCGATTGCGGAGCGCTTGGCGGCCGAGGGCGCCCGGGTGATCGGTACGGCCACCACCGCGGAGGGTGCCGCCCGCATCACCGAGAACTTGAGCAAACACGGCGGCCGCGGTGCCGTGCTCAACGTGACGGAGCAAGCCTCGATCGACGCGCTGCTCTCCGACATCGAGGCCAAGGAAGGCGCGATCGGCATTCTTTGCAACAATGCCGGAATCACCCGCGACACCCTGCTGCTGCGAATGAAGCAGGACGATTGGGATGCCGTCATGCAAACGAATCTGGCTTCCGTTTTTCGGCTCTCCAAAGCGGTGCTGCGCGGCATGATGAAGGCGCGCCGGGGGCGCATCATCAGTATTACCTCGGTTGTCGGCTTGACCGGCAATCCCGGCCAGGCCAACTATGCGGCATCCAAAGCCGGAATCCTGGGGTTCACCAAATCGCTGGCCCGGGAGGTTGGTTCGCGCGGCATCACCGTCAACGCCATCGCCCCCGGGTTCATCGACACCGACATGACGCGCGCGCTGAACCCGGCACAGCGGGAGGCATTGAATGCCCAAATTCCCCTCGGAAGACTGGGCCAGCCGGCGGATATTGCCGCCGCGGTGGCGTTTCTATGCTCGGCCGATGGGGCCTATATCACCGGTGAGACGCTGCACGTCAACGGCGGCATGTACATGCCTTGAGCGCACTTTCCGCCCTCAGTCGCAGTGTTTTGTCAAGCTAGGCGAGGCGTGCCAGACATCAAATATGCCGCGAAGGTAGCCGCCGTCGCCGCGTTCACATAAAATACGCGCCCGGTCGATGCCACTGGTCGCGGGGGTCGAAAAACCGCATGAATAGCCATTCCGAGAGGACACCATAACGATGAGTACTGTTGAGCAGCAGGTTAAAAAGATCGTGGCCGAGCAGTTGGGTGTGAAAGAAGAAGAAGTGACCAATGATGCCTCGTTCGTCGACGACTTGGGGGCCGACTCGCTGGACACGGTGGAATTGGTGATGGCGCTCGAGGAAGAATTCGAGACGGAAATTCCGGATGAAGACGCCGAAAAGATCACCACGGTGCAGCAGGCAATCGACTACATCAATTCGCACAAGGGAAAGGCCTGAAGCCCTGTCGACCCTGCACAGCGTCCCCTTGCTCTAGGAGTTGGCAGTGAGCAAACGGCGCGTCGTCATCACGGGTCTTGGAATCGTCTCGCCGGTCGGCAATGACGTTGCGACCGCCTGGGCCAATATTCTGGCCGGTCGCAGCGGCATCGCATCGATAGAAAGATTCGACACCACCAATTTCCCGACGCACTTCGGCGGGGAGATCAGAAAGTTGGATTTGCAACCCTACATGTCGCCGAAGGATGCGCGGCGCATGGACGCCTTCATGCAGTACGGCGTGGTGGCGGGCATTCAGGCCATGCGCGACTCCGGACTCCAGGTGACGGAGGCCAATTCGCAGCGGGTCGGCATCATGATGGGATCGGGCATGGGCGGCCTCGAGTCCATCGAAGAGGCATACGACAGATACATGGAGACGCACTCTCCTAAAAAGGTATCGCCGTTTTTCATACCCGCCAGCATCATCAATTTGGTCGGCGGACATTTGTCGATCATTTTCAAGATCACCGGCCCCAATCTCGCGGTTGCCACCGCCTGCACCACCTCGACGCACGCCATCGGCCTGGCGATGCGTTTGATCCAGTGGGGCGAGGTGGATGCGATGCTGGCGGGCGGTTCGGAGATGGCGACTTGCCCCACCGGCATGAGCGGCTTCGCCCAGGCGAAAGCGCTCTCGCAGCGCAACGACGACCCGCCGGCCGCCAGCCGTCCCTGGGACAAGGATCGCGACGGCTTCGTCATGGGTGACGGCGCCGGCGCCATGATGCTGGAGGAATACGAACACGCGGAGGCGCGCGGCGCCAGGATTTACGCCGAGGTGGTCGGATTCGGGATGAGCGGCGATGCCTTCCACGTGACCGCACCGCCGGAAGACGGCGAGGGTGCGCGCAAGGCCATGACCAACGCGCTGAGCGATGCACAACTGAATCCCGAGCAAGTGCAGTACGTCAATGCGCATGCCACATCCACCGAGCTCGGCGATCGCGCCGAAACCCTGGCGATCCGGCGCGCGTTTGGCAACGCCGCCGACGGGCTTGCGGTCAGCTCGACGAAATCCATGACCGGACACTTGCTGGGCGCTGCCGGAGCGGTCGAAGCGATCTTCTCGGTGCTGGCCTTGTGCGACCAAGTGGCGCCGCCCACCATCAATTTCCACCAGCCGGGCGAGGGCTGCGACCTGGATTACGTGCCGAATACGGCGCGCCGGATGCCGCTCAATTACACCCTCTCCAATTCATTCGGGTTCGGTGGCACCAACGGTTCGCTCATTTTCCGCCGGCTTTGAGCCGAGTAGCCGTTTTGCTGGCGGTGTTGCTGCTGGCCGCGGCCGCGGCCACTGCGCTGGTCTTGGGAGTCCGCAGTCTCGACACGCCATTGCGGCTGACGGCGCCGCTGCGCTTCAAGGTGCCGGCGGGCGCGAGTTTTGCGCGCGTCGCCGCCGATTTGGCCGCCCAAGGCGTGGTCGCTCACCCCAGAGTCTGGACCGTGTATGCACGATTGAAAGGCTTGGCGCCGGCCGTCAAGGCGGGAGAATACGAAATCCAGCCTGGCACGACGGCACGCGAATTGCTGACGAAGATGGTCAACGGCCAGGTGCTGCTGCATTCGTTCACGATTGTCGACGGTTGGCGCGTGCAGGATTTGCTCGATGCTTTGCGCCGCAATCCTGACATCGCCGCGACTTTGCCGGCGGCGGCCAATACTTCCGTGCAAGCCGCTGCGCTCATGGCCAAACTCGGCAGCCCGGGCACCGATGCGGAAGGTGAGTTCCTACCCGAGACCTATCGCTTCATCGGCGGCACCGCGGACACCGAGGTGCTGCGTCAAGCGCACAGCGCGCTGGTGCACGAATTGGATGCGGCCTGGGCGGGCCGCGACCCGGATGTGCCGCTGCACAGCTCCTATGAGCTGCTCATCATGGCTTCCATCGTCGAAAAAGAAAGCGGCTTGCCGCAGGAGCTGCCCAAAATTGCCGGTTTGTATCTGCACCGCTTGCAGATAGGCATGCGCCTGCAAGCCGATCCGACCGTCATCTACGGGCTGGGCCAGCGCTACGATGGCAGTATTCACACGGTGGATTTGCAAACCAACGGCCCTTACAACACCTATACCCGCGTCGGGCTGCCGCCGACGCCCATCGCCCTGGCCGGCGCGGCGGCGATCCGCGCGACCGCGCGTCCGGAAAAGACCGATGCTTTGTATTTCGTGGCATCGACCAAAGGCGACGGCAGCCACGTATTCTCCGCAACGCTCGAGCAGCACAATGCCGCGGTCGCCGCGTATGTCGCTCACCAGCGCAAAGCCGCGCAGGACTCCGTCCGATGAGTGCGGCGCCGAGGTTCGTGACGCTCGAGGGAATCGAGGGCGTGGGCAAGAGCACGCAGTTGGGGCGGCTGTCGAGCGCATTGACTGCGCGCGGTGTCGCACATGTGGTCACTCGGGAACCCGGCGGAACGCCATTGGCCGAGAGCATCCGCCAGCTCGTGCTGACGGCGCGCGAAGAAAGCTTGCCGCCGACCGCGGAGCTGTTGCTGATGTTCGCCGCGCGCGCGGTGCATCTGGCAAATCACATCGAACCCAATCTTCGGGCGGGCCGCTGGGTGATTTGCGACCGATTCACCGACGCAACCTTCGCCTATCAGGGAGGCGGGCGGCAGTTGAGCGCGCAGCCGATCCGCGAATTGGAGCGCATGGTTCAGGGAACCCGGCGCCCGGACCTTACTTTTTTGCTCGACGCGCCCGTGGAGGCCGCCCTGGCACGCGCGGCCGCGCGCAATGCAGGCGCCGCGGCGGACCGCTTTGAGCGCGAACGGGGCGAATTTTTCGAGCGAGTGCGCAGTGCGTACCTGGCCCGCGCGGCGGCGGAACCGGAGCGCATCGTGCTGGTGGACGCTGCACAATCCGCCGACGAGGTCGGCGCGCGAATTCTCGAGCTGCTGCGGGGGCGCTCGTGGATTTCTTGAGCGCGGATTCTTTGCCATGGCTTGAAGATGCACGGCAGCGCATGCGCGCCGCGTTCAAAGCCGGGCGGCTGCCGCATTCCTTGTTGCTGTTGAGCACGCCGGGATTGGGCGCGGAGGCACTGGCGAATTGGATTACCGCGCTCGCGCTGTGCGAGTCGCCGGGCGAGAGGCCGTGCGATGCCTGCGCCTCGTGCCGACTGCTCCGCTCCGATACGCATCCCGATGTGCATGCCGTACGGCTCGAGGAGGACGCGCAGCAGATCAAAGTCGATCAAGTGCGTGAACTCATTGATTCCTTGACGCTCAAGAGCTATCGCGGCGGTTATAAAGTCGGCGTCATTGAAGGCGCGGAGGCTTTGAATGCCAACGGCGCCAATGCCTTCTTGAAAACCTTGGAGGAACCCGCGCCGCGCACCATGCTGATTCTGATCGCGCGTCCGAACCATCGCTTGCCGGCAACCGTTGCCAGCCGCTGCCTGCGTCTCAGTCTTCGGCCGCCGCCGGCCGCGGCCGCCCTGGAATGGCTCGATGCGAATTCATCGGCCTCGGCGGCGTGGAGCGCGGCGCTGGCTCTGTCCGGCGGAGCGCCGCTGCTCGCGCTGCAATTGGACGCGCAGGGCTTGTCGGCCATCGATGCCGATATGCGCCAGAGCATTGCCGAACTGTCGGAGGGATCGGCGGATATTACGCTGCTCGCCGAAACGTGGGTGCGATCGCATCCGGGCGTGCGTATCACTTGGCTTGAGAACTGGATCACACAGCGGGTACATGCGGCGCTCGGAAGCACGACTTCGCATCAAAGTGCGGAACCGGTCCGCTTGCCTGCCGCTTTACTTAAGCCCAAGATAAGGGCTCTATTCGAGCTGCTGGACGCTGCGCGCGACGTCAGGCGTCTCGCCTCGACCGGTATGAATCAGCAATTGGCGCTCGAGGCGCTGTTGGTGGGCGGTCGGGTAGCGCTTCGGAAGTGAGAGTCATGGGAATCTAGGCAGTGAGAAGTCCAAGCAATAAACCGGGTCTCCTAACGCTCACCATCAAGGACAAGAGCGCGTTGTATCTCGCCTACATGCCGTTCGTCAAAAACGGCGGCTTGTTCATACCCACCAACAGCAATTATCGGCTGGGCGATGAAGTGTTCATGCTGCTGAATCTCATGGGCGAAGAGGAAAAACTGCCGGTCGCCGGACGCGTGATCTGGATGACTCCGAAGGGCGCGCAGGGCAAAAGAACCGCCGGCATCGGCGTGCAATTCAGCGACCAAGATCGCGGCAACACCCAGAAGAAAATAGAAAACTATCTCGCCGGCGCGCTCGGCGGAGACAAGCCCACGCATACCATGTGAGAACGCGGGCGGCGCACGGCGCGCGCCTTGGCCAGGCTGCTCAGCGAGCGCTCGAAGCGGGGCGCTCGGGAATCGGTTCCACGTAAACCGGCGGCGGCGGGGGCGGCTCAATCTTCAACGGCTTGTGCGGCGCGCGGTACAGCCATGCGGTCGCCGCGATCAGCGCCAGCGCAAAAATAATGGCCAGATAGCGGTGTTCCCACAGCAAGGAGGGGGCGCGGTATTCGAACCGGGGTTTGGGAGCGTAGCGGTTCGGCCCGATTTCGCCGCCGGGACCGGCGGTGGGGTCAGCCACCGCGCGAGCGCGCCGCTTCGCTTGCCGCGAGTCCGCCCTTCAAGACATACGCCTCGAATCCGCGCTCACTCAAAATATACGCCGCGGCGGAACTGCGCCGACCGGTATCGCAGCACACGACGTACTGCGTGTTCTTATCCAGCGCATTGATCTTCAATCGGATGAAATACAGCGGGATATTCACGGCATCGTCGATGCGGAAATTTTGAAACTCGCTGGGCAGGCGCACGTCCAGCCACTTGCCGCCGCTCGCGACGATTTCGCGCGCTTTTTGCTGGTCGACCCATTGCAGCAAGGGCTCGTTGAGCAGGGTCTGAAAGTCATGTTTGCCAAGACGCATCAGGGTGCCGTCGGTGGACATGGTGACGGTTGCGTTGCGTTTGGCTTCCGCAATCAATGCTTCCTCGCCGAAGCTGTCGCCAGGCCCCAGTTCCGCCAGCTTGATGCCTTCCTTGTTGAGGGGCGTCTCGCGCGTCACGGTGCATTTGCCGGCGACCACGACATAGAAGAAGTCCCCTTCGGTCCCTTGTTTGATCACGATGTCGCCGGCGCGGTAATTGATGCGCTGCATGCGCATGAAGATGGCTTGAATGTTCGCGGGCGGGATGCGATGAAACGCCTTGGTTTGCAGCAGCGTCGTCATCCAGTCGCCGGTGACATCCAGGCCGTCGCCGCGCAATTCCGCCACTTCATACTGCCCGGTTTGATCCCAGGTCAGGAGAACGTCCAGCAGATCGCTGTCGATCATGATGTATTGGATATCCATCGCGGCGCGCGCGCTGAATTTTCGCGGCAACCCGGGCGCGAGCGCTGCGCGCGCTTCCGCGGTGCCGGACTTGATCACGCCCATGACGCGCTCGTCCGCCCGCAACTCCACTTGACCGCTCACCAGGTAGTAGGTGCGCTTGTCGGTATCGCCTTCCTTGAACAGCAATCGGCCGGCGTCCAGTTCGCGAACCACGGTTTTCCTGGCGAGCGCGTGCAGGTTTTCAGCCTTCAGGCCATCGAGCGGCGAGAAGGTCTTCAATACGGCAAGGTCGACTGGTCGTTCGTCCATCGAAGAATTCTTCTGCCCCTATGATTTTGCCTGCGAATGCTACCATAGGCGGCGGCTGCTCCGAGCAGCAGTGGTTCACAGACCCCAACCGCTATCCGGACGGAAGCGTTCTCCGTAGCGATCCGCAAGCTCGTTCAGGCGCCGGACGATCTGCTCGACGCCGCGCTCTTTGGCGTAGTGCAGAGGACCGCCGCGAAAAGGTGCAAATCCCGTCGCAAATACCGCGCCGGCGTCCAACAAATCGGCGTCCAGCACCGTGGCTTCGCGAATGACGGCGACCGCTTCGTTGAGCATCGGTAAAATCAGCCGGTCTTCCAAATCCGCCGGCACGGCGGAGTCCTCGCTCGGGCGTTTCTGCGCCTTGCCGTCCTGCCAGCGGTAGAAGCCTTCGCCGCTCTTGCGGCCCAGCTTTTTCTGCTCCACCCGCTTGATCAAGATCTGCGGGACTTCACGCTGAAAGGCGCCGCTCAGCACGCGGCCGACTTGCAGCGAAACATCCAAGCCCGACCACGTCCGTCAGCTCGATCGGCCCCATCGGCATGCCGAAGCGCACGGCGGCGCGGTCGATGACTTCCGGCGCTATGCCCGCCTCGAGCGCGAACAGAGCCTCGTTGACGTAGGGCGTGAGAATGCGGTTCACCACGAAGCCGGGCGCGCTCTTGCAGGGCAGAGGCAGCTTATCGAGCTTGCGCGTGAACTTGAGGGAATCGGTCACCACTTGTGCACGGGTGCTTGCCCCTTGCACGACTTCCACGAGCTGCAGCTGCGCGACGGGATTGAAGAAATGGATGCCGACCAATCGATCGGGATCCTTGAGATTCTGGCTCAGGGTTTCGATCTTGATGCTCGAGGTGTTGGTTGCCAGGATGGCTGAGGTTTTGAGCCTTGGCTCGAGATCCGCATACAGCGCATGTTTCGCCGCAACGTTTTCGAATATTGCTTCGATGACAATGTCGGCATCGGCAACGCCATCGCCGTTCACGTCCATCTTGAGGCGCGCTACGGCGGCAGCCGCGGCCGCCGGATCCTTGAGGCGTTTCTCAAAGAACATCCTGGCGCGTCGCATCGCCGGTTCGAGCAATTCTTCGCTGCGATCCTGCAAGGTGACCGTCATGCCTCGAAACGCCGACCAGGCGGCAATGTCGCCGCCCATGACGCCGGCGCCGACGACATGGACGTGCTTGAAGACGGCGGTTGAATCGGCGCCCAGCCCTTTGAGCCGATCTTGAAGCAGAAAAACACGCACCAGGTTGCGCGACGTCGCCGAGCACATCAATTCGCTGATCGAGCGCGCCTCAGCCTCGTAAGCGGCGGCGCCCCCCGCGCCGTAGCGCCGCCACAGATCGACGATGGCGTAGGGAGCGGGGTAGTGCTCGCGGCGAACGCTGCGACTCAAAGTCGCGACCGCCTGCCTGGCGACCCACGGCCGCGCCGCAGCGGAATTCATGAGGCGATCGACGAAGGGTGCCGTGTTTTTTGGCGGCCGGCGCAGCAGCAGCGCCTTGGCGCGCGCCGCGAGTTCCTCAGGCGGTGCAAGTTCATCCAGCAGCCCGGCGCGAAGCGCTTGGGCGCCCCGGAACGGCCGGCCCTTGAGCATGAGTTCCAGCGAGCGCCGCACGCCGATCAAGCGCACACTCCGCACCGTACCCCCGAATCCGGGGTGAATGCCGAGCAGTACTTCCGGCAGCCCCAATGACAAAGCAGAGTCGTCGGCCCCGATCCGATACGTGCATGCCAATGCCAATTCCAATCCGCCCCCCAGAGCGAAGCCGCGGATCGCGGCCACGCTCGGACAGGGCAGATCCGCGAGCTGTTGCATGACCGATTGGCCGGCGCGGACCAGTGCATAGCCTTCCTCGGGCGAGCGGATCCGCACGAACTCCTTGATATCAGCGCCGGCGATGAAGCCGCTCGCCTTGCCCGATTGCACGATGATTCCGACCGGCCGCAGCGCCGCGGCTTCCGTGAGCTTCGCAGCCAGTTCACGCACCATGTCGCCTGACAAGACGTTGGCAGAACTCCCGGCCATATCGGCGCTGAGCCATGCAACCCGGTCGGCGTCGACTTGCAGGGTCCAGTTGCTCATGCGGCTTGCCGGGCGCCGCCCTGGATCGTGAAGTCGCACACCAGCGGCAGGTGATCCGAGAACTGCACAGCCGGAATTTCGAAGCGGTTCACCTGAATCTGCGAGCTGTGCAAAATGAAATCCAATTCCTTGCGGGGACTTCGGCTCGGGTAGGAAAACAATCCCTCGGTATTGGCGCTGCGCAGGCCGGCGGCCTGCGTGAACAGATAGATTTCATGATCGCCCCAATAGGTGTTGAAGTCTCCGGCGACAATCACCGGCTTTGCGGTTTTGCGCACCAGGTCGTAGAGGTAGCGCAGCTGATACTGGCGGTGCCTGAACTTCAGGGACAAATGCACCAGGAATATGGCGATGTCGTCGAGTTCCAATTCGATGATCAGGCGTTTGATGCCGGTGTCGAAATAGTGGAAGCGCTCGCCGCGAACCCGGGGCGCCGCCAGAAACGCGTTGGCCTGCTTGCGCACGATCGGCACCAGGTGATTGACCGATTCGACGCCATACTTGCACTCGTAAGTCGAGTAATGGCCCAGCGAGCGAGCAATGAAGTCCGCCTGATTGACCATTCCGGTGCGGATGGACCCGGTATCGACCTCGATGAGACCGACGACATCCGGGTCCTGCTCCTTGATGAAGTCGGTTATGCGCGACAGCACATGCCGGCTGGAGCGGAGGTAGCCGGCCCCGGGCACCGGCAGGTGGAAGGCCGGCCCGGTCCCGGTGGCATAACGTATATTGTAAATCAACAATCGCACCAGCCATTGTATCTGGCGGGCGATGCTTCGCGCATGCCCATCGTCAAGTTACACTAGGGGAATGTCGGCCAATCCCATCCGCCTGTTCGTGACCCACGCGTGGCTGGAAAATGACGACTACACGCGAGTCTTCGAATACCTCGAAGCGTCGGGCACTTTTTATTATTTGAATACCAGCCAGCCGCAAGCCAAGCAGCCGATCGACAAGGAATCGCAGCGCGAGGATCTGCGCCGGCAAATCGCTCCCTGCGAGGTAGTCATCGTCTTACCGGCCGTCTATCGCATCGCTCCGGAGCTGGTACTGTTTCAAATGAACTTCGCCAAAGCGGCCGATAAGCCCATCGTGGCCATGGAGAATTTCGGTTCCACCGAGCCCTTGGCCAAGGCCATCAAGGATCTCGCCGATGAAGTTAGCGCCTGGAACGAACGCAATTTGATCGACGCATTGCGCCGCCAGGCGCGTCATCAGGAAACCACGCGCTGGGACACGATCGACTTCAAGCTTGATTGACCGACGCCAATGGCCTCTGAGGGCCGTGCCGTGCTAGTTGCTGGCGATGAGGGCCGGCGCGCTGAATTCTTCGGCGGGTCGATCTACGGAATGCAGCTGCACGACCGTGCCGGTACGCGCAGCGCTGTATTGCGACTTGCACATGAGGCCAAAAATTTCGACGATGTGTGCGGCGCATTCGTCGGCTTCCTGATTCGACATTTTGCGCACCGACGCGGCCACCGCATCCTCGCCGCGCAAGGGCTGCACACCGCAGAGGCTGCGTAAGACATGCGCATAGGACTCGCGCGCTTCGCTCGGCACTTCATCGGCCGACAGCGACGCAAGGTAGCGACGATAAGCGCAAATCAAACGTTGCTTGATGGGTGTCGAGCGCACCAGTTCCAGCGTCGCAAAATGGAAGCATTCCCAGGCAGTGATCATAAAACCCCGCAGTAAACAAAGACGCAAACCTAAAGTGGTTTCGAGGCTGGCAGCTCAAGGGGAGTCTTGTTAAATCAAGACTCTGCGACTGGAATATACAAGACATTCACGGGAACGCAACGCAGATTTTGTCAAACCTTTGAATTGCGTTCACACCCTGGCGGAGGGCCTCTTGGCGCTCTTTTTCGAGAAATCTAATCAGATATCAATTCTATCTTATTGAATTAAGATTAGTTTTGTGTCGGAGCTGTGCTCCGATCGGTAACTTCCTGCGGCGTATGGGCCGAATGATCGGCGCCGATCAGCATATAGACCCCGGGCACCACGAACAGTGTGAACAGTGTGCCGATGGCAAGACCGGTCGAGATGACCAGGCCGATTGCGAAGCGCGATGCGGCGCCGGCGCCGCTCGCAAACACCAGCGGCACGACGCCTAGGACCATCGCAGCCGTGGTCATCAGTATGGGGCGAAGCCTCACGGTCGCCGCCGCCACGATGGCCGCCGCTTTCGTTTTACCGCTGTGCTGCTCTTCGTTCGCGACTTCCACGATGAGGATGCCATGCTTGCTGATCAAGCCGATGAGCGTCACCAGGCCTACCTGGGTGTAGATGTTCAACGTAGCACCGTGCAATCCCAAGGCGATGAAAATCAGTGCGCCGGCAATCGAAAGCGGCACGGAGATGAGAATCACCAAAGGATCGCGAAAGCTTTCGAATAACGCCGCCAGTGCCAGGAAGACAATGATGATGGCGAAGCCGAAGGTCGCCATGACGCCGCCGGATTCTGCCAAGTATTGGCGCAGCTGGCCGCCGTAATCGACCGAATAGCCTTGCGGCAGCGTTCGTGCCGCCAGATCTTGTAGATATCTGAGCGCCTCTGCCTGAGACACCCCAATGGTCGGCACGCCCGCCAACGTGGCGGAATTGAGCTGCTGAAAATGATTCAGTGTTTCCGGCACCGTTTCGCGGCGGATGGTCGCGATTGTCGAGAGAGGCACGGGGATGCCATTGATGGCGGCAATGGGGTAATTGAGCAATTGATCCGGATTCAGGCGCGACAGCCGGTCGACCTGCGGAATTACCTTGTACGATCGGGTCTGCATGCTGAAATAGTTCACGTAGCCGCCGCCCAGCAAGCTGCCGAGCGCCGTGCCCACCTGGCTCATGGTCAGTCCCAATTGGGCCGCCTTATTGCGATCTATCTCGATCACCGACTGCGGTGCGTCGATCTTAAGGTCGCTATCGATGAACATGAACATGCCGCTTTTCATGACGCTATCCAGAAAAGCGCGCGACACTTCGTTCAAGCGCGCCGCAGGCTCCGTGGTCTTGATGGCGAATTGCACCGGCAGCCCGAAGGCGCCCGGCAGCGAAGGTTGCTGGAAGACGCCGAATTTCTGTGCCGGCAGTTTATTGAGTTTCTGCTGCAGGATGTTCTGGATGTCGGTCGATCCGAGCTGGCGCTCCCCACGCGGCAGCAGCGGCACCCCAATAAAGGATTGGCCGGGTGCGTCGATTTGAAATATCGACATGATCCCTGGTTGGGATTTGATGACCTCGTAAGTTTGGTTGCCGGAAATCAGTTTGCTCTGCAGCGTCGCATCGGGCGCGGATGTTGGCTGGGCCAGCACGAAGCCTTGGTCCTCCTGGGGCGCAAGCTCGCTGCGCGCGCTGCGATACAGCAGGAAAATACTGACCATGATGACCACCACGAACAACGCGGTGACCGGGGTATAGCGCAGGCTCGACTCGAGACGGCGCCGATAGCCGGCGCGAAAACGGTCGAAGCTGCGGTCGATGAATTTAACGACGCGGGTTTCCCAGTCTTGCTTGGCGGCGCGATGAGGATGCAACAGCCGCGAGCACATCATGGGCGAGAGCGTCAGGGCGATGATGGCGGAAACCGTCACGGCGCCGGCCAAAGTGAAGGCAAATTCGGTAAAGAGCGCGCCGGTGAGTCCGCCCTGAAAGCCGATGGGTATGTAGACGGCCAACAGCACCACCGTCATTGCGATGATGGGACTGGCGAGTTCGCGCGCGGCCTGCATGGCCGCCGCGACCGGAGGCGTGCCTTCCTCGAGGTGTCGATTCACATTCTCTACGACGATGATGGCATCATCGACGACCAAGCCGATCGCCAGCACCAGCGCCAGCAAGGTAAGCAGGTTGATGGAGAAACCAAGGGCCAGCATGATCGCGAGCGTGCCCACCAACGAGAGCGGAATGGCCACCACCGGAATCAGCACGGATCGGGGCGAGCCCAGAAAGGCGAAAATCACGCACATCACGATGACCAAGGCTTCGATCAGCGTGACCGCGACCTCGTGTATGGAGGCGTTGACGAATTTGGTCGAGTCATAAGCGACATTGACTTGCAGGCCTTCGGGCAGCTGCGACTTGATCTCGGGAAGCTTCGCCGTGACGCCCTGGATGACGGTCAGAAGATTTGCCGTGGGCGCGATTTGGATGCCGATGAACACGCCGTTCTTGCCGTCAAAGCGCACTTTGGATTCATAGCTTTCCGCGCCCAGCGTCACTTCGGCGACGTCGCTCAAGCGGATGTTGCTGCCGTTGATCTGCTTGACGATCAACTCTTGGAACTCCTTCAATGAATGCAGATTGCTGGTGGAGGTCAAGGTGACCTGCACCATCTCTCCTTTGGTGCTGCCGACCGCGGAGATGTAGTCGTTGTTGCCGAGCGCCGCATAGACGTCGGTCGCCGTCAGACCGTAAGAGGCCAGTTTCTTCGGGTCGAGCCACGCCCGCAGCGCGAAGGTCTGGGCGCCGATGATTTCGGCGGTCTGGACGCCGGGCACCGCCTGAATTTGCGGCACCACGACCCGGGTCAGGTAGTCGGTGATTTGATTCGACGCGAGGGTCTGGCTGCGAAACCCGATGTACATGGCGTCGGTGGTTTGTCCGACCTTGACCGTGATCGTCGGCTGCAGCGCGCCCAAGGGAAGCTGATTCAATATCGAATTGACCTTGATATTGATCTCGCTCGCAGCCTTGGAGGTGTCGTAGTTCTGCCGCAGATTGACCGTGATGGTGCTGACGCTGCTCTGGCTGACGGAGGTCATGTAATCGATGCCGTTCGCCTGGGCCACGGCGGTCTCGATCGGCGTCGTAATGAACCCGGCGATGGATTCGGGGTCCGCGCCGGGGTAGGCGGTCGAGATGGTGACGACGCCGTTTTCAGTCTTTGGGTAGGCAAGCACCTGCAGGGCGGTGAAGGATCGCAGGCCCAGCACCATGATGGCGAGGCTGACGACGGACGCCAATACCGGGCGTCGAATGAATATGTCCGTGAAATGCACGACTGACCTTGAGCTTATTCGTTCGGCGGATTCGGATTGGGGTTGTTCGGGGGGAGCACTGCGTTGTTGACGGCGACCACGGTGCCGTTGCGCAGCTTCATTTGGCCGCCGCTCACCACGATCTCGCCCGCCTTGACGCCGCTCAAGACAGCAACCTGATCGCCGCGCGTGTCCCCCAATTTGACGAAGCGCTGCTGCACGGTCAAACGCGGATTGCCTTTGTCGTCGACGCCATCTTTCTGCACCACGAATACCGTGTCCCCGAACGGGTTGTAGGTGACGACAGTCTGCGGCAGTGTAATCCGAGAGGTTTTCTCGGCAGCCTGAATGCGGACGTTGGCGAACATGCCGGGGACCAAACGCCGCTCGGGATTGCGCAGGGCGGCGCGCACCTGCACATTGCGGCTGCTCGCATCCACCTTGGAGTTGATGGCTTCGATGGCCCCGCTGAAAGTTTGCTGCGCATAGGTGTCCACGGTCGCCGCAACCGGCTGCCCGATCCTCAGTTGCGCGAGCGCCTGCTGCGGCACATAGAAGTCCACCAAGATCGGATCGAGCGCTTGCAGCGTCACGACCGCGGTGCCGGCGGTGAGATATTGACCGATGTCGACCTGGCGGATGCCCAATCGACCGGCGAAAGGCGCTTTGACTATTTTCTCGTCGATCAGCGCCTGCTGCGCCGCTACTTGCGCGCGCGCCGATTTCAACGTCGAGACGTCGGTGTCGATGTTGGCCTGGCTGATCGCCTGCGCGGCGAACTGTTCCCGGTCGCGCTTGTAGGTTTGCTCGGCGAGTTCGGCCGCCGCCTGCAATTGCTGCAGCTTGGCATAGTCGTCGTTGGGTTTGAGCCGCAGCAGCACCTTGCCGGCAGCAACGTCATTGCCTGACTCGAAGGCGATTTCATCGACTACGCCCGCAGCCTGCGCGGACAGGTCCGCACCGCGCACCGCGCGCAGCGTCCCGGTCGATTGAATGAACGGCTGCCAGTCCGAAGCAGCGGCTTCAATGGTCGACACCGTCTGCGGCGCATGGGCGGCGGCATCCATGAATTTTTTGCCGAACGAGGCGCCGATGCGCTGAAAGCCAAAAACCGCACCCAGCACCAGGGCTACTGCGATCAGCATGATGACGGCCGGCTTGATCATCGCCCTGACGGCGGGCGGTATCCATTGAACTCACTTAAGGCTCCTTGCGCGAATCGATCGGGTTGGCGGCGACGTCGTTGCGGTTCCACCAACCGCCGCCGAGCGCCTGGAATAAAGCGGCCGTATCGGCGTAGCGCTGCGCCCTCGCTTTGATCAGCGCGACTGCAGCCGATTGATAGGTTTGCTCCGCGCTCAATACTTGCAGATAACTGGCGGCGCCGCTTCGGTACTGAACTTGGACCAGATTCAAGCTCTGCGAAGCGGTGCGCTCCGCGAGCGCCTGCGTTTCGACGGCCTCGGCATCGCCTTTGAGCGCGTACAGCGTATCGGAAACATTTTGAAAAGCCGTGATGACCGTGGCGCGATAGTTGGCGGCCGCCTGCTGCGCGGCGGCCACCGCGGCGCGGCGTTGATGCAATAATTGCCCGCCTTTGAACAACGGCTGGGTGGCGGAGGCCGCCAGGCTCCAGACCACGGAGGCGGGTGAGAACACATTCGAAAAACTCGTCGCTTCGCCGCCATAGCTGCCCGACAAGCGTGATCTGGGGCAGCATGTTCGCCGTCGCCACGCCGATTTGCGCCGTGGCCGCGTGCAGCAGTTCAGAATATTCGCGCACGTCGGGCCGCTGTTCGACGAACTTCGACGGCACGCTCAACGGGAGTTCAACCGGCAACGTCAATGTGTCGAGCGTGAATTCGGGCCCGGTGTAATCTGCCGGCAACGTGCCGGCGTAGGTGGCCAGCAGGTTTCTCTGCTGCGCGAGCAGCGTGCGCAGAGCGGGCAGCCCGGCCAGGGTGCTCTGTAAAACGGCTTGCTGCTGCAATATATCGGCGCGCGAGGCGCCCCCCGCGTCGAAGCGGCGCTGCGTGATGTCCAGTTGTTGGCGCTGCGAGTCGGCGATCTCTTGAGTGGCGGCAAGTTGCGCCCGCAGAGAGGCTTCGGTAATGGCGGCGGTGACCAAGTTGGCGGTGAGGCTCAAGTACGCCGCTTCCAGGGCGTAGCGTTGGTACTCGGCCTGCGCGCCGAGCGATTCGACCTGGCGCCGGATGCCGCCGAATGGATCCAAGGTGTAGGAGATATTCAGGGTTGCGTTGTTGAGCGTGTAAATGATCGAGGGTATCTGCGGAGCGCCGAATGCCGCACCCGGAACCTTTTGCCGCTGCACGCCCGCGGCCGCCGAGAGGCTCGGATAGTAGCTGCCGCGTTCCGCGGCAAGGGTTTCCCTGGCTTGCTGCAAAGCCGCCGTCGCCGCCTCGAGCGTTGGACTGTTGTTGAGCGCACGCTCGATCAATTCATTGAGCGCCGGGGATTGGAACAAGGTCCACCATTGACCCTGGATGTCCAGACCTTCGACCAAGCGCTGCGCCTGCCCGGGGGTGGCGCTGGCGCCGATCTGCGCGGGGATCGCGCCGCTCGGCGTGAAGCCGGCAGTCCGCGGCGGGTCCGGCTTTTTGAAATTGGGCCCGACCGCGCAGGCCGAGAGGAAACAGGCCAGCGCGGCGCTGCATGCGGTGAAGATCTTACGGGTCATTGACGTGGAGTCGCGCCGAGCAGAAATATATCGATTACATGCTCAACGCGTGACGGGCAATCGATCCGGGCCGCCGCGGCTTCGCCGCCGAACAGTAGACTCTCGTGCGGCTCGGCGCAAATCATTTGCAGAAACAGGGTTGCGGCCCGATCGCGCGCCCGGCTGCTGATTACTACGCCCAAAAGATCCGCCTTGTTTTTGTAGCGCTCATAGATATTTGCGGATTATATATTCACTTGATAAAATATAATGTATTAAATAGTTAGATTGCAAATGAATAGTATCCCGCCCCAGTTCGAATTGATGGAGGACAATCTCCGTCACCTGAAGCAGCGCATGCCGGACTTGCCGGTTTCCGGGATTTTACTGTGCCGGCTGCTGTTGCATATCGGCCGCGAGATGGCGGCAAGATTCGAGCAGCAAATAAAGCCGTTCGGCCTGGCCGAAGCGGAGTTTCGCGTTCTCACCACGCTGTTTTCGCAGCCCGACGGCGTCGCGCATCCGAGTGATTTGTGCGCCCGCGCTTCGCAAAGTCCCGCCAATATGTCGCGTATCTGCGATGCGTTGGTCAACCGCGGTCTCATCACGCGCGTCGCCAGCGTTCACGATCGCCGGCGCATGGTGCTGCGTATCACGGAAGAGGGCGAAGAATTCGTGCGGCAATTGCTGCCGATTTTGCATGCACCGCTGCGCCGGATGCTGAAGGACTTTCCCGAATCCGAGCAACTGCAATTGACTGCGCAGCTCAAGAGGCTGGGTTCCGAATTGGAGCAGCTCAGCACGCCGCGCGCAGCCGAGGCCGCGCCATGAGAGCCGTTGCGGTCGCGGTCGGCATCTTTTTTGTCGTGCTCGGCGGATGCGCCGGATTGCCTCCGAAACACCAGGCGGTTCAATTGTCCGGCTCGGCGCCGCTCGATGGAATCGGCATACCGGGGGGTGCCGATTGGCCTGCGCAAGATTGGTGGAAGCGCTATCAGGATCCCACGCTGGACCAATTGATCGAACTGGGGGGCGCCAATTCGCCGAGCTTGGCGAGTGCGCACGCGCGCTACGACACCGCGCGTCAATCGGTGCGCCTCGCGGCAGCCGAGTCCGGGGCTCATCTGCAAGCGAACGCGGATGCGGACCGCCAGCGTCTCAGCGACAATGGTTTGTTTCCTCCGCAACTCTTGGGGTTCACCTGGTACAACCAGTTCGACCTGGGATTGCAGGCCAGCTATACCTTCGACTGGTGGGGCAAACAACGCGATGCCGTGCAGGCGGCGATGGATCAAGCGCATGCCGCGCTCGCCGATCGCAGTGCCGCTGCCTTGATGCTCGCCAGCTCCATTGCCGATGCCTATTTTGGATGGCAATCGGATCAAAGCCGCCTGCTGCTCGCCCGGGAGAAGCTGCTCGCAGTCGAGCTGCAGGCGAAGGTAAGCGCCGCGCGGGTGCGTGCCGACTTGGATTCGGCCGATGAGCTCAACAACGCGGATCTGGGTATCGCGGCGGTGCGTGAGCAGATTGCGATGCTGGAAGGATCGGCGAAACTGCACGTGGTCGAACTGGCCGCGTTGGTCGGACGTCCCGTGAGCGAACTGCCGCCCTTGTCGCCGAAGCCTCTACCTTCGTTCCCCGGGGCGTTGCCCGACGATGTGAAAATCGACTTGATCTCGCGGCGTGCCGATGTCACCGCAAGCCGCTGGCGCGTGGAGGCGGCGGAAAAGAGCCTGGCTTCCGCGCGCGCTGAATTCTATCCGGACGTGAGCATCAACGCGCTGCTCGGTGTTTCCAGCCTTGATGTGGGCAAGCTGCTCGAATACGGCAGCCGCGTGCCGCAAGTCAGCGGCGCGATTCATCTGCCGATATTCGATGCCGGCAGACTCAAAGCGCGCTACGGCGGCGCGCAGGCGGCGATCGAATCGGCCGTATCGAGTTATCAGGACGCGGTCATCGGCGCCGCTCGGGACGTGGCCACGCAAGCCACGAGCCGCGCCCAGATCGAGGCTCAACGCAGCCAGCGCGCGAGGCAGGTCGACGCGGCGCTGCGCATGAAGAAAGCAGCCGCTGCCCGCGTGCGTCAGGGTTTGAGCGATTCGCGCAGCGAGTTGCTGGCCACCGAAACCTGGATCGATCAGCGCGACGGCTTGCTGCAGCTCGATTCGGCAGCTCTCTTGGCAGACATCGCTTTGCAGCGCGCGCTTGGCGGCGGTTACCAAAGTCCCGCACTCGCGAATTCCCCTTCAAAGACAAACGGATCATGAACGCAAACACAGAAGCATCGGCTGCAAATCCTCCCAACGGCAAGAGGCGCAGGATTCTGCTGCTGATAGCGCTGATCTTCATCGTCATTGGCGCGCTGTGGGCCGCCTACTGGGTGTTGGTGCTTGAAAAGCGCGAAAAAACCGACGATGCCTACGTCAACGGCAACCGGGTGGTGATTTCGGCGCAGGTTTCCGGCACCGTCATCGAGGTCTTGACCGACGACACGCAACTGGTCAAGGCCGGTCAAGTCCTGGTCAAGCTCGATCCGACGGATGCGCAAAATGCTTTGAGCCGCGCGGCGAATGCCTTGGGGTCGGCAGTGCGCCAGGTGCGGCAGCAAAAGGCCACGGCGGCTCAATACGACTCGGAAATCGAAACGCGCAAGCTGGAACTGTCCCGTGCGCAGATCGACCTCACCAAACGCGAACCGCTGGTGGCCGAGCAGGCCATCGCCGGGGAGGAAGTGCGGCACGCCGAGGAGAGCGTGCGCTTGGCGCGCGCCGCGCTCTTGCAGGCGCAGCGCCAGTCGCTGTCGGCGCATGCCCTCGTCGACGGCACTCCGGTGGAAAGCAATCCGACGGTGCTGCAGGCCAAGGATGCATACCGCGACGCGTGGATCGCGGCGCAGCGCAATTCGGTCGTTGCACCGGTCTCCGGATATGTCGCCGAGCGCAGCGTGCAGCTGGGACAACACATCCAGGCGGGCGAGGCCCTCATGACGGTAATTCCGCTGCACTCCCTGTGGGTCGACGCAAACTTCAAGGAAGTGCAGTTGCGCAACTTGCGCATCGGCCAGAGGGCCGACGTGCGCAGCGATCTATACGGCGGTTCGTTCATTTTTCACGGTCACGTGCAGGGCATGTCGGCCGGGACGGGGGCCGCGTTTTCCTTGCTGCCGCCGCAAAATGCCTCGGGCAACTGGATCAAGGTGGTGCAGCGCGTACCGGTGCGCATCCTCATCGACGACAACGACCTGATCAAGGCGCCGCTGCGCGTCGGACTTTCCGCCACGGTGACGGTGGACACCACCTCCCGCGACGGTCCGGTCTTGGCGACGCAGGCCAGCGACAAGCCGGTGGGGGACACGCAGGTGTACACGCAGGATATGCAGAAAGCCAACGCCGAGGCTGACGCGGTCGTGCGGCGAAATTTGGCTCTTGATCGCTAGCGCAAGGACCGCCAATGGCTGATTTGGCGCAGCCGGCCGCCGCCGGCGAATACCCCCCGCTGCACGGCGGTAAATTGTTCTTTCTGACCGTCGCCATCGCGACCGCCTCTTTCATGGAGATCCTTGACATGACCATCGTCAATGTCTCCGTGCCTTCGATATCCGGCAGTTTGGGCGTCACGACCTCGGAAGGGACGTGGGCGGTGAGTTCGTACATGTTGGCCGCCGCCATCATGCAGCCGCTCTCGGGCTGGATCGCGCGGCGCTTCGGCGAGGTGAGGACTTTTGTCACTTCGATTCTACTGTTCATGGCGTTCTCTGCGGTGTGCGGCATGGCCAACAGCCTCCCCATGCTGGTGGGCGCGCGTCTGATTCAAGGGTTTGTGTCCGGTCCCATGATGTCGGTCGCGCAGGCGATTCTGCTGCGCAACTATCCCATCGATAAGCGCGGCATGGCGCTCGGGCTGTGGTCGATGGTCATCATGATCGCGCCGATTTTCGGCCCCATCATCGGGGGGTGGATAACGGACAACCTCTCCTGGCCATGGTTGTTCTACATCAATCTGCCGGTCGGAGCCTTCTCGGCCATCGCGAGTTGGTCGCTGCTGCGCCGGCGCGAGTCGAACACCGTGAAACTTCCCATCGACGTGGTGGGTCTCGCGCTGCTCGTGGTCGGCGTCGGCAGCCTGCAATTCATGTTGGACAACGGCAACGAGAAGGACTGGTTCAACTCGCCGGTGATTCTGGCGGC
This sequence comes from uncultured Gammaproteobacteria bacterium, assembly GCA_963800385.1. GTDB lineage: Bacteria > Pseudomonadota > Gammaproteobacteria > Steroidobacterales > Steroidobacteraceae > Bog-1198. The sequence goes on from CAWDAU010000011.1 coordinate 576,779, forward strand.
GGCGGTGACCGCGGTCATTGCGGTGGCTTTTCTCATCCCCTGGGAATTGACCGACAAGCATCCGGTGGTGGATCTGCGCCTGTTCGCGAAGCGCAATTTTCGTGTCGGCACTTTGACCTTGGCACTGGCGTTCTTTGCATTCTCGGGCGTCAACATCGTTTTTCCACTGTGGCTGCAAACCACCGTGGGCTATACCGCCACTTGGGCGGGACTGGCGGTGGCGCCAGTCGGAGTCTTAGGTCTGTTCATCGCGCCGATCATCGGGCGCAACATGGCGCGGCTGAATCTGCGCCTCGCCGCCAGTTTCGCGTTCTGCATCTTCGGCTTCGCGATATTCTGGACGGCAACGTTGAACGACAGCGCCAGTTTCTTGCAATTTGCCACACCAAGATTTCTGCAAGGCTTCGGAATGGCATTTTTCTTTCTGCCATTGAATCAAATCCTGATGTCCGGCGTCACCTCCAACGAACTGGCCTCGGCTTCGGGCGTCAGTAACTTCACGCGTACCATGGCCGGTAGTTTCTCGACCGCCATCACGGTGTGGATCTGGAACCAGCGCAGCGACTATCATCACGCCGTGCTGACGGAGCACATCAACAATTCCTCCCAAGCGTGGTCTCAGTACCAGGCTCAACTTGGCGCGCACCGCATCGGCGGCGCCGGCGCATCTGAATTCGTGAATCAAGTCATCTCCAGCCAGGCATCGACCCTGGGCGTGAACGATGTCTTTTATTTGATGGGATTCATTTTCCTGACGCTGATTCCCGTCATCTGGTTCGCAAAGCCGCCCTTCGGTGCGCGCGCGGCTAATCCGGCCCGCTGAATCGTGTAGGATCGCTGCAGTGACTTCGCCTTACATCGTGGCCGTCGGCGGAACGCTTCGTCCTAATTCTTCGACCGAGTGGGCGATGCGCCGCGTGCTCACCGCCGTCGAGCGAGTCGGCGCGCGCGTCAAACTGATCAGCGGCCCGCAGTTGCAATTGCCCCTCTACCAACCCGAGAATTCGGAGCGCAGCGAGGGTGCCCGGCTGCTGGTGGCGGAGCTTGCGCTCGCCGACGGCATCGTCATCGGCTCGCCGGGGTATCACGGCAGCATTTCGGGCCTGGTCAAGAATGCCCTGGACTATGCGGAGGACCTGCGCACGGAGGCGCGCCCCTACTTCAGCGGACGGGCGGTCGGATGCATCGCCACCGCGGGAGGATGGCCTGGCGCCATCAATACCCTGAGCGCCTTGCGCGATATCGTGCATGCGCTGCGCGGCTGGCCGACGCCGCTTGGCGCGGCCATCAATTCAGCCGAGAACGTGTTCGACGAGCACGGCAAATGCTTGGTGCCGAGAGTGGGCCAGGTACTCGATTTGATGGCGGAAGAAGTGATTGGCTTCGCGAGAAGAAGATGAGACGGCGGCGCCTTCCCGCGCCGCCGCCCGCCAAGCGCCTGATTCGCGCTCGGGACCGCTAGACCCGCGATCGGCCGTTCAGCAAGAAGGTGACAATCGCGCCGATCAGAAAAACGACGAACAGAATCTTTGCGATGCCGGCTGCGCCCGCGGCGATTCCGCCGAAGCCGAACACGGCGGCAATCAAGGCAATGATCAAGAACACGACGGCATAATGAAGCATGGGAGTTCCTTGTAATCGAATTTGCTTGGATAGCGCCGAGGTTTTACCCGCCTATTGATGACCCTATCTGACGCCTGCAGAATACGGTTGCGAGGGAAGCAAAATGTAGAGCGCATGCCCGCCAAACACCGTGGGATTGCGCCTACGCTGAGCGGATCACTTGGTCTTGACGCCCATGTCGGCGGCGATCGCGGTGATCGCCTTGAGATGCGCCTTGAGCGTCGGCAGGGTGGCGGCGGCAAATGCCTTGGCATCCGTGTCCTTGCCGGAGCTGATCTCTTTGCGGAACAGAGCAATGGCTTGGCGATGCGCGCGCAATTGGCCCTTGACGTACGACTTGTCAAACGCATCGCCGGAAAGGACATCGAGCTGGGCCTTGGCAGCCATTTGACTCACGCTTGCGGTGGTGGGCAGCGTTATATCTTTCGAGGAGGCTAGCGCCTGCAACTTCTCGTTGGCCGCGGTATGATCCTTCACCATCCTGGCGCCGAAGTCCTTGACTTGCTGGCTGTTGCCCTTTTCCTGCGCCAAGTGGCCGGCGTCCACTTCGGCGATGCCGCCTTCGGCCGCGTTCTTGTAAAAGGATGCGTCCGGGCTCGCCGCCGCCAATGCAACCAGCGGCAGGCTCAACATCAGCGCGAAAAGATTGGCTTTCATTGTTCTCTCCTGGAGTGGGTTGGAGTCGGCGCAACCGGGAAGTCGGTCCGCAAATAATAGGGCCAATGAAATCGCCTGCGCGAGTGGCGGCCACCGCGAACTCACGTAGGAGAAATCGCGCTCGATTCGATGCGTCCGCGGCGCGAAAATTTGCAAGGCGAAGCCGGCAATTGCATAACGTTATGTAAATTTGGAATTTATCGGTGTTATGCAAACTCGCCGAGGCTCGACTGGCCGATTGGCCGAGAGCGTCACACTCGCCGCTTGAACTACGTCGCAGATTGCAAATGAGGGCGCCGCATCCTACACGCCGTCGGCGTTTCTCCATAGTCGCGCGGCAGGTGAACTGCTAAAAGCCATTCGCTATGACGCTCAAAACGGCAACGGACAGCGACAAACTCAGCGGCAGCGCGGCTGAAGCCGCGCAAATGGCCATCGAAGCCGGGCTCATTTATGTATCGGACACGGAGCCCGGCATACGTCGGCTGCGTGTCGGCAGAGGCTTCCGCTATGTCACCCCGGAAAACCGGCGCTTGGAAGCGGAAAAGGATCTGAAGCGCATCGCGAGCCTGGCGATTCCCCCGGCGTATCGGGACGTGTGGATCAGCATGAAGCCGCGCGGTCACCTGCAGGCAACCGGCCGCGACGCACGCGGCCGCAAACAATACCGCTATCACACGGAGTGGCGCGAACTGCGCGACAGCGCGAAATTCGAGCGCATGGTCGCCTTCGGTGAAAAGCTCTCGAAGCTGCGGCGTGTTTTGAAGCGCGACATGGCGCTGCCTGGATTGCCGCGCGAGAAAGTGCTGGCGGTGGTTGTAAGCCTCCTCGATGCAACCCGCATCCGCGTCGGCAACAGCGAATATGCGCGCGACAACAAGAGCTTCGGCCTCACGACGCTTCGCAATCGGCATGTCACCTTCATCCGCGACGGGCGCGCGGTACTCAATTTCCGCGGCAAAGGCGGCGTGCAGCACGAGATTCTGATCGACGACAGGCGCATCGCGAAGATTGTGCGCCGCTGCCAGGAGATCCCGGGACAGCACTTGTTTCAATACATCAACGACGAGGGCCAGCGCTGTCCGATCGATTCCGGCCAGGTCAACGACTACCTTCGCGAGGCGATGGGTAACGATTTTACCGCCAAGGATTTTCGCACTTGGGGCGCGACCCTGCATGCCATCACCCTGCTCGCGCGCACGCCGCTCCCCGATCCGGCCAGCGAGAGCGCCTACAAAAAGAAAATTGCCGAAGTGGTCAAGCAGGTCGCTGCGCAACTGCGCAACACACCGGCAGTCTGCCGCAAGTCGTATATCAATCCGGCCGTTTTCGACAGCTGGCGATCGGGCAGCATCCACCAAAATATCGACGGCAAGCTCACTGCCGCTTCGGCGCGCAAGGCAGAAACGCTGGTGCTGGGCTTTTTGCGCCAGGAAGGCAGCGGCGGCGCGCCGCGCCGTCAGCCGGTCCTACAACGAATTGGCGCCCCGGACGACAGACCGGCATGAGACACGAAGGTTATATCGTACTCATGTTGAAGCAATGGTCCGCGCGCGGCAGCCTGTTCTTGTTCGTTCGTACGCATCATCATTTGCAATACTATTTCAATCTGAACGATACGCGGGGCGCCGCCAATCAAACCGGTCTGTCGAGCGCCGCGCGGCCGCTCCGATTGCGCAACGTGGTGGAGATCCATCCGCTCTCCCGGCCTGCCGTTTCGCTGCGCCAATAGGGCACCGCCTCATGGACACGGCCACCGTCCTCAAGTGCGCCGCCAACGTTCTGGCGGGGTTGGGTCTCCTCAAGCTGCTGGGCGCGGATTTGAAAGACGAGATTCTTCGTGACGGCGCAAGTCTGCGGGACCAGGCGAATTGGCTGGTGCGCGCGTCCCCGTACGCGGCCTCCGGTTTGGCCGCGGCGGCGGGAGCCTTGATGGGCATGGTGCTGGCACGCCGGCGCCGGCATAGGAATATTCCTACCCGCATTTAGGAATCCAGGCGCTTTGGCCGCAATCGCGTTGACGTACTCTGCGCCGGAACACTCCAGGGGACGGCGTTGCAACTGCACCTCGATCTTTCCGGCGGCTTGACGGGCGATACCTTCATCGCTGCCGTGCTTGACGCCTTCCCGCGGTTCGAGGAGCGGGTCATCCGGGCTATCGACGCATTGGATGCTCCTTATCCGGTCGTTTGCTCTCTGGTCGCACACTCCGACGCCGAGATCCGCGGACATCGGTTCGTAATCGAGCCCTTCGTCAAATATTTCGGGCACATACCGTTCGCCTTTCCTCAAGAGCCGGCCCGTTGGGAGACGGTGCGCGAGCGGCTGATGGCGGCCGACATTGGGCCGCCGGTCCGCGTGCGCGCCGCGGAGATTTATGGATTGATATTGAGAGCGGAGGCCGCGGCGCACGCTATCGCGCCGCAAGCAGTGGTTTTTGAAGCCGGCGCCTGGAGTTCGATCGCGCAGGTGGTGGGTGCCGCGACGTTGATCGATGCTCTCGATAACGTTCACTGGTCGGCCTCGGGATTTCCGCCCGACGGCGCGATATCGCTCACGGGGGCCGCCATCGTCGACCATCTTTGCCCGCCGCCTTCGCGCGCCCGGCCACAGCCGAGTGCACGTTCGTTGGTGCGAAGCGGAACCGGTTTTGGTTCGCTCGCATCCACAGACAACCGTACGCGTCTGCTGTGCTTCGAGGCGGGGGAAACCGGGCTCCTCGCGCGCGACGCCGCGCTGGCGCGGCGGCACGTTGCCGACCGACCGGACCAAGGAACGCGCCAATAGGCATACCGACCGCGTTCAAGCGCGCCCACTCGCGGCGCTGAGCCGCTATAATGCCGCCCGACCCACCGACGCCGCGCAGTTCGATCTATGAAGAGAGACGAAATCAAAGAAGCGCTCCGCAAGCAAGCGCTCGACTACCACGAATTCCCGGTGCCGGGAAAAATATCGGTCACCGCCACCAAGCAACTGCTCAATCAGAGCGACTTGGCGCTCGCCTATTCCCCCGGAGTCGCAGCCGCCTGCGAGGCGATCGTCGAGGATCCGCTGAACGTATTTCGCTTTACGGCGCGCGGCAATCTGGTCGGCGTGATCAGCAACGGCACCGCGGTGCTGGGGCTCGGAGCCATTGGTCCGTTGGCGGCCAAGCCGGTGATGGAAGGCAAAGCGGTTTTGTTCAAGAAATTCGCGGGCATCGATGTCTTCGACATCGAAATCGAACAGCGCGATCCGCACAAGCTGATCGAGGTCATTGCCGCGCTGGAGCCGACATTCGGTGCGATCAACTTAGAGGATATCAAGGCTCCCGAATGCTTCATCGTCGAGCGCGAACTGCGCCGCCGCATGAAGATCCCCGTGTTCCACGACGATCAGCATGGCACCGCCATCATCGTCGGCGCGGCCTGCCTCAACGGACTGCAGATCGTCGGCAAGCAGGTTGCGCAAGTGAAAATGGTGGTGAGCGGAGCCGGTGCGGCGGCGCTGGCGTGCGTGGACCTGTTGTTGGACCTGGGCCTTACGCGCGAAAACGTGTGGCTGACCGATCTTGCCGGCGTCGTCTATGAGGGACGCCAGGAGCTGATGGATCCGGAGAAGTCGCGTTTCGCGCAACCCACATCCGCCCGCACGCTCGCCGAAGTCATAGGCGGCGCGGATGTTTTCCTGGGCTTGAGCGCCGGCGGCGTCCTGACGCAGGAAATGGTCAAGCGCATGGCGGCGAAGCCGCTCATCCTGGCCCTTGCGAATCCGACCCCGGAGATTCTCCCCGAGGAGGCGAGGGCGGTGCGCAGCGATGCGGTGATAGCGACCGGGCGCAGCGACTATCCGAATCAAGTCAACAATGTGCTGTGCTTCCCGTTCATATTTCGGGGTGCGCTGGATGTCGGGGCCACCACCATTACGCGGCAAATGGAAATCGCCGCGGTGCACGCGATTGCGGAACTGGCGCGGCAGGAGCAAAGCGACATCGTCGCCGCCGCCTACGGAGGCATCCAGGATCTGGCATTCGGTCCGGAATATCTGATTCCCAAGCCCTTCGATCCCCGCCTGATCGTCAAAATAGCTCCCGCGGTCGCCAAGGCTGCCATGGAGTCCGGCGTCGCGCGGCGGCCCATCCTCGACTTGGAAGCTTACGGCCAGCGGCTGCTGCAATTCGTCTACCACAGCGGCACGCTGATGCAGCCGATTTTCGTGGCAGCGCGCCGCGTCGATTTGCAGCGCAGCCGCGTGGTTTATGCGGAGGGGGAGGATGAGCGCGTGCTTCGCGCGGTGCAAATCGTGGTGGACGAAAAACTGGCCACGCCCATTCTGATCGGCCGGCCCGCGGTCATCGAGCATGCGCTCAAGCGCCATGGCCTGCGGCTTCGCATCGGCGAAAATGTCACGATCGTCAACCCCGAGCACGACGCACGCTTTCGGGAGTACTGGCAGGCGTACCACCAGCTGACCGAGCGCAGCGGCGTGACCGCGCAATATGCGCGGCTGGAAATGCGGCGGCGTACGACCCTGATCGGCGCCATGCTGTTGAAGAAGGGCGAAGCGGATGGAATGCTGTGTGGAACCATCAGCACCACCGCGCGCCATTTGCACTATATCGATCAAGTGATCGGGCACCGAGCCGGGGCGAGCGTTTACGGCACCATGACCGGCGTGATTCTCCCGGGGCGGCAGGTGTTTTTGGTTGACACGCACGTCAATCTCGAGCCGACGGCCGAACAGCTCGCCGAATTGACGCAACTCGCGGCCGATCAGCTTTCGGCCTTCGGTCTCGTACCGAAAGTGGCGCTGCTGTCGCACTCCAACTTTGGCTCCAGCAACGCCGCCTCGGCGGTGAAAATGCGCACGGCCTTGGCGCTGCTGCGCGCGAGAATGCCGGAACTGGAGGTGGATGGAGAGATGCACGGGGATGCCGCGCTCGACGCGGGCGCGCGCCGCGCGATCCTCGAGCGCAGCACCTTGCAGGGCACGGCAAATCTGCTGGTGTGTCCTAATTTGGACAGTGCCAGCATCGCTTACAACCTGCTGAAATCCGCGGCAGGCCACAATGTCGCGGTGGGTCCGATCCTGCTCGGGTGCGCAGGAGCGGTACACATCCTGACGCCGGCTGCCACGGTGCGCCGCTTGGTGAACATGACCGCGATTACCGTGGTCGATGCGAACAAGGCACTCACCGTCGCGAAAAGCGCTTCCTAGGCGTGGATTGGCTGGCAAGAGCGCCGCGGCCGGCAGCAGGGAGCCGGTGTTGGGCCGAACTGATGATTGATTCGCAGGTCTATTGTAGAAGTGCAGGCGAGTTGTTGGAAACGACAGGGGAGATGACCTCATGCAACGCAGCAAACGAACCGCAACTTCGGCCGCGATCGCGGTGTTTCTGGCCTGCATCGCGCTGCCGCTGGCATGCGTGGCAGAAGATGGTTCGGCTGGGCAGCCGCCCGTCACCGGAACGTGGGTGCATCGCCACGCGATGTTCACCTACTTCGGGATAAGCTCGCTCTACAGCTGCGATGGGCTCGAAGACAATATACGTGCACTGCTGGTGCACTTGGGAGCACGCAAGGAGGATGCCAAGGTGAACGCCCGTGGATGTCCGCACGGGTCGAGCGTCCCCGGCCGCAACTCCATTATCGAGCTGGATTTCTATTCGCTGTCGCCGAGCGCCGATGCGAATTCTGCCAATACCGTGCCGGCGCGCTGGACGCCGGTCCTGGTGAGCGAGACTCAACCGTATTTCATGGGCCGCGGCGACTGCGAACTCGTTCAAGAGCTGAAGGACATCCTGTCGAAGAATTTTAGTTTTCGCGGCTTGAACTACCGCACCGAATGCGTGCCATACCAGCAGCACGTCAACCAGTTTTCGGTGAAAGCCGAGGCGCTCATGCCGCTGGCCGCCATGGCGGCGAAGGACTAGGAGGCTCCTAGCGTTGGTAGGCGCGATTCTTCCAGCTGGCGCCCTTGCCTAGCCAGTAGTTCACGGCTGAGGCGGCCGTGGCGGCCATGTAGAACGCCGCAATCAAAGGCAGCGCCACAGCCCACATTTTAGTGCGCCGATAGCGGGACAGTGTGGGCAGGTAGCTGAGCGCGGCAAGCGCGCAAGCCGCCAGCCCGCATATCATGCGCCAGCCGCCGCCAAATACTGCTTCCCACGGAGGCACCAGCCAGATGATGCCGAGCGCAGCCATCGTCACGATCAACAGCGTCGTTGAATAGCGCAACTGGGTAAAGGCGGTGCGCGAAATCATGTTCCAGAGATCGGAGATGTTCGGATAACGTCGAATCGAGGCGGCAAGTTCCGTGTGAGCGAGATAAATCGCGCCGCCGCGCTTGACCGCCTTTGCCAGGGCCACATCATCGATGAGGGCATGTCGAATGGCCGCAACCCCACCGACGCGTTCGAGCGCTGCGCGCCGCACCAAGACCGTGCCTCCGGCAGCCGCGGCCACCGCGGAGCGCGGGTCGTTGACCTTCGCGAAGGGATACAGCATTTGGAAGAAATAAACGAAAGCCGGTACCAGCATCCGCTCAGCCACGCTGCTGCAATTGAGCCGCACCATTTCACTGACCAAATCAAGCTGCGCGTCTTGCAGCTTCGCGATCAGGGACGCTAGATGCATAGGCTGGTGCACGATGTCAGCATCGGTCAGCAGCACGAGGGGGGAACGGCTGGCGGCAATTCCTTGGTGCAAAGCCCAAAGTTTTCCCGACCAGCCCGCGGGTTTCGAATCCAAGCGTACGATCTTAAGCTTCGGCGCGGACCCGGCGAGCTCGGCCGTTGCGTCGGTCGAGTTGTCGTCGACCAAAATGATGCGAAATTCACCGCCATATTCTTGCGCCAGCAGCGATCCAATAGCGGCTTGAATCGTCTCGGCCTCATCGCGGGCAGGGACGATGACATCGACGTCCGGACATTCTCGGGGCATTGCAGCGGACAGCTGCGGGCGCGAGCGCCAGAATGATCCGTGCGCGAAGAACAAATAAATCCACGCGCACAGCGACAACAGCGCGAGCATGGCCGGACTACTTCAAATCGGTTGTTCGAGCGATTTCGCCAACGGGGTGAACAGCTTCGGTCCCGCATCGGTCATGTGCCAGCAATCCTCCAGGCGGATGCCGAATTCCCCGGGTATGTAGATTCCCGGTTCGTCCGAAAAGCACATGCCCGCTTGCAGCGGCGTGGCGTCGCCATGCACGAGGTAGGGCGCTTCATGACCGTCGAGACCGATGCCATGGCCTGTGCGATGCGAGAGGCCGGGCAACCGATACCCAGGACCCCAGCCCTGGCTTTCGTAATACTTGCGCACGGCGTCGTCGATGGAGCCGACCGGGAGGTTGATTTTTGCAGTCTCCAAGGCAAGTTCCTGGCCGCGTTTGACGGTATCCCAGACTTTGCGCTGCCGCGCAGTCGGCTGACCAAACACCCACGTTCGCGAGATGTCGGACTCGTAGCCATGCACCGAGCAGCCGCAGTCCATGAGAATGACCGAGCCCTCGCGAATTTTTTGCGGCTTGACCGAGCCGTGCGGAAAGGCGGAGGCCTCGTTGAGCAGTACCAGTGAGAACTGCGGCGCGCCTCCGAGCGAGGTCGTCGTTTGATCCATGAGGGCGTTAATGTCGGGTCCGCTCATTCCCAGGGCGACCTGTGCGTGCACCCGACGAAGCGCCTCGATCGTCACATCGTTTGCCAGCTGCAGTAAAGCCAATTCGGCCGGGGACTTGATCAGCCGACAGGCCCGCACGATCGGGTCGGCTGGGATGATTTCGTATGCACTCGAGGCCTGGCGGATTCCGGCCACGATAAAGAAGCGCATGGTCGACTCGGCGGCCAGCACCCCTGAATTGATGCCGCGCTCCTTGAGGCCTTGCACGATTTTTTCAAATGGGCTCTCGTGTTCGTCCCAATGGCTGACATCGCCGCCGACTTGCAATGTCTCGCGAACCGAGGGTTCTTCGAACGCGGGAGTCACGACCAGCACCTCCCCGGAAGCGGGGATGATCGCCACGGTCGTGCGTTCCGAGCGGTGCCAGCGGATTCCGGTGAAATACTCGAGACTCGAGCCTGGCTCGATCAGCAGCGCCGCGACCTTGCGTTGCGCCATGAGCGACTGCGCTTTTGCAATCCGCGCACGCCGTTCTTCGACGGAAATCGGCTTGGCAGCGCCGGTCAGAGACTTGAGCGCCGGCGCCCCCGAATCGCGGCCAAACGTGAAACCAGCGGCCGCAAGAGGCGACGCGGCGGCACCCTGCAGAAACACCCGTCGAGTTAGCATGAGCATCCTTGTTGGAAGGCGGTGCGTAAGGATACTGCAATTTGCGCGCAAAATTCCGGCAGCCGGTGGCTCGAGGCTCCGCGCTGCCGTCCGCAAGGCTGCGTGGGCGGTGTGCCGGGGCACGCTTGCGGTCGCGTCCCGCCGGCTAGTGCCTCTTGAAATACTGGATATCCCGTTCGTGCTTGAGCGCGGCAGCGCGTGTTTTGAAGGTGCCGAGGTTGCGGCGGCGCTTCGTTTGCGGGTTCACTTTGCGCGAATACAGGCGATATTCGCCCGTGCTCAGTTTGCGAATCATGCCATCTCCTCAGGCCTTGGGAGCTATCTCCGAGTACCTCATTTCGTCGCGGCTTCCGAATGTCGACCAGTCGCAACGTAGAACGTAGCCGTCGCCGGCGTGGGCTTCCGACCATCCCTGCACGCCGCCGGCCGATTGGCCGCCGCGAATGCCGCGAGGCCCCGCACCCCCATGGCGTGCAAAGAAATCCTTGAGCCGTTCGTCGTGGTCGGGAGAGCTGTCTTCCATCGCGCAACGCTATGCCGGCGGGGGTTGCGTGGCAAGTGAGCCGCGCCAGGGTCCGCGGTCAGAATTATCCTGCAATCGATTCGGCGCGCGATGTCTATGCCTCGCCTCTGATCCTCGCGCAAGCTGAGGAAGGCGAAATTACTTAAGGATGATCATATGCACGCTTCACTCGCTTTTGTGAATGGTGCGGGGAACTCCGAGGAGGATCTTCGCTTGCTCAATACCCTGCTGACGACGGGAGCTGCCGAAACGCCGCGCAGCCCGGGCAAGTCCGCCGGTCAGGAGAAGTCTCTCGATACAGGGAAATCCAAGGACGAGCGTCAGGCGGAAGAAGAAAGCAAGGCAAAGCCGATCTCGAAGCCCGGCGGTTTCCAGAACGATCCGCCCGACCCGACCAATCCCAATGAAGTGCGCGAGAGGACTCTGAAAAAGCAGAAGCGGTGAAGAAACGCGGCGCAAACGCTTCGGCAAGGATGCTCTCGATCGAGGACTACGCATTGATTGGCGATTGCCACACAGCTGCGCTGGTCGGCAGCAATGGCTCGATCGATTGGCTGTGTTTCCCCCGATTTGACTCGGGAGCGTGCTTTGCGGCGCTGTTGGGAGGCGCTGCGCATGGACGCTGGTTGCTGGCGCCCGCGGGCAAAATCAACCGTACGCGGCGCCGCTACTTGGATGACTCCCTGGTGCTGGAGACAGAATTTCAGACCGCGCGCGGCTCGGTCCGCGTCACGGATTTCATGCCCATGTCGGACGAACGCTGGGACGTGGTTCGCATCGTCGAGGGACTGAGCGGCAGCGTGGCGATGCGCATGGAATTGATCGTGCGCTTCGACTACGGTTCCATCGTGCCGTGGGTGCGCCGGGTGAACGATCTGTTGGTGCTGACAGCGGGGCCGGACACGCTCGAGTTGGGCGCCACGGTCAAAGTCGAAGGCCGCAACATGAAGACCGTGGCGCAGTTTTCGGTGCGCCGCGGGGAGCGTGAGTCCTTCGTGCTCAACTACCGGCCGTCGCACTTTCGAACGCGCCCGCAGGTCGATCCCGCCAAAGCACTGAAGCGCACCACCGCGCACTGGCATCGCTGGTCGGCCCGCTGTTTGTACCGCGGCCGCTGGCGTGCTGCGGTATTGCGCTCGCTGATTACGCTGAAGGCGCTGACCTACCAGCCCACCGGCGGAATGGTGGCGGCGCCGACGACGTCCTTGCCGGAACAGCTGGGCGGCGTGCGCAATTGGGACTATCGGTATTGTTGGCTGCGCGACGCGACGTTCACTTTGAATGCCTTGTTGCTGGCAGGCTACAACCAGGAGGCCGCCGCATGGCGCGAATGGCTGCTGCGCGCCGTCGCGGGCTCGCCGCAAGACTTGCAGATCGTTTATGGCGTGAGCGGAACGCGGCGGCTCGATGAGATTGAATTGCCCTGGCTGCCCGGCTACAAGAACTCCAAGCCGGTGCGCATCGGCAATGCCGCGTCGACGCAGTTTCAGCTCGATGTGTATGGTGAAGTCATGGATTCCTTGCATCTGGCGCGGGCCGCGGATTTGAAGCCCCATCCACAAGCTTGGAGCGTGCAGTTGGCGTTGCTCGAATTCCTCGAGTCTCATTGGGAGGACCCGGACGAAGGCCTGTGGGAGATTCGCGGACCGCGCCGGCACTTCAGCCACTCCAAAATCATGGCCTGGGTGGCATTCGACCGGGCCATCAAAGATGCGGATAAGGACCGGCTGGACGGGCCCGTGGCTCGCTGGCGCCGCGTGCGCGATCGCATTCATGCGCAAGTCTGCGCGCGCGGTTTCGACCGCGCCAACAACACTTTCGTGCAGTGCTACGAGTCAAAATTCCTGGATGCCAGCCTGCTCATGATACCGCTGGTGGGGTTTTTGCCGCCGGGCGATCCGCGAGTGCTCGGGACGATCGCGGCGATCGAGAAGCACTTGCTGGTCAAAGGATTGTTGCTGCGCTACTCGACCGTCACGCGCGTCGATGCTCTGCCGGCCGGCGAGGGCGCCTTTCTGGCCTGTACCTTTTGGCTCGCGGATTGTTACGCCCTCACCGGGCGCCGCAAAGAGGCGGAAGCGCTATTCGAGCGCCTGCTCGCGCTCGGCAACGACCTGGGGTTGTTTGCAGAGGAATATGACCCGCGCGCGCAGCGCATGCTCGGAAATTTTCCTCAGGCGCTGACGCACATGGCGCTGGTGAACACGGCGCGCTTGCTGTCCATTCCCGAGAAAACCGCGCAACGCGCCAGCTCACGCGGCGAACGGCCTGCCGCGCGCACGCAGCGCGCCTGAATTTGTGGGATATCACCGTCAGCGGGTCCCTTTTGCGACCTACAGATATGCCGCGGCGCATCGCGCAGCATGGCGGTCGAGAATCAGCAAAGCCGACAGGCTATATAAAACCAGGAGGAACGAATGAAGAAGCACGTAATTCTATGCGGCATGATCGCGCTCGGCGTGGCATGTGCACCGATGGCGATGGCTGATGAGCCGACCGATACCGGATCGCATCATTTCATCAAGGATTCGGCCATCACCACCAAGGTGAAGGCGAAGTTGGCCGCGAAGCATCTGTCGACGCTCACCCGGATCAAGGTCGATACCGATGCGAACGGCGTGGTGTGGCTGAGTGGCCGGGCGCCGACCAAGGATGCAAGCGATTTGGCGGCGATGATTGCCAAGGACACGGAAGGCGTCAATTCGGTTCACAACGACATTACAGTCGAACCGTAGCCGTCGAGTATTGCAGTACACGGGCACTTCGACAGCGAAGTGCCCGCCTTTCGTGGAGCGGCCATCGCCTGGGCCGCGGCATCGAACTAGCTGGTTGGAATCTCTCCCGCCAAACGATCCGCCAGCAGGGCGATGCAGGTACTGAGCGCGGCGGCGACTTCCGCATAGCTTTGCGGCTGCTGCGGGCTGACGAAGGTATCGCGGCCCAGGGTTTCCTTGCCGGTGCGCACGTCGGTCACCCGCCAATGTGCGCCGATGCTCAAGTGCTCCGCGAGGCGCGCGCTGACCTGGTCTATGTCGACCCCAATCCTGATCAGCGGTATCCCGGCTTTCTCGGCGCTTCGAGCCAGGACCACCACATCGCCGCGGCGGCGCTCGATGTCGCGGCTGAGTGCGCTGCTGATCATGTCTGCAAGAGGTGCAGCCCAGCGTTCGTGCTCGAGAACCGACACGCCGTTTTGGGCGTCGATGACCATTTCGCCGCGGTCGACGAGGGAAGGAATCACGACCCGCAAAGTCACCTGGCGGTCGAACCGGGAGCGGGGCGCCGCCGCCGCGGCGGGCAGGGCATCGATCACATAGAAACGGTCCGGCTGCCGCGTCACGCAACCCGCGAACAGAACTACCAGGAGTAAAGAGCAAAGCGATTTCATGGTGAACCTGCCGGTTTGCCGCGGAGCAAGGACTCAGGATGACGCTCCAGGTAATCGACCAAGGCGCTGATCGATTTCGCGGCGCGTGATACCTGCAGCAATGTCGAACCTAAATCGTTTTCCAATGGGGCATCCTGGCCGAGCAAATCCTTGGCGTTCTTCAGGACGCCCTCGGCTTCTGCCAAGGTCTTCTGAATCTGCGGTGCAAGATTGCCGTCGACGTTATGCAGCAGCTGATCTGCGCTCTTGAGCGTCGCATCGAGCGAGTTCATGGCGCCCAACAGGCGTGCCGACAACTGATCGAACGGCACCCTGCTGAGTTTTTTCGCGATCACTCCCACCGAGTCTTGAATGTCGTCAAGACTTCCCGAAACGGTCGGAAAAATGGCCGGCTGCTCATTCCAGGCGACTTTAGCCTTGGCAACGGCGCGGTGCATTTCCAAAGAGACGAACTTCTGGCCGGTCAGAAGATTGCCGGTCTTCAATTCCGCGCGCAGGCCGTGCGCAACCAAGCTGTCGATCAGCGCGTGGGTGTTGGCCTCCGGATGCGGCTGCTCCGCTGCGGCGGCGCGTCCCGCCCGTCCGCGCAGTCTTTGCGGATACAACTCCATCACGACGGGGAACGCCAGCAGCTTCGTGCGTTCGCTGTACTCGACGTCGAGGCTCTTCACTTCGCCCACCGTGATGCCTTGCAGTTCCACCGGCGCGCCGGGCGACAGACCGCGCAGTGAACCGCCGAAATACATGACGAAGGTGCTGATCTCGGTCTCGGACGGCCGCATCGCGCGTTCCTGGTCATTGAAGAGGGTAAATGCCGTGTCCGCCGCGGCCCGCGCGGTCGCCGCGCCCGGCGGAGTTCCAAACGCGACGCCGCCTTCGAGCATCGATGCGAGGGATTCGGTGCGCAGCTTCACCCCGTCCGCGTTCACCGACATGTCGATGCCGCTCGCCTGCCAAAACCGCGTATCGCTGGTGACATAAACGTCGAAAGGCGCATTGATGAACACTTTGACGGTCACGCCGGTGCCCCCTGGGTCCAGGTTGTAGCCCACCACCTGGCCGGCGGTGATGTGGCGGTAGAATACCGAGGAGCCGATGTCCAAAGATCCCAAGTCATCCGCGTGCAGGATGAATTCGCGCCCAGGCACGTCGGCCGTCACGATGGGCGGCACTTCCAGACCGACGAAGTGGTCACGCTCTATCGAGGAGTGCCCCACATCGACGCTGATGTAGGCGCCGGACACCAGCGTGGCCAGCCCGGATACGCCGGCGCCGGATATCCGCGGCCGCACCACCCAAAAGCGCGTGTCTTCGACCAGATAGGACTTGGCGTTGCGATGGATGTCGGCCGTTACGATCACTTCCTTGCGATCTTCCCCGACGCGGATGTCGCGGACCTCGCCGATGTCGACATCCTTGTAGCGTACTTTGGTCTTGTTCGTCTCCAATCCTTCGGCATTTTCAAAGCGAATCTCGATCGAGGTGCCTTGCGCAATTTTTTCTCGAACCACGACGAAAGCGCCCGCCAAAATGACCACGGCCGGCAGAATCCACACCAGCGGCAGGCGGCCCCACAGCGAGCGCGCCGGCACCGCCGCGGGCAGCTCATCGAGATTCGCGCGCGGACCTTCGCTCACGGCGGCGCATCCCAGAGCAATCGTTCATCGAAAGTGCGCGCGGCGAACGTGGTCAAGACCACGACCGCCGCGAATGCCAACGCACCCCAGCCGACTGAAACGAATGCGAGCGATCTGATTTGCACGAGTGCGACCAGCAGCGAGATGGCGTAGACATCGAGCATCGACCAGCGTCCAATGAATTCGACCAGGCGGAACAATTCGCTGCGCTCCGTGCGGTAGCGGGGCGAGCGGCGCCACGTTGAAAAGAGTACCACGCTGAGAGAAAGGATCTTCAACAGCGGCACCACGATGCTGGCAACGAATACCAGAACCGCAATCGGCCAGGAGCCGGAGTGCAGCAATACCAGCACCCCGCTCATGATCGTATCTTGCTCATCGTCGAAAAGCGTGCGGGTAACCATCACCGGCAGCAGGTTCGCCGGTATGTACAAGATCGCCGCGCATATCAGCAGCGCGGCCGTCAATCCCAGGCTGTGCGGCTTGCGTTGATGCAGATGCGCATGGCAGCGCGGACAGCGCGGATACGACACCTGCAGGGCCCGCACCGTTGCGCGGCACTGCAGGCAGACCAAGAGCCCCAGAGTGCGTCCGGTGGTTACCCCTCTCACCGGCGATTCCCGTCGACCCAGCGCCAGAACTGTCCCGGCGTCGTGCGGCTGGTCAACGCGGCGAGCGTGAGCATGAGAAAAACGCATGACCACAGCGCGACACCCGGAATGACGCGCGCGTAGGCTGAGAGCCGGACCAACGCCACCAAAACGCCCAGCATGAATACTTCGATAAACGTCCATTGCCGCACCTGTGCCAGAAGCCGAAAAACCGAGTTCTGGCCGGGTGCTTCACGCGACTGGCGCAAGGGAAGGAGCAGATACAGAAGGCTGCCGATCTGCAGAAACGGTCCGGCCACGGTGGTGATGAACACCAGCGCTGCAAGGCCGGGATGGTCCTGGGCGTAGAACGCCAGTGCGGCTCCGATCAGAGTCGTGTCACGCGTCGCACCGTTGACCTGGATCTCCACCAGGGGATAAGCGTTGCTCAATAAAAACAAGACCAGCGCGCAGATGGCGAGTGCAATCGCCGTGTCGATGCTGCCGTTCTCCGGGCGTTGCAGCGGTGCGCGGCAGCGGGCGCAGCGGGTGCCCACGGATACCGGGGCCATGCCGGCCCGGTGTGCGAGGTCACACGAGGGACAAACGATGATCGACGACATTCAATGTTCTCGGATGGACTTCCGAGTATCTTGCCTCACAGCCGCCAACGCGTCGCGTAATTCATCGATTCTATACGGTTTGGGGATAATTTTGAGTTGTTGAGACCCTGCCTTGCGGCGCGCCGCCTCCGCGTAGCCGCTGGTCAGGAGCACGGGCAGATTCGGCCGGCGGCGGCGGATTTCCTGCGCCAGCTCAACGCCATTCATGCGTCCGGGCATCATCACGTCGGAGAAGACGATATCGACGGTACGGTGATCGGCGAGGGCGCCGAGGGCCGCCTCGGCGCTGGCCACGCGCGTCGTGTCGTAACCGAGTTGGTGGATCATCTCGACCGTCAACGCCGCGACCTCATCATCGTCTTCTACCACCAGCACCTGCGCCGCGTTTCCCGCAAGATCGTCGGAGGCGTGCGGCATCAACTCGGGCGTATACACCGGGGCTTTGAGCGTGCGCGGCAGGAACAAGCTCACGAGGGTTCCGCGCCCTGGCGTGCTCGCGATCCTGATCGCCCCGCCGGACGCCTTGGCAAAGCCGTGAGCCTGAGCGAGGCCCAATCCCGAGCCGCAGCCGACTTCCTTGGTGGTGAAGAAGGGTTCGAAGGCATGGCTCAGGACATCGGGGGACATACCGATGCCTGAATCGGCAATGTCGAGGCGCACAAAATCGCCGGCGAGGTCGTGATCGGACAGCGCGGGCATGTTCCTCGCGCCGATGTCGATCGTCCCGCCGTCCGGCATGGCGTCGCGCGCATTCAGTGCAAGATTCAGAATGACCAGCTCGAGTTCGCCTGGATCGACTTCCACGCACCACAAGCCCTCGCCAAAGTAACTCTGAATTCGTATATCGCCGCGCAGACTTCGGGTCAGCAATTCGCGCATGCCGGCGGCCAGCCGTTGGAGATTCACGGCCTGCGGCTTGAGCGCCTGGCGTCGGGAAAAGGCCAGCAGTTGCCGGCAAAGGCCGGCACCGCGGTCGACCGCCTGACTCATGGATTTGAAGATCTGTTCGCGGCGCGTTGGGTCGCCTTGGCGGCCGAGCACTTGCAGGCCGCCGGAAAGCACCTGCAGCAGGTTGTTGAAATCGTGGGCGACACCGCCGGTGAGCTGACCGAGCGCTTCTATCTTTTGCGTCTGACGCAAACGGTCTTCCACCGCTCGCCGCTGGGTGGCGTCGGCAATGACTCCTACGATGCGCGTCGGCAGGTCATGGACATAAAATGTTCGGCCGCGCAGCTGCACCCATCGAGTCTCGCCGCCGTTGCTGTGGCAGGTACGCGCTTCGACGTCGATGTCTCCGCTCAGTTTTGCCTGGCAAAATGCCTGCCGAACGGCTGCCCGATCCTCCTCGATGATATGTTCGAGGGTCGTGTCAAGGTCCCAAAATGGCTGGATCGCGGGGTAGCCGAAGATCTGGTCGTGCCGGGGAGTGCGGTGCACGGTACCGGTGGAGAGGTAGAGTTCCCAACTGCCCATGCCGGCCGACTCCAATGCGACTTGCAAGAGCTCGGCGGTATCGATTGGCCCGGATTCCATGAGCCACTGTAGCCGAACAGGGAGTCGCACCGATGTCGCCAGCGGGCTACGCTGCCTGTCAGAATCCGCCGATGCGATTTATCGATTTTACGCCCTGGACTAATCAGCGCTCTCGCATTAGCCGGCCGCCGTGCGGTCAACCGGCCAAAGCGCCGTTCAAATTGCGCAAATTCTCGATAATCGCCGACAAGATCTGCGCGTGCTCTTCCTCCACCGCCAGGGCGACTTTCACCAGCTGCAGCATGGCCTTGTCATAGTGCTGACCGCTTTCGGCGATCTTGCGATAGGCGTCGATGGCGAAGCGCTCGGCCAGGAGATTTCGCGACAGCGCCAGACTGAAAACCGACGGGTCCTGCGCGGTTGGTTTCGATTCAGCGACTTCCGATCGATCGAGGTCGAATCCCATAAAAGTCTCCGGGTGAGATCGTTGAATCATTACAACGAGCGGGCCCAACGCCTCACAGCGGTCCGCAGCGCAACCGCACGTAGGCATTTGCCGGACAGCATGCCGGCACCATTGCGCCGGCATCAGGCGCGCTTGCGCTCGCGCGCGGCCTTCGGCGCCGCTCGCGGGCGATCCTTGCCGCGCAGCTTCAGGCTGTTTTTCAGTGCATCCATCAGATCGACCACTTCGGCTTTGGGCCGCGGCTGCCTTTTGGGCGCAGACCCGAGCACGTGAGTTTCATTCTTGTCGATCTTTTCGCGTATGCGGCGCATCAGGTCTTCGCGATAGGTATCGTGAAATTCCGCGGGATTCCACGTGCTGCTCATTTCCTCCACCAGCTTGCGCGCCATGGCGACCTCGGCTTCCTTGGGCTTGGCCGCCTTGACCGCGGCAGGCTTCATGGCGGGCAGTATTTCATTCGCGAATCGCAGCGTGATCAGCATCAAGGAGCCGCCGCGCGGCGCGACGACGCACAGATGCTGGCGGCCGCGCATCACAAAGGTGGCCACTGCCACTTTGCGGCTCGATTGCAGCGCTTCAGCGAGCAGCGCGTAGACTTTTTCGCCTCCCTTGGCGGGCAGCAAATAATAGGGAGCCTGGTAGTAGACCGGTGAAATGTCGGCGGCCTCGGTAAAGCGCGAAATCTCGATGGTCTGCGAGGCTTTCACATTCGCGTGCTGGAAGTCCGCATCGGAGAGTGCCACGTATTGGCCTTTTTCGTATTCGTATCCCTTGACGATGTGCTGCCAATCCACGCTCTTGCCCGTGTTCTTGTTGATGCGCTCATAACCGACCGGTGCGAAATCGCGGCTGTCCAGAAAATGCAGACTCAGCGCGTGCTCTCTGGATGCCGAATACATTTCGACCGGTACATAGATCAAGCCGAACGAGATTGCGCCGCGCCACAGGGACCGCTGGGCCATGACTTACTCCTTGGGAAGTTCATTGGTTTGCTCGGCCTGGCCGATCAGTGCCGCGCAATTGGCGTTTTTGGCGAGGCCGCCGTCGACGAAAGCCAGCACGGCGGCGACCGGGGTCAGCAGGGCGCCCAAGGCGACGGCGCCGCCCGTCTGCGCCGCGAGTTTCCCCAGCTGCACGCCGATTTTCGGCTTCAAAAGGCTGCCCCGCACCGTGATCGGTGTGCGCAGCCGAAAAATGCGCACCTTCTTCGGCTGGCCGCGCAGCGATAAGTCGAGCGCCTCATTCTTGAGATCGATTTGGCCCTGACCCGTGATCAGTACATTGGTGGTGTCGATCAAAAGCGTAGTCGCCCTCAGATCCCCATTGTCCGCCTGGAAGCTCGCCACGCCGCAGCGTACCTCGGTTTCATGTTGATTTTTTGTCAAGATGAGTCCCAATCCGCGCGACAGATCGATGCCGGTCAATTCGGCCAGGGTTTCACGCATTTTGCCGTTGGGAATGACCAAAGTGATCTCCCCGTCCGCGTCGGCCGCCGCCTTGTGAACCGACGATCCTGAGCCGCGCATCTTGACGCGTCCCAAGATCTCGCCTTCGAGCGGCGCCTCTTTGCTCGACTTGGGCTTGAACTGGGCGAGGTCCACGTTGCTGAGCTTCATGTCGATGCGGGTTTGCGGCGTCGCGCCTTGGGCATCGATGATCACCGTGCCGGAGAACAGGCCTTGCGGAAGCGCGAAGGTCAGCGGATCGAGCGCGATTTTGCCGTTGTCCAGGGTCAGATGGAAGCGCAGCTTTTTCACCGGCACTGTTGCAGTGGTGAGGGATGCGGCATCGAATTGCACATCGGCGTCCATTCCGCGCACGCGTTGCACCTGCAAATCCGCGTCGGGCAACAGCAGCGTGGTCGCGGCCGGCGGCGCGGCCGGCGGCGTTGCCGGGGTGGCCAGCGTGGCCGATTTTCGCGCCGGCGTCGCTTGCGTTCCCAACGGCGCCGCCAGATCGGCGAGGTGCAGTTGTTTCGAGACCAGGGTCGCGGTCAGTTTGGGCCGTTCGCGGCCGGTATCGAGGGAAAGATTGCCCGCTACGTCGCTGCCCCCGAGCGTGCCGTGAAAATCATCGACGTTGAAGCGCAGCTTGTCGCGTACCAACGTGCCCGAAACGTCGTACGGCGGTGTATTGGGCAGTGCCAAACCCGTCAGATAATAAACATCGGCCAGGTCGCTGCCGGAGACATGGAAGCTCGCCTGCAGCGCAGCCAAGTCGAAAGGGTGCGCGATGGTGACGTGCGCGCCGAGCTTGATATCCGCGGCGCTGACCGAGGTTTCGAATCCATACGGCTTGGAGGGCTGCACGCCGATGAGGGGCTCGCCATCGAGTTTCAGTTGAAACGGCTTGCCGTTGAGCGTGCCTGTGCCGCGCACCTGCAACGCGTGAACGTCGGCCGCGTTGCCGGTTTCAGCCACTGAAACTTGCCCTTTGAAGGTCAATTTGCGGACGCGATCGGCGGCGTTGAGCGTGCCCTGCGTGAGATGCAACTGCTGTATGACGGGTATCTGCAGCGGTGCGGAGGGGGATTTATTCGCCGTGCGCTTTCCCGCAGTTGAAAAATCCCAATTTGCGCGGGCGGGCGAGTCCCTTTCCACATCGATGGCCGGCGAATCGAGCGTGACTTGCGGGAAAATCAGCTGGAATCGCAGCAGCGACTTCAGGCTCAGAGTGGCGTCGAACTTCTTCACGCTCAGCATGTCGGGCGAGGCTGTCCAAGCGGGGTTGGCGATGCGGAGGCCCTCGATCGTCAGTTCTGGATTGGCTCTGAACAAGTGCACCGTCACCTTTCCCGCGATCTGCACCGGCCGCCCGGTCGCCCGCGAAACTTCGTGAACGATCAACCAGCGCCAAAAACTCGCGGGTGCGAGCGCCGCGCCGAGGATCATGAGGATTAGCAGAATGCCGATGGCGATGGCGACCCGCGCCATCACCCGGCGCGGGCCATGCTGGGGGGATTTTCGCACCCCCCGGGGTCTTGTTGCGATTCGCTCGACAGCCTCGGTTGCCACGCGCGGACGCTCGCTCAGCGGGAATTCCCCGGCCTGAAAACCCAAACGCTACGCGTCCTGCGCCGGGACGACTGTCCCTCATGTGCCGGCTTCCGGCGTCAGACAATGTGAAGGCGCTAGGGCTCAGTGCGGCTTGGCGCCGGTTTCCATGAGAAGGCGCGTGAACAGGTACAAGCGCGGAACCACACTGTTGAGGTCGATCCATTCATGGTCGGTGTGAAAATCGCCGCCCACGTAGCCTAAGCCGTCGAGCGCCGGGGTGCCCACCGACATGGCGAGCGCGGACTCCGAAGCGCCGCCGTTGCCGGACAATTCAACCGTCTTGCCGATTTCCGCGTAAATGGCGCGCGCGCGGGCTGCCAGCGCATCAATCTGCGCGTTCTCAGTCAACGGCGGAAAGGCGGGGTCGTGGGCGACGGTGACAGTCGTGTCCGGTACCTGCGTGCTGTGCGTTCCCGCCTCGACTTTTGCCAGGATTGTCTCGAACTCCTCCGCCTTGCGGTAGCGAACATTGAGCGTCGCTTCGGCCTGGTCCGGAATGATATTGGCGCGTTCCCCGGCGCGCAGTACCGTGAGATTGACCGTGATACCGCTGCCGGTCGTCGGGAAGGCGCCTTGCAGGGCGTTCAGTTGATGCATGAGTTCGAGTGCCGCATTGCGCCCGTCTTGCGGTGCCATCCCCGCATGGGCCGCGCGGCCTTTGACTTGAATGCGGATGCTCGCAGAGCCTTTGCGCCAAACCGTCAAGGCATCGGGCGGATCACCCGGTTCCATGTTGAATTCGACGTCATGTTCGCGCGCCAGGCGCTTGATCAATTGGGTCGAGCCGGGCGAGCCGCGCTCTTCACTGTCATCCAGCAGGAGGGTGATTGTGGCAAAATTTTTGAATCCCATGTCGTGCAGTATCTTCAGTGCGGTAAACGCATTCACCACGCCCGCCTTCTCGTCGCCCACGCCGGGACCGTGCGCGCGCTCCCGCTCCATGCTGAACGGCCGCGCAGCGGCGGTACCCGGGCCAAATACGGTATCGATGTGAGCAATGATGAGGATCTTGCCTTTGCCGGTGCCGTGAAAGACGGCTACCAGGTTCTCGGGCAATCCGGGCGCCTCGGCCGGTTCACTGCGCACCTCGGCGCCCAACTGGGTCAGCCGGGTGCGCAGGACCGCGTCGACCTTGGCGCCGCCCGCGACATCGCCGGTTCCTGAATCGATATTGACGATCTCCTTGAGCAGTTCCAGCGCGCCGGCGCGGTTCGCTTCCACGGCCTGATAGACCTTTTCATTGCGGGCAGAAGCGGCGTCGGCATCGGTCAGAAGCGCCGCGATCAGGGCCGCCGGTGCGATGCATGTCAGGATTCTTGCTGAGGTTCTTATCGATCTCACGGCCTTCTCCAAGGGTTGCCTGGGGCGAAATTAACACGCGCGCACGCCGCGGGCTGCGCAATTTTGCCGCTGAGGGGGGTATTCCTGTTTACAATCCGCAGCAACGGCTGGGGAACAGGGGACAACGATGCAGGCGGCCCTGGATCTTCCGGCTAAGCAACCAATCAACCTATAGGGATCATCCCATGGCGCTGACCATCAGCGGACTGTCGAAAACATATCCAAACGGCGTATGCGCGCTGAAAAATCTCTCCTTGTCCGTGGGGAACAATATGTTCGGGCTGCTCGGGCCGAACGGAGCGGGAAAGAGTTCGCTGATGCGAACCATTGCCACGCTGCAGGATCCGGATTCCGGCAGCATCGAGCTGGACGGAATCAACGTCCTTACTCAAAAGAACGAGGTGCGAAAAATTCTCGGCTACCTGCCGCAGGAGTTCGGCGTGTACCCGAAGATGTCGGCTGCCGACATGCTGCAACACCTGGCGATCCTGAAAGGCGTGGTCAATGCCGGCGAGCGCAAGGAGATGGTCGAGGCCCTGCTGCATCAGACCAACCTATGGGAGGTGCGAAAGAAAGCCCTCTCGACTTATTCCGGCGGCATGAAGCAGCGTTTCGGCATCGCCCAGGCACTGATCGCCAATCCAAGACTGATCATCGTGGATGAACCCACGGCCGGCCTGGATCCGGCCGAACGCAACCGCTTTCTCAACTTGTTGTCCGCCATCGGGCGCGACGTCACCGTGATTCTCTCGACGCATATCGTCGATGACGTCCGCGAGCTGTGCCCGCGCATGGCCATCATTGCCGCGGGTCAGGTGCTCTTGGAGGGATCGCCCGCCGAGGCGCTGGCAGCGCTCGATGGCCAGATCTGGTCGCGCGTAGTCGCAACGGATGAGGAACTGCGTGCGTTGGAAGCGCAACTGAATATCGTCAGCACGCATCTGGTCGGTGGGCAACATGAGATCCGCGTGTTCTCGCCGAGCTCTCCCGGCGCCGAATTCCGCGCCGCGCCATCGGGGCTCGAAGACGTCTACTTCTTGAACCTGTCGCGCCACGCGCAGCACTGAAGCGCCATCCAAAGAGAATCATCATGAGCATGTTTTGGGAGTTCTTCACGTTTGAGCTGCGCTATCGCGCCAAAAGTGTCTCGACCTACGTTTACTTCCTGTTGTGGCTGGCGTTCTCGTTCCTGTGCGTGGCCTCGGAGAATTTCGGGCCGGTGGGCAACAGCAATGGCAAGGTGCTGCTGAACGGTCCCTGGGGGATCACGTTCAACGACCAGGCAGCCTGCTTGTTCGGCATCATCATCATCGCCGCGATTTTCGGCACCTCGATCTTGCGGGATTTTCAACGCGATACCTTTCAGATCCTCTTCACCAAACCGGTCTCGAAATTCGCCTACCTCGGCGGCCGTTGGGCCGGGTCATTTGTAACCACGGTGCTGGTATTCAGCGGATTGCTGCTCGGCGCATACCTGGGAACTTTTGCGCCGTGGGCGGATCATGCGCGCATCGGGCCGAACCATCTGCGCTGGTATCTCGAGCCGTTTCTTTCCATCGTGGTCATCCAGATTTTTTTCATGGGCTCGCTCTTCTTTGCCGTGGCGGCCCTGACGCGCAAGATATTCATCGTCTATCTGCAAGGCGTGGCGCTGTTCATGGCCTACCTGATCGGCATCACCGCGTTTTCGACGACGCGGTCCTTGGAGCATTTCTGGTCCGGCATTCTCGATCCGGTCGGCTTGCTGCTGAACAGCGCCGTTTCCCGCTATTGGAGCGTCATCGAGAAAAACACGCAGCTGTTCCCCTGGGATTTTTCCGGATACTCGCCTGGCGTATTCCTGTTCAACCGGCTGCTGTGGGTCAGCGTGGGCGCGGCGGCCCTGCTGGCCGCTTGGGCGTTGTTTCCCATGTCGGTGGAGGCGCTGACGGCCCGCTCTTTAGGCAAGCGCGCGGCGCGCGTGCGCCGGGACGAGGAAGCAGGCCTCGCGAAAAAGCGCTCCTTCGTCGCCGTGCAGCTGCCGAAAGTTCGGCAGCGCTTTGGCCCAAGCAGCGTATTTCGACAGTATTTCGCGCTCACGGCCCTGCGCATCCGCCTGATCGTCAAGGAAGTGCCGTTTTGGGCGATCGTGGGATTGCTGATCGTGTTTGCAGTCAACAACGGCAACTTTGCCGGGCGGGTCGGCGGCGTCGACGTCTGGCCGGTCACCTACTTGATGGTGCAGGCGGTCGAGGGATCGGCAACGCTATTCTTTTTAATTGTCGCCGGCCTGTACGCCGCCGAGCTCATCTGGCGCGAGCGCGACACGCATTTCGACGGAATTCACGATGCTTTGCCGATCGGAGAATCAAGCGACTGGCTCTCCAAATTGACTGCCATCGTCTTCGTGGAGTGCATTCTGCTGGCCCTCACCATGCTGATCGGCATTTTGATGCAGACGCGGGCGGGCTATTACCACTACGAAGTCTGGCAGTACGTCAAAGAATTGTTCTTCATCACCTTGCCGCTGATTGTCGGCTTCACGATGTTGGCCATGTTCGTGCAGACCATCGTGTCGAATAAATTCATCGGTCATGCCATCGTCATCGGCGTATTCGTCCTGCAAACGGTGCTTTCCGCCTGGGGCTGGGAAAATTCGCTGCTGATTCCCGGAAACTTGCCCGCTTATGTCTATTCGGACATGAATGGCTACGGTCATTTCGTCCCGTCCATCGTCTGGTCAATCTCTTATTGGTTCGCCATCTTTGCGCTCCTTGGCGTCGTTTCCATGGCCTACGCGCGGCGCGGCGCCGAGGATTCGCTGCGCGCGCGCAGCCGCATGGCGCGGGCGCGTTTGCCGGCCCTGTCCGCGGCCTTGGCGGCAAGCGCGCTGCTGGCGCTCGGCGCAGGCAGTTGGTTCTACTTCAACGCTCATGTGCTGAACGACTATACGACCGCGGCGGACCGCCGCCATCAGTTGGCCGACTATGAAATTCAGTTCAAGAAATACGAGACCTTGGCTCAGCCCAAGGTCACCGCGGTGGATGCGGCCATCGACATCGATCCGGCGCGCAGATCCTTCAGCGGCACCGGGCGGTTCACGTTGCAGAACAAGAGCGGGCATGCGATCTCCGCGGTGCATCTAACCGATCAATACGAGAGCGTCTCGCAGGTGCGCTTTGACCGGCCGTTCCACTTGGTCAGCAGCTCGCCGCACAACCTGTACAGTATTTATGCGCTCGATCGTCCGCTCGAGGTGGGCGAGGTCACGACGCTGACGTTTGCGCTTGCGCACACCTCGAAAGGCTTTCGCGACGGCAACGAGCGCCCGGAATTTGCCTACAACGGCAGCTTCTTCGGCCAGGAGTTTTTCCCGACCATCGGCTACGAGCCGCAAATCGAGATCGACGATCCGCGCCGCCGCCGTGAAGAGCATTTGGGCGCGCTCGAAGAAATGCCTGAGCGCGGCGACCCGCGCGCCTCGCGAATCAATCTGTTCACGGCCAATTCGGACTGGATCACCTATCACACGGTGGTGAGTACCTCCGGCGACCAGATCGCGGTCGCCCCGGGCTATCTGGTGCGCTCCTGGGATAAGGACGGTCGCAAATACTTCGAGTACAGCATGGGTTCCGACCCATATATTGAATTTTTTCGCCTACATGTCGGCCCGCTACGCCGTGCGCAAGGAGCAATACGCGGGCGTGAACGGGCCGATCAGCCTGGAGGTCTATTATGACCCTGCGCACACCTTCAACATCGATGAAATGCTGGCCGGGTCGCGCGCGGGTCTGGAGTATTTCGAGAAAAATTTCAGTCCATATCAGTTCAATCAGTATCGAATCTTGGAATTTCCGCGCTATCGCACGTTCGCGCAGTCGTTTCCCAATACCGTGCCCTATTCGGAATCGATCGGCTTCATCAGCCGGGTGCATCAAGCCGACCGACGTGGATCTGACGCTGTTCGTCACCGCACACGAGTTGGGCCATCAGTGGTGGGGCCACCAGTTGATCGGCGGCATGGTTCAAGGCTCGAACATGATGGCGGAGACCCTGGCCCAGTATTCCGCGTACATGGTGATGCAGCACCGCTACGGCAAAGACTACATGCATCGGATCATGCGCCACTACCTGGACCGCTATCTTCGCGGCCGGGCAGCGGAGGTGCGCGGCGAGCGGCCGCTGGCCCTGGTACAGCGCGAGGCCTACGTCTGGTATGAGAAGGGCGGCCAAATCATGTATACGCTGGCCGATTATGTCGGCGAGGATAAAATCAATCTCGCGCTGCATAACTTCTTGACGCAGTATCGCTACGCCAATGCGCACAATCAGACCGACGCGGTTCAGCAAGCGAGCGGCACGGCGGCGGAAAATCAGCCCTACCCGGATACCCGGCAGCTGATCGCGGCCCTGCGCGAGCAGACTCCGCCGGAACTTCAATATCTCATCGACGACGGATTCAACCGCATTGTGCTGTATGACAACAAGGCGCTGTCAGCCACCTCCAAAAAGACCGCCGACGGCAAATACGAGGTGACTCTGAATGTCGAGGCACGCAAAGTGCAGGCCGACGCCAACGGCGTCGAAACGCCCCTGCCATTGGCCGATTTCATCGATATCGGCGTGTTCAGCGGCAAAAAGGACGAGGAGAAGCCGCTCTATATGAAGCGGGAAAAGATCACCCGCGAGCATGAAACCTTCACCATCGTGGTCGATCGGCAGCCAACGCGCGCCGGAATTGATCCCTACAACAAGCTGATAGACCGGATCGTGGACGACAACATGATCGACATCAGCGAATTCTGAGGGCGCCCTTAAACCTTTCGGTCGTTGCATTCCTCTAATCCGGCATGATTCACGCGCTGCAGCGAGCTTTCACCATGGATTCCAGCAGTGAGCCGTTGGATACGATCGCAGCGGCGGCTGCCGGCGACATGGCCGCGTTCGAACGCCTCTATCGGCAATTCTCGCCGCGGATTTACGGTCTGTGCCTGCGGCTTACGGGCCAGCGAGAGGCTGCCGAGGATTGCACGCAAGAGTCCTTTGTCGCGGCCTGGCGCGCGCTGGGCCGTTTCGAGCGTCGCAGCCGCTTTTCCACCTGGCTGCACAAGATTGCCGTCAATTGCGTGCTGTCGCGCCGCAAAGGACTACGGGCCGAATACGAGGTTGCCGAATCCGTGCAGGGTCTGCCCGACCGCGCCGATCCAGGCGGCGGCGCGCCGCCGCTCGACATCGAGCGCGCCATTGCGGCGTTGCCCGATGGCGCGCGCCACGTGCTGGTGCTGGTTGGCATTTACGGGTTCAGCCATGCAGAAGCGGCCAGCGCTCTGGGCGTCGCCGAAGGCACTTGCAAGGCTCAGCTGCACCGCGCGCGCCAACTACTCGAGTTCCACGTTAGGAGTAGAGCCATCATGAACGATCGCCGACAGGAATCGCTCGACAGGCTGATCGCGAATATGCCCCGGGACATCGTGCCGCCCGGCAATTTGTGGCCCGGTATCGCCGCGCGGCTGACGGGCAAAACGCGGCGGGGGCCGCCCTTGGCGCTTGCCGCGGCCATCGCCATGGCGGCTGCCGGTCTCGCCAGCTTCTTTACCTGGGCGGTGCTGCAGAGCCGAACGGTACCGCAGGTCGTTCAGACCGTGGCCGCCAGGAACTCGTTCGAGGAACCGCGCGATCCGAAATATGTGCGGGCGCGCAACTCGATGGAAAAGACCTTTCACGAGCGGCTCGCATTGCTCGCGCCGGCGACCCGCGCAAAAATCGAGTCCAGTCTGGCGGTCATTCAAAAGGCGCACGAAGACATCCGCAAGGCGCTGGCCGCCGATCCGCAAAGCCCGCTGCTCGAGCAGCTTTGGGAAAGCACCTGGCAAGATGAGTTCGACCTCTACGATCGCGTGGTTCAGGCCACCCAACCCCCTATGATAAGGATTTGACCATGGCACCCGTGCAATTCACAAACCGTTTCAAGAACCTCAGCCACCTCGGTGCACTCGGATGTGCGCTCGCGCTCTGGGCATGCCCCGCGTCGCTCGCGCATGCCGCGACTTCCGTCGATGCGCACCGTGCGGCGAGCCCTCAAGGAGAGGTCGAGATCGACAATGTCGCCGGCTCGATCGACGTGCAGGGATGGGATAAACCCGAGGTCGCGGTGACCGGTACCATCGGCAAGGATGTGGAGCGTGTCGAAGTGACGGGCGACAGCAACCGCACTTCCGTACGCGTGGTATTGCCGCGAGGCGTGCACTGGAACATGAACGACGGCGATGCGCACTTGGTGATTCACGTGCCCACCAACAGTTCGGTTTATGCCTCGCTGGTGAGTTCGGATCTCAAGGTCTCCGCGGTCCGCGGCGCCCTGGAGCTGCGCACCGTGAGCGGCAATATCAGCGGCGAGGGCGGCGGGGACCTGCGCGTCAACGATGTGAGCGGCGATATCCACTTTACGGCGATGGCGGCCAAGCGAATCGAGGCAAAGGCCATCAGCGGCAGCATCGTGCTGACCGGCGGGAACACCGACATCGAGGCCTCGAGCGTCAGCGGCGATGTGCATTTGACCCTCGGGACGGTATCGCGCGCTCGATTCAAGAGTATCTCCGGCGGCCTTTCCGCCACGCTGACCGCGGCTGCCGATGCGCAAATTGACGGTCAATCCGTGAGCGGCGACATCAAGCTGGATTTCGCCGGCGAGCCCGCGGCGGATTTCGACATCCAGACCTTAAGCGGCGACATCGACAATTGCTTCGGCCCCAAGCCGTCCGAACCACGGCACGGACCCGGCAAGCGCCTGACGTTCAAGACCGGCGATAGCTCCGCTCGCGTGCATCTCACCAGCAACAGCGGTGACGTGAGGCTGTGCGCCAAGAAATAGCTGACGCCGCCTTCGCAGGGTCAGTCTAAGCCTACGCGGCCTGCTGGCGCTTGCCGGTATCCAGGAAAGGGAGCCTTCGCTACGGTGAGCTTTCCTTTCCCGGATCCGGCCATACCGAAGGAGTTCCCATGAACACCGCAGCTGTTATGTCTCAACCGATTGTTCTCCCGCCGCTTCCCTTCGATCAGGGCTCATTGGCGCCCGTCATATCGGCGAATACCCTGAACTTTCACTATGGCAAGCATCATAAGACCTACGTTGAGACGCTCAATAAATTGATCGTGGGCACGGAATTCGCGGATATGCCCCTGGAAAAAATTGTCAAAGCCACAGCAGGCCAAGCCGATCGGAGCGCCATATTCAACAACGCCGCGCAGGCCTGGAATCACACGTTCTACTGGAAAAGCTTGAAGCCGAAGGGCGGCGCGGAACCGCCCGCCGCGCTCAAGAGCTTGATGGAGGCTTCGTTCGGCGGCGTGGACCAATGCAAAAAGGAATTGTCCAAGGCGGCCCTCGGACAATTCGGCAGCGGTTGGGCGTGGCTGGTGCAAGACGGCGACAAGCTCAAAATTCTCAAAACCCCCGACGCTAAAACACCTATCACCGACGGGCTGAAACCGTTGCTGACGATCGATGTCTGGGAGCACGCGTATTATTTGGACTATCAGAACCGGCGGGTGGACTACGTGAACGCCCTGATCGAAAAGCTGGCGAACTGGGGTTTCGCTGCCGAAAATCTCGACAGCCGATAGGAGCCGTCAGCGCGAGGCGGTTTCGGCAGCGGACGGCTCGCCGCTGCGCCATCCGCCGCCTAGCGCCTTCACCAGCAGCACGCTCGCGCTCATCCGCCTGAGCTGAATCGAGACGTTCGCGAGTTGGGCCTGCAGCGAGGTATTCTCCGCCGTCGCGACTTCCAGATAGGTCACCAGACCCGCCTTATAGCGATATTGAGCCTGCTCCAGGGCCATGGCCGTAGCCTTGACCGCCGCGGCCTCGCTGACGCTCTCCCGCTGCAATTCGCGCAGCGCCGCCAGGTTATCCTCGACTTCTTGATAAGCCGTGAGCACGGCGTTCCTATAATTCGCGGCCTGCTCATCGTAGGCGGCTTTCGCCTGCGCGGATTGCGCTCGATGCCGGCCGGCGTCGAATACCGTCAGCAGGCCGGCTGCCGGTCCCAGGGTCCACAATCGGCTCGGCGCGGTGAGCCAGTTCGACGCGCTGCTGCTGTCGAAGCCTGCGGCTGCCGCCAGGCTGAAAACCGGAAAATAAGCGGCGCGCGCGACGCCGATTTGCGCGTTGGCGGCCGCCGTGCGCCGCTCCGCGGCCGCGACGTCGGGGCGACGCTCCAAAAGCGAGGAGGGCATTCCCGGATCGATGGGGGGCGGAACGGCGGTAATCAGGAGGGGATTGTCGTCCAGGTGGAACGCCGACGGATTCTTGCCCAGCAACACGGCAATCGCATGCTCGGTCTGGGCGCGCTGCAAGCGTATGTCGGCGGCCTGAGTGCGCGCCGTTTCCAGCTGTGCTTGCGCCTGAGCAACATCGGTCAACGCCGCGGCGCCCCCGTTATAGAGATTCTGGGTCAGTTCCAACGCCCTCGTATAGTCCTGCACCGTTTGATCGAGCAGTTGCCGTTGGGCATCCTCTGAACGCAGCGAAAAATAATCGCTCGCGAGCTCGGCGTGAATGCTCAAGTCGAGCGTCGCCAGATCTGCCGCGCTCGCCTGCTGGGTCGCGCGCGCGGCGGCGACCGCATTGCGCACCCGGCCCCACACATCGACCTCATACGACAGGTCGGCCTCGAGGTCAAAATTGTTTCCGACCGGCTCCGCGCCGGGTGGAAAAGTCGGCGAATTGACCGAGAAGCGCGATCTTGTAGCCGAGGATCGCGCCGTCAGCATCGGGAACAGATCCGCGCGCGCGATTCGCGTGGCCGCGCGCGCCTGCACCAGTCTCGCATACGCCGCCTTCAAGTCCTGGTTTGCATCGGCTACCTGGGCCTCCAATTCATCGAGCGCAGGTTCCTGAAATATCGTCCACCAGGCACCGCGCGCCTGCGAATCCGCAGGCTCCGCCGTCTTCCAGTCGCCGGCTTCCTTGTAGACCGCCGCCGGCGGCGCGCTGTGCGGAGTTTTATACGCGGGCGCGAGTGAACAAGCGCTCAGCGAAAGTATCGTTGCCGGCGTCAAGAGCGTGCGGAGAAACGCGAGGCGCGAGTGCTGTAGCAGGCCCGCGGCCATCATCCGGTTTTCCCCTGGGCGTTGATCTGTGCGGCATCCGGTACCGCGATGCGCACTTGTACTCCATCGGCAATGGAGTCCGGCGGATTGAGCACGACCGTTTCGTGCGGTGCCAGGCCCGAGAGCACCTCGATTGAAGTGCCAAAATCGCGGCCCTGAACAATGTTCTTGAGTTTGACGCGCTGGTGATCGTCCAGGGTGGCGACCTGCAAGCCGGCGGAGCGGAACAACACGGTGTTGGCGGGTAGACGCAGGCTTTGCGCATTGGGCGGCAGCTTGAAGTGCACCTCGGCGTAAGCGCCGGGGAATATTTCGCCCTTGTCGTTGTCCAACTGCAGTTCGACCTGCAAGGTGCGCTGCGACGGGTCCAGGGAATTGGAGGTGCGCACGATTTTGGCCGAGTAGGTGCGATCGGCATGCTCGGTGAAGTGCAAGGCAGCTGCGAGTCCCGGCTGGGTCACCCCGGCGAATGGCTCCGGCACACTGACATAGATGCGCAGTTTGTGCGTATCGGCGATGCGAAACAGTTCCGTCCCGCTGCTCTGCCCGGCATTGATCAACGCACCGATGTCGGTATTGCGGGCGGTGATGACGCCGGTGAACGGGGCAACCACCCGCTTGAACGACTCCAACTCGCGCAGCCGCGCCACGTTGGCCGCGGCCGACTCGGCGGCGGCGGTCTTCGCGGCCGCATCGCCGGCCTTTTCGTCCGCGTCCTGCTTGGATACGGATTGGGTTGCAAGCAGTGCCTGCCATCTTGCATTGGTGCTCGTGGAAAGATTCTCGTTTGCGCGGGCCGTCGCCAGATCGGCTTGTGCCTGGGTCAGCTGCTGATCGACTTCCGGGGTCTCGATCTGCGCGAGCAACTGTCCCTTGATGACCGGCGTGCCGATGTCCGTATACCAGATTTTGAGGTAGCCGTTGGTTCGTGCGTAGATCGGCGACTCAATGAATGCCTGTAC
Organism: uncultured Gammaproteobacteria bacterium; assembly: GCA_963800385.1. GTDB lineage: Bacteria > Pseudomonadota > Gammaproteobacteria > Steroidobacterales > Steroidobacteraceae > Bog-1198. The sequence continues at coordinate 610,475 of CAWDAU010000011.1, forward strand.
GGCGCCGGGCAGCACTAATTCCTCGCCGCTTGCGCTGGGTTCGGCGGTGGTGGTCGTCACGGTCGGTGTGGCAGCCGCGGCATTTTGTTTGACGAGTTCGGAGCGGGCGACCACCCGGCTTATCTCGCCCCAAACGCCCAGCGCAACGGCGATTATCAGGGCGATCCACGCGAAGCGGCGGATTCTCTTGTCAGACATGGGCAGACTCCGCGGGTTCAAGCGGCAGCGAGCTGCGCCCGTGAATGATCGAAAATACGGTCGGCACAAAAAATAGCGTGGCGACGGTCGCAAAAATCAGTCCGCCGATGACGGCGCGTCCCAGCGGGGCATTCTGCTCCCCGCCGTCTCCCAATCCCAATGCCATCGGAACCATGCCGATGATCATCGCCAGCGCGGTCATGAGCACCGGGCGCAACCGCGTGAATCCCGCCTGAAGGGCGGCTTCCATGGCCGTGTCGCCGGCGTTCATGCGTTCGCGCGCAAAGCTGATCACCAGCACGCTGTTGGCGGTCGCCACCCCCATGCACATGATGGCCCCGGTGAGGGCGGGCACACTCACGGTCGTATGCGTGAGGAACAGCATCCAAACGATCCCTGCAAGCGCGGCCGGCAACGCGGTGATGATGATGAAGGGATCGAGCAAGGACTGGAAATTGACGACGATCAACATATAGACCAGCACGATGGCGCCGATCAAGCCGATCAGCAGCCCGTCGAAAGACGCCTTCATGGTTTGGACCTGGCCGCGTACCACAATGGTCGATCCGTGCGGCAGGTCCTTTTTTGCGCCGACGATGATTTTATCGATTTGCGCGGAGACATAACCCAAGTCGGTGCCGTCCACCGAACCGAAAATGTCCAGTACCGGAGTTGCATTGTAGTGGCTCACCACCGCGGGGGCGACGCTGCGATGAATGTTGGCGACATTCGAGAGCAGCTGCGATCCGCCGCCGGTCGCGCCGCTCAACGGAGTATTGCCGAGATCATTGAGGGTTTCGAGGCGGTATTGCGGAGTTTGGGTCGCCACATTGTATTGAGTTCCGGATTGAGGGTCGATCCAGAAACTGGGCGAAGTCTGGAAGCTGCCGGACAGCGACACCAGCATGTTGCCGGCCACGCTCTGCTCGGTCAGGCCGACCAGCTGAGCCTTGGTTCGGTCGACATCCACGTTGAACTGGGGATAATCGCTCGATTGCTGAATGCGCAGATCCACCGCGCCCGCTACGGCGTAGAGTTTATGCAACAGCACGTTGGCAAACTCGTGATTGGCCTGCACGTTTTCGCCGACGATCTGGATATCGATGGGAGCGGGGAGGCCGAAATTCAGAATTTGCCCGATCATGTCGGCCGGCAGAAAGGCAAATTGGGTGGACGGATACGAGGCGGTCAGCTTGTTGCGCAGGGCGCGAACGAATTGCACCGTCGGTGTGTGATCCTCGGTGAGGTTGACATACACATCCCCATCCCCGGGGCCTACCGGGCGCGGAAGTGCTGTAGGAAAGATTGATTCCGCTGTACGGCAGACCCAGGTTGTCGACGATGCTGCTGATTTGCTTGGCCGGAATGACTTCCCGGATACTGGCTTCGATGCGATCGGCGAGCGCGGCGGTTTCCTCGATGCGGGTCCCGGTCCGCGCCCGAAAATGCAGTTTGATCTGACCGCCGTCGACCGAAGGGAAGAAATCCTGTCCCAAGCCCGGCAGCGGCCCCAGCGGAAAAGCGAGAATTGCGGTGGCGATCATGGCGCCGAGGAAAATGGCGGCAAAGCGCGGGCCGCTTTCGAGCGCTGCGGCGAGCAGCGAGTGGTAGCGGTCGCGGAAGCGTTCGAAGCCGCGCTCGAAGCGCAATTGCAGGCGGCCGAGAAACCCCGGCTGCTTGCGCTTGGCATCGTGTTTCTTGAGCCAGAATTTGGCGAGCGTCGGCACCAGGGTACGCGACAGAAGATAAGAAGCGAGCATCGCGAACACTACCGCCTCCGCCAGGGGGATGAAGAGGAATTTGGCGATCCCGGCCAGCAAAAACATCGGCACGAAAACGATGCAGATGGCGAGGGTGGAAACGAGCGCCGGCAGGGCGATTTGATGGGCGCCATCGAGAATGGCGGTTTCGACGTCCTTGCCTTGTTCAAGGTGATAATTGATGTTTTCAATGGTCACGGTCGCATCGTCGACCAGGATGCCCACGGCGAGCGCCAAACCGCCCAAGGTCATGATGTTGATGGTCTCGCCCAAGGCCGACAGGCAACATATGGAGGCGAGAATGGACAGGGGAATCGAAATCGTAATGATCAAGGTGCTGCGCCAGCTGCCGAGAAACAGCAGGATCAACAATCCGGTGAGCGCCCCCGCAATCACTGCCTCGCGTATCACGCCGGAAATGGCGGCGCGCACGAACACCGATTGGTCGCTGAGCGTCTCGATTCGCAGATCCGGCGGCATGATCGCGCGGATCTGCGGCAGTTTCTCATTGATGTGCTTGATGATGTCGATGGTCGAAGCCTTGCCGGTCTTCAACACGGTTTCCAACAGTGCGCGCCTTCCCCCTAAGCGTACGATGTTGGTCTGCGGCGCATATCCATCCCGCACATGCGCGACGTCCCGCACATAAATTACAGTGCCGTTGCGCGCGCGAATCGGCAGATTGTTCAATTCGTCGATGGTCACCGGGCTGGAATTCACCTTGATGAAATATTCCAGGGCGCCGATTTTTTCGGTGCCCGCCGGCAGAATCAAATTTTGCGCGCCGATCGCCGCGACCACATCGCTGCCGGACAAGCCGTGGGCGCTCAGCGCTTGGGGGTTGAGATCGACCTCCACTTGGCGCTGCTTGCCGCCGTAGGGCCACGGCATCGACGCGCCCTGCACCGTCGAAAGCTGGGTGCGCAAGATGGTATTGGCCAGGTCGAACAAACGCGCTTCGCTCAAAGTAGGGCTGCTGAGCGCAAGCTGCAAAATCGGCACGCTGGAGGCGTTGTACGACAGGATGAAGGGCGAGGTCGTGCCCGGCGGCGAGTACGCAATTTGCGACTGCGAGACTGCGGTTATCTGCGCGACGGACAGGTCTTGGTCGACGCCCGGCTGGAAGAAGTACTTCACGATCGAGGTGCCGACCACCGACTGCGACTCGGTGTGTTCGACGTCGTTGACCACCGTTTGCGCCGTGCGCTCCGAAAACAGCACGATCCGGTTGGCAATTTCCTCCGGCAGGATGCCGTTGTAACGCCAGATGACCGCGGCGATCGGAATCTTTATGTTGGGGAAGATGTCCGTCGCGGTCTTCATGATCGCGTAGCCGCCGAGCAGCACGATCAACACCGCCAACATGATGAAGGTGTAGGGCCGCTGTAACGCTACTCTAACGATCCACACGTTTCACTCCGACACGAACCGGATCAATGCATCGCTGCGCTGCTGGGCGCGAATCGGCACAGCGAGAATTTGGGCGCCAAGGAAAGGAAGCGCGGGCAATCGGCATGCAGCCTATGATCGGATAGGGGCATATGCCCGCAAACGCACAGGAATGTAAGTGATATATCTGGTCAAGTCAATTGACAATTGGGCACCGGTTCAGCGCAGCGGCAAGGAATTTAATTGGTCGTTCCCTGCAATATTGAGCAGCACGGCGCGCAGCTCCGCCGCGTGCCGTTTACCGAAGATTTTCTCGAAGCGTGCTTCCGCCGTGCGCCAAAGCCGGCGGGCGCGCTGCAGGGTTGCCTTGCCTTTCTTGGTCAAGGCCACATGGCGCTTGCGCCGATCCGCCGCAGCCAGCTTGAGACTGAGCAGATCATCGCGCTCCAAGGGCCGCAGATTGTGCCCAAGCGTCGAACGGTCCATGACCATGGCGGTGGCCAGCTCGCACATGGTCAGGGGACCGTCGCCGCCGCCGCGTTCGACTTCCGCGAGGATGGAGAATTGCGTGGATTTGATCCCCACCGGCGCCAAAGCCGCATCATAGAATTGCGAGATGCGCCGCGACGCTTTGCGCAGGCTGCCGCAGGTGCAGGCGCTCCGTGGGCCGGTCGAAGATTCGTGTCGCGGCATGGCGCATAGGATAGACCTTTGAGCGTAGCGGCGAAATGCGCCGGCCTTGGCGGGTCACCTAGGGCGCGAGGCCGGCTCGGCGGTCAGTCCTTTGGATTAAGCGGCCCGCTGCATGGCCGCGCTGCCGCTGCGGCGTCCGCGTTCGATGATCTCCTGCGAAACATCCCACAAGCGGCGCGCCAGAACGATGTCCTGCAGCCGAGAGTCGCTTTGAGAGATTTTACAATTCGACCAGTGCTCCCCGCTGATGCCGGATGCTTCCGGGCTTGCGGCCAGCAGCGTCTGGCTCGCAGCCCCATGCTGCGCGGTCCTCGCGAACAGCCGCGCGAACAGACCCTGGCGCACGCGGGAGCGCGCGCCGCCAGGATCGACCGAGTTGGCGGCGATGCCGCGCGGCGCCCAACAGCGCGATAGTTCCCGGGCGTACAGCGCATTTGCCAATTTTGACTGTGCATAAAAGAGGTGCGGATCATAAAATCGATGACCGTCGAGATTGTCGAACATGATGCCTTCGCCGTCGGCGTGCTGGCTGCTGGCGGCGCCGCTCACCATCACGACCCGCGCGCTGCCCTCGCGCAATACGTCCGCAACCCCGTTCACCAGCATGAAATGGCCGATGTGATTGGTGAGAAACTGCCTTTCGATGCCGTAGCGGGTTTCCAGGGAGGGCGGGATCGGCGCGGCGGCATTGGCAACAACGGCATCGATGGGCACCGAGAGTCCGTGGATGGTGTCGAGCGCCGCGGCAATCGAGTCGAAATTCGACAGATCGCAGCCCACCGGAACGCAGACAGGACTCGCTTGCGCGCACGCCTGCGATGCCGATTCCAGGGTGCGGGCCAGGCCGATCACCGCTGCGCCATTGGCGGCGAATGCGTTCAGCGTTGCGTATCCGAGTCCGGAATTGCATCCGGTGACGATGATGTGTTTGCCGGTCAGGTCGATTCCCGCCAATACCTGATCCGCGGTCGAGCGTCTGCCAAATTCAATCGATTTCGTCATGGAGCACACCCCTTGAGCCGGCGCCGCTGATCGGATGGCAGGCACGCCATCCGAACCGCAGCGGTCATCGCCGTCATAAAGTCTTCTTGAGTCTTGCAAGTCTGTTTGAGACCGCGCGCCGTGGCATGCAAGGCACGCGCCAGGTCGGCAACGCGGGTATCGGCGGCGGCGCAGCGAGCAGCCAGCGGTGTTCCTTCCATCGCGTTCGCCAGTGCCTGCTCGAATCGGGCTTCGTATTCCGCCAGCGTCGCTCCTGCCAGCGAGGTGCTGGCGCACATCAGATCGGCGGCATCGCTGCCGAAGGGGCCGGCGAAGCGCCCGGACCATTCCTTGCAAGCCGCGATCAGGCGGGTCTCCAGGCTATCCGGCGCACGCGACAACGCCGCGATGGCGCACGCCAGTTGGGCGCTCAATGAATGTTCCAAGGCGCGCCGAAACAATTCTTCTTTGTTGGCGAACGAGAAGTAGAGGCCCTGACGCGACACGGCGGCTTGACGAGCCACATCGTCCATGGAGGTTTTGCGATAGCCGTAGCGAGCGAACACCGAGACGGCCGCATCGAGCACCGTGCTGGTACGCGAGTCCGGCAGGGCAGGGCGGGGCGGCGGCGTTATGTTCACTGCTACAGTATAGACAAGCTATGCCTAGTTTGTCCAATCTGTCACGAGTGTTGTACCGAGTGCCCGTGTTGCGAAAAACTTATAACTCAGAGGGATACGGGATATTAGTCGTGAAACTTCTCATGTGCAATCGTGCCAGCGCACGATACATCGACAATCAGAGCGGCCACGTTGGCATAATGCGCACCGATGCTCACGGTCCCAAAGCTATCCGTACCCACCATTGCCATCGCTGGGTCGGAGCTGCGATTCCCGGTGCGCCGCATCTACTGCGTAGGACGAAACTACGCCGATCATGTGCGCGAGATGGGCAACGATCCGAGACAGGATTTGCCGTTTTTCTTCAGCAAGCCGGCCGACGCGGTGGTGGGCACGGGGCAGCCGCTGCCGTTTCCGCCGCGCACCGCCGAACTGCATCATGAAGTTGAACTGGTGATTGCGCTCGATCGGCGCGGGGTCAATGTTGCCATCCCGGATGTTGCGTCGATGATTTTCGGCTATGCGGTGGGAATCGATCTCACGCGGCGCGATTTGCAAGCCGAAGCACAAAAAAGCGGTCGCCCGTGGGACATGGCCAAGGGATTCGACCATTCGGCGCCGATCGGAGCCCTTGACGCCGGGAATTCCGCCTGCCTCCGGATCGATCTCTTTGAGCGATCGCTGGCGAGGTACGTCAGCGCGGCGACCTTGAGGACATGATCTGGAGCGTCGCGGAAATCGTCGCTGCGCTCTCCACCTATGTGGAGATCGCGCCCGGCGACTTGATATTCACCGGCACCCCCGCTGGCGTCGGTCCGATCGCGCGCGGCGATTCGCTGCGCGGGGAAATTGCGGGAATCGAACCCATTGAAATAACCTTTAAAGAGTGAATACCCATGCCCATGCTGCGCATTCTTTGCCTGTTGCTTTGCCTGCCCCTCGCGACCTGGGCCGCGGAGGACTATCAACAGCGTATCGATAAGGTCTTGCTGCAGACGCCGCTCATCGACGGCCATAACGATTTGCCGTGGGAAATCCGCGAACGCTTCAAGAGCGATGTGGGCGCGGTGAATCTGGCCGCAGACACCAGCCATCTGCCGCTGGAGCCGGGGCAGGCCGCGCTGATGACGGACATCCCGCGCTTGCGCGCCGGACATCTGGGCGCGCAGTTCTGGTCCGTGTGGGTACCCGTGAGCACACAGGGCTTCGAAGCGGTGCAAATGACGCTGGAACAGATCGACCTGGTCAAGCGCATGTCGGCGCAATATCCGGCCGATTTCGCCATGGCCTACAGCGCCGCGGATATTCGCCGCATTCACAAGAGCCGCAAAATCGCCTCGCTGATCGGCATCGAAGGCGGCCATCAGATCAACAATTCTTTGGCGGTATTGCGTCAGATGTACGACGCGGGCGCGCGCTATATGACCCTGACCCATACGACCAATACGCCCTGGGCCGATTCGGCGACCGATGCCCCCGCGCACCACGGCCTCACGCCATTTGGCGTCGAGGTGGTGCGCGAGATGAACCGATTGGGAATGCTGGTCGACTTGAGCCATGTTTCGCCCGACACCATGCGAGCGGCGCTGGCCGCAAGCCAGGCTCCCGTTATCTTTTCCCACTCATCCGCGCGAGCGTTGGTCGATCATCCGCGCAACGTGCCCGACGATGTGCTGCACGCGGTGGCCGCAAACGGTGGAATCGTGATGGTCAATTTCGCCCCGCCGTATGTCTCGGCCGCGCGCAATCGATGGGAGGCGGACCAGGCCGCGGAGCGCACCCGCTTCGACAGCCCGCCCTATGCGGGGCTTTATATCGGCCAACCCGAGCGCGCAAAGGCAGCGCTCGCCGAGTGGGAAGCGCAGCATCCGCGGCCGGTCACGACACTCGCTCAAGTCGCCGATCACATCGAACACATTCGTCAAGTGGCCGGCATCGATCACGTCGGTATCGGTTCCGACTTCGATGGCATTCCTGATGCGCCGGCCGGACTCGAGGGGGTGGATCGCTATCCCGCGCTGCTCGAGGAGCTGATGCGCCGAGGCTGGAGCGATGCAGACATCGCCAAACTGGCGGGAGAAAATCTATTGCGCACGCTGACCGCGGCGGAACAGGTGAGTTCGCGGCTGCAAGCCGCCTCGAAGCCGCGCTGAGGGGCCGGCGCGACCATCCATCGGCCGGCGGCAAGCGCAGCGGCCGGCCGCGCGCGCCGGATCGGCTGTTCGCCGGCGTGATATATCAATTGAAACGACTCTTCGTCGCAGCCCGTGCTTGCGAATCCTCGCGGACCTTCGCGATGCGCGGCCGACATATGGAAAACCCGGCCGAACATCCTCGTGGTATTTCCGCTACGCATCGAAACCATTTGATCGCGCGCTATTGACATTACGATATCAACTAGTCGAATAATGCGTGACGCGGTGCGACTTTTAAAATATTTAGCGCACCGAAATGAGGCGGGGACTGGCATCTAAAAAGGCTGTAGCGATAGGGTTGTACGCTTGAGCCGCACGACCGCGGGACTGCCGCGATCGTGGAGAGATGGGGTGGTTTCTAATGGACAAACGGTCTACTAACCGTTTCGGGGGGATCAAAAAATGACGACAAGAACAGTGGCACTGTTGCTTTCGAGCGCAGTGTCCGTAGCGCTCTCGCTTACCGCATACGCTGAACCCACACCCGCCCCGGCCCCGGCACCCGCCGCGGCTGCGGCGGCATCCAAAGACGACAATTCGATTGCCGAGATCGTCGTCACGGCGGAAAAACGCAACGAAAGCTTGGAGACGGTGCCGGTCGCGATATCGGCCTACACGTCCAAAACGCGCGACCTGATCGGCATCGACACGATTCAGGACATGACGAATTTCACCCCGGGTTTGGCCTACTCGACATCGCTGGACCGCGCCTTCATCCGCGGCGTCGGCCGCGAAACCAACAATCTGTCCACGAACCCCGGCGTTGCCACTTATTCCGACGGCGTCTACAACTCCAGCGTCGTGGCCGCCTCGGGCGATGAGATGTTCGAGGATCGAATCGAGGTTCTGCGTGGACCGCAGGGCACCTTGTACGGCCGCAACGCCATTGCCGGCACCATCAATTCCATTTCGAAGCGGCCGACGCAGGATTGGACCGCCGAAGTGCGCCTCAAGATCGGCAACTATCAGACCCGCGACGTGGAGGGCTACGTGTCCGGTCCCATCAGCGACACCATGCGATTCAAATTCGGCGGTTACCGCAACTATCAGGGCGATGGTTACTACCGCAACCTTTTGAACGGTACCTCGGAAGGCAGCAACTTAAGCAGCGGCAATTTCTTTTACTGGGAAGGCCAGCTGGAGTGGGACATCACCCCCGATGTGCAATTTTGGCTGAGATTCGATCAACTGGGTTACAACGACGCCTATCGGGTGCCGACGAATGTCATCGGCTCTTATGACTATGCGGCCTATCCCTATGCGTCGCTGTCGCCGGGCGCCGCGTTCGGCGCGGCGGGCCTCGTGGGAATTCAGAGCCCCCTGCCTCTGCCCGCCGGGTTCTCGCCGAATGCCGCGGCCTGCGCCAAGAATCCGGCCAACGTCAATATCAGTTTTTACTGCAACGACGACGGCAACGTGGCCAAGTTGAGCCGCACCTACCAAATCACGCCGCAACTCACCTGGCATACGCCTTGGGCGGCGGACCTGAAGTATTTGGGTGCCTACACGACCTATTATTACAGCCTGTACAACGATTACGATAATACGGCGATCAGCTCCTATACCTTCCCGGTCATTCCTGGGTCGGGCGGTTGCGCCGTGCCGGGCGTGGGCGTGTTCGATTGCCCGCCGCTGGTCGTGCATCCGCGAACTTATTCGCACTATGTCGAAACCAAGAAATACTTCAGCAACGAAATCAACATCACATCGCACAGCGATTCGGCGCTGCAGTGGATCTTCGGCTTGTTCCAATACAACGAGCGCAACTATCAGACGCCGGGCAATTTGTACGAGCCCGGCCAGACGCAACTCGCGACGCCGCTGAATATCAACTTTTCGGCGCCCGCCGCCGCCAAATCCGAGCGATGCGATCTACCTGCAGCAGCAGGAAATGCACAATAATTCGTATGCGGCGTTCGCCCAGACCGACTGGAATTTCACGCCGACCTGGAAACTCACCACGGGCTTGCGCTATACCTACGATATCCTCAAAGGCGGCGAGCAATTCCGCGAGCTGTGCTTCGGATTGCCGGCCTGTCTCGGCAATGTTTTCGGCAACATCCCGACGCCCTACATCTTGGGTGCGTTCACGCCGGTCAACGACATCACGGCATCCAACCCGGCGATCGCCAACTGCTTCACGGCGGTCGGCTGCAATTACCGCGGAGTGCGGGGCAAGCCCTACCTGCTTTCCAACGGCATGTGGGCCCGCGACTTGGGCGCCAACTGGAATTCGCCCACCGGAACTCTGGGGGTTGAATGGGACCCTAATGCCAATACCCTGGCTTACTTGAAGTACAGCCGCGGCTATAAATCCGGCGGTTTCAATGCCAGTACGATCTCCGTGAACCCCGAGTCGCTGCCCGAGCATCTTGATGCCATCGAATTGGGCGGCAAGGAAGTGTTCAACCGCAATCTGCAAATCAACGGCGCGCTGTACTATTACAACTACACCGACAAGCAGATTCCCTTGACGCTGCCGGGCATCAATAACGGCCCTACCATTTCCTCGATCGTCAACATACCGAAGGTGCAAATGTACGGCGCCGATTTCGAGTCGATCTGGCAGCCCTGGGCGAACATGCAATTCATCCTGGATTATTCGTACGAGAGTGCGGTGATCAAGGGCCAAGCCGGATCGTGCACAACGCCGGTACCCGCTTCCTCCTGCTATCAAAATGTGGTCAGTGGGCAGTTCGAAAACACCAACGGCAATACCGTGCCGGAAGTGCCGCGCAGCAAGGTGGCCGCCAACGCCAACTACACCTGGCACTTCACGCCCGGTTCGTTGAACTACTCCGTGAGCTACATCTGGAAGGACAAGACGGCGGACAGCATTTTCGCCGAGCAGTACTATATCGCGCCTGCCTATACGCAGGTCGACATGCGCCTGTCGTGGAACGACACCGCGGATCGATTCACGATATTCGGCTACATCAAGAACCTGCAGAACAAGGTGGGCTACGACGGAGTCGGGGCGGGTGCCGTGATTACGCCGGCGCCGGGCACCAAGGCCTGCGGCTTCAACGGGCCCTCGCCGTACTATTGCGACCAAACCCTGGGGCTGACCCCGCCCCGCACCTATGGCGTGGAAGTACAGTACCGCCTGAAGTAAACCTCATTCTAAGGGATCGCAGAATCCCGGATTGTCGATGTTGCAAAGGCCCTCCTAAAAAGAGGGCCTTTTTTACGTTCTGAAGGACGGATCGATCCGGTCCAGGCGGCGCAACAATCCCGGCCACACCAGCGCCTGCGGACCTTGGTTGTTCGAAACCACGCGCGCCTGTTCCATGGCGGTGTCGATGATGCCCTGCTGAACCGCAATGAGCTCGCCGCCGCCGGCCTGCGCTCGCACCTGGATGGCGCAGGTGGCCTCGAAGGTGTACATGAGCTGGAACGCCTCAGCGACGGTTCTACCCACCGTCAGCAGGCCATGATTGCGCAGCATCAGGTAGCTCTTGTTGCCCATGTCCGCCACCAGGCGCGGCTTCTCGTCGTCGCGCAGCGCAACGCCTTCGTAATCGTGATAGGCCAGGCTCTGCAGAACGAAAATGGATTGCTGCGAGAGGGGCAGAACGCCGTGCTTCTGTGCAGAGACCGCAACGCCGTTCAAGGTGTGGGTATGAAGCACGCACTCGATGTCATGGCGCGCGCCGTGAATGGCGCTGTGAATCGTGAAGCCCGCCGGATTGATCGGCCAGGGGCTCTCACCCACCTTGTTTCCCTGCATGTCGATCTTGACCAGGCTGGAGGCGGTGATCTCGTCGAACATCATCCCGTAGGGATTGATGAGAAAATGGTGCTCGGGCCCCGGCACGCGCGCGGTGATGTGCGTGAACACGAGGTCATCCCAATGGAAATGCGCGACCAGGCGATAAGCGGCGGCCAAGTCGACGCGAATTGCCCATTCTTCCGGCGAGAAGCGCGCGGCCGCGTCGCCGGCGGCAGGAACGGACTTCAGCATGGCGTTCTCCGGTGAGGAACCGGCCACGATTCTACCGGAGCCGCGGCCAGCTGGCATAATGTTCAGCGCCCTTCGGCGTTGGAGTAACCCTTTTGAGTCCTGCAGAGACCCGAGCGCCCGTCGCCGATGACTGGGTGCAGCGAATGATTGACGCACCCGGACGCTCCGGCCGCCTGAAGAGCGGCGATCACGTGACGCACTATCTGGAGTGGGGCGATGCCTCCAATCCGCGCGTCATGCTATTGCTGCACGGCTTTCGCGGCCATGCCCACTGGTGGGATTTTGTAGCGCCCTGGTTCGCGCAGGACTATCGGGTCATCGCCATCGACTTCGGCGGCATGGGCGACAGCAGTTTCAGACTCAACTACAGCCGCAGCGATTTCGTGGCCGAAGTGCACGCGACGCTGACCATGATCGGGCGCGCAGACGTGACTCTCGTGGGCCACAGCTTCGGCGGCCGCATCGCGGTGTTCGTCGCTCACGAGTACGCGCAGCTGCTGAAGCGCGTCCTGATCATCGACACGAATATCGGATTTGCGGATCAGCCCTTGCGGACGCGCTTCATGCAGCGGCCCAAGAAGGTCTATCCCGATCTGGCGACCGCCTGCATGCGCTTTCGCTTCATACCGGACGAGCCGCCGGTTCTGCCGCGCATCATGCAGCATCTGGCGCTGCACTCGATCAAGCCTGAAGGCGGCGGGTTCGTGTGGAAATTCGACGAGAAGCCGGTCGGTAGCGTCGGCTGGGAGCAGGTCGCCGAAGGCGAGTTGCTGAAAGATATCGAGTTGCCCATGGATTTTATCGCCGGTGAATTCAGCGAGGTCGTGCCGCCGGCGCTCGCGCAGCGTATCGGCAACGCATTGCGCAATGGACGAGGACCGATCGTGATTCCGTCCGCCTATCACCACATTCCGGTGGACCAGCCGTTGGCGCTGGTCGCGGCGATGCGCGCTCTGCTGAGCTAGGGGCTGCTGCGCTGTTGTGCTGCCCGCGGCGGCGCCGGGCGCTACACCGCTCGCAGCGCCGTCGCCACCGGCAAACTCGCGGCGCGGATCGCCGGGAACAGTCCGCCGACCACTCCGATGGTGCACGCCCAGACGATGCCGATCGCAATCAGACTTGGGGTTACCGCCAGGTCGAATATCAATTGTCCGCCGAATCCTCCGCCGAGCGTGTCCACGGAGTGCCCGTTGAACATGACCCACGCGGCCAATGCACCGATCGCACCGCCGATGAGCGCAAGCAGCAACGCTTCGACGAACACCGAGACGACCACCGGCACGGGACCAAAGCCAATGGCGCGCAGCGTGGCAATCTCGCGCGAGCGGGTGCTGACTGCGGAGTACATCGTGTTGAGCGCCCCGAAAATGGCGCCGACCGCCATGATGCCGCCGACCACGTAGGCGACGATTTTAAGGATTTTGCTGATGGTGGCCGCTTGCTGGGCGCCGAAATCCTTTTCCGTTGAGACATCGACCTGCAATTGCGGATTCGTCGTAATGGCGTCCTTGAAGGTCTGAAAGCCGCTCTTCGGATCGAGCACCACCCACACGCTCTGCAGGCTGTTGCCGCGCTGATAGGCGGAATTCAGGGTTTGTTTGTCGGCGAGCAGTTCCGACTCGCGGCCGCTGCCGCCGCTCTCGAAAGTGCCCACCACCGTCCAGGCGGCGCCGCGCAATAGAACCTTCGATCCCACATCAAGCCCTTTGTAGAGCCGCTGTGCGGATTTGCCGACGATCATTTCAGTGACGCCGGGTTCGAATACGCGGCCGCGGATGATCTTGATTTCCGGGTGTACCGCGAACCCCGTTGCCGTCATGCCGCGAAATGGCGCGCTGGCGTCCTCGCCGTCCTTCTTGGACAGGCTCACGATCAACAGGCCTTCGGGCGATGCCAGCGGATGCCCGTCGCTGCCCTTTTTGATGCCGGCGGAATCGGCAATGGCCAATGCGGCTTCGTTGGTCAAAACGCTGGTCAGTTCAGTGCTCGAACCGGTGCGAACCACGATGGCCCGGTTCTCCGGCCCGGTGCGCTGCAGAGTGCGCAGAAATCCCGTCGACATGGCCAGCACGGAGATCAGCACCGCGACCACGCCGGCAATGCCGATGACAACCACCGACGAGCTGCCGATCCGTTGCGGAAGGCTGCGGATATTCATGGCGGAGACGGCTGCTATTTGAGTGATTGCGCTCATAGGTTCCTCAGCGGCCCGCGAGTGCGTCGACGATGTTGAGCCGTTGGGCACGCAGCGCCGGCGGCAGACCGCTGACAATGGCGAGCGCGACGGCGATCGCAAGACCGACGATGATGACGATCGGCAGCAACGTGCTCGGCCCGAGTATCGAGCCCACGATTTTAATCGCGCCGGCCGAGGCCAACAGCCCCACGGCAGCCGCGAAAATGCACAATATCAGCGACTCGATGAGTACCAGCATGGAAACGGTCCCGCCGCTGAATCCGAGCGTTTTCAACACGGCCAACTCGGGGATGCGCTCGCGTACCGATTGCATCATGGTGTTGGCGGTCAGAAACAGCAGGGTGAACATCACCGCGCCGACGATGGAATTGGCGATGAAGTTGATATCGGCGAGCTGCTTGAGCTGCGACTGCAACGCGGCGTTCTCGGTTTGCGTGCGGGTTTCGTCCGGCGAGTTCGCGGTCAGGTTGTCGATCTCCTTGGAAATCGCGGCGGCCTGTTTCGGATCGTCGATTTGCACGATGAATTGGTGCACCCGGTGGTTGTCGAACTTGCGCGCCTCGTCCCAATAGTCGTAGTTGATCCAGAACGCGGCGCCAAGCGGCGATTTCGCAAACTGCGGCGTGGGGTCGAATATGCCGACGATGTCGAAAGCCCAATTGTTGCTGCCGTCCTTGTTGGTCCAAATCGTCGTGCCCACCGGAATCTTGTCGCCAACCTTCCAGCCATACTTTTTGGCGAGCGGCCGTCCAATGAGCGCACCCGGGCGCGTCGCCTGCATGGCCGCTATCTGCGCCGGGGTGATATTTAGCTCCGGATAGACCACCGCGAGCTTGTCGATATTCGTGGCGAAGGCCGGCAGCGGATTTTTTGCGTCCTGAAAATAGCCGCCGAAAAAACTCAAGTGCGCGATGTTGCTCACACCCTTCACGGTTTGCATTCGATCCATGAGGCTCGCCGGCATGGAGCTCATCGCGCTCATGCGCTCGGTGGTCCATAAGCGATGGTTGCCGGTGTCGCCGAGCCCCGCCTTGATCCCTTGGTTGATTCCCTGCAGCAGCCCGAACAGCAGGAAGGCGACCACGATCGACAGCATGGTCAGTATGGTGCGGGTCTTCTTGCGCCAGAGGCCGGCCCAAATCAGCATGAAATATTTCATGCGGCGCTGCGCGCCGGCGGATCGATCAGGCGCCCCTTGTCGACATGCAGGGTGCGCGCGGCGTGATCGGCCGCGAGCGGATCATGTGTCACCATGATGATGGTCTTGCCCTGCTGGCGGTTCAGCATCTGCAGCAGTTTCAATATTTCCTCGGCGTTTTCGCGGTCGAGATCGCCGGTCGGTTCATCGCACACCAGCAGGGTGGGGTCGGCCACGAGCGCGCGGGCGATCGAGACCCTTTGCTGCTGTCCGCCGGACAGCTCGCTCGGCTTGTGAGTCGCGCGATCGGAGAGGCCGACGAGCTCGAGCACCGCCTGTACATTTTGCCGGCGTTTCGCCGCGGACAGATTCGTCAGCAGCAGCGGCACCTCAACGTTGCGCGCCGCGCTCAGCACCGGCAGCAGGTTATAAAACTGAAATACGAATCCGATGTGCCGCGCGCGCCATTTGGCGAGCTTGCTGCCGGACAAGCGGTCGATCCGCTCGCCCGCCACCGTCACTTCGCCCTCGGTGGGTTGATCCAAGCCGGCGATTAGATTGAGAAGCGTGGTTTTGCCCGATCCGGAAGGCCCCATGAGCGCCAGGAATTCCCCCTGATCGATCGACAGATTCACGCCATGCAGCACTTCGACCGACTGTTTGCCGCGTTGATAGCGCTTCACCACGTTATTGAGTGAGACCAGGGTGCTCATCGGCTGCTCCTTACTGCTTTTCAAGGCGGACGCGCGCGCCGTCGCTCAACTTGCTCAAGTCGCCGAGCGCCACGATGTTTCCAGGCTCGAGTCCGGCGCTGACGATCTGGCCGGAACTGGTCTTGCCGCCGAGACGCACCGCGCGCCGCTCCACGGTTGATCCATGCACGACAAAAACGATGTTGGCGCTCCCGCTGGCGGCGATGGCTGCGGCGGGGATCACCACACCCGCCAGCGCATTTCGTCCCGCGCTCGCGCCGGGCTCATTGTCGCTCAAAAAAGCGACTCGGGCACCCATCTCCGGAATGATTCTGGGATCTTTTTGGCCGATGGCAATCCGCACTTTGACGGTGGCCTTGGCGCGGTCGGCGGTCGGAATGGTGGCGATGACCGAGCCGGGAATATCCCAGTCCGGGTAGGCGTTGAGTTTGATGGTCACGGGCTGGCGGGGCCGCACTCGGTTGATGAAGTTCTCGCTCACGTCGACCTCGACTTCAAGCGAATCCATATCGACGATGGTGCCTATGCCGGTGCGGGTGAAGCCGCCCCCCGCGGAAATCGGCGAGACCATCTCGCCGGGCTGCGCCGCCTTTTCAGTCACGACCCCGGCGAACGGCGCGCGGATGATCGTGTCATCGAGGTTGCGTTGCGCCACTTCCACGCCGGCGCGGGCCGCGTCCAGAGCGCGTTCCGAGATCAACAAGTTGTTGTGCGCCACGTCGTATTGCGCCCGCGATTCATCGAAACTCTCGGCACTGGTCACGGCCGCTGCCTTTTGTTTTTTGGCGCGCTCGAATATCGGCTTTGCGTCGTCGAAAGCCGTCTGCGCGGAAGCGACGTTGGCCTCCGCCTGCTGCAGCTGCGCCTTGCTCTGCACGAGCGATGCGCGCCAATTGGAGTCGTCCAAGAGTGCGATGACATCTCCGGCCTCGACCCGTTGTCCTTCCTCGAGCATGACCTTGATCACCTTGCCGGTGACTTTCGAGGACACGGTGGCGCGGCGGCGCGCCACGATATACCCCGAGGCGTCCAGCAAGGAAGGACCCGCGGACGCTCCTGAGGTGCCCCCCGCGATTGCTTGCGCGACCGCGGTGGTAATCGGTTCGCCGCTGGGACGCATCAGGTACCAAATCGCGGAGGCGGCGATGACAATGACAACGATGCCCGCGGCCCACCACTTGCCGGAACCGTGAGAAGAGGGGGGCTCACTGCGATCGATGCGCAATTGATTGAGCAGCGCGGTTCTATCCGTGCCCACGCGTTGGTCGGTTGAATCGCTCATCCCCGTCCATCCAGTAGTTTTTGTGCCCTTGAATGACGGGCCCGGCGCCATTCTAGACGAATGCGCCCGTTCTGGCGAAAGCTGCGGCGCGCCGCTTTGCAGATATACCCTGTTTCTCAGGTTGGCCTCGTGGCATGATCGGGACGGCTAATAAGAAGGGGGAGACTGCTATGTTGCTTCGAAGCGCTCTTGGGGCGATGACGCTGGCGTTGCTCGCGACGATCAGCCAAGTCGGCGCGCAAACGGCGAAACCGGCGCACCTGCCGGCCGCGGGCGGCGAATTGGCGCAAGCCAAGCCTGAATCGGTGGGATTCTCCACAGAACGTCTGGCGAGACTCGACGCCGGGATGAAATCGCTGGTGGATTCCAAAAAGATCGCCGGCATGGTCACCGTACTCGCGCGACACGGCAAAGTTGTGGAAGAAAAGACCTATGGCTACGCGGATGTCGCAGGCGGTAAACCGATGCAAAGGGACAGCATCGTTCGCATCTATTCGATGACCAAGCCGATTACCGGCATTGCCATGATGATGTTGTACGAAGAAGGAAAATGGAAACCCAGCGATCCCATCGCGCGCTATATCCCGGAGTTTCGCGACCTGAAAGTCTTTTCGGGCGTCGACCAGGATGGGAAACCCACCCTCGACAAGCCGGCACATGCTCCGACCATGGGCGAGCTGATGTCGCACAGCGCCGGATTTACCTACGGTTATTTTGGCTCCAGTCCCGTTGACAAGATGTACCGCGAGGCGGACCTGCTGAATGCGCCTTCGTTGCAAGAATTCATCGCACGCGTCGCAAAATTGCCGCTGCTCTATCAACCCGGAGAAGGCTGGGTCTACAGCGTTTCGGTCGACATTCAAGGCTATCTGGTCGAAAAGCTTTCCGGCAGGCCGTTTGCCGATTTTTTGCGCGAGCGCATCTTCGTGCCCTTGGGCATGAAAGATACGGGGTTCTACGTCCCTGCGGACAAACTCGAGCGCGTCGCCAGCGTTTATCAAAGCGACGCCATTGCGGGCGCGGCGCCCATGCCTCTGGATCCGGGCATCAGTCGGCCGCCGGGGATGCCCTCCGGCGGCGGCGGCTTGTATTCCACTGCCGGAGATTACTTGCGTTTCGCGCAAATGGTATTGAACGGCGGCGAATTGAACGGCGTGCGCCTGGTAGCGCCAAGCTCGATCGAACTCATGCGCACCAATCACATTTCCGACGAAGTCAAGAATGCGCGAAAATTCGGCATTGGGCTGTATCAGATGCAACCGGGCCTCGGCTTTGGGTACGACTTTGCCATTCTGGAAGATCCTCTCAAGCTCGGCAGCAGCGCCGGGAAGGGGACATTTCTGTGGGACGGCCTCGCCGGCACGTGGTTTTGGATCGATCCTAGCAACGATGTGGTTTTCGTCGGCATGGTGCAGCGCTGGCTGATGGCTCCCGGAGCGCCCGATGTCGAGAATTTGTCGCGTGCCCTGACGTATCAGGCGCTGGTCGCTCCCGCAAAGTAAAAACAAATCCAACTTGGAATCATCATGAAAAAAATTCTAATTTCCACACTGGCCGCGGGAATCATGTTTGCAGGCGCGTGCGCGGCGGCGAGCGGCTTGAGCGCGCAGGATTACTTCGAAATACAACAGCTCTACGCGCGATACAATGTCGCCATCGACAGCGGCGACGCCGAGGGTTGGGCCGCGACGTTTACGCCCGACGGCGTGTTCAACACCTTCGTTGGGCATGATGCGCTCGTCAACTTCGTCAAAACCTGGCGCGAGAAGCTCAACGGCGCCACGCGCAAGCATTGGAACAACAACCTGCGGCTCACGGGTAATTCCAAAGAAGCCAGCGGCTCGGTTTATCTGATGCTGGTGGATTTCAGCAGCAAGCCGCCGGGCATTGTGGGTACGGCAAGTTACACCGACAGCCTGGTCAAAACCAAGGATGGCTGGCGGTTCACCAAGCGCATCACGCAGGGCGATTCCGCACCCGCTGCAAGCGCGCCGCCGCCAAAGTAGCTGGGCAGGATCGTGCATAGGTGCGCATGAGTCTGCGGGGGATCGCCATCCTCGCGGTCGCGTGCGCGCTGATGGCGTGTGCCAGCTCGTCTCAAGTTGTGACCGGCACGCCGCGTGGGCGGATACCGGCGTCTGCCGTGAGGGTCTACACCCAGGCGCCGCTAAGCTTCGAGGAGATTGCCGTTTTGAGCGCATCGAGAAACAGCGTCTCCAGCGCCGGAGGCGAGCGGGCCATTGCGAAGATGATTGAAGCGATGCGGGCGCAGGCGGCCGAGCTCGGCGCAAATGGTTTGCTGCTCGAGGATTTCTCGGATTCGGATCCCGTTTCGGTTGCAACGGGAGTCGGGTCGCAGACCTATACCCACAACGCGTCGATCGACGTGGGTATCGGAGCCGGGTTCGGCGTCGTCAAGAAATCAGCCAAGGCAAGGGCCATATTCGTTTCGGGCGCACGTTCCGGAACTTAGCGGCGAGTCACGCGGGCGCGCACTGATGGAAGAGAGAGACTCTGTCACGGTGGTGGACGCCGAGCGCGGCCAAGCGCCCGTCATTCAAAATCTCGTGCAACTCTATACGCATGACTTTTCAGAATTCTGGAGCGGTACGCCGCGCGGCGAATTGAACGCCCACGGGCTTTTCGAGACCTATCCGTTGGATGAGTATTGGTCCCGGGAGGATTGGGCGGCAATGTTGATTTGGTGCAATGGGGCGTTGGCCGGATTCTGCCTGGTCAACGATAAAAGCCACTCGGGCCTGAAGGTCCACCGAAACATGGCGGAGTTCTTCATCGTTCGGAAGCATCGGGGCCAAGGCGTCGGTCGACTCGCAGCCGACATCATTTTTTCGCGGAAACCGGGCCTTTGGGAGGTTGCGGTGGCGCGCAACAACGCGCGAGCTCGAGAATTCTGGCGCAATACCCTGAAGGGTTCCGCCCAGTGCTCTCAATTACATGAGCTGGATCTGCAGGACGAGCGCTGGAACGGGCCGGTTTTCCGATTCAGTTGGAGTTGACGCGTTATGCGTAGGTATCGATGATCGCGCTGCGCCCGCCGGCGCTCAATAACCCCTGCGTGCGAGCATAGGCGTTGGCCGCGCAATAAGCGTTGCAGCGATCAGCAACGCTCGCCTGCGGCACCAGGCCGCGAGGCAACGGCGATATCGCGAAGCTGACATCTGGCTGGCTGCGCGGGGCGATCAGCATTGGCTCTTCGACGGGGGTGGCGACGAAAGTCAGAGGCGGCTGCGGTGGCGTCGTGCATGCGAAACGCTGCGGCACCGGCTCGCCCGCCAGAATCAACGTCTGCTTTTCAGCGTTCACTCTCACAGTCGGTTCCAAAGCACTCATTGCTTTAGTCAAATGCAACCTTACCAGACCTCGTCAGGCTGCACATGATTCATCGCTCAGAAGCGTCGAATTCGCAAGCATGAAGGGATCTTATGCGCTAGTTGACATCAATATAACTACGTAAATATATGATATATAAATATAATAATTAGCTAGAACGAAGTTCTGCTGGGCGGCAAGCGCACGGCGGTGTGCGAGACTTGCTCCGTACGCTTGCCACCCTGGTCAGCCACCGCTATGTAAAACACCTCAGATTGGCTTCGCTTGGCTCGGGGCAGGAGTTTCACAAAAACGCTCATCGAGTCCTCGCCCTTGGGAAATGCCTGAGACACCTTGCCTTGGCTCACATAGTCGATGCCGGGCTTTGCCGACGCCGGCACAGTCCACCAGGTCACCGCAGCGGAGTTGCTGGCATTGGCTGGCCGGTGCACTCGAATCTCTGCAAAATGCTGCCCTGGCTGCACCTGGTATTCATCTTGCGGCGTCGGCGTGTCATGAGCCGCGCGTGGCTTCTCTGGAGTCGCACGCGCCACGAGCACATTCGCCGCGGTTGTGCTCGAGGCCTGCTCGGTTTGCGGGTTTTGTGCGGTCTTTTCGTGCACCAAGGCTGCGGAAAGCGGAGCTCCAGTCACCTTTCCGCCCGGCGCCAGACGCACAAAGAGCAAGGAAATTGCAGCAATGCAAAGCAGCACGCTGAAGACCGCGAAAGGTCTCAGAGGAGGGGACCCGTGCGCAGCGACCGGCGGGGGGCCTAGCTCACCGATTGCCGGCAAGGATGGTGGGCCCTCCGAAGCGGGTTTCAGTCCCTTGAACCACTCGGCCACGGAAATTGACCTGCCCGCCCGGTGCCACGAAAGGCCCTTCGCGAGAGTCTGCCATTGGCGCCGACCCAGGCCCGAGGGCCGTACGGGGACCACACCGAAATCGCGCGCTTCGTTGGCGCGGCGCCGCTGAAAGGGATGAGCCCCGGTCAGCAGTTCATAGGCGATGCACGCCAACGCGTATAAGTCGTCGCGCGGATCCGGCGTGCGACCGTCCAACAGCTCACAGCACGCATAAGCCGGGGTGGCTGAGGATGATCCGCGCCAAGCCGGTTCGGGCGCTTCCCTGGCGACGCGGTACGAGGAGCCGAAATCGAGTATGCGAACCTCCCCTGAGGTCGTGACCATAATGTTTTGCGGCTTCAAATCGGCATGCACCACCTTGCGAGCGTGCGCGTGCTCCAGGCCCGAGGCGATTTGCCGGATGATCGCCCAGGCCTGCGGACGCGGCATTGGCAGCGGTTGAAATCGCTTCATGAGAGCGCTCAGGAGTTCGCCCTCCAATAGCTCCATGGTGAAAAAATCGAGGTCTCCATCCCGATCCACGTCGTAGACCTTGACGACATTCGGGTGCGACAACGCCTGGGCCGACTGCAGCTCGCGCCGCAACGCCTGGATGGTTTCATCGCGATTTTCACAGCAATCGTGGAGTATCTTGATCGCAACATGGCGCTGCGAGGGCGGCAGACTGGATCGATACCGATCCAAGGCCCTGAAAACGCTGCCCTTCCCGCCAGTGCCTAAACAGTCCTGAATCTCGTACCGATCCCGCAGCACGCGGCCCACCTCTATTCGGCGCACAGCGGGGTGGCTGTCCGCAAAACGGGTGCCGATCGCCCCGTCTCTGCCGAGATCCACGGTCACGCCTTCCTCAGCATTGGCCAGTTCTGCGCGAGAAATCCGCAATTCGAGCAAGCGAATCAGATCCGAGGGAATATCGCCTCGATTATTCAGCCGATGGACCAGAGCCATGATGCGGGGCATCAGCGGCGGCTCTGCGGCCATCAGCGCGACCAGGCAAGAACGGAACTCGCTCAGCGTGTAGGTGCCGCGAATGGCCGATACCAGCTCATCATCGGTGAGCTGGCCGTTCAAGCGCTCATGCAGCAGCCGTTGCAGCCCCGACCGAGTGCTCAGTGGATTCGAAGAGCAGCCGAAGTCTGCAAGTACATTCATAGACTCGCAGGTTAGGGGTTCGCCGCACCGGGTGTATGTCAGACAACACCACCACATCGCGTGATCTAAAGTCGGTCACGGCTGCGCACGCCCTCGGTGTCGCTTCGACGCGACGGGCGCAGGCATGGCGGCGGCCTTGACTGCGCCCGTCAATCAACTACGAATGCTTGTTCCTTACTCGGGTATTTGAACCGAGCAATCCTTGGATTCGAGCTCCCAAAACCCCGCGCAGCCAACTACCACTCCATGGATCGCCTGTGTTCCGAAATGGCCGCTGGCCGGTGCGCCGATCGTCATGGTGAAGTTCGAGAATAGAACTTCGCTGCCCCCTAGAATGCAAATCGTCGCCGTCGACGGGTTTGCAAACGGTGTGCTGCCGCCGTTCACGGTGATATAAGCCGGTCCTGTCACCACAAATCCACCGCTTACCGGCTGGGTGAAGTGCGGGCAGCTTGCCGCCCAATCGGAACTGACCTTGCCGTCTGTCATGAGGATGTGATGCGTGTGAGCGCCGCGTGTTTTGCTCGGGTCCAACCCGTCCTTGTCCACCGTGCCTTGCACGATCCCGTAGTCCGATGTCTCCATGTTCATCACGGCCGAAAACTTGGCGGTGCCGAGTCGTTCGTTTATGTCAAGCGACCATCGTCCGCGCATTTCATAGGGGCCTCCTTTGACGACGGCGGCCGAGGGTGTGTAGTCATTGAACAGGCCGTGGTAGTGCACCGGCGGCGGTTCCGCTCGCTCGCTCGCTGCGGCCAAAGTGAATCCTCCGAGGCCCGTCGCCGCCGACAGGAATGCGAGGTCGCGCGCGAGCCACCTCAACGCTTTGTACTTCATTCGAAAAGCCTCCCGTTTGATGTGTTGCCGATCCGCCGAGGCCAGGCCTCCCGGCGTTTGCGCACCCAGGGCGCTCGCAGACAATCGGATGAAGAGACATGACGGGTCAAACAGCAATGAACGGATTCCGCGCACTGCCTTCAAATGCCGTCCTTTGCCGCTGCTGGGTAGGACAGCATTTCAAGCATAGAATGTTCAGGACAGCCTAGGGAGCGATCCGCACGCGATGGGAATGCCTTCTCCTGACCAACCGAACGGACGTAACGACGGTCGCCTAGATTCGTGGAAGAAGATCGCCGCGTTTCTGAAACGTGACATAACCACGGTCCAGCGCTGGGAGAAAAGGGAGGGGATGCCCGTGCATCGCCACCTGCACGACAAAAAAGGTTCGGTATACGCGTTCCAGTCGGAACTCGATGCCTGGATGCAAGGCCGAAGCGCTCAGCAACCACCCGGTGCAGCCGAGCCGGGTCCCGATCCCGCACCATCGCCCGCGAGGGCTGCCGCGACTTTTCATTCATCCTGGGCCGTTTTGGCGGCCGCGGGCGCGCTCGGGGTTCTCGCCATGGGCTTGATCGTTTGGTTCGAGCGCAGCGACCACTTTTGGCGGGACCCCTTGGCCGGGGCGCTCTATCAGTCCGTCACGGGATTCGATGGCCGCAATGAGGCGGCCGCGGTATCGCGTGACGGTCAGTTCATCGCGTTTCTTTCGGATCGCGGCGGCCGCACCGATGTTTGGGTGACGCAGGTCGGATCGGGGAGATTTCATAACCTCACAAGAGGGCTCGAGGGCGAATTCGTCAATTCCTCGATCCGTGAACTCGGTTTCTCGCCCGACGGTTCGCTGGTGACGTTTTGGCTGCGTCGGCAAGCCGGCTCAGCGGAAGCGGATATCAGTATCTGGGCGGTACCCACGCTTGGCGGCGAGCCCCGTCCCTACCTTGAAGGAGCGGCGGAGCTGGCCTGGTCGCCCGATGGCAAGCAGTTGGCCTATCACACCACGGTACCAGGGGATCCGCTGTTCATCGGCGATGGGAAAGGACTTTCCCGCAGCAGTCCCATTTTGATCGCGCCCACTGGACTGCACAGTCACTTCCCCGTCTGGGGACCAGGAAATCTGATCTATTTCTCCAGGGGCAGCCTGCCAGACCGGCTGGACGTTTGGCGCGTTGATCCGCGCGGCGAGGCGCTCGAACGCATCTCCTTTCACTCAACGCGCGTGACCTATCCGGTGCTGCTCACTCAGCGCACGTTGCTCTATCTGGCGAGCGCGCCGGACGGCTCGGGTCCCTGGGTTTATGGAATGGATGTAGAGCGGCGTGTCGCGCACCGGCTAACGACTGGCATCGAGCAATACACTTCCCTCGCTGCGAGCGCGGACGGGCACCGCATCGTCGCCACGGTGTCGACGCCGCAGCGGACACTCTGGCGGGTGTCCATTACCGATCCATCGTTGAGCGAGTCGCAGCCGGTGCGAATTTCGCTCACCACGGGCACCGGCTTCGCGCCGCGCGTGGGTCCAAATTATTTGTTATATGTCGCTTCAGCCGGCACCGGAGACAGCATCTGGAAAAACGCGGGAACGGCGGCGACGCAGTTGTGGGCCGGCAGCGATGCCAGAGTGATCGGTGCCCCGGCGATCTCAGCCGACGGACACTTCATTGCCTTCTCGGTGCGACAGCGCAATCGAACGCTGCTCTATGCAATGGGATCCGATGGTTCGCGGGCGCATATCGTGTCGGACTCGCTCGAACTGCGCGGGGCGCCAGCCTGGGCGCCCGATGGCAAATCGATCCTTTCGGCGGCGGACGATAGGGGCGTCCCGCACCTGTTCCGCATTCCGCTCGGGGAGAAGCCGCCGACGTCGTTCATCGGTACTTATTCCGTCGATCCAATCTGGTCGCCCGATGGCCGGTTCGTAATTTTTTCAGGACCCGACATCGGCACGAACTTTGCCGTCAAAGCCGCCACCGCCGAGAGTGCGGATCACCCCTTGCCGGAGCTCATCCTCACGCGCGGCGCGCGCCATCTCGCGCTGTTGGCGGGGGGCCGAAAGCTGGTATTCCTGCAGGGCGAAATTCAGCACAAGAATCTTTGGATGGTCGATCTTCAGACGGCCGCGATGCAACAGCTGACCCACTTGCCGGCGGAATTCGACGTTCGCGATTTCGACCTCTCCGCCGACGGTACCGAAGCGATACTCGAGCGCGCGCAGGCACGCTCGGATGTCATAGTGATCGATCGGCGGTCCGACTGATTCTCGCGTGACAGCAACCAGCGCCCCAGGCAGCCACATTCCAAATATTTTTTCATATATGGAATAAATTCCCACTTTCGGAATATCCGCAAAGATGCGATAGTCCGTGCATCTTGGGCTCAGAGCAAGGGGAAGCACATTAACAATTCAATGAAGGGTCTCATCGCCGCCGCGGCCGTCTCGGCATTCCTGGGTTCCGCGGCACTCGCGCAAACGCCCCACGACAAGAATCTCGCCGCAGAGATCGACAAAGCGGCGGCAGCCGCAGTCGCCGCCGGCGAGAGCCCGGGGCTCGAAGTTGCGGTAGTCAAGAACGGCAAGCCGGTGTTGGTGAAGGGCTACGGTTCGGCCAACCTGGAGCAACACGTTCCGGTCTCGAATCGCAGCGTTTTCCGCATCGGATCGGTGACCAAGCAATTCACCGCGGCCGCGCTGCTGTTGCTTGCCGAGGAGGGAAAGCTCTCGGTGCAGGACAAGCTGTCGAAGTACTATCCAAATTTCCCGCGCGCGAATGACATTACGCTGGACGAAATGCTCCATCATACGAGCGGCATCTTCAATTACACCTCCGCGCCCAATTTTGCCGTGGACGGCATGATCCATCGCAGCACTGACGAGATGGTCGAGTTCATCGGCAAGCTGCCGAAAACTCAAGACTTCGAGCCGGGGACGAGCTGGTCGTATAGCAATTCGGCCTATTTCATCCTGGGCGGCGTCGTCGAGAAGGCTGCCGGCGAACCCCTGGCGAAGGTATTCAAAACCCGATTCTTCGCGCCGCTCGGCATGACGCACAGCGCGCTCGATGATGAGACCGAAATTGTCGACGGTCGGGCCCGAGGCTATTCGGGCGCCGGTCCCGGAAAGTTCACCAATGCTCCTTTCATCTCGATGTCGATTCCGGGCGGCGCGGGTTCGGTTCGTTCCACCGCCGCCGACCTCGTCAAGTGGAATGCGGCCCTGTATGGCGGCAAAATTCTCAAGCCCGCTTCGCTGGCGGCAATGCTGACCCCGGGCAAACTCAGCAACGGCGAGAATACCGGCGCGGCCATGGCGAAAATGATGAAGGCGGCGGGAGCTCCGCAAGACGCGGCGTCCGCCAAACGAGAATACGGCTACGCGCTGTTTTTGTCCCAGGATGAGGGTCATCGAAAGATTGACCATGGCGGCGGGATATATGGCTTCAGCGCCTCCCTGTCCGAATTCCCGGATGACAAGACCACCGTCGTGGTGCTGTCCAATGCCATCGGCAAGGATGTTGGCGCTTCCAAGGTTGCCGATCGAATCGAGCGCCTGGCGATCGGGCTGCCGGCGAAGAAGTAGAGGCGAACTTGTTCAAGGAATCAATGGCGAAGCCCGGCGCCGCGCTGCGCGCATTTCGCCGCAAGCAGGGTTGGACGCTGGCTGAGGTCAGCGTCAAGACGGGTTTGCCGGCGTCGACCTTGTCGCGCATTGAAACCGATCAAATCTCTCCCACCTACGATCAGTTGAGCAAACTCAGCCTGGGTCTCAACATCGACATGGCGCAACTCTTGTCGGGCGATCTGGATGACGCCAAACCCGTCCAAACCGCGCGTCGCAGCGTCAACCGCGCGGGAGACGGGCAGATTCTCGATACGCCGATGCAATCGTTGCGTTATCTGAGCGTGGACCTGACGAATAAGCAATTCGCGCCGATCATCGGCGAGATCAAGGCGCATTCTCTCGAGGAGGCGGGCGAATTCCACCGGCACAACGGCGAGGAATTCATTTTCGTGGTGACCGGAGAGCTGGAACTGCACAGCGAAAGCTATGCGCCTTTGCGCTTGCGTGCGGGTGACTCCGTTTATTTCGATAGCGGAATGGCGCACGCCTACGTGGCGGCGGGCAAAGAACGTTGCAAAATTCTATCGATTTGCACTGCGCCATTCGAGAACGTGGCCATCCAGCGTGCGCAGGATCCGCGCTTGCGCCCCAGGCGGCGAACGGCAACCGCGGCGTCCTGAAGCCGTGGATACGATCGACTGGCTGCTCGGCTCGGACCCGGCAATCCGTTGGCAGGCGATGCGTGATTTGACGGACGCCTCGCCGCGGGCCATCGCCGCCGAGCGCGCCCGCGTGCCGCACGCAGGGGTCGGTGCGGAAATTCTGGCGTGCCAGGGAACGGACGGCGCTTGGCATCGGGCCGGCGCGCCTGACTGGTTGCCGACCCTGTTTACGATGATCTTGCTGCGGGCGGCCGGCGCGCAGCGCAGCGATCCGGCCGTCGACTCGGCAGTGGCACGCCTTGAAAAGGGATTCCGCTGGGACGAAGAGTTCGGCAAGAAGCCGTTCTTTGAGGGCGAGGTGGAACCCTGCATCAATGGCGGCACGCTGGCGCTCGGCGCCTACTTCGGGCGCCCGACCGAGGATCTCGCGCTGCGCCTGATCGGCGAACAACTCCACGACGGCGGTTGGAACTGCGAAGCGCCCAAGAGCCGCCGCTCCTCGTTTCATACCACCATCTGTGTGCTGGAGGGACTGCTCGAGTACGAGCGTGCCGTTGGCTGCGCGCCCGCGGTCGCGGCAGCCCGGCGGCGCGGCGAAGAGTATTTGCTCGAGCGCGGACTTTTCCGGCGGCGCTCGAGCGGCGAGATCGCGAATGCAGCCTTTTTGAATTTCGCCTTTCCGCCGCGCTACCACTACGACATCTTGCGCGCGCTGGACTATCTGAGGGAGGCCGGAGCTCGGCCGGATGCGCGCATCGACGACGCCTTGCGAATCGTCGAAAGTCGGCGGCAGCCCGACGGCCGATGGCTGCTCGATCGGGCTCATACCGAGGCGCTTGCCTTCAAATTGGGCGAGTCCGTCGGCGAACCGAGCCGATGGAATACGCTCCGGGCGCTGCGTGTGATCCGGTGGTACGAGCAGGTCGCGTAGCAGCGCAAATGTGCGAGAATGCCGCAGCACAATAGCCGCATGGCGACTTCGGAATATCGATCGGAGGCGCGGGAAAGCAATGAGAAGTCTCGATATTCTCCATCCCGTATGTGCGCTCGTCTCGCTATGGGTGATTTCCGGCGTACAGGTGATCGCGGACCAGTGAACACGTCGTCGCTCCTTTGGGGGCTTTTATTCGGATCGATCGGTTTGGGATTTCTCATATACGGTCGCAGACAACGCGCTGTCGTGCCATTGCTCTGCGGACTCGCGTTGATGATTTTTCCTTACTTTGTCGCCAACAACATTTTGCTGGTCTTGATCGGAGTCGCGCTCATGGCCATCCCGTATTTCTTCAGGCTGTGAAGCGATCACTTGGGTTAGAATGGCCCCGATGAGCAGTGGCGTCATGGATGTGCCGGGATTTGCTGAATTGGCCGGCCGTAAGGCGGGCTCCGATGCCTGATAGCGCTGTCATGTGTCGCTAGCGCTCTCTACGTTGATATACGAGTGGCGCCGCTACCTGGCCGCGGTTATTGCATTGGGGGTGGCCGCGGTGCTGGTCTTGTCCATGGCCGGAATGTTCATGGGCGTGAGTAAATCGTTTACGGCAACGGTGGATCGCTCTCCGGGCGAAGTCATGATTCTGGCGCCGCAAGCGGAGAGCTTGTTTTCCAACAACTCCGGTCAACCGCGGCGCATCATCCCGAAAATCTACGGAAACGCAAGCGTTGTGGATGTTCAAGCGCTGAATTTCAATTTTGCTTTCTGGTCGAATTTTCCGCAAGAAGGGCAGGCGGCGAAAGCCGTGGGCGTGCAAATCATCATGGTTGACCCGATTCCGGGCGCGGTCACGCTGCCGAATGATTTTGGCGATGACCTCGTGCAGGCGCTGCAGGAGCCTTATTCGGTTGTGGTCGATCGCTCAAGTTTGAACAAGCTGGGTGTGCAGCTGGGCGATAAGGCGAAAATCAACGGCCTCGCCGTCTCGGTGCGCGGCGAAACGAACAGCTACCCGTCGATCCTCAACGCCATGGTATTCATGTCGCGCCAAACAGGGAAACTGCTGGGCCTGTTGAACGAGGGCCCGCGAGTTGGCCCGCTTATCGTGAAAATTCGGGACCCCGCACTTGCGCAAGAAGTCACGGCGGAACTCAACGCCGGGAGCGAGGGCCATTACAAAGCCTGGTCCCGAGAGGATTTGTCGGAGGCCAGTCAAAAATCGATGCTCAAGGAGGGAGGCATCAGCGTCATGATCGGATTTGCCGTCGTTGTCGGCGCCTTCATCGGCATTGTCATCACCTGGCAGACCTTGCAAGGCGCGATTCTCGCCAACATCAAGGAATTCGCGAGCCTCCGCGCGCTGGGCGTTTCGATGGGCGCGCTCAGGCTGATTGTACTGGAACTCAGTTTGTGGGTCGGCATGGCGGGCATGCTGCTGGCGGCGACGATTACCGGATTGGTATGGCTCTTGGGCCGAAGCTTCGGCGTGCCCATGGACTTTCCGCTCTTCATTGACTTACCGGTGGCGATTGCGCTTCTGGTCATCGCCCTCGCTTCGGGAGCCTTGTCCCTCGGGGTGCTAAAAAGGAGTCAGCCAGCGGATCTGCTGCGATGAGCTCGCTCGCACTCCAGGCAAGCGGGTTGAGCAAGGCCTACCGGATCGGCAAAACGCGGCAGCAAGTACTCAAGAACGTGGATTTCACCGCCTACCAGGGTCAAGTGACCATGGTCATGGGCCCTTCGGGGTCCGGCAAGTCAACTCTAATCGCTGCATTGTCGGGACTCATGAGGCCCGACGAGGGCGAAGTCATGGCCATGGGCGAGAGTCTGTGGGCCAAAAGCGACGGCAAGATCGACAAATTCCGCTTGAATCACTGCGGTTTCATATTTCAAGGTTTCAATCTGTTTCCCGCGCTGGATGCGATCGCCCAGGTCGCGCAAATACTCCGCTACTGCGGCACGGGTAAACGCGAAGCGCGAAAACGCGCCGCCGCGGTGCTGGAATCGGTGGGTCTCGGCGGCCGCCTGCACCAAAAACCCGCTGAATTGTCGGGCGGAGAAAAACAGCGGGTCGCCATTGCACGGGCACTGGCCAAGTCTCCTGCGCTGATTTTTGCCGACGAGCCCACCTCGGCGCTCGATTCGGTCAACGGCCAAATCGTCATCCGGCTGCTCCATCAGGCCGCCAAAGAGCGGGGCGCCGCAATTATCGTAGTGACCCACGATTCGCGCTTGGAGGCGCACGCCGATCGCATCATTCACATGGAGGACGGCAAGATTCTGAGCGATCGCATGCTGACGCAACCTCCGGACGTGCGCGCCGTACGCGCAACCCAAGTATGCACGTGATGCGGCGACCCGAAATCACCCTCTTAATCGCGTTCGTTTTCGCAGCGCCGTGCCTGCAGGGTTGCGCGAAGAGCGGAGCCGGCACTCAGACCGCCAGGCCGGCCGGCTCCGGCCACGCTTCTCCGTACGCGACCATCGCCAACGGCAAGGTCGATATAGAAGGGGGCGTAATTGAGATTGCGGCGCGCCGCTTCGGTGTCATCAAGGATGTTCTGGTGCATGAAGGCGATGTGGTTCGCAAGGGCCAGATACTCGCGCGCCAGGAAGATCAAGATACTGTTCTGGCGATCAACAGCGCCCGCGCTGCCGTGGAGCAAGCGCAGAGCCAGCTCGTGCTGAACGAAGTGAACATCGGGACTGCGCAACGCGAGTACGACCGGCTCGCCAGACTTGCATCCTCGAATGCCGTCGCCGTGCAGCAGTTGGATCAAGCCCGGGATGCCGTGGCCACCGCCCAGGCTCAGCTTGGAATTCAACACTCCGCCATTCAAGCCGCCCGGGCGCAGCTGGCGCAGGCCGAGTACAACGAGGAACTCACCCATATCCGTGCGCCGGTGGATGGCAAGATCATCCGGCGCTATGCAAATCCCGGCGCGGGCGCTTCCACCCTGAATGTCTCGAACATGTTCGACCTGGAGCCGGCTCTGCCGCACATTATTCGCGCGGAGATTGTCGAGAGCGCGATACCTGACGTGTACGTCGGTCAGGCGGTCCAGATCATCCCCGAGGTCGATTCGAGCAAAGTCTGGACGGGACATGTCATGCGAATCGCCGCAACTTTCGGCTCGCGCAAGCTGAAGTCGGACAGCGCCACCGAAGCCAGCGATGAGCGGGTGGTCGAGGTCGTGGTCTCCGCCGACAACGCGCCTTTCCTGATTGGTCAGCGCGTCATGGTCAAATTCATGAGGGCCGACAAAACGTCCGCGGCGCTCAAGTGAAGTTCGGGACGCGCATGACGTCCAACGACACGGCTCAGAACTTCTGCCCGAATTTCACGCCGATGGTCCGCGGCTGGTTCGGGACGTCATATTTTGCGATCGCGCCGCAGAGCAGGACATCGCATTCGGCATAGCGGTCGAGGACGGCGCGCTTGTCGAAGGCATTGCTGAGATATATGGAGTAGTGAAAGCTGCCCATCTCGACGCCCGCCGAGAAATCGAAAACCGTGTATGCCGGCTGATCGCCCAAGGCGTTCGCTGCCAGCGTCCGCAAGTCCGACGTTCGATCGCCCACATAGACCGCCGAGCCCTGCACGAACCCTTTGTAGGACGCAATCGGGAAAGAATACCGGCCAGTGATGTTGCCCTTGAAGCGCGGCGTAACCGGCAGCCGCGTGCCGGAAGCGGCATATTGTTCGTAGGTGCTCGGATCGAAACCCGGCGCATCGCAAATGCTCGGGTCGCCGCAAAAAGTCTGGGTGAGTTTGGCATCGAGCAACGAGAATCCGCCGGTCAAGGTCAAGCTTTGCGTCGCCGCAAATTCCAAATCCGTTTCCAGGCCATCGATCCTTGCCTGTCCGGCGTTGGTGATGATGGTGAGCGAATTCGGCCCGAGATAGGAGAACTGGAAATTGGACCAGTCCTCGCGGAAGACCGCGCCGTTGAAGCGCAAGCGGTTGTCAAACCAAGTGGTCTTCCAGCCGATCTCGTAATTTTTCAAATAATCCGGTTGATAGGGTGGAATGGTCCCGCCGCCGTTGCGATTGACGCCGCCGGGCCGGAAGCCCTTCGAATAGGTGGCGTAGATCATGCGATCGGGATCGAATTTGTACGTTACATTGAGCTTGGGCGAATTGCCGGAACCCGAAGTTCCCCGGTCGAGGTCGCTGCAGGGTGCGCCGTGAAAGGGCACAAACGGCGTAAAGCACGTGGCAATTCCTTCGTTCGAGCTGAAGGTGGAGTTGAACCCATAAAAGCCCTGCAAGGAATTGTCGTAGCTGAAATGACGCAGACCGGCGCTCGCCGAGAGGTGACTGGTGATGTCGAACGTGAACTCGCCGAAGATCGCCCGATCGCGGTCGACGCGCTCCTGGTTGGTGAGCCAGAGTGTGCCCGGCCACCCTGGAACGGAGACATTGTTGGGCGCCACCGATCCCAACGGGTCGCCGTTGTTGACTAAGTAGTCCTGCAGGATCTCGTGCACCTGGCGCTCCATGAACAGGCCGCCCACGAACCGCAATCTGTTCTCCTTGGGGGAAGAGATGCGCAATTCATTGCTGTATTTGGTGTAGTGATCGCGGCCGATAATGGTTTGCGCGGGGTTGATTAGATTGCCGGCATTGTCCACGAAGTACTTTCCGTAGGCGCTGTCGTAGTACAGGGAATAATCGGTGTAATCCGATTGTTCGTGGGTGTTGCGGTTCAAATACGCGCCGGCGTAAGTCAAGTCGAAGTTCCCGATCTTGCCTTCGACCGTGAGCGCTGACTGAACCCACGAATCGTGCACGTAGTCCGGAAAATAGTGCTGCACTTTCAAATCGCCGACCGCTGGATTGTAGGCAAAGTCCCCGTCGGTCTGTTGCACTTGGCCCATGACCGTCGGCAAAATGGTCCAACTGTCGTTCAATTCAACTTTGAGGGCAGCGCGACCGCCTTTGGTCTCGACGGTGTTGTAGTCCTTCTTCACCAATGCCGCGTTGTCGAACACTGCCCCGGACGTGGGGAAGGTCGTGCTGCCGTGCACATTGCTGATATAGCCGGCATCGTGTTGGTCCCAGCCGACCAGGCGAACCGCCGCGATGCTGCTGAGTGGCAGATTGACGAAGGCCTCCACGTCATAGCCCGTGCCGCCGTGATCGACCTTGTTGAGGTCCAGGTCGTAGCCGGCTTTGAAGCCGCTTGGGTCGGGTTTGTTGGTGATGATTCGAATGGTTCCCGCCTGAGAGTTGGAACCGTATAAGGTGCCTTGCGGACCCGCGAGGGCCTCGACACGCTCAATGTCGTAGAGATGAATGTTGAGATTGCCGTCGATGGTGGTGACCGGTTGCTCATCCAGATACATGCCGACACTGGGCTGAGAGCCGGAATGATTGCCGTCTCCGCCGCTGGAGACGCCTCGCATGTAAGTGTGTTCGAAGCTTGGACTGCCGACCTTTTGGAAGGAGACGCTCGGCATGAACTGCGCGTAGTCGTCGAAGTCATTGATATTCAGTTCTTCGAGCTTCGCGGTGCTGAAAGCTTGGATGCTCAAAGCGACGTCCTGTAGGCTTTCGACGCGCTTTTGTGCGGTAACGGTGATTTCCTCCAGCACCGGCGTATCGCCGCTGTCGGCCGCATGAGCCGGGTGCATGCACGCCAGCATGGCCGAGGCAAGCGGCAGCATGGTCCAGGCTTTCTTGGCGCAAGGTCTTCCCCCACGCCTGGGTCTTTGGCCGCCGTGCGTCATAGCATCCCCTTGTGTATTTTCGACTATTGGAGGAAGACTAAGCCATAACGGCCAAATGTCAAAATGTCGGCGACTCGGGGTACCTCTCGAGAACGGTTCCCAACGATCTCTTCAAGGGATCCAGCCAGGGCTCATAGTGGCGCCAGTGATCCACGCCCTCGCGAAAGATCGGCCTGCGCACTTGCTGGGAGCTGGCGGTACGCACCGCCCGCTGGTTCTCGTAAAATCGCAGACAGCTGTCCTCGAACGGCAGCCCGCAGTAGTCCAGCAATCTGCGCACTTCAGCTTCCGTATCCTCGATCATCGATTCGTAAATGACGCGATGGATCCGGCCGGGTAAAACCACATCGAAGAACGCCATCAACTCTACATAGTCTCGATAATACCGGCCGATGTCCTCCAGACTGTAGGTGAAGCCTTGCCCGCGCGCAAAGTGCTGCTTGAACCCTGAAAAGCAGCAGCCGAGCGGATGCCTGCGTGCATCGATAATTTTTGCGCGCGGCAATGCCAATTGGATCAGGTCAATGTGCGCGAAATTGTTGGGCATCTTGTCGATAAAGTAGGGCGCCGCGGTCCTTCGCTGAATCCGCGTCTGCGCAATATATCGCTCGCCCAGTTCCCGGCACTCGTTTGCATTCAAAGCCGCCAGCACCGGCGAGTATCCGGAAAGTTGCGACTTCTTGCCGATGTCGGCCAAAGACCGGGCAATCCCCGCAATATCGGGCAGCTCCATCGTGCCTTCGACCTGCGAATGGCTCGACAAGATCTGTTCGATCAGGGTCGAACCCGATCTTGGCAAACCGACGATGAATATGGGATCCGGCGCCGCGGCGCCATGGCCCGTGCGCTCGGCAAAGAACTGGGCATTGCACGAAGCCTTTACCCGCCGCACATGCGTGCTCATCTCGTCGGCTTGATAGCGCAGCTGCGCGCGCCGCAGCTCGTTGCCCCGCGCGTAGTGTTCAAACGATGCTGCATATTCTTGTTTGTCCTCCAGCGCTTTTCCCATGGCGAAATGCAGATGCAGCCGGTCGTCCACGGCCAGATCCGGTCGCTGCAGCTGCAATTGCATGGCCTCAACGTCCTTGATCGTGAATTGAACCGTTTTGAGATTCGCGAGGCTCCAATAGGCCTCGCCGAGACTCGGAAGCAGTTCAATGCTCTTGTTGTATGCGGCGACGCTGTCTTTTTCGCGGCCGCCGCTTTTGAGCGCGTGACCGTAGCTGAGCCAGATCTTCGGCTGTGCGGGATGTTCAGCGAGAACTCCCGCGTAGATTTCGATGGAGTTCTGCAGTTCGCCGATCCGCGCCAGGATCGCCGCCTTCAGATTGTTGTATCCCGGATTGCGTGGATCCTTCGCCAGCAAATCGGTGACCTCGCGCAGCGCGGCCGCCGGCCTATTCAGCCGATGTAAAACAATTGCCCGATGGTGCCGCGCGGCTGCAAAGCTCGGCGCAAGTTCGAGACAACGCGTCAGCAGGATCTCTGCGTCACCATATCGGCCAAGGCGCGCGGCGACTTCCGCCAACATGCGTAGCGCGGCGACATCGGTAGGGTATTTTTTCAGGTGCGCGCGCAGCAATGCTTCTGCTTGTGGAATGTTGTTCTCGCAGAGCGCGGCTGCGGCCGTGAGCAGTCGTTGGTCTTTGGTCGACGCTTTGATATTTTGCGCATACGCAGCATCGGCGCCCGCCGTATCGCCGACATTCATGAGCTCATCACCGAGTGCGCGCCATGCGTCGGCCATGTCCGGCTTGAGCGCTACAGCACGCTGCAGCGCGGCAATCGCGTCAGCGCTCCGGTCCAACGCGCTGAGCGTCAGTGCGAGTTCGTAGTGTGCCAGCGGCCACTGAGGATGCAGCGCCGCCAGCGGACCCAGGACTTCCAGCGCAGACGCCGAATCGCCACCCGCGCGGCGGGCGACACCGAGCAACAGCGTCGCCGGCGGATGGCCCGGAACCGCCTTGAGAATTTCGCCGGCCTGCTGAGAGGCGAGCATTGGACTGCCTTCCAACAAACGCGCGGCGTGTCCCAAGGCAACCTCAACAGAACCAACGGGTTCCGAGGCTTTGTTCATTTTGGACCTTTCATGGCCGATGCGCGGCGATGAGAAACCGCCGCTGCGCGGGTGTCAAGCCGCGATGTTGACTGTCTATTTTACCGCCTCATTAGCCCGGGCGATGTTTACCTCGTGCGACCGCAACATCTCGGTGAGGTCCGCGTGCAGCCGCTCGTCGCGAACGCGCGGCAGCATTTCGCGCAGCTTACGCACGACCCATCCTTGGCCGCGATTCAAAAAGCGGACGCGCTCGCGCAGCTCGGCGATTGCCATGGCCTTGGCATAAAAGGCGCCGGTCTGCACGCTCGGTTCTTCGCCGAGCAACTTGACGTGGCTTGCCAGCATCGCACACCAGCGAGCTTCATCTCGTTGGATGGTCCGAAGCAGGTCCTTAAGATCCGAGGTTTCGGCGGCGCGAGCGCTATTGAGCGTGACGCGCGCCCCCGCTCGTTCCGCTTCGAGCAGCTCATTGAGGTAGGCAGTCAGTTCAGTCTTGCCTGCATAAGCGGTATTTGGATCATTTACTGCGGACATAGGGCAGTGGCCAAGTTAGCGCAGCCGGCCGGCTGCTGTCGAGACGTTCCGAGGCAGGGAGAGCATGGCGGTGAATCCCGGCTAGCGCGGTATCTGGTCATTTGCCGGCATCCAGAAATAGCGGCCCTGGCCGGCACGAATATGGCCAATGCCGGGAAAGGATGAATATTTTTATCAGGGTGGCTTGCGCGCCTCGATTTCAATGGCCTTGGCTATCTTCACGGCCGTTTCGGCAATTTCCGTGATCCGCGAGGCGACCAGTCCGCTGAACCTGTCGTAGTGCGCCGCCGCCATTCCGCCGGCAATGCTGGCTGCTGCCTGAATAAGTTGTGCTTGGTCCATAGTAAAGATCCGACGTTTTGTGGATTGATGAAAAGGGCGTGAGCTTCCGTTACTGAAGCGTGGCCGGTCAAACGGGTCGCGCTCTTCCCATGGTACAGGGCCGCGCAGAATGGCGGCAGGTGCCGCCGTTCACCGGGGATTGGCGGCCATTGGCCGAAAATTGGGTGATGCCTGCAGGCGGTTGCGCCACCATTGCAGCCTGGAACAACCGATGGAGCGCCCGCCCATGAGCACGCGGTCTGACGATGCCTTCACCCCGAGCCTGCTGGTCGGCGTTGGCCTGGTCACCGCAGCTGTACTGCTCTTGCGGCCGTCCGTAGATTTCGGCAATTCCGTCGATCTTGTCCAATGCTGGCCTCTGTTCATCGTTGTGCTAGCCTTCGCTCAGATGGTCGCCACGATAAAAGAGCGCCATCAACGAGGCTGGGGTTTGCTCCTGGCTGGAAACTGGCTGCTGGCGAATACCATGACGAATTGGGCCTATATCGAGTTCAGCGTGCCTTTGCTGCTGGCGGGATTGGGTTTGATGACCATCATTCGCGAATTACGCGACGACGGCGGACAATCGGACGAGGATCAGCGTGCCACCGAATAATCGCAGCCCCGCGCCAAAATTCATCATCGGCGCGTGTCTGGTGCTGATGGGCGTGCTGTTGGCTCTCGAGCAGCTGGGCATACACCAGGCCTATCACGTACTGCGCTTTTGGCCGGCCGCACTCATCCTTCTCGGCCTCACCATGCTCCAGCGTACCGACAAGCACAGTGCGTTGCGTGCTCTCATCCTCATCGCGGTCGGCACCTGGCTTTTGCTCAACACGCTCGGGCTCGTGAGTCTCGACTTGTGGGAGTTCGTCGTGCCGCTGTTGCTGGTGTTCTTTGGCGCCAGAATCATGATGCGAAACCAGGGTTCAGGCTCAGGGGCACCCGGCGAATTGCCTGGCACAACCTCCCCGACGGGCACAGCACCGGCCGGTCAGAGCCCCAACAGTTTCGGTTCCACTCCCCAAGGGTCCGGCGAATCGGTGCATGCGTCCCAATTTGCAATGCTCGGCAGCTGCAAACGCCGTTGGGGCAAGGCCGTTTTCCGCGGCGCAGAGACGACTGCATTTATGGGCGGATGTGAGCTCGACTTGCGCGATGCATTGATGGGCATCGGCGAACTCGCGGTGGTCGATGTATTCGTCATCATGGGCGGCGTCAACATACTCGTTCCGCCCCACTGGACCGTTTCGCAGGAAATCGTGCCGCTAATGGGCGGGGTGCATGACAAGACGCACTCGGTGCCCTCCAATCCCGCGCAGCACCTGCTGGTGCGCGGCACAGTCGTCATGGGCAGCGTCGAAATCAGTAATTAAATGCACCCGATCCTCGCCGATCCGAAACAGCTTGGACTGTATCTGCTTGGCTGTCTCCCCATCGGCATCGTGGTGATCATCGGTTTGGGCCGTCAAGGTACCTGGGTTACCGCGGCGGTTTTCTTCTTACCTTTGATGCTGATCTATGCTTTTATCGGCCTTTCAGCCTATTATTTATGCCAAGCGTTCCCCATCAACCGGGAGGAGCGAACCTGGCGGGCGGTGCCTGCTCATCTCAGTGCGGCTGCGACCGTAGGCGGTGTGTGCGTGGCCCTGGCCTACGGTTGGTCCCGGTTGCTGGAGTCGCTCAATATCGGCTTGCAGCCGCAGGTGTATTTGGCGCAGCCCTGGCTGCTGTTCGTCGTGGGGGCGCTGTTGTTTTGGCTTGCCACGGCGTTCCACTACGTTTTGATCGCCTCCAATGCTTCGCAAAACGCCGAACGGCGCTCGCTGGAGGCAGGTCTCTTGGCGCGCGAAGCCGAACTCAAGGCGTTGCGTGCGCAGCTGGATCCGCACTTTCTTTTCAATAGCTTGAACTCGATCAGCTCTCTGACCGCCCGCGATCCCTCCGCCGCACGCAAAATGTGTCTGCTGCTTGCGGATTTTTTGCGAGACACCTTGCGGCTCGGAGCGGCGCAGAGAATATCATTGCAAGAGGAATTGAATATCGTGGAGCGATATCTGTCCATCGAGCAGGTGCGGCTCGGCGCCAGACTCAATGTGTTCAAGGAGGCGAGCCCGCAGGCGCTCACTGCCAAAGTGCCCGCTTTGATCCTCCAGCCGCTCGCCGAAAATGCCGTGCTGCACGGCATAGCGCACTTGCTCGACGGCGGGACGGTCACGATCAAGGCGCAGACGGAGCACTCGATGCTGGTCGTGCGGGTGAGCAATCCTTGCGATCCGGATCGCCCGCGGCACAGGGGCGCCGGATTCGGGCTTTCTTTGGTACGCCAGCGTCTGCAATCGCAATTTGGACTCGCCGGCCAGCTGGAAACCGGCGAGGAGCGGGGCGAATTCACCGCGAAGCTCAGCCTGCCATTCGAGACCCCCGACGGAGCGGCCGCGAATGCTCCCCCCTAAGCCGCTGAACGTCGTCATCGTCGATGACGAAGCACCTGCACGTGCCCTGATACGGGAATATTTGGAACAGCATCCCGATGTGCGGATCGTGGCCGAATGCACCAATGGACTCGAGGCGGTAAAAGCAGCGAACGAGTTGAAGCCGGATCTTTTGTTTCTGGATATCCAGATGCCGAAGTTGGACGGATTCGAAGTATTGGATTTGATCGGTTGCGATGCAGCCGGCGTGGTCTTCACGACGGCTTACGATGAATATGCACTGCGTGCATTCGAAGTGCATGCCGTGGATTATCTGCTGAAGCCCTTTGGACCCGAGCGTTTCGCCGAATCGCTGCAGCTTGCGCGCTCGCGCATCAGCCGCCAGCAGCCGATTCCCGCGCGGGAACTTCTCGAAACCCATCGCGAGGGGTCGGCGATTGATCGAATACTCATACGGGATCGCTCTCGCGTGCACGTGATTCCCGTCGAGCAAATCGACTACATCGAGGCGCAGGACGATTACATATCGATTCGGGCCGCCGGACGCTGCTATTTGAAGGAGCAGACGCTCGGCGAACTCGAGACGCAGCTGACCGCCAAGGGGTTCTTGCGCATTCATCGCCGCTATATTCTCAACGTGTCGAGATTGGCGAAGATTGAACTGTCCGAGAAGGATAGCCGAGTGGCCATTCTCCATGACAAGACTGAATTGCCGATCAGCCGTTCGGGTTACGTGAAGCTGCGCGCATTGCTGTGATTGCTGCCGTGGGGGGTGACGCGTTACTTCAGCCCATAGGTCTTGCGAATCAGGGATTCGGCTACGGTCTGAGGTAGAAAAGGACGCAGCGCGCTAAAAGTTCTTTGGACCGGGGTCGCGCGCGGATATCGCAAAGCCGGGCGACCTCGTCCTCGGTGACATCCAAGGGCAGCGTAGTGAAAGCTTCCGCGGCAGCGGCGCGCGGTGCCGAACACGCAGTATTTATCGTCGGCGAGCGCCTTTGCAATGGCGAGCCCAAGACCGGAACTCGCACCGGTCACCAGCACGACCTTTTGTTCATTCCCCATGTCTTTCTCCATGCGTCGCCATTCTGATACGAATTTCGGCTCGACCTCGCCTTATACCTCAAGGGCGTCGGAATGCGCAGCCGTTCCCATTCCCGGACGGGTTTTGTCGCATCCGCCATTGAGAGTTGTCCGCATGGTAAAGTTTTGGGCCAATGACAGATTCGACCGAATCGGATTCGCTGGGAATTGCGGCCTTGCTGGAACGTTGGTCAAAGGGCGAAAAGGATGCCTACGACCAGTTACTGAGCCATTTGTATGGCGATATTCACGCCATTGCGGTCCGCCAGTTGCATCGTGAGCACTATCTCACCATCCGGCCGACGGCCCTCGTACACGAGGTGTACTTGCGCCTCTCAGAACTACGTCAGATGCAATGGCAGGACCGAGCTCACTTCCTGTCGATGGCGGCACGCGTCACGCGCCAGGCGCTGGTGGATGAGGCACGGCGCCGGCGCGCTGAGAAGCGCGATGGCGGCCGTGCGGTGACTTTAAGCGATACCAATCTCGGCGTGAGCGAAGCGGCCTATGACGCTTTGGATGTCGATACTCTCCTATCCGAGTTGCAGCAGTTCGACACGGTGGCTGCCGACATCGTTTCGCTGAGGGTATTCGGCGGATTGTCGATCGAGGAGGCGGCCGAGGTGTTGAAACTATCCGTGGCGACCGTCAATCGGCGCTGGGTGACGGGCAAAACGTGGCTGGCTCGAGAACTGACTCGCACGGAGTAACCGGCCGCGGCGATCGCGCGCGTGCTTACCAGCTGTTTGCGCAGGCGCTGGACTTCGAGGGAGAGCTGCGCGAGCAATTCCTGACGCGCGAATGCGGCACCGACCTTGAATTTCGAGCCGAAGTCGACGCGTTGCTTTTGATCGCGGTCCGCGATAACGCCGTGACGGGGAGCTTACTGGGCTCGCCGGCGCACCCTGAGGAATTGGCCGGGCAAACCTATGGGCACTTTCGCCTGACGACGCGCATCGGCGAAGGCGGTATGGGTGTTGTGTACCGCGCCGATCGCAGCGACGGGGTGCAGCAGTCGGTGGCGATTAAACTCATTTCCACCACGGTGGGTCATGCCGGACGAGTCCGCTTCGAGCGTGAGGCGCAGTTGTTGGCGCAGATTGAACATCCCGCCGTGGCGCGCTTGGTGGATGCCGGTGTGGAGAAGGGCCGTGCCTGGATTGCCATGGAGTTCGTCAATGGCCTGCGCATCGATGACTACTGCCGCGCCAAGAACTCAAACATCGCCGACATCGTCAGGCTGCTGGTGCAGCTGGCCGCGGCGGTCGCGGCGGCGCATCGCATGCTGGTGGTCCACAACGATATCAAACCGGCCAATGTGCTGGTCACCGCCGAGGGAGTGCCGAAGCTGATCGACTTTGGCATCTCGAGGGCCTTGCAAGAGGCCGGTGCCACGGGGCCGGGCAGAGCTGCGACCGTCGGGGTCGGCCGATTGTTCTCACCAGGGTTCGCGGCGCCGGAACAAATCAATGGCGGCCCGGTGACCGTGGCGACCGATGTGTTCGGGCTGGGTGCGCTGGCGTATCGGTTGCTGACCGGGCGTTCGACCTTTCCGGATGCCGCCGAACCTCTCGACTACATGTTGGCCATCACGCAACGCGATGTGGAGCTGCCGAGCCGAACCGCGCTGAAAGCGGGACGGGCGATCGAGGCAGGTCAATTGCGGGGGGACTTGGATGCCATTCTGTGCAAGGCGCTGGAACGCGATCCAAAGCGCCGCTACGAATCTGCGATCGACATGCAGGAGGATCTGCAGAGTTACCTGACGCGCCGGCCGGTGAAGGCCCGAATCCCCACGTTTTTTTATCGAAGCGGAAAATTCGTCCGCCGCAACGCGCTCGCGGTCGGACTGGTGAGTTTATTGGTGGTGGGTCTCGCCATTGCGGCGACCTTCATGGAACTGCAGCGCCACCGCACGGAGCAGGCCCGCGATGTGGCCGCGCGCCGCGCGGAGTTTATCGAAAACCTGCTGGCATCCGTCGATCCGGCGAGCGACAAACCCAATGTCACGGTGGCGGCGCTGCTCGACTCGGCCACACAAGAGCTGGACCACAAGTTGGGCGGTGAACCCCTCGTCGAGGCCTCGATGCTGGGCATGATTGCCAACACCAATGCTTCGCTGGGCCGATATCCAGAAGGACTGGCGGCAAGCGACCGTGAACTCGCGATTCTCCACGCGCACGAGGGCAGTGCATTGGAGCTGGCGCGTGCGCTATGGACCCGCGGACAGTTGTTCCGGGAACTCGGCAAGTGGTCCGAAGCGCTGCCGCCGCTGCAACAAGCCGTGACGTTGCTGCGGCCGCTGCACGCCCCTGCGGATCTCGGCAATGTCTTGAATAGCCTGGCGGCTGTTCTGGCGCACACCGAACAGGAGCCAGCCGCCGAGGCGATGTATCACGAAGCAATCGCCATCGAAACGGTTGGCGATGCACCGCTGCGCGCGCAGCGGATGTATCCGTATTACGGGCTGGCCATTTTAGTGGGTGATATGGGGCGCTACCCGGAAGCCGCGGAGTACGGCCGCCAAGCCTTGGCCCTTGCCCGCGAGACCTTGCCGGCGGATCACCCGGACTTGCTCAACATAGAAACGGCTTATGCCAATACCCTCGCCGCCCTTCATCAGAGCGCTGCGGCCGAGCTGCTGTTCCGCCAGATCATCGCCGCCCAGACGCGAGTGTTGGGACCCGAACACAAGGCCACATTACTCACGAAACTCGCGCTGGTGAACGACTTGTCGGACCAACACCGCAACGGCGAAGCGGCAGCCACGGCATTGGGGGTGGCGCGCTCGCTGGAAGCGCTGCTGGGCGCCGATAATGCCTATGCGATGAGCGCGTGGAGCTTGTACGGCGGTGCCGCCTGCGGCAGCCAGCAAGAGGAGCAGGGCCTCGCCGCCCTGCGACGAGTGGCGGCGGCCCGGCAACGAATTTATTCCGCGGGAAACTGGCTCATCCATAGTACGCAACTGGGGATCGGCGAATGCCTGCTGCACATGAATCAGTACGCTGAATCCGAAGGCACGCTGCTCCCTGCCGTGGCGGGACTGGAAGCTGCCCGTGGATCGAACTTCAATCGGACTCAGGACGGCTATCGCGCGCTGCGCGATCT
Source organism: uncultured Gammaproteobacteria bacterium (assembly GCA_963800385.1). Classification (GTDB taxonomy): domain Bacteria; phylum Pseudomonadota; class Gammaproteobacteria; order Steroidobacterales; family Steroidobacteraceae; genus Bog-1198. The sequence continues at coordinate 654,218 of CAWDAU010000011.1, forward strand.
GTACGCCGTCATGGGCAGGCCCGGCGAGTCGGCCCGCTGGAGCGCAAAGCTTGCGCACTGACGGCTGTCTGCGATTTCCGATCGTTACGCGCGCCTGATACGAAATCTCGTTCGAAAACGCCTCTCTCCCTAGGGACCGCATTTGCGGCCCGCAACTTCAAGGCTAGGGAGATATCAGATGAAATGCATCTTGGGGCCGCAAGGCACTATCCGTTCGCACGGCGGCAAGGCGCTACTAGCCTTGTTAGTGTGTGGGCTGGCGAACGGCACGGGCGGCGACGCGCTCGCCGCAGAACCAACGCCATCAAACTCGCAGCGCGCGAGCATCGCCGGGCTTCCGCTCGACTTCGAGCAGAATCTGGGCCAAGCCCCGCAACAGGTCCAGTATCTTGCGCATGGGCCCGCCTACGCGATTGCGATAACCGAGCAGGGTGCTGCGCTGACTCTGGGACGGGACGTTCGTGCCGCGGAGCTGCCGCAGGTGGTTCGACTGCGCGTGCACGGTGCAAATCACGCCTCGATTCCGACCGCAGAAGATCCTTTACCCGGACGAGTCAATTACTTTATCGGCAACGATCCTTCCTTGTGGCGCACGAATATCGCCACCTACAAGAAGGTCCGTTATGCCGGGGTGTATCCTGGAATCGACCTCATCTACTACGGCACGCAGGGGAAACTGGAATATGACTTTGCCGTGGCGCCGGGGGCCGCGCCGCAGTCGATTGGCCTCAGCTTCGAAGGTGCGAGAGGCCTTCGCGTGGATGATCATGGAGATCTTAGGATCCGAACGCGAGATCGTGAGATTGCCTTCCGGCGACCGGTTGCTTACCAAGTTGACCAGCAGGGGCAACGCGCTGCAGTGGCAGCAAGCTACCGTCTGCATGGGAACCAGGTGCGATTCGAGGTGGGCAGGTACGATCATTCCAGGCAGCTGATCATCGATCCAGTGCTTTCCTACTTCAGCTATTTGGGCGGCAGCGGTTACGATGTCGCGGGTATCGCGACTCCGACGGGCAGCCCTTTCAACACCTCTGGGCAAGCCGCCGCGCTCGACAGTGCCGGCGATCTGTACGTCACGGGATACACCGAGTCGACCAATTTCCCGCTCAAAGCCGCGTATGAGACGGCGCCTGCCAAAGTCCAGGGCGGCACACCGCCATCGGCGTTCGTCACCAAGTTTGCCCCCGATGGCAAGTCGGTGATCTTCTCGACCTACTTGGGCGGCACGGTGGGGTCGGATCAGGCGTCGAGCATTGCCGTGGACTCGAGCGGCAATGCCATCGTGGTGGGTACCACGGGCTCCAATGATTTCCCGGTTACCTCCGGGGCTTATCAGACTGTCTGCAACCCCAAGTTCACGGCCGGCCCCAACGTGGAAGTGCCCAACTGTCCTGGCGGTGGGGGCATCGCCGCGTTCGTGAGCAAGTTCAGTCCGAGCGGCGCACTGCTCTATTCCACCTTTTTGAGCGGCTCCAACACCAACACCACCGCCTATGCCGTTGCGGTGGACACGGGCGGGCGGGCGTACGTGGCGGGTGTGACTCTTCCCGGCTCGATCGTCCCCGCCGGTACGGGAGGCAGCCCGCAAGCGATACCGTTTCCGACCACGGCCGGCGCAGTGTTGTCCACGCCGCCTTATTCGACCGGTGGCGGTGGATACCAGAACGTTTTGAGTGCGCAGCAGGATGCCTTTATCAGCGTGTTCGATCCAACCTTGAGTACGTTGCTTTACTCTTCATTGTTCGGGGAACCCCAGGTTTCGAATGCGGGCCTGGGCTTCGAGGGTGCCAGTTTCACGATAGGGCAGGCGGTGAGCGTGGATGGCGCAGGCAACTTCTATCTGGCGGGGACGTCGGAAGACGCCTCGCTCGAGACCACCGCCGGTGCGTACCAGGCCAGCGCATCGAGCTGCGGCACGGTGACGAACAACACGCTGCTCAACTGTGCTTTCGTGGCCAAGTTTTCCTCCGTGGGCAGTGGCACGCCGAGCCTGATCTACGGCACCTACCTCGGCCACACAGTGGGCGGTTCATATGGAGATTTGATGACCGGTATCGCGGCCGATGCGGCGGGGGAGGTCTACATCAGCGGCTATACCAACCAAGCCACGTTTCCCACCACCTCGGGTGCCTATCAGACGACCTGCGATCAGTACGGGGTCAATGGCAACACCGATGCTGTGTGCGGCTCGGCATTCATCGCCAAACTGAACCCGAGCGGCACGGCGCTGTTGGCCAGCACCTATTTTGGGGGTTATTACGCCGGTGCGAATAATACCCCCGATAACGTCACTTCGATGGGTCCGATCGTGCTGGATGCCGCGGGCAATGTTTACATCGACGGTGTCGCTGGGAACGGACTGCCGCAAGTCAACGCGCTGGGTACCAACGACGGTACGGGCGGAGCGCAATCGCCCTTCGTCGCGGAGTTCAACTCGAGCTTGTCGACGCTGCTGTTCTCGACGCTTTTCAGCACCGGCGGTCAATCCCAAACCGCGGTCGACGGTCTGGCGGTCGATGGGAGCGGCAATATCTATATCGCGGGCAGTGTCGGTTCCCCGCCGAGCTCGGCGGCAACCTCGGGAGCATTTCTATCGACGTATGGCGGCGGCAGTTCGGATGCTTTCGTGGCCAAGATCGTGGTGCACACGCCGACCACGACCATTTTGAGCGCTGCGCCCACGTCCGCAACCGCCGGAACTGCAATTGACTTGACTGCGACGGTGGCGGAAGTCGGCGGCGCCAGCGTGCCCACCGGCACAGTGAGTTTCAAAGAGGGGACCACCACTCTTGGGTCCATGACTTTGAATGGGACCGCGATCGCGGTCTATACCACGAGTACCTTGAGCGTGGGCACTCACTCGATCACCGCCGCTTACGGCGGCGATGGCGCCAATGCTGCATCCAGCTCGACGGCCGCGAGCGTGACAGTCACCGCAGCGCCGGCACCGACCGTCACCATCAGCGTGGCGCCAACAAGCATCGTGCTGGGCCAGAGCGCGATGCTGACCTGGTCCTCGACGAATGCCACGGCCTGTACCGCTTCCAACGCGTGGACCGGTACTGAAGCCCTGAGTGGCACGTTATCGGTAACGCCCTCGGCGGGTGGATCCTCGAGCTACACGCTGACCTGTACGGGTGCGGGCGGCAGCGGCAACGGTACGGCGGTGCTCACTGTCACCAATCCTGCGCCCACCGTCACGATCGCAGTGGCACCGGCTTCAATCACCGTCGGCCAGAGCGCCACGCTGACGTGGTCCTCGAGCAATGCCACCGCTTGCACCGCCTCCAATGCTTGGAGTGGAACGGAGGCGGTTAGCGGCACGCTAACCGTATCGCCGAGCACGGCGGGGTCTTTCAGCTACGTGCTGACGTGCACCGGTGCCGGCGGCACAGCGAGCGGCACAGCGAGCGGCACAGCGGCATTGACTGTCAACGCGGTGCCAAGCAAGAGCGGCGGAGGATCCATCGTCATTTGGGATCTGGTCGCCTTGGCGATCCTTGGGTGTGCCAGCACTCGGCGCCGACTCAGGCTGCGTTGAGCCCTCACATTGGGAACCAGCGGGCCGCGCCTGACAAGCGCGGCCTTTTTTTGGGGGCGCATTTGTGTGCGCCAAGGCGAATGGCGAGCCGCCGCGGATTGCGACGATCAGGCTTCGGACCGAGGCGGCCAGAGACGCCAGTGGCCATGGCGCGCGCTGTAAATACCCAGCATTGCTGCGGCGACGAGACAGACGGCGACCGCCACTATCGAAGCTTCCGGTCCAAAAGAACCGCCGGTCAATTGCACGGGTCCTTCGAGCGTCACCGATACTAAGCCATGGGATTGGCCGCCCGACACAGATGCGCCGAACAGTCCTCCTTCGGTAAAATTCCAACCGAAGTGCATGCCGATGGGGAGCCACAAGCTGCGCGACGCGGAATACGCTACTCCGAGCAGTACGCCGGCCTCCAAAGCGATGGCCGCGACACTTATGGGCGTGGCGCCGGAATTGAGTCCGTGCGCGGCGCCAAACAATACCGCGGAGATGATCAGGGCGGCAGTCGTCCCAAGCCATTCCTCCGCGATCCGAAATATCGCGCCACGAAACAGCAGCTCTTCGCCGACCGCTGCCGCGAGCGAGGCGCTCGCCTGGGTTGACAGGCCCGTGAAACCATTGAAGCGGACCTGCTGCACTTCTCCGGCAAGAAATAGCAACGCCAACACCAGGCAGAACAAGACAGCGCCCATCGCGACACCCGCGGGGATTCGCAATGGCGCATCGCGGGGAGCGAGCTCCGAAACCTGGCGGCGTTCGAAGTAACGAACTTCGAGCGAATATAGCCACAGCATACCCGCAGCGTATAAAGACCCGGACGCCACCCACCAAAGCGGCCGGCCTGCGAGCGGCAGTGCATGGGCGACGCCTTGCATCAAGAGTTGCGATACGACCAGCAGCGCGAACAACGGTATCGCGAATACCAATAGGTTCACTATTTTGAAGCGCGCAATGCAGCGCCTGAATCCGACCCAGCGTGCCGATTCGTTTTTCATATTCACGTGTACTTAGAGCCGAGCGCTCGCGCAGCCGCGCCCATTTTTGGCGATCAGCCCAGGAATCAGGTCTCGCCCCCTCAAGGCATTCAAATTTGGGCTCGTATTGATTATGGCGCCGAAGTGTTCCGGTACCGCCCAAACCACTCAAGAATCGCCGTACTCTGCTCCGCCAGCTGCGAGGGTCGCATCAACACGTGTGCCGCACCCGGGATTTCATACAGCTCAGTGGGAATGTGCCGCAGCTGCAGGGCGTGATAGTACTGTTCAGCTTCGGCCACCGTGGTACGCAAGTCGTTCAACCCCACGACCACCATCGTGGGAGTTGTGACGTTGCCCACCAAGGAAAGGGGCGAGAGATTCCAGTAGGTCTGCTGATCCTCCCAAGGCATTTTCTTGAACCAATAACGGGCGCCGAACGCCGCCATATCGGTAGTCAGCAGCCAACTGGTCCAGTTGATCACCGGCCGCTGGGTCACCGCCGCTCGAAAACGATGCGTTTTGCCGACAATCCACGAGGTGAGCACACCGCCGCCCGAAGATCCCGTGACGAACAGGTTATCGGCATCCACGCCGCCTTTTTTGATGGCGGCATCCACGATGCTCATGAGGTCGTCATAGTCGTGGCTGGGATAATTGTTGTAGATCGTGTTCGCGAATTCTTCGCCGTAAGAGGTCGAGCCGCGCGGATTGCCGTATACCACAATGTAACCGGCGGCCGCATAAAGCTCATAGTCCGCTGAGAAAGTCGGGCCGTAGCTGGCGTACGGACCACCGTGAATTTCAAGGATCAATGGATATTTCTTGGCGGGATCGAAGTTCGGCGGGAGCAATTCCCACGCATCGATCGAACGCCCGTCCGCGGAAGACTTGACCGGCAGTTCCGACAGTTTTCCGAGATTCACCTCCTCGAGGAGGGCCGAATTCAGATCCGTGAGGCGCTGAGTCTTGCCGTCGCGGGTGAGATAGACATCCGGCAAGTGATCCGGTCCGCCGCCGCTGTAGGCCAGCGCTCCCTTGTTCGACACCGTAAATTCGCCGGCCGAGTAGGGCAGCTGAGTCGCTGCGCCGATACTCGCGAGATTCGACGCCACTACATCCGTACGTCCGGTCAATCCGATGCGCGCCACCTTGGGGATGCCCTTGTCATCGTACGCGACGTAAAGACTGTGTCCGTCGCCCGCCCACCTGACTTCGGTCAACGATCGGTCCAACGACTCGCCTATGACGCGTTGATTCGTGCCGTCGGCGTTCATCACGTTGAGCCGCGCGTTTTGATTTCCGACGTGCTTGTCTTGGTATCCCAGATAGGCGATGAGCTTTCCGTCCGGTGAAACGGTCGGCGCGTGATATGGCCCGATGTCGTGCGACAGCTGCTGCAAGCTGCCATCCGTCACGTTCACTCGGTAAATGCTCAATGTCATGGCCGTATGCCGGCCCCAATCCTGCGGCTCGCGCTTCCATTCCTCGCTGCGATTTCCCGCAAACAAGATCGACTTTCCGTCCGCCGACCAGGCAAGCGGCCCCGCATCGCTAAAATGTCCGGACGTCAGGGGCCGCGGCGCGCCGCCGCCCTCGGCCGACATGACATAGATATGGCGGAAACCCGGCTTTTCCAAACCTTGTCCGTCGGCGCGGAAATTCAGGGAGTCGATCACGATCGGCCCGTCGGCCCAGTGCGCGCCCGGCGGCTTTGGCAGCGGCTTGCCGATCGTGGGACCCGCCTCGGGCGCCAGCATCACGAACGCAATCTGTTTGCCATCCGGCGACCATGTGATATCGCTCGGCGCCTCGACCAGATTGGTGATGTTCGCTGTTTCACCGCGCATCCAATGAATCGCAATCTGCGTACGGCCATCCGCCCCGGTCGACAGATACGCGATTCGCGATCCATCCGGCGACCAACGCGGCGATGACTGGGATCCCGGCCCGGTCGCCAGCGGCGTCTGTGCTCCCGTCGCCACATCGATGAGCCATAACGACTCCATCAGTCGGTCTGTCATGATGTCGTTTCTGGTGCGTGCATAGACGATTTGCGCGCCGTCGCTGCGGACTTGTGGGTCCGTGGCCCACTGCATATTGAACAGATCCTTTGGCTCCAGGACGCGCGGCGCGGCCTGCGCGGTGGCGGAAATCAACAAAGCCGAAAAGGCGACACTTATTAGACGGCACATGAATTTTTGCCTCGACATCGGGTTTTACGCGTTACGTTGTCATGATAGTCCAGCTGCACATCCGGCATGCGATCAGAGCGAGCCAATGCGCTGCCGCAGAGTCGGATTTTTCCAGCTCGGGCAGAATACCTGCCACTATCTGCCGCGACTTGGCCATTGCGCTCGTATTCCAAGCCGAGTCGGCGTCAATGTACTCCCGCTCCTGGTGGCCGGGCACGAGCGCCTGCACCGCATGCATCGCCAGCCCTTCGAGAAATTATGAAGACCAGTTGACGCCGGGCAGTGCCCATTTCAAGCGGAATCGCCACTATCGGCTCGCCGTTCTGCCTGAATGAGAACGCATTGTTGTCGAATTCTCCGACATAAGCGATGACCTGTGCGACGCGACCTTGCGAAGCACCTCCCGCGGCTTAGGCTCAATGCTTGCGGCGCCACGGCGAACGAGGGGCAGAATCTTTGCATAGCGCGGCCATGCTTCATCCAACATTTTGTGCGCCAACTCATTGCCCTGAGGTGTGGGCGGTCGCGACGCTCTACTTTCGGGCTCATAGTGACTGCTTTTCTCCCAGCAGAAAAATTGTTGCCATTCGGGACAAATAACTTGTAGATTAACGTCACCCAAGGGGAGCGGTCCATATGAAGTATGCGAGTTTTCTTCACTTAGCGTGCGCCGTCGCGTTCCTGGCGATCGCCAGTGTGGCCACTGCGAACGACGCTTTACTGAGCGCAAACGAGAACCCTTCGGTCCCCGACGCGGCCAATGTCGATTTTCGCTGGGACCAGAAGATTCCCTTGCGGGACGGGGTGCATCTGAGCGCGACCGTGTACTTACCGCTCAATCAAAAAGCGCCGGCACCATGCCTGTTCACGCTCACCCCCTATATTGGACAGAGCTATCACGATCGCGGCGTTTATTTCGCTGCGCACGGCTATCCATTTCTGACCGTGGATGTGCGCGGCCGCGGCAATTCCGAAGGGCAATTCGATCCGCTGCGGCAGGAAGCGCACGACGGCTACGACGTCGTGGAGTGGCTGGCGAAACAGCCCTATTGCAACGGCAAGATCTCGATGTGGGGCGGCTCTTATGCAGGCTACGATCAGTGGGCGGCCGCCAAGGAATTTCCGCCGCATCTTGCGACCATAGTGCCGGTCGCAGCTCCCTACGTCGGCGTCGATTTCCCGATGCAGAACAACATTTTTTCCCCGTATGACGTGCAGTGGCTGACTTTCACCAGCGGGCATACTTCGCAAGACAAGATTTTCGGCGACGAGGCGTTCTGGAAATACGAGGACCGTCGCTGGTTCGAATCGGGCGCGCCCTTCAAGGACTTCGATACGCAAGTCGGCGCCCCGTCGCCCATTTTTCAGCGTTGGATACAGCATCCGCAACCCGATGCCTTTTGGGATGCCTACAATCCGACGGCCGAGCAATATGCACGCATCGAGATTCCGATCTTGACGATTACCGGTTCTTACGACGGTGATCAGCCCGGCGCGCTCACTCACTATCGGGAGTACATGAAGAATGCGTCCGCCACGGGTCGTGCACGGCACTACCTCATCATCGGACCGTGGGATCACGCCGCGACACGCACTCCGCGAGCGGAGATCGGCGGCCTCAAGTTCGGGCCGGCCAGTCTCGTGGATCTGCCGCGGTTGCATCTAGAATGGTATGCCTGGACCATGCAAGGCGGCCCAAAACCGCAGTTCCTGCAAAAGGCGGTCGCCTACTACGTCATGGGCGCGGAGCGCTGGCGCTATGCAGACACCCTGGAGGGAATCACCAGCCAGTCGCAGCCGTACTTCCTGGATTCGAACAGCAACGCCGCTGATGTACTCGCCTCTGGTACATTGGGTCCACAGGCAGCCAGCGGAAAGCCGGATCACTATTCTTCCGACCCACGCGACCTGAGCTTCGCCGCCGACGAGGCGAACTCCGATGCCGGGGACCTGACCGATCAACGCGCCGACTACGCGCGGCGCGGCAAGCAGCTGGTTTATCACAGCGCGCCTTTTCAGAAAGATACGGAGTTGAGCGGTTTCTTCAAGCTGACGGCCTGGATTGGGATCGATCAGCCGGATACCGATTTTGCGGTGAGCATTTCCGAGATTCGCCCCGACGGCCGCAGCATAGCGCTGACCAGCGACGCAATCAGAGCACGTTATCGCGAAAGCGCGCGCGAACCGAAGCTGGTTGCGACTCGCGCCCCGCAACGTTATGACTTCGAGCATTTCACCTTCGTCTCGCGCCAAGTCGGCAAGGGCAGCCGCTTACGGTTGACGATAGCGCCGATCAATTCGATCTTTACCGAGAAAAACTACAACTCCTCCAAGCCCGTTGCGGAGCAGACCATGAGCGATGCACGCACGGTGACTGTGACGCTGTATCACGATCGGGCGCATCCCAGCGCACTGTCGGTGCCCTTGGGGCAACCCTGACCGGCGCGTGCTCTTAAATGTCCGCGCTGCAGATTCTGGCGCTCATAGGATCTGGTCTATCGCGTAGCACTCGTCCTGACTGAGTTCAAAATCAAAGATATCGAGATCCTCGCGCATGTGCCGCTCGGATTTCGTACCGGTGAGAGGCACCACGCCGATCTGGGTGAGAAAGCGAAACAGGATCTGTGCTGGAGTTCGCTTGTGAGTCGCGGCAGGACCGGCGATGGTTGCATGCGCCAGCACCCGCGGATTCGCGCTTAAAGTCCAGAAACTCTGGTAGGCGATTTGATGTTGATCGCAGTAGCCACGGATGTCGCGGTCATAGTTGGTGCCGGCGTAGAAGCGGTTTTGAACGACTGCTGGTTTGATTCTGGCGCCATCATGCAATCCCTTGAGATCGTCCAGGCGATAGCAGTTGCTGATGCCGAGCCTGCGAACCTGGCCGGTGTCGACGAAGGCCTCGAGGGCGCGCCAGGCCGCGTGGGTTTGCGTCAGTGTGGGCATGGGAGAATGCAGCAGCACGCAGTCGATATAATCGGTCTGCAGATTCTCCAAGGAGATCGCCACGGATTGGGCGACTTGGCGCGGCAGCGGCGCCTTTCGATCGTAGGGGACGTGGTCCGGGTCCTGCCCGGAGAGCGATGTGAATTTTGTTTGCAGATAGAGCTCGGCGCGCGTCACTCCCCGGCCGAGGCCGGCAAGGATGCCGGCGCCCACCCCGGGTTCGTTGTAATGCTTGGGTTGGCAGGCCGTGTCGATGGCGCGGAAACCCGTTTGCAGAGCGAGGGCCACCAGCCGTGCGGTTTCGGATTTCTTCCATGCGGTGCCATAGATGATCCTAGGGGCGCGGATTTTGCTGTTGGCGAGGATGAGGGTCCACCGGGGGTGCGAGGTGGCGTCCGCGGAGACGAAACAGTCGCAGGAGAGGCAGGGGGACCACCGCTCGGTACAAAAACAGCCTCGCGCTCCGCGGCGCCTGACAACACTTTATTCCATTGTGGGCGCAGTACCAAGCTGACTTAGGGGAACCCAGGTGTTTCCGGCATCAAGAGGCCAGTAGGCGCCATGCGAATTTGCGCCAGCTATTCTTGGCGCTTTCGCGTGGCAACGTCGGCATCGGCAGCTGGACCGCACCAGCCCGGGAGGTAGTCGGCCACGTCGGTCTTGGCCAGAGCCAAGGCTTGCTTGAGCGCGCGGCCGAAATTCCTTTGGAGCAGTTTTCGCTTCATCCGGCGCCGCAGAAAATCAGCCCATAAAAATTCGGTGAAAGGAATCGTCTCCTTGGCGAATCCTCCTGCGCGGCGAAGCTCGCCGGCGAGCGTTCGGAACGGATCGTCGCGCAAATCCTTTACTGAACTCGGGAGGTCGGTGTGAGAGCAGCGGCGACCGCGCTCGTCATAGGGGTGCAACCAGCCTCTGTTGTCCATGACGAACCAAAAGGCTGCGGTCTCGAGCTTGCGCAGGTCGGCAATGACGAGCGTCAGCACGCTTTTTACGCCCTCATCGTAGAGGGCGCGGGCAAGATGATGGTTGTCGATGAGATAGTGGTGCCCGCCGGGACCTAATATGACGGGGATCATATGTTTGCCCAGAAATCTTGCGGCTTTCTTTCCTCGCTGCTGACGCAAGTGAATTCGACGCTGCCGCACTTCTCCGAGCCCCACGGTAACCTGGGTCGGTCGAAGGTCGGAAATCAGCACAGGTCTCACCGAGGGGCGCAGCTTGATATCCATTTTAACTTCTCACTGGTAGCGTTCGGATTGGACCGAATTTGCGAAGCTCACGTGCCTCAGGGGCCGGTGTGCGCCTCGTTGCCGCCGCCCGTACCGTCGGCGGGGGCGCTCGATTCGTCCAGGCCGAGACGTAAATTCTTATAGTTGAATAGCGCGTTGTAGAGCATGCGGAATTCACCGAAGTTCTGCCACCGATAGATGGGGTTGGTGGCGAACATCAGCACCTGGCCGGCATCCACCGGCGACAGCACGATGGCAGGCCGGTCCTTGATTTCGTCGGCGCCGTTCATGAAACCGCTGAGCACGCTTTTCTCCCCGCCCGGAAACTCCATCAAAACGTTCTTCTTGTCGCGCAAAGGAACGAAGAGCTGCGCGCTACTCGCCCAGCGCACCGAGAGTTCATGATCCGCGTAACCGTAAAAGATCGGGCTGGCCGGTTTCAATACCTTGGCAGCGACAATCGGCCCAGGGGCGTAGAAGGCGGCCGACGGTTTATTGACCTCGATATCGGGGGTCAAACCGAACTCCGCCGGGACCGCGCTCGATTGTCCAAGCGTAATCAGCGTGCCGCCGTCGCTCACGAATTTGCGCAGCTGTTCCAAGCCGGCTAGGCCCATTCCGCCGCGGATATCGGCCGAAGAACCGTAATCTCCCAAGAACTTGTATCGAGCGGTCTTGGTATAGGGAAGCGGTTGCCCGTATACGGGGATGTCGTAGACCACATCCTTGGCCGAGCGCCCCTGACTGGGAACGATGATTACGTCGTACTTAGCGCGAAGATTTCCCGCGCGCACCTGCTCTTTAAAGATCAGTTGGTACGGGGTTTCAGATTGGTCAAAGGCATAGCGCACCCAACCGACATTTTGGGTGCTTCCCCAAGTGCTGTAGATCGCGGTGCGCGGCATCGCCGCCTCATGGGCGTGAATCGTTGGCTTGTCGGGCAACGCAATCGCCGTGAGGCCGAGCGGTATCACCGCGGCCTTGAGCTTTTTATAAGCACCTCCGTCGATGATGAAGGAGCCGGCCGGAATCGAGCGTTTGTTCGAAGTAAATGCCTGCTCGGCGATCTGGATCGAAGCTCCCCGCAGCCGGCTGCGCAGGGTCGCGAGATTGATCGAGCCGTAGTCGAGCACGGCATAAGCGGTTGCGGAGGGAGCATCGATCGAGCCCTGCGGGTCGTAATGCGCCACCGGCTGGACCGGGATTTCAAGCGCAGTCTTATCCTCGCTCTCCACCACCTCAACATGGGCCATCATGCCCATGGTCCACGCGGCGTCGTCGTAGGTTTTCAGTTTGGTATCGGGGTAAATCTGCTTACTGAGGAGGGTCTTCGCGAGTGGACCATAGGGCTGATCGAGCTTGACGACAAACGAGCCGGGCGGGTAGGTGCCTTCCTTGATTTTTATGGTTGCAGTCGAGGCGCCGATTTCAATACCTTGCAGACGCAATAAATTGATCAGGAGCGCGGAGCGCGTCATGTCGGGCCGGCCGCCGGGAATGATGAAGGCGTAAGGCGCGTGCGTTAGGGCTGCCGTGACGGCGTCACGGCTCTTCTTATAGAAATTTTCGAGTACTGCCTGGGGGAGCATCGATGTCTGTTGCAAGCCGGTGAGCAACGCCGTTTCCATATAGTTGGTGTTATCGCGCATCGACCACTGCACGGCATCGTACGGCGGCGAAGGTCGGTACCACTCACGCGTGGTTTGATCGTTTGGATGAATGTCATCGGTAGCGCCCGGGATGGGCTTCACGTGACGCAACATGGTGGTGGCGCCGCCGTTGCCGAAAGTCTCGTACATGCGGACCAAGCCATTGTGGTTGGACGACATGAAAGCAACATAGCCGGGCGACCACATATCGACGAAGTTATGCGTCCAGACGCCGGGCATGCCGTACTTCGCCAATTGGGCCACCTCGAAGTTCGCGAACCATGGCATTTCACCGTACAGGATCGGGTCGAGCATGGAGTTCTGCGGAGCTTGTCCGCTGAAGGTGTACAGAAATGGTTCCGATTCATGCAGGTCGTGCATGATCGGGGGATGCCAGTCGAGATAGAAGCCGAGTAGATTGCGCGCACTCATTCCGGTGAAATTGATGTCGCGATTGTTGTCATGATAGATGTACTTTCCCCAGTAGGGCACGTTATGTACTGGCGAAACATCGTCGGTATCGTCGATCTTGTTGCGGTAGTACCAGTCGGTGTAGCGATCGCGTCCATCGGGGTCGCTTGCCGGGTTGATCGCGACGATCACGTTCGCGCGAATTCCGTCGATCACCGGACTATCCTCGACGGCGAGCCGGTAAGCGAGCTCCATGAGCATTTCGGGCGGCCCGGTTTCCGAACTGTGCAGACCTCCGAGGACCACGTACATGGGTTTGGTCTGAGCGATAATTTCATGCGCCTGCGGCTCGGTGATCCCGCGCGGATCGGCAAGCTTCGCGAGGTTCTTCCGGTTGGCGTCCGCGTTGCGAATATTGTCTTCGGCAGAAATCAGCACAATCACAGTTTCCCGGCCTTCCTCGGTTTTGCCGGTCGGGATAATCTTTACGCGCGGCGATTTCTCGGCCAGGGCGCGGTAGTATTTCAAAATGTCGGCGTAGTAGTGCAGCACGCGCGGGGCGCCTATGTCCTCTCCTAGTACGTCGCGAGGCGAGGGCACCGTGGTGGATGCCGGCAAATGATCCACGAGCGGGCTTGTAAATTCCGGTTTGGTGATCCACTGCTGCTGGTGCTGGGCGAAGAGTTCGTCCATGGATTGGCCTGCGGCGCGAGCCTGGGCAATGCCCACAAAGCCAATGACGACGAGCGCGAGTCTTTTGGAATGCATTATTGTCATCCTCTCGGCTTGAGCCGCCCGGGGCAAAAACGCCTCGAGCGCCGCCGACGAACCCATTGTACTATTCGATTGCGGCATCGTCGCCGCGATGAATGGCCGTTTCGTGTTGCGCTGTGCGCCACCTCGGCGCTTGCATTCGCGCTGGTCAAATACGCGGGAGCTGGATATTTGATCTAAATCGGCCTGCGGCGGATTCTCAATCGATCCGACGCGACGGCCCCAATTCGTCGATCAAGCCCGGGGCGCGGTGCCAATGCAGATCGCCTTCCTCGGGCTGATGTTCACTTTGATGGGCTTGACGAGTGACGGGCTGTATGCGCTGATCGCCGGCACGGCGGGGATTTGGGCCAAGCGTCAGAGTCGCTTCGTTGGCTGGGGACGCTACGTCACCGGCGGCGTCTTTATTGGTCTCGGCCTAACCGCTGCTCTGACCGGCGGGCGCAAGTAGCCGAGGCGGGGCACGGAGTTACAGCTCCTGCTTGTAAACCGTTCCTTCCTTCATCACGAAGCGCACGTGCTCGAGCGCGCGGATATCGGCAATTGGATCGCCGTTCACGGCGATGATATCGGCGGATTTTCCCGGAGTAATCGAACCGAAGAGTTCGGAATGACCGATGAGATCGGCGGCATTGACGGTCGCCGCCTGAATTGCCTGCATCGGAGTCATTCCATACTTGACCATGAAGGCGAATTGACGGGCGTTTATCCCATGAGGACAAACGCCTGCATCCGTCCCAAATGACATTTTAACGCCGGCGCGCACGGCCTTGGTAAAGTTGCGGCGCTGTGCTTCCCCCAAACCTGCGTCATGCGCCACGAAATCGGCGGGCGTTGCGGGATCCGACTGAATGCATTCTTCGTCGTAGATGTCCATGTCCAGATAGGTGCCGTGCTGTTTCGCAAGCGCAATTCCTTCATCATCGATGAGGGTGGCGTGTTCAATGGACGCGACGCCGGCGCGGATCGCATTCTTGATTCCCGCTGCGTCGTGCGCATGCGCCTCGACCCGCAGGCCGAAGTTGGCGGCTTCATCCACGGCGGCTTTGATCTCTTCCGGGGTGAATTCGATGGACTTCGCATTGCTGCCATGCGTGAGTACCGCGCCAGTGGTCAAAATCTTGATGTGATCGGCACCCAAATGCGCGAGTTCACGCACAACTCGCCGCACCTCCCAGGGACCGTTGGCAATGCCGAAGCGCAGATTCAGCGGCAGCTCGATGTCCTTGGCCAGACCGGTCATCGCGCCGGCTCCTTCGCTAATGGTCAGGTACGCGCCGGCCACATACATGCGCGGCCCGATGAAAATCCCCTTGGCGATCGCGTCGCGCATGGCGACATCGTTGAAGGCGCGATAGACACCCACGTCGCGGACCGTGGTGAAGCCGGCCAGGAGGGTCACACGTGCATTGGGTATGGCCGCATAGGCTGTCTCGCTTGCGCTCATTCGCAAAGAAATCAAAGGGTCGGGGTCGTGCAGGTCTGCCAAGTGCGTATGACAGTCGACCAGCCCCGGCAGCACGGTCATCTTCGACAGATCGATGACGGTGACGCCATCGGGTATCTTGATGTCGGAGCCAACCGCTTGGATTTTGGCGCCCTGAACCAGGATAATTTGATTCGACAATGTTTGCCCGTTCTGCACATCGATGAATTTACCGGCGCGAATTGCCACGACGCTCGGCGTCGCCGACTCGCGTTGCTGCGCCAGGCACATTGCCGGTGCTAGGGCCAAACACAGAGCCTGGACAAGTATTGCTTTCACGGGTGTCCCTTTGAAGATGGATCCTAGGATCGGCTGCATTTCACAAAGAATAGTATGCTACGGTCATGGTCAGTAAGTATTTCGGCGTTTTTGTGGTTCTTTTGGCGACGGCGTTGGGCGGCGCGCGCGGCACTGCGCCTCAAGTCCGCCCGCGCGTCTCAGGCCTGGGTGGATTCAAAGCTCAGTCAGGCAATGCTTGCGATTAGGGGAAACGCGGCGATGAAACGCAAAACAGCGGGAGCTATTGCCGCCTTGACGGCATCCGCGGCTTTGCTACAAGGCGGGAATGTCGTGGTTGCCGCTGAACCGCTTGGCGCTCATTGGCTGGTGACCGCAGATCTACACGGGACGCCTCTCTATGGCCGGATGGATATCGAGCAGCAGGGCCAGAGGATCACCGGGTCTTTTTATGGAGACGGGTTCGAAGGTTCGGTCGCAGACGGTGCAATTCACTTCGTCGCTAAAAACGATTCGGGCGGGACCTCGAAGGTGGACGCGGTGTTGAAGAGCGGCGTGCTCTCGGGCACGGTGGTCGAGACCGATGAAGCAGACGAGTCTCATCCGGACCGCTACTCTTTTAAAGCGGTGCCGATACGCCAAGAACGCCGCACCGCACCCATGCATTATGAGTTTGTGCCAGCGGTCTTCTACCGCGAGTTCTCGGCAACGAATAAGCCGGTGTTGTCTGTCAGTCCGGGAGACTCGATTCACACGACGACCGTGGATGCCGGCGGTACGGATCAACACGGCCAGCGTCGAGTTTTAGGGGGCAATCCGCAGACCGGACCCTTCTATATTCAGTCGGCGATGCCCGGAGATACACTGGTGATTCATCTGACCCGGCTGCGGCTCAACCGCGATTACGCGATCAGCGACGATGGCGTTGTCGGTCGGGGAACAGATAACCGTCTTGCGGTGCAAATGAAGGATGGCGGCAAGACGGTAATGTGGCACCTTGATCCGGCGCGCGGCGTGGCTTCGTTGGAAAAGCCCGCCGCTCACATGGCCGCTTACACAGTCCCGGTGCATCCGATGTTGGGCTGCATTGCGACGGCCCCCGCTCCGTTGCGTGGTGCGCCGTCCACCGGAGACTCGGGCAGCTATGGCGGCAATATGGACTTCAATGAAATCGTCGAGGGCGCGACGATTTACCTGCCGGTATCCGTTCCGGGGGCCCTCTTGTATCTGGGTGACGGGCATGCGGCGCAGGGTGACGGCGAGTTGAATGGTAACGCGCTCGAGACATCGTTAGACGTCGAGTTCACCGTGGATCTGATTCCCGCACGTCGAACTCCCGGCCCGAGGGTGGAATCCGCAACCCACATCATGGCGATGGGACTGGGCGGATCGCTCGACGATGCTTTCAAGAACGCGACTGCAAATATGGCGGCGTGGATTTCCGAGGACTACAAGCTGCTGCCCCCGGAAATAGCAGAGCTATTCGGTACGGCTGCCGAGTATCGGGTGAGTGAGGTGGCGGACCGAAACGCCGGTGTTGTGCTCATGATCCGCAAAGAGCGGCTGAAAGCCTTGATGACAACCGACAAGCAGTAGAATTTTGCGGCCGATCGCACGAAAAGTTGCGCAGGCGGGAAACAAATGGGGAACCTGATGAACAGAATTCTTTTGGATAGCGCTCTTTCCGTACTGTGCGCGACGTGTCTCGCGATCAGTCTCGCGGGGGCTGCCCCGGGCCACGCCGATGCTGCGGCGTCCACTAGAGCCTTCACCATCGAACAGATTCTAAGCGCACCGTTTCCTTCCGACTTGGTTGCCTCTCCTGACGGAAATCATTTCGCATGGGTGAGTAACGCGGGCGGGCGGCGTAATGTATGGCTCGCCACACATCGCGCCTCGGGCAACGGATATGAGGCGCGGCCGCTCACTGCGTATAGCGAAGATGACGGTCAAGACATGGCGGATCTTGCCTTCGTGCCGCGGCATGCAGGCGTATTGTTCGTTCGCGGCGGGGATTTTGAGGATCCGGACAAGTCAGCACCGAACCCGGCTCATCTCACCGCGGGCGCAGAGCAGGCGATCTATTGGGTCGATGCTCAAGGCGGTCCTCCGCTAAAGCTGGCCGAAGGACACGCTCCAGTAGCCTCACCTGACGGTGAGCGGATTTTGTTCCTGCGCAAGGGTGAAATCTGGTCCGTGGCGTTGCAGCCTGACGCCAAGCCGTCCCAACTTTTCAAGGCGCGCGGCAACCTCGACTCCTTGCGTTTCTCGCCGGATGGAAATCTCCTGGCGTTCGTCAGCAACCGCGGCGACCACAGTTTCGTCGGCGTTTTTTCATTCAAGCTGCAAACCTTGCGTTGGATCGATCCCGCTGCCGCTTTGGACTTGGAACCGCGCTGGTCGCCCGATGGCTCGCGGCTGGCTTTTTTGCGGCTGCCATGGAGCCACGACGAAGTGGGTATCGGTCCGCATCGAACCGGACAACCTTGGTCTATCCGCGTTGCTGCCGTTTCGGCGGAGTCCCCCACGCGCGAGGTGTATCGGGCTCCGCGCGGCGCGGGCAGCGTATTTCACCCGCTGAGTTCCGACATGCAATTGTTCTGGACGCGGGGAGACCAACTGGTATTTCCGGCCGAGAATGACGGTTGGCTGCACCTCTATGCGGTGCCTGCGGGCGGCGGCCGGCCGCAACTTCTGACACCCGGAAATTTCGAGATCGAGTATGCCGCAGCCGTACCCAATGGCAGCGCCATCGTTTACGCTGGCAACTCCGGCGACATCGACCGCCGGCATCTGTGGCGGCTGAGTTTTCCGGGTGCGGCACCGGTCGCTTTGACCAGCGGTAACGGCATAGAAACCATGCCCGCAATTGCTTCCGACGGCGTGTCAATCGGCTTTCTGCGCGCGGATGCGAAGTTGCCGATGCGGATTGCGGCTCTCGAAGCGGGAAAAACGGCAGTCGATCTGGCTCGCGATGGCATCCCCAAGGATTTTCCAGCCTCGCTGGTGACACCGGAGTCGCTGGTGCTGCCGCTGCGCGCCGGCGTCGCTGCCCATGGTCAGTTATTCCTCCCGCCCGGCGGAGCCGCCGCCACGCGACATCCGGCTGTGGTGTTCATGCACGGCGGTCCGGTTAGGCAAATGTTGGCCGGCTGGCATTACATGGATTACTACAGCAACGCCTACGCTCTCAATCAATATCTGGCGAGCAAGGGCTACGTCGTTCTGGCTCTCAACTATCGCTCGGGAATCGGCTATGGTCTCGACTACCGGGAAGCGGAACACTTCGGGGCCACCGGTGCGAGCGAGTACAACGATTTGCTGTCGGCCGCGGCCTACCTGCGCGCAAGACAAGATGTGGATCCCGCGCGCATTGGTCTGTGGGGCGGCAGCTATGGCGGCTATATGACGGCGCTGGGACTTTCGCGCAACTCGGATCTGTTCGCCGCCGGCGTGGATCTGCACGGCGTGCATGACTGGCACAATTGGAGTCTCGGCGAGCGGGGCGGCCGGGATTTTTACGCTCTTGACGCCACCGCGGATGAGTTGGCGACGGCTCTTGCTGCCTCGCCCATCAGCGCGGTGTCAACGTGGCGCTCGCCCGTGCTGTTGATTCACGGTGACGATGATCGTAACGTGGCTTTCTCGGAAACCATGCGGCTGGTGGAGGCGCTGAATCGTCAGGGAGTCGCTTGTCAGGAGCTCATCTTCCCCGATGAAATACACGGCTTCCTGCGCCACGAGAGTTGGCTGCGCGCATACCACGCAGCCGCGGAGTTTCTCGACGCCAAGTTGTCGCCCGGCCGCAAGGCGCGCGATTAGCGGCTGCACGTTCGGGATTCGTGCGAAGGGGCAGCGCCGTTCCGCGATGTGCCATGGCAGTCGACCGGCCAGTCTTGCTCCGCACTACCTTTCGGATTTATCCTCCCGCAGACTTCTCGACGCCGCGAGAAGGTCCTCGACATGAATCTGCAACCGGCTCGCTATCGATTGGATTTCGGACGCGGTGATGGGCCGCCCTTCCGTTTCTCTGTTTTCCAAGTCCCGAACCAGTGTTCTAATGGATGTCGCGGTTTCGTCCAATACTCTTCGGTGGTCGTTACGCGGTGTCTTGATCATCCTTAAGCCATTCCTTTTCTGACGAACCGAAGCAGATTATTTCTGCTAAGGCTCGAGCTCTCCATAGCCCGTCGCCCCGGAGTGCGCTCGGATCATCTCCTACGGCGGGTCGGTCCCTTCTGTCGGATTATTCATACGCGAATTGACGGCGATCTTGGCGTGCAGGGAAGGAATGAGAGTCTCGGTAAGATCGGCCAACTTATCGTAGAGCGAGGCGATCAGAAGAAGTTGCCGCCGCGCATCGCCAGCTCGCACCTTGGCCGCCTTGGCGCGAATATCACGCGCCTCTTGCCGATAATCTTGAGTGTTGTCATGGGGCGAACGACGCATCGCGCGACCCTAACAGAGCAGTTTTGTAGGAGATGAAGGGGACAAGCTGCTGAACAATTGTAGGAATTGGCTGACGTAGTGCAGAGCCCCGCGTGCTTTCGCGGCAGGGGAATGGTATCCAAAAACAGTCCGTAGGTGGGCTGGACGTGCGGCGATCAGCGAGGCAGCCATTTATTCATGGCGCGGCAAATTTGGGCAATTGAGCGCGGAACAGATTAAGCGATCACGCCATTTGAAATTCGAACAAGCGAGGCGCCGAAGATTTGCCCGCTAGGGCTACAGACGATGACGTCCTTACCTCGCCGAAAATCTCAAGCCCGCTGTTGGTCCCGCAACAAGGCTTTGACGTGACGATGAATCAAGACCGACACATAGGTTTTTATCCTGGCGGTTCGTTCTAGCTTTGCACGTTCGCTCGCGTAGAGGCTTGCAACCAGCTCGCGCGGCATGCGCGTTTCGCGGGCCAGCGATTCGATCTCGGTATCGACATGCGATGAGTCGCCGAATTCGTGCTCGCTTGTAGGAAGAATTCCTTGATGCATATTGGGATTCTACTCATGCCAGAGGCGTGCTGGCTCTTTTGAGATTAAAATTTGCCATTCCGAATCGATTGTGGGCCAAAAAATCACTCGCGACGGCCCAATTGAGACGAAGAATGTTGCCGCGGAGGCGTCGCGCACAAGGGGTAAGCTCAAACCAGATGGAACTGATACAGCCAAGTCTCGGAGAGGGTCTGCGCGCCATTCTCGAGATATAGCCGCATATCGACCACGTTGGGACCGGCGCCGGTGAAATCGAATTGTGCCCGCCAGTGTCCCGGTACCCCATCTGGCACCGCTTCGGTGAAAACATAGGAAAAGGTGCCGGACGATGACCACAATATGGGTTTGGGTTTGACACCATACGGTAGAGATTCGAGCGGACCTCCCAGGAACTCCACCACGAATTTGTGCACTCCCTTGGGTCGTGGCTTGCCGGGCTCGCCGCCACGGCCGAGACGCGTTGCGACACAGCGCGCGAGAGAAGTCTCGTGCGGCTCGGTCGCGCACCATTGCAGGCGATAACGGAAGCGTAGTTTGGAGCCCGCTCTAACCGGCCCTTTGGGCACCCACATGGCAACGATGTTGTCTTCAGTCTCGTCGTTGGTGGGCAGCTCGATGAGCTGGATCCCGCCTTTGCCCCAATCGTCGAGCGGCTCCACCCACAGGCTGGGGCGGCGGTCGTAGCGCACGCCATCCAGGTAGTGATCGAAGATGCGATCACGTTGCAGCAGGCCAAAGCCTCGCGGAGCCTTGTCATCAAACGTCGAGACGGAAGGCGACGCGGGGTCATTCAACGGCCGCCAGATGTACTCGCCGGCGCCGGTCCAGAGCGCCAGTCCATCCGAGTCATGCACTTCGGGGCGCCAGTCGATACCGGTGGGTTTGACGGTCTCGGAAAACCAGAACATGGAGCTCATGGGTGCGATGCCAAGTTGATCGATGTCCCGACGCGGGAATATGCGCGCTTCGACTTCCATCACAACACCGTGATGCCTTTGCAGCACGAAGCGATATGCGCCGGTCAGGCTGGGACCATCCAGCGCCGCGAAGACTGTGACTTGATTGGCTCCGTCCGCCGGCGGCTCGAAGTAGAAACGGATAAAATCGGGAAATTCTTCCGAGCGGCCCGGCGTGGATACGTCCACGGCGATGCCGCGCGCGGATAGACCATACTGGCCCAGCTCGCCGATGCCGCGGAAATAGGAGGCACCGAGAAAAGCCGCCCAGTCGTTGCTATGCCAGTCGAGATTCCTGACATCTCCCAGCCGGCTCTCCTGCACACGGAAACCCGCGAACCCGGCATCCTTCGGCAACTCTTGCGCAGGACTGGTCGCCGGCATACTGAAGTAGGCGGGGTCGTACAGGATCTCGCGCGCGCTCGCAGCCTCGCCGGCGGCCGACAGTACCCACATGTGCACCGGCGTGCGGAAGTACTTGCCCAGTGCGAAGAACGTGACCGGGTATTGGCCGGGACCATCGACGAAAAGCGCGTGCTCGGGACTGAACTTGATTTTGCCATGCTCGTCGTAGCCAATTCGGTCGAGCACGCCGGGCGACAACGTTTTGTCGCGTAGGTATGCGGTTGCGGCTCGCAATTGCATCTCATTGGTCAGCCCATCGAATGAGAACGGTTGAGGTTTTCCCAGCTTCAATCGCAAGACTGCGGCCGATCCGGACAGCGGAAATCCCAGTGCCGACAGGGCAAGTGAGGAGGCAGCGCCCGCGAGTAAGGAACGGCGGGCAATCATCTACGCTGCATGGTTCTTGCGAATCCGCGGATATCCTAAGGCGCGCTGCCATTGATACGCACGCCGCATTCTTTGAGCTGCCCTTCGACAGTGTCCCGCGCAGTTGGTGCGGGGCGGAGAAAAGTGCAAGATCGTGGACATTGGCTGCGCCTTACCGGGGAACGGTTAAATCGGATCCTGCAGCGTCGAGACATGACCGGATCGGGGCGGACCGACCGGGCCAGGATTGTTGCGGTACCTTCCCGCTTCTTCGATACGCCGCGCATCTGCAAGTACCTCGCGCGCAACCTCATTGCTGACATCGACGCTCAGGAGTTCACCGGCGGCGGATTCATGGTTCATGGCCATTTACGGTCGGTCATGTTGGCGCCGAGCTTCTCGTCAATCGTCTTGCCGGGCTTGAGAACGTCGCCCTCAATGCCGTCG
This sequence comes from uncultured Gammaproteobacteria bacterium, assembly GCA_963800385.1. Classification (GTDB taxonomy): domain Bacteria; phylum Pseudomonadota; class Gammaproteobacteria; order Steroidobacterales; family Steroidobacteraceae; genus Bog-1198. The sequence goes on from CAWDAU010000011.1 coordinate 676,819, forward strand.
CCCGGCGCTTGGGTGGCCGCAAATTTCTCGAAGCGTGAAACGCGCTGCCGTTGCGAGGCATCTTTGGCGCCGCTCACGCTCACCTCGGAATCCAAACCAGGTGAAATCGCCGCTCTCACCTGTTGCTCTGCGGCAAGCCAGTCGTCAAGCGCATGGCTTCCAAGAAATCCGCGCTTCTGAGCGAGATAATAGGCCGCCTCAGCGATCATGCGATGCCACTCCGGTTGTTGAGGAGGGTCAAACGAGCGCGTTTGCGTTTCAGACGAGCTGGGCATCGTGCGGAGTATCGTATTGTGCAAGGAAGCCGTGGCTTGTCAGGCATTTCCGCAAGCGCCTGTCGGAAAGCATCGCATGGTGATCGAGTCCTCGAGAGTTCACTGCAGGGGATCATCGTTGCAGCCGTCCGGAACATGCCATTATGCCGGCACGCCGATCCCGTTTAGGCGATCCTGCAACACGGATGGAGCACCCGATGCTTACTGACCGCTCTTCAAGGGTAAAACTCAGCCAGTCCGTTTTGCGCATCGGGACTGTTATTGTTGCAGGTCTTCTGCTGGGCGCGTGCCGCCGCCAGGATGAATTCATTCATCTAGAGAGGGAGGTATTCATTGGTGGCATCAAACCTCGAGTGGATTCAATCGCAAAAAGACGCGATGGCGGCTTTGTGGTCACCGGCGCTGGGGTTGCCGCATGGGTGGTAGCCACGGACAGCCTCGGCAACGTTTTGTGGCGATACAACGATCCGATCGAGGAGATGAATCGCAATGCCAGCCAGTCAGAGCCGCAGACCGAATTTCACGGGGCGGTGACGCTCGCGAACGGGAATACCCTGCTCTGCGGCGGCAAATACGATTCCGGGCGCACGGAAAATCTATTGGTCATACTCGATCAAAACGGTGGCGTCGTCGAAAAGCGCGTGGAAGCGCCGAACGACCATTCATCGTTTGCTTATTCAAATTTTCACCAGTGCTTTTCGTGGAAGGATGGAGTGCTGCTGCTTGGAAATGCAAATGACGGCACGCACGGCTACATCTGGTTGGTGGAACTAGACGGCAATGGTGTGAGGAGACGGCAGGCCTTTGTAGACAACGCTTCGACCGTTACAGCCGGCAGTGTAGGTCCCAGTTTTGTTTTCACAGCGTGGGACTCAAACGACAGTTTTCGGGTTATTAGAACGAATGAAAAAGGCGCGACACTAGCCAAGAGGGTTCTTGCGGGAGAATTTATTGTGCAGTTGCGCTCCGTGGCGGAAACCAGCAAAACGTCGATTCTCATCTATCGCGGTGCCAAGGCCTTTCTCTATCAGCTCGATGAGCGTTTGCAAGATGCTCAGCCGCCGAAGGAGCTCGAGGGTTACTTTGACCCACAGGCAAGCCGGGGCTATGTGCTTGCCGACGGATCAATCGTGTTATTTGCTCGACGCTCAAATGCGGCAATAGGACTGGTCACTGCCCAAGGTAAGACTCGAGCGATCCGAGCATTCGCTCCTAAGTACACCTCGATCTCCGTGAGTGATGCGGTTCCCATTTCGGCGAATGAATTCGTGACTGTGCGTGGAAGCGTCGGTCAAGATTCGAGAGATCAGGGGCTGGTCATGTCGTGGGTTACGATCAAAGAGGGCAGGTGAGCGTGAGCGCCAACGAAGGGAGGCCCCAAACAGTTTGGTTCGATCAGCGCTGCGTGAATCGTTGAACAATTCGTCGCTGCGGGGGTCGCCGATGTTTCCTTCCTCGGTTCCTTCGGCACAACTCAGCGGGTGAAATAGCGGCGGTTCAAGAGCGCAGCGACCTTGGCGTAGTGCTGGTCCAATTGTGTCTTGGTCGTCTCCAGGAACTGTTTGAGCGGCGGATTGGTTTCGAGGCGCAGCATCACCGTTACCAGGTGGCGTTGCTCGTTGAGCGAGTTATAAAACATGAGCAGGGCCTCGCGCTCGAAGGCGATGCCGGTCTTGCCCAAGACAGGGGTGAAATCCTTGGCGAGATCCTCGCCGATGGCCTTGCGCTCGTCACTCTCGATGGCGGACATGGTGGTCGCATCAAGACGCATGGCGGGATATTCGTGGGAGAGCTTCTGCATGGTGTCGGCGAGCTGCTGGTAAAATCGCACGAGGTCATGGGTCAGGCGTCCCATTTCTTCGGGTTTGTCCTTGAACATCAGCAGCCATTTGAGTTTCGGAATGCCATCGGCCTCGTGGTAGAGCAGGCTGTAGCCGATGGATAGTTGCCCCCGCGATGAGGTGTCCGAGCTGGGCTTCGTGTCGCTCAAGTGGGCGCAAGCCGCGAGGGTGAGCAGCAGCACCATCCCAATGAAGCGAGTCAAGCTCGTTGGCGGATTCTGGATTTGAATGAGCATCGTTCTTTAACCCTCCTCGGCGCGATAACCGTGGCATTTGGGTTCTTCCGTGTTGCAAACGCGTAAGCGGCGCCGCGTCATCAGAATCTGCCGGCTTCGTGGTTGCCGATGCAGGACTCAGGGTGCAAGCCCCGTAGGATGAATGCTCGTATTGACGACGACAACACAGGGGCATCATTCGAGAGTTAAGCGCGTTGCACGCAATCACGTTCTTTAAAATGGCAGCGGCGCCAGGTCTGGCTCGACCCATGCGCGGCGCGCCTCAACAGAGAGAACAGACGGTCGCGACTGTAGTGAGCGGGCAGCCAGTCGGATCGGCCAAAATGTGAGGCGAGGAGTGTGCACAGGGCTTCGGCACGGCCCGCGCCGGGTGGTCGCGTTCCGCTACGAGATTCGGGCGAGTCAAGACCCAGGGAGCGGGTTTGTTCGGTCTAGCCGCCGATTTCTCATTCATCGGCGCCGCGGTCTTCGTCGTTGAATTGAAACTCTTCGGTAGCATCAATATTTTCGTTCTTCTCACGCACCGGAGCTTCGTTTTCACCGGGCCGCTCATGGCCCGGGTCGTCATCATCATCTACGGTTCCGGTTGTCGGTGATGGAATCGGACAGTCCGACGGCAATTTCTCCGTGGCTTCCATGGCACCATCTGTTGCTTGATTTAGTTTGCGCACGTTTCTAGAGAAGTTCGATGCCTAGAGAAGTCTGATCAAGGTCGTCTACCGGGTGGGTTCCTCCGGGAATTTCGCAGTGCTGTTTGGTGCATGCCAATGCCGACGCTCGCCGGCGCAATTGCGCTATCTCGGCGCGCGCCATGAGTAACCGTGCCGAACGATAATAGTCGACGTCGATGTATTGCAGCAGATCCTGCATCACGCGCGCACCATGGCAAAACTGCGGCGCGTTGTCTGTCTGTTAGCGCACTTTAAGCGGCTTTCGCCTATTGCATAAATTTGCGCTGCAGCTTTCAATCGCCACCATCCCATCCTTTAGGGGATTTCAAGCGGCGGCGAGGTAACGAAAAATCGGCCGTCCAAAATGGCCTGAAGTAGGTGCAACGGTCTTCGGTCGTGGTTTCAGCTCTTAACGGCTCACTAATTATATTTGCAGCTTGCTATCGGTCAGGGAAACGAACCGCGGATCCGCCGACGAATACCATGACCCAATTCGCATCGTCGTAGCGGGTCCGGAGCGAGAATTGAAGACTGAGTTGCTCCAGAAGGACGGTCGATGGCGAGGCGCCAGGGATTTTTCGACGGTCTCATGTCAATCGGGCTGAAGCTGCCTTGGAAGGTGGCTTTGGCAGCGGCGGCGATCATCTTCGTGACGCTGCACGCGATAGCCGTCTACACACAGGCTCCTCTTAGTGCGAAGACTCTCGATGGTTTGGGTGCCGTCGTTGGGCATGGCTTCGTTCACGTCTTCGCCGAGCTTCTCCAGTACATCATCCCGGCCGGCCTCCTGATCGGTACGACGGTCAGGTACTTCAAACAACGACGATCGGGCGCACTGTTTCATTCTGCGCGGGCGAACCCGAAACTGGCGGTCACGTCGATGAGTTGGCGAGATTTTGAAAGGCTGGTGGGTGAGGTTTTCCGTCGGCAGGGATTCGTGGTCTCAGGGTTTGGCGGTCAGAGTCCGGACGGCGGCGTTGATCTGGGGCTGACCAAGAATGGCCAGCGATACCTGGTGCAGTGTAAGCATTGGCGCAAGCGACAGGTCGGGGTGACGGTGGTGCGGGAATTGAACGGCGTCGTGTCGGCGCAAGGCGCGCACGGGTGTTACGCCAATGTGCCCGCAATGCCCGACGGCCATGATTCAGCGGACGGCAAAGAAGGGGCAGTTTGCGGGTCAGCCATTTTGGGGTTGTGGGCGGTATCCAAAATGCTCGGGGATTGTCCAGATCGGTTAACGGCAGCCGCATGATGAACAACAGCAACGACCAGTCCTCTTCGCTCTCGCCTCGCGGCAGATGGCTTTTTGCCTTGGCGTTCTGGATGGCCGGGTTCGCGATTATTGGCGTCGCGCTCGGCTTCATCCCGGTCGCACCGCAAGACATTCACGCGCCACGGTGGATTGTGGGGGCCGCAGGAGTGACCTTCATTGCCGGTGGAATCGCCCCGTTTTCTGCCCAATGGGGTCCTTCCTCTAAGCTGTCGCAGATCATCGGCGCGGGGGTCGTATTGCCCCTCACGCTCGTGGCGAACTGGGTGGCATTTGGCCCGGGCGAGCGTCAGTTCTCAGGGGGATTGAGTTTAGGTTTCTTCACCGTTTCGCAGCAGTCTTCTGAATTGAGCGGGCGCATCGCCTTTGGCATCGGGGCGGTCCTGCTCGATGTGCTCATCGTTGCGATCGTCGTGCGGGGTTACCGCAGTAAAACAAACGCGAGCGATTGAAGGCGGACGCCGGAAGCCGGGGTTGCCGGCCACCGGGACGCCGAACGCGTTATGGAGGAGTTTCTCCCGCAGTTTTGTAGTCATAAAGGTTACGACTGGCGTATTCTTGCTGCGACGCTCGGTGACGTGGCCGGCCTGCGCGTCGTAACCTCGGAAAAAACGCTCTGGGCGTAGATGGTGTCAGGCTTGGTTGCGCCCGAATCTTGGCCTTAAGCTGCGTCCCGGTAAGGCGTCTTGCGAACCCTACGAATCATCTTGCTGGCTTTTTCACTCGGTAGCAGCGCCGGTACATTCACACTCGTCTCAACTTCGGCAGCCGTTGCTTCGCCCGTGCTCCTCGAATTATTTACGGCAGAAGGTTGCTCATCTTGCCCCCCTGCCGATGCATTTGTGATGCAGCTAGATGCGCTCCAACCCATTGCAGGCGCGCAGCTGATTGTGCTCAGCGAACACATGAACTATTGGAATGAAAGCTGGCCGGATCCGTTTGCATCGACAAAGCTCACTGCCCGGCAAGAGGACTATGTTCGCGCGCTCAAGAGGTCTTCTCCCTATACCCCACAATTGATTGTCGACGGAACGATGGAATTACGCCTGAACGATCGTCCGGCGATGGAACGCATCTTTAGCGCGGCGGCTGGGAGCCCAAAAATTCCTGTGACGCTGACCTCTATTAGAGTCGAAGCCGGAACCCCGGCACACGTGAGTGGAAATATCGAAATCGACGGTAGCGCAGCAGAGCACAGAGCCACGGTCTATCTTGCTACCGCTCTTAATCGCATAACGACCAAGGTTTTGCGAGGTGAAAACCGCGGCAAGACATTAGCACACGTCGCCGTTGTCGAATATTTTTCGAAGATGGGGAGCCTGAGGCCTGGACAGAAATTCAATCAACCATTTCGAGTGCCATTGGAGCGCGAATTAGCCTCGACCGACGCCCGACTAATCGTCTTCGTTCAGGAAAGCGACAATGGGAAAGTCGTCGGCGCAGCCATGCAGCGAACAGTCCGTCCCGAGTAATTCGGCTTCAAAAGGTCGGCGCACATCCGGTAAGCATCGGCAGAATGGATTGCCATGTGGTACTCGACGGCGTCAGTGCGCGAAAGAGCACGCCGCGGCTGTAAACGCGCACGCCTCCATGCGTGCGACTTTCTCTGCTTTATCGACACCCTGACGAGTGCGTCATTGCTGCCGGGCATCGACAGCAATTTTGCAGAACTGCCGAAAAAGAATCGTCTGCAGCGATCACGGCCGCATGGGCAATATGTCAAGGCCGGTGAAATTGCGCGCGCGAATCACGGCATTTTCACATAAAGCGTGAATGTTGGATCTTTTTCAGTACTCGGCGAGAGGAGGGCGCGGGTGCTTGATCCAGCGTTGTACGCTTGGCCTATTCCATTGACCATTGGCGTAGTCGACCAGCCGCGGCGGCACTTCGTCGCCGTGCGCCACCAAACGCTGCAGCATCATGGCGAGATCCACGTCCGCGATCGACCAGTGCCCGAACAGATTTTCGGTCCGGCCATGGAGCAACAGGAGAGAGGCGGCAAAGAGCTTCTGGGAGGCTTCCGCCGCTTTGGCCGACAGCGCGGGTTTCCTGGCGCCGCAAAACACGACGAATGTCGGACGCTCCTCGCGAATCGGCATGAGATCGCTGCGCACCCACGCTTGGATTTGGCGCGCCCGCGCCCGATCACGCGTATCGGTCGGATAGAGAGGCGTACCGGCAAAGGTTTCGTCGATGTATTCGCAAATCGCGGAGGATTCGGACAGGGCGAAGCCGTCGTGCACAAGCGTCGGCACGCGACTCGTTATCGAAGTCGTAGCGAAATCGGCTTCGCGCTGGGCGTTCGCGAACAATTCGAGCGGCTTGACATCGAAGGTCAGGCCCTTCTCGAGCAGACTGACATATGCCACCAGGGCATAGGGGCTGGCAAAATTGGAATCGGTGTACAGGAGCATGAGGTTTTCTCGGCGATCAGCGGCGCTTTCTCTTGCGCATCAATTGAGCCAACGGCCCAGGAATCTGAAAGTCCGATCCCAAGCTTGTTGAGACCAGACTGCGTCGTATTGAGTCTGCGGTATCCGGTGGGGTCCCTGTGCGGTTTCGTTGGCGAAAGCATGATGTGCGAGGTAACGATGAAAGTCATGAGCCACATGGGCAGCGCGCAGCTTCTCCTCGAGCTGATCGATGGAAGAAATTTTGAAAAACTCATCCTGTGTGGCCCAATGGCCCAACACCGGCGCCTTGATTTTAGTCGCGTCGATGTACTCCAACGGCGGACAGCCGTACCAGACGACGCCGGCATCGATTTCCGGCGCCATGCAGAGCGCGAGCAGCGTCAACGCGCCTCCCATGCAAAAGCCACTGACCCCCACTTTGCCGCTTTTCTTCTTCAAGAATTGCACGGCTCCGCGAATGTCTTGAGATGCCGCATCGGCAAAATTCAATCCGCTCATCAAATGATGGGCTTCCTCTGCTTCGAGCGTGGATTTGCCGCGGTACAGGTCCGGCACGACAGCACGGTAGCCCGCATTGGCCAATCGATCCGCGACGCCACGAATCTGGTCATTCACTCCCCACCATTCCTGGATGACGACGATCCCTGGAGCGTGGGCCGCATCTTTAGATTCGGCCAGATAACCGGTCACTTCTTTCCCATCGGGCCGAAGATAGGAGATAGTTTTTCCCATGCCAAGAACTCCTCGAGTTGCTGCAGTATCCCCAGGCTGTAAGCGTAACCTGCCGCAGGTGCGCTAAACAACGAGTTCCGCTGCTTGGATCAAGCCAAGATCATCAGCCGTGGGCGAATTGATGCGCGGGCTGACCGGGTAAGCTTGCATGCCGGCCTTATTATAGGAGTGCAGGGTTGACTTTGCAGTGGCTGGGGTGGCCTGCAGCCACGCTTGATAATCCTTGCGCCGTAAAATGGCGGGCATGCGGCCGTCCGTGTTGGCGATGCGCACGATCAGCTCATTCGGCGGCAGGCAAATGATCGAGCAGCTTTCGATAACATCGTCGGCCTCCGTGACGGATCGATCCCAGATTGCCGCTATGCCGAATACCGAGCGGTGCAACAAATGCACGAAGTAGGGCTGACGGTAGCGCCGATTGGTCAATTGCCATGCATAAAATCCGGACACGGGCAAAATGCAGCGCTGACCTTCGAGCCACGGCCCGCGGAATACGGGAGACGCCAGGATTTCACTCTCATCGACGGTCAGCGGCGATTCAACGGCGCGGCCCTCTGCGCGGGAGGGAATCAGGCCCCAGCGCATCATCACCGCCTCGGATTGCCCGTCGTGCCAGCGAATCGCCGGCACGTATTGAGCCGCAGCGACATTGTATCTCGTGGTGAAGCGCCACCAAATCCGCGACGGCATAAATTCTCGCTCTACCGTCGCCTGATCCGGGAGTGCGTAGCGCTGACACATGGCCGGACATTACGTGACCAACCTCGCGAAAAATGTGACGCGGCTACGATTTGAGAAACGCGCCGTGCCCGATTAACCTCCCGGAGCAAGGCACTTGGTAAGAGCGCTGCAGCCGGGGCGCCCACAATCTTGGCGTGGAAACTGTAGTATAAAGGAGCGATTACATGGTAACAAAGCGGGTATATGTCGGGATACCGCATTCCTGTTGCATTTCTCGGCGCAATAATACTTTTTGCGAGCTTATCCGGTTGCGCCGCCATCACATTCTTCGCGGCCAATGCGCCTACCGCGTTTAGCGACCTCGACCGCCGCGTCAATCTTGCCTATGGCACGGATCCGCGCCAGAAATTGGATGTTTACGCGCCGCATAAGGCCCTAAATCGACCGGTGGTGATTTTTTGGTATGGGGGTTCCTGGCAGAAAGGTGACAAATCAAACTACCGCTTTGTCGGAACCACGCTGGCGAAGCTCGGGTTCGTCGCAGTACTGCCGGACTATCGGCTGTATCCGCAAGTTACTTTCCCGCTATTTGACGAAGATGGTGCGCACGCCGTTGCCTGGGTAGAGCGGCACGTCCGGGAATTTGGCGGCGATCCGCGCCGGATTGTGCTCATGGGTCATTCCGCCGGCGCTCACACCGCCGCGTTTCTGGCGTTCAATCACGCTTTTTTGGAAAGATTTGGCGCGGAGTCCCAGGATGTCGTGGGTCTCGTTGGACTTTCCGGACCCTATGTCCTGGTTCCTGACTCAGCGACGTTGCGAGCTGCTTTCGCAGCGCCGTTCACCGAGAAGGACTGGCAACCGATTCAATTCGTCGATTCGCACGCGCCGCCAGCGCTATTGCTGCACGGACTTTCCGATCAGGAGGTCCTGCCAAGGGAAACTGTTGAATTGCACGATGCGCTGGCACGAGAACATGTGCGCGTGGAGATGCGTCTATTTCCGCATCGAGGTCATGACGACACCGTCGCCCCGTTCGCGCTGCTGGCGCGCTGGCGCGCGCCGGTCGTCAAAGCGGTCGCCGCGTTTGTTCGCAGCGTCCGCGCGCGGCCGGCGGACTGACGCCGGCGGTGTTTGGGGTCGATGGGACAGGCGCGCGAAATTGCCATGTGATTTTCCGATGCAAGCCGTTAAACTTGGCCGCAGACGACGCAGCTGCTTGCTTTGCAACCAAAACAGAGGGATTGGCATATGCGAAACCTGGGATTGTTGTTAACTTTGGCTTTATCACCAAGTGCTTTTTCGCAAGCGGCCGCGCCGGCCCTCGATCCTGCGTGGAAGGCGCCCGAGGTTGTCAAATTTATAGGCCTCAAGATGGGAGACCAAGTGGCCGATGTCGTTGGAGGGCGCCTTACCGCATCGCTTGCGCAGGCGGTCGGGCCAACCGGAAAGGTGTATGCGATTGAAACGGCTGAAGTCGTCAAGCACCACCCACAAGCGTTGGAGAAGATGAAAGAGCTTGCGAGTCAGTCGCCCAATGTCATCGTGAGCGCGGAACCGGTCGCATCGCCATTGCCGTCGGGACTCGATGCAGTGTTCATTCGGCAGAACTATCATGATCTTTACGACAAATTCATGGGACCTGCGGATGTACCCGCGTTCAATAAGGCGGTTTTCGCCGCGCTGAAGCCGGGCGGTGTCTATGTGGTGTTGGATCACGCAGCGACGGCAGGCTCCGGCATTGAGGCAACCGACACACTGCATCGGATCGACCCGGCGCGAGTAAAGTCCGATGTCCTGGCGGCCGGCTTCAAGCTGGATGCCGAGAGCTCAATTCTTGCGAACAAGGCCGACGATCACACTAAAAACGTTTTCGATCCGTCGGTACGCGGTCACACCGACCAGTTCCTTTTGCGGTTCAAGAAGCCCAAATGATGGGTGAACGCTAGTCAAAAGCGTGGGGGAGGGGTGAGGCGCCTAGCGGCAAATGCCGAAATAATTGCATGACCGCGTCCAAACATCGATCGAAGGGCCCACGCGAGCTTCGCGCGCACCGGCCGTTGGGTCGCCGGATCGTCAAGTTGGGCTCACGTCAGGTTGTCACACAAGGAATCGTCAGGCCGATATTTCACGACCTATTCCATCATTTCATGACGGTCAGTTGGCCGCGTCTGTTCGCCACTCTGGCGAGTTTTTTTATCGTCTTCGATCTGTTGTTCGGCCTCCTCTACTACCTAGTCCCTGGATGTATCGCCAACCTAAATCCGCCGGGTTTCGCCGGCGATTTTTTCTTCAGCGTAGAGACTCTGGCAACCGTAGGTTACGGCGAGATGCATCCCGCGACCTTCTATGGCCACTTGGTCGCGATGGTCGAGATATTCGTCGGTCTCATGTCATTGGCGCTCATAACCGGACTCATGTTTGCCAGATTTTCTCGTCCTCAGGCGCGATTCTTGTTCACGAAAAATGCCGTCGTGCGTCCCATTGCGGGTCAATCGACCTTGATATTTCGCGCCGCGAATGAGCGGCAGAATGTGGTTCAAGATGCCTCCGCGCGCCTGCGCATGCTGCGTGATGAGATCACCGAGGAAGGCTACAGGCTGCGGCGTATCATCGATTTGCCGCTGCTGCGCTCGGAACACCCGATGTTTGCGCTCGGCTGGACCATCATGCACGTCATCGACGATTCGAGCCCATTGCGTTCCGAGACCGCGGAGTCGTTAGCGCATTCAAAGACGAGATTTGTCCTCAGCTTGAGTGGAACCGATGAAAATACCGGTCAGACTTTGATGGCACGGGGCGAATATTCGAGCGCCGATATACGATGGAATGCAACTTTTCACGACATTCTCGAGGAAGCGCCGGACGGCACCATTCACGTGGACTACGGCAAGTTCCACGATATTGAGCCGCTGTAGAAATTCAAGCCACCGCCGTTTGGAGCAGAACATCGATGTTTATGGATAGCATTGTACGATCACCCGGAGTCTGCCGATGACCCCTGTCATTACCGCCTTTGCACGCTCGCCCGATCGCGGCAGGGGCTTGGCGCGGGACATGCGGGTTCGCTGGGCACTTGAAGAAGTGGGCCGGACTTATGAAGTTCGTCTTCTTTCGTTCACGGAAATGAGGGAACCGGGGCATCGAATGCTGCATCCGTTTGGACAGATACCGACCTATGAAGAAGGCGATCTCGTGCTGTTCGAGTCGGGGTCGATCGTGCTTCATATCGCGGAGCGCCACGCGGGCCTGCTGCCGGAGGAAGCCAATGCGCGGGCGCGTGCGATCACTTGGATGTTTGCCGCGCTTAACACGGTGGAGCCGCCGATCCTGGAGCTCCAGAACATCAAGTTCCAGGAGGCGGACAAGAGCTGGTACCAGCAGCGTCTGCCGATCGTCGAGGATCGCATTCATAACCGGTTGGGCGAACTTTCCAATCGCCTGGGCCATGCCGACTGGCTCGACGATGCCTTCAGCGCCGGCGATCTCATGATGGTGAGCGTGCTGCGCCGGCTGAGCGCATCGGGGATGCTGGAGAAATATTCCAACCTCCGTGCCTATGTTGCGCGTGGGGAAGCCCGCCCGGCGTACAAGCGAGCTTTCGAGGCGCAACTGGCGGTTTTCAGCGGCAACGCGGCGACTTGAATCTCGTGGAGCACTTAGGCCGGCGCAAAGCAGAGAACTCCCTCAGACCCATCCTTATCGTACTTCGCATAATGTATATTATGTTAAATAATGGATTTCCTTCCCCAGAGGGTCGATCATGAAGCCTTGGCTACACTTGGGACTCCTATTCCCACTCCTTCTCGGCGCCGCCGGGGCCGCGACGGCGCGGCGTGACGTAAGTGAACTCGCGCACTTGTTCGACTACGATTCGCGCCAGCCTTTGGAAATCCACGATAAGACGCTCAAAGAATTCGATTGCGGCGCTATCCACGACATCAGCTACGTGAGCCCTTCGGGTGGACTGGTATCGGCCTACCAGATCGTGCCCAAAGGTAAGGGTCCCTTTGCCGCAATACTTTTTGGACACTGGGGCAACGGTACACGAGCCGAGTTCATCCCGGACGCCGAAGCTTACGCGTGCGCAGGGGCGATCTCGCTGCTTCCCGATTACCGCTGGGAACGTCCGCGACCGGCGTATTCAGAAGTCGACGACTTGGCGCATCCAGATTTAGATCTTAGGGTCCGAATCAATACGGTCATTGAGATGCGCCGCGCCATTGATCTGCTGTTGTCACGCACCGACGTCGACCCGAACCGGGTGGCCTACGTCGGTCACAGTTTTGGAGCGCAATGGGGAGCCATCCTTAGCAGCGCAGCGCAACCCAAGACAGTTTTGTTCTACGACTCGGCGCATGACCTAAACGACCCCAAAGCATTTAAGGATCGCTCGGCATGGCTCTCAGGACGCCTTCCATTGCACGCAGCAGCGAGTCGATGATGAACGATCTTTTTGCGCGCGGCGTCGACGTGCCGCCGTTTTACGCCGGGCAAATTGCCAGAGAAGCGAGCAAACTCGCCCGCGCCGGACGTGAAATTATTCCCATGCATTTTGGACAGCCGACCATGGGACCTCCGCCCGCAGTTCTCGAGGCAGCACGGCGTGCCCTCTCATCCAATGCGCTGGGGTACTGGGAGTCAGACGATCTCAGAGAACGGCTCGCGCGCCACTATCTGGACACTTACGCCGTACACATCTTGCCGGAGCAAATTCTCTTGACCAGCGGTGCCAGTGCCGGCTTGGTTGCCATCTTTACCTCCATCTTCAAGGCCGGCGATAGAATCGCCATGGCTCGGCCCGGCTATCCGGCGTATCGCAACGCGTTGAACGCGTTGCAGCGCACGGTGGTTGAAATCGATTGCGGCGCGGAAACCGGATTTCAGCTCACGGCAAAGCACGTTGAGTCATTGCCGGAAGCCCCCGAGGGCTTGATTGTCGCCAGCCCGAGCAATCCAACCGGCGCGGTGATCGCGCCTGCCGAACTGCGAGCGATCACGGATGTCTGCCGCGACCGAAATATCAGACTCATCTCCGATGAGATCTATCATGGCATCACCTATGGCGCCGAGGTCGCAACGGCGCTCGCCTTCAATTCAGAAGCCATCATCGTCAACAGCTTTTCCAAAGTCTATCGAATGCCCGGATGGCGACTGGGTTGGCTGGTCATACCCGCGCGCCATGTCGGGCGCGTGCAGTCGCACCTCACGAATTTCTTTCTAACGCCCTCCGCCCTGTCTCAGCAGGCGGCGCTGGCCGCATTCGACTCGTCGGATGACCTGCGCAGCGCGGTGAGCACCTATGCGCGCAATCGGGAGATTCTCCTGGACGCCTTACCGACGGTAAATTTTCCGCGCATTACCTCGCCTGAGGGAGCGTTTTATATCTATGCGGATGTCAGTCATCTGACCAACGACAGTCTGGCGTTTTGCAAGCGCCTTTTAAGAGACGTCGGGGTTGCCGTTGCCCCGGGAATCGATTTCGACCCGGTCAAGGGCCATCGCTTCGTACGATTCTCATTTGCGGGAGCCACGGCGCAAATCGAGCGGGCCGCAGAGCTTCTGGCCGGAAAAATGCCGATTGGCTAGCGTCATTCGTGCGTGCCGTCGCGTCGTGAGTTGAGCACAACCCCGAGCCCCCTGCCCTTTTCGATCATCGCGCAACTGATCCGCGGGTCACCTTCGCCGGAATCAAGGCGAGCATCGCGACGGCGCCTGCAAACGCCGAGACGGCGCCGAACAAAAACACGGATCGGTGTCCGGCGTGGTCCCATAGCCATCCGGCCACCAGGCTGGCCACCAATCCGAACACGCCGATCGTCGTGCTGTACCAGCCGATTGCACTGGCATGCAGCGACTCCGGCACGTAGTCGCCCGCCAAGGCCTTGCCAACGGAGCGAAAGATGCCCTGAAAGAGCCCGTAGAACAGGAACAACACGCCGATGATCACCACATGTTGAGTCAAGGCGAAGCCCAAATAGGTCACAAAGAAGATTGCCATGGCGAGCAGCAACAGAACCCGCCTGCCGAACCGGTCCGATAAAAATCCCGCAGGATACGAGATGAGCGCAGCCACCAAGTTGAAGCCCGCATAAATCAGAATGGTTGTGGTGAGCGATGCGCCGATGCCTTTGGTTTGCAGAATCAGAAAGGCATTGCTCGAATTCCCGATCCCGAAGACCGCCGTCGCCAGCAGATACCTCCAATAGGCTTGGGGAAATCGCCACAGGCCGATATCAATTTTCGATTCCACTGCTGCTTTGATCGGTGGTTCTCGGACGAAAAGGATCATCGAGAACGCAATCAGCCCAGGAACAACCGCAAGATAGAAGATCAGACGGATGGGCAAGTGGTAAACCATGAGCAGCAAGATGGCAATGAGCGGTCCTAAGAACGCTCCGGCGTTGTCGCCGACTCCCTCCAGCCCGAAAGCCCGGCCTCTATTCGCCTCGTCCACCGAGGAGGCGATGAGCGCATCGCGCGGCGCGGAGCGCGTGCCGGCGCCGAAACGATCGATAAATCGTCCGCCGAGAACGCCTTGCCAGACGTTGGCGAAGCCCATCAGTGGCTTGCCCATTGCGGCCAGAAAGTATCCGATCAGCGCGATGGGTTTTCTTTTTCGCAGCTTGTCCGAGATCGAACCGGAAATCCCTTGCGTAATGTTTTGCGTTGCGCCCGCAATTCCCTCTATCAACCCTACCACGCTTCCGCTGGCTCTCAAGGTCTGGGTCAGGAAAATCGGCAAGATCGGAATCAACATTTCGGTTGAAATATCCGCGAACAGGCTGGTAAGCGCCAACAGGAACGTATTTCGCGAAAGACCGGCGAAATAACCATTTGTAGTTCTCGGATCGGACACGTCCAATATCTGGTTCAGTGGCCCTTGAACTCTCGCAACATTGCAAATTCGATGTCATCCCTCGAAGGCGACGAACCTATGCCGGTATTTCGATAGTAAAGAGCCTTCAAGAATGCCAAGTCGCCAGCCGTTATCGCAGCAGGCTTTTCACGTGCCGCGCAGTTTGCTGACATCATATCTAGTATGCTCGGAAGTGGATCGCAATGGTCGGGAGTCTGCGCGACCGACAAGGTCAACATCGCCAAGTAATCGGCAATCGACCCGATGGTGTAGCCGATGATTTTCGATGCGTCGACGACCAGGATGACCACCCCGATCCCGCTCATGTCCCCGTCATCCTTGAGCCCACTGGGCATGACTTTGGGCCAGAGAGGCTGGAGGTCGAGGGCGAGCAGCCCCACGTCAGTATTCAATACACTGGCGTGGCGACGCGTCGTCAGGTACCAACCCTGAATCGCGTGATCAGCTTTGAACGCTATCAGCGGCCGCATGGCCGGATACCTTACACCAAAGTAAACCGAAGCCCAGTGCACGACGTCCTGCATGACTTCCCGAGGCTGGTTGGTGAACACGATCCGCACATTGTCCTTGCATTGCAGGTCAGACTGCACGGGAGCACCGACGTTTTCGGCCACGGCACGAATTCGCGCCGTCACAAAGAAGTTGAATGCCGGCGTCAGCCCTTCAGTTTGCGGACAGATGCTCTGTTTGCCGCTACGCCAATGCGCAAGGTTGCCGCGGGTACCCGGGTTCTCGTAATGCACGGTTGCGTGGTGCACGATGAATTGCCGCAGGCTGTTTCCGGCCAGCTCCTGATGGGTGGGAGGTCTCGGGGCGGTCACGGTCACGTCGGGAATCTGCGGCGATGCGCCCGTATTCTCGTTGTGATCGGGCCGCGGCAAGGTGACCGCCTCGATCTTCGTCAGATCGCTCGAGCGGCCCGTGCGGGAGGGGGCACGAATGGCGGGTACGGGGCCAATCGCAACCGTGGTCGCGCCAACTCGCAAGAAACTCAGGCCGCTGCCATGGAGCAACAAGTCCAAGGCGATGCGAGGCGGATACGATCCATCGACGCCGTTCGAATTCAGATGCGAAACATCCGCGTCGGCGGCGGCGACTTGCAGGCCGCTTTGAGTCGAAAATTCAATGAGCGCGCTCGACAACGGCGAGGGCGCAATATGAAAGTTCATGCTGCGCTCCAACAGGTCGTCGGCGCGCGCGGCAGCATGACCCGCAACCGTCGCAACCAGTAGGGCGAACACGGCCGGCAGAACCCGAGGTTTATTTCCGGGCGCCATGAACGAGAGCTCGAATGAGGACGCCATCGGTCCCCTGGTCGACCACTTCCACGGGATATATCTGCTCCAATGCCTTGAGCCAATCCCCAACCTTCGACGGCGCCACCGTACCTGTGAACCTGGTCTGTTGAAATGCGGGCGCCAGGACAATGGGCGGGGCATTGTATCGATTGACTGCATTGATCACATCCTCCAGAGGCTCACCCACGAATAGCAACGTCCCGCCACGCCAGGCGCCTGCGACTTTCGGATCAACGGTGGCGACACTTAGCCGCTGAGCGGAATGGGAGAACGTCACTCGTTGGCCGACACTCGCGCGCAGGATCTCACGGCCGGAACGCGGATGACTACCCGCCCCTTCCACATCCGGCGCCACGGTGACTCGGCCTGCGCCGATCGTCACCGCGGTGCCGCTCGGACTAATCCGCACGTCAAACTCGGTGCCCACCGCGGTCACCGTCAAGCTCTTGGCGTGAACAATGAACGGCCGCAGCGCGCCATGCGCCACGGAAAAAAATGCTTGCCCGCGAATCAATTGCACATTGCGTTGCGCCAGCGTGAAGCGGGTGCTGACGAGAGAGTCCGGCGCCAGATCGAGACGGGAGCCATCCGCCAGGGTGATGCGGCGCTCCTCGCCGAGCGCGGTTTTGAGCTCTCGATGGTCGGAATAACGCAGCAGGAACCATCCGGCCACGCCGATCAGGAGGAGAACACCGGCGGCCAGCGCCATCGGTCTAATGTGATAGGCGCGGCGATTGGCGAGGGGGGACGAATGAAAGCTCGTAGCCCCGGCTGCGGGAAACGCATTCCACAGACGCTGCATCTGTTCGAACGCCGGCAGATTCATCGCATCGGCTTCGCACCATTGCATCCAGCGGTCGGCAAGGGCTGGCTCATTCGACGCGTTGAGCCGCTGCACCCATTCGCTGGCGTCGCGAAGTCGAGCGATCGCAGAGGCGGTGGGATCT
The DNA here is from genome assembly GCA_963800385.1 of uncultured Gammaproteobacteria bacterium. GTDB lineage: Bacteria > Pseudomonadota > Gammaproteobacteria > Steroidobacterales > Steroidobacteraceae > Bog-1198. The sequence goes on from CAWDAU010000011.1 coordinate 694,064, forward strand.
GACTGACTCATAGGGAAACCTTCCGTCGTACTATAGAAGAGCCGAGAAGCCGGGCGGTTTGCTCGCGCTCCATGAGTTTTTTGGCGGGGTCCTCCAATTCGCTGCCGGTAGCCGTCAAATTATCAAACAGCTCGGGTTGTGCTTCGGCCTGGCGCTCAACCCGACGATGCCGCAAGCGGTCGATGGCAAGATTGGTGGCCGTCTTGAACAAGTACGCCCGCAATAAGCTGGACGTGCCCGGATCTTGCAGTTGCAGCAATCGAACGTAGGCTTCCTGGGCAACTTCCTTGGCCTCTTGCTCGGAACGTAGACGGCTCGTCAGGTAGCCGACCAACAAGCGATTGTGGTCTCGAAATAACTGCGACACCGCACCGGCGGTCGAATCGCGACGCACCGCCAAGTCCTCGCAAGGCACCTCCTGTTGCTGGTCCGCAGCCGCCATTCGCTCGTGACCTCCTTGGGTAGGACTACACCTCTACACAATACGTTCGAGTGCGACAAACCGGAACCGCGATTCCATCGAACGCCGTCAATCACCCCGGCGCGTCCTGCAGCATTGCCGTGACATTCAGTCCGGCATCTGCCGGTGCTCTATCGGCCAGTCTCATCGTTCAGAGCAATGCGGCATCGAGCCCTCCGCCCATTATGCTTGGCGGCCAGGGTGTGGTCACCGCTACGTGGACGACGCTGCTCAATGCGCCGCCAGAGGGTCTGCAGCTTTGCCTGCTGTTGACCGATGCCAGCCTCCTGTGCCAAGCGACACAGAACTGGTACCGGTTGACGCCAAGTCTTACTGGCAGCTACATCGATGGTACGTGGACGCTCTTCACCAACTTCCCGGCGACCTACATCCCGGAAGCCTTCGCATCAGCCGTGTTAGCCGACGGTCGTGTCGCCATCATGGGCGGCGAAAACACGCCGGTCAACGGTAGCTTCAGCTTGCATCGCGACGATCGGCAAAGCGAGGAGGTGGTCCAATTGTTGAATCGCAATCAGCTTGCCAGCGATTGGTCGGGCGAGGACGCACCTTGTTGATTGGTTTCGCTTGAGGCCCCTGATTGAGTTGCATCCGGTAAGTCGCACGCCAGCATACGATCCATGGCGCCGGCGAACTCGGTCCAGGTGTTCGAAAGTTCAGCAAGATATTGATGACCACGGCTAGTCAAGGCAAAATACCTTCTGCATTGACCAACCGCAGGGTCGACCCACTCGATTTCGAGACAGTTGGTCCAGTAGCCTAGAACTGCGCGGTGATCTCGCCGAATATGTATCGGCCCAAGGCATCGTACACCTGAGGGAAGGTGTTGCCGTTGCCTGCCGTGCTCGGCAGGTTGGTGGTGCCGATGACCGGCGGATCCTTGTCGAATACATTGTTGACGCCAATGCGGAACGTGATCTTGTCCGCCACCTTGATCGCGGCGGTCAGATCCAAATAGTTATACGCCTTGATCGCCGCATCGGTGTTGGAGATTCCACCGTTGGCGATGGTGCCGGGCGCTCCGCTGAGGTTTGCATTCGAGCTGAGCGAATCGAGCTTCATCGCCGAGAAGTAGCGCCACGAGGCCGTCACGTCCAGTCCCTGCCAGGGCGTCGACCAGGTCGCGCGCAGCGTATGGCGCCAGCGGAATACCGGATCCAGGGTTGCGCCGCCGGAACTGCAGGTAACGCCATACAGTCCCGCGCAGTTGTAGGCCGTGCTGGGCGAATTCGCGATGGGGGTCACGTTGTACTCATCGACGTAGGTGCCGATCAGGTTCATGCGAATCTTACCCGCGGGTCCCACATCGAAGCCGTAGGACATATCGATATCCACGCCGCGTGTCTCGAGTTCTCCGACATTGGCGAGCGAGTCGGTCACAAAACCGGCATTCGACAGCCACAACGAGTAGTTGGAAGCGGGATCGCGATGAATGTCCGAGCAGAAATTACCTTGGTTGATACATTCATTGAGAATCGCGCTCGCGCCGATGGTCGAGATCACGTTTTCAATCTTGATGTCGAAGTAGTCGACCTGTATCCGCAGATTCGGCACGTACGCCGGCGTCCAGCCGAGGCCGAACGAGGTGGTCAATGCCGTCTCGGGCTTCAGCGCCGGATTACCGCCGACCAAGCCGTTGTATTGAGCGGCCGAATTCGGCGTAACGGTGCCGAATGCTGTCGCCGGAACACCCGCCGCGACGCATTGCGCCACCGTGATGCCCCTGGCGGCAAGTTGCGCGGCCGTACCGGCGCAAGGGTCGGTGTTCCCATCCAGAGCCACGGATTGGGGCGAGAACAACTCGATGACGTTGGGCGCACGTACCGCTCGCTGGAAGCTGCCGCGCAAGCGCAATTCCGAAATGGGCGACCACTCGAGGCCGATCTTGTACGTGTTGGTTTTGAACCCCAGGTTGTAATCGGAGTAGCGATAGCCGGCTTCGAGCGCCAGGGATTGCGCCAGGAACTTATCGTCGACCAACGGCAATCGGCCTTCGGCGAACGCCTCGCGGGAAACGATGCCGCCGCTCACCGGGTTGGTGACACCGCCGGAGCCAGCCAGATCGCCCAGCTGCAGCTCCTCGTCGGGATTCGATTGCGAGCGCACGTCGCGCCATTCCAGGCCCATGTTGAGTTTCAGGCCCGAAGCGGCCGTCGGAAGTTGCACGCCGTATTTGCCCAGGTCGCCGGTGATGTTGGCGTTTCCCGTCATTTGGTTGATCGATCCGTTCAACTGCCCGGGAACCTCCAGGTAGGCGAGGGCTGCCGGCGTAACCTGACCGGGCGAGAAGATGTTGTAAGGCACGCAAGGCGGCCCGCTGACGCACTGGGGACCGTTGGGGCCATTGACGACATTCAGGGCATTGTCGATTTTCGCGGTGGAAAAATAGTTTTGTGCCTGCGAGATGAGACTCACGATGCTATTTTGCCAGCTGACATCGTAATCCCAGCCGTCGGCTATCTTGCCCTTGACGCCGAGCACCACATGCCAATCGGTGTGCTGGATATCCTGCACGCGTCCGCCGCCTTCGACGTTGCGCCGGCCGATGTACAGATTGTTGGTCTCGAGCGCCGTGTTGCCGCCGCACCAAGTCGTCACCTCTTGCGTCGAGAGGAAGGGATTCGCGCAATTGACGTTGAACTTCGAGAAGAACGCGCCCGAGGCCGCGATCTGCGCCAGCGAAGTGTCTTGCATGAACATGGTGTTCGCATACACGCTGGCGTGATCATTGAGGTCATAGTGCAGGAAGGCGCCCGCGGTGTAGCGCTCGTCGGGACGCTGGTAGAAATTGAGCGCACCGTAGTTATAGGCGTCGGCGGCCGTATAGGGAACCAGCGAACCGTTCGGGCCGATGGTATTGTTGCTCGGGCCCACGATGCCCGGTCCGATCGTGGCGAAGCGGCCGGGGAAACCGGTGGATGATCCGCCGCAGGAGAACTTGCCGGAATTCGAGGTCACATAGCCCGAGCCCAAGGTACAGGCGCTGTAGGAATACTTCGATTGCAGCACCGCGTTCACATTGCGGTAGGTGGCGTAAACGGTGGCGTTGCCCTTGCCGTCTTCCGAATTGATACCCGCGATGAAGGCGAGTTCTTTCTGCGCGCCGGGATTGACGGTCGAGGGAGCCTCGAGGAAGCCATGAGACGAGATTGCTTCCTCGACGCCTTGAGTGTCCTTGTTGGTGTGATTGTAGACGCCACCCGTGGCGACCAATTTCACGCCTTCAAAATGATCGTTCAGTTTGAAGTTCACCACGCCGCCGACGGCGTCTGCGCCGTAGGTCGAGGACGCGCCGCCGGTCAGCACTTCGACGCTTTCGATCATTTCCACCGGAATCATATTGATGTCGGCGGCCGCGCCGGTCAGAGGATCGCCGGGTCCCAAGCGATTGCCGTTGACCAGCACCAGGGTGCGCTTAGCGCCCAAGCCACGCAGATCGACGGTCGCAGTGCCGTCCGCGCCGTTGGACATCATCGAGCCCTGCGAAGCGAATACCTGCGGCAGCTCGTTCAAAAGATCTTCGACGCGTGTCACGCCGGTTTGCTGGATGTCGAGCGCAGAAACGAAGGTAACCGGGCTGATGGACACCTGATTGGGCACCGAGATGCGCGAACCGGTGACCACCACCTCTTGTAACGACGCGTCGGCCCCTGCGGCAGCGGGGGGCGTCGCAGTTTGCGCGTTTGCAACACCGAAGGAGGCGGCCAATGAGCCGCCCGTCAGCGCCGTATGGATTGCAAATCGCAGTGTAGAGTTTCCCATTATCGCTCCCATAAAAATTCAAGCGGCGCCCACAATCGGTTGAAGGCCTATCTCAATCGCAAGCCATCACGCCAAACGAGACATGAGAGTAGGAATGATCAACGGTATACTCAAGAGCCAGTTCGGAAGTGTTTTTTGGTACCACGAGCTGATTGTGTTTCTGACGCAACACAAATCATTCGGTCTCGCAGCCGGTCGTGCACGCCCATTCTAACGGCATCGCCTGGCCGCATCGTCGCAGTCAGATGCCGTCAGTGAATCTGCCGACATCCTTGAGACAAGCTGCAAGCAGCGCCATCGCGGTGTTCAGTTGCGGCGGTGAGAGACCTCCAAACCCGATCATCAGTCCGGGCATTGGCGGGGGTGTCTGATAGAACGGATGTATTGGATAGAGACCCACCCCCTGTTCCAACGCGCGTTCGATCAATTGGCGCATGGTCTTGTAGCTGAGACGGGGAAACCACACGACAACGTGCGCGCCACCTGCGGATGCCGAAATCTCAATATTGGCGCCGAGATGACGCGACAAGGCATCCAACAGCGCATGACGACGGATGCGAAGTTCGCTGAGCGATTTGCGTAAGTGCTTCTCGTATTGACGGCTCTCGAGAAAGGTTGCAAGCGCCGCCTGCTCTATTGACGAGCAACCTAGATCATCAAGGCTCTTGACCTTGATTAAGTCATTCCGTAACGCCGGCGGGCACACAACATAGCCCAGCCGAAGCCCCGGAAAGAGCGTTTTCGAAAAGCTGCCGGCATGAATGACTCTTTCGGCCACATCCAATGAACGTAGGGCCGGGAGCGGGCGGGTTTCGTAATGGTATTCACCATCATAGTCATCTTCGAAGATCCAACAATTATTCGCGGCCGCGTACCTGAGCAGTTCGATCCGACGCTTCAACGACAACACCGCTCCCGAAGGAAACTGATGTGAAGCGGTAACGTAAATTAGCCGCGGCGCCCGGGCCGGGAGTTCGGCCGTCACCAACCCATCGCCATCGACCCGCACCTTCGTTAGCCGCGCTCCGTGTGCCAACAAGGCGTGTTTCGCCAACTGATAGTGCGGATCCTCGATCACCACCGAATCTCCCTCGTCGAGCACTGCGCGGGCCACGACGCTAAGAGCTTGTTGAGTCCCAGAAACAATCAGCACATCCGTCGCACTGCACGCGACTCCGCGCCGCCGCAGCAGGTAGTCGGCGACGGCGCCCCGGAGCGGATAAAATCCTGCCGCTGGTAAGTATTTCGGTCCACAGCGAATTGCAGCGGCGCCTAACTTGCGGCGCCAGGAGGAATACAGCTGCGGACGTACCAGGGTGTCGCTGTAATTAAGGTCATAGCGCGGTCCTGCTTTGACACCCGAAAGAATGATCTCGCTTAGTTTTCGGGTTCGTGCGCTGTAGCGCGATTGAGCCCGAATGGCGCTGGGTGATTCCCTCGACCTGCGTTTCGGCGCAAGACCGGTGACTCGTGTCCCCGAACTCGGATGTGGCACCGCCAGCTGTTCGGCGCACAACAGCTCGTATGCGCCCAGTACGGTGTTGCGGGAAACTCCAAGTGCTGCGGCGAGCGTCCGCGTTGCTGGCAGTCTACTGCCCGGCTCGTATCCGCCGGTGAGAATTTGGCCTTTCAAGGCACGCGCCAATTGTTCGAATAGCGCTCCTTGTCCATCTAGTTTTAGAATCATGTTTTGGCTTGGCTCATCGATACTAATACGTCGCCAACACCTTAGTATAATTCCTGCGCAGCTGCCGCGAGGCCGAACTTTGCGGTATCCACGCGCGTTAACTTTTGTTCCGCCGAGATCCGTGACAGCAGATTCTGTGCTGGTCGGGCTGTGGTACCTCGAAATAGTCGAGAAGTGGCTCTTGAGGATACCAATGAATGTTCCTATTCTTATTCCAGACGCTTGGAAACCTGGTCAACTTGGACGCAGACCGTGTCAAGCCGTGGTTTCCGCCCACTTCTTGGCTGTTAGCTGCGCTCCAGTAAATCGTTTTGCAAACCATACGAATCATCTTGCTGGCTCTTTCACTCGGCAGCGGCGCCGCAATAATCCCGGTCGTCCGCGCTTCGGAATCTGCTCGTTCACCTGTGCTCGTCGAATTGTTTACGGCGGAAGGTTGTTCATCTTGCCCTCCCGCCGACGCGTTCGTGATGCAGCTGGATGCGCTCCAACCCATTGCAGGCGCGCAGCTGATTGTGCTCAGTGAACACATGAACTATTGGAACGATAGCTGGCCAGATCCGTTTGCATCGACAAAGCTCACTGCGCGGCAAGAAGACTATGTTCGCGCGCTCAATAGGTCTTCTCCCTATACCCCCCAATTGATTGTCGATGGAACGATGGAATTACACCTGACCGATCGCGCGGGAATGGAGCACATTTTTCGAACAGCGGCAGCGGGCCCTACAATTCCCGTGAGGCTTACCTCCATTAAAGTCGAAGCCGGAAGCCCAGCACACTTGAGCGGAAATATCGAGGTCGATGGCAGCGCGGAAGAACATAAAACCACAGTCTATCTTGCCGCCGCCCTCGATCGTATAACGACGCAGGTTTTGCGAGGTGAAAATCGCGGTAAGACATTGGCACACGTCGCCGTGGTCGAATATTTTTCGAAGATAGGAACCCTTAAGCCTGGGCAGACTTTCAACGAGACATTTCGAGTGCCATTGGAGCGGGATTTGGCCTCGAGTGACGCCCGCCTTGTCGTATTCGCTCAGGAAGGCGGTTACGGGAAGGTCGTCGGCGCGGCCATGCAGCGCACGAGCCGTCCTGAGTAATCGGTTTCAAGCCAACAAGCGATTGCGGTCGCCAAATCACTGCGACACAAGCAAATCCGTCCGAGTGCGACAAACTGAAACCCACGGTCCCATGGAAAGCCGGCCTGAGTTTGCGTACATAGCCCTGGATTGTGGCCAATTTGCGCCATGAATGGCAAAATCATCATGTTGGCTTCCGCCAACCTGTTTGACCTGCAATGTTTTTCGGAATAGCTTGAACGCAAGTATTATGAATCTGGCGATGGTCAATCAGGGATGAAAGTCGCAACGCTTGCGCTGATACTATGTGTTCTGAGCGCGTGCGGGGGTGGAGGATCCGGCCAATCGCCCTCGCCTTCTCTCAAGGTGAATCCGATCGCGGTGTCCTTTGCGAATCAGCAGGTCGGATCGATCAGCCCCCCAATCGCCGTGAACGTCAAAAACGTCGGATCCGACGATCTACTGATATCGACCGTTCAGCTCAGTGGTACGAATGCCGGCGCATTCGCCGCGACTACTGATTGCGCTACCCTGACTCCCGGCGCGTCCTGCAGCATTGCCGTGACATTCAGTCCGGCATCTGCCGGTGCTCTATCGGCCAGTCTCATCGTTCAGAGCAATGCGGCATCGAGCCCTCCGCCCATTATGCTTGGCGGCCAGGGTGTGGTCACCGCTACGTGGACGACGCTGCTCAATGCGCCGCCAGAGGGTCTGCAGCTTTGCCTGCTGTTGACCGATGCCAGCCTCCTGTGCCAAGCGACACAGAACTGGTACCGGTTGACGCCAAGTCTTACTGGCAGCTACATCGATGGTACGTGGACGCTCTTCACCAACTTCCCGGCGACCTACATCCCGGAAGCCTTCGCATCAGCCGTGTTAGCCGACGGTCGTGTCGCCATCATGGGCGGCGAAAACACGCCGGTCAATGGTAGCTTCAGCTTCACGCTCTCGAATGGAGGACTGATCTTCGATCCCGCAACGCGGCTCTGGCAGCCGCTGCAACCGCCGCCTGCGACCGCTTTGCCCAATCACTGGCAATGCATCGGCGATGCGCCGGCTTCAATGCTCGCCGATGGACGTTGGCTGATTGGCAGCAAGCTGTATCAAGATGCCGCGGTCCTCGACCCGAAAACACTGACTTGGTCGGCGATTACGGTCCCTGGGAAAATTGATGCCTTGAATTCGGAAGAGGGGTGGACCTTGCTCGCAGACGGAAGCGTGCTCACCGTCGATGTGTCGAAAGCACCATTTTCCGAGCGGCTGGTACTTGCGACCGGCGCTAGCACGGGTGTCTGGGAGTCAGCCGGCCAGACACCCATGGACCTGCACACGCCGCCACCGATGATCGAAACGTTAAACGCGCCCGGCTGCCCTCCCTATATGCCGCCCGGGGAGATGGGCCCTGCTTTGCTGACGCCCAGCGGGAACGTTTTCGCAATCGGCGCAAATGGATTGACTGCCATCTATGCGCCCGGCAATAACACATGGACCGTGGGGCCCGCGCTTCCCAGCGGCCTCAACGTACAGGATGGACCGGCGGCCGTGCTGCCCAGCGGACACGTGCTGTTTGGTGCGAGTCCTGGGTCGACGACCAATGGGCTCCAATATTTTGAATTCAATGGCACTGAACTAGTGACCGCGCCGCAGCCGGCGAACGCGGCCTTCGATGCGACCTATTTTACCAGCCTGTTGCCGCTGCCCACCGGCCAGGTGTTGTTCGTCGACTCGACCACGACAGTACAGATTTACTCTCCCGCCCTCGCGCCTACCTATGATCCGGCTTGGGCGCCGAGCATAACCTCCGCGCCGTCGCAAATCACAGCGGGCACGACCTATCAGATCAGCGGCACCCAATTCAACGGCCTCACTCAGGCCAGTGCCTTTGGCGACGAAATCCAGAACGCCACCAACTACCCGTTGGTGCGCATTACAAATCTGGCGAGCGGGCACGTGTTTTACGCGCGCACGCATGACCACAGCACAATGGGCGTGGCAACCGGATCAACCATCGTTTTCACCTCCTTCGATGTACCCAGCGCAGTCGAATCGGGCGCCAGCACGCTACAAGTAGTCGCCAATGGGATTCCTTCGGCCGGGATTGACGTCACCGTGAGTCCGTGAGATGCGTAGCTCGAGTCTCAGTTAGAAACCTGCGCCGCTATACTTGCGCCTCCACCAGTAGCGCAAGCAAGCTCAAGGATTGCTGCCAGCCCAAATAGCATCTGTCAGCCGGAATAATGGCGGGCACGCCCTCCTGTCGGATGCTGAGTTCCGTGCCGCACGACACGGGTTTAAGGATGACGGTGACGTGCATCTCGCCGGGCAGATTCGGATCGTCGAATCGATCGGTATAGCGGATCCGCTCATTCGGCACCAACTCGACAAAGGTGCCGCCAAATGTATGGCCCTGGCCGGTGCCAAGGCTGGTGAACGACATGCGGTACGAGCCACCCACGCGCGCATCGAGCGAATGAACCTTGCCGGTGTAGCCGTGCGGCGGCAGCCACTTGCTCTTCGCATCGGCATCGAGAAATGCTCGATATATTCTCTCCGGCGGTGCACGCAGCACGCGATGCAGTTGAATGGTGCTTGTCGTCATGAAATTCTCTCCTGCTTGAACTGCCGCAGCATATTGTCTTGAATTTGTGATCTTGTAAGCGATCGACCCAAACCTGTGTTCTTGTAATAAAGCGCTTTCAAGAACGCCCAGTCGCCGGCCGTTATTGCCGTAGGTCTCTCACGCTTGCCGCAACTCGACGACATCAAGTCCATAATACGCGGCAGCGGATCGCAGTGGTCCGGCGATTGTGCTACCGACAAGCTCAACATCGCCAAGTAATCGGCAATCGCACCGATGCTTAAACCGCGGACTCCAAAACAGCAACCAGAACCCGTTGAATTCCCGGTGCCTTGGGAAAGCGATCGAACGAGCACACCATAGCTCCGCTGATCCACCACATCAGGGGCATATATTTGCTCCCCTGCCTTGAGCCAATCCCGGCTGGCGCCCTGCTCACAAGCGTCACAACGGCGGCAGCACAATCGAGGCGGTCTTACCCTTGGTCAACACCAAATTATCCAACGACGGATCAAGGCCCACGGCGGTCGTGATATCGCTGACTGCGCTGGCCGAGTCGCCCAGGTCTCCGAAGGCTGCACCACGCAGAAAGTAAGCCCGTGCCAGCTTTGGATCAAGACGGATCGCCTCTGCCTCGTCCTTTACTGCGCCCGCGTAGTCACGCAGCAATATGCATACATGCCCTCGTTCGCTCCACAACGCCGCTATTTTCGGCTTCAAACGCACAGCCTCGGAAAAATCGGCGAGCGCGCCGTGGAAATTGTTTTGAATCGTGAAGATGATTGCGCGCTGACGCAGAGCCGCAACTAGCTTGGGATCGATTCTCAAGGCAGTGTCGAAATCTTGCAAGGCGGCAGCGGCTTCGGTTTGCGCATAGAAGAGCCCCCGAAAGTAGTAAGGCTGCGCGGTCTTGGGAGCCAATTTGACGGCGGTATTGTAGTCCTCGAGGGCATGCGGCTTATCGCCCTCCGCAAAATAAGCGTTGGCGCGATTCACAAACAGATAGAAACGCTCGTAGCCCACGAGCATTTTACGGTCCAGCAACTCGGTGCAAGCCTGAATGGCCATGGGCGGCGTGCTCTTGCCGTCGCGATTGATGCACTTGTCGATCACGATACGCTTGTCCCTCGCTAGCTCAGCCTGGCAACTCTCCATCGCCCTGTAGTCCAATTGATCTGGACCCATCATGTTGCCTCTGAGATAGCAGTCCGTGAATTGATCCGGCGCAAGCTTTGGCAGCGCCGGCACTTTGCCGGTGACCGTAACCGACGGTGTTGCGGTGTCTGCACTTGCGCTAGCCGGGGGCGGGTCGCTGGGTGACTGAGGGCTCGGATCGACATTTGCCTGCGCACCGGCCATTGCGGCCAGCAGCAAAGCGCAGGGCAATGTACGCCGCACCGATGTCCTCTGCTCAGTCTGCTCGCGCCGTCGTCGAATACACAATCGCAACACCTAATTGTCCTCTGCCAATTTCTTGGCGCCAACCAACCACTGCAGCGCTGACTCTTCGCTGCTGAATACGGCTACGGAAACACCGCGGCTTCGAGCGACGTTTTCGAATATATAGTCTATCGCCTCGACCTGAGCCACGACAGCCATTTTCATGCGCGGATCGGCGTTGCGAGCAAGCTCGACACCCGCTTCGAATTTCTCAAAGGCGCCTGTCGGAGCGGCTATGGCCGTGGCGTCGCAAAGCACCCGCCAAATGTTGCGGGCTTTCGTTGCGGCGACTATCGTCGCCGCTGCACGCAGCAGGTGAGCGTATGTGCCGGGCCCCTTCAACGTAATGCGAAGCATGCCGCCCTCTTCGACTACATTGATATCAAACGTATTCATGCGTTCTGGTATTCGAGCGCCGCTTGGACGCGGTGCGCAAACCGGCGCAAGCAGCAGGGTCCGCCTCAAACGGAAGAAGTCTTAGCAACGGACTTCAGCTTGCGCGCGTTGACTTCGCGTCATCATAGGCTCCCTTCAATGGCACCCGTGGGCCAGCCGGCTCGCAGCCCAACCAACAGCGAGAGAAGTTGTAGCGCTAGTCCGCTAGGCCCATCACAAACGCTAAGGCAATATTAAGTCGCGCAACATCCTTGTCATCGAGACGGCCAATGCGCCGTCCGATTCGTTCGCGCCGGATCGTGACGGGCTTGTCGGCCATGACCTGCGTTTGCAATCTCAAGCCGTTTCTTTCGCTCGGATCGATCGTCACCCGAAAGTCGGGTGCAGCGCTGCAGTCGGAAGTCAGCTGGCAGACCACAACCGAGGCATGCGCCGCGGGCAAGGCATCCGTCTGAACGATGACGGCGGGACGTGGTTTACCGTAGTCGTCCGATGCTGCAACCGCAACCACGTCGCCGCGCCTCATCGGACATGAAATTCCGAAACCGCTTCGATCCACCCGAGAGCATCCAACTCACGCGATCGATCCAGGCCAGCCACCTCCCTCGCGACGCGTCTACGGACAACTTTCGATCGCGCGTCGGGCACGATCAACCGCAGCTCGCGGACGCCGCGTGCACGACGCCGCTCGCGCATGGCCTTCATTCGATCAGCGGCTAAAGCCATGCCATCTCTCTCCATCTGTAACGCGTTACAGCGTAACGCGTTACGAAATGCAAGGCAAGCGGCCGTCGCCGCGAGTTCGCCACGCGTTTCGATGGCGGTCTGCCGGGATCGCTTGCACAATGCTCATTCTGCCTGAGGAAAGGAGTAGCGAATGACGATAACCTACGCGATATGGGCGTTTGCCGCCGGCGCGCTGATCCCGCTCATGGCGATTTTAAACGCCGGGCTGGCGCGTGCATCGGGAGGTACGATTCAAGCGACGGTGCTCTTATTCGCTACCGGACTAATCGCGTCTCTGATGCTCGCGGCCATCAAGCAGGCGCCTGTCCCCGCAATTCAGACATTGGCCCACATCGCGCCCGCTCAATATGCCGGTGGCATGATAGTCGCGTTCTATATCTTGAGCATCACGTTTCTGGCGCCCCGATTCGGAGTTGGCAACGCCATCCTGTTCGCGGTGACCGCGCAGCTCCTCACGTCGGCATTCATCGATCACTTTGCACTGGCAGGGGCCACTCCGCGACACCTGACGACGCTGCGAGCGATTGGACTGCTGATCGTTGTTGCCGGTGTAGTCGTCACGCAGCTCAGCGACCGCATGAGTGCCGCAGCTCGCTAACTGTCGGGCACAAGGTTCTACTGCAAATCCGCGACCAAGAACTCGCTGGTACCGTCGTCGGCCATGATTTTTATGTCCGCTTTTGCGGTGTTGCCGCTCGGTGGAAAGTACGTTGCCAACCCGGTGAACATGGCATTTACGCCGCTGCACGTCCGGGTATAGCTTTCGCTGTAGGCATTGAAGTATGGGTCGATCAAGCTAAAGGCGCCGGAATAGCTGCAACCGTTTGAGTCTATGGCAGAAAAGGTGCCGTCGGGTCGTATTGTCGCCGTCAAGTCAAAGCCGTTGGCGGCCGTGGCGTTCCAAGTTCCCGCCAATGTCGCAAGCGAGGAACTCAAGTTGTAAACGGAGTCGAAATTAAATGCCAGGGATTGTGTCGCACCCGTTTGATCCGAAAGGGTACCATTCAGATTCGGTGTTGCAACCGCGGTAATCGATCCGGAGGTCGCTTGTGTCCCATTGGGAAAGGCGGTTCCTTGCGAGATGCCAATATACGTTCCCGTGACATTATTTGCGTGTAAGCTGACGCTCAGCCGGTAGTAGATTCCGTCCTGACCGGCGATCGCTCCGTCGCCGTTATCCGCAATGATTGAGACAACAGGCGCTGGAGGATTTCCCTGGCTGGTCAAGGTGCCTTCGTAATAGCCATCGCCCGTGATGATGGGCGCGGCGCAGCCGCCTGAAGAGCCATACGAGGACCCGTACCCACAAGATCCACCATAATTTCCGCCGCATCCCACCATCAACGAACTGCCGGTGATGGATACGATAGGTAACAACCGATTGTAAAAACTCATAGCGCTTCCCTTTCAGCGATTTTATGACTTATACACCAATATTAGATCGGAATGCCGCCCAATGGTTCCAAATGGTAAGGCGGCGGCGCAATCGGCAAGATTCTGGGGCATACTCAAGATGCATGGAATCCGCGGGGAAGCGCCTTGTGAGCAGTTTAATCGGCCGGTGTCATGGGTCTCGAATTCAAGCTCTCTGATCGCGAGTTACCGGTCTCCCCTGTCTTCGTCCGCTTTCTCGCGCAGACGCTTCGAGGTCTGCCGTTTGAGCATGAGATCTGGGCGGACCAACGTTCCGAATCCTTGACACCGAGCCAGGTTGATCCGCGCGAGGTCGCCGCCGCGGCCGCAGTGGTCATGGGCAGCTCCGTCGGACGTGAGCGTCTGGCCCGCGCCTATACGCTGCTCTTTTCACTGCTTACCGGCGATCTCGCGCCGCTGCACGAGCTACGGTCACGATTTCGCTTCATCACTTGCATCGGCATTCCGCGCACGGGGGGCTCCTACCTCACCGCGGAGCTGTTCCGAGCGCTCGGCATGGTGCCGGCGCACGTACCCAGCGGGCTTGCCCACGATAGCTTCCCGGAAGCGGGACCGTTTCAACTGCTGGCCGGGGTCAACAGTTGGGTTGTGACTCTCAAAACGACGGCAGAATACCTCACCATGGTTGAAACATACTTTGGCGAGCACAAACCGCACAATGGAAAAATCGTTGTGCCGAAGAAACTTACCAAGGCCGCCTATGCAGGTGGGCTTTTTCAAGGCGTATTGGGCGATGGGGCCGAACACCTCGTGACGCTGCGCCACCCCGTCGCATGCTATGTATCGACTTGTGACAAGTCGGGTGGTTTACCTGATGATGGTCGCTTTGCCGTACGCTCGAACATCGAAGAGTGGTGCCGTCGCGACCTCCAACACATTGGTTGGAGTTCCGAAGAGCTGGATCGCATGGACTACTTCGACGCATACCTTCGGTACTGGGAGTCTTATCACATGTCTCTTGCCACAACCGGATTGGCCGCCAATCGGAATTTGAAGGTCGTGGCCTTCAGCGAATCCACTCTGCGAGCATGCGCGCAAGATTATCACGATCAATTCGGCAGCGGCCTGCAGCCCGCGGAATTTCATGTATCGGACAAGGCGCGGCGGTTGCATCCACAATGGATTGCGCGCGCGCAGCCCACGGTCGACCGTGTCGCGGCGGTTTGGAATTCGGTGGGAATTGCGTTCCCCGCCGCCGAGATTTCGTCGTGTTGGTGACATTACGATCGCGCGGTCCGCAGGCGGCCTGCGCTTGGATGAGCGGCTACAAGTCCATTTGCGGAACCCCATGAATATCAAGCACGGTATTTTGTTGCCTTTTCTGACAATGTCCTTACTCGCCGCGGCTCAAAGCACCACACCACCGAAGCGCTCCGCAGCCCGTGAAGCCATCGCCGATGCCCAGCGCGTGACCCCCGGGGGCATCGATGAGCTCAAACCGATCGAGATCGGCGGCATCAAGCAGTGGGTCCATATCCGCGGCAACGACCCACGCAATCCGATTCTTCTCTACCTGCACGGTGGACCCGGCTCTCCCATGATGGGCGAGAGCTGGACCTTTCAGAGGCCCTGGGAAGATTTCTTCACGGTAGTGCAATGGGACCAGCGCGGCGCGGGCAAGACCTTCGGCGAATCCGGCCGCAAAGTCGACCCCTCCATGACCGTCGATCGGATGCAGGCCGATGCCGAGGCGCTGGTGGAATGGCTGCGGCGCACCTACGGCAAGGAGAAGATTTTTCTGCTCGGCCATTCCTGGGGGAGCATTCTTGGGGTCAAGGTTGCGCAGCATCACCCGGAATGGTTGTACGCATACATTGGAGTGGGCCAAGTGGTCGGTATGCGGCGCAATGAATCGGTCGGCTACGCGCAAACTTTGGCGAAGGCCCGTGCCGTCAACAACAGCCAAGCAATCGCGGAACTCGAATCCATCGCACCTTATCCTAACGCGGACGGCACTACGTCCCTTTCCAAATTGGCGACCGAGCGCAAATGGGATGTGGCGCTCGGCGGCATGATCTATGGGCACGACGCCGACAACGAAGTGCAACGTTGGTCGATGAGCCCCGATTACAACGGTAGCGACGTCAAATCGGCCGAGCTCGGCGAGCAGAGCACGATCCGGGTGCTCTGGTCGCAACTTCCGCAGATAGATTTCGACCAGGTCTCGCGTTTCGCGTGTCCGGTGTTCATTTTCGCCGGCGCAGAAGACCGTACCACACCAGAAACGCTTGCAAAGGAATTCTTCGATCGTATCCAGGCGCCGCGCAAGAAGTTTTATAAGGTCGAAGGTGCCGCGCACTACGTCATGAGCGAAAGACCCGGAATCTTCTTGCTGGATTTGGTGCGCGACATACGGCCGCTGTCCGATGGCAACCTTTGACGGATTTACGAATTCCTGCTCGTCCGGGGGACACTATGCGGCCGGCGCTCAAGCTATCCGTGGGCTCGATCCGATTTACCGTGCCCGGCCCCGCTCAGACCGATTTTGCCAAGTTCGCGCGCTCCTTGCCTGATTCGAACTCTGCTCCCTCGGGCTGCGACTTGCCTTCCATCAGCTTCAGCAGTTCCGATTCGGGCGCGACGCACACTGACAGTACACGGCAGGGCTCGCTGCCCGCGGCAATGTAAGCATGACCCATGTTGGCGTCAAAGTAGATGGAATCGCCCTTCTTTAGGTTAACCGGCAGATACATGTTGGTATATAGATCGAGTTCCCCCTCGATGACGTAGAGGATTTCCTCGCCCGGGTGGCGGTTGAATTCGCCGAATTCCTCGAGACTCTTTGCCGTTACGTCGATAATTATTGGAATCGAATGTTTATTCAGTAATTCGTAGGCCAAGTAGCGGTATCGACCGATGTGCGTCTCAATCGGTTTCCCTTCGCCCGCTCGCGTAATGCTCCGCCGTCCGCTGACTTCACCTTGGGGATACGGGGGGCTCGGCGGTGTAAATAACGCCGCGATATCCGTCTCGAGGGCCACCGTAATGCGTAGGAGTTTGTCGAGAGTCAAATCCATCTTGTCATTCTCGATCTTCGACAAGGTCGACAATGGCAGCCCGGTGCGCTTGCTCACCTCGCTCAAGCTCCAGCCGCGCTCGACACGCAATGCCTTAAGTGCCGCGCCCGGTTTTACCAGCGGACGACCATTCAAGACGTGCTTCACCGGCGTTCCTCCAATATCCGAAACGTTTGGATTCTAGTCGGCGCAGTTGCCGGGCGCCTTTTGTGTTGCGACGTAAGGCGCGACATTCGAGGCCAGCGAACGCCAATCGTCTTGCGAAAAATGCAAGGCGGCTTTTTCATCCGCGTAGTATTTTTCCAGCTTCAGCGGGTAGGTCCAGTCCGACGCCAACACAAAGCGCCGCAGTCCGATCCTCTCCATCAACGCCTTGAGCGCCGCGATGTGCTCCGCCGATGCTGCAATCTTCGCAGTATTGGAGATTTCGTCCGGCACCATCGCCAAGTCGAAAAAGATATTCTTCGTGCCCGCCGGGTCATGCTCGAAGGCGTCCGCGAATTCACCGAGCGACGCGAGCGTATGGGCGTCAGCGCCCCCGCCGCTCCCGGCGTGGGCGATCTGGAGAGGAACGCTACGAGCGAACGGAGCCACCTCGGTGAGGAAAATGCGGACGTCGCGTGCGCCAAAATCAGGCGCGGGCGTCTCGAGGTGGACCACGATCGCGAAGTGTAGCCGAGCAGCGAGCCGGAACACCGCCGCCAGTTTTCTAACCTCCGCGGCAGATCGAAAATCAAAATGGGAATTCCCAAGGTGCAGCTTTAGCCCCGCCGCCCCGCCCTTCCGCCCCCAATAGGCAATTTCGTCCAGCGCATTCGCAGAGAGCGGGTTGACGCTGATGAACGCGATGAGCCTGCCGCACTGGCCCCTGGCTTGATTGACGACAAAGGCGTTTTCCGCACGGGTATCGGCGGAAACATCGAGTTTCAAGTCCGCCAATGTCGGCGATCCGAAGAAGTAGCCCGTCGAAAGCAGCACGCCTGTCTGAATGCCGGCATCATTCAAGGCCTGCACCGCATCTCGGCCCGTCGATGGATTCTTCGATATCTCCGGCGGGCATTTGACCGGTCCAACCCGTGCACAAGAAATCTTCAGCACTCTGGCCGCTTCCGGCGAGAAGATGTGCATGTGGTGGTCCACAACCGGATTGTCGGGCGCGATTGGCGCCGGCTCCGCGCCGGCGCCGCCGACGGTCAACAAGATGACTACGACTACGAGGCCGATCCGGCTCACAATCGCACGGCCATGCTTTTCTGACTAGAAGCTGGCACGAAGCGTCAGACCCACCGTGCGCGGCTGAACTCTGAAGCCGGTGGGAACATTGAACAGCGACAGGTCCAGGGCCGATGTAAGGGCAGAACTGTTGGTGAAATTATTGACGAACGCGATGACATCCAAGTGCGGAAATTTCACGCCCGCCCGCAAATTGCCCACGGTGTAGCCTCCAAACTTCAGGCCCTGCGAATTGAAATCGGTGTAGGCCGAGCCGACATACTGACCGCTGAGGCGCGCGAAGCCTTCGTAACTCAGAACGGGAAATTGCGCTTCACCGTAGAGTGAACCCTGGAGTTCGGGCGATCCTGGCAAACGATATCCGGAAAGCACGCCGTTCGTGGTGGCAGCGTTCGGCTCCAGATCCGGTGCAGGTCCGGATGCGCCGAAGCTGACGCGGCTGATCGACGCAGCCGTGGTGGTCGCGGCATGATCAGCGGAGAGGGTGCCGCCGAGTTCCAGCCAGCGAACCGGCTTTAGAATCATCTCCTCTTCCAGACCGTAGATCCGCGCTTTTCCGCCATTGCCGATATAGTTGAAGCCTTGAGGCGTGACCAGCCCGACTTGCATGTTGCTCCACTCGATATCATAAAGAGAGGTGTTCAGATTGAGCTTGCCATCCAACAGGCGCACCTTGCTGCCCAGCTCATAGTTCCACAAGCTGTCGGGATGATAAGAGGTCAGGGCAGTTTCGTTGCCGGCCGTCACGTTGGGGCCGCCGACTCGATAGCCTTTGGCAGCTTGTACATACCAAGTTAGGTCGTTGGTCTGTCGGAAAGTGATGGCGGCCCGGGGGGTGACCGGCTTATCCGTTTCGTTGCCAATCGAGTTTGCTCCGGCAAGCGCGCCAGTCTCGATGGTGTCGAAGTGCACGACGTCTTTGCTGACGCGTACGCCGGCCGTGAAATCGATGCGATCCGCGACGGTGTAGGTCCCGCTGGCATACAGAGCGGCCTGCCATTGCACCGCGTGGATGTAGGCACCCAGAATCAGCGGCGCAGCCGGAGAATTGGACGTGACAATCTGGGCAGGATCGCTCGCGACCCGCTGATAAAACGCTCCCGTGGTAAAGCGAACCGGACCCATCTGAGGGGAATCAAAGCGAAATTCCTGCGAAATGTCGTGCACCGTGCTCGGTGCAACGCTCGGCGCTGAGGCATTGGGCCCTGTAAAGGGCAGGCCGAGCGCTGGTATGACGGCGCCCAAATCTTGAGTGCCATCGATGAACCGATCGAAATAATTGGAAGTCGAAGTCAGCGTACCCCAGCTGGGTGTCCAGGTCGCCAGCAAGTTGTAGATGTGGGTGTCGAGTTTTGCGCTGCCCACCGAATAGTAAGGTTGCTGGGTCTTGTAGTCAGGCAAACTGGCCTGTGGAAAATAGAAGGAAGCCGCGCTGCCCAACTCATTGGTGCGATCGTCCATCGCCGTCAATATCACGGAGAGATCATCCGTCGGCTTCGCGCTGAGGGAAAAACGCGCCCCGTAGGTGTGCGTGCCATTGACGTTCGAGAGGCCGCGTCCCGCGTCATCCACCCAGCCGGCATCATTGTCGTAGTAGGCGACGAGTCGAGCGCCGAGCTTGCCTTCGATCAGCGGCGCATTGAGCACGCCGGAGACATCTTCTGAAGCTCCGCCATGATCGGTGGACGATCCGGTGGTCTGCACCGATCCCGAGAAATTCTCCAAATCGGGCTTGTTGGAGATGAAGCGCACCACGCCGCTCAACGAACCAGCGCCAAAAAGCGTGCCTTGCGGGCCGCGCAATACTTCCACTTGCTGCACATCGACGATCTTCGGATCTGCGTTGCCGAAAGTCACCGCGCCGGGATTCAGATCGATATCGTCCAGCATGAACGACACGGTGGCTTGCGCAAGCGTCGCTCCCGCGCCCGTGGCTACCCCGCGGATGATCAAATTATTTGAAGTGCCCAGACCTTGCGCGGGGTTGGAAAGTCCCGGCGCGTTGGCGATGACATCGTTGATGTCGTTCGCGCCGCGTTTCGAAAGTTCCACGCCGGAAAGCGCGGTGATGCTCATCGGAACATCCTGAAGGCGCTCAGCGCGGCGGGTCGCGGTGACGATGATTTCCGCCAGTGCCGAGTCGCTCGGAGAATTCGCATCGGCCGCGGCTGCCCCCATCGCAGGCGCGGCGGTAGTCGCCGCCATTCCCACCCATAGGAGGGAGGCGTAGAAGATTACCGAATAGCGTATACGCATAGAGTACCCCGATATGTTCTTGTCGTTCTCATTGTAGGCGCATTTTTCGATTATAGAAAAGTTTTTCACGATTCAGGGCGAGGAACTGGCCTCGGCAGGGAAGCTCGCACAGGATTAAACCACTCTGACGGCGCCTCGATGAAGGCAGCCGGGCTGGGATTTGCTGCGGCGATATCGACAGGCGGGGAATCTTTGCTGCCCGGCCAGGCCTCGCAGAGACCGCGAGCTACAGTTTCGGAACCGACTGCCGCGACCTATAGCTGGCCACCAGCTCAGCCGCGGCCTGAATAATAATGTCAGGACGATCGTGCGCTACGTCGTGCGAACTGCGCTCCGCGACCACCAATTTTCGATTTTTTGCGCCATTGACAAATTGTTGGTGCGCATCCCTCCACCACTGCGCATCGGCTGCGGCGTCGAGCGGGGTCTGCTCAGAAACAATGACGATTGCGGGAATGGCCGCGGGCCAGGATGCCCGATGAAACGCCTCAGAAGTCTCGCGGAACGATTGAGACAGGGCCAGCAATTGGCGCCCTGCCTTGCTCGGAGGAGCTGCTTTGGTTGCAGCGATGATCGGCGCGTAAATGGCAATCGACCGATCGATGAATTTGTCGGTAAAGAGTTCTGGTACGTTGGCATCGACGAGCACGACACCGGAAATCCATTGCGGATGTTGCCGCGCGAGATAGGTGGCGATCTCACCCGCCAGGGAGTGCGAAACCAGGATCACGTTATGCGTGGCACCAAGCTTCTTCAAGCCGTTGGCGAGATCGTCGGTAGCGCTCTGTAAATTCCAGGGTCCCGCGACTTCATCGCTGCTGCCAACGCCGGCGCGATCGTAAGTGATGATCTTGCATCCGGTGCGCTTCGCAAGCTCGGGCACCAGGCTGTTCCAATACGATGAATCCAGACCGCCGCCGGCATCGAGAACAATGACCGGCAGCGACCCTTGCTGGATGTGGAATGCAATTTTGTGGCCGGCGCGCGGAATCATGTGCGTGGTCGCAACGGCCGCCCGGCTCTCCTCCGTGTGCGTCAGGGTGGAAAACAACAAGAGACTTAGCGCTGCAATCTCTAAAATCTTCATCTTTTGTCCTGTGGTGAATGAGGGAATCAGCGTCTGGAGGTGCTCAATGGTGACAAGTACACTGCGGCACCCTCGCCGGTTGCATCCATCGTCGTTTGTTCCTCGGCCGCGCCGTTCGTGCGCCAGCACTCGCCCGGCACGGCCAGTCGTGACGCTAACTTAGCTTTCGGACTTTCGGCGGCTGCGTCCGGAGTCAAAAGCCCCGCTCATTTCAAATATTTCTGCGGCAGCGTCAACCCAGGCCGCTCCTCGTCCCAGAGAATGCTGGCAATCCAGAAGCGCCCATGGGCGTGCACAATTTGAATCGAGTTGATGCCTCGCGCGAACGGCCGGCTGTCATGCTCCGCGTGCCGGCTCTCGTAAGTACTCCATACATGGACGAGATTGCCGAATTTTTCGACGCGGTCCGCGACGCTCCTCTCGAAGAAGCCGTTCGCCTTGAAGTACGGATCGTCCCGTTGCACGTACATGTCGGGAGTCAGGAAAACGACATCGCCTTTGCCTGCGGGTGTCTCCCCGGTTGGAGGCGTCTCCGGCCGAACGACACCAAGGCGCCCATCCGGTAAGAACAACGAGCGAAAGCGCTCCCAGTCGCGCGGCTTGCCGGCGGCCCCCGAGATCACTTCATAAAGCGATGCGAGGAGATGATCCACCGTATCCGCGTCGCTCGGGTTCTTCGCCGCAGCCCAGTCCGGGTGTGCTGCGAGCGTACCCGCCAACGGCGGCGGCGCCGGAGCGGTGGCCACACTCTGCTGCGGGTGCGCCTTCAGCGCCGCGCCCGAAAGGATAAAACCTAAAAAGATGCAACAGCTTCGATTCATGCAATGGACTCCTTCGTCTGTGTAACAGCATTATCGCGGCTCCCTCAAAAGAAATCTCGAGATTTGACGCCTGTACGATAAAAGCAATGGCCGCGCTCAAGAATGCAACGATCGGGACTGCGGCCACGCGTTGTCGGCTTTGGCGCCCAAGCGAGTACAATTCATTTTCCTATTTGGGAGCTGGCGTGCATGAAAATTGCTTTCGTAGTGATGTGCCTCGCAGCGATGGCCGCTGTCGCTGCGCCGCCGCCCTCAGTCATCGCCTCGATGGAGCAGTCCGTCGCGCCGCTGGTTTTAATACACGGCGAGCGGCTGCCGCCCGTCTCGCTGGCGGAACGCATGTCGCTACTCCACGTCAACGCCGTCAGCGTCGCCGTGGTCCGCGATGGCAAGCTCGACTGGGCCCGCGCTTACGGTTTCGCGGATAAAGAGCGGCATCGCGCCGCAACCCCCGACACGCTGTTTCAGGCCGGGTCCATCAGCAAGCCTCTCACGGCATTGGCGGCCCTGAAACGCGTCGATGCCGGTACGCTCGATTTGGATCGCAACGTCAACGATTATCTGAAGAGCTGGAAGCTGCCTGACAACCAGTTCACGGCCGTCCACAAAGTGACCATCCGCAACATCTTGAATCACACGGCGGGCCTCACGGTGTGGGGTTTCCCCGGCTACGCCCGCAATACAAAAATACCCTCCACCGTGGAGGTGCTCGACGGCAAGGGCAATACCCCCGCAATCCGTGTTTGGAAACAGCCGGACTTAAGTTGGCGCTACTCCGGCGGCGGCTACACCATTCTGCAGCTCCTGCTGAGCGACCAGAGCGGTCAGCCGTTCCCTGTACTCATGCGTGATTCCGTACTAAACCCTCTGCAAATGAAGCACAGCACCTACGAGCAGCCGCTGCCTGAAGCGCTGCGCGCGCGGGCCGCATCAGGCTACGATGGCAACGGCAAAAAGGTGGATGGCGACTGGCATGTTTATCCGGAGATGGCCGCCGCCGGCCTCTGGACCACGCCCCGCGAGCTCGCGAAATACGTGATTGCCATTCAGAACGCAAACCTCGGCCGCTCGCACTTCCTCTCGGCGCACCTCGTGCACGCCATGCTCACGCCGGGCATGAACAACCACGGTCTGGGTCCGGTGATCACCTCGGACGGATTGCGCTTCGGACATGGGGGCGCCGACGATGGCTTCCAGGCCGAAGTCACCGGATTCCTCGACGGTCGTGCCGGCGTCGTGATCATGACGAACTCAGATAACGGCGGCCGCCTCGCGCAGGAGTTGATCATGACGCTCGGCAATTTGTACGGCTGGCCAGGAATCAAGCCCGTCGAGCGCAGCGTCGCCGAAGTGCCCAGTGCCGCACTCGATCGTTTGGCCGGCAGCTACGCGCTGACATCCGGCGAGGACACGGGTAAAACCGAGAATCTTGAGGTCTCTCGGGAAAATAGCACCCTGGTCGTGACCTACAAAGGAGTCAGGCAGATAACGCTGCTACCAGAATCCGAAAATAAGTTCTTTAGCCGGGAGTCCGGAAACGAAGTCGTGTTTTCCTTCGAGGACAAATCGACGACCATGAATCTCGGCGGCGAACAGAAGGCCGTACGGCGCGTGCCCTGATGGATCAATCCAGCACGGACACGGCCGCCATACAAACTCTGGCGCAACGGATCCTCAATGAGATCAACACGGGCCCTGTGCGCGAGGATCTGGCTGCGCGAATCACCGCACGCCTCGAAGAGGCCGTCTATGAATGGTTGTACCGCGAACGCGAACGATGCGTCGCCATCTGCAAATGTCGCGCGGCCCTTTAGCAACACCCCCATGTCATCATCCCCAACCGGGCGCGAAGAATGCTGCGCGCGAACCAACGAAGCCATCTACATTACCGATGCCATTAGAGCCCTTTCGGGGTGACCCGGCCGGTTGAGGCCGGGTCGACTCCACAGAAAATGCGGCTTTCCGATCGCTACCAACCCGGCGCAATCTCAAAGCGCAGTATCTGACCCGCGCCAGCTGGGGCCGCGCCGAAGTTCGACACATACAAGCGATGGTCAGGTCCAAAGGTCATCCCGGCGGGCACAGAGAGATTTGTGACCACCTCCTCGATGGCCCCCGAATGCAACACTCGGACCACCTTCCCCAATCCGGGAGTCGGAAAACCTGCGCCATCGGATAGTTCAAGAACATACAACAGTCCGTCGGGACCAAAATCGACCGCGACGACGGTCGTAAATCCCGCTTTGGAGCTCACGATCCGATAACCTCGCTCGGGTTGCAGCCCCGGCGGCAAATTATCAAGGTCGTCCTGGTCGGACCTGGATATGGTCAAGATTCGCGCCCACTGAGGATCGATCGGAAATAGATTCAAGTTTCCGACGAAGAACGATCCATCGCGAGCGGCAATGGAGGTCGGTACAATGTGCCCCTCGGACGCCGAAATGTCGATGAGCTGGTGAATCTCGCCGCTCTTGGTGACCGATATCACCTGTCCATGATTGGGTTCTACAGTCAGCAACCGTCCATCGTGTGCAATGACACTGTAGAGCGTGCCATCCGGCTCGAAATCATCCGCGCTTTCGTACTTGGCCGGGTGAGTTTTGAGCCAAGCGCCGATGTCGGCGATAAGGCGCCAACTGCCGCTCTTAAGGTCAACCTTCGCGATGCCGCTGGGGTTGTTTGGATTGCCATGTGAGCAACCGCCGCCGCCAATCAGCGCGTAAAGAGTGCCGTCCAAGAAGACGACATCGGCGACTCCGATGGTGCCATTCATCCCACCCGGGCCGATGGTGACGGAAGGAAACCCAGAAGCCACGGTGCTGACTTTTCCGCTTGGACTGATCTTGGAAATTCTTCCGGTGAGTCCACCCGTGTCCGGACCGGGACCAGCCGGACCGCCGGGAACCTGGGTGCACTGACCGACGGTGCTATTCGTTCCCCCCGTCCCCGCCTCCGCAACATACAGATAACCGTCCGGACCAAACCTCAAGCCTCGCGGCCCCTCGAGCCCGGTGGCCACCGTAAACGGTGTCGGTTCAATCGCCGCTTGTGCCGTGGCAGTTGGCGGTAGAAAGCTCGCGACCGCTGAGACGATGACCAGAGACAACCCCATGATTTTCATTTCTTGTTTCCCCTTATCGGCGATGAAGATTTTCGCACCGGCTGATATATGTGCCGAGACTGACGTCGGCGTCTCTGTCGGAATCGGACGCAGGACGACGGCGCAGGCGCCGCGCCTCAGCCCTTGATGTCCTGAGAACTCGCCCTTCAGCTGGACAGTGCTCCAGAATTGTTCTGTGAAAAATATCCAAAAAGGGTACTTTCTCGAGGCATGGACGAGCAAATTCACTGCCGCGCCGTGACACCGGCGGATCTCCAGGATTGCTTGACGCTTCAGCCGAAGCGAATGGGAGCTGAGCGCATTGGCGCAAAAAGAGCCCTGCGCGCGTGGAGGACAATTCTGGATCACGATGACGCCTGCATCGCCAGCCTGATCGAGAAAATCACCGCGGACTCGCGCCAGATTGTCGGATTCGGGCTCGCAGTATTCGTGACCAGCTCATTTGCGGACGCCAATCTGGCCGATCCACAACCGGGAATAAATGCCCGCATCGTTGAGAGTATTGATGCAGGGAAGAGTGTGATTCCAACTTATCGCTATTTACAGACGGCGAACGCCGCCGCCACTCTGGATCATGTCGTCATGTATTCCACTGAGAAACCGGGCAGCCTTAATGCGAGTGAATTGGGACTGGTGCGAAATCAGTTGGCGCGGGTCTATTTGGAGTCCTTCGTCGGTTACCGGCTTCGCAGGATGCTGCACGAGATTGTCGATGAATATGAATTTGAAAAGATGAAGGGTTATCGCGGTTTGCGCATCATAAAACGGCTAAGTGGACCGCCGCCCTGGACCGGTGAGCGCGCCTTGTGCGAGGCCACCGCCGAAAGCTTTTCGGAGGATCCGGCCTCCATGGCAGCCAGACCCTTCATAGATCGCGCCACGCCCATCCTCGATTTCAGCCCGAGCCAAAAAAGACTCTTACTGGCTGCGCTGCGAGGGGCTGAAAATGCCGCGTTGGCGCTGTGTTTATGCCGAACCCCCGCAGCCATCAAACGCACTTGGAGCGGAATTTTCGAGAAGTGCGTCCGCCATCACCCATCGCTGATCTCCCTGACCGAGGGCACATCGCGCGGGCAGCAAAAGCGGCACAAAGTCATGGCCTATATTCGTGAGCATCCGGAGGAATTGCGGCCATTTCCGGCACAGAGGAATTGCTGAGTCGAAGCCTCAAGTGCCAGTCATGTAAAAGCCCGGCCGATCAGGTAGCCTTAGTCCCGGCGAGGATTTCGTGTCCTTTATTGATGCTCAGCCAATTTCTCGTTTCCAGGAAACCATTCATGAAAGCAAATGCGCTGCTCCTGATACCGTCGATCTTCATGGCCTTCTCCAGCTTCGCCGCTCCCCAGGTCGGACAGTTCGACCTCGAGAAGACCAAGGCCGTGATGAGCCGCCTCATCGAGCAGAAAATGAAGGAACGCGGAGTACCATCGGTGTCGATTGCGCTGGTCCGGGGCGACTCGATTGTGTGGAAAGCCGCTTTCGGCTACGCCAACGTCCGGACTAAGACCCCCGCGACAACCGATACGATCTATTGCACCGGATCTACCTTCAAGTCCGCCACTGCCACCGCGCTCATGCAATTGGAGGAACAGGGTAAGTTCAAGCTCGACCAGCCGGTCAACAAATACCTGGGCGATGTCCAAGTGCAGGATCGCCTTCAAGCGGAAAAGCCGGTGACTTTCCGCCATATCCTGTCGCACTGGTCCGGCCTGACGGCCGGGGCCGAGACCAAGCCGCTGTGGGGCCGGGAACTTCCCAAGTCGCTGGATAAGATGGTTTCCAGCCTCTACTCGGTCCGGCCGCCGGAGACAAAGTGGGAGTACAACAACTGGGCGTATGGGATGGCCGGACTCCTGGTCCAGAAGATCTCCGGCGAAGAATACGAGAAGTACATGGTGGCGCATGTGCTCGCTCCTTTAGGGGTCACCACGCCTCACCCGGTCTACCCGTCGCCGGAGATGGTGGAGCTGATGGCGCTGCCCTACGAGCCCGGAGGAGCGAACGGGAAGCCACGGCCGGTCGAACAGGTTCATTTCGACGTTTACCCTGCCGGCGATATCTACCTCACCGCCGAGGACATGGCGCGATTCCTGGCGATGCATCTGAACGGCGGAATGTTCCGAGGCAAGCGGATCTTATCCGAAGCGTCGGTGAACACGATGCACCAACCCCAGTTTGGCGGCACGTACGCCTTCGGCTTTTCAGTTCGAAAGGACCCAAACGGCCACACGATCATCAGCCACGGGGGCGCCATCCCGGGCCAGAGCTCTTATATGGCGGGGGACCTGGATGCCAAGGTGGGCGTGTATTTCATGTCGAACTCCGGCGCGCCCGCGGCGATCGCCGAGGCGGCGCTCAAACTGCTTCGCGGGGAGGACTATATTCCGCCCGCCGAGCCTGAGATCGTCGCAGTCGATCCGAGCGTGCTCGACCGCTATGTCGGCGTGTACGAGTTGAGTTCGGATGTGGCGTTCACTGTCAGCCGCGAGGGAAACAAGCTGATGCTGCAACAGGGCGATCAGCCGCAGAAGAGCGAACTCGCGGCCACCTCGCCGACGTCGTTTGTGGTCAAGGGGCAAGATTTTACCGTGACCTTCGTAGCAGAGTCGGGTCCCGTCACCAAGCTTGTCCTCGACACCGGGAGCGACAAGCTCAGCATGCTGAAGCAGAAATAGACCGCTATCGATGCCTACGAACGCCCTCAGTGCGGGACGTTGGGGGCTTGACTCTCTCCGGTAATTGCAACAAAGGCCGGTGAGCCCTCGCGCACGATACGCAGGAGTACCGGATCTGGGCGAGTCGGAACGTGAACAGTCGTCAAGTCCGAGATCTTGATCAATTGCCGGGTTCCGACGTGCGTGATCAAGTCTCCGATTTTTAAGCCCGCCAATGCGCCGGGGCCGGCGGGCCTGAGCTGCGTTACGATCAGGCCGCTCGGCTCAGTGTCGGCTTTGATTGATTTGCGGATGTCGACAGTCGTCTCTGCGATGCCCAATCCTAACGCGGGTACCCAACTATCCTGGCCTCCGGAGCTGGCCGAATCATCCGGCGGATCGGGCAGGCGCGCGACTTTGATCGCGAGCGATTGCTCTTTGCCATCTCGCGCAATCCTAATCGTCGCCAGCGAATTGGGCATCAATCGCGCCGTGATGCTACTCAAGGTCTTGAATGTCGCGGGCACCGCGTTGATGCTCAGCAACACATCCCCGATGGCCAGTGATTGCATCGAAGGGCCCTGCGAATCAATCTCCGTGATCAATGCGCGGCCCGTGGCCTTGACATGCAATGCCGCTGCTACCTCGGGCGTCAATTCTTGTGCGGAGATTCCCAGATACCCACGCTCAACCCGACCGTGCGCCTCGAGTTCCAGGATCACTGCAGACACGGTTTCGGCGGGTATCGCAAAACCCAAACCGACTGAGCCACCGCTCGGAGAGAAAATGACCGACGTCACCCCGACCACAATTCCTGTAGTCGATAGCAGCGGACCGCCCGAGTTACCGCGATTAATGGCGGCATCCGTCTGCAGAAAATTGATGTAGGGATCGTCTTCCAGTGCGCGCGCGCGTGCCGACACGATGCCCGCGCTCACTGATTGACCCAGTCCGAAGGGGTTGCCAATGGCGATTACCGCATCCCCGACCGAGACATCCTCCGATGACCCCAATCGCAGCGCCGGCAAGTTGTCCGCGTGGACCCGCAGCAGTGCGATATCGGTCAACGCGTCGGCACCGACGATGTCCGCCGTGAGTTCCCGGCCATCTGGCAGATGCACATGAACCTTGCGAGCTCCGATAATTACGTGCCGATTCGTGACGATCAACCCGTCCGCCCGCACCACGAATCCTGATCCCAATGAGGCGGTGGCTTCATCGCCCGGCGATTGTTCTCCGCTGGCTCCCGACAGCAACCGCTGAATCAAGGATTGAATGGACCCATAGTCACGTGCTTTGGCTCGTGAAGCCGCCCGTTGACCCGCACCAAGGGCTGCTTCTTCCACGAGAATAGTGACCACGCTCGGGGAAACCTGCTTCACGAGCGCGGCGTAGCCGCTGGGATCCGCGCCGCTGGACGTGAAAAAAAGTACCCCACAGAACCCGATGGCGGCTGAAATGCCGTGCTGAAAACGACCCTTAGCCGCCTGCAGACAATATGGGGCCATCCGCGGCGCTTCAGGCGCAAATCGATTAAACCTAAGCATCGGTGAACTCCGTCAAAAGGAATGCATTGTTACCCTGGCTCTCAAGGGCGATGCTGCCGACAAAGAGTCCTTGGTTCTCGATCACGCGGAGTCAGTGTATTCTCTTCGTGCAGAAAATCTTTGACTTCGGCCTCTGCAAAATGCAAAAACGCCCCGGACCGCATCAGGTCCGGTTCCCCCGTGGCCGCCTCCCCACCCCGGTTTGACCGCCATCGCGGGTTCTGCATTTTTTTATTTCTTGATGAACTTCGGCCAAAGGATTTTGTTCATCCATTTTAACAGCATAGGTGAAACATGTTCGAATCCTCCTGTCATTGCGGTGCGGTCAGACTAGAGATTCAAGCAGCACCGGCAGCGCATCGCATGATTGCGGATTCCTGCTATCCTTTTGCATGGCACATGATTTCGCACCAGAGGCGATAAACCTGCCGACCACCACCGGTATCCTATCGGGAACCTTGATCCGTGCGGGCGAAATTGCCGCACTCATCATTGGCGGTTCCGGTCCGACGGATCGGGATGGCAATTCGGTGCTCAATTTGCGCAGCAATGTCTACAAGTTGCTGGCCGAAGGCTTGGCAGCCCAAGGCATCAGTACGCTGAGATACGATAAACGCGGCGTCGGGGCGAGCCAGGCAGCGCTGACCGCTGAAAAGGACCTGCGCTTTGAAACTTATGTGGACGACGCTCGAACTTGGTCGCACGAACTGGCTGTGCGCAGCGGTGTCGAACGCGTCTGGCTGATTGGCCACAGCGAGGGCGCGTTGATCGCCGAAAAAGTCGCAGAACACAATGCCGAAATCTGTGGCCTCATTCTGATCTCCGGGGCTGGCCGCAGGGCCGCCGATGTCGTGCGCGAACAGCTCAAGACGAGCCTTCCCGACTCTCTGAAACAGCAGGCTTTCGATGCACTATCGGAGTTGGAAAGCGGACGCGCCATCGCTTCGCCTCCGCCACCGCTGCTGGGGCTTTTCCGGCCGAGCGTTCAGCCCTACATGATCTCATGGCTGTCGCTCGATCCCGCCGCAATCTTGGCTACATTGAAGCAACCCGTATTCATCTTACAAGGCGACACGGACTTGCAAGTGTCGGTTGAAGATGCCGGACGGCTGGCCGCTGCGCGTGTCGATACGCACCTCGCGATCTTAAAGGGGGTCAACCATGTTCTGAAGGTTGCACCGTTGGAGCGCGCAGCCAACATCGCGACCTACAACGATCCCGAGCTGCCGCTCGCTCCGGGTGTGCTCGATACCGTCCGGCACTGGATCAAAGGGCATCCGTGACCAATGCCGACGCAAGCGCCCGAACGACAACTCGCCGAATTCATTGCGAAGTTTACACCGCAGATGGGCAGATCGATTCGCGCTGCGCGCGCCAAAATGCGCGCGTTTTGGCCGCAGGCGCTGGAACTGGTGTACGACAACTACAATTTTTTCGTGATCGGCTACGGGCCCAGCGAAAAGGCGGGTGAGGCCATTTTCTCTCTCGCGGCTCAGTCGAAGGGCCTCAGTCTTTGTTTTCTTCAAGGCGCAAAGCTGCCGGATCCGCACAAGCTGCTCCGAGGCAGCGGCAATGTGGTGCGAAACATCCGCCTCGAATCGGCGGCAGTGCTCGATGAACCCAAAGTTCTCCAGCTTATGGGCAGCGCGCTGCAACGTGCGAAGTCATCCATTCCGCCCGATGGCCGCCATCGATTGATCATCAAGTCGATTTCAGCTAAACAACGGCCTCGACGGAAAACAATTGCAAAGAAAAAATAGCGTCAACGATGCCCGATGGCCTTCTAAAGTTCTGCCGGAAATGAACTTGCCGCGATGCAGCCGGATTGAATGTCGGTGAGTGAGGCGACCGCTACTCCACACTATAGTCGCGAGCTTCTAAGCAAGCGCTGTCGGCCCGAAGAAAGTTAGCACGACTCGCCGCGTGTTTCAGGTCGAGACCAACTTGATCGTCGGCCCACCGGCGACACTCCTCGCGATCGCGCTCCAATTGCTCGATCGTCTGATCTCCATTGGGAAAGATGAACAACTCTCTCATTGCAGGCGCCAGGGTGCTCTCTGTCAAACCGGGAGGCGGCTGCACTTGCTCGTACGCTCCGACGCTGGCGTTCCATTCATAATAGATATCGTCGGCATAGTAATACGGCAAGCCCTGCCAATAGATCCGCTTGCAATACGCGGGGATGGATGCGAAGTAAAACCCGTAACCGGGGAGGATCCAGCCGCCTTGTCCGCCGCCGCGGCGATTCCGGCCACCAGAGCCATGCGCCGCATTCCAGCCAGCCCTATGATGAGCGCGTCCATGACCTACGCCACCATGAGCTGCACCATGACCAATGCCGCCACCATGGGCCACGGCGGACCCAGAATAGGACAGTCCCAAAACCAGGCCGGCGAAAATAGACAAGAATAAGGGCCGCGAATGCATAACAATAAATGATTGGCTGCGTTTATTTTTGACGATGCATCCTGCCGGGAGTTCCCTCGATGAATGAAGCGACTCAAGAAGGCGGCTGCCGTTGCGGCCAAGTGAGAATCGAAGTGACTGCGCCGGCGTTCCTCACAATGGCCTGCCACTGCACTGGCTGTCAGCGCATGAGCGGCAGCGCCTTTTCCCTGAGTGCCGCCTTCCCGAGTAGCGACTTTGCGATCGTTAAAGGAGAACCAGTCATCGGTGGCCTGCACGGCAGCCCCCGCCACTTTTTCTGCTCCTACTGCATGAGCTGGATGTTTACGCGGCCCGATGGTTTCGATTTCGTCAACGTGCGCGCAACGATGCTCGATGACCCGAGCGGCTTCTCCCCCTTCATCGAGACCTACACGAGCGAAAAGCTGGCGTGGGCGACCACGCCGGCGCCCCATAAATTTGCGAAGTTCCCGGCTATAGAAGAATTCAAGGGTTTGATGGATAAATATGCGCAGTGGGCCGAAACGCCATAGGGAGCTTTCATCCGATGGGCCGTTCGAGCCGTTCACGCGCTCCGGGAGCTCATCCTGCGCCACCCTATCTGACGGCCCATCCGCGCCGGTTTATGCTCATTACCGAATTCCATTGCAAGCTCAAGTCAACATCCTAGCGCGAGTGGCTCTCCTCTCCCCGGCGTATTTTCACCGCGAAGCTTCGCCTAAGCTTTCGGCTTGACTCCACACTCGGCTTGGCCCATCGTCGATAAAAAAGAGGTGGGGATTAAAATATGGCGGCACGCACGACAAACCACGTTTCCAAGGCCGCCTGGCTCGCAAGATTGGCGCTCCGTGGCGCACTGGCGGCGCTGATCCTTTTTAGCGCATCCGGCGCGACTGCAATTGCCGCAAACCCGTCGAAGAAAGTAGCGCCGCTTCCCGCAGGTTACAGGCTGAGCCGCTTTCAGATAGCAATGAGGGACGGCGTTCATCTCGACACCATCGTGCTCGCGCCCGCAGACACGACGCGAAGCTACCCGATACTTCTGGTGAGAACTCCCTACGAGATCGTCGGCAGCTGGTCGTACCTGGAACCCGCATTTTCGAGTGCCGGATACATTTTCGTTATGCAAAGCGTTCGCGGCCGCTACAAGTCCGAAGGCGATTTCATTCAAATGACGCCGCACAAGAACGTGAAGCGTTCGCGCATGGACATCGACGCCAGCACCGACACCTTTGACACGATTGACTGGCTCGTCAAGAACGTACCGCGCAACAATGGACGCGTCGGCCTTCGCGGCGTCTCGTACGGTGGCTTCTACGCGGCGGCCGGCATGATAGATGCCCATCCCGCGCTCAAGGCCGTATCGCCGCAGGCGCCGCAAGCCGATTGGTTCGCCGGCGATGACGTTCATCATAACGGCGCCTTCTTGCTCGCGTCGGCCTTCAGTTTTTTTTCAATGTGCGATCGGCGCGCCGACAACTCTCATACCTGCGCTTGGGCCGCTCCGCTTGCGGACGATGGCTACAAGTTTTTCCTCGACATGGGGCCGTTGAGCAACGCGGATGCGAACTATTTGCATCGCCAATCTCCCGAATGGCAAGTCATGATGGACCACGGGACCTATGACGAGCTCTGGCAGGCGCGCAACATTCTGCCCCGCCTCCGTGACCTCCGGCCCGCGGTGCTTGTCGTGAGCGGTTGGTACGACGCTAATAACTTGTACGGGGCTTTGCACGTGTTTGACGCCGTCCACCGCAACAGCCCCTCGACTCCTGACACCTTGGTGCTGGGTCCTTGGGCGCATGGTCAGTGGGTCTGGGACAAAGGTGAATCGCTGGGTGTCCTGCGCTTCGGATCTGCGACTTCGACGGACTTTATCCAGAACATTGAACTCCCCTTCTTTGAAGCTTATTTGAAGGGGGATGGCCGGCCGAATCTTCCCGTCGCGCGCGTTTTCGATACCGGTCGCAATACGTGGTCCTCTTTCGATGCGTGGCCGCCGAAGGCAGCCGAAAAAAAGACGCTTTACTTGCGCGCACAGGGCGCGTTGGGGTTCGAGCCGCCGCCGCTGGCAGGCAGCGGTTACGATGAGTACGTGAGCGATCCCGACCACCCGGTGCCGTTTGTCCGTGATCACGGTTTTGACATGGACCGGGACTACATGGCGCAGGATCAACGATTTATCGCCAACCGCCCCGACGTTTTGACGTATCAGACCGCTCCGCTCACGGAGGATCTGACCGTGATCGGCCCTCTTCTGCCGCGGCTCGTCGTCTCATCGAGCGCTACAGATTCCGATTGGGTGGTAAAGGTCATTGACGTCCATCCCGATGAGGGTGGCGCGGTTCAAGAGCTGGTGCGAGGGGATGTGATGCGCGCCAAATTTCGCAACAGCCTCAGTAAGCCGGTGCCGATGCAGCCGGGTCAGGCGACGAGCATCGATTTCACCATGCTCGACGTGTACCACACGTTCAAGAAAGGCCACCGAATCATGGTTCAGGTGCAGAGCAGTTGGTTCCCGCTCGTGGATCGCAACCCGCAGCAATTCGAGGATATCTATCGCGCGAAAGCGGAGGATTTTCGCAAGGCAACGCAGCGCGTGCTTCATTCGCCGGAGCACGCTTCGCGCATCGATATCGGCGTGTTGCCTTAGGGAGCATCAGTCACTTCGGCATTCCGTTCAGACCGCTCGCTTCCCGCAGCGCCTCCCCTCCCAGTCGATAGCCGTCCAAGAACACAGTATCCACATGCCGAAGGTTGCCAAGATCCTTGGATACATCCCCGTCCACCAGGATGATGTCCGCCGTCTTTCCAGGCGCGATCGATCCGGTACGATCGGCCATGCCGGTCATCCGAGCAGGGATGATGGTTGCGGTCTGCAGCGCTTCCACGTTGCTTAAGCCCGCTTGGGTGTAGAGCTCCAGTTCACGCACCAACTCCAGTCCGTAGCCGTCCGTTCCCGCGACGATCCGCACACCGGCCTGATGCAGTTTCCCCACCAGCTCCACCATTTTGGCAAAGCTGCGGCGATAGTCATCGCGCGTGAGGCCTTCGGACAGTGGATAGCCCCCGATCTTCCAGCCACGGACGACCGACGGCGGCGCGATGTCCGCGAACGGCGCATATTCCGGCGAGAGGGCGCTGCCGTCTGAGGTCATCAAAGGCTCCCATACGGTTAGCGTCGGATCGATGATCGTCTTGCGCTGCGACAGCTCCGCGTAGAAAGCCTTCATCGCCGGGGCATCGAGATCGACATCCTTGCCATACCGCGCGGGGCCCTCCAGACGGGCCGCGGTATTGGACTTGTCGACCACATCCTGCGGCATCGCCTGCATCAAAATGAAGTTGATGTGTGTCACTTCGTCATAGCCCGCGCGCACCGCGTCGAGCGGGCGCATGCCCGCCGGCACGTGTCCGTGCACGTGCAGGCCGAGCTTATGTGCCTCGGCGGCGCCCGGAGCGATCCACGCCGGGTTCATCGAGGTGTAGAACTTCACGCCCCAGAGGCCCGCGGCCTTGATCTTGTCTACGGCTGCGATGGTTTCCGCCGCCGACGACACCGTGAGCGCGCCCTGCGCAGCCAGCGGATCCTTGCGATCGATGATCACCGAGATCTTGCCGTCGGGCGCGAGCAGATCGCCGGCGCCGCGACGCTTGTAGATGCTCAGCGCCTCGTCGATCATCGTGCCGGGACTGCGGTAATTCGTCATGCCGGTCGCGACGTTTTGCAGCAGGTTCCAGTCGTCCCCAACATGCTGGTGCGAGTCCCACAATCCGGGCGTCAGAGTCTTGCCGCGCCCATCTATCAAGACGGCGCCCGGTGGCGGCTTGATCGATCCCGCAGGCCCGACGGCCGCAACCTTGCCATCGGCAATCAAGACCGCACGGTCGGGTAGGTATCGCCCTGCGACCGAATCGAACATGAGCACATGATCGATTAGCGTCGGCGTCCGATTGGCGGGTTTGAGAAACTGATGTGCGATTCCGCGCACCATGGCAGCTGTCGCTTGATCCTGCAGAGCTTTCAATCGCGGGCCGCTCCCTTCGTACCCTTCCGGCAGCAGTGAAATCACCCCGGCATTGCCAAAAAAATGATTGTCGCTGTCGAGCCACACCGGTGAGGGCGCAAAGCCGTAGCCTCGAAGGAAGGCGAGCTTTACCGTCTTGGGCCCGTGGGGACCGTCGATCTGTACTTTTTGGTCGACAGTGATGCTGGCGTGGCCCGTGGGCAGCAGGTCGATCCCTTTATCGCCCGCGGCGACGAGCGCCTCGACATCCAGTTCACTGGCCAGCCATGGGCCGCCGTACGTATTGTAGCGTCGGCTTCCGAAAGGCCCAGAGCCGGAATCGATCACTGTTTTCCAATGCGCAATGCCAGCGCCGTCGACGGTGAAATCCTCAGTTGCATCGCCCTGATCGGTGTAGCCGCGTATCGCAATGGCCTTAGGCCGGCGATCGCTGCCCAGGGTCACCAGTTCGTCCTCCTCGCTGACCCAACCCCGCAGGGACATCGACATGCGATAGGCCACGCGTCCGTCGGGCGTCGTCCACGACCAAACATCCCCATGTTTGCCGGCTGTTGAACTAATTGTGAAGTGGCGCGCGCCGGCAGGCGGTTTGCTCAATTGCTCTTTTGACGCTGGCGCGGCAACGGCAAAAGTCGCAACTACGGCTAAGAGTGGCGCAAGCATTAGTCGGCGCATTTCTAATTCCCCTGCTTAAGATCATCACAGACTGACAAGCGGGACCCAAAAGCGCAATAACTGTCTGTAGGTACGCCGCTGCGGCAGGGTGCCGGCATTAATGAGCCCTATTCATAGACCTATGCGTATTCTTCCAGGAATTGGTCGGGGAAGCCCTGGCTCCGATCCGCGATCAGGTCGTCATTGCTACCAAGTTCGGCTTCAAGGACGGCGTGGTGAGCTCGGGCATGGATAGCCGGCCGGAGCGCATCCGCGAGGTCGCCGAGGCATCGCTCAAGAGATTGAAGACCGACTGCATCGACCTTTTCTATCAGCATCGTGTCGATCCCGAGGTGCCGATGGAAGACGTGGCTGCCGCCGTGAAAGAACTCATCCGCGAAGGCAAGGTCAAGCATTTCGGTCTTTCCGAGGCCGGCGTGCAATCGATCCGTCGCGCGCATGCGGTCCAACCGGTCACGGCGCTGCAGAGTGAGTATTCGCTGTGGCGGCGCGAGCCGGAGAAGGAGCTACTGCCTGCTTGCGAGGAATTGGGAATCGGCTTTGTCGCCTTCAGTCCTCTTGGAAAAGGCTTCTTGACCGGCAAGATTGATGAGCGAACCGCCTTCGCCGAGGATGACTTTCGCAACATCGTTCCGCGCTTCTCGCCCGACGCGCGCAAGGCCAACCAGGGGCTGGTCGAACTCTTGGGGTCGATTGCGCAAACAAAGCGTGCAACCCCGGCGCAGTTGGCCCTCGCGTGGCTGCTCGCGCAGAGGCCCTGGATCGTGCCCATTCCGGGGACAACCAAGCTTGATCGCCTCAAGGAAAATGTGCGCGCCACCGTCATTGAGCTCAATGCCGAGGACCTGCAAAAGGTCGGTGATGCGCTCAACGGCATCCAGGTTCAAGGCGATCGCTATCCCGCGCACTTGGCGGCCCGCGTCGGCAAATGAGATCAATTCAGGAGCGCGCCGGGATTCCGAGCAAGTGGGCCATGTGGGCGCGCGCTGCGGGCGGGCGCGGACACAGCCTTTATCGAATGCAATTGCCCTGCGAGGCGAGCAGGCGCGCCTCGCGCAGTGCCACGACCATAGCGGCTGCCGTCCCATTGATGCGTGGCTCTGGATTCCTGTAA
The DNA here is from genome assembly GCA_963800385.1 of uncultured Gammaproteobacteria bacterium. Classification (GTDB taxonomy): domain Bacteria; phylum Pseudomonadota; class Gammaproteobacteria; order Steroidobacterales; family Steroidobacteraceae; genus Bog-1198. The sequence goes on from CAWDAU010000011.1 coordinate 731,621, forward strand.
TCTGGAGCTGCGAGCGGACCGAAAGATAATCTCCCGCAATCCGCCCTCTTGGGCGCTGCCGCTTGAGCTGACGAGGAAAGAAATCTCGGCTTTTCTATTCGGAGGTGCAGATGTTTAGCCTAAGGTTCGCGTTCACAGCAATGTTGGCGATCTTGTTATCTCAACCTGCTGTAGCGCAAGATTCATCGAAGACAAAAGCAGTGCTTGTGACCGGTGCCAGCTCCGGAATCGGACTCGCTATAACGCAATACCTCGCTAGCCACGGTTTCTACGTGTATGCGGGCGCCCGCAAAGACGAAGACCTCAAGCGCCTTAACACCATGAAGAATGTAAGCTCGCTGCGGCTCGACGTGACCAAGCAGGCGGAAGTCGACGCGGCCGTCCAATTCGTCACAGCGCAGGGACGCGGCCTTTTCGGCATCATCAACAATGCGGGTGTGGCCAGCCTCGGGGATCTCACCAAAACCTCAGATCAGGATGTTCTGTGGCAGTACGACATCAACGTGATGGGGCCTTTGCGTGTCAACCGCGCGTTCTTTCCCCTTTTGAAGCAGAGCAAGGGCCGTACGGCGATCATCGGCTCGCTCTCCGCTTTCCTCGCAGGTCCGGGCGGCGGTGGCTACGGCATGAGCAAAGCCGCGGCTGAACTCTACACCGAAACCCTCGCGCTCGAGGTCGCCCAAGACCACGTGACGGTCTCCATCATCGACCCCGGCGCCTTCAAATCTCGCGCCCGGGAGAAGGTGGCGATGAAAATGCTCACAGGGAAGCCCGATCTGGATCAAAAACTCACCGCCGAGCAGATGAAGGTGTTTGCCGGCGTGCGGGCAGACGAAGCCAAGAAAGACGATCCCACTCCGGTGGCGGAACAGACCTTCCGCTTCCTAACCAGCGATCGGCCACTGCTTCATTACATGGCCGCGAACAACGAGCAGGTGGCCCATCTCATCATACGCACCCTGCTGGATCGAACGCTGCAGCTTAACGCCAGTCAGACAGACTACGCGCTGAGCCGTGATCAGCTCGTAAAGATGATCGATGAAGCTCTTGTGCAGACGAAGGTGGACAAGCGGTAGCCGAGACTGCCCCGCGGCGACGACAGAACGTTTGGTTTTGCCCGAGGCATCGTCCTGATCGTCTGCGCGCGTAAACGCACCGGTTGCGTCGCGCAGCGCTTTCAGCACACGAGCCGGGACTTACAGCAAGCGACACCCGCTAACGCGGATCCTGGAGGCGAATCTCGGTTTGCCCGCACCGGTCGCGCCATCGTAGCTGTGACGCCCGCTGCTGGCCTCTACTCATCATACGGAGTGTCCCGTGTCGCGAGATGAGTATCGATCGGTTTCTCCCGGACCCTCTTGGTCCTCGAGCCTTGTGACCGGATGTTCGTCGTTTTACCGCGCTTAGCCCTACGGCTGAGGCGCACCGTCGATCTCAAAGCCCGGCAGAGGAACCATGCCATCGGTAGCGCCTCCGCTCCAAGAAGTTGCGGAAAGCGGCATGATCCCATACGAAGTGGTAGAGCTAAGCAGAGAGTTGGAATTCAAGAATTCATACCGGAGATCGAGAAGCGATTCGCCGTAGACACCAGGCGAAATAGGAAACGACGTCGCATGTGGGTTTTCGGGTCACGAAGCTCGCAGAGTCAAACGCCGAATGTAAATACCCTGCGTAGTGCTACCTGCCCTAACTCGCCTCCCCACCCCCGGGGGGCAATCCGGCTGTATTTCGTCCATAGTAGAAATCACCGCGTGGCGTCCCGCTCTGGCCCACACCCGACCAGTTTATCCGGTACCAGTGAGCGGCCCGTGCCGTATCAGTCTTGATCAAAGTCTTGATCAAAGTCTTGATCAAAATGCGCGCTGACCTCCACCGACCCCGCCTCATCACCGATGCGAAGTGCGACTCGGACGGGATTTGAGACGCCCGTGAGATTCGCGGTCAAACGGCGAGACCTCAAGGCGCGCCGGTGTTTCAGTCGTCCGATTTGATCTTAATGTCGTTGTGAACCGAGACGACATGTTCCGTATCGCGCGCAATTGACTCCGCCTTGTCGATTGCAGCCTGCGATCTTGCCGTCCCGCTCAGCCATACGACGCCATCTTTGTCGGTATCGACATGGATTCGCCCGAGGCTTGTAATGTGCTCTGCAGCGAGCTTTGTTTTGATCTTTGACGTGATGGCCGAATCCTTCACGAAGTTTGCGGGATGCGAGCGATCCGTATCGGAATCCTTGTCCGCCATGACCGCGGCAGATGCGAATAGAGCGCAAAAGGCCAACGTAGTTAGCACCATTTTGGATTTCATAGCCTTGTCCTCGAAGTGTTTGATTTCTGGAGACGCCAGACAGGAACCATGATGCTGCGCCTCGAGAACTAAGGTTTCCGTACGTTATCGTACATATCGCGCGAAACCGTCAGGCGAGCATCCCAATTATCACCCCCACCACCACGACGTCGAACACCGAGGCATCCGCAGCCGCGTACGGCTCGCGCGGTCCCGTCATGGCATATGGAAACTTAACGACGACCACGTACGGCACCGCCACCACGTACCTTCCTATCACGGCGCAGCGCTCTGCTTATGTGAGTGTCATCGATAACGTCGTCATGCAGACGCCACGATTTGTTTGGAGTTGCTGACGTTCGCTATCGTTGAGATCCCTCACGATGGCGCCGAAGCGATAGCGTTTTTTAACGAAGTAGCCTGGCCGATGTTCTCCCAAGCGACGTAATTCTCGCCATCAACGGCAAGCCGATAAACGGACAGGCTGGATTTACGGATTTCATTAATGCCAGCAAGGGTGGACCCGTCGAATTGACCATCGCTCGCGGCGGGAAGACTATCTCCAAGCAAGTGTCCCTCCTCGATTAGTGCAGCGGCACTCATTCTCCACACCCATCGCTCCCAAAAGACGACCGGCGCGATACCACTCTATGTCAGCTCACCGATTTTTCAGCCGGCGGCTCGTACTCCGCTCCCGAAGCGCCGGACACGCCAGCGAGGCAGAGTGCCAAGAGCAGCCCTTTGCTCATCGAGAATCGTCCTTCAGGACGTCGCCGCCCGGCCACAAACAAGCCGGCTGCACGCTAATCAAAGGGGTCCACCAGAGTGCCCTTTGAGAGATCATACGGAAGACTCACGGTTAGCCTGGCATGCGGATACTGACGCGAATAGCCATCCAACGAAACGCACTCCTTGAGCCGCAACTCCTTTGAAGCCATGGCTACATATCCAAACATTTCCTTTCTTACAATTACTCCGGCTGCCGCGTTCGCAAGATCCAAATACTGAATCTTCCAGCTCGAGTCATCTCCCCAGATACAACCGGCGACGAAGCCGAAACGACCCGCATCGCCGGCCGCTGCGACGTCAGGGTGATCGTACGGAACGTAGTAATCGACCGGGCAAAAGCCGGGGCTTACGAGTGCCTCCCCGCCGAGATCTTTGCAGGAAGGCAGCTCCATGATTCGTGTTGCGGTGTAATCAGAGGCGTAGAGCGCGAACCAACGACCATCCTGCATAAAGGGTGCAAACGTTTCGGTGCACCAACCCGCATGGTTTCGTTCGTAGCTTCCAATTTTGTGAGCTGCGGCATCACTGCCTTCAAATATATCGACGCGCGCGGTTTTCCAAACCGCCGGGCCGTGATCTCGCGACACAATCTGGACACTGAATGGAACAGTCATCACAAGTCACTTCTTCCCCTGACTCGCCCCCCAACCCAGCTTAAACACCACGGTCGGTTCTCCATCTTTTTGTTTGATGGTTTCCGCCTTCGGCTTGTACTTGACCTTCACGAGGTATTCCAGCGTCACGTTGTCCAAGCGCCAGTAGCCTGTGGAATTAACAATCGTCGCCTTGCGTACACACCAATCCGCATCAAAGACCAGTTCAACAATGACACTGCCTTCCTCGTGATTGGCAACCGACACAGGCGGATACAGCTGCCACGGAACACGTATTCCGGCGACGGCGGGTGTCGAGATCTGGCACGGACCGACCCGCTCAATGGACGTCAAAAAGCGCGGATCGGCTTGGTTATGTGCCGCCGAGTACTTGGATTCTTCCGCAGCTGTGGCGCTCGCCACCCAATTGCCAGTGACGATAAAGGCTAATACAAATAAGAGGTGTTTCAATGCGGCGTCCCTGCGATCCCGGAATCGCTCAATTTACAGGAGTTTAAGCTCCTGGCGTACGGCTGCTTCGGCTCCGCCGCTCACTCGCGCTATCTGGTCGGCTGATACGACCTCGGGCAGGCGGTGCCCGACGCAGCCGACGGCGGCCGAGCGACGACCCATGTTCTAAGACTCGTTGCCGCATCAGATGTCTCTACATTTCCTCGAAGACAGCCGACCGCGGCACACTTCCTCGATCGAAGTCTCTCCGGTCAATAATCCCAGCTCCGCGGCTCCCCCTTCAAACGATGGATGGCGAGAAAGAAGGCTAACAGCCCAAACCCAGTCCAAGGCTCCTAAAGTGGCGCCCTTGCTCGGGACTAATCCCACGGACGTGACGTACCAGATCGAGTCTAACGGCCCCCCAAGGTGTTCGGCGCGCAGGAACGCGGCAACCGCGCGGACTATTGGCTCAGATTATCCAAGGCCGTCAACGAATCATCGACGCGAGAAAGCATCGAAATTGTCCGCGCGGGTAACTTTGTGATACAAAGTCGCCATGCGCATGCGTACTCTCGCCCTCCTGCAACTGCTGCTCATCTTCCCTGCGGCGCTCTTCATGGCCTCGCTCGTCGTGCGCGATGTTGGACCAATGACCTCCGAATCGGCCCACACCGCAGAGCAAATTGTCATGTGGTATGCAGGGAAGGGTTGGACCCTTCGGGTGCTTCTGTTCGCCCTGCCATGCACGGTATTGATTAGCGGCTGCGCAGTCCTGCGCACTCGTTATCGTGACACCGTGCTGCTCGGTTCGCGGCGCTCGCTTGCTTCGAGCCTCTCGCTCTGGCCGGCCCGCATGGTAGCCGTTACTACGGTGGCATCCGCAGGAATAGTCGTGGTCGTGGGTTTCCACGTGCTGACGCATTAAAAAGCCATTAGCGTCGAACGCGGCGCTTCGTTAGGGATACCCGTGATTCTGACAAGCAAGCGTCTGAGGAAACATCGGATGCTGCGAAGGCCATGCTTGTCGAGCATCTCGAGGTCCCGAGGAGCGATTTCGCACACCTTGAATAAGTGAAACCGGAGCCGGTCACTTCACCTGATTTGCCGCCCGGCGCCGCGAGTCGGCGATCAGTCGTTCGACAATGGAATCATTGGGAAAGTACGGCAGCGCCTGCTGTTCCACGGCGACGGCCTTGGTCTCCACCCCCACCGGTAGCTCTTCGCGACAAACCAATATTGAGGGCTATCATCCATGCGCCGCACTCGATTGGTTTAAGGGAGAAGTTTCGATCATTTCTTCTGACCCCTCGAAAGAATAGCGTCCCCCAACGACGACCAGCAGAACCGCAAACAGCAGTGCCTCGGTTTGGCCTGCGGCATAGGCGCCCGATCCTTGCGGTTCGCCGCGAAGGTATGCGCTCACAAGCACATCCCAAAATAGCGGTTATAACGAAGCTTGACACGCAGCGTCCTCTCGAGCGCTATTTGACGTGACGATATGCTGTATATACAATGTGTAGATGCGATTCATCTGGGATCAGGTGAAGCGACGAACGAATCTGCGCAATCATGAGATAGATTTTGTAGATGCAGAGCGAGTATTTGCCGGACTGACCGCAACGTTCGAAGACGACCGCTTTTCTTATGATGAACGCCGCTTTGTCACCCTGGGTTTACTGGACGGAGTGCCGGTCTCAATCGTACATACGGAATCCGATGAGGGGATCCGCGTAATCTCATTCAGACGAGCCACAACCCATGAAGAAAAGATCCTATTTGCAAGCATCGAAAACCAACTTCCGCCGGCTCCGCCAAATGAAAGCCACCGACGTAAAGATCACGCCCGAGCATCCAGAGTTAGACGTGAAGCAGATCGCCCGGGCAATCGTCCGAAAGGGCCTAAGACCCGTTCCTCCTAAAGCGTCGGTATCGCTGCGAATTGACGTTGATGTGCTCGAGTGGTTTAAGTCGCGTGGAAGTGGGTATCAGACCCGCATCAACGCCGTGCTCAGAGCCTTCAAGGAAGCGGCGCTTTAGACGTTCCCATTTTGGGCGCCTCAAAAGTCCGCCGTTTCATCGCCCGAAAGCGGCCAACCAATAAGGTCCGCAGAGGCTCGACAGCAGGCAAATGGCTTCACCGGTGCCCGGCGCCGATGACTCCAGCAATGAGAAAACCCGAGCCGCGCTTGGCGTCACTCTGCCAATCGCTTGACCTTTGGACGCCCATATCACCGAACCTGCCAGAAATCGCATTGCGCCTGAAAGTTGATCCAGATGTCAGGCTGAGTGCCGAACACCCCCGCTAGCCGCGCCGCCATATCGGGCGACACCGGTACGCGACCGTCACGATCGCCGACACGTGCTTACGACTCACTCCAAGGGCGGCCAGAACGCTCAATGATAGTCTTCATAATCCACCTCGTACGCGTGTCCGTCGTCGAAACGCAACGTCACACAATAATTCTCGACCCATACGAAATAGCGGTCGCCATGCAACGGATGGAACCGCCGCGGCGGCCCGCTTGGGGTCAATCTCGGTCTAAAATCTATGTTGTCTGCCGAGCTTCGACAACTGAATGAAATTGCGACACGCGCCTTGCTATCTCACGGGACTAGGGAACAGGCTTTAAATCCTTGAGGGTCGCCCAGAATCGCTCGCCGCTCGACGTCCTGATCCAGTACTGCGTGAACTGATTAGCTGGAGAACACAGGGCGCCGACAACAACGCCTTCGCCGCGCGCTCCCTTCATGCGGGCGCCAATCGCTAGTTTGAAGCAATCTGCCGGGGAAGTTGCTGTCGGGACCCCCGGTTTGAGCAGTGACGGCTTGGCAAGAACGCCCTTACTCGTGAGTTCGAATACCGGATCTAGCGGAACATTTATAAACGGCCCGATCCCGTGAACTTGCAGCGTCGTTTCGACCTTTGCGTACCCGAAATGAGCCATCTTCTTTGGCACGAATCCTAAGGCGCCCTGCTCCATGGGTTCCAAAGCAGCCAAATTGACCCGCGACCCCATTCCCAGAGCCCAGCTTCCTGTAAGTACGGTGATGTTCTCATCCTGCGGATGGGTGTGCGGGAGTACGACGTAACCCGCATCATGGTGAATGCGGATCACAAACGGTTGGCCAGGCTTATCCATGTCGCCGACGATTTTCTCGATCCACTGCTCTGACGGGATCTTGATCATCGGCGCGACGCCGCCGTGGCTAAGTACTTGCGCGTACGCATCAGCTCCAGTGCCTAGCAGACTTAGGCACACGAGATAGAACAGGGATTTGGATAAGGTCATGAGGTCCTCGACAGGTTATTCAAATGATTATGCGCGCCGAGTGTGGCGCTTGTAACTCGAGAGCGTCGCTTTCGAGGCGATGGGCGGCCAAGGTCTCGCAGTCAGTGTAGCCGGCCAAGACCGGGCCGCACGAAGTCATGGCCTTGAAGCAGCCATTCCCGGCGTGCGGTAGCACGTCCCTATGGCGAATAATGACTTCTACGAGTTTTTTCTGCCGTCCACAATTCCGGATCGCAAATCCGCCGCTCGCGCGGTTGCCGCCGGATTCTTTGCGGGATTCATCATGCTCTGCGTATTTGCGGTGATTTCCCTGACTCTCTTTGTCCGCCACGGGAGCACGTCGCAGGATTTGCCGAAGCTCGTTTAATGTAATTGTTCCTATGACTCGAATAATCGAGACTTCAAGACCGCAGGTCGTGCGATAGACAGGAGTCCGCTTACCCTAGTACTGTATAAACACTGATCTCAATTTCTGCCGCACGCGGCGATATAATGTCCGGCATGTGCGGTCGCTACGTATCTCCCGACGAAGCCTTAATCGAGCGCGAGTTCAATCTCGTGCATCACGAATGGCAATTTCCGATCAGTTACAAGGAACACACGCGCCAGAGGCGCGACTCCGGTCCGCCTCTCGATTCTCGGCCCGTGCGGCCCTCGAATCCATTGTCACATCCCTGTGACAAATCAGCGTCGCGAGCCTCGACTCCGGACCTTATAGGTGTTTCAGTGAGGGTGATTGCCGCACGGATGCGGCAACGCAGTCGAGGGCGACTGATGCGAAGGCTCCAAGGACGTATTCACGCCGTCCCGGAAAGGAAATAACGAACCACCCCTTCACGGCGTCCCGCAGAACAAGCAACAATCCACGCTCGTCCCGGAAAATAAGTATTGATCCAAGTCGATCCCCTAAAACGGATTCACGATCCTCACTCCACCGAATTGCCTCCCGTCCTGCAGATCCTCACTGCAAAGAACTTCACAGCCCGCGTCCATGGCGGCGGCAACGATCAGCGCATCATAGAAGGCGAGCTTAGAGTCCCGAGCCAACACGACCGCATTCGCATGCAAAAGGACCGTCAACGGTCGCGCGATCCCAAGAAGCTCCTCGATTACATCAAGTGACGCTTCAATCTGTTCCCAATCCCACTTGAGCTTGCGCCGCGCGACATTCGTGAATTCATTCAGCACTTGCACACTGATGACACCGCCGCCGGCGATCAACCCCTCGGCGCGCGCGCTGCGCGGATCATCGGCGGCGAATGCGTAAACTAGAATGTTGGTGTCGAAAAAGCGCCTGCCGGCCTGTCCTTTGGGGGCCCTATCGGGCATTGGCCTCGTCTCGATCGAATCGAAACCCCTTGGGAAGCGGTTTCTTGAGCGCCCGCAATCGCGCGAGTGCCCGCTCACGGCTCCTGTCGCGCTGAACCTCAAATGCACGCTCTCCCGTCACGACGATCTCGATGTCATCGCCCGACTTTAACTTCAGAGCTTTGACGATAGAGTCCGGCAATCGCACCGCAAGACTATTACCCCACTTCGCAACGCGCATAACGACTCCAAGATATACAGCCAACATGTATATCTTACGCTCTATCGCGTACACCGGCAAGTGCGCCGGGAATCAAGTAACGATTCCGCCCCACTGCCCAGCCGGCGGCCCACGAAACAAATGGCGCTTCACGCCTGCGGTTTCGATTGCAGGAAATCAATCGCCCTGGTCTCCATCTGGGACATTTGCATTCGACTCCTATGATCCGCGCCGTATAGAGCTCGCAGCAACGCCTTGTCCCAACGAGTCATCTCCAGCGGCGCTGCACCGCCGGAGCCCGCGAACAGATTAAGGATCGTGGAATTCGAGCTTAACTCCGCATCCTGGTTAATTTCGGCGAAGCTAACCATGGCGATGTAATCCGCAAATTCCCAATACTGAGTTGGTCCACTTGTGCTGGATCGATGACCACGATAGCGCTGCCAATACTGCGAACTTCGGGGAATACCAATCGAAAACTAGCCGCAGATGAGGGCCCTCGAACGATTGGGTAATCTACCGTGCCAGCCCTGCATCGACACTGGCGGCCAGTGAGCCGGAGACCTCATTCGAGTAATTACCCGATCCAATGTTGTACCAGACCCTGATGGGACGCGACTTCTCAATAAATCGCCTGACGGGCGCAACGCCACGTCCGGTGTTGTACATTCTCGGCTGACGTCGCCACCATAGTTTTAGAAAAGTTCCCGGATTGTTGGCGACAACAATCTAGAGATTTGGGTGTTTCCAATTTTCCTTGGCCAGCGGCACACCGGATTCCCGCACCAATTCAGAAAGGCCCCTCAACACAAGCGAACGCATTCAAGAGCGATCATCCCCCTATCCAATGCGCGAACGAGTTTCCAAATGGTTAACAATTGTTAATTTAGATAGCTCGGCACCTGTCTTCGTCTGTCGAACGGCTATTGGCCAGACAAACAGCAGATCTACGCATCTCCGAGCATTTTCAGAGCACGTTGCACGCTCTCATCGTCCACCAACAATTGCACGCCACCGGTTCCACCCTCCATGCCCGCGCCGACCCCGACGACGACCGAGCGGATGCCGGCAGCGTCCAGCGCAATCCTGGCCACATCCGCTTCAACCCGCGTCGAATAGGTCTTGATGGCTGTCATCTTCTAGCGCCTCTCTTCGGCCTTCTCTTGTTTTATCCGCTCGAAAATTTCCTCTCTGTGCAGGGCAACGTCTCTCGGTGCGCTGATACCTAGCCGCACTTGATTCCCGTTCACGCCCACCACCGCCACAGTGACATGCTCACCGACCATCAACGCCTCGCCAACTTTTCGGGTCATTATCAACATTGGATCTTTCCACTTATGGCGGGCACTCGGGAAATGTAACATGGCGCTTGCGCGACCGCCGTTCCTCGCGAGAATGGGGTCAATAAAGTTGCAAATTGCGGCAGGATGCCGCAACGGACGCCAGTCCGAGAAGCGACTCAGAGTGACTTTGATTCGCCTTCCGGATCTCGCACGAAGCGTGCGTCGATCCGTTACCACTTCCATGTGGCAAGTGGCGCTGGAATCCTGCTCTACCGATAGCATTTACCCTGGAGGCCTCTTTTCTTGGCGCGGCAGCGTCCCTTTTCGGCTCGGCCAATTGTGGTTGCGCTCGTTCTTACTCCTTATATATAGAGTGTTTGGTCTTTTCCTCTTTCCCGTCCACCCAAGCTAAGGTTCGGCCATTCTCGACAGCGCGCCCCGAACGAAGGGAAGACCCTTCTCCGCAATGGGCTTTCGCGCCGCGGGGAACCCGCGGCGGGCGGCCCGGCATAAACCGCCGTTAATCGATCAGCCCCGCTCCGGTTTTGATTCTTGTCTTGTTATTTCCGTCGCTGCTGCCCGCGCGCCAAAGGCTTAAGCCTCATATTTTGCGCCCTGCCAGGACGTATCTTGATTAACCCGCTATTTATTTCACGACCCATGTGCGCTCGGCGCTTTTGCGCTGCCGTATTCCCGCCCCATCGCTTCAGGTTTAGGAGCGATGAAAGTCCAAACATCTAACTTAGGAGTATTCAGATGAGCAATCGCAATCAACAAACCGCCCGAGTCCCTGCACCTGCAGAGGCAATGGCACCCACGTACTTGAACGTCTTCACCGTGGAAGAGTACGAGAGCAACGGCAAGACCCAGAAACGCTGGACCAAGATCGGCGCAGCCTTCCCCCACAAGGAGGGCATCGGGTTCAACATCGAACTGAGGGCCTTCCCCATCGACGGCCGGTTGGTAGCCCTACCACCCGACACCGATGACGGCAACGGCCGTAACGGTAAGTAGGCCTCAGGCCTCGCAACTGGCAGGGTCCTTCGGGGCCCTGCTTCTTTGTTTACTTCGCCCGTCGATCTGAGTTTTTGGAACTGATTCACGATGTGCACACCGTAAGCGGATCGCTTGCTTGTTTTCCGGGGCGTGAAATACATGGGTTCGTCGCATGCGACGAACGGGTTCGCCAGGGACGGTGAACTCAGGCTTGCAGCGATGCAGGATTGCATAGCGTCGCAAGTTTTGTCCGCCGCATTGCGCTGCGCTTCCCTGCTGCGCAATTGATTTATGGTGGTCGGCAAAACCAATGCGATCTACCCCACAAATGACGCTTCACATCTTGACAGGCCACCGTACAGTCCGTACAGTAAGTAATAGGTACGCATACCCATGAAACCCGCCCACAAAGGCTCCGAAGAAGCTCGCAATGAGCTGCCGACTCTGCTCGAAGAGGCGCAGAGCGGCCGAGCAACCATTATCACGCGGCGCGGGCGCCCCGTGGCTGCACTCGTTCCGCTCTCTCAATATCAATCAGGCGCCAAGCAGCAATCGCTCCTTAATCTCGAGGGCGCTGCCCGCGGCCTCTGGGGCAAGAACAGCAGCGTCACGCTCAAGAAACTGCGCGACGAATGGAATCGTTGACCCTCGAAAGCCTGCCCGCCGGTGCGCTCCTGCTGATGGATACCCCGCCGATCGTTTACTTTCTCGAGGCCCATGCCAAGCTCGCTAGAGTGTTCAGGCCGCTATTCGAGCGGCATGCGGCCGGCGACTTGCACTTTGCCGTCACCACCGTCTCGATCACCGAAGTGCTGACCGGCCCGCTGCAAGCCGGCAACGAGGCTCTGGCCGAGCGCTTTCGCACCATCTTGAGCTCCTGGCAGGTAGTCGATCTGACCGCCGATATCGCGACGAGCGCGGCGCGTCTGCGTGCCTCGCTGCGCTTAAAACTGGCCGATGCCGTGCAGGCCGCCAGCGCCATTGCCGTGAACGCCGACGCCCTCATTACTTACGATCGCGACTTCTCGCGCGTGCGCTCGCTTCGGGTATTGCCATAATTCTTTCGATAGTGTCGCGCTTCACGTCAACTTGGACAAAATGCCTGAGCTAAGAAGGGTAGAGTCGAGAAGTGGCGCGGTGGCGGTAGGGACATAGCTTGTCTGTTGCCGGTCCTTTCGGATTCCGGTGCCCAAGTAGCCAATCCCATAACTCCGTTTCCACTTCCCGCTCATCGAACCGAACGGGCGCAGCTAGCGCATTCGGCTCTCGGACAAGACATCAAGCGTTCGCCCACGGAAAATCATGCGTCCGCCGACACAGTCGGACAAGCCCCAGTGTCACGTGCAGGTGCTCCTGCCCGAACCGACGACTGTCGTGATTGTGGACCTTGTGCTTCTCGCATAACCACCGGCGTAGCCGTCGCTCGGTATACACGTCAATCGTACGATAGGCTTTACTCACGGGGCCTAATGAGAAATAGTTGGCCCAGCCCACTAGCTTTCGATTGATCCGCGACACCAATGCGTCGGCCTCCTGCCACGTTGTCCGTCGGTTGGTGGACTCGTGAATCGCCTGGATGATCTTGCAGAGGCTCTTCCTGGACGGTTTCGTACCTAGATAGGCTCGACCCGTCTTTGTCGAGTAACAACGTCCGAAGTCGTAGCCAAGAAAGTCGAATCGTTCTTGCGGCAGCTGACACACCCGTGTCTTCGCCTCGTTGATCGTGAGCTTCAGCCTCTGCATCATCCACCGCATCTCGGCGAGGGCCTCATCGACATTGCCTTTGCAGCAGATCACATAGTCATCGGCGTAAGAAACGATCTTGGCTTGCAGCCTGCTCTCCGTCCCGCGCTTCCTCCAGCCCAACACAAACCGGCGCATGTACAGATTACCGAGGAGCGGGGATATCGGAGATCCTTGTGGAACTCCGCGCCCGCTGTCCTTGTTCGGCGTCGTTCGCTGCGTTCCACCCTTTCCGGCCTCTTCCTCGACCGGTGCGTCGAGCCACATCTTGATCAGATGCAGCAGGTGCCGGTCACAGATCCGGCGTGCCACCGATTTGAGAAGTTCGGCATGTGGTAACGAGTCAAAATAGCCGGCAAGATCTCCTTCGATGATCTTGGTATGTCCGGTGTTCATCAGGCTGTGCACCGAGCGCACCGCCGTGTGAGCACTGAAATTGGCACGGTAGGCATGCTGCTCGGCCGGCATGTCGACTTCAAAGATGGGCGAAAGCACCACCACTGCCGCCGTCATCACCGTCCGATCGGCTATGCAAGGAATGCCGAGCGGGCGTTTCCGTCCGTCCGACTTCGGTATCCACACACGCCGTACTGCCTCAGCCCGATATGTCTTCTTTTGGAGTTCGTCCGCCAGTTCGCCGAGCCACCGCTCCTCGCCGTACGCCTCAATGTCCGCAAAGTCTTGGCTGTCCACCCCCGGTGAGCCCTTATTGGCTTTACAGCACCGGTAGGCATACTCCAATACATCCTTGCGGTACAGCTTGTCGTACAGCAAATAGAAACGATAGCCAAGCGATCCCTTCGCTTTGGCCTGTAACGCCGCCTGTAGCTTCTGAACTTTATCCGGAGGTTCGAGGATCAAAATCCAATCTCCTGCCGCCCTTCACCACGTCTTGCGTTAGCCTTGAACTCGGGTCCCTTTCCTCCACCGGCATTACACCGGCTTCAACGGTCGTACGGACCCGTCCGCCATCCCCAACAGCCCGGCCATACCCTCGCGGGTCTCCGGTTGGGCGTCATCGCCCACCATTGGGGACTTCCCGTGTTGCGTCGATCTCTCTATACACGCGTGCCGCCGTCACTACCCCGGCGGAATGGCAAGTTGCATCTGTCGTTCGCTTCCCTCGCCATCGCAGCCTTCCCTGAAGTCTCGAACAAGTCGGCTTCCGCATTAGCTTTTTCGGAGTCTCTCAACGTTCACTACCCGTTGCAGCCCGCGTGTTCGCTGAGTCACCTACGTGACCCGTTATCGAAGGCTTCGTCCACTTTGTTACCTCCACAGACGCTCCGATTGCTACCGGCTGGAACGACAGTTGCCGGGTGGGTTTATCTCCCACTGAGAGATCGCGCCTTCCCACGGCGCACGAGACTTTCACTGCCTAGGCCGCCTCGGTAAATCGCTGCTGGTTGGCCATTCTACGGTGCGCACGGGCCGCAGCTATTCGCCGCGCACGCTCGTCTCGAACTTCATCCGGCTGTCCAAGATGCCAGGTCGCCGGCGTCATGTAGCCTAGAGTCGCATGTAATCGCTCATCGTTGTAGTGGCGCATGAGCTTGGCGATGATCGCCTCAGCTTGCAGGTAATTATTTCCATAGGCATCGTCGCTTTCATCGCGCACCGTGCCGTTGAAGCGCTCCACGATGCCGTTCGATTCTGGGTGCCGCGGTCTGGTCTTGATGTCGATCAGGTTATGGTTTTTGATGACGGCGGCGACATCGCGATTCACGAACTCGCTACCGTGATCGTGTACAACTCGAGGTCTGGCGTCCTTGGCCGCCTCAAGCGCCGCCTGCAGCTCAACCGCGACCGATTGACCGTTGAGGCTGATGAGCAGATGAGCAGCTTGTGGTGCACGATGTAGCGGCTGTAGGCATCGACAAAGCTCAGCAAGAAGTAGAACCGGGCGGCGACCCAGACGTACATCACGTCGGTATGCCACTGCTGATTCGGACCGTTGGGCCTGAAGTTGTATTCGCCGCTCGACACCGTCGATCGCTTCCAGCGCGACAGCAGATCCGAATCGCTTAAAACCCGGTAAACCGTGCTCTCCCCGACGCAGGCCACTCCCGCATCGACCATCATCCAAGTCAGTTTCCGATAGCCGATCTTCGGGTATTGCAGCGCAAACTCGCAGATCGCGGCTCGCTCCTCGGGCAGTACCTCGTAGACACGGCACGGCTTACCGTCTCATCCGCGCGCCGAAAATTTACGATCGTTTGCTCCGGCGTCCAGGACAGCATCACACCGATCGTATCTCGCGGCGCGTCGGCGCGAACGCCCCGCGCCAGCGGCCCCGATTTAGAGTGCGGCGTCGCGCAGGCCGCAAGACCTAATGCCGCGAGACAGGCGATAATGCGCTTCATTGCGGTTGCTCCTGGGTTCGACCGCTCACGGACCCAAACCGGACGGTCGCGAACGGCGGCTTCCGGGAACGCTAACGCTCAGCGGCGGCGCGTCGCGCCCTCCGCTAATAATGTTTATGTCGCCGTCTAGCACCAACGCAATCGACATTCATTCTCGGACCTATCCTTTCTTCCCCCCGACACCTGGCACAGTCGCGACCTGACTCATCCATGCCGCGATTTGGCGTTCGTCGAGGTCGTCCGCTGATTTTGGCTCCACGCCACGAGTAGATTTGCCCATCGCTACCGGCGTCACCGGCGGTACCGGCTTGAGTGCTGCACCGTTGATGAACATTAGCTTCACGTGGTCGGCGAATCCGCCGCAGCAGAAACACCAGCCGTCACCAACACCATAGTACGAAATGCCCCATTTCACGGAGCGCTGCAGCCCGGGAAGCGTTTTCGCCGCGAGAGCATCGACGCGCTCCGCGATACCGCGCTGCGGCTGCGGCAGACTGGCGATGTACGCGAAGACTGGCTTGTCGCCGTTCGCAGCCTTCGCGGGACTCGCCTTGCCGGTCGCCATGGATTCCGGCAGACGTGCGGCAGGCTTGCCCTTTGGGGCCGTACGCTTGGCCGGCTTCCGGCCTGCGAGCTTGGAAGTCTTGTCAGTCTTAACGGCCATGTCTGTCACCTCGATCGTGGATGTGTGTCGGCCTGAGAAAGCACGCCAGGGATATGTAAGCGAGACGACCGGTGCCGGCTGTTTCACGTGAGGCGCCAATCTAGGCAGAAACGCTTATCAGTTTAGGTGATCCCCACCAGCGATCAAAATTAGCAATTCTGTGCAACGTCGCCGGCAAATCCCAATATAACAGCGATCGTTTTGCTCGGGTCGGCGAGCGTGTCACGTCGAGCCATTTCCGCCGGTCATGACTGGCAGCTATAGGGCCGCGAGGCTACATGGGCGGGGCGGCGGTGCCGTCTGACCATTTACCGACTGGTACCAAATAAACGAATATCGGCGGGAAGGCTTTAAGCTGAGGATACGCTATGGTGGACATCGACCAATAACTTACGCCCATGACCGGAGAGTTGGTAAGGTTGGCGCCCCAGGCTGTACCGTCTCTACCGCTCTCGTAGAACATCAGGTGAGGCATGTCGTGATCGCCGCCATCGCCCAGGTAAGCGGACTTCGACATCATGTAGCAGATCCCGGACTCAAGAACAGGTAGTTCTTTCTTATCAATGGCGGCTTTGGTCCCGGCGATGACTTCCTCTTTGGAAAGTCCCGCCAAGATCAAATTGGTGCGTTTGTAGTCGTACGGCAAGAAGGAGCGGGCGACTGCTGGATTGACACAAGCTGCGCCGCGGATTTTGGGGTTCCAGAATTCGGGGTAATCGAACATGCCGCTCCAGCCACGGTCCACGAGGCAAACCCAGCCGTTCTTGCCTTTGACCGCGGTTTCGTAGCCGTGACGGGTCAGAACCATAACTGTGGCATCGTGCGAGATGGAATCGGGAGCGGCGCTGCGGGCGAGCACTATTTCCGCGTCGCGGCCCATGAAATATTCCTCGATCGGCGCCATTTTCGGATATGCAGTTGCTGCATCCTTTGCCATCGCGGGGCCTGCAGGGCCCAACGCAACAAGCGACAGCGCGAAGCACTTGATTGCGATTGCGGCTATTGCTCTTTTCATGTCTCTCTCCTGTTCGATCGCGAAGTCTTCGGAGCTTCCTGATCTCAGGATTTCTCCTCCGCTCAATCAATTCACTCTATCGACGAACGGTCAGGCTGGAATTCGACAAATCGTGCCAAGTTTCCGGTTGGCTGCTTTGTGCCTAGCAAACCGGGGCCGCGATTGTCTCAAAGTGTTAAGGGTTGCCCGATGTCTGCCGGTCATCGCTGAGCATGCCATACCCGGTGAGGTGTGAGGGCAGACGTCGGGCAAGCCCCAAGGGAGGAAACCGCGGGAACGTACTGCGAGGGTCAGCGGTGGCGAGGGCTATGGGGATTTGAACAGGAAGATGTTGTGAGGCGTTTCGATCGGCGGATCAATGCGACGGCCATAACGGTGCGGCGTGAAGTCTCCTGGCGGCGAGATGCGGACATCGACCGAGGCAGCATGCAAGAACCGAGTTGGGACGCGGCAGTGACCATGGGAGTCTGTGCCAGCGTCATAGAGTGAAACGCCGGCAGGCAATTTAGGTAAGAGTTGAGTGCTCATGGCGGCCTCGCAGAGGCCGGTGGCCCGCGGATGTGTTGTGCACGGGCGAAGGTCTCGATCACGAGCATCGGAGCACCGCAGTGTCGGCACACGAAGGTCGGCTTGAGGGCGCGGGTTGCACCATCGGCGGTAGCAGCATCGGTGGTTGGCGGTGGCGCTGGCTGATGCAGAAGATCGCGAGCAGTGGCGATGTGGGTCTTGCGGTTGGCGTTGGCGAGCAGCCCGTAGTGACGGATGCGGTGAAAGCCTACGGGCAGCACATGCAGCAGAAAGCGACGCATGAACTCATCGGTCATCAGAGTCATCGTTTTGTGGCGCGTGCTGCCTTGAGCACGGTAGTCCTTCCAGCGGAAACGAGGCGGAATGCCTCACTTCGCAACATACGAAACAGAACCTTAGAGATCAGCTATCCGCCATACCCCGATCGAAGCCGTCCCTACCGCGCGAGCGGTTTAGTCCTTTGCCCGAAGCGGGCCTCATTTTCCCCTTCTAAAACGCCGTATCCGCAGGCCTGCCAAACCGCCTAATGCATAGCACGAAAAGCACGAGCGCGCCCCCTGATCGAACCCCGTTGACGAGGAATGTACTAACCTCAAGACACGAGCTAGTGTCACGCCTCAAACTCGCCGGGCAAAACGTGCTGACGTCTGAACGGCCCGCCAGACGAAGAACACTGTTCCGCTAGTATTTGAATTCGTTTGCAGCATCGCTCGTCCACCTTGGGGGTCTACCTGCCAGCTTTTCCGCCGGGTTATAAAAATATCCACGTCGCCAGGCGTCGATGGTCAGTGTCCCGGCGCCGGCTCGGTTTGGAGCAACCGCCGTCTGATGATCGCCCGGTATCGCGGCAAACCGGCCGACGTACGACGATCCACACGCCAATGCGACATCCGCCGCAAACGGATTGCACTCAAAGGTCTGCTCGCTCCACACCTTCCAAGGTTCAACCCCGTTTTTGGATCTGAACCAGGTTAGCTTGGTACGCGTCAGGGTCGAGGAGATTGCCGTATCGGTGCGCACCAATTTTAGGATGTCGTCAATATTGTCGTCGGCATCCATATTGGCAACAACTAGGTTTTGCACCGGATCATTCAAAGTACTATTCAACCTCTGCCACTGACCTCTACCGGCACTCGAAAACGCCCATCGGCCCTGCTCGACTGCAAGGACATCGGTTACGCCGTCACCATCGAAGTCGCCAAACAGAAGGTCCCGCAATTCGAACCCCGAGCCGCCAATTTCCGTCCAAGCCACGCGATTCAATGGAGTCACGAACCACTTTTTGTCTGGACTGCGCCAAAAGGCGTGCGTCCTTTTCCGCGTGACTCCGGGTCGATGATCCCGAACACCGGGATCGAAACGCCCAAATTGGACCTCGGATAGCGGGTGAATGAAATCGAGTCCCTGTCCTTGTGCGTCTTTGGCCAGCGGCGTCCAATCGGACGTGCCGCCGCTGGAAATGAACCAAAGACCCTTGGTCGTCGGGTGTTCGACGAGCACGTCGCAGCGTGCATCATCGTCGAAATAGCCGAAGCGCATTTGATCCTCTCGGTGCGTGTCCGCGCGTAAAAACGTCCAAGGGAATTGCGCGCCGCTGGAAAACCACCAGGTAACCCCGGTTATCAGCACAAGATCGTCGACCCCGTCGCCGTCCATGTCGCATACGTCGTATTTGCCATAGCTGTCCACATTGTAGAGATTGCCGTTAATCACAATGCCGGTCTTGTTATTGTCGACAATGTCCAGGGCAGCAGTCTCACTCGATCTTGCGAAGATATTTCCCTCGATCAGTGAAGGCCCACGGACAGCTCCGCGAATGCCGATGTCGTCCGAATTCTTATATTGAAAAGAGTTGGCGAGGAAGCTAAAGCGGGCCGCACTGCCGCCGTTGTAGTCGTTGCTTGCTTCGTCACCATGTTCGTCAAAAACATGAATATAAGAGTTTGTAACAAAGGTATTTTTGATTCCGCCGCCCTTGAGAACGAGATTGCCGGTCGCGACGATGCCTAGCGCATCGGCACCTGCCGTGACGGAATGCTTGTTGAAATCGAAAACATTGCTTTCAATGCGTGCCAAGGCCTTGTCAGTGACTTTGACGCCGTAGCCTTCGGAGTGACCACCAGTGATGCCGGTTGATGCGTGCTGATTGTGGTGCAGATAGCTATTGTGAATGACGACCGAAATGACGTCGGGCCAATCAACCGGGTAGCTAGTGATTACAATCGGTGGTACGGAGGTGGTGGGTCCAGGGGGCGGCACGGGAAGATCACCATGACGCACCTCAACCGCAGAGCCACCCCAGCCGGCAATCTCCATATTGTCTACCTCGGCGTTGAGGCAATTATCTATCCGGATAGCCACTTGGTTGCTGTTGGGTTGCTCACCGAAACTAGGTCCATAGATCCGAAAGCTACTAAATCTACTCCCTTCGCCCGCATGGTCTGCAGAGCACCCGGCCTGAAGAAAGGCAGTTGTATCGCTCAGGTCAGCGTGAAGACCGAACTTCAATAACGGTCCTAACGAGCGCGAAGTCCTTCCCGGTCCCGGTTGAGCCGGCGCTAAAGCAATCGGGCCGAGGTGACGGCGAAGTGCGGCCGACGATTGCGCGTTGCGCGCTTTTCCAGCAGCCTCCGTGCGTGCCGTCGGTTGTATCGGAACCTGACCGCCGTGCGGCAGCGTTTCCGGGCATGGCACGGATCCGCTGAGCGAATCGACTCCGACGATGGCGACGCAAGTCCCCAGCAGGATGGGGAAGACGTTGCTTCTACGGTCGTTGCTGAAATCAAATACGGCGCGTGGGCCGAGCCGAACGATGGTGTTGGGAGTCTGGACCGACTTGACGAAACACGCGCGCTGGCGGGCAATTTCGCTTGGGTCACCGACACCGGACAACTCCACGATGGTTCGACCTTCGGGGCAACTCAGCGTTTGCGCGTATCCCGCGTGAGTGCCCAAGACCACCGCGACAATGAACAGCGGGACTAGTCGCATGAAATGATTCTCCGGCATCTTAGTTACTCTCTCATCTACATAGATCGCAATTGCCAGGGAAAATGCGACACGGTGCGGGTGGGGCGCCCTATAACCCGGTGACCAAACAAAACGCGGATTCCGCGCGCGACCGCCCTTATCGGTGCGATGAGTGCCTGCTTGCCGTATATAAACTTCTTCCAGTGATAATTCGCGTTGCGGGGAGCGCACCTACCAAAGTAAGTTCGGCCCCGACGAGCGCTCTGGCAAGCGGCATTGTGCGGCAGGCCGCGGAAGCCGCCGGCGTGCCTTAAAATGCCGCGCAATGCCGCTCCCTAAATAGGCTCGAAACGATGTGGTGCGTGATCTTTCAGTGAGTTGGTGGGCGTTCACTGTCCACTCGTTGCTATCCTCGTCACCGTCGGCGAGGATCTCGATCCTCGGTTCGACGAGATTGCCGATCTCGTCGAACAAGGCATCCGTCCTCACCCTCGCCCGGCACGGCGACCCAAAGGCCTCTGAGTCGCTGTGTCGAGCGCGGAAGAGTTGCAGTTGTTGCTGGCAGTGGGTGCCGACGACGGGACTGCCATGACTGTCGTTTCAGGACAGCCCGAACGGCTCGACCGACGGAGGATACTTGTCGCGACTCGCCAAGACGGCGCGAATTACAGCCAAACTAGCCCTCGGGCTGACCGGGTTCATACTCCTCCGCGTTTTGCCTGGGGCACTCATTAACTCCTTCTTCAGCTCAATGCGTAGGTACGGGCGCCGCTACGTCGCCTTTCTCGGAAGGGTCCGCAAGGGTGAAGTAGAGCATCTTCTCTTTAGTCGCAATGAAGAAATGCAACTTGGACACGACATTTTGCCCCAGCTGTAGCGGATGCACTCCAAAACAACCCTCGTAAGATGCCGCGCCTTGGCGACTGCTGAGATGGCAAGCCGCCGTGGGCGGATCGATCAGAGAAATGCGCGCGTTGATGATATCCAGACCCTCGCCGCTTAACTTCATGGCGCGATAGTGCGAGACGATGTGGCCGGCTTTATCGCTTTCAGTTTCGATATCATCCGAATGACTATCAAAATTGAACAGCTTGCGAGTCGCATCTGTCCTCAACGTGGTCATCGCATTGCTGGTAGCAAGAGTGGTTTCTAGTTTTTTGCCGTCCAATTCCATGGGAAAGTAAAATTCGCCCAGTGAACCAAACCGAATCGGTGCAGAATCGAATGACTGCGACCAGTAGACTACGTGGCCTGGACAATGATCTTGAGAGAACAAATTCAGCTTCCGATGTGCGACGTCGAGTTCAATATCCATACCGTTGAACACGTCCATTCCCAGAAAGCCGATCACTGGCGGCTCTGATGTATTCTCAGAATCGCCGGAGTCTGGTAGCACCAAGAAACTAGCGTTCTTGATTCGCACGTTGCCCATCGCGAACGCATGGGCCGTAGCCGTCGCCCTGATTTCCTTCCTCCCTGTATACACTCCGACACGCGACGGCGTTGGCTGTGTTGTAAGTGACAAATCACGCACAGCCTTCTCGGAAACGCCGCTGAACGGATTCGCCAAGCTGAGGGTCATATAAGCAGGAGTATCTTGAATTGTGACAGGCACCAACAGGTGGGTTTCGCCGACTACCACAAGGTCAAGAGACGCATACCGCGTCAGACCACATTTATTGGTTTCCTCCGCGATCGACGGCGTGGTAGTCAGCAATGCCATGGTGCTGAGAGTTATCGCCGCCGAAATAGAATTACGCATATGCTCCCTGCTTGTATGTTCTTCGCCTTCATCCGCGGTGCCGCGGCCTACTAGCTCAGCCAGCCGTCTTCGGCGCTGACTTCATGCTTGTCACGTAGCACTTTAAGTTCTCAAACCGACTAGCAATGCTTCGCTTCTACGTTGGTAATGTATCAAGAGCGTGATGTTGAGCTGTCTTCGGCGAAGTTCGCGATCGCTTGCTCAAATTGCCCAATAATCCGCACAGGCAACTCAAACTACTGCGCCACCAGCATCGTCGAAAATGTCCCTCCGCCGCAAGCGCCATCGACAACAGCAGTGGCGGACCGTTCGTGCGTCAAGGGCGCTCAGTAACCCCACGCTGTGGCTGGGTAAGGTGGGCTAACTACCTACCCGAACTGATGAGCTTGTCCTACGCGTGCGTCATGCGACAAGCCCATACTCCTCGTTCGGCTACCACTGCCGTAAGTCCTGCCATCACAGGTAGTACCTCACGGCTCACCAAAACCGGCGTATGGGTCGAATGTGGCTTGCGGTGAACGGCGGCATTCGTCTAACAGGAGGTTGATGTGCAAAAGCTCATATTTCCGATGATTGCAATACTGACCGCAGCGTTGGCAGGCGGTTGCAACAATGCGAAATCTCCAGCGGCAGTCGCCACGGATGTGGCTGCGGCGAAGCAACAGGCCTCTACCGAAGTGACAGATGCCCGCAAGGATGCAGCGAAAAATGTTGGCGATGTTGCCGCGAGTGCAAACGGCACATCCAAGGATCTCAACGATGTGGGCGCTAAGTCCGAATATGACGTGACCGTCGCGCAGGCCGACGGTGACCATAACGTGGCGATTCAACGGTGCCTGGCCCTGACAGGTGAGGCGCAAAAGTCGTGCAAGGAACGAGCCGACGCCAGTTATGACCAGGCAAGGACTCGCGCCAACGTTATGCGCCTTTCAAAAATTCAATAGTCATTTGACGGGCCTTCTTCGTTTGCCGGGCCGTTCGTGCCGCTGACGCTAAGCTGTCCTTAGCTTCGCTGCGGTCCAGCCCGGCCGTTTCACTGCGCAGTCCCTGCTACGCGAGTCTGGCGCGTCTGCTACGCGCGTCTGGCGCGTCTGCTTCGTTCACGGTCCCGCCTGAACATTGAGCTACGCACCGCGGCGCCCGCGCCGCAGATCGACCACTAGGTCGGCCCCGAAGGGGTGAGGCGCGGAGCGCCGAATAATCTTGCTGCGCTCAAGCCCGGGGTGGCCGTCAGAGGCCACCCGCGTAACGCATGCGTTACGCCCTTGTTCACGCGCTCGTTACCGCGTAGCTCGCCCTGTCCGGTCGGTCGGCGTATACGCCTTGACTAAACTCGAGACGTCACTAGCCTTGTAGGGTCGGATGAGGATTGTCAGCATGTTCTTGGGGTGCGCGGGCGGGCGAGATTGCTCTATGTCGGAGGATGCCACGCCGATCTCAGGTGCATCACCGGCACTTGCCGGGTGGGACTTGCACCCACTGGAAAACGCCGCCTTTGCACGGCGCACACCCAGTGCTGCCTGTCCTCGCCGACCGCTTTGCGGCAACCGAAACACCGGGTGAACCGAGGATTTGGCCGCGCTCAGCGGCCGTCCCATAGGCCCACCAAGGATCCGCTAATTGTTATCGCGATAGCCGATGAGCGGTTTCTGGTTGGGCGGAATCGCGGTCTCGTAGGTCTTGCCCTGCAACTGGTGGCGAAAGTCCTGTTGGGCGGCGGCGACGAGGCTAGGCGTGAGCAACAGATCGACCGCGGTCAGGGCGAGAGCTTTGGAGGCGACGACCATGCCGTCCTGTCCGATGCTGTTGCCGGCGGAGGCAGCGGCCTGCCAGGTGTGGGCGGCGACACCTGGCACGAAGGTGGCCGTGCCGAAGCCGATCGTCGGGACGTTCCAGCTCACATCGCCGACATCAGTAGACGCGGACGGAGCGTTAGGGTCAAAAGGTTGCAGAGGCTGCACGGTGTGGGTCTCCTCAAGACTCCGTGCGCCTCCCAGGGGAAGTGATTTTTGCAGCTCGGTGGCGAATTTTGTTTGCGCAGGATCGAGCGTGTAGCCGCCGACGAACTCCAAGTTCTTCTGCGCGGCCGCCGCCAGGGAATCGTTGGGGATGATGTTCGCATCGCTGCCGATGTTGCGGATTTCCAGCGTGGTTTCCGTCATCAGCGCAGCACCGTCGGCAATCTTGAGGATCCTGGCCCAAATGCCGTCAAGGGTGTCGTTGTAAGGATTCCGGGCCATTAACTCCAGTTCGGCAAGGTCCGGCACGATGTTGGGAGCAACGCCGCCCTTGGTGATGATGTAGTGAATGCGCGTGCTCGCCGGCACATGTTCGCGCAGAAACTCAAGGCCGTTCCCCATGAGCATCACCGCATCGAGTGCGGAGCGGCCGCGATCGGGCGCCATGGCTGCGTGAGCGGCAACGCCGTGAAAGGCGAATCGGGCGGAGGTGATCGCGAGCAAGCCGCCGTTAGTCACCGTGTTGCGATCCGCCGGGTGCCAGTGCAGGACGATGTCCACGTCCTTAAAGAGGCCGGCGCGCACCATGTAGACCTTACCCGAGCCGCCCTCTTCAGCCGGAGTGCCGTAGTAACGCAGAGTGCCGGCGACGTGATGTTCCGTCATGAAGTCCTTGACCGCGACGATGGCCAAAGCCGCACCCGCGCCGAGAAGGTTGTGGCCACAGCCGTGACCGGGGGCACCGGGGACGACCGGCTCGCGTGTCGCAATGGCCTGCTGCGAGAGACCCGGCAGCGCATCGAACTCCCCGAGGATGGCAATGACTGGTTTACCCGAGCCGTACGAGGCGACGAACCCGGTGGGTTCGTCGGCGACGCCGGCTTGAACAGAGAATCCGGCTTTTTTGAGCTGGTCCTGGAGCAACGCGGAGCTCTTGCTCTCGTGGTAACCGAGCTCGGCGAAGCCCCAAATCTCCCTCGAGACGCGCTTGTACGGTGCGGCATTGGCATCGACGAGCGTAACGATCTGGGTGCGGTCGGCGGCCGTCGGTTCGCCCGACACAACGCCGGTCAGGGCGACACTGAAGGCGACGAAAAGCGGCCAGGCGGTGAGCTGTGAGGGCATGAATGATCTCCGAGTTAGGGGCAGGGCAAAAAATCTGTTTACACACGTTAGAAAGCGCAGGACGCTGATCCTACAACGACAATTTGCGGAATGCCCGTAGTGCGAACGGCGACCTTCGACCACTCCCGCCTGTCGTCAACGGCAGCTTTGCGGAGGCCAAGGAGTGGCTTATTGAACTCTTAATTTCTCGAATCAATTATTAGTGTCTGACCAGGGTGGGCTTTACTACCGCGACATAAATTGCCAAGCCCATTAATGCGCCCCAAACGACCCCAATGATCAACATGACCGCCAATGCAGGAAGAATCTCAATCGTCAGAGGTGCGGCTACCAGGTAAAACAGTCCCGGAAATGCGCCGGTCAAGCTTCCGGACAATAGAAAGATCCACCACCGCCGCAAGTTGCGTTTCATGAGTAAGGCAACCAAGAGCGAGCCAAGGACTGCGGCTGCTACGACGGCCACTACTGCCGGATGCTGCTCATAGGTCCACCACGTGGCGTGCAGAAGAGGGTCGTTTGCGCGTCCCTCAACCACCATTCCAGGGACGAAGGCTGCCAGCCCATTTAGCAGCAATACGTACCGAATTTTTACGGAATCGCTGTGAGTGAGCACGACCGGTACTTAACAATTCGGTTCAGCACAGGGATGCGCTGCCACCAAACACAACTGATTTATCCAGATTATCAACTTCCCTCCTTGGCTCAGGGACGATGCCACCCGCGATTCGCTCAAATCCACTGTTATGTGCCGGCGGCCCATTTGGGGGCGGCAAATTGAGCACAAGGCATGATGGAAGCAAACAAGACTCCACAAAGAAAGAGTTGATCCCAAAATAGACCTTCGGTGAATAGGTCCCATACTGCGAAGCGCGGGAAGCGATGAAGCGAGTAACGAAAAACCCAAAGCGCCGCCGTATAAATGGCCAATTGGTATAGGGGCGCCCAAGAGAGAATTGCGACGCGATGGTCAGACTCCAGATGATATGACACAAAGGCTGTCCCAGCGGCGCCTATGGCGATAGCGGCAACCCAGGAAATTGCCGACCAACGAGAGGCAGCGACCGCGTGTCCGACCGGCGCCAGAACAAGAAGAAACGGGAGCGGGACGACCAAGAACACGGTATTCAAGAGGCACCTAACAAATATTTAGGCGACGAAAACGGCGTATAAGTGCGAAGAATGGATCTAATGGCATTCGTGCTTCCCTTGTAATCCGGCTGCACTCCACAAATACCCGCCTAAGCTTACCGCACGCAGCGACTGGCCGCTTTCTAGCGGTGATTTCAACATGGTGACCGGCAAAAAGTGGCCGACTCCGAACTCATGCCCCTTTCTTTTCGCGCCTCTCTCACTCGATAATTTTCGAAGTCCCCTTATGCGATTTCCGCCACGAATTTCGTTTGCGTGAACGCAATAGACATCACGATGCCTATATGATAGCATCATGATGTATGCGAACTACCCTAACGCTGGATGATGACGTTGCCGCCCGCCTTAAGGCCGAAGCCCGGCGCACCGGTCGTCCATTCAAAACGGTGCTAAACGAGCGACTGCGGGTGGCGCTGGCTCAGAGCGCCGCGGTGCAAAAGCGCAAGCCATTTAAAGTTCAGCCTCGCGCAATGGGCGGTCCGGCCGCCGGGGTCTCCTACGACAACGTCGGAGCGCTCCTCGAAGAAATTGAAGGCGCTCGTCACGGGTGAAACTGCTCGACGCCAACATCCTGCTCTACGCGTATGACAGCGACTCCGCTCACCACGTGGCGTGCCGACCTTGGTTGGAAGCCGCCTTCAATTCGGAAGAGACGGTCGCCTTGCCATGGCAGACGTTGCTCGCCTTCCTGCGTATCTCCACCAATTCTCGCGCGACCAAAAAGCCTCTGCAGAGTGCCGAAGCATGCGAGATCGTCAGTAGTTGGCTAAATCAGGTCAATGTCAGCGTCATCGGAGCAGGTGAACGGTTCTGGGAACTTTTGCAGCACCAAATGCGTGAAGCCCAGGTCACAGGCCCGCTCGTGACCGACGCCGCGCTGGCTGCACTCGCCCTCGAGCACGGCGCAACGTTGTGTTCCGTTGACCGAGATTTTCGCCGCTTCCGCGGCCTTAAGCTAATCGATCCGACTGATCGGAGCTCACCCGGTTCCTGACACTGACGTTTGGTATCTATTTTATCGCGTTCGGACTTACTCCAACGCTCTATGCTCCCTGGCGATATGCCGAAGCCATGGCCGCCCACCGAATCCATGTCGACCCGGAGCGATCCGTGCTCATCGCCTGTTTAGAGGCGACTCCGGACGGCCCATTCGACACCTGATGCGAGCGAGTTGTTCCGCGTTGGCAGACTTAATCACGAGGAACGTTGTACCCGTAACAATGGCAATGAGCCCAACCACGATATTGAGCACTCGGTTTTCCACAATAGCGTAAGCACTGACCAGGAAACCGCTGCCCGCAATGATGGCCGCCACCCCGAAGAGTCTTGCGAGAAAGTTGATCAAGATCAGCATTGCTCATCGAACAAGGTCAGTTACGGAAAAATCACGTTAGCGGATACGCCGCATTGTGTTTTCCAACTCTGAATAACCAGTTCAGTCACGTGAATCTGGGGATTACCCATGCCGGATAGATACGCCAGAAACCAGTGGTAGCCTTCGACGGACTTCTGCGCGTCAAATCGCATGCGTTGCGAACCGCGTAGCCCCTCGGCAGCTCGATACTCCAAAAATGGATGGTTCCATCCGTTACGGTTGTCGCTGTCGAGTCGTAGTTCGCTCACTCCCGGCACCATCTTCAACACCGTTAGCATGCATTCTGCATTTGTTTTCAGCTCGGTGGGAACTTCCGCGGTCTTCACGCCCGCCGCCAAAAAAACCACTGCGACGAATGACAAAAGACAAGACGAGATACGCACTGGAACGACAACAATCATTATTCAAAATGCCAGGCCGTCTTGGTAACTGTTTCAGTTCTGCTTACGGCTCGATATTGTCCGTCTGGCGACGCCGCTATGATCCTCCGTGGCATCACCACGAATCGATAGGGGGCCTCTGGCACCGTGCATTCAAATCACGGAGTTATAGACAGCTGTGCCTCCATCGACATCTCCTTAGGCTGCTGCCAGGCGTAATCTCGAAAGATCGCCATCTTGGCGGACGTGAATGAGCGTCCCTCCTGATCGGGCGCCATCACCATCACCTTAGCCCGCATGACCCCCGGGACTTCGACACACAGCTAACGTCCAAACTCGCCAAGGACGGTGGGGGCCGCGAGGAATTCCCCGTCTTTTCTAAAGATCACAGTGAATACGACATCCGGTCGCATAGCTCCGCTCTCCTTTTAAGGCCTTGTCCTAGCCATCGATGGCGAGCTTTTCTTGTCGCCGGATCGGCTCGTCCAAAGTGAGGCCACAGTGGGGACACCGGTCGCACCGGGAGTTGGCAAGGATACCGAACCACCGACGCGAGCTTGCCGCTTTCGGGTCGTAGCCCAAACGCCCCAGTACCCCCCGCGTCCGAACCATGCCGATATTTCGTCTCGGCCTCGACCAGTTGCTACACTAAAGCGATAACTTCCGGCATCGTCGCCGTGTCACTGGTGAAACCCGTCATGTCGGATAACAAAAATACGTGGCGCGCCGCTATGCTGCGCGTTGCCGCGCTCATCGGAATATCCCTCGCCAGCGGCGGCCCGCTGTCGCTCGCTGCAGATAGGGCGGCGCTGCCGACCTACGACCTGATCATCGAGCACGGCCGAGTCGTCGACGGCACTGGCGCACCCTGGTTTGCTGCCGACGTCGGTATTCGTGCGGGACACGTCGCCATGATTGGCCAACTCGACAAGGCCTCGGCGAAACGGCGCATCAACGCCGCGGGGCGCGTCGTAGCGCCTGGTTTTATCGACATGCTCGGTCAGTCCGAACTCACCCTGCTCGTGAATCCGCACGTACCTTCCAAGATCTTTCAGGGAATCACGACGGAGATCACGGGTGAGGGCGAATCTGTCGCGCCCGTCGATGCCGCGATTGCCAAGGAAGCGGCACCCAAATTCCGCCACTACGGGATTACGCAGGACTGGAGCGACTTCACAGGATATTTTGCTCGGCTCGAGAAGCAGGGCATCGGCATCAACGTCGGAACGTACGTCGGGGCGACGACGGTACGCGAGATGATCGTCGGATATGCCGATCGCGCGGCGAGTCCGGACGAGTTGACCCGAATGCAGGCAATCGTCGCTACGGCGATGCGTCAGGGCGCTCTCGGACTATCGAGCGCCTTGGAATACGCTCCGGCGCCCTACGCAAGCACCGGGGAACTCATCGCGCTCGCGAGTACGGCGGCGCAGTTCGGCGGAATCTACGCGACGCACATGCGTTCCGAACAGGAATCAATCATGGCCTCGATCGACGAGACGATCCGCATCGGTCGCGAGGCGCATACTCCCGTCGAGATCTGGCATCTCAAGGCCGGCGGCGTCCGTAACTTCGGCCTTATGCCGGAGATCGTCGCGCGAATCGACCGCGCCCGTGCCGCGGGCGTGGATATCGCGGCCGACACCTACGCCTACCCGGCTTGGTACAACGACCTGTCGGCATTCATTCCCCCCTGGGCGCACGACGGCGGTGACGCGAAACTGATCGAGCGGCTCAAGGACCCCGCGGTGCGTGCGCGCATCAAGGCGGAACTTGCCACCGCCGCGACCGACTGGGACAACGAATGGCAGTCCGTGCCGGGTCCGGAAGCGATCCTCATCGCGACCGTGCTAAATCCGAAGCTGGTCGATTTGCAAGGCCGCAGCCTCGCCGAGATCGCGAAGGTGCGCGGCACCGATCCCATGGACACACTTTTCGACATCCTCGTCGAGGACGGGGCGCGCACCACCGTGGCTGTCTTCGCGATGAGCGAATCCGACATTGCGCTCGCCGCCGTTCAGCCCTGGGTTTCGTTCTGCAACGATAGCGAAGGCACCTCGCCTGAGGGTCTGCTCGGCAAAGAGTTTCCGCATCCGCGCGCTTACGGGACCTTTCCACGCGTGCTGCGCAAGTACGTGCGCGAGGAACGACGCATGCGCCTCGAAGAGGCCATTCGGAAATTCACGAGTCTGCCTGCCTCCCGTCTGCGCCTCAATGATCGCGGTGTCCTCAAGGCCGGGATGTGGGCCGATATCGTCGTGTTCGATCCGGAACAGATCACGGATAAAGCGACTTTCGGTGCGCCGAAGCAGCTGTCGGTCGGCATGCAATGGGTGCTCGTCAACGGGGTGCCGGTCATCGCCGACGGCGTTTCGACCAACGCGCTGCCCGGCAGGGTGCTGCGCGGGCAAGGCTACCAGACGACGCGTTGATCTGATGCGGGCCAGGCATCATCGAGCGGGAGGAACACCATGGAGCAAACTCAGAAGCAGAAGATGCTGGCCGGCCGGCTCTATCACGCGGGCGACCCGGAGATTCAGGCAGATCAGAAGTCGGCTAAGGTCTGGATGGCGAGCTACAACGCTGCCCTCGGCGATACTCCCCTCAAGCGCGGGGAATTGCTACGCGAGCGCTTAGGCTTCGTCGGCAACGGTGCGGTGATCCGGCGGCCCTTCCACTGCGACTTTGGCTACAACATCTCGCTCGGGTCCGATGTCTTCCTGAATTTCAATTGCGTGATTCTCGACGTGGTGGCCGTCAGCATCAGCGCAGGGACATCAGATAGGACCTGCGGTTCAAATTGCACGGCCGACCATCCACGCGATCCTGCAGTGCAGCGGTCTGGAGAGAAGTTCATCATCTTGAGCCCCACCAAATCGGAGCGACGGCGGCCAACCGTGCTGTCGGAAGGCGCCTATTGCTTATCTTTTGTTGCTGAAAACTTCACAACCTCACCCTCCGAGGGAAGAGCCAGGGTTTGCGTTGTAGACTTCTCCTTCAAATCAACCGCCGCATTGATTTCTCCTGCCTGCCCCTGTAACTCGAATGAAGTCAGCGCGTAGGGCAAACCTTCGGCGCCCAAGGGGGCAATGGCGTTGGCAATGTGGAAGTGAAGGTGAGGCTCGGTCGAATTGCCGGTATTGCCGACCAGTCCAAGCACCTGGCCACGCCGCACCCGATCGCCCAGCTTGACCCGCAACGAACCGGGTTGCAGATGGGCGTAAAAGGCGTAATGCCCTCCGCCAATGTCCAAGACGATGTGATTGCCGCCGATGTTTTCGAGCGTAATCGGCACGGCACGGGAGTGCTCACCCGGAACATTGAGTGGAACACCATCTAGCGTCTCGGTAACGACGCCGTCCGCTACGGCTAAAGCTTCGGCGCCAAATGCATAATAATTCTTGTTGTCGAGTGGATCGCCGTGATAGGTCTTGCCATCATCGTAGATACGCACCCAGTCGATTGCGAATCGCTGCGATATCATTGCTCGCCCTTGAATCGGGATGAGCGCACGGCGATGGCCCGACGTGTTGGACGGGCCATTGGCCGCCACCCAATGATCGCCCCTCAGTGGGGAACTGATCACGATCGCATCCTTGCGCACGGCGACAGGATAAGTTCTCAGCTCCATGGCTTCAGGGTAATCGCCGATCTTCACACTTAAACGTTGCTGAAGCGCAGTCGGGAGATCCTCGCGCCGCTCCACGGTGATCCATACATAAACGACCGCCGATGCTCCTGGCGCCAACCGCGACCTCTCCACAGTCTTCGTTCCTAGCGGCTGCATCATGCCTTCGAGATTAGCCTGCGAGAAACTCGCCAACGAATGCGACCGGACACCCTCGCCCGTCACCTCGAG
The DNA here is from genome assembly GCA_963800385.1 of uncultured Gammaproteobacteria bacterium. GTDB lineage: Bacteria > Pseudomonadota > Gammaproteobacteria > Steroidobacterales > Steroidobacteraceae > Bog-1198. The sequence goes on from CAWDAU010000011.1 coordinate 763,730, forward strand.
TCCCAAGAGCGCACAACTCCAAGATCCCATGTTGGTCACATGGAGTTCGTACACCAGATGAAATTTGCCGTCCGCAGCGAAGGCGGTTGGCGCAATGGGCACGAGTGTGTCCAGCGGAATAGTGAAAGGCCTTTCGGTGGGTCCCGATGCCGTCGCTGGAGCCGACCTAACTTCGGTCGAAGTGCGTTTGAATGTAAGTTCCTGCGGTGCGACACCGGTCTGTTTCCAGATTCCGGTGATCCCCGTCCCGCTGTCGTCCAACTTACCTTGGTAAAGGCCGCCGACTGACCTGACCTCGAAACTGACAGTGCCGTCTTTTGTGGTTAGGGCGTCGACCGGCAGAACTGCGCCTTGGTTCACACTGTTGAGCGCAGCCGTGTACTCACCACTGGTCAAATGGGTCATTGTCAGCACGAGCCGCAACTGCGAGGCACCTGCCCCCAATGCGCCCTCCCAAGCGCCGGCGAGAGTGGTTGGCTCGGCATCTGCCTCGACGCAGGTAGGCGCTAAGCCAAACAAGCACGCGGCTATCACCGTAGCCCCAAGCGAAATCAGCGAACCGCGCCAAGATCCTGCGCATGCCTTGCGATGATGGCGAATAAAGCCTACGAAATATCTGAGCATAAGGCCTCTCAAACCGATTGTTGTTACTTAAGGCAATTCGCGCCCAACACGGCCGCTAATGACGCAACCGATCGCATAAAACGCAAAGCGATATCCTTATTCTCGACCGCTCGCCCGCGATTGGTCCGGCCTGTGACGGGCATTAGCCGCGCTCCGTTGCCTTCCGCTCGCTGCTTGAGAGCCAGGCCGAGGTCATTGTGGAAGATCCGCATCATAGGCCGCGGCAGCGATAGCGCCCAGCGCTTGCGCCGCCACCTCCTGCGGCGGGTCTTTGCTATCGACAGGCAGCTGCAGATGATTGATGTAGGCGGCGAATGCCAGCTTGCGCCCGCTCTGAGTCACTACAAAACCTGCCAGTCCCTTCGAATTCAGCATGCCTTTTCCGTTCAACGCATTGTCGGATAGAAAAGTACCGGTTTTCGCGAACACGTGACCGGCCCCGGGCGAGTCTGTCTGAACTTTCGCTAGTGAACCGTCCTTGCCGAGTATCGGTAGCGCGTTGAAGAGGGCCTCGAAGCCGGGCTGTTTGCTCCAATGGCTGAGGTAGCTGCACATGAACTCGGGACTGAATAGATCCGCCCAGTCGCCGCCCGCACCATCGCCTTGCGATGCCCCGGAGAGATCCAGATGGGCCTCCTCGAGAAATGCGCGTTCGATCTTGAAGCCGGCCTTCAAGGGGTTGACTCTGTCATGCGCGACATAGGCACCCAGCAAGTACTGACCGATGGCTGCATGCAGGTTCTGGCTGACCTTGAGCGTTACCTTGACATCTTCGGAGAGCGGCGCGGAGGTGTGCTCGACAAGGAGGTTTTCATCGGTATAGAAGCGCGCCAGTGCGGCAGCAGCACTGTCCTCCGTACTGGCGTGATCGGGGCGCACCTTAATCCCTGCAGAGCGCAGAGCCTCCTTGAGCACCATGGTCGCAAAACGCGTCGGCGATGGCACGGGTGCCACCGCTTTTTGTGGCGCGCTGCCAACCGGAATGCCCCCGGACACGGTGATGGTCGCGGTTCCATCGAGATTGGACACACCATCCGTATCCAAACTCGCCGGGCCTCCCGCCGCTATGGTCGTGAGGTGATTGACAAAATGGGCATAGGAGGTCTGCGGGGAAAGATGCAGCGCGACCGGATCGCCGGCTTTCGATCCCGGCGTTGCTACGATGTCAATGACATTGTCGTTGACCATGATGGAGGACAACACCACATTGGTACCGCCTTCGCGAGGTCCGTCGGGGAAGAGCGAGGCATCCACGAGCACACGCCCGTCGATTTGCCGCACGCCCTTCGCGTAGACCGACTGCGCCAGTTCCCGAATGACGATGAGCGGATCGCCCGGAAGTGCCGGGCCGCCGTAAGTGTGATCCTCGTCCATGAAAGCCAGGCTTCCGTTCGCTTGCAGGCGGTTCGAAAGATTGGGATCTCCCGAGGCGACCAGCACCAGGTCGCCTTTCAACCGACCCCGGCCATCGATGGGTCCGGTACGATAAATTCGCGTATGAAAACGAAAATCGGGACCGAGACGCGCGAGCACGGTTCCTTCGGTTAGCAGTTTGGTCGTCGATGCCGGGACAAACAGCTTGTCCGCGTTCAGCTTGTAAATGACGCGGCCGGTATCCGGCGCGCAGAACTCAATGCCGAAATTCGCGTGGGCAAATTCTGCCCGGCCAGTGATTCTGTCGATCCGCGCCGCTAGCGGCTCCTTGGACTGCGCCATCGACGCCGCTGCATAGAGCAGCGCCACCAAAGCACCTGTGTAGAACTTCACACATCGAAATGACGGTCGCGGCATAAATGCTCCCTATGCTTTCCAACCAAGCTGGCATCTCATCTCAGTGGTTCGAGTCTCGCAAAACGCGGCGCAATATCTTTGGATTTCCTCGTTCGGCCGATCGGCGGGCTGCGCCGCATAGGATCATACGAAATCAAGCGCAGCGAAAAACGCCGAATTGCGGCCGCAATTCGTGAGAAATCGCCGCTAATCACCGCCGATTTCAATGGTTTCCAAATGGTTTGGCGAGACGCTTCACGCTCTAATGCGTCATTGATAACCAAATCTGACCGGGGGAAGTCATGATGAAGAAAATATTCCTTTCAATCTCGATGATGGCGCTGACTTGCACGCTATCCGTGGCGGCACACGCCATGGCCGATGCACCCAGGCAAGTCACCGTGCCCGCAGGGGACTTGGTCTCCGCGCTGCAATCCCTGTCACGACAGGTTGATACGCACCTTGTCTACCAGCCGCAACAACTGGCCGGCATGAAAACGCCAGGATTCAGTGGACTGCTGACGGCGCAACAAGCCGTGAGCAAACTGCTTCACGGCACGGGGCTGCAGATTCACATGGATCAGGCCGGTGCTGCGATGCTCATCGAATTCCCGCGCCAGGCAGCGGCGAACGCTGTTGCGCTCAGCTCCGAGTCGGTTGGATCCGAACCGCAGCAAGGGCGTGTTCGATTAGCTCAGGCGACTACAGGCACCATCGCGGGTCCCGCGAGCCCGCAGACCGAATCGGATAATTCAACGCCGCTGCAAGAGATCACGGTGACGGGCAGCCTTATTGATCGCCCCGGCTTTACAGCTCCGACGCCGACCACGGTGGTGACTGGGGAGGATTTGAGCCTGTTGGTGGGCGCGACCTCGGCCGCCGATGTCGCGACTTACATGACCCAATTCGCTCCGGGTCTCAACAGCAACGACACCAACGGAGCGACGGATGCGGGATCCAATCACTTCAATCTGCGCGGTCTGGGTGCGGAGAGAACGCTGACCCTGGTGGATGGTCAGCGGCAAACGCCGTCCGACCTGATGGAAGGCCTGGACGTCAATCGCATTCCCGCAGGCATCATCGATCGTGTCGAAGTCGTCACGGGCGGTGCCTCGGCCGCGTACGGCTCAGATGCCGTTGCGGGCGTCGTGAATATCATCCTGCGCAAGGATATCCAGGGACTCGAGGGCTCGGTCGAGGGCGGCGAGACCTCTTACCATGACAATCGCAACTGGCGCGCGACACTCAACTACGGCTTTCACTTCGCCGACGACCGCGGCCGCTTCATGATTGCCACGGAAGCCGCGGACAACGCCGGCGCGGGTGACTACGGATCGAGGCCTTGGGGCAACCAAAATATTGCCCTCATTCCGAACTCCGCCTATACAGGGGCGACGGGCCAGTTTCCCTACCTCCTTGCCTCCAATACTCGCGCCTCCTTCACGAACAGCGGGGGCGTGATCACCAGCGGCGTGTTGGCGGGCACCACGTTTCTTCCGGGAGGCGTCCCGACGGTGTTCAACTCCGGCGTCAATTCTGTCGCCTGCGGTTGCGGCAGCAGCGGCGGAGATGGCTCGCAAATTTTCCCCGGCCAGCAAATCAACACTCCGCTGAGCCGTCAAACCGCGATGAGCCGCATATCGTTCGATTTCACGCCGCAGATCACCGGCTATGTCTCTCTGGATTATGCGCACACGGACTCGAGCTTGCGTAACCTGGTGCCCATGGGCTTAGGCGGCGGATGGAACGGCATCACCATCCAGTCGGACAACGCCTTCCTACCCGCCTCGCTGCGTACTGCGATGTTAGGGGCCGGTCAAACCAGCTTCACCATGAACCGCGACACGCAGGACATCCCGTGGTGGGGCCCGGAGGGCATTACGCACTATTGGCAAACGGATGCCGGCCTGCACGGCAAATTCGGGCAGACCGGCAGTTGGAATGCACGCGCTTCCTTCGGCCAATTCGACCGCACGGAAGAGTATTTCAACGATACGAATCAAACCAACCTAGCACTGGCACTCGATGCGGTGACCAATCCCGCCACCGGCCAAATCGTCTGCCGTTCGACGCTGACCTCACCAAACAATGGTTGCGTTCCTATCGATATCTTCGGTCCCGGTTCGATCTCGCCGGAAGCTCGCGCTTACGTCGTCAACAATTACTCGCACTATTTCCAAGTCCGTCAGAGCGTCGGCAGCTTCGATGTCCAGGACGAGCCCTTCTCGCTCTGGGCGGGCCCAGTCTCCGTGGTGGCCGGCGCGTCGTACCGCAACGAGGCGGTAATGGGTCAGTACGACTTGCAAACCACCTCCGGCAACAATGGCATATTCTCGGGCGCAAATCCGGGTGCAGGGACCATCAGAACCATCGAAGGATTCGGCGAGACGGTCATTCCGCTGCTGAAAGATCTGCCGTTCGCCCATGAACTCGATCTGAACGGCGCGGTGCGCGCCACCTCGTACAACACCGTCGGGGAAGCGACGACTTGGAAAGTAGGCTTGACCGACAACATCACGGATGGTTTGCGGCTTCGCGCCACGCGTTCGCGCGACATCAGGGCCCCCAACTTCAGCGATCTCGCGGTCAACGGGTCCCAGAACGTCACGGAAATCGTTTATCAAGGCCAGTCAACCCAGGTTTCCTATTACAGCCAGGCTAACGCGTCACTCAAGCCAGAGAATGCCGACACGTACACGGGCGGCATCGTGTTCCAGAATCCCGACCTGCAAGTATCGCTGGATTATTTCAATACCAGCATCGATAACGCCATCACCTATCTCTCGCCCCAGCAAGTCGTCGATGGTTGCAGTCAAGGAAACAGCGGCTTGTGCGCCAACATCCTGCGTAACTCGAGTGGCTTGCCGACCACGGTCTTCGTCGGCGAATTCAATGTCCAGTCGGTGAAGCTCAGCGGCATGGACTTCGACCTGTCGTACGTGCTGCCGACGAGTGGCCTGTTTCCAGCATTCCCCGGCAAGCTGACCCTCAAATCGAACGCGAGCTACCTGTTTCACAATCTGCAGGCTTCCGTCGACGCCGCCCCAGTTGAAAATGCAGGAAACAACAACCCGAGCATGTACGCTAACGTCAGCCTCATCTGGTCGAACCATAACGTGGCGGTGAGCCTTACGGGCCAATATATCGGCAGCGAGTGCTTCATCTGCGCACTGCCGGCGGGCGAACAACCGCAATTCGCCGGCAGCCCGCGCGGCTCCGCCGTCGGATACCTGCATGGCGGCTTCGAGTACACCATGCTCGACAGCCAATCCGTCCGTGTGCAGTTATTCGGAAACGTCAACAATCTGTTGAATCGCGCGCCACCGGTCATTCCCTACCCGACCAACGGCTACTGGACCCAGCAGACCGACTTCGGTCAATACGATACGATCGGACGCCGATTTCTCCTGGGAGTTCGCGCCAAGTTGTAATGCGTTCCGGCAGCGCAGCTCGCCCCGGCGACCAATCGTCGTCGGGGCGAGGTCTAATCGTCTGCGAGCGCGAGTTTCTCCAACAGCCGGCGGGATTGAGATCGCACGATCCGGCGGGAAACCGGCCAGGTCTCATAGTCAATCTTGTGTTCTACGAAGGGCCGCATAATTTCGTGATAGTGCTCAGCGTTGCGGGCATAAACGCGCAGCACATAGTCGAGCGAGCCAAAAACCGCGTCGGCGGAGACGATGTAGGGATTGCGGACAATCAAAGTCTCCAGAATCCGGGCCATCTCCGGGGTGTACGGCTTCGCTGCGATGGTCACCTGATAAAGGCTTAAGTCTGCGATCTGTTCGACATTGATATCCGTGTTGTAGCCGACAATCAGCCCCTCGCGCTCGAGCCGCTCCAACCGGGTGGTGCACGGACTTGCCGACAGACCGACCTCTTTGGAAATTTCGGTGATGGATTGCCGACTGCGTTCGGAAATCGCCGTGAGGATTTTCATGTCGAGGCGATCTACCCGGTTGGGTCGCTGGCCGACTCTTTTCGCAGATGTTTTTCTCACAGCTTCGCCTCACCCGACTTAGAATATTCACCATATTCTATCAAGTTGGGAATTTCCTGGGGCGGGCCGACCATTTGCACCTGTTTCCCGCGCATCTCAGGCGGCGCGCGGGCTAAGATGATGACCCAATAAAGCGCGGTGATAACCGCCGAATTGTGCTGGCAAATCGTGGAAACCGCTCACCACCGCGGGCGATTTCGACGGTTTCTAAATGGTTTGGCGCCACGCTTCGCGCTCTAATACCGACCGGAGTAAGGATCCAGGGAGCTTCCGTGAGCATCAGTGTGGTCGAGTTCGACATTCCATTCGTCGTTTTTCTGGGAGATGCGGTCGATGCAACCTATGCAAAGACTGCGCTCGGGTTGGTCGAGTGGCGCGGAGATGCCTGCGCCGGGCAGTTGCGCCTGCCCGGATGTCGTGTCGATGCCGGCGTACCGGATCTGTCGCTTGCGGAGGCGAAAAAGGCCGGAGTGCGCAGTCTGGTCATCGGCTCAGCCGCTGTCGGCGGCGGAATGCCGGGTCATTGGATCGGCGCCCTTCGCGAGGTGGCCGCCGCCGGGATTGATATCATTGCCGGTCTGCATGTTCGCCTCGCGAGTTTCCCCGGACTGGAAGAGGCCGCCAAGGCAGGAGGCGCGCGTTTGGTGGATGTGCGCGTGCCGCCCAAAATTCTTCCGGTGGGTACCGGGCGTAAGCGATTGGGCAAGCGGTTACTGACCGTCGGAACGGATTGCGTCGTGGGCAAGAAATATACTGCCCTTGCGATCGATCGTGAAATGCGGGTCCGGGGAATGCTGAGCCACTTTCGAGCGACCGGCCAGACCGGCATTATGATTGCCGGCCGGGGGATCCCCATCGATGCGGTCGTTTCAGACTTTTTGACCGGTGCAGCCGAAGTCCTGTCACCCGACAATGAACCCGATCATTGGGATGTGATCGAAGGCCAGGGCTCGATTTTTCATCCCGGCTACCTGCAAGTGACAGTGGGATTGCTGGTGGGATCGCAACCGGATGCCTTCGTTGTCTGTCATGACCCCATGCGGCAGACGATCTCCGGGTGGAACGATTTTCCGCTGCCGCACATAACCGAGGTCATCGAACAAACGGTGCAAACAGGCAAGCTCACAAATCCCCATATCCATTGTGTCGGGGTGGCACTCAATACCTCCAAGGTTCCCCCGGGCGATCGCGAGCGCGTTCTCGCGCAATATCAACAACATTCAGGGCTACCCTGCGTCGATCCGCTTATCGAGGGGGTCGCGCCGATCGTGGATGCCATACAGAAGGAGTTTGGCACGTGAAGATGGGTCTGCATATCGAACAATGGCCAACGATCCGGCCGTTTCGAATCGCCGGCAAAACTTGGAACTCCTTTGAATCCGTTGTCATCGAACTGGAGCGAAACGGCGTCGTTGGTCGGGGCGAGGCACTCGGCGTGTTCTACTTCGGGGAAACGGCAGAGAGACTTTACGCCCAGATCCGGCAAGCATCGGATGCCCTCAAGAACGATATCGACAGAGCCACGTTGCAGCGGCTGTTGCCACCGGGTGGGGCACGCAATGCCATCGACAGCGCTCTGTGGGATCTTCAGGCGAAGTCCGAAGGACGCTCGATTTGGGACATTTCAGGGGTGCAGCCCAGACAGATCGAGACAGTGTTCACGATAGGAATTGAGCAGACGCCCGAAGAGATGGCGGCCAAGGCTGCTGCCGCCACTGCATACGAACTCCTGAAGGTAAAGCTCGACGAAATCCAACCGGTCGAACGCCTCGAAGCGATCCGCCGTGCCCGTCCCGACGCTCGCATCGTGGTCGATGCCAACCAAGCATGGACTTTCGATCAGTTGGCGGAAATGGCGCCGATCTGCGCAACGCTCGGCGTGCAGATGATCGAACAGCCGTTACGTCGCGGCGCCGATGCGGATCTTGAGCGCTACGAGTCTCCGGTGCCGCTCTGTGCGGATGAATCCTGTCTTCACCAGGAAGAGCTCGAGCAGGCCGCGTTGCGCTACGACTGGATCAACATCAAGCTCGACAAGACCGGCGGCTTGACCCACGGTCTAGCGCTCGCGCAAGCGGCGCGGAAACTCGGACTGCAAATCATGGTTGGCAGCATGGGAGGAAGTTCGCTCGCGATGGCACCTTCCTTTGTTATCGGATGCATCGCCGATTTGGTCGATATCGATGGGCCGCTCCTGCAGCAATCCGATCGAATTCCAGGGCTGGTGTACCAAGGTGGTAGGGTCTCCGTATTCGACCGCGCGATTTGGGGGTGAACCTGGCGCTATGCGACTCAAGCGCGTGGCTACCGTTGTCAACAGAGGACGATCATGTACAAGCCAAGAAACCAGTCCCTGATAGCCCAGCTCGTGCTCCTGTCCCTCGCCTTTAGCAGCGCCACGTCAATAGCCGAGGAGCGGTATCCGCCGCCCCGATTTGTCGCCGCAGACCGGGTGCAGACGCTGGAAAAAGCCTTTCCGGCGGTCGATGAAATATTCCGCAGCTACGCGGCGGACAAACAAATTCCAGGCATGGTCTGGGGAATCGTCATCGACGGCCAACTCGCTCATGTGGGAACCTTCGGCGTTCAGGATTTGAACACGAAGGCGCCCGTAACCGAGACGACGGTTTTTCGCATCGCGTCGATGACCAAAAGCTTTACCGCACTTTCAATTCTAAAGTTACGCGATCAGGGCAAGCTGTCCCTCGAGGATCCCGTAACAAAATGGATACCGGAATTCGCCAAGGTTGAACTGCCGACGCGCGACTCGGCTCCGGTAACGGTACGCGAGCTGATGAGCCATAGCACCGGCCTTCCCGAGGACAATCCCTGGGCGGACCAGCAATTGGCAGCGAGCGACGAGGACGTCACACGATGGATGCTTTCGGGGGTGCCGTTTTCTACGCCGCCAGGCACCCGATACGAATACTCCAACTTCGCCTTCGGGCTCCTCGGTCGAATTGTGACCAAGGCATCCGGCGTTCCGTACGACAGTTTTGTGAAACGCGAAATCCTCGACAAGCTGCGCATGGGCTCGACAACCTTTGATTTCTCTCGCGTTCCAAACGAGAAGCGCGCCATTGGCTACCGCTTGAATCCTGAGGGGACTTATCTCGAGGAACCACCTCTCCCACAAGGAGCTTTCGGCTCAACCGGCGGCCTGCTGACGAATGCTGATGACTTGGGGAAGTATGTGGCCTTTCATCTATCGGCATGGCCGCCGCGGGACGAGCCAGACGCCGGCCCCGTGAAGCGCAGCTCGGTGCGGGAGATGAGCCACCGCTGGACTCCTTCGAACCTGACTGCGCGCCGCGTCGAGGGGAAACTTAAGGTCAGCGATTCCGGCTATGGCTATGGACTGGGCATCCGTTCTGACTGCCGCTTTGAACGGATCGTGGCCCATAGTGGCGGCCTACCCGGTTTCGGATCCACGATGGCGTGGCTTCCGGACTATGGTGTCGGCATCTTTGCGATGGCGAGCCTGACCTACTCGGGTCCCTCGGAAGCGACCAACCGCGCATGGGACGCCCTGCAGCGGACTGGAGGGTTGCAACCGCGCGAACTTCCAGCCTCCCCGGTCCTCGTGCAGATGCGTCAGCACGTAGTCAATCTTTGGAATCGCTGGGACGAGGCGGAGGCCAGGCAGGTCGGCGCCATGAATCTGTTGCTGGATGCGCCGTCCGCGCAGCGTAGAGCGGAAATCCAATTACTCCAAAAGCAGGTTGGCCAATGTACAAATGTGGGACCTGTGATCGCCGAGAACTGGCTCCGCGGCCAGGTGAATCTTACCTGCGCGCACGGCACCGTCGGGGCATTCTTCACGCTGTCGCCGACGGAGCCGCCGAAGATACAACACCTGAGCTACCGCAAGATTGAATCCGACACGGTGCGGCTGGGCGCTCCCACCGGCGCTCCCGCGGGCGTCAGCTGCGCCGAGAACCTGTGAAGCATGACCGAAATTGCAGCTGTGACACTCTAAATTGCTCAATCATTTCGGATTCGCCAATCTTTAAAGCGCATGCGAGATGAACTCCGGAGTGAACTCTGCCTGTCAACTCGTTGCTTGGCGAAGATGGTACTGCGCTAAATTACGCCGTCTTTCGCTCATTCATGTGACTCCCACCGCGCGGCTTCTTCTCTTGGCGGGATAGCGTGATTTGCGTGCCGGCATCGCTCTAGGATCGGTCTTTCGATCCGCACCACTATTCTGACCACTTATATATAGAGTGATTGCCCTTCTTCATCAGCCCTTCACTTCGATAGCCGCCTCGCGAAGATGACACCTGAGTACCCAACGGGAAGCACCCTTTACGAAGTGAAGAAGCCTGCAACATCATCAGCACCTGGTTAGATCAAGCCAATGTCAGCGTGATCGGCGCAGGTGAGCGGTTCTGGGAACTTTTGCAGCATCAAATGCGTGAAGCCCGGATCACGGGACCTCTAGTGACCGACGCTGCACGCACTCGCCTCGAACGCGGCGCCACCCTGTGTTCCGTTGACCGAGATTTTTGCCGCTTCCGCGGCCTTAAGCTAATCGATCCGACCGATCGGAGCGCACCCGGTTCCTGACACTGACGTTTGGTATCTATTTTCTCGCGTGCGGACGTACTCCAACGCTCTATGCTCCGCGGAGATATGCCGACGCCATGGCCGCCCACCGAATCCATGTCGACCCGGAGCGATCCATGGTCATCGTTTGTTTAGGGGCCCTTCTAAAACGCCGTATCCGCTTCCTTTGCCAAACCACCTAACGCATGGCACGAAAAGCACGAGCGCGCCCCCTGATCGATATCTCATCGGCAGACGAAGGTGACGCTGAAGTTGGCTCGATCGAGCTTTTGCAGCAGCATTTCTTTGCCCTGCTTCGCACAAAAAACTTTCGCATCCTTTACGGCCTGCCACTTTTCCGTCTGAGGATTGAGTAGCTCGGACGTGTCTTCCGGAGCTTTCGCGGGCGCTTCGCTCAAGACGAGAGCCAAACCCATGATTACCGAAAGGGAGCTTAGCACGACGAAATAGCGCAACATCCCGACGGGATAGACTTTTGTCACGCCGATCGCCCGGCCAAAGTAGCGAACGGCGACAATGATCAACACGATTCCCATCGCATAGGAAAAGAACAGCGACTTGACGACCGCCGCTAGCATGTCGCTGCCGGATAGGCCTCGATACGCCCCGCCCATGATGCACACGGAGCAATCGGCGATAAACAGAGTGCTCATCCAAACTTTAAGCAGCCCGACCGCTTCCTGATTGGCTATGGAGCCCCGGGTGTTTTCATCGATTTTCATCGTCTCATTCGCGTGCGTTTTTAACGAAACAGTCGCGGCGCGAAGTCATTGAGATCGCGTCGCCAAGTTTGCCACTCGTGCGCTGTGCCTGGGGACTCAAAGTACCCCACGCGCACGCCCGCCTTGCGCAAGGCGTCAACCTTCGCAAGAGTATCGGCGCGAAAGTCATCGTCCTCCGCGGTGCCCACGCCCACCCAGAGCAGCTTTGCGCGCGTATTGAAGGCTTGCGAGTCGGCGAATGCGCCGCCGTAGGCGGTTTTCGGGTCGAACGGCTGCGCAGTTCCATTGGCGCTGCGCATATTAGGAACGATGGAACCGCTAAACGAGCCAATGTAGGCGAACAAGTCCAAGTGTTCCAGCGTGATAAATAAAGTCTGCATGCCGCCCATGGACAACCCGGCCATCGCCCGATGCTCCCGATCAGGAATCGTGCGGTACGAGGCATCAATCATCGGGATCAGATCGTGAACGACCACATCCTCGAATGCAGTCTGGCCTTGCAGCCATTCGGCCGGCCCCTTGGTCGAGGCAGGTTTTCCCGCCGGCCACGTATAGCCTCGATCCATCACCAGGATCATCGGCCGGGCTGTGCCGGCGGCGATCAAGTTGTCGAGGATGAATTGTGCCCGACCCTGGTGCGTCCAGCCCGTTTCGTTCTCGCCGGACCCATGTTGCAAAACGAGCACGGGATAGCGGGTACTTGCATGTTCATCATATCCGGGCGGCGTATAAACGAAGGCACGGCGCCACTCACCAGTAATTGTCGACAGATACCACTTGGCGCGAACTTCACCGTGCGGGACATTCTGGATGGCGTAGAAATCGGCGCCTGCCTCCGGTACCTCGATTCCGCTGGTTTCTTTGCCGTAACCGAAGAACGTCTCGCTCGCGGGATCGTTCACCTGCACCCCGTTGAGCACAAACCAGTAATAGTGAAATCCCGGTACGCTCGGCGGCGTGGTGACACGCCAGATACCGTCCGCACCCTTGGTCATTGGAAAGGGGCCCTTCCCCAATCCATCGCCGCCCGCGACCTGAAGGCTCCTGGCATCCGGCGCTTTGAGGGAGAAGGTAATACGCCGATCCGAATGAATCCGTGGCGTCGGCGCGCCCGGCACATTGGAGGCCGCCGGTACGCCTTGAACCTCGGCTCCCGTCGGCGCGGATAAAAGCCCTACCAATCCCATGACAGCGATTGCTCGAAATTCCTTCATGCTGCACCTCCATTTCCACCGCGTATTAGCTGAGCACTTTTAGCCTCGTCCTTGGGCTTTGGCCGCGCGCGCCATGGCCCCTCTGCTTGCTAATACCTTCTCCCCATATCTCATCGGCATGCGCGTGTCTCGCCATCTTCCAGCCTGCATGACGGATGAAAGATCGATGTTTAGAGCTAGGAGATCTTGCGCAGCACCCACACGGACCGAGTGACCCGAAAGATTCTCCCATTCCTTCCGCTCGAGTCCGATCCATTGACCCACTTTCCTGAAAACGGCAGTCACAACCTGCGGCGTCAACGACTCGCCAACGCGGGTATCACCATGAACCCTTACAAATACTGGCCCCGCTTTCAACCCTGATTCCCTCAGCCACTCCGCCACCAACCGCATCGTCAACGGCGACACATACGCCGTCGCGCCTTCCCCGGTGGTATCCGTCTTCGACCTTCTTATTAATACAGATCCTGACCCATCCCCCGCTTCCGCAAGATCCTCTACCCTCAACGAAACCAACTCTTCTCTCCGGCACATGGTGTCGTACGCCACCGCCACCAACGCCCGATCCCGGATGTCTCTTAAGTTCCTAGGCTCAATCGACAAGAAGACCTCAATCTCCCCCCACATCAAACCCCGCGCCTGTTTCTGCCTACCCGCCACATTTCTTCCCATTTCTTTTAGGCTAAGCTTCACCTCTTCGGAAGCCGTCGGATCCTTTAAGCCCGACGCCCGATGCGCCCGCCCAATGGTCGACACATACCGCCGCACCGTCGCCGGCTTCTTCCCCTTGCCCAAACACTCAAACACAAACGCCCGCACCGTTTTCGGCGCAGCCGGCAACGACTCCACACGATATGTCCGACAACTTTCACTAAAAACCTCCCAATCTGCCTTCCAGGCGCGAATGGTGTTCTTCGAAAACGCCCGCGCCGCCATCGACGACCAATTGCCAAGTGTCGTGACAGCACCAGCGGGGATCGCGTCAGGAGAACGTACTGTCGGGTCGCTCATGAAAACGCCGCCTCTGGCAGCGCGAGCACGGTGGCGGGTGTCATTACTAGAATTTCCCGGTAGGGAGACAGGTCCAATAAATCCTTATCTCCGGTAACAATCCAGTCTGCGTTGCTGTCGATCGCCAGTTCGAGAAACTTATCATCCTTCGGATCGCGGCATTGCCGAATTGTTGTTGTGATCGTGACCCATTCCGCCACGCGCGCGTATAACTCAAAGAACCGCTGACGATCCTCACGGCTGACATAGGGATCGAATTTGGGTCGAGATAACGCGTCGGCGAGCTCGGTCAAAGTATTCTCCGACACCAAGGGCTGTGATTGATCCATGAGCCGCCGAACCGCGCGACTCGCCGTCGAATCTGCAAGCAGAAGCCGGCTAATCAGCACATTGGTATCGAGAATGACGCGTCTGGTCATTCCTGGCGCAGCAGAGAATCGAGTTTCCTTTCGGTGAGGCCACGCGCAGCAGCCTCATTGGCAACACGATCACAGAAGGACTGAAAATCCGCGACCGCGAGCCCGCGCAGACGCGCGTACTCCTGCGGCGAGATCAACACCGCCTGATCACGCGATTGCCGTCGAATGATTACGGGCCCTCGCTGGGCATCATCTAACAGGGCAGCAAAGTTCTGTTTAGCGTCCGTCGCGGATATGGAGCGCATCGACCTTCCTCCGGTACATATTAGCCATTATATACGAATCGTACATTTCGTACCTGATCCCCTAGGCTACGGTCATTCGCGCGCTCTGGGCTGCGAGCGAGCTTGCCAGGCCCCTAAAGAAGGTCATCCCATCCTGTTAATAGCGATACGTGCCATTATCGGTGGTCGATATGTATTGAATCATATGCCACATATTTGCTGTATCATTTGATACATGGACGAACCTACCTTGCCCCCTAGACCCCTCGGCCCGCCGCCCCGCGGCATCACCCAATCCGACGTCTCTCACGCCGCTGACGCGCTTCTGCGTTCCGGCGAGCGCCCCACCATCGAAAAAATCCGCGCCAAATTAGGCAAGGGATCTCCCAACACCATCAACCCCATGCTCGATGCCTGGTGGAAAACCCTTTCAGCCCGTCTGGATTCCGGCCCGGCGGCGCTGCACCGCCTGCCTGAATCGATAGCCCACATCGCCGAGGCGCTGTGGATGCAGGCGCTCGAGGAAGGCAAGCGCCGCGCGTTGCTCGAGCAACGCGATAGCGCCCGAGTTGCCGAACTCGACAAGCAGCGCTTGGAGCTCCGCTCCCACGTCCTATCGCTACGTGAAGGTGAACTTGACTCCCGTCTTCGGGACCGAGAGCGCACCATCGATGAATTGAACTCGCGACTGCGTGAACTCACGGCGGCACTGCGCAAGGAGCAGGCGAGCCGAGATCAGCTCGCGCGACAGATGGCGGCTCTGCCTGCGACTCGAGTTCCGACCCGAAGACCTCCCAGATCTAAAGCGTCAGATTCTAGACGCAAGAAGCGAAAGAGAAGGACCGGCGCGCGTAGCCGGACTAAGACAAACGCTGTCAAGAAACGAGCTCGCCGCTGATCGCGCACTGCATGAGTACCGACGCCACTCTCACGAGCAGAGGAGACGACCATCCCTAAGCGATTCGCGACAGACCGCGTATGAAGACGGGGCGATAAAATGACTTTTGCCTTAATACCTGATGGGGTTGTCATCATGCGCGTGAAGATCAAGCGTGCCTCAGGACTCGCCGGCCTGCTTCACAAGAAGGGCCGCAAGGCCGTTCCCGTGGAATTGCTGTCCCGCTGATGTTGGCTGATCGCCCGCGAAGTCGCTAAGGCCGAGCCGCTGTTGATCGCCCTCCAGCTCGCGCCGTCTCGATCTATGCTTGTTGTACTGACGCGGCGTTCGAAAAAAGCGTCTCGCGCCTCGCCCTGGTTTCAATTGACGGCAATCGGAGGGACTCACGATGACACTCGACATTCGGCCAGCGCCGTATCACCCTGCGCGTCGCGATCAATTCGCGGTAAACGCATCCCACCGGGGCGCGTACGTGATTGACGTCTCGATTCCAGCAGGTCTTGCGTCTGGTGAGCGTCTGCCGGTGCTGCTATTGGTCGATGGCAATTGGACATTTGAGGTGGCGCACGCCATAACGCACGGCGCATTCGCTACTCTCGCCGCCGATGTACCGCGCGTGGTGATGGTCGGTGTGGGCTACCCTGAGCGCGAAGGGTTTGCGGGCGCTTACACTCGGCGAAACTGGGACTTTCATGGCCCATGGGACCTGCAAGACGCGATAGGCGCCGAGATGCGGGGAGTTTTCAAGAACATCGGCGGTGCAGGTGCGCTGAAGCCGGGCGGCGGCTACGAAGCGTTCATAAGTTTTCTCCGCGACGAACTCCTGCCGGGCCTCGCGCAGACCTACCCCATCGATCTCGCTGCTCGCCATTGCTTGATCGGCCACTCTTCTGGCGGACACTTTGCGTTGCGCGCGCTGTTCGATCCGCACTCGCCATTTTCGCGCTACGTCGCCATAAGCCCCAGCTTGGGCACGGCCGCCGGCGAGATCGAGGCTGCGGAAGCCGCCTATGCGGCGTCACACGACGATCTTGCCGCCGACATCTTCGTTTGCGCCGGAACGGCGGAGGTCGCGCAAAGTCGTCCGATGGGACTCTGCGCCTTCGGCGGCGGAGTCACCTGGCTCGTTGAACAGCTCTCAATACGCAATTGGCCGAGCGCCAAATTCGCGTGGGAGTTTATGGGCAACGAGAGTCACTCTTCCATCGCTCCGCGCGCAATTGCGGCAGGGCTAAGGTCTGTGTTCAGGATGCGCCCAGGCGTCCACGTCTAGTTCATCGAAAAATTGTTTTAAGGGCGAGTCCCCGTATAAAGAAAGCGGAGACGCCCCTGCGGGAAGCATTTCGGATGCTCTTTTTTCTTAGGAGCGCTGACGCATGCTTTAGCATGCGTAGCGACAACCGCCGACCGTCCGAAATCCAACACCCGCGGCACGCGCCAGCGCCCGAGAAGAGGAAGGAGATCCGCAGCTCGCAAGCGCTCGTTTGCTTAAATTGCCTTGAAACCACTCGCGTGACCCCACACCACGAGGCAAAATGCTCCTTCCAACCGAGCGGCTTGCAGGCTGCGCCGACCACACTGCGACGCTCTGTAGCTACTGGAAATGCCGGGTATTCCCTTGAATCCACGGCCTTCATTGATGTTGATTAAACTGTGGGTTATTATCCATATAAGCATCAACATCGGTATAGCTATGAAGACCATCCAAATGACCATCGATGAGAAGCTGCTCAAGCTGGTCGACAAAGTCACGCGTAACCGCCGCATGACCCGATCGGCGTTTATTCGCGGCGCACTAGAAGCAGAGATTCGACGCAGTTTCATCCGCGAAAAGGAAGCAGAGCACGCCGCAGGCTATGCCGACAAGCCCATAGTTTCTGGCGAATTTGACGACTGGACCGATGAGCAAGATTGGGGCGCCGCGTGAGACGCGGTGATGTCTGTTGGTATTCCTTCAAAGTCCCTGACAAGAAACGGCCGGTGCTGATACTGACACGAGACTCGGCAATCGGGATCTTAAATTCCGTGACGATCGCCCCGATCACCTCAACGATCCGGAGCATACCCACGGAAGTCGTGTTGACCGAGGCCGACGGTTTACCCAGCACCTGTGCCGCGAACTTCGACAATCTTCAGACGGTGCCCAAAAGCCAAGTCGGCAATCGCATCGCTCATCTAACGTCACGAAAAATGCAGGAGGCCGTCGCGGCGCTGACATTCGCACTTGAACTCGATGTTGAATGAGATGAGAATTCGTGTTCTGCGGCGCGATGAGCCCTTCGACTCAAAACCGCGCGACCGCACCATCGCAGCTCTGAATGCACAGCAAGCGCGCTCCTCACAGATAAAAAGCAGCAAGCCACAGCAGACACGCTCAAACCCGCCGGGTTTCCTTCCTTGAAAACCAACTCTTGGCGCGCCGCAGCCCTTCAAGGCGAACGGAAAAAACCAGAACACCACCCCAGTCGAAGCGAAAGACAAAACTTCGACGCGCCGGCGCCCTCTTCAAAAATCCGACACGCGCGGTACGCGCAATAGCCTGAGGACGGGAAAGAGCCCCGCGGTGCGCAAGCGCAACTGAGGCCATGAACGGGCTCGAAATGGAATCCCCGGTTCTGCGGTAAGCCCGATTGAGAGAATTCTCCGTCAGCCAGGCTGTTCGCCTATCCATATCCACACTGGCGATTCGACCAGGAATTGCCATGTAGAATTCACATTCTATGGGGCTAAATCATGGCGCTAGATTGCTGCTATCCGCTTGGGCCTTCCTCGGTGTCGCAAGCGCGTTGGCATCAGCTCAAACAAATGTAATTGCAGTGAGTGCAGCACCCGGAGTTGCGAATAGCGGCGGTAGGCTGCTGATTTTTGTCACGCGCAAAGCCCAGCACGATGAGAAGGTCCCCGAGCAGGTCGACATCGATCTATTCCATCCCAACCCAACCACCGTTGTTGTGGGTGAGGATGTGAGTTCGTTAGGGAACGGGCACTCAATCAAACTGGATGCTGCCCAATCGGCGCCCATCGCGTTTTCCAATCTAACGGCAGGCGACTATTGGATCCAGGCTGTACTTGATACCAATCGCAATTACGCACGCTACGGGCGCGGTGCGGGCGACGCTGTCTCAGCAGTCAAAAGTGTACATGTCCCACTTGAATCTCCCGTTTCGATGACCTTGATCCGACGCATCCCCGACGAGGACCCCTGGAAGCCCGTGGATGCCTCGCCCGCGCGAAAGAAGCAGCTGTCACGCGCCCGCGAGCGGGTGGTTGATTTTGCCGTGCCGAGCCCAACATTGAGCGCATTTTCAAAGCACCCCGTGTCGATCAAAGCGTGGGTATTGCTGCCGTCGGGCTATTCATCCGCGTCCTCGCATGCGTGGCCTACCGTCTACATCTTGGGGACTTATGGCTCGCATCATCTCGATCGAAACGACATCGGTCTACTCGCGCTCCTCGCTCAGCGCAGCAATGACGGTTCATTGCCGCCATTCATCTGGGTCCCCACTGTGCCAATGTGACCCGAGACACCTGGAACCCTCTAATTAAAGAGCATACAGGTAGACTGTCCTATGAACTCAATACATTCATCAGCCCTCAATGGAAGTTCCGATTCCTCGGCTGAGTCCGTCAATTCATCGATCAATCGGTCAGAAGCAGCGCAGAGGTTTTCCTCCGAAGCATCGAACCCCGAGGTTCTCGCCATCAAGCGACGACGCACGATCTCTCCAGCGGAGAAGCGCCGCATTTTGCAAGCGTATGATCGCTGCAAAACGGCTGCGGAGCGCGGCGCGGTGCTGCGCCGGGAACGGGTGTATTCCTCGATGCTATCGGGTTGGCGCAAACACGATCGAGCGGCACTCGTGACGCCGCGGCGCGGACCGAAGGCCAATCCCGCCGTGGCGCAGCGCAACCGCGATGCGCTATTGACGCGCGAGATCGTGCGACTACGGCGCCAGCTCGAGCGGGCGAACCTGATCATCGACGCCCAAAACAAACTGTGTACCTTGCTCGGCTTGCCGACGGCCGAGGAACAGGAAGCGCTGGACAAATGAGCGTATTTGCCGATCTTCAGCCTCGGATCGGCATCGCTGCCGCTTGCGTGGCGTTGTCGATCAACCGCTCTGGGGTCTAGCGCGCGCACGCTGGGCGCGCCGCGATTGCTGTACGTTGTCGCGCAAACGCCGGCCACGCCCACCACTGGCCTTCAGCGTGGCTGAACGCAGCGCTTTGCTGTTGCTCCTCAACAGCGAGCGCTTCGCTGACCTAGCGCCGACCGCAGCGCTTCAAGGGGCTCGCGCCCAAACCGCCGGCGGTCCCAACCGCCGCCTGGATCAATCCACCGAAAAAGGAAACCGAAACCCCAGAAATCATCATCCGCTCGCTAAACTCTTCACGCCTTGCGTCTCAAAGTCATTGACATGTTCCGCTTGGGAGTGGCATCGGCATGCTCGTGGGTGTTTACGACATCGATATTTATGGCGAAGCTGGCAGATCGCGCCAAGGATTTAGCCAAATCGACTTCCTCACCGGCAAATCCACCGGTGCCGTTCCTTCTTTGTCGCTGCGTGACGCGATCCACCAATACAAAGAAGGTCTGACGCATCTTTGCACCAAACACAGCATAACTTCCCAAGCCTTTCGAACCCTTACCGCGCATTATTCACGAGACAAAATAGGTAATCGCACGGTATTGACAACTGCGAATCAACAGCGCCGGCGCTCAGCTAAAGAATACATCGGTGTTCCCGGAAAACGCATCAGAGTTCTCCACTCACCCCTGCACTCGCCCGGCATCTGCGACTTTGACGCGCGTAGCAGGCGCGCGGGCCCGACCGCGACGCTTCCCATCCATGGTCTCGTTGCGGCCCGGCCACTACGTCCTTGTAGTGTCGTTCGAGCGGATCGACGCGACATTGAGTCGCGTCGAGAAGGCATGGGAGCGCTGGCTCGTTCGCGCTAGCGCATCGGAATGGCGACAACACCTAGCGCGCTGAATGGGCAGCCCATCCTTCACCAGCCAGAATTCCCGCCGACGTGCCGAGAAAAGCTCCCGCGATGATATCGCTCAAGAAATGCCAGTCCCCAACGAGCAATAAACCCGCGGCAATCAGCAGCAGCGCGGAAAACAGCCAGATGCTGGCTTTGTGGAGCCTCATGAAAAAGCCCGCAAACGCTCCCGCCAAAACCATGTGGCCCGACGGGAAGCTGCTGCCCTCGGAACCCGTCCAGAAATTGAAGCTATGTCCGGCGCCGTGCACGACATCCGCAGGATTGAGAACTCCGAAAAATACCTTCAGTATGTGATCGTTAACGGCGTAGGCACACATCGAGACTAGGCAGGCCATTGCCAAGGTTTCTGCGAATGCCGAGATACGGCCTCTCACCAAGCGTGCAACAACCGTGAACAAGATCACCGCCGATTCCGCAGATAAAATGAGGATACTTCCGAATGCCGTATTCAAAGGGCTGCGAAGGTGGCCGACGTTCCAGAAGTACTGCGCGACCGGCACATCCATGCGCAGAAACGAAAGGGCCACCATTGCTGCGCAGGCTATGAATGACACAGACCAAATCCGTATGACAACAAAATAGCGATTCAAGATGAGAAACTTCTCCTCGGCGAATGAAGGAAAGATCTCGCCCTTGCTCTTCGCCCCCTCGCGGTCCGCCTTTCCGCGAACCGCTCGCCCGCGCACCGGCGGATTCAAACCCATGGGTTTAAGAGTTTGACGGAGGTGCCCTTGAAGTCCCGCTCATTGCGGGTCGCCAAGATGAAATTGTGCTCAAGAGCAACGGCACCAATCGCTGCATCCGCGAAGTCTATTGGGTTGCCGGCCGCATTCGCGGCCGTTACTACCTGTGCGTAAGCCGCGGCCGAGCGTTCGCCAAATGGCAGAATACGATTGGCGAACAACGACACCAGCTCATTGTTGATCACCCTCTGAAGCTCACTACGCCGTTTTCCCGCAGGCAAAGTCAACACACCAGCAAGAAGTTCGGCCTGGCTGATCGTCGTTAGGTAAAGTGTCGCCGGACTTTGGCGATCCAGCCATTTGAGTACCGCAGCGCTCGGTTCGCGCTTCAAGGGTTCGGATACCACATTGGTATCGAGAATAATCAAGATTCGAAGCTCGCGATTCTCGCTGGGCTGCGCCTCCGTTTGCCCGGTAAGTCAACACCGCCAACTCGCTTGCCGAGATCCGAAAGTAGGGTGCCCAGCCCGACAGGTTCACGCACCGCGGCGTTCAAAATCTCGCGCACCTCCGCTTCGGTGCTGCGCCCCGACCTGGCAGCACGCGCTTTGAGTGCGCGCGCTGTTTCTTCCGGCAGATTTCGTATCGTTATGGCCGCCACTGATATCATCCCTGGCTGAGTGATATCCGCACGCTAGCATATTGGCGAAATGCTATCAAGTCTGGCTATACTTCCTACCTTATGCGAAAGAACTCATTTGTAATGGGTGCCGCGCTCGCCGCGGTACTAACGCTTTCAGCGAGCGGACCAGCGGCAGCCGCCACCGCCGAACCCACCATGCATCAAATCTACGAGGCAGCGACCACCGGCCGCTTAGACAAAGCCCAGGAAATGATCACCGAGGTCCTGGCCAACCATCCGAAGAGCGCCAAGGCCCATTGGGTCCAGGCGGAAGTTTATGCCAAGGCCAACAAGACCAACATGGCGCGCGACGAAGTGCTCGAGGCCGAACGCTTGAATCCCGGTCTCACCCAAATTTCTGCGAAGGCCGTGCTG
The DNA here is from genome assembly GCA_963800385.1 of uncultured Gammaproteobacteria bacterium. Lineage (GTDB taxonomy): Bacteria > Pseudomonadota > Gammaproteobacteria > Steroidobacterales > Steroidobacteraceae > Bog-1198. Next base: position 785,931 of record CAWDAU010000011.1, read on the forward strand.
CAGCTCAAAACTGAACTGGGATTGATCGAGACCGGCCCCCTAGAAACCCGAATCCCCCTGGTGCGAATGTCAGGCGGCCTGATCGCACCGGTCGTCATCAATAACGCCCTCAAATTGAATTTCATCGTCGACAGCGGCGCATCCGATGTCAGCATACCCGCCGATGTCTTCGCGAGCTTAGTCAGAGCCAACACCGTCACCCCAGCCGACATCACCGGAAATCGCAATTACAAAAACGCCGACGGCGAGGTATTCCAATCGCAAACCTTCGTCATCAGGTCACTCAAAATCGGCAATATCGAAGCGCCGAGGGTTCAAGCGAAGGTGTCGCCGTCCAATGCTCCGCCACTTCTGGGACAAAGCTTTCTCAAACGCTTCAAATCCTGGTCAATCGACAACTCGACCCAAGAGCTGATTCTGCAGCGATAACAGACTATTCCCGAGGCAAGACATATATGCATGAGCAGGCGGAGACGGCGGCGGCCATGATGCCGGTGAATCCCCGGCACGACGAGGTCGGGAATGATCCCTATTCGTTGAGTCGACCTCCGATCTCGGATGAAAGACGCCGACTCCGCTGATCATCGACTGCAATCTGCCCGGCAACGACCCCGACGCGATCGCACATTGGCAGCGCGCCGCACCGGTGAGGTGATCAGTGGCTTTGACATGGAATTCCTGCGGGTGGCTATTGGAACTTCGCGACACGGGCTTTAGGATTGGACTCCTCGATATCGGATTTCGACGGGAGCGTCGAAGCGGTTTTCTTTGCCCATACAGGACCCAAGGAATGCACATGAAGATCACTTTTGCCGCGCTAGCGGCTGTCGCATTGTGGTCGGCGCTGACTAGGGCAGAAACGCCCGTGTCCGGATCGCCCGTGATCACCGTCGAGCAGAGCCGCTCTCGACCGGTCGTGATGAACAAGGCGGAGCAGTGGACCATGCGCTCCAAGAGCGGCCGCATCTTCGAGATTTCGTTGGCGCGACCGGGCCACGATGCCCCGGCGCGCGGTTATCCAGTCATGTACGTGTTGGATCCGGATACGGCTTTTGCGACCCTGGTCGATACGGTGCGCAATCAGGAGCCGATGTTCGGTCCTGTGGTCGTGGTGGGAGTGGGCTACACGAGCGAAGCGGAAGGCGAGAATCGCTCTTACGACATGACGCCGGCCACCGATCCTAAAGACTTGCCGGCCGGGCCGCCGGCTGGGTGGGGAGCGAGCGGCGGCAACGACGCCTTCTTAAGCTTCCTCATCGACGAACTCAAGCCCGCGGTCGCAAAGCGGGTCCCTGTCGATAACAGCCGGCAGGCTTTGTTCGGGCATTCGCTGGGCGGCTTGTTCGTATTGCACGCGCTGTTTTCACGCAGCGAAGGCTTCGACACGTACATCGCCGGAAGTCCTTCCATCTGGTGGGGCAAGAAATCCCTTCTGCGCGAAGTGCCGGCCTTCAAGGCGGAACAGCAGAAGACCCGATCACCGAAGCGACTGCTGATAACGGTGGGAGAGCTCGAGGCCGCGGCCAGCCCGGAGGAAATCAAGCTCGGCACCACCATGAAGCTGGGGGATGTGAACAAACTGATGCTCGACGCCAAGCAAGTGAGCAATTCGGCGGAACTTGCGCGCGATCTTGCGAGTCTCGCCCCGTATGGGCTGAAGGTTCTGCGTGTCGCCTTCCCCGACGAGACGCACAACTCCGTGATCCCCGCCTACCTGGCGCGCGGTGCACGATTTACGCTGCAAGGCTGGTCACCCGACTAGAGATTGGGAATCGTCACTTTCGACCCGGCCTTCGCTGAGGGATGCCGAATATGGCGCTGGCTTCCGAAGAATCCGCCAGCACCTGTGACGCGGCAGACTTCGCTGCAGACAGCCTAGCGCTGAATCGCTGAAACCAAGGAATTGATCGGTATCCTGACGGCCAACAACAAGGCAGCGATTCGATGAATCAGTCAATTCGGAGAAACGTTGACTCACCTTTGCACCCCTAAAGATCGAAACGGCGTCGATTGGTCGCGCCGGCGGCTGATTGCCGGAGCCGCGGCGGGGGGCGCTCTTGCGCTGGGTTTTCCTCAAACTCTCGCCGCGATAGCAAGCACCGCTCAAACCGGCGCCGATTCCACTGCGGCGAACTGGCGCGATGTGCGCCAGTTCGGAGCGATAGGGGACGGCAAGACGATCGACAGCGAGCCATCAACCGAGCGATTGACGCTCTCGCAATCCAAGGAGGCGGGGTCTTACATTTTTCGGCCGGGACCTACGCCTGCTATGCCATCCGCATGAAGAGCGGCGTTTCGCTCTATCTCGACTCCGGCGCTACGATCCTCGCCGCAGCCTTCGATCGAGGCGTCAGCGCCAATGGCGGATACGACAGCGCCGAGGCGCAAGGCTCATGGGAGGCATACCAGGACTACGGCCACAACCACTGGCGCAACAGTCTCATTTGGGGTGACGGCTTGCGCGATATTGCGATAGTCGGACATGGGCTCATTTGGGGCCGCGGACTTGTGCATGATGATCTGTCCGGCGGCGGTAACAAAGCAATTGCGCTGAAGAACTGCCACAACGTGTTGTTACGCGATTCTTCCATTCTCTCCGGCGGTTGGTTCGCGCTCTTGGCGACCGGCGTCGACAATCTCACGATCGACAATGTGCTCATCGACACGGAGCGCGACGGATTTGATCTCGATTGCTGTCGCAATGTGCGCGTCACGAGGATTCGTTGCGAGCTCTGAGGATTTGATCAGTGCGAAGAAGGACGCGCTGAAGGCCGCGGGCGGAAGGCGCGTGCTCGACTATTTGTCGATCAACCCCATCGAGCCACTGAATAGGGGACCTCGACCCTGACTTGGCCTCGAGTCGAAGTTTTCCGGACTCCCAGATTACGAGCTTTCATCCTACGAGGGTTACGACCCGCGTCTGGCAGCACACGCTGGCGGATGGGCGCAGCCTGGTGCTGCGGTGCTTTCACCGCATCTATGGGAGTTAAAAATGATCAACGACAACAAAAATAATCCGACCGGTCAGTCACGAGACGCAGTTCGGCACGAGCAAGATGCCCTGCATCATAAATTTCACAAGAGTCCATTACCTGCAAGCGGCGAGGAAGAGAACGATGTGCAGCCAAGCGCTGCCGAGATTCCGCAGGTCGGATCGCGCGATGCGCCGGGCGGCTAGCCGGCGCGTGGGAGGCTGCCTGCGCAAGCTGCGATTGACTCGCGCGTTGCTTGGCGTTGCCGCGGTGAGCCTGTCTCTGAGCCTATCAATGCCGGCCGCTGCACAAGCGCCGGAAACCCGGAGAGATCTAGTAGCGCCACCCGTTAGCCACGAAACGGGACGCATTGACGAGGTGATCGACGCCACAGACAACGGGTATCGCTCACGCCAATATGTCCTCACTTGGCGATCGATGCGCATTGTCGTCGCCGGTGCGCCCGGTGACTCTCGGAGGCCCGGCGACAATCTCGATGTGGTGGTGTATCGGAGCGAGGCAAAGGGTCTTAAGGTCTTGCGCTTTGAATCGGACCTTGCCGCCTCCAATGAGAATGTCGTCGACGACGACTCCACCGCCTCGAGCGCTTCGATCACCCTGGGCGCCGCACCGGTCGAGGCCAGCATTTCCGCCGAATCAGACGGCTATCGATTTGTAGGCTACTTTGTGGCATGGCACAACCAGCGTGTTTTTGCCGTCGATCCCCAATCGGCGCCTGCTCGCGCGACGGGCGAAACCATCAATTTTCGAGCCATTCATACGGGCGTCGGTGCGAGCCGTCTATTGTCATTTTCCCTATGACAGAAGCATCAGCGGCCGCCGGCCAACTTCCCCGTTACGCCGCTAGTTCCTTCAGCGCCTGTACGAAGCTGTCCAGTTCCGCCGTTGAGGTAAAGACCTGCGGCGTCACCCGCACACCGCGGACCCCTGCGCCATCGATCGCGACGGTGTAGATCCGGTACTTCTCCAACAGAATGCGCGCGAGATCGCCCGGCGTCATGCCTTGCACGCCGACATTCGCGATGGCGCAGGAGCGGCGGGGATCCGTCGGGGTGTTCATGACAATCTTGCGCAGTCCGCGCACGCGGCCGCTCCAGTAGCGCTGCAGATAGCGCAGCCGCGCCTCTTTGCGCGCGCTGCCGATCATCTCGTGAAATGCCAGCGAGCGCTCGATGGTCAGATCGGTATGCACCGGATGCGTGCCGGTGTGATTGAGTTTTCGAATATCGCCGGCCGGTACGCTGTCGTCGGCATAAATGGGCCACAGCTTCTCAATACGATCGCGCTTCACATAGAGAATTCCGGCCCCGAGGGGTGTGGCGAGCCACTTGTGCAACGAGGTGCCGTAATAATCACAGTGCAAATCCGGCAGTTGATAATTGAGGTGCGCAAAGGTGTGCGCCGCGTCGACCATCACCGGCACTCCTCGCGCGTGTGCCATGTCGCAAATGGCGCGCACCGGCAATATGTGACCGGTGATGTTTACCATGTGAGGAATCATCAGCAAGCGCGTCTTGGGTGTCAGTGCGCGGGCGTAGACTTGGACGACCTCCTCGTCCGATGTTGGGTCCATCGGGATGTCAACGAAGCGGTTGCGCATTCCAAAGCGGCGCGCCTGCAGTTTGAACATGTCAATCATCGAGCCATAGTCTTGATTGGCGAGGACCGCTTCATCACCGGGCCTCCAGTCGAATCCGCTGATCACGGTGTCCAGGGACTCGGTGGTGTTGCGGGTAATGATCAATTCCTCCGGCGAGCATCCCGCAAAGGCCGCAAGCTTTGCGCGGACGCGCAGCTTGTCAGCGAACTGTCGCGTGCGCATGTAATGGGATGCTTCCAGATTGACCGCGCGCACATTGTCGATGAATGCTTCCAGCACCGGCTGCGGTTGGAAGCAGTAGTAACCGTTTTCTAGGTTGATATAGTCGCCGGTGAGCCGAAACTGGCCTCGCACGGCCGCCCAGAAAGCCTCGTCCTCGGCGACCGCGTGGGCCGGCTGCGATGCGTACTGCGCCAACAGGCGGGGGCCGAACATCAAGCCGAGCGACGCGGCACCGGCGCTACTTAAAAAGCGGCGTTTATCCAAATTGAGCTCCTGGAAACTGTTCAGTGTACACCTCAGCGCCGAGCGACTTGGATGACAAAGGTACCATTCACCAATTTGTGAAAATACAAAACGTGCCCGTCCGCGGAGAGCGATGGCGCTTCGACAAAGCCGCTTGCCGCAGTGACCAACTCCGGCGCTGCAAATGGAGCGTTCGTGTCGGTACGCGTCGCGCGATAAATAGCGGGCATGGCGCCGGCGGTGGTCGATGCACGCGTAAAAAAGAGCTCCAAACCATCCACGGAAATGCTCGGCGCGTAGTTCAGATCTGAACCATTGACCGACGCCAGCACCGTAGCGCTGTTGGCTTGACGCACGAACGTTGTTCCCTGCCGGTTGGCAATCACGATGCTCGCAGCCGTTAGCGACCCGGTAGCGTAATCACCGTCGTTGAACCACAGCGTCTGACCGTCAGCGCTTATTTCTGCGTCGAAATTAACTATGGCGGATTTCTGCGGCGAAATGCCTGGAACCACTGACGCATTGCTCACACCTGCCGCCGTGAACGAGCCACTGTAGACCGTTGCGAGAGAGCTGGAATAGCTGCGTGTCGAGATGAAATAAAAGTTTCCCAGGGTGTCGAGACTCGCGACGGCGTCCAATGCCGAGCTGTTCGCGCCCGGGAGGGGACCTAACGAGGTAAAGGTCTGATCATCTACTCGGGATGCGTAATATAAGTTCGTATCGACGCTCGGGTCATTGCGATTGTTGAAGAATAGGTATTGACCGTCCTTGGAAATGAAGGGCTCCATGGCGTCGCCCGAGTACCCGTTAATCGTGACCGCAGTTGGATTCGAGAATGCATCGTAGGTCGTGGGGCTGGACGCAGCGCCCGCCCCTGGCGATCCGCCGCAGCCGCAAAGCGCCGCACACAGGAGCCACGCAATAATTGGGAACGCACGTTGTGGTTGCTTCACTGCCCTACCCTATCGTGCCAATCCGCTCACGCAGAGGAATATGGCACAACCCCTGCCAAATCACAGCTCACTTTAAGCCGGTGGGCGGAAGTCGGGCCAGGCACAGCGATCCCTCCCCCCTCTGGGTGCTAGAATTTTGGTATTCGAATTCGGCTGATCATCAGCGATCCCGACACCGCGAACAGCAGCGCCAACGGGTGCAACATATGCCCTGCAATTGGCAAGGCGCCGCACCACAAGTGCTCGCCGACGGCCCCGAGCTTGGTGGCAACGGCCAGCACGCATACCAGAAGAAACGACGTCGGAATTGGTGTTCCCTCGAAGTAGGCCACTTTCCCGGTACCGGCGGATAAGGACTCTGCCGTCACATTGTATCTCGCAAGGCGCGAAACGCCGCACGCCACGAAAAAACCCAAGATGATTCGGTCGAACAGTCCCTGCATACCCACGCCGTAGCCGATCATTGCAGGAGCGACGCCAAAGGAAATGACATCCGCGAGAGAATCCAACTCCCGGCCCATGACCGAAGATTTTTCCCGCCATCTCGCGACACGTCCATCCACAATGTCAAAAACCAATGCCGCCAACACTAACGCACACGCGAAATAAACGTGCCGCACAGCACCGGTCTGCACATAGCTGATGGTTGAAAAAATGGCCGCTGTGCCGGCTATGGCGTTGCCCAAGGTGAACCAATCGGCGAGGTGAAACTCCCGAATCATCGAAAACGGCTTGTTCGGTTGCAGGGCCATCGATCGATGATACGCGCGCTGGCCCACACCCGTTCTGTACGCTTTGGGGCTCATTCCCCTCCTTCGAGCGCCTCCGCTTGTAAGAGCCAGCCTACGGTACTTATGCCGATGCCCGTCTATACGGCGCGCCCTGCCCGGCGCAATCTCTCGACAATAAGCGAAACGAGACGGACTCTTGGAAACGCCGCGAAAATTCCAGCAATTGATTGACGACGTCCAAGAGCTTTTGGCTCGATTGGACGATGAACACAGCCCGCAATTGGATCAATTGCGGGACCGTATCGAGGCAACGGTGTCCGCCTTGGACGCCCGCGGCAGAAGCACTGCCGCCCAGGCCAGGCGCTACGCCGCAATGGCGGATGATTACATCTCAGGGTATCCAAGAACGGCTTTCGCTTCCGGGATCGTAATCGGCGGCGTACTCGGTTTTTTACTCGCCTCGACTCGTTCGGGCAACTGACGCTGCCATCGGAAGGCTGCCTGGTCGCGAGCACCGCCGGCGAATGAGTGCAAGCACTATGCGGTCGCTCTGCATTTGTCGATGCAGTGTACTTTTTGATACAAAGTAGGCATGCGCATGCGCATGGTCGCTCTCCTGCAACTGGTGCTTATCTTCCCGGCAGCGCTCTTCATGGCCTCGCTGGTCGTGCGCAACCTTGGACTCCAGAAATATGAACCGGCCCACACGGCTCAGCAAATCGTCCTGTGGTACGCAGGGCGGGGTTGGACGCTGCGGGTGCTGCTCTTCGCTCTGCCATGCATGGTGCTTTTGAGCGGCTGTGCAGCGCTACGCAATCGCGACAGCGAACGGCTCGGCACGCAGCGGCCGCCGCCCGCCTCGAGTCGCTCGCACTGGCCCCTGCGCTTGGTGTCCGTCACAACAGTTGCATCCGCGGGAATACTCGCGATTGTGGGTTTCCACGTCCTGACGCACTGATGAACGAGGAGCGAGTGCAACTCGACATGAGCTGGCGGATTACCGCAATCGCGGCCTCAGGACGCTACGCTTCGAACTTGTGGGATGCCTCACTCAGCAACGCAGGCGAAGTTCGCTGCGTCGGCGACGTCGCCGGATCCTGAGTACTTGGCCATCTTCGGAAAGGGACACAGTGGTCGGGTCATGGCCACGCCCTTGGCGGGGTCATCGCCGTTGAACTTGGTGGCAATGATGCGAGCGGGCGCCATGCCCTGTTCCACCCAGCGCTCGAGTGCCACCACGAGGTCGTGCTCTGCATCACCGGTCCCGCCCGCCTGACCGAATTCATTAGGACCCGGGCCGCCGCCACAGTGACCGACGCCCGGCGCCAAGAACAGCCGATAAAATTCTTGAGTCTTCGCCAACGCCGCCGCCGGCGCCCTGCCCTGCGCAGCCACCACGGACTGGAAGTGGTGCACTGAACTCAAGGGCGTGACGATGGGATCCGCCAAGCCTGCGTAGGCAATGAACTTGCCGCCGCGTGCCTTGAATCCTTTGAAGGTCACATCCGTGGCGTTCATGATCTTGCCGATCTCGAGCGCATCGTTCAGGGTCTTGTCGAGATCGAGGCTCTTGAAGCTCCACTTGCGATCCTGGTAGACGAAGTTGCGGAAGAAATTCCCGCCGTACATGCTCATTTGCGCATCCGTCGCTGCCGCCTCGAAACTTGCAGTGCTGACGACACCGTTCCAGAACAGCTCGCTGCCGTATGGCTGGCCGGCGAACACCGGGCGGCCATTGCGATCCTTCGGACCCTGATGAATCGATTCGTAGGTCTGCAACTTCGCCGGCGCAAGACCGAGCGTGTCGCCCTTCACCTTGCACTGAAGCGGGTCGCTCAGGAATCCGTGCTCGGTATCCCCTGCCTTGGCGCATGCCTTCGTCACGACCTTGTCGATCTTCTTGAAATCGTCGAGAGTCAGATAGCCATCCTTGCCGGCGAGATTCACGCTCTCGTTCCAAACGAAACTCGTGAACAGGTGCACCCAGTCATTGGCCGCGGCACCGCTGACGATGCCGTCGAAATCCCCAGGATAACGCTGTGACTCCATGTAGCCTTCCTGGCCGCCTTTGGAGCAGCCGACGAAGTAAGAATGCTGCGGCGCCCGTCCGTAAAAAGCAGCGGCGATGGCTTTGGCGGCCACCGCTGTGAGATGCACGGCGCGGTAGCCGTAGTCGACGATTTTTTCCCGATGCTCGAGTGCCCAATCGGCCGCAGTGGGCCCGACGGCCGGCGCATCGTGACCATCGTCGGTCGAGGCGACTACCGATCCCCCGAGCAAGGGATTGACCATGGAGTCATAGCGGATGAAGCCGGCGAAGCCGCCGTTGCCGACGGACTCGTAGCGTCCGCTCCAGCCGGAAGCCGGCAGCCACACTTCGAACTTGATATCCGAGTCGCCGGTCGGATGCAGGTGTCCGAGCACGCGGCAGAAGGCCGCGGGCACGGGCTTAGGGTGCATGAAGGCCTTGGCCCAATCGGGCACCGGCGGGGTGAATGTATCGGCCGGCGTCGACTGCGCTAGCGAAATGCGCGTTTGCGGCAGCGAAAGCTTCACCAGTTCCTCGCAGCTCATGGGTGCCGCGCGCACGAGAGCAGCGAACAAAATGCAGTTCGCGAAAAGCGTCGCGCGTAATATCTTTCGGGTCGCCATCATTCCCCCTGAAGTTGCTTGTTATTGAAGGCTTTCGAAACGTCGAATTGGCCAGGGCTATCGAATTTGTACTGCTTCCAATACATCCACTCGGCGGCGCACCCGCCCGTATACTCGTCTTGGAACGCATGAATTTCAAGCTGAAGGGCGGAAGCGGATTGACGGCTTCTTTTTCCGCTTGGATCATCGACGATCTCGGCCGTCGGATTAAGAGCGCGACAACCGCGCTCGCAGCTTGAGCGGTTCCGACTCCCCCATCCGATTGGGGTTCGATTTTCCGATCAGTCCTTGGCGCTTTGCCGGATGGCGCGTTTCGCTCGTAGAATGGGTAACGACAAAGCGCAAGGGAATCACAATGAACGGGATGAATTGGTTGGTCCGCTGGCTGGGTTCGCCGCAATTTACCGCCAGAACCATGCTCCTGGTAGCGGCTGCTTGGGTCACGCAGCCCGCCGTTGCCCAGCTGGCGCCGCCGCCGGCAATCATGGTGGATGATCCCATCCCGCATCGGACGGAAGGCGCCGGACCATTCAAGCGGCTCATCCTGCGAGGTGCCTACATGATCGACGGCACCGGGGCGCCCGCGCGCGGACCGGTAGATCTGGTCGTCGAAGCAGACCGAATCAAGGAAATCAAGCTCATTGGGGCCCCTGGCCGGATCGATGCGAAGCTGCGTCCCGAGAAGGGCGACCACGAGATCGATATGTCCGGCTATTACATCATGCCGGGGTTCATCGACACCCACGTCCACACCCTGTCGCTCAACCATCTGCAAAAAACACCGACCGATTACATCCTGAAACTGTGGCTCATCAACGGCATCACCTCGGTGCGCGACCTGGGCCAAACTTTTCACCAACCCGACTGGCTCCTCGACATCAAGAGACGCAGCGAGCGCAACGAGATCGCTGCGCCGCGCATCGATGTCTATCCATTCTTCGCCAACGCGCCGCATCCATTCTCGACCGCTGAGGAAGCCAAGGCGCGCATCCGCGATTTCAAGAGGCAGGGCGTCGATGGCGTCAAGTTTCTGGGCACACCGACGAACCTCACGGTGGCGGGTATCGAAGAGGCGCGCCGGGTAGGCCTGCGCACCACCATCCACAACGACCAGCTGCAGGTTTCGGAGGGTAACATCGTGTTCCTGGCCGAGCATGGACTCCAGGGCATGGAGCACTGGTACGGGCTTCCCGAATCGATGTTCGAGGACCGCTCTATCCAACATTATTCGAACAGCTATATATACGATGATGAACAGGACCGCTTCGGCGAGGCTGGGACGCTGTGGGCGCAGGCGGCGCCCCCGGGTTCCAAGAAATGGGAGGAAGTGATGGACACGCTCCTCAAACGTCAGTTCATCATTACGCCGACCTTCGTGCCATACCTTGCCAGCCGCGACCTGTGGCGCGTCATCCGCGCTCCCTGGCAGGACGAGTACACGTTACCCGCCTTGTGGGACTACTGGCGACCCAACCCGCTGAACCACGGTTCTTTCTGGTTCGACTGGACCACCGAGCGCGAGATGGCGTGGCGCGAGAATTACCGCATTTGGATGCAATTCATCAACGAGTACAAGAATCGAGGCGGCTTGGTACCGGCCGGCGATGACGCGGGCTTTCTTTTCAACCTGCCGGGATTCGGTTTCATTCAGGAGCTTGAGCTGCTGCGCGAGGCTGGTTTCACGCCACTGGAGGTCATCCGGGCAGCCACGCAGAGCGGCGCGCGGGCGTTGGGGCATGAGGACCAGGTTGGCACGCTGAAGCTCGGCATGAAGGCAGACATCGTCGCCATCAGGGGCAATCCGCTGGCCAACCTCAAACTGCTATATCCCACGGGCACCATCCGCCTGAACCCGCAGACTCAACGCACGGAACACGTGGGCGGTATCGACTACATCATCAAGGACGGGATTGTCTTCGATGGTCAGCAGTTGCGCGATGAAGTGAAAGCGATGGTGGCGAAACAGAAGGCGGAGCGCCACATTGGGCCGGGTGTCATGCCGGTAGCCCAGCAATGAACCGGACGGGACCGCATGGCCGCCTCTCACCGATTGGTCTTGGCAATCCAGGCCTTGAGCGGTTCCAACCACTGCGCCAGCGGCTGAAAAAATGCGCCATGCTTCTTACCCGTCGAGACCGCCACCTCTTTGAACGAGGTCAGATGACTGCGGGCCGCGAGCTTATTGCACTTGCCCATAGCGTCGGATTTCTCATAGATCGAGAGAAAATTGCCGCCCAAGGCCAAGCCCGGCGCCCCTGACACTTCTCCCTTCTCGCAGATCGCCAGCAACGCCGTATTGATTCCCGCCTCTGCCAGATCATTCGACGCCAATGCCGTTAGATACGCGCCCCGGGAAAACCCCACCAAGGTGATCCGCGACGGCTTGACGCCGCCGTCGACCAGGCGCTTCACCCACGACTTCAGCGTGTCGGCATACGAATCGTCCAAACTTTTCGGCCGCTGATAAGCAATGAGATTAAAGTCACCGTTGCTAAAGATCGCCTGTTTGATCGCCGGGAAATCGTACAGCCCGTATTGCGGTGAAACGGGCTGAGGATCAGTTCCCTCCGCAATGAGCCCATGCGAATAGATGACGTAGCGCTCATCAGAATGGACGCTGTCCGGAAATCGATCGTAAATCTGGACGGCCCGGCTGCTCAGCGGCACCAGCACCAACAGCGCAAGGCATTGCAGCATTCGAAACATCTCAAGCTCCTCCGGTGATCGGACTACACGATCAGCGACCCAGGGTATGCGGCACGCGCGATTTTCGATTAACGGATATCGGCCGCTTCAAGCATGCACGAGAGGCGGGGCACAGTGCGAGCGGAACTATGACAAGAAAGATGAAGTCTTCTTTAAGCAGACCACGGCGTGCGAATTACCCGAGTTGTCTGCAATTATTTCACGCTGCTCACTCGCCCAAACCCTTGAACCCTTTCAAAAATAGGGTTACCGCCCGGTCTGCCCACACTTCAAGCTCCGGCGCCGTCATGGGAGACCCAAATCCGGTCGCGCGCCGCTGCGGCACCGCCACGACCATGTAAATAAATTGCTGGGCGGCGAACACTTGGCTTTCGGGGTTCAGTCTGACTTTGGGCAATTCCCGCGACAGCAGTCCGGCGATGAGTGCGGTTGCTTCGGCTTGACCGCCGCTGTTTTCGACCGCGCTGGCCAATTCCGGGAAGCGGCTCGATTCTCCGGTGACCAATCGGTGTAGGGCGATGGCTGGAGGGGATAAGGCTGCCGTCAAGATAAGGCCCGCGAGGCGCCGCAGGATTTCCGGCAAATTGGCGCCGGCAAGCAAAGGCACATCCGCAGGAGGACGAATGTGCTCGATGATGTAATGAACCACCGCAGCGAATAGCGCGGCCTTGTGGTCGAATCGGTCGTAGAAGGTGCGCTTCGAGACTCCGGCGCGAGCCGCCACTGACTCGATGGAGGTCGATCCGTAACCTTGATCTAAAAACAACTCCGTCGCGACGCGAAGAATTTGTTCTCGCAACTTGAGCGCATCCTCACGCAGAGGACGACCACCCTTTCTGACTCCCTCGAGTGTTCTCGGGAGATTGTTTCTACCGCCGCGGATACGAGTTGCCACCCCCGCGATAATACCCGCGGCCGTAGTAAGCGGCGCGCGGCGCGTAATAGCCTCTCGGCCCATAAGCGATCCGCGGAGCCGCGTAGTATCCCGCATACGGCGCGTAGTACGGGGGCGGATAAGCGATCGGCGGCGCATAGCCGTAAGCGGGCGCTGCGTAGTCGGGCCCGCTAACTCCTGCCGCGACGCTCGACGCGACCACCAACGGCAAGGTCGCAAGTGCGACGGCTGCGCCTAGGAGCCCATGTCCCCAGCCAAACGGATGCACCGCTCGAAAGCCATGGCCATTGGCCAGCACGGGTGTCATGGGCAGAAGCGCGATCGCCGCCGCCGCTGCGACTCCTAAAAGGGCGTGTCTCTTCATCATGCTGGACTCCCGGTAACAGGACGATCGACCAAGGGTTCACGCTACTCTTGTTTAAAACGCAACGCAACCGTACCGTTCCGTAGGATTTGGCAGCGCTCGGGCGCAGCTATAGGGTTTCGAGCACCAACACCGTCGCCATTGCGTCGGTTGCTCGGTTCGGCAGCGCGATGTCGATACCCGTCCCGCTGTTTCTGATCCGCAGCTGCTTCTTTGCAGCATCGGCAAGCAGAAACGCGCCGGTAACCGTGCGCGGCACGCGGTCGAGGTGAAAGGAAGCGCCGGGCCATGTAAGAAGTTCAATGTAAATACGCTTGGCGGCAGTTGTGGATCGCCAATTCCAGCTGGGTACGAACTGCGGCTGGCCTGATCTGTTCTTTTTGGCGGCGCTGAAACTGCCGGCCTCGGGACCAAACAGGGTGGCTCTGGTTCCATAAATGGCCTCGCCGTTGATGGCGAGCCAGCGGCCAATTTGACGTAGGCGCTCGATCTCAGCGGCAGGAACCTTGCCCTCGGAGTCGGGCCCGATATTCAACAGGTAGTTGCCACCCTTGCTGGCAATGTCGATGAGATTGCGCAGCAAGGTCTTGGTGGACTTAAAATCGTGATCGTATGACTTGAATCCCCAGGTCCGATTCATCGTCATACACGCCTCCCAGTCGCGTCCCGGATAGCCTTTCGCCGGAATGAATTGCTCGGGCGTATCCGTATCGCCTTGATAACCGCCGCCAAGGCGGTTGTTCCAGATGAGCGTCGGGTGTCGGTTGAGCAGCGCGACGATTTCGCCGGCGAGCGCCGGCGTCATATCACTCGTGGGAGTATCGAACCAGATGACTGCTGGAGAATCGCCATAGTTGGCGAGTAATTCTTTGAGCTGAGGTATGGCCTTGGAGTGGAGGTAAGTTGCGAAATCGCCATCTTGCGCCGGATCCCAGTGATGACTGGGGGAATCATGATTGCCCGTCAAGTAAGCGGCCCCGCCGGGAGCCGTCCAGTCCTGGTCCTGCGAATAATAGAAGCCAAGCTTGATGCCCTGTTTCTTGCACTCCTGCGCGAGGTCGCGAATAGGATCGCGATGAAAGGGTGTCGAGGTCACAATGTTGAAGGAATCCGCCTTCGAATCGAACATGGCGAAGCCATCGTGATGTTTGGCTGTGACGATGATGTATTTCATGCCCGCTGCCTTCGCGAGCGCGACGATATCGTGTGCGTTGAACGCGCGGGGGTTGAAGCTCCGGGCAAGCGCCTTGTAATCGGCAACCGGGATGGAGGCGTTGTTCATGATCCATTCGCCGATGGAGGGGACTCGCTTGTTGTGCCATGTGCCTGCCGGAATCGAATACAGTCCCCAATGAATAAACATACCGAATCGGGCTTCGCGCCACCAAGCCATTCGCGAGTCCCGCTGCGCGGTCGTCTCGAGGTCTTGAATCGCCGCCACGGGATGACTCCCGTTTGTTTCGATCTGCTCGCCTTCGATCTGCGCAAGGGAGATCGATGCGCTCAAAAACGGCAATGTCATCGCGCAGCTGAAGCGGAATAGGTTCAAGGGAGCCCTCCTGACGCAAGCCGCCAAGTCATCTCAAGGGAGCGGCCCCGGCGGCCCGTCCAACACGCATAACCGTCGCTCCTAGTGGGCGGCGTACATCTTCATGACGTCGCTCTTCAACAGCGCCTGACTCACCGGGCGACTGTAGAACATGTGACCGCCCGGATATTCTTTCACCTGTACACGCGTTGGGTTGCCCATCACGGGCATCTGGTCGACGATCAGCACCGATGCCATGAAAGGACATGACAGGTCATCCCAACCGTGCACGATCAGCACGTGCATCTTGGGATCGATTGCAACCGTTTCGCGCAGTTCCTTGGCCGAACCGCGCTCCAAGCCGCTGGCCTGCTTCTCCTTGTCCGGCGAGTCCGTCCATAGGTTGCCGACTTCGTAGCTCAGTGCATTGTAGCGACCGCTGTACTTCCAGCCGACCGTGTGCGTGATGAAATCCACCATCGCCGTGGTGGTCGGCGCGATGATGCTGTCGAGAATCGGGTCGTTGTTCTGCTGCACCGGCGCAAACGGAAACGGATCATAGGCGGTCACATTGGAATCGTAGCGGCTGCCGAGTTTTCCCTCGGAGCGATAAACCTCGCGCAGGTACGCTTGGGTCTCGAGGCGCCCGCCGGAGCGACGCACGAAATTGGGATCGAGGCCCGAGAGTTCCGTGACGCGTTTGACGATGCGCTCGATGGCTTGCGCATCCGCGCGGCCCTTGAGCAGGTCCTGTACATATTCGGTGCGCGTATATTCGACGACGCTCGCCATGGCGGCATCGTTCAGCTTGCCCTGACGCTCGAGGTTGGCGGCTGAGATGCTCGGCAAGGTCAGCATCCAGGGAAGCGGCGAGAGGTCGCTGTTGCTGGAGGCTCCCGGATCAAGGTAGGGCGAGACCAGCACCTCGCCGTTCATGGCGACGCCCAGATGGGTCTGCAGAAAATGCGTGATACGCGGGCCACGGAACCCGCCGTAGCTCTCGCCGACCAAATACTTGCGAGCTGTGAGGCGCTCGTTCTTGACCAGCCAGTCGAAGATGATGCGCGACAAGTATTCCACATCCGACTTGGGGTTGTAGAAGCGCTTCTTGGCCTCATCCTCGGGCACTTGCGAATAGCTGAAGCCGGTGCCGACCGGGTCGATGAACACGAGGTCCGTGAAGCTGAGCCAGGTGCCCGGATTGTCGATCGGCGTGGCAGGATCCGATGGACTGTCGCCCTCGGCGCCGAATTGCACACGCTTCGGCCCGATGGCTCCGAGGTTCAGGTACACGGACGCGGCGCCCGGGCCGCCGTTCAGCGCGAAGGTCACCGGCCGGTTCGCTCCCGGCACGGTGTAGGCCGTGAACATCACGCTGGCGATGATTTTGCCCTTCTCGTCGAGGACGGGGAGCGATCCGACGGTGGCATCGTATTTGAGTTCACGGCCGTCCAGGGTCACCGCTTGGCGGACGGTCTTGTCGGCGGGAAAAGGCGGCAAATTGATTTCGTCATCCTTGTGCGGCTTATCCGCCTTGTCGCCGCCCTTCGCGTTATCGCCCGCCTTGGCAGGTCCCGAGTCTGCCGCATACGTCGTTGAGGCGACCAGCAGGCCGCCTGCGAGAACCATCGCAGACAAGAAATTCTTAGGCATGTACATCCCTTGGAGGCAGAAAAATCGAGGCAGGTATCCTACGCTATCCCGCGCAAGGCAGCTTCAAGACTCAGAAGCGCAACCCCACTCGAAGCGGAATGAACTGCGTATCGCTTCCGCCGGTGAAGAGGTGCTCATAACGCCCCTCGATGAACACCCAAGTGTGCTGATCGAGCGCCAGGGTCCACCCCACCCCCACGTTCCAGGATGCGTCCCCAGCGCTGGTGTCGCTCTCCGTCGCAAGCACGATCGGAGAGCGTCCGCAGAAACGCGTGCCGCAAATCACCGGCGCATTCGACAGCTCCTGGAGGTTGGTCTTTATCCAGTACTCTCCGACACCCGCCAAGAGATAGACTTTCTGTCGCCAGGACGGATGGGCGACATCCAGCTGCAAGTCCAGATCGGCGCCGTACACATCGCGCTCCCCTGCGTTGTAACCGACCCCGCCTGACTGGAGCAGTTCTCTGCCCGGAGTAAACCAGTTGTAACTACCATCCAATCGCAGGGCGAGCGGCAGGTTCGGGCTTGGAGACCAGGTGATCCCGAACGCCGCGCTGGCGCGACCGTGAATGAAGTTCGCGGCCGACCCGGTGACCAGGTTGTACCCGCCGCTTGCCTGGACCGACCATGGCCGATAAGGGAGCGCACCCGGTATCCACGCGTGCGTGAAGGTGTCGCCTGGGGGTGGTGAGGCAGGAGGCGGCTGCTGCTGCGAGGAAGCGCTCGGAACCTCCGGCGTCTCCGCGAAAACGGCTGCACACGCCAAAAGCATCGCCAAAACTAGCGATACTCTCGGGAATTGCGCTGTGAGGTAAGCCCGCCGCACTTTCATTGAGACTGGGCTGACCCAAATCAGTTCCCGCGCGGTCCTTCGCGCGCGCCCAGCCAGTGGGTGAATGTGCTTCCCAGTCCGTAGTAATACATCTTGAATGTGGCGAATGGATCTACGCGCTCCGCAGTAATCGGCACTGGAAATGCTGCATTGTCGCCGCTGCATACCCAAGCGGCGGCGGCCTTGCCAAAGGCAGTTCCTGGGCCTATACCACGTCCACTGAAGCCGTAAATTGCGATGGCGCGCGGACCTAGTGCAGCGATTTTCGGAAGATGATCCGAGGTCATGCCAATCCGACCGGTCCAGAAGTATTCGAACGGCTGGCCGGCGAGTTCGCGGAAAAGACTCGCGAGTTTGCGCGCCGCCCAATTCCTGTGCGTCGCTGCGCAAATGCCCTCGAGATTGCCGACCGCTCCGATAATCAGGCGGCCGGCACGGTCGAGTCGAAACGAGGACATGACCATCGCTGTGTCCCAGCAACCTTCGCGCCGCGGCAATATTCTTGCGAGCAGCTCGGCGCTGAGCGGCGGCGTGGCACATTGGAAATATCGGACCGGTGTCATGGTGGCCGGCTGCCCCGATCGGCATTCATAAGAATCGGTTGCCTGGATCAAGTATTGAGCGGAAATTGTTCCGCGATGCGTGAGGACTCTCCATACGCCGTTCTCGTGCCTGAAACTACTCGCCGGCGAGCGCTCGTACAGCGTTGCACCCGCAGCGGCTGCGGCCCTGGCCAAGCCATGCACGAAGGCAAGCGGCTGGATGGTGCCTGCGCGTGGATCAAACAGCGCTCCGTGAAAAGCATCCGACCCGATCGCGCGCCGGCTTTCGGCGGCATCGAGAAATCGCACCGGAGCGCCGCGCGCGATCTGTTGCCGATAGCGGCTCTGCAGCCCGGCAAGAGCGCCCGAGCTGTGAGCGCAATGCAGAGTGCCGCTGCGCGTGGACTCGCAATCGATGCGGTGCCGTGCGATCAGATCGAATACCAAATCCGGAGCACCCGCCAGCATCTGGTTGAGCCGCTGTCCCGGGTCGCGGCCAAGCATGCGCTCGACCTGGTCCGGCGGAGTCCACAGCCCCGCATTGACCAGGCCGACGTTGCGTCCCGAACCGCCATGTCCGATAGTCCGCGCTTCCAGAAGGTGAACCTTGACGCCGGCCTCGGCCAGATGCAACGCCGCCGAGCAACCCGTGAAACCGCCGCCCACGATGACCACGTCAGCAACCACGTCACGCTCCAGGGGCGCCGCGTTGACGGGCGTGCCGGCGGTAGCGTGCCAAAGGTTGAATTCCCGCTTTTGCATGGACGACAGGCCGGTGTTTGTTGCCGCTGGAGCGTCTTTATAACAAACTTCGCCGCTCCAGTTTTCCTCATGGAGGAGTCGTGTCCGTACTGATCGATGCAGAGCGTTTGTGCGCGCTTACTCCCTGGCCGCGACTCATCGATGAGCTGCAGAGCGCGTTTCGCGCGCCGTGCGAGGTGCCCGAACGTTTGCATTTTGACATCGGCGGCCTCGGATCGCTGATCGTCATGCCTGCGTGGCGTCAGCACGGGTTTCTTGGCGTGAAGCTCGTACAGGTCTTCCCGGGCAATTCGAGTCTGGGTAAGCCAACGGTGCATGGTTTGTACATGCTTGCATCCGCCACCAGTGGCGAGGTCCTGGCGCTCGTCGACGCCCAAGAGCTCACGGTGCGGCGTACGGCCGCCACCTCGGCATTGGCATCGCGATTTCTTTCGCGCGATGCGAGCCGCTGTTTGCTGATCATGGGGACGGGCCGGCTGGCCTTCGATGTCATTTCAGCGCACGCAATGGTCCGCCCGATTGAAAAAGTTTTGATTTGGGGCCGCAATTCCGAACGGGCATCAGCACTTTCCAAGCGAGTGAACGCAGCGCTTGGCCTGTACGCGGAGCCGGTCGCCTCCTTGGGACCCGCGCTCCTGCAAGCCGATATAGTCTCAACGGTCACCACAGCAATTGATCCCATCCTGGCCGGACGCAGTGTGCGTCCGGGCACGCATGTCGATTTGATTGGAGGCTACACGCCGGCGATGCGTGAAGCTGACGACGCTCTGATGGTCTCCGCGAAAATTTACGTCGATAGCGTGTCCTCGGCGGTGCGGGAAGCCGGCGACATCGCCAATCCGCTCCACCGGGGAATCATCGACCGGTCGGCAATTCGCGGCGACTTATTTGATTTATGCGCCGGTCGAGTCCCCAAGCGCAGTTCGGACCATGACATCACCGTATTCAAGTCGGTTGGACTCGCGCTCGAGGACCTGACCGGCGCCGCGCTTGCCTGGAACTCTCTCGCTCCGGGGCGCTGACCGGCGGTGCCGCCCTCGCCTCTCACTGCGCAATGAACAAGCGGCAGTGTAGAATTCTCGCATGTGCTACTCCGCGCAAGTCATTCAAATGGCCCGCAAGCTGCATCGGCAGCTGGGAATTCGTCTGGACTTCGACGAGATCGAAAAGCTCTTCTTCCGGCGCCTCGACGATCCGGGCATCAATATCTCCCGCGGATTCGAAGCCAATTTCGATGACCCGAGCAGCGAGCAGGAACGGCGCATAAAGGGCGCGATCGACCAACACCGCTCGAGGGTTGCCTCCAAGCTGGAGAAGGATCTTTTCACGCAAAAGACGCGTCTCGTGAATGCACAGCGGGGTCTTCAAGACAAGGAAACCAAAAAGGCCCGCGAAGATGCCCGCATTGCGACCGCCAAGATCGAAGCGATCAGCGGCAAGCTCGGCAAGCTGCGCAGCGCCGCGCCCAACGAAGAAGATAACCGGATCTTCCCGTTCGTCCATGCCGGCGTGATCGCCAAAAAGGACGGGCAGAACTTGCTAACCCCGATGCGATACCACTGCCGGCCGGCCGGAATGCCCGCCTTTTACGATCGCAAATTCCCCGGCCTGTACAACGCCAGGCGCGACAACCTAGAGAAGTTTTGGCGCGAGCAGTTCGGCTCCCATCACGCCATCCTGGTCGTGGAAAGCTTCTACGAAAACGTCCGACGTCACACCATGGAACACCGCGCCCTGGCCGCTGGCGAGCGCGAAGAAAACGTCGTGCTGCAGTTCAAGCCGGAGCCGCAGCAACCCATGTACATCGCCTGCCTTTGGTCTCATTGGACGGACCCCAAGGAGCCCGATCTTCGCGGCTTCGCCGCCATCACCGACGAGCCTCCGGCCGATGTCGCCGCGGCGGGTCACGACCGTTGCATTATCAACTTGAAGCCCGAGCACATTGAGGCTTGGCTGACACCGCGGGGCAGATCGATCGCGGAACTACAAGCGATACTGTCGGACCGTGAAGTGCCGGCGTTTTCGCACCAAGTCTCGATAGCGGCTTGACCCGGGACACTAGCGGCGCGCTAAGAGCTCGAACTTCAACCATCAATATCCATAAAATCAATGACTTCTAGCGAAAACCTCAAATTTTAGATTGAACATTGAGCCTGACAACTGATTCGGAACGCAGGTGATCCGACTGTTGACATTCCGCGTGGTAAACATCGGCAGCACTTTGTCGCGAAATTGCTCGATCAGTTCGCAATCTCCGCGCGCGATCTCACGGGGCGAGCGATCTGCTATCGCTACCGCTCGCCACACCCCAGTGATCGGGGGATTCGTGTTCTCGCCAGCCTCAGCGGGACTCCCAATCGGCGCCAGCGTATAGAAGGTGAGTTGCGCCCGCGCAAATTTATCCGGTTCTCCGTAATCACGCACGCAGCCTCCGGAAGTGGACTTCGCGTCTGCCCGCGCGCCAGCTGCGAGCAAAAGCACCTCGAGCTTGCTCGCAAGGCCGTCGCACGAATAGGTCGTCGTAAAACCCAAAAATTGAAAGCTGTACTCGTGTTTCTGCCAGACGCCCGGTTCTGGACTGGCGGCGGCGGCGGGTGCAACTGCAAACGCCACAACGGCGGATACACCTATCAGGGCCCCAACACGGGCTGTCAGATCTCTCAGCAACTTCATGCGGTCAAACCTGCTACCCATGAGCGGCTTTACTTGACGGCGCGGCGCAGCTTGGCGAGATCGTCGTGCCGCGTGGCGATATCTCGGCGAGGAGCGGCAAGCCGCAAATCACGCAACATTTCGAGCGAGCGCAGCAACACCGGCAGCGGCGGCCCGCTGGCCGTGATCCCCTCGAGGCTTTGCTGATTGAGACCGGCCGCAGGCGCTTCGATGAAGCGTCTGACCAAGCCATCGTGGTGCTGTGCCGCCGACTGCCCGAACAGGTCGCAGATTTCAAGATAAGCACGGGCGTTCTGCTGAAACCAATCCGCTTGGTGGTAATCGTCGATCAAGGAAAGCAACTCATCCAGCAGGCTCGTTCGGGTCATACAATCCCGCAGCCGCGCCTGGTCGGACGGCAACATGAAAAGCATTTTGTCGACCAGCAGTTGTGCATAATAAGGGTCGTTGGCGCGGCACAGGCCGAGGAGCAGGTCGATCTCGTTGATCCCGGAAAAATCTCCGGCGTTTGCGCCCCGATACTCCTGCCGGCCGACTCGATAAGGCTTGTAGTACGGTCGCACCGAATAGAAAAACCGCTCGACCTCCAGCTGCTTCATCAGCCTGTCGTTGAATCGCATGACATCGCGAAGCGCCTGCTTCGCGGCCTCGAACGCGACGTCCGCCACCGGACTGGAGACCCCGAGATGGACGATGCTCCCGAGCGCATCGGCAGCGCGCTGCAGCGAGAGAATTCCGCGGGTGTTTTCGTCGATGAACAGAAATTCATCCCGCAGCGACGTAAAACTTTTGCGAATGCCCGCGCGCGCCCGATTGTGTGTCGCTAGGTGCCCGGTCGAGAATCTCGGCGCCATTCCCAAAGATGCGCCCACGTGCAGTGCCAGCGACGATGCCTCGGGAAAAGGCGAGCGCTCTTCTCGCGCGGGATTGGTCAGTTCATGCCGCCGCAAGGCGCCGAGGTACAGACCTACGCTGCCTAGCACACCGTAGGCACTGTCGAATCCCTCTCCGGTGTTGCCCTCGGCAAGCAAGGCAACGACGTGCGTATGACCCTCGTCGCGCAGCGACGCCTTGATCGGATCTCCACAGCCGATCACTTGCGTGCGGTCCTTGTTGGCAAAGTACAGATTTTCGAGTTCCGTGTTCATCTGAACAAAGGATGTACGAATCCAATGCTCGAATGCTTCCGCCCTTCTGCTCATTCGCACCTCGTTCACTTGCCCGCATCGTACCCTACTACGTCCTGATGGCGCTGCGCGCCCGGAAACTCGACAGTGCCGCACAGACCGCGGCAAGGGCCACGAGATAACCCGCCGCGACCGTCAAAACGAGCGGCGGCCCCAGGCCCGCCTTCGCCGCGAATAAATGCGCGCCGGCAACCGCCACCGCGGTCGGACCTAAGCCCGCTCCCAGCGCCACGTTGAGGAAAAAGCTCATGGACATCGCCAGCCCGCGCGAGCGATTCGGCACGACGTCGAGAATGGCGGAAAACCCCACGGCGGTGACGATACCCGACAGCGCGAAGTACAAAGGCACGCCGGCCAGTACGAAGTTGAAGGTGGGCGAGTTCATCAGCAGCGAAACCGGCAAAATCAGCAAACCGGAATACAGGCATACGCGCAGCTTGCGCGGCCATCCGCCGCGCGTCCCGGCACGATCGGCCAGGGCGCCGCCGATGACCACTCCCCCGCCGAAGCCTATCGTCAACAGCAAACCCAATTCGACACCGATTTGGGCAGGGTCTTTGCCGAAGTCCCTGATGAGCAGGGTCGGCGCCCATGCGCCCACGGCATTGTCGACGAATGAAGCCGCCGCCAACACGATGTAGACAGGTACCACTCGAGACCAGGGCGTGGCCCGCCAGGTACTGCGATCCGCCACGCCGGCAGAACTCGACTCGTCGTCGGCGCTGTGGCGAAGCGGCTCGCGAATGAGCAAAATAGCGACAGCCCACAAAAGCCCGGGCCCCCCGATGACAAGCAATACCATCCGCCACGGTGCGTAGCTTGCGAGGGGCGTGGCGGCAAGCGCGCCCAATTCGATGGCGTGCAGAACACCGCCGCCGATGAGAATGGCCACCCCGCTCCCCATGGCAATGCCGCTCAAGAACAAACCGACCGCGGTGCCGCGCCGCGACGGCGGAAAGTAATCGCTGATCAGCGATATTGCGGCCGGAGAAAGTGCCGCCTCGCCCAACCCGACGACAATGCGGCTCGCAAAAATCTCGCCGAAGTGGTGCGAAAAACCGCAAGCAATCGTGCCCAGGCTCCAGATCGAGACGCCGGTGAAAATGAGGTTGCGCCGCGAAACCCGGTCGGCCAAATAGCCCAGGGGGATGCCCGCAATCCCATAGATCACGGCGAACGCAGTGCCCAAAAGCAGGCTGATCTGGGTATCGCTGATACCCAGATCGCTTCTGATCGGATCGACCAGCAAGCTGAGAACCTGGCGGTCGGTGTACGACAAGACCGCCGTTGCAATCAATATTGCAACGACGGTCCAGGCGTAAGGACGACGAGGATAAGCTGATGCCAAAACTTTCAGAATTTGAAATTCAAATCGACGCCAATCGTTCGCGGCTGGTTCGTGGCGACGCGGTTCAAAATCGAGATGTTCGCCGATAGAGCGCCGGTGTCGCCGAGCAAGGCCATCTTGTTGGTGAGGTTGTCGGCGAACAAGGATGCGGACCAGCGGGCCGCCTCGACACCCGCCCGCAATCCAACCAGATCGTAGGCCGGCAGGGTATTACGAGTGAACGTGATGTCCTGGATCGAACTGACATAGGTGTTCGTGAGACGCGAGACGAAGTTCAAGTCGCTTGCCAGGGGCTGCTTGTAATTGAGAGCGGTGTTGGCGGTCACCTCCGGTACATCCAGCAGCCGCTGTCCCGCCACGACGCCGGCAGCCGGCAGAGTGGTCGAATTGGTCGCATGCGTGTAGCCGGCGTTTTGCGACAGCACCAAGCCCGGCATGAGCACGACGGCCACTTCGAGTTCGGCGCCGTAAACGCTTGCTTTGCCGGCGTTCGCGGTGAACTTGAAGCCGCAGCTGGGAGCCACTTCCTGCTGCACATTGGTCCAATCTTCGTAATAGACCGCTCCATTGACCGAGACTCGTGCATCGAGGAAGCGTAGCTTCTCACCCAGTTCGTAGTTCCAGACACTGTCCGGACCGAACTGAGTGGGAGCTGCCGCCGCGCACGGAGGAACGGGAATCGGCGAGTTGGGACCGCCCGGACGGAAGCCCTTGGACACGGTCCCATAGATGGTCGTGTTGTCGTCCGGGATGTATGCCAGATCGAATTTCGGGGTCACCCCCGAATTTTGTGCAAGCCCGAACAACGGGTTGCTCGTGCCATTGGCGGAGACGCCGCTCACGCTGGTGACTGAATTGCTGTGGTACTGGTAGTAGCGTGCTCCCAGGCTCGCTCTCAAGTTGTCCGGCAGCATGTAGGACACCTCGCCGAATGCGGCGTACTGGTCGATGTCGACCTTGCGATGATTGTCCGCCAAATTGGTGGTGCCGAAATCCGCGTTGAAGCCATCATTGGTGTTGGGATAAAACGAATACACGTGCGAGGTCGCGCCGAAGCTGCTGTAGTAGCCGCCCACCAGCCACTGCAACGGTCCCGGGCCGGTTGAAGCCAACCGCAACTCTTCGCTGAACTGACGCGTGTAGTCGTCCTCGGTGATCGATCCGGCGCCGAGACCGAAAAACGTACCGCCTCCTTCCGTGACGGTTGCCGTCGATGAATACGGCCACGCGGCCGGAGGTCCGAAAAATCCGCCGATGTAATACTGCATCGCCTCGGAAATGTCTTGAGTTTGGTTTTGCTGGCGATCCCAGTAGGCCGACGCGGACACGAGCTGGAAGGAGTCAAAGCTGTACTTGCCCGTCAGCGTGTACAGATCGAACTTATCTTCGAAGGGCTCCGCGACGTCGAAGGGCTGGTAATGAGCTTCATTCAGCGGCGGACTGTCGATGGTGTTCGGCCCATCCTGGGTGAGCGACTGATGCATGAAGCCGAGCGTGATGCTCAATGGATCGGAGGGCTGAATCAGCAACAGCGCGCGCCCCGCCTGCAGGTGTTCCGTGTTCGAGTGCTTGAAATCCTCCGCCACCGGCGCTCCCGCAACATCGCCACGCCCCGTGCTGCCGTTGATCTCGGGAGGAAACGCATTCAAGACTTTGCGGTCGATCCATCCATCGATGTATTTGTCCGTGCCGACCAGGCGCAAGGCAACCACATCCTGCAACAACGGGATATTGAACATCACGTTCTCGGTGTGATTGAAGCCCCCGCCGTCGGTCGTGTCGGAGCCGATGAGCTCGACGTTGGCGGCGAAGGCCTTGGGATCGGGTTGATTGGTCACGAGTTTGATGGTGCCGCCCATCGAGCCCGCGCCGTACAAGGTACCCTGAGGTCCTCTCAGCACTTCGACGCGGTTCAGGTCGAAGAGGCTCGGATCGATTACCGTCTTGCCGTTCTGCGCCATCGCGGCGGGCGTCAACACCGCATCGTCCAGATAGAAGCCCACGGTCGGCGATTCGCCGCCCGTGGAGGTCAATCCGCGCATCTCGAATTCGGTCTGCCCGGGGCCCGACGTCTTGAACGACACGCCGGGCACCTGCTGCGCGACTGAGGTCATGTCCGACAGCCCCTGGGCCTGAAGATCAGATCCGCTGATCGCGGTGATGCTGATCGGCGTCTTTTGCACGGTGGACTCGCGCTTTTCCGCAGTGACGACAATCTCCTGCAATTCCTGGCTTGGCGGTGCGATCTGTGCCCACACAGAGCTCAACGCCGTACAACATCCCAAAGCCGCGAGCGCTCGCATGATGCAGTGTTGCTTTGTCATATCCCCCCCCCTTATTGATCGGTCAATTACGGTTCAATTGGACGTCCAATCCCCAGTGTTCATTTCACGACTGATCGGCAACGCGCTGCTCCGGCCGCGCATTCAGTTCATATCTCATGATCCGGCCGTGAGCGCCCGAGCGGTCCCGCTCCAAGTCGTAGACGTCGCCCGAGGGACCTCGTCGCCGCTCGATGACGTTCTCGATCGATGCCAATTCACCGGCACCCAGGCGCAGGCCGCCGATCTGAGTGTGCGCGTGAAGATGCGTGGCATTGACGGCTCCAACGATCGCCGCGGCGACTTGATCCCGGTCCAGTATCGCCCGCGTCGCGACGGAAGCGATATCGACCTCGTGTGCCGCGGCGACCTGGCTGAGCACCTCGAGCAGTTGTTGAAATAGGCCCCAGCCGCCGAAATCCTCGATGATCAACTTGTACTTGGCCAACGAGCGGTTTGCCAAGTCCCGCACGGGAGCGGGCTTGCCCAGCCATCGCTCCGAAAGGAAGCCGCCGCAAACCGTGCCGTAACACAGCAATGCGATGTTCTGCGCTCGACAATAGGCCACCATGCCATGATTCGGGCGATCGTCGATCAGTGAGTATTGAACCTGATGCGAGCTGATCGGTATCCCGGCATCGATGAGTTCCTTCAGACGGGGGATGTCGAAATTCGTGACTCCGATGCGCGCGATTTTCCCCGCGCGTCGCAGCCGTTCGAGTTCGAGGGCCGTTTCGACATAGCGAGGTATGGTGAAGTCCCACCAATGAAATTGCACCAGATCCAGCCGCTCCTGTCCCAATCGCGTCAAGGATCGATCGATGATGGCTTCAACGTGCGACCGATCGATGGAGCGCAGGTCCGAGAGGTCGGGAACGAACTTCGTGTGAATCTGCACCTGCTGCGCGTGCGCCGGGTATGCCCGGCGAAAACTGCCGATCAGACGTTCGACGCCGGTATAAATATCCGCGCAGTCGAAGGTGGTGATCCCCGCCTCGACAAAAGCCGCCATGTCCCTTTGTGCTTGCTCGGGATCTATCACCCCATGATCGCCGGCGAGGTGCCAGCCGCCTTTGATGATCCGCGATATGGAGTAATCGCCGGACAGGGAGATCCGTGGAATCACGCCGGATTCCCGCCCGCGAGCGATGTTGCGGTCACCTGCGAGCGCGTGAAGCGGCGGCGGCCCGTGCGGGTGATGCGAAAGCGCGTCGGACAGTTCGGGTCGGGGCAGGCAACCTCCGCATCGCTCGACATCCAATCGTTCGGATCGGTGATGCGTTGTTTCGCAGGCAGCAAGGGTAGCAATGCCGCCAATGAGTAGATCGAGAATCCCTGGCCGGGCGGCAGCTTCAACATCTCGCCGTGCAGCTCGAAATAATCGCCCAAGCGCGCGCCGCAATATATCTTTTGGTCGGCCGGCCCCGTGACTTCGACTCGCAGGTCGTAAAGCTCGAATGCCGGGTCCTCCCGGCCGTGGGCTTCTCGCATCACGCGACTCCATCCCGTGGCTGCCAGAACGACTCGTCTCCCATCACCAATTCGAACGCGCGGCCAATGTCGGCTTCGAGCGCAACGCGCGCGGCAACGGCATCGCCCCGCGACAAGGCATCGAGCATTTCGAGGTGAAAGTTGGTCCCGCGCCCCTCGCCGCCGTCGAAGAGTTCAGACGCCTCGCGCAAATAGGGCCCAAACTGCAGCCAGAGGCTTTCAATGATCGGCAATAAAACCGAGGATCCGGATTGTCGATAGATCGCGAAGTGAAAGGCGCGATTCTGTTCGGCGCTTTCTTCGGAAACATGTTCCTCATCCTTGGCGCTCTGAGCGACGATGAGCTGCTTTAGGGTCGCCAACGATTCGTCGGTCATATTCGCTGCCGCTCGCGATATGGCCAGTCCTTCGATCGCAAACCTCGCTTCCCGCAAGTGCTGCAGCGCGTCCTTCGAGAGCGCCGGTACGCGAACGGTCCGGCTAGGCAAGGTTTCAAGCGCCCGCTCGACAGTCAAACGGTTGAGGGCATCGCGAACCGGCATGGCACTGGTGCCAAAAACTTCCGCCAGTTCGGCAATTTTCAGTTTTTGCCCCGGTTCGAAGCCGCCGCGCATCAACCGATCCCGCAGCGCGCAATAGACACGTTCCTGAACCGTTTCGCGGGCGATACGGGCCAATCCGAGGTTTGCACGAACGCTCATCGGCGCATCCTTTTGTGATCACAGATTTATAATCAAAGATATTTGATTTTGCAAGTCCTTGACGCAGGCGCGAAGCGCAGGCTGCTTGAAAGGCCCCTTTCGAAGCTTCCGTCCCGGCGGCGCCGACCTAGCAAGCCAGGCCGCCCCACCCCGCTCAAGGTTTAGCGACAGCACTGAATTGACTGACTTTGGAAGGCGGCTGCGATTTTTGCGACGGCTGCCATCGCGAGACTCATCTACAGCGGGCCTCGTTCAGGGTATGGCGCGGCTTTTCGGAGCGTATTTCTGTTCGCTGCGGGCGCTCCAGCGGTACAGATTTTCATCGTTACAATGGGGGCATTTGATCGCTGTCAATTGATCGTCAAAATCAGGCGACGCTTTGGCGCCGGCTGCCGCTGCCGCAGGGGCAATCACCAGGCCGCACGACGAGTTCTTACACAGCCATCCTACATACGCCTCGCCCGGTACCATTTGCTGCGGCGGCCTGACATCGACATGGCGCAACGGTGCCGACGCAACCGCTTTGTGTGACGGCGTACCTCGGCTCTTTGTTGGACGTTTGATCGCCATGTCCGCCCCTTATGCAACACGCAAAACTAGCTAAAACCTTCGACCTTATTGAACGCCCGCGGCGTTTGGGCGTCAATGGCGCTAGGCGGTCGCTTCTGCGACCGTCAAGGACTGAAATCCCGCAAGCGCTTCACCGTTCCACTATCGAGCCGCTTGATGAGCGCGGCCACCAAATCGACCGTTCGATCGAAATCGTAGCGATCCATGATGCCGTTGTGCGCATGGGTATAACGGATCGGAACCACGATATTGACGACGGGAACTCCGCCGTTCGATGCCTGGATGGCCGATGAATCATCGCCATAGCCGCTGACCAGGTCGAACTGCAGGGGAATTTTTTCCGCCTTTCCTGTTTCTTTGATGAGAGTCACCAGGCGGCGATTCGGTTGCTCGGAGGAGTCATAAAGAAAGATACCGGGTCCCGCGCCCAGGCGCGCTTGAGTTTCTTCTGGTCGCGCACCGGGAACGTCACCGGCTACACCACCCTCAATCGCAATCCCAATGTCCGGATGAACAAGGTCCGCCGCCGTATGCGCTCCTCGCACGCCCGTCTCCTCCTGAGTCGTTGCCGCAACGATCAAGATATTCGGATGACCCTCTGCGGCGAGTCGACGCATGACCTCAATGACCACTGCGCAACCCACGCGATCGTCCCACGCCTTCCCGAGATACCGTTGCGAGCCGTTTAGCACCGCAAAGGCCGAATCCGGTGCGACTGGATCTCCCGGCTCAACTCCCAGCGCCGCGACTTCCGCGGCGTTTTTTGCGCCGACATCCAAAAAGATGTCGTTACGAACGAATATCTTGGTCCTTTCGTCCGGCGGCAGGACGTGAATGTCCCGAATGCCGGTAACGGCGTGCACCGCACCTTTCGAACCGAGAATCACCCACCGTTGGCCCACCAATGCCTGGTCGAGCCAGCCGCCAACCATCTGCATCGACAGGAAGCCTTCGGCAGTAATTCGTCGGACGATTCCGCCGAGTTCATCCATGTGTGCGTCCAGCATGATGCGCGGACCGCTCGTCCCCTGTTGCGCAATGACCGATCCTAGGCCGTCGTAGCTTATCTGCGCCGCGAGCGGCCTAAGCTCCCGCACCATGATTGCTCTGACCTCTTCTTCATAACCGGACGGTCCAGGCGCATCGGCCAAGGATTGCAACAGTGATTCGACGCGGTCGCGGCCATACGCCGCCGGCGCAGCCGCCAACCCGCCTGCACACAAGCTCAATGCGCACATGCGCGGCGCATGATTTTCGACCACCACGCTGCTTCGCCGCAGCTATCCACCGTTTGAGCATGTTTCGCGAGCCTCCGTTGCACGGCGCCAAACAAGGGCCGGATTGCCGAGGAACGACGCCGGTGTTTCTTTGTTGGCCACGAATCACCCATACACTGTCGAACTCCCTCAGAGTATGCGCCAAAGCCGTCTCAATCGCATTTGCGGTTGGCAGGTGGAACGGGTAAGGCGGATTGTTGATTCATGCGAGTACGATTTGGTGCGCCTCCCGGCCTGGCTGTCGGCGGCCCGATGCGGATGCACTATTTGAAATTTCGCTTCAGCTCGCTTGCTCCGAGGCTGGAGAGAAGCGGAGGAAAATTGCGATGCGCGGTGACGCTCGCATCATGATTGACAACCAGAAACTCCTTTTCGTCATCGCTCCAAGCCGGCCAATCAGGCAGGCCCGCAGCGTTCGGATTGCTGGTCTTGGCGAAGTTGGTCCAGTAGGTTTGCAGCAGCTCGGAAAGCGACGCATCGTCAGAGTTCGAGGGAAGCCAGCGCCATTCGCGGTCGTGCAAACTGCCGAATATGTAGGGCACTTCCAGGCTGTGAAACGCCCCCAATTTGGCTTCTCCCCCACCCGCAATTGATCGATCAAAACGATATACGAAGACATGCTGGCCGGAGGCATGGGTCAGGCTCGCCATCGCGCCCACCGGGCAGGCGCCAATCAGGTCATTGGCGGCTGCGTCCAGACCAGCATCCTTGTTCAATAATATTCTGGCGAGGTAGAAAGCAAGGGCCGGGTTGGTCCAGCTTCCGAAATAGGGGCGGGCAGCTTCCGCAAATTTAGTCAGTCCGCCCGAATCCGCGACGCTTTTCTCGGTCCCCGAAGATTTGGCTGCCGCCGCAGCGGCGAGGCGAAAAGCGCTGAGTTCACGTCCATTGATACCGATCAACAAATCCACTTTTTGGATCGATCCGCTGAGAAAGGCTTGACGAGGCGGCATCGGAAGCACCCAACCGTCCGCCGTCGCGGCGGTGATGTCGGTCGGCATATGTTCCTTGGCCTTGGCCACGAGTGCTTCGACCTCTGCTGCGGTCAGGGCCCGCAATTTCTCCAGAGCCGTCGACTTCGCATCGCCTGGCGCCAACGCGCCGACGGCGCTGCCAAAGGCTTCCGCCTGAGACAATGTCTGTCCGGGCTCAAACGCTGGGCCGCTTTCGGATATCACGCGCTTGAACAGTCCGGCAGCGAGCGGCGAAGACATCAAGCGCGCTGCGTCGATCGCGCCCGCCGACTCGCCGAACAGGGTGACATGATCGGGATCGCCGCCGAAGCGGGCGATGTTTTGCTTAACCCAATTGAGCGCCGCGAGTTGATCCAGCAATCCATAATTGCCCGAACTGTGGTGCGATGACTCGGCCGTGAGCTCAGGATGACTGAAGAACCCCATCGCGCCGAGTCGATAGTTCAAAGTAACCAACAGCACGCCGTGCCGGGTCAAAGAAACCCCGTCATAAGTCGACTGTGTGCCGCTGCCCACCGTGTTGCTGCCGCCGTGCAGCCAAACCATTACGGGCAGCGGGCGGCTTACCGGCCGCTCCGGGACCCAAACATCCAGATAAAGACAGTCCTCCGACGATTTGACCGGAGGCTGCTCAAAACTTGACCCGTAGGCTTGCGCCATCGGCGCGAAAAAGGTTGTAAGGCCCGAAATTCGCTGCGCGCACGCGCTCCCCGGCTGGAGTGCTTCTCTTACGCCCTGCCAGGGAACCGCAGCTTGAGGCGGCTGCCAGCGAAGTACGCCGACCGGCGGCCTTGCATAAGGGATGCCTCGAAATGCGATTGCGGATCCAATGTGAGCGCCGCGCAGCGTCCCTGCGTCCGTTTGTACCAGCGCATCGCCGGTGGGATCCGCGCTCTCGGCCGGCAGCGCGAGGTGCGAAAAACTCGAGACGCCATAAACCGGATAATGACCGGCACGATTTTCGATAAACGCAAACGCAGCAATGCTCGCCAGCAGCAGCGCGCCGACGATCCAAATTGCCCGCTTCCGCATCGATGCCATATATCGTACTTCCCGTACTATTGGGCGGAACGTTTGAACTGGATGCCCGCCACCGTGAACTCGGCTGGATTGCCGTCTGCATTCAGGTCAAAGGTCAATCGAGTTTGATGCCGGAAGCGTGCTACGAACGTGTCGTACTGAAAGTGTTCGAGGTCCGAATCGATGGACCCGAGATGCAGCGCAAGCTTCCCGTTCTGAATTCCGATTTCGGCATCGCCATAGACTGGATTTTGGTAGTGACCGGCATAAGCCGACAGATCGCGCGACGGGTGCGTGCCCGGCGTGCGCTTCGACTGCCACGCTTCGCTCGCCTTTTCTTCCGCCCGCAGTTCCGCGCGCAACGTTTTGAAATGCTCGCTCCACCCGGCGTCCGGCAAATGCAGCAAGTGGTCGGCGATCTGGTAACTCAAGACCTGCCGATACAAACTCCCCAGGTTGGTCACCGCGAAATAGCCGCTATGAATCTCGGGTATCAGCACGACCATTGTGGCAAAACCGTCGATGTCTCCCGCATGAATGATCAATTGATGCCCACGATAATCCTGCACGAACCAACCCAGGCCGTAGCTGAGCTGCATCGAGTCGGGGAAAAATACCTTGGGAATTTCTCCGTCGAGCGAAATCACCATCTGCGCGCTGTGCATTTCGCGCATGTTTGCGGGGGAGATCAGCCGCTTCCCCTGGTACGTGCCGTCGCCGAGCTGAAATGCGATCCACTTGGCCATGTCGCGCGCGCTCGAATTGATCGAGCCCGCCGGTCCCACGCTGTCGATATTGCGCCAGGGGATCGCCTTCACCGTGCCGTCCGGGCCCTGTTCATGCGGCGTGGCATGGTCCGGACTCGATTGCGCTTCGCCTGCGCTGGTATCCGATTCGGTCATTCCAAGCGGCGCAAACAAGCGCGACCGGGTGAACTCGTCCCAGCTGCCGCCGGCAACCTGCCCGACGGCATACCCAGCCGCGACGTACATCAGATTTTGGTATTCGAAGCGCGTGCGAAACCCCGTGTTCGGCTGAACGTAGGCCAGCTTGCGTATCAGCTCGTCGCGCGCGGCCCGCGGATCGACGTACCAAAGCAGATCCGCTCCGGGCACACCGGTGCGGTGCGTCAGTAGATCTCGAATGGTGACGTTTTGATCGGCGAAGGGATCGCGCAAATGGAAGAACGGAATATAGGCATTCACCTTTCCATCCCATTGCATTTTTCCTTCGTCCACCAGCATGGCAACGGCGGCTGCCGTAAACGCTTTGGTGCACGACCCGATGTCGAACAGAGTGTCGGCCGTGACGGGCTGGTTGGTGCGGATATCGCGAACTCCAAATCCCTTCATGTAAACGGCGACACCGTCGCGCACGATTGCAACCGAGGCGCCCGGCACTTTCCATTCTTTCATCGAGGAATTGATGTACCGATCGAGCGAGGTCCAATCGGCGGCTTTTTGCGCCTTCACCGGGAGAGCCGGCATGAGAGCGACGATGAGACCGCATATCGGCAACTTCAGCCTGAGAAAGAACTTGTGCATGCTTGCTCCTGTACAGCCGTTTGCTACTTTCACTGCATCGCGTTCCAATCGGGCGTCGGCTCCCTGCGCAAAGGTCGAGGCCGGATGGTTTTGCGGTACACGAAGCGGCAGCCGCGGTTCTAACGTTCATGTCCTGGCCCAATTTTTTCCTGCAGCGTGGGGCTTCGATCCCGAGCGCGCGGCTGGTGCGTCGTCCGAGAGCCGGCGCTTCAATTGCTCGCGATACGTTTCGCCGCCAGCTGCTGAACAACGGCAAGCGCTTGCTCGGCATTGGCATCGCCCGCAACGCCGCCTATCGTCGCCACGATTTTATGGTCGGACGTGACGACGAAGGTCGTGCGTTCGGCCGTGCTGTGACCGATTTCGATGCCGCGGGAATCTTTCATCGTGGCAATCGCCTGTCCCTTATAGGTGTCGGTGATTTTGATATCGTAGGATTTCGCGATTTCGCCCTTCTCATCCGAGGCCACCGGCAGTTTGCCGGCGCAATATTTAGGATCGGCCGAGAAGTCGTTCAAGCGCGAAATGCTGTCGAGCGAAACGCCGATGACCGACGCGCCGGCGGCAACGAACTTATCGTGATCCTCCGCGAAAGTGTGCGCCTGTAAATTGCAGCCGCCGGTAAAGGCGGCGGGATAGAAATACACCACCACCGGGCCCTTTTTCAAAGCCTCGCGCAGCGAGAACGTAAATTCCTTGCCGGCTAGGGAAGCCTGTGCCTTGAAATCAGGAGCCGTGTCGCCTTGTTTCAATGCGGCGAAACTCGGGGTTGCCGCCAAGATGAGCAACAGGAGACGGTAGACATTGTGTTTCATGGCGAACCCCCACGTCATCTAATTCGCTGGCTGCTCGGATGCCCGGACTTCATCGCGAGCGTCGGCCGCACATTATCAGGGTTCCCTCGTTGGCGCCTGGATTTTCTGTTGAAAAAAACCGAAAATAAGCGCCTGCAATCAAACAAGGGGTTTCACATGAAGGCTTTCATTGTCCCATTGATGTTCGCAGTCTATGTAGCTGGCTTTGCGGTTCGCGCCGAAGCCCAAGGTGCTCCCGCCGAGCACAGCATGACGGGCTGTCTGGCGCCGGGCGATTCTGCGGGAACCTTTAAGCTCACCCACTTGGAGAAAGGGCCGAAAGAAGTGGTGATTGCAGAGACAACGGCGAATCTCGCGCCTCACCTCGGTCATAAGGTCGAAATCACCGGCGTCGCCGTCCCTGGAAAGGATAAAACTCACACAATGAAGGTGACCGCGGTGAAGATGATTTCCTCAAAGTGTCCTTGAGCATGATGAGGACGGTCAGTTCGCCTTGTTGCTGCCTGCGAAATTGTGATCGATGAGTGAACGGCCCCGGAACGCCGGGGCCCGAAGAACGGCGTGCGCGACAAGCGTTCGCGCATATCGCCGCAGAGCGCGCGCAGATCGACCGAGCTCGGGCGCGTGGGCGCGTGGGCGCGTGGGCGCGTGGGCGCAGATTGCCAACCCCGCTGGTCAGAATGTGACCGGCGCCCTGCTGGACTTGAATCAAACGCTCCTGCTGACCGAAGCCGGTGCGAACGTGATCAGCACACACAACAAAATGCTGGGAACATTGTTCGATGTCTTCGCCTAAGTAACCCTGGTTCGAGCGGCTAATCGCCGCCGATACAACCACACTGTTAGCGCCAGCACCGAGCCGCCCGGCAACACGAGTTCCATCATCGCGTAGGGACCAAATTCCTTGAGCCTGGCGATCACACGCGGCGCCCATGCCTTCAGTGTCCGCGTGCCGGACGGGGTTCGCTCGATGAAGCACCGGATGCACCGCAGCGCGCGTTGGGAGATCGACTTGATGATAAAAAGCATGGCCTTGCATCTCGCTAAACTATTGCTCATGTACTTAAGACGAAAACCGAGGCTCGGAATCGACATCCGCCGCGCGAATAGCCCTCGAACCTCGGTTTGCCGGCGGCCCATTGCGCTACGCCGACATCGCAATCTGCAAGACAAGTACCGTTGCGCTCGTCGCCGCCACGGCCAAAAGCCCCTGTGCGACTCTAAGCAAGTAGGTGGTATTCATTGATGTTTACTCGGTTGACTGAACTGATCGGACGTCAACAGAGTGCGCTTCACACCGACACGCAACAAACGGACTATTTGATCGGCTGTTAAGCAATTCTTAACGGCGCGGCTCGGGCAAATTCCCTTGACGAGGTGCCCAATTCACGCGGCCGCGCCGCTCAAGAACCGCATCGACGTCGTCCAATGATGTCGTCACGTTGACTCGCATCCAGGTGCTCGCCTGTTGGCGCGGTGAAAAAAGGCTGCCGGGAGCCAGCAACAATCCGTGCGCGCTGCAAATCTTCGCCAACACATTGGTGTCGATTCGCGCATTGGCCCAAAGGAACAATCCGTCGCCGTTGTTCCCGAGAATTTCAATGCCCGCGTTTGCCAGGAAGCGGCGCATTCGTCCGCGATGCGCCGCAAGTCGCTTGCACAAGCGGGCTACGTGGCTGGCGTAATGCCCCTCGACCAGGAGCTTGTGCACCAGCCTTTCGTTGAGTTCCGGGGTGGTGAATCCGGCCAAAAGTTTGGTCTCGGCCAATCGTTGCGCAATCGGCCCATCGCAGGTCATGAAACCGACACGAATGTTCGCTGCCAAGGTTTTGGAAAAGCTGTTCGCGTAGATCACTCGCGACAGGCCGCCTTCCGCTGCAAGCCGCCTCACCGACGTCGTCGCGAGGTCGGCGTACACATCGTCTTCGAATATCCAGAAATCATGTTTGGCTGCAAGGTTGAGGATCCGTTGTACGGCGTCGATCGGCAACGACAGTCCGGTGGGGTTGTGGCCTATCGAACTGAGCATCAAAAGGCGTGGGCGCTTCTCGATGACCGCCCGCTCGAGCGAATCGATATCGAGCCCGCTCGCGCCGACCGGTATTCCAACGATTCGGGCACCATGCTCGCTGAGCATGCCGAGAGCACCGAACCAAGTGGGGTCTGAGGTGAGGACGGTGTCTCCGGCCCTCACTATTGCGCGCAACACCAAATTCAATGCGTGGGTGATGCCGGTCGTAAGAATTATCTGGTCAGCGCCCGCAAGAATGTCCAGATCCGCGAGGCGACGTTGTATGAGTCCCCGCAGCGGCTCGAAACCGCTCGGGCATCCGCTGTCGAGCCACCGCCCCTGACGGCCGAGCGAGCGCAGAGCGGCGCCGATTTCAATGCTGTTCAGCCACTCGGACGGAAGCACGCCCAAACCGGGTCCGCGTGCCCCGGCCCCCGACAGCATATGATGCAACAGCCAGGAAAGATCGATTTTCCCGGATCGCCTCGTTGCCGATTCTGCCCGCTTGGATCGACCGGTACGCGCGTAGTAACCCGATCCTTTCCGAGCTTCCAAAATACCCACCGCAACGAGCCGTCCATAGGCCTCCGAAACCGTGAATGCCGAGACGCCGCGTTGACGCGCGAGCGCGCGGATCGAGGGAAGCCTTGTCCCAGCCGCAAAAATCCGGCGTTGAATGCGCTTCATCACCCATTCAATGCTCTCATCGACAAGGGTTTTCTTCGGGTTCATCTTGCCGCGAGCGAGATTTTCCATTGCGCGAATCACCCCCAACTGTACTGCCCGATATCTGTGCAACTGTACAGCGCTTCGGCAAACGATCAGGATTATCCTTGCGTTCATGTTACCGAACCCGCGGATCTTGCTGGCAATTGGACCCTTCGAATTCGCCGGGACCCTCGAACGAGAAACCGCGCCGGTCTCGGCGGCATGGCTCCTTGAGCAGCTACCGCTCAAGGGGCTGCTACGGCACGCAAGATGGAGCGGTGAGGCCGCTTGGCTGCCCCTCGAGGGCGGCCCGCAGCTGCCCCCGGAGAACGCGACCGCCCATCCGCGGCCCGGACAGATCCTTTTGTACGCAGGAAGTCTCAGCCAAGCCGAATTACTGATCCCCTACGGTGCCTGCGCATTTGCGAGCAAAGCGGGAACTCTGGCCGGAAGCCCAGTCATTTCGCTTGACGGCCCGCTCGAGGATCTTTGCGCGCTCGGCCGGCTGCTGATTGAGGAGGGTATGAAGCCACTGAGGTTGCAAACTTTCAGCGACTGAATCAGGCGACCCGCTGCAATGTGATGCATACCCGGATCCGTCGGTGCGCCCGTGATTCAATATGAATCCGGCAGTTCGGCTTCATCATGACTGTTAACGACAGCTCCGCTCAGTCCCCATGCATCGGCAATTGTTGCCTGGACGATACCCTGACCTGTCTTGGCTGCTTTCGCTCCCTGCAGGAGATAAAAGAGTGGGGGGTCGTCGGTGATCGCCGGCGACGCGTCATTTTGCAAAACGCGGATCAGCGCAGAGCGGCCTCTCAGCTGCGGGACTCCGGTTGACCGAACAGCTTGCGCAGCTCGACTTTCGCCCGGCTCAGTACGGCCCGGCGCTCTTGGGTTAAATTCGATCCCGCCCGATTGATTTCGAAATTGAGCATGGACATCGCGGAGCGAAACGGACTCGACTTGCGGCGCTGACTGGCCTGCGCGGACCTCTTGAGCGACCTGGCGATAGCCGATGCACTTTTTAGCTGGAATACGCCGTTCTTCAAATCCAGTGCGTTGCTGTGCTCCGTCACCCTCTGGGACCACTTCTTGCGAGTCGGCGCCCCATCGGGCGTTGCGTGCTTAGCGCTGCGCGGCAGAATCCTGGATGCCGTCCTGGAAGTCATAAAAATTACACCTGTTGCGACTATCCTGCGCCTGAAGCTCAGCACGACTTACCGTGTCTGCCCATTGCGCCGATCCGGCACCCCGGCGTAGGAATCGCCCCGCTTGATTTGTCGGAGTTTGTCTACATAGGTTTGCCTTGACGCCGCACCGCAAAAGTTTCTATAAGCAAACCTAGTTTCACACTGCACGGCCAATTCTTTATATGAATAAGGAAGCTTGGTTATGAAAGAACACACAAGAAATCGCGTGACCGGAGTGGGCCGCCAATATCGGCGTCTTCCTCACGACAAGACTTTGGTCCATGGTCCGCTCCGCGCCGCCGACGTGCGACGCTCGGTGCAAAACATCCTGGAATGGAACGATTATTTGCCGGCCAACTGCGTCAGAACCATGGTGAGAATGGGCTGGGACTACACCACTTGAGGCGGCAGCCCCGAGGTCCGGCGCTACCACGGCGCCGGTATCTTCGTGCGGGTGAGAACGTCGCCCAAGGTCAGACCGATCAATAGCCAACCAAACGAAGCCCACCGCGGAAATCAATCGCGTCAGGCGTCGCGCATGCGTTTCATGCATGAAGATGGCCATCACCAGCAGGGTCTTCCACCGCGGCATGACAGCAGCGGCAATCGATGCCCGCATCGCCCCACATGGTGCTGGTGACCGAAGGGCACGGGCTGCTCAAGCCCCTCGCCCATGCCGGCGGGATTTGCTGTCACCGCGCGCCAGCAAAGCGCAGCGGTTAGTATCTCGCTATGAATCGCAGCCAACATCGTAGCGCCGCCATGACCGCTTCCCGAGAAGCAAAGCGATACGCCATTGAAGCGGTTGCCGCGCATTTTTCTGCTCCCTGGGAAATCGGCGAGGGTCCCCCGGACGCCTACGCGACGATCGGCGGGCGCAGGATTGCGCTCGACGTTGCGATCGTCGCGCAGCCGTCCCGCCCTGCGCGCGTAGCCAAGGCCCGCCTGCGCGAAGATCGCGTCGCGCGCCGGGTTTTGCGCGATCTGCACAGCGCATTGCACGCGCACGTCCCGAGCGGGAAGGCGATAATTCTGACCCTCGGCGCCCCCATCAAAGTGCCGAAGCGGTTGATTGCCGCACTGACGAAGCTGCTCGTGCACTACATCGAGAGCGCGGCCGTGGAGCGGGATGAACGAAAGACTGTGCTCGGGAATCGCGTACGGTTTCGCGTCCTCGAGCGCGATCCGAGATGGAACGCGAAGGTGATTGCGTTTGTCTTCAGCGGCGATCCCGCGCCCGGCGTCATCGCAAATTCGATGCGCATGTTCCACGATGCACTCCTTGCCGGATCCGAGAGAGCTGGTTCGAGCGCGCGGCGATGGCTAATTCTCAGCAGCGCTGACTGGTTTGCCGACATCGCTACCTATCGGCTGATCTATTCTCGGTTGTCTCTGGCGCGCAGCTTCGAGGAAATCTACATGGTGCTGGAGGGAGGTAGAGTTGAGGCGCTGAGGCCTCCCGCAGTTTCAGCGGTCGAAACCGTTTGACTTCCATGCCAAGCATGCGAAATTGAGCTGCGCGCAAGCGCCTGCACGAGTCGATAGTGTGTCGAACTATAATCTATAAGTCATTGAAATGGCGAAAATTACATTCATCAGTCATTGCGGCGAGCGCCGTACCGTCGAGGTTGCCGCCGGAACGACGCTCATGCGCGCGGCGACGGACAATCGCGTCGACGGCATCGACGGCGATTGCGGCGGCAATTGCGCCTGCGCCACCTGTCATGTCTACGTCGATCCGAGCTGGGCGGATCGGGTTGGCGAGCGCAAGGCCTGCGAGCTCGACATGATGAACTTGGTGGCTGAGCTGCGCGGCACTTCACGGCTGGCCTGCCAGATTGATATAGATGCGAGCTTGGACGGCCTGATCGTCGCTACGCCTGAATCACAGCATTGAAGGGAGACGCAGCATGAGTGCAACCCATCCACTCGTGGCACGCCGCGAGGCGGCGCGTGCACACGCTTTGGCGATTCCGCTGGAGCAATTGGATCCCGCGGATCCGCAAGGTTTTGTGGACGACACCGTCGGCTACGTTTTCGAGCGGCTCAGGCGCGATGACCCGGTGCACCGCTCGCTCAGTCCTGTGCCGGGTATTGACGCCTACTGGTCGATCACGCGCTATCAAGACATCATGCATGTCGACAGCCATCACGAACTCTATTCATCGGAGGGCGGCATTACGCTGATGGACTTCCCCGATGACGATGAGCAGAAATTGAAAATGTTCATCGCCATGGACCCGCCGAAACATGACGAACAGCGCCGGGCCGTGAGTCCCATCGTGGCGCCCTCGAACCTCAACAATTGGCGCGATCTGATCCGCCAGCGCACCGCCAAAGTGCTCGATGGTCTGCCGCGCAACGAGACATTCGACTGGGTCGACCGGGTGTCGATCGAGCTCACGACCTACATGCTGGCGACGTTGTTCGATTTTCCGTTGCAAGACCGCCGGCTTCTCACTTATTGGTCGGACATCTCCACCGCCAACAAGCTGACCAATCCGGACGCGCCGGAGCCGGAAGTTCGCATGGCGGAGCTGCGCAAGATGCTGGAGTATTTCACGCGCCTATGGAACGAACGCGTCAACGAGCCGCCGCGCTCCGATCTGATCTCGATGTTGGCGCACGGCCCGGCAACCCGCAACATGGGGCCGCTCGAATATATGGGTAATCTGGTGCTCCTGATCGTGGGCGGCAACGACACCACCCGCAACTCCATGACCGGCGGTTTGCTTGCCTTGAATGATTTTCCGGAGGAGATGGCCAAACTGCGCGCCAATCCGGCGCTGATTGAAGGCATGGTCTCTGAAATTATCCGCTGGCAGACGCCGCTGGCCTATATGCGGCGCACCGCCACGGCGGACACCGAGCTGGGCGGCAAGCAAATCAAGAAGGGCGACAAACTCGCAATGTGGTATTTGTCAGGCAACCGCGATGCGAGCGCCATCCTCGATCCAGATCGGTTCATGGTCGACCGCGAACGCCCTCGACAACACCTATCATTCGGCTTCGGCATCCATCGCTGCGTGGGCAACC
Organism: uncultured Gammaproteobacteria bacterium; assembly: GCA_963800385.1. Taxonomy (GTDB): domain Bacteria; phylum Pseudomonadota; class Gammaproteobacteria; order Steroidobacterales; family Steroidobacteraceae; genus Bog-1198. The sequence goes on from CAWDAU010000011.1 coordinate 827,482, forward strand.
GGTTGGCCGAGCTGCAGCTCAAGATTTTGTGGGAAGAGATTTTGCGCCGATTCGAGCGTCTCGAGGTGGTCGGCGAGCCCACGCGCGTGCGCTCGGCTTTCGTGCGCGGATTCAGCAAAATGCCGGTCAGAGTCAGCTAAGATGAGTTCATCTCTCTTTGCCGCAACCGAATTGTCCGGGGCGCCGGCCGATCCATTGCGGGCGCTGCTGCGGACTCAGCAGGCCGCATTTCAGTCCGATATGTCGCCCTCGCGTGCTTTGCGCCTGGATCGGCTGAAGCGCTTGAATCTTCTGATCGAGTCGCACGCCGCGGAGTTTGCCGCGGCGATTTCGAGGGATTTCAGCACTCGCTCCCCGATCGAGATCCGCATTACCGAGACACTGGTCTTACAGAGCGGAATTCGTCATGCCGTTCGCAATCTTGCGCGCTGGATGAAGCCGCGCCGCGCCTCGACGGCGCTCGCCTACCGCCCCGGAAAATCCATGGTCCTGCGCCAACCGCTCGGCGTGGTTGGTATCATCAGTCCCTGGAACTACCCGCTGCAGCTCGCGTTGGCGCCCCTGATCGGCGCGTTGGCCGCGGGAAATCGCGCCCTGCTGAAGCCCTCGGAGCTGACGCCGGCATTCTCTCAGGCCTTGGCTGAGAGCATCGCGAAGAGCTTTGCCGTCGATGAAGTTTCCGTTGTGACCGGCGATGCCGCTGTTGGAAAGCAATTTGCGGCGCTGCCCTTTGACCACCTGGTCTTTACTGGATCGACTGCGGTCGGCCGCGAAGTCGCACAAGCGGCAGCCAAGAATTTGACGCCGGTCACCCTCGAACTTGGCGGCAAGTCGCCCGCCATCATTGATGCCTCGTGCCACCTTGAGCGCGTCATAGAGCGGATTGCATGGGGAAAATTGATCAACGCCGGACAGACCTGCATCGCACCCGATTACATGCTGGTACCGCGCGGCGAAGTCGCTCGCTTCGTAGCGCTGTTGCGCGCCAGCATGACGCGGCTCTACCCTAAATTCCGTTCAAATCCCGACTATTCCGCGATCATCAGCGATCGTCATTTGCGGCGTCTGCGCGAGCTCATCGAGGATGCGCGCGGGCACGGCGCAACCGTCATCGAAATTGAGCCTTCGGACCCGGGTGTGGCTGCCGGCGGCCGACAGTTGCCGCCGACGCTGCTGCTCGACGTGCGCGAGGGCATGCGCGTCATGAGCGAAGAAATATTCGGCCCTGTCCTGCCGATTGTTCCGTATGACAGCCTGGCCGAGGCGCTGGCGTATATAAATCGACATGAACGGCCGTTGGCTCTTTATTGGTTCGGCGAGGATGCGGCGGCGCAAGCTCAGGTCTTGGCGGGCACGATTGCCGGCGGCGTTTCCATCAACGACACGTTGCTGCACATCGCGCAGGAAGGCCTGCCGTTCGGCGGCGTCGGCGCGTCCGGACAGGGTCACTATCACGGCGAGTTTGGATTCCGGCAATTCTCCAAGGAAAAGCCGGTGTTCATTCAATCTCGTTTCTCGGGCGGCGGCATCATCCGTCCGCCTTACAAGCCCTCGATCGAGCGGATACTCACCTGGCTTTCGCACTTCACTTGAACAAGCGGCATCAATGCGCGGTCGGCAGTTCGCTGCTGCCTTTGAGCGCGGAGTCTGCGGGGATGGCCTCGTTCCAAATGAAATGACTGAACCAGTCGAGGTTCGCCTGCAGCAGTGCCAGCGCCGATTTAGGTTTGTCGATGCCATGCCCGAATCCGGTGTAGAGAATTAATCGCGCGTCGACGTGCTGGTCCAGCAATCCTCGATAAAGCTCGAAGGAATCGGGCACCGGTACGCGACGATCGGCGCTGCCCTGCTGAATCAGAGTCGGAGTCTTCGCTTGCCGGATCGTGGTGATCGGCGAGGTTTTGGCGTAGATCTGCGGATCGACCCAGGGAGTCGCCCCCAAATACTGCAGCGTAAAAGGCGTGATATCGGTGCTGACGTAGTAGGTGGTCCAGTCGCTGATGCCGGCACCCACGGAAATGGCCTTGAAGCGGTCCGTATGGGTGGTGAGAAAGGCGGAGATGTAGCCGCCCTGGGACCACCCCATCGCGGCCAACTTGTTGGGGTCAACCAGGCCCTTGGCGATCAGAGAATCCACGCCGCTCATGACGTCCCACATATCGCCGACGCCGAGGTTACGCACATTGAGCGCGCGGAATTTGGCCCCGTAGCCGGCGCTGCCGCGATAATTGGGCTCGAGGATCAAAGCGCCCTTGGCGAGGAAGGATTGCACCGGGTACGCGTAATCATTGGGCAAAAATCGCGGCTGCGAAACCCCGGTGGGACCGCCGTGGATTTTGACCAGCAGCGGGTATTTGCGACTTGGATCATAGTCCGCCGGTTTATGCAGTACCCCTTCAATGACGGTTCCATCCTTGCTCTTCCATGAGACCGCTTCCACGCTGCCGAGCTTCCAGCCCTTGACCTGCGCCGTTTGGTCGGTGAGTTTCTTGGCCGCAAACGTCTTCGAGTTCGAGACATAGAGTTCGGTCAAGTGGGTCGCATCGTCTGCCGTGAAGGCGAGCGCGGTTCCATCGGGCGTCACCGATACTTCGTTGATGATCAGGCGATCGTCGGTGGAGACGGGCTGAATCTGCCAGGTGGATGGGTCCAGCCGGAACAGCTTTGCCGTCATTTTCTGAGTGGCATGGAAATACAGTCCGCTCGGAGCCCAAGCAAGCGCATTGGGGTCCTCATCGAAACTTTGGGTCAAGTCGCGAACATCGGCGGCCACGGCCGCGGGGCGCTTCAGGACGGTTCCCAGATCGACCAGCGCAATGTGCCTATTGGCATAGAAGAAATTCGGCTGCCCGAGACCGGAAGCAAAGGCGAGTTGCCTGCCGTCCGGGGAGAACATGGGCGAGCCGTCGGGCCCCGGCAAGGCGACAATTTTCGTCGCCGATCCCGGGGTGGAGCCGGCCCGCGGCAGATCCATCAAGTAGAGATCTTCGTCCTTGATGAAGGCCAGCAGCGGGTTGTGGCCGGCGCTGAAGGCGATGCGGTCGGTCTGAGGTGAAATCGCGAACGACTTGACGCTCAACGTCGGATCGGAAGTCAATTGCTGTGAGGCTTGCGGCTGCTGCGCCTGGATTGCCGCTGCGGCATCGACCCACCACAGCTGATGCTGTTCGAAATCCTTCTCAACCACATCATACGAACTGTAGCGCTCCCGGCGTTCCTTGTTTGCCTTGCTGGCCGGTTCTGCGGCGGTAAAGACGATCCGCTTACCGTCCTTCGTCCATTGCAGCTCATCCACGTCGGTCTCTGATTTCGTGAGCGGCCACGCCTCTCCTCCATCCGGGGCGATCAACCAAATCTGCTTTGCGGCAGGCTTGGCAGAAGTGGAGGCGGCGCTTTTGCCGTCCTGCTTCGAAGCGCGATCCTTTTCCACATCTGCAAGCGGCTCGATGACATTCGCCTCGCGTTCGGTGACAAAGGCGAGCCACCGTCCATCCGGCGACCAGGCGGCCGAGCCGGCGGATTTCTTTCCGCGGGTCAGCTGCAGCGCCTTGCCGCTGTCCACATCGACCCGCCAGAGCTGCCAGACATATTCATTGTCCTTCCAATCGGTTTCGCGCTGCAGGTAGGCGACGGTGCGTCCATCGGGAGCAATGGCCGGTGCCCGGATGCTCGTGCGGCTCAAAGATTCCGCCAAGCTGGCCTCATGGACGGCTTGGGCAAACCCGCTCAGCGGCAGCCCGCCGAGAGCGCATATCACCCACGCAGCGCGCCCATTGGCCGGACACCAGGCCCCGCTCTCATTGTTCGCCATCCTCATACAGTTGCTCCCTCGGCGCTTTGCAGCGCTATTTGCCTACTTGAACCGGAATGGGCGGCGCCGTCTTGCGGGGAATTTCAGGCGCATTTTTCAACTGCTGCAAGACATCCGCGATTGCCGCATCGAGCTGCACATCATTGCCTGCATTGACGGCCAGCGGGTCCAACGGCACCTCGAGATCCGGCGCAACCCCTTCATTCTCGACCCGCCACTCCCCTTCAGGGGTAAAGACGCGGAAGAACGGTACGGTGAGAAAGCCGCCGTCGATCAGCGGTGGATTTGCGGATATCCCGATCAGTCCGCCCCACGTGCGTGTGCCGATGAGTTTGCCGAGGCCAAGCCTCTTGAAGCCGTAGGGCAAAAAATCGCCGCCCGACCCGGCATCCTGATCGATCAACATCGCTTTCGGTCCGTAGATGGCGCCGGCCGGCGTGTTGAATACCAAGGCGTCGCGATCCTTCCATCCGGACAGATACTTACGATTCAAAACCTCCAGTACGTAGTTGGCGGCTTGGCCTCCGCTGTTGCGGCGGTCATCGACAATGAGCGCCGGCTTGTCGACCTGAGCAAAGAACATGCGGTTGAAGAACGTGTATCCGTCGCCGGCGGTGTCGGGCAGGTATACATAAGCGACTTTACCGCCGCTTTTGCGCTCCACGTACTCACGGTTGCTTTCGACCCAATTCCACTGGCGCAACGCCGCCTCATTCTCCACGGGAATGACCACCGCCGTGTGCGGGCCGTTCTGTCCGGCGCGGCTCACGGTCAGAGAAATCTGTTTACCTGCCGTGCCCTCGAGCAGCGAGAAAATATTGACAGTGCCATCCAACGGATGGCCGTTGATCGCCAGTATCGCATCGCCTTCCTCGACGTCCACCCCGGCAGTCGCGAGCGGCGCGATCAGGAACGGATTCCAGCGATCGCCGCGATAGATTTTTTGAATTCGATATTGGTTGTTCTCGACCGTGAAGTCGGCGCCCAATAAGCCGGTCGCAGTGGGCGTCGCCGAATACACATCGCCGCCGCCGGTGCGGTTGTGCCCGACTTGCATTTCGCCGATCATTTCGACCAACAGCTCGCTCAGATCTTCGCGGCGCTGCACGAACTGCAGCAGCGGCTCATAGCGCGCGCGAATCGCCGCCCAAGGCAGTCCATGCATTTTCGGATCGTAGAAATACTGCTGCTCCATGCGCCAGGCTTCATCGAATATTTGCCGCCACTCCAGGCGCGGATCGATGAGCATCCGTACGTTGCTCAAATCGACCGGCTTGGAGTCGAGTTTGTCGTTGGCATCCGCGACCTCCAGCTTGCCTTCGCCCAGGGTGAGAAGCAGTTTCTTTCGGTCCGCGCTGGCTGAAAAATCCACAAGATGGGATTTGAGCAGCTTTTCCTCGCGCTCCTCGAAATTGAATCGATACAGATCGGCATCGGCGTTACGGTTGGGACTGGGGGGCTCCACGCTCGAGCCCGGTTGCTGTCGAGCGAGGTAGAACAAGGCGCCATCCGCGCCGACGGCGAGACGTTCATAGTTGCGTTCGGCGACGGGGATCGGAACGAAGCGTTGCGACAGCCCCGCCACATCGACGCGCGTGGGTTTGATCGCCTTGTCGGCCTTGTCGGCCTTGTCGGCCTTGTCGTCCTCGCCGCCTTTCTTGGCTTTGGCTTCCGCGCCTGACTTGGCAGAATCCGTGTCCTTCTCTTTGTCGAGGGCCTTGTCGCCCTTGCCGTCCTCGTCGCCGCTCTTCGGCGGCAGGGGCGAATGGCCGGCGGCGGATAACACGGCCGCATACAGGGCCATGCGCAGCGGCCGCTCTTGCGTCGACATATCGAGCGACACGCGCGTGGGACCGGCGTCGATTGATGCCGCAAAATACAGTAAATCGTTGCTGCCGAAAACCGGCGTATCCGTTTGCACGAAGGCATCGGTCAGGTCGACAGTCTTGGAGGTGGCGAAGCTGTGCAGCCGCACTTGCGTAAAATAGTTCTCGCCGATCACGGTGTAGGCGAGCCACTGGCTGTCGGGCGAGAAATCCACGCGAAAATTGAGTCTGCGCGGGGACGAATCGACCGTCGTGACGGCATCGCTGGTGAGGTCGATTGCGTACAGGTGCAGATGATTGTCTTCGAACGCGGCGCGGCGCCCGTCAGGCGACCAGCCGAGCAAGTGAAAGTAGCCCATCTTTCCCAACGCATGCCGTACAGGTTTTTCCAAACCGGCGGCATCGCGTACCAGCAGCGCTTGCATGCCGCCGTCATCGCTCAAATAAGCGACCCGTTGGCCATCCTTGCTCCAAAGCGCATCGGATTCGCGGACTCCCGAAGTTGCGGTGAGATTGCGCACCGACCCATCTTTGACCGGCACGCTGAAGACATCGCCGCGAGCCGTGACCAACACGCGTTTGCCTGACGGGGAAAGATGCGCGGCGGTGATGGTCTTGGCGGCATTCTTCCACTGCGGCCGGGCTTGCAGGGATTGCAGCTCAAGGCGGATCGCCAGCGGCTGGACTTGACCGCTCATCACATCAAGCGTTTTCAGCTGGCCGCCGGCTTCGTAGACGATGGTGCGCTCATAGGCGCCCGCGTTGCGCACGTCCCACACCGTTTCATGTGTCAGCTGGCGCACCGCATGCGTATGCGCGTCGTACAGATATAGATTCGCCGCGCCGTCGTTGCGGTCGGAAATAAAGGCGACATCATCGCCAATCCACATTGGATTGCTGTCGGAGGCGTTCGTATGCGGGATCTTTTCCAGCTGCTTGCCGGCCGCATCGACGATCCAGATCGGCGGTGTATCGCCGCCGCGGTGTTGGCGCCATCCGCTGACGCCTGAGTAGGCCATGATGTAAGGACGATAGGCCAGTCGCTTACCGTCGGAGGACCAGGACCCCTCCACGGCGACGGCTTTCATGACTTTCCTTTCGTAGCCGCCCGTGAGCGCAACTTCGTAGAGTTGGCCGCTGCGGCTGTTGGCGACCTCGCGATTGGAGGTGAATAACACCCGCTTGCCGTCCGGGCTCCATCCCGTCACCACGTCGGCCGCCGGATGCCAGGTAAGACGCCGCGGTTGTCCCCCTGCGGTGGGGACAACGTACACATCCGTATTGTTATCGTAATTGGCCGAGAACGCGATCCATTGGCCGTCGGGCGAGAAATGCGGTGAAAATTCCGACGCAGGATGCGCGGTGATTCTGATCGGATGGGCGCCGTCGCGATCGCTGATCCAAATGTCGCCTCCATAGACAAAGGCAAGGTGGTCTTTGGATACCGCGGGTTGACGCAGCAGCCGCGTATCCGGCGCATCGGCCGCAGTCGCGGCTGCGCACCGCAATATCAACAAAACGGCTAACAGTTGAAGTAAGAGTCCGCGCTGCTGCATAACACCCCTGCTCTTAATGTCGTTGTAAATACGTTCGCATCGAGTCGATTTTTGCTGCCGCCCTCGCTAGGCGCACCGGCCGGCAAGCCCGGATAGCTCTGACCAGCAATAGCGAAGGGCGTTCACCTGCGTTCCGTCCGGGGCCGCTTCGGCGTGCCGCAGCGTGACAGCCCCGCCGAGCCGCTCATAGAAGCGGCGCGCCGCCAAATTCTGCTCGTATGCCCACAGATGCATGCGGCCGCGAGGATTGGAGCGCCAAATCCGCTGCGCCACGGCCGTCATGAGCTGCCTTCCCAGGCCATTGCCTTTGAGATCGGGCACTACGTGCAAGTTATCCAGCAAGCAACCCCATTCCGCATCCGCCTCGAGATACGCGCAAGCGAAGCCGCGGAGGGCTCCCTCTTGTTCGTCCACCAGTATGACCTGGTCGGCCCGCTCGGCCTCGGCGAGGCGGCTATGCCACAGCAGGCGACGGTTCTCGGGCAACGGGCCCTCGAGAAAACAGTCGCTGAGAATTCCACGGTAGGCCGTCTGCCAGCTGCGGGTGTGCAATTGCGCAATTGCGACGGCATCCGCCAATCCCGCTGCACGAATAGTCATGAATGCTTAGCGCGCGCGCAGGACGATTTGATCGGCTTCTTCCGTAGCCTGAAGGTCAAAGGCGTGTTCCAGGCTCTTGACCCACCCGCCGATATTTTCGCGTTCAACCGTGCCCGTGATGATCAGGCCGCCCATGTCTTGGGCTTCGAGCACGATGGGTTTGCGAGCATATCGATTGACATCCTCCAACACGTAACGCAGCGGCTGTAGGCGAAACGCGAGATGCCCGATCTGCCATCCGGTGGCTGGGTCTTCCATTTTCGTCGGCTCTTCGACGCCTGCGCTGCCGGCCGTGGTCTGCTGACCCGCGCTCACGCGCACGCTGCGCAGCTTGGGCTTGAATTCCTGCAGTAGGGACACCGGCAGCAGGCCGGTGACCGGCTTGACCACGACGCGGCCTTCGGTGACCGACACGACGGCACGATCGCTGTCTCGCTCCACGTTGAACTCCGTTCCGACCGCGATGATGGTTGCGTTGCCGGCTCGCACCTTGAACGGGCGGGCCGAATCCTTCGCGACCTTGAAGAGAGCTTCGCCATGGGTAAGCTCGATGGCGCGCTCACTATCGGACAGCGCCACTTGAATGCGCGTATCGCCGCCCAGCGAAACGATCGATCCATCCGCTAATGTCACGCTGCGATTTTCGCCCACCGCCGTTTCAAACGCGTCGGTTGCGCCGGGCGTTCTCCAGAAGGCGATCAGTGCAATGAGGGCGAATGAAGCGGCAACGCCGAGCGCGGCCCCGGGCAAGCGCAGCGGCCGTCGAGACTTCCAATCTCCGATCGGAACCGCAGCGTCGTAGCGGTCGCGCGCCAACAGTGCCGCGGGCAGCACCGCAGGCGCGGGTACATCGCGTAAGGCTTGGGATATCTCTTCGATGTCGGCAAACGCCTGCCCGTGCGATGGATGTTCATGAATCCACGCCTGCCACGCCAGCGTTTCCTCGAGCGAAACGTCGCCGCTGTTCATCCGGACGAACCAGTCGGCCGCCATTAGATGGAGCGGATCATTTTCGATTTCAGGTGAAGGCATGTTCAGTTTCACCCGTTGCGTTCAAGATCGATGCGCGCACGGCAGTAAAGCAATGCCCTGACGACGTATTTGCGCACCATGCTATCGGTGATGCCGAGCCTGAGCGCTATGGTCGCGGTATCAACTCCTTGGATTTGATTCATGACGAAGGACTCACGGCACTTTGGCGGCATGTTCTCGATGAGAGTGCCCAGGTGACGCAGCGTTTGCTCGGCGGAAAGCTGCCGTTCCGGCGTGCGGTTTTCAGTCAACTCGGTGAAGAGCTGGCGACCGGCGACCTTGTCGAAGTTTTGATGCCGCCGGCCGCGGTCAATGGCGATGTTGGCGGCGGTTTTGAATAGAAAGGCCCGCAGATAACTGACCGCGCCGGGCTGATCCAAGCTCAAGAGCCGTACATAGGCTTCTTGGGCCACCTCGAGGGCCTCATTGTGCGAGCCCACGCGTGCACGCAGAAAACGAATCAGCGCCTCATTGTGTTCGCGAAACAGCCGCTCCACCACGCTCGCCCGCGACTGCTCGCTATCGGGATTGGGGACAGCCACCTGCTGCGGGGTGGACGGCGGCATACTCACTGCAATCACCATGAGGAAGTTTTTATTCGATCTTTGAGTCTAGCTTAGACGAATGGGAAGCTGAAAACAGGAATACAACCGGCCGTCGCTCAAGGCTTTCCGCTTTCCTTCCCCCGCGCTATTTGACCACCGATTCAACCGCTGCGTGGACGAATCGGCGGCCCTTGTGGCCCGCAAGCAACACACGAGGGTCCGCGTTTTGGCGCCCTGAGGGCGTGCGACGAAACGGACCTGTCAGGCGAGCGCAACAACGGGAAATTATTTGGCAAAAGCGTCAAAATCCATTCCCGTATCGGGATTCTCATTCGTCTTATCACCTAACAAGCGGATACCGAGCCGCGTAAGGGGAAGCCAAATGATCTCAAAGAGAATCGTCCCACGCATGACACGCGGCGCGGCGGCGCTGCTTGCCGTCCTGCTCCTGTCGGCTGCCGGCATCCTCCCGGGCTTTGCGGCGGTCGATCTTGCGCAGCAGAGGCAATTCGACATCGCACCGCAACAGCTCTCCTCTGCGCTGCTGAAATTTTCCGCCCAATCGGACATTCAAGTCACGGTTCCGGGACAGTTGGCCGAGGGCAAGCAATCCCCTGGTGTCGTCGGCCGGCTCAAGGCCGGCAGCGCGCTGGCGATTTTGCTCAAGGACACGATGCTGCATTACGACGTCGTGGACGGCAGCACGGTGGTCATTACCGGACCGGTCGAGCGTAAGGCGGCAGCGCACAGCGATTATCAAAAAATAAGCGCCCCGCTGCCTGTTGCCGCCATCGCGCCATCAGCCCGCGAGATCAAACTCGCGCAGGCTCCTGCAACCGCCGCACAAACGCCGTCCATCCAGAACCCGAGCGCGGCAGCGGCCACTTCTGCGCCGACCGGACCGAATCCCGATCTGGCCGAGATTGTGGTTACCGGCACTTCCATCAAGGGACTCGACGCCGTCAGCGCGCTGCCGGTGACCGTGATGAAAGCCGAAGACATCGCACGAACGGGCGCAACCTCCGCGGAGGACCTCTTCCGCTACATTAGTTCCGCGAGCAGCTCCGGCAGTACCGTCCAAGCGCAGGCCACGGGCTTTCAGACCGGTTCAATTTCCACCATTTCACTGCGTGGCCTGACCTCGGCGCGTACCCTGATCTTGATCAACGGCCAACGATCCGCGCCCTACGGCGGCGGATCGACGGGCACCGCCGGCAATTCGGTCGACATTAGCTCGATTCCCGTCTCGGCCATCGAACGCGTGGAAATCTTGCAGGACGGCGCCTCGGCGATCTACGGCAGCGATGCGATCGCCGGAGTCGTGAACTTTATTTTGCGCGAGAATTTCCAGGGCGTCGATGCCAGCGTTTATGGCGGCGCTCCTACGCGGGCCGGGGGCGGCACTGAGCAGCAGGGCAACTTCTTCGGCGGCATTGGTGACTTAAAGACCGATCGTTACAATGTCAGCTTGGGATTGAGCTTCGACCACACGCAGGAGATTCTCGGAGCCTCTCGCCCCTACGCGACGCGTTACAGCCCGCAATATGGCAATGATGTTACTTCGTCGTTTGCGTTCCCGGCCAACATCGCGGTATTTCCGAAAACGGCCGGCCAACCGACCACGATCAACCCGGCCGTCGGAGCTTGCGCGCCATCGCTCAATGACGTGAACTTTCCGGCCCAATGCCGCTTTGACAACTCTCCCTACGATTCGGTCCAGCCGGACACGAAGCGGGGCAACGGCTTGTTGAACGCCCACTATCAAATCAGCGACACCACTCAGCTCTACGCGCAATTGAGCTTCGCACAGGTCGAAACGCTCACGCAGGTGCAGCCGGTGCCGCTCTCTTATCAGAACCCCTTGCTGTCCAGTAATCCGTTTCTTGCGTATCAGGCCAATCTGTTGGCGACGCAATATCCAACGTACCACAACCCCGCCATTACCCCGACCGCCGCGGCCTTCCTGCTGCCGCCCACCAGCCCGTATTATCCGACGGCCTTTGCCGCGGCTCACGGCATGGCGGGATTGCCCTTGAACCTGATCTATCGCGACTTCGCCAACGGCCCGCGCTTGGAGGACGACACGGCCGATACCACTCGGGCGGTCGGCGGCTGGAAGGGCAACTTGCTCGGCTGGGATTTCAACACCTCGATCCTCTATAGCGAGGTCAAGGTGAAGGAGGATTTGAAGTCCGGTTTCCCGTTGTATTCCGAGATCATGCCGATCTTGGACAGCGGCATCATCAATCCCTTCGGGCCAACCACGGACCCTTCAGCGCTGGCGGCCGCCAAGGGCGCGGAATTCGTCGGTCAGGACTGGAGTTCCAAGACCTCCCTCACCAGTCTCAACGGCTCGGCGAGCCGGGCTCTATTCGACCTTCCAGGAGGACCGTTCAGTGCGGCGGTGGGCGCGGAAGTGCGCCGCGAAACCTTCATCTACAATCCGTCCAGCGCCATTCAAACCGGCAATATCACCGGAGAAGGCGGCAACCAGCTGCCGGAAAATGCGGCGCGCAGCGTGGAATCGGCCTACCTCGAAGTGAACATGCCGGTGATCCATTCGTTGGATGCCGATGCGGCGGTTCGTTATGACCATTACCAGAACGTGGGCAGCACCGTGAACCCCAAGGGTTCGTTGAAATTTCAGCCGGTCGATTGGTGGTTGTTGCGCGGCTCGGTGGGTTCAGGTTTCCGCGCACCGTCTTTGACCGACCTGTACGCGGCGCAGGCCACCAGCGTCACATCGAACGGCACGCGGGACCCGATCAAGTGCCCTACGTTCGATCCGAACAACCCGGCCTGCAGCTTCCAGTTCACCACCGTCACGGGCGGCAATCCCAACTTGAAACCGGAAAAGTCGACCACCATGACCTTGGGCACGGTGTTCGAACCGACCAAGGACTTCACCATCGGCCTGGATTCCTTCTGGATCTATTTGAAGGATTCTATTGTGGTCGGCGGTCTTCCGGTGTCGGTGATTTTGCAGAACGCCGCGTCCGCAACGCAATTCGCCAGCCTGATCACTCGCGATGCAAACGGCAACATCGTCTTCATCAGCCAGACCAACGCGAATCTCTTTAGAGTGAACGTCAGCGGTACGGATGTCGATTTCAAATACGCTTTCGACGTCGGCAATTACGGGCGCATCAGTCTTTTGCTCGACGGCACTTACTACTATAAATATGCCACGCAAAATCCCGACGGAAGCTGGACCGGCCAAATCGATAAGGGCGTAACCACCGAGTCCGGCGTTATTTCCCGATGGCGCCACACCGCTTCGATCGTCTATGACATCGGACCATGGGACGTATCGCTGATCGAGCACTACCAAAAGAGGTATCACGATTCCGCAAGCACCGTCACGGGAGCGACTCGCTATGTGGGCGCTTACGATACTTTGGACGGCCAGTTGTCCTATCACCTGAACAAAGCGTGGACCTTCACCGCGGGCGTGATCAATATCGCCGGCTCGGACCCGCCGTACGCCAACTACGCTTCGTCGGCGAATAATTTCGTCGGCGGCTATGACTTGTCTTATGGCGATCCGCGGGGACGCTTCATCTACGGGCGTGTCGGCTTCCAGTTCCGCTGACATCAATGGCCGCAAGTCGAGACACACGAGGCCGCCGGACTGCCGGCGGCCTCGTGTGCCCGGCCGTAGCCTGCCGCCGGCGGCTACCTGAGCGCACTGCAGCGGTATAAATCGATGGCTGTCGCTGCTTGGTCGGAAGTTTTGTAGACCACGACATAGTCGATACCGAGCACGATTTTTACACCGACCACGCCCCGATAGTTTTTATAGATTTTGTCGTGCGCGAGGTCGATTTCGCTCGAACCGGTCAGTGCCTTGCGATACCAGGCCTCGACGGTTGGCAGCGAATCGGCGGTATCCGCCCAAAAGCGCATGCACCAATGCCCCAGCGTGTCGGTTTTGAAGGTGCCATCCATCACAGCGCGGGTGAGATTGGGATACGCCGGCAAACCGGTCAGATTGCGGATATCGGCACCGAGCGCATGAGGCGCGCAGGCGAGCAGCGGGGCTGCCATCAGTATCGCGGCTAACTTGCTGGGCTGAGGCATGGGCGCAGGACCATCCCCGGCTTATCGACCGCCTGCCGCGAATCTTGAATGCTGTAGACCATCGCTGACAGCAAGGGCGGCGAGCCGCCGATGGTGCCGCCACGGCGCCGAAGGTAGCATCCAGCCCTCACTCTGGAGCGTCTATGACAACGATTCAAAGAATTCTTCGCGGCGGGATCCTGTTGGGCCTCATCGGCCTGTCGTCAGCCTGCGTCGTCGCGGGGCCGGGATATCACGAGGGTTATTACGACCGCGATCACCATCGCTACTACCATGAAAACGGGTGGCACGATTGCGGCGAACACGACGATCACTGCCGCTGAACGGAGACCGATAAGATCACTGCATCGGCCAGGCGCTCGCGCCTGGCCGATGGCTTTGCATTGTCGGGCGCTCGAGGGCGTGCGCTTAGCGCGGTTGCATGCGAATACCGCCGTCGACGCGAATGCACTCGGCGTTGATGTAATCGTTCTCGACAATGGCGACCACCGCGTGCGCGATTTCTTCGGGCTTTCCCAGCCTTTTCGGATTCAGCACCGATTTGGCAAGCGCGTCCAGCACTTCCCTGGGCAGCGATGCCAGCAGCGGGGTCTCGATCAGACCGGGTGCGATGGTATTGACGCGAATGCCGATGCCCGATAAGTCGCGGGCCATGGGCAGTGTCATGCCCACGATACCCGCCTTGCTCGCACTATAGGCGGCCTGTCCCATCTGTCCATCGAAGGCGGCAACCGAAGCGATATTGACGATGACGCCGCGCCCTCCGTGTGGATCCAGAGGTTGATTCTTGGCTATCTGTTCCGCGCACAGCCGAGTCACATTGAAGGTGCCGGTTAGATTGACCGCAATGGTTTTGTTCCAAGCCGCCAGCGGGAAGGGGCCATCCTTGCCAAAAGTCTTGTGGGCACTGCCGATTCCGGCGCAATTGACGCATATGTGAATTGCGCCAAACGCACCCATGGTGGTCGCGATGGCGGAGGCTACGGAACTCTCGTCCGCGACATCGACCTTTACAAAGAGCGCACCGCCACCCAGGCTCTTCGCCAGCTCCTGCCCGGCGGCTTCGTTAAGATCAAAAATGGCGATGCGTCCGCCCTTCTCTGCCATCGCCCGCGCCACCGCACGGCCAATTCCCGAGGCTCCGCCCGTAACTACCACTGCCGCTCCCGCAATTTTCATTGACGCCCCCAATGACGAATATATTTATAAATGTATCAACATTATCGCGATAATACTTAATGTAAGATCTTGATATAATCCTGGCAACGGACAAGTCCGCACAGTGTATCGTCGCAACATGAATTCAGCGCAAGCCTTCAATACCCCCGATCGCTACGGATCCGGCGCGATCGCCTTTCATTGGTCCATGTTCCTGCTCGTCGTCTGTGTCGGGACGCTGGGTCTGCTGCACGATTCTTGGCCGAAGCAAACGCAGGCATTTTGGATCAACATGCACGCAGTCCTGGGGCTGCTGCTATGGTTCACCTTGATGGCGCGCTTCTGGTGGCGGAGGCGGCATCGGCCTCCGCCCCTCGTGGAAAGCGTCGGGACCTTTTCGCGCCGAGCTTCGACACTGGTGCACTACAGTCTGTATGTACTGCTGTTCATCACGCCCATTGTTGGAATCATCACGTTTGTCTATCACGGGCGCGTTTTTGATTTTGGCTTATTCAAGATCGATTTTGGAATCAAGTCGAACCGCGCCATTTTCCATCCCACCGAGGATGTGCATCAATACTTGGCGTATGCAATCTTCGCTCTCGCCGGCCTGCACGCACTGGCTGCCCTCTGGCATCAGTTCGTTCTGCACGATGGTCTGCTGGCGCGCATGTGGCCGGCACGCCGCTGAGAGATAACTTCGGTGACCGCGCCGGCGCTCAAGCGGCCGCTGTCGGCGCAACCCTGACATTCGATGACGACTCTGCGCCCTTGCCGGCGGCCGGCCCCGCGACCAAGCTTCTTCAGCTATGAGGGGCCAAGCCACGAAGCACTTCTGGAAGGCGATCGCTTGCGGCGCTTTGATGCTCGGCGCAGGCAGTGCCAGCGCACGGCCGGAGCGTGCGGCGGTCATTGCAAAGCAGCGGCTCAACGAGTGCATGAGCAGAGGCATGTCGGCCGACCGCAGCCTTTCCTACAATGATGCGATGCGCGCTTGCAAGGAGCGCCTGCAGCCGCCAAAGGATCTCGCTTCGCTCAATCCGGTGGGGACGGTTGCCAAAGGCCGCTAGGCTCCGGCTATTTTTGCGGTGACTGCACCGGCTTGGATGGATCGATATCCAGCTTGGGCACGCCGAATTGACCCTCGAGCTTGTGCAGCTTGTCAAGATCGATCGCTCCAACAATGTTCACGATCGTAAACTGCCGGGGTTCGCTCGCGATCAGCGCCAGGCCAATGGCCTGGTTGTGATCCAGCATGATGTAGATATCGACATCCGCGTGCGTCTTGCGGCTGCGCGTTTCCACCAGCCGATTCCACCCGGGAGCCGCCAACTGACTTCTCACCGCGTCGATATCGGCCTGCTGATAGGCAGAATCCTTGTCGAAGGTGTAGCTGCGCACATAGATGCCCTGCAGTCCCTTCAGAACTTCCTTGGTGGCGGCATCTTGCGGATCGCTGCTGTCGAGGAACTTCGCCGCCAAGCCCAGCAATCCCGGATCCAAGGTGATGGTCACCGACTCGCTTGCTTTCTGCGCCAGAGCGGAAAAGCTGGGAATTGCCAGTCTCGGATTCGGCGCGGCGGCCGCCAGCGCGGGCGCCAGCAGCGCGAAAATCAAGAACGACATGCGCTGTCTCATACAGAATTTCCTTCGTCCGTCAGCGACGTGGATTGACTCTTCACCGCCTCGTAAGCGAGGTTCAACTTTTGGCTCGTGACCCGCAGCGCCTCCATGACCTCGCGGCGTGCCTCGAGCCCGCTTTGTTGCAACCGCTGTTGTTGCAAGTGTTGATGCACGCCGGCCGCCAGAATCAGCGAGGCCGCAAGACTCGCGGAGAACCACCACGCCAGAGGATGCAGGCGCGCCGCGCCGCGCCGTGCGCCGCGCGCCGGCAAATGCCGGCCAGTCACCTTCGCGACGAGTTTTTGCGAGAATTCCTCGCGCGGGGCGACCGCGCGCAACGCCGCACGCATCCGCGCTTCGATATCTTCACTCATAATGACCCGTCCTCGCAGCGCATGAATTGCGTGCCGATGGTTTTTTCCCGCATGCTCTCCAACGATCGTTTCAAATGGCTCTTCACGGTATTCAGCGGCATATCCAGGGTTCGCGCAATCTCCATGGGATCCAAGTCCTCTTGATAGCGCAGCAACAACACGGCGCGCGCTGGCGCGCTCAAAGACGCAAGCAAAGCCTGCAGGTGCCGTTGCAGCAGCGGATCGGAGGCTTCTTCGGTGCTGAAGAGGTGAGTTTCTTCATCCAAAGAAGTCATCGCTACACGTGCGCGCCGGCGCAATTGATCGATCGCCCGATTCGCAGTCACTTGGCGCAGCCAGAAGCCCAGGTGCCTATTCGTGCCGATCGCGCTCAAGTTGCCGTTCATTTGCATGAACACTTCCTGCGTCAGGTCTTCCGCAAGGTCCCGCGTACCCAGCATGCGCAACGCCAAACTGTAGACTGCGCGCTGATGCGCCTGAACTAGCAGCGTGAGCGCGGCGCGCTCGCCGCGGCGCGCCTTCTCCAGCTGCTCATCCAACGAGTCCGTGAAATCCTCATTCAAGCGCGGCTGCTACATGAGTAAGTTGATCTGCGAGTCGCCGACCTTCGGCAAATGCAGGTGACTTTGCAACTTCGGCAAGTCTTCGATGCTGATTGATCCGACAATGTTGATGATCGTAAATTCCCGTGGTTCGCTGGCGATGAGCGCAAACCCCTTGGTGACATTGTTTTCGATCAGCACGTACATGTCGACATCTTGGCTCTTTTCGCGGTGGTGAACCTGCATGATTTGACTCCAGCCGGCCAATTGGCTGCGCACCGCGTCGATATCCGCGGCCGAATAGGCGTTGTCGCCGGCGAATTGATAACTGCGCACCTCAATGGACTTGATCCCAGCCAGCAGATGCTTGGTGGCAACGCTGTCCTCGTCTTTGTCGTCGATGAAGGAGCCGGCCATGTGCAGCAGCCACGGGCTCAAGCTGATATTGACCGACTCGGTGGCTTTGCCGGCCAGCGACCTGAATTCGGGCAGCCTGAGCTTGGCGTCTTGCGCGGCGCCCAGTTGCGGCAATAAAAAACACGCCAGCGCCATCATCGGCATTCGCATCTTCATTGTAAGGATCTCCTGTTTGCTGCCTTGAAGGGGTTATCCCCCGGGTCTTGACAGGAATACGAATGGAGACGCCGCGCAGGGTGCAGCGCTTGCGGGACATTTCCCAAATCCGAGGTATATCTGGGATTTCGAGCGCCGTTTGGCGCTTTCTGCGATGCCTGGTGCATAATTCTCTTATGGGAGAGTTCTGCGGAGGGCGCGAATGCTGAGCTGGCAGGCTTTGCTGCTGAATGGGTTTTTTCGCCTGACCATGAAGCGCCATGGCAAGAAACCCCTCAACCTGGCACGCCTGCGCGCAATGAGCAAGAATCCGCCTCGCAGCGCCTTGGCGGTCCCTGCCGGCTACAGCGTAACGGGCATCCGCAATGAGCTGGGGCTGGAATTCGACGTGGCCGACACCTCGTGCCCCGCAGCCAATCCCGCGGTCATCGTGCTCTATCTTCATGGCGGGGGGTATCTATTCGGTTCGCCCAAGACGCATCGCCAGGTATTGATTGCGATGGCCAAAGCCTTCCAAGCCCCCGCCTACGGACTCGACTACCGACTGGCACCCGAGCATCCGTTCCCAGCCGCCGTGGAGGACGCCGCCCGGGCCTACCAATGGCTGCTCGGCCGTCATCCCGGAGCCGATATTGTGCTGGGAGGGGACTCGGCCGGCGCCGGACTCGCTATCGCGACCGCGGTCGGGGTCCGGGACGCCGGCTTGAAACTGCCCAAAGCCATCGTCGCTTTCTCGCCGTATTCAGACCTCGCGGTCACGGGCGAGTCGGTGGAGACCAATGCCAAGAGTTGCGCCATGTTCACGCCGCGCGGTATCCGCGAAGCCGCAGCCATGTACCTGGCCGGCGCCGACGCCCGCGATCCGCGCGCCTCGCCGCTCTACGCAAATTTTGCGGGATTGCCGCCCATGCTGATGTTTGCGAGCCGTCACGAGATTTTGCGCGACGATACCCTGCGTTTGGCGGAACGCGCATCGGCCGCCGGCGTCAAAGTCGAATTGGTGGTGCGCGATCGGCTGCCTCACGTCTGGCCGGTGTTTGTGGCGCTGCTGCCGGAGGCCCGCGAAGCTTTCGCAACGGTGAGCGCATTTGCCGAACGAGTTGGAGCCCGCAATGCAGCCTGAGCGAGTTGTCATGCCGAGCAATCATTTCGATGTGCTGATCGTGGGCGGCGGCCTGTCCGGCATAGGTGCCGCCTGCAGCCTGACGACGCACTGTCCCAAGAAATCCTACGTAGTCCTGGAAGGGCGCGCCGGCATCGGCGGCACCTGGGATTTGTTCCGCTATCCGGGAATACGATCGGACTCCGATATGTTCACGCTCGGCTATTCGTTTCGGCCATGGGTGGAGGGTAAGGCGATTGCCGATGGCGGATCGATCCTCAATTACATCAGCGAGACCGCGAAGGATTACGGGGTCGACAAAAACATCCGCTACCAGCATTTGGTCAAGCGCGCCTCGTGGTCGTCCCAGGATGCTTTGTGGACGGTCGAAGCCGAATGCGGCCCTGACCGGCAGATGGCGCGCTTTACATGCGGTTTTCTTTTGGTTTGCAGCGGCTATTACAGCTATGTGGAAGGCTATACCCCGGTCTTCCCCGGCAGCCGGCGCTTTGCCGGGCAGTTGGTGCATCCGCAAAAATGGCCGGAAGATCTAGCCTACGCCGGTAAGCGCGTCGTTGTGATCGGCAGCGGCGCGACCGCGGTTACCTTGGTGCCGGCGATGGCCAAGACGGCGGCCCACGTGACCATGCTGCAGCGCTCGCCCACCTATGTGGTTGCGCGTCCCGAACAAGACGCGCTGGCCAATTTCTTGCGGCATCATCTGCCCGCCATGCTGGCCTACAATCTGGTGCGCTGGCGAAACATATTATTCGGAATTTATTTCTTTGGTCTCTGCAAGCGCAGTCCGGAGCGCGTGAAGAAATGGATTCGCGATCGCGTGCAAGGAGCTTTGGGGCCCGGCTACGACATCGACACGCACTTCACGCCGCGCTACAACCCCTGGGATCAGCGCATGTGTCTGGTCCCGGACGGAGATCTGTTCGAATCGATCAAGGCGGGCAAGGCATCCGTCGTCACCGATGAGATCGACACCTTCACGGAGCATGGCGTCAAATTGCGCAGCGGCAAGGAGCTGCCGGCCGATATCATCGTCACCGCCACCGGATTGAATCTGGTCGCGCTCGGCAACATTCAGATCAGCGTCGATGGCCGTCACGTCGACCCGGCCAAGACTCTCAATTACAAGGGCACGATGTTCGGCGGGATCCCGAATCTGGCCTCGACGTTCGGCTACACCAATGCATCTTGGACGCTCAAGGCGGAATTGACCTGCGACTACATCTGCCGAGTCCTCAATCACATGCAGGCGAAGGGATACAAGATTTGCGTGCCGCAGAACGATGACCCCACGGTGAAGGCGGAACCCTGGCTGAACCTCAACTCGGGCTACATTCTGCGAGCCGCGGACAAGCTGCCGAAACAGGGCTCGAAAACGCCGTGGAAACTGCACCAAAACTACGTGAAGGACGTGTTGAGCCTCAAATTCGGCGCGCTGGATGACGGCGTGATCCGTTTTTTGAATCCCGCCGATTCCTTGCAGCTGCAGTCGGCGCTGTCGAACTGACCGCAACGCGTGTCGAGGCAGATCAAACGCCTACTGCTTGGTCACCCTCCAGGTACCGGCGATCGCCTGACCGCCCGGCTGCCCTTTCGCACCCAACGACCAGGTACCGACGGCAGTCTTCGGTTCAAACGATCCCGTGATGGTCACTTCTCCCTGCGGATCGAGCGGATAGTCATATGCGCCCGCGAGTTTGTCGGCGGCGACAGTCATCGTGCTGAACTTCGCGTTGTAATCGCCGCTATCGGTACCGACCGATACGCTGGCGGCGAGCTTGCCGTCAGCGCCTCTGGCGAACGTCAGGTCAAAGCGGCCGCCCGAACCCGCGCCTTCCCACGTGCCCTTCCACGTGCCGAGATACTGCTCGCCTTCCGCGGCCACGGCGACGCCAAACCGCCCCGCGGCCCAAACGGCCGCCAGCAGCACAAACATGACAGCGGCTATTTTTCGCGGGCGCATGCGTAATCCTTTCTCCGACGCCGAGGCGTACAGCTGCAACAGGCGGCAGAATGCCGCTCCCTGCATGGCGCGTCAAGCCGGCGCTGATTCGGCAACAAGAGAAACTGCGGCGTGATCGTGTATAGTTTCTGCACAGATTGTCTCATTACTAATATTACGAGGTGCACATGAATTCGCGCGTATTGGTCGGCGCCGCTTGGAGTGTTATCGCCAGTCTGGTTGTTTGCGCATCGGCGCGCGCCGCGCCTCTGTTGCTTCGCAATCCTGCCTTGAGCCAAGAGCGGATTGCTTTTCTGTACGCGGGCGATGTTTGGACTGTCCCACGCCAGGGTGGCGATGCCACGCGCCTGACCTCGGTCGGCGCAGTGAGCGAGGGCCCGTATTTCTCGCCCGACGGTTCGCAACTGGCCTATTCGGCGCAGGAACACGGAAATACCGACGTATATATCGTGAGCAGCGCGGGCGGCGTGCCGCGGCGCCTGACCTGGGAGCCTACCGGCAGCCTCGCGACCGGGTGGACACCGGACGGCAAGGATGTCCTGTTCACCTCCGGCCGAGCCAGCAAGTCGGTTTACCCGCGACTATTTAAAATTCGCGCCGACGGGGTCGGACCCGCGGAAGTTCTGCCGCTGCCGAGCGTCGATTGGGGCAGCTTTTCGAGCGACGGCAGCACATTGGCGTACGTCCCGGTGCGCCAGTGGCAGCCCGCCTGGAAACACTATCGCGGCGGCCAGACCAAGCAGATCTGGCTGGTCAACATGAAGACGCTCGATCTCGAGAAGATACCGCGCGAGAATTCCAACGACTCGAGCCCGGTGTGGGTCGGCGGCACGATATATTTCTTATCCGATCGCAACGGTTCCGTTTCGCTGTTCGATTACGACACCAAGACCAAACAAGTTCAGCAAGTCCTCGATAATCACGGGCTGGATCTGAAAACCGTCAGCGCAGGCCCCGGGGGACTGGTGTACGAGCAGTTCGGCTCGCTGCATCTGTACGATCCGAGTTCGCGTCAGGATCATGCGGTTTCAGTGTCGATCCAGGGCGAACTTCCCGCGCTGCAACCGCATCTGGCGGGCGTCCCAGCCGACGGGGTGGAAAATATCGCGATATCGCCGACTGGCGTGCGCGTCGTGGCCGAAGCGCGCGGCGACATTTTCACTTTGCCCGCGGAGAAAGGCGACATCCGCAATCTGACCAATACGCCGGGAAGCGCGGAACGCGATCCCTCCTGGTCGCCGGATGGCAAATCCATCGCCTACTTCAGCGACGCGTCGGGCGAGTATCAGTTGTACATTCGCGATCAGAGCGGCTTGGCGCCGCCCAAGGTCATCGACTTGGGACCCAATCCGTCGTTTTTCTATGCACCGCATTGGTCGCCGGACTCCAAACGCATCGCCTACACCGACAAGCATCTGCGGATTTGGTATGTGGACGTGGCGGGCGGCAAGCCGGTGAAGATCGACACCGGGCTGCGCGGCGGATTCGGCGGGACGACCGAACTGGCTTGGTCGCCGGACTCGCAATGGATTGCCTATAGCCGCGATTTGGAAAGCGAGCTGCATGCGATATTCCTGTACTCGCTGGCCTCGCATACTGCGACCCAGATCACCGACGGCATGAGCAACGCGTTGCATCCGGAGTTTGATCCAGACGGGAAGTATCTGTATTTCACGGCATCGACCGACAACGGTCCGTCGGATGCCGGCATCGATCTGTCGTCCTTGGATCGCACCGTCAACGCCGGCGTCTACGTCGCGGTCTTGGCGCGCAGCGGCGCCTCGCCGATCGCGCCCGAAAGCGACGATGAAAACAAGAAAAAGGACGAAGATTCGAAGGCGGACGGCAAGTCGGATGAGGAAACCGATCAGAGCGGCGAGAGCCCGAAGGCCGACGCCAGGAAAGACGAAAAGAAAGATGAGAAGAAGGACGGCAAGAAAAAGACCGAGGCAAAACCGAAGCCCACGGTGATCGATCTGGCCGATATCGGCAATCGGATTTTGTCGCTGCCGATTCCGTCGCGCAACTATGTTGAGTTGGCGGTGGGCAAGAGCGGCGTGTTGTTCCTTGCCGAAGGACCGCCGGTGGGCCGCTCGGCGGAAGATGAGGGCTTGCCGATTCGGGCATTGTGGCGCTTCACCAGCGAGAAGCGGCAGACTGAAGAAATCTTGAGCGGGCTGACCAGTTTCGGCGTATCTTTTAACGGCGAAAAATTGTTCTACCAGCGGCGCGACAGCTGGTTTCTCGCTCCGACCGCGGAGCTGAAACCGGGCTCGCCCGACGCCAATCCAGGCAAGCCTGTGAACAATCACGGCATGATGGCCATGCGGGATCCGCGCGCCGCCTGGAGACAGATGTACCACGAGACCTGGCGTCTGCAGCGGGATTTTCTCTACGACCCGCACACTCACGGCTTGGATATCGCGAAGATCGAGGCGAAATACCGGCCGTATCTCGACAACCTGGCCTCGCGCGGCGAATTTACCTATCTCTGCGATGAGATGCTCGGCGAGGTTCAAGTGGGTCACATGTTCATCAACGGGCCCCGCCCGGCCTCGAACGCGCCGAAAGCCGGGCTGCTCGGAGCGGACTACACGATCGAGCACAACCGCTATCGATTCGCGAAGATCTATAACGGCGAGAATTGGACTCCGTCGCTGACGGCGCCGTTGACCTTGCCCGGCATCGATATCGTGCAGGGCGACTATCTGTTGGCGGTCAATGGCCGCGAACTGCACGCCACCGACAACATAGACAGCTTCTTTGACGGCACGGCAGGGAAACAAACGGTACTACGCGTCGGCAAGAATCCTGACGGCAGCGGCGCGCGCGATGTCACGGTGGTTCCGACCGCTTCCGAATACGGACTGCGCAATCTCGATTGGATCAATGGCAATCGGCGCAAGGTGGACGAACTCTCGGGCGGAAAGGTTGCCTATGTATATATGCCGAACACCGCGGGTGCGGGGTACACGAATTTCAACCGCTATTTCTATGCGCAATTGGAAAAGCAAGGCCTCGTTCTGGACGAACGCTTCAACCAAGGCGGATTCTTGGCCGACTATGTCGTCAGCGTCCTTAGCCAGAAGCATTTGAGCAATGCCATCGAGCGCGACGGCAAACCGGTCCACGATCCGCAGGGTGCCATTTTCGGCCCCAAGGCGATGATCATCAACCAGTCCGCCGGATCGGGCGGCGATGCCATGCCCTGGTACTTCCGCAAGGCCGCGCTCGGTACCTTGGTGGGTACGCGCACCTGGGGCGGCCTGGTGGGCATCGGCGGTTATCCCACTCTCATCGACGGCGGCTCGGTAACGGCTCCGCGCTATGCCATCTATGGTCTGAATGGAGAGTGGGAAGTCGAAGGACACGGGATTCCGCCCGATGTCATGGTGGAAGAAATGCCAAAGGACGTGGCGGCGGGACATGATGCTCAATTGGAGCGGGCCGTTGCGATCGTCATGCAACAGCTCAAGGAACATCCCGTGCCGGTGTCGCCGATCCCAGCCTATCCGGATTATCACAAGGGTACCGATATCGGCCGAAGCGGCGATTGAAATGCCGCCGAAAAGGGGGGCGGATCGCCCCCCTTTTCCATTCGTCATAACCGCGCGTAACTTGGATATGCGATCTAACTATTCGACGCGCTAAGGGCTCAACGGCTAGCGTTGCACATCGTTAGCCGGAGTCCACATGGCCGAAATCGCGCACGCCGTCAAAAGTCCAGCACTGGGTAGACGCTCGCCGTGGGGCGAACTGTTTCGCAAGGAAGACTGGTGGGCCATCTGGATTGGACTGGGCTTGATCGCGGTGGCGTTGGCGCTGTTCTCAGCAGGCAGCAGCATCAAGTGGATCGCCCCGGCACCGCAGAAATGGAGCCACCTGTCCGATGTAACTCAACAACTGCAAGCGCACGGCTTGCAATACGCCGCTCTTTTCGTGCTCTGGGCGCTGGCATTCGGCATTGGCGCGGCGGCGCTCGGCATCAAGATCAGCCGCTTCCTGCCCGCCTTTCTGCTGGTCTATCTCGCCGCCGGCAGCATCTATTTTCTGGGGCAGTGGGATCAGGCGGCTCATTACAACCTGGAACCGCCGCTCGTGGCCTTGGGGGTGGGGTTGCTGCTCTCCAATACGCTGGGAGTGCCTCGCTGGCTCGAGCCTGCGCTGCGCGTCGAGTTCTACATCAAGACCGGCATTGTGTTGTTGGGTGCCGGCCTGCCGTTGACGCTGATCGCCTGGGCCGGCCCGGTGGCGATCGTCCAGGCCGCGATCGTTTCGCTGGCGACCTTCGGCGCGATCTATGCCGCAGCGGTTGGCCTGGGACTCGATCGGCGCTTGGCGGCCACTCTGGGCACGGGCGGCGCAGTGTGCGGCGTGTCGGGCGCAATCGCCGTGGGCGGCGCGGTGGGCGCCAAGAAGCAAGACGTCTCCGTGGCCATCTCGCTGGTGGTGATCTGGGCGATCGTCATGATTTTCGTGCTGCCGCTTGTTTCCCGCGCATTGGGCTTGTCCACGGGCGTTGCCGGCGCGTGGATCGGCACCTCGGAATTTGCGGATGCCGCAGGCTTGGCTGCGGCTCAGACCTATGGCGGCTACGCCGGCAGTGTGCCGGGAATTACCGGCAGTCCGGATGCGGCGGTGAGTGCCTTCACCCTCATGAAGGTCATCGGACGCGATGTCTGGATCGGCGTTTGGGCCTTTGCGCTGTCCTTGATCGCAACCACTCGTTGGGAACGCACCGGCGTGCAGAGCAAAGCGAGCACCGCCGAGATTTGGAATCGGTTTCCAAAATTCGTACTCGGCTTCATTGTCGCGTCCGCTGTAGTGACGCTGGTTACCCGCGGCTTTGACTATGCTGCCTACAAGAAGGAGGTCGTACCCGCGTTGGTAGCGCCATTGCAGGCCTTCCGTACCTGGGCCTTCACCTTGGCGTTCTTGAGCATCGGACTCACCACCCGTGTGCGCGAATTCGCTGCCATCGGCGCCCGGCCTTTCTATGCGTTCACGATCGGCGTGGCGGTCAATGTGACCCTGGGTTTCGTATTGTCGACCCAGATATTCGGCGAGTTCTGGAATCGGCTGGGCCAATGAGTCCGCCGGATTCACCCGCCTGCCGTCTGTGCAAGCACTTTCAGAATCAGCCTTCGCAAGTGGAGGCGGCGCTACCTGGGCTGTCTTCGTTGAGTTCTGCATACGCCGCGGTCCGCTGCGGCGACGGCGTCTGCGCCGTGCACGAGCGCTATGTCGCAGCTTCCAGTGTCTGTGCGGCGTTTGCGGATAATTACGCCTTCGCGTAGCCCGTTTCCAGAATTCGATCCATGAAACTCTCGCACTGAGCCAGCTGCTCGAGCGCGACGAATTCATTGGGTCGATGCGCCTCGGCGATATCTCCAGGTCCGCAAATCACGGTTGGCACACCCATCTTTTGGAAAAGTCCTGCTTCCGTACCGTAGGACACCTTCCCGACGCTCGGATTCCTGGACAGCTGCATGGCCCATTGCACGATCGCGTCGCTCTCCGCGGCGGCGAGACCCACCGTTTGGCTCACCCACTGCAAATCGATGCCGGCACTCGCGTCGATGCCGCGCATTTCCGCCGCCAGCAACTCGGCGTAGCGGCGGATTTCCTCATACAGCGCATCCGGCACAGCCCCCGGCAAGGTTCGCATGTCGAACTGAAACACACAGTCCTTGGGCACGACATTGGCGGCAATGCCGCCTTGAATCAACCCGGTGGAAAGTGTGGAGTACGGCACCGTAAAGCCGTAGTCGCGCTGCTCGAGCTGCGCCAGGCGATCCGCAAGCTGGCGTATGAACACCACCAGACGCGCCGCGTATTCAATCGCATTCACGCCGTGAGTGACGTAGCTCGAGTGCGCCTCCCGGCCATGCACGGCGCAGCGGAATCGGTGCGTTCCTTTGTGCGCGATGATGGGCTGCATCGAGGTCGGCTCGCCCACCACGCACCCCGCCGGCCGAATCCCCTGCTCCTCGAGATCGGCAATCAAGCCGCGAACGCCAAGGCAGCCGACTTCTTCGTCGTAGCTCAAGGCATAGTGCAGCGGCGCGTCGAGCCGCCGATCGTTGAGCGCAGCCACGAATTTGGGCGCCTGCGCCAGGATGATTCCGATGAATCCCTTCATGTCCGCCGAGCCCCGCGCGAACAGCTTGCCTTCGCGTTCGGTTGCCGCGAACGGATCGGTGTGCCAATCCTGGCCGTCCACGGGCACGACGTCGGTATGACCCGACAGAATCAGACCCGGTTTCTCCGAATCCCCCAAAGTCGCGAACAAATTGGCTTTCTTGCCGGAAGCGTCGTGCGTGAGGCGCGTTTTCGCGCCTAATCCCTGCAGGTAATCGCGCACCCACTCAATCAGGCCGAGATTGGAGTCGCGCGACACCGTCTTGAACGCGATCAGGCGCTCGATCATCGCGCGCGAGGCGCCGCTCGGAACATTCATGATGCGGCTCGCTGAAGCTTCGGGATCTGCATTATAGCTGCTCCAATACGTTATGCTCCAGCCAAACTAGTTTCTCGGGGAATCGATGCACAGCTCTCGCTTGTTCGGCGCCGTCGAGGCCGGCGGTACGAAATTCGTCTGCGCAATCGCCGATGAGAACGGCGCGCTGCACGCGGAGTCGCGATTTGCCACGGCGGATCCTCAGGCGACTCTCGCAAGAGTGCGCAATTTCTTCAAAGGGGACTGCGGCGATTTCGCGCCGGCCGCGCTGGGCGTCGGCTGCTTCGGACCCGTGGTGCTCGAACGGCAGTCAGCCCGCTATGGCTGCATCGGAAATACGCCCAAGGTTGGCTGGAGCAATACGGATGTCGCCGGCATGTTGGCCCGCGAATTTTCCTGCCCGGTGGGCTTCGACACCGATGTCAACGCGGCGGCGCTCGCCGAACATCGCTGGGGTGCGGCTCGCGACTGCGGCAACCTGGTGTATCTGACCGTGGGCACAGGCATCGGCGGCGGCGTGCTGATCGAAGGTGCGCCTGTGCACGGTCTGATGCATCCGGAGATCGGGCACATCCGCCCGCGACGCCACGAACTGGACTCGAACTTTACGGGTGTCTGTCCGTTTCACGGCGACTGCCTGGAAGGGCTGGCGTCGGGGCCCGCCATCGTGGCGCGGACCGGCAGAGAGCTTCAGCATCTCGATGCGGCGCATGTGCAATGGGAGATCGAGGCGGACTACCTCGGGCAACTCTGCGCGCAATTGGTGCTGACCGTTTCGCCGCAGCGAATCATCCTGGGCGGCGGTGCGATGGCGCAGCGATTGTTTCCGCTGGTGCGGCGGCGCGCGCTGCACTGGCTCGGGGGCTACATTGATCGGCGCGAAATTCTCGAGGATATCGAGCGCTATATCGTGCCGCCGGCGCTTGGCAACCGCGCCGGCGTGCTCGGTGCGCTGTGCCTGGCGCTGACCGCCGCAGCCGGCCGCTAATCCTGCTTCAGAGTTTGCAGCATGCGTTTGAGCGCAAAATGCCGATAGCTCTGCAAAGCCAATCCCTGCACCTCGCCCCAGTCGCACTGCTTGGTTACATCCAGTGCGATCCAACCGTTGTGGCCAAAATAAGGCGGAACCTCATAACGCGGATCCGCCGTGAGCATTCCCTGCTGCTCCACACCGACCCAGAAGCACAGTGTCAATCGCTTGCCGGCGTAGCGCGCGATGGCAAAGGTTTTTTTCCCCGCCATCCAGACCGGATGTCCGAACTGACTACCCTCGCTGGTCTCGGCATAGTTCAAGCAGACCTTGCGTAGTTTCGACAAGACCGCCGCCGCCCTGGCGGATTTGAAAGGATCGATTTGACTCGCGGACAACGCCTTGGCAGGCGGCTTGATCGTGGGCGTCTTGCCGGTGCGCGCACGCAGTCCGTTGGGAGCGACTTTCTCGTATGCCTCGCGCACCAAGCCGGCGACACGGCGCCAATCGATGCCGCGATCCAGGACGACGCCCAGCCACCCGCGCGGCCCGACATACGGGGGAATGAAAAAATGCCCGGGGTCAGCGTGGACGTGGTGTTCCTGGGCGCCGGCCGGCGCGTTGAGCCATAGCGCAACCCGTCCGTCGCCGTGGTGGTTGACGGCATAGGTCGCAAACGTTTTGCCGCGGACCCTGAAATTCGGCGCTCCGTGCGAGATGAACTCCTCGGCTTCCGGCAGCCAGAGACAGGCCTCGCGCACGGCTTGAACAATGTCGCGTGCCATACTAGGCTCGATTATGAAGCAGTCCGCGGTGCTTTTATCCGGTCTTTTGTGCGACGAGACCTTTTGGAGCGATATTCCGCAGCGCCTGGCGGCCGTTGCCGACATTCAGGTCGTGGCATTCCGCGGTTTCTCGTCCCTAGCGGCCATGGCGCAACACGTGCTCGCCGTCGCCCCGCAGCGCTTCGCGGTGGCGGGGCACTCCATGGGCGGCCGAGTCGCGCTCGAAGTCATGCGCGCGGCGCCCGGCCGCATTACCGGACTCGCGCTGCTCAACACCGGCGTGCATGCGGTGCGCGATGGCGAGCCGCAGAGCCGCGGCCGCTTGCTGCGGGTCGCACAGGAACACGGCATGGCGGCGCTGGCGGCCGAGTGGCTGCCGCCCATGATGGGCAGCGATGCGGCCCGCGCCGCGGCATTGATGCCTTCGCTGCGCGCGATGATTCAGCGCTTCACCGCGGAGGCCTACGCCGGCCACCTCAATGCGATGCTGAATCGGCCGGAGGTGCTCTCGCTGCTGCCGAGCATTGAGGTTCCCACGCTGCTGTTGAGCGGCAGCGACGACGCCTGGTCGCCGGTTTCTCAACAACAGAGCATTCGCCGCAGAATTCCCCACGCGACGCTATTCGAAATCCATGGTGCCGGTCATATGGCGCCGCTGGAACGTCCGGATGCGGTGGCGGTTGCGCTGCGCGAGTGGCTGCTCAAGTTATGATGTCGGTCACCAACATCACCTCGCAGGCTCCCGCACCGGTGTCGGTGCGCACCAGCGAGGTTCGGATCGATCGGCCGTCGTCGCGGACCGCATCGACGAGTTCGCCGCTCAAAGTAACGACCTGCCCCGGCCGCAGGCGCGACAGGGCTCTGGCGATCGCCGGGGTTTCTGGAATGACGTGCGTATTCGCGCTGTGTGAAATAATCGCCTCTCGGGAGAGACGGGTGGCCGCGCTCGCCTGCCAATAATAAAAGCGATTGGACTGAGAAATATCGATCGTGCGCAGTACGCTGTTATCGGACATTGGACCCCAGCCCAAAGCCAGGTCTTCGGGCACCAAGTCCGAGATGGCATCTAAATGGTAGGCCTCGCGCGCCAGCACGCGCGCTTTCAACTGATAGGCTGCGCGCACGATCAATGTCCAACGGCCCCTCTGCAGCCGCCGCTCTGGGATCATTGTTTGTTGCGGCTCGCTCTCCGCCAGGATTCCGTCCGGCGCGCCGACCGGACGGGTGGCATTCCAATGCCACGCACCCCACACGATGTACGCGAGCAGCAATACCTTGAGGATGGGATGGCGCCACATCCTCAAAGTTTGACTCGATCCTTAAAGTAGTTCCGTGAGATCGGTCGGAACTACCGATCATTCAGCCTTTTTGGACCCAAACCTGGCACCAGCCGCCTTGCGGTACGCTGTGGCCGGCGAAAATCGTGCACGCTGCGGTCGCATCGCCCGGCTTGCCTTGGTATTGCGCGCAAGTACCGCACTTTTGACCCGGTTTGAACATCGGATGGGTCTTGCTGTCAACCTTCGAGGCATCGGTCGCAAAACCGAGCGCTTTGGCGGTCGGGTCATTGGGATCGAGCGGCGGCAACGCGGCGGCGGCAGCATTTTCAGCTAGCAGACCCATCGTCGGCAACAATGCGCCGGCGATGAGTCCGTTCTTGACGAGGGATCGACGTGAAATCTTGCGTTGCATGAGAGCGCCTCTATCGGGTGAAAAAGAATGAGACATTTTTCCCTAACTCGTAGTTCTGTGCTGATCAATTGTTGCGAACGATTCTCAGTTCCGAAGCGGCGCGGCGACCGAAATTGCAAATTTTGCAGTAATGTGATGTTTTTTGGAGGGGACTTCAGGCGATGGCACTCGATTTAGAAGCGATCAACCAATCGGTGACCAAGCTGCGCGCCGATATTCCCGAGGACGCTTTTACCGCGGGCATATTGGGCTCGCAGCGTACCGGCAATGGCGTGGTGATCGATTCCGCGGGTTTGGTGCTGACGATTGGCTACTTGATGACCGAAGCCAAGGATGTATGGCTGACCAACGCCGCCGGCCGGGAAATTGCGGCCCACCCTCTGGCCTACGATCAAGTCACGGGATTCGGCCTGGTGTTGCCGCTGCAGGCGCTTGATCTGCCTGCCGTCTCGCTCGGTTCCTCGGCGGAGCTGCACCCCGGAAGCGAAGTCCATGTCGTGAGCGCGAAGGATTTCGCGCCGCCGCAGGCCGCGCGGGTGTTGGCGCGGCGCGAGTTTGCCGGCGCGTGGGAATATCTGCTCGAGGACGCGATATTCACGGCTCCGGCCCACGCGCATTGGTCCGGCGCGGCATTGATCGATAATCGCGGCACGCTGGTGGGGCTGGGATCGTTGTTGGTCCGCGAGACCATCGCCGGCGAGGAGATCAATGCCAATATGTTCGTGCCCATCGACTTGCTCAAACCCATTCTGCAAAGCCTGAGATCGACGGGCAGAGTCGACCGGCAGCCGCGCCCCTGGCTCGGAGTCTATGCCGTCGAGCTGGCCGGAAAGGTGTATGTCACGGGAGTCGTCGAAGGCGGCCCGGCGCAAATCGCCGACATTCGCGAGGGAGACGTGATCAGCGAGGTGGCGCACCACGAAGTCGGCACGTTGCCGGACTTTTATCGTCGCCTCTGGGCGGTGGGTCCCGCGGGCACCGGCGTGCCCCTCACGGCGATGCGCGGCGCCACGCAGCTACACTTGAATGTGCGTTCCGTGGATCGGGGCGAATTGTTGAAACGGCCGCAAGCGCACTAATGCAATGCCGCCCGTTCGGCGTTTCGCTCAAACATGGAACTCTTGCTTTCGCCGCCATGACAAGCGCCGTGGCCCACGAGCGTCACCACCGCGGCGCACGCGTCGACGCTCTTGACGCCGCTGTCGGCCGTCTTCAAGGAAGAACTGGTATCGTGCAACAGCCGATAGGCGGATGCTGCCGACAATGCGGGATTCCTGGCCAATATGAGGGCGACCACGCCGCTGACCTGGGCCGTCGCGATGGATGCACCGGAGGCGAAGTCGTAGTGTCCGCCCGGAAGCAGAGTGAGGATTTCGCGGCCGGGTGCGTAGAGCACCGGATCCACGCTTGACTGGGATTCGGCGCTGGCGACTTCGATGATGCCCGCATGATGCAGCAAGCCGGGTTGTCCGCCGGCGGCATCGGCCGCCGCGCCGACAAAAAGGACGCCGCGATGTTGGCCTTCTCGAATCAGATCGTCGAGCAGCAGATCATCGGGACCCGCGAGACTCAAGTTGATCACCTGAACATGTGCATCGAATGCAGCCGTGAGCGCCCGGGCGAGTGTAAATGAATCGCAGTGCGCGGCGTCCTCATTGGAACGCTCCTGCCAACAGGCCTTGAATATCAAGAGCCGCGCGTTAGGAGCGATGCCGACGATTCCCTCGCGGTTGTTGGCGACGGCGGCGATCACGCCGGCCATTTCCGTGCCATGCCGGTCGCGCAGGAACCTGGCGTCATCCGCGTCCACGAAATTGACGGCGGCGGCAATGCTGGCGCGCAAATCAGGATGCCGTATGTCCGCTCCGGTATCGATGATGGCAACCTTCACGCCCTCGCCTCGCGACCAGGAATGCGCACCCGCGACATCCATCTGCTGAAAGCCGCGCTGCAACTCGAGATATGGATCGTTGTAGTCCGCGCTGCGGGTGGCAAAGGTTTGCAAGGGCTGGGTCAGCCGCACGCGCCGGTCTTGAGACAGAGCGATAAGCAACTGACCGCGATCGGCGCCTGCCGGGATCTCCATCACGGCGCAGTGCAGCTGCAGTGGCTGGATCGGCCACGCATTGAGCTCCCGTAATCCGTACTGACGCTCCACGGCATGCAGAGTTTCGCGCGCCTGAGCGGTCGCACCATAGTCCGCGACGGCGTCATAGCCGCGCGGCGTACCGCCTGCATGCGCGACATAGGCCGGAGCCGCATTGTCCACCGCGACAATAATGTAGCGATCGGCAGACAGAGACGCTTGACTGCCGAGCGCGCGCGTATCGATGCGCACGGGCGCGCCGCTGCATGCGCTCGCCATGGCGATCAGGACGCCGAGCATCGCCCAACGGATCATGGTGGCTTGCCTGAATCAGGCTCCGGCACAGTTCCTTCAGCGAAGCGGACGCTCGAGTGCCTGCGCAGCAACGCTAAAGACGCCCGCACCGGCAAAGTCGATTTCGACGCCAGCGAATACACTCCCGCCTCGGTCGGCCCGGAGACGATGCGCAGCTGTGCTTCATCGAGCAGGGTCTGCAATTCCAGCAAAGTGATCGTCGGCGAAAACACCGCGCGGATCACCTCGCCTTCCGGCCGCTGCGCCGAGCTGGTCACCGTGCGATATTTTGGCTCGGTCAGGCGCGAATCGTCCCGCTCCCAGCGATCGACGCTCCACAGGACGGTCGCCACAGCCATGACTGCGATGGAAGCTGCCAGCCAAGCGCGCAAAGGCGGGCGCCGCACGGGTTGTCCGGAAGGCGGCGCAAGCGCGCGGGGCGGCTCGGCGTGAGCATCGAGCCGGGCCATGAGACGTTTGAGAGAGGCGGCAGGCATGTAATCGAGCACGGGCTGCGCTTCAATTGCCGCGCAGATGCGCTGCTGCGCCGTCAAGTCCTCGCGACAGCGTGCACAGACCGCAACATGCGCGTCGACGCGCTCGCGGTCGCGCGCACCCAGCGTCGCGTTGACGTACCAGGGAAGCAGCGCAGCGATCTCGTGATGCTGTGAATTGTCGATTCGGCGCTTGTGCGTCATTCGATGCCCGCCGACACGCCGGCTGGAGCACCGCTCAGGCTCGGCAAATATTGACGCAACTTTTCGCGTGCATGAAACATGCGCGCCTTCACCGTGCCTACCGGGCAATCGGTGATCGCGGCAATTTCCTCCAAAGAGTGACCCATGTGATAGGCGAGTTCCAGCGTCAGCCGCTGTTCAATCGGCAGTCGGCTCAAGCCGCGCTGCAGCCAATCACTCACTTCGGCGTCGAAGGTAGGATCGACGGTTTGCTCGGAGTAGTCCTCGAGGCTGCGTGCCGCGGCATGGTTCTTCTGGCGGCGAAGCGCCTTCAACGCGGTTCGATAAGCGATGCCGATGATCCAGGTGGACACCAGCGACGCATGGCGAAAATCCTTGGCGTTCTGCCAAACCACCATGAAGGTATCGTTGATTATCTCCTCGACATTTTCGTAACGCGGCGTAAAGCGCGACAGAAAGCGCGCCAAACGCCGGTGATAGGTGAGATACAGTTCCTCCAACGCACGCCTGTCGCCCGCCGCGATGGCTGCCAAAAGCGCGCTGTCGCGTTCCTTGGGTGAATCCTTGGCCGACGGGGTCATGGACGATGATCCTCAAACGAAATCGACGCACACCCCTGTAAGTACCGGGCGGGTTCCAAAGGGTTGCAGGCATGAGCGGTTTTAAAAGCGCCAAATCAGCGTTCCCATCCACTGTCCGCTGGCCGCTGCATTATAAAACAATGCCTTAGCCCCTGCCGAGGTGTTGACATAAGCGAAGGCCAGCGTAAACGACCTGAAATCGTAGGCTGCCCCCCCGCTCCAGTACACGTACCCGCCCGACTCTGGCCCCTCCAAAAAGCTGTAGCCCACGCCGGCGGTGAGGGAGAACTTGCCGAAGATCTGTCGTTGCGCGCTGACCTCTGCCGATTTCTCGGTCACGCCATTGAGTTCCGAATAGGGAAAGGGCAAGTACCTGGGCGTATTGGGTGAGAAACCGAGATCCAAGTGCAGCCAGCCTTGGTAGGAAACGTCGAGATCCAATTCGTCGTAGTCGTAGTGCGAGCCCGCGCGATTCCACGGGTAGGCGTAGTGGCTTGCCAGCACCCGGGCGCGCCATGCTTCATCGAGGTTCCATGCGAAGCCGACGAAAGCACTGAGCTCGGCATCCTTCGGCTCGCTGCGATTGATCTGCGTATTCGACGCGAACACCCCCGCGACGAATCCATTGGGGTTCGAGTAGTGCAGATCCAGTTGCAACGCCGCATTATCGCTGGTGCGCGATATGCCGCGGACGAAATAGTCGCTGGTCAAGGCCAGCGAGCCGCCCCACTCGTCCGCCGCGCGCACCTGCGTCGCCATGCAGCCAACGCCAACGAGCAATGCAACCGCAGCGTGGAGACGCACTATTTCGCAACCGCTCCGCCGTCGCTCTTGCGCAGCATTCGCAATTCCCATCCAACCTGTGGCCGCAGAGGATAAACCTTTATTCATTGCTTGGGCACTTACTCCTCGCCTGACAACACCCGACAAGCTTGGGAGCAATGATGAAAACTTTTCGCACCATCGCCGGCCGCTTTGGACTTTTCAGCCTCGCACTTTTACAGAGTTGCAGTGGCGGATACCACTCTCCGTCATCATCAATGAACCCGGCAACGATCAGCATCAGCGTCAATCCCGCATCGATCACCTTGGGCCAGTCTACAACCCTTACCTGGTCGGCCAGCAGCGGCACGACTTGCACCGCGAGCGGTGCCTGGAGCGGCGCGCAGCCCGTCACCGGGTCCATGACTGAAACGCCGACCGCAGCCGGCACCGAAACCTTCACGCTGAGCTGCAGCAGCGGCGCCTACAGCAGCAGCAGCAACTCGGCTACGCTGACCGTGACGGCGCCGAGCGCGTATTCACTCACGAGTTTGGTCGCCGACAGCGGCGGCGGCACGGCCCCCAACGCGGATCCCAATCTGATCAATCCCTGGGGCATTGCCATCGCAACCGGGACCGCCCCATCGTGGGTCGCAAACAACGGCAGCCAAACTTCGACGCTGTACGATGGCAACGGCAAGCCGCAGCCGACCGCAAGTCAATTGATAGTGAATTTTGCCGCAGGCGCCAACGGCGCTTTCAATCCCACCGGCATTGTCTCCAATGGCAGCACTGCCGATTTCATCGTCGCTGCCGCAGGAAAATCGGGTTCCTCCGCATTCATTTTTTCCGGCGAGGGCGGAATGATCGCAGGGTGGTCGCCGGTCGTCGACACGACGCACGCGATCAACATGTACACCGACGCGAACGGCGCCGTGTACAAAGGGTTGGCGATCGCGGCCAACAACGGCGCGCCATTTCTGTACGCCGCTGATTTTCACAACAACAAGATCGACGTGTTCAATACAAGCTTCGCGAAACAAACCACCTCGGCTGCCGCTTTCGCATTTGCCGATCCCGGCGTGCCGGCCGGCTATGCGCCCTTCGGTATCCAAGCGCTGGCCAGCGGCGCCGCGGGTGCAGCTCAGATTTACGTGACCTATGCCCAGCAAGTCGCCCCTGACAACCGGGTGAACGCCGCCGGAGCCGGCTTGGGCTTCGTGAGCGTCTACGATACCAACGGTACCCTTATCAAGCAT
Organism: uncultured Gammaproteobacteria bacterium; assembly: GCA_963800385.1. Taxonomy (GTDB): domain Bacteria; phylum Pseudomonadota; class Gammaproteobacteria; order Steroidobacterales; family Steroidobacteraceae; genus Bog-1198. The sequence goes on from CAWDAU010000011.1 coordinate 863,872, forward strand.
CTGATATCCAACGGCGCGCTCAATGCGCCTTGGGGCCTCGCGCTGACGCCGGCGGATTTCGGAACATTTAGCAACGCGCTGCTGGTGGGTAACGCCGGAGATGGCAAGATCAACGCTTACGATGCGAATGCCGGAACGCTGCTCGGTACCTTGAGCGACGCCGGCAACGCGCCGCTGGTGTCGTCAGGCCTTCTCGGTATTGCGTTCGGCAATGACGCCGCCAATCAGCCGCACAACACCTTATTTTTTGCGGCGGGACCGAATGCCGGAGCCAACGGCAGCTACGGGCGAATCGATCCGAGCGCGACGCCGCCGGCGCTCAATGCTCCTCCCGTGGTTGCTTTGACCGTGCCGAGCGGAACGCTCTCCGGCACCGTGACGTTGAGCGCAACTGCCACGGATCCGATTGCGATCGCCAAGATAGACTTCAAGGCGAACGGCACGGTCATCGGCACGGCAACGGCATCTCCGTACGCCATTCAATGGAACAGCACCACGGTTGCCGACGGGCAGGTCCCGCTGACCGCGACCGCCACCGATGCGGACGGCAATGTCGGCACATCCAGTACCAGCACGGTGACGGTGGCGAACACCACGCCGCCGGCGCAGGTGACGCTCACGCAACTTCAGACCCAAATCTTCACACCGATCTGCGCCGCTTGTCACACGGGTGTCGGCACAACGCTTCCGGGAGTGCAGAATCTGACGGCCGGCAACACTTATCTCAACACCGTCAACGTTGCGAGCATCGAGGTGCCTTCGTTGAAACGCATCTTGCCGAATGACGCGGCCAACAGTTACTTGATCCAAAAGATCTCCGGATCGCCCGGAATCGTCGGCTCGCAAATGCCCTTCGGCTGCCCGTCGGCAGGAAACCCTTGCCTGACTCAGACTCAGATCGGGCTCATAAAAAGCTGGGTTTCGCAGGGCGCACTCAACAACTGAGTGATCCATGAAAAGTGTGGAAGCGCCCGCGGCGCGATTGAGCCGATGGTTCGCGTTCTGTCCGCTGTTGCTCGTCGCCGCGTGCGCGGGCAGCGGCGAGGGCCTGGATGTCAACGGTCAGCCGCTGCCGCCGGGCGGCGGCGCCCCGCCGCCGCTGTCGGCAGATTTCGAATCGATTCAGGAAGATATCTTTACGCCCATTTGTTCAGTCTGCCACGCGGGGTCCGCCGCTCCGGAGGGCCTGCGGCTCGATGCGGCCGACAGCTACAATCTCTTGGTAGGCGTGCCGAGCACCGAAGCGCCACCACTGCTGCGCGTCAAGCCGGGCGATCCCGCCAACAGCTATATCATCCAGAAATTGCAGGGCACCGCCGCCGTCGGCGCGCGCATGCCCTTCGGCTGTCCCGCGACGCAGCCCTGTCTGTCGGCGAATACCATCGCCTTCATCCAACAATGGATCACGAACGGTGCGCCGCCCGCAGCCGCAAGCAGCGCGGCACCGAGCGCGCCATTTGCGGTGACAGCGCTCGTGCCCCGCCGCGGGGAAACAGTGAACGCTCCACCGCCGCAAGCCATGATCGGCTTCAATCATGAGATTGACGTGAGCCAGCTCGCGACCATCGGCGTGCATTACGAAAAACTGGCGGCGGCTGCGGCATCCACCATCGACGCGCCCGCGGTCGTTGAAGATGTACGGGCGCGAATTTCAGTCTCGAGCGCCAATCCTCGCGCCCTGATGATATGGCCCGCCCGGGCTCTCTCGGCCGGCCGCTACCGCATCGTCATGGACGCAACTTCGTCCAATCAGATCAGCGATTTGAGCGGTCAGCAAGCGGCGCTCGGTGCGCCCGACGATCGGGGTGAGCTGTTGATTTCTACCTTCGACGTCGAGGGCCGCCCGTGAATCAGCGCTCATTGCCAGCCGCACTGCTGCTCGCGATCGTCGCGCTGCTGCGCATGATGCCCGCCGCCGCGGAGCCGTACCTGGCCGTGGAGGAAGGCTACAAATGCAATGTCTGCCATGTCAATCCGACCGGGGGCGGCTTGCGCAACGACTTCGGCATCACCTACGCAAAAGTTCTGCTGCCGGCCGAGGCCGTGGACAATGCGCTCGATTCCTGGAGCGGAAAAATTACCGATCGACTGCGCGTCGGCGGCGATTTGCGGGCCGATTGGAGCCGCGATACCGCCCCGAATACGCCGACTCAGCAAGCCTTCTCTTTGGAGCAATTCCGCGTCTACGCCGACCTCGCCATTATTCCGAATCGCCTCGGAATCTATGTCGATGAACAAATCGCGCCGAACGGCTCGCAGAATGAAGAAGCGTACGTGCGCTATGGAGATACGGCCGACGGCTTCTATCTCAAGGGAGGCCAGTTCTACCTGCCATTTGGCTGGCGCCTGCAGGACCAGACCGCATTCGTGCGGGAAGATACCGGCATCAACATGGCCGCACCCGACAAAGGCGTGGAGCTGGGCTACGAGCATTCCGCCTGGTCTGCGCAATTCGATCTCACCAACGGCACGGGCAACGCGAGCACCGGATCCGGCTATCAAGTCACCTCGCAGGTGGTCTACACCAAGCCGATTTGGCGGGTCGGTGTCGCCGGCTCCTCCACCCAATCAAGCGCCGGCGATCGGCGTGTGGGCGGACTGTTTGCCGGATTGAAGACCGGCCCGATCGCATGGCTGGCGGAGGGCGACATCATTCATGACGATAGCTTGCAACGCACGACCGCGGCCGGATTGCTGGAAGGGGATTGGCGCATTCTCAAGGGCCACAATCTCAAGCTGACCGCGGAATACTCCGATCCCGATCGCGCGCTGCGCAACAATCAGCAAACTCGCTACAGCGTGGTGTACGAATACACGCCGCTGCCGTTTTTGCAGCTGCGCGCCGGCTATCGCCACTATTTCGGTATCCCGCAGAACAACGCGCAGAACCAGCAGCTGACATTCGTCGAGCTGCACGGCTACTTCTAGCGAACGTTAGAATAGCGAACCTTAGAACCGCCGGTCAGCAGCGGCTCACAGGCGGCCGGTCACCACCAGAACCAGCAAAATAATGAGGACCAAGCCCAGACCGCCGCTGGGGTAGTAGCCCCAACCCGTGCTGTACGGCCAGGTCGGCAGCGCTCCAATCAGCAGCAAAACAAGAATGATCAGCAGGATGGTGCCTATCGACATCGTGACTCTCCCTGAAGCCTGGTGAGGAAACTGTAGTCGCGATTGGATGGCGGGAAAGTCGGGTCCTCGCTTCACCCACTGTAGGGTGCGTCCTACCGGTCCGACTCGGTCTTGGCGTGACGATGAAAGGCATCCGCCGCCGCGCGCACCGCGGGCCCCGCAACATTCGCGTGAAGCGGGACGATGTGCAGCGATACGATTCGCGATGCGCCGGATACCAAGGGCAACCGCCTTACTGCGCCGCTGCGCAGCAGCTCCGCGAGCAGGTGCTGCGGCAGCCAAGCATACGCGAGACCCGCCAGAACGGTGGCGAGCGACGCGTCCATGCTGCTCACGGTGAAACGCCGCGGTGCGCCGAGCCATCCCTCGTCTCGAGGATGCGAGGTGCCTGAGTCGCGCACCACGGCCTGAACATGGTGCGCCAAATCATCCGTGGTGAGATCTCGTTCGATCTTGAACAAAGGATGGTCGGCGCGTGCAACGGCGATAAAATCGACATCCAGCAGCCAGTCGCCCAGGTATCCGGGCGGGATTCGGCTGGTGACCACAAGATCGGCACTGCCTTCGATGATGGCTTGTTCCGCCCCGGACAGCACCACATCGGCGACCTGAATCTGCGTGTTCGGACAGCTGGTTTGCAGCTCCGCAACGATGTCGAGCAATCTTGCGCGCGGGAAGGCCGCGTCGACGATGAGTTTCAACTCGCTTTCCCATCCCTGCTTCAGGCTCCGCGCCAAAGCTTCCAGCGTGTCCAGTTCCTTCACCAACGCTCGACCGCGGGCGAGCAGCGCCTGGCCGTACGGCGTGAGGACCGACCGCCGACCCTCCACCACCAGCAGCGCAAGATCGAGCGATTCTTGCAGCCGTGCGACCGAATAGCTGATCGCCGACTGGCTGCGGTTCAAGACCGCCGCGGCCTGCGCGAACCCGCCCTCATCCACCACGGCCGCCAGCACCGCCCATTGCTCCAAGGTAGTTTTCGGCAAATTCACGTTCTATCCAATTTTTTGATCAATGACGCGCAAATTTTGCGCTTTTTTGTGGGCGCGTTCGAGTCTATGGTATGTCGCAGGAGGTTCCCATGAACGAAATCAGGCGCAGTCAAGAAAGAGGATTTGCCGACCACGGTTGGCTCAAGTCCTTCCATACATTTTCATTTGCCGACTACTATGACCCGCAGCATATGGAATTCGGCCCCCTGCGTGTGATCAACGAAGATCGCGTTCAGGCGGGCGCCGGCTTCGGTACGCACGGCCATCGCGATATGGAAATCATCAGCTATGTTCTGTCGGGCGAGCTTGCCCACAAGGACTCCATGGGAAATGGTTCGATCTTGAGGCCGGGGGACGTGCAGCGTATGAGCGCGGGGAGCGGCGTCAGGCACAGCGAGTTCAACCCTTCGTCCACCGCGGGCACGCACTTTTTGCAGATCTGGATTCAACCTAACCAGGGCAATATCGATCCGAGCTACGAAGAGAAACGTTTCGCCCCCGCGGAGAAGCGCGGACGATTACGGCTCATCGTTTCTCCCGACCGCGCGCAGGGATCGTTGCTGATTCACCAGGACGCGCGCATCTACGCGGGGCTCTTCAATGGCACCGAAGCGGCCGAGCTCGCCGTGGAAAACGGCCGGCGAATCTACGTTCACGTGGCGCAGGGTGCAATTGAGGCCAATGGGATTGCGCTGAGCGCCGGGGACGCGCTGCAAATCAACGGCGGCACGGAATTGCGTCTCGAGCGGGGTGCCGATGCCGACGTGCTGGTATTCGACCTGCCGGGCGCAGGCCCGCGGCTCGAGCCCTAGGCTCCTGAAGCTGGAGGATTCTTGCGCGACCAATACCAGTAGAGCGGCAGACCCGCCAGCAGCACGACGACGCCCTTCAGGGCTTCGTTGGGCGCAGCGACAAAGGTGTTGATCAGCAGTCCGGCGGTGACCAGCAGAAAGATGATGGGGACCAACGGATAGCCCAACGCCCGATAGGGTCGCTGCGCCTCGGGCATGGTTCGGCGGAAGATGAACAGGGAACCGGTGCTAAGGCCGTAGAAGAGCCAGGAGGCGAATATGACGGAGTCGGTGAGCGAGTCATACGAGCCCGACAGCGCGAGTATGCTGCCCCACGCGGCTTGCGCCACGATCGCCCTGGCGGGTACGTTGGAGCGCGGCGAGAGATGCGCAAGGGCGCGAAAGAACAAACCGTCGCGCGCCATCGCGAACGGAACCCGGGAATTCGCCAGCACACTCGCGTGCAATGAACCGAACGAGGACACCATCAAGGCGACCGCGGTCATGGATACCGCGATCGGACCTAAATAGCGCTTCAACACTTCCGTCGCCACCGACGACGCCGTGGGCACGCTGGCAATTTCGAGCGGCGACATGGCGTAGTAATAGGCGACATTGACGAACAAGTACAGGGAGGCGACCACGACCATCCCTCCGATGAAGGCGCGCGGTAAATTGCGCTGCGGATTGCGGATTTCGCCTGATAACGGCGCCACGTTGTTCCATCCATCGTAGGCCCACAGCGCCCCCAGCATCGCGGCGCCGAAGCCGGCGTAGCCGCCGCGCGCGCTGGCCGCCACGCCTTGGCAGCTCCCGGCCAATCCGGAGCCGCTCAAATGCGACCAATCGCCCGGCGCGAAAATAAATGCACTGACGGCGACGCTTAGGATCAAGGCTACCTTGGCGATCGTCAGGCCGAGTGCGGTACGGCCTCCCGCCGTGACGGAGGCGCAATTGATCAACGCCACCATCCAAATGGTGCTGAGCGCCACCCACGTCAGCCCGCTGACGCCGACGCGATAGCCGAACACGGTCGCATCGATCCGCCAATGTTCCAACGCCCCGCCGAGCGCCACATTCATGAAGATTGCGAGGCCAACCGCCAAGGCCGCTTGCGAGCCGGCTTTGGCGACGGCGAATGTCATCCAGCCGTACAAGAAGCCCACCGCTCTGCCATAGGCACGCCGTAGATAGACGTAATCGCCGCCCGCCTCCGGCATCATGGCGGCGATCTCCGAATACGAGAAAGAACCGGCAAGCGCCAACAATCCGGCCGCCACCCACACCAGCAACACCATCTTGGCGCTGCCGACATTGCAGGTCATCACCCGCGTCTTGAGAAACACGCCGGTGCCGATCATATTGGCCACATTCACCGCGATGGCGCCCCAAGGCCCGACACCCCGGGTCAATTCGCCCCTCGCTCCCGCCGCAAAAGCAGCGTCGCTCATGGGTGTAGTAGTATCGGCCAAATGAACGTTTGATTTTTCGCAAATCGCGCCATTCTTGGCCGCGGCGTTGGTGCTGTTTGTCATTTATCGGCGCTTTCGGCGCAGCTTCGGTCAGCAGCCGTTGCGTCCGGTGCGCATGCAGGTGCGCATAGGCCTGCTGCTCATCATCGGTTGTTTACTGCTCCCGGCGGTGCTGCGCTCGGCAGCGTTCATGTCCGCCGCGCTGGCGGGAATCGCGGCAGGAACGGCATTGGCCATGTGGGGCGCTTCGCGCACGCGGTTTCTGCGCGCTTCGGGACAACTGTACTATGTGCCGCATACCTATACCGGTATCGCCGTGTCTTTCTTGTTTCTCGGCCGCTTGATTTACCGCTTGATCCAGGTTTACGGAAACCTACACGCCGCCGGCCATGCAGCAGCCGCTGATTCGGTGGACCAGGGGTTTGCTGCCGCGGGGATTCTGCAGAGTCCGCTGACACTGGGGCTGTATTTCGTATTGATGGGATACTACGTTTGCTACTACAGCATGGTGCTGTGGAAGTCAAAACGCATCGTTGCCGAAGAGGTGAGCCTCAGTGCGCCTCGAGCGGACGATCTACAGAAACGCGCCTAACGAAACGCTCAATCAGCGCAGAGTGATGACGACCGCGTACGTGATGAGCAGAAATGTGATCATCAAGGCGCTGTTGCCCCATCGAGATACCATTTCAACCATGTCAGTTTCTCCACGTTTATCGCGGCCGAAACTTTACCTGTCCAAGGACGGAAATTGCATGTTGCAAGTCGCAAAACAGCGTGAAAAATGCCGCTTTTCGCAACGTTATGTCCGAAACGGAGGCGGCGAAATTGCACGCGGATTCAGCTGAGCCGGTGAACGCCAAGCAGATCAAAGTCTTGCTGTTCGGCGCCTCCGGAATGGTCGGAACGGCGGTATTGCGCGAGTGTCTCGCCGACCCGCAGATGGCCGCCGTCGTGACTCTCGGGCGCAGCCCCCCGACTTTACATAGCGCGAAACGCATGCTCAGACCCGGAATCATCCAGCCGCTGCATGGCATTCAATCGAAGACCCGCAGTTATCGTGTTTTTTACTCGCTCTGCGCGTTTCTCCTGCCGCTGCTGCGCGCGCTATTTCCCGAGCACGTGCTTACCACGACGCAAATCGGAACCGCCATGCTGAACCCTGTAAAACATGGCTATGCAAAGCGCATTTTGGAATCGCGCGATATCCTCGCTGTGGCGAACCTGTAGATGCCGCTGACGCGCGCCCGCCATCCGGCGAGCGGCTCAAACTCAAAAGGGAAGCTCTATGCTACGCTCCAGCCTGCATGAACATTTTACTGGTCGAAGACAGCGACGAGGTCAGCTGCATCACGGTTGAATACTTGCACGAACTCGGGCATCAGGTCGTGGCCGTCGCCGCGGCGGAAATGGCAGTCATTCGGCTCAAGAACTCGATCTTCGATACGGTCATGACGGACATTCGGTTACCCGGCATGTCGGGACTTGAACTTGCGCGGTTGCTGGTGAAGGAATATCCGCACCTTCCGGTGGTCATTGCCTCCGGATACGGCGCTCTCAACGTCGAGTTGTTATTGGGCGAGAAGCTGCCTACGGTGCTGATGCTCCCAAAGCCGTACGATTTACCGGATCTCCAGCGCACGCTCACCCAAGCGGCGGCGATCAGGCAGGGAACCTAGCTCTCGCGAGGATTGACAGTCGGGGCAGGACAGCGGCGTCGCACTCAAGGTGTTGCTCAGCAGATCCATCAGCTCGTGCTCATTGTCTTGAAATTCCTCGACATAGGGCTTGCGCTTGCGAACCAGTTCGAGCGCCAGCGCGAACGCGCCGGCCGCGTCTGCGTCGTCGTCGAAATAAATCTGCCGGTGGAGCGGACAGGTTTTCAGTACGTGCGTCTGCAATGCGATCTCGATCGCAATCGACTTTTTCTTTTCCATGGCCGTTATCCTTTGCGATACGCGGACTTCACCATGCTGGTTCGCCCCATTCGATATCCCTTCGGTGGAACATGCCCGATCACGCGCAGCGCGCGCCGCCAAGCAGCCGCCTGCGGGGCGGGCTCGGGCGGATCGTGCGGCGCCAATGGCGGTCGCTCCGGGCTCGGTGGATTGGGAATATTTTCGCTTCGCATCGCTCTCTCCTGGTGTCGCACCACGAGTAGTGCCGACTGCGGGAGAATCATGCGGCCGCCGCCGCTCAGGCAACGATCGGCGCAGCGCGGCCCTTTGTGTAGGATTAGTCAGACGCCTACAAGCGGCGGCGCGCTAAATGGCCAAATACGGCCACGCGCTGTCTGCGGCAATCTCTTCCACAGAATTGGCCCTCGCGGCGCATGCCGCGGACTTTGCGCGAGGCACCATTGCTGCGCTCGTCTCTCCGGCTGCGCCCAGATCGAACTCGTGTGACAGCCGGCGCAACTGATTTTGCATGCGCCCCAAGGCATCGCTCAATTCCGGCGACCAAGTGAGAGCGCGCGCATCGTTTACCTCGCGCGCGACAGCCTGCAGCTGCTGCGCACAGGCGCTCACGGCGCGACCCTGACGCCGGGCATTCAGGGCGGTGAGCGATGCGATCACGGCATCCGCTGCGTCGCGCAGCCGGCTCGGGCCGCGCTGATAACTCACATATGGATGCGCTCGAAGCCGTCCCGAGGCGATCCTGGCGATAGTCCAACAAACTACAGCGCTTCTCGCGAACATCGATTGCCCTGCAAACGCTGGCCGTTCAAAGGAATCCGAATCTAGAATCTTGGCCAACGCGCGGCTGCGCAATGCCACGTTTCGCAGCTTTCGCAGCCGCAATACTTCGGCGTCGATCATTATTTTGCCCCTTCTTCCCTGCCCCTCTAAGAACTCCGGTCCACAACCGGAGAACCCCTCCATCGGGGCGACGGCTGCCATTCTCAAGCTTTCTCGCCTCATTATCTGTAGGACGCCGGCGCATCGGTTTGCCGGCAAGCACCCGAGTTCCGCATTAATGTCAAATGCGCGGCGCTTATCGTCACGTATAGTGTCGCAACATGACCTCACCACGCCCGCTGCTCGGTTTTTGGATGTGCGTGGCGTTGGTGGTCGGAAATTCAATCGGCTCGGGCGTCTTCCTGCTGCCCGCCTCTCTTGCTCCCTTCGGACTGAACAGCGTCATCGCCTGGGGTTTCACGGCGGGCGGCGCCATCGCGCTTGCCATTGTGTTCGCCCGCTTGAGCCGCGCCTTTCCGCAGGCCGGCGGTCCTTATGCCTATGTGCATGTGGCATTCGGTCCGTTGATCGCTTTCGTCGTGGCATGGGGCTACTGGATTTCGATTTGGGTCGGGAATGTCTCGATCGCCACCGCCGCGGTGAGCTATTTGAGTCCTTTGTTGCCGTGGATCGCGCAGAAACCCGGCGCGTCGGCCGGCGTCACGCTGCTGTTGCTGTGGCTGCTGACTTTCGTGAATTGGTACGGCATCAAGGCTTCCGGCTGGGTACAGGGTGTCACCACGGTACTGAAAATTTTGCCGCTGCTGGCGGTTGGGACGCTGGGCCTCGTATCTCTTGCTTCGAGCGGCACGCCTGCGCCGCTGAACATTCCGCTCTCCGCCGGCCGCGTGACGGCGGCAGCGACTCTCACCCTATGGGCATTGCTCGGGCTCGAGTCGGCCACCATTCCCGCCGACAAAGTGGCTCGTCCCGGACGTACCATTCCGGTCGCGACGCTGCTCGGCACGGTCATCACCGCTCTGATCTGTGCCGTTGCGTGCACGACCGTATTATTGCTGGTTCCTGCAGCAACGCTGGCGCAATCCAACGCGCCGTTTGTGGATCTCGCCGCACAGTTTTGGGGCCGCGGCGCCGGACAACTGGTGGCAGTCTTCGCGGCCATCAGCGCATTCGGCGCATTGAACGGATGGATCCTGCTGCAAGGCGAGTTGCCTCGCGCCATGGCGCTGCGCGGCGAATTTCCACGAATTTTTGCGCGCGAATCGGTGCACAACACGCCGGGTTTTGGCTTGTGTTTCGGCAGCGCGCTGGCGACGCTGCTGATACTGGCGAACTACCAGAAATCCATGGTGAGCGTATTCACGTTCATGATCTTGCTCTCGACCACCGCTTGCCTGGTGTTGTACCTGCTCTGCTCCTTGGCGATGTTGCGCCTGCAATGGACCCAGCAAATTGGGAGCGACGCGCCGAGGGGAATTGGCCTTGGGCATTGTCGGGATGTTGGCGAGCGCTTATTCTTTTGGGCAATTGTCGGCGCAGGTGCGGAAGCGGTCCTCTGGGGCGCAGCGCTTCTGTTGCTGGGCGTACCCCTGTACTACTGGTTTAGGAGTTCTCGCGAGTGACAATTTGGAGGTCTCTCATTGCCGTGGCAGTGGGAGGTGCGTTGGGATGCCTGTTCCGCTGGTATCTGGCAATCGTTTTGAACCGTTATTTCCCGGCAATCCCGCCGGGTACTTTGGCCGCCAACTTGATCGGCTGCTATATCATCGGCGTCGCGATCGCATTTTTCACCACCTACCCCAGCTTTGCGCCGGAGTGGCGGCTGTTCATCACCACGGGATTTTGCGGCGGCCTGACCACCTTCTCGACTTTCTCCGCCGAGGTGGTCCTGTTGATGCAATCCGGCCGCCCGGTCATGGCAATGGGCGCGCTGGGGCTGAACCTGGTCGGCTCGTTGACCATGACCTTCGCCGGCATCGCCACCGTGGCCTGGCTCAAGGCTTAAGCCCCAACCGCCAATCGACTCACCCTTCGCCGTGTGATATATTAATTAGATAGCTAACCATTAGAGATCTTTCAATGAGCGACTTGGAAGAGCGATTCAGCGACGCCTTGCACAGCACTTCCCGATCCTGGCGCCAGGCGGTTGACCGGAAATTGAAATACTTGGGCGTGAGTCAGGCCAGCTGGATGACCATCGCCATCGCCGCGAAGGCGCGTTCCCCGTTGTCGCAATCGGAGCTCGCGGACAAATTGGGCGTGGAAGGCGCGACCATGGTCGCCATGATCGATCGGCTGGTAAAGGCCGGTCTGGTCATTCGCGAAGCGTCGACGACGGATCGGCGCGTGAAGCGCGTGGTCCTGACGCCTGCGGGTATGAAGATCTATGAGAAGGTCAAAGCCGAAGCGGCGGCGCTGCGCAGGGACTTACTCGCGAACACCGATCAAAAGAATCTACTGCTCGCCACTGAGCTGCTCGAGGGCTTGCAAGGAATCATCGAAAAGCAGCAATGAACCGTCCGCTCAATCGGCCGATGATCACGCTATCCATCATGCTGGCGACGATCATGCAGACCCTCGACAGCACGATAGCGAATGTGGCCCTGCCGCACATGCAAGGCACCCTCTCCGCCTCGCAGGACCAGATCGCGTGGGTATTGACCGCCTACATCATCGCCTCGGCCATCGCGACTCCCGTGACTGGCTGGCTGTGCGATCGCTTCGGCCAGAAAAATATTTTCATGGCCTCGATCACCGGCTTCACGGTGGCCTCCGCATTGTGCGGGATGTCGAACTCGCTCTCGCAAATTGTCGCCGCGCGTCTTCTGCAAGGGGTCTTTGGCGCGGCTCTCGTGCCTCTCGCGCAAGTCGTTCTCATGCAGATCAATCCGCGCGAGAAGCAAGGTCAGGCCATGGCCGTATGGGGCATGGGTGTCATGGTAGGGCCGATCTTGGGTCCCACCCTGGGCGGCTGGCTCACCGATAGCTATAACTGGCGCTGGGTATTTTTTATCAACGTGCCCATCGGAATCATCGCGTTTTACGGTATGTGGAGATATATCCGGCCGGATCCGGGCGGAAGACAGGCGCGATTCGATTTCTTTGGATTTGCGACCTTGAGTCTCGCGCTCGGTTCTCTGCAGCTGCTGCTGGATCGCGGTCAGCAAAACGATTGGTTTTCCTCCACCGAAGCCTGGATCGAGGCCATCGTGGCCTTTGTGGCGGCAACCTACTTCGTGGCGCATACCGCCGCCACGCCGGCGAAACAATCCTTTCTCGACTACCGGCTGCTGAAGAATCAAAACTATGTCACCGGACTGCTGTTCATATTCATCGTCGGCCTCGTGCTGTATGCGACGCGCGCACTGATCCCGACCATGCTGGAAAATCTGCTCGGCTATCCTGTCGCGACCACCGGACTCGTCACCGCGCCGTCCGGCATCGGCACCATGTTGGCCATGCTGATCGCCGGGCGGATCATCGGCAAGGTGGACCTGCGCTTGACGCTGTTGGCTGGATTCCTGATCAGCGCTTTTGCGCTTTGGCAAATGGCCGGCTACTCGCTCGATCTGTCGGAAAGCGACATCGTCTGGCCCGGCGTGATTCAAGGCTTCGGTACCGGCTTGGTGTTCGTGCCGTTGAGCGCGGCGACATTTGCCACCTTGAGTCCCGAGATGCGCGCGCAGGGGACTTCCATCTACAGCTTGGTCCGCAATATCGGCAGCAGCATCGGCATTTCTCTGGTACAGACGCTTTTTGTGCGCAACACCGTCATCGCCCATGCCTCACTGGCCGAGCGAGTGACCACCGGCAGCCCCGCCTGGCACAACCCCGCCGTGTCAGCCGTTTTTGGCGCGCATGCGCCCGCCGGCGCGGCGCTGCTCGACGCCGCCGTGAGCCAACAGGCCGCGATGATCGCCTACATAGACGATTTCTGGTTCATGCTGTTTCTGACGCTGCTGGTCACGCCGCTGCTGCTGCTCATCCGTCCTCCCCGCCACGCCATGACCGAGGACGCCCAGGCTGTCATGGATTAGGGACGCGGCGCTGCAGGCGCACCTTGATTCGCCGGTGCAGCCGGCTGCGGAAGACTCTTGCCGTCAAATGTCATCACGCCCTCATGAAACGCCATCTTGGTGTGAAATTTGCCGTTCGCATGCGTCGCCAACCCCTGATCGGCAAAGGATTGCAGTTGCGCCGCCGCTTTGACGCCATTCGGCAAGCCGTTCAAGAAAGCATCATCGATCGACAGGTCCAGATCCGCAACCAACTTCTGGATTATCGCCTTCGGATCGGCGCCGGCCGCCATGTCCGACGCCGCGACGCCGTTCAAGATCAGCGTGCCGCTCAAACGCAGCTCGCCGCCGCCGGCGGCGATGCTGAAGCGGTCGAGAGAAACCTGCGGATTGTGCGAGAGAAAGGCGATGCCCGGTTCCTTGACGGCCACCAGCAGGTTTTGGCTCCTCTGCGCAGGGGCCAGCGACACGTCTTGGTTGACCTTCCGGATCGCGGTGCTCAGTCGCTCGAGCGAATCCAGCTCCAAATGATTGAGCGAAAAATCGAAGTGCGCGCCGCTGAAGTTCAGCGAGGCCGCGGTAATCGCGCCGACACTGATCTTTTCCGCCATGTTCATGTAGCCATCGCTCGCGGAACTCTGGTAGCTGCTTCGCACGTCGCTCAACGCAGCTGCGCCTCCTTTGGCGGCAGAAATCCTTATTCGGCCCACCGTGATGCCGGATTCGCCCTGATACAAGCTGCGCAGCGCGCGTTTCGAGTGGGCAACCAGATCGAGATCATCGGCCTCAACCTGACTGCCGTCCGCTGCGGCGTAGGAGACTTTGGGCATCGAGCCGTGCAGGGAATACGAGTTATAGTCGCGTGCAAACTCGCTCCCAAGTTCGAAGCCGCCCCAATCGAGGCGGCCGCCATGCAACACTACGGCATCCTTGATCGCCGGACTCGACACGGTCGCGGTTCCACCGCCGCCAAATCCCATCTTGGATTCAATGTGCAGCGGCTCGGCCGAGCCGAAGGCCGACGCGAGATAAGGCTGCAGCACAGCGCCGAAATCCACGTGCGTCCGCACCCGCGCCAGTCCGATGCAGGTGAAACCGCAAATCGGCCCGTGCCAGATCAGGTTGTGTATTTTTATCTGGACGGGAGTTAAAGGCGGGGTCGCCGCGGCCGGCGCGCCTGCCAGATCATGGAACAGCTCGACGGTAAGATCCTGCTCCGAGACGAACCAGCCGCGCTTATACGTGTTTGCCACGACTTCCATGTAGGGGACCGCGCCCTTGAGCTGCGCGAGCGGCTCATTGATTTGCTTTTGGATCGCAAAACCAAGCTGCCGGCAAATGAGCGAATAGGCGATCAGCATCGCGGCAGCAGCGCCCGCCAGTATTTTTTTCAAGCATTCTCTCCCTGAATAGCGCCATCATCTCACGTTAGCGGTGTGCGGCGAAGTCCTGCGTCCAAAAGACCGCTGAAGCTGTATGCAGATTCTCGGCATAGGCAATCCCGATCAAGGTGAAGCGGCTGTCCATGATGTTCTCGCAGTGCGCGGGGCTCGCGAGCCATCCTTCCATCACTTGATTCGGCGTCATGGCGCCGGCGGCGATATTTTCGCCCACGATGCGGTAAGCGCCGAAGCCAGCACGCTCCACGCGCACATTCGGCGTGCTGCCGTCATGGCCGCGATGCTCGAAGGCGTCGTGCTCGGCCATGTCGCGCGAGTGTGCCAGAGCGGCACGTGCGAGCGCAGGATCGAGCGCGAGAGGAACAGCGGGTGCGAAATATCTGCCGCCGCAACGCCTGCCTGAGGCGCGGGCTTTGTTGACAAGATCGAGGATGACGCGGCTCACCGAGGGCGCATCAGCTCGAGCCGGGAGCACCACGGGCGCGGCGACTATCAGCCAAATCTCGCGGCCGCGCTGAACGGCGCCCAACTCCCGCATCCGCGGGTCTTGCAGAGTGCCGCAATCGCGGGCAACGAGCATGCTTTCGACCTGCGCGTCGTTCGCAGCGCCGGAAAGATGAATCGCCGCCGATTGCGCGGCAAGATAGCCTGCGGCGGGGATGGCGCCTTGCAGAGACCCGCCGCGGGAGTAACGCTCGGCGGCTTGCTGCAGCTGCATGCTGTAGATGAGCGGCGCCCGTGGAGCGCCGGCGCCGCAGCCGTGCAAACGGGCCGCATTGGCGGCGCCGAGCGGCGCTGAACGGGCTGTCACGGCCGCGATCGCTCCGGCTACGCTGAGCAGCGCTGCCGCAAGACCGCGGCCATGGGATCGCCGGCGAATCGCTACTCTTTTGCCTGTTTGGCGGTTAACGGGACTCCGCCCGGCTCCGCGGCCGGCGAACCGGCTAATATTTTCGCAGCCCTGGGACCGGCCCAGCGCTCGATGTCATCGAACAGCGTGAATACCGCCGGAACGATCACCAGCGTCAACAATGTCGAGGTGATCAGCCCGCCGATGACGGCGACCGCCATGGGTCGCCGGAAATCGCTGGCTTCGCCCAAGCCCAAAGCGACGGGCAACATGCCGGCCACCATCGCGACGGTGGTCATGACGATAGGCCTCGCGCGCTTGTGCCCGGCCTCGACGATGGCCTGCAGACGGGTCTTGCCGGCGCGCATTTCTTCGATGGCGAAGTCCACCAGCAGGATGGAATTCTTGGCCACGATGCCCATGAGCATCAGAACGCCGATCATCACCGGCAAGGAAAACGGCGTGTTGGTCAGAAACAGCGCCAAGACGGCGCCGCCCAGGGACAGCGGCAACGCCGACAGAATGGTTATCGGCTGGAAGACCCGCGCGAACAAAAGCACCAGCACCGCCAGCACCATCAATACCCCGGCCGCAACGGCAATCGCGAAGTTCGCGACGAGCTCATTCATGAATTCGGTGTCGCCGGTTTCCACCAAACGCACGCCCTGCGGCAAATGTTGCAGCGTCGGCAGCGCGTGCACCATTTTGACCGCGGTGCCCAATTGCACACCGGGCGCCAAATCCGCATCGATGTACAAGCGGCGGCTCTGATCGTAGCGCCGCACCGTCGAGGGGCCTTCACCGAAGCTCAAGTCGGCCACCGACTTCAAGGGCACGCTGACCCCCGAACTGGTCGGCACCGGCAAATTCTCCAGCGTCGTCAAGTCGCGCCGCGATCGTTCCGGCAGACTGACGCGGATCGGTATGGTGCGATCGCTCAAGGCGAACTTGGCGCCGTTTTGCGGCAAATCGCCCAAGGTCGCGATGCGGATGGTCTCGCTGATGCTCTGCACGCTGACGCCCAATTGCGCGGCGAGATCCAGTCTCGGGTGCACCACGATTTCCGGCCGCGGCATGTCGCCGTTGATGCGCGGCGAGCGAATCTCCTTCAGCCCGCGCATTTCTTCCAGCAACTGATGGCCGGTGCGCTCCGTCAAGGCAGGATCGTCGCCGACCAGAAACAACGTGACATCGCGGCCGCCGCCAAATCCGAAGTTTTGGAAGCTGATGTGCGCGTCCGGAACCTGATTGAGCAGCGGCATCAGGCGCTGCTCAATTTCCTTGGTGCTCACATTGCGCTGGTCGCGCGGTACCGTGGTGATGAACACGGTGGCTTGACGTACATCGGAGCTGTCGGTACCGACGAATTCCACCGCGTCGGTAACCTCCGGCTGCTTGCGCACGATGGCCGTGACCGCGGCGGAGATGCGGGAGGTGTCCTCGAGTTTGCCCCCCGGCGGCAGTTCGATATTCAAAATCGAAGTGGAAAAGTCCTCCGGCGGCATGAAGGCTTTCGGCAGCAGCATGCCGCCGCCGACCGAAAGCGCGAAAAACAAGGTGCCGAATCCGATGGTTCTCCAGCGATGCGCGACGCACCATTTCAGCGCCCGCACGTAGGCGGTCATGATCGGACCGTCGTCCCGATGCGGGATGGCATCGCGGTTCAAGGCATAGGCCGCGAGCACCGGGGTGATCATGCGCGCCACCATCAAGGAGATGAACACCGCCGCGGCGACCGTGAGACCGAATTGCCGGAAGAACTGGCCGCTGACACCGCCCATGAAGCTGACCGGAAGAAATACCGCGATAATGGTGGCGGAGGTGGCCACCACGGCGAGCCCGATTTCATCGGCCGCTTCCATCGCCGCGCGATAGCCGCTCTTGCCCATGCGCATGTGGCGCACGATATTCTCGATTTCCACAATGGCATCGTCCACCAGCACCCCGGCGACCAGGGACAGCGACAGCAGCGTGATCTCGTTGAGGGTAAAGCCCATCCACTGCATGAAGGCAAAGGTGGGTATCGCCGACAGCGGGATCGCCAACGCCGAGATCAGCGTGGCGCGCCAATTGCGCAGAAAAAACCACACCACGGCGACCGCCAGAATCGATCCTTCGATCAGCGCCTCCAGGGAGGAGTGATAGGTCTTGATGGTATGGTCGACGGTGGTGAAAATCCGCTCGAATTGCAGCGACGGATTGTCCTTTTGAATCTTCACCAGCTCCGCCGCGACGCCTCGCGCGGTGCTGACGTCCGAAACCCCTCGGGACTTGTAAAGTTCGAATGCCGTGGCGGGACGGCCGTTCAGCCGCGCCAAACTGCGCGTCTCGGCCACCCCGTCGTGAACGTCGGCGATCTCGTTCAGCCGCACCGACTTGCCGCCGGGCACGATGATGAGCGTGTCGCCCAGAGCTTCGGCCGACTTGGCGCCGCCGAGTACGCGGATGGCTTGCTCGCCGCCGCCAACCTGGGCACGGCCGCCCGATGCGTCCAAGTTCAATTGCCGCAGCTGCTCATTGACTTCGACCGCGGTCAATCCCAACGCCTGAAGACGCGCCGGATCGAGCTCCACGCGGATTTCCCGGTTGACGCCGCCGATGCGCTGAACCTGCGCAATGCCGTGCACGCCCAACAGCCGTTTGGTGATGGTATTGTCGATCGACCAACTCAGCTGCTCGGGCGTCATATTGGTGGTCGTCACGGCATAGATGGCAAAGGTGCCGCCGTCCGAATCCTGACGCTGGACCTGCGGCTCCAGAATGCCCTGCGGCAGATCGGCGCGAACTCGGGCGATGGCGTTGCGAACATCGGTTACGGCCCGGTCGATCGGCGTCGCAATATTGAATTCGATGCTGATATGGACATTACCTTCGGTAATGTAGGTCTGCTGATGGTGAATGTTGCCGATGCTGGCAATGGCGCCTTCCACCTTTTGCGCGATCTGCGTTTCCATTTCCGTGGGCGCCGCGCCCGGTTGGGAAATATCGACGTCGATCTCCGGAAATGAGACGTCCGGATTGTTGTTGATCGGCAAGCGAATGAAGGCCACGATCCCCAGGAAAAGCAGCACGACGAACAGCACAATGGGCGTCACCGGATGGCGAATCGCCCACGCGGAAATATTCTTCATGACGTGCCCGCGGCCGACTTGACCGGTTTAACGGTCTCTCCTACTTGCAGGAAGGCACCGGCCGTGGTGACGACCTGGTCCTTGGGATTGAGGCCGTCGGCGATGGTCACGCCGCTGGATATCATCCCCGTCACGCGCACTGCGCGGCGTTCAACTTTGCCCTGGGCATCGACGATCAGCACATAGCTGCCCTTGTCGTCGCTGAGTACCGCGGTTTGAGGCAATACCGCGCGCTCGGCATTGCTGACCGTCACCTCTGCGCGCGCAAAGGCGCCCGGCCGCAGATTGAGGTCGGGCTGCAGCGATATTTTGGCGGTGCCGAGGCGCGTCGACGGATCGATGACCGCGCCCAGCAACCGGATGCGGCCCGGATAAATCTTCGAGCTGCCGGTGAGTCTCACGTCCACGGGCTGCCCTACCTTCAGCAGGGGCAAATCCTGTTCGGCCACCTGGCCGCGCAATTCCGTCTCGCCGTCCTTGGAAAGGCGAAACAATGCCTCACCGCCGGGCATCGCCGTCTGGCCCACTTCCACATTGCGGGTCAAAATGATGCCGTTGGCGGGGGCGCGAACGTCGGCGCGCGCCAAGCGAGCCTTGGCTTCCGCAAGCTGCGCGGCGGCCACCTTGACATGCGAGGCCGCGGTCACGGCGCTCGATTTACGGCGTTGCGTCTCTTCGGCCGACAAAGCGCCGGACGCTCCCACCGCGCGGGCGCGCTGATATTCGGCGTCAGCCAGATCCGCCTCGGCGCGCGCTTGATCGAGTGCCGCCTGCAAATTGGCCACCTGCGGTTCGAGCACCGAATTGTCCAGGTGCGCCAGCACCTGGCCCTGTTTCACACGATCGCCGGCTTCGACATACACCGCGGTTACACGGCCGCCGTCGCCTTCGACGCCAATCGGCATGTCATAGCGTGCCGCAATGGTGCCGATGATGCCGACGGTGGAAGGCACCGCACTGATGCCCACCTCCGCGACCGAAACGGTGGGGATCGCCGACGGGGCAGGCGCGGGTTTTGCCAGGGCGTGCTCGACGCGCCACGCAACCAGCCCGACCACGCCCGCAATCAATAAACCGCCGACCGACCAGGCGATCAGGCGCCGGTTCAGCACCTTGGCCGTTGCCGCGGTTTCAGATTGTTGATCGAACAGGATACTGCTCATGACTCCATCGCTTGTTCTCGCCGGTTCCACGGCGCGCTTGGGTAAATACCCGCGGGCCCGCGCAAAAGTTGCGGCAAATACGACAATATTTTGCCGCCCGCCACCCGCGCCGCCTGCCTGCGGCGCAGCGCGAAGCGCGACAGGGCTATATACAGCCTCGACGGCGCATTGGTTCCCCCGCAAATCCTCGGGCATTCGCCGGCGGTCTGTTGCGGGATGGTCATTCGCCCTACTCTTGAACCCGGTCGATCACCAGATCGAGCGCGCCATCGTGGCCGACATCGTAGGAAAGCTCGCCATACAAATCGCCTGCGCTCGGAATGGGCTGTCCGCTGAAGGACACACGCGCCGTGATTGAGACCCTCTGTCCCGCTGCCAGGACGCGGCCCGGCATCATGGAGTCTGCCGCCGATAATTGCACCTGCGTACCGATGGCATCGCTCGTCAGACGTTTGGCTGCCAAAGGAGGTCCACGGCTGCCGGGCTCACGAGCGAATACGAACAAAGGCGTCTCCGGTTTCAAGCGCTGTTTCAATGCAGGCGCTATGCGTATATTGACAGTGACTTGCGCCGCTGCCGACCCCTGAGGACTCGGGCTCGTCCCCGCCGGCGACGCATTCGTCCCAGATTCCTCGGCGCCGCCCAGTGAGGCGATGCGCGCGTCCAGCATTTGCTCGATTTGCGGCGGCGGATGTAAATCTTTCAGCGCCTGCCAGCGGCTGCGCGCCAGCGCGCGATCTCCCCGGGTCGCCGCGGCAAATCCGCCATACAGCAGAGCCTTGGGATTATTGGGTTCCAATTTCAAGGCTTCTTCAAATAGCTTCGATGCCTCCGGCGAGATCTGTCCGCCGGCGCGCAAGCTGATGGCCTCCCCCAATCCCAAGTCGGCTTCGGCATTGCCGGTGTTCAGTTGATGCGCGCGATCATAGGCATTCACCGCATCGTCCATGCGTTGCAAAGCCACATACGAACGTCCGAGCATCAACCAGCCCGCGATGTCCTTTGGATCGTCGCGCATGTGCTGCTCGAGCTTTGCCACCATGGCCAGCACGTCCGGGGCGGGCAGATTCTGCCCGGTTGCGGGCGGCGCGCGCCAATCCCAATTCGACCACAACGGATACAAACCCGCGGCGGCACCCGCGACCAAGCAGGCGGCAACGGCGCCGATGATCCGGCTGCGCTTGTCGCGCAGCAGCGGTGTCGCCACGATGGCCGCGGCGATCGCAGCCATGAGAGCTGCGACGATGAGGAAAGCGCTCATTCGTCGAGCGGCATTCGCGAGCGTCGGCGGACGACGCGGAAAACGATGAAGCCGCCCAGCAGCAGCGTGAAGAACGGCGCGCCCCAGATCAGGGCGGTCTTCGGGGTCAACGGCGGCGCGAAGCGCACGAACTCGCCGTAACGATCGGTCATGAATTTGAAAATGGCGTCGTCGCTCCTGCCGGCGACCAACATCTCGCGCACCTGACGGCGAAGGTCCGCCGCCAGGTCCGAATTGGAATCGGCGATCGATTCGTTTTGACATACCAAGCAGCGCAGCTCCTTGGTAATGCGCTCGAACCGCGTCTGCAATAAGGGATCCCGCAGCTGTCCATGATCGTCCAACGCCGCCGGCGCTTGCGCGGCGAGGACAGCGGCGGCACCGCAGCCCAGCGCGGCGGCCAGCAGCAGCGCGCAAAATCGCGTCAAGCGCCGCTCCGCGCGGCCGCGATGCGCGGCAAGAATTCCTTTTCCCATACTTCTTCCGTCATGGGAGAAATGAACTTGAAGATGATTCGGCCGTGGGTGTCGACCAAATACGTTTCCGGCGCGCCATAAACGCCCCAGTTGATCGCGGTACGGCCATCGCCATCGAAGGGCACCGCGGTATAAGGGTTGCCAAGCTGCTCCAGCCACAGCTTGGCTTTGTCATGGTTGTCGCGATAATCGAGTCCGATCATGGGCACGACATGTTGGCGCGAGATGGCGAGCAACTCCTCCTGCTCCTCGCGACACGCCACGCACCAGGTGGCCCAGACATTGAGTACGTAAACCTGCCCCTTGAGCGCCGCATTGCTCACCGTGCGGGTGGGGTCGAGCACATCGGTGAGCGCGAATTCCGGCGCCGCCTTGCCGATCAGCGGCGAGGGCAATGCGTGGATGTCGCGGTTCGGGTTCAGGCCGAACACGAACAACACCACCAACGCGACGAATGCCGCAAACGGCAGCAGGAACTTCCACATCAGGCGGAGCCCAGCTGCGCGCGCGGCTTCGGCGGCGCAACGGTTTCTTGCGAGGCAACCGGCACCTTGACCCGGTAACGGCGATCGGTTGCAGCAATCAATCCGCCGAGCGCCATGACGATGGCGCCCAACCAGATGTAGCGCACCAACGGCTTGTATTGAATGCGCATGCTCCAGGCATTCGCGCCCAGGGGATCGCCCATGGCGACAAACAGGTCGCGCGCCCAGCTCACTGAAATGGCCGCCTTGCTGTTGCTGGTCTGCTGCACCCAGAATTGGCGCTTCTGCGGCAACAGCGTCGTCACCGGCTTGCCGCGGCGGGTTACTTCGATCGTGCCTTGCACGGCGTCATAGTTGGGTCCGCGCACGTTGCTTGCGCCGACGAATTTGAAGTCGTAACCCGCGATCGAAAAGCTGCCGCCGGGCTTCAAGGCGACGTCTTTCTCGATTTTGTAGCTCTCGACGCCGCTCGCGCCGATGGCAAACATGCCGACGCCCAAGTGGGCAATCGACATTCCCAAGAGCGCCGCGCTCAGCGTTTGTTTCTGGCGCAGACGCCGCAAGGGTTCGAGCGCCGCGGAAAACATGATCCAGAAGCCGAAACTGAAGCCGATGAGGCCCACCGGGTGAAACTCTTTGAACAGCAATCCCTGGATCGCGACCGACAACAGCAGCGCGGCGGCCGCCAGCCACCAGAGCGGCTTGGCGGCGACCGTGAGCTTGCCGCGGCGCCACGCGGAATGCATGCCGATCGCGAGAAACACCATGAGGGGAAACATCGGAACCAAAAACATCAGCGCGAAAACCGGCGGTCCCACCGATATCTTGCCGATGCCCAGCAGTTCATAGAGCAGCGGCGACAAAGTACCCCACAGCACCAGCGCCGCGACGCCAACCAGAATCACGTTGTTGACCAGCAAGAAAAACTCGCGCGAGTACAGTTCGAAGCCGCCCGGCGCGTACAGCTTCGGCGCGCGCCACGCATACAAGGTCAACGAGCCGCCGATGGTCAGCACCAAGAATGCCAGGATGTAGAGGCCGCGCGTCGGATCGGTGGCGAAGGAATGCACCGATACCAGCACGCCGGAGCGCACGAGAAAGGTCCCTACCAAACTCAACGAGAAGGCAAAAATGGCGAGCAGCAGCGTCCAGCTCTTGAAGATGCCGCGCTTCTCGGTGACGCTCAGGGAATGGATGAGCGCGGTTCCCACCAGCCAGGGCATGAACGAGGCGTTTTCCACCGGATCCCAAAACCACCAGCCGCCCCAGCCCAATTCGTAATAAGCCCACCAGCTGCCCAACGCGATTCCGATGGTCTGGAACATCCAGGCGAAAATCGTCCACGGCCGCGTCCATTTTGCCCAGGTCTGGTCAAGGCGCCCTTCCAGCATGGCTGCGCAGGCAAAGGCAAAGGCCACGGAGAAACCGACATAGCCCATATAGAGCATGGGCGGGTGAATCGCCAAAGCGAAATCCTGCAGCACCGGATTCAAGTCGGCGCCGTCCTGCGCGGCGGGAATCAGACGCAAAAAGGGACTCGAGGTCCACAAGGTGAACAGCATGAAACCCGCACTGATGAGGCCCATGACGCCCAGCACCCGGCTGGAAAAAGTCAGCGGCAGAGCACGGCTGAACGCGGCCACCGCGACGCTCCAGATCGACAGGATCAGGATCCACAGCAGCAAGGAACCTTCGTGCGCGCCCCACAGCGCCGCGATCCGGTAGAACAGCGGCAATTGCGAATTGGAATTGCGCGCCACATACAGCACCGAAAAATCGTCGTTCACGAAGCAATACACCAGGCAGGCAAACGCCACGGCGACGAAGACGAACTGGCCGGTAACCGCCGGCCGCGACACCGCCATCCAGGCAGTCTTGCCCTTCCAAGCGCCTGCCAAGCCGAAAAATGCCTGCGACAGGCTCAACAGGAAGGCGAGAATGAGCGCAAATATTCCTAACTCGGCTGCCATGGAATTTCGTTCCCTAAGTGCCCGGACCGCGGGCTGCGGCGCCCGCGCCGGGCTTGTTCTTGAGCGATGCCGCAACTTCCGGCGGCATGTACTTCTCGTCGTGTTTCGCGAGCACTTCGTCCGCGACGAAGGCGCCGCTCGAGTTCATCGTGCCATGCGCGATGATGCCCTGGCCTTCACGGAACAAATCCGGCAGCACCCCGGTGTATTCGACCGGAACCTGGTGGGCGAAGTCCGTGAGCACAAAGCGGACCTCAAGATCTCCCGGCTTGCGCTGGACACTGCCCTTCACCACCATGCCGCCGATGCGGAAGCGCTTGGCGAGCGGGGCCTTGCCCTCCACCACTTGGGTGGGATCGAAATAGAACATGATGTTCTCGCGCGATGCCATCACCGCCAGGGACACCGACGCGGCCACCCCGCCCAGGATGCCGAGCACCACGAACAGACGTTTGCGGCGCGGCGTCATGGCGCCTCGCTCGCCGCCATCGCGATTGCGCGGGCGGCCCGGACCTTGGCGGCGGCGAGATAGCGCCTAGCCGACCACAGATTCCACGCCAACACCCCGCACGCAAAGCCTATGCAAGGCCAGACATAGCGGGCATAACCGCCCATGGACCAAAAATCGCCGCCGTTCATGATTTGATCGCCTCCCGCACCCACGCCGACTGCCGCTCGCGAATGAGGACCTCGCCTTGCACCCGAATGCACAGCACTGCGGCGTAGAACAACATGAAGCCCAACAACACCGACAGCAGTGGCCAGAGCATGCTGCTCTGCATCTTGGGGCCTTCTAGTGTAACAAGCGTGGATCCCTGATGCAGCGAGTTCCACCACACCACCGAGAAGTGCACGATGGGTACGTTGACCACCCCAACCACCGCCAGCAGCGCGGCCGCGCGATCGCCGCGAGCCGGATCCTCGAAAGCCGGGCGTAAGGACATGACGCCAACGTACAAGAACAGAAGAATCAGTTCGGATGTCAGGCGCGGATCCCAGGCCCAGTACGTGCCCCACATCGGCTTGCCCCACAGCGAGCCGGTCACCAACGCCAGCAGGGTCAGCGAGGCGCCGATGGGCGCTGAGGCCGCCGCCACCGCGTGGCCCACCTTGATGCGCCAGATGAGCGCGACAGCGCTGGCCACTGCCATGATGGTGTAGACCGTCACGGACAGGATGGCGCTCGGAACGTGAACGTAAATGATGCGAAACGCATCGCCCTGTTGGTAGTCGGGCGGCGCGAAAACCAAGCCCCCGATCAAGCCATAGCCGATGGTCAGGGCAGCCAATCCCAGGAACCAGGGCATGAGCGCGGCCGCCACCCCATAGACATAGGGTGGAGAAGCGAGCTTGTAAAACCAGGTCCACATGAGTCTTCAGCCGTTATTCCAAAGTGATGCGCAACGCCGCCGCCGCCGCAAAGGGCGCCAGGGTGCACGTGAACACGCAGAGCGCCGCCAACAAGTACAAGGCTCCCGCCGCGCTGGTACCCGAAATCGCTCGATCGGTGGCGCCCGCGCCGAAAATCAGCAAAGGCATCGCCAGCGGCAGCACGATCAGGGAAAAAAGCACGTTGCCGCGGCGCAAACCGATCGTTAAGCCGGCACCGATGGCGCCCAACCAACTCAAGGTCAGAGTGCCCAGCGCCAAACTCAGCAACATTGTCGCAAATGCGTCGTTGGGAATGCCAAGCGCAGTTCCCACAATCGGTGAAACCAGCACCAAGGCGAGCCCCGTGACCAGCCAGTGCGCCAGGGTTTTCGCCGCCACGATGACGGTGAGACCATGCCCGCTCAAGGCGAGTTGCTCCAGCGTGCCGTCATCCGCGTCGCTCTTGAACAGAAAATCCAGGGACAGCAGTGCCGAAAGCAGCGCCGCCACCCACAGTACGCCCGGCCCGATGTCTCGCAGCAGCGACAGCTGCAAGCTCAATCCCAGCGGGAAAAGCGTCGTAACGATGAGAAAGAACACCAAGGGCTGTAATAGTTGCTCCGGCCGCCGGAAACTGAGACGCAGCTCACGCTGTACGATCAACCAAAACGCCTCCCAGGCGCCGACCGTCATCAATTGAGCTCCATGTGTCTGACCGTGCAGCGAAGCTTCAGTTCGTGATGGGCGACCACCATGGCCAGGCCGCCGGCTGCCACGTGAGTCTGCAGCAGCTCGGAGATCAATTCCGAGCCGGCCGCATCCAGATTGGTATACGGTTCATCCAACAACCAGAGCGTGGCGCTCATCGCCAGGATTCGCGCCATGGCAACCCGGCGGCGCTGCCCCGCGGACAATACCCGCGCGGGCAAATCGGCGCAGGCGCCAACCCCGGTTCGCACCAGCGCGGCGCGCAGCTCATCCACGCCGATGCGGCGCTTCAACCCCACCGCGAAGCGCAGATTCTCCAGCGCGGTGAGATCCGCCTTCAGCGCAGGTTCATGCGAAGCGTAGGCCAGCGCGGCCTGGTAGTCGGTCCGGATCGCGGCGATTGATTGCCCAAGCCAGGTCACCGATCCTTGCTCCGGGCGCAGCAGGCCGCTGACGACCCGCAACAGAGTCGTTTTACCGGTGCCGTTCGCCCCGGAAATGTGCAACAGCTCCCGGGGCACTATCCGTGCACTCACGCCCTTCAGCACATGCCGATCGCCGCGCCAGACATGGACCTTTTCGACGCATAGGGCGTTGGACATATTCATGCTGGCTGGAGCTTAGCGAAATCAAGGGGTTGAAACCACCTATTCACTCACTTTTGACGATTGAGACCTGTTTTTGATCGCAGGGCAGCGCCAGATTTCTTGCATCGGCCCTGGTTAAGCGCCCTTTTTGGGGAACGCTGCCTATTTCTGCTATTTTCTTGTTGCTTCGACTTTCGAAGCGGCGTTCGCGAAAAAATTCGAATAAAGACAGGAGTCGGTTATGCCGTTGACCCGGAAGCTTGCAGCGGAATTCATCGGGACGTTCTGGCTGGTGCTCGGCGGATGCGGCAGTGCGGTGCTCGCCGCCGCCTTTCCCCAGGTCGGTATTGGCCTCTTGGGTGTCGCTTTCGCCTTCGGCCTGACCATCGTGGCCATGGCCTACGCGATCGGTGACGTGTCCGGCTGTCACCTCAACCCTGCCGTGACCTTTGGACTGGTCCTCGGCGGACGCCATCCGGCCAGAGAGTTGCTGCCCTACTGGGCCGTACAAGTCCTCGGCGGCATCGCGGCAGCCGGCCTCTTGCTGTTCATCGCCGGCGGCAATGGCTCCGACCCGATCGCCGGTGGTCTGGCCGCCAACGGCTATGGCGCTCATTCGCCCGGTCACTACAGCATGGCTGCGGGCTTGGTGTGCGAGATGGTCATGACCGCGATATTTCTGTTCGTGATCATGGGAGCCACCGACAAGAAAGCACCCGTTGGCTTCGCGCCGCTGGCGATTGGCTTAACCCTCACTTTGATACATTTGATCAGCATTCCGGTCACCAACACGTCGGTAAATCCCGCGCGCAGCACCGGACCTGCGGTATTCGTGCAAGGCTGGGCACTGTCGCAGCTTTGGCTGTTTTGGGTGGCACCATTGCTCGGCGGCGCCATTGGCGCCCTGGTGTATCGCTTCGTCACACCGGGTAAAGGCGCAACGGAGCCGGGTTACTGACTTTCAATCAATTCCACCGTGCGCGCACGGACTTTGGTGTCCTCGACATGAATCTCCCCGACCGAGATGGGCAGCTTGAAGCGCCTGGGACCACAGCTTCCGGGGTTGACGTACAAAATCCCGTCTCGATGTTCGATCCGCGGTATGTGCGAATGGCCGCACACGATCACGTTTGCGCCGGCGGCACCGGGATCGATATCGAGTTGTGAAATGTCGTGAATCACGTAAATGAACACGCCGCCCACGCGAATCATGTCGGTTTGCGGCAAATGAGCGGCCCAAGCCTGCCGGTCATTGTTGCCTTTCACCGCAATGAGCGGCGCCAGCGCTGACAGCTCATCGAGAATCGCAGCCGAGCCGATATCACCGCCATGAATGATGTAGTCGCATCCGGCGGCAAACGCGCGTGCCTCGGGCCTCAGCAAGCCGTGTGTGTCGGAGAGAAGGCCGATTCGCAATGCCGGCTTGGCGCTCATCGAAGGCTGCTTCCAGGTTATAAAAAAATGCGGCGCGTCTTCTGTAAGCCCGCGCCGCAATCCTTTCAGCTTTGCAATGGGAAGACTAGCGCTCCCAATGGCCCCGCTCATGGTGCCAACGCTCGCCGCGTTGCTCCCAGCGATCCGGAACCCAACGATACCCTCGGCGTTCGCCAATCCAACGGCCGGCAACCCACACGTGTTCATGGCCGCGCCACTCCCAATAGCCCGGGGCCCAAACGAAACCGACGCGCGGCGGAGGTACTGTTTCGATGCGCAGCGGCGGCGGCGCCACGTCGATATCCACCACGACACCGGCGGAAGCAATCGCCGGAACGGTGATCGCGCTCGCGGCCATGCATAATCCCAAAAGTAACGCCTTACGAGAAGCTTTCATTCACGACTCCTTCTTTGATGTCGTCCGGTCGCAAGACAACCGGACTTGGGGGCTGAAACGGCGCGAAGACATGTTCCGTTGACCGGCAGCGGGCGTAGGTCGGAGGCAACCGCATTCGCACCGGCAGCTTCAATCGTTAAGTCATTGAGAATCGGAAGAATACGGAGTGACCGCCTCAGCCTTAAGAGTCGGTAATGTTTTCACGCTGCGGATCACCGGCAACTGCCAGGCGACGCATGCCAATAGCAACGCGGTGACTCCTGAAAATCCTAACGCGGCGCGCAGCCCGACATGTTCGCCCAACCAACCGCCGAGGAGCGCGCCGGGTCCGGCAGGCAGCAAAATCAGCCAGCGCATCGTGCTCGTCATGCGACCGAGCATCGGGGCGGGCGTGACCGACTGACGCAGAGAGAGGAAATTGATGAAAATAAATATGGCGCCCACACCGTACATCAACAGCATGCTGGCGTAAGCCAAGATGCCCAGGGTGTTGGCCGGTACGACGGCCAGCGCGAGCCAACCGGTGCCCGAAATGGCGAATCCCACCACGAATGTTGGTCCGGGCCCGAGCCGCCTGACCACTCGATGCCCATTGGCGCTCGCAAACACCGTGCCTATACCTAAGGCAACATAGCTGAGTCCCACGCCGCGCTCCGAGAGCCCGAGCTTGTGAATCGCAAACAAGATTTGCACGACGGTGGCGCACTGGCTGCACATTTGCCAAATACCCACGCAGGAGGCCATCGTCACCAGCAGCCGGTGGCCGCGCACGAAATCCAGCCCCTCGCGCATGGCCGACCAAAACGGCGGATTAACTTTGCTGGGCGTTTCTTTGACGGGCACTCCGCGAAGGATCGATGCCGACGTCAATAGCAGGCAGGCATCCGCCAACAAGGCGATCGGGGCCCCCGTCAGCTTGATCAAAGCTCCTGCGGCGGCCGGTCCGGTTACCTCTGCCGTGGCCGACGCGAGCGCGTTCTTGGCATGCGCCTCTACCAAGCGCGGCCGCGGAACGATTTGCGTCAGTACGATCTGAGCCGCGCTGCCGGCCGTCGTATTCACCGCACCGATCACGAATGCGACGACGTACAGCCACGGCATCGAAAGCCAGCCCAACCACCACGCGATGGGGACGGTGGCAACCCCAAGCGCGATGGACAGCTCCCCGAAAATATATACCGGCAGCTTTCTGACCCGGTCGAGCACCACGCCGGTCGGCAGCGAGAACAGCGCGAAGGGGAAGATTTCCATGGCGGTCAACAGGCCCATCTGCGTGGGCGCCGCATGCATCAACACAGCCGCCGTCAGCGGGATGGCGAGCAAAGTCACCTGACCGCCAAATGAAGAAATCAAGATCGAGGTCCAGAGCCGGCGGTAGGTCCGATCGCGCAGCAGGTCGGTCGGCGAAAGCGCGAATCGGTTCAGCCAGCCGACCGGCAACAACGCAACAAAAGTTCCTCTATTCACTTGCGGCGATATTTTACTCGAAGGCACCATCAAGCGCGGGCAGATTGCAGCGCTGGTCGGCGTCGGCTTCATTGCCTACCATTTGATCGAATTTTCCAGGGAAGCCGTGTGCGGACGGCAGAACGCTTGGTTTTATTCTCCGCGCACGCGCAAAACGCTGGATATGTCGGCGTAATACGCGCGCGGCGTAAGCAATCGCCTACTTCAATTCGCGACGCCGCAGCGTTTCGCGCGGCATTCGTTTGCGTAGACTGACCTGCGTTAATCAGTCAACAATCAGGAAAGTTTTATGAAACGAAAAATATTCGCGGCATCGAGTTTAGCGGTCGCAGCTTTACTCATGAGCGCAGTGTCGTTCGGCGCAACCCGGGCCGAAATCGATAAGGGCGTAAACGTCGCGATGCATCAGTTTTATGAACTCAATCCCCAGCACAAAGACCTGGTCGCGCGCGCCAAGGGCGTTCTGGTATTCCCCCGCATCACGAAGGGCGGAGTCGGCATCGGCGGCGAATTCGGCGAGGGAGCGCTGCGCGTCGATGGCAAGGATGTTGCGTACTACAGCGTCTCGTCGGCTTCCGTGGGCCTCACCCTGGGATTGGCCAAGCGCAAGGAAGTCATTTTGTTCATGACGCAGGACGCGCTTGATAAATTCATGAACAGCCAGGGTTGGACGATCGGCGCGGATACCAACGTTGCCGTGCTATCGATGGGCGCGGGCGGCCAATATGACAGCAAGACGCTGCAACGGCCCATCCTCGGCTTCGTGTTCGGCGAAAAAGGCCTGCTCGGCGA
Source organism: uncultured Gammaproteobacteria bacterium (assembly GCA_963800385.1). GTDB lineage: Bacteria > Pseudomonadota > Gammaproteobacteria > Steroidobacterales > Steroidobacteraceae > Bog-1198. The sequence continues at coordinate 894,463 of CAWDAU010000011.1, forward strand.
TATCTCGTTGGTAGGCTCGAAGATAACCAAGCTCGATAAGTAGAAGTCAACTCGCTAGGTGGAAGTTGGCGGCTCTGAGGACCGATCTTGGGTCCTGGAGCCGCCGTTTGGGTTCTCGCCGTCGGCACGGGTTCCCGGGTACACTGCCCAGCCTGGCCCCGATGGCGAAATTGGTAGACGCAACGGACTTATAAAAATTGAGCGGCAGCCGCGGAAACGCTCTGCTTGAATCCCGTCAAAGTCGGCGAACCCCCGGGGAAATCCCCGCGGCAACGCCGAGCCAATCCGGACGCCCTCGGGCGGCCGGCAGGTGTAGAGAGTGGACGGCGGGGACCTAAAGGCAGTTCTGATGGACTCTCATGGTCGTGGCGCACTCCAGACCCCAAACGCGCTGCGGCGCGGCGGCGAAAGCCGTAGCAGGTATGAAAATCCGTTGACCGAAAGGTCATGCCGGTTCGACCCCGGCTCGGGGCACCAGCACCAGCCGCTATAGTGCCAGCCGCGCGAGCGCCGGCACACACCAGATATCGATGGGACTGCGGCGGCCCCGCAGTTCGAATTGCGGCAATTGCAGGAATGAGGTGGATGCAAAGTTGCCTTCGGTTCCGGGCGAGACGTTCAACGCCGCCGCGACCGTGCAAGAGAACAACAATTCGCCCGCGCGGGCTCTGCTGCACAGCCTCGCCGCGACATTGACCGTATCGCCCACCAGCGTCGTGACTTTGCGCTTCGGCAGCCCTAGGACTCCAAAGGCAACCTCGCCCAAGTGCAGCCCAATGCCGATTCCTGCCTCGATCGCGTGCTCGCTGCGCCAACGATCGGCGACCGCGGCAAAACCTTCCAACATCGCATGCCCGGCGGCGAGCGCCTGCGATGCGCCGCTATTGCTCTCGGCATTCACGCCGAAGCCGGCCATGATGCCATCCCCGGCCACGTGATAGACCTCGCCGCCGAATTTATTGGCGGCGCCGCCGAGAACGCGCACGAATTCATCGAGCAGCGGGACAACTTGCGCGGCGGGCAGGCGCTCCACCATGCCGGTGTAGCCGCGAAGGTCGGCGAATAGCACGGTCACGCTCGCGGTGCGTATTTGCGGCGGATTGCGCACCCGCGTGACCAGAATGGGTCCCGCAGGACGCAGGCGCGGGGTGCGGTTTTCGCTCATGGCACCAATTATGCACCACTCAGGTCATTCCATCACCCGATGCCTCCGATCATCGCCGATGAGCTATCCTAGGGAATGATCGATGATTGGCGGCGCGACCTCAAGGCTAAAATCGCTTGGGCCCTGGTGGCCAAGCTGTTGGGATTGACGCTGCTTTGGTGGCTCTTCTTCCGCGGACACGGCTCATGATCGATCTTGATGTCGTCACGCTCTCGCGACTGCAATTCGCGCTCACCGCGCTCTATCACTTTTTGTTCGTCCCATTGACCCTTGGGCTCTCGATGATGCTCGTGATCATGGAGTCGGTCTACGTGATGACAGGCCGGGACATTTGGAAGCGCATGACCATGTTCTGGGGCGTCCTTTTCGGCATCAATTTTGCCATGGGCGTTGCCACCGGCATCACCATGGAATTCCAATTCGGCACCAACTGGGCTTACTACGCTCACTACGTCGGGGACATTTTTGGCGCGCCGCTCGCCTTGGAGGGTCTGGTCGCGTTCTTTCTGGAATCCACTTTCGTGGGCCTGTTCTTCTTTGGCTGGGACAAGCTCTCCCAGATCGGACACCTGATCGTGACGGCACTGGTGGCTCTGGGGTCGAGTCTTTCGGCGCTGTGGATTTTGATCGCCAACGGCTGGATGCAACACCCGGTCGGCGCGCACTTCAACTACCAGACCATGCGGATGGAATTGTCTTCGTTCAGCGAGGTGCTGTTCAATCCCGTCGCGCAGGCGAAGTTCGTGCACACCATTGCCGCGGGCTATGTCATAGGTTCGGTTTTTGTCCTATCGATCAGCGCCTGGTACTTGCTGCGAGGCCGGAACGTCGCCATCGCCAAGCGCTCCATGGCGGTGGCGGCGAGCTTTGGATTGGCATGCTCCATCTCGGTGGTCGTGCTCGGCGATGAATCCGGTTATCTGGACGGCGAAAATCAAAAGATGAAGATCGCCGCCATCGAAGCGGAGTGGCAAACCGCCACGCCGCCGGCCAGCTTCACCGTGTTCGGCCTTCCTGACGTCGCGGCCCGCAAGACCTACGCCGAAGTGAAAATACCGTGGTTGCTCGGTCTCATCGCGACGCGCTCGATCGATCAGCCGGTGTTGGGCATCGATGAGCTGGTGGCCCGGGCGCGCTCGCACATCCTGGCGGGGATTGAGGCTTACTCCGCGCTGCAGGTGTTGCGTGGGCCGGCGCCGCGCGATCCGCAGGTGTTGCGGCGATTTGAAACCCATCAAGCCGACCTAGGCTACGGGTTATTGCTGCTGCGCTTCACCGACAATCCTGCTGCGGCGACCCCAGCGCAAATCGACGCTGCCGCCTGGTCGACCGTGCCCAATGTTCCGGTGCTGTTTTGGTGTTTCCGGCTCATGGTGGGACTTGGTCTGTATTTTATCGCGCTGTTCGCAGCCGCGTTTTATCTCGCAACGCGCCACCGCTTGGAACGCCACCGCAAGTTCCTCAAGGTTGCGTTCCTCAGCCTTCCGCTGCCGTGGATTGCCGTCGAACTGGGATGGATAGTCGCCGAATACGGCAGACAGCCCTGGGCGGTCGATGGCGTGCTTCCCACATTTCTCGGCGTATCGCGCACCTCGGTGGGCAATGTCTGGCTGTCGCTGGCCGGTTTCGTGATCTTCTATAGCGCCTTGGCGGCGGTCGACGCCTTTCTTCTGGTGCGCACGATTCGCCGCGGGCCCGAGGGACTCGGTTACTCGCCATGAACACGCCTCCATGAGCTACGAAACCCTGCGGGTGATCTGGTGGTTGATACTCGGCGTGCTGCTGATGGGATTCGCAATCACCGACGGTTTCGATCTGGGACTCGGCGCAAGTTTTACCTATCTCGGGCGAACCGATGCCGAGCGCCGCGCGCTGCTGTCGTCGGTGGAGCCGGTTTGGGAAGGCAATCAGGTTTGGTTCGTGCTCGGCGGCGGGGCGGCATTTGCAGCGTGGCCGCTGTTATATGCGGCCTCATTTTCTGGAATGTATCTGGCGATGTTTCTGGTGCTGGTCGCGTTGATTCTGCGCCCCGTGGGTTTCGCTTATCGCGGCAAATTGACCGACGCGCGCTGGCGCAACGCATGGGATATTGCGCTGACTCTGGGCGGCGCCCTGCCCGCGCTGCTGCTCGGCGTGGCCTTTGCCAATTTGTTTCTTGGCGTGCCCTTTCATTTTGACGGCTTGCAGCGTCCGGTCGTCACGGGCAGCTTTTTCAGTCTGCTGCATCCGTTCGCCCTGCTCGGTGGAATCGTGAGTCTCTCCATGTTCATTTTGCACGGCAATGCCTATGCCGCCTTCAAGATGGGGGAGCCCATGGCGGCTCGCGCGCGCGGGGTCGGCCGCGCGGCCTCGCTGGTTTTTTTGCTGGCGTTTCTCGTCGCGGGTTACTGGGTGTACTCGGTACTGGGCGGATACGAGGTGAGCAGCGTGATCGAGCACGCCGGTCCTTCCGATCCGACCCGCAAAACCGTCGCCATCGTCACCGGTGCTTGGCTGAACAATTATCGCATTTGGCCGCTGCTGTGGGCTGCACCGCTTGGCGCCGTGGCGGGCGCTCTGGGCGCGTACTTTTTGCTGCGCGCTCAGCATGCGGGCGCAGCCTTCCTGGCGAGCGTCTTGGTTCAAGGCGGCACGATTCTAACCGGAGGCTTTGCGCTGTTTCCGTTCCTCATGCCCTCTTCAACTTTCCCCAATCAAAGCCTGACGGTTTGGGATGCCTCCAGCAGCGCCAAGACGCTGTTGCTCATGTTGGTCGCCGTGATCGTCTTCCTGCCCATCATTCTGGCGTACACGGGCTGGGTATTCAGGGTTCTGCGGGGACGAATCACGCTGGACAACATGCACGATGAGGATGGAGGTTATTGATGTGGTATTTCAGCTGGATTCTTGGAACCGGGCTGGCTCTGTCGTTCGCCGTGCTGAACGCGATTTGGTATGAAATCGTGGAACAGCAGCCGGACAAGGCCGCGCAGAGCGCGGCGGTCCTGCCGCCGGACGAGCGTCAAAAGGGGTAATTCAGTCCCGTGAACACGGCGGCGCCCTCGCTGCCATAGCCGATATCGACATAGCCGACGACGAAGGGACGCGCTATTCCCCGGAACCCGACCCCAAGCACGTGATGGACATGGTCGAGCGGAATAGTGCCTGAGCTCGAGAACACGCGGCCGAAGTCGGCGAACGGCGCGATCTCGATGTCAAGAAGGGTCGTGACCGCGTCAAACGACAGGACCTTGCGGCGCAGTTCGACCGTCGTGGAAAAGGAGTTTCGATCGTAGAACCGCCCCGCTCCAAAGCCGCGCAGCGGCTGCTCTCCGCCGATCACGCTGTCGCCGCCGCCGAGGTTGCTGAGTGCCCAAAAAGGAATGTCGTTGACCGTCGGCAAATAGCGCAGCGACATATGCGCGGCCAACACCGTATCGGGTGCAATCGGCCAGAGGCCCCGCCCGTCGATGCCCGCTTCGCTGTAGGAAGAGTCGTTCACCAGACCACCCTTCGCCGAGGCGCCGATGTACAGCACCCACTGCATGCCGCGCGTGGGCACGGTCAAGTCGTCGCGGGTGTCGTACACCAACGCGAGGCGATTGAGAAATTCCTTGGTGGTGCCCAGCGCTTGTGGAAAGCGCGTATTGATCGAGGGAACATCGCTCAGCGTACCGGGCAATACGTCGACCGATTGCAGACGCATCGTATAGAGCAGCTGCCAGGTGCGGTTGAAGTTCAGACCCACCTGCACCTGCCCGAACTCTTGCTGGTCGGTATAATTGGTTTGATTGCTCTGTTGGCTTTGGTTGCCGATGCCGTAGAAGCGCGTGGTGCCGTCGCGATCGTAAACCAGGCTGTAATTCAGCGACCACAGGCCCTCGCGCATACGGCCGGTTTGGTATTCCGCGTCGAACTCGCGCTCGACTCTTTCCTTGATGCCGGCGACGATCGACCATTGCTGATCGCTCGAAGAAAAGGAATAAATGCGGCCGTGCACGCCGAGCCCGAAGTTGGGATTGTAAATGACATCGGGAGCGACGATCCGGCTGACATTGTGATTCTCATCGGTGCTGACCCAGGTGGGAATCAGCCCGAGCGTCAAGCCGCTGTTTGGATCCTGCGCGATTTCCGGCACGGGAATGAACGGTGCCGTCTCCGGATTGAACCATTTCGTCCAGGTCGGTTTTTCGGGGCTCGGCGGCGGCGGCGACGGCAGCGGACCCGCCGGCGCGTCGGCAGCGGCTCCTCCCGGCGGGATCTCGGACCGGCACGGTGCGGCCGCCGTCATCGCGGCGGCGGTAAGGAAAATTGCAGCGATCTTCACTGCAGGCGCATCAAGCGGCACCGTCGCCATCCACGGCGATCACGCGCAGGCCTGGACGGGCCGGCGCGAAAGGCCCCACTATCGAAGCATTCATGCGCTGCCTCCCGGTAAAGCCTGAAGTTGCGGCAAGACCTCTTCGGTTGCGCGCACAATATCGATGGGGAAATCGATTTCGATCCAAGGAAATCCCGTCACATCGGCCACTTGCAGCGATTGGCCGCTCTCTTTGAGAAAATCGCGCACCGCTTCCTCGTGCGGCATGTGGGCGCGTCCGCCATCGACGTAGCCCGTCACTAGCGCAGTGAGCCGTTGCGCGCCGGCATGGTCGAAGCGGAAGAACCCGACCGATTCACCGATCGTGTCGAATTTCAAATCGGGCGCCAACTGCTTGCGCAGTTCGACGGGCACGCCACCCTGCACGCAAAGTTTCACCGGTTCATCGCCCGCCTCGAAGTCGCGATCGATCAGCAAGCGATTTACCGGGCTGCGGCCGGCCACCAAGGCTCGCAGAATGCGCTCATCGTACAATACATCCGCATCCATCAAGAGCACATCGCCACCGCGCGTCAGTGCGCCCGCGACGGTATGCACCGTGAGCACGCTGCCGAGTTCGAAATCCCTGTTGAGCACGATTTCCGGGCGCGGCGTCCACGCCAGGCGGTCGAGTTCGGCCTCGACCAGTTCGTGGCGAAAGCCCAGCGCCAGCACCACCTCGCTGACCCCCGCGTTCTTCAGCATGCGCAAATGGCGCTCGAGCAGCGTCATGCCGTCGAAACGCAACAAGCACTTCGGCAGCTGGCTATCTTCGGGAAGTTGCAAGCGAATACCTCGCCCTGCCGCCAGTATGATTGCGCGCATCAAAAATCCTTCCGTCAATTCCGGTCAATGCGGAGCTGCACCGGGGGCCGCCGCCGTGTCGCGAGAGGCGAACCGCAAATACAGCAAGCCTGCAAGCCAGCCGACCAGGCGCAATGCAAAGCTTGCGGTTACGGGTCCATTACGCAGGTAAGTGTACTGAACCGCCGTTGATAGTCGATCGCTACCCACACGGCATACAGCGGCGCGCAGATCGAAGCCGCGACCAGCATGGGAAGCAGTGCATTGCTGAGCGCCACCCAGGGGAGCAGGTACAGCACGTCTTCCGTCTCGAAGCCGCCGAGCGAAGCCTGTTGCGTGGCCCTCTTGCCCGACAACGCCTCGATGCGCATGCGCAGATAGAAAATCAGCGCGATCGCGCTCCCGGCCAGCAAGCCCAAAATCGCGGGCGGCACGAGGAGTTGAATCCCCGGATCCGCGGCCACGCCGGCGCCGACCGCGACAAACAGCACAACCGTCACAAAAGCATCGCTCGCCAAGTCATAAAGATGTCCCATACGGCTGGTTTTACCGCTGATGCGGGCCAGCTCGCCGTCGGCATGATCCAGGAAATTCGACAAAACCAGCAACAGCGCCGCGATGTTCGACCACGCATAGCTTCCCGGTGCAAAGGCTGCGGCGGCCGCCAGCCCGACCCCGAGGCGCAGCGTGGTCAGATGGTTGGGTGTTACCCAAGTATTTGCGAGCGGCGCGACAAAACGGCGCGCCAAACGAGCGTCCCACGGGCGTTTCGCCCACGGGAGCGGATCGGGCGGGAGTTCTGTTATCGGCATGAATGCATCGCGTCGGCTGCGTTTCAGCCAGAAGACTATTTCATCGGCACGCCGCAACGTGCCAATACGCCGCGCAAATCTCTGATGGGCGGGAAAACCTCGTTGTTCCAATCCGCGCCCTGCGCATCGTAGGCCCGTTGCTCGTGTTCGACGATATCCTTGTCCTCGCGGAAAATATTCTCGGTAAACCACGTCACGAACGGCCACACGACGTGAATAATTCCCGGGAAACTCGGCTTTTTTACCGAGAGATAGCCGTAAGTGCGATTGGTGCGCTGCTCGGCATCGAGCGGCGTGTACCCCAGCCATACATCGAGTACCGGATCATCGGATTGCTTGATGTCGCGGCCCACCCAGACTTTCAGGCTTTGATTGGGATAGTCGGTGCGGATCCGCATGTGATCGCAAAAATCCTTCTTGGCCTCGCCGCGCTTGCGCATCAAATCGACGATGACCTGCTCGCCAACGGACGACCTGCCCTCGGTTCGGCTGAAACTGTATTCGACCTGCGCCCAATTTTCGCCATGATCGCGTCCCAGACAGCGCGCTCGAATCGATCCCATTTGCTTGCGGTGCATGAATTGATGATTCATGTCGAATAGGTTTTCGTGCATGAAAGTGTAGTGACAGCCAACTTCGCGGTTCAAGCGCCGCGTCTTGTAGTCCCGGCGCTGCGAGGAACCCAGATTCGCGGGAACGCGGCTCTCAGCCAGTGCTGGATCGCCCGGGAAGACAAAAATTAGACCGTCGATCTCCCGCGCCGGGTAGCCCTTCACGCCGGCGGGTAGCCGCTCCGGGCCCAAGTACGGCACGTTGACGCATTTCCCGGTGCAGCTGTAAACCCAGCCGTGATAGTGGCACTTCAGATCGTCGCCGCTGACCACGCCGAGATGCAAAGGAACCTGGCGATGGGCGCAGCGATCCTCGAGAGCGAACACCCTGCCGCTGCTGCCGCGGTATAGAACGATAGGCTCGCCGGCAAAGCGCCGGGCCAAAGTCTTACCCGGTTTGAGCTCATCCGACCACGCCAATGGATACCATTGATCCGGATGAGCGCCGACGCGCCTCAAGTCAACGGCGACCACCGAGCCTGCCGCTCGCATCGTCGCCAAATTTGAGGCCTCCTCGGACACGGCGGCGATTCTACCCGTTCCCTCCCGCGCATTGATACGTTGTGGAGGCTAAGGTCGGAATCGAACCGGCGTACACGGCTTTGCAGGCCGCTGCATGACCACTCTGCCACTTAGCCCAAAAGAGTAAACCCCGGGTGCGCCGGGGTTCGATGCTCAGTTTACATCATATGCGGCGTCACTCAATCCGCCTCGACTGGGAGACCATGCGCCCATCGCACGAACGCTTCCTCGTTCATATATCTGGTATATCTATGCAATAAAACTGCAACCTTGCGTGGGCAGGATGGATCGTGGATTTCCGTTGTGGAAATCCAACGACTGCCAACACAAGGTGAATAATGTCAAGTCAGAGCCTTCCCCGTCTGCGCATGGCGCCGGCGACCCTCAGTTGCTTTCTGTTCTTCGGTGCCATGACCCAGGCCAGTGCTGACGTGGCCGATACGAATGAGCCGGACCAGACACGTGCCCACAGCCTTGACCCCGTGGTGGTGACAGTGGTGGCAACGGCGCTGAAGGGACCCCAGGCAGCACCTTCGCAGGGGTCGCTTGTTGCGACACAGCCACAATCGATCGTTGGCGCGGATTTCATTCAGAACAACGATGCACCCGCGGCGAACTACACCGACATCATCAAATTCACGCCCAGCGTCTGGACGGTCGATGCAAACGGCCCGGGATTGATGGAAAACTTGGGGACGTCCATACGCGGCTTTCAAGACGGCCAGTTCAACGTCACCTTCGACGGCATTCCCTGGGGCGACTCGAACGATTTCACCCATCACTCGACCAGTTATTTCATGTCGCAGGACATCGGCAACATAGTCGTCGATCGCGGCCCGGGGAACGCCGGGACCGTGGGCGACGCAACCTTCGGCGGCACGCTGTACGTGCAGTCGGCCGATCCTATGAAGGCTCAAGGCTTGACCACCTTGCTCAGTTTCGGAAGTTTCAATACTCGGCTATACGGCGTGCGCTACGACACCGGCGAGATCAGCGACTGGGGCGGGACCCGCGGCTTCATCAGCCTCAAGGACCTTTCATCCGACGGCTACCTTACCAACGCCAACTTGGATCGCACCAATGCGTTCCTCAAGATCGTGCAGCCGGTGAACGAGTCCACCGACATCACGTTGGTCTCGAATCTGAACAAAGTGCGTCAGAACCCGCCGGTGGGTCAAACGCCCAATCAACTCAGCCAGTACGGCGTCAACTACGGCTACAACACCGATCCGGCCAGCCAGGGCTATTTCGGCTATAACCTCGACCGAATTACCACGGACTACGAGTACATCGGCATCGATTCCAAAGTTGCTGGCTGGAGCTTCGACAATAAGCTCTATACCTATGCGTACTACCATGATGGCTTCAACGGATTGGACGTGGGCGGATCGCTGCCCAACGGAGGGGTGGACATCGGCGATATTCCCAACGGGACGGTGAACCCGAACGGCACCCCCAATCCCAACAATGTGCCCGGCCAACAATTGACCAACAATTACCGCTCCGTGGGCGATATCTTCCGTGTGTCGCACGATTTAGGACCGGGCGAAGTGCAGGCCGGCGGGTGGTTTGATCACCAAAGCAATTTGCGGGAACTGGTCGAGGTCGACTTCAGCAACCACGTGGCCTTCAACTACGACATGCCCCCGGGACCTGTGCCCGAGTCGCCGTACACCGATCGGCTGCAGCACAACCAGTTGTTCTCGCGGCAAGCGTACCTGCAATATCTTTGGCGCGTCGTCCCGAACCTCGACATCACCGGCGGCGTGAAATATGTGAACTTCGAGCGCGTAATCGATTCGCCCGTCAATCAGGGCACCGAGTTGCCGCTCGATTACTCTAAGACCTGGACGCGCGATCTGCCGTCGGTGGACGTGCACTACCGGCTGGCCGACAATTGGTCGGCCTACGCGCAATACGCCAAGGGATTCCTGGCGCCCAACCTCAATATTTTATATGTCGTCGATCCCGGCAAGAACACCGTGAATCCCGAGGGCACCACAAATATTCAGGCGGGCACGACCTGGGTCGGCCCGGCGCTGACCGTCTCCGCCGACGTCTACACGATCAATTTCAGCAATGAGATTGCCTCGCACACGATCAACAATTTCAAGCAGTTCTACAATCTCGGTGCGGTGAAATACAAAGGTGCCGAGGCCGAAGCAACCTACATCGTCGGAGCCGGATTCAGCGTCTACGCCAACGCCTCTTACAACAGCGCGCGCGTGGCCGCCGATCAGACGTGGGTGCCATTGACGCCGGACCAGACGGCGGCGTTGGGCGTGCTGTACAACCAAGGCCCGCTGCAAGGCTCCATCATCGAAAAGTACGTGGGCCGGCGCTACGGCGACGCGGGAAACTACTATCCACTGGGAGGCTATGGCTCAGCCGATGCCGCGATCGATTATACGTTTGGGCCCTGGGGCAGAGCGCTGAAGAACACCAAACTCGAGCTCACGCTGCAGAACCTGATGAACCGTCGATCGATTTACGATCTCGCCGGCTACTCGAGCAGCACTTCGACTGCGTTTGGCGCCAACGGCGTCCCGTTGTTGTTCACGCTGCCGGGGCGCAGCGCGCAAGTGACGCTGACGGCCTCGTTCTAAACACGTGAAGGGTTTTGGAGCGGGAAACGAGGCTCGAACTCGCGACCTCAACCTTGGCAAGGTTGCGCTCTACCAACTGAGCTATTCCCGCACTAAACAGAGGCGCAATTGTAGGGCCGTAACGCCGAGAGTCAAGGAAAACTCAACGTAGATTGAGGCTAAGGCCTTGAAAGGGACGGCAATTTTTGAATCGTGCATCGAATCCTCAGTTACAGTCTCGAACTGTCCCGCAGTTCGGGCCACGCCAGGCGCAAATACAGAATCATCGACCATAGGGTCAATACCGCTGCAATGGCGGTCAACACCACCCCCAGTTTGTAAATCGCGATGCCGAACAACCGATGATGAAACAGCATCATCGACAATCCGGTTATCTGCATGATGGTTTTGTACTTCGCCAATTGCGACACTTTGATGCGCCCGCGCGCGCCGATTTCGGCCATCCATTCGCGCAGCGCCGAGACCGCGATTTCGCGGCCAATGATCACGATGGCCATGATCTCGACAAACCAGCGAGAATCGCCGCTCACGATGAGAACCAGCGCCGCGGCGACGATCAGCTTGTCGGCGACCGGATCCAAGAATGCACCCAGCCGCGAGGTCAATCCGAGCTTGCGTGCGAAATACCCGTCCAGTGTATCGGTGATGCCGGCGAGCGCGAAGCCAACGCCGGCTGCGGGGTGCGCCCACCAAAACGGCAGGTAGTACAAGACCACCACGCCTGGAATCATCAGGATGCGCAACCACGTGAGCGTGTTGGGCAGATTGAAATGCGATCTGGGCTTAACGCCCGGGATGGAGGTGTTCATAAATCACCTGGGCGAGTTCTCGCCCTAGGCCGCGAATTTGAGTGAAATCATCGATGCCGGCTCGCAGTATCCCTTGAAGTCCGCCGAATTGCTTCAGCAACTCACGCCGCTTCACCGGTCCCAGGCCGGGAATGGTTTCCAGAATCGATTGGCTATGCCGTTTGGCGCGTTTTTTACGATGTCCGGCGATTGCGAAGCGGTGAGCTTCGTCGCGCACGCGCTGAATGAGATGCAGTGCGCGCGAGTCTGGCGGCAGTATCGTGGGGGTCTCCTCGCCCGACAAGAATAGTTGCTCCTGCCCTGCCCTACGGTCGACGCCTTTGGCGACTCCGATCAGGGTTATTCCGCCGACGCCGAGTTCCTCGAGTACTTTGCCCGCTTCGGCCAACTGGCCCTTGCCGCCATCGATGAGCAGCACATCGGGCTTGACGATCTCTCCATCGCGCACACGCTTGTAGCGGCGCGTCAGCGCCTGATACATCGCCGCATAATCATCGCCCGGTTGGATGCCGCTGATGTTGAAGCGCCGGTAGTCGCTCTTCAGTGGGCCCTCGGCGCCAAACACGACGCAGGAGGCCACCGTGTCGGTTCCGCCCGTGTGGCTGATGTCGAAGCACTCCAGACGGTTGGGAGCTTCCTCCAGATCGAACGCCTCGCGCAAATCCTCCAGACCTGATTCGATGCCGGCGCGCGCCAGCCGGCGCATGTTCAGCGCCTGCTCCGCGTTGGTATGCATCATCTCCAGCCAGCGGGCGCGGATGCCGCGAACCGAGCTGCAGATGCGCACTTTGTGCGCCAAGCGCTGCGACAACGTGGTCTCGAGCAACTGCATCTCGTCGAAGTCCTGCTCCACGATGATCTCCGCCGGCGTGTCGCGCTCCAAATAGTATTGCATGACGAATGCCGCAAGCACTTCGGGCAATTCGGCAAACGGCGCTTTTGGGAAAAACGTGGTGCTGCCCAGGCTGCGGCCCGCCCGCACGAACATCACGGCCACGCAATACTCGCCATTGGCGGCGGCAATCGCGATGACGTCCGCATCATGATCGGCGCCCGCGGTCACGATTTGCTGGGCCTGGATGACCTTCAGCTTCGCCAGTTGATCGCGCAACTGCGCCGCTTCCTCGAAATCCAGGCGTTCGGCGGCCGCGTCCATGCGCCTTCCCAACTCCTCGCCGACCTCGTCGTTGCGGCCTTCCAGCACCTTGATGGCCGCGCTCACGTCGCGCGCGTAATGCTCCTTCGAGACCAAACCCACGCAGGGCGCCGTGCAGCGCTGAATCTGATACTGCAGGCACGGCCGCGAGCGGTTGGCGAAATAGGCGTCATCGCAATTGCGGATGCGAAATAGCTTCTGCAATTGCTGCAGCGTATCGCGCACCGCGCCGGCCGAAGGATAGGGTCCGAAATACTTTCCCGGCTCCTTGCGCGATCCGCGGTAGAAATTCAAGCGCGGAAAATCGTGATTGGTTTCCAGATGCAGGTACGGGAAGCTTTTGTCGTCGCGCAACACTACGTTGAAGCGCGGCCGATGCTTTTTGATCAAGTTATATTCGAGCAGCAAAGCTTCGGTGTCAGAGTTGGTGATCGTCACTTCCATGTTGGCGGTCTTGGCGATCAAAGCCTGGACTTTGGGCTGCACGTTGCTGGGCTGAAAATACGATGCGACGCGGCTCTTGAGGTTGCGCGCCTTGCCGACGTAGAGAATCTGCCCATCGCGATCGAGCATCCGGTAGACACCGGGGCGGCCGGGAAGGCTGTCGACGAACACCTTGGCATCGAATTTTTCGGACACCGCGCTCATGACCCTTGCCGCCCGAGAAGCGCCAGGTCGCGAGCCGATTTGACAATTGCCTCGAACATTTCTGTGGTGAGACGCCGGGTCTGGGTGTTGTAGCGGCTGCAGTGGTACGAATCAAGCAGCAGCCGGCCCCCGCCTAACTCGTGCTGCGCTCCATGCGCAAAGCGATACTTGACCGGCGGCAGGCCCTGAGCGCGCAGCACGGCCGCGTGCGCGATCGCACCCAAGGCCAGGATCACGCGCGCGTTCGGACTTTGCCCAAGTTCGGCCTGCAGATAGGCGTTGCACTGCTTCACCTCGGCGGGGAGCGGTTTGTTCGCCGGCGGCAGGCACTTCACGGAGTTGGTGATCCGCGCATCGATCAGTTGCAGGCCATCATCGGCGGCGATCGATTGAGGCGCGGTCGCCAGCCCAAACTTGTACAACGTGCTGTACAGCAAAATGCCGGCATGGTCACCCGTAAAAGGCCGACCGGTGCGGTTGGCGCCGTGCATCCCAGGGGCCAGGCCCACGAGAATGAGACGCGCGTTCGGGTCGCCGAATGGCGGCACCGGGCGGCAATAGTAGTTTGGTTCCTCGGCTTGGACGGCGTCCAGAAACGCGGCAAGCCGCGGGCAGCGCCTGCAATCTACGTCAAAAATCGAGTTCATGCGGGGAAAGGTGTATCACACGCTGAGCACAATAAAAAACGGGCTACGCAGATCACCACGTAGCCCGCCATCGATCGCGCTTGGACTTGGACTAACCCGAGCGCAACTGAACCTGGCCAGAAGGCTTGAGAACCCTCTCAGACCCCCGCATTGGGGAAAAGATTCCTTGCGGCCGCCAATATTTTGCGTAGGCCTAACGGGCTTAAGCGGCTTTGGCGCCCAAAGGCTTAGGCTGCAGGGAAGGTTCTTGAGCCAGAATAGCACCTGCGGCCAGCGGGGCAAGCCGGCTTTTTAAAAACTGCCGGCTGTCATAAAAGTGAAATCGAGATAAATCTATTAACTGATTGAATAAATGTAACTATTGTATTGCCTGTGCAATAGTGAACCGCTTTCGCAGCATTGAAATCCGGCTATGGCCTTCCGGCTCAGGCCGGTTCTCGGGCATTCCGCGGCGTCAGCAGCATTTTCATGCCATGACGTGCGCGGAGGGTGATCAGCCCTTGGGGTTCGACTTGATGACCCGGTGCCACTCGCAGGCAATAGTGCTGCGCCAGGGTCGCGAGCAGAACGCTGGCTTCCGCCAGCGCGAAAGCGGCGCCGATGCAGATGCGCTTGCCGCCCCCAAACGGTAGGTAAGCGAAACGCGGGCGTGCCGCGGACCGCTCGGCGGAAAAACGCTCGGGATCGAAGCGTCCGGGGTTCTCCCAGAGTTTTACATGTCGGTGCAGGACCCAGGGGGCGATCAGAATCGTCGAGCCCTGGGGAATGCGCCGACCCACCAACGTGTCATCGGCGAGCGCCTCACGCCCGATCGTGTGCACCGGCGGATAAATCCGCATCGATTCCTCCACCACCATCCGGGTGTAGCTGAGCTTGCAGAGATCCTCATGCGCCGGAGCGCGGCCGCCGAGGACTGCAGCGAGTTCGGCGTGCAATTTCGATTCCGCTTCAGGGTGCTGCGACAAGAGAAACCACGTCCAGGTCATCGCCATGGCGGTGGTTTCATGACCGGCCAAGAAGATCGTGATCACGTGGTCGCGCACTTCTTGCGCGCTCATACCGCCGCCGGTTTGCTCATCGCGCGCCGCAATCAGTCTCGCCAACAAATCTTTCGGATATTTTCCAGGATTCCGCGTGCGCTCGTCGATGAGCCGATCGATCATCTGATCGAACTCGCCCAGCGTGCGCTGCGCGACCCCGCGCCTGGGCACACTCGCGAGCCATCTCGGCCAGCCCAGCATATCCATTATATTCGGGCGCATCTCGGCTTGATAGCGGCCCGCGCTGCGCCCCATGATGGCGACGATGTCATCGGAGTCGCTCGAAAACATCGTGCGCGAGATGATGTTGAGCGTCACTTGCATCATCGCCGCTTGAACCTCGACCGCGGCCCCCGCGGGAACCCGGCTCCATTCCGCCAGCAGCTCTTCGGCCGCTTGCGTCATGACCGGTGTGTAGGCGGCAATGCTCCGGTGGTCGAAGGCCGGCGACATGGTCCGGCGGTGTTCTCGCCAGGTCTCCCCTTCCGAGGTGATCAATCCTTTGCCGAGACCCGGCTCGAGAATGCGGCGGGTGATTTCTGTCTTCCGATAATTCGCCGCGTTATCGATCAGAACATGCTTGATCGCAGCAAGATCATTGATCACGAACAAGCGGCGTCCAAATACCCTGCGCTCGATAATGTCGAGTTCATAGGCCTCTTGCGCGAACGAGTCGATTGCGCTGCTGCGCAGCGCGCGGGCAAACTCGAAGAATGACAAACGACGCCGGCTCGGCACCGGCGCCGGCAAAACCGGCCCCGAAATCGGATTATCGAGCGTCGTCATTGCAGCAATTTAGCACGCGGCGCGGGCCGCGAAAGAACAGGGCCTCTTATGTTCATCGGGATCGCGCGGCCGGTTCAAATAGCTATTATATGTAATATAAACAATATCTTACAGAAGCAATATAGAATTACTATTCTATCGTGCTCGAATCCAACCCGCGGAGGTTTGGTGCAAGTTTGCGCATCTTCACTCCATGACGCGCGCCGCGGAGGATAATCCGATCATGAACGAGGAACGCGATTTGCTGCCTTGGGTTTTTGGCGGCCTGTCAGCCGCGGCCATTGCGGTTGCCTTTGCGGCAGTTTCGACCCACCGGGACGCGCCGAACTCGCCAGCGCGGGTTGTCGCAGCGCAGCCTACTGCCCCGACAACGCTGCCGGCACCCGTGATCGCGCAAGCGCCGGCAAGCGCTGCGGAACCCGGCTCTGCGCCAGTGCCGGCGCCGGCTCCCTTCAAGCAAACCGCGCTTGCGCCGCAAAAGCCGGCGGGTCAGATTTGGCAATGCACCACCCAGGGCGTGAGAACTTTTTCCAGCAACCCCTGCGGCGAGAAATCGACTCTTCTTGACGTGGGTCCGGTCAACACCATGACCTCCATCCCAACGACTCATTACGCGGGCGCGTATGGTACCCCGCCGCGCTACTCGGCGGCCTATTCCGATCAGAGCGCGCAGCCCGAGGCCGACGTGTATCCCGATGAGTATTCCGACCAGAATTCCGACCAGAATTCCGCGGACGCCGGCGAAAACTCCTTCGCGATCGTCGGTCTCGCACGCAGGCGGCCGGAGCGAGTGCATCGACCATCCTCTCAGCACTCCCATCGCAAGCCCGCGCCGGTGCGGCGCGACTGAAGAATTCGAACGTTGGTCTAACTGCCGGGGGGAGCCATGGCTGAATCTACGAAATTGGCTGACAAAAGGCAGCCGCGATTGTGCGTCAGCGTGGTGTTGGCATTCGGTCTTTTCGGCGTCGGCGCCGCAGAAACGCCGCCGCCGCCCGACACGCCTAAATCCGCGCTCGACTCGACTACGGTCGTGGGACGATCGGATCGGTCAACTATCGAGCGCGACGTGGCGTCTTTCGTCAATGCCGTCGCTCTCAAGCCCGGCAGCGAGTCGCTGGCGCGCTGGCAGCTGCAAATCCCGCTGTGTCCGCTGGTCGCCGGCATGCCGCCAAAGGACGGCGAGTACATTTTGTCGCGGGTTTCGAAAATCGCAGCCGCCGCGGGCGCGCCGCTGGCACCGGAGCATTGCAAGGGCAACTTCTACATCATCGTGACCTCGGACCCCGAGGGTGTGATCAAGGCGTGGAGCAAGCGCGACGTGCGCATGTTCGGCGATGAGGCGGATCAGGGCGGAAAGACGATCCGCGACTTTGCGGCGCCGAATCCAGTACGCATCTGGTACAACACCGAATTCTATGAGCTCGATGGAACCCCACTCGGCAACAACGCAGACGCCCGCACCGACTACAGCGCGAGGGCCACACGCATCGAAATCAACAGTTACCGGGCACTGTCATCCGTGATGGCGATCATCGACGCGCGGCGCATGAAGGACGTCACCTTCGGACAAATAGCCTCGTATGTTGCCATGGCCGGACTCGTACAAATGCACCCGCAGGCGAACGTGGGCAATGCTCCCTCCATCCTGAATCTGTTCGCCGCCACGACGAAAGCGCCCCCCGCGCTGACGGCCTGGGACGAGTCTTTTCTCAAGGCGGTGTATGCAACGCGCATCACCGACAAAGCTCAAATTGCCGCGATCAAGAGCGCCATGGTGCAAGATGTCGCCCGGTGACGCCAACAAGGTCGCGCTGGTAACCGGCGCATCGCGCGGAATCGGCCGCGTAATCGCTCTGCAGCTAGCGCAGCGTGGGGTGCGCGTGGCGGTACATTACCGCAATAATCAGCAGGCCGCCGCGGCGAGTCTCGAAAGTCTGCCGGGCAACGGACATGCGAGCTTTGATGCGGACCTGTCCGATCCCAAGGAGGCGAGCCTGCTCTGGGGCCGAGTCAGCGATTCTCTCGGCGAGATCGATATTCTCGTCAACAATGCCGGCCTGTATATTTTCCATCCGGCCCTGAAGACCGCGTACGACGCGTGGCAGTCAGCCTGGCAGCTGACGGTCGCGACCAACTTGTTGGCGCCGGCGAATCTATCGCTGCTCGCGGCGCAAAGCATGGCGGCTCGTCGACCAGCGCAAACGCCGGATTTCGGCCGCGGGCGCATCGTCAACATTTCCTCCCGCGGCGCATTTCGCGGCGAGCCGGATGCACCCGCCTATGCGGCCAGCAAGGCCGGCCTCAATGCGCTGTCGCAGTCCTTGGCCAGAGCCCTCGCGCCCGAGGCGGTATATCTCTACTGTGTGGCGCCGGGGTGGGTGGAGACGGAAATGGCCACCAGCCATCTCGAGGGCCCGGAAGGGCCGGCAATTCTGGCGCAGCATCCCCTGGGCCGCGTCAATCGCAGCGACGAAATCGCGAATGCCGCCGTTTACTGTGCGCTCGATGCGCCGGCGGCCATGACAGGATGCGTGATCGACGTCAACGGCGCGAGCTATCTGCGGACTTAGGCGCGCCGCTAACGGCAACCGCGCGCAGCGCTGCCGCGCCGCCTCAGCGCACCGGCGTTACCGCGTCGCGGCCGACGACCGTGCTCCACTCGCGGATGCGCCATTTCGCGACCAAGCCCGACTGCACGTAAGGGTCCGCCGCGACAAATCGCTCGGGAACTTCCCGTGAACCGCATTGAAACAGCAGCGCAGCGCCGTCGACCGGATCGGCATACGCACCGCCAAGAATGAGTTCGCCGCGGGCTTGTGCCTCCCAAGCCAGTTTCAAATGGCGAGCCCGAAATTCGGCACGCCGCTCGAGGTAGTCAGGCACGAATTCGTAGAACAAGAGGTAGTGCATGCCTTCTCCCTTCAGTTCCTAAACGCCGCGAAACACCAGCGGCAAGCCGGGCCGCAGATCGGTCGTGCAGCCGATGAAGGCATGGTCCACTTCGAGTCCCGCAGCGGTCTCACTCAGGCAGCGGTCCTCCCAGCAAATCCGCGATCGTCAGCGACCCGGTGAGTTCCAGATAAGTCAGCACCGGCAGCAGCAACAGCGAGATGATGGCGCTCACTCGAGCGGCTCGCGCCACCCATGGAGTCTTGCAATTATTTGCGCATCGATAAGTACCCACGATCACGTACACCGTGTAGATCAAGCCGCCGATCGTATAGACCCGCATGACGAATTGATTCTCTGGATTCAGAAAAAATTCCAGACAGCCGTACAAAAAGGAACCGAAGACGCCGTACAGCCAGAAGACCCTGGACAACGAGGTCTTCCCTTCCAAGGGCGCCTTGAAGAATTCCGCAATGGTCACGGCGGCGGCCTCAGGGCGCCGCGCGCGACATTTTGGCCGCCCGATGACCCACGCCCGCGCGGCGCGCGATGAGCATCGCAAGCTCCAATGCTTGTTCGGCATTCAGCCGCGGATCAACCTGCGACCTGTAAGCGCGCGCCAAATCGCCCTCGGTCAAGCCGCGGGCGCCGCCGACACACTCTGTAACATCCTCTCCGGTCAGCTCGATATGCACGCCGCCCAGCATCGAGCCTTCCTCTTTGTGGATGCGAAATGCGGACTCGACTTCGCCCAAGATGTTGTCGAAGCGCCGGGTCTTGATGCCGCCCGCCGTGGTCTCGGTATTGCCGTGCATGGGATCGCAGACCCAGAGTACCTGCGAACCGGTGGCACGCACCGCGCGGATCATTTCGGGCAGCCGCCGTTCAATGTCCTTGATGCCGAAGCGATGCACGAAGGTCAGACGGCCGGGCTGATTTTGCGGATTGAGCACCTGGATCAGCTCTTGCAGCCACTGCGCGCTCATGGCCGCGCCCACCTTCACGCCAATCGGGTTGGCAATCCCCCGAAAATATTCGACGTGGGCGCCGTCGATATTGGCGGTGCGCATCCCGATCCACGGCATATGCGTCGAGAGGTTGTACCAGCGCTTCTGGCGCTCGATGTAGCGCGTTTGCGCCTGCTCCGAGTAGAGATGCAATCCTTCGTGACTGGTATAGAAATCCACGCGCGTGGCTGCATGCACCCGCTGTCCGCTCATGGATTCGAAAAAATCCATCGACTCGGCGATCGAGTCGACGATTTGCTGATATGCCTCGCGCAACGGCGCATGCCTCAGGAAGCCCAAGTCCCAGTATTCCGGATGATGCAAATCGGCAAAGCCGCCGTCGATCAGCGCCCGCACAAAATTCAAGGTCAACGAGGCGCGTTCGTAGCCGCGCAGCAGCAGCTCGGGGTCCGGCTCGCGCTCCGCCGCGCTGAATCCGGGCCGGTTGACATTGTCGCCGCGATATATCGGCAGCGTCAGTCCGTCGCGAGTCTCGGTATCGGCCGAGCGCGGCTTGGCGTACTGCCCGGCGAAACGGCCGACGCGCAGAATCGGCTTCTTCAAGCCTTGCAGCAACACCAGGCTCATTTGCAGCAGGATCTTGAGGCGGCGCGCGATATTGTCCGACTCGCAGTCCTCGAAGCTTTCGGCGCAGTCGCCGCCTTGAAGCAAGAACTGCTCGCCGCGCTGCGCTTGCGCCAGTTTGGCGGTCAACGCCTCGATCTCCCAAGAGACGACCAGGGGCGGCAGCCGGCTCAAGGCGGCCACGGCACGTTCCAGCGCGGCCGCATCGGCATATTTCGGCTGCTGCGCGGCGGGCCGGCTTTGCCAGGTCGTGGGATTCCAGTTGGTCAAGGCAGAAGTGATGGACATGGCAATGATGCTAGCGTTGTACGCCAACCCAAGTCAAAATGCGGCCCCGCACTTGAGACCGTTGCGAAATCGAGAATCGAACTATGAAGCACAGCAAGCCGCTCGAATCCTTGGGACTTCGTGACATCAACGCCGGTGCATGGTCCGGCAGCCATGGCTGGAGCAGCGACAGCGGCGGCCCGCTGATTGAATCGATCAATCCGGCGAGCGGGCAGCGGCTGGGCCAGGTGCGCGGCGCGACGCTCGCCGACTACGAACAAGTCATGGCATCGGCAGTGTCCGCCGCGGCCGCGTGGCGCCGCGTGCCGGCGCCGAAGCGCGGCGAAGCGGTGCGTCAAGTCGGCGAGGAGTTGCGCGCTTGCAAGGATGCCCTCGGCAGCTTGGTGTCGATGGAAAACGGCAAGATCAAGGCCGAAGGCGACGGCGAAGTGCAGGAGATGATCGATATCGCCGATTTCGCGGTTGGGCAATCCCGCATGCTGTACGGCAGTACCATGCACTCGGAACGCGCGCAGCATCGCATGTACGAGCAATGGCACCCTTTGGGCGTCATTGGGGTGATTTCGGCATTTAATTTTCCCGTCGCCGTTTGGGCGTGGAATGCGTTCTTGGCCGCGATCAGCGGCAATGCCACCGTTTGGAAACCCTCGCCCAAGACCTCGCTGTGCGCGCTCGCCGTGCAGCATATTTGCATTCGAGTGCTGCAGCGGCTCGAGCTGCCGCCGATTTTTCAGGTGTTCATTGATGCCGGCACCGACCTTGCGGGCCGATTCGTCGACGATCGGCGCGTCGCGCTGGTGTCCTTCACGGGATCCACGCATGTCGGCCGGCAGATCGGCGTGCGCGTCGCGCAACGTCTGGGCAAAAGCCTGCTGGAGTTGGGCGGAAACAATGCATTGATCGTCGATGAACACGCCAACCTGGACCTGGCGGTGCCGGCGATCGTATTCGGCGCCGTCGGAACCGCCGGTCAGCGCTGTACCACGACTCGCCGGGTACTCGTGCACCGCTCGCGCGCGGCCGAACTCGAACGGCGCCTGCTCGCCGCCTACGCCCAGGTGCGCATCGGCGATCCGCTCGAACCCGGTACGCTGATGGGACCTTTGATCGACGCGGGCGCGGTGACGCGCTATTCAGCGGCCATTGCAGCGGCAAAAGCCGAGGGCGGAGAAGTGTTGTGTGGCGGGAAAGTGCTGCCGGGCCCCGGCAATTTCGTCGAGCCAACCATCATTCGCGCTCACGCCGGAATGGCCGTGGTGCGCACCGAAACATTCGCGCCGATTCTCTATCTGATGAGCTTTGCGACGCTGGAAGAGGCGTTGGCGCTGCAGAACTCGGTGGCCTATGGGCTGTCGTCGGCGATTTTTTCCGACAGTCTGCAGGCGGCTGAACGGTTCTTGTCGGCGGAGGGCAGCGATTGCGGCATTGCCAATGTCAATCTGGGCACCTCGGGCGCGGAAATCGGCGGCGCATTCGGCGGCGAAAAGGACACCGGTGGGGGGCGCGAAGCGGGCTCCGATTCTTGGAAGGCTTATATGCGGCGTCAGACCAACACCATCAATTGGAGCGGACAGATGGCCCTCGCGCAGGGCATACGCTTCGACGTCTAGGCTGCCTGGCGCACGCCCGCCGCTAGCGGCTGAGCCACGCTGCGATTTCTGCGGCCCGTTGCTCCAAACGCGACGCCGAAATTGCGCCCAAGGTTTTCAGCTCCTGCGCATATAGCGACACGCGATATTCCTCGATCCAGAAGCGCAATTCAACGAGCTGCGGAATCCAGCGCAATTCGGCGGCGAGGCGCAGCTCCAAATCCCGATAGCGGCCCGACCACAGCTCGAGCTCCTGCGCGATGTGTTGGGGTTCGCCGCCGCGGACGCTGTTGCGCTGCCAGCGCCGCTGCTCTGCTTTCAAATAGCGCGGCAATTGACGCAGCCAATTCAGCGGCGCGGTGCTGAGGGTGGCCGAATCAAGAAGCCGCCCGAGATGCCGGCGGCTTTCAGCGACCGCATCGGCCAGCGGACTGACGCGCGGGTCGTCGAGCGCCTGCCGTACCTCGCCGGCCTGCGCCAGCCAATTTTCGACCATGGCGCTGATCTGCTCGAGTGCCGGATAGAGACGCTCCCTTCCTTTGTCGACGGCGGCTTCGAACTCCACCCGGGCCCGGGGCGCATCGGCCTCCGCAAAGCACGCTTCGCGAAATGTCAGCTGCAATAGAGCGTCGGTGAGAGCGGCGCTCTCAAGGTACGGGCTGGCACGGAGCAGCAGCGAGACACAACCTGCGACCGACCTGGCCAGATCGCGCGATTGACGCTCCAGCATCGCCCGCGCCAGACGCACCGATCCTTCCCGCCACAGGTGCTGCGCTTCCGCGGCCGACCATTGATACTGCACCTGCAGTCCCGAGGGGCGCTGCTCGAGCGTGGGAAACACCCAAATGCCGCCCTGTTCCAACGCCAAGGGAATTCGCTCGGGCAATTGATCGGTCTCAAAGCGGCGCCACTCGCCCAAGATTGCATGGGCGCTGCGCGCGTGGCGTTCCAGCTCGTCGCGCGCGGGCGCCGCGCATTCGCGCCGCAGCCGCCCGAGATCCGTGCCGTGCGCGATTTCCCTGCCGCCTTGGAGGATGCGAAGGTGCGGCGTCAAATGCGCGGGCAGCGCAGACGTATCGAAGCGCAGCAGCGCTTCGGCAATTCCTCGGCGTTCCTTGAGCCACTCCCGCAAATGCGCGGCGTCCGCGCTCGCCCCTGGCAAGTCCGCCAGAAACGCGGCGGCGGTTGCCGCCAGCGGAATCAGGCTGCGGCGCGCATCCTTCGGCAGCGAGCGCAACAGCGCCTCGATGCGCGGTGCGGCCAGCCCGGGTATCGCCGCGTCGATCGCCGCGCGCGTCAGCGAAGGCAACGCCAGCAGCGGCACCTTGAGGTTGGCGCCATCCTGGGACTCTCCGGGAGCGAAGCGATATTCCACGGCTACCGTCAGTTCGTCCACGCGGGCGTTTTCAGGAAATTGCGCCAATGCCTCGTCTGGCGGCAAACGCGCGAAAATACGCGCTGGCGTGAGCCTGAGCGCCTCGAGTTGCTGCGGCGAGAGATGCCGGTTGAAATGCTCCAGGCTCGCCGCACTCGAGACCTGACGCGGCAGGTGAGTAGCGTAGAATTCGGCGAAGGATTCCGCTCCGTGCAGCAAATCGCGGGTCCGCAGCCGCTCTTCCATCTGCTGCGCCTGCCGCACCGCGGCGTCGTTTGCCAGCAACCATTCCGGCCGCCGCCGCAGGCGCTGGTACACCAGTGCCTCGCGCGAGAATATTAGGCGCGACTCCTCAGGAGCAATGGGTCCATAGTTTACCAGGCGTCCGGCACTTAAGATGAGGCCCAGAAAGCTGATGCGCTCGCGGGCGACGACTTGCTCGCGCGCCTCGTCCCAGTCCGGCTCGAGGTATTCTCGCTTGACGAGATGCGCAGCCGCCGATTCGATCCACGTGGGCTCGATTTCTGCAACCCTCCGCGCGAACACGCGCGAAGTCTCGACGATGCTCGCCGCCATGATCCAGCGAGGGCGCCGTCGGGCCAACGGCGAGCCGGGGAAGATATGAAAATGCACGGCACGGGTCCCGAGGTAAGCGCCCTCCTCGCCGCGCGCTCCCACCATGGTGCAGAATCCCGCCAGCAAGGAGCGATGCACGCCCGTGTAGCTGGCCTTGGCGCTCTGCGCCGCCAGCCCTAGCTCGCGCGCTCGATCCACCACCTGCGCATAGACGTCATCCCATTCGGATAGCCGCAACAGCGACAAATGATGTTCCCGGCACCAGCGGCGCAACTCGCGCCGCGGTCCCGCGCGCGCCGCGCGATAGGCGCCCCACAGTTTGAGCAGCGCGGAGAATTCGGACTTCGGGTCGTCAAAGGCAGCGCCCTCCGGCGGTCTTTCGCCGAGACGCACATCGGGCACGCTCAAGCCCGAGACGATTGCCAGCAATTCGCCTTCTGCATGAAAGCGCTTGCTCTCGAGCAGCGCCCGGCTCAGGCGCGGGTCGAGCGGCAGTCGCGCCATGGCCCGGCCGCGGCGCGTGATGCGGCGCTCGACATCGAGCGCTTGCAGCTCCTGCAACAGGCGATAGCCGTCATTCAGCGCCCGTGAATCGGGCGGGTCGATGAAGGGAAAATCTTCTGCCTGTCCCAATCCGTCCGCCGCGAGGCGCAGCAATAACGCCGCGAGGTTGGTGCGCAGCACCTCCGGCTCCGTGAAGGGGGCACGCTGTTCGAAATCCTCTTCGCTATAGAGGCGCATGCACAGGCCCGCGGCGAGCCGGCCGCAGCGGCCCTTGCGCTGATCCGCGCTGGCGCGCGACACCGCTTCGATCGGCAGTCGCTGCAGGCGGCTGCGCACGCTATAGCGGCTGATACGCGCCAATCCCGAGTCAATCACGGCACGGATGCCGGGCACGGTGACCGAGGTTTCGGCCACGTTGGTTGAGAGCACGAGGCGCTGCTTCGAGCCGCGCTGAAAAATCTTGCTCTGCTGCTCCCATGATAATCGCGAATACAGGCTCAACACCTCGACGCCGGTTCCCACTTCGCGCTCGAGCAGCTCGCCGACATCGCGGATTTCGCGCTCGCCCGGCAAGAACACCAGGATGTCGCCCTTGCCGATCGCGCCGGGCTCTGCGGCGATTTCCCGATAGGCGTCCAGCACGGCCTGCGGCAGATCGGGGTCGTCATCTCCGTCTGCGGATTGGCGATAGCGCACTTCGATGGGATAGCTGCGGCCGCTGACCGTGATGATCGGCGCATCGTCGAAAAACCGCGATATCCGCTCGACGTCGAGAGTCGCCGAGGTCACGATCAGTTTCAGCTCAGGCCGGCGCGGCAACAGCCGCTTGAGCACTCCCAGCAGCAGATCGACGTTGAGGGTGCGCTCATGCGCCTCGTCGACGATCACCGTATCGTAGCGGCGCAGCAGCGGATCAGATGCCAATTCTGCGAGCAGCAGTCCATCCGTCATGAGCACGAGGCGCGTCGCCTCCGACAAGCGGTCCGCAAAGCGGACCCTGAATCCCACGCTGCGGCCGACTGCTTGGCCCAGTTCTTCCGCCACCCGCGCAGCCAAGGCGCGCGCGGCGAGACGCCGCGGCTGGGTATGGGCGATCAGCCCGGCCATTCCTCGGCCCAATTCGAGGCAATATTGCGGCAGCTGCGTGCTCTTGCCTGAACCCGTGTCTCCGGCAACGATGAGCACTTGCCGATCCGCCAGCGCTTTTTGAATTGACTCGCGCTCGAGCGTGATGGGCAATTGGGGATCGTGCTTGAACCGCAATTGGAGCGCTGCGCGCGCGGCGGCACGCTGCGCGGCGCCAACGTGGTCGATCATCGCTTACTCGCCACGCTTGACCGCTTGCCAGAGATCCTCTTGGGCCGCGAGATCCAATTCGGAGAATACTTGCCCGCGCTGCACCGCCAGCGATTCCATGTTGCGGAAGCGACGCTCAAACTTCAGGTTGGCGGCGCGCAAGGCCGCCTCGGCATCGACATCCAGCTTGCGCGCCAGATTGGCGGCCGCAAACAGCAGATCCCCGACTTCCTCGAAGATCTCGGGCGAAGCCTTGCTAGATGCGCGCGCTGCCGCACGCACTTCCAGCAGTTCCTCCGCCACTTTGTCGGCGCACTGGCCGGCGTGCTGGAAATCGAATCCGACGCGGGCGGCCCGTTTGCTCAGCTTGTAGGCACGCAGCAGCGCCGGCAATGCATTCGGCACGCCATGCAACGCCGACACCGCGCCGGCACCGCGCTCCTCGGCCTTGATGGCCTCCCAGGCTGAGGATTGCTCGGCGACGCTCAGCGGCTCGCCAGCGGCGAATACGTGGGGATGGCGGCGCGTGAGCTTGCCGCAAATCGCGGCGGCGACCGCTTCGAAATCAAAGGCGCCGGATTCGCTTGCCATCTGCGCATGGAACACCACTTGGAACAATAGATCTCCGAGTTCGTCCTCGAGGCCGCTCAAATCGCCGCGTTCTATCGCGTCGGCCACTTCATACGCTTCCTCGATGGTATAGGGCGCGATGCTCGCAAAGGTTTGCTGCCGATCCCAGGGACAGCCCTCGGCCGAGCGCAGCCGCGCCATGATCGCCAGCAGTTCGGTCATGCGGGCGCTCATGTCGAGCGCCGGGCGCGCGCTTGCTGCAGCAACAGCCGGCTTCTCAAGGTCATCAGCATTCCCGCGGTTGCGCCCCAAATATTGCGCTCGCCGTAGGGTATGTCATGTATGTCGATGGTCATTTCGCCGATTTTACGCTGACGCGATTTATGATTTGCGGCATCCAGTATGTAGTCGAGCGGAACTTCGAAGACGTCATGGACCTCCGCGGCGGCGATCTTCAGCTGATAGCGGGGATCGACGAAACCAGCCACCGGCGTCACTCGAAACCCCGAGATCACCACGTGATCCGGCAAATAGCCGGCAAATTCCACCAACCCGGCGTTCAGTCCGATTTCTTCGAAACTCTCGCGCAGCGCTGCACTCCAGGCATCGGCATCCTGCGGTTCGATCCGGCCGCCGGGAAAACTGATCTGGCCCGCATGGTCCTTGAGGGTGCTCGCGCGCTGCGTCAGCAACACCGTCATGCCGCTGCTGCGCTCAACCAGCGGAATCAGCACCGCCGCGGGCGTGCGGCGCGTCGGCAATGTCGCGCGCACGCGTGCGGCGACTTCGGGCGGCGCGGCTCTAAGCCAATGCATGTCCTCCTCAGGCGTCGAAGGCGCACGGTCGAGCGCGTCGCGAATGTGTTGTTTGCTATAGAGCGCGTCCATCGTCAAATTCAGCCGCCCGCGCCCTTGACGCCTCCCTCCGTGAGGGATTTCGGATCCAATAGGCGCCGCAGCTCGTCGCGGCTCAGATCGGTCATTTCCGCGGCGACATCCAGAATCGACCGTGCCTCGCGATAGGCCCGTTTCGCGATTGCGGCGCCCTTCTCGTAGCCAATAATGGGATTCAGCGCCGTCACCAGGATGGGATTGCGCGCGAGCGCCTCTTGGATCCGTTCCCGGTTCACGCTAAATCCGGCGATTGCATGATCCGCAAGATTGCGGCAGCCGATGGCGAGCAGTGCCAGGCTCTGCAGAAGATTGTAGGCGATCACCGGCAGCATGACGTTCAGCTGAAAATTTCCCGACTGGCCGGCCAGAGTGATGGTCGCGTCGTTACCGATGACCTGCGCGGCGATCATGGTCACGGCCTCGGCCACCACCGGATTGATCTTGCCCGGCATGATGCTGCTGCCCGGCTGCAGCGCGGGCAGCGCGATTTCCGCCAAGCCCGCCAACGGACCGCTGTTCATCCAGCGCAAATCATTCGCGATTTTCATCAAGCTGACGCTCAAGACCTTCATCTGGCCCGAGAGTTCCACGGCGGTATCCTGACTCGCCAGCGCCGCGAAATAATTCTCCGCCGGCCGAAATGCAATGCCGGTGCGCTCGGCCAAACGCCGCGCGAACGCCGCGCCGAATTGCGCCCGTGCATTGATTCCAGTGCCCACCGCAGTGCCGCCCTGCGCCAGGGCGTGCAGCCGCGGAGTCACCGCCGCCAACCGGGTTTCGCACGCCGCTATCTGCGACTGCCACCCGCCGAGCTCCTGGGACAGCGTAAGGGGCATGGCATCCATCAAATGCGTGCGGCCGGTCTTGACGATGCCGGCCAGCTCCGCGCCGCGCTCGCTCAGGACTACCTGCAGGCGCGCCAGCGCGGGCAGCAATTCTCGGTGCAGCAGCAGCGCGGCCGACACGTGGATCGCGGTCGGCACCACGTCATTGCTGCTTTGACTCATGTTCACTTGGTCGTTGGGATGCACCGCGGCGCCGAGCGCTTGCGACGCCAGCGAGGCAATGACTTCGTTGGCGTTCATGTTGCTGCTGGTGCCGGAACCGGTCTGGAATACATCCACCGGAAACTGATCGTCATATGCGCCTGAAGCGACTTTGCGCGCGGCATCCTGGATGGCCGCGGCCACGGCAGCGGGCAGATCGCCCAACTCCGCGTTCGCTTCGGCCGCGGCATGCTTGATGAGCGCGAGCGCCTCGATAAACGCGCGCGGCATGCGCAGGCCGCTGGGCGGAAAGTTTTGGATCGCGCGTTGCGTCGAAGCGCCCCATAACGCCTCGGCAGGCACATCGAGCGATCCCAGGCTGTCGTGCTCGACGCGGGTGTTTGCTTTCATCGCGCCTTACTCCGCAGAATCAAGGTTGTTTACGGTAGAATCCGCTATTCTACACTTTAGCTGCCGGCGCTCCGATGTCCACCTTCTTGCCTGACGCTCTCTCCCCCCTCGATGGCCGATATGCCGCGAAACTCGCCGACGTGCGCCGCATATTCAGCGAAGCCGGCCTGATGCGCGAACGGGTGCGGGTGGAGTGTGCCTGGTTTCTGGCGCTGGCGGCGGGCCCGGCGGCCCACGCGCTCGCCAAGCTGCCGCTTGGCGCCCGCGAGCTGCTCACGGCGCTCGCGGGCGATCCGCAGCCGACCGATGTGGCAGCCATCAAGCAGATCGAGGCGAGGACCAACCATGATGTCAAGGCGGTTGAATATTGGCTGCGCGCCGAACTGCAAGCACGCGGCGCGACGCCGCCCATGCTGGAATGGATGCACTTTGCCTGCACCTCCGAGGACATCAACAATCTCGCTTACGCGCTCATGCTCAAGAACGCGCGCGCGGCTTTGCTGCTGCCGATGCTGCGGAGCTTGGGCGACAAGCTGGACCTCCTCGCGCGCCGTTACGCCAATGTCGGAATGCTGGCGCGCACCCACGGTCAGACGGCGACGCCGACCAGCGTCGGAAAAGAACTCGCCAACGTGGCCGCGCGCCTCGAGCTGCAACGCAACGGTATCGAGCGCGTCGCCATCCTCGGCAAGATGAATGGGGCGGTCGGCAATTTCAACGCGCACGTCGCCGCTCTGCCGCAGGTGGATTGGCCGGCTTTCAGCGCGGCATTCATCGCATCGCTGGGTCTTCAGGTAAACCGCCATACGACTCAAATCGAGCCGCACGATTGGATCGCGGAGTATTGTCACGCCCTGATGCGCGCGAACACGGTGCTGTTGGATTTTTCGCGCGACATGTGGAGCTATATCTCGATCGGCTATTTCAAACAACGGCTGATCGCAGGGGAAGTTGGCTCATCGACCATGCCCCACAAAATCAACCCCATCGATTTCGAAAACGCGGAGGGCAATCTCGGCTTGGCCAATGCACTGCTGAGTCACTTCGCCGACAAGCTTCCGGTATCGCGTTTGCAGCGCGACCTCACCGACTCGACCGTGCTGCGCAATATCGGCGTCGCGATCGGTCATGCAGTGCTTAGTTTCAAATCGCTGGCGGCGGGACTCGAGAAGCTCGAGCTGGACGAGGCGCGGGTGGCCGATGATTTGAACCGCGCCTGGGAAGTGTTGGGCGAGGCGGTGCAAACTGTGATGCGCGCCCATGGCATTCCGGACGCCTACGATAAGCTCAAAACCTACACGCGCGGCCGCCCCGTGGATGAGCATGCCATGCGCGAGTTCATCGCTTCGCTCGCCTTACCGTCCGAGGAAAAGGCTCGCCTGATGGCACTGACGCCCGCGACTTATGTAGGCCTGGCGCCGAGCCTCGCGCTGCGCAAGATCCCGACCTAGGGGTCTGTCTGAATCGCTCCAGGGTTGCTTGAAACGTGACGCAGTTAGCACGGCGCCGCCCGACTCAGACGGTACTATCGAGCTCAAACTACGCGGGGTCGGGGTCAAGCATATGGCGGGTAACACGGAAGAACGCTCAAAACCGGCGGCGGCCAAGATATCCGCGCCCGGCGGCGATGCTTCTATGGGTTCGGGTACCCGCACCATTTTGAGCACCATGCCTGAAGTGCGCGACGCCAGCTTGAAGGTCGCCAAGTCCGCGCAGCGCCTGCTCTCGATTTTTACCCAGGATTTGGAACCTTTGGTGTACGGCGAGGAACCTTTCCTCGAGGCCATCAAGCGGCTGGTTCTGGCACGCTCCTACGCCAAGGTCCGGGTATTGCTTGCGGACCCGGCACGGGCCATGGTTGACAACAACCGCTTCCTCGCGCTGGCCCGCCGCCTGACCAGCTGCATCGACTTGCGTGCGATGAGCCCGGAATACCCGGCCAGCGCGGGCGCCTTCATCATTGCCGACGACAAAGCCCTCGTGTATCGCCTGCAGGCAGATCGCTGGGACGGCATATCCGACATGAACGATCCGGCCGTCGTGCGCCGCTACTTGAACTTCTTCGATGAAGTGTGGCAAACGAGCATGCAGGAATCGCAGATGCGGCAAATGCTCATGTAACGCGTGGGCGGACGCATTGCCCGTATAATGGGCGGATGCAGAGGCCCACGCCAATTTCCCCTTCCGCAGGCTCTGTCATCGTCGGCATGTCGGGCGGCGTCGATTCGGCCGTTGCAGCCCTGCTGTTGCGCGATGCCGGTTATTCGGTGCAGGGCTTGTTCATGTCCAATTGGGACGACGACGACGCCTACTGCACGGCGGCCGCGGATTTCCAGGACGCGCGGCGCGTATGCGAAATATTAGGGATCGCACTGCATCGCGTCAGTTTCGCGGAGCAATATCGCGAACGCGTATTCAGCTCATTTCTGCGCGAATATGCGGCCGGCCGCACGCCGAATCCCGACGTTCTTTGCAATCGAGAAATCAAGTTTGGAATTTCTCTGCAGTACATGCAGCGCCTGGGGGCCGACTGGATCGCCACCGGGCACTATGCCCAGGTGCGGCACAGCGGCGCGTATCCTCAATTGCTGAAAGCGGTTGACGTTGCCAAAGACCAGAGCTATTTCCTGCATAGCGTTGCGGCCTCTGCCCTGTCGAAGACGCTTTTTCCTCTGGGCGGCCTGCGCAAGGCGCAGGTGCGCGCCATGGCGCATGCGGCCGGCTTGCCGGTATTCGACAAGCCGGATAGCACCGGCATCTGTTTCATCGGCGAGCGCCCGTTCCAAGAGTTCCTGAGCCAGCATCTTCGCACGCAGCCCGGACCCATCGAGACTGCCGACGGGCGAATTCTCGGCGAACACGCGGGTCTCGCGCTGTACACGCTCGGCCAACGCTCCGGTCTGAAGGTCGGCGGCCGCGCCGGCGCGGCTGCCGCACCCTGGTATGTCGCGGACAAAGTCATGGCTCGCAATGCGCTCATCGTGGTCCAGGATCAGAATCATCCGTTGCTCTTGTCGGATTCATTCAGCGTCGAACAGATGTACTGGATCAATCCCGACGATGCCGGTGCGGCCGGCACGTGCGCGGTCAAGACGCGCTATCGGCAGAACGACTTGGCCTGCGAGCTGCAAGCGGGGGACGATGACCGCTGGCGCGTCGAACTGGAGCGCCCCGCCCGCGCGGTCACGCCGGGCCAATACGCCGTGTTCTACCAGGGCGAGCGCTGTCTTGGCGGCGGCATCATCGCGAGCCGCGGCAATTCCGGGCTCGAGCGCGCGGCCGGAAGAATCACTTATAATTCTCTTTTTTCGGTGGAGGGGTCATGACGGACAGCTTCAAGGCGCGAACGACGCTCAAAGTCGGCACGCAGCAATACGACATCTTGAGTCTCGCGGCGTTGAAGTCGCTGAACGTGGACCGTCTGCCCTTTTCGCTGAAGATTCTCCTGGAGAATCTGCTGCGCTTCGAGGACGGCGTCAATGTGACCAAGGCCGATATCGAGGCGCTGCTCAATTGGCAGCCGAAGGCGCTGCCCAGTCATGAGATCGCCTTCACTCCCGCGCGGGTCATCATGCAGGATTTCACCGGCGTGCCGTGCATCGTGGATCTGGCCGCCATGCGCGAAGCGATCGTGAAACTCGGCGGCGACCCGCAGAAAGTCAACCCGCTCGCGCCCGCCGAATTGGTCATCGACCACTCGGTGCAGGTGGACGAATACGGCGCCGCAGATTCACTGCAGCACAACAACGAGATAGAGTTCAAGCGCAACGGCGAACGCTATATGTTCCTGCGCTGGGGACAAACCGCCTTCAGCAATTTCAAGGTGGTGCCCCCGAACACCGGCATCGTGCATCAGGTCAATATCGAGCGGCTCGCGCGCGTCATTTTTTCCGACGAGAGCGGCGCGAAGAAGTCGGCCTATCCGGACACCCTGGTCGGCACGGATTCGCACACCACCATGGTCAATGGATTGGGCGTCTTGGGCTGGGGCGTCGGCGGCATCGAGGCCGAAGCGGCGATGTTGGGGCAGCCGGTCACAATGCTGATTCCGCAGGTCATCGGTTTCAAGCTCAGCGGTGCGCTGCCTGCGGGCACGACGGCAACCGATCTGGTGCTCACCGTCACCGAAATGCTGCGCAAGAAGGGCGTGGTCGACAAGTTCGTCGAGTTCTTCGGCGATGGCCTGAAAGGCTTGCCGCTGGCCGACCGGGCGACGATTGCCAATATGTCGCCCGAGTTCGGCTCCACCTGCGCGATTTTCCCCATCGACGAGGAAACCGTCCGCTATTTGGAATTGACCGGCCGATCCGCCGAGCAAATTGCGCTGGTCGAGGCCTATGCGAAGGCGCAAGGGTTGTGGCGTATCAACGGCGCGCCGGCGGCGGACTACACCGATGTGGTCGAATTGGATCTGTCGACGGTTGTGCCCTCGCTCGCCGGACCCAAGCGCCCGCAAGATCGGGTAGCCCTGACCAACGCAAAAAGCGTCTATCGGGGCAGCGTCAAGAAAATGGCTGAGGAACGCACCCAGAAAAACCCGCAAGCGACCGGAAGCGCGCCGGCAAAAGTGGGCGATGCGAGTTTCCAGGTCAAAGATGGCGCCGTATTGATCGCAGCGATCACCAGCTGCACCAACACCTCGAATCCGGCCGTGCTCGTGGCCGCGGGGCTGCTGGCGCGCAATGCACTGAACCATGGGCTCAACGTCAAACCGTGGGTGAAAACCTCGCTCGCGCCAGGGTCGCGCGTGGTGACCGACTACTTGATCAAAGCCGGTTTGCTGACCGATTTGGAGCAGCTCGGCTTTTACACCGTCGGCTACGGATGTACTACTTGCATCGCGGCCGGGACCTCTGTGCTCCTCGCCAACGGCACAGCGCGCGCGATCCAACAGCTGCCCGCGGCCGGAGGCACCGTGGTATACGCGCCCGACGGCGAGCGCCGACTCGCACGCGCCGTGCAGCGCGAGATGATGGTTCAGGGCGAACGCGACTGCGTCACGCTGGTGCTTCAGGATGGACGCACACTGGTATGTACCCCGGACCATCAGATCCTATGCACCGACGGTCGATGGGTGCGCGCAGACCAGCTTACGCTGGGTGCAAGCAGGGTGGTGGCGGGTATCGAGGCGCCGCTCGATGAACCCGGTCAAGACGAGTTTGACTACCGACTCGCAGCCGGCGAACGCATGTTTTCGATGGCAAGTGAATCTGAACGGGATGGCACCCTGGCGTTTGCGCGCTTGGTAGGCCACTTACTCAGCAATGGCTCGATCAGCCGGTTGCACCAGGCGCGTATGAAGGTTGGTCAGGCGCTCGATCGTGAGGCGGTGCTGAACGATATCGAACTGCTGAGCGGTAAACGCCCGCGAGCCAGCGCTTACGATGAGCGCAAATGGTCCATCGTACTGCCGCGTGTGCTCACCTCCATGATCCTGTCGCTGCCGGGCATCCGCGTTGGCCGGCGCATTGATCAAGAGCCGGGGCTGCCAGAATTCGTGCTGGATAGTCGCTGCCCGGTTGCCGTGGTGCGCGAATTTCTCGGCGGCCTATTCGGCGCCGATGGTCACGCGCCAGCCCTCCATTATTTTGGAAAAGATGAGCATCAGGCGAGTCTTGAGCCGCCGGCTTACTCGCAAAGCGCTAAGCCGGAATTCGTTCCCGCAACCCTGCGCATGATGAACGACATCATCAAGCTGCTGGTACGCTGCGGCGTCAAGGCGCGTGGAGCAAAGGTGTACGAATATCCTACGCGATTCGCGGCTTCGACATATCCTGCGGCGCGCGATCGCGTGGCGCGGCGAGAGATTCGGCTCGAACTGCCCGAAGGCCTGTCCTTTGTCGAGCGTGTGGGATTTCGCTACTGTGTCGACAAAGCGCTGCGCGCCAGCGCTGCCGCGGTCTATTGGCGCACGGTTGACACCATCAACCGGCAGCGGCTGTGGATGGCGGATCGCCTCGAAGCGCTGCAGGGCGAAACGCGGCTGTCTTTCAACAAGACGCGCAGCCTTGCTGCCGCTGAATTAACTGCGCTGGAGACGCCGGTTTTTCCGCACTACTCGCTGTTGGAAGGTCACGATCGATTCACGCGGCTGTCTTCGGCCGACGCGCGTCCCTTTCGGCCGCTGCACCGAGACAGCTGTGAGTTCCCATCGCCTGCAGTGTTATTCCGCGAACTCGGAGTTCGCGATTGGTTTGCACGGCCAGCGGCCGCTGCCGGTGCAGCAAAGCGCTATTGCACGCCCAAGGACGCGCTCACATTGCCGACACTCAATCTCAAAGTCGTCGATCGCCGCTCCGCCGGCAAACGCGCGGTCTACGACTTGTCCGTCAACGACCTGCATGCCTTCGTGGCCGGGACCGTCTGCGTGCATAACTGCATCGGTAATTCCGGCCCCCTGAAACCCGAGATCTCTGAGGCGGTGAGGGTGGGCGATGTGGTTGCTTGCGCGGTGCTGTCGGGGAATCGCAATTTCGAGGGCCGCGTGCATCCGGAAATCAAAATGAATTTTTTGGCATCCCCGCCGCTGGTGGTCGCCTATGCACTCGCCGGCAGTCTTGATATCGATATCACTACCGAACCTTTGGGCACCGGCAAAAATGGCAAGCCGGTATATCTCAAGGACATTTGGCCGAGCAGCCAGGAAGTGGCCGCTGCCGTGGGCGCATCGGTCGATTCGGGGATGTTCAAGAAGGGCTACGCCAATGTGTTTTTGGGGGATGCCAATTGGGCCGCGATCGAGACCCCGGCGGGAAAGATCTATTCCTGGGACGGAAAATCCACTTACGTGAAGAATCCACCCTATTTCGAGGGTATGACGATGACGCCGGCGCCGCTCGTCGACATCAAAGGCGCGCGTGCACTGGCGCTGTTGGGCGATTCGGTCACCACCGACCACATTTCTCCCGCGGGCAACATTTCGAAAAGCAGCCCAGCCGCCAAATACCTCATGGCCCAGGGCGTTCAAGCCGCGGACTTCAACTCCTACGGCGCGCGCCGCGGCAATCACGAGGTCATGATGCGCGGTACCTTTGCCAATATCCGCTTGCGGAACTTGCTCCTGCCGGGCACCGAAGGCGGCGTCACGCTGCACATTCCGAGCGGCGAGCAGATGTCGATTTTCGACGCTGCGATGAAATACAAAGCGGCGAACACGCCGTTGGTGATTCTCGCGGGCAAGGAATATGGTACAGGCAGTTCACGCGATTGGGCCGCCAAGGGCACGATGCTGCTGGGCGTGAAGGCGGTGATCGCCGAGAGTTTCGAGCGCATTCACCGCTCCAACCTGATCGGCATGGGCGTACTGCCGCTGCAATTCAAGGACGGACAAAACGCGCAAAGCCTGGGCCTCACCGGCAGGGAGTCCTTCGAGATCGTGGGATTGAACCGCGGCGCGGCGAAAACCGTCAAGGTCATCGCCAAGAGCGATGCCGGCAAAACCGTCGAGTTCGATGCGCGTCTGCGCATCGACACGCCGAAGGAACTCGACTACTACCAGCACGGCGGGATACTGCAATACGTGCTGCGTCAGCTCGCGGCGCCGGGCAAGGCGGCCTAGCAGCTCGCGGCGCCGTGACTTGCCGCTACTTGGCGGCCGGCGGCACGCTGCCGGCCTCGACCAGCACCATGGCGCTTGGATTGATATGCGTCTTGATGGCGGCGTTGACCTGTTCCCGGGTGACCGCCTTCACCGCCCTGGGGTACCCGTCGAGCCAGCTCGGATCAAACCCTCGCTGCGCATTCGCCACGATGGTCTCAGCCAACCCCGACGTCGTCGACAGGCTCACGAAGTAGCCCCCTACCACGCCCTGCTTGCGCGCCGCCAATTCCTGGTCCGTGACTCCATCTTTCCACCATTTCGCGACCTCGCTACGGGTCGAGTCAACGCCTTTGGCCAGCAGCGTCGGCGCAAAACTCGCGGAGACTTCCCATAACCCGTCAACGATGCTGTCATCGCCCATGCTCGCACCGATGTTGTAGGTCAATCCTTCCTTGTCGCGGACAACGCTCATCAGTCTTCCGGTAAACCCGCGCCCTAAAATCGCTGTGCCGATGCGCAGCGGCAAATTATCCGGATCGCTGTAGCGCAGCCCGCTGGCCTGGCCCAACAGCACATTCACGCTCGGCTTGTCCGCGAGAGGCACCGTGATCTGGCTTGCGGCGCCGGGCGCAGCCGGCTTCGCGGCGCCAAGGTAGTCTTGACCGCCGGACCAGCCGGAGAAGGCCTTGGCGACGTCGGCTTGCGTGTCCGCATCGTTGACATCGCCCGCGACCACCAAAGTCATGTGCGCCGGCCCGTAGTATTTTGCCTGGAATGCCTTGAGTTCTTCGAGGTTCGCGTTCTTCGCCGCCGCGATGTACTCATGCAAGGTGTGCGGCCGGTTCGGATGACCTTCCGGAAATACCGCACGGCCGAAGGCTTCGGCCGCCAACGCACTGCTGTCCTGTACCGAGGCCTCGAGCTCACCGATGAACTGATCCCTGGCTTTGTTGAACTCGCCGACCAGCAGCGCAGGAGTGCGCAATTCCGCCGCCATGGTGTCGATGATCAACGGTAAATCCTTCTTCAGGCACTTGGCGCGAACTTCGAGGGACTGCACGCCGACGCTGAAGCTTATCTCGGCGCCGACATTTTCCAATTTCTCGGAGATGGCAAACTTGTCCAGCGACTTGGTGCCGCGGTCGAGCATCATCGCCGACAGAGTGGGAATCGCGATGTTGCCCGATCCGACCATGGCATCGCCCGCGGGCAATACGCCGACGATGATGACCACATCTTTGACATTGCTGCGGTAAGTAATCAGATCGATTCCATCCACCCGCGATCGATGCGCTTGATCCGCCATATTGGCCGCAGCGGGCGCAGCAACCGCCAACAGCCCCAGCATAACGATTGGTCGGATCACGGGCCCTTCTCCGTTTTTGACGCCACCGGCACGAACCAGCCGACCGTGCTTTGGTCCGCGCTGAAATACTGCTTTGCGACGCGCTGCACATCCGCCGGCGTGACTTGCTGCACTCGCTGCGGAAAGGTTATGTACAAGGTCCAATCGCCGACGCCGATCCATTCGCTGAGTTCGCTGGCGACCGCCGCGGTGCCGTCGCGCTTGTAGGCATCTTCGGCAAGATATTGCTGCTTGACGGTGGCGACTTCGGCGGGCGTGACGCCGCTCGTCTGGATCTTATTCAATTCCGCCGCCAGCGCCCGCTCGGCCTGCTCGTGCGTGGTTCCGGGAGCCAGCGCCGCGTACATCGTATGCAGCGACAGGTCGCGAAGCACCTCAGTCCCTGATCCCGCGCTCAACGCCAGGCCTTGGTCGACGAGCGAGCGATAAAGCCGCGCATTCTTACCCGAGCTCAAAATGGCATCGAGCATCTCGAGGGGAGCTTGATCGGCGTCTCTGCCGTTTGGAACTTTGTGGGCGATGATGATCGCGCCCAACTCGCCCGGGCGCTTGACGATGACGCGGCGCTCGCCGCTCTGCACCGGCTCCTCGGTGTAGATCGTGGGTATCGGCGCCGGCGAATGCGCATAGACGCCGTAGTATTTCTTGATGAGCCCGAGCACCGCATCGGTCTCGATATCGCCGACCACAGCGAGGGTCGCATTGTTCGGCCAATAAAAGGTGTCGTAGAACTGGCGCAGCTTTGCGATCGGCACGTGCTCGATATCGCTCTTCCATCCGATCGTCGGATGGTGATACGGCAGCGCCACGTACGCAGCTTCCATAACCTCCTCCAGCAGCACGTTTTCAGGATCGTTCTTGCCGCGCTCATATTCATTGCGAACGACGGTCATTTCCGACTGCCGGTCCGCTTCGTGCAGCCAAAGATGGCGCATGCGATCGGCTTCGATGGCGATGTACCCCTCGAGACTGTCGCGGCCGACCGTCGCGAAATAATTGGTGCGATCAAAAGATGTGCTCGCGTTGAACTGGCCGCCCACCCGCTCCAGCATCTGCTTGATACTGTTGCCCTTCGCGTCGTTGAAAGCGTCGCTTCCCTTGAACATCATGTGTTCCAAGATGTGCGTGGCGCCGGTGGTGCCGGTCACCTCATTGCGCGAGCCGACCTGATAGGTGACTTCGAAGGTAACGACGGGGGCGGAATGATCCGGCACCAGCAGCACGGTCAGACCGTTGCTGTCGAGCCGATATTCGTCGATTCCGCCGAGCGACCGGACGTGCGAAAAACCTGCGGAACCCTGGGAGGCTGCGGATGCTGATGTCGGTAAGGGTGCGGCAGTTGCCTTGGGCAGCGCGGCTTGTCCGGCGCGGCCGGCCAGCGCCAAGACGGCGCAGCTCGCCCAGATCGTCGTGCGCGGAATTCTCTTGCTGCTCTCGAACATTCTTCAGCCCACCGTTCAACCACGTAGCCTGCAATTCTAGTTCTTTCCGTCGCTCGCAGCTGCCTGGGCCGCCGCATCTGCGCTTGCCGCTTGGGATCGGCTCATAATAGCCCACGAGCGGGGCGAAGCTTACGGTGCGGGGCATTTGCCACGTACTCGATAATGTTTCGATATAAATTCCATATCCGTATGTATTTAAAGGATAATATTTGTCAATAAACCCCACCGACAACAGCGCGGCGAAACCCTGGATAGCGCTCTTCGATCTCGATGGAACGTTGACTTGGCACGATACGCTGTTGCCCTTCTTGCTGGGATTCGTGCGCCGGCGGCCCTACCGTGCCCTCAGGTTTTGGAAATTGCCGCTGGCGCTGTTCCGCTATTGGCAGGATCGCGACCGGGGCGCACTCAAATCGAGCGTGATTCGCATGCTGATGCGCGGCGAAACTCGGGCGGTGCTCGATGCTTGGGCACAAGGTTTCGTGGCGCAGCTCGAATCCAAACAGCGATTTCGGCCTCTCGCTCTGGCCGTTGTCGAGGCGCATCGCGCTGCCGGGGATCATTTGGTGTTGTTGTCGGCAAGCCCGGATCTTTATGTTCCGCGGATCGGCCGGATGCTCGGTTTCGAGCGCACGCTGTGCACGGAGATTGAATGGCAGGGAGAGCGACTCGACGGCCGGCTCAAGACTCCGAACCGCCGCGGCGAGGAAAAGCTTCGCTGCCTCGACAGGCTGCGCGAGCAGTACCCCGGTTCGCCGGTGATCGCTTACGGCAATTCCGCCTCCGATCTCGATCATTTGCGCCGCGCCGATCGCGCCCTTTTGGTCAACGGCAACAACGCTGCGCGGCGCTTGGCCGCCAAATGGAATATTGCGGTGTCTTACTGGAGTTAGCTAGCTGCGCGCTGCCACACCCTCGAGCGCGCGGTGCAGCTTGAGCAACAGCTTCTCGGTCGTCGGCCAGTCGATGCAAGGATCGGTGATCGACATTCCGTATTCGAGCTGGCTCAAATCCTTCGGGATAGGCTGGCTGCCCGCCTTGAGGTGGCTTTCGAGCATCAGGCCGACAATGGAGCGATTGCCGTCGACAATCTGGGTGACGCAATTTTCGGCCACCAGGGGCTGCAGGTCCGCGTCCTTGTTTGAATTGCCGTGACTGCAGTCCACCACGATCGTCGCCGGCAATCCCGCCGCTTTCAGTTCCCGCTCGGCCACGGCAATGCTGACGGCATCGTAGTTGGCCCGGCCGCCGCCGCCGCGCAGCACGATATGCGCGTGCCGGTTTCCGGTCGTTCGAAACACCGCGGACTGACCTTGCTGCGTGATGCCGAGGAAATGATGCGGATGACGCACCGATTGCAGTGCGTTGATCGAGGTCCCGAGCGCGCCGTCGGTGCCGTTCTTGAAGCCCACCGGCGTCGACAAGCCGCTCGCCATCTCCCGGTGCGTCTGCGATTCCGTGGTGCGGGCGCCGATGGCCGTCCAAGTTATCAACTCCGACAAATATTGCGGCATGATCGGATCGAGCGCCTCGGTACCCGCGGGGAGGCCCAACTCGGCCACGAACAGCAGCAATTCCCGTGCGAGCAGTATGCCCTTCTCGATGTGGAACGAATCGTCCAGATCCGGATCGTTGATCAACCCCTTCCATCCGACCGTGGTGCGCGGCTTCTCGAAATACACACGCATGATCAAGAGCAGGGTGGAATCGACGCGCTGGGCGAGGTCCTTGAGATGCGCAGCGTATTCGCGTGCCGCCGCCACGTCGTGAATCGAACAGGGACCCACCACCACAAATAGACGCGGATCGCGGCGCTCCAGGATCGCCCTGACCGCTTCGCGCGACTTCAGCACTGTCTCGGCCGCCTTGGCAGTCAGCGGCAGCCGCCGCTTGACCTCTTGCGGCGTCGCCAGCAGGTCGCTGGAAGCGACATTGACGTTATGCAATCGATCTTGAATGTTGGCCACCGTTCTTTCAGCTACATCGCGGTGCGAATGGTCCAGAGTTCCGGAAAGAACTTCAGTTCCAAGGCCTTGGTCAAATACGAGACGCCGCCCGTGCCGCCGGTGCCGCGTTTGTAGCCGATGATCCGCTCCACGGTTTTCACATGCGCAAACCGCCAGAGCTGAAACTTGTAGTCCAAGTCGACCAGCCGCTCCGCCAATTCGTACAAGTCCCAATCCTTCACCGAGTTGTGGTAAACGCTGAGCCACGCCGCGGCAACTTGCTTGCTCGCCTGATAGGGCTGGGTGTAATCGCGGTCGATGGCTTCCGGCGGTACGTCCAGGCCACGCCGGCTCAAGAGCCGCAGCACCTCGTCGTACAGACTCGGCGCGCGCAAGGCGCGCTCGAGCGTCTCGAACATCGGCGGATCATTGCGGAAGACCCGGATCAAATCCGCATTCTTGTTGCCGATCAAGAATTCCAGCAGCCGGTACTGGGGCGACTGAAAACCGGAAGACTTCCCCAAAGTGTTGCGAAACGCCGAATAATCGTGCGGGGTGATGGTTGCGAGCACATCCCATGATTGCAGCAGCTGTTGCTGGATGGTCGAGACCCGCGCCAGCATCTTAAACGTCGGGCCCAGGTCGTCGCGCCGCACGCAGTCGACCGTCGCACTGAGTTCGTGCAAACACAGCTTCATCCACAACTCAGAGACTTGATGGATGATGATGAACAGCATTTCATCGTGCTGGTACGACAAAGGATGCTGCGCGTCGAGCAATTTATCGAGATTGAGGTACTGCGAGTAGCTCAATGCTTCGCGCAGATCCCAGTGGACCTCCTCGTCGCTCAAGTCCACGAACGGTTTGACCCGCGGCGGCGTTTCGTTCATTAGCTCTTGAACACCCAGGCGGGTACGGTGCGCCATCCGGCGAGCAGTTCCCGGTCGAGGCGCCGGTAATCGGGTTCGAGTTTTTCCACCAAGCGCCAAAAATTCGCCGAGTGATTCATGTGCTTGGTATGCGCCAATTCATGGATGAACAGGTAGCGCACGACATCCGGACGCA
Organism: uncultured Gammaproteobacteria bacterium; assembly: GCA_963800385.1. Classification (GTDB taxonomy): domain Bacteria; phylum Pseudomonadota; class Gammaproteobacteria; order Steroidobacterales; family Steroidobacteraceae; genus Bog-1198. The sequence continues at coordinate 936,739 of CAWDAU010000011.1, forward strand.
GAAACACCAAAGAGCAGTTGAGGCTCACGGTGCCCCGCGTGGAGCAACTCCCCCATCGGGTTCGCTGGCAGCGGATGCTCACGCGCGACACGGAGTAATTCAGCTCCGCAGCCAGCTGCAGCAACTGCGGCACGAGCCTCTCCTGCGCCGCGGCTTTGAGCCAGCCTTGCAGCAAAACCCTGGCTGCCGAGTCATCGGGCGCCTGCACGATGATGCGCTCGCGCTGCTGCTCGATTCGGCGCACGGCGCCGCGGCGCCACTGCACATCCAGGTATTCGCCCGTCAAGCCAAACTCGATCGAGGGCGGCACCGGCTCCAGCGGCGCGGCGAAACATCGCATCGCGGCGACTTTGCGATTTATCCAGGGCGTGAAGCGCTGAACAAAATCGCGCACCGCGTGCGCATTGACTCCGACCGGCACGACGATTTCGACGCGGCCGCCCACATGAACTCGTGCCGTGAGGCGGCGGGCCCGCGGGCTGACGCGGACCGCGAACGGATCGCTGGAGCTGCGCGTCTCGAACAGAGAGAGCTGCGTGCCTTGTGCCTTCATCATCGCGAATGATACCAGGTTAGCGATGCAACGGACCGCAGCGAGCAGCCGGAATCGGTCCCTACGGCTTGGACAACGATGCGAGCTGGCGTTGCGCGGTCTTGAAATCCGGCGCCGCGATCAGGGCCTTTTCAATCCAGTTGCGCGCACCCAAATGATCGCCGCGGATTTGCAACTCTCGGCCCAGGGCCAGATAGGCCTCCGCGTGTCCCCAGCCCGGCGCATCCTCGCGGGTACCGGACGACTGTTCGAATAATTCGGCCGCCGAACGCAATTCAGCGAAGCCGCGTTGGCCTTGCGGCGAGCCGGGCTTCGCGTGCCGCAGGTCCTGCATCGCCGAGAGCAGCACGGCGCGCGGATTGCGCGGCTGCAGCTTCAGCGCGGAATTGAGGCGATCCGCGGCGCGCGACCGCAACAAGACCGCCTGCAGCGATTTCAAGTCGGCCAGACCGGAATAGCAGGCGGATTGCAGAGCCATGCTCTCCGCCGATTTAACATCTTTGTCGACCGCGGGCTTGAGCGCGTCGATGCAATCCGAATATGCCGTCTCGGCCGCGTGCGCGTGGCGCTCGCCCGACAGTTGTCCGAAGCGGTACTGGGCATGCGCCAGGTGATAACGCAAGGAGATATCCGCGGAATTGTCCTTGAGCTGGTTCGTCAGGCTTTGCACGAGATTCGTCAGCCGGTTGCCGTCCTCGGTCTGATAGGCGTATTCGATCTGCGCCTGGGTGTCGCCGCCTTCCTGAGCCATGACCCTGCCCGCGGCCAGGAGCAGCAGGATCAACGGAATGTTTCTGATCGGCATCTAGAACTCGCGCTTACAATGTCAATTGAAGATATCACAACGAGGTTTCGAAACTTGGGCCTGGACTTGATCGATATTGGATCGAACCTCACGCATGCCAGTTTTGCGGCAGATCGTGACGCGGTCATGGCGCGCGCATCGCAAGCCGGAGTGCGCCGCCAAATTGTCACCGGCGCGGATCTACCGAGTTCGCTTGAGGCCGCGGCGCTTGCCGTCCGGCATGCCGCGGCCCTGTGGAGCACCGCCGGTGTGCATCCGCATCATGCGCAATCCTTTACGCGCTCGCAACACCAGGAATTGACAGAACTTCTGCGCCTCGAGCAGGTGGTTGCCGTCGGCGAGTGCGGGCTCGATTATTTTCGCAATCTAGCGCCGCCCGGCGCGCAACGCCAGGCCTTCATAGCACAGTTGGAAATCGCCGCCGCATCCGGCAAACCGGTATTTTTGCATCAGCGCGATGCGCATGGCGATTTTATCGCCATCTTGCGCGACTTCGCCGGCAGGCTGCATGGCGGAGTCGCGCACTGCTTTACCGGCGGCGAAGCTGAATTGGAGGCCTATTTGGCGCTCGGCCTATACATCGGCATCACCGGCTGGGCCTGCGATGAGCGCCGCGGGCTGGAACTTCGGCGCAGCGTTCCGCGCATCCCGCTCGACAGGTTGCTGATCGAGACGGATGCGCCCTACCTGCTGCCCCGAGACCTGGCTCCGAAGCCAAGGTCACGGCGCAACGAACCCTGCCATCTTCCGCATATTGCGGCAACCGTCGCGGCATTGCGCAGCGAATCGATTGAAACGGTCGGCGCCGCAACCACGCGCAACGCGGTCGCGTTGTTCGCGCTCAAAGATTCGTAAACAGGTGCGGACTCGGCCGCAACTGTGCGGCCAGCCGGTTCCAGGCCTCTTGATAGTCGCCGGCGGGGGCGAAGGCCTGGTTGTCGCGATCGACGACGGGAAATTCGACCTCGATGCCATCGAGCATCACCACCCACTTCGGTATTCCCTTGGTGAATTTTCCAACGTTGGAAAACAGCAATCGGCCCTCCACGGGCACCTCGCCGACCAGAGCTTTGACGGCGGCGATGCGGTCATACAGCGCCGGTTGCGGATTGTCGAACGTATAACGGTGCCCGCGGCCCATGACGGTCCAGTCGCTCATTTGATCGCCGCCGAAGATCAGCCCCGCTACGCGGCGGGTGTCGAGCACCAAAATTCCGCGCGGGGTCAGCAGTAAATGGTCGATGTGTATGAATCCACCCATGCCGTCGGGAACCAGCACCTGATGGGCGGCGGCTGAGGCAACGCGTTCCAGCCGCAGCAGCAAGGACTTGCGCCGCGCCCGGCGCGCGTAGGCGCGCAGCCCGAAAAACGCCAGTGCGGCCAGCAGCAAGATCGCCGCGCCGAGCCCAATCCACTGCGGGTCGAGATGAATGCTGCTCATTCAAGCGCCGCGCTCAATGCCTCGAGCGTGGGCGGCATCTCCGCGCGGTGCTCGGGCTGGCGCAAAAGGTCCGCAAGACTCTCGGGGACGGCAATCGGCCTGCCAATGATCGGCTCCACAATTTCATTGAACTTCGCCGGGTGCGCGGTCGCAACCACGACCCACGGCTGATCGCGCTTATCTTGCGCACTCAAGCGGCCGTAGACTTCCGCGGCGGTCGCGGTGTGCGGGCACCATTCGCGTCCGTATTGCATGAAGTCCCCTCCGATGCGAGAGCGAATTGTAGCGTCATCGACGCTGTCTGCGCTCAAATGTTCGCGCATTGCCGCCCAGCTTGGATAAAGCGATCGAAGGCGCTCCATGTTGCTTGGATCGCCTACATCCATGGCCGATGCGAGCGTTGCAATGCTGGCTCTGGGTTGCCATCGGCCGGTGGCAAGGAAATCGGGGACCGTGCGATTCCGGTTATGCGCCAGAATGATGCGCGCCAGCGGGAATCCCATGGCCCGTGCCCATAGCGCCGCGCAGGCATTGCCCAGATTCCCGGCGGGGATGATGTAGGACGCTTTCTTCCCGGTGCTTGCGGCGATCTCCAGGCTGGACGCGATGTAATAAACCATTTGCGGCAACAACCGGCCGATATTGATGCTGTTGGCCGAACTGAAGCGATGCCGTTGGCTCAATTGCGGATCGCGGAAAGCCCTCTTGACCAATCCTTGACAATCGTCGAAGGTTCCATCGATCCGCAGCGACAAGACATTCTCGCCCCAGCAAGTCAATTGGCGTTCCTGCCGCGGACTCACGAGTCCTGCGGGGTAGAGGATGACCACCCTCGCCCATCTGCGCCGGAAAAAAGCGGCGGCGACCGCGCCTCCGGTGTCTCCCGACGTGGCGACCAGAACGGTGAGCGGCTGGCGGGAAGCGGCGGACTGCAGGCGCTGCTGACACTCCGCCAGAAATCGTGCCCCGAAGTCCTTGAATGCCGCGGTGGGGCCGTGAAAAAGCTCCAGTACGTACAGCGGGTCGCGGGCGCCCATGACCGGCGTCGTGGGTGCGGGAAAATTCAACGCGGCGTCGGCAATCGTCGCCAGTTCGCCGCACAAGCCGTCTCCTGCGAAGAAGCCGGCCAGGCCCGCGCGCGCGATTTCGGGAACCGAGGCGCGAGCCGGAAAGGCTTGCACATCGATCTCAGGCATCTCGCAAGGGACGTACAATCCGCCGTCCGGAGCAAGCCCCTGCGCCAGCGCTCGGCTCAAACTGACCGGCGGCGCGGCGCCGCGCGAGCTCGCAAACCTCATTTCGGACATCAGGCCTTTACCACTCGAGCGCCGTAGTTTTGCATGAGGGATACCCAGGAATCCGACTGCAACCGGTGCGCGGCGAAGGCGGCAACCATCGCGCCGCGCACCGCCTCGGCATGCTGCACAGCGGACCAGGCAAAGACCGCCGGCCCCGCGCCGGAGATCGAACAGCCGAGCGCGCCGGCGGACATGGCTGCTCGCTGAACGTCCTTGAAGCCCGGAATCAGCGAGTGGCGCTGCGGCTCGATGATGACATCATTGAAGGACTCGCGGATCATTTCTAGATCGTTCGAGTAGCAGCCGCTGATGAAACCGGCGAGATTCGCGCTTTGCCAGACGAAATCAGAACGGCTGACGTTGATGTTGAGTATGGCGCGCGCCTCGCGCGTCCCCAGATACATATGCGGATGCACCAGCACGCAGCGCAGTCCGCGCGGCACCGGAATTTGCTTTACGCGGGGATTGTCGATGCCCACGGTCAAGGTCAATCCGCCGTACAGACAGGGAGCGATATTGTCGATGTGCGCGGAGCCGCTCGCGACGATCTCCCCCTCCATGGCGAACTTGAGCAGCTGAATCTGCGGCGCGGGGGCATGCAGCAGCGCGTTGGCGGCGACCACCGCGGCCACTGCGGAAGCGGCCGAGCCGCCCATGCCGGATCCCAAGGGAATGCCTTTTTCGATATCGAGTTCAAATCCAAAGCCGGGCGCCATGGCCGCGTGCATCGCCTGCACCGCGCGTCCGGCGGTATTGTGCTGCGGATCGACCGGCAACTCGCCGGCTATGCCGGTGATCGAGCGGATTCGAACTTCATTGTCCTCAATCCGCCGGATACGCACGCGATCGCCGACTTCGTCGACGGCGTGGCCGAGGATATCGAAGCCGATTCCAACATTGGCGACCGTGGCTGGAGCGAAGGCGGTGACGTCGGTGAGCACTGGGTTCTCGCCGCTAAATGTGCGCGCCGAGATAGGCGGACAGGCGCAACAGGTCGGAAAACACGCCCGCCGCGGTTACTTCCGGTCCCGCTCCCGGGCCCTGCACGATGAGCGGATTGTCGCAGTAGCGGCGCGTCGCGAAACGCACCACATTGTCGGTGAGCGCGATGTTCGCAAAGGCATGCTTGGCCTCGAGGCGCATGAGTCCCACGGTCGCCCTGCCGGCGGCATCGATGCGCCCGACGTAGCGCAGCACCTGGTTCTTCGAGCGGGCATCCGCGAGCGCCGCGGCCATGGAGGCGTCGGATTGCGGCAGACGCGCCATGAATTCCTCGACGCTGCACTGTGTGAGCGCCTCGGGCACCAAGCCTTCCACCTGCACATCCGCAATTTCCAAGGTGAGCCCCATTTCGCGGCCAAGAATGATGAGCTTGCGCGCGACATCGATTCCCGACAGGTCGTCGCGCGGATCCGGTTCGGTATAACCCTTCGCCCTGGCGGTGCGCACAATGGAGGAGAACGACTCGCTGCCGTCGAACACGTTGAACAAATATGCCAAGGTACCCGAAAAAATTCCTTCAATCTGCGTAATGTCGTCGCCGGTGCCGCGCAGGTCGCGCAGCGTCTGGATGATCGGCAGCCCCGCGCCAACCGTGGCCTCATATAAGTAGTGAGTGCCGGCATCGCGCTTGGCATCCTGCAAGGCGCGGTAATAAGGCAGGGTACCGCTGTTGGCCTTCTTGTTCGGCGTCACGATGTGAATGCCGCGCGCCAGCCAATCGCGGTACCGGTCGGCCACCTCGGCGCTCGCCGTGCAGTCGATCACCACGCTGTGCGGCACGTAGTCCGCCTGGATATGGTTGATGAATTTTTCCAGATTCAGAGGCTCGCCGGCTTCTGCCATCCGTTCTGTCCAACGGCTCAAGTCAACACTGGTCTCCTCGAGCAGCATGCGCTTCGAGCTGGCGATGCCGCGAACCCGCAAATCAAGGTTCAGGCCGCGCAAGCGGCCGATTTGCGTCGCAATTTGCGCCAGCAGCACGCGTCCCACCGTGCCGGGTCCAATCAAGCCGATCGACAATGTATTTGGCGACAGATAAAAGGCGGCATGCACCGCGCGCAGCGCCCGTGCCGCCGCCCTGCCCTCGACCACCACCGAGATGTTGCGCTCGGAAGCTCCTTGCGCAATCGCCCGCACGCTGATCGCCGCATCGCCCAGCGAATTGAAAACCTTCGCGGCAACGCCATGAGAACCGGCCATGCCGTCGCCGACCACCGCCAGAATGCTCATGCCGAGCGCCACGTCCACGTGTTGAATCTGACCGCCGCGCAGTTCGGCATCGAACGCGCGGCGCACGGCTTCTTCCGCGCGCACTGCCTGCGCTTCGGGAATCGCGAAACAAATGGAATGTTCGGAGCTCGCTTGCGAAATGAGAATGACGGAGATCCCGGAGTCGCGCAGCACGCCGAACAAGCGATGCGCCGTGCCGGGTACCCCGATCATGCCGGCCCCCTCGAGATTCACCAACGCAACCGGATCGATGCTGGTGATGCCTTTCACGATCAGCGCCGAGACCGGATTCGCGCAAATCAGCGTGCCGCGCTGCTGCGGCGCGAAAGTATTGCGGATGAAAATCGGAATGTCGCGCGACACGGCGGGCGCCATGGTCTGAGGGTGAATTACCTTGGCGCCGAAGTACGCGAGTTCCATTGCCTCGTTGTACGAGAGTTGATCGATGACCTGGGCGTTCGGCACTAAACGCGGATCGGCCGAGAGCACGCCGTCGACGTCGGTCCAGATGATGATTTCGACCGCGTCCAGAAGCGCACCGAAAATGGAGCCCGAAAAATCGCTGCCGTTGCGGCCCAACGTTGTCTGCTTGCCCTTCGTCGTCGTGGCGACGAAACCGGTGACGACCAGCCTTCCCTGGAAATTGGGCGGCACCAGTTTCTTGAGATTGGCTTCGCTCACCGGCCACTGCACGGCCGGGCCCAATGGACCCCATTCGATGATGATGACTTCGCGCGCGTCGATCCACAGGATGTCGCCCTTGATGCGGGCGCGCTCCCGCAGGAACGGCGCAAATAGCCGGGTCGACCACAACTCGCCGAAGCCGGCGATGACATCGCGCATCGAGTAGGTCGACGAGCGGATCAGACGCACGGTCTGCAGCATGCCGGCGATGTCCAGGCAATCGCGCTCGAACTGCGCCTTGTAGTCCTCAAAGGCGGCTTTTGAAATGAGCTCGGCGGCCAGGTCCAAATGCCGCGCCTTCAGGGCGCGAATCGCCGGGCCGAATTCCTTGTGGGGCTGTTCCGCCAAAGTCACCAACTCGAGCAGCGAGTCCGTGACGCCGCGGCAGGCCGACAGCACGATGGCCTCGCGAGGATTCGACGAGGCTTCGACGATTTCGGCGACACGCCGAAAGCACGCGGCATCCGCTACGCTCGAACCTCCAAATTTATGTACTACCCACTTGTCCATTCTGCACACGCGCCCCGGCAACCGGTGGCGTTCTTCGCGCTCCCAAATCGGCATCGTTGATGAAATGCGGCGGCAAGCCGCAGGGACAGGCTCCTAACAGCCCAGAACTGTAAACGTACCTGCGGGACGCAAGCAAGCGATTCCGTTCGCGTTTTAAGCCCTGCCTCGCGGACTTTTGCCGCCGGCGCGGCCGGATTTCGGCAGTCCGGTGTGCTGCGTGCGAAACGGGCGCGCCGAGGCCGCCGCCATTGCGCCCACCGGCTGATAGGCGGGAATGAGATGCTGCTTGCCATTGCCGATCAAGTCCGCGCGCCCCATCCGCTTCAGGGCCTCGCGCAGCAGCGGCCAATTCTCCGGATCGTGATAGCGCAGAAATGCCTTGTGCAGGCGGCGCACCTTGATGCCCTTCGGTATCACCACCTCTTCGCTGCCGCGGCTGATCTTCTTCAGCGGATTCTTCGCGGAGTGGTACATCGCGGTAGCGGTCGCCATGGGCGATGGCAAGAATGCCTGCACCTGATCGGCGCGAAAACCGTTTTTCTTCAGCCACAGGGCGAGTTCGAGCATGTCCGCATCGCGGGTCCCCGGATGCGCCGCGATGAAATAGGGAATCAGATATTGTTCCTTGCCGGCCTCTTTGGAATATTTGTCGAACAGTTCCTTGAAGCGATAGTAGCTGCCGACGCCGGGCTTCATCATCTTGGATAAAGGTCCTTCGCCGATGGCCTCCGGCGCGATTTTCAAATAACCGCCGGTGTGATGCGCTGCCAACTCCTTGACGTACTCCGGCGATTCGATCGCCAGATCGTAGCGAACGCCGGAGGCGATCAAGACCTTCTTGATGCCTTTCAGCGCCCGTGCGCGGCGATACAAATTGATGAGCGGCGCGTGATCGGTATTGAGATTCGGACAGATGCCGGGGAACACGCAGGATGGGCGGCGGCATGCGGACTCTATGCTCGAGCTCTTGCAGTGCAGGCGGTACATGTTCGCCGTCGGACCGCCTAGGTCCGAGATGATCCCGGTGAAGCCTTTCACGCCGTCGCGGATGGTCTCGATCTCACGGATGACAGAATCCTCCGAGCGGCTCTGGATGATCCGGCCTTCATGTTCCGTGATGGAACAAAACGTACAGCCGCCGAAGCAGCCGCGCTGGATGGCGACCGAGAATCGGATCATGTGATAGGCCGGAATCTTCGCATCGCCGTAAGAGGGATGCGGACGGCGCGCGTAGGGCAACTCGTAAATCGCATCCATGTCCGCCGTGCTCAAGGGCAGCGGCGGCGGATTGAGCCACAGCTCCTGCGTGCCGTGACGTTGGACCAGCGCACGTGCGTTTCCGGGGTTCGATTCCATGTGCAGAATGCGCGAGGCGTGCGCATACAGCACCGGGTCCCGACTGACCTGCTCGTGGGACGGCATGCGGATGACGCTGCGCTCGCGCTGGGCGTTCGGCACCTTGCGGTAGAACTTCACGACTTTCTCCGCAGGAGCGGACGCGCCCGGCGGCCCCGGTTCCGGAAGGGTCTGCGCCGGCTGCAACTTGGCGAGGCGTTCCTCCTCATCGGCATAGGGATTGACGGGCGCAGCCAAGGGACCCGGCGTATCCAATTCGCTGGAATCGATCTCCACCCAACCCGCCGGCATGCCGCGGCGCAAGTACGCGGTGCCGCGCAAATCGGTGATCTCGCCGATGGATGCTCCGTCGCGCAGGCGGCGCGCGATCTCGCCGATCTGCCGCTCGGCATTGCCGTACACCAGCAGATCCGCCTTCGCATCGACCAGAACCGAACGGCGCACCGCCTCCGACCAATAATCGTAATGGGCGATGCGCCGCAAGCTTGCCTCAATACCGCCGACCACGATCGGCACCTGCTTGTAGGCTTCGCGCAGCCGCTGCGAATACACAATGACGCAACGATCCGGACGCTTGCCGCCGACGCCCAATGGGGTGTAGGCATCATCGCTTCGCACCCGCCGGTCCGAAGTGTAGCGATTGACCATCGAATCCATGTTGCCGCCGGTCACGCCAAAGAACAGGCGCGGCTCGCCCAACGCTTCGAAGTCCCGCGTGCTGTGCCAATCGGGCTGCGCAATGATCCCGACTTTGAATCCCTGCGCCTCCAGCACGCGTCCAATGATGGCCATTCCGAAGCTGGGATGATCCACATACGCATCCCCCGTCACGATGATGACGTCGCACTGCGCCCAGCCGAGCGCCGCCATCTCGGCACGCGTGGTGGGCAGAAAGGCCGCCGGCTTTGCGCCGGCGACACGCTCACTGCTCCGAGAGAAAAGGGGGGTGGCGCTTTGCACGCCCGCGATTAGGCCTGAAGCTCGGGCTTAAGTACAACGAAACTCATCATCCCAGATCGATCGGGTAGTAGATTTGCGCATCTTCCCGCTGCACCAGCAAAGCGACGTTATGTCCCGCCCGGGCAATCTCGCGCTTCAAGTCCGCCACGGTCGCGACCCCAACTCCGTTGACACCCAACACGACATCCCCTGGCTGCAGCCCGGCGGCCAATGCCGGCCCGCTGACATCCTCGACCAGCAATCGGCCCTTGGTGTGCAATTCCTTCTGCTCGCTCGGTTGCAGCGATCGCAGCACCAGCCCCAGCTTACCGCCGCCGTCCTCGCCCGAGCTGCGCGCGACTTCAGCCGGCGAATCCTCGAGTAGCACGGTCTTTACCGTCACCTCGGTGGCCTTGCGATCGTGCCAGATCCCCAACCGCGCTTGGCTGCCCGGCGGCAGCTGCGAAATGATGGCAGGCAGATCCCAGGAATGATTGATGTTGCGTCCATTGACGCTGGTGATGACATCGCCGGCCTTGAGACCGGCCTTTTCGCTCGGGCCGTTCGGATCCACCCTGCTGATCAATGCGCCGTGCGGCGTGCTCAATCCGAAGGACAGCGCGAGCTGCTGGCGAATATCCTGCACCGACACGCCGATGCGGCTGCGCACCACCTTGCCGTTCTTCTGCAACTGCTCCTTGACGTTCAGGGCCAGATCAATCGGAATGGCAAACGACACGCCCATATAACCGCCGGTGCGGCTATAGATCTGCGAATTGATGCCGATCACTTCGCCATCGATGTTGAAGAGCGGGCCGCCCGAATTCCCGGGGTTCACGGCGGCGTCGGTTTGAATGAAGGTGACGTAGCTGCTGTTGCTGCCATCGTTCAGGGGTCGCCCGAGCGCGCTGATCACGCCCGCGGTAACGCTGTTTTCGAACCCGAAAGGCGAACCAATGGCAATGGCCCATTGGCCCGGGCGCAATTTTGACGGGTCGCCGAAGCGCACCGTCGGCAAGCCGGTCGCGGTGATTTTGATCAATGCCACATCGCTGGCCTTGTCGATGCCGATCACCTTGGCGGTGAATTCGCGCCGGTCGGTGAGGGTCACGAGCACCTCCGATGCGTCGGAGACCACGTGCGCATTGGTCAATACGTAGCCGTCCGCGCTGACGATGAATCCCGATCCAACGCCTCGGCTCGGAGGCGCCCGTTCAGGTCCGGGCGTTTGGAAGCGGCGGAAAAATTGCGACAGTGGATCGTCGCCGTCTCCCTGACCGTTGAGCGGCGAGATTTTCTGAGGCTTTTCCGTGACGCTGACGTTCACGACCGCGCCGCCCGCTTCGGCGACCAAGCCTGAAAAGTCCGGCAGGCCGGTCACGCGCGCGGCACTCGAGGCTGCCGGGGATGCCGCGGCCAGAACCGGCGCCGCCGCCAGAGCGGGTCCGGCGTCGGCATGCGAGCGCTGATGAGCGACCACCATCACGAAGATGCCGGCAATCGCGGCGAGGGACCAAGATCGAATGCTTCCCATGGAATTACGTCCTTAAGGCCAAGAATGATTCGGCAGTGAATTTACTGACCCCGACTTGGGGTCCAGGTTGCAATTTTCGAGGCTAAGCGGGGTAATTTTCAAGGTATTCCGGCCCTGGGGCCTCGAAATGTGAATTCCCCATGGGTAATCGGAGGGTATCAGCGACTACCCTAATCGGCATGTCAGACTTGGGTCCAATACTGATTGTGGTGGGCGGCGACACCAAACGTCTGCAATGGCTGACTCATCATGTGACCAGCCACTGGCCGAGCGCGCAGGTAACCACCCTGCGCGCCGGTGAATCGGCGCCGCTCAGCCGCCTGGTCAGCGAGCGCATACCCGACGCGGTCATTTTACAGACCGATTTTGCCAATGACGCGCTGGCCGGCGCGGCCCTCAACACCATGCAGCAACTGCTGCGGATGCAGCCCGCGCTGTATTGCATTCTGCTGGCCGACAACGGCAGCGAGCTATCGGCGGTCCGTGCGCTGAAAGGCGGCGCGAAGGACTACCTGCCGCTGGCGCAAATCACTCGGGATCAACTGCTGGCAGCGGTCGGAGAAGCGTGCGCAAAGCGGCGCTTGGCGGCGCAGGCAGCCGCGATGATGGCGCAGAGCGAGAATTCGACCATCATCGAAGTTCCCGGGTATTCGATCGTGAAGGAGATTGCGACCAGCAATTTTTCTTCCGTGTACCTGGCGCGCAGCGAGCGGCTGCGCAGAAATGTGGTGCTGAAGGTGATGGCCCGCGGCGAGACCGAACGGGAAATGGGCGACGCGGAGCGATTCCAGCGCGAGTATGAAATCATTTCGAGCATTACCCATCGAGCGATCGCCGAGATCCATGATTTCGGCTCCCTCCCCGGTCATCTGTACCTGGCAATGGAATATTTTCCGTGCGGCGACCTGCGCGATCGGCTGCGCAATCCCTTGAGCGTGGACGAAAGCCTGTACTACCTGCGCGCCATCGCAGAAGCGCTGCGTGTGATTCACGTGTTCGGCATATTGCACCGCGACCTGAAGCCGGCGAACGTCATGTTGCGCGAGGACAATTCCCCGGTGCTCATCGATTTCGGTTTGGCGCGCCGCTCGCTCGATGAGGTAGGCAACACCGGCGTCGGCCAGGTTCTCGGTTCGCCGTACTACATCAGCCCCGAACAGGCGCAAGGCCAGCGCGTGGACGTGCGCACCGACCTGTACAGCTTGGGGGTCATGTTCTATGAGATGCTCACCGGGCAGAGGCCTTATGGCGGCCGCAGCGCCGTCGCCATTATGTCGCAGCACACCAGTTCGCCGGTGCCGCTATTGCCCGAGGCAACTTCGATGCAGCAGCCGCTGCTCGATCGTCTGATGGCGAAACAGCAAAGCGCGCGCTACGCATCCGCCGATGAATTGCTCGCCGACCTAGGGCCGATAGCCGCGGTCGCATAGCCGCAGTCGCAAAGCGTGATACGCGTCACAGGCCGCCGTGACGGCGGACATTAAGTAAATCGCGGCCTTAAGGCTGTGAAACCCATCATGCCCGCCCTGCGTGCGCTTTGGCACCCTGTCGGGGCCATGTTCATCTCCGTTAAACGCCATGAGCGCGAAAAACAGGAACTCGTCAACGCCAGCAATCGGCTGACGGACGCCATCCTGAAGACCAGCGCCATCGGACTTTTCTTGATGGATTCCAAGGGCAAGGTTCAACCGCAGGTTTCGGCATCCTTGGGCTCGCTGTTCCGCCGCCAGGATTTTGCCAATTTGACCGTGGAGAAACTTATCGGGCCGCTGGTTTCCGCCAAGACCCTGAGCATCGTGCGCACCTACATGACCCGGTTGCTGGATCCCGCGCGCGGCGAGACCGAAGTGGGCAATCCGCTGCAGGACGTCGAGGTGAAATTGACCAATGCCGACGGCAGCTTTGCCGCCGCTCACTACTCATTCGAATTCTCGAGCGTCGAGATTCCGCTCGAACCGCGCTCTTGGATGGTGCGGGTGACCGACATCACCGCGCGCGTCCAGGAACTGCGCGAGTTGGAGGACCTGCGCGTCCACGTGCTCACGCAAGGTGAAATTCTCCGCAGTGTCCTGCAGGCCGGCGGCACGCGTTTCGGATCGTTCCTGCAAAAAACCGACGCCTCGATGAAGACCATCAACGGCGTCTTGAAGAAGCCCGCCCGCGAAGCGGGTGCGTTTCGCCACAAGCTCGAAGAGACGTTGGAGGAAGTCGATCGAATCCGTCGCGACGCCGCCGCGCTCAAGCTGAGCGGACTGCAGGGCGCGGCCCGCGAGTTCGAGGACGCGCTGCAAGAATTGCGCAGCCGCGAAACCTTGAGCGGCAGCGACTTTCTGCCGCTCGCCGTCAAGCTCGATTCGCTGTATGGACAATTCGCGCTGCTGCGCACCCTGACCTCGCAGGCCGGACCTGCCCGCGAAGCCGAGGCCGCCGCACCGGAGGCGCGCGTCACCGAAAACGGCACTCAGGTAATCGAGTCGCCGAAGTTCTTCGCGGAGCTGGCGCAGCAGGCCTCGCCCCCCGCCCAGCGCATGGCTGCCGTCGGCAGCCTCGAGAGCACGCTGACCACGCTCGCCGACCTGGTGGCGCAGGAAAATCACAAGACCGTCGTTCTAGAGTGCAGCGGCTTGGACCTGGTCCCGCCCCGCTATCAAGCGACGGTCAAAAACGTCGCCATCCAACTCATTCGCAACGCGGTGGTGCACGGCGTGGAAACCGCCGCCGAGCGCCGGCAAGCCGGCAAGGCGCCCCATGCGACGCTGCAACTGGCATTCAACCCCGGTCCGGGCAACGGCTTCGAATTGCTGTTTCAAGACGATGGACGCGGCTTGGATCCGGACAAGGTGCGTGAAGTCGCCATCGCCAAAGGCTTGCTGACGGCAGAGGAGGCGCGCCAACTGCGCGATCGTCAGGCGATCAAATTGATCTTCAAGTCCGGATTCACCACCATGACCGACAGCCCGGGCGATGCCAAGCACGGCAGCGGCATGTCGCTGGTGCGCCGCTACGTGCATGAGGCCGGCGGCAAAATTGCACTGGCCAGCATCGTGGGGCAGGAGACCCGCTTCAAGGTGACCCTGCCGGCGATCGAGCTGGCGGCCGACGCGCAAGTTGCCTGAGGCTCACCCGTCGAGCGGAGTGAGTTCCACCAAGACCGCGCCGGCCTGAACCCGGTCCGCGAGCCCAAATGCGATTCGCGACACGACGCCTTCATAGGGCGCGGTCAGGGTATGCTCCATTTTCATCGCTTCGACGGTGATGAGCGGCGCGCCGCGCGCAACGCGTTGCCCGGCGGCGACGTGCACGGCGACGACCGTGCCCGGCAGGGGTGTCAGCAGGGAGCCCTGCTCCGCGGTACCAAGCACTTGCAGGGCATCGTCGGTGCTCACGCGATTCAGCACGACGTGCCGGCCGCGCAACCACAGATGCAGCGCCGGATCAGCCTCGAACACGCTCACTCTGGCGACCTCGCCGTCGCATTCGACTTCCAGCGATGCCGCATCGCGCGCGAGAATCCGCACGCTGAATTCCCGCCCCATGCTTTGCGCCAGGTACAGATGCGGGGCCGCCGCGTCGACGCTCACCGTGGATTCTCCGAACCGCCACGTGGTGTGCGCCGGTGCCGCAGGCCGCCAGCCGCGAGTGTCTTGCCAAAGCGCATTAGGGTCGGTACGCCGCGCTGCACACCAAACCGCCGCCAGCGCCATCTCGGCAGCCACCGGCTGCTCCTCGGCGAAACGCAATTGTTCGCGGCGAACGCCCAGAAAATTCGTGGCCAGCGCGCCGCGGCGAAACTCTTCGTCGCCGAGCACGCTGCCGAGAAGCGCGCGGTTGGTGGCGACCCCGACAATCTCGATTTCACTCAAGGCGCGCCGCAATCGATCAATGGCGGCGACGCGCGACTCGCCCCAGGCGATGATCTTCCCCAACATCGGATCGTAAAAGCTCGAAACCTCGTCACCCTCTGCGACGCCGGTATCTTGGCGCACGTCCGGCAGCGCTCGCGCCCAGCGCAGGTGCGAGATGCGGCCGACGCTCGGCAAATAGTCGCGTGCGGGATCTTCCGCATACAAACGCGCCTCGACCGCACAGCCGTGCGGCCTCAGGCCGCCGGTCGCCGGGAGCGGTTCCCCCTGAGCTACGCGCAATTGCCATTCGACCAGATCGATGCCGGAAATCAATTCCGTCACCGGATGTTCCACCTGCAAACGGGTGTTCATTTCCATGAAGTAGAAATTCTGGGCCTCGTCGACCAGGAATTCGACCGTGCCCGCGCCGACATAACCCACGGCTTGGGCCGACTTGACCGCCGCCTGCGCCATGGCGGCGCGCACCTCGTCGCGCAGACCCGGCGCCGGCGCTTCCTCGATAATCTTTTGATGGCGGCGTTGCACCGAACAATCGCGGTCGAACAGGCTGACGGTCTGTCCGTGCGAGTCCGCAAAGATCTGGACTTCCACGTGGCGGGCGCGGGGAAAGTAGCGTTCCATCAGCAACCGGTCGTCTCCGAAGGCGGTGCGCGCCAGACGCTGCGCCGACTCCACCGCGGCCGTCACCTCGGCGGCGGAATTGACGACCTGCATGCCCTTGCCGCCGCCTCCGGCGCTGGCCTTGATGATGAGCGGGAATCCGACCCGCAGCGCTTCTTCAGTGAGGCGCTGCAGCGACTGTTCGCCGCCGTGATAGCCGGGCGCAACCGGCACACCCACGGCCGACATCGCGGCCTTCGAGGCGCTCTTCGAACCCATGGCCTGGATCGCGGCCGCCGGGGGCCCGACGAAAATCAGGCCCGCATCGACGCAGGCCTGCGCGAAGCCGGCATTCTCCGAGAGAAATCCGTAGCCGGGATGAATGGCGTCCGCGCCGACGCGCCGCGCCAGCGCGATGAGTTTGTCGATGTTGAGATAGCTCTCCGCGGCGGGCGCAGCGCCCAAATGATATGCCTCGTCAGCGCTGCGCACGTGCTGGGCGTTCCGGTCGGCGTCGGAATACACGGCAATTGTGGTCACACCCAAGCGCCGCGCGGTGCGCGCGATGCGGCAGACGATTTCGCCGCGATTGGCGACCAAGAGTCGTCGGATCATGGGCTTATCTCACATTCGAAACACGCCGAAGCGTGTGGCAGCGGCTTCTTGCGCACGGGTGAGCGCCAGCGCCAGCCCGAGGATCTGCCGGGTGTCGAGCGGATCGATCACGCCGTCGTCCCAAAGCCGCGCCGAGGCGTAGTAAGGATGTCCCTGGCGCTCGAACTGCTCGCGAATGGGCGTCTTGAGCTTTTCCTCGTCGGCATCGCTGAAGCGCTCCCCGCTGCGCTCCAGTGCTTCGCGCTTGATGGTCGCCAAAACGCTCGCCGCTTGCTCGCCCCCCATGACCGAGGTGCGCGCATTGGGCCACTGGAACAAGAAACGCGGGCTGTAGGCGCGGCCGCACATCGCGTAGTTTCCCGCGCCAAAACTGCCGCCGATCACCACGGTGTATTTCGGCACCGAGGCGCAGGCCACAGCGGTAACCAGTTTGGCGCCATCCTTGGCGATGCCGCCGGCTTCGGCCGCCTGCCCCACCATGAAGCCGGCAATGTTCTGCAGAAAGACCAGTGGAATGCCTTCGCGGCAGCACAACTCGATGAAATGCGTGCCCTTCAACGCGCTCTCCGAGAACAATATGCCGTTGTTCGCCAATATTCCGACCGTCATGCCGTGGATATCCGCAAAGCCGCACACCAACGTGGTGCCATAGAGCGCTTTGAACTCATCGAACCACGCGCCGTCGACCAATCGCGCTATGAGCTCGTGGACATCATAGGGTTTGCGGGAATTCTGCGGAATGACGCCGTACAGTTCCATCGGATCGAATGGGCTGTCGAGGCCGCTCACCGGCGAACTGGGGCGCGCGGCACGCAAGTCCGGCTGGCGCAAGCGCGCAACGGCGCGCCGCGCAAACGCCAGCGCGTGCGTATCGTTTTCCGCATAGTAATCGGTGACGCCGGAACGCCGGCAGTGAACGTCGGCGCCGCCCAAAGATTCCGCGTCGATCTCCTCGCCGGTCGCGGCGCGCACCAGGGGAGGGCCGCCGAGGAAAACCCGCCCTTGGTTGCGTACGATGATGGCGTGATCGGACATGGCCGGTACATACGCGCCGCCGGCGGTGCAAGAGCCGTGCACCACGGCGATCTGCGCGATGCCCTGCGCGGAGAGCCGCGCTTGATTGAAGAAAATTCGTCCAAAATGTTCCCGGTCGGGGAATACCTCATCCTGCCGCGGCAGGAAGGCCCCGCCGCTCTCGACCAGGTAGATGCACGGCAATGCGTTGTCCGCGGCGATCTCCTGCGCCCTGAGGTGCTTCTTGACGGTGAGCGGATAATAGGTACCGCCCTTAACGGTGGGATCGTTGGCCACTATCATGCATTGGCGGGAGGACACCTGACCGACTCCGGTAATGAGCCCCGCTCCCGGAAGATCCTCGCCATACACTCCCTGCGCCGCCAGCGCCGACAGCTCCAAGAACGGCGAACCCGGATCCAGCAGCGCGGCAATGCGTTCGCGCGCGAGCAGCTTGCCGGCCTTGGTGTGCTTGTCGCGCGCAGCCTTGCTGCCGCCGGCCGCATTGCGGCGCAGCGTGCTGCGTAGATCCTCGACCAACGCCTGCATGGCGGCGCGGTTGTCGGCAAAATCCTGCGAGCGGGTATCCAGTTGCGAGACGATTTTGGCCATTGGCTTTGTTGCTCTGAGCGTGGCAGAATTGTCGGACAGTCCGATTATCCAACGATCCTGGTCCGATGACAATGGGGGGCCGGCAAGAATGGCCAATTCCGCATATCGAGAATTCACCTTCGGCCTCGGCGAGGAAATCGACGCCGTCCGCGATCAGGTGCGCCGGTTCGCAGAGGAGCGCATCGCGCCGCGCGCGCAGGAAATCGACCGCAGCAATGAATTTCCGCGCGATCTGTGGCGCGAAGCGGGCGAGCTCGGCCTATTGGGCCTCACGGTCGGCGCGGAGCATGGCGGCGCGGGCATGGGCTATCTGGCGCATACCGTGGCGATGGAAGAGATATCGCGCGCCTCGGCCGCGGTGGGCTTGAGTTATGGCGCTCATTCGAATTTATGCGTGAACCAGCTGGCGCTCAATGGTTCGCAGGCGCAAAAGCAGCGCTACCTGCCCAAGCTCATCAGCGGCGAACACGTCGGCGCCCTCGCCATGTCCGAGCCCGGCGCCGGTTCCGATGTGGTCTCGATGCAGCTCAAGGCGCTGCGCCGCGGCGATCGCTACATACTCGACGGACGCAAGATGTGGATCACCAATGGGCCGGAGGCCGATGTGCTGGTGGTTTACGCCAAGACCGCGCCCGAGGCGGGCTCGCGCGGCATCAGCGCGTTCATCATCGAAAAGGACTTCAAAGGATTTACGCCGGCGCAAAAGCTCGACAAGCTCGGCATGCGCGGCTCGAGCACCAGCGAACTGGTGTTCGATCAGTGCGAGGTGCCCGCCGCCAATCTGCTGGGCACCGAAAATCAGGGCGTCAACGTTCTGATGCGCGGGCTGGACTACGAACGTGTGGTGCTGTCCGGCGGTCCGCTCGGCATCATGGCGGCGGCACTCGATGTCGCCGTTCCGTACGTGCGCGAACGCAAGCAATTCGGTCAGCCGATCGGGACCTTTGAGCTGGTGCAAGGCAAGCTCGCCGACATGTATGCTTCCTTGAATGCCTGCCGCAGCTATGTCTACATGGTGGCTGCCGCCTGCGATCGCGGCGATTACACGCGCAAAGACGCCGCTGCGTGCATTCTATTTTGCGCGGAAGCCGCGACCCGCGCCTCTCTGGATGCCATTCAATTGTTGGGCGGCAACGGCTACATCAATGACTACCCGACGGGCAGGCTGCTGCGCGACGCCAAGTTGTACGAAATCGGCGCCGGCACCTCGGAGATCCGCCGCATGCTCATCGGCCGTGAACTTTTTGGAGAAGGCTGATGAGCGACTTGTTCGTGCCGCTCGACGATCATCCCGCCTACCGGCAGATCGCCAACCTCATTGAACAACGCATCGTCGAGCGATCGTTGCGCACCGGCGATGCCCTGCCCTCCGAGACCGATCTGGCGCGTCAGTTCGGCGTCAACCGCTCGACGATCCGCGAGGCCATCCGCGAACTGGAGGTGCACGGACTATTGGGACGGGAGCGCGGCGAGAAACGCCTGCGCGTAACGCGCCCGGAACCGCGCCGCGTCAGCTCCGGCGTGAGCCGCGCGCTGGCCCTGCACGATGTCACCTTCATGGAACTGTGGGAGGCGATGATGGCGATCGAACCGGCCGCCGCGCAATACGCCGCCGCGCGGCGTACCCCGGCGCAGTTGCTCGGACTGACGCGCGCCAGCACGCGCTTCAAGCGCGGCGACACCGACACCGCCGGCGCCGTTTCGGCCGTCGTGGATTTTTTCACGGCGGTCGCAGCCGCCAGCGGCAATCAGGTACTGGCTCTGTCGCAGGCCCCGCTCAATATGCTGCTGGTGCCGACGCTGACGCGGCTGATCGATCGCGTGCCGCAGGCGCGGGCGCGAATCCAAGCGGCGCAAAGCAAAATCATCGAAGCCATCAAGCTCAAAAAGAGCGACCAAGCCCGAGGATGGATGGAAAAGCACATACGCGATTTCAAGCGCGGCTACGAACTTGAAGTTCCCCAAAACGCTGCAGGAGCTGCGTCATGACGGCAGCTGCCGGTGCGCGCGCTCGCTGAGTTCTTGCGCCAGAGCTTTGAGCGCGGCGAGGTTCGACCAATGAGCGGCTTGCGGTAGAAATTCGATCCGGCTGCCGAACGACTTCGAGCGCTGCCGCAGGCGCAGCGTGATGCGATGAAATCCCCCGCGGCTCACGATCTCGGCGACCAAGATCTGCGCAAGCGGAAGCGTTTCCTCAATTCGTCCGCGCCGAACCTTGAGGCGGTCGCCGCAATCGAGCACCTCGTCGGCCAGCCGGTGCATTTGCGTGTTCCAAAAAAACCAGATCAATGCCGCACATAGAATTCCGACGGCAATTGCGCTCGGCAGAGGATTTCTGCGCAGCTCCCCGTTCAGGACAGACGGCGCGGCGACGAACAGAATCAGTGCGATCGCGCTCAGCCAAATCCCGCGCTTGAACAGAGCGGTGCTTTTGAACGAGATGAGCCGCACTTTGAATGCTCTGCAAGATTTTACAAAATCTGCTCGCGTTCCGTATCGGCACCGTCGGGATCATGCAAATTGGTGCTGAAAGAAACCAGCACCATGGCGGAATTGCCGGTATTGCGGAACGCATGCGCCACGCCGGGCGGGATCGTCAGGCGGAGTATGTCCCCGGCCGCGACATCGATATCCTTGATCTCCCCCGCCTCCTTCAGCCGCACGCGGCAGGGTCCCACCACGGCGGTCGTTTCCACCGCGGTGCGGTGCACGTGATTGCCGCGCACCTCGTTTGGCTGGGTCAGGACGACGTGCACGTTTTTCTGAACATGCAACTCGGCATCCGTCAAGGGCTCGAATAGCGTGCCGCGGGCATCGCGGTGGGTTTTTACGGATTGAATCGTCGCGCGCCGCGCATCGGGGGGAGCCATGCCGCGGATTATAGCGTCATCGCTTCGCAGCGTGCCCCCGAACGACGAGCAGAACGCCGGCAATGAGCAGAATATCCATCCAATCGATGGCGCCGCCACCGCCACCCCCGCCGCTGCTGACGGGCGTAAGACTGCCGCCGGCCGCGGTGACATTCAGCGTCGCGGCGGCCGGCGCCGTGCTGCTGCCCGCCGGACCCGTCACCAGTGCGTTGGCCGCGATGCCGGCGGTGTAAACGCCTTCCGCGGCGCTGGTGACGCCGAGGGAAACATCGCAGCTGCCGTTGGCCGGAATATTCGCACCCGATAGCGTAACGCTGCCGCTGGTGCTGCTGAGCGAAAGAGCGGCGCCGCCGCAGGTGCTCGCGGAACTCTGCTTGCCCAGTACCAGATTGGCCGGCAGCGACAGCGTGATGCCGGACTGGGTCAGCGCAAAGCCGTTGGAATTGTTGAAACTGACCACCAGCACCGCGGGTACATTGACCGCAACACTGGCCGGCGAGAACGCCGCGCTGACGCTTGGCGGCACCGGCGCGACGGTCATGGGGCTCACGCAAGCGTTCGCGCTCGTGCCGGCCGAGGAAGGCGCGGTGGTGCTCGCACCGCCGACGCTGATATGGACGATGGCCGTATCGCTGTTGCCGGCAGAGTCCGTGACGACCACCGTCAGGGTTCCCGCGCCGTTGGCGGTGACATTCACTTGCGCGCTTGCGGCACCGGAATTGATGATGACCGCGCCGGTCCTTGACCATGCATAGGTCGCGATCGTCGCGCCGCACGCCGCCGCGCTGCCGCCGGCATCGAAAGTCCCTGCGCCGCCGATGAAACCCGCGGGTATCTTTATCGCTGAAATCGGATTGAGCGCGGCTTTTACCGCGCTGAGCGCATTGAGCATGCCGGCGCCGCAGGTGCCGCCGCCGGGGGTGCAGGCGCATTCCACGCTCGAGCTGGAACCCGCGACGCACTGCGCCAAGCCCGCCGGC
Source organism: uncultured Gammaproteobacteria bacterium (assembly GCA_963800385.1). Classification (GTDB taxonomy): domain Bacteria; phylum Pseudomonadota; class Gammaproteobacteria; order Steroidobacterales; family Steroidobacteraceae; genus Bog-1198. Next base: position 958,648 of record CAWDAU010000011.1, read on the forward strand.
TGCGGGAAGGGCGTGGAGCTGGCCTTGATGCGCGCAATCAGCTGCGGCGGCGTCAGATTGGCATTGACGGACCGCATGAGCGCCGCGATGCCCGAAACAATGGGCGCCGAGAAGCTGGTTCCTAAATTCGTATTGGTCTGGTCGGTATAGCCATTGTCCGCGGGTATGGTCAGACCTTCGTTGACCGTCGTATCAATGGAGCGCAGGCAGGGACTGCCGGCGGTGATGTTCACGCAATTGCCGGCGGGCGCCCCGATCCCGACCTCCGGTCCCAGGCTGCTATAGCCGACTTTCGTGCCGACATTGCGCAGCCCCGCAACCGTCAGGACGCCGGGGCAGTTCCCGGGTATGTCCACCGGTCCGCTTTCGTTGCCGGCCGAGGCGACCACCAGCACGCCCATTCCGGTGAGCTGCGAGATGAGGCTTTGATATTCGGACGGACAACTGCCCCCGGTTCCGCCCAAGCTCAAATTGACGATGTCGGCGGGGTACGGATTGGCAGGCACCGGACTGCCGGAATCGTCGTACACCGTCATGCCGACCGACCACATGACCCCTGCAATGATGTCCGAGTCCAAGCCGCCGCATTTGCCGAGCGCGCGCACGGGCAGCAGGTAGGGATTCCAGCTCACCCCCGCGATGCCGGTATCATTATTGGTGAGCGCGCCGAGTACCCCCATCACCCGCGTGCCATGCCACGAACTGTTCTCAACGCTGCAGTTCTTGCTGGGAAACACCGTCGTGTTCTTCAAGTCCGTGCTGTCGATCCAGTCGCCCGGATCCGATGGATCGGGGTCCCAGCCATCGCCGTCGTTGGCCACCAAAAATGTACCCAATGGCGCGCTATTGGAAGAGTTCAGGTCTTGGCTGACAAAATCGTAGCCCGGCAGAAGGCGGCCGCCAAAACCCGCTCTCAGCAAGTCGGGATGATCGAATCGAACGCCGCTATCGACATCCGCAATCACCGTGCCGGAACTGCCTTGCGTGATGGCCCACGCCGAGACCGCGTCCGTGGCGGCGGCGTCGCTGGTGGGCGTCGCGCTGCTCGGGGTGAGCATGTACCACTGACCGCTGGCCGTGGCCGTCGGCACGAACAACGGGTCGTTCGGCAGCGCCTGCGGGTAGCGCCGCCCATCGATGTCGGCAAAAGCCACGGCCGGATCTGCACGCAACTTATCGAGCACCGCCGTCACGTCCGCGCCGTACAAGGTCTCTGGAAGATACACAACGTGAATGCTGGGAGCGAACTGGCGCGACCCCGCCGCTGCGATCCCCGTTCGCTGCAGCAAGGAGGCGAGGTCCGCGCGCGACGTCTGCGCCTGCGCGACACGGATGACCTGGGGCCGGCGCGTCTTGATTTCCTTGATGATCGAATTGGCCGGCGTGGCCCGAAAGCCCACCACCAGGCGGCTGGCCTGCGGCCCGATTTCGACCGGATGTGCACGGACCGGATTCCACTCCGGCACGCCTGCCGCGAATCCCGGCATCAGGCCCAAAAGAGCAGCCGCACCGCCCACAGCGAGCAATATATTGATATTTCTCATCAACGGGAGCCTAACAACTAAACAGGGCCGAAAATGCGAACTATGGCGGCAAAAGCTGCGCGGGACGGTCAATCGCCCTGCGAATTGTCCGGTCTGCAGGTAGAATGCCGGGCAGGAAGTAACCGCATTTTGAAGAGGTTTTGCAATGACATATGACAACCGACAGTTCTACATCGATGGTGCCTGGGTAGATCCAATCGAGCCAAAGGAACTGAAAGTCATCAACCCGGCCACCGAAGAGGTTGCGGGCGTTATTTCGATGGGCAGCAGCAAGGACGTCGATCGCGCCGTGATGGCCGCTCGCCGCGCATTCGACAGCTATTCTCGCAGCACGCCGGCCGAACGGCTGGCGCTCCTGGAGCGCATGCTCGCCGCCTACAAAGCGCACTACGATGAAATAGCGCAGGCGATCTCCATCGAGATGGGTGCGCCCATCACCCTGTCGAAAACCTCGCAGACCGGCATCGGCGTCGGTCATATCAGCGCGATGATCGATGTATTGAAAAACTTCAAATTCGAAGAGATGCGCGGCACCGTGCGCTTGATCCAGGAACCGGTCGGCGTGTGCGCCTTGATCACCCCTTGGAACTGGCCGATGAATCAGGTTGCCGCCAAAGTGGTGCCGGCGCTCGCGGCCGGATGCACCATGGTGCTCAAGCCATCCGAGTATTCGCCCTTCAGCGCCATCATCTGGGCCAAGGTGATGCATGAGGCCGGTGTTCCGGCCGGCGTGTTCAACCTCATCAACGGCGATGGGAACGGTGTCGGTGCACCGCTGTCATCGCACCGCGAAGTCGACATGGTGTCCTTTACCGGATCCACGCGCGCCGGTTCCGAGGTCGCCCGCAATGCGGCCGCCTCGGTCAAGCGCGTGCACCAAGAGCTCGGCGGCAAATCACCCAATGTATTGCTCGACGACGCGGACTTCGAGCGCGCCGTGACGAAGAGCGTGCTGCACGTATTCCAGAATTCCGGACAATCCTGCAATGCACCGACGCGCATGCTGGTTCCCGCCGCAAAATTGCCTGAAGTGGAGGCGATCGCGAAGCGCGTGGCTGCAGCGGTGATCACCGGCGACCCCGCTTCCGAGAAAACCAACCTGGGGCCGCTCGTGTCCAAGGTGCAGTTCGAACGGGTGGAAGGATATATAGCGAAAGGTATCGCCGAGGGCGCCAAAGTCGTCATCGGCGGCTCCGGGCGACCCGACGGATTGACCAAGGGCTACTTCGTCAAGCCGACCATCTTTTCCAATGTTCGCAACGACATGACGATTGCGCGCGAAGAGATCTTCGGACCTGTGCTTTGCATCCTGCCTTACGACAGCGAAGAAGAGGCGGTGCGGATCGCCAATGACACGCCTTATGGTCTGGCCGCTTACGTGTGGTCCAAGGACAATTTGCATGCGCGCCGCATTGGAGCACAGATCCGCGCTGGGCAAGTCACCTTGAATGGCGCTTCGGGCAACATGAACACGCCATTCGGCGGCTTCAAGATGTCGGGCAACGGCCGCGAATGGGGCGAGTTCGGGTTGCGCGACTTCTTGGAAGTCAAAGCGGTGATCGGAGTCGACGCGGCTTAAGACCCGAGGAGTGACCGACTCCATCGTTCGTCTCGAGAACTTGAGCAAACGCTTTTCGAAGCATAGGCCGCCGATCTTCGAGGGCGTCGATCTGACCGTTCGAGCGGGTGAATACGTTGCCGTGATGGGCGAGTCGGGCGTCGGCAAGTCGACGCTGCTCAATTTATTGGCGGGACTCGATCGAACCGACAGCGGCCGCGTGGTGCTCGAGGGTGTCGACCTCGCCACTTTGGACGATGACGCCGTAACACGGCTGCGGCGCCGCGCCATCGGGTTTGTTTTCCAAGCCTTCCATGTTCTGCCCTATTTATCGGTAGAACAAAATGTCGCGCTGCCGCTCGACCTGCTGGGGATCGCCGAGCCGCAGCGCAGCGAGCGTGCCCGCGGCATGCTGCGCGCCGTGGGAATCGATGCGCTGGCGCAGCGTCACGCCCGCGAGCTCTCGGGCGGCGAAATTCAGCGTGTTGCGATCGCACGCGCCCTGGTGCACCGCCCGCGCCTCGTGCTGGCGGACGAGCCGACCGGAAATCTCGACACGGCCAGCGCGACCCAGATACTTTCTCTGCTGCGCGAGCAAGTCAAAATGAACGCCGGCGCGGGCATTCTCATCACCCATTCAAGAATTGCGGCGGACACCGCCGATCGCATCCTGGTGCTCGATGCACGGGGACTGCGCGCCTTGGAAGCGGCGCGGTGAACGCCAACGGCGCGCTCGGGCTGTGGAAGATACTGCTGCTCGCGCAACTGCGCGAGCAGCCGGCGCGGTTTCTGGTCACCGTGCTGGCTCTCGCGCTGGGCGTCGCGCTCGGTGCCTCGGTGTATCTGGTCAACACCTCCGCGCTGAACGAGTTCGGGTTGGCCACGAAACGCATGGTTGGCGAAGCCGACATCGTCATCCGCGGGCCGCACGAAGGCTTTGCCGAGCAAGTATACGTCGATCTGGCGCGCAACCCCTCCGTCGCCGCGTTGAGCCCAGTGCTGGAACTCGAGGTCGCGCTTGCCGGCCGCAACGACACGCTCAAAGTGCTCGGACTCGATCCTTTCCAAGCTGCAGCCCTGCAGCCGGCGCTCATTGCCGATATCGGCGATGGCGTCTTCAAGCTATTCGCCCCCGACGGAATTTACTTGAGCGGCGCCGCCGCGCAAGCATTGAAGCTGAGCCGCGGCGATCCACTGTCCGTCACGGTTGGAAGTACCAGCCAGTCGCTGCGCGTTCTCGGCATCTTGCCGCAGGACGCCTATCCGCAGGCGTTGGGATTGATGGATATCGCCTCGGCACAATGGACTTTCAATGCGATCGGGCGCTTGAATCGCATCGACCTGCGTTTGGCGCCGGGCACGGATGTAGAAACCATGCGCCGCGAACTTGAAAAGGCCCTGCCGCCCGGCGTTCTTGCCATCGCGCCGCAGGTCGAACGCGATCGAGCGGTCAGCGTGACCCGAGCCTACCGGGTGAATCTGAACATGTTGGCGTTGGTGGCGCTGTTCACCGGCGCTTTCTTGGTGTTTTCCACCCTGTCACTCTCCGTGCTGCGCCGGCGCCGATCACTCGCGTTGCTGCGCGCGCTCGGTGCCACTCAAAGCCAGCTGCGTCATGCTTTGCTCGGCGAGGGATTGGCCCTCGGTGTCGCGGGTTCGCTGATCGGGGTGATGCTCGGCGTGCTGATCGCGGCCGCGATATTGAAATTTCTCACCGCCGATCTCGGCAACGGCCAGTTGCGCGCAGTGGGCGCTTCGCTGCGGGCCGCACCGCTGCAGCTGTCGGCATTCTTTGCCATCGGAATTGCCGTAGCCGGCGTCGGCGCCTGGGTGCCGGCCCGCAATGCCGCACGCCAACCGCCGGCCCGCGCGCTGAAGGGCGGCGACGGCGATTACCAAGGCGTGGCTCAGCTAAGCTGGCGCAGCGGCCTTTGGCTGCTGCTGCTCGGTGCGGTCCTGGCCTGGCTGCCGCCTGTGGCAGGCTTGCCGGTTTTTGGCTACACCGCGATCGCGGCGCTGCTGCTCGGCGCGGTGCTGCTGGTACCCGCGGTCACGCTGAAAGGACTTGGGCTTGCACCGCGTACCCACCGCATCGTGCTCGACACCGCGGTTGCACAATTACGGGAAAATGTCCGCCTGTCGGCACTCAGCCTGGCGGCGATAATCGTCAGTTTCAGTCTGATGGTGGCGATGGCCATCATGATCCATTCATTTCGAGTCTCATTCGATCATTGGCTCGGCAAAATCCTGCCGGCGGACCTGCAAATGCGCGAGCCGTTCGGCAATGACACGGCATTCTGGTCGAGCGCCGATCAAGCCAGCGTGGCCGCGATCCCCGGTGTTTCGCGGGTCGAGTTTCGCCGGACGCGGCAGCTGCTGCTCGAACCCGGTCGCGCGCCCGTGACGCTGATCGCGCGCGGTGCCTCCGACGCGCAAACCGCAGCTGAATTGCCGCTGCTGCAAAGCGCCGAGGCGGCGCAGATTCACAACCCGCCGGCATGGATATCGGAAGCCGTGCAGGATCTCTACCGCTACAAGCTCGGCGATGCCATTACGCTGCCGTTGGCCGGGCGCATGCAGCCCTTCACGGTGGCCGGCGTCTGGCGCGATTACGCGCGCCTGTCGGGTTCGATCGTCATTTCCAGGCGCACCTATGAAGCGGATACCGGCGACACCGCCGCCAATGAAGCCTCGATATGGCTCGAGTCCGGCGCCGCAGCGGCATCCGCGGAAAAGCTGTTGCGCTCGAGATTGAATAACGGCGATGCGCTCGAGATCACGACCACCGCTGCCCTGCACGCGAGATCACTGCGGACTTTCGATCGCGCGTTTGCCATTACCTACGCACTCGAAATCATTGCCGTCATCATCGGGCTCGCCGGCGTGAGTTTTGCCGCGAGCTCAACCGCCCTCGCCCGGCGCGCCGAATTCGGCATGCTGAGGCACATCGGCATGTTGCGCAGCCAGGTTGTCGGCATGCTCGCAGACGAAGGAATACTCACCAGCATCTTCGGCGTCGCCTATGGGTTGGCGCTCGGCGTCGCCTTGAGCTTGGTGTTGGTTTACGTCATCAATCGGCAGTCGTTCAATTGGAGCATCGATCTCAGTGTGCCGGCGCGGCAATTGGCGCTGCTCAGCCTGTCGTTGATCGGTGCCGCCGCCGTCACCGCGGTGGTCAGCGGCCGGGCGGCCCTGAGCGGAGACGCGGTGCGCGCCGTACGCGAGGACTGGTGAAGGCGTCGCTCCTCGTGCTGGCGTTGGGCTTTTTTTGCGCGGCGTCCGCCGCGGACACCTCCTACGCGCCCGTGATCGCCGGGCAGCGCATGCGATTTCCCGAGGATCTCGGCAGCCATCCACAGTTTCGTACCGAGTGGTGGTATGTCACGGGTTGGCTGACCACCGCGGAGGGTGAATCGCTGGGTTTTCAGATCACCTTCTTTCGCAGCAAACCGGACATCCATGCCGACAACCCGAGCAGCTTCACGCCGCACCAAATCATCATCGCGCATTGCGCCCTGAGCGATGCGCAGCGCGGCATGCTGTGGCAGGACCAGAAAATTCGCCGCGCCGCGCTCGGCCTGGCCGGCGCCGCGCGAGGCGACACGCATGTCTGGATCGACCGTTGGTCATTGCAGCGCGAGGCGCAGACCTATGTCGCAAAGATTGCCGCCGAGGATTTCTCATTTGACTTGGCGCTCACCGAAACGCAGCCAATACTGATCAACGGCGAGGACGGCGTCAGCCGCAAAGGACCCGCGCCGCAGGCGGCGAGCTATTACTACAGCTTGCCGCACCTCCGGGTTGCCGGGAGCATCGCGCGCAAAGGGCGTTCGAGCCGCGTTACGGGCGAAGCCTGGTTCGACCACGAGTGGTCCAGCGAGTATCTGGACGCGCAAAGCTCAGGATGGGATTGGATTGGCATCAATTTGCAAGACGGCGGCGCCCTGATGGCCTTTCAGATTCGCGCTCTTGACGGCAAGGTTCGCTGGGCGGGCGGCACGATTCGCAGCGGCGCCGGCATTTCGCAAGCTCTCAAACCGGAGGATGTGGAATTTCGCGCCCGCAGGCGCTGGACCTCGCCGCGCACCGGCATCGTGTATCCGGTGGAATGGACGGTGCGTGCCGGCGGCAAGGAATTGCGGTTGGTGCCGCTGCTTGACGATCAGGAAAACGATACGCGGCTGTCGACCGGCGCCATCTATTGGGAAGGCGCCGTCCGAGCCTTCGACGAAAACGGCCAAGCCGGCCGCGGATATTTGGAATTGACGGGCTACGGCGAACGTTTGCGCCTGCGCTAGGACCCGCAATGCGCCAGGACCCGTTAGGTCTTGAACATGCTGCGCAGCCGGTTGATGCGGCGGCGCCAGAAAAACGACAGGAAATGCCGGTGCGAATGCCGGTCGGAGCGCAGGACGCGCAGCAGCTCGGGAAATATTCCCCCGCGCAGCAAGTAGCTCCTGCGCTGCTGTTGATTGTCGCGGCGCAAGTCAGCGAGCCACGGCAATTCGCGCATGCGCTTGCTCATTTTGACCGGTGTCGTGTATTGCAGAATATACGCGAGCCGCGATGAGGCTGTCTTGTTGCCGAATGCTCCGTGCACCGTGAGTCCGTGATGGATGATCATCGCTCCTGCCGGAATGGGACGTACCGCCGCGGTTTGCGGGTCGAATCCAGAGTAGCACTCGATCGTATTGGCGCCCTTCGCTCCGCCATGCAAACGGTGCGGAAGCAAGCCTAAGCGATGCGATCCGGGAATGTAGGCCATGGCACCGTTGTCCGCGGTGCTTTCGGTGATCGCGATCCAGATGCTCAGTTCGTTGTAGTCGAAGCCCGGTTCGCGGAATGCCTCGTCTTGGTGCCAAGGCGTTGGATGACCACGATGGCTTGGCTTGAATATCGCATGGTCGCCGGCAAATTCGGCGCTGGGCCCCAATAATTGGCGGGCGGTGGCGAGCGCCGTTTTTCGATATGAAAGTTTGCGCAGTTCTCTCGCATACAGCGAAGGCTGCAGCAAGCTCGGCGATGTCATGTCGCCGGCGCCGTCCGTGGCGGTCAGATCCAAATTCCTGCCTTCGCTGCGCCGCTCGCCGCCGAGAATCATGCGCATCAGAATCGCGCGGCACCACTCCAATTCCGCCGCCGCTATCTGCGGTTTCTCGATGACGAGAAATCCTAAGCGGGAAAACTCATCGATCTGTTCGGCAGTTAGCGGCTGTTCCAATGATTTGCTTCCTGACGATTTTCGATCAACGTCGCCGACACGCAAAAACGCCGCGCGATGCACGCGGTATCATAGCCGCACAGGGCCGATGTTGTAAGCTTGCTGCGTCCGTTAGAGGTGCCCCTATGTTGCGACAATCCACTGCCATACCTGCTTGTGCAATCATGCTTGCGGCGATCATGTCGACACCGAAGGGCTTCGCCGCGCCATGGGTCCAAACCTCCGGCAGTGCTGTGGACGACCCTTGTTTGCCATTTGTCATGCCGGCCGCCGATGATCTGTTCGGTTCGTCAAAAAAAGTATTCGCGCACTATTTTTATCCATTTCCATTGTCCGTGGAGAACAAGTCTGCGTCAGACGATTACTACAACCGCAACTACTTGAACAAAGGCGGCGAATCCGGCAAGTGGTCGGCCTATGGCGGCTATCTGCGGCAGCGGCCTTTGCCGGTTGCAACGGGACCGGGCGATAAGTGGCAGTTATTGAACATGCAGCGCGAAGTGCGCATGGCCATGGCGCGAGGCGTCACCGGCTTTACATTTGACGTGCTGTCGGCCAAAGGCGACACCCACCTGCAAATGCTGTTGGATGCAGCGCAGCGCGTCGACCCGCGCTTCAAAATCCTCGTCATGCCCGACATCTCGGCGCTGAAGTCGAATACGGAAGCAGTGGTCAACAGCATCGCCACCGCCGCCCACAGCCCGGCGGCATACCGTCTCGGCGATGGAAGGCTGGTGGTCTCTGCGTTCAACGCGAGCGCAAATTCCGCCGATTGGTGGGCAGCCGTGATTGCGCAACTCAAGGCGCGAGGCATCGTCATTGCCTTCGTCCCGACATTTCTCGGATGGAAGGGCCACGCCGCGGCCTTTGCGCCGCTCAGTTATGGGCTCAGCGATTGGGGTACTGCGACGGCCGCGGCTTCAGAGGCGGTGAGAGGCGATGCCGAGTCAGCCCATAGCCGCTATGGAAAGATATTCATGATGCCGGTTGACCCGCAACAATACCGGCCGAAGGACTCGATTTATTGGGAAGCCGGCAATAGTTCGGCATTCCGCAATGCGTGGAGGAGCTCAATCGAAGGCGCTGCCGACTGGGTACAGGTAGTCACATGGAGCGACTTCTCCGAATCCAGCGAGATCGAGCCTTACACGGACGCGACCCTGCGCACCGACATCGGCACCGGGTTTTACGACTTGAACGCCTATTTTTCGGCGTGGTTCTTGACGGGAAATCCACCGCCGATAACGCACGATGTGCTTTACTTTTTTTATCGCCGCGAACCCACCGACGCTGCCGCCCCGGCACAATCCATCCCGAACAAGATCGTCAACAGTTCGCCGGAGGACGACATCGAACTGCTGGCCTTTCTGACCTCGCCTGGAGAGCTCAAGATCTCCATCGCAGGCCATGACTCGACCTTGAACGCTCCGGCAGGGATGACCTCGTTCAAAGTTCACACGGCACCCGGCACACCCCTATTCAGCCTGTCGCGCGGCGGCTCCGAAGTGTTCTCATTCCCGGGGCCCATCGAAATATTCGGCCGCAACGGCCTTCCTTCCGGTGTCGTCGACATGACATATTGGAGCGGCAGCGCATCCAAGCATGGAACGTGTAGTCTTTAGCGATGCCGGTAATCCAGGATCTCAAAACCTTCAGGCTGCCGCCGAACTTTCGCGGGCGCTCCGGCATTGCCGTGCAAGTCTGGTGGTTGGTACAGGCCACGCTGTTCCGTTGCTCGCCCCAGGTCATGTATGGATTCCGGCGCTGGCTGCTGCGCTTGTTCGGCGCCGATATCGGCAAAGGCGTCCATGTTCGCCCGAGCGTGACCGTGCCCTATCCATGGAAACTAAAAATCGGCGACTACTCTTGGGTCGGCGATGATGCCGTGCTGTATTGTTTTGCAGAAATTACAATCGGCAACAACGTGGTGGTATCGCAAAAAAGCTATTTGTGCGCGGGCACGCATGATTACCGCATCCCGAGCTTCGATATTCAGGCATTTCCCATCGTCCTCGAGGACGAGGTGTGGCTGGCCGCCGATGTATTCGTTGCCCCAGGGGTCACCGTCGGTAAAGGCACGGTGGTCGGTTCCCGCAGCTCGGTATTCAGCGATCTACCGCAAATGATGGTATGCGTCGGGTCCCCGGCGCGCCCGGTCCATCCGCGCTAGCCCTCACGTAGTGTTGGTGTCTCCATAGCGAAAGAACCGATAGATTATGTTGACGGTGCCTTGAAGATCGTTGTATTCGAATGCCGAGACGTTGGAACTGCGCTTGACGTGGCCGACCGAAAAAGTAAGCGCTAGCGCACGAATGGGCGTGTACACAAGACTGCCGGTTTCACTGGTCAGCGTGTCGTGCCGCGCCTGCGCAATGAAGTCGATCGGAATGGGGCCGACCGGGTTCGAGCCGATATAATTTTGCGTGTCATGCGACACAGTGGCCGAAAACGTCAATTTTTCCGACGCCACCCACTGCGGCGTGAGGCTCTCCCCCTTGTCGACGAAATAATCCGTCTGCGATGTCAGATCCGCATCGAGTTGCTGCCACACGCCCGCCAGGAGCTGAGTCTTAGGCGTCGGCTGCCATTGCAGCGAGGCACGCCATATTTCCCCGGAGAAGCTTCCTATGGCTGCGCTCGGATAGTCGCGTTTAAGATAGCCCGCGCTGGCGTCGAGGATGGTTTTTTCCGACAGCGCGTATCTCAAAAGTGCACGCGCCCGATCCTCCCGAAAATCAGGATTGAACAGGACGCCGTTCAGGAGCGCGCTGTTCGGCGCGCGTGAATCGTTGTAGCGATAGTCGAAGCCGATGCGACTCTGCTCGGTCGAGAAGTCGAAGCCGCCATCGACGCTCTTGGAGTTCGAATTATTGAAGGTCGCCTGCGGCGCCGTCACGGAGTAATTCGATCCCATCAGGCCGCCGAATATTCCCCAGCGCGGCCCCACCTGATAGCGCAGCGAGGCGTAATAGTCGGTCTTGTTCACCATGTCGCGCGAGTACACTTGCGTATTGTCGAATCCGCCGAACAGTCTGGCGTAATCCGCGCCGATCTTGCCCGACAGTGAATCACCCACGCCCCAATTCCACGCGGCGCTATCCTGCGTCGATACGTTGCTCAAATCGGTGTTGCGGAAGAATCGGTTGTAGTTCGCCGTCAGATCGACATCGACGCTTTGCCTCGCCCCGGTGAGCCATTCGCCGTCCAGGCCGGCGATCGCGCTGTCGATCGAGTCCGAGCGGCTGGGGTTGGGGCCGATCTGCGGCAATGTCGTGAGGTCGACATTCGGCGGCAGACGATAAACGTTGTCGTCATAAGTGTAATTGTCGCCGACGTACAAGCTCAGGCGATCGGCGCGCTGGGCCGCAGCCGCCTCGGCTGGCGGCGCAACGGCGATGTCAAGCGGATCGCGATATTCAATTGCCCCGCCGCTCGATGCGGACGCCCACGCCGCCGCGGCCACCCCAAACAAAATCCGGCGAATATGGCTGTTCACGATTGTCTCACGGGTTCGTAGTTGTTTTGCATGCATGCCAATAGATTTTCCAACGCCGCCCGGCTCGCGCAGCGCACTCGATTGGCCTGCTGTATCGACCGCCGCTTGGCATCCGCCAAAGCGGTTCGGTCAGCGCTGAATTGCGCCAGCCGCGCGGCGGCGCTCTCGACGATTTTCTCCCTGGCGACCGCCAGTCCGGCACCGTTGCCGAGCATCTCGGCAATCGATCCCCTGTCGCACGCGATGACGTGTACGCCTTGCCGCATGGCCTCGTAAATCACCAGCGGCTCCGCTTCGTTCACGTAGTTGGTGGGAAACAGAAAAACGTCCAACTGCCGGTAGAATTGATCTTTTTGCGCGCCGTAGAGCGGGCCGACGTACTCCACGTCACGTGCAGCGCGCAGCTGCCGCTCCAATTCCTGACGCGCTTCCGGCGAACATGGCCCCGCGATATGCGCCCGGTAAGGGATGCCGTCCTGCCGCAACCTGCGCAAGATGCTGAAAAATTCAACGATGCCCTTTTCAAAGGTGATGTTCGACAGAAATCCCAATTGCAGGGGCGCCGAGTCCTCGCCGGGCGGCCGCGGCTCCTCGCCCGCGGCAAAAAAGGCGGCGTTCGACACCACCTTGACCATATCCGGACACAGGCCGTAAGTGCGTGTCAGCGCCGCGCCCATCATGTCGCTGAGAACGATGTGCGCGTCGTTGCGCACCAGCGCAAACAGCATGTGGTTCAGGCGCGTCGGAGAATTGATGTAGACAAAACTGTGATGATGCAGGTAGATCTGCCTTCGAAACAGCTTGCCGACGAGCAGATACGTCAAGTCGAGCCACTGACCGCGGCCGCCCGATAGGGCCACATAGAGCACCGCGTCGCGCCGCGCGATGCAGGCGGCGAGGTACCGCGCGGGGCGCGCCAGCTGGCGCAGCCGGCCAGAGGTCCGGGCGCGCACGCTCGGCGCTCGATCAAAAACATCCACCGGCATTATGGCGCGCAAACGTTCCAGCATCATCGCGCAGACGCTCGAAAATCCGTTCACGGGAGGCGGCAGCGGCCCGACGAATGCGACGTGGCGGGTCATTGCGTCAAGCCATGGATCGGGTGTCGGTGCCCGGCGAGCCGCGTGCGCGCTCCCCATCTCACCGACAACAGCGCGTAAGCGAATAGAAACGACAACAAAGCGCCGGCAGCGAACCCCAGCGCGATCATCAAGGAGCCGCGCAATACAATCATCAAAAACACCGAGGTATAGATCGCCATTGGGAGCGCAATCCACCTGGCACCCGTTTCGGCCATCCTGTTCAGAAAAACCACGAACCAGGCCATCGCAGCCGCGTACGCCACCACGCCGCCGGGTCCGAAATCAAGGTAGCCCTCCGCGACCAACGGCGCCGACAGATTCGTGAACCACATGCTGTAGGTACGGATCAGGTAATCGGCAAGGAATATTCCCGTCGCCAGCGGCTTGCCGCTCCACACCGAGCTGGGAACGAAGAACAACAGGGACCCCAGCAATTGATGGCCCCACTGCATGCCATGCACTCTTACGATTTCCACCGCCGTGTAGATGTTGGCCCATGAGTCGTAATTGATTGAAAAATAGTGATCCGCAATCTGATCGGTGACTTGCTGCAGAGAAACGCTGCTGACGGCTTGCTTGCGGTTGTGCGTGAAAATCGCAATCGCCGGAAATAGCACGACCATGCTGCCGACCAACAAAAGCAAGCGCCGATAGCCCGCCGCAAACCATTTCTGCAACCCCACCAACAGCAGTGCGATGTAGATCGGCCCCAGGGCATTGCGCTTCTCGGTGAAGGTGTTCTCGGTGACGAGCACCAGGATGAACAGCAGCAGCAGGACGCACACACGGCTGAACAGCAGCTTGCGGCCCGAGCGGACGGTTTCGTTCAGCAGAATCAACAAAGTTGCGGAAGGCAGGAACAGCAGGAACCTGTTCATGATCAGCGACGCGGGCGTGGCCGCGACTGCATTCTGAACCTGCGCATACGCACGGGGTGCGGCGACAGCCACCACCAGCACGCACACGAACACCGCGAGACCGACCGCACCGGCGGAAAACTCCCGCGGTGAACCCGGCGCCGCGCTGCCGGCGCGGTTTTGTCCGCGGCGGCTCAAGAACACGTAGAACAGGGTAAAGGCGATCATGAAAAGAGCGCACACCAGATTGGTCAGCGCCACGCCGTCTACCGTCGCCGTGGAGGTGTTGATGAGTTTCCGCGGCATGGCGATCAATTGCACTTTCGGAGCCAGATCGAGAAACATCCAATTGAAGACGAAAACCACGATGTCGGCGGGGGCGGCCGCGGCCTGGCGGATCCCAAAGCGCAGCTGAATCAGCAGCGCTATCGTCACGATGACGCTGGACAGTACGAACTCGATTCCGGCGGACGCCAATTTGTCGATGAACAGGATCTCCACCAGCACGATGGCCAGCGCGAGCTGCATCCGCAGGCTGAATAAGTCGAGTGGCGCCTTTCTCTTCATCGTGTGCCGGATGACCCGCTCAGTGCTCCGCGAAGCAACTGATGCCTGATTCTCAATGCTCGTTGATGACGCTGCCGACGATGTTCACCCCGCTGTCGGTCAAGCTTTCCATGGCGCCGACCAAATTCGACTGCCGCGTGTGATGGCGGCGCGCGATCATCAGCGCATTGCCGGCGGTGGCGGCCAGAATCTGCGCATCCGCGGTTTCCGAAACGGCCGGAGAATCGATGATCACGAGGCTGAATTGCGCCGCAAAATGGTCGAGAATCACCTCGAAAGCCGGGCGCGCCAGCAGCTCCTGCGGATTCGGCGGAATGATTCCCGCCGGCAGGACGTACAGCCGAAGCTGGGGATGGATGCGGCGCGCGATTTCACCTCCCGCGCGGCCGGTCAACAGCGAGGACAGCCCCACTGAATTGTCCAGGTTGAACAGCCGATGCTGGCGCGGATGGCGCATGTCGGCATCGATGAGCAGCGTGCGCTCCCCGAGTTGCGCGAACATTGTCGCCAGATTGGCGGCGAGCCAACTGCGGCCTTCGCCGCGCTCGGCGCTCGTGATCGCGAGGACCTTGCGCACGGCGTTGTTGTACCAACGCAAAATAAGTTGGCTGCGCAATGCGCGCAGCGGTTCAACGGACTCGCTCTGCGGCTGATGGGCTGCAATGACATCGTCGGCCACCCCGCCTTCGCCGCCGCGCGCCAACACCGGGTAGTTGTATTGTTGGGCGAGCGCCGACTCGATGTCATGCTCGGTGATGCGCTTCAACTGCAATGCGGCCTCTCCAAAGCGCACGCCGTGCGCATTGGCGAATCGCTGGATCTCATCCAAATCCTGCGCCGACAGGCGTCCCTGCTCCACGAGGATCGCACCGATCGCGCGGCCGCGGTCCGCCGGATTGTCTCTGCGCTTTACTGGCCTTTCGGCAACTTTATTCATTTTTCGACTCTGGTTGACGAACGAGGTGAATCAAACGACCGAGGGCTCGAGCCGGCCGGAAACCGTCCGCGGAATTCGAACATTCCCGGCGCGGACGTGGACGAACCCAATCTTACCGAGCAGCGGCACGCCGAGAATCTCCACGATATCTTCGTCTTCGCGGACCCGGCGGTTGCGCATCTCGACCGCCAAGGCAGAACCGATGCCGAGCACGCCGCCCAAGAAAACAGCCAAAATCAAATTGATGACGAGCTTGGGACTGGACGGATCCTTGGGTACCGACGCGGTGCTCAATTGCACGACATTGGTTTGCTGCGTCAGGCTCTCCAAGTTGCTTTGCGCGAGCCGCTGGGTAACTTCGTCCAAATCCCGCTGTGCCGCCGTAACGTCGCTCAGAAAGACAGCCGCTTGATCGTGCTGATATTTCAATTCGAGGACTTTCTTTTTCTGCGCCTCGAGCGCTTGGCGCACATCGTTTTCGCGGCGCAGGCTCGCTTGCGTGGTCGAACCGAGCGAAGCAGCGATGCTGGCGCTCTCCTGCGCGATGCGGCTTTTTAGATTGGAGATCTCTCCCACCAAGGCCTGGTAATCAGGGTGATTTTTGCCGAGGTTCGCCGCCAGATCCGGCTGCTTCGCCTCCGCCTGGGCCAGTGCGGCCTTCAGGGATTGAATGACGGGACTTTGCAGCACTTCGGGCAAGGTACTGATGTCGGCGCCCGCCTGATGTTGGCGCGACTGCGCATCTTGCCGCATGCCCTGAATATTGACCAATTCTGTCGAAAGTTCAGCGAGGCGTGCATTCTCCACGTCCAGCTTATCGTCGGTCGCGACAATGCCGTTCTTGCTTTGAAAGTCCGACAGCCGCTTTTGCTTGGCCTCCAGATCCGCGCGCAGCGCGCGCGCGCGCTGTTCGAACCAGGTTGCATATTGCTTGGCAGGCTCCACTTTCAACTCGATGTTCGTTTCGATTGCCGCCTGCGCGAAGCCGTTTGCCAGCGCGGCGGCGGTGACCGGGTCCGACCATTGCACCGATATATCGATCACGTTGCTGGCGTGCGTCGGGCTGTCGTGGGCAGGCGCGACTTGCAGCTTCCTGCGCAGCAGCAAATCCGCGATCGTGACGCTGATGTCGTCGTTCGGCCCCTTGGCCCACAGCTTCCTGGCTTCCGGCTGCTGATCGAGCTTCAGGGTCTTCACCACCCGTTGAGCCACGCGTTCGCTGGCAATGATGTCGGCTTCCGTATCGACGTAGGTGGCCTGCGGCTGCATGCCGGCGGGGGCTGCTCCCGCGCCGGACGTTACCGGATCGCTCTTGCTGTCGACGACGACCGATGCGGTCGCTGTATATTGCTTCGGCCAAATGAGGCTGGCGAACGCAATCAGGACCACGACGGCCAAGAAAACGCTCACCGCGATCAGCCAACGCGCACGTAGAATCACCAGAAATTGATTGAAGCTCATAGCAAGGCGCAGCCTCCGTGGCGGCAGTTAAGCGAATTCAATCCGATCAAAATAAGCTCTCTTTGACGTAAATCACGTCCATGTCCTGGACGTCGGTATCCAGGGAAACGCCTTCTTCCTTCACTTTGCCGCCGGCATCGCGCCGGTGACGAACGATGCCGCGCTGCGTACCCTTGCCGGTCAGGCCGCCACCCTCGGCAAGCGCCTGGATCACCGTCATGCCGCGCTCGAGCCGATATTGGCCCGGCTTTTGCACTTGCCCGTAAATATAGAACATGGGAGCGCGGCCCACGTACACGGTATCACCGCCGTAGAGCTCGATGTCATCCGCTGAATTACCGCTCGATGACATTTTGACGATGTCGACATCGCGGCGAAACGGTTTGCCATTGCGCGTGCCTGAAATCGAAACCACCTCCCCTCCGGTGGGAGCGATTCCGCCGGCCGCGGCCAACATCCCCGAAACGTGCCCGCCGGCCGCGTCGGTTGAATACCGTCCGGCTTTGTTCACCTCACCGATCACCGAGACTAAGTTCCCGAAGCCTTCCGTGAGCAGGATGTTCACTTGTGGATTGACCACGAAGCCGCCGTCTCTCAGCATCTGCGCAATCTTGGACTCGGCCGCCGGCAGGGTAAGTCCCTTGACCGGAACCGAGCCGATGAGCGGATACCCAATCGCACCTGACTCCGACACGCGCACATCCAAGCTCAGGTCCGGATTCTTGAACACGCTGATTTTCAATATGTCGCCGGGGCTCAGCAGATACTCGGGCTGCGCTCGAGCGGGAGCTGCGGCAACCGCAACCGCGCAAATGCTGAAAAACATCAGCAAACTGCGCCAGCGGCGCAGGCCGCGCAAATTTTGCGGGTCGGATCTCTCGACGGTGCGCTGGGCGCTCATAGTTGTTGCTTCTGCTGGATAAAAGATCAAAGTCTACTCAAAAGCACGCGGCAACCCTCTGTGCCAGGTGTGCTTTGCTTCAGGCGGCGGCGTCATTCTGCACTACGCTTAACCCGCCCGGCTCGCCATTTGCGAATGCGGTATTCAATACCGCGTCGCGTTCCAAATGATCCTCCGCGAAACGCCGCGCGCGGCCGCCGAGCAGCGCTCGCGATACGGGATCGTCAGCGAGCTTGGCAATCGCGCGCGCCAGTTCTGCGCCATTCTCCGGCGCGACCACCATGCCGCACTTCGCAACGATCTCGCTGATTTCGGTCCCCTGGCGGCAGGTTGCGATAACCGGACGGCCGCTGGCGAGCATGCCGCTCAGCTTCGAGGGCAATGCCAGATCCGCGGCGTCGGGACTTTGCGGCAACAAGTGAATGTCGGCCATTCCCAGCAGATCCGACACAAACTCGGAAGGCTGCAGCGGCATGAAGCGCACATTCTTCAAACCCGCGGCCGCGGACTCTATCTGAGGTTTCATCACGCCGTCGCCGCATACCACGAAAATGATGTCGGAGCGCGACGCCAGGAAAGCGGCTGCTTCGGGTATTACCATGAGACCCTGTTTGCCGCCCAGGGTCCCGGAGAACAGCACGACGATCTGCTCTTGCGGGATGCCAAGCTTCGCGCGAAAGCATCCGTTCTTCACAGGTTTGATCCGGGCGAGATCGACCCAATTCGGAAAGTATCGGGCCTTGCCGGCGAGGACGCCCTTGGACAAAAGACGCTGGACCATTCGGCCGGAAATCGTCGATACCGTATCGAATCGCCGCAGCAATGAGCTTTCGATGCTCAGCACGAATTGCCGCAGCAGTTTTCCCTTCAACAGCCCCATGTTGAAGGCGACGTCGACCTCGAAATCTTGCAGGTGCAACCAGCACTTGGCGCGGCAAAGCCAAGCCGTCAGCAGGCCCGCGGGCGCGCACATGAAGGAGGGGGCTACCGTCAGCACCACCTCGGGCCGCCAAGCGGCTTGCCAAATCATCACCGGAAACGACGTTATGGCAAATGAGAGGAGATGCAGGACGCGGGCAACACCGCCCGGGGATTTCGGTACCCAAAGCGGCGCGCGCCACACATCGACGCCGCGCCACCGTTCACGACGATAGGGCGGCCAGCGATATTTCCCATCGAGCCGCCATGCCGGATAGTACGGCGGAGCGCAAACGACGCGAACCTCGTGACCATGTTCCGCGAGCCAGCAGGCCATTTCCCCCGAATATTTGCCGATGCCGGTTGGCTCCGGCGCAAAATTGGCGCTGTAAATCAAGATTCGCATACCGACGGCCGCCCAAGAGGTCGAAGTGGGCAGTTCGCCAGACATAGCGGAATAAAGATGCCAGACATCCACCCTGCTCCGCGTAAGCAGTGGTCTTACACGCGCCCTCGGGCACGCGTCGGTGGTCTCGCGCGGCGCATTCGCGCGCGTTGACGGCCAATAAATAAAAACTTGACACGGCGGGATTTTTTCGATGCGCGGCGGCAACTGCGGGCGATGAGCGCCGGGTGCCATGGCCGCAACGGAAAAACGGCAAAAAATCGGCTGAATTATCGCTGTTTGCAAGGTCGCCGCCGCCGCCTGGCGCGCCTGCAACGCGGCGCTAATACGTCACGGTTTTTCACGGCGAATCGCCTTGCGTGTCTGTAGGTCACGACACGATGCCCGCATTCACTTGCCGTGTTTTACTGCGATCCGTTCAAGGGCATACCCGGCGCAAGCCGGTGACGCAAAGCTTCCGGTCTGTGAGTGACAGATAGCGGGGTTGCCGAGACAGCAACAGAGGCTGTCTTCGTCAGCTCATGCGATAGCCGCTCATGTTCCGTGTGTATCACAGCGAATCAGGAACAGGTGGCTATGGGATATCGGCTAAACGCGCAGCGCGCATTTGCTCCACTCGGATTGTCATTCATTTTGGCGATGACCGGCTGCGGCTCTAGCAGCTCTTCATACAACGCTGCTCCCGCTGCCGCGCCGGCCGCAACGCCGGCACAACCGGCCTCTCCCGCTGCGGCATCCACGCCTGCGCCGGCAGCAACGCCCGCAGCGGCACCCGCGCCGGCAGCGGCACCCGTCACTGCGGCCGCGACGGACGCGTGTTTACCCGCGCAAATGCCGTCGGCAAGCGCGCTGTTCAACTCGTCGAAAAAAGTTTTCGCGCATTATTTTTCTCCGTTCCCGCTCTCAATCGATAACGCCGCGCCCGCGAACGATTACTACAACCGCCATTATCTGAACATCAACGGCGAATCCAACAAGTGGCAGAAGCAAGGCGGCTATCTGCGTCAACGGCCTTTGGGAGGCTCTCCCAGCCGCAGTGCAAATTGGCTGCAGCTCAATATGGAAAGTGAAGTGCGCGCGGCTATTGCGCGCGGCATCACCGGATTTACCTTCGACTCCATGTCGGCAGCCGACGCCACCGACAGCAGCGGCGCGCTGCATCACATGCTGGCGGCGGCCCAGGCGGTCGATTCGCGCTTCAAGATTGTGGTCATGCCGGACCTCACAGTCCTTGGCAACGACACCAACAGCGTGGTGCAAAGCATCACAGCGGCCGCTGCCAGCCCAGCCTCTTACAAATTGAGCGACGGACGGCTCGTGGTTTCGGCATTCGATGCCGGACTGAATCCCGCCGCGTGGTGGCAGTCGGTGCTGGGTAAATTGAATTCCCAGGGTACTCAAGTTGCCTTTGTGCCGACTTTCTTGGCGTGGCCCGCCGCCGAGAGCGCATTCGCCGCGCTCTCATACGGCTTCGGCAAATGGGGCACCGTCACGGTCGAAGGCGCGCAATCGATGCAGGGCGACGCCAATACCATCCACAAAACCTACGGCAAGATTTTCATGATGCCGGTCGGTTCGCAGCAGTTCCGTCCCAAGGATTTTGTTTATTGGGAAGCCGGAAACAGCAGCGCGTTTAGGGAAGCATGGACGAGTTCGATACAAGGGGATGCGGATTGGGTCCAGTTGGTGACGTGGAACGACTATTCGGAAAGCAGCCAGATCGCTCCTTTCACCGACGCCACCCTGCAGCGAACCATCGGCACCGGATATTACGACCTCAACGGCTACTACGCAGCGTGGTTCCTTACCGGCCAGCAACCGCAGATTTCGCACGACGTGCTGTACTATTTCTACCGCCGCGAGGCCACTACCGCCGCCGCTCCGAAGCAAAGGCAAACCGCGGGCAGTGCCACGGGCACCGTGGAAAACGACATTGAACTGCTGGCCTTCTTGACCAGTCCCGGCGTCCTTAAGATAACGATCGGTGCAAAGACCTACACGCAGAATGCGGCCGCCGGCATGGTCTCCTTCAAAGTGCCCTCGCAAGCGGGCACACCGGTATTCACGCTGTCGCGAAGCGGGACCACCGTCTTCTCATTGACGGGCGGCGTTCAAATCTATGGCGCGGCCGGCCTGCCCGCCGGCGTACAGGATCTGACGTACTGGAGCGGAAGCGCCTCGAAGTCCGGGGTCTGCTCGCTCTAGAGCAAGCCTGCGCCGCGCTCGGGACTGGAGCCGCCCCGGATGGTCCGCTTGAGGCGGCGCAGCCAATGCCGCGCAACCGTCAAATAATTGGGCAATGGAGTACGGCAGAAGGCCAGCTTTCGGACATAGTTATCGACCGTCCACTCCGCACGCGACCCCGCCGGAAAGAACACCGTATCGCCGGCCGTCACCCGACGTAAGTCACCCGTTGGGTACTTCAGGATGACCTCGCCCTCCAAGATGTGGAAAGTTTCATCGAAACTGTAAAACCAGTTGAACCGCCCCGCTGTACAATCCCAAAAATAGGTGCTGGCGGTGCCATCCGCGCTGCTCGATAGCAACTCCAGCCGGGCCCGCGGCTTGCCGTCCAGAATCCAACTCGATTCAATCGGGTTCGATACCAAATTTTCGGAGGAGGTCCCAATCGTGATTGAGTATTCGGTTGCCATAACCCGCTCAAACTTAGCATGCTGCACCGGAGGTAGCGTGTCGGCGGACTCCGCACCCTGCACTTCAAACCGTCCTACAGCACTTGCTGGCGCTGCCATAAGGTTTGTTCGGTATAAATAGCGTCGCGATTGGGTAAAAACGGCAGATCTTGGAAAAGGCCAGCTCTTTGAAGGGAAAGTTGCGGCACGGTACTCTAACCATCAAAATTGGCTCGGCTTGGAACATGAGGCGTGAGGAGCGACGTTTCCAAGCCGCAGATCGCCCGAATATGTCACAATAAAATGCAATCGTTGGGACCTCACACGCCGCCCCGGTCGCCGCTAGACTCGTCC
Source organism: uncultured Gammaproteobacteria bacterium (assembly GCA_963800385.1). Lineage (GTDB taxonomy): Bacteria > Pseudomonadota > Gammaproteobacteria > Steroidobacterales > Steroidobacteraceae > Bog-1198. The sequence goes on from CAWDAU010000011.1 coordinate 980,583, forward strand.
ATGAGCACGCCGCTGAGCAGCCTAATTCCGCGTAATACCAGCGCCTTGTTCGCGCACGCGTCGCGCAAATCCGAGCGCGTGATAGTCCCGATCAATGATTGCGCCCTGGATGCAGGCGCGCCCCGCCCCGCCTTTTATTGCGTCCACTCCGCTTCGGGAGTGGCCGGCACGGACTTTCTCGATTTGGCGCGGCGTCTCGAGCCCGCGATCCGCTTCTATGGCGTCCAAGCGCCGCCGAAACAGATGCCGGATGTGGAATTTGGCAGTTCGGTCGAATCCCTGGCGGAATTCTATGCCGCCGCCCTGACAAAATTTCAGCCCGAAGGTCCACTGCTGCTCGGCGGGTACTGTATCGGTGCGGTGATCGCGCTTGCCATGGCCGAAAAGCTCAGGGCTCAGGGACGGGAGGTTGGACCGCTTTTGGCCATCGATGGCGTACCAGAAAATACCGGAGCTGCATTTTCCCGCTGGAGGCTGCGCTATTGGCTGGAACTCAGCCGCAACGTGCGCGGTTGGCTCCGACATGGCGATTTGATGAGAAACCGAACGCTGCACTCATTGATCTGGAGCATAACCAATAATGCGACCGCGATCGGCAAGAGAGCGATCGGTCTGAAGCGCGGACAAAAACTTGGCGGCGGTTATGCCATCGAGGGGATCATGGATGTCTCCCGGTATCAACCCGTGCATAGATCGTTCGTCAATCGATTATTCCAGGCGTTGTTCGCCTATGCGCCGAAAGGCTATTCCGGAAACGTGGTCGTGTATGAGGCGAACGTAAAACCGCTGCTCTATCTGCCGCAAATCGGTCGTATTTGGCAGCAATTCGCCCGCCAAGCCGAAATCGTCGAGATTGTCGGCACCCATATCGGCATGATGCATGAGCCTTATGTCGATGCGCTTGCGGACGATATGCGCAAACGTATAGCAGCGTATTTCTCTGCGCACCCCTGATCGGACCTAGCCGCGCGGAACCCCAATCCGCATCGACCTCGCACATGAGCCCCAGCCCTGCCGTCAGGTTTTTCGTCGTTTTTGAGCCGAGCTACTCCCTGGGATGCCTCAGTCTATTGAGTTCCCTGGCCCGGCACGCCTCGCGCCAAATTGCCGTGGACCTGTTGATGCGCCCGGAATATCGGCGCGCCGCCGATAAGGTCATCGCCAGATTGCAGCGTGAATATCGAAACAAGCTCATGCTGCGGCCGGTCCTGGTCTCGCCGGCGATTCTCGCAGAATGCGACGCGAACCGGCTCAAAGCTCACTTCATTCCGGAAATACTCTTCCGGCTCTTCTATTTTGACCTGGTCGACGACCCCAGCGACTTCGTCATCTACCTCGATCTCGACATGATCGTGCTGGGGGACATATTCACCCTGCTTGAGGGCCTCGCGGCGCCCGCGTTGCTGCATGCGGTGGAGGCCGAATTGACGGCGATTTCTCGCGACGTCTCCCCGCCCTACGTGACCAGGTACCTGAATTCCGGTCTGCTCGTGTTCGATAGCACGGCGCGCGACGTGCTGGCCTCGACCCTGCGCCAGGCGAGAGACATTGTCGGGCAAATCGCGGCTCATGCGCTCTACCTGGATCAAGATGCGATCAACATAGCCTTCTACGGGAAGATCGATTACCTGCCGAGCCGGTGGAACTTCATTCTGGAGCATTTCAAGGGCTACCCGATACCTGCCGACACCATGGTTTTGCACGCCACCGGATCGCGAAAACCCTGGTTTTTCCGCGGCGGCCATCCCTATTCGCCATGGTATGAGAAGGAGGCGGATCTTTTGCGCTTGTCGTTCGCCGAGCGCCATGATTTTTGGTGGGCGCCGCGGCGGTTCGTGAAAAGAACAAGGGGGCTATTCGCGTGACGGCCTGCGCAGCCCGGCCGCCAACATGACCAGGGCCAAATCCTTCGGCGCCTCGGCCACCTCCGGAATGATGTGGATGTCGCTTTCCGTGTTGTTTACCAAGGCGACGCTCTTCGTCATGCAGATCGTCTTGGGATTTTTACTGGACGCACGCGACTACAGCATCTTTGCGGTGGTGTCCGTGGCGTTGACATTCGTTGCCGGGCTGCAGAACGCCGGGGCCTCGAAAGTCCTCATTCAAAAGCAAGATCAATATCAAGCCCTGGTGCGGGATTACACCGATTTCTCGTTGTACATGGGCGTGATAGGCGCGGGCGCGATGATCCTTCTCGGATTGATTTTCAGCCAATTCTATCGCAACCCGGTGCTGCTCTACGTGATCGGCCTGTCGGCGCTTTCGGTGCCGTTCGCTTCGCTCATTTCCATTCAGTTCGCGAGGCTCAGCATCGATTTGCGCTTTCGCGAACTATGCATCATTGATTTCTATGTGGCCGCCGCGCAAGCCATCATTGTCATCGCCGCGGCTTATTTTGGCGCCAGGTACTACAGCATAGGTCTCGGATTGGTCGCCGCGACAGTGCTTAGGTATTTCCTGAACGCGCGAATTACACCGACACGCACGGCCTCTTTTGGCTTGCCGGCGGCCAGGTTTTGGGCGCTTCTCGGCCAGGTGAAATGGCTGATCGTCACGGCCTTCCTGACCGGTATCGCGCAGCAGGGCGATTATTTCGTGCTCGGGCGCGCGATAAGTCCGGAATCATTGGGCTATTACTACTTCGGATTCCAGCTGACCGCGAACATCGGGCAGCTTCTGGCACAAGGCATCGGCAGCACCTTATTTCCGATTTTTACCGCCATGAAGGAAAATCCGGAGCAGCTGCGGCGCGCGTTCTTGCGTTCCAGCGCGGTGATCCATTTTGCCTGCAGCGTACTCTGTCTCGGTGTGGCCGGGTTTGCGCCGTGGCTGATGCACTTCGTGTGGCACGGCAAATGGGACATGGCCATCGTGACCGCGGTTGCCATTTCCCTCACTTTGCCGATGCGCATGCTCTCGCCGATCGGCGCGGTGACGCTCGACTCATTCGGCAAGTGGCGGCTGCGGACCGCCCTGCTCGTCCTGGACTCGGGCACCATGATGCTCGCAGCATTGGCCGGAGCTTACCTAGGCGGTTTGCGCGGCGCCTCGATTGCCGTCGCCGGGCAGCGACTCTTCAGCGGAATGGTCGACTTTTCCTTTGCGGTTCGCACCCTGGGGGGCCGGCCGCGCGACGTTGCCGGATTTGCGGCGCGCGCATTCGTGCCTTTTTGGCTGCCCGCCGCGGCACTGGTATATTTCAATCATGTTGGAGGCCAGACGCCGGACCTGCACACCTACGTTTTGGCGGCCGCGCGCACCGCGGCGGCGATCGGCATTTACACGGCGATGGTCTATGCGATCGAGCGGCGCGTGATCACGGAAGTGTTTGTCGTTCTGCAGCGGCTTGTGTGGCGGAGAGCGCCTGCCGGCTAGGCGCGGCTCCCGGTATTTGGAGCGCCGCGAGCAAAGAGTCTGCCGCGCATTGCGTCGATGCAGGGACGCTCACGGCGGCGGCTTTCCAGGTGCCGCGGGTGCACTCGCCAGCAAACTGGCCGACTGAGTCCTATTGCGCTTCTGCGGTGACACGATCGCTGCAAAATACCTGCGCAATATCCGGCGTGGCATGAACCCTAGCGCCAGGAAGCCCACAACAACGAACACGCGCTGACGGAGCTTCAAATGCGGGAATCGCACTGCTGACACCAGACCGCAGATCAACAGATTGCCAACTCTGTCCGTCTTGACAGGATGCTCATCGGGAAGCAGGCGGAGCGACAACAATCGCAGCTTCGTGTGTCCGGGGCAATAGCGGGAACTATCTTCCGGAAAATGACAATTGAAATGATCGTCGAAAGCGTGCTGGGAATGCTCGCGCTTGATGTCGCGCATGAACATATGATGCAGTTGCTTGACGGTTTTTACGCCACCCTCGCCGCCAAAGTTATTGCCGTGAACGCGATAAAACCCCAAAATTTCCGCGATGGACACGATTTCTCCGGCCATGCCGGCCAAGCCCGTCGTATAGCCGTCCGTTGCTTGGCGATATAGCTCTACGTCCGCAATCGGCATGATTTCATCGAGAAAGCTCTTGCGGTACGCATTGCCGCTTGCCGGCGGACTAACGTAATAGCCGTAAGCGGCAATCTGCTTGCGCGGATCCATGCTCGAGAAGTCATAACTGGGCAACAAATAGCCTAGCGGCTTGAGTTCCTGGTCAACCTGCCGAAGATAGAATTGCACTTTGACCGCATTGGAGTGCTCGAACGCGCCGACAACTTTCTGCATCGCGTCACCTGCGAGCACATCGTCCGAGTCGAGGAAAAGCACAAACGCGCCGCGCGCCGCCAGCCAGCCCGCATTGTAGGCCGCACCTTGACCGCCATTTTCCTGGAGAATCACGCGAATTCGCGCTCCGTATGCTGCAATGACCTTGCGGGAGCCATCCGTCGAGCCATCATCGACTACGATAACCTCCAACGGCGCGTAAGATTGCCCAAGGGCGCTATCGATCGCAGCCCCAATGAAACGCTCATAGTTATAATTCACGATCACGATCGTCGCCAAAGGGCGCTGATCCGACCGCGTACCAGCAATTGCAGGTGTAAGATCCGACATATGAGCAACGAGCCTACAGCGCAAATATTGCCGTTTCAAATGGTTTCGTTTTGAACGCTGGGGCGGCCAGTCGCGCCGCAATCAACGCTTTAGCGTGGGCTCCGCTGAATAACCATGTGTTTGCCCCTAATGAGGACATCATCCGCTCGCGCAAACGTCGAAATCCAAATTGGATTCGCCCGAATTCAACTAGATCAAACGTGCGGGCGATTAAGATTGTGTCGACGATGACTCGGAATCCATTGATTGCGGGATTCGCACCCTAGCTCACTGAGTGTCCAAAATTGAAACGCACCCGCGCGAGAATTTGGGCCGCGGCGTTCTCCGGTGTAAATTTTGCAATGACATCCAAACACCGCTGCGCAACCGCTGCGCGGTCTCTCGATAGGAGCTGCGCGTTCGACATCGCTTGCGCCAATGCGCCGACATCCCCGGCCGGGAAGGAATAACCGGTGACGCCGTCGATGACCAGTTCCGGCACACAGCCGCAGATGTCGCTGACGACCACCGGGCAACCGAAGCTGAGCGCTTCGTTGACCACCAGACCCCAGGGCTCGCGCAGACTTGGAAGAATCATCGCGGCGCTTTTCATCAGCAGCTGCCCAATATCGTGCGGCGTCTTCGTGCCGAGAAAATCAACGGCTGAAGCGATCCCAAGCCACTCCGCCCTCTGGCGCAAATCTCCTTCCAGATCGCCAGACCCCACCATGTCGAGCCGCGCCTCAGGCAGTTGTTGACGCAAGCGAGCAAACGCCTCGAGCAAATCGAACAGCCCCTTTTCCTCCGCCAATCGCCCGACATAGAGAAATCTCGAGGCGCAATCGGGGTCGAAAGAGCCCGCGGCGTAATGCTTCCGGATAGCAGCCGCGTCGTAGCCATGCGCCAGAGCGGCCGATTGGCAGCCATCGTAGATCTTGCCTGGATCGATACCATAGCTTGCGACATATTGCTTGCTGCGGCTTCCGTAGCAAAAAACACCGTCGCAGCTGCGGAAGAACATGGCCTTCGCCTTTTCCTTCCACGGGCTTTTCTGGCGGTCGAACGCGGTCGAATCGCAGAACACGGCGCGCTTGCGCCGCCGCAACATGCATATCAACAACATCGCCCAATATTCCGGCCGGTGATAGCCCGGCAGAACAACCAGGTCGCTGGGATTCATGATCAAGTCGGCCGTTAGCGAAGCCATGATCTTATACGTCGGGACTTGATCGTATGACCCCTTGAACAAGAGCTTGTAGGGGTACTGATGATAAGAGCGATCCGCGCCGCCGAGACCCTTCCGATCGACGGACGTTTCACCCACTTGAACGAAGAACGTCGAGACTCCATTGCGGTCGCTGTTCGCAAACACTTGTGTAAATATTGCGCCCTTATATCTAGCCCAAAGATTATTGTGATAGATGCGGACGCTGCGGATGCTGGCTGTTCTCATTAGACGAATTGGGGCGCTGGCTACGGTGTTCATGATGGCATAGCATACAAGATGACGGCATCTTACTGCGCGCCGTCATCGATCGACAATCAGCCGCATTCAACTTCGCTCGCTTGCACGGGTTGTGAAGTCGCATAAATGAACTCTGAGTCTATAAGTTCGAAGTTCGTTGCTCAGAATCGTGTGGGCGTCATCGTCGCCACGAAGGCTCGGCCGCAAGCGCTCGGCGAACTGCTGCGCTTGCTCGAATATCAGTCGCGGCTTCCTTCCGTGGTTGTAATTTCTGCAACCGGTGCCGAGGATGTGCAACTGCCGTTGGCGACGGCATTGAACATTGAATGCGTTTACGGCTCGCCTGGTTTGACTGCGCAGCGCAACCGCGGTTTAGCGCAGATCAAGGGCCGCGCCGAGGTGGCCGTTTTCTTCGATGACGATTTCGCCCCCGCCGAAAATTGGCTCGAGCAGTGCGCCAGGCTTTTTTGTGTCGAGCCGCGCATCGCGGGAGCCAGCGGCATCGTCCTCCGCGATGGCGTAAAGAGCGAGCCCATTTCCTGGCCGGAAGCGCGGCTTCTGCTGGCGAGTCGCCGGCCAGAGTCCCCCAGCGTGGCGCCGATTCCGGATCTTTACGGCTGCAACATGGCGTTCAGAATCTCGGCGATCGATGAAATGCAGTTCGACGAACGCCTGGTTCTTTATGGGTGGCTCGAAGACAAGGACTTCTCGCGCAGCGCAGCGAGACATGGCGGCCTGGTGCAATGTAGCTTGCTGGTCGGCGTCCACCTGGGACTGCAAGCTGGACGCGTATCAGGCAAAAGATATGGCTACTCGCAAGTGGTGAACGCCTGGTATCTCTACCAAAAAGGGACCATGCCGCTGAGCGAGGCCGCCGTCCACGTTCTCAAAGCGCTTGCCGCCAACGCGCTCAGGACAGCGGGGAAACAAGGTCGCATCGATCGCCGCGGGCGGCTGCACGGCAACCTGGTCGGAGTCGCTCATCTGCTGTGCGGCAGGTGCCGCCCGGAAGGCGCTGCGCAGATCTAACCAATCCGCCCCTTCATTCGTGCAGCACGCGATGCACCTGCTGAATGCACGCCGAGCCCTCGCCCACCGCGGCCGCCACGCGCTTCACGCTGCCGCAACGAACATCGCCCACCGCAAATATTCCCGGAACACTGGACTCGAAAAATTCGGGCTGGCGAGCGTTCGGCCATTTTGCCGACGACAAGTCCGCGCCGCGCAAATCCGCGCCTGTCCGCACAAAGCCCTTGTCATTCAGCGCGATACAAGAATTCAGCCAACCGGTGCATGGCAATGCGCCCATCATGAGGAAAACATGGCCGATGTCATGCGTCTCAGGGTCTTCTGCGGCAGTTTTCCAAGTCACGCGGCTCAATTGATCCTTCCCGTCCAGCGCGGTGATTTCGGTACGCACATGCACCGTCACGTTGGGCAACTCGTCGATGCGACGAATCAGGTATTGCGACATCGTATCGGTGAGCCCGGCGGCTCGAATCAACAAATGAACCATCCGGCAGGTGCCTGCCAAAAATACCGCGGCTTGACCGGCTGAATTGCCGCCCCCGACCACAACGGCCTCGCCCGATCCGCAGCGGCGCGCTTCGGTATTGGTGGCGGCGTAATAAATTCCCGTGCCGAGGAAGCGCGGCGCATTGTCGAGGGACAGCTGCCGATATTCCGCCCCGGTTGCGATGACAACGCTGCGCGCACGTGCGGCGTGGCCGTTGGCGAACTCGATCGCATAAGGCTTCTGGTCGCAGCGCAGGCGCATCACCGGATAAGCGGTGCGGATTTCGGCGCCAAATTTTTGCGCTTGAATCAGGGCGCGCGCCGCGAGTGCCAGTCCGGAAATGCCGGTGGGAAAGCCCAGATAATTTTCTATCTTGGAGCTCGAGCCGGCCTGGCCCCCCGGCGTCCCGGTCTCCAGTACCAATACATCGAGCCCCTCCGAGGCTGCGTAAACCCCGGCGGCCAAGCCCGCCGGCCCGGCGCCGACCACGATGACATCGCGAATTCGATCGTCGTCGATTTGCTGATTCATGCCGAGGTTGGCCGCCACCTCCTCGTTGCTGGGATTCTTGAGCACGATCGATGCGCGGCACACGACCACCGGCAAATCCGCAACCGTCACGTGAAAGCGCTCCAGCAAGTCGCGCACCGAAGCATCGGTATCGGCATCCATGTTGACGAACGGATAGCTGTTGCGCGTCAAGAACTGCTGCAGCCGCAGGGTACCGGCCGCGTGCGCGGATCCGAGCAGAATCACGTCGCTCGACTGCGAGGTCATGAGAGCCGCGCGGCGCAAAATGTACGCCCGCATGAACAGCTCGCTCAGGTCCGAGTCGGTTTGGATGATGGCGCGCAAGTGTGCGTCGTCGATCGCAAGAGCCTCGCCGCCTTCGCGCACCCGCATGCGCACCACCGAACTGATGGCGCGCAGCGTGCCGACATCGCCGGTAAAACTTCCCGGCGTATGCACGACCACGATCAGCGTTTCACCGGACAGCGTGGGTTGAATGATTTCGATGCTGCCCGACAGCACCACATACATCGGCGGGCGATCGCCGGGTTCCGCGAGGATCTGATCCTTTTGAATCGCGACTTTGCGGGAGTGTGCGCTCAGGCGCGCGATTTGCAGAGCCGTGAGGCGCGGAAACATCTGCGCGCTGCGGCCGGCATAGGGCGACTGGGCAATCGATCCTTCCAGGCTGAGTTCTTGAGTCATGTGTGCAATCTCAACCGCCTCTCGCCGCGGGCCCGGGATGGAATTATAACCTGGACGACTTCGCGAGAGCGCGCTGACCCTCCGCCGCATGCCAGGCCAACAAGATGGGAACACCCAGGGCAATATCGCGGGCCCGCTTCAGCAGCGAGACGGCGAGTCCGAACTCCGCCCCGACTCCGAACAAGGGCGCAAGCAGCGCATAGGCGGCTTCCTGCACGCCGAGCGCATTGGGGATGAATGCGCCGACGCTGCGCGCGGCGCACACCAGACTCTCGATCGCGATGACGGGCAGCAAGCCGACGCGCACCCCGATCAGGCGAAACGCGATCCAGGTGCCGACGGCGCTCGCAATCCATCCTGCCAGGTGCAGGGCCGAGGAAAGACTGATGCGCAGCGGCGATCGATGAATGTCGGCGAAAGTGGCCGCCACGGCGGCACTGGCCGCGCCCGCGCCCCGCAGCAGGCGCGTGGCCAGTTTGCCCGTCAACCACAGACTGCGCCTCTGCAGCACCAGAAATCCGCCGCAGGCCACCACGGCGACAACCAGGCCTATCCCCAACCCGCGGCTCAGAGAGGCCGCGAACGAGGTGTGCGGCGCTTGGAGAATGAAGATCGCGAGCCCCATGGCCACGAAAACGATTTGCGCCATCACCTCGGCAGTCACGTCCACCACCGTCGAGGCGAAGGCGACGGCAGCCTCGACGCCTTGGATGATGGCCGCCCGCGCGCCGAATACGATTCCGCCGACCTGCGAAAACGGCAGCACCTCGGTGGCCGCGTCCCGCACCATCCGCGCCCGCACGAAAACCCACACGCTGTGACCTGAGGCCGGCAGCAAGACGCGCCACGCCATCCCCAAGATCACGAACAAAGCCAGCGTATACAGGCAGACAATGACGAAGCCGCCCCATCCTAAGGCAGCGGCGGCCGAAAACACCGCGCCGATGCCGACAAAGGCGACCAGGTATACGGCCAAGGCGGCGCCCAGAGCCGCTATGAGAACGATGCGAAATTTCATGCCGGCCTTAAATGCGGGCTTTTGCCGGTGAATTCCGCCGCATGAAGCGACGCGCCAATTTCGCCAGGGCCGGCACCGCGAAGGGCCGCAACAAGCGCGGGTCGTAAGCGCCCATGCGCCGCTCGTTTTCCGCGAGACAGATGTCGATCAGTTCGGCAGCCTCGATATCGTCGCCGACCGCCTTGGCGCCCGTCACGGTGAAATTGTTGTCCTGTACGCCGCTTCCCACGTCGCGCGCGATGCCCATGCGCTCCCATATCAAAAAAAGCCAAACCGCGAGCACCTTCAACTCGAAGTAGGGCCGGCGCCAAAACGGCATGGTGCGGCGGTGCCACGCGGCCCAATTGACGAAAAACAGGATATGGCGCGCCTCTTCGTGGATGATCGGCTCGAAGGTATCGACCAGGTCTGCGGGAAAAAAGCCTGAACGCTTCGCCGTCGCGAATAGTCCAAACGCGAAGAAGCTGTCGATGCATTCACTGTAGCCGGTCACCATGAAGGCCCATTCAGGATCGCCGCGCACCACGTACTCGGGTTCCGGGGCCAATGCGATGCCGTACGCGGCGACCAGATTGGATAGTACGTGTTTGTGGCGCCCCTCTTCGATTGCGTTGAGTTCGATCGCCGTCCGCAACAGGGGATCGGCGGTGATGGCGGCATACGCAGCGACATTGAGCCGCGCTCGACCTTCGGTCTGCACCGCGATATCCCAAATCGGCAACTCGACCAAACGATCGCGTGCCTCGGCATCGAGCGCGGGCCAATCGATGACCGCCGGCTTGTACGGATTGAAGGTGTCGAGCAGCATTCGGCAAAACAGCGTCTTGTGCGCCTCGCTGCCCAAGCGAATCGGCTCCGCGGTCGAGCTTCCCTGGCCGGAACCGCTCATTGCGGTCGAGGAATTCACGCTCGCGATCCTCTCTTAAGCAGCGTCGTGGCGCGACCGCAGAAAGTGGAAGAACTCCACCCCTTCGCGCAACCGGCGCTTCATCATTTCGGGGCTCGCGATCATTTCCGCCACGATCGATGCGATCTTGGAAGGCCTGAAATAAAATTTCTTGTAGAAATCCTCGACCGACTTGAAGATCTCGGTGTGGCTCAGGTGCGGATAGTTCAACGGCGCGATCTGCGTGCCCTCCTGGGTCAGCAGGTCGATTTCCTCATTGTAGAGCCAGCCGTTTTCCTTTGCCTGGCGGTACAGGAAGGTTCCCGGATAGGGCGCCGCGAGCGAAACCTGGATCGTATGCGGATTGATCTCCTTGGCGAAGTCCAGCGTCTGCTGGATCGTCTCCTTGGTCTCGCCCGGCAGACCGAGAATGAAGGTGCCATGGATGACGATCCCCAACTCGTGACAATCCTTGGTGAAGCGGCGCGCAAAATCCACGTGCATGCCCTTTTTGATGTTGATCAAGATCTGCTGGTTGCCGGATTCGTAGCCGACCAGCAGCAAACGCAAGCCATTTGCCTTCATGACCTCCAGCGTCTTTCGCGGGACGTTGGCCTTCGCATTGCACGACCACGTGACGCCGAGTTTGCCCAATTCCTTCGCCAGAGCTTCGACACGCGGCAAATTATCGGTCAAGGTATCGTCGTCGAAGAAATATTCCTTCACCTGCGGGAAGGCCGCTTTGGCCCATTTCATTTCCGCGACGACGTTTTCCACGGAGCGCACTCGATAGCGGTGACCGCCCACGGTCTGCGGCCATAAACAAAAGGTGCAGCGCGACTTGCAGCCGCGCCCGGTGTAGAAGGAAATGTAAGGATGTTTCAGATATCCGCCGAAATATTTCTCGACATTCAGATCGCGCTTGTAAACGGGCGTGACCCAGGGGAGCGAATCCATGTTTTCCAGAACCGCGCGGTCCTCATTGTGGACGATGACGCCATCGGCATTGCGGTATGAGAGCCCCTTGATCGCCCTCCAGTCCACGCCGTCGGCCACTTCTTTGACGGTGAAATCGAACTCGTTGCGCGCGACGAAATCCACGGCGTGCCCGGCGATGAGGCTCTTCTCGGGTTCGACCGCGACCTTGGCGCCGATGAATCCGATTTTCACGTCCGGATTGATCGCCTTGATCATCTCCGCCGTCTTGACGTCCGCTTTGAACGACGGCGTGGAGGTATGCATCACCACCAACTCGCGGTTTTTGATTTCCGGCACGATGTCCTCGAAGCTGAGGCCGTGGGGCGGCGCGTCGATCAGCTTCGAACCTTCGACCAATGCCGCCGGCTGCGCCAGCCAGGTGGGATACCAGAACGAGCGCACTTCACGTTTCATCTGATAGCGGGCACCGGCGCCGCCGTCGAAGCCATCGAATGAAGGCGGATGGAGAAACAGGGTTTTCATCGTAAATGTCCTCAAAATTGCAGTCGCCGCAGGACGCAATCTTAACATGCGCCGCGTGGCGAGGCTGCGCGCGCTCAGGAACGTCGGCGCGCCCGCCGGCCGGCTAAATTGCGCGGCTGCGAGTCGCTATGGGGCGACAGGCGAAAGAAGTCGCGACTGTTGCCCAAGGGATGAACGATAAGCGCTCAGGGCCGTGTGCAACCAGCGATTGCTGGGCACCGCGGGACCAGCCTCGCACTGGATTTGGTAAGCCTTTCCGCTGATGCTGCTCTGGGTTGCGGCTTGCTCGATGAAATCCTCGGCGCTCGTGATCCGGTCTCGTGCGACCAAATAATCGTATTTAGCGCGCAGATGCGACTGCGCTCGATGCGAGTCGTACCAGCTGCCGTTGCGATAGAATTTGCACCCCGAGCGGTCGACAAATTCCAGCAGATAATTGATCTCGGCCACCGCGGCTGCCGGCGGCGCGGCGTGCGCCGCAGAAGGCCATTGGCCCAAGATCGATCCCAGCAGCAGCGCAAACAGACACTTCATAGCTCACGATCGAGGGGCAACAGCGCCAAGATTCTGGCCTGCAGCCTTTGCCAACCACTGCGCCCGGGTTCCTGATCGTAGTGAATGACACGTCCGCCTTGTTCGGTGCGCCACATCAAGCGGGATTTGCCCGGCGCGCCGCTGGGGCTCAGCGCCAGGGTGTAGCAATTTTCCGGCTTGACCATGGACTCGAAGCGCAGCGCCGTTTGCTGCGCCAGCTCGGTGCTGCCGATGATCAGACCAATTTCGGTATTGATGCGCTGCGAGCGCTGATCGAAATTCATCGAGCCGATGAGCACTTTTTGGCGATCGAAGACATACAGCTTGCCGTGCAACGCATAATTACCGTAGCGCGATATTTTTGCGCTTTGACCGCTGCCGCGGGTGCTCCCCAGACGCGCACGAACTTCATGCAGTTCCACGCCGCTCGTGAGCAGCGGCACACGATATTTCTCGTATCCCGATTGCGCGGAGATTTCCGGACACGACTCCAGCGAATTGGTGAGTATGCGAACGCGAACGTCGCGCCGGCGCAGGTCCGTCAACGCCCGCAACTCCTCGTCGGTCGGCACCAAGTACGGCGTGATGAGCAGCATTTCGGACTGTACCGCGCGGACCGACTGCTCCACTTCGGGAACGATCAATGCGCCGGGAATGGCGCCGCTCAGCACGTGCTTTTTGTCGGGACTGTCATACACCACTTGTGCCGGCGCCCACGACAAGGGCAATTTGCCCGACATGATGCCGTTGAAGGGCTCGCCGTTCGCCAGCAGTGCCGCATACTCGATGCCGTCCGCGGCCGGTTTGAGCGCTCGCGATACGCCGTGCGGGCGGTCCAGCGCTTCGGCCGGAACCGCCAATGTGCTGCTCCAGAATTCATCGAAAGTTCGCGAAAGCTCAGGAACCACTTGGCCGACGGCGAAGACATCGTCGTCCGCAAATTGCGACTCCGGATCAATTTGAAAATATTGATTGCCGACGTTGCGGCCGCCGATGAGCGCCACGGCGTTGTCGGCGATCAGCAATTTGTTGTGCATTCGGTAGTCCAACCGCCCTGCGTTCAATACGAACTCCAAGCGCCTGACGAACTTGACGTGGCCGCGGTACCGGGCGGGGTTATAGATCCGAAGCTCGACGGAATGATGACTCAGCAGCCGCAGAATCTGTTGATCGCCCGCCACCGTGTCGCCATCGTCGATCAATATGCGAATGCGCACGCCGCGATCGGCCGCCCTTGCCAGGCGGTCGGTCAGCATGCGCCCGGTTTCGTCGCCGCGAAAAATATAATATTGAAGGTCGAGGGTTCGCTGCGCGGCGTCGATCAACTGGGCGCGGACGCGAAATCCATCTGCGCCGACGCTGATAATGCGAAATCCCGAGACCCCCGGGTGCAGGCGCGCGGCGCCTGCAAAGTGGCTGCCGAGATTGGTCTCATCGGGTTGCGCAAGGGCTACGGACTCGCGCCTTGGAAAATGGGTGCCGGGCGCAAGACCGGAACATGCGCCCAGAACCGCCCCGGCTATCCATAGGACGCCGAGCCGGACGGGCAAACGAGAATGGCAGAGCAACGCCGGCGACTCCTCGAGGCATGAATTCAGCCGATCATAGCAGCGGCTGTTTTTGCGGGAATCACCGACTCAATGTCGGATAAACCTGACATCGAAGAGTATTGGTCGGGGCGACAAGATTCGAACTTGCGACCCCTTGCACCCCATGCAAGTGCGCTACCAGGCTGCGCCACGCCCCGACCGGAAACGAATGATAGCCCAATTGAGCATCAAAGACTTTGAATCGCGCAGCGCTCCGGCCGCGCTGCGTCAGCGGCGCAGGATCTTGATGAGTTCTTCGAGTTCCAAGCGCATCTGATGGATCAATTGCTGGCTCTGGTTGAGATCCACCTGCGCATCGTCACCCGTCAGCCGATTGCGGGCTCCGCCGATCGTGAAGCCCTGTTCATAGAGAAGACTGCGGATTTGCCGGATGATCAATACGTCTTGGCGCTGATAGTAGCGCCGGTTGCCGCGCCGTTTGACCGGTTTTAGCTGCGGGAATTCCTGCTCCCAATAGCGCAGCACATGCGGCTTGACGCCGCACAAATCGCTGACCTCGCCGATGGTGAAGTAGCGTTTCCCCGGAATCGGCGGCAGATCGCTATTATTGCTTGGTTCCAGCATATGCTTCGACGCGCGCCTTCAGTTTCTGACCCGGACGGAATGTGACAACGCGACGCGCGCTGATGGGAATCTCCTCGCCGGTTTTTGGATTGCGCCCAGGGCGGCGATTTTTGTCCCGCAAATCGAAGTTTCCAAAACCCGAAAGCTTTACTTGCTCGCCCGAGGACAGTGCGGCACGAATCTCTTCGAAAAACAGATCGACGAGTTCGCGCGCTTCGCGCTTATTGAGCCCCAATTGATCGAACAGGGCTTCGGCCATTTCTGCCTTCGTTAGGGCTGCCATGCTTATTGATCTCTTATTGTGGCGCTCAATACATCCCGTAACCGGGCAGCCACTGCGGTTACCACGGCATCTGCATCAATGTCAGTTAGAGTGCGGGAAGAGTCCTGTAAAATCAAGCCTAAAGCGATACTTTTTCGACCAGTTTCTATGCTGGGGCCCCGATAGACATCGAATACCCGCAGCTCGCTTAGTAGACCCGACGCGCTAACAGTAACATTTTCCTGCAAAACTGCGAGAGGGACGCTTTCGTCCACAACGATCGCTAAATCCCGTCGCACGCTAGGGAACTTCGATATCTTCTGATATTTCAAATGTTTAGCTATAAATGCTAACGCAATATCTAACTCAAATAAAAATGCGGTCGTCGGGAAATTGAGCGCCTTGACCACCTGCGGATGCATCTCCCCCACCCATCCGATCGGCATTGCGTCGCGGTAGATTCGCGCGCTGCGACCGGGCCGGAGCAAGGACTGCGTTTCGGGCTCAAAGCGCACGCTCGCCGCATCGCCGGTCAGCGTCAGCAGATCCATCACATCGGCTTTCACATCGTAAAAATCCAGCGCATCGTTGGCGCTGCCCCATTGTTGCGGCCACCGCGTGCCCGTGGCGATCGCCGCGAGCGATTCGATCTCTTCAAGCCCATCGTTCCCTGATGCGGGCGAGACTTTGAATCTACTGCCGATTTCGAACAAGCGCACCCGCGGTTGCTGCCTGCGAAGATTTTCCCGGCAGCTATGAATGAGGCCCGGCCACAGCGACACCCGCATTTCGCTCAAGTCGAGAGAAATCGGATTCGCGAGCTTCAGAGCCGGGACATTCGGGAAGAGCTGTTGCTGCAGGATAGGATCCACGAAGGCGTAGCTGATCATTTCGCGGTAGCCCCGATCGGCCATGGCGTAAACCAAACGATCGTTCGAAACTTTCGCTTCGGTGGCAAAGCCCGCTATTTGCGGAGCGGTCGCGTGAATCTCCGCGATCTTGTCGAACCCTCTCAAGCGCGCCACCTCTTCGATGAGGTCGGCTTCAATGCGGATGTCGAAGCGATGCGAGGGCTTCAGCACCCGCCAACCGCCGGACATGGCTTCGACGCGATCGCTGATGGCGCTGATGACGGCATGCACTTCATTGTCGGGAACAGGCGCGCCGAGCAATCGGGTCACCCGATCGCGCCGCAAAGTCACCCAATGATCTTCCCGCAAAGGCGCGTCTTTGAGACGGCTCACTTGCATAGGTCCCGGCACGCCGCCGGCGCATTCCAGCAGCAATTGCGTGGCGCGCTCGAGGGCAATCGTGGTCAAAGCAGGATCAACGCCGCGCTCGAATCGTTGTGCGGCGTCGGTGAACAATCCCAAGCGCCGCGCGCGCCCCGCGATGGCGTCGGGCGTGAAATGCGCGGACTCAAAACACACGTCCGTGGTGGAGTCGGAAATCGCCGTGCGCCGGCCGCCCATGATGCCTGCCAGTCCGATCGCCCCGCTGGCATCGGCGATCACCAGGAATTGCGGATCGAGTTCGTATTCTTTGTCATCGAGCAGTGTAATGCGCTCTTTGGGCTTGGCCGCCCGCACCACGATTGCTTGACTCAGCTTGGCAAGGTCATAGGCGTGCAACGGCTGACCCAACTCCGTCATGACGTAGTTGGTCACATCGACGATGGCCGAAATACTGTTGATCCCGACGCGGCGCAAGCGTTCACGCAGCCACACGGGCGATTGCGCATTTTGGCGCACGCCACGGATCACGCGCGTCGCGAGCAAGGGACAGGCGGGTGATTCCAACGAAACGGGGAATACCGCCGGCTGGCCGGCGGCGATGGGCGCGCCTTGAAATTTGAGGTGACGGCGCGCGCCGGCCGCTGCGTAGTCGCGGGCGATGCCGAAGACGCTCATGCAGTCGCCGCGATTCGGCGTTGCATTTACTTCGAGGATGCTGTCGTCAAGATCCAAGGCTTCACGCACATCCTGGTTCAGCGGCAGCGCACCGCCAAGCTCCATGATGCCCTCGTGTTCATCGCCTAAACCTAATTCGCGTGCCGAACAGAGCATGCCGTTGGACTCTTGACCGCGCAGCACGGCGCGCTCGATCAGAACATCGTTCGGCAGATGCGCACCGGCCATGGCTACCGCCACCTTGAGGCCGGCGCGCACATTTTTTGCGCCGCAGACGATTTGCAGCCGGTTCTTGCCATCGGTCGTGACCTGGCAAAGAGACAATTTTTCCGCGTCCGGATGCCGCCGCGCCTCCAACACCTCGCCGACCACGACGCCCGTGAATGGCGGCGCCACGGGGCTGATCGATTCCACCTCGAGGCCGGCCATGGTCAGCTGTGCGGCCAGCTCCGCAGGCGACGCGCTAATCGGCGTAAATTCCTGCAACCAGCGATAGGTAACTTTCACGGGCGGCGTTCCTTCACGGAAATTGTTTCAGGAACTGCAGATCATTCTCGAAGAACAACCGCAAATCATCGACGCCATAGCGCAGCATGGCGACGCGGTCGATGCCCATGCCGAATGCATAGCCCTGCCATTGCTCGCTATCGATACCCGAGGCATCCAAGACATTCGGATGAATCATCCCGCAGCCCAAGATTTCGAGCCAGCCGGTCTGTTTGCAGACCCGGCAACCGTTGCCGTCGCAGAATACGCATTCGATGTCGGCTTCCGCCGACGGCTCGGTGAAAGGAAAATAGGATGGCCGCAGGCGCATCCTCAAGGGCCGCTCGAAAAATCTTTCGACAAAAGTGTGCAACATCGCCTTCAAGTTGGCGAAGCTGATGGTCTCGCCGATCACCATGCCTTCGACTTGATGAAACATGGGCGTATGGGTGATGTCCGAATCGATTCGGTACACGCGGCCCGGCGCGATGATGGCGAGCGGCGGCGTACGCGAGCGCATGGTGCGTATTTGTACCGGCGAGGTGTGCGTGCGCAGCAGCCTGCCATCGGGAAAGTAGAACGTATCGTGCATGGCGCGCGCGGGATGATTCTTGGGGATGTTCAGGGCCTCGAAATTATGGAAGTCATCTTCCACCTCCGGCCCCGTCAGTACCTCAAACCCCGCCTGCCCGAAGATTTTTTCGATGCGCAATCGCGTGCGCGTGACCGGATGCAGACTGCCGGGCTCCTGGCCGCGGCCCGGCAGGCTGACATCGATCCTCCCCTTGGCCAGCTCGCGTTCCATCGCCGCCTGCTCGAGCCGGATCCGGTGCATCTCGAGCGCCGCATGAATCGCCGCCTTGGCATCGTTGATGCGCTGGCCCGCCGCGGGACGTTCCGCGGCGGACAGCGCACCTAAGCCTTTGAGCTGCTCGGTGAGGAGCCCTTTTTTGCCGAGCAGGCGCACCCGCACTTCGTCGAGCTTCGCCAAGTCGGTCGACGCGTCGACGTCAGCGAGCGCTTGGTTGACAAGCGCTGACAGGGATTCGGCGGCGCCCACGAACTTACGCCGCGAGGCTGGCTTTGGCTTTTTCCGCGATCGCTGTAAAGGCCGGCATGTCGTGCATCGCCAGATCCGCCAGAACCTTGCGGTCGATGGCGAGGCCCGCCTTGTTCAGCCCCGCGATGAGCGTGCTGTAGGTCATGCCGCAAAGACGGGATGCCGCGTTGATGCGCGTGATCCAGAGTGCGCGGTACTCGCGCTTCTTTTCACGCCGGCCGCGATAGGCATACTGCCCGGCCTTGATGACCGCCTGTTTTGCGGTACGAAATACTTTGCGGCGGGCATTGAAGTAGCCTTTCGCTTTCTTGAGAATTTTCTTGTGCCGCCGGCCTGCGACGACACCGCGTTTTACTCGTGCCATGGTTTATCTCCTGACTTTTAGGCGTTCGGCAAACATTGCTTGATGCGCTTGACGTCAGACTCGCTGACATGCATCTCGCGGCGCAGTTGGCGCTTACGCTTGCTCGGTTTTTTCGTCAGGATATGACGACGATGGGACTGACCGCGCTTGAAGCCATTCGCTGTTTTGCGAAAACGCTTCGCCGCAGCCCGTTTAGTTTTCAACTTGGGCATTGATCGACTCCTAATTTATAGCCCTGCTCACAAGCGCCTTTAGCAAAGGCGCCGCTGCAGGCGGGGTGGCGGATTTCTAAGGTCCGCCGCTCACTTCTTTTTGGGCCCGAACACCATGACCATCTGTTTGCCTTCCATCAGCGGGGTCTGCTCCACGACCGAAAACGGTGCGAGGTCTTCAGATATCCGCGTGAGCAGCCGGCGACCGATGTCTTGATGCACGAGCTCACGGCCGCGGTAACGCAATGTCACCTTGGCCTTATCACCCTCGGTCAGGAAGCGAATGATGCTACGCAGTTTGACCTGGTAGTCCGCCTCTTCCGTTCCGGGACGAAACTTCACTTCCTTGACTTGGATCTGCTTCTGCTTTCGCTTCGCCGCGTGCGCCTTCTTGTTTTGTTCGAACAAGAATTTGCCGAAATCCATGACTCGCACCACCGGCGGCTCCGCCATCGGTGAGACCTCGACGAGGTCCAGAGTTTGCGAGAGGGCCATTTGCAGCGCTTCCGCGCGTGTCATTACCCCTGCTTGGCTTCCATCGGCTGCGATCACTCGCACCGATGGTGCGGAGATCTCCTCATTGCGCCTTACCCGCTTCGACGTTGCGATACACGATCCTCCAAAACAAGACGGCCGCGGCTCGCGACTTCGTCGCAAAGCAAGGTGCTGAGCTCGTTAAGCTGCAAACTACCTAGATCTTTGCCACCGCGCGTGCGAACGGCCAGGGTGCGTCCCTCCACTTCCCGCTCACCCGCGACCAGAAGAAAAGGGACACGCTTAATTGTGTGCTCGCGGATTTTAAAGCCTACCTTCTCATACCTCAAGTCCGTTTCGACCCGAAGCCCCTGATTTTTCAGGTTTTCCGACACTTCTAGACAATATTTGTCCTGGGTGTTGGTAATTCCCATCACCACGGCCTGTACCGGGGCGAGCCAAGTGGGCAGTTTTCCGGCATGGTGCTCGAGCAAAATCCCGATAAACCGCTCCAACGAGCCGAACATCGCCCGGTGCAGCATGACCGGGGTGTGCTTCTGACTGTCCTCGCCGATGTAACTGGCCCCAAGGCGCGCCGGGAGGTTGAAGTCCACCTGCAGGGTCCCGCACTGCCAGTCGCGCCCGATGGCATCTCGCAAAACGAACTCCAGCTTGGGTCCGTAGAAGGCGCCCTCGCCGGGGTTCAGGGTGGTTTCGATGCCTGCGGCCGACGAGGCGTGTCTCAAAGCGGCTTCCGCCTGGTCCCAGATCTCATCCGAACCGACCCGCTTGGCCGGCCGGTCGGAGAACTTGATGCGAACGTCGGTGAAGCCGAAGTCGCGGTAAATGCTCAAGATCAAATCGGTGATCTTGACCGACTCGGATGTGATTTGCTCCGGCGTGCAGAACACATGCGCATCATCTTGAGTGAACGAGCGCACCCGCATGAGCCCGTGCAGCGCGCCCGAGGGTTCATAGCGATTGACGGCGCCAAACTCGGCGAAGCGCAGCGGCAGCTCGCGGTAGCTGCGCAATCCCTGCTTGAATACCTGAATATGCCCCGGGCAATTCATGGGCTTCAGCGCAAACACCCGCTCATCGGGCGTCCGCGTGAAAAACATGTTTTCCCCGAAAGTCTCGATGTGCCCCGACTTGACCCACAGCTCGCGGTCCATCACCTGCGGCGTGTTGACCTCTTGGTAGCCCGCTTCGGTCTGGCGCTGGCGCATGTAGGCAATCAACTGTTGAAACAGCGCCCAACCCTTGGGGTGCCAGAATACCGCGCCCGGCGCCTCTTCCTGTAAATGGAACAGGTCCAGCTCCTTGCCGATGCGCCGATGATCGCGCTTCTCCGCCTCGTCCAAGCGAGTCAGGTATTCCTTGAGCTGCGCACTGGTAGCCCAGGCGGTGCCGTAGATCCGCTGCAGCATTTCGTTGCGCGAGTCCCCGCGCCAATAAGCGCCGGCCACCTTCATCAATTTGAAGGCTTTGAGCCTGCCGGTACTGGGAACATGCGGTCCACGGCACAGGTCCTCCCAGTCGCCCTGGCCATACAGGCTGATCGACTCCCCGGGCGGAATCGCCGCGATGATCTCGGCTTTGTAGTGCTCGCCGATTTTCTTGAAATGCGCGATGGCTTCATCCCGGGGCAGCACGCGGCGGTGCACCTTCAGGTCCCTGGCGGAGATTTCCGCCATGCGTTTTTCGATGGATGCCAGATCTTCGGTGGAAAACGGCCGCTTGTAGGCGAAATCATAATAGAAGCCATTCTCGATCACCGGACCGATGGTGACTTGCGCGTCGGGAAACAGTTCCTGCACGGCATTCGCCAATAAATGCGCCGCGGAGTGGCGAATGATTTCCAGCCCCTCGGGGTCCTTGTCGGTCACGATGCTCAAAGTGGCATCCTGGTCGATCGAAGCGGACGTATCGACCAGCTTGCCATTCACCTTTCCCGCCAGTGCCGCCTTGGCGAGGCCAGGACCGATGCTCGCCGCCACCTCGGCCACCGAGATCGGCCGGTCGAAGTGCTTTTGGCTACCGTCGGGAAGTGTAATCGCTGGCATACAGGCATCTTAGCAAAGGGGGCCGGCACCCCTCCTGAAAAAGGGGTGGTGCGCGCTAGTGGGATCGAACCACTGACCCCCACCATGTCAAGGTGATGCTCTACCGCTGAGCTAAGCGCGCGTAAGGGCGCGAAAGATACCGGATTCGCCGCCGCCAATAAAGCAAAAGTCGCTTGACGGGCCGAAAATTAGCCTTTGGGCGGCGATTGCGGCGCTTTTGCCACGTACCGGAATTGAATCTCGCCGATCGTCAGGATATCGCCGTCGTTCAAGACCTGCCGCGTCACCTTGCGTCCATTCAAAATCACGCCGTTGGTGCTGTTGAGATCTTCAATGATGGCCTCGCGCGTTCCGGCCAGAATGAGCGCATGATGGCGGCTGACGGACGAGGAGTCGATGTGCAGCTCGCAACCGGGCGCGCGTCCAATACGGGTGCGCCGGCCGAGGGTATGGCTGATGCTGCGATCGCCGTCGATTCGGATCAGTTCCGGCGACCATTCCGGCGCCGCTGCGCCATTCACTCCCGGTGCAATCGCCGAACCCAATCTTTCCATGCTGGTCTGAATCCGTCCGAGCACGTTGGCATTATTGCTCTCACTGCGCTCCAAGCGGCGAATCAGGAATTCGCGCTCCTCGAGCTGGCCGCGAGTGCGTTCCAGCGCGGCACGCAATTTGTCGCCCTCTTCGGTCAGATCGTTGATGGCCAAGCTCTTCAGGGCCAGCTCCTCCTTCAATCGCTTGACGTCGTTTTCGATGCTCTCGATCGGCCGCCGCGCTTCTTTGAGATGCGCCATGAGCACCGTCATTTCCTGATCGCGCGCCTCCGCATCCGCCTCGAGCTCGGCAATTTTTGCCGCGTGTTCGGTCTGCAATTGGGCTGTACGCTGTGCAGCGGCGTCGGCGCTCGCCTGCGCCTGCGTGAGCGCCTGATCATGGGTCGTCAGTTCGGCCTGCAGACGCGCCCGTTCTGCTTCCAGAGCCGTCAGCTTGGCATTCCACGCGCCGCGCTGCTGCTCGGCTTCTTGCAGGCGCTTCGCGTGCTCGGCGGCCGAGCCGGCCTGCGCTGCGGCGGAACTCCGCAATTGCTCGATCGTGGCGCTCTGCGCGGAAATCGTCGCTTGGTAGTCCGCCACCTGAGCAGCGAGCCGGTCCCGTTCGGATTTGAGCGCTTCGCGAGCCGCATCCGCGGCGCCGACTTTCGCGTCCATGTCGCGAAACAGATTCTGCTGGAAATTGCTGCGCCAATCCCGAGTTCGCAGCAATTCCAGGTAGCAGTTCGCCTGGTTCTTGGCAGCCGCCAAGTCGGCGCGCACCGCGCCGATTTCTGATTCGCCGCGTTTCAGCTGCGCGCCGAGCGCGCTCGCCTGTTGCCGGCTGTTCTTGAGTTCGGCGGACACGGCCTGCAACTGCGCACGCACGGCAGTCAGTTCGTCTTCCAGCTGCGTACCGCTCTTGGTGCGGGCTTCGAGGGCCGGCAGCACCTTGGCGTGCTCCATCTGCAGTGCGGATAGCTGTGCGTCGCGCTCGCTCAAGGCATGCAGCACTTGAACGATCGTCGCATCGCGGGCGGCAAGGGACTCGCGCAGCGTTTTCGCCTCAGTCTGGTGCCCCTCCGATTCGCGCGCAGCCGCTTCGGCCCGAGAACGCGCAGCTTCGAGCGCCAACCCCATCGCGGCCGACGACTTGTCCAAGTCGCGAGAACGGATAGACTCAGCTTCCAAGGCCGTCCGGGCGGCGGCCAGATCCCGCTCCATGGTGCCGGCTCGGGTCAGTGCCGCGGCCTCGGCCTCGCGGGCACGTTCGAAGGATCGAGTCAGTGCCTCGAATTCGGCATTCTGGCGCGCGATACGCTCTTCGACGCTGCGCACGCTCTCAGCCAGGGACGGCAGATCGATCGCCGAAGGACGAACGAATTCGCCGGGCGAACTGCCCGACAAGAACGGCGCGCCGGGCAAAGTGCGTTCCATGCGCACCGCATCGTCTGCGACATCGGCATCGAACAGTACTCCCTCGAGAATCGGCAGCTTGTCGGTCTTATCGAGGTCCATCTCTTCAGGCTGGTTCTGTTCCACTGCCATAGGTGCCTACCCTGCCCGAGTGCCCGGCAAACCGAATGCCGAAGCCCGCAGCTTTTGGATTTCATCGCGCACTCGCGCGGCCTGTTCGAACTCGAGATTGCGTGCCAATTTGGTCATTTCAGCTTCGAGCTTCCTGATGCGCTTCACCGCCTGCTCCGGCGCCATCGGTGCGACGTCGCCGCCGGAACCGTAGCGTTCGCCGTCTTGCACGTCGCGCGCGCCTTCCATGACGTCGGCCACCGCTTTGACGATGCTGCGCGGCGTTATGCCGTGTTCGATGTTGTACTGGATCTGCTTGGTGCGGCGCCGGTCGGTCTCGGCGATGGCACGCTCGATGGAGCCGGTACGCACGTCCGCGTAAAGGATCGCCTTGCCGCCGAGGTTGCGCGCCGCCCGCCCGATGGTCTGAATAAGCGAACCCTCGGAGCGCAAGAATCCCTCCTTGTCGGCATCGAGGATGGCGACCAACGAGACTTCCGGCATGTCCAATCCTTCCCGCAGCAAATTGATGCCGACGATCACGTCGAACTTGCCCAGGCGCAGGTCGCGAATGATTTCCGAGCGCTCAACCGTCTCGATATCGGCGTGCAGATAGCGCACCCTGACGCCGTGTTCACTGAGATATTCGGTCAGGTCCTCCGCCATGCGCTTGGTCAGCGTCGTCACCAATACCCGCTCGTTCGCCTGCGCCCGGATGCGGATCTCCGACAACAGATCGTCAACCTGGGCACGAACCGGACGGATTTCCACCGCCGGATCGGTCAGGCCGGTCGGGCGTACAACTTGTTCGATGACCTGGGCTGAAACCCGCTTCTCGTAGACGGCCGGGGTCGCCGATACATAGATCGCCTGGGGCGCCAGATGCTCGAACTCCTCGAATCGCAATGGCCGATTGTCGAGCGCCGAGGGCAATCGAAACCCGTACTCGACCAGCGTCTCCTTGCGTGAACGATCGCCCTTGTACATGGCGCCCAGCTGCGGAATGGTCTGATGGCTTTCATCGATCACCATCAGCGCATCTTTCGGCAGGTAATCGAACAGACAGGGCGGCGGTTCTCCCGCCGCGCGTCCCGACAAATAGCGCGAATAGTTTTCGATGCCGGCGCAATAGCCCACCTCATGCATCATTTCCAAATCGAACAGAGTGCGCTGCTGCAAGCGCTGCGCTTCAACCAGCTTGCCGGCCGCATTCAGTTCCAGCAGGCGCGAGCGCAGTTCATCGCGAATTTGATCGACCGCGGAATGCACTCGCTCCCTGGGCGTCACATAATGCGAGGAGGGGTAAATGGTCAGGCGCGGCACCTTGCGCATCACTTCGCCGGTGAGCGGATCGAAAAAACTCAAGCTCTCGATACGATCGTCGAACAGTTCCACCCGCACCGCCTCGCGCTCGGATTCCGCCGGAAAGATATCGATGACGTCGCCGCGCACCCGGTAGGTGCCCTGCTGCAGGTCGATCTCGTTGCGCGTGTATTGCATGTCGGCCAGGCGGCGCAGGAGCTTGCGCTGATCGAGAATGTCGCCGCGCGACATGTGCAATACCATGCTCAAATACGCATTTGGATCGCCCAAGCCGTAGATGGCGGAGACGGTGGCCACGATGATGGAATCGGGCCGCTCCAAAAGCGCCTTGGTCGCGGACAGGCGCATCTGCTCGATGTGCTCGTTGATCGAGGCGTCCTTTTCGATGAAGGTATCCGAAGCGGGAACGTAGGCTTCCGGCTGATAGTAGTCGTAGTAGGAAACGAAGTACTCGACGGAATTCTTTGGGAAAAAAATCTTGAATTCGCCGTAGAGTTGGGCGGCGAGCGTTTTGTTGTGCGCGAGCACCAACGTGGGACGCTGGACCTGCTGGATGACATTGGCGATGGTGAAGGTTTTGCCCGATCCGGTCACGCCCAATAAGGTCTGGTGCGCGAGACCGCTGCTCAAGCCATCGACCAGCTTTTCAATCGCTTGCGGCTGATCGCCGGCAGGCAGGTAATCCGAAAAGAGTTCAAACCTCATTGGAACACATTCTCTCACGTTGCCAGGTTTCGAGGCATTCGCGGCATACCGCAGTGCACCGGCGCGCGTTCTGCGCAGTCATATGTCACAAGACTTGCGGCCGAAGGATGCCTGGCATGGGCTGATCTTTTTTCGTACACTGAAAACCCGCCCATTTAACATAGGAATTTGCCCTTGCCCGTGTCCCTTTCCAAGCGCGTTCAGAAGGTTAAGCCCTCCCCGACTCTCGCCATGACCGCCCGGGCGGCAAAGCTCAAGGCGGAAGGCAAAGATGTCATTGGATTGGCGGCCGGTGAACCGGATTTCGACACGCCGGCGCATATATCAGATGCGGGCATCGAAGCGATTCGCAAGGGGATCACGCGTTATACCGCGGTCGATGGCACGGCGGAGCTCAAAGACGCCATCATCGCCAAGTTCAAGCGGGACAATTCGCTCACGTATGACCGGGGCCAGATCCTGGTGTCCTCCGGAGCCAAGCAGACCTGTTTCAATGCCTGCGCGGCACTGCTCGATCCGGGCGACGAATGCGTGATTCCGGCACCCTACTGGGTGTCGTATCCGGACATGGCGCTGCTCGCCGACGGAGTGCCTGTCAGCGTGTATGCCGGGCCGTCGCAGGACTACAAGATCACCGCGGCGCAATTGGCGGCGGCGATCACTCCGCGCACGAAGCTTTTCATTATCAACAGTCCCAGCAATCCGACCGGTGCCGCCTACACTCAAGCGGAACTGCAGGCGCTCGGGACCGTGCTCGCCCAGCACCCGCAAGTCGTAATCGCTTCGGACGAGATGTACGAGCACATTTATTGGGCGCCGGCGCCCTTCACCAGCTTTGCGCAGGCCAACCCGTATCTCTACGATCGCACCATCACCATCAATGGCGTGTCGAAGGCCTACGCCATGACCGGCTGGCGGATTGGTTACTGCGGTGGACCGCGAGAGATTGTCGCCGCCATGGCCACCGTGCAAGGCCAGTCCACCTCCAACGCCTCGAGTATTTCGCAGCGCGCCTCCACGGTTGCCCTGAACGGCGACCAGAGTTGCGTAGCCGAGATGAACAAGGCCTTCAAGGCGCGGCATGACTTTGTGGTCGCCGGCTTGAATGCCATTCCGGGCATTTCGTGTCTGCCGGGCGCTGGAACCTTCTACGCCTTCGCGAATATCGAGGGGGCCATGCGCTCGCTGGGACTGAAAGACGACACCGAGTTTGCCGAATACTTGCTCGCCAACGCCTTGGTTGCGGTGGTTCCCGGGTCGGGTTTTGGAGCGCCCAACCACATGCGCATCTCGTTTGCCTGCAGCATGGAGACCCTCAAGGAGGCGTTGAGCCGCATCCAACTCGCCGTTTCTCCCCCAGTAGCCAAGCGCGCCTAGGGAAACAGGTGCATCTGCACCCATGCTATGTGCTGGATTGGGCGCTGATTTCTTGACTTACAAGCGCGGCTTCCCGACAATCCGCGCCTCCTTTGATTCCCCGGTAGCTCAGTGGTAGAGCGACGGACTGTTAATCCGTTGGTCGGCGGTTCGAATCCGTCCCGGGGAGCCACCCCATCAAGAAATGTCTCATACGCCATAAGGGTCTAGGGCGCATTTCGATCGCA